>NZ_BAAHJH010000001.1:4800000-8413449 GCF_054655275.1 Nocardia sp. IFM 10818
GCGCCGAGACCCACTGCGGCGCACGGCATCCGCGGGAAACGCACGGCGGGTCCGCAGACGAAAGGGCGCGCCTCCGATGGAGGCGCGCCCTTCCCTGGTTCCGATTACAGGTACTGGCCGGTATTCGACTCGGTGTCGATGGCCCGGCTGGCGGAGGCGTTCTTCCCGGTCACGAGGGTCCGGATGTAGACGATGCGCTCGCCCTTCTTGCCCGAGATGCGAGCCCAGTCATCGGGATTCGTGGTGTTGGGCAGGTCCTCGTTCTCGGAGAACTCGTCCACGATCGAATCGTAGAGATGCTGGATGCGCAGGCCCGGGTTGCCGGTTTCGAGAACGGCCTTGATGGCGTACTTCTTGGCCCGGTCCACGATGTTCTGGATCATGGCGCCGGAGTTGAAGTCCTTGAAGTACAGGACCTCCTTGTCACCGTTGGCGTAGGTGACCTCCAGGAAGCGGTTGTCCTCGCTCTCGGCGTACATGCGGTCCACCACGCGTTCGATGGTGGCCTGCACGCACTTGCCGCGATCATTGTCGAACTCCTGCAGGTCCTCGGCGTGCAGGGGCAGCGTCTCCGTGAGGTACTTGGAGAAGATGTCCTGCGCCGCTTCGGCATCGGGGCGCTCGATCTTGATCTTCACGTCCAGGCGTCCGGGACGGAGGATGGCCGGGTCGATCATGTCCTCGCGGTTGGAGGCGCCGATGACGATGACGTTCTCCAGACCCTCGACACCGTCGATCTCCGACAGCAGCTGCGGCACCACGGTGGTCTCCACATCGGAGGACACGCCCGAACCGCGGGTGCGGAAGATCGAGTCCATCTCATCGAAGAACACGATCACCGGAGTGCCCTCGCTGGCCTTCTCACGAGCCCGCTGGAAGATGATCCGAATATGGCGCTCGGTCTCGCCCACGAACTTGTTGAGCAGCTCGGGACCCTTGATATTGAGGAAGTAGGACTTGGCCTCCTTGGCGTCCTCACCGCGCGCCTCGGCGATCTTCTTCGCCAGGGAGTTGGCAACGGCCTTGGCGATCAAGGTCTTACCGCAACCGGGCGGACCGTAGAGCAGCACGCCCTTGGGCGGGCGCAACGCATACTCGCGGAACAGATCCTTGTGCAGGAACGGCAGTTCCACCGCGTCGCGGATCTGCTCGATCTGCCGCGACAGGCCGCCGATGTCGTGGTAGTCCACATCCGGCACTTCCTCCAGCACCAGGTCCTCGACCTCGGCCTTGGGAATCCGCTCGAAGGCGAAGCCGGCCTTGGTGTCGACCAGCAGCGAATCACCCGGCCGCAGTTTGCGAATGGGCCGATCCGGATCCTCCAGATCATCGGCGTCGACGAGCTCGGCGAGCGGGCCGGCGAGCCAGACCACCCTCTCCTCGTCCGCATGCCCGACGACCAGCGCGCGGCGCCCGTCGTCGAGAATCTCGCGCAGCGTGCCGATTTCACCGATTTGATCGAAAAGTCCGGCCTCCACCACGGTGAGCGCTTCGTTCAGCCGAACGGTCTGCCCATAGGTGAGGGTGGTCGTGTCGATATTCGGTGAGCACGTCAGTCGCATCTTGCGCCCGGAAGTGAACACATCGACCGTCTGATCGTCGTACACACCGATCAGGACGCCGTAACCGCTCGGTGGCTGGCCGAGCCGGTCGACTTCCTCGCGCAGGGCGACCAGTTGCTGCCGCGCCTCTTTGAGGGTGTCCATCAACTTGGTGTTGCGAATCGTCAGCGAATCGATGCGCGCTTCCAATTCCCGTGTGCGATCCGGCGAGTCGGCGAGTTGCCTCCGGAGTGCAGCCGCCTCGGCACGTACTGCCTCGAGTTCCCTCCAGGCTGCCGAATCCGAATGTTCGATGGGGCTCATGATGCTGCTCCTCCCAGTCCCGGTCTATCAACGCTACCGGGCGATAACCGTTCTCGCTTTCCGACATGGTTTCGTCGTGATCACATCTAGGCTGCGGCTCGCGGGCCGAACCAGCATGTTAGCCTGCCCTAACCTGTTTCCGGCGAGTTAACCGCCGGCCGAGCCGAAAGGGTGCCGTTGATGCTCCTTCCCACCAGTCGGACTCCTGGTATGCGCAACGTCACGCGGACGCTTCGTGTTTCCGTGGCTATCGCCGCCGCAGCGGTTGCCGCTACCGCAACCTTGACCGGCTGCGGTTCCGACGACAAGAACAATTCCACCGAGTCGGCCACTTCCGCCAGCACTTCGGCACAGCAAGCCGCCGCGCCCGCGCCCACCGCGGCCGAATTGCAGGGTGTGCTGACCGCCTTCGCCGACCCTGCCAAACCGGCCGCCGACAAGGCGAAACTCGTCGTGGACGGGGACAAGCGGGTGGCTCTGATCGAGACCATGAACAAGGGCCTGGCGAACTATCAGGTCACGTTCGCCGTGGGCGAAGTCGAGGCCGACGGCGCCAAGGCCGACGCCAAGGTGTCGGTCACCTCGCCACACGGCACCATGCCCGACGTCCCGATGAGCTTCGCGTACTCCGACGGCGCGTGGAAGCTCTCCGACGCGGGCGCCTGCACCATCCTGGGCATGGCACGCGCGGCCTGCCAGCCGTGATTCCATAGCCCTCCCGTATTACCCAGTTCGACACGAAAGGCACGTTTGTTGATGCTTGCTCGATCTGTCCGGATTTCTCTGGCCGCCGCGGGCGCGGTCGCCGCTCTCGTCTCGGGTATGGGATCGGCCACCGCCGCGCCCGCGCCGTCTCCCGAGCAGTTGCAGTCGACGCTCGATCGGTTCACCGATCCGGGCGTGCCGACCGCCGACAAGACGCAGTTGATGGTCGGCGGCGACCAGCGAGCGAGCAATATCGACACCATGACCGCCAAGCTGGACGGCTACGGCCATATCGGCTGGGGCGTGTCGGGCGTGCAGGTCGACGGTGACAACGCGAATGCCTCCGTGGCCATCTCCTCGCCGCACGGGACCATGCCGGGCGTGCCGATGAGCTGGCAGTACGTGGACGGCAGCTGGCGGCTATCGGAGAGCACCGGGTGCATGATCCTCGGCCTGGGCAAGGCGCCCTGCTGACGGGCGTACCGCCGGCGAACGAACGAGAGCCCCCGCCACAGTCGTGGCGGGGGCTCTCGGCATTTCGGGGCCGCGATGGCGCCGCCGCCCGTGGTCGACGCGACCGCGGCGTTTCAGCCGGTCCAGGTTAAGCAACTTTGGTTGACTAAAAACCATTTAGTCAACTACGGTTGCTTATATGGCTGCCATGGAGATCCCGGATTCGACCGATCCCGCGGGCCGGCTCGCGGCCGTAGTCGCCTTGCGGCGCTTGGCCGATCGGCTCGAGGACGTCGCGGTGGAAGAGGCCATGCGGTCCGGCTGGAGCTGGCCGCAGGTCGCCGAGGCGCTGGGGATCACTCGTCAGGCGGTGCACAAGAAGCACGCCAAGCGGCTCATTGCCGCGGGCGTCACGCTCAGGAGGCGCTGATATGTCGTTGTTCGACAAGCACGACCCGTTCCAGGTCTATCTCGGCTCGGTCATCGAGCAGGCCGGACGGGAGGCGCAGCGGGACGGTTCGGCGACCATCGAGGCGCAGCACATGCTGCTGGCCATCACCCGCCAGGACGGCACCGAACCGCAGGCCGTCCTGGCCGCGGCCGGGCTCGACCACGACGGCATCAGCGCCGCACTGGACCGGGAATTCGAGCAGAGCCTCGCGGTGGCGGGCGTCGCGGCACGAGCCGCAGACCTCCCCGAACCCGTTGCGCGACAGAGTGCCGCGGACACCCTGGGGGCCAGCGGCAAGCTCGTGTTCGAACGCATGATGACCTCGTACGCGAAACGTGAACTGCGCCCGGCGCATCTGCTGCTGGCCATTCTGCGCGCCGAGGTCGGCACGGTGCCGCGCGCCCTGGCCGCCGCCGGAGTGGATCGCACCGAACTCGTCAACCAGGTCCGGGCCGCGCTCGGCGAATCGGAGTAGGAGACATCATGGGATTCAGCAGTGCCGCGCGCCCGCATGTGATGGCCGTGTCCACGGTCACGGACAACGATGGGTACTGGAATGCGCTGAAGCAGGCGCATGGGCGGCTTCCCAAGGGCACCAAGTGTGCTCTCCCTGGCGCACGTGTTCCTCGACGGCGGCCGAGCGCCGGACGGCGCGCGCATCGTGTCGGAGGCGGCCGTGCGGGAGATGCTGAATTCCCGTGTCCCCCTCCCTGATCCGTACATGTTCGGGCCGGAATGGGCGCTGGGGCTCATGGTGTGCGACTGGGGCGGGCAGACCTCTACGCGTCCGACGGCAGCACCATCGGGCAGAACGCACGGCTGCGGATCCTGCCCGCGCAGAATCTGGCCCTCACCCTGCTGACGAACGGTTCGCCGCGAGAATCCTTCTACAAGAAGGTGTTCGATCTCATCCTGCCCGGTCTGGGCGCGCCGACCGTGCCGGAGTTGCCGCGGCCCGATCCGGCCTTGCGGCTCGACCCGTCCAGGTACACGGGCGTGTATGCGCGGCCGGGCACGCGTTTCGAGGTGACGGCGGAGGATGACGAACTCCGTCTCACGCTCTTCCTGAATCCGATGCACGCCCAGTTCATGGGCAAGCCGGAACGCCTCGTCTACCGGCTGCTTCCGGTGAGCGAGACGCATTTCCTGATGCCGTCGGACGATCCGCTGGAGGACACGCAGACGGTGGCGATCTACGACGTCCACGATGCGCGGGCGGGTGAGGCGGTGGGGGCGAAGCCCCCACACCTCCGTGGACAGGCGCGGTATCTGCACACGAACTCCCGTGTGCATCCCCGCGCCTGAAAATCAGCCCTTGGACGGCCGCCGCTGCGGGCGCGGGGCGGTGACGCCGTCGGCGAGGCGGCGGGCGCTCACCAGGAAGGCGGTGTGGCCCTGCATGCGGTGTTCGGGGCGGACGGCCAGGCCGACCACGTGCCAGCCGCGCACCATGGATTCCCAGGCACGGGGCTCGGTCCAGCAGCCCTGGCGGCGCAGGTGCTCGACCACCTCGGACATCTGGGTGGTGGTGGCGACGTAGACCATGAGCACGCCGCCGGGGATGAGCGCCTTGGAGACCGCGTCGAGGGTGTCCCACGGCTTGAGCATGTCGAGGATGACGCGGTCGACCTGCTCACCGGAGTACTCCGCGACATCGCCGAGGGTGAGTTCCCAGTTGTCGGGGCGTTCGCCGAAGAAGCGCTCGACATTCTTGACGGCGTGCTCGGCGTGGTCCTCGCGGATCTCCCAGGAGATGACCTTGCCCTCCGGGCCGACCGCGCGCAGCAGCGAGCAGGTCAGCGCGCCGGAGCCCGCACCGGCCTCGAGCACCTTGGCGCCGGGGAAGATATCGCCCTCGTGCACGATCTGGGCGGCGTCCTTGGGGTAGATGACCGCGGCGCCACGCGGCATGGACAGCACGTAGTCGGTGAGCAGCGGTCGCAGCGCCAGATACGGGGTGCCCTTGGCGGAGTTCACCACGCAACCCTCGTCCGCGCCGATGAGGTCGTCGTGAGCGATGGGGCCGGCGTGCGTGTGGAAGAACGCGCCCGCCTCCAGATGCACCGTGAACTTGCGTCCCTTGGCGTCGGTCAGCTGTACCCGGTCACCGATCTGGAAGGGGCCGGTCGGTCTGGCCGTCATGAATCTCCGTTCCGTGCGTCGCTGCGAAATTGCTGCTTCGATTCGTTTCACACCTTGTCGGTGCCGGCGTCTAGCCTGCCAGGTATGTCGGTTCCCGCGATCACTACCCCGGACGACGCGGGCGACGTCGGCCCCGCAGCACCCGAGAAGGCGCGCCGGCTCGCGCTGTCTCCTTCGCGGGCAATCGATTTCAAACAGTGCCCGCTGAAGTATCGGCTGCGCGCCATCGATCGCATCCCGGAGCCGCCCTCGCGCATGGCGGTGCGCGGCACCCTGGTGCACGCGGTATTGGAGGCGCTGTTCGGCCTGCCGGCGGGTGAGCGGGATCTCGAGCACGCCGCGGAACTGATCGAACCGTCGTGGGCGCGACTGCTCGAACAGCGCCCGGAGGCCGGTGAACTGGTGACCGGCGAGGACCTCGCGGCCTTCCTCGGCGAGGTGCGTGAGCTCGTCGGCGTGTATTTCGGCCTCGAGGACCCCCGCGCAGTCGAACCGGAATCGCTCGAGGCGCTCATCGAAACCGAATCCCCCGACGGCGTCCCCCTGCGCGGCTTCGTCGACCGCATCGACCGCTCCGCGACCGGCGAGGTCCGCATAGTCGACTACAAAACCGGCCGCGCCCCCACCCCCGCCTACGAGACCCGCGCCCTGTTCCAGCTGAAGTTCTACGCCCTGGTCCTCTTGCGCACCCTCGGCAAGGCCCCCGACCAGCTGCGCCTGATGTACCTGGCCGACGCCCAGGTCCTCACCTACGAACCGGACGCCGACGAACTCCTGCGTTTCGAGCGCATCGTCACCGCCCTCTGGGAAGCCATCAGAACAGCCGTCACCACCAAGGACTTCCCACCCAGCCGCAGCTGGCTCTGCGACTACTGCGAATTCAAGCCCCTCTGCCCCGAATTCGGCGGCACCCCACCGCCTTTCCCGGAACAGCTCCCCGAATTCGACCCAGAGCTGCCGTAGGCGACGCCCGGGAATCAGCGCGGGGCGTCGCGGGGCGGGTGCTCGGCGTCATCGCGTTCGCCGACCACGACCATGAGGCGGGCCCGCTCCGGCGAGATCGACCGGATGCGGTGCGGGGTGGTGGCGGCGAAGTAGAGGCTGTCGCCCTGGGCCGGAGGTGAACTGCATCGTGCACACCCATCCCAAGCACTGCGCGGCCTTGTCCATGCTCGAAGTGCCGCTGCAGGTTTCGCAGATGGATATCGCCCCGCTCTATGACGACTGCGCCTTCCTGCCGGATTGGCCGGGCGTGCCGGTCGGCAACGAGGAGGGCGAGATCATCTCCGCCGCGCTGGGCGACAAGCGGGCGATTCTGCTGGCCCACCATGGTCAGCTGGCGGTCGGGGCGACCATCGAGGAGGCGTGCTCGCTGGCGCATCTCATCGAGCGCGCCGCCGAATTGCAGCTGCTGGCCATGGCGGCCGGGGAGATCAAGCCGCTGCCGCCGCGACTGGCCCGGGAGGCGCACGACTGGACGCTGACGCCGCGGCGCAGTCAGGCCAATTTCGCCTACTACGCGCGGCGGGCGCTGCGCAATCACCCTGATACCTTCGAAAATGACTGAGCAGGACAAGGATTCACGATGACCGACAATATCCGCGGCATTGTCGCCTACCCGGTGACGCCCTTCTCCCCTACCGGCGGCGTCGATACCGCCGTGCTGCAGACCTTGCTGGACCGCATGATCGACGCCGGGGTCGATGCCATCGCCCCCTTGGGCAGCACGGGTGAGAGCGCCTATCTCGACGATGCCGAATGGGAAACCGTCGCGGCCGCCACCGTGGAACACGTGGCCGGGCGGGCGCCGGTGATCGTCGGCGCGTCCGAGCTCACGACCGCGGGCGCCATTGCCCGGGCGCGGTTCGCGCAGCGCTGCGGGGCCGACGCCATCATGGTGCTGCCGATCGCGTACTGGAAGCTCTCGGAAGACGAACTGCGCGAACATTTCACGGCCGTGGCCGACTCGGTGTCGCTGCCGGTGATGGTCTACAACAACCCGGGCACCACCGGAATCGACATGTCACCGGAGTTCCTGGTCGACCTGGTCCAGAACGTCACCAATATCCGCATGATCAAGGAATCCAGCGGCGACATCGCCCGCATGCATCGCATCGCCGAACTGGGCGGCGGCCGGATTCCGTTCTTCAATGGCAGCAATCCGCTCGCGCTGCGCGCCCATGCGGCGGGCGCGGCCGGATGGTGCACGGCCGCACCGTGTCTGGTGCCCGAGCAGGTGGTGGAGCTCTGGCGGCTGCTCGACACCGCCGACACCGAGAAGGCGGCCGCACAGTTCGACCGCCTGCGACCGCTGCTGACCCTGCTGGTCAGCCGCGGCCTGCCGAAGACGGTCAAAGCGGGCCTGCGCGGCCTGGGCATCGACGCGGGCGAACCCCGCCGCCCGCTGCTGCCGCTCGATGCGGAGACGACCGAGCAGCTGACCACGCTGATAGCGGCTGCCACGCGCTGAGCGCCCGGGTAGAAGTTCCCACCACTAGACCCACTGGCCATCCCGGCGTGCCTTTGGCCGGGATCTCGCTCCTCCGGGTGGATTCCGGCCAAAGGCACGCCGGAATGACGAGGAGAACGTCGACCAGGCGCTCGATGCGATCGCGCCCGCTGCGGATTCCTCCGCAGCGGGCGCGATCGCGTATGGACTCGATTCAGAAGGCGCGGCAGGACCGGATGTCGGTGGCCAGGATGGCCTTCGCGCCCAGTTCCGCGAGCTGATCCATGAGCTCGTTGCCGTTCTTGCGCGGCACCAGCGCGCGCACGGCGACCCAGTCCGGATCGGTGAGCGGGGAGACCGTCGGCGACTCCAGGCCCGGGGTGATGCGGACCGCGGCGTCGAGCAGCTCCTTCGGGCAGTCGTAGTCGAGCATCAGGTACTGCTGGGCGAAGACCACGCCCTGGATGCGCGCCACGAGCTGGTTGCGGACCTTGTCGCGCTGATCGGCGCCCTTGGCCTCGATGAGTACGCCCTCGGAATCGCAGAGGGTGTCGCCGAACGCGACCAGGTTGTGCTGGCGCAGCGTACGGCCGGAGCCGACCACATCGGCGATGGCGTCGGCCACGCCGAGCTGGATGGAGATCTCCACCGCGCCGTCGAGGCGGATGACCTCGGCCTCGATGCCGCGCTTCTGCAGATCGGCCAGCACCAGATTCGGATAGGAGGTGGCGATGCGCTTGTCGTAGAGGTCCTCGACCTTCCAATCGCGGCCCGCGGGGGCGGCGTAGCGGAAGGTGGAGCGGCCGAAGCCGAGCGCCAGGCGTTCCTGGACGGGCGCCCCGGAATCCAGGGCGAGATCGCGGCCGGTAATGCCGAGATCCAGTTCGCCGGAGCCGACGTAGATGGCAATGTCCTTGGGGCGCAAGAAGTAGAACTCGACCTGGTTGGCCGGGTCGAGCACGCTCAGCTCGCGCGAATCGGTGCGCTTGCGGTAGCCCGCCTCGGAGAGGATGGCGACGGCGGATTCGGAGAGGGCGCCCTTATTGGGGACGGCGACGCGAAGCATAGGGGGTCCTTTCGGGACGGGTCGGAGGACGATCGGTCGGTGGTCGCGAGGGATTCGGTCGCACCACGCTGGCGGCCGTGCCGGCGCGGTGGCCGAAGAATCGGCGCGTCACAGATGTCGGTAAACGTCCTCGAGCCGCAGTCCGCGGCCCACCATCAGAACCTGCACCCAATACAAGAGCTGGGAGATCTCCTCGGCGAGGGATTCATCGCTCTCGTGCTCGGCGGCGAGCCACACCTCGCCGGCTTCCTCCAGTACCTTCTTGCCCTGCGCATGCACGCCGGCGTCCAGGGCGGCGACGGTGCCGGAACCTTCCGGACGATTGACGGCACGATCCTGCAGCTCGGCGAACAGGGCTTCGAAAGATTTCACGGGAAGACATTCTCGCAGATGACCGCGAACACCCTGCAATTCGCCCGGTCTGCGCGAACCGCTCGACCACATTGCCCCGGTCTGCCCTCCCCCTCGACCACATCGCCCCGGCCCCGGTGGCCTGCCCCCCTCCCCGCACAGCCAACCGCCCGGCCACAGTTCATGCGGCCGGGCGGTCTGTCTCTGCTGCGGGAAGCGTCTACGCCATGGCGAAGCGCAGCAGGGCCTGCATATCGCCCTGTTTGATCTTGCCCTTGCGGTCGAGGACCTCGAGCTGCCAGTTGGGTCCGGTGCGGAAGGCGCGGGCGATGGCATTGGCATTGTCGGCGCCGAGCAGGGACGGCCAGATGTCGGCGACCTGCTGGGTGCTGCCGCCGGTGGCGTCGTAGATCTTGAAGGAGATGTTGTTGGCCTTCTCGAAGCTGGAGCCCTTCTTGAAGGCGGCCGCGACGAAGATGATGGCGTCGATGGCCTGCGGCACATTGCCGAAGGTGACGTGCACGGTCTCGTCGTCGCCGGAGGCGGCGCCGGTCTGCTCGTCGCCGGTGTGCACCACCGAACCATTGCCGAGCGGATCGAGCGAGTCCAGCCCGGCGAAGCGCACCGGCTCGGTGCCCTGCATGAGAATGGCGATCAGATCCAGGTCGACGCCCTTCTTGCGGCGGGCCAGACCCAGCACCCCACCGCTCGCGCCGGAGGACGGGTCCCAGCTGACGCCCACACTCATCTTGGTGATCCCACCGAGATCCGCTGCGCCGTCTTCTTTCCGAAGCGTAATCACGCTTGCCACACTACCGGCGTTTGCGGATCGCGGTGGGGTGCACCGTTTTAACGGATGGTTTCGATCACACCGCCAGCAGCTCCGCCAGTTCGGCCACCGCGCCGCGCAGCTGCTCGGCGAAGCCGTGCATTTGCTCCGCAACCGATTTCGGCGTGGCGAGGTAGAGATTCCACCGGTCGGGCAGCAACACGTAGGCGACGCCGATGCATCGCTGGCTGGTCGATCCGAAACCGAAGTACTCGATATTCACCGACGGCGCGGAACTGGTGCTCAGATAGTCGTCGCGCGCGATCCGCCAGCCGGGGCTGTCGTAGAACGCCATCGGAGCATCCGCGTGCAGCTGCGCGCCACGCCGCCGCTGAATGAGTTGCAGCTCCCACAAATGCTGTTCGGGCGCTTCGCCGCGCTGACATTCCTGGGCGCGCTGCACGTGCGCCGCGGCGGCCGCCTGCACGGCGGCGCGTTTGCGGTCGGCATCGGCCCCGGGATCGGCCATGGTGGCCACGAAGTCCAGGATCTCCGGCGTCACCACGCGCATGGCCTCGGTGCGGCCGTTGCGGTACTGCCGGGTGGCGATGGATTCGTAGGTGGCGCCGGTCAGGCCCTTGCTGCGCTTGTGGGCGAGCTGATAGCTCAGCTGCGCGAAGGCGTCGGGCGAGATCCCGAGCTTCTTGATGCGGCCGGTGCCGAAGTCGAAAGAGACCACGCTGGTGGCGTTCTCGGCCGCGTACTGGGCGAAGGACGCGGCGGCGGAGGCGACGGTCGACTTCTGCTCGGCGTCGAGGGTGAACTCGATCGGCTCGGTGGCGGGCAGGCCCTGCGGTTGCGCGCCGGATTGCGCGGCGTGCTCGGCGACCGGGGATTCCAGCAGCACGTCGACGAAGGACAGGATGGTGGTGCCGTCGAGTCCGCAGTGTTCGACATTGATGCCCGCGCGGCCGTCGGCGAAGACGATGAAGGAGACGGCCTTGTCGAACCAGCGGTTGCCGCTGTCGCCGTGCAGCAGTTGATCGCAGGCGTGCAGGGTGTCGCGGGGTGCGAAGTCCTCCAGGCAGATACAGAACAGGGCGGTCTCGATGGTGTCGAGGGCGGCGGCGTTCGTGGCGCGCAGATCGGCGTACACCGGCGCCCAGTCGACGCGGGCCAGCGTGGTGAGATGCCCGGGCGAGGAGCTGGTCGCCGCCCGCCGCGCGCCCGCCTTCATGACCGAGCGCAGACCGTCGGTCAGATCCTCGTGCGTGTGCGGGACGCCGTTCGGGCCGATGGCGTCCATGCGGAACATGTTGCCGCGGTAGAAGACGACGATGTGCCGCGCCTGGGACGGTCCGGGCCATTCCGCGCTGTAGGGCACGCGCACGGTGTCCTGCGGATCACCCGGAATCCGGGTCTCGGAGAACAGGAACTTGTTCTGCGCCATGTTCAGCCGCTGCCCGCGCTGGGTGACCGGCGGAATCTCCTCCTTGTCCAGGCGCAGCTTGTAGTTGACGGCGGCGGTCACGATGGCCGCGGCCCGCTCGGCCTGATCGGCGGTGGTGGAGGCGGCCAGCACGGTGTCATCGCGGAACAGGAAGAAGAAGTTGGCGTTCAATGCGATTCGATCGCGCCGCCCCAGATACCGCGACGGCCAGAACTCGTCCAGCCAGCTGCCCACGCCGGGTTCGGCGTCGAAGCGCTGCAGATCGGCGTGCAGGGTGCGCGCCGGGCTGTCGGGGCGCAGCAGATCCGCGATGGTCGCCGCGGTGTCGGCGTACTCGGCGCTGGTCAGCAGTGGCGCGCACCAGTGCAGGAAACGCGTGCAGCTCTCCTCCAGGGTGGGCAGCGGCACCCGCGGCAGCTGCTCGTCGTGGGCGAAGGTCCGTTCGCTCAAGGGTGGTCCTCGTGGTCGGTGGATAGATTCGGCCGGGACAGATAGAGCTGGGCGTAGAGCCAGCCGTCGGATTCGAGGCCGGCGGGGTCGAGGCCGCCCGCCTCCAGGGTTTGCAGGACCTGGGCCTGTTCATCGGGAGAGGCGAAGCGGCGCTGCCGGAATGCACCGGGGGCGCGCTCGGTACGGTAGCCGAGGGCTCCCAGGCGCGCGGCAATGGGTTCGAAGGAGAACATGCGCAGTACGAAATGCGCCATCCACGGCAGTTTTCCACCGTGCGCCCCGGCCACGCGCAGCAGGGTGCGGTCGGTGATGTAGCCGACGCATCCGGTGGAGATGACCAGGTCGGCGGTGGCGAGGACGCGGCGCTGGGTCTCGGTGGGGTCGGCGGTCTCCAGATCGGCGTGCACGGTGGCGTGCAGGAAACCCGCGGTGCGGGCGTAGTCCAGGGCCGGGGCGGAGGCGTCCATGCCGATGAAGCGGACGCCGGGCAGGCGGTCGCGGGCGGCGAGCAGTTTCCGGTCGTGTTCCACGAGATCGCCTGTGCCGCAGTCGCGGTAGTGCGCGGCGAGTTCGGCCATGGTCATGTCCAGGCGCAGCAGGGCCGCGTTCACGCCGTAGGAGCAGCCGATGTCGAGGACGGTGGGCGCGGCGATGCCGGTGCCGGCGCGGTGGCCGGCGATGAATTGCTCGAAGTGCGGTTTGGCCAGCTCCGGAATCCGGTAGTCGAGTTCGGACATGCGCGCGTAGTACTCGCGCGGGTCGGGCCGATCGTAGATATCGTCGAATGACGCTTTTCCGGTGCTGTGCAAGGAAACCGGCACGCTGGTCCTCTCTCAGTCGAGCAATCGGTCGCCGCGCACACCGCTCGCGGCGAGATGGTCCGGCAGTACGCGGCCGAACAGTTGGCGGGTGCGCTCGGCGGTGCCGACCACGCCGGGGGTGTCGCTGTAGGCGAAGATGGCCGAATGGCGTTGCGTCGAACCGCGCACGGGGGCGACGCGGTGCAGGGAGAAGCGGCCCTGGAACAGTTGCAGATCGCCGGGGCGTAGCTCGAGGCGGCGGATGAGCCGCTCGCCGTGGCCGGTGAGGACCGCGCGCACATCGTCGAGATGCTCGGCGGTGCGGGAGCGAATATTGGGGCAATACTCGAAGACGCCGCCGGATTCGGGTTCCTGGGTGAGCATGCTGACGGTGAACTCGTTGGTGTCGAAATGCCAGGGGTGGGACATGCCGGGGGCCACGACATTGAGGCACAGGCCGGCCAGGGGATCGGTGTACTCGTGCAGTCGGTCGAGGCCGAAGCAGTCGGCGACGAAGCGCTGGAAGCGGGGATCGGCGTACAGGCGGTGGATGAGCGCCGCGCGCGGGATCAGATCCCTTGCGACGAAGGCGTTTCCGCGGTGCAGCACGATGCGGCCGGGATGGTCGGCGGGCAGGTCGGTGTCGAGCGGAATGTTGTAGGCGTTGACCTGCTCCACCGTGTAGTACGCGTGCGGGGCGAGGTCGACGCCCTCGGTGCGCAGGGTGGTGACGTCCGCGGGCCGGATGAAACCGCGCAGCACACAGCAACCGTCGGCGGCCAGCTCCGCGCGCGCCGCCCGCACCGCCGCTGCCCACTGTTCACTGCCGGGGGCATCGAGCGGATAGCGCGCGGTATCCACACCGGGCACCGGGTTGCCCGTTCCCCTGGCATCGCACGCGTCTGCCCAACCCCCTGTCGTAACCATGCCGACCATTCTGGCCATAAATTCCGGCGACACGCCCGGGATGATGCGCGATTGTGGATACTCACTTTTCCTGTGTGCCAAGAGATTACATGTGACACAATTGGCGAGCGCAGTCTTGCGCAGTGAGCTTCCACCCGCTTGGCTCGAATCGGGCATTCACCCCGAGATGCCGTCTGCTCCGCGATAGCTCAGGATGCTGTTCATGTCATTCGTCAATGGTTCGGTGTCGTATTGGTTCCGCGAGACGGGCCCGGTCGAACCGGGCGCGCCGCTGAGCGGGCACGCCCAGGCCGATGTGTGCATTGTCGGGGCCGGGTACACCGGGCTGTGGACGGCCTACTACTTGAAGCAGGCGCAACCGGATCTGCGGATCGTCATCCTGGAGCAGGAGTTCGCCGGGTACGGGGCGTCCGGTCGCAATGGCGGCTGGGTTGTCGGGGAAATAGCCGGCTCGGCCGAGGCGTACGCCCGCAAGCGCGGGCGGGACGCGGCGGTGCGGTTGCAGCGGGCCATGTTCGACACCGTCGACGAGATCGTGCGTGTCGCGGCCACCGAGGGCATCGATGCGGATCTGGTGAAGAGCGGACAGATCACGGTGGCGCGCAATGCCGCCCAGCAGGGACGGCTCGCCGATTCTCTCGCCCACGCGCGGCAATGGGGGTGGAGCGAGGAGGATCTGCGCGAGCTCGTACCCGGGGAGCGGATCCGCGTCGCCGGGGCGACCGGCGCGCTGTTCACACCGCACTGCGCCCGGGTGCAGCCCGCGAAACTCGCACGCGGACTGGCGGATACGATCCGCGCGCTGGGCGTGCCCATCTACGAGAACACCACCGTGGACGCCATCCGCCCGCGCACCGCCTTCCGCTCCGCGGCCGCCATCACCGGCCGCGGCACCGTGACCGCCGACTACATCCTGCGCGCCACCGAAGGTTTCACCGCGGCCCTCCCGGCGCACCACCGCGACTGGCTGCCCATGAACAGCTCCATGATCGTCACCGATCCCCTGCCCGATCACGTCTGGCGCGAAATCGATTGGGCGGGAGCCGAACTCCTCGGCGATTTCGCCCACTACTACATGTACGCCCAGCGCACCGCCGACGGCCGCATCGCCTTCGGCGGGCGCGGCAAACCGTACCGCTACGGCAGCCGCATCGATGCCGCCGGCCGCACCCAGCAGTGGACCATCGACGTCCTGCGCGCCATGCTGGCCGACCTCTTCCCCGCCACCGCCGAGATCCCGCTCACCCACGCCTGGTCCGGCGTGCTGGCCGTCCCCCGCGACTGGTGCTCGACCGTGGTCCTCGACCACACCACCGGCCTCGGCTACGCGGGCGGCTATACCGGGCACGGCGTGGCCGCCGCCAACCTCGCCGGCCGCACTCTGCGCGACCTGCTGCTGCGCCACGACACCGAGCTCACCACCCTGCCCTGGGTCGACTGGCACGTCCGACGCTGGGAACCCGAACCGCTGCGCTGGCTCGGCGTCCAGCTCATGTACTCCCTCTACCGCGCCGCCGACCACCGCGAATCCGACCTGCCCCGCACCTCCCGGATCGCGCGCCTGGCCAACCTCCTCTCCGGCCGCTGACCTCGAATAATCAGCTGCAAGCACACCCGGAAACCGTGTCGTTTTCGTTGTCCGCCAGGGCGGTTCGCGCCGTTTCCAATCCTCGCCGATCCGGGTACACCGGAATGGAGAGGACAGCACCATGGATTCGAACCGCTCCTTCGACACCATTACCAGCGCCCTCACCCGCGTCTCCGGCCCCGGCCGCCGCGGCAGCGCCTGGACCACCTACCTCTGCCCCGTCCACGAAGCCGACGGCCGCCCCCATCACCCCTCCCTCGGCGTCGTCTACAACCACACCCGCCACCGCACGGTCGTGAGATGCTTCGCCGGCTGCCCCGACGAATCCGTCCTGGACCGCCTGGGTCTGCACATCCGCGACCTCTTCGACCACCCCCGCACCCCTGTCCTCCCCCACCGCCCCTCCCCCCGCCCCGACCTCTCCCTGGCCGACCGAGCGATCCTCACCGCCGGTCTCTCCCTCGACGCCCACAAACCAGACCTCGGCCACCGCACCGGCCGCCCCCGCCGCCGCGCCGTCTACATCTACCGCTGGCCCGACGGCAGCCCCGCCGGCCGCATCATCCGCGTCCACACCCCCCACCGCCACGGCCACAAGAAATCCTTCTGGCAAGAACACCCCACCCGATCCGGCTGGCGCCCAGGCGGTTTCCCCCGCCTGCCCTTCCACCTCCCCGAAGTCCTCACCGCCATCCACCACTCCCACGACATCTACATCTGCGAAGGCGAAGCCGACGTCCTGACCGCCACCCACGCCGGCCTGACCGCCACCTGCAACGCCGGCGGCGCCCGAGCCTGGCACCCCGACCACGCCACCTGGCTCAAATCCGCCCCCCGAGTCCTCATCATCGCCGACCGAGACGCCCCCGGCTACCGCCACGCCACCCGCGTAGCCCACACCCTCCACCCCTTCGTCCCCCACCTCCGCATCCTCCAAGCCCGAGACGGCAAAGACCTCACCGACCACCTCAACGCCGGCCACGACATCTCCGACCTCGACCCCGTCCCCCTCCTCGACGCCCACTTCAACTCCCGTCCCGCGTCATAGGGTCACGGGCGGGAATCCAGTTGGGCAATCAATGCTTTGGGAGCGACCATGCGATAGGCGTCCTCGATGATCTCGGCGATTTCCGTCCAGTCGACGGGGACATCCAGGTAGACGCCGACCCACCCGCGGTGGCCCACATACGGTGGGCGGAAATAGTGGTCGGGGTCCGCGGTGACCAGTTCTTCCTGGACGCCCGGTGGGGCGGCGCACCAGAGGGCCAGGCGGGTGTCGTGGTGGTGGTCGGCGTACATGACGAAGGTTTTTCTGGTGCGGATGAACCAGGTGGGTTCGCCGTGGCTGAGGCGTTCGGTGACTTCGGGGAGGGCGGTGCACAGGGTGCGGACGTGGTCCAGGGGGGTGGGCATGGTCGCAGGTTAGATCGGTGGGGCGGGGAATGCTTGGAGGAATGGGAATGGGGCGGAATATGGGGCGGCGGGAGGTGATTGCATGGGGTTATGACTAGCGCTGAGTTGTTGATCGATGCGTTCGGGCGGGTTCGGGAGAATGTTCATGGGGCGGTTGAGGGGCTCAGTACCGAGGAGCTGGGGGTTCGGGTGGAGCCGGGGGCCAATTCGATTGCTTGGTTGATCTGGCATTTGACTCGGGTGCAGGATGACCATGTTTCGGAGGTGGCGGGGGTCGAGCAGGTGTGGACGGCGCGGGGGTGGGCGAAGCGGTTCGAGTTGCCGTTCGATGAGGCGGCGACGGGGTACGGGCAAGCCGCCGGGGAGGTGGAGGCGTTGGCGGGGGTGCCGGCGGAGCTGTTGTTGGGGTATTTCGACGCCGTGCACGAGCAGACGGTGGGATATGTCGCGGGGCTGACCGATTCGGATCTGCCGCGGATCGTGGACACGAGATGGGATCCGCCTGTGACGCTCGGGGTTCGGCTGATCAGTGTGGTGGATGACGATATTCAGCATTCCGGGCAGGCGGCGTTCGTTCGCGGGGTGCTGTTGCGCCGGAGGTAGGCAGGCGGAGGGTCACGGGCGTGGAAGGGCCCGCGCGGGTCCCTCAGCGCCCATACCGTGGTGGTCGCCCAGGGCTTGATTCAATTGAGCCGCCTCGATACCCCGCGGGAGCGGCTGGCGGAGATCGCCGAGGTCTCCTGCGACGCGCTGCCGGCGGCCTGGGCCGATCACCGCGGGGGATCGCCCGCGGTCAGTCCACGCCGGCGGCGTCGAGACCCGCGGCCGCGTCGAGACCGAGCATGCGCAGCAGGTAATCGCAGTCCTCGGCATCGAGGGAATGGCCCGCCACGGTCCGGGCGGCCAGGGCATTCTGCCTGGCACAGGCCGCTTTCTCGGCCGCGCGGGCCTCTTCGAATTCACTGTGTTCGTGCATCAGGCCGGTCATTGGGAGCCCTTCCCGGGACTGCGCCGGGTTGCCGGGTCCGAATGGCGTCCGGCCAACTCCGCCTACCCTGACCTTACGGTGCGAGATGGGCGATCAGGTCATCGGTCAGAGATTTCGTGTGATCGCGCCAATACGGCCAGGAGTGAATGCCCGGATCCCAGTAGTCGTAGACGACATTGCCGTAGTTCATCGCGCCGAGCTTCTCCTCGAACGCCTTGGTATTCGAGTAGGCGGCCGATTCGAGGAACGCGCCGAAAGCCGTGTCACCGTCGGGCGATTGCTCCGACGGCCCCAGATTTCCTGTGCCGGAGGCGATGTAGAGGCGGGTATTCGCGACGACGTAGGCGGCAGCCATCTCGTACGGGTCGTTGCGCCGCCACAGCGCATGCCAGGGCGGTCCCCACATGCAGTCGATATTGAGCGAGCCCTTCGCCGCCACCGCGAGGCGCATGGCCTCGGGCATGCCCAGGGTGGAGATGTGCGGGAATCCGGAAAGCGATGCGGCGTAGTCGAATTGGCCGGGGTGGTGGGCGGCGAGGTTCAAGGCGGCCAGACCGCCCATCGAGACACCGATGACGGCATTGCCGACCGGACTCAGTCCGAAGCGCTGCCGCAAGGCGTTGGGCAGATCGCGGGTGAGGACCGTCTCCCATTTGTAGGCCCGCTCCTGCACCGCGGAATTCGTTTCGGCGGACAGTGATTGCGCGCCGTCCGCCGAACCGGCATCGGGCAGGATCTGGGAGAAGCAGCCCAGCCCCGGCGTGCTCGGCGCCTTCCAATCGGTGAAGAAACTGGTCCGCCCGTTCTGCGGCACAACGACATTGATATTCGCGTCGGTGAGAATCCGCACCAGATCGGTGTCGGTGTCCCAGCCCTTGCCATTGTCGATCGATTCCATCCCGTGCAGCGCGTAGACCACCCGCCCGGTGCTGCCGTCGGCGGCGCGGAAGACCCGGCTGGTGACCGGTCCCATCTCGGAGTCGATGACGAAATCGATCCGATGTGGTTGTGCCCGAGCGGGACCGGCGGCCCCGGTCACAACGGCCGACCCGGCCAGCAGCAGGATGGCGGCCAGCACGGCCCCGCGCCGACGGACCAGCACGGCCCCGCGCCAACGGATACGACACCGGCCTGCGGCGAGCATCAGCTGAATTCCCTTCTCGACCTGCGACAGCGGCAACCGACCGGCTGCCGAGCGTAACACCGGCAACAGGTGATACCCAGTGAGAAACTCCGGCCGATGCCCGGATCATCCCGATCAGGACGCGCGGCGCTCCAAGAGCAGGCCGTGCAGTTCGGGAACGGTCAACCCGGCCAGGGTTTCCCGGAAGACGCGGCCGGGCGCGGCGGGCACCGAGATCTCGCAGGGGATCACCAGCAGCGCGCAGCCGGCGGCCTCGGCGGCCAGCGCGCCCGTGGGCGAATCCTCGATGGCCACAGCGTTTTCCGCGCGGACGCCGAGCAGTTCGGCCGCACGCAAATATACCGCCGGATCGGGCTTGCCGTGCGCGACCTCGTCCCCGCAGACCGAGGCGTCGAAGAATTCGCGGCCCAGGGTGTCGAGGCCGTATTCGGTGAGGGAACGCTTGGTATTGGTGACCAGCGCCATCGGGATCCCGGCCGCGCGCACGGCCGCCAGCGCGTCCTTCGCACCCGGCCGCCACGGAATCGGCCCGTGGAACAGCTCGGTCACCCGGCGCTCGAGCCAGTGCCCCGCCTCGGTCAGCGCCGCCGGGGTGGGATCCAGGCCGAGGCCGTTGAACATGATCCGCAGCGCGTTCGGCCCCGAGGCGCCGATGAGCGCGTGCCGGATCGCATCGCTCATCGGGCGGCCCAGCTCGACCGCCAGTTCGCGAACCGCTATGTCCCAGATCTTCTCCGAGTCGAGCAGTGTCCCGTCCATATCCCACAACACCGCTTCCAAGCGAGTCACCGGGGCACAGCTCCTTCCACGTCCGCATCAAGACCGATTCCCAGGGTATCGGGCCGAGCGGGCGGACGATCATGCGCGAAGGGCGCCCGGATGCCTCCGAGCGCCCCGCGATGTCGTCCGGCTACAGCCCGGAGGCCGTGATGAGCAGCCGGCCGGTGGACGAATCCACCTGGATCCAGCGGCTTTCGCTGGAGACCTGGCCGTTCTTCAGGGTGTAGGTCAGGTTCACCACCGCCCGGTTGTCGCCGGTCTGTGTGACGCTGCCGACGCTGACCGAGGCGATGCTGCTCCAGAACTGCGAGTAGGAGTTGAAACCGCCGGTGGACGCCTGATACGACGGCGACAGCATGCTCCAGGCGCCGTTCACATTGCCGGGCAGCATGCCGTAGTAGCTCTGGATGAACGAGGCCACCGAGGCGGGCTGCGGCGTGGTGGTCGGCGGCGCCGTGGTGGTCGTGGTGGTGGTCGTCGTCGTGGTCGGCGGCGCGCTCGTGGTCGTGGTCGGGGCCTGGGTGGACGGCACGGTCTTGGTGGGCCGGCCGCTGTCCACGGGCGGGATCGCCTGCGGTGACGTCCCGTCGGTGCCGGGCTCCACCGGCGGCGCGACGGCGCTGGTCCCGGTGGCGATCGGCGGCGTCTCCCCGCCCCCGCCGCCCCGGTTGAGGGCCGTCGCAATGACCACGGCCAGCAGCACCACACCCGCGACGCCCACCGCGATGAGCGCCAGCCGCCGCCGATTCTGGTCCGCCCCACCATTGTTCGCGCCGAACGGCACCATCGGCGCGGGCCGGTCCGGCGCGGTGGCCCGCGCGTCCACCCGGGTGTTCCGGTCGAGGTGCACCGTCGGCTCGGCGGCATTGCTGGGCGCGCCGCCACGGCCACCGGGCAGCACCGTCGTGGTCGATGAACTGTCCACTGCCGCTTCGGTATTCACGGGCATCACCCGGGTCGGCTGGTGCGGCGCGACGGCCCGCCCGTCCGCCACGGCCTCCAGGCGTTCGGCGGCCTGCACCATGGTGGGCCGGTCCCCCGCCTCCGCGGCCAGCAACTCCTTCAGCACCGGTCCGAGCGCCCCCGCATTGCGCGGCTCGGGCACCTGCGCCCGCGCCACGGAATGCAGGACGGCCAAAGGATTGTCGCCCTCACCGAAGGGCGGCTGCCCCTCCACCGCCGCATACAGCGTGGACCCGAGTGCGAACACATCCGACGGCGATTCCGGGTTCTCCCCGCGCGCCACCTCCGGCGACAGATACGCCGGCGTGCCCGCCAGGAATCCGGTCGAGGTGACCGTCACATCGCCCACCGCGCGCGAGATGCCGAAGTCGGTGATCTTCACCGTCCCGTCATCGGCCACAAGGATATTCGCGGGCTTCACATCCCGGTGCACGATCCCGGCCTTGTGCGCCGCGGCCAGCGCCGCCGCCACCTTGGCCCCGATGCGGGCCACCTGCGCGGGATCGAGCTGCCCCTTCTCCCGCATGAGCGCCGCCAGGCTCACGGCGTCGACGAATTCCATGACCAGCCAAGGCTGGCCGTCCTCCTCCGCCACATCGAACACGGTGACGGCATTGGGGTGATGCAGCCGCGCCGCGATGCGCCCCTCCCGCATCGCGCGCAGTTTGGCCTCGATGGCCGCCGACCGGGACAGCCCCGGTGCGAGCAGCAGCTGTTTCACCGCGACCGTGCGCCGCAATCGAACGTCGGTCGCGCGCCACACGACCCCCATCGCCCCCGTGCCGATCGGATCCGTTAGTCGGTACCGCCCCGCAATCAGCCGGTCTGAAGTCATGTGGTCGTGCCCCTCCTGCTGGCTTTCGCCGAGCCACCCTGCAACTCTGCGCGAAAGCCCGGAAACCTCGTGAAAATCTTAAGCGTTGAAGTACTTTGCTTCCGGATGCAAGAGTACGAACGCATCCGTGGACTGCTCCGGATGCAGCTGCAGCTCCTCCGACAGAACGACTCCGATCCGACCCGCCTCGAGCAGGTCAACAAGTTTCGCGCGATCCTCGAGGTCCGGGCAGGCGCCGTAACCGAAGGAGTACCGTGCGCCACGGTATCCGAGTTTGAAGTAATCCAGTACATCGGCCGGATCGTCGTCGGCGACGGAATGGCCTTCCAGCACAAGCTCTTCGCGGATCCGGCGATGCCAGAACTCGGCCAGCGCCTCGGTGAGCTGGACGCCGATGCCGTGCACCTCGAGGTAGTCGCGGTAATTGTTCTCCGCGAACAGCACATTGGCGAAATCGGCAATGGGCTGGCCCATGGTGACCAGCTGGAACGGCAGCACATCCACCTGACCGGTTTCGACTGCGCGTTCGCGGGAGCGGATGAAATCGGCGATGCACAGGAACCGGTCCCGCTGCTGGCGCGGGAAAGTGAACCGATAGCGCTCTGGCGCATCGGGTTTCGGCTCGGTGAGAACAATCACATCGTCGCCCTCGGAGACCGCCGGGAAGTAGCCGTACACCACCGCGGCATGCTGGAGCACACCCTCGGCGATGAGCCGGTCCAACCAGTATCGCAGGCGCGGGCGGCCTTCGGTCTCGACAAGTTCCTCATAGCTGGGCCCGTCGCCCCCGCGCTGGCCGCGCAGGCCCCACTGGCCCAGGAACAGGGCGCGCTCGTCGAGCAGCCCGGAGTACTCGCCGACCGAGAGGCCCTTCACGATGCGGGTCCCCCAGAACGGCGGCACCGGCACCGGCAGGTCCGCGGCCACGTCCGAGCGCGCGGGCACCTCGACCGGTACCTCCTTGGCGCGCCGCTCCTCGGCAATGCGCTTGGAGCGCTCATGCCTGGCCTTACGTTCGGCGGCCTTCTCGCGTTCGGCGATGGCCTCGGGCGAGTCGGGATCGATGCCGCCGCCGCGCTTGACGGTCATGAGCTCGTCCATGAGCCGCAGGCCCTCGAACGCGTCGCGGGCGTACCGGACATCGCCTTCGTAGACCTCGGTGAGGTCCTGCTCCACATACGCGCGGGTCAGGGCCGCGCCGCCGAGCAGAACGGGGAATTGCTCCGCGACGCCGCGGGAGTTCATCTCCTCGAGGTTCTCCTTCATGACCACGGTGGACTTCACCAGCAGCCCGGACATGCCGATGACATCGGCCTTCTTGTCCACCGCCGCATCCAGAATGGCCGAAATCGGTTGTTTGATACCGAGATTCACGACCTCGTAGCCATTGTTGGACAGAATGATGTCGACCAGGTTCTTGCCGATGTCGTGCACGTCGCCCTTGACGGTGGCGAGCACGATGCGGCCCTTGCCGGAGTCGTCGACCGATTCCATGTGCGGTTCCAGATGCGCCACAGCGGTCTTCATGACCTCCGCGGACTGCAGCACGAAGGGCAGCTGCATCTGACCCGAGCCGAACAGCTCACCGACGGTCTTCATACCGGACAGCAGAGTTTCATTGATGATCCGAAGGGGCGGAACCTCTTTCATGGCCTCGTCGAGGTCCTCGCCCAGCCCGTTGCGGTCACCGTCGACAATGCGGCGCTCCAGGCGCTCGAACAGCGGCAGCGCGGCCAGCTCTTCGGCGCGCGAGGCCTTGGACGAGGCCGCCGAGACGCCCTCGAACAGCGACATGAGCTTCTGCAGCGGGTCGTAGTCCTCGGTGCGCCGGTCATAGACCAGATCCAGGGCGGTATCGCGCTGCTCCTCCGGAATCCGGCTCATGGGCAGGATCTTGGAGGCGTGCACGATGGCCGAATCCAGGCCCGCTTCCACGCACTCGTGCATGAACACCGAGTTCAGCACCTGCCGCGCGGCGGCGTTCAGACCGAAGGAGATATTCGAAAGACCCAGCGTGGTCTGCACATTCGGATGCCGGCGCTTGAGTTCCCGGATGGCCTCGATGGTTTCGATGCCGTCGCGGCGGGACTCCTCCTGGCCGGTGCCCAGGGTGAAGGTCAGCGTGTCGATAATGATGTCGGACTCGTCGAGCCCGTAATTGCCGGTGATATCGGCAATCAGGCGCTCGGCGATCTCGACCTTCTTCTCCGCGGTGCGCGCCTGGCCCTCTTCGTCGATGGTCAGAGCCACCACGGCCGCACCGTGTTCGGCGACCAGGCGCATGGTCTGCTGGTACCGCGAATCCGGCCCGTCGCCGTCCTCGAAGTTCACCGAGTTGATGGCGCAGCGCCCGCCGAGGTGCTCCAGACCGGCCTGCAGGACCGGGGTTTCGGTGGAGTCCAGCATGATCGGCAGCGTGGACGCCGTGGCCAGCCGCGAGGCCAGCTCCCGCATATCGCGCACGCCGTCCCGGCCGACGTAGTCGACGCACAGGTCGAGCATGTGCGCGCCATCGCGGATCTGGTCCTTGGCGATGTCCAGGCATTTCTGCCAGTCCTCGGCCAGCATGGCCTCGCGGAAAGCCTTGGAGCCATTGGCGTTCGTGCGCTCGCCGATCATCAGGATGGAGGCGTCCTGCTCGAACGGGACCGCGGAGTAGATCGAGGACACACTCGGCTCGTGCACCGGATTGCGTTGCGCGGGAGTGACTTCGCGCACCGCCTCGGCGACCTGGCGGATGTGCTCGGGCGTGGTGCCGCAGCAGCCGCCGACCAGGGCCAGCCCGAACTCGGAGACGAACTGCCGCATGGCGACCGCCAGCTCCTCGGGCGTCAGCGGGTACTCCGCACCCTTCGCCCCCAGGATCGGCAGACCGGCGTTCGGCATCACCGATACCGGCAGCTGCGCATGCTTGGACAGATGCCGCAGATGCTCGCTCATCTCGTCCGGGCCGGTCGCGCAGTTCAGGCCGATCATGTCGATGCCGAGCTTCTCCAGCGCGGTGAGCGCCGCGCCGATCTCGGAGCCCACCAGCATGGTGCCGGTGGTCTCCATGGTCACGTGGGTGATGATCGGAATCCGGCGCCCGGCGATCTCCATGGCCCGGTGGCTGCCGGTGACCGCGGCCTTCACCTGCAGCAGGTCCTGGCAGGTCTCGATCAGGATGGCGTCCGCGCCGCCGTCGAGCATGCCCAGCGCCGCCTCGGAGTAGGCGTCGCGCAGCGAGGCATAGGGCGCGTGGCCGAGGGTCGGCAGCTTGGTGCCCGGCCCCATGGACCCCAGCACATACCGGGGAGTCCCGTCCGTGGACGGTCCCATCTCATCGGCGACCTCGCGCGCGAGCCGGGTGCCGCGCTCGGACAGATCCCGGATCCGGTCCGCGATGTCGTAATCGGCGAGGTTGGGCAGATTGCACCCGAAGGTATTGGTCTCGACCGCGTCCGCCCCCGCCTCGAAGTACGCGCGGTGAATGCTGCGCAGCACGTCGGGACGGGTTTCATTGAGGATCTCATTACAGCCCTCGAGCCCGCGGAAATCGTCGAGCGTCAGATCCGCGGCCTGCAGCATGGTGCCCATCGCACCGTCGCCGATGACGACACGCCGACTGAGCGTGTCGAGAAGGGTGGTGTCGAACTCGGCGCGGGGGGACACAGACATGTACTCAAGAGTAAAGGGAAGCGCGGACAATCCCGGCCTCGGTACTGGCAGAGTCACGCGCACTCGCCCCGGGGCAAGACAATCTGCACAGAATCCGCGGAGGGTGACCCGGGGCCCGACAAAGACAGTGCGTCGATGGCACATAGGTGAACACCACACCGTAGGCTGACCGGGTGAACGCCAGTGAACCCCCGGTGCCACCCGAATCGGACCTTCCCACATTGCGGGATCCGATACTCGTTGCCGCCTTCGAAGGCTGGAACGACGCCGCCGATGCCGCCAGTGGAGCGGTCGAGCATCTGGAACTGATCTGGGACGCGCAGCCGCTGGCGGAACTCGATTCCGAGGACTACTACGACTATCAGGTGAACCGGCCCACCGTCCGTCAGGTGGACGGGGTGACGCGGGAAATCCACTGGCCGTCGACCATGCTCTCGGTGTGCTCGCCGCCCGGCAGCGACCGGGATGTGGTGCTGCTGCGCGGCGTGGAGCCGAATATGCGGTGGCGCAGCTTCTGCAATGACCTGCTGGAATTCGTGGAGCAGCTGGATGTGACGACGGTGGTCATCCTCGGCGCTCTACTGGCCGACACCCCGCATACCCGCCCGGTTCCCGTCACCGGCACCGCGTACAGCAAGGAAGCCGCCGAGCGCTTCAATCTGGAGCAGACCCGCTACGAGGGACCGACCGGTATTACCGGCGTGCTGCAGGATGCCTGCGTGCGCGCGGGTGTGCCGGCCATCTCCTTCTGGGCCGCGGTTCCGCACTATGTGTCGCAGCCGCCGAACCCGAAGGCGGTCATCGCGCTGCTGCACCGCGTCGAGGACGTCCTCGATGTCGAGGTGCCGCTCGGCGGCCTGCCCGAGCAGGCCGAGGAGTGGGAGTCGGCGGTCAATGAGATGACCACCGGCGATGAGGAGATCGCCGAGTACGTGCGCTCACTCGAGGAGCGCGGCGATGCCGAGGTGGACCTCAACGAGGCCATGTCCAAGATCGACGGTGATGCCATTGCCGCGGAATTCGAGAAGTATCTGCGCCGGCGCGGCCGGGGTGGTTTCGGGCTGTAGCCGATGCCGGGGCGCGAGCCGGGATGTGCGCGGCTCGCGGCCCCCATGGCAGTGTTGGTGAAACAGCTTCTCCCCGAACGATTTCGGCGGCAGCGCCCGGCTCAGCGCGGCACGGCCCAGAACGTCAGTGCTCCACCGCCCAAACCTGCGCCTCCGCTTCCTGGGCCAGCTTCGCGATCAGAATATCGCGCGGAATCGTCTGGCCGGCAAGATGATCGAGCGACGGAACCACCACATGGTGGGCATCGGCACGCTTGAGCTCGGCGGTCAGCTCGGCAAACGCCGTGCCATCGCCGGGGGTCGATTCATGGAACGTGGCGGCGAAGCAGAATCCGGCCGATTGGGCCAGGCTGGTCATCGCGTCCTCCAGCTCATCGCTGCGGCCGTCGGCCAGATCGTCACGCACGTACCCATAGATCAACGCTTCCACCCGAACCTCCGTTGGATTGGGGATCGCTGTTCTTGTTCTGTGCCCACATCGAGCATGGCGTTCTCGAAGATGCAATTGCAGATGTCAACCCACTGACATTCGCGTGCCCTATCCGGGTCCATCCGGCGTTAACTGGTGAGATACTACAGAGCGTGTCCGCTGGTGACGATCGACCTGTCTGGGCTGTCCGAATGCGCGCCGAACGCGATGCTCGGGGGTGGTCACAAGCCGACGCCGTGCGTGCCATGCGGGGCAAGTCCACCCACAATCTCCCCACCGACTCGACATTGCTACGCAATTGGCGGCGTTGGGAATCGGGCGAATCACGCCCCGACGACTTCTACGCGCCCATTATCGCGGCCGCCTTCGACACGGTGACGGCGGCGTTCTTCCCCAAGGCCCGGCCCAATCGCGACGACGAGCTGCTGTCGGCGACCGGAATGGACACCCTGGAGTTCATCGGGCGGCTCCGGATGTCCGATGTGTCCTCCGCGACGCTGGACGCCATCCGGATCACCGCGGACCGGCTGTGCTCCGAATATCCCTGTGCGGACCCGCATGAGCTGCATGCCGAGGGTACGGCCTGGCTGCGCCGCATCACCTCCCTGCTGGACGGCCGACTGACTCTGGCGCAGCACCGTGAAGTGCTGGTTCTCGCCGGATGGGTTGCCCTACTGGTCGGTTGCGTTGATTACGACCTGGGCTGGCGGACCGCCGCCGAGGCCACCCGCCGGGCCGCGCTGTCACTGGGCCAGGAAGCCGAGCACGCCGAAATCATTGGCTGGGGAGCCGAAATGGCCGCTTGGTTTGCCCTTACCCAGGCGAACTATCGCGGGGCCATCGAGACCGCCGAGGCGGCGCACGACGCCACGGTGAATCTGGGCGTCGGCGTCCAGCTGGCGGCGCAGCGCGCCAAGGCATGGGCGCGGCTGGGCGATCGGCGCGAGGTGGAAACCGCTCTCGCACAGGGCCGTTCGATCTTGGACAAAATGGACCATCCGGCCAATCTGGACAATCATTTCGTGGTGGATCCGCAGAAGTTCGACTTCTATGCCATGGACTGCTGCCGGGTAGCCGGAGACGACCGGCTCGCCGAAGCCTATGCCCGGCAAGTCATTCTGAACTCAACCCGACCGGACGGTAGCATCCGCAAACCCATGCGGGTTTCCGAGGCGCGGCTGACCCTCGCGGTGGTCGCGGTACGCGATCGCAATCTGGAGCTCGCACTCGACGAGGGCATGCGCGCCTTCACCGGCAAGCGCCGCTCCCTGCCCTCGCTCATGTGGATCGCGGGCGAAACGGCGCGGGAAATGATCGAGCGCTTTCCGGGCGATCCACGCACGCGGACCTATCTCGATCAGCTGCGCGCCTTGGCCGCCGGGTGATTCGTCCCGGTTACTCTCCAGCACATGGACTTCAGTCTGTGGACCTGCGCCGTCCAGGGGCATATGACCTACGCGCCCGAGGAGGCCGACCTGGCCGCGCGGTTGCATGTCCCGACTCCGGCCGGGACGGCGTGGCGCTGTCTGCGCTGCGGTGACTTCACCGTCGGCGAGCCCCGCCACCGCGGTCCCGCCGACGATGCCCCCGAGGTCCCGCGCGGCCGGCTGCTGCGCGACCGCTACCTCATGCGGGCGCTGGCGGTGGAACGCGCGCTGCGGGCGCTGGTCTTCATCGCCCTCGCGGGCGGTGTGCTGAAACTGCGCGGCTCGCGCCGGTCCTGGAAGGCCACCTGGGACACCGAGCTCCCGCTGCTGCGCCAGCTGGAGGATCAGATCGGCTGGAATCCGGACCATTCCAAGATCATCCGCTGGATCGACAAGGCCTTCACGCTCTCCCCCACCACGCTGACCTGGATCGCGGTCGGCCTGTTCGCCTACGCCGCAGTCGAACTCGTCGAGGCGGTCGGCCTGTGGCTGGTGAAACGCTGGGGCGAGTACTTCGCGGTCATCGCCACCAGCGCGTTCCTGCCGCTCGAGATCTACGAGCTCACCGAGAAGGTCACCGTTTTCCGGGTGGCCGCGCTGCTGATCAATGCGGCCGCCGTCGTCTGGTTGCTGTGGAGCAAGCGGCTGTTCGGAATCAACGGCGGGTCCGCGGCCTATTACGCGGAGCATCACTCCGAGAGCCTGCTCACCGTCGAACGCGCGGCCGTGGCCGCGGATCCCGCGCCCGGTTCGGCCGCGCAGACGTAGACCGCGTTTCACAACCCGCAGCAACCGCGCGGCGGCGGGGATACGATGCGAAAATGGCCCACCCCGGCACCGCGGGACACGGGGCGACGGTCGCATCCGCCCCGGCGCCGGGCGCTGCCCGCGGCGGCGTGGCCGAGGTGGTGGAGCGCTTCGCCGAGGCCTGGCGCGATGCCCGCACGCCCCCGCCGCTGCCCGATTTCCTGCCCGACTCCCCCGCCATCCGCCGGGTCTCGCTCATCGAGCTGATCAAGGTGGATCTGGCCAATCGGTGGTCGCGCGGCGCCGAACCCAAACGCCTCGCCGACTATGTCGCCGACTTGCCCGAGCTGAGCACCTGGCCGCTGCCGCCGGATCTCATCTACGAGGAGTTCCATGTGCGCCGCCGGGCGGGCACCGAGGTCGATGTGGGCGAATACACCGCCGCGTATCCCGAACAGGCCGAGCAGCTTTCGGAGATGCTGGCCACCGACGACTACCACAGCACGCTTATGGGACCGGCCGATCCGGTGCGCCTGGACGATCTGGACGTCGGCCAGAAGATCGACGACTTCGATCTGATGGCCGGTCTCGGGCGCGGCGCCTTCGCCCGGGTGTTCCTGGCCCGGCAGCGCTCCATGCAGCGGCTGGTCGCGGTGAAGATCTCCCAGGACAAGGGCACCGAGCCGCAGACCCTCGCGCAGCTCGATCACGACTACATCGTGCGGGTCTTCGATCAGCGGGTGCTGCCGGACCGGCGGCTGCGGCTGTTGTATATGCAGTACGTGCCCGGCGGCACCCTGTTCACCGTGCTGCAACGGGTGCGCGAGACGCCGCCGGAGCAGCGGAACGGACGGCTGCTGCTCGAGGTGATCGACGGGGTTCTGGCCGACAAGGGCGAGATCCGGCCCGCCGAGTCGGCCATCCGGGCCGAACTGGCCGGGCTGTCCTGGCCGGAGACCCTTGCCTGGCTGGGCAGCAGGCTCGCCACCGCGCTCGACTACGCCGGGCGCAGCGGGGTGCTGCACCGGGACGTCAAACCGGCCAATGTGCTGCTGACCGCCGAGGGCGTGCCGAAGCTGGCCGACTTCAATATCAGTTTCAGCGGCAATGTCTCCGGCGACAGCCCGGTCGCCTACTTCGGCGGTTCGCTGGCGTACATGTCGCCGGAACAGCTGGCCGTGGTGCATCCGGAGAAGGCGACGACCGCCGCGGACCTCGATGTGCGCTGCGATCTGTTCGCGCTGGCCGTCGTGCTGTGGGAATTGCTCACCGGCCGTAAGCCCTTCGGCGAGGAGACCGTCGACGGCGGGGATCGCACCGCGCTGGACGGCATGCTGGAGCGCCGGTCGGGCAGCCCGGAAGCGCTGCCGTACCAGGATCTTCCGCCGGACTGCCCGGCCGCCCTGCGCCGCGCGCTGGTCCGGGCCCTGGATCCGGAACCGGCGAATCGGTGGGCCAGCGGGGCGGATATGGCGCAGCAGCTGGAAGTCTGCATGGATGAGCGGGCGCGCGATCTGGTCGATCCGCCGCCGGGCAGCGGGCGGCTGCGGGCGCGCATGCTCATGCATCCGATCATGGCGGCGGCCATCGCCATACCGAACGCGCTGGCGATCCTGTACAGCTACAACCACAATCGCACGCTCATCATCGACAAGATGGACGCCTACGTCCAGCAGCGCTTCGATCAGATCGCGATCACCACCTACGGCATCTGTTTCCTCATCGGGTTCGTGGTCACCAATGTGCTGCTGGCCAAGTTGTGGCCGATCGCGCGCGGACTGCGCAAGGGCAGGACCTACGACGCGGCGACGCTGGCCCGCGCCCGCACCGACACCCTGCTGCTCGGGAAGCGAAATGTGTTGACCTGCTTCGCGCTGTGGGTGCTGGCCGGGATCGTGGTACCGGTGTCGGTGTCGGTGACCGGCAATCACCTGCCCCCTGAATCCTATGTGCACTTTTTCATCACCCAGATCATCTGTGGCGCAATAGCCATGGCCTATCCGTATTTCCTGGTGAGCTTCTACGCGGTGCGCTCGCTGTATCCGATGTTCCTGCCGCACGGCGGTCTCGGCGCCGAGGACGGGCGGCAGCTGCGCGAATTGGACCGCAGCAGTACGTATTTCCTCGCCATCGCCGCCGCGGTGCCGTTGCTCGGCGTCGCGGGGGCGACCTTCATTCCGGCCGTGGACATTCCGTCGGTCATCGTGCCGCTGCGAGTGCTCTCCGTGGGCAGCGCACTCGCGTTCATCGGCATCTACTGGCTGTTCCGGATGCTGGAGAAGGATCTGGCCGCCTTGCAGCGCATTGTCAGCTGATCGGGATCAGGACCGAGCGCCGGTCCCGCGGGGCGGCGCGCCGAGGACGGTGGTCAGCACGGCCGCGACGGCCAGCAGTCCGCCGAGCCACATCGGAGAGGTGATGCCGACATGGTCGGCCGCCACACCGCCGGCGAGCGCGCCCATCGCGATGGCCGCATTGAATACCGCCACGAACAGTGCGGAGACGCTCTCGCGGGCGTCGGGCGCGGCGAGCAGCATCCACGTTTGCGTGCTGACCGAGACGCCGCCGTAGGCCAGACCCCAGGCGACCATGAGCGCAGCGGCCGTGGCGGCGGTGCCGCCCAGCAGGGGCAGGATCACGACGGCGAGCGCGAGGAGCGCGCCGATCGTGATCAGCGTGCTTCGGGGTGACCGGGCCGCGCGCGAACCGGCGAGGAAATTGCCGAGTACACCGGCGATCCCATAGGCCAGTAGCAGAGCGCCGATCGCACCCGAACCCACGCCGCTGACCTGTTCCAGCACCGGACGAATATAGGTGTAGGCGGCGAAATGCCCGGTGACCAGGAAGGCGACCAGGAGCAGGCCGGTGCGCACCCGGGGATCGGCGGCCCGGCGCAGCGCACCGCGCAGCGGCAGCGACTGTTCGGCGGGCAGTGCGGGCAGGACCGCGGCCACGGCGATCAGCACCAGCAGTGCCAGTCCGGCCGCCGTCGCGAACGCGGCCCGCCAGCCCGCGAGCGCGCCGAGGAAGGTGCCCGCCGGAATGCCGAGCACCGAGGCCACCGCCACGCCGCTGAACACGATCGAGGTCGCGGTACCGGCGGAACGCGCCGGAACCAGGCGCACCGCCAGCCCGGCGGCGAGCGCCCACACGCCGCCCATGCCGAGGCCGACGAGCACGCGCGCCGCGATCATGACGCCGAAATCGGGCGCGAGCGCGGCGGCGAGATTGCCGAGCAGCAGCACGGCGAGCAGCGCGCACAGCACCGCGCGGCGGTCGAACCTGCCGAACCAGGCGGTCAGCAGCGGCGCGGAGACCGCGGCGGTCAGCCCGGTGACGGTCATGGTCAGCCCGGCCGCGCCCTCGGTGATGCGCAGGTCCGCGCTCACCGGGGTGAGCAGGCCGACCGGCAGCATCTCGGAGGTGACCACCGTGAAGGTGCCCAGGCCCACGGTCGCCACGCCCAGCCAGCCGCGCCGGGTCGCGCGCTCGGCTTGTAGATCGTCCCGATTCCCCTGCGCCGGTGGCGTATTCGCGAGGTCTTCGACTCTGGTCATGTCTCCGAGTCAATTGATCATGCCGGCCGGAAACAACGGCGAAGGTCTCATCGTTCTATGAGCCGGACTCATCGATCGAGGTCCGCCCGGCTGGAGAGGAAACCGATGACCCTGGAAGCGCGTGAGCTGGAAGCCTTTCTGGCGGTCGCCGACGAACTGCACTTCGGCCGGGCCGCCGAGCGGCTGTACATCTCCCAGAGCCGCGTCAGCCAGCTGCTGCGCGCCCTGGAACAGCGCATCGGCGCCCCACTCGTCGAACGCACCAGCCGCCGCGTCCGGCTGACACCCCTCGGCGCGGATTTCCACGCCCGGTTGCGACCCGCCTACGCCACCCTGCTGTCCACCATCGATGACGCCCGCGCCGCGGCCCGCGGCGTCACCGGCTTGCTGCGCATCGGCTTTCAGGGCGCGCCCAACGACCACCTGATGCTGGCCCTCGAACTGTTCGGCGAGCGCCATCCCGACTGCGCCATCGAACTCACCGAAATCCCCCTCGCCGACCCCTTCGGCCCGATCCACCGCAAGGAGGTCGACGCGGGCGTGGTGCTGCTGCCCATGGAGGAGCCCGATCTCGTCCTCGGCCAGGTCTTCTCCCGCCATCCCCTGACCCTGGCCGTACCCGGCGGACACCCGTTCGCGCACCGCCCCGCGGTCTCGGCCGAAGATCTGGCCGACCTCGCACTGATCGGAGTCCGCGAGCCCGCCCCGCAGTACTGGCGCCGCGCCCACGCCCTGGACGTAACCCCCGGCGGCCTACCGGTGCCCTCCGGCCCGGCGGTCGCCACCCTGGAGGAGGGACTGGCCCTGGTGGCAGCCGGTCGCGGCGCCATGCTGCTGTGCCACCCCACCGGCGAATCCCACAACAGACGCTCCGTCCGCTTCGTCCCGATCCTGGGCCTGCCCGACTCCCGCCTCGGCGTGGTCTGGCACCGCAGCGCGGAAACCGCTCGCGTGCGCGCGTTCTCGCAGGCCGTGGCCGCCGCCGGCCGCGGTTGAGCGGACGCGGCGGCCAAGTTCGATCCGCCCTTCCGCGTCCGCGGCCGGCCCAGCGCGCGAGCCGGGGCATGCGCGAGAGCGGTCTTGCCGGAACCGGGCGCGCCGCTGACGACTACGAGCGTGGGCGAACGGATTACCCGGCAGTGATATCCGGTCATGCGGTCGCAGAGCCGGACTCGCGCACCACGGCGCGCTCCACGGGCATCCCGGCTCGACCCGCGCGCCCGCCCTGCGGAGGAGCGCATGTCCGGCCGCCGTCCCGGCGTCGACTGATACGCCAGGGGCGGCCGGTGTGATCGTGCTCTATTCCTCGCCGGATCGGTGCTGCCGGATTCGCCGGAATGGGCGCGCCGACAGTCGCGGCGATGCCCGGGCGGTCGGCGGGGCGTACTACCCTTCTCCCGGTGAACGAGTCCGCTGACGGATTGCTGCCCGACCCGACGGGGGTCGGCGCCGAGGGGTTTCCGCATGCCGGGCGGCTGCGGCTGTTCTCGTTCGCGACCGCTGAGAAGCGGGGGGATTACCTGTGGGTTCTGCGGGCGTTCGATACCGCGCGGGCGGCGTATGTGGTGTTGTTGCACGCCTCGGATGTCGTGGAGACGCTCAATCGTTGCCCGGGGGCGCCGACATTGACCGCGACCGAGGTGGGGCCGCTGCTGGAGCAGTTGCACCAGTGGGGGGTGCTGGAGCGCAGCTATGACGGGACGCGGGCGGCGACGCTGGCCGAGTACCGGAACCGGCATTACGTGTACCAGTTCTCACAGGCCGGGTATCAGGCATTTCGGGCGGTGTCGGATGTGCTGGCGGCGCGGCTGGACGAGGCGGCGCTGTCGCGGATGGTGTTGCCGGAGCTGCTGGCGGATCTGAATACCCTTGCCGAGGCGAACAAGAGCGGGGATGCGCCGCGGGTGTACCGGGTGCTCAATCGCCTGGACCGGGCGCTGTCGGATCTGGCCGAGCGGGCCGCGCACTTCTATCTGACCCTCGGGGATCTGGTGCGGACCACCGAGGCGACGCCGGAGGCGTTCCTCGCCCACAAGGATGCGCTGCTGGCGCATATGCGCGAGTTCTCGATGGACCTGGCGCGGTTCGCGCCGCGCCTGGCGACCGCGATTCGCGAGGTCGAGGAGACCGGCGTCGAGGAACTCATCGAGCGGGCTGCCCGCTGCGACGAGCGCGTGCTGCTGAATACCGCCGAGCGGCAAGCGGATTGGCGCGCGCGCTGGCAGGGCCTGCGGGCCTGGTTCCTCGCCGACGGGGAAGCCGCCCTCACCGAATGCGAGCGCCTGCGCGAAGCGACCATGAGCGCGATCGCGGCGGTGCTGTCGCTGCTGCGGCGCGTCACCGAGACCCGCAAGGGCGGCGTCAGCCGCGAGTCCGCGCTGCGGCACCTGGCGGGCTGGTTCACCGCCGCACCCACCGCCGATGCCGCGCACGCCCTCTACGACGCCGTCTTCGGACTGGGCCGGCCGCGCCATCTCGCCATGCACCACCCCGATGCCGACGTCATCCCGGCCATCCGATCCTGGTGGGACGCACCGCCTTTGGAGATCGCCCGGACCCTCGCCGAAACCGGCCGCCCGCCCACCCCCGGCGCACCCGCCCGGCTGCAACGCAATGACGCCGGCATCCGCCGCCTGCGCGAAGCCCAGCTCGACGCCCAGCGCGCCCGCGCCGAGGCCGCCCGCTCCCTGGCCTCCGCCGACGTCCACGAACGCGAACTCGACGAGAGCGAAACCGAGGTACTCCTCCGCCTCATCGACGCCGCCTCCACCGCCTGGGTGCCGGTCTCCGGACGCGTCTCCGGCACAACGGGATCCGACAGCGGCGTGACTCTCACCGTCTCCGAATGCGAGGGCTCCACGGTGGTCCGCACCGCCCGCGGCCTGCTCCACCTCAACGGCCGCCGCCTCGACGTCCGCGAAACCGCCACCTCCCGCAAGAACTCCGCCGCCCTCAACCGCGCCGCCGCGCGCGGCGGCAAGCCACGCGGCGAGGCGCGCACCACCCCGACGCCATCCGCGCCGGCCGATGCCGCGACCAGCACTGCCACGGACAGCGCTGCGCCACACGGCATCTCCGGCAGCACCAGCACGGACGACACCGGCGCACCGGCGCCGAGCGGAGCCATACCGACGCCCGTAGTGGACGATATTGCGCCACAAGGTATTTCGGATAGCACCGAGGCGGATCGCGGTGCGGACGACACCGGTGTGGCGGCGCCGAGCGGTTCCGGTGCCAGTGATCGGAAGGAGCGGGGCTGATGCACGCACGATCCATCGATTCGCTGGCGCTGGACAGTTATCAGCGGGCGGCGCGCGTGATTCTGGCGAATCATCTTGTGACGCGGACCTATCCGGATCGGATCGCGTTGCCGCTGTTGCGGCGGTGGGCGACCGAGTTGCGGGAGGATCTGGCGGAGCTGTTCGGGTATCGGCTCGAGGTCACCGAGACGACGGCGCGGCTGTTTCCCGTGCTCGATGCGCTGGATTCGGGGCGGCCCGCGCGGACCACCGGCGACCGGGTGTTCGATCGGCGACGGTACGCGTACCTGGCGCTGGCATTGGCGGCGCTGGGGCGGGCCGGGGATCAGATCACCTTGTCGGAGTTGGCGGATCAGGTGGCGGCGTATACCGAGCGGGTGGAGGGGCTGGAGCTCGCACCGGATCGTGCGGCGGATCGCGACGCGTTCGTCGATGCCATCGGATGGCTGGCGGCGCGTGGGGCCGTCACTCTCGCCGACGGTGACGCGGGCGGGTGGGCGTCGGATCCCGAAGCCGGGGAGGCGCTCTACGATATCGACCGCGCCATCGTGTTCGCGCTGTTCCGGCCGCCGCGGGCGCTGCAGCATCTGCACAGCGTGGCCGGGCTGCTGGGCGAGGAGGCCGGAGGCGCGGATACGCGTTCGCCCGCACAGGCTCTCGCCGCGCGCAGGATTCGCCGGGCGCTGGTGGAGCAGCCGGTGGTCTACGCCGATGAGTGGGAGGAACCGCATCGGTCGCTGCTGGCGCAGGAGAAACTGGTGGGCGAGGTCGAGCTCGTCACCGGCTTGAAGGCGGAGCGGCGGGCCGAGGGGGTCGCGCTCATCGACAGTTCGGGGCGATTGTCGGATGTGCGGTTCCCGGGTACGGGCACGCTCGCCCAGGTGGCATTGCTGCTCGCCGGTGAGATCGCGGATCTGGTACTGGATATCGACAATCCCGTCGAGCGGCGAGTGCGGCCGGAACGGCCGCTCACCGATCTGGTCGAGCAGCTCGACAGCGCGATTCCGGCGACCACCGTGTTCACGCCGCTGGCCGATCCCGTGGACATCTTCGCGCCGGAAGAGGATTCGGAGGACGAGGAGCAGGAGCCGGAGATTCCGGAGTACCCGTTCGTCGAATCGTCCTGGATCCGCGACACCGTGCAGATGCTCACCGACCGCTACGGCGCGACCTTCGCCGCCCAATGGCAGGCCGACGTGCCCGGTCTCACCGCCGAGGTGGTGGGGCTGCTGGAGCGGCTGCGGCTGGTCGAACCGGTGGACGGCGGCCTGCTCATCCTGCCCGCGCTGGCCCGCTACCGCGGCGCCATCGTCACCATCCGCACCCGCGCGGAGACCGAATTGTTCATCTCGCCAACCGAAGTCGGCGGGGATATCGCAGAGAAGGGGAATTGATGACCGACCTCATTCACGGCGGAGTCCGGTTCGTTCCCACCCGCGCGGGCATCGTCAACCTGTGGGACTACCGGGATCAGGAGTTCTGCTTCGCCGACGGTCGCCTGGTGCTGCGCGGGCCCAATGGGTCGGGCAAGACCAAGGCCCTCGAGGTGCTGTTCCCCTTCGTGCTGGACGGGCGCATCGAACCGCGGCGGCTCAATCCGTTCGCGGGTGAAGAGCGCACCATGAAGTCGAACCTGTTGTACCGCAAGCAGGAATCGGCCTACTCCTATGTGTGGATGGAATTCGCGCGCGGCAACTGGGCCGACCCGGAGACGGTGACCATCGGCATCGGCATGCGCGCCACCCGCTCCACCGACAAGGTGACCCGCTGGTATTTCGTCGCGGACGGCCGCGTGGGCGTGGACTTCTCGCTGCTCGGCCCGGACGACCGCCCGCTCACCCGCAAGCAGCTGGCCGAGCAGATCGGCGGCGACGCCATCGTGGACCGGCCCGTGGAATACCGCGCCGCCATCGACGCCCGCATGTTCGGCCTCGGCCAGCAGCGCTACGACCAGCTCATCAACCTCATTCTGACGCTGCGCCGCCCGCAGCTGGCCAAGAACCTCGACCCGCGCGGCCTGTCGCAGGCGCTCACCGACGGCCTGCGTCCCCTCGACGAACAGCTCATCCTCGACGCCGCCCGCTCCTTCAGCGATATGGAAGAGGTCGGCCGCACCCTCGAGGGCCTCGTCCAAGCCGACACCGCCACCCGCGCCTTCGTCGGCGTCTACCGCAAATACCTTGCCGTGCAGGCGAAAACGGATGTCGACCAGGTCCGCACCCGCCTGGACGCGGTGACCCACGCCGGCACCGCCCTGCACGCCGCCGCGGCCCTGCGCCAGCGCCGCGATACCGAACGCGCCGCCGCCGAAACCCGCGCCGAGGACGCCGACCGCGCCTACGAACAGGCCCTCTCCGACCGCGAAACCCTGCAGCGCTCCAGCGCGTACGAGGGCAAACAGCAACTCGACGACCTCGCCGACGCCGTCAAGCGTCTCGAGACCTCCGCCGCCGTCCACCACGACAAATCCCTCAAGGCCCGCCAAACCGTCGACCAGCGCGCCGAGGAATCCGAACGCGCCCAGGCCGCCGTCCAGAACGCCGCCTCCGCGCTGGCCCGCGGCGAAGACGAACTCCGTTCCGCCGCAGAGGAAGCCGGCATCCCCTGGACCTCCCTGCCCGAACAGGCCCGTGCCGACCACCTCACCACCACCGTCCGCTCGCACGCCGAGGAACGCGACGCCGACGTCCGCGCCGTCCGCCGCGCCCTCACCCTCGTCGACGCCGCCGTCACCGAACGCACCCGCGCCGAACGAGCCACCCAGCGCGCCACCGAACTCCGCGAATCCGCCGCCGCCGACCTCGCCCGAGCCGAAGCCGCCGTCACCCTCGCCCGCGCCAACACCGCAGCCTCGCTCCGCGATTGGTGGGAAGCCCACCGCGAGGTCTACACCCCCATCCGCGAGGGTCTCTTCGAAGCCCTCGATGACGCCCTCGCCCGAGCGGGAACCGAGGACGGTGAAACCCCGGCCACCCCGGCCGAGGTGCTCGCCGAGCGCAGCGAACCTTTGACCGACGAGATCCGCGGTCGCCGTCAGGAGGCGCGGGCGCGCGCCGCACAGGCCACGGCGCGCGCCGCCGAGTTGCGCGCCGAGCGGGAGCAGGTGGCCGCCGAACGTGACGACGCCCCACCGGCTTTCGCCGCCCGCACCGATGTCCGCGGGGAGCGAGCCGGTGCACCGCTGTGGCGGCTGGTGCGCTTCGCCGATCACGTCACGCCCGAGGCAGCAGCGGGAATCGAGGCAGCGCTACAGGCTTCGAACCTGCTCGATGGCTGGGTATGCGCGGATTCGGCACTGCCCGACCACAAGTCGGATCAGTTCCTGCTGGCATTGCCCGCGAAGGAGCGGCCGGCCGGCCGCACACTCGCGGATGTGCTCGAGGTCGAGGACGACACCGACAGTCTCACCGTGCCACGCCAGGCTGTCGCCGATGTGCTCGCTTCGATCGCACTGCACGAGATCGGCGCAACCAAGGCCAAGGGAGCGTCGGCCGCTATCGATGGCACCCTCGCCATCGCGACCGACGGGCGCTTCCGGCAAGGTGTACAGATCGGTCGGCACCACAAGGCCGACGCGGAATTCATCGGCACGACCGCCCGGGCACGCCGCCGGGAAATCCGGCTCGCCGAACTCGCCGCGGCGATCGAAGCGGCCGAGGGTGAGGCGCGGGACGCCCAGACCACGGAGCAGGCGGCGACCGATGAGCTGGCGCGGATTTCGGCGGCGGCCAAGGCGCTGCCGCGCACGACGGCGGTGACGGCGGCGCTGCGGGCGGTGTCGGAGGCGGCGGGCGTGCTGCGGTCGCGGTCGGAGGCCGCGGGGCAGGCCGAGCGAGACCTGGATCAGGCGGTGGCCGAGTACACGGCGGCGGACAAGAAGGTGCGGGCGATTGCGGCCGAACACAAGGCGCCGCGGGATCCGGCCGAGCTGGATGCGCTGGCGGCCGCCGTGCGGCATTTCGAGAATGCGGGGACGGCGCTGCTGCGACTGCGCGGGGATCATCAGCGCGAGCACGAACGCGCGCGTGAGACCAGCGACCGGCTGGACGAATCCAAGGATCTCGCCGAGGCTTTCGCGGAAGAAGCGGAGGCCGCGCGCAGCGGGTACGAGGAGCAGTTGCGGAAGCTCGAGACCCTGCGGGAAGCGCTCGGCGCCGGGGCTGCCGATATCGATCGTGAGCTGGAGCTGGCGCGGGAGAAGATCGATGCCGCCCGCGCCGAGCAGAAGGCTGCTCGTAGAGCCGCGCACGATGCCATCGAGGCGGTCGGTACCGCCGAGGGTGCGCATCGGGCCGCGCGGGAGACGCTGGGCACCGCGCTCACCGAATTGCTCGCCGATGTGCGGCATCTGGCGCCGTACGCACGGCCGGATCTGCTGAGCTTGCTCGGGGCTCCGGCCGAATCGCGGTGGCCCAGCAGCGATGCCGCGTGGTCGACGGCCGAGCAGCTGCTGTACCGGATCGAGAACGGGGATCCGGAGTCCGAACCGCGGGTGCTGCCCGAGGAGGTGGCGGAGCTGTTCGAGAACCTGTCCGCCGCAACGGCTTCGGTGCGTGCGGGTGAAGCCGCCCGGAAGAACACCCGTAGCGCGGTGACCACCGCCCTGCAGGAGTTCGACGCCGCCCTGGCCGCCGCGCGCCAGGATTACCGCCTGCACTGGGATGCCGCCGATGGGCTGACCGTGGTGCAGGTCCACGATGATCACGGCTTGTCCGCGCTCGCCGATTTCGCCGAGCGCATCGGCGCGGCGCGGCGCGATCAGGAGCTGCTGCTCACCGATTCCGAGCGCCGCATTCTCGAGGATGCCCTGCTCACCGGACTGGCCCAGCAGATTCACGAGCGCACCTCCGACGCTCGCGATCTCATCTCCCGCATGGGCATGGAGATGAAGCAGCGCCGCATGTCCTCGGGCAACACCATCGGCGTGCACTGGGTGCTGGCCGACAATCTGTCCGAGCCCGCGCGCGCGGTGTGCAAACTCCTCGATCGCGACTCCTCCGAACTCACCCCGGACGATCTGAGCACCATCCGCGCGCACTTCGCCGCCGAGATCCGCGCCGCCCGCGCCTCGCACCCGGAGCGCTCCTTCCCCGAAATCCTCGCGGCCACACTGGATTACCGCACCTGGCGGGTGTTCTCCTTCACCATCGTCACCGCCGACGGCACCGAGGACCGCCTGACCGTCGCCCGCCACAGCGCCCTGTCCGGCGGCGAGCAGTCGGTCTCCCTGCACCTGCCCCTCTTCGCCGCGGCCCACGTCATGCTGGACTCCGCCGACCCGCAGGCCCCCCGCCTGCTGGCCCTCGACGAGGCCTTCGCCGGCGTCGACGACAACGGCCGCAGCGAACTCTTGGGCCTGTCCGTCCAATTCGACCTCGACCTGTTCATGACCGGCTACGACCTGTGGATCACCTACCCCCACGTCCCCGCCTGCGCCCACTACGACCTCGCCCACAGCGCCGCCGAGAACACCGTCAGCGCCACCCTGCTGGTCTGGGACAGCGACGACCTGCTCGCCGAACACGACGGCTCCGACCTCACCGCCGCCCTCGGCTCCCCCAACCGCCGCCGCACCCCCCACACCATCCAAGGCGGCATCACCTTCGACGAAGCCGCCCTAGCCGACGCCTGACCCACCTGGATACACGACAACCGGGAACTGGTGGCGGCATCGCCCGAGAGCACCCCGCCACCAGTTCCCGGTCGGTGCTATTTCACATGTGCGCCACGTAATGTCGGCCGGTGTGACCGACCTCGAGATCCGCCCCGCCACCGCCACCGACGTCCCCGCCATCGTCGCCATGCTGGCCGACGACTTCCTCGGCGCCACCCGCGAGAACCCCGACGATCTCGCCCCCTATCTGGATGCCTTCGCCCGCGCCGACGCCGACCCGAATCAGCACATCGTCGTCGCCGAACGCGACGGCCGCGTCGTCGGTACCCTGCAGCTCACCGTAATTCAGGGCCTCTCCCTCAAAGCCGCCAAACGAGCCCAAGTCGAGAGCGTCCGCATCCACCGCGGGGAACGCGGATCAGGCCTCGGCACCATCCTCATGGAGTGGTCCGCGACGCGAGCCCGCGAACTCGGCTGCACCGTCGTACAACTCACCTCAAACGCCCAGCGCACTGACGCCCACCGCTTCTACGAACGCCTGGGCTACGAGCCGACCCACATCGGATTCAAACTCCCCCTGTGACCACCCACCCGCCAGCCGCACCGGCCTGACCCGGGGAAAGCCCTGCCGCCCTCCGCGTTCGGGAGCATTCGCAACTCGAGGTGCTTACCGGATGTCGCAGGATTCCTTGTCGCGCACGAGGATCCAGCACGGCGGCGCGGCCGTAGCCGAAGTCGATGTCGACCGCCCGCTCGACTGAGAGCTGAGACGTCGCCTCGGAGAAGTCCGCCCGGTCGTGGTCGGCTCGATTTCCGGCCTGACCTCGGGAAACCCTGTCGCCCGCCGTATTCGGGAGCCCACGTGCCGAACTGCTCGCGTGCAAAGGATCCGCCCTGCGAGCGAAAGTCGCAGTATTCGAGTGAGTCGAATGGCCATCACCTCACCAGCGACGAACGGTCTTGTCACCCAGCGTGTTCGGCAGCCTGCGCGACCGAGAGCTATGGCATTGACTCGGGCGCCGGGGGGAGCACCCGCGGAGCCTGGGGGCGGTGGCCGGGCTGCCGTCCTCGGCCGTGCGGCGGCGGGCTTTGTCGCCCGCTGTAGGTCGGGAGCAGCTGCGTCACAGCGTGCCCGGCCGCATGCTGCTTGGCGTCGGCGGAATCGAACTCGTTGGACCGAGCGCACGAGGTGCGGCTGGTTTGGGCCGCCGACCGCGTGGGTGCGGCTGCGGACCGACGGGCAAGGCCCGCTGTGGTGGGCGCCCCTCGGACTGTTCGCCTGCCGAGGAGGGTCAGGTGCGGGCCGGGGTGCGGTGGAGGAAGTCGACCAGGGGTGCGAGTTCGGGGATGGATTCCGCGTCGGTGAGGGCCTGTTCGAGGGCGCGGTCGTGGGTGGGGTGGGCGCGGTCGTAGGCTTCGCGGCCCTTGGGGGTGAGTTCGGTGTAGATGCCGCGGCGGTCGTCGGCGCAGAGGACGCGGACCAGGAGGCCGCGGTCTTCCAGGCGGTTGACCAGGCGGGTGGTGGCGCTGGCGGAGAGGGCGGCGGCGCGGGCCAGCTGGGACATGCGCATGTGCCAGCCGTCCTGGCGGGAGAGAGCGTCGAGCACGGTGTACTCGACGACGGAGAGGTCGTGTTCGCGTAGTTCGCGCTCGAGGGCGGTTTCGATGTGGCCGTGCAGGGCGGCCAGGGTGCGCCAGCCGGTGGCCCGCACTTCGATGGCGTCGTCGGCAATTCCCATGAGAACAGCATAGCTCCGACTTGCAATAGTGCGCGTGTGCAATTATCGTCGTGTGCAGTTTGTTGCACACGCGGTATATCGGCGTAAGCCAGGGAAGGAATCGACATGCCACTCGGCCTCATCGCCCTCGCGCTCGGGGGTTTCGGAATCGGGCTCACCGAGTTCGTGATCGCGGGTCTGCTGTCCTCGGTGGCGGATGACATGGGCGTTTCGGTGCCCACGGCCGGGTATCTGATCTCCGGATACGCCCTCGCCGTGGTGGTGGGCGCGCTGGCGCTGACCCCGGTCGTCAATCGCTGGGAGCCCAAGCGGGCGCTGCAGGCGCTGATGGTGCTGTTCACCATGGGCAATGCGCTCTCCGCCCTCGCGCCGGGTTACGCCGCGCTACTGGGCGGGCGCATTCTCGCGGCGCTGGCGCACGGTGCGTTCTTCGGGATCGGCGCGGTGCTGGCGGCCTCGCTGGTCGCGGCGGAGAAGAAGGCGGGCGCCATCTCGATCATGTTCGGCGGCTTGACGATCGCGAACGTGCTGGGTGTGCCGATGGGCACCGTCATCGGGCAGCAGTGGGGCTGGCGCGCCACCTTCGCGGTCATCGCGGTGGTCGGCGTGATCGCCCTGGCCGGTATCACCGCGCTGGTCCCGGCCCAGCCTGCCGATCGCGCCGACCGCCCGAACCTGCGCTCCGAGCTGGCAGTGTTCCGCAATGCGCAGGTCTGGTACTCGCTGTCGCTGACCGTGCTCATCTTCGGCGGCATGTTCGGCGCGTTCATGTACATCGAGCCGCTGCTGACCCGGGTCACCGGTTTCTCCGAGGGCGCCATCCCGTGGCTGCTGGTGCTGTTCGGCCTGGGCCTGTTCGCGGGCAATCTGGTCGGCGGCCGCTGGGCCGACCGCAATCTGTCGCGCACCCTGTTCGGCATGACCCTGGCGCTGGCCGTGGCGCTCGCGGCATTCGGCGCGCTCGACGACCACAAGATCGCGGCCATCGTGCTGCTGCCGGCCATGGGCTTCTTCGGTTTCGGCGCCACCCCCGGCCTGCAGATGCGGATCATGAACCACGCGGCGGCCGCGCCGACCATGGCCTCCTCGGCCAATATCGCCGCCTTCAATGTGGGCAACTTCCTCGGCGTATGGCTGTCGGGTCTGGCCATTGCCGCCGGGCTCGGCTGGGGTTCGTCGCTGTGGGTGGGCGCCGGGTTCGCGGTCGCCGGTTTGGCCGTGCTGGCACTGGCCGAACGTAGCGAGCACACCCACACCACCGACGCCCCGGAGCGGGAATTGGCCGCGGTCTGACCACTTCCGACATCGACCGGGCAGCGTGCGACTCGCACCCTGCCCGGTCGAACGCTCTCCGCTGCGGTGTGATGACGGTGCCGGCGATCTGGCGGATCAGCGAAACCCGCGGCGTGGATCTCACCGAGAACCCCCTGCCGCAGCCGTTCCCGCCGACTTGACCGCGCTACCTGTTGATCTCTTCGGCGGGCCCGAAGACGGCGCTGTCCAGCGACAGCGGCGGCACGTATTCGCCGACCAGACTGCGATGCCACCAGGCGTGCTGGTGGCGCAGTTCGTGCGCGGTGGTGAAGCGGTAGCGATAGAGCAGGGCGCGCACATGACGCGGCGGTGTGTCACGGAAGGGGTTGGTGCGCAACAGCCGCAGCGTGTCGGGATCGTTCCCGAGCAGCCGGTGCAGGAACGCTCCCAGCCAGGGTTGGGCGTAGCTCGGCGAGATGGCGGCGAACCACATCAGCCAGTCCAGGCGCAGATGGTATGGCGCCCATTGCCGTGGCATGCGCTGCGGCGCACCGGGTTTGCCCTTGAACCCGTATTCCTCCCACACCGTGTCGTCGGTGATCTCGGCATCGCGGGTGCCCTCGATCACGACCTCGTGGCGGACGCGCCCGACCGTGCCGAACGCACCGTAGGTGTTGACCAGTCGATAGGCGTTGAACGACATGTTCATTCGCTGTCCGCTCGACAGCATATTGCGCACCGGCCAATAGCTCAGCACCACGACCAGACACGTGAACGCCACCACCAGCCCGGCGTACCACAGCGGCGGCTCCGGCAGCGCGGGCGGCGTGGGGCCGGGCAGGGCGGATTGGCTGATCACACCGCAGGCCAGCACGATGGTGATCCAGTTCAGCCAGGCGAAATTGCCCGACAGCACCAGCCACAACTGGGTCACCACGAGTATCCCCGCCGCCGCGCTGGCCACCGGCTGCGGCGCGAACAGCCCGAACGGAACCACCAGCTGCGCAAGATGATTCGCCCCCGCCTCCACCCGATGCAACGGCTTGGGCAGATGGTGGAAGAACCAGCTCAGCGGCCCCGGCACGGGCTGGGTCTCGTGGTGGTAGAACAGGCAGGTCAGCTTGCGCCAGCAGGCGTCCCCGCGCATCTTGATCAGCCCGGCCCCGAATTCCACCCGGAACACCAGCCAGGCCACCAGCCACACCAACAGCACCGGCGGCGCGGTCCGGTCATTGCCGAGGAAGATCGCCAGGAATCCGGCCTCGAGCAGCAGCGTCTCCCATCCGAACGCGTACCACGCCTGGCCCACATTGACGATCGACAGATACAGCACCCACAACATCAGCCACGCCAGCATGGCGGCCCACAGCGGCACCAGATCGGCCGCGCCGAGCACGATCGCGGCCGCCAGCGCCGCGCCGCACCAGCAGACGACGGCGAAGAATCGATCCGAGTAGTGGAACCGGAAGATGCTCGGCGCCTCCGAGAACGACCGCCGCGCCAGATACCGCGGCACCGGCAGCATGCCGTGTTCCCCGATGAGCGCCCGGAACTGCCGGGCGGCCGCCACGAACGCGATCACGTAGATGGCCGCGATACCGCGTTCCAGGACCTGCCTGGCCAGCCAGTATTCGGATGCCGTGAACCATTCCATGTCCGTATCTCCTCGGACGACGGATCCCCTGTCCCATCTCCGCATACCCGGACAATTCGCACTATACGACTGTGCAGAGGTTCGTGCCGGGCCCTCCGGCCGCGCGGATGCCCGGCCACGGCGGGTCGCCCACGTAGGATGACCTCTGCTGTTCGAGCACCACCACCGCACCACGAGAGTTCGAGACGATCGGGGACGCGAGGAATGGACATGGCCGAACCGGGCGCGACCGCGGTGGTCTCCGGCGGCCTCGAACCGTCCCCGGCCCGCAAGCGGCTCATCCTCGCCACCTGCTGCACGGCGGTTCTCATGGCGCAACTGGACAGCACCGCCCTCAATGTCGCGCTGCCGTCCATCGGCCGCGACCTGAACACCTCGATCTCGGGCGCCCAGTGGACCGTCGACGCCTACACGGTGGTGCTGGCCAGTCTCATGCTGTTCATGGGCGCGCTCGGCGATCGGATCGGCAAACGCCGGGTCTTCCTCCTCGGCCTGGTCATCTTCGCCTGCGGATCCCTGCTGTGCAGCCTCGCACCGTCTTTCGGCTGGCTGGTCGGATTCCGGATCTTCCAGGCGATCGGCGGCTCCATGCTGAATCCCTCGGCCATCGCCATTATCTCCGGGGTGTTCACCGGTCCCGGGCAGCGCGCTCGCGCTCTCGGATTCTGGAGCGGCACAACGGGAATCAGTACCGCCGCCGGACCGGTGGTGGGCGGCTTCCTGGTCGATTCGATCGGCTGGCAGGGCATCTTCTGGATCAATGTGCCGATCGCGCTACTCGCTTTCCTGGCGACACTGCGATTCATACCCTCCGCGCGGAGCCGGGTCCCGCGCCGCCTGGATCCGGTCGGCCAGGTGCTGGCCACCGGATTCCTCGGCCTGCTCATCTTCGCGATTATCGAAGGGCCGCACCGGGGTTGGCTCTCGGCGGTGTCCATCGGCTGTGTCCTCGGCTGTCTCGGCTGCCTGGCCGGGCTGCTGTGCTACGAGCCGCGCCACGACCAACCGCTCATCGATGTACGCGATTTCCGCTCACCGCCGTTCACCGGCGCGGTGCTGGTGGCGATCAGCGCATACGTGGCGGTCGGCGGGTTCCTGTTCCTGAATACCTATTACCTGCAGGACATTCGCAAGCTCGACCCGCTGCACGCCGGACTGGAGCTGCTGCCCATGGCGGCGGCCATCGCGGTGGCCGGACCGCTGTCGGGGCGGCTGACGGCGCTGCGCGGGGCGCGGTTCGCCCTCACCCTGGGCGCGGTTGTCACCACAGTGGCCGCGCTGGCGCTCACCTTCACCTTCGAAACCGATAACCCGGTGGTGCGGCTCGCGGCCTACGGCTGCCTCGGCGCGGGCGTGGGCATGATGAACACCCCGATCACCGATACCGCCATCTCGGGCCTGCCCCGGTCCCGCGCGGGTGTGGCATCGAGCGTGGCCACCACCTCCCGGCAGTTCGGTCAGGCGCTGGGCGTGGCGGTGATCGGCTCCATCATCGCCGGCGCCCCGGGCGCGCTCGAATCGGAGGATGCCTTCCGCGGCCCGGCCACCTCCAGTTGGATCGTGATGACCGGTTTCGCCGTACTGGCGTTGATCGTGGTCCGCACCATGATCGGCAGACCGCACGCCCGCTCGGAGGTCAGTTCCCGTGCGGCGGACGCGAAGTGATGGCCACCAGCACCGGTCCGGGTTTCACCGTGGTGGAGCAGGCCCCGTCGGAGGGACAGCCGCCGCAGCCGTCGGTCGGGCATCCCGAGGTGACCGGTTCGGCCGACAGTCTGCCCTTGCGGACCCAGTAGTCGACCATGGCGTCGACTTCATTGCGGGACACCCCGATTCGCTGGGCGATGTCGTCCAGGCCGACGCCGCCCCTTGCCGCGGTGATCTCCGCGAGGACCTTCCGCAGCGCGCTCACCAGAACACCCGCCCGAGCTGGAAGACGGCGACGGCCAGCGCCCAGGCCACACTCAATTGCAAGGCCACGCTGAACAGGGTCCAGCGCGTGCCGATTTCCTGGCGCATGACCGCCAGCGTCGTCATGCACGGCGTGTAGGCCAGCAGGAACATCAGGAACGCCAGCACCGCCGGAATCGGATGACCGCCGGAGGCGTGGTCGAAGGTGGCGCGCAGCGAATCCGCCAGGGGCTGTGGCGCGGCTCCGTCGCCGGGATCGTCCATGCTGTAGGACTGCGCGACGGTGGAGACCACCGCTTCCTTCGCCACGAACCCGCTGACCAGCGCCGCCGAGGCATGCCAATCGTCGAAACCCGCGGGCGCGAAGACCGGCGCCACCGCCGAGGACACCGCGCCGAACATGGAATCCGACGCGGGCACCTCACCGAAGGATCCGCTGCCCGCCGGAATCGAGGACAGCAGCCACACCGCGGTCACGGTGGCGACGATGATGCCGCTGGCCGTCTTCAGGAAGCCGCGCATCTTCTGCCAGGTGTGCATGCCCATCACCCGCAGGCTCGGGCGCCGGTACGGCGGCAGGTCCAGCACCAGCGGCTCCCCCGCCATATCGCGGAACAGGGTGCCGCGCAGCAGCAATCCGACGAGGACCACCAGCACGATCGAGGTGACGTACATGGCGAACACCACCGTGCCCGCATTGCTGCCGAAGAACGCACCCGCCACCAGGACGTAAACCACAAGCCGCGCATTGCAACTGGTGAACGGGATGAGCAGGGCCGTCAGCAGGCGATGGCGCGAGTTGCCCAGCACCCGGGTGCCGGAGATGGCGGGCACATTGCAGCCGAATCCGACAATGAGCGGCAGGAAGGCGCGGCCGGGCAGGCCCATGGTGCGCATGAGCCGGTCGGCCACGAAGGCCGCGCGGGCCATGTACCCCGAGTCCTCCAGCAGCGCCAGCAGCACGAACATAATGAGCATGAGCGGTACGAAGCTGAGCAATTGGCCGACGCCGTTGATCAATCCGTCCCGGATGAACCCGATGATCGGATCCGGGGCCCCCAGCGCCGCCAGGGCATTCCCGACCTTCCCCGCAACCGTCACGGTGATGAAATCGCCGAGCCGATCCTGTACCGGTTTGGCGACCGTGGTGGTGAGCTGGAAAACGGCCCACATGATGGCGAGGAATACCGGAACGCCCAGCCACCGGGAGGTCAGCACCCGATCCACGCGATCGGTCAGGGTGACCGCGCCGCGAGTGCGCGTGACCGCGGCCGTCAATACCTCGTGCGCCCACGCGTAGCGCCGTTCCGCGATGACAATCTCCGGATCATCGTCCGGATCAGCCGATTCGAGCCGGGCTATCGCCGCATCGACAGCCTTGCCGAGTGCCGCACCCGCGGTCTTCTCCGCTGCCGTCCCGACGGCCTTCTCCGCTGCCGTCCCGATAGTCTCCCCCGCTGCCGCTCCGACGGTCTTGTCAACTGCCGTACCGGCCGACTTGCCCGCTGCCGCTCGAGAGGCGACAACTCCCGCCGGGGCTTCGCCGGCCAGCACCGCCAGCGCCAGCCACCGCGCGGGGTAGCCCTCCGGCAGCAGCGGGGCCAATTCCGCGACGGCGGAATCGATATCGTCGCCGAGGTGCGGCGCGGCCGGAGCGGCGCGCGAGATCATCGCGACGGCAACGGCTTCGGCGAGCGCATCCATGCCTCGGCCGCCGCGCGGCACGACCGGCACGACCGGAACTCCGAGCGCGGCAGCGAGCCGGGCCGGATCGATATCGGTGCCGCGCCCGGCGGCCACATCGGTCATGGTGAGCGCGAGCACGACCGGCAGCTCGGTTTCGAGCAGCTGCGACAGCAGATACAGACTGCGCGCCAGATTGGCCGCGTCGGCGACCGCGACCACCACATCGGGGCGGGCGTCGCCGCTCAGGAGGGCGTCGCGGGTGACGGCCTCGTCCGGGGAGGCCGGCAGCAAGCTGTAGGTGCCGGGCAGGTCGACGAGCTTCACCTCGTTCTCCCCCAGCTTCCAGCCGCCCTCGGCGACGCCCACCGTCGTGCCCGGCCAGTTGCCGACCCGCACCCGCGCGCCGGTGGCCGCATTGAACAGCGTCGATTTGCCCACATTCGGATTGCCGACCAGTGCGACGGTCCCGGTCGCACCATGGACGGCGGTGCCGGATCCGGTCTCGCAGCAATCACTCATGCCGCGCTCACTTCAATCTGTCGCGCGGTCCCGGCGTCCACGGCCACCCGCGCGTCATCGATCCGCAGGATTCGTCCCCCGAAGGCCCCCACACCCACCACCTCGACGGCGGTACCGGGCAACAAGCCCATCTCCAGCAAACGCCGCCGATGTCGTCTGTCTCCGATTATCCGATCGATCCGGAATCGTTGTCCCCGAACACCATCCATGAGCGTCACTGCCGGGACCCCCGGTTGCGTCCCGGCAGGTTTGCCTCTCCAAAGCTGTCCACCACTGTTCGGAGCATACTCCGGGCAAATCGTCCAAAATGTCCGCTTAGGGACCGTGGGCCAGCACTCCATGCCAGGTCAGGAGCGGTTCGGCCCGAATGGGCGAGCTGCCTGTGAGTTCGCTGTGAGTGATGGGTGACCGAGAGGCGCAGTCCTCTCGCCCCGGGAATCAGCCTTCGGAAATCTCCCCCACCACCCGTCCGGTCTGCTCGGCCGAGGCGGCCCGCGCCACATCGGCCTGCGAGATGATCCCGACCAGTTCATCACCGTCCATCACCGGCACCCGCCGGATCCGATGCTGGGCCATGGTGGTCAGCACCTTCTGCACATCATCGTCGGCGCGCACCAGCACCGGCACGCCCTGGGCCAGATCGCCCACATGGATCCCGATCGGATCCTTGCGCTGGGCAACGACTTTCACGACGATATCGCGATCGGTCAGTATGCCCTTGAGCTTGCCGTCCTCACCGCAGATAGGCAGTGCGCCGACATCGATATCGACCATCTTGCGGGCGGCGTCGAGCGCGGTGTCGCTGGAACGGACGCATTCCACGCCGGGCGTCATGATCTCGCGTGCGGTAGTCACGATTGTCCTCCTGATAGCTGTAGACCGTGAGCCTTTCGTTGTGCGCATACCCGCCCAGCCGCCGCCTACACCGGTCGCCGGCGCTCCGGCCGCAGGTCGGACGCCGGCGTACCGGCGGCGAAATTCCTTGGCGTGTCGCGAAGTTGGGGGCGTAGCTCGCGCATTACCGGGTAGTGCGTCGTCGTGGCGCATTCGATGCCACAGCGGAGTTACACACAACGCAGTAGGAGGACCGAAATGCCTGACCCGAAGAATCCCGGCCAGTTTGGCAACCGGGAAGACACCGAAGAGCAGGCTCGCCGCGGCGGCAAGGCCAGCAGCGGCAGTTTCGGCGAACCCAATGCCGCAGATCCGAGCGCGGCAGGGCGCAAGGGTGCCGAAGCGCAGCCGACCGAAGCAAAGGCCAAGGGCGGCCAGCACAGCCACGGCGGCCGGTAGCTCAGCCTGGCGCACGGGCCGGACGCGAACCGTGTCCGGCCCGTCGCGTTTGCTGCTTTCGGCGGGGTCCTCGGGCGAGCAAACTTCCGCCCCGTAAAGGCCCCAATAGGACAGGGTTTGCGCGTGTCGTGGCGCGGCACGCCGTAAGGATTGGACCTTCGGCAAATCAACAGTTTCGCCGATGGCGCTGCATCGACTAGAAATATGTTCCGTGCCGTTCCCCGAGATCACCTGTCAGCCATCGAAACTCCCTGGACGGGGGTCCAGATGACGATCGAACATCCGCATGAGGACGATGTCTCCCAGCTGGCGCGGCGGGTCGAGAAGGCCCGCGGGCGGCTGGCCTACCAATTCGATCCCGCGCTCACCGAAGCGTTGTCGGAAAACGAGCTCCACGCCGAGCGCGACCTAGCCGAACGCATTCGCGAGCAGGATCGCGCGCAGCGCTGGAAGCAAGCCGAGGCAGCGGCCGCCACGGCCGATCGCGCCCGGCAGACAACCGAAGAGATTGAGAAGGCCGACATTCGCGATCTGCTGCTCGCCCGCAAGGCGATCGCCGCGCAGCGGCGAGAATCCAGCCCGCACGCCAAGCTGGCGTCGCTGTACAAGCACCGCGCGTGGTCGCAGCGCGCGCTCGCCGGTGTGGTCGCGGCCGGAATGCTCTGGTCCGCAGTCAATGTCCAGCACAATATCGCCCCCGGCGGGGCGACCGATCCGCTGTTCTGGTTCAGTTACCTGCTCGAAGGCATGATCAGCGTCTGCCTGGTCATCATCATGATCGGCACCAACAAGGTGGCCGAATGGGGTGTGATCGACAGCCGCAAGCAGGTCGTCGCCGCCGAGGTGGCGCTGCTGTCGCTCACCGTCGTCCTGAACACCTACCCGTATCTGCAGTCCGGCAACTGGTACGAGGTCGCCGTGCACGCCATCGCGCCGGTCATGATCGGCGTCGCCCTGCTCATCCACAATGCCGCCAGCGCCCGCTACGGCCTCGCCATCGTGCGTGCGACGGACCAGATCCGGGATATGCCCGATCCGGCCGAACAACTACGCCGCACCCTCCCCACCGTCGTAACCTGGCCCTCCCGTGGGCAATCCGCCTCGGTCCCGGTGCCGACCCCGGCCCTGCCCGCCGCGCACATCGAGCCGGAGCAGGCCGCCGAGCCGGAGAAGAAGGCGACCGTCGTCGAACCCGATCCGGAACCCAAGCGCGAAACCGCCGCGCCCACGGTCAAATCCGCCGATAAGGACCAGCGCACCTCCGCCACCAAGAAGGGCAAATCCCCCGAAGACGAAAAGTCGCCCCTCGCAGACCTCACCGATCCGGTGAACGTCTACGACACCGGCCAGTTCCGCATTGCCGAAACCCTGGAACAGGAACTCGCCGAACTCCAGGCCGCCCGCCGCCGCGCCCGCGCGGCCGCCAAGGCCCGCAACGGCAACTCGGCCACCAAACTGGACGACTGACACACCGCACTCCGGCCAGGCCCACCGCATCCGCCAGATGCCCTGCCGCCCGGCCGAAGTAAGCGAGCCGAACGAGACGCCCGACTGGGTACAGCCGGCAGCCGCACACCGCTATCTGCCGCTCCGTACCCAGCCGTCGTCCCCGCCCACCCTCAGCCCTCAGCCCTCGGCTCCGCCCGTGCCCAGCGGTCAGCTCTGCGGCGGACGGCCCCGCCCAGGCTCGACGGTCGTTGCCTGCCGGAAACCGCCCGCCTTCCCGGACGCACAGTGGCAGAGGCGCACTCAGTTGCCTCGCGCCAGGTCAGCGGTACGGACGTGCCGCCTGGTCTGCCCTCGGCCATTCGAGCCGGTGGGAATCACATCGTCGGCACTCGGCTCACCGGGCGGTAAGGGCGGCGAATTCCGCTGCGGCCGTATCAGCTGCGGCCGCACCTAGGCGGCAGTAGATCACCAGGCGGCCTGGAGGGCCGGGCCGACCGGTTCGAGGTCGCGAGGTGTGAATGCGGCATCGCGCGGTGGCTTTGAGAGCGCGGGCCTCCTCCAGGCGATTGCCGATCATCCGGGCGAGATCCATATGAGAGTCTCGATGCGCGCTGGCAGCTTCCGCCTATCCCGCCAATCACTCAACCGCTGCACCGTCAACGCCCCGCGCTGCCCGGGCGCCCGCGTACCGCGCCTCCGCCTCTCAGCGCCCGAAACCACCCGCTCCAGTGTGGGATTGCCCGCAGCGCGAACAGGGCCGTCAATCGGGCGGGAAGAACCGGCCTCGGCGAGTCCCTCGGCGCTGCCTCCGAAACATCCGACACCCCACATGATCTCGTGCGCCCCTCACCCCCCGGCCCCCGCCCGAACCTTCCGGACCGGATAACCGCCCCCGCACCCGAATCCCCCGGTCGACTAGCCTTTTTCAGCCGTCCTAACCGGGCACGATAGACGATCCCAAACCGCCACAGGCATTCTCGATCCCCTCGCGTCGCACGGAGGGGACGGCGCGAGCCTCCGGCCCTTTCCCGCCACGCCGCTGCGACATTCGCGAACGGCGCGTGCGGGCCTCCTGCGGTTCTTTGTGTGAGCGTCACCCACCGCTCTCTGTGCGATCCCGATGCCCGCGGCCGCGGCTGTGTCGAGATCGCCGGGCCCCGAACGAGATTCCGCTCCGGTCAGCGGCCTCCGGGGTGTTCGACGGGTACCACCACCGCCGGGCGGGGCTGGGCGGGGGTGCCCGAGGCCTGGGCGTAGCCGAGCCAGCCGGTGCCCACGAACACGGCGAGCAGCACGGCGGTCGGGAAGTCGAGGATCAGCCACCCGGGAGTGAAGGTCGTCTCCCGTGGCGGCCGGGCGGGCGAGCGCTTGCGATGCGAGGTGCGCACCGGGGGCCGCTGCCGTCCCACGGTGCCGTGCTTGATGCGCTGCTGTTCCCTGCCCTGCCTACCCACGCATGCCTCCATAGCTGGAAATGTGCCGAACCCAAGGATGCCGAACCAATGCCCCGCGCACAGCGGCGATCAAGCGGACAACCGAGTGTCCGGACCGATCTTCAGCGTGCGCTGGCGTCGGGTAGTCGAGCCGGGCACGCCACTCCCGGCACCGTGGCGAGCTCGAAATGCCACCACTCGTTGTCATAGGTCCGGCAAAGCCCCCACCGATACCCGTTGTCCTCCAGCCACTGCGCCCCCTCGCGCGGCCCCACATCGATCGCCTCCCCCGACACATGCGTGGACTCCTCCGGCGGCAGCACCCACTGCTGCGCCGCCTCCGGACTCCCGTACCGCGCGATCCCGTCCTCCCACAGCCACAGCTGCTCCCCGTAGGTGCGATGCCCGGACGTGATCCACACCGTCACGCCCTCGACCACAGCCGCCTTCTCCGCCTCGGTGAACGCACTCGCCAGCCGCGGATCCAGCCCCTCGGTACCCGCGGCGATCGCGGTCGCCGCAGGCAGCGTCGCCTCCACCACCGGCACGGCCGGCTGCCCCCACAACACGAGCGAAAGATCCTGGCGCGCCGTCTTCGCGCCGATGGACGCGATCACCACCCCCGGCATCAGGCGGGTCGTAGCGGCAAGCGCTCCCGCCTCCCCGCTCCCCGCGATGGAAGCGTAGGCCCGCGAAACATCCTGTCCCGCGGCCTGTGCCGGAGGCAGCCCCAGCAGCACGGCAGCCGCCTGCGCATTCCCGGCCTCGGCGTTCGTCGCCGCGGCCTGGCGCAGCACCACCGGCGGCATCTCGGCAGCGGGCGCGGGCTCTCCGGGCGCGCCCTGCGCCACCGGCGCCACACCGCCCGCCAGCCCGGCCAGCAACGCGACGGCGGCGCTGCGCCGCATCCCGCGTCGCCCGCGACCCGCAGGCGTCCCCACACCCACGGGTGTGCGGCCCCGGCCGTTCAGCAGCATCGACTCCCTTTCACATCCGGCCTCCCCACGCACCTCCCCCGCGCCGCGCTCAGGGTAGCCGAGACGACGGTTGAACCTGCAATCGAGCCGCAACGATAGCCCGAATCCAGCTGTCAGAAGCCCGAATCGCCCGACAAGTCCCCCGGCTCCCGCCGCCGAACTCCGCAAATCGCTTGGGCAGCACCAGATTCGACTCGCATCCGATCCACATCGACCAGGACGGCTCGCCCGCGCCACGCCCATCGCGGCGCAGGGCTGTCGCCGGAGGCGGTTCGGTTCGGGGGCTGGGGTTTCGGGTCAGCGGCCGCTGGCGTCGGGGACGCGGGGCGGGCAGGGGAGGCCGGGGATGGTGGCTATTTCGAAGTGCCACCATTCGTTGTCGTAGGTGCGGCACAGGCCCCAGCGATTGCCGTTGTCTTCGAGCCATTGGGCGCCGGCCCGGGGGCCCACGTCGATGGCTTCGCCGGTGACGTGGGTGGATTCGCCGGGTGGGAGGACCCAGCGGCGGGCCTCGTCGGGGCTGCCGTAGGTGGCTATGCCGTCCTCCCACATGGCCTGTTGCTCGGCGGGAGTGCGGTAGCCGGAGACGATCCACATCGGGACGCCCGCCGCATGCGCTTCCTGAGCGGCGAGCGAATAGGCCAGGGACAGCCAGGGATTGAGGCCGTCGGTCTCGGCGATGGGGGTGGCGGAACCGGCGACCACCCGAGTCGGCGCCCCGTCCGGTTCGCCGGAAACATCTGGCACCGCAGCCGGTTCACCGGACAGACCGCTCGCCGGGGCGGACGGGGCGACCTGCGGGGTGGCGTGCGCTGTCGGCAGCAGGCCGGGAGTGACCGTGCCGCCCAGCAACCCCGCGCTTGCCAGCAGAGCGGCCGCGGCCGCTCGCCGCACGGGACGCGACTCGATGCCACGCGCGGTTGTTGCGGCACCGGGATGCGATACGAGGCGCGACTCCATGGCGCGCGCAGCCGTTCCGGCGCCGCCAGACCAGGTGGCCGTGGCGGGCGACCGAACGGCGCGCGAGTCCGGCACACGCGCGGCTGTTCGCGCCGTGGGCACCGGCGGTTCGTCGCGACTGATCGCCCGCTTCACATGGCCTCCCTGGATCAGACTCGTTCCTTGGACCGCTCGCGCACGCGCAGGGCGATCGGCTTCGAGGTTTCGGCGAAGAAGTCGTTGCCCTTGTCGTCGACGACGATGAAGGCCGGGAAGTCTTCGACCTCGATCTTCCAGACCGCTTCCATGCCGAGTTCAGGGTATTCGAGGACCTCGACGGATTTGATGCAGTCCAGGGCGAGTCGCGCGGCGGGGCCGCCGATGGAGCCGAGGTAGAAGCCGCCGTGTTCCTTGCAGGCCTTGGTGACCTGGGCGGAGCGGTTGCCCTTGGCGAGCATGACGAACGAGCCGCCGGCGGCCTGGAACTGGTCGACGTAGGAGTCCATGCGGCCGGCGGTGGTGGGGCCGAACGAGCCGGAGGCGTAACCGTCGGGGGTCTTGGCGGGACCGGCGTAGTAGACGGCCATATCGCGCAGGTACTGCGGCATGGGCTCGCCCGCGTCGAGGCGTTCCTTGATCTTGGCGTGCGCGATGTCGCGCGCCACCACGAGCGGTCCGGTCAGCGAAAGCCGGGTCTTCACCGGGTATTTCGACAGCTCGTCGCGGATCTCCGACATGGGCCGGTTCAGGTCGATCTTGACGACGTCGCCGCCGAGGATCTCGTCGGTCTGCTCCGGAAGGTACTGCGCCGGTTCGCGTTCCAGCTGCTCCAGGAACACGCCCTCGGGCGTGATCTTGGCCAGGGCCTGCCGGTCCGCCGAGCAGGACACCGCAATGGCGACCGGGCAGGACGCGCCGTGCCGCGGCAGCCGGATGACGCGCACGTCGTGGCAGAAGTACTTGCCGCCGAACTGCGCGCCGATCCCGAAGGACTGGGTCAGCTTGAAGACCTGCTCCTCGAGCTCCAGATCGCGGAACCCGTGCGCCGCCATCGAACCCTCGGTCGGCATGTTGTCCAGGTAGTGCGCGGAGGCGTATTTCGCCGTCTTCAACGCGAATTCGGCACTGGTACCGCCGATCACGACCGCCAGGTGATACGGCGGGCAGGCCGCGGTGCCCAGGGACCGGATCTTCTCGTCCAGGAACTCCAGCATCCGATCCGGATTCAGGATCGCCTTGGTCTCCTGGTACAGGAACGACTTGTTGGCCGACCCGCCGCCCTTGGCCATGAACAGGAACTTGTACGCCGGATGCGCGGGATCGCCCGCATTGGAGTACAACTCGATCTGCGCCGGCAGATTCGTCCCGGTGTTCTTCTCGTCCCACATGTTGATGGGCGCCAGCTGCGAGTACCGCAGGTTGAGCTTCGTGTACGCGTCGTACACACCGCGCGAAATCCATTCCGCGTCATCGACTCCGGTGAGCACGCCCTCGGACTTCTTGCCCATCACGATGGCGGTGCCGGTGTCCTGGCACATGGGCAGGATCCCGCCCGCCGAGATATTGACGTTCTTCAGCAGATCCAGCGCCACGAACCGGTCATTGCCGCTCGACTCCGGATCGTCGATGATCTTCCGCAGCTGCGCCAGATGCGCCGGCCGCAGGTAATGGCTGATGTCGTGCATGGCCTCCGCGGTCAGCATGCTCAGCACCTCGGGCTCCACCTGCAGGAAGGTCCGCCCGCCCGCCTCGAACGTGCTGACACCCTCGGTGGTGAGCAACCGGTACGGCGTGTCATCGGCACCGATCGGCAGCAGATCCGAGTACAGGAAATCAGGCGCGGTCACGAATCGCACTCCTCGAGCAGGGCTGGGGGCTGTTCAGCCAACGGTTCAAGCACGCAGACTCTACCGAGCGCCCGATCGCCCCCTTTCGCCCAGGCAAGCCTTGCCGGGCGAAGTTGTGCGAATCGGCACAGGTTGCACCTTCAAGTCGGGGGGTGTTACCTGTCAGGATGCGCTTGTCTGCGGCGGGGAGGATTTAGCATGACATCAGAACCCGGGAGTGGAATCGTGACCGAAACCCGTTGGCTCGATGATGTCGAGATGCGCGCGTGGCTGGGATACGTGTTCACCCGCGACCTCATCGCCGCGGCCGTCGGACGCGATTCGCTGCGGGAATCCAATCTGACCTATGTGGAGTACACGGTGCTGGCGCGGCTGTCGGACGCGCCGAATCATCGGCGCAGTTTCGCGGAGCTGGCCGCGGTGCTGGAGTGGTCGCAGAGCCGGTTGTCGCATCAGATCACGCGCATGGAGAAGCGCGGGCTGGTGGCGCGGGAGTCCATCCCCGATGACGCCCGCCGCACGGCCGCCGTGCTCACCGACAAGGGCGCGCAGGTGCTCGACGGCGCCGCCCCGGCCCATGTCGACAGTGTCCGCCGCCACATGGTCGACGTCCTCGACCGCACCCAGCTGGCGGCCTTGGCCGATATCTACGACACGTTGCTGGCCCATCATCGAAGACCGGCGACCCGCAATCCGTCCTGAAATATCGCTGGCTACCGGCGTTTGGTTTGGCAGACATCGGGTACTGGGTAAGACTAGGCTCGGCACCGGCTTCCGACGGCGGTCGGCACCGAGCGCACGGTCGGCAAATCGACCGAGTAGTTTGCAACCGACCTGGCCTTAGCGAAAGGGGCAGGAATTTCCATGTCCGACGTGTCCATCGGCCTTTCGGCCGATTCGCTGCCTGCGGGTTCCGTCGACAACCTGCTGCCGCAGCTCGTCGAGCACCTGCGGCAGAACCGCACCGAGCTGCGCGAGGAGTGGGCCCGTCGTATCACCGATGCCCAGCTGCTCACCGCCATGACCCCGGAGGAGATCTTCTCCGAGGCGACCTCCGTCTACGACAACTACGTCGAGGTGCTCGAGACCGGTAGCGTCGAAGCCCTGCAGGCCTACGCCCGCGACCTGTCCGAACGAATCATCCCCAGAGGCGTCGAGACCGACGAAGTGCTGGGCATCGTGCTGTTGCTGCGAGATGTGCTGGCGCGCTCGCTGTTCGAGAAGTATCAGTCGAACTTCAATGTGCTCAACAAGGTGCTCGACGCCTACGAGCCCGCCGCCAACCGCATCGCCAATACCGTGGGCGTGTCGTTCGTGCAGGAGCGCGAGCGCGTTATCCGCCAGCAGCAGGAGGCGATTCGCGAGCTGTCCACCCCGGTGCTCCAGGTGCGTGAACAGCTGCTGATCCTCCCCATCATCGGCGTGCTGGACTCGCAACGCGCCCGCCAGCTGACCGAGCAGCTGCTACGGGCGATCCGCGCCAATCGCGCGAAGGTGGTCGTCATCGACATCACCGGTGTGCCCTCGATCGACTCCACGGTGGCCAACCACCTGGTGCAGACGGTCGACGCCTCCGGCCTGATGGGCGCCAGCGTCATCATTACCGGCCTGTCGTCGGAGATCGCGCTCACCCTGGTGACCATCGGCCTGGACCTGTCGAAGATGAACGCGGTCGGCGACCTCCAGGGCGGCATCGAGGAAGCGGAGCGACTGCTCGGCTACGAGGTGTCACGCGTCACCGATCGCGACGGCGGACGGTAACCGGGGCCCACCCATGCCGGTACCCATTCTGAAACAGGGCACCTATCTCATCGCGTCGGTGCAGTCGGCCCTCACCGACGCGGATACCGAACGCTTGCAAGACGATCTGATGAAGTACGTCAGCAAGTATCGCGCCCAGGGGATCATCGTCGATGTCACGGCAATCGACGTAATGGACTCCTTCGCGGCCAGATCGCTGCGTACCATCGCGCACATGACCAAGCTGCGCGGCGCGGAGACGGTCATCGTCGGCCTGCAACCCGAGGTCGCGTTCGCCATGGTGCAACTCGGCCTCACCTTCGAGGACATGCACACGGCGCTGGACCTGGAGGAGGGTCTGGCCTGGCTCAACCGCAAGATCACAGCCCGTGGCGGCCAACGAGACGGTCGTGATCGTGGCCGCTGAGAACGTGGTGATCGCGGTGAAGGTGTCCAATGACATTGTGACCGCACGGCAAGCGGGGCTGGAGTTGGCAAGCACTCTCGGCTTCTCGCTCTCCGATCGCACCATGATCGCCACCGCCATCTCGGAGGTGGCGCGCAATATCACCAGCTATGCCGGCACCGGGGAGATCCGGTTGCACGTGCAGGATCGGGAGGGTCGCCGCGCCATGGTGGTGCAGGCGCAGGACCAAGGGCCCGGCATCGTCGATATCGACCGGGCCATGGAGGACGGCTACTCCACCGGACGCGGTCTGGGACTTGGTCTTCCGGGTGCGCGCCGGCTCATGGACGGGATGGTCATCACCTCCAATCCGGGGCACGGCACGCTCGTGGAAATGTGGAAGTGGGTGCCCATCGGTGCGTGAGGACGGTTTCATCGGCACGGTCGAATGGGCCGTCGCCGGGCGCGCACTACCCGGGCAGCGAGTGTCCGGGGACCGCTCCGTGGTGCTCGACGCGGGCGGCGGCTCGGTGCTTTTCGCGGTCCTGGACGGACTGGGACACGGCGCGGCCGCGGCGGACGCCTCCGATCGCGCGGCGCAGGTGCTGGCCGAGAACCGCGCGGAGCCACTGGATGTGCTGCTGCTGCTGTGCCATCGCGCCATGTCCGACACCCGCGGCGCGGCGGTGTCGCTGGCGCTCTTCGACGCCGGTGACCGGCTGCACTGGCTCGGTGTCGGCAATGTCGACTCCCGGATCGTCGCCGCGGCCCCCGGCAAACCGGCGGTGCGCGCCGCCATGCTGGTGAGCGCGGGCATCGTCGGCTACCGGCTCCCGGCGCATTTGCAGACGCAGACGATTCCGGTGCGCCCCGGCGATCTGCTGCTCATGTCCACCGACGGCATCACCAGCGATTTCGCCGATGGCGTGGATCTGTCGAAACCGACCTCCGAGATCACCGCCGACCTGCTCGCCCGGCACGCCAAGGACACCGATGACGCCCTGGTGCTGGCGGCCCGCCATCGCGGACACACCAAGAGCCCCACATGAGTTCCGTGCTGGCCGCCTTCCGCGACGCGTACACCAACGCGCTCCGGCTGCACCTGCGCGCACCGAATCAGACCACCCTGGCCGAGGGGTACGAGCTGGGCCGGCGGGCGCTGGTCGAGGGCGTGAGCATCCTCGATCTGACCGAGCATCACTTCCGCATCCTCGAACAGGAAGGGCTGCTGCCCGCACCGCACGGCGGCGATCGCGGCGAGGACGCGCTGGAATTCCTGTTGCAGACCATGGCCGCCCTCGATGTGGCCACCCGCGGTTTTCTCGACGGCACCCGCCGCTACGAGCAACAGCGTTCCCGCGCCGACACTCTCGCCGGGCGCGACGCCTTCCGCACCGCCCTGGTGGAGTCCCTGCAGGACGGCTTCTTCGTCGTCGACTCGGCGGGCACCCTCATCGAGGTCAATACCGCCTTCGGCGCGCTGACCGGGTACGGCGCCGACGGCCTGCCCTACCCGCTCCCCCACCCCTGGACCGTGGAGGAGGCGCCGCGCTATCCGGACCTCGGCACCGACGCCGCCCGTTTCGTCATGCCCATCCGGCACCGCGACGGCCGCCGCCTGTGGCTGGCGGTGAGCACCAACTCGCTGGTGAAACCCGAGAACGGCGAACGCATTTTCGTCGGCACCATCCGCGATGTCACCGCCGAACACGACGCCCAGGCTCGCGATCAGGCCGCCTCCCGCCTGGCCACCGCGGTCGGCGCGGCCACCAGCGTGGTGGAGGTGCTCACCGTCGGCCTGGAGGAACTGCGCCGCGCCGTGGGCGCGGAAGCGGCGGTGGTGTCGGTCTGGCCCAATCGCCACACCGGGCCGGAACTGTATGTCTCCGAAGACACTCCGCCCGATCTCGCGGAGGCGCGCGGAGCCCCGCCCGCGGAGGCCCGGGGCGCGCGCTCCGGCAATGGCACCGCACACCGCGGCGCCGCCGATCGCCTGGCGATTCCGCAGAGCGGCGGGGAAACCCGGCAGGTGCTCGACGCCCGGGCGCGGGCATTACTGGATCGCGTCCGAATGCGGCCCGGCCGAACCATGTTCGCGATTCCGGAGGGCTCCACCAGCTCCGAGGGCATTGTCGCGCCCCTCGGCGAGACCGGGGATTCGGCGCTGTGGCTGCGGTTCGCCGCGCCGCGCGTCATCACCCCCGGCGACTGGGCGCTGTTCTCACTGCTGGTCGGGCATCTGAGCCTGGCCGTGCAGCGGGCGCGCAACTTCGACCAGGCCCGCTCCACCTCGCTCACCCTGCAGCGCGCCATGCTCGGCCCGATCGAGCTGCCGCCGCTGTTCTCGGTGCACTACGAACCCGCCCTGCCGCCGTTGGAAATCGGCGGCGACTGGTACGACGTAGTGCGCCTGGAGGACGGCACCATGGGCGTCGTGGTCGGCGACTGCGTCGGCCGCGGCCTGTCCGCGGCGGTGGTCATGGGCCAATTGCGCACGGCCGCACGGGCATTGCTGCTGCGCGGCGCGGGCCCGGCGCAGCTGCTGGCCGAACTCGACACGGTGGCCTCGCGTATTCCGGGCGCCATGTGCACCACGGTCTGCGCCGCCATCCTGGATCCCGTGCGCGGCGTGGTGCGCTACTCCAGCGCCGGGCACATGCCGCCCATTCTGGCCGAACCCGGTACGCACGGAAGGCTTCTCGAAGGCGGCCGGTCGGTCCCCCTGGCCACCTTCGATCCCCCGCGCCGCCCGGAATCGACCACGGCCATCGCACCCGGCTCCACCCTGGTGCTGTTCACCGACGGCCTGGTCGAGCAGCGCGGCGTCGACATCGACGAGCGTTTCGTCGAACTCGCCGACGAATTGACCGGCGCCGCCGGGCAATTGCCGCGCGAGGTGGCCGATTCGGTGCTCTCCCGGCTGCGTCCCACCGGCGGCTACGACGATGACGTGGCCATGGTCGTCTACCGGCAGCCGCCCGAACCGCTGCACCTGGACCTGCCCGCCGACGCCGCCGAGCTGTCGGGCATCCGCCGCACGCTGCGCTTCTGGCTGGCCTCGGCCGCGGTGCCGCACGACACCGCCGTGGATCTCGTCGCGGCGGCCAACGAGGCGTGCAGCAACAGCATCGAGCACGCCTATCTGGACAGCAAACCGGGCCGGGTGGTGATCACCGCGGACTGCGGGCTGGACAATCTCACCATCGAGGTCATCGACGGCGGGTCCTGGCGGCCGCTGCCCGAGGATCCCGGGCACCGCGGTCGCGGCATCGCCATGATGCGGGCGCTGACCGACAAGCTCGAGATCGATCATTCCGGGCCCGGCACCCGGGTGCGGATGTCGGTGCGACTTCCGGCCGTCTCCTTCTCGGCGGGCGGACGAATGTGAAGCACCCGCTGCCGACACGCGCTCGGCAGTAGTTTCGGCGCGACGCCGAATCGGTGCGGTACCTGCGGTTTTCACAATAACGCGGACTACCGGACCGGTACCGAATTGGCAGACGATGCGGCATGAACGGACGGACCATGGCAGATTGTTCTAGTGTGACCAACACTTCCGGAGACGGCTATTCAGGCGACGCGATGACCACCAAGGTCACTGTGCACGACGATGTCACCGTGCTCACCGTGGCGGGCGAGGTCGATCTGGCGACGGCCCCGGCCCTCGACAGCGCCATCGACACCACGCTCGGCGGTAAACCCGCGGCCCTCGTCATCGATCTGTCCGAGGTCAGCTTCCTCGCCTCGGCGGGCATGGCTGCCCTGGTCGCCGCCCATCAGCGGGCCGGCGGCACGCGGATCGCGGTGGTGGCCGACGGGCCCGCCACCAGCCGCCAGCTCAAGATGACCAGCCTGGACCAGGTGTTCGCCCTGCATCCGACGCTCACCGAGGCGCTCGACGCACTGCGCGGCAACTGAGGTCCGGCCCGAAATCACACCGGAGAGCGCATCGGCCCGCCGCAGCGGAGTGCGGCGGGCCGATTCTGCGCGATCGATCAGACCAGCTCGCGCAGCTGCTCGATGAGCTTCACCCGCTCGGCCGCGGTGCCCGCCAGCGGGACCACGTTCAGCACGGTCGCGCCGGCCTCGCGGAAGGCCGCCACGCGCTCCTTGACGAAACCGGCGGAACCGATCAGCGAGATGTCCCGGACCAGATCGTCCGGAACCACCTTGACGGCCTCGTCCTTCTTGCCCGCCAGATACAGCTCCTGGATGCGGTCGGCCTCGGCGCCGTAGCCGTACTTGGTGGCCAGGGTGTGGTAGAAGTTCTTGCCCTTGGCGCCCATACCGCCGATGTAGAGCGCCAGATGCGGCTTGACGAATTCCCGCAGCGGCTCGACATTGTCGCCGATGGCCAGCGCCGGACCGGCGAACACCTCGAGCTCGCCGAGGGACGGATCACGCTTGGCCAGACCGGCTTTCACCGACTGACCCCATACCGCGTCGGCCTTCTCCGGCAGGAAGAAGATGGGCTGCCAGCCCTCCGCCATCTCCGCGGCCAGCTCCACGTTCTTCGGGCCCAGCGCCGCCAGCAGCACCGGAATGTTCTCGCGCACAGGGTGATTGATGAGCTTGAGCGACTTGCCGAGGCCGGTGCCCCGTTCGGCGGGCAGCGGGATGTCGTAGTACTTGCCGCGGTATTCCAGCCGCTCGCGCTTCCACACCTTGCGGCAGATCTCGAGCACCTCGCGGGTGCGGCCGATCGGAGCGTCGTAGGGCACGCCGTGGAAACCCTCGATCACCTGCGGGCCGGACGCGCCCAGGCCCAGGATGTAGCGGCCGTCGGAGACGTAGTCCAGGCCGGCGGCGGTCATGGCGGTCAGCGTGGGCGTGCGGGTGTAGAGCTGCAGAATGCCCGAGGCCAGCTGCACCCGTTCGGTCTTGGCGGCCAGGTAGCCCAGCGCGCTCACGGCGTCGAACGAATACGCCTCCGGCACGAATACGATGTCGAGACCGGCCCGTTCGAGGTCAGCGACCTCAGCGGCCACCTCTTTGAAGCCGTCGGTGTAATTGATCGACAGTCCGATACGCATGACCGGGACCTTACCGACCATGCCGTGCCCCCTTCGCGGCGGCCATCACCGGTAAGCCGGTACGGTGTTGCGCGAACGAGTTTCATCGCGAATCACGGGAGGCCCACCCTCATGACTCAGGACGCCGCGCAGGCCATCACCACCTTCGGTGACTCGACACTGCAGGGGTACCTGGATCAACTGTCGGCCAAGGTGCCCGCGCCGGGCGGCGGCGCGGTGGCCGCGCTGCACGCCGCGCAGGGCGCCGCGCTGGTCGCCATGGTGGCGCGCTACACCACCCGCGCCAAGGACGCCGACAACCGCCCGGTCGTCGACCGCATCATCGTCGCCGCCGATGTGGCCCGCGATCGCGCCCTGGCCCTGGCCGATGCCGATGCCGCCGCCTTCACCGCGGTCGGCAATGCCTACAAGCTGCCCAAGGACACCGCCGAGCAGCAGGCCGCCCGGGCCGCGGCCATTACCGAGGCCCTGCTCGGCGCGGCCCGCGTCCCGGCCGCCGTGGTCGCCGAGGCCGACGAGGTGCTGTCGCTGGCCCGCGAACTGCTGCCGATCGGCAATCCCAATGTGGTCACCGATATCGGCGCGGCCGCCGATGCCGCCCGCGCCGCGGCGGCCAGCTCGCAGCTGAACATCGCCATCAACGTGGCCTCGCTGGATGCGGGCGCGGGCGCGGAGTTCGCCCCGGTCCTCACCCGGATCGAGGAGATCCTCGCGCGCGCGGACGCGCTGCACGACGACGTGGTCGCCGCGATCACGCGCTGACCACGGGATCTCATAGCCGACACGATCGCGTCCGCATAGTTTCCACGCCGGTGGGTAGGTCACGAAGCGAGAACATTTCCGGATGGGACTGATCATCAGGTCATAGTCTGAGGATCCAGGACCACACCCTTTCGAAGGGATGGAACCATGCGGAACGCGATAAAGATCTTCATCATCGCTACCGTTGCCGCGGCGGCGGCCGCGTTCGGGTCCGGGGGCGCGGGGGCTGCGTTCGTGACATCCGATTTCCCGGCGGTGCAGGCGATTTCGCCGGGGCCGGGCCAGGTGGTGGGGATCGCCGCACCGGTGGAGGTGCGGTTCGCCGAGCCGGTTACCGAGAGAGCCCGGGTGGAGCGGGCAGTCAGCATTCGGGCCGGGACCACGCTCGCCGGGCAATTCAACTGGGTAGACGATCGGCATCTGACATGGACGTCGGCCGGATACCTTCCCACCTCGGCATCCATCTCGGTGTCGGTGGGTCGCCTGCACACAGAATTCCAGACGAATGCCGGTGTCACGGCCGACGGGGACATGTCCGCCCATACGTTCACGGTGTACATCGGCGGGGCGCCGGTGAACACCATGCCCGCCTCCTACGGCAAGCCCGGGTGGGAGACGCCGTCCGGCACCTTCCCGGTGCTGTCGCGGGAACGCTCGGTCACCTTCGATTCGCGCACCATCGGGATTCCGCTGAACTCCTCCGAGGGCTATCTCATCCAGGGTGAATGGGCCGAGCGCCTGACCTGGGGCGGCGTCTATGTGCACTCGGCGCCGTGGTCGGTGGACTCGCAGGGCTACGCCAATGTCAGCCACGGCTGTATCAATCTGTCGCCCGGTGACGCCGAGTGGTTCTACAACACCGTCAGCATCGGGGATCCGGTGACGCTGCACTGGTGACGGCGGACCGCTCGGGCGCGAAATACATTTGAACCGATCACGCCTCGTCGGATACGAAGATCCGATGAGCGAATCGACCGATGCCGGGTCGCCGGTGCAGTTGCGCCGAATCACCGCGGACACCGTGTACCAGGTGTGCATACTCAGTGAGACGCTGTCGGCGGAGCAGCGGAAGATGGTGGCCGACAATGGCATCTCCATTGCCGAGGCGCATTTCTCGGACTCCGCGTGGTTCCGCGGGATCTATGTGGGTGATGAGCCGATCGGGTTCATCATGCTCGAGCTCGGCATGGAACCCGACGAACCCGGCGTATCGCTGTGGCGGTTCATGATTGCCGGACCGCATCAGGGCAAGGGCTACGGCCGGCAGGTCATCGACCAGTTGGCCGCCTTGCTGAAAGAGCGCGGCACCACCGCGCTCTACACCAGCTACGGCCTCGGGCCGGGCAGTCCGGAAGGCTTCTACCGGGCGCTGGGGTTCCAGCCCACCGGCGCCATTGTCGACGGCGAGACCGAGGCCGTGCTGCGCTGGTGAGCGGTCAGCGGGCCGCTTCGGCGGCCTGCACCACGTGGCGCATGAGCAGGGCGGTGGTGACGGGGCCGACGCCGCCGGGGACCGGGCTCAGCGCGGCGGCCTTGCCGGTCACCGCGGCCGCGTTCACATCGCCGGTGATATTGCCGTTCTCGTCCTCATTGGTGCCGACGTCGATGACGACCGCGCCCTCGCGGACGTGGTCGGCGGTGATCAGGCCGGCGCGGCCGACGGCGGCGACCACGACATCGGCGGCGGAGGTGACCGCCGGCAGGTCGGTGGTGCGGGAATGGCAGATGGTGACGGTGGCGTTCTCGGCCAGCAGCAGCTGAGCCAGGGGCTTGCCGACCACATTCGAGCGGCCGACGACAGCAACGTGGCGACCGGCGAGCGGAACCTCGTGGAACTTGGCCAGTTCCACGACGGCCTCGGCGGTGGCGGGCGGGAAGCCGGGCAGGCCCGAGGAGAGCAGGCCCAGGGACAGCGGGCTGACTCCGTCGACGTCCTTGGCGGCGGCGATGGCGGGGCTGACATCGTCGAGGCCGATGCCCTTGGGCAGCGGGGTCTGCAGCATGATGGCGTCGACGGAGGCGTCGGCGGAGAGTTCGGCGAGCTTGGCACGAATCTCCTCGGCGGTGGCGTCCACGCCGAGATCGAGGTTGTCGCAGTCGATTCCATTGCGCTCGGCGGCGCGGTTGAGAGACTTCACGTACCAGGCGCTGGCCGGATCGTCATTGGCGATCACCAGCACCAGCCGGGGGGCGGCGCCGTTCTCGGTGAGCGCGGCGGCGCGCTGCTTGGTATCGGCATTGATGGCGGCGGCGAGGTCCTTGCCGGTCAGCGAAGTCGTGTCCACGGGAGACAACCTTAACGCGCGCCGTCGCGGGGCCCGCGCGCGACGCTGCCCGGCGGGACGCCGTCGCGGCTGTTCGGGACCACGAATCGCGCGCGTTCCCCGCCCTGCGATCGGTCAAACCTGGGAAATCACTTCGGCAAATACCCGACAACGGCCGTGTCCAGTCGTATCGTGTCTCCATTCGGTTTCGAGCCAATAGCCAGCAAAGTTCGGAGATAGCCAGCAAAGCGTGTGTGTGACCCTCTCTACGGAAAGGTCGGACAGCAGTGCAGATCGCCAGGCGTTTACCAGCTCTTCTCGCGGCCGCCGCCGCAACCATCACCTTCTTCGGGCCGGGCGCCGCGTTCGCGGATCCCGGTCCGCTCTACAACTCGGCGCAGGAGAATTTCCGCGACGGCGATGACGGCGCCGGGCTCGCGGACCTGCGCCAATTGCTCGCCGAATCACCCGATGATGCGGAGGCGCTGTCGCTGCAGGCCATCTGGTCGGATTACTCCGGCGACCTGATCACCCGGGAAGCCGCCCTGAGCCGCCTCACCGTGGTGGACCCGGAGCTGGCCGACGGCACGCGAAATGTGTTCCGCGCCATCGGGGCCGCCATCGGCACCCTGCCCAATCCGATTCCGGCGCTGGCCGGACCGGCCACCGGCATCGTGGTGCTCGGCTACGGCCTGCTGCCCGATGGCAGTATGCGACCCGAGCTCATCAACCGGCTGCAGGCGGCCTGGTTGCAGGCCGTCGCCTCGCCGCTGTCGCCGATCGTGGTCACCGGCGGCAACCCCCAGAACGGCATTACCGAGGCGGCCGCCATGCAGAGCTGGCTCATCGGGCGCGGCATTCCCGCCGACCGGGTCATGGCCGAGCATCGCGCCGGCTCCACCGTCGGCAATGCGCTCAACAGCACCGCCATGCTCCGCGACGCCGGCGCCACCAGCGCCATTATCGTGACCTCCCCCAACCACATTCGCCGCGCGGTCGCCGATTTCATCGTCGCGGGCATGCCGGTCGTCGGGGCCACGACCTCCCTGGAACAGCTGGTCTCCCAGCTGCCCCCGCCCGCCCGCAGCGGTCAGCGCGGCATCTACCTCGACGCCACCCGCACCCTGCTGCTCCCCACCCAGCGCTAGCGAAATCCACCCCCGGAGGGACCCGCGCTCACCCGGCGCGGGTCCCTCCGGGCACAATTGCCCGGTGAGTACTCCCGATACCGGCACCCTCGTCACCCGACTGCGAGCCGCAGGGTGCGTCTTCGCGGAGGACGAAGCCGCACTGTTGCTGAGCGCCGCCGCCGACGCCGAGCACCTGGAATCGCTTGTCGTACAGCGCATTGCCGGATACCCCCTGGAGCACCTGCTGGGCTGGGCCGAGTTCCGCGGCCTGAAGGTCGCCGTCGCCGCCGACGTCTTCGTCCCGCGCCAGCGCACCAGCTTCCTTGTCGAGCAGGCAATCAACCTGGGCCGCAGCGTGATTCAACTGTCGACCACCGCCACGCCACTCCCGCACACCTCGATCTCCGTCTCCGAAAGGGCGCTGGTGGCACTCGATATGTGCTGCGGCTGCGGCGCATTGGGCATGGCCTTCGCAACCGAGCTGGCCGCCGAGGGAATCCGCGTCGACCTCACCGCATCCGATATCGAGCCCGCCGCCATCGCCTGCGCCCGCCGCAACCTGGCCCCGCTCGGCGCGCAGGTCTTCCAGGGCGACCTGTTCGACCCGATTCCCGCCGATCTCGCCGGGCGCGTGGACATCCTGCTCGCGAACACCCCGTACGTCCCCTCATCGGAAATCTCCTGGATGCCCCCCGAGGCCCGCGACCACGAACCTCGCGCCGCACTCGACGGCGGCTCCGACGGCCTCGATATCCTGCGCCGCATCGCCGCCGTGGCCACCACCTGGCTCGCCCCCGGCGGCCACCTCCTCGTCGAGGAGAGCGACGAGCAGGCCCCCATCGCCGCCGAAGTGATGCGCCGCCATGGCCTCGAAGCCCACATCGCCGAGGACGACGAACTCGGCGCAACCGTGGTGATCGGCACGCGTCCGAGCTGATTCCCGCACGCCACCTCTCAGTCGATCGTCGACGCGGGTCGGCCGAGTTCAGGTGGCGGTGACGAGTACGGCGCGTCCAGCGGCGGCAGCCCGGGCATGAAGCGCCCGAACGTCTTCGACGTTGTCCCCGGACGTGCTCGAAGTCCGCGGTGTCGAGCGCCCGCAGGAGTCGGGGGCGTCGAGCGCGTCGCACCTCCTGCGCAGCCGCGTGCCGCCGGCCGGACAGTGATGCGGGGCGGCCCGCACCTTCGAAATGCGCTCCACCATGACCGAGGCCGTAGATTCAGCCGAGCGGGGCGGCCAGATCCTTCAGGTAGCTGCGGAGCCGCTGTTCCACCTCGGCGGGGTCGGCCGGGATCACCAGGAGGCCGAAGGCGGTGCCGTCGATCCAGGCGTGCAGTCGAATCGCTTCGGTCGCTACGTCGCGGGATGGGTGCAGGTCGCCGATTCGGGCGAGTAGGGCGCAGAGCTGGCGGCAGAGGTCGTCGACGGCACGTTGCGCTTTTTCGGCCAGCTCGGCGAGGCGGGGGTGGGCGGGGGCTTCGGCGATGAGGGCGAGGTTGACTCGCATTTCGGCATTGCGGCGCTCGTCGAGGGGCAGGAGTTCCAGCAGGATCGCCATGACCACGGCGCGGGGGTCGCGCATGCTCGCGTGCGCGGCGACGCGCTGTTCGACATTGGCGTGGACGAGTTGCATGGAGTGGGCCAGCAGATCGGCCTTGGTGGGGAACATGTGCCGGAGCGAGCCGAGCACGATACCGGCTTCGGCGGCCACGGTGCGGAGCGAGACGGCGCTGACGCCGCTGTCGACGATGAGCCGCCAGACGGCCGCCGCGATCTCGGCTTTGCGCTGGTCGTGGTCGATCACTTTGGGCACGGGCCGATATTAGCGCAACTGTGCTAGATTGGCGGGAAGGAATTAGCACAATTGAGCTAACAAGGGGATGGAAGATGTTCGATCTGGTGGGGGAACACCCCATTGCCGCGGTCATCGTGATCGCCGAGGTCGGGTTCTGGGTCCTGCTGGGGATCGGCCTGCTGCTGCGGTATGTCTTGCGGCTGCGGACATTGAGTAATGTTGTGCTGCTGGGGATTCCGCTGCTGGCGGTGGTGCTCGTGGTGGCCACCGGCATCGATCTGCACAATGGCGCGACCGCCGACGCCACGCACGGGCTGGCCGGGCTCTACCTCGGGTTCACGCTCGCATTCGGCCACTCGCTGATGCGGTGGGCCGATGTGCGGGTCGCGCATCGGTTCGCGGGCGGGCCGGCGCCGGTGAAGATTCCGAAATCGGGTCCGGAGCGGCGCAAGCATGTGTGGCAGGAGTGGTTGCGCGTGGTGAATGCCGCGGTGATCAGTTCGGTGTCGCTGGGAGCGCTGGTGCTGTTCGTCGGCACGCCCGAGCAGGATGCCACGCTGACGTGGTGGATCGGGCGGGTGTGGGTGATCTGCGGGATCTGGTTCCTGTTCGGGCCGCTGTGGGAATCCGGTCGCGGCGGTAAGCAGGAGACCAGTAAGGACCGGGTGGATATCGGCCGCTGAGGCGGGCCGCCGGTAGCGTGGTCGAGTGACTGTGCGCGGGATTCTGTTCGACGTCGACGACACGCTGTTCGATTACTCCGCCTCCGCCAGGGTCGGGGTGATCGAGCATCTGCGGGCCGAGGGGCTGCTGGAGAAATTCGAGTCCGAGGAGGCGGCGGCGCGGCTGTGGCGCGGCATCGAGGACGAGGAGTACGCACGGTTCCGGACCGGGGAGATCACGTTCACGGGTCAGCGGATCGCCCGCACGGAGCGGTTTCTGGCGAGCATCGGCGTGACGGTGGACGATCCGGATGCCTGGTTCTCGGCGTATCTGGTGCAGCGCGATCTCGTCATGGCGGCGTTCCCGGACGCGCTGCCCACACTCCGGTCCCTGCACGGGCGGGTCGGCCTCGGCGTGGTGTCGAATTCGGTGCGCGCCATGCAGGAACACAAACTGCGGTCCACCGGGCTGCTGCCGTATCTGGGCGAGGCCATCCTGTGCTGCGTGGAATTCGGTGTGGCCAAACCGGATCCGAGCATCTTCCTGGCCGGGTGCGACATGATCGGGCTGCCGCCGGAGCAGGTCGCCTATGTGGGCAATGACTACGAGATCGACGCCGTCGCCGCCAGAGATGCCGGATTGCAGTCGTTCTGGCTGGATCGCCGGGGCGGTGCGGCGGTGGATGACGGCATCACCGTCATCCACTCGCTCACCGAGCTGACGAATTCTTACTTCCGGCCGGTGAATTCGTCCATGGAGTGATAGACGCCGACGGTATTGAGGTAGAAGTCGCGGACCTTCAGCGGCAGCAGGCCGGAGATGGCGCGGTTGAAGCGCGAGGTCCACGGCAGGATCACCAGGGCGGAACCCTTCTTCATCTCGGTCCAGGAGGTTTCGACGACCTCCTCCTGTTCCAGGATGGGGGTGAACAGGAATCCCTTGGCGCCGTCGAACATTCCGGTATTGATGTAGGTCGGGCACACCGTGGTGAACTTGACGTGCTCATTGCCGGACTGCTCCAGCTCCAGGCGCACCGAATCCGACCAGCCCAGCGCGGCCCACTTCGACGCCGCGTAGACGCTCATGCGCGGATTGGACACCAGGCCCGCCGAGGAGGCGATGGTCATGACCCGGGCCTCGCCCTTCCCCGCCACCATGGCGGGCAGGAATTCGAGGGTGATGTACATGGGCGCAAGGGAATTGATGGCCATGGTCTTGTCGATGTCGCCGCGGTTCTCGGTCTCCCAGAAGTAGCCGTTGCCGCGCACGATGCCCGCGTTGTTGACCAGCACGTCGATGCCGCCCACCTCGGCGCGGACGGCCGCGCCGGCCTCGGCGATGGCCTCGCGATCGGAGACGTCGACGACATAGTGCTGGATGCGGCCCGAGCCCGCCGCGGCGAGTTCGGCCGCGGTCTCCTTCAGCGCCGTCTCATTGATATCCCACAGCACCACATCGGCGGCGCGTTCGCGCACGGCGCGCTGGGCGAATGACTTGCCCAGTCCCATCGCGGCGCCGGTGATCAGGACCTTCTTGCCCTCGACGGTCTTCATGCCTGCGTGTTCCCCTGTCTCGTCTCTAGCCTGATCACTTCTGCCGCAACGTTTTCATGACGCCCAGGTAGAGCGTCATGGTCTTGGCCCACAGCCCCTCGGACATGCCCGGCAGCGGGGCGATGGGCAGTACGCGCTGCACCGCGATGGTCTGGGTGTCGACGTACTTCAGCAGCCCCTCGGGGCCGTGGCGGCGGCCGGTGCCGGAAATGCCGAGGCCGCCGGACGGTGCGGCCACCGAACCCCAGGCGGCGATGAAGCCCTCGTTGACATTCACCGAGCCGGCGTGAATGCGGGCGGCGACCGCGCGGGCGCGCTCCGTATCCTTGCTCCACACACTGGCATTGAGGCCGTAGGCGGTGTCGTTGGCCCGGGCGATGGCCTCCTCGTCGCTCTTGACGCGGTAGACCGAGACGACCGGGCCGAAGGTCTCCTCGCGGAAGACGGTCATGCCCTCGCGCACGCCTTCGAGGATGGTGGGCTCGTAGAAGTACGGGCCCAGCTCGGGGCGGGCCTTGCCGCCGGCGAGGACCTTCGCGCCCTTGGCGACGGCATCGTCGACATGCTTGCCGACGGTGTCGATCTGGCGCGGGAAGGTCAGGGAGCCGATCTCGTAGTCGAAGTCGAGGGTCTTGCCGAGGGTGAGTTTCTCGGTATTGGCGACGAATTCGGTGACGAACCGCTCGTACACGGTGTCGTGCACGTAGATTCGCTCGATCGATTCGCAGAGCTGGCCCGCGGAGGCGAAGCAGGCGCGGACCGCGATCTTGGCCGCGGCGGACACGTCGGCGTCTGCGAGCACGAGAAGCGGGTTCTTGCCGCCCAATTCGAGCGAGTAGCCGATGAGCCGCTCCCCCGCCTGCTGGGCAATGGTGCGGCCGGTCGCGCTGGATCCGGTGTAGTCGACGTAGTCGGCGCGCGCGATGACCTCGGTGCCGACCACGGCGCCGCGGCCGAGCACCGCCTGCCACAGGCCCTTGGGCAGGCCGGCGCGCTCGGCGATATCGATGGCCCACAACAGGGTCAGCGCGGTCTGGTTGTCCGGGCGGCCGATGACCGCGTTGCCCGCGAGCAGTGCGGGCAGCGCATCGGAGGCGCCCAAGGCCAGGGGGTAGTTCCACGGCGAGATGACCGCGACCACGCCCTTGGGCCGGTTGCGCACCTCCACCTGGGTGAGCACCGGCATGACTCCGCGCGGCTTGCGGTGCGCCAGAATCCTTTTGCCCTCGGCGGCATAGAAGCGGGTGTTCACCGCGACATCGGAGACCTCGTCGAAGGCATGCACCCGCGACTTGCCGGTCTCGGTCTGCACGATGTCGAGAATGGTGTCCTGCTCGGCCAGCACCAGATCATGGATGCGCCGCAGCAGCGCCGCGCGCTCCCCCACCGGCACCTTCGCCCAGCGCTGCTGCGCCGTGCGCGCGGTGACGAACGCCCGCTCGACGTCGGCCACCGACGACTGCGGCAGATCGGCGATCTTGCGTCCGGTGGCGGGTGCGAACACCTCCACCGAGGGCGCACCGCCCGCGACGGCGTGCCCGAGCAATCGCTGGACCAGGTCGAAGGGAAGCGCATCGGCGGCAGCCAACTGCGGGGCAGTCGTCATTGGTCGCCCTCTCGAGAGAAAGTATCCGGGCCGCGGCCCGCTATTCACTGAACACCGGTGTTACATGAACACCAGTGTTAGATTAATACCCGTGACGCCCGTGTCAAGCGCTCCACCGGCCGCTTCCCCCGCCCGCCGCGGCCGCCCTCCGCAGACGGAGAAGCAGGCCGACCAGGTCCGCGCCCGCATAGTCCTCGCCACCGCCGAGGTCTTCGCCCAGCACGGCTCCCGCGGCCTCAGCGTCGCCCGCATCATCGAATCCGCCGGCCTGGCCCGCCCCACCTTCTACCGCTATTTCGCCAACGCCACCGAACCCCTCCACGCCCTCCTGACGCTCTCCAACGAGGACCTGGTCGGCGGCATCCGCTCCGCCCTCGACCGCACCGAAGCCCCCGTCCAACTCGGCATCAACATGATCGAGGCCTACCTGCACTGGGCAGACGGCCACGGCCCCATGCTCTCCCCCCTCTTCGCCGAACTCCACGACCCCGGCTCTCCCGTCTCCGCCTACCGCGAAGCCGCCCTCGACGACATCCGCACCCTCATCCGAGCCAAGTTCACCGAACTCGGCCGCCCCGCCCCCGCCCCCCTCGACCTCGACACCGCCCTCCAAACCTGCGAATACGTGGTCTTCCGAATCTCCGCCACCGGCGAACCCACCCCCCAAACCATCGCCGCCGCCCGCCTCACCATGATCCGCACCGTCCTGGTAACCCTCGGCCGCCGAGAAGACCTCGAATACGCCCTCACCCTCCCCGGCCTCTTCACCGACGCCGACTGACCCCAGCCTCCCTGCCGACCGCTCCGTTTCGACCTACCGTCTCAGCCATGCCGATGCTCGAGCTTCCACCCGACGGCCTAACCGACGATCTAGTGGCACTACGCACTTGGCGCCCAGCGGACTTCACTCAACGATTCGCAGGCTTCTCCGACCCCGAATGCCTCACCTTCTCCTGGCCCTTGGTCGAAAGGTTCACAGAAAATCACTTGCGAGCTCGGTTCAGCGAGGAGGAGGCCGAACGTATGCGCGGCGAGGCCATCAGCCTCGCGATCTCCGACGCAGCCAACCCGCACCAAATCTGGGGCGGCGCCTCGCTCTACGACCTCGATCGGACCAACCACCGAGCAGCGATCGGATACTGGCTCGCCGCCCACGCCCGAGGCCGAGGGGCCGCGACCCGATCGGTGCGTCTCCTGGCCCGCTGGGCCTTCACCCACCTGAAGGTCATGCGCCTCGAACTAACCTGCGCACCAGACAATCTGGCCTCCCAACGCGTAGCCGCCCGATGCGGCTTCACTCGCGAGGGCCTACTCCGATCTCATATCTCCTTCCAGGGCCGCCGCCGCGACACAGTCCTATTCAGCCTGCTACCAACCGAGCCTCGAGTCGACATACGAGAGTCGGCGCTTCGCTACGATCCGTCTCCGTGCTTTCCTCCTCCTCGCCCGAGCGCCCCCAACCGCCCTATTACGCCGTAATCATCTCCACACAGCTCCGAGGCGAGGAAACGCCCGATTACAAGGAAATGGCCACCCGCATGACCGAACTCGGCACCGGCCAACCCGGCTACGTCGGCCGCCAAGGCATGACCGACGGCGAGGGTCGAGACCTGTCGATCATCTACTACCGCGACGAGGAATCCATCCGAGCCTGGAAGGCCGACGTCGAACACCTCGAGGCCCAACGTCTCGGCAAAGAGCGCTGGTACGAGAACTACACAGTCGAAGTAGCACGAGTCGAGCGGGAATACTCCTTCTCGCGCGAAACACCCGGCGGCGCACAGTCACCCGCTTCGAAGTGGATAGGCTCGCCGAATGCCTGATGCGATCTTTGCTCACCATCGCCTCGCGCCTGTCTACGACGCCTTCGAAGGCTCTCGCGATGACCTGACGGCTTACCTCGATATCGCCGACGAGCTGAGCGCGGACTCCGTCCTCGACATTGGTTGCGGGACAGGGTGCCTTGCGATTCTGCTCGCTGAAAGCGGCCGTACTGTCGTTGGTGTCGACCCGGCAGAGGCATCTCTCGAGGTTGCGAGGTCGAAGGATGGCGCCGACCGAATCACCTGGCTACACGGTGATGCGAGCACCCTGCCGGCGGTCGGTGCCGACCTTGCCGTAATGACCGGGAATGTCGCGCAGGTCTTTCTGACCGACGAGGACTGGTCGCAAACACTACGAGGCATCCACGCCGCCCTTCGCCCAGGCGGCCATCTCGTATTCGAAACCAGACGTCCCGAACGCCGAGCCTGGGAACAATGGGCAGCTACTACACCTGTCACCCTCAACGTTCCAGGAATCGGACCGGTGGAACAGAGCCTGCACGTCACCACCGTCCAACTCCCCCTCGTTTCCTTCCGTCACACCTACAGATTCCTCACCGAGAACACCGCCCTCGCTTCAGACTCGACACTCCGCTTCCGCAGCCGCGACGAACTCGAATCGAGCCTGACCGCCTACGGCTATCGCGTGCAAGATGTGCGAGAAGCGCCAGACCGCCCAGACCACGAATGGGTATTCATCTGCCAGAGTGCCGACCAGGAGGACAGAAACGATTCATGTCGAAATCGGAGCCGATCCGTCCGTCGGCGTCCATCGTGACGGGAACGAGGCGGCCGGTGGAGGTCACCAACCACGCCAGCACGGGCTCGATCGGCGAGTCGGGATCATCTGGCATGTGGGCTAGCTCGCAGGCGTGCCAGCCACCGCCGGGCAGGGCGGTGACCACTTGGTTTGCTTTTTCGAGGTGTGAGAAGTCGGGGTAGTCCGTGACCGGTCGCCGTGCACCCACTTCAGGGTCGACGACCAGCGCGGTTCCGGTTGCTGGATCCCATCCATCAACCTCCCACGTGCGGCCGATCAGCGTCTCGGTGCCGCTGAAGATGGCGACCCAGCCGGTGTGGGTGAAGTCGTGAGAAGACCGCATGCGCAACATCATTCCTTGCGGTGCTTGGTGTCTGATTTCGGGCATCATTGAGTGCATCATGATCACTACTGCGTTTCTTCAGTACTCCGGCAAAGGGCCTGTGCGGCATGAAGAGACGTTGTTGGAGGAAGGACTGCGGGGGCGCGGGATTCCTGTGCAGTACTACACGATCAAGCGGATTCATCGGCGGCAGTTGCCGTTGGGGGTGGGGACGTTCATTGCGGGCGATATGGATGCGATGCACGGGGCTATGCGGCAGTTGGGGATTGCGGCGCCTGAGCCCGATGACTATCCGGCCGGTTTGAGGGAGTTTCTTCGGCGACGGGTGTGGCGTTCGACGCTGGGCGAGGTGGAGCGTGGGCTCGAGAGTGGGGCTGTTTCGGCTACGTTCGTGAAGCCCGCGGAGCGGCGGAAGAACTTTACCGGGGCAGTCTGCTACTCGGAGCGGGACATTGCTGCTTTGGGGAATATCAGTCGGCGGCAGCGGGTTTGGTGCTCGGAGGTGGTTCGGTGGGTTGCTGAGTACCGCGTCTATGTGATCGATCAGGAAGTTGTTTGGATCGATAGGTATGACGGGGATGCGGCGGTTCGGCTCGATAGGGATGTAGTGGAGGCGGCGGTGGGCGCGTACCGGCGATCGGGGACGGCGCCGTGTGCGTATGGGATCGATTTCGGGGTATTGGCCGATGGTGAGACTGCGCTCGTGGAGGTCAATGATGGGTATGCGCTCGGGGCGTATGGCATCTCTGCTGACCTGTACACGGAATTGGTCATGCGGCGGTGGAGTGAGCTTCTCGGGCTGGCGGCTGCATGATGGTGGGATGAGTGAGCGGGTGAGTGTATGCGGGTAGTGCTGGGGTTGATCGTGGTGCTGGCGGTTGCGCTGGTTGTTGGGGATCGGGTTGCGGTGGGGATGGCGGAGGGTGAGATCGGGCGGCGGATCGCGGCGGAGTACAGCCTGCCGCGGGAGCCTCGGGTTGATATTCGGGGGTTTCCGTTTTTGACGCAGGCTGTGGACGGGCGGTATGCGGACGTCGGGATTCGGGTTGGGGAGTGGAGCGACGAGAGGATTTCGGTTCGTGACCTCGAAGTGACGTTGAACGATGTGGATGCGCCGCTGGGGGATCTGCTGGAGAAGCGCACTTCGAGCCTTGTTGCGCGGATGGCTACGGCTACGGCAGTGGTTCCTTATGAGACCGTGCAAAGGTTTGCGCCGGAGGGGGTGGAGTCGATTTCCCACGGGGCGGATGGGCTGCGGGTGACGGGGACGTTCTCGGTGCGGGGGATTCCGGTGCCTGCGACGGTGGTGGTCACTGTCGCGCCCACTGGTGAGGGGATCGAGGTCACTCCGGTTTCGGTGCAGCCTTCGTCGGGTGGGCCGACTATTTCGCTGGCGTTGGTGCGGGAATCGCTCACGTTCGTGGTGCCGTTGCAGCGGTTGCCGCTCGGTGCGCAGGTGACGGATATTCGGCCGGCTACCGACGGGCTGCAGGTGACGGCTGTCGCTCACGACGTGCGGTTCTCCGATTTGCCGTGAGCGGCTGCCGGTTTCGGGGGTGAATCAGGTCGCCATTGTGTGTTGGAGGACTGCGGTGGCGTATTCGTGGTGGATGGCGGCGGGGAGGGAGTGGCCCATGCCGGGGATTTCGACGAGCTTCGCGCCGGGGATGAGGGCGGCGAGGTGGCGGCCGTGCGGTGGTGGGTTGATCGGGTCGCGCAGGGCTTGGATGACCAGGGTGGGGGTGGTGATGCCGGGTAGCTCCGGGCCGCGGGTGTCCAGGCCGGTGCGGACTTCGGCGTGGGGGTGCTGGGCTCTGGTGTCGGGGCGGCCCGCGTGCTGTTGTGCGGTCAGTTCCGCCGCACGGAGTTCGGCTTCGTCGAAGAAGTCGCCGGTTATCAGTTGATCGATGTTGGTGGTGGATGCGCTGATTCCGAATGCCAGCTCGACGAACTCCCGATTGGGGGTCGGGAGGCCGTCGGGGGTTGGTTCGCCGGTCAATGCGCGGTCCCAATTGTTGAAGAAGTCGACGCCGAGCGCGAAGCAGTTGCTCAGGGTGAGGGTGCGCAGGCGGGACCGGTGGTCCAGGGCGAGGAGTTGGGCGATGCCGCCGCCCATGCCGAAGCCTGCGACGTGTGCGGTGTCGATCTGCCAGCTGTCCAGCACTGCGACGGTGTCGGCGGCGAGGTCGTCGAATGTGTAGGGGTGGCCGGCGAATTCACGCCAGGTCGACCTGCCGGTGTCGCGGTAGTCGTAGCGGATCACCCGGTGCCCGGCGGCCACGAAACGGTTGACCAGCGGGTCCGGCCAACCGGTCGAGGAGAGGGTGTCGCCGGAGAGGAGCAGCAGGGGCGGATCGGAGGGATCGCCGCGGCTTTCGGTCCACAGCTCGACATCGCCGATTGCGGTCGTCTGTGCGTTCACCTCGATGGTCATTCGATTGCTTCCCCCGATTCGATCACGGAAATGGGCGGCATGAAATCGAAGCTATCCAGAAGGTGAAGCGCTGTGCCAGGGCCAGATTCACCGACCGCCGCTGCTGGATCGCCCTGCCGGCGGTACGTGGCGGGTGACGATGCGGTGGATGAGGCGGGCCGCGGTGCGGGCCGTGCGGGAATCGATATCGAGGGACGGATTGAGTTCGGCGACATCGACCGCCGCCAGCTTGCCGCTCACTGCCGCCTGGTCGCAGATGCGTTGGATGACCTCCAGGGGAACGCCGTACGCGGCGGGCGCGCTGACGCCGGGGGCCACCGCGGCGGGAAGCACGTCCAGGTCGATGGTGAGGTAGAGCAGGTCGATGGCATCGAGCAGATCGGCGACGAAGGCGTCGATGGCATCGAGATCCGTTGGACTGCACTGCTCATCGAGGAGGTAGTGCACGCCCAGGCGGTGGGCGGTGTCGAACAGGGCGGTGGTGTTGCTCGGCTGGCTGATGCCGACGATGTCGTAGCGGCAGGAGGATCCGGCATCACGCTCGATTTCGAGGATCTGCCGGAAGGGCGTTCCTGAGCTCGGGACCGGTTCGTCGCGCAGGTCGAAATGTGCGTCCAGGTTGAGGATTCCGAGGCGCGGGCGGGTGCGGCGCAACCGGGTGGCGGCAACACCGGAGTAGGTGCCGAAGGCGACCTCGTGGCCGCCGCCGAGCACGACGGGCAGTCGGCCGGAGTCGATGGCGGCGGCGACGGCGCGGCCCAGACGAGCTTGGCCGGATTCGAGGTCGGTATCGGTGACGGCAATGGTTCCGGCGTCCTCGACGGCGAGCGCGGACGGCAGCGCCATGGCGGCCAGCGCAGCACGCAGGGCATCGGGACCGGCCGCCGCGCCGGGGCGGCCCTTGTTGCGGCGGACGCCCTCGTCGCTGGCGAAACCGATCAGCACGCAGCCGCTTCCGGCCACACCGGGATCGTATGCCCGGATCGCTTGATGCCAGCGCACATGCTCCGGGGTGTGACCGTCGGTGCGACCGGTCCACGACGCGGGCGGGATATCGACAATGATCTCGGTCGCCGCGGTATCGGTGGTCATGCACCCACCCCGGGGGTGACCAGCACGCCGTCCTTCCAGACCTCACGCACCAGCGCGACCCCCGGGCGGTAGGCCAGGTGCAGGTAGGAAGGCGCGTCGAGCGCGATGGCGTCGGCGCGCGCACCGATGCCGAGGTGACCGATATCGTTGCGGCGCAGCGCTCGCGCACCGCCCGCCGTCGCCCCCCAGACGGCCTCGGCCGGGGTCATGTGCAGCTCGCGGACCGCGAGCGCGATGCAGAACGGCAGGCTGGTGGTGTAGCTGGTGCCGGGATTGCAATCCGCGCCCAAGGCCACCGTCACCCCGGCGTCCAGGAGGGCGCGGGCGTTCGGGTAGGCATTGCGGGTGCAGAAGTCGGCTCCGGGCAGCAGGGTCGCAACCGTCGAACTGCCTGCCAGGGCATCGATATCGGCGCCCGTCACGTAGGTCACGTGATCGACCGAAGCCGCCCCCAGCTCGACCGCCAGCCGCACGCCCGGCCCCTCACCGAGCTGATTGCCGTGCACCCGCGGCACGAGCCCGTGCGCCACACCGGTTTTCAGCACCTCCCGCGACTGCTCCTCGTCGAAGGCCCCGCGTTCACAGAACACGTCGATCCATTTCGCATGCGGCGCACAGGCTTCGATCATCTCGTCGCACACCATGGCCACGTAATCGTCGGCCCGCCCGGCGTATTCGGGCGGCGGCACATGCGCGGCCAGCAGCGTCACATCATCGGTGAACCGCCCCGCGACCTGCGCACTGCGCAATTCGTCACGCGTCGTCTGACCGTACCCGGTCTTGATCTCCACCGTCGTACTGCCCGACCGCAGCGCCTCGTTCAGCAACCGCCGCACAGTGGCTTCGAGCTGCCCCTCATCGGCGGCGCGCGTGGCCTCGATGGTGGTCCGAATACCACCGGCGGTATACGGCGCCCCGGTCATGCGAGCCGCGAATTCCTCGGCCCGATCGCCGGCGAACACCAGATGGGAATGGCTTTCCACGAACCCGGGCAGCAATGCCCGCCCACCCAGATCCACCCCGTGATCCGCGACGGGCGCCTGGGCGCTGTCTCCCACCCAGGTCACCTTCCCGTCAGCGAAGGCAATGGCCGCATCCTTGCGGATACCCAGCACCCCCTCCCCCAGCCCGGGATCATTGGTGACGAGTGTTCCGATATTCGTGACGACGAACGAGCCCACTCTCGATTCCTTTCAGTCCCGGGCCATTTCGGCATCGGCCGGATAGATCATCCGCTCGGGCGGATTCGCGCTGCGCTTGGCGAGCGGGTAGTAGATGGCCGCGGTCACCACAATGCCGACGATCCACGAGATGTCCGCGCCGCCGAGCAGGTCGGTGATCGGCCCGGTGTAGAGCTTGGTCGCCAGGAACGGGATCTGCACGACCACGCCGACGATGTAGCAGCCCAGCGCCGTCGCATTCCAGGCCCCGTAGCGCCCGGAAGGATTGTAGAGCGCCGGAATGTCGATCCGTTCACGCGAAATCAGGTAGTAGTCGATCAAATTGATCGCGCTCCACGGCGTGAACACCATGAGCAACGCCAGCACGAAGTTCTTGAAGTTGTTGAGGAAGTCGGCGCTGGCGGCGAGCGCGATGAGCGTCGACGCGGTGGTGAAGCCCAGAATGTAGAGGGTGCGCGCGGTGGTGGAGATGCGCGATCTGGCGTCGAACGCCGTGACCGTGGTCAGCATGGACATGAATCCGCCGTAGGCATTGAGCACATTGACGGTCAGCTTCCCGAGCACGATCACCAGATAGATGAGAACCGCGATGGCCGCCGGGCCGGCGAGATCGCCGATGAAGCCGACCTGATTCTTCATGAACGCCTTGCCCGCCACCGCCGCGATGAGCGCCCCGAAGGTCATCGACCACTGCGAGCCGATCACCGTGCCCGCGAAGGTGGACCAGAAGGTGGCCCGATCACTGGTCGACCGCGGCAGATACCGCGAGTAATCGGCCACATACGGCCCGAATGTCAACTGCCAGCTCGCGCCCAACGCGACGGCGAACAGGAAGGTGGCCGTCTCGAACCCCTGCACTCCGATGTGCGCGGCCACGTCGTACTCGCCGAACAGCCGTATCGCCAGATACGTGAAGCCGATGATCCCCACCACGGTGGCGATCCGCCCGACAAGGTGGATCAGCTTGTACCCGGTGACCGCGATGAACGCGGTCAGCAATCCGAAGATCACCATCCCCAGCTGCGCGCTGTCGATGTGCAGCACCTTGGCGATCGCCTGCCCCGCCAGCACCGTTCCGGTGGCCGCGAATCCGAGATACATGAGGATCGCCAGCAGCAGCGGCACCACCGCACCCCGCACCCCGAACTGGGCGCGACTGGAGATCATCTGCGGCAGACCCAGTTTCGGCCCCTGCGCGGAGTGCAGCGCCATGACCGCCCCGCCCGCCAGATTGCCGATGAGCAAGCCGATGATGGCCCACAGCGCATCCGCCCCGAAGATCACCGCCAGCGCGCCGTCGACGATGGCGGTGATCTGCATATTCGCCCCGAACCACAGCGTGAACTGACTGCGCGGGCTGCCGTGGCGTTCGGCGTCGGGAATGACATCGATGGTGTGGCGTTCGGGGGTGAGAACTACCTCGGCGGGACCGTCGTGCGTCATGGTCTCGGCCTTCTTTCTACTGGCGACAGGGTGGATCAGTGCTGCTCGGACATGGGGATTCGGACGCCGCGGGTGCGGGCGGTCTCCCGGGCGTGCTCGTAGCCGGCGTCGGCGTGCCGGATGACGCCCATGCCCGGATCATTGGTGAGCACGGCCTCGATCTTGCGGGCCGCCAGCTCGGTGCCATCGGCGATGCACACCTGACCGGCGTGAATGGACCGGCCCATGCCGACCCCGCCGCCGTGGTGAATGGACACCCAGGAGGCGCCGGATGCGGTGTTCACCAGTGCATTCAGCAACGGCCAGTCGGCAATGGCGTCGGAACCGTCCCGCATGGCCTCGGTTTCGCGATACGGCGAGGCCACCGAACCGGAGTCGAGGTGATCGCGGCCGATGGCGACGGGCGCGGAAAGCTCACCGCTGGCGACCATGTCATTGAACTTCAGCCCGGCGCGATGCCGTTCGCCGTAGCCGAGCCAGCAGATGCGCGCGGGCAGCCCCTCGAAGGCGACCTTCTCCCCCGCCATGGTGATCCACCGCTTCAAATGCTCGTTCTCCGGGAACAATTCGAGAATGGCGCGATCGGTGGCGGCGATATCGGCCGGATCACCGGACAGCGCGGCCCAGCGGAACGGCCCCAGCCCTTCCTCGAACAGCGGGCGAATGTAGGCGGGCACGAAGCCGGGGAAGTCGAAGGCGCGGTCGAAACCGCCCTTGCGCGCCTCGTCGCGAATGCTGTTGCCGTAGTCGAAGACTTCCGCGCCGCGATCGAGAAAACCCACCATGGCGGCGACGTGCGCGGCCATGGACCGCTGCGCCTGCTGGGTGAACCACACCGGATCCTGCTCCGCCAGGCTCTTCATCTCCGCGAACTCGACGCCGATCGGCAGGTAGGCGAGCGGGTCGTGCGCGGAGGTCTGATCGGTGACGATATCGATCGGCGCCGCACGCTCGAGCAGCAGCGGAAACACTTCCGCCGCATTGCCTTCCACGCCGATGGACAGCGGCCGCCGCTCGTCCCGCGCCGCGACCGCCAATTCGAGGGCATGCTCGATGCTGTCGGCCTTCACATCCAGATACTTGTGCGCGATCCGCCGATCGATCCGCGTCACATCGCAATCGACACAGAGGGCGACGCCCTCGTTCATGGTGACCGCCAGCGGCTGCGCACCGCCCATGCCGCCGAGACCCGCGGTGAGCGTGATGGTTCCGGCGAGCGTCCCGCCGAATCGCTTGCGCGCCACCGCCCCGAACGTCTCATAGGTGCCCTGCAGAATCCCCTGCGTGCCGATATAGATCCACGACCCGGCCGTCATCTGCCCGTACATGGTCAGCCCGAGCTCCTCGAGCCGCCGGAACTCCTCCCAATTCGCCCAGTCCCCCACCAGATTCGAATTGGCGATGAGCACCCGCGGCGCCCACTCGCTGGTCCGGAAGACGCCGACCGGCTTGCCCGACTGCACCAGCATGGTCTCGTCGTCGCGCAGCGTCTTCAGCGTCGCGACCATGGCGTCGAAGGCCGCCCAGCTGCGCGCCGCCCGCCCGGTGCCGCCGTACACGACCAGGCTGTCCGGATGCTCGGCCACCTCGGGATCGAGGTTGTTCATGAGCATGCGCAGCGCGCCCTCCTGCTGCCAGCCCAGGGTGGTGAGCTCGGCGCCGCGGGGTGCGCGCACGGTACGTGCCGGATGGCCGGGGGACGTGATCTCCATTGCAAGTCCTGACTCGATGTGTGCTGGATCGCATTCCCCCTCAGTTGTATAGTCCTGTCTATACAACTGTCAATAGCCGGTCATCCGGGCCGGTAGGCTGCGGGATCGAGCGTTTCGGACGGACGAGGAGCAGGGGACGAGGATGGCAGCGGTGGACGGCGACACGGAGCTCGCCGCACTTTTCGCACAGGCGGGCGGGAGCTCCGCGCCGGCCTACGAGCGGATCAAGAACCTCGTCGCGGCGCAGATCCGGTCCGGCCGCTGGGAGGAAGGCGATCAACTGCCCTCCGAGCACCAGTTCGTGGCCGCGCTGGGGTTGTCGCGCATGACGATCAATCGCGCGCTGCGGGAGCTGACCGCCGAGGGCGTCATCGTTCGCAAGATGGGCGTCGGCAGTTTCGTCGCCGCCACCAAGAAATCCTCACCGCTGTTCGAGGTGCGCAATATCGCCGATGAGATCCAGCAGCGCGGGCACCGCCACCGCACCGAGGTGGTGCTGGTGCGCGCCGAGACCATCGACTCCACGCACACGTTCCTGCGGGATTCCATCGGCAGCAGGGGTTTTCATTCGATCCTGGTGCATTTCGAGGACGACACCCCCATTCAGGTCGAGGACCGCTATGTGAATCCGGCCGAGGCGCCGGGCTATCTCGACCAGGACTTCACCGCCACCACCCCCAATGACTACCTGAGCCGGGTCGCGCCGCTGGTGCGCGGCGAGCATGTGGTGGAGGCCGTGCTCGGCTCTCCGGAGGAGTGCCGGCTGCTGCGGATCGACCCGGCCGAACCGTGCCTGCTCATCCGCCGCCGCACCTGGTCCGAGCACGGGCTGGTGAGCGTGGCGCGGCTGGTGCATCCCGGGTCGCGCAACCGGCTCGAAGGCGTCTTCGGTCGTTAACCGAACTACAGTTCGCGCGGCGCTTCGCGTTTCCGAAAACGGGAATACCGTGGAGTATGCGTACTTTTGTGCATCTGGCGCTGTTCGCGAGCGCCATTGCCATGGCAGTAGGGGCGTTCGGGCCGCTGGTCGGGGCGGTCGAGGGCAGGAATATCGCATTCGAGGATCTGCGCGACGGCTTCCCGGCCGGGCAGACGCTGGAGCAGGTCGACGGGCAGTCCGGGTCCTTCGTGACCTCGGTGACCGTGGCCTTGCTGATCATCGCGGCCGTGGTGCTGCTGGCGGCGCTGTTCGGGTCGCGGGTGCTGGGCTGGCTGGGCGTGCTGGCCGGCGTGGTCGTGCTCGGCGTGCTGGCCTGGCGGCTGGACGAGAGCTTCGGGCTCTTCGACAACTACCGGGATCTGCTCGGCGATACCTGGGGTCTGTATGCGTTCGGCGGCGGGCTCATTGTCGCGCTGCTGGCGTTGCTGGTGCCCCGGGAGCGGGCCGCCGCCCGCACTCCGCTCCCGGCCCGGTCGTAGCGCTCAGCTCGCGGCCTTCTTGGCGGCCGGTACCCGGGCCGCCCCCTTGGCGCGCTCGAAGACCATCGACGCGTCGGTGACCTTGCCGTAGCGCAGTTTCGGCAGATCGCGCAGGTAATTCATATGCAGCTTCCAGGGTGCGCGATCACCCTGCTTGGGGAGGATGTCGAGCGCGCGCAGCACATAGCCGGGTTCGAAGTTCAGGAACGGCGCGGGACCCACCGAGGGATCGCGGACCGGCGTGGCCTTCGCATAGCCCTTGGCGTCCATGTGGCGCAGCAGCCGGACCACGTACTCGCACACCAGATCCGCCTTCAGGGTCCAGGAGGCGTTGGTGTAGCCGATGATGAAGGCGAAGTTGGGGACATCGGAGAGCATCATCGCCTTGTAGGCCATGGCTTTCGGCAGTTCGATCGCGCGGCCGTCGACGGTGAGGTCGAGACCGCCGAACACGCGCAGGTTCAAACCCGTTGCGGTGATGATGATGTCGGCCTCGAGATCGCGGCCGGAGGACAGACGCAGGCCGGTTTCGGTGAAGGTGTCGATGGTGTCGGTGACCATCTCCAGTTTGCCGTGGCGGATGGCGCGGAAGAAATCACCATTGGGGGCCAGGCACATCCGCTGATCCCACGGCTTGTAGCGCGGGTTGAAATGGGTGTCGATGTCGTAGCCGGCGGGCAGCCAGCGCTGCTGCAAGCCGTGGATCCAGGCTCGCATGCGCTTCGGATAGCGTTGTGAGAGTTGATACATGGCGGTGGCGAGCAGCACGTTCTTGGCGCGCGCCAGACCGTAGGCGGTGCGGGCGGGCAGCAGGCGGCGGACGCGGTCGGCGAAGCCGTCGCGTTCGGGCATGGAGATGATGTAGGAGGGGGATCGCTGCAGCAGGACCACGTGCGCGCCCTGCTCGGTCAGCGCGGGGCCGAGGGTGACCGCGGTGGCGCCGGAGCCGATCATGATCACGCGCTTGCCCGCGACGTCCAGGCCCTGCGCCGGCCAGTGCTGGGGATGCACGATCGGGCCCGGAAAGCGGTCCATACCTGCGAAATCCGGGGTATAGCCTTCGTCGTAGCGGTAGTAGCCCGAGCAGCTGAACAAGAAATTCGCGGTAATGGTCACCGTATCGCCGGCATGGTCGGCGGTCACCGTCCATCGATTGTCCGCGGAGGACCAGTCGGCGCGCAGCACCTTGTGCCGGTAGCGGATGTGCTTGTCGATCCCGTTCTCCACGGCGGTATCGCGCACATAGTCCAGAATCGAGTCCCCGTCGGCAATGGCCTTGTCCCCCAGCCACGGCCGGAACCGGTAGCCGAGGGTGAACATATCCGAATCGGAGCGAATTCCGGGATAGCGGAACAGGTCCCAGGTGCCGCCCAGCGAATCGCGCATCTCCAGCATCGCGTAGGTCCGCCACGGAAAGGCCCGTTGCAGGTGATAGGCGGCGTCCACACCCGATAATCCGGCCCCGACGATGAGCACATCGACGTGCTCGGGCGTGCTGCTCATCGAAACCCCTCGATTCGCATGTTTCCGGCGCTCGCGGCCGGGGTGCCCTGCGCACCCGACCCCAGGGTATCCAGCGCGGCGCCCCGATAGGGGTGAAGAGCGCTACGAACGCGAGAAGAATTCGCCGATGAGACCGGCCACCCGTTCGGGGGCATTCTTGTCGATGCCGAAATGGTCGAGACCCGGAACGGTGGTGCGCTCACAATGCGGGATGACGGCCGCTAAAGCGGTGTGATCGGCGTCGGTTTCCGGGCGGCGGTCCTTGTCGCCGTCCATGAGCAGGACCTCCGCGGTGATCTCCTGATAGTGCGGATAGGTATCGTTCAGGCGCGCGATCTCGCGGTGTTCGCGCAGGTTGGCGCCGAGTTGGGCGATGACCATTTCCTTTTCGGGGGCCTTCATGAACAGCGGCAGCGCGCGGCGGAACATCCAGCGCGGGATCTTGCGCATGCCCTCCGGGCCCATATCGCGGACGAATTCGACGAAGGCGTCGAAGGGTTTGTTCTGATTCAGGTATTTCTCGTACGGATCCATCCAGCCGGTGGGCATGGTCCCGGCGACGGAGACGCCCGGCTCGTAGAGGGCGAGCTTGCGGCAGGACGGATTGGCGCGGGCGAATTCCAGGGCGACCAGACCGCCGTAGCTGTGACCGACCAGGAAGGCCGCGCCGGTTTTGTCCTGTAGCGCCTTCACATCGGCGATGTCGTCGGCAATGGTGTAGTCCGCGCCCTGCGGGCCGCTGTCACCGCGTCCGCGCCGTTCCATGGTGTGCACCGTGAACGCCGTGCCCAGCGCGTGGGCGAACCGCGCGAACCCGGAGGCCAGCGACAGCGCACCGGGCACAATGATCACCGCCGGGCCATGGCCGGTGGTCAGGTACGCGATTCGCGTACCGTCCGCTGAAATGACGCTGTCGGCCACCTGCTCGGCCCGCGGCTCCGATTCCGCCATGACATCCCCTCCGACCATCGGCCGCCGACCTGCTGAAGGGGCCGCGGCTGCAACGGTTTCCGAGCTTTCAGCCTACGCCCGGCCGGTCCGCCGCGGTCGCGGTCGCGGGAATGTCGCGGCGCGCCCGCACCGCATGTCGCCTCACTCCGGGGTCGACTGCCCGCGTGTCCGCGTGGGTGCAACCGCGACCGGGCGCCCTCGCGGGAGGCTAGGCGCGCAGGCCGCTGGCTCGGAGCACGCGGCGGGAGATCGCGGCGCGGATGGAATCCTCCGTGCCCAGGACGCGCACATGCTTTCGGGCGCGCGTGATGGCCGTGTACAGCAATTCGCGGGTGAGCAGCGTGGATTCCGGGCCGGGCAGCACGACCGACACGGTGTCGTACTGGCTGCCCTGGCTGCGGTGAATCGTCATGGCGTAGACCGTGGTCACGCCCGGGAACTGGGTCGGATGCACCAGATACGGTTCGGTGCCGCGCTGCAGGGCGGCGCGCAGGGTGCCGTCGGGGGCGCGCACGATCACGCCGGTATCGCCGTTGTAGATCCTGGCCTCGTGATCATTGGCCGTGACCAGCAGCGGCTGGCCCGGATACCAGTGCCCGGGACCGGGATCGGCGCTGATGCCCGCGGCCGCGGCCCAGCCCGCGGCCATGCGATCCCAGCGCTCGACGCCATAGGGGCCCTGGCGGTGCGCGCACAGCAGGCGATGCGATTCGAGGGCGGTCAGCGCGGCGGTGGCGTCCCCGGCGAGGGCGGCGTCGGTGGCCGCCCGCGACGCCCGCAGCACATCCTCGCGCACCGCGGTGAGGTCCTCCGGCGTGTGCAGCGACAGTTCCGTGCCGCCCGCCGCCAGCAGCTCGAGCGCGGCGTCCGCGTCCCCGGCGCGAACGGCGACGGCGAGATCGGCGATCCGGCCGCCGAACCGCCGCCCGCGCGTGAGGCGCACGATGCCGCCCCGCAGCCGGTCCCGCTCCCGCGCGGACAGTCCGTCGGGATGTGTTGCGGCCCCGCGCAGTTCGCTGCCCAGGATGGTGGCCAGCGCCGGATTGGCTTTGCCCAGTACCGGTCCGGCGACGAGGTCGGCGAGCACCGCGCCCGCATCCACCGAGGCCAGCTGATCCGGGTCGCCGACCAGCACCAGCCGCGCATCGGGTCGCACCGCGGGCAGCAGGCGGCTCATCATGGTCAGCGACACCATGGAGGTTTCGTCGACCACGATCACGTCGTAGGGCAGCCGGTTGAATTCGTTGTGCCGGAAGCGGCTCGCGCCGCCGCGCTGCCAGCCGAGCAAGCGGTGCAACGTGGCGGCGGTGAGTTCGGGCAGGCCGATGCCACCCGCTTGCTCACGCACCGACTCTTGCAGGCGCGCAGCGGCTTTACCGGTGGGAGCGGCGAGCGCGATGCGCAGCGCGGGTGCACCGGGGATCGCCTCCTGATGCGCCACGAGCAATGCCAGGACGCGGGCGATGGTGTGCGTCTTGCCCGTACCCGGCCCACCGGCGATGACGGTCGTCCACTCGGTGGCGGCCAGCGCGGCGGCCAAGCGCTGCCGGTCCAGCGGCTCGCCCGGTGCGGGCTGGTCCGGGAACAGCCGATCCAGTTCGCGCCGAACCAATTCCGCGTCGACCATGGGGTGGGTGCCCGAACGCTCGGTGAGCACGCGCCGAATGGTCTCCTCTTGCCGGTAATACCGGTCCAGGTAAAGCAGCGGCCCCGCCCCGCCGGGCGGATCGATCAACCGCAACGGCCGCAACGGCCCCGCCGGGCTCCCGCACACCAGCGGGCTCACGCGCAGGGCCGCGATCACCGCCTCCACATCCGGCCACGGCAGCGTCGCCGGATCGATCGTGGACTCCTCGGTGCCCTCGGCGTCCACGCCGATCTCGTGCATGCGCCGCACCTCCAGGCACACCGACCCGGACCGCACCGCACGCACCGCCAGCGCCGTGGCGAACAGCACCAGCCCGGACTCCTCCCGCCCGAGCCGCCCCAACCGCAGCGCCACATGCAGATCCGCGGCCGACAACACCCCCGCCTCATTGAAGGTTCGCAACGGCCCGGTTCCCCGCTGCGCCAACTGAATCGCCGTCATCGCCCCGCTCCTCGCGCGGTCCCGGCACCGGGTACGCGGCACCGCACCGCAAACGACCGGGGCGCGTGGTCAGAGGGTCCCCCCGTCATTCCGGGACCTCTGGTTGCTCGCCCGGAGCTCTCGAGCGACCGCCGAATTCCGGCGGCGGCGCGAAGCGCCCTCGACAAGCGGGTGCCAGCCATCGCCCGGGCGGCGCGGCCATGGCCCCCGACGGCGCGAATGTGGCCGATCCTGGGCGTCATCGGATCACCTCGATCTCACCGGCGAGCAGGGCGGACAGTTCCTCGACGAGGGCGGCGGGCGGGTTCCAGTCGAAGACGCCGCAGCCGTCCGGGGTGTCGGGACCGATCATGCCGCGGACGAACAGGTAGCGGATGCCGCCGAGGTGGCGGGCCGGGTCGTAGCCGGGCAGGCGCCAGCGCAGGTAGCGGTGCAGGGCAACGGAATACAGGATGGCCTGCAGGGGGTAGTGGGAGCGCATCATCTCGGCGGCCATGCGGTCGCGGGTGTAGTGGGCGACGGTGAGGTCACCCTGGGCGAGGCGGTTGGTCTTGTAGTCGACGACGTAGAAGCGGGGGCCGTCGGTGCGCAGGACGGCATCGATGCTGCCGGTGAGGTAGCCGCGCAGCGGGGTGTCGTCGAGGTGGGCTATCTGGTCGGCGTAGGGGGCCAGGATGTCGTCGGGTGGCAGGTGGCGCCGCAGCAGGCCGGCGATATCGGGGACGGTGACGCGGGTGGCGGTGGGGTCGTCGCCACCGGTCAGGGGGAGTTCGAAATCCATTTCGCTGAGCCGGTCGCGCGCGGAAATGTCTGCCAGGCAACCGAATCCGATGGGGGTGTGCATGACGGCGAGCAGCGCATCGGCGAGGACCTCCGGGTCGGCGTCGAAGAGCTGTTCGGCGACGGCGTGCTGGCAGCGGGCGCGGAGTTCGGCGGCCAGGTCGGGGGCGTCGGTGTCGATGTATTCCAGGATCTCGTGCACGAGGGTGCCGAATTCCGCGCCGTAGGGCAGCGTGTTCATGAGCGACGGCGCGGCGGCGGGGACGTCGAGTTCGTCGGAGAGCACCGAGGGTGTAGCGGGTTCGTCGTCGACGCCGCCGCCGTCGGGCGCGTCCCCGGCGGGCATGGCGTCGTGCGCGCCCGCGGTGAGCGCCGAATACGAGGTGCGCCGCCAGTTCTGGTCGAGGTGGCGGTCGAAGTGCGCGGCCTCCAGGGTCTCGGCGGCGCCGCCGGTCTCGGCGCGCGGCAGCCGGGCGCGGGTGGCGCGTTCCACCGGCTCGATGGTGATGATGCCGGGTTCGGCCGTCGAGGCCGCCCATTCCGAGAAGCGCTCCAGCACAACCGAGTCCGCGGGCACCGGCGCTTTGTCGGCCACCACGGGGCTGCCCGGTTCGCGGCCGAGGATCATGCGGTGCAGGGGCGCGGTCTGGGTGTCGTAGGCGGGCGCCCACCAGGCCACCACTTGAGCACCCGCGCGGGTGAGCGCGACGTAGAGCAGGCGCAATTCCTCGGCGGCCTCCTCGGCCTCGGCCCGCAGGCGCCGGGAGTTGTAGCCCACCGCGTCCGGGCCGCCGACATCCAGGACGCGGCGGCCCTGATCGTCGTGGAACAGCAGCGTCGACGGGTTGCGCATCTTGGCCGCGTCCCACGCGAACGGCAGGTACACGATGGGGAATTCGAGCCCCTTGCTGGCGTGCACGGTGGCGATCTGCACCGCTGCGGCATCGCGGTCCAGGCGGCGGCTGCGATCGGCGACGCTGCCGGAGGCGGGATCGCGGACGCGGTCGGCCAGCCAGCGGGTGAGCGCGGACAGGCCCAAACCCTCCCGCAGGGCGGCTTCGTCGAGCAGCTGCGCGATCTGGCGGAGGTCGGTGAGCTGCCGCTCGCCGCCTTCCAGGCCGAGCAGGCGCGGCGCGAGTTTCGTTTCGGCGCTCATCTTCTCGAAGACGGCGGCGAATCCGGCACGGGCGAACAGCCGGGCGGACTCGCGCAGTTCGGCGCTGAGCCGGCCCACCAGATCCGCTCCGCCGGCGTCGATGTCGACCGCGCTCAGCCCGAGCAGGGCGGTGCCCGCCGCGAGCCGCACCCGGTCGGCGCGGTGCGGCTGTTCGAGAGCGTGCAGCACCCACAGCCATTCCGCCGCGGCGGTGGTGCCGAAAACGCTTGCCCCACCGGCGAGCACCGAGGCCACGCCCGCGGTCTCGAGCTCCTTGCGCACCAGGTCGAGCTGATTGCGATTGCGCACCAGGACGGCGATATCGCCCGGCCCGACCGGCCGTTCCTTCGGCGTCCCGGCGTCGATGCGGGTGCCGGATTCCAGCAGCCGCACGATATCGGCCGCCACATCGATGGCGATACGCTCGCGCTGCTTGCCGACGGTCGGATACCCGGACCGGTTCAATGCTCCGGCCCCCGTGCGCGGAAAACACCGCAGCCGGAACGGAACCACCGCCTCCGGCTCCCCCGCCAGTCGCGAGAACGGCCGGGTCGCCGAGATCTTGTGCACGGTGATCTCCTTGTGCCCCAGGGCCGCACCGCCGTGCAGGTGTTCCAGCGCCGCCAGCAGCCCCGCATCGCTGCGCCAGTTGGTGGTCAGCTCCTTGCGCGCGTCCGCGTGCGCGACCGCGTCGAGATAGCTGAGCACCTCCGCGCCCCGGAAGGCGTAGATGGCCTGCTTCGGATCGCCGACCAGGACGAGCGTCGCATGCCCGTGGAAGGCGCGCCGCAAGATATCCCACTGCAGCGGGTCGGTGTCCTGGAACTCGTCCACCAGCGCCACCCGGTACCGATCCCGGATCCGCTGACAGGCCCGCGGCCCGTGCTCGCCATCGGCCAGCACCTCGTGCAGCAGCACCAGCAGGTCGTCGAAATCACGCAGCCCCGCAAGCCTTTTCCGCCGCGCCGTCTCCACCCGCGCAGCCTGCGCGAACGCCACCCGTTCCCCCGCCGGATCGTCGTCACCCTCCCCTTCGGGAACCAGCACCGCATGCCCGTCTCCCACCGCCGCCGCGGCCAGTCGCTGCGCATCCGCCGGCCCGAACGGTGCGTTCCCGCGCGCATACCGGCTCAGATACAGGTCATCGGCGACGGTCGACACCACATCCTCGATGCCCTCGACCAACCGGACCCCCGGATCCTGCTCGCCCGCCAATCCCAGCTCATCCAGCATCCGCTGGCAGAAACTGTGCGTGGTGGCAATGGTCCCCGCATCGAAATCCGACAGCGCCGCCAGCAGCCGCTCCCGCCGCGCCGCCACCTCACTGGGCCCCGCCGCCGCCAAATGCTTGACGAGGTCATCCCCCTCGGCCCGCGCCCGCTCCGGATCCGCCAGCGCCGCGGCCACTCCCACGAACCGATCCCGGGTCCGCTCCCGCAACTCCTGCGTCGCGGCCCGGCTGAACGTCACCAGCAGCAGCTCGGAGATATCCACCCCGGCCTCGGCCACGAACCGCACCGCCAGCCCCACGATGGCGTAGGTCTTCCCCGTCCCCGCACTGGCCTCCAGCACAGTGGTCCCCACCGGCAGCGGCCCGGTCAACTCGAACCGATCCCCCGAGTCCCCGTGCACCGCGACCACACTCACTCCTCCCGAAGGCGACTCCGCCCCGGTTCGCACACCCGTGCCCCAAAGCCCTTCCCCCGCACCGATTTCCTCGTCGAGTCCGAGCGCCTCGCCACTTTCGGCAGAATCACCGGCTGCGCCGCCGGGTTCCGGCGCCGCATCCCTCTGCACAGCCGATCGCGGTTCCTCCTCCGCCCGTGCGCCCGCCAACGGTCCGCCAGCGCCCGGAACCGCCTCGACCTCGAACAGCTCACCGCTCATCCCCGCACCGGCCGTGGATGATTCGGCCAGGCTCGCCTCCGAGCGCACCTCTGCGCCGGTCTCCGATTCCGCTTCCGCCGCAATGGTTGCCGACGCCGCCACTGCGGGTGCCGCTGTCGAGCTCATCGGCCCGTCCGCCGCATCCGATGCCGCGGCTCCGGGACTGCCATCCGCACCCTCGATAGCCGCTCCGGCGCGGACTGCACGCCTGACCGGCGCCGCCCCGATCCGCTCCGAATCGCCTGTGCTGTGGGAAAACTCATCAACCACGCGACCGGTCTCCCGATCCGCACCGGCTCCTTCCTTCCCGGCGGCGGGATCTGCCGCACACGCGTCGGCGCGGGCCGAACCATCGCGGCCGGAATCGGTACCGTCCGCGGGCGCGGCGGCGGCCGTCCCGAACAGGTCGTCGGTTTCCCCGGCCGCGGCGGGGCGGCGGCGGGACCGGTCGCCCGCGTTCGGTTCGGCGCCGCGGCGGGCGCGGGTGGGCGCGGGCGCCGGGGCGAGGTCGGCGAGGGAGAAGAGGTCGTCGGTCATCCGTGCCTTCCGTTTTCGGGGCCGGGGGTCATGGCTGGCTCTGATTCTCGTTGGTGAGCAACGGAATCCAGAGGCGACGCGCCAGCTCTCCGAAGCGGGTGGGTTCGATCGCGCCTTCCTGGGACGGGCCGGTCAGCTGGTGGAAACGCGGGGCCGGGCCGAGGATGTGGCGGAGGTAGCGGTCGGTGTTGTCACCGTACTTCCCCGCGAATTCCTCTTCGGCCGACTGCAGGGCGTCCTCCGGAGGCGCGCCGCCGGCGCGGCGTTCGGCGTAGACGGCCGTGGCGGCGGGAGTGATGGGGAGCGGTTCGGTCAGCCCCTCGTCGCGCAGGGCCACCAGATCGCGCAACAGGGCGCGGGCGGTGGCGCAGTCGGGTGCGGTGAGCGTGGATTGCCAGGCGGGGCGGGAGCCCTTGCCGCGGCCGATGGTGATGGCGCGCCAGGATTGGTGCCCGGCGGTGGCGGCGAGGGCGAGCAGGCGGACCCACGCGGCCATGCGGTGCTTGGGGGCCAGGCGGGAGAAGGTGGTGCGCAACAGGGCGTCGTCGTGGACGTCGGGCACGGTCCCGGTGAGGCGGCGGCCGTCGCCGAGGTCGACGGCGATATCGATGGTGCGGGAGGGGATCTCGTGCAGCGGCTGGGCCACGCGCACGAGGCGGTCCACGGTGGATTCGACATCGTCGAGAACGGCGGCGCCCAGGCCGAACGGCGGCAGGGTGCCGCGCCGCCATTCGGCGGCGCGCAGCGCATTGGGGTCGACGCCGGTGAGGCGGGCGGACAGCATGCGTTCGCCCATATTCCATTTGGTGAGGCCGTCGAGTTCGATGGGCAGGCGGTCGGCGATCTCCTCCTCGTCCTCGGGAACGCGAATACCCAAGCGCTGCCACAGGAATGCGCGCACCGGATGTTCGGCGAAGGAGATCACATCGGCCAGTTCCACGTCGCCGCGTTCGGCGCCGGGCAAGGGCGCAGCCAGGAAGGGCGGGCGCGGCGCGGGCGGCCGACCGGCGGCCAGGGCTCCGGCGAGGGCGACGGTGTCGAAGCTGAAGGGCTTGCCGGGCTGGAAGTTACGGCGATCGAAGGGCTGCAGCGGATGCCGGGTCACCACCTCGCCCATGGCGTCGGCGCCGACGTGGGCGCGCACCGTGTCGAGGACTTCCGCCAGCGGTATGGCGGGCGGGCGGTGGGCGCCGCTCACCGGGTCGGATCCGGTGTGCAGCAATACGAGTCGCTCCCCCGCCGCCATGATGGCATCGAGGAGCAGCTGACGGTCCTCGCTGCGCGGGTCGCGGTCACCGGGGCAGCGGTGCCGGGCCAGCACGTCGTCGCCGTCCACGCCGCCGGTGCGCGGGAAGATCTCGTCGTCGAGGCCCAGCAGCACCACCACGCGATGCGGCACCGACCGCATGGGCACCATGGTGCACACCGTCAGCTCGCCGGTGCGGAAGTTGGCGCGCGAGGGCCGCCCGGCCAGCCGCGCCGCCAGCAGCGCGGCAATATCGGTGAGCCGCAAGGGAATCTCGCCCGCGTGCTCGGTCGCCGCGGCCAGCTCGCGCCGCGCCTGCACGCCCATCCAGCCCTGGGTGAGCGGCACATCGGTGAGCAGGTCCAGGGCCCGCCCGAGCACGCTCGCCCATTCGGTGGCCGGCCGCGCGGTCCCGGCCGGTTCGGCCAGCGAGGTGCCGCGCAGATCCCGCAGGCACACCGCGAGCCGGTCGATGAATTCCGCGAAGCGCCCGGCCAGGTCGATGTCATTGGAGTCCACGTCGTCGAGCGGCAGCACGAGATCCAGCCAGTCCTCGGTGGATTCGCCCGCGGCCACGCCCAGCAGGATCCGGTCGACGGCGGCATTGAGCGTGTTCTGCGCGAAATCGCCCAGCCCGAACGCCTGTCGCTGGCGCTGCCCGATCCCCCAGCGCGCACCGGTCTCCGCGGCCCATTCGCGTAGCCGCTCGATATCGTCCTCGTCGAACCCGCAGCGCAGCCGAACCGGTTCCGCCGCAGCCAGATCCAGCACCTCGGTGGCGGTGACCCGGCCGTCGGCGAGCTCCAGCAGAGTGCCGATCACATCGAGCAGCGGGTTCACCGCCCGTTGCGCGCGATCGGCGAGCCGCACCCGCAGCCCGTGCGCGGGATGACCCGGCGCGGCCCCGTCCAGGGACCACTGGCCGAACGCGGCGCGCACCAGCGGCGCGTAGCTCTCGACGTCCGGGCACATGACGATCACGTCGCGCGGCTCCAAGGTCGGGTCGGCGCCGAACAATCCGAGCAGCGCATCCCGCAGCACCTCGACCTGCCGCGCCGGCCCGTGACAGGAGTGCACGCTGATGGTCCCGTCGGCCAGGGCGGCTTCCGGCATGAGCGACCAGCGGTCCTGCCGGATGGCGGCCTGCAGCTCGCTCAGCAGGGTGCGCGGTCCGAGCTGCTCCGGCATCGGATGGTAGGTGTCGATGTGGTCGTAGCCCGACAGCCGCTCCTGCAGCTCGCGCACATCGCGCCCGAGCGCCGCCAGCAGCGGATGCCGCACCCGCACACCGGAATTCGGGATAACCTCGGCATCGGCCAGCTTGGTCCACAGCGCGGGGCTGGGATGCACCAGCCACAGGTGCACCTGCCGCCCGGCCGACAGCGCCGACAACACCTCCAACTGGTCGGTCGTCAATCGCGTCACGCCGAACAGCGACAACCGCTCCGGCAGCCCCACCACGCCCGGTTCGGCCCGCAGTCGCGCACACGCCGCTTCCAGCCGCTCGGCCGGGCTCGGCACGCCCACCGCATCCCGCAGCCGCCGCCACAACCGCGGCTGCCACAACAGATCCGCGGGCAAGGCGTTCCCCGCGCCATCGGTATCCGAGCCGCCCGCCCAGTCCGTGATCAGGGCCGGGCGCTGTGTGCCATAGCTCGCGAACAGTTCCGCGATTCGCGCCGCCGTCGCATACCGCCGCCCCACCCGGTACGCGCCCGGATCCCCGTGTCCCAGATGCCGCGCCGGCACCGCCGCCCACGGCTCGCCCAGCACCGAGTCCAGCACCGGCAGCAGCGTCCACACCAATCGCTCGGGCGCCCAGGGATCTTCCTCCGGAGCCATACCGGTCGCCTCGGCCAGCACGGCCGCCACCAGCCCCGCCGGATCCGCGAAGTCGATATTGGCCGACACCCCGTCGGCCCCCGCACCGCTGCCGAGCACCGCCGACAGCCGCTGATTCAGCCACCGCTCGATCCCCTTGGCCGGAACCGCGACCACTTCGGGGGTGAAGGGATCACCGAGCGGATCGGCGAGCAGCTCGGCCAGCGCGTCGGCGAGCGTGTCCGCACGCTCGGCCCGGTGAATGTGCACGAGCTGTGTTTATACAGTCGGCGAACGACATGCAAACACCAAGCGCCGCGGCTCGCCGGGTGACACCCGACACACGCCGAAGATTAGCTAGGGCGCGTCACGCCGAAATTCGCATGTGGTATGCGACAGTGCCTTTCGGGGAGGTCGGCAAGTCGCTAGGAAAGGCTGGTAGAAGTCGATGTCTGCGTCGGTGATTCCCATGGTCCCGAGACGCGGGTTCACGGTTCGCCGGGTCGGGGACCGCTGGGAGCTGGTCAACTCGCGCTACTACGGCCGCACCGTCGTCCTGCAGTCGTGGCCCAAGGATCGGCACACCGAGGCGTTCGAGCACTGCTATCGCCTCAACGGCCGCACCATCGAGGAACTACGGGCGGCCTTCCGCTGATCGGTCCGGCCGGCGGCACGGCGCGGCGGCGCGCGGCGAAACCCACTGGGACAGCGGCGTTTCAGTAGCACACCCGGCGAACTACCTCAAGACGTGCATAGCGGACGTTGTCATGTCTATTGTGGTGCACCGTGCGTTCTCCGATGGCCCGGCGCTCCCGTGTGGCCGCCTCCGCTTGCGTCCTAGCCGCTGCTCTGCTGCCGGCGGCCCCGGCGTTACTTCCTGTCGCCGGCGCGTCGCCGGTCATGACGCAGGGGTGTCAACCCGGCTTCGACTGCGATATGAGCAATCGCATCGCCAAGGTCGACAGCTACCTGAGCACCCGCCCCGGCGTCACCGGATACGTGGTGCGCGACCGGGTCACCGGCGGCATCTACCGGAATGGCAACGCGGACACCATGTTCTGGACCGCCTCCACCATCAAGCTGGCGATCGCGGAGGATCTGCTGAACCGCGCCCGCATCGGCGCCATCACCCTGGACCCGGGCGATCGCGCGCTGATGGAGTCCATGCTGGCAACCTCCAATGACAATGCCGCCGACATTCTGTGGAACAAGTACGCCGGCATCGACCGCATGGCCTTCCAGAACGCCTTCCGCGCCAATGGCATGAGCGGCCTGGTCCCGCTGCCCCCGGTCACCGCCCCCGAGCAGATCAAACTGTTCCCGGACTGGGGTTTCCAGCAGTGCAGCCCCGCGGACCTGGACCGGTTGATGGACAACATCCTCACCCGCATGCACCCCGACGACCGCGCCTACCTGGTCGATCGCATGCGCCAGGTCGACACCAACCAGCACTGGGGCGTGTGGGGCGCGGGCGCGGCCATGCAGCCCGGCCTGAAGAACGGCTGGTCCGCCGAACAGGGCGGCTGGGTCGTCAACTCGGTCGGCTTCGCCGGCCCGGGCGAGCGCTACACCCTCGCCATCATGAGCGATCAGGGCCCCGGCGGCGGCTACGCCGAGGGCGCGGAGACCACCACGCACGTCGCGCAACTGCTCCTCCAAGGCCGCTGAGCCCGGCTCGGGCGAAGTCGCCGAGCCCGTTCGGGCACAGTCGCCGACCCCGGTTCGAACGAAATGGCGCACCCCTCGGGGTGCGCCATTTCGCCCTGAAAGACCGTCCATATTGTATTTTCGAGGTGGTTCGCTTGGTCGGTTTCGGGTTTTGGTCCTGATTGGTCCTCGCACCTCACGTCCTACTACCCTGGGGCGTGAAGTGTCGTAGTTTCACCGTCTGGCCTAGGAGCAGGGAAGAACTAGATGAACGCCGATAATTCCGTTGAGCAGCGCCACCGCGTGGTGGTGATCGGGTCCGGGTTCGGTGGACTGTTCGCCTGCAAGCATCTGCGCAAGGCCGACGTCGACATCACCCTGATCTCCAAGACCTCCACCCACCTCTTCCAGCCGCTGCTGTACCAGGTCGCGACCGGCATTCTGTCCGTCGGCGAGATCGCCCCCTCCACCCGCATCGTGCTGCGCAAGCAGAAGAACGTGCGCGTGATCATGGGCGATGTGCACGATATCGACGTCGAGGGCGGGACCGTCACCTCGCGGCTGCTGGACGCGGACACCGTCACGCCGTTCGACAGCCTCATCGTGGCCACCGGCGCGCAGCAGTCGTACTTCGGCAACGACCACTTCGCCACCTACGCGCCGGGCATGAAGACCATCGACGACGCGCTCGAGCTGCGCGCCCGCATCCTGGGCTCCTTCGAGGAGGCCGAGCTGGCCAAGTCGCAGGAGGTCCGGGACCGGTTCATGACCTTCGTGGTGGTCGGCGCGGGCCCCACCGGCGTCGAATTGGCCGGGCAGATCGCCGAACTCGCCGACCGCACCCTCGACGGCGCGTTCCGCAATATCGACACCCGCGACGCGCGCGTCATCCTGGTCGAGGGCGCCGGCGCGGTGCTCGCGCCCATGGGTCCCAAGCTGGGCGGCAAGGCGCACAAGCGGCTCGAGAAGATGGGCGTGGAGATCCAGCTCAACGCCATGGTCACCAATGTCGACGCGCGCGGGGTGACCATCAAGGACAAGGACGGCTCCGAGCGCCGCATCGAATCCGCGTGCAAGGTGTGGTCGGCCGGCGTGCAGGCCAGCGAGCTGGGCAAGCTGCTCGCGGAACGGTCCAAGGGCACCGAGGTGGACCGGGCCGGGCGCGTGGTGGTCGAACCGGACCTGACCATCAAGGGATACCCGAACGTCTTCGTGGTCGGCGACCTCATGTCCGTGCCGGGCGTGCCCGGACAGGCGCAGGGCGCCATCCAGGGCGGCACCTATGCGGCGCGCACCATCAAGGCGGAGCTGGACGGGGCGCACAAGCCCGAGGACCGCAAGCCGTTCAAATACTTCGACAAGGGCTCCATGGCCACCGTGTCGCGGTTCAACGCGGTCTGCCAGGTCGGCAAGCTGGAGTTCAGCGGGTTCATCGCCTGGCTGGCGTGGCTGGCGCTGCACCTGTGGTACCTGGTCGGCTTCCGCAGCCGGTTCGTCACCGTGCTCGAATGGTTCGTATCCTTCCTGGGCCGGCACCGCGGGCAGATGGCCGCCACCGAGCAGTGGGTGTTCGCGCGCCTCGCCCTGGAAGCGCTCGACGATCCACAGGAAGCGCTCGAGCTCCACAAGCAGATCGGCGGCGAAACCCCTACGGGGAACGGCAAACCCGTGGCGAATACACCGACCGGTCCTCAAGCTGGACCCCGTACCGCCTGATCCCACCGTCATAGGGCGCTTGACCCGACCAATCCGGCACACCGGCCGGATCCGAATGTTCCGCATCCATGAACATTCGTTAGAAAGGTCACCCATGGGCAAACGCCAACCGGTTGATCAGGTTTCACCCCGTCGCCGGCGAATGGGCTCACTCGCCATCGCGGGGGCATTGCCACTGGCAGCCGTATTATCCACCGCCGGAACGGCATCCGCGGAACCGGTGGTCACCGAGGGTGCGCAACCCGCCGTCGTCCTCGACTCGCCGATGGGGCCGCTGACGGTTCCGGTGCCGCCGGCCGTGGCGGAAGGGGTGCGGACCTATCTCGACACCGTGCCCGTCGCGGCGTATACCGAAGCCGCCGTGGACGCCGAGCCCGCAGCGCTCGGCGAGGCCCCGGCCGCCGAGGTGGCGCCCGTCGTGCGGGTGGATCGCAACTCCTCGACCGGAGTGCGCGATATTCCGAACGGCCCCCTCGCGCCGGTGGACGTGCAGGAACTGCGCATGCCGGATCCGGCCGACGCGCGGGTCGTCGCGCCCATCGCCGCGCCGGAGGGCAAGCTGCGCTTCGGCGACACCCAGGTCGATATCCCGCCGTGGCTCACCCCTGAGCAGGCCGCTCAGGTCAATGCCCTCGCCGCCGGGACCGAGGCCGAGCTGGCGAGCACCCTCGACGCGGCCGGATTCGAGCCGAGCCGCTCGGATCGGATCGCGGCGCAGACCGTCGGCACGGCCGCGGTCGGCGCGGCCGTGGGCGTGGGCGTGGCCGCGCCCGTGGAGGCCTTCGCGGTCGTCATGGGCGGGTTCGTGGGCGCCATGGCGGGCACGCCGTTCGCACCGGCCGGCTGGGTCTTCGGACCGGCGGTGGGCGCGACCGCGGCCTTCACCCTGGTCGCGGTGCCGGCGGCGACCGTGGGCGCCGGCATCGGCGCGGCGGTCGGCGCGGCGAATGGATTCCTGGCTCCGGCAACCGAACCGGCGCCCGTCGCCGATGCGGTAACCGAGGTTGACGCGGTCCTCGAGACCGTCGAGGCAGCAACGATCGAGTGATTGCCGATTTGTCGGGGCCGGAATCCTCCAACTGGGGTTCCGGCCCCGTTTCCATGTTCGGCCGTCCGAAGAGCTAATTCTGGGCTATGCCAATGTTTTCCGATAGTCCGATTCGCCACCAATCCACCTGACCGACGGGTCCGAATGTCGGGCGTCGATGTTCCCCGGACAGAAAGGTCGTGCATGGCCGCAGGTAAACACCGAGCCCTCAACCCGCATCGCAACAAGGTCGGCAACGTGGTGGCGGCGGGCGCGGTTCCGCTAGTCATGGCGATCGTCGGAACCGGCGCCGCCAACGCTGCACCCGCGCAGCCGAATCCGGTGACCGCGCACGACGACGCGCCCCAGTGGCCCGCCGCCGACGCACCCAATGTGATGCCGTACGAGGGCCTCAATATTCCGGACGAAACGCGCAGCTCCATCCAGTGGTCGCGTCCGGCTCCGGACAAGCGTTACCTGGCGCCGGTCGGTGTGCTGCATCCGCCCGTCCCGGTCCCCGCGGTCCCGCCCATCGCCCCGCCGCCCGGCATGTTCCGCTTCGGCGATGTGCAGGTCCCCGCACCCGACTGGATGGACAAGGAGCAGTCCATCCAGATCAATGACAATGCCGCCATGGTCGAGGCGAATCTCGCCACCTTCCTCGATTCCATCGGCATGGAGCGCAGCCGCTCCGACCGCATCGCCGGACAGACTGTCGGCACCGCGGCCGTGGGCGCCCTGGCCGGAGCCGCCACCGCGGCCCCGTTCGCGCTCACCTCCGCCACCGTCGGCGGGGCCCTCGGCCTCGTGGTCGGTGCGGGCTTCTTCCCGGTCGGCCTCGTCGCCGGTCCCGCCCTGGGGGCCGCCGCCGGTGCCGCCGTCATCACCGTGCCCGCGGCTGTGGCCGGTGCCGCAGTGGGCGCGGCCGTCGGTGCGGTGAACGCGTTCAACGCACCACCGCGCGTCGTCGGCGACTGATTGCCGTTCGGCGACAAGCTATTTGCCGCAGATACGTGATTCGGCGGGAACCGGGGGGTGAGAGTCCGGTTCCCGCCGCGTCGCGAAAGTTCCTGCCACACAGTCGATTGGAGTGCCTCGCATGTTCCGGTTCCCCGGCCACCGCATCACCGCCGACTGGCTGTTCGCGCTGCTGAACCTGAATTCCCTGGCCAGTGGGCTGCACCCCTGACGCCGGCGAACCGGCGCCGGTAGAACGCTCCGCTAGACGGTCAGCCGGGATGCCGTGCGGGTGAACAGGGTTCCGCCCACCGCCAGCGGCAGCAGGGCCGCATCCATGCCGCCGGTTTCCACCGTGCGGGAATCCGGATAGGTGAGCACGCTCTCCAAAGCCCGCGGCCCCGACAGCGAATCATCGGTGACCGCATCCGCGCCGAGTTCCAGGCGATGCCGCAGCAGCGGCAGCCGACCGACATCCGCGCTCAGCTCACCGCTCCAATACCCGTGCTCCTCCCCCGTGCGCCCGATCTGCACGCGCTCCCGAAGCCGCAGCCGCGCACCCTCTTCCAGCGCGACCGTGGTCACCGTCTCGTGCTCGGCCCCGCCGGCCACCACCGTCGGCTCCGGATCGAACTCCAGCTCCCCGCCCGCCGCGACCTCGAACCGCCAGTGCGCCACCGACGTCCGCGTCACCCGTCCCGGCAGCGCGATCGTGGCCGCCACGGACCGCACCGTCAACCGCGCCCCGGCCTCCACCACGACCGCGATATCCAGCACATCCCCGCCCAGCGGCGTCGCCGCCGTCCCGATCATGTGCACCGTGTCGGGCCCGGTGCGCCGCGCCGCGAGCCCGCCCACCGCGTGAATCCGCGGCAGCGTTCCGGCGGCGGCGACGATCCGCAGTTCAGTGCGCACGCGTCACCACCGCACCGGCCCCGCCACGCCCCGGCGCGTCAGTGCGAATGCGCGACACCCGCCGCCGCATCCTGCTCCGCCGCCACCCGCAACTGCTCCCGCACCCACTCCAGCACCGGAGTAGCCGCCGGATCCTCGGTCAGCGAGGTGAACACGAACGGCCGCCCCTCCCGCACCTTCGTCGAATCCCGGTCCATCACACCCAGATCCGCCCCCACCATCGGCGCCAGGTCGGTCTTGTTGATCACCAGCAGATCCGACCAGGTAACGCCCGGCCCGCCCTTGCGCGGCACCTTGTCGCCACCGGCGACATCCACCACGAAGATCTGCACATCGATCAGCCCCGACGAGAACGTGGCGGTGAGGTTGTCCCCACCGGACTCCACCAGAATCAGATCCAGCGGCGGATTCGCCTCGATCAGGTCATCGATGGCGTCGAGGTTCGCCGTAATGTCATCCCGAATAGCCGTATGCGGGCACCCGCCCGTCTGCACCGCGGTAATCCGCTCATCCGGCAACACCGCATGCCGCCGCAAGAAATCCGCGTCCTCGGTCGTATAGATGTCATTCGTCAACACGGCCAGCGACAGCTCATCCCGCAGCTCCCGGCACAACGCCGCAACCAGCGCCGTCTTCCCGGACCCAACCGGCCCACCGATCCCAACCCGCAACGGCTCCCCCGCCGTCCGCTCCCGCTTGGGCCGGTCATGGCTGTGATCGTGCGGTTCTCCATCGATGAAATGAGGTGGCATGAGTGATGTACTCCTTTCCGCCTCTCATCCTGGCCGATCCACGTAAACCCAGTGTTACCGGGCTCAGCGTGTGGGAACCGGCGAGATCCACGACGGGACGAAACCGTCCGGCCATTTCGTCTCACTGTCGTAGATGGCCAACGGGCCGGGGAACGTTGAGCACCGATCTACTCGTTCACCGGTGGCATACCCTGTTGGCGGATCACAGCCCTGGATGTCGCCGCCGAAGTAGGCGCCTGTCAGAACGACGCCAGTAAGGTCCGCTCCCCGCAGATCCGCACCACTGAGGTCGGCATTCGTGAGGTCTGCTCCGTCCATCCATGCATTGCGGAGCTTGGCGTAACGCAGCTCCGTGTCTCGCATGTTCGCCCTGAGCATCATCACGTTGGTCAGGTCCGCCCCTGCCAGGTCCGCCGCGAACAGATCGGCCACCGACGCGTGTGCACCGGTAAGACGAGCCCCGACCAACCCGGCACCACTGAGTTTCGCCTGGGCGAGGTAAGCGCCTGTCAGATCGGCACCATCGAGTCGAGCACGCGTCAGGTCGGCGCCGTTGAGCTGAGCATCCGTCAGATCCACACCGGGATACCGTGCCCCGGCGATTTCGAACCTCACATCTGTGCCGGTGCCGTTGGCGTGCCATCCTGCGCCGCCTCCTGCTCCAGTTCCCCGCACCCCGAGGTCGGCCTCGAACAACTTGGCGTCCGACAGCTGCGCCGCCCTGAGGTTCGCGCCGCTCAATCTCGCGCGCGTCAGATCGGCACCGTCCAGCAACGCACCGGGCAGTGCGGCCTTCCGTAAATCGGTGCCCGCCAAACAACTACGGGCCAGGTCAACTTCGATTTCCGGTGAGGGCGTGGCCCGCCGCCCGATGATGGTCAGTGCGGTCTGCACCTCGACCGGCGCGCGCGGAACCTCGTAGGGAGGTCCGCCAGCAATGGCCTCCGAACATGCCGGGCTCATCGAAGCCTTCTCCCGCACAAAGGCTCCGATTACTTCGAATACCACCCCGCGCTGACGCTCCAAGCCGCGAGCGAATTCCTCGAGCAGATACAGCCCGCCCATCCGCACGTGCACGTTGTCGTGCCCGAGCTGTTCCACCGCCTTGGTGAACCGCTCCGCAATCTGCCCCTCCTCGGCCAGCCTCTGCTGCTCACTACTAACCCGCACCGACGAACTGGTCAGCACGAGCGCCCCGATTGCCGCCACGGCCGTTGCCAGCGCACCCAATTTCGTCCAGCCATCCCACGTGGACAGCCGGTGTACGAACCGAACCACCAAGCGCCGCTTGGAAATCGGTTGCGGACGCACTCGTAGGTGCGATATTCGGCGTGGTGCGCGGCTAGACGGACGGCGACGCGCACGTGCAGGATCAACCCCCGGACTCATATCGCGATGATTTCATCGAGAACCACTCCGGCGGAAGTCGATTCGCGTTCGCGAGTGCGATATTCGGATGTGCACCCGAGCTCGGTTTCGATACGGTGTGGCCGTCGATCGGGAGGTGACGAGCATGACGCTCACTCGTAAGGGGTCACGGCGGATCACGGTGGATGGGGTTGTCTATCGGTGGAGGGTGCGTGGGAGGCCGACGTATGACCAAGGGAATTGCTGGTCGCCGTGTACGTATGCGGTTGAGCTCGCCGAGGGTGGCGGGGCCGTGCTGGTTGTGAAGACTGATCGGCCGCATCCAAGTAATTGGGCGGGGCGGGCAGCAGAGCCGGTATTGCCGGGGGAAGTTGCCGAGACCATCCGGGTTGCGTTGGAACGTGGGTGGGTACCCAGTGGGAAGGGGACGGGCTTTCGGCTCGACATGTCGCGGGGGTTCGAGGCTGGGTTCGGCGCGTAAGTAGCTGGGGAATATCGCGATCCGGCTGTGGTGGGTGGCCGGCGTCGCTACGATCAGGTCAGATACCTGGGCTTACGGTGTGATGCCGGTGGCCGAAGGGGCTGGTTGAGATGGCCGAGCCAAGTTCAGCGGTTGTGTGGCCCGTTCGCTGGGACACTGTGGTGGCGCGGGCCAGGGCCAGGGATCGTGAGATCGACGAGATCGTGAATTCTCCACTGTTCGCGGCGCATCGCGTGCTCGACCGGCTGGCGGCGATAGCGTTCGACGCGGAGGACGGGGTTTTCGGGGCGGGTGAGGCATTCGTCGAGGCGCTGGCGGAACTGTGGCGGGCCGTTCCGGATCTGGCGTCGGGGACGTCCGGGGAGTCATTGCGGCCCAGGGCGGGTTCGCTGCGCGTCACGGTCACTGTCGATGAGGAGACCATCGCTGCGGGGGCCGGTGATTACCCGGTAGAGGCGGAGCACGCCGGGGACGGCCGGGCCGGGGCCGAGGAGCCCGCATCGACGGGGTTGATCGATGCGGAGGGCGTGCGGGCGCTCGCGGCAACCGCATTGCGGCTGGCTGGGGTTCCGGGGGCGGCCGTAATCCGGCAACTGTCGAATGTCGCCACGATCGCCGAGCGGAGGTTGGACGGATATCCGTGGGATCCGGGGTATCAGGCCGATCTCTCGGTGCTGGCCGACACGCCCGTTGAGGAGTACACGGGTGACGCGGCGGGCGAGCAGTCGCGGTGGTGGCCGTCGCTGGATCGGACCGATATCGCGGCGCTCGTCCGGACATCGCCGACTGTTTGTCAGCTGTCATATCTGCGGTTGCTGGACGACGATCTGGTGGCGCATCCGCCGCCGCCGGGTGATCCGTTGTCCACCACGGGGATCGAGCGGGTCGAGGTGAGTGACGCGTGCGGTTCCGCACCCACCATGACAATCCGCGGGCACGGGTTCGGGGCCGCGCCCGCGGCGGGCGTCGGAGTCATTGCGGCGACCTGGGACAGCGTCACCTCGCGGGTGGTGTATCGCAAGATGGCGGTGTCGAGCTGGTCGGACACCGTGATCGTGGTGTCGCTGCCCGGCAATGCGATCTCCGGTACGGCGGCGTTCGCGGATCTGAACTTCATCGCGCAGTACAACGCGTGGGCGAAGCTGCGGAATCGGCGGCTCAACGATGCCATGCACGCGCGCGGTTGCCCGGGCAACTGGGATGCCGAGGTGCCCTACGAGGACAGTCCGGCGCCCGTGGCGGCCGCGCAGTACAGCGCCGGTAAACCGCGGGTGCTCGCCGATGTGGCGCCGACGACCGGGCCGGTCGAGCAGTGGAATGCCGGGACGCTGCATCTGCGGACCGGGCAGGCGTTCCGGGTGGCCTGGCAGGGATTCGGGGGTGACAGCGTCACCCTGCGGGGATTGGATGCCGGGGCGACGTCCATCCTGTCCGCTTCCGGATATCCCAGTGCGGTAACCGGTTTGAGCGCGTCGAGCGGGAAGCTGGTGCTCACGGCGACGTCCTCGCCGGTGCGCGCGACCTTCGCCGTCGACGCCATCAATACGTGTGGCGCCACACGCGCCACGCTCTCGCTGATCGCGACCGGCCCTGCGCTGCAAGCGGCGTCGGTAGCTGTCTTCCAGGGTGTCGCCGGTGGCGATGTCGAGGTACAGGCTGCGGGCGGCGGTGAAGTCCTGAATCCCTCAGCCGGGCAGACGATTCCGCTGGTGGCCGATAAGCGCAGCGTGGCGGTCGTCGACTGGTGGGCCGCGGTGCCGCAAATGCCGCCGGGCGAAACCCTCACCGCGTCGGCCACTCTCGAGGTGCACGGCCCGCTGATCGGGCACTCGGGCGCGACATTACGGCCGAGTCACTCGACGGCCGATGCGGCGCCACCAGCCTCGGACGTGGAACTGCCGTCCGGGCCCGGATTCGCCTCCCTGGCCGCCTATCAGCAGTGGCTGGCGCAGGGCAACAGTCCGCGCACGTTCAATGTCGTACTGCCGCCGGAGATCTGTCAGGGCGGCCCGATCGGGTCGACCGGTGTACCGGGCTGGCTGGTGCTCGAGGCCACCGTGCGGGTGCGCAGCCTGGACGGCCCGAGCTGGACGCTGGAGGCGGGCAACAATGTCACCTTCCATCCCCGCCGCCGCGTCCGCATTCGCTACCGCGCGTGGGGGCGCACCACCAATCTGTCGCCGGGCGAACAACCGCGGCCCGCTCCCTCCGATCAGGCGTGCCGGGAGGCACTGCGCGCGGCCGCCAGCCTGCTGCCGATTCCGGATCCGCAGATCATCACCCTGACCAATTCCCCGGTCGAGCAGAACGGCCACCTGATCGAGGACCTGATCGCCGAGCGGGGCGGCACCGCCACACCATCCTGGCGGGACGAGATCTGGCTGGTCGTCGGCCCGGTCGGAGTGGGCGGCTACGCACCCGGACCATGGGTGGGCGCCACCGACGCGACCGGATTGACCACCGCGCACGAGATCTGCCATCTGTTCGCGCAGAATCACCTGGCGCTGTGCGGGATAGCCGGCGACCCGCCCGCCTCCTTCCCGAACGGCGGGGACGTGGTGGTCCCGGGATACGACATGTGGGGCAATGCGTTCGTGCGCAATGCCCGCGATGTCATGGTCCGCACCTACTGCCCCGAACCCACCTGGCCCAGCCCGGAACGCTGGCGCCGGGTCTTCCTCCAGGTAGGCCGGCCATGAGCATCGTGCACATCACCGGAACCATCGACCACGGCGGCCATTTCACTCCCGGCTGGTGGGGCAGCGCCCCGGACGACGCGCGGCCGCCTCCCGGCCCGGTATCCGGCTGGACAGTCCTCGCCACCGACGAGTCCGGCCGAGTGCTCGCCCTCGCCCCGGCGGCCATCGAACAGCTCGTGGACTGCCCCGGCAGCGGCGCACCCCTCACCCGCCTCGACGCATTCCTGCCGCTGGCAAGAGAATCCGCGTACCTCGTGGTGCGGCACGACGAGGTGGAGACCTACCGGCGCCCGGTCCCCGCACCGGCTGCCGTCAGCCTCGACCTCACGGCAGTGGAAGGTGCACGGTTGACGCGCGACCGGACCGTACGAATACCCGTCCGCATCGACGGCCCGCGACCACCGTCCGGCGCGCACCTCGTCGCCCGTTGGGAGACAACGGGTTCCGGCGATCCGGCAGTGCCGCTGGGCCTCATCGACGTCGGCGGCGGCGATCCCGCGGTGGTACCACTCCCCCTCGCCGAGCTCCCCGCCGCCGGCCAGTGCCGCCTGACGGTGAGCTACAGCGACGGCGCCCGCACCGTCACCGTGTCGAGCCCCGTTCTGGATGTCGAACGGCGCCCGGCTTACCCGCGGATCACCCCACCAGAGCCGAATGCGGCACGCTACGACGACGGGCTGCTGGTGTTGGAAGGGCAACTCGACGGCGACGGCGATCCCGCCGCACTGCACTGGCGCGTCGATGGCGAGCCGGCCGGAACCGGCCCTCGTGCCGTCGTTTCCCGGCCGTCCGCCGGCACGCACACCGTGTCCCTGGAGTACGGCCCGCAGCGCGATCAGATCGAAGTATCGGTGTCCCCCACTCCGGCAGCCGAGCGGCAGTCATCACTCTGGACTCCGCCTTGGCGTACCGGGCCGGTCCGATCGATCGGCGCCCCTCTCGAGTAAACCGGCGGCCTCGAGCAATCCCGCGGCGCTGTTCCCGAGTAATCCGCGGGGAGCATTCCCGGGTAACCCACTATTCCGCATGTGTAGTAAACCCGCTGTGCCCCAGCAGGATTCCCGTCCTACGACGCAAAAAGCGGCATATCCCGCAGCAGGTGTCGCTCGGCCAGGACATCCTGGAGCGGATCGGACAATGCCGCCAAGCCCTTGGTCGCCTGGCGTGCTGTCTGATCGCAGATCCCGGCGAGGCGAATCGTGCAAGCTGCGACTGCCGCAGGATCCAGCGCGAGCAGCCGCTGGGCCGCGGTGGCCGCGCCGGTCATGGTCGTGTACACCACGACCCCGGCGATCTCCTCGGGTGAGGCCCCGGATTCCGCACCGACGACACCGAAAACCGTCGACAGATGCGGCCGCGTTCCCAGCCCCGACCACGGGGCTTGCGGCCAGACCTGTTTCGCGAGACGAAGCAAGCCGCGACCCTGGGCACGGGAGGCGGTGCGGGCCGAGGGGGACGGCGTGCGCGCGTCCGCTTCGAGCTCGGCGCGGGCCGGGGTGAGAGTCTCCGCGCAGACGGCGGCGGCCAGCGAGGCGGCGACCAGGCCCGAGGTGCGGATGCGGCGGCGCAGGTAGAGCTCGACGGTGGGGACGTCGCGGAGCAGCCCGGAAGTGATCGCTTCTTCGACGCCGCCGGAGTGGACGTGGCCGCCGATCGGGAAGCGAGAGTCGGCGAGGGTGAGCAACGTGGCCAAACTCATCGGCGGGTCTCCGGATAGCGCATCGTTCGATAGTAAGCGGTGTGGTCAGAGGCGTTCGGCCCGAGCCGTAGCCAGCGCCATGCGCGGTCGAGCCCACGCCGACCTCGGCGTGTGCGGTCGAGTCGTGTCGACCTCGGCTGTGCGGTTGAGCCCTCACCGATCCTCGGTGTGCTAGGTCGAGCCACGCCGACCCCCGGCACCTGCGGGTCGGGGCCACATCACCCCTCAGCGGGCGCGGTCGGTCGGACAGACCTCGGCGTGTGCGGTCAGGCTCCCGCCGTCCTCAGCGTGCGCGGCCGGACCACCGCCGGCCTCGGCGCGTGCGGCGAGCCCGTACCGACCTTCGGCGGGCGCGGTCGGGCACGTGCCGACTTCGGTATACGTCAGGTCCGAGCGGTCACCGCGCCGTCTGGTCCGCACTTGACCTGAACCTTGGTTCGGGTTGCAGGCTGGGCGTGCGATCAGTCGAGGAACTAGGAGTTGCCGTGCGTGCCATCCGTCTTCATGCGTTCGGACCTGCCGAGAATCTGCGTTACGACGCCGTCGATGATCTGGAACCGGGGGTGGGGCAGGTGCGGATCGCGGTGCAGGCGGCGGGAGTGCATTTCATCGACACCTCGCTGCGGCGGGGAGATGTGGCGGGGCCCATTCCGTTGCCCGAACTTCCGACCATTCCAGGGCGGGAGGTGGCGGGGACGGTCGACCGGGTCGGGGACGGGGTGGATCGGAGCTGGGTCGGGCGGGCGGTGGTCGCGTATCTGGGGCCGGTGCCGGGCGGGTATGCCGAGCAGGCGGTCACCGATGCTGAACGGCTGCATGCGATTCCGGCGGGACTGACCCCGGCGGAGGCGGTCGCCATGGTCGGGACCGGGCGGACAGTCATGGGAATTCTGCAGTTCGCGCCGACGATCGACACGGACACGGTGGCCATGGTGACCTCCGCGGCGGGTGGAATCGGCACACTCCTGGTGCAGTATCTGAAAAACGCCGGGGCGCAGGTCATCGGGCTGGCGGGCGGGGCCGAGAAGGTGGCGATGGTGCGGAGCAATGGCGCGGACCTGGCGGTGGATTACCGGCGAGCCGGGTGGGTGGATCGCGTGCGCGACGTTTACGGCGAGCGTCCGGTGACCCTGCTTTTCGACGGCGTGGGCGGCGAGATCGCCCGCGCGGCAATCGATCTGCTCGATAAGGGTGGGCAGCGCCTGAATTTCGGAGCGGCATCCGGACCGGCCGATTTCACCGAGGAAGAGCTCACGTCGCGCGGAGTGACCTCACAGAATGTGCTGGGCCAGCGCATGTTCGAGCAGGCGGGCGGTATCCGCAATCTCGAACTGCGGGCGCTCGCCGAGGCCGCCGCCGGACGCTTGCGGCCTGCCGTGCACCTGTTTCCGTTGACGGAAGCGGCTGCCGCGCATCGCGCGCTGGAGACGCGGGGGACGACCGGCAAGGTCGTGCTCGTCCCCTGAAATGCGAAGTCCGCGAGCTCATCCCTTCAGCGTGCGGAAGCTGCGCTCCATGAACCGCTGCGCCGCCCCGCGTCGCAGATCCGTCCACGCTTGCACCGGCCCGGTCCACCACGGTGAGATCTCCAGGGGTTTGGCGGTGACCGCATGGCAGATGAGGTCGGCGGCCTCCTCCGCGGTGAGCCCGGGCACGCCGGAGAAGTCGGTGGGTGCGCTCATGCGGGTGTGCACCAGCGGCATGTAGACCGAGGTGGTGGTCACGCCGTCGGCGGCGATTTCCGTTGCCACGGTGCGCAACCAGACGTCGAAGGCGGCCTTCGAGGCGCCGTAGGCGGACCAGCGCGGGGCGGGCGGCATGCGCAGGCCCCAGGTGGACACGTTCACGATGTGGCCCTGGCCGCGCTCGCGCATATTCGGCAGCAGGGTGAGCAGCAGCCGCACCGGGCCGAGGTAGTTGACGTCGATGGTGCGGGTGAAGTCGTGGAAGCGGTCGTAGGATTTCGCGAGCGACCGGCGGATCGACTTGCCCGCATTGTTGATCATCACGTCCACGTGGTCGTGCTCGTCGAGAATGGTGCGGCCCAGTTGCTCGACGGCCTCCATATCGGTGATGTCGGCCTGGTAGACGTGCGCCGTCCCGCCCGCCGCGCCGATTTCCGCCGCCACCTGGTCGAGGTCCTCGCGGGTGCGCGCCACCAGCAGCACGATCGCCCCCGCGGCCGCGAGTTTCTTCGCCGTCACCTTGCCGATGCCGTGCGAGGCGCCGGTCACCAGGATCACGCGCCCGGAGACCGCGTCCCGCAGCGATTTCTCGCGCGGGCGCGAGGTCGGATAGAACAGTCTGGTGGCCACCCGCTCGGCGAGCGGCCGCCCAGTGGTCCCGTTGCGATTCTCCGGATTCGGCGCGGAATTCTCACCCACGCCTCGACTCTAGGACGCCGGACGGGATTACGACCCGGAGTGCGCGGAATTGGCGCGCACCGGCGCCGGCTTGGCCACCAGCGCGATGACCGCCATGACGGCCAGCAGAATCGCGCCCGCGGTGGTCGCGAAATGCATGCCGTGCACGAAAGACGAACGCGCGGAATCGATCAGCGTGGTGTCGTTCCCCGCGCGGGCGATGGTCTCCCCCAGCGTCGGCGCGAAATCGCCGCCGGACCGGAACACCAGCGCCGCCAGCGAACCCAGCAGCGCCAGGCCCAGGCCGTTGCCGAGCTCGAAACTGGTCTCCGAGATGCCCACCGCGGATCCGGCCCGCTCCGGCGGCACCGAGGACACCGACACCTCCGACACCAGCGTGAAGGCAATGCCGAAGCCCGCGCCCGCGATCACCGATCCCGCGATGTACCAGCCGATTCCGCCGTCCACGCCGAGGCCCAGCAACATCAGGTTGCCGACCGCCGCCATGCCCAGCGACAGCACGAAGCTGGTCTTGGTGCCGAGCAGATGCCCGATCCGCGAACCGCTCATCGAGCACGCGAACACCACAATGGCCATGGGGATGCCCAGCAGCGCCGCCTGCAAGGCGTCACGCCCGGTCACCGACTGCAGGTAGGTGCTGGTCAGGAAGCTCATCCCGGCCAGCGCCAGCATGCCCACGGTGCTGGAGCCGATGGCCACCGAGAACAGCCCGCGCCGGAACAGGCTCAGATCCACCAGCGGTTCCGTCAGTGTCCGCTGCCGCCGGATGAACAGGGTCAGCAGCAGCACGCCGACCAGGCCGATGCCCACCGACGGTGCGGTGAACCCGTGCGCCGCGAACTCCTTGATCGCGTACACGACCGGCAGGATGCCGCCGATCGACAGCGCCACGCTCGGCAGATCCAGGGGCGCGAGGCCCGCCGCGCGATGCTCCGGCAGCAGCAGCGGCCCGAAGACCAGCAGCACCAGCAGCACCGGCGTATTGATCAGGAACACCGAACCCCACCAGAAGTGGTGCAGCAGCACGCCGCCGATGATCGGGCCCACCGCCGACCCGCCCGCGAAGAACGCCGTCCACACGCCGATGGCGGTATTGCGCGCCCGCTGATCGGGGAACAGCGTCGAGATCAAGGCCAGGCTCGACGGCAGCAGCGTCGCGCCGCCCACGCCCATGAGCGCCCGCGCCGCGATCAGCACCGGCGCGCTCGGCGCGAAAGCCGCCAGCACCGAGGCGATTCCGAAGATGGTCGCGCCCGCGAGCAGAATATTGCGCCGCCCGATGCGATCACCCAGATTGCCCATGGTGATCAGCAGCCCGGCGATGAGGAAGCCGTAGATGTCCAGAATCCACAACTGTTCCGTCGCAGAGGGATCCAGGTGCGCGGTGAGCGTCGGCATGGCGAGATACAGCACCGACATATCCATCGACACGAGCAGCACCGGCAGCAGCAATACCGCCAGTCCGGCCCAGGCGCGTCGGGGAGTCTTCGCGGCGGAATGCGCGAGCGTGCTGGTCATCACCTATCCTTCGGGTCGATCCGGGCTTCGAACTGAGGAGCGCGTACGACGTACGCGCGGCCGGAGTACAGTGTACGCACAACGGCGCGGGGAAGGGAAGAATTCGTCCGATGACCGAGGCCAAGCTCACCAGGGCCGCCATCGTCGACACCGCCATCGCCCTGGCCGACGAGTCCGGGCTCGAGGCCCTGTCCATGCGCCGCATCGCCGAGCGGATGGGCGCGGGGGCCATGTCGCTGTACCGGCACGTGCCCAATAAGGACACGCTGCTCGCGGAGATGACCGACGAGGTCTCCCGGCGCAATCCCTACCCCTCGCCCGAGGGCCGGGGCTGGACCTGGCGGGACCGGGTGCGCATCGCCGCCGAGGTGGATTGGCGGCTGTACCAGGAACATCCGTGGGTGCTGTTCACCTTCGCGGTACCGCGCTACAACTTCGGCGAGAACAGCCTCATCGTGCTGAGCTGGCTGGTCGAGGGCTTCCGCGAACTCGGCGTCGACACCCGCGAGGCCACCCGGATGTCACTGTCGGTGTGGAGCTATATCGCCGGCGTCGCGCTGCAGCAGGTGAGCGCGCGGCTGCTGTCGTCCCGTGACAGCGAGGCCGATGAGCGTTCCGGTCTCGAGGCCCTGCTCGACGGCACGCCCTGCTGGCCGCCCACTCCCGCACTCGCCGATCTGGAGGGCACCGGCCGCGCCGATCTGCTCGACCCGGTGGCCATGCTCGATTCCGGCCTCACCGCACTCTGCGACGGCTTCGAGGCCCGCGCCGCGCGCTAGTCACCCGTCGCGTATCGGTGGCGGCGATGAATCCGGCTGCCGGGCATCGTCTGTACGAATGCACACGGTGCGGTCCTGCCCGCACTGCGCGCACCAACCGTCTCCGACGACGAGGAGAAACCATGCCTCCCGCTTTCATTCCCGGCACACCCCGCTGGTTCGACGTCAGCGCCCCCGACATCCCCGCCACCGCCGCCTTCTACTGCGACCTGTTCGGCTGGACCGCCGAGGACACCGGTCCCGAGGCCGGTCACTACACGATCCTGCGCCAGGACGACGCTCAAGTCGCCGGGGTCGTCTCGGCCGCCAATCCGGACGGCACCGTGAAACCGGCCGTCTGGCTCCCCTACTTCGCGGTCGCCGATCTCGAGGCCACCACCACCGCCGCGGTCGGCGCGGGCGCGGGCGTTTTCGTCGCGCCCGCCGACGTCTTCGGCCGCCTGAAATTCGCCATCCTCACCGATCCGGACGGCGCGCCCTACGGCCTCGCCCAGCCCATCACCGATCCCGGCACCGAACGCTGGATGGCGCCGAACAACCCCTGCTGGGTCGAGTACGCCGCGACCCGCGCCCCCGCCGACGCCCTCGCCCACTATGCGAAGGCCCTCGGCTGGACCTACGCCAACGCCGCCTGGGAAACCGCCACCGAGAACCCCTACCAGGCCATCTCCGCCCCGGGCACCGGCGAATTCGGCGGCGCGCACCGGGCCGCCCCCGGCGAACCGGCCCCCTTCTGGTCCATGACGATCCACGTCCCCGACGTCGACGCCACCGTCGCCCGCGCGGTCCAACTCGGCGGCAAGATCATCGACGAGCCGAAGGACCTGCCCGGCCCCTCCCGCGTCGGCGTCCTGGCCGATCCGGCGGGCGCCGCCTTCGCCGTCATGGCCTTCCCGCACTGACGATTACGAATCCTCGATCACGCCGTCGAGGTAGACCCACGCACCGTTGTCGCGGCGGAACCGGCTGTTCTCGTGCAGCACGCCCGCCGCGCCGTGCGACCGGTAATGGGCCCGGAACTCCACCGTCCCCTCGGTGTGGAAGGGCCCGCCGCCGGTCGAGCCGATGATCTCCAGCTCCTCCCAGCGCAGCCCCGGGTCGAAATCCACCTCGGCCGGCCTGGTCGAGGGATCCCAGCTGCGCAGCAGGTACCCCTCGTCCCGGACGGCGAAGGCGCTGAACCGCGAGCGCATCAACTGCTCGGCGCTGCTCGCCGCGGCCTCGCCCCGGTGCAGCCGTCCACAGCAATCGGCGTAGTTCGCGGGCAGCCCGCACGGACAGGACTGCGGGACCGGAGTGGAGTTGCGGCGCTTGGACACGCACCCCATTCTCCAATCCGGCCCGATCCCTACTCCTCGGGGTCGACGACGACGGCGTAGGCGAAGCCGTCCCAGCCCTTGCTGCCGACGGTTTGCAGCACGGTGGCGTCCAATCGTGGTTCGGCGGCGAACAATTCGATGACATCGCGGCTGGCCTGGGCGGCGGCGTCGGGATCGGCGTCGACGATGGCGCCGTGGCGGACCACATTGTCGACGATGATGACCGAGCCGGGGCGGGTGAGTTTCAGCGCCCAGTTCACATAGTTGGAGTTGTTGATCTTGTCCGCGTCGATGAAGACCAGGTCGAAGGGTTCCGGTTTGCGCTGGGCGATAAGGGGCAGGGTTTCCAGGGCGGCCCCGGGTAGCACGTCCACGCGATCCCCGACCCCGGCCCGGTCCAGATTGGCGCGGGCCACCTCGGCGTGATGAGGATCGAATTCGAGAGTGACGACGCGGCCTTCCTTACCGACGGCGCGCGCCAGCCAGGTGGTGCTGTAGCCGCCGAGGGTGCCGATCTCCAGGACTCGTTCCGCGCGCATGGATTTGGCGAGCAGGTAGAGCCACTTGCCCTGCGGCGGCGAGACGTCGATCGCGGGCAAGCCGGCGGCCGCGTTCGCCTCGAGGGTCGCCGAATCCTGGTCTCCCACGACCGTATCCGCGAGGTAGCGGTCCACTTCTGCCCAGTCCGAGTTGCTCATACTGGGCAGTCTGCCACTCAGAACAGAAAATACCTCTGCGCCATGGGCAGTTCGGTGGCGGGCTCCTCCGCCCACACCTCGCCGTCGATGCGCACGGTGAAGGTGTCGGGATCCACCTCGATGCGCGGCATGGCGTCATTGCGGACCATATCGGCCTTGGTGCGCTTGCGAACATTGGCCACCGGCACCAGTTTCCGGTTCACCCGCAGCCGCTCGGCCAGACCGTCCTCGATGGCCTGTTCGGAGACGAAGTGCAGCGAGGCCCCCGCCGCCACGACGGGCGAGGCGCCGAACATGGGACGCGGCAGCACCGGTTGCGGGGTCGGAATGGAGGCATTGGCGTCGCCCATGGCAGCCCAGGCGATCACGCCGCCCTTGAGCACCGCGTGCGGGCGCACCCCGAAGAACGCGGGCTCCCACAGCACCAGATCCGCCAGCTTGCCGACCTCGATGGACCCGATCTCGGCATCCAGGCCGTGCGCCACGGCCGGGCAGATCGTGTACTTGGCGACATAGCGCTGCACCCGGTTGTTGTCGGCCGCGCCGTCGCCCGCCAGCGCGCCGCGGCGGCGCTTCATGACGTGCGCGGTCTGCCAGGTGCGCATGATCACCTCGCCGATGCGGCCCATGGCCTGGGCGTCGCTGCCGATCATGGAGATGGCGCCCATATCGTGCAGCAGATCCTCGGCGGCAATGGTGGAGGGCCGGATGCGGCTCTCCGCGAAGGCCAGATCCTCGGGAATGGACGGGCTCAGGTGATGGCACACCATGAGCATGTCCAGATGCTCGTCGAGGGTGTTCACGGTGTGCGGCCGCGTCGGATTGGTGGAACTGGGGACCACATTGAGATGTGAAGCGACGGTGATGATGTCGGGCGCGTGCCCGCCGCCCGCGCCCTCGGTGTGATACGAGTGGATGGCCCGGCCGCGAATCGCGGCCAGGGTGTCCTCCACGAATCCGGCCTCGTTCAAGGTGTCCGAGTGCAGCGCCACCTGCACGCCCGAGGCGTCGGCCACGGTGAGGCAGGCGTCGATGGCCGCGGGCGTGGTGCCCCAGTCCTCGTGCAGCTTGAAAGCCGCGGCGCCGCCGCGCAATTGCTCCCACAGCGCATCCTGGCTGACGGTATTGCCCTTGCCCAGCAGCACGATGTTCACCGGCCACGAGTCGGTGGCCTCCAGCATGCGGCCCAGATGCCACGCGCCCGGCGTGACGGTGGTGGCCTTGGATCCCTCGGCCGGTCCGGTGCCGCCGCCGATCAGGGTGGTGATGCCGGAACCGATTGCCTCGTCGAGGATCTGGGGGCAGATGAAGTGCACATGGCAGTCGATCGCGCCCGCGGTGACGATGCGGCCGTTACCGGCGATGATCTCGGTGGACGGGCCGACGACCAGGTCCGGGTGCACCCCGCTCATGGTGTCGGGATTACCGGCCTTGCCGATGGCGCAGATCCGCCCGTCGCGAATGCCGATATCCGCCTTGATGATTCCCCAGTGATCGACGATCACCACACCGGTGATGACGGTGTCCGGGGTGCCCTGCGCCCGGGTGGCGCGCGCCTGGCCCATGGATTCGCGCAGCACCTTGCCGCCGCCGAAGACGGCCTCGTCACCGGCGAGACCCGGTCCGCCGCTGCGGTCCTCGGTGATCTCGATGAGCAGATCGGTGTCCGCCAGCCGGATTCGGTCGCCGACGGTCGGCCCGAACAGTTCGGCGTAGCGGGCGCGGGAGAGTTCGGCCATCAGGCATCCAGCTTTCCGGGTGGGGTGAGGCTGATTCCGTGCACTTCGCGGGTCCCGCCCAGGGGAACCAGCGAAACCCGCTGGCCCAGACCGGGTTCGAACCGCACCGCGGTGCCCGCGGGAATATCGAGGCGGCGGCCGTGCGCGGCCTCGCGATCGAAGCGCAGCGCCGCATTGGCCTGCGGGAAGTGCACGTGCGACCCGACCTGGACCGGCCGGTCACCGGTGTTCACCACATCCAGTTCGATGCGGTCGGCCCCGGGATTGAGTTCGATAGTGCCTTCGGCACACAGGTATTCGCCAGGAATCACGCGCGTCATCCGATCGGGTGGTGAACGGTGACGAGCTTGGTGCCGTCGGGGAAAGTGGCCTCCACCTGAACGTCGTGGATCATCTCCGGCACGCCGTCCATCACGTCGGCGCGGGTGAGCACGGCGCGCCCGGAGGCCATGAGCTCGGCCACGGTCCGCCCGTCGCGCGCCCCCTCCAGGACGTGATCGGTAATGAGCGCGATCGCCTCGGGGTGATTGAGCTTCAACCCCCGGGCCTGCCGCCGCCGAGCCAATTCGGCCGCGTAACTCAGCAGCAGGCGTTCCTGCTCGTGCGGCGACAAACGCATTCGGGCTCCTCACCGAGGTCGCGGGGCGGGTCGTCGGTCATTCTGGCACGCCCCGCGTTACCTGCATGTTTCGGCGATGTTGCACTGCGCGTCGGCGGAAATCCGCCGCGCGGTCGCGAATCAGTTCTGCGCGTACATGTTCTGCAGCCGCACCTGGCCGCGCGCCACGGTGCGCTCCTGCTCATCGGTGATCACCACGACCCACAGCTGCTGCGACCGCCCGCGATGAATCGGCGTCGCCACCCCGCGCAGGGTGCCTTCGCGCGCCGAGCGCAGGAAGTCGGTGTTGTTGTTCACGCCCACCACGGTGCCGCGCTCCCCCAGCCAGACGCTGGCCGCGAAACTGGCGAGAGATTCGATGACCGTGCAGTACACGCCGCCGTTCACAATGCCGAAGGGCTGGAACTGCTGCGGGGTGACCACCCATTCCGCCACCACCCGATCCGGGCCCGTCTCGGTGAACTTCAAACCGATGAGGTCGGTGAAGGTGCCCTCGCTCAGCTTGTTCATGAGCTCGGGCGTCACATCGGCCATGGAGCGGATCGACGAGAAGTCTGGCTGCGTCATGGGATCCACCCTGGCACAGGCCGGGAAATACGAAGCGGCGGGCTCCCCCCGGAAGGGGAACCCGCCGCGGCAGTGGATCGGGGGTCACCGCAGCCCTCGGGACTCTCGCTCGATCCTAACGCCGGTTCTTAGTGTAGGTCAGGCTTACCTAACAAAGCAAGCCCTTCGCACCGGCAATCCACGATCCTCCAAGGCCGCGAGCATGGCCTGCCCGCGGCGCGCACCCTCGGAGGAATTGGTGCCGGCCAGCGCCGGAACATAGGTCGCCGCACCGACAATGGATTCGGCGACGAGGGACCAGAAGCGGCGGGCGCTCAAGCCGGAGCAGCGGGCCATGGCCTGCTGGATGAGGATCAGCGCCGGTTCGCTGCGGGCGGCCAGCCAGACGTAGAGGGCGGGCTCGCAGGGCAGGGTCACCACGCCCGGTTCGCCGTCGAGGCGGTCGCCCTCGACCACGCGGATCGTGGTGTCGGCCAGTCCGGCCCAGTCGATGCCGCCGTCATTGTCGGTGTGGATCCAGAGGTTCTCCAGGCCGGGATCCCAGGCCCGGCCCTCGGAGACGAGCAGGGCCATGACGCGGCCGACGACCGCGTGAATGAGGGCGGTGGCCACCACCTCGGCGGCGATTCCGGCATCGGTCATCTCGGCGGCGTGACGCCGGTACATGAGCTCGATGCGGCCTTCACGAACCCCGTCGGCCAATCGCCACCACCGGCGTTTGCCCTGATCAGCCATGGCGGCAACGGCATACACACGCGGATGCTCCGGTTGCAGCGCACGCAGCCGGGCGCACGCGCGGCTGAAGGACAGCCTCATATCGCGAGGGGGGCACACGGTCACGGGTTCGAGCATTCGAACCTCCTCATCACTCGACGTTTGCGGGCCGGAACGGAAGATAGGTTAGGGTTACCATACTTAGATCAGCAATGAACTCGTCAGGAGTAGTTCGTCACCGTGCCCGCCGTAGTCACCACCAGACGGCGACGTCTGTCCGGACTTCTGCTGCTGTCCGCGCTATTGCTGTGCGCAGTGGCCGCCAGCATCGCCCTCGGATCGCGCACTCTGCCGCTGAATACGGTGTGGGAGGCGCTGACCTGCCCGGGCGGGCTGCCCCTGACGTGCCCGTCGCAGGACGCCGCCGAGCAGATCGTGCGCGAATTGCGGCTGCCGCGAACCGGACTGGCGCTCATCACCGGCCTGGCGCTGGGGATGGCGGGCGCGCTGATTCAGGGATACACCCGAAACCCGCTGGCAGACGCCGGATTACTCGGACTCAACGCGGGCGCGGCCTTCCTCGCGGCGCTGAGCATCCACCTGTTCGCGCTCACGACTCCGGCGCAATACATCTGGTTCGCCTTCGCGGGCGCGCTCATCGCCGGACTCGTCGTCTTCGGCGTTTCCTCGATCGGCGGCGGTAAAGCCAGCCCGCTGAGCCTGGTGCTCGCGGGCGCCGCGGTGACGGCGTTCCTGCAGGCCATGACCAATGTCGTTGTCCTCATGGACGAGACGGCCCTCAATACCTACCGCTACTGGGTGGTCGGCGATGTCGCCGGGCACGACGCCTCGGTCTTCCGGCAGGTGCTGCCCTTCCTGATCCTCGGCATGGTCCTGGCCCTGATCTCCGCCCCCGGCCTGAACCTGCTCGGCCTCGGCGACGATATCGCCCGCGGCCTGGGCGTCAACCTCACCCGCAGCCGCATGCTCGGCCTGGCCTCGGTCGTCCTGCTCGCCGGCGCCGCCACCGCCGCCGTCGGCCCGATCGCCTTCCTCGGCCTGATCGTCCCGCACCTGGCCCGCGCCCTCACCGGCCCGGATTACCGCTGGCTGCTGCCCTATTCGGGCCTGATCGGCGCACTCACCCTGCTCCTCGCGGACACCGTCGGCCGCCTCATCGCGCGTCCGGGCGAACTCCAGGCCGGAGTCACCCTGGCAGCGATCGGCGCACCCTTCTTCATCCTCATGGTGCGCCGCCGAAAGCTGGTGAGCCTGTGAGCGCTTCCACGTCGGAGTCGCCGACCGTGCGCGCCGTTCGCCCCGCAGTGCGGATCGGCGGATTCTCCGCGGTCCTGCGCATCGGCGCGCTGCTGACCATCGCGGCGCTGATGGCCGTACTACTGGTGCTGTTCGCCATGGATATCGCCATCGGCGAGTATCGGCTTCCGCTCGGCAAGGTGCTGGATGTGCTCGGCGGCGGCGGAACCCGGGCGCAGCGGTTCCTCATTCTGGATTCGCGGCTGCCCCGCGCGCTGACGGCCGTCGTGGTCGGCGCGGCGCTGGGCATGGCGGGCGCGATCACGCAGTCGATCCTGCACAACCCCTTGGCCAGTCCGGACATCCTCGGTATCACCGCCGGTGCGAGCGTCGGCGCGGTGCTGGTGATCTCGGGAACGGGCTTCGCGACCACCGGAGTGATTGTCACGCTGGGCGTTCCGCTCGCGGCGCTGGCCGCGGGCCTGCTCACCGGCGTGGCCATCTACCTGCTGGCGTGGGGGCGCAATGCGTCCGGCGACAGCGGGGTGATGGGATTCCGTTTGGTGCTCATCGGCATCGGCGCGAATGCGGCACTGCTGGCGATCGTGAGCTGGTTGCTCACCCGCGCCACGCTCATGGATGCGTCGCGGTCCCAGCATTGGCTGACCGGTTCGCTGAACAAGGCCGGCTGGTCCACCCTGTGGCCGGCCGCCATCGGTCTGGCCGTGACTCTCACCGTGGCCGCGGCCTCCGCGCGCACGCTGGCCGCGCTGCGGTTCGGCAGCGACACCACCCGGGTGCTCGGCGTCCGGATCCAAACCCAGCAGGCCGTTCTCATCGGCTCCGCCGTCGCCGCTTCCGCCCTGGCGACCGCCGCGGTCGGCCCGCTCGGCTTCATCGGCCTGGCCGCGCCGCAGATCGCCCGCCGCCTGCTGCGCACCCCGGGGGAGCCGATCATCGCCTCCGCGCTGATCGGGGCCATTCTGGTGCTGGGCTCGGACCTGGCCTCCCGCACGCTCTTTCCCGTCGACCTGCCGGTCGGCGTGGTCACCGCCGCCTTCGGTGGGCCATTCTTGATCTATCTGCTCGTACGCGCGAACCGGAAGGCGACGTTGTGACCGCCGTCGAAAACCATCACCTCGGCGCCGAGGACATCACCCTCGGCTACGGTGACCGCATCATCGTCGACGGGCTCCGCCTCGATATCGAACCCGGGCTGATCACCACCGTCATCGGGCCGAACGGCTGCGGTAAATCGACGCTGCTGCGCTCGCTGGGCCGCCTGCTGCGCCCCAAGGCGGGCCGGGTCGTCTTGGACGGCAAGGCGATCTCAACCATGAAGACCAAGGACATCGCCCGCATTGTCGGCATGCTCCCGCAGACTCCGGTCGCCCCGGAGGGTCTCACCGTCGCGGATCTGGTCGCGCGCGGCCGCCATCCGCATCAGTCCTGGCTGCGCCAGTGGTCCGCCGACGACGAAACCGAGGTGACCACCGCGCTCGAGCAGACCGGCATCGCCGATCTCGCCGACCGCACCCTCGACGAACTCTCCGGCGGCCAGCGCCAGCGCGCCTGGATCTCCATGGCTCTGGCCCAGGGCACCGACATCCTGCTGCTCGACGAGCCCACCACCTATCTGGATCTGGCCCACTCCCTCGAGGTGCTCGATCTGGTCGATCGCCTGCACGACGACTACGGCCGCACGGTCGTCATGGTCCTGCACGATCTCAATCTCGCCATCCGCTACAGCGACCGCCTGGTGGTCATGCACGCCGGCCGCATCGTCGCCCAGGGCCGCCCGGCGGAGATCGTCACCGCCGAGCTGTTGCAGGAAGTTTTCGGCCTGCGCGCCGAGGTCCTCGAGGATCCGGTGTCCGGGCGACCGATGATCGTGCCCATCGGCACCCGGCATGTGCACGGATCCGCGGGCTGCGAAAAAGTTCCGGCCCGCCGCTATGACTAATCCCACACCAGCAACTACCCGGTTACGACGACTTGTAGTACGCATTCGTGTCGTTGTCTCCGTAAACTTGTGGGATGGCAGGTCTTGGTGAACTCGAGAAAGCGGTCATGGACCAGTTGTGGTCGGCCGATGAACCCCAGACGGTGCGGCAGGTCCACGAGGCTCTCGCCGAGCGCCGCGAGCTCGCGTACACCACGGTGATGACTGTGCTGCAGCGTCTGGCGAAGAAGAATCTGGTGGTCCAGCAGCGCGACGATCGCGCGCATCGCTACGCCCCCGTGCACACTCGCGACGAACTCGTCGCCTCCCTCATGGTGGACGCGCTCCAGCAAGCCGATGAAGTCGGCAGCCGCCGGGCGGCGCTGGTGCACTTCGTCGAACAAGTCGGAGCCGATGAGGCTGCCGCATTGCGCGATGCACTCGCTAAGCTCGAAGCAACCGAGGCGGCGCGCAAGCAGTCGGGAGAGGGCAAGCAGCCTTAAACGACAACCTCGGCCAGACCCCCACAACGTAGTGAGCTGAGGAATGGACGTAACAGCGGCGGTATTCGCCGGTCTCGCATTGTTTCTGGCGGGACCGGCCCCGGCGCTGCTCAGCCGAGCCCAATGGCCCTATCGCAGTCCCCGTGCGGCACTGGTGCTCTGGCAGGCGATCGCGCTCGCGGCCGTGCTGTCGGCATTCAGCTCCGGCCTGGCCATCGCCAGCCGGCTGCTCGTGCCCGGACCCGATGGACGGCCCACCACCACCCCGAGCCAGGAGATCGACGCGCTCGGCCTGCCGCTGTGGCTGGCCTATGTCACCGTCTTCGCGCTCACCCTGCTCATCGGCGCGCGGCTCATCTTCTCGGTGATCCGCGTCGGCGTGCACACCCGGCGGCGCCGGGCCCGGCACCGCATGCTGGTCGACCTGCTCGATCAGAGCGGGGTGGAGCGCAAGTCCGCCGATATCCGGGTGCTGGCCGCCGCCGAACCCATTGCCTACTGCCTGCCCGGCATCCGCCAGCGCGTGGTGCTCAGCCAGGGCACCGTGACCAATCTTTCCGATGAGGAGTTGACCGCGATCGTCAGCCACGAACGGTCGCATCTGCGCGCCCGCCACGACCTGGTGCTGGAGGCGTTCACCGCCGCGCACGAGGCCTTCCCGCGGGTGGTGCGCTCCAAGTCCGCGCTGGATTCGGTGAAGCTGCTCATCGAACTGCTCGCCGATGATTCGGCGGTCAAGGTGACCGGACCCACTCCCCTGGCCCGCGCCCTGGTGGCCTGCTCCAATTCCCCTGCCCCGCAGGGCGCCATGGCCGTGGGCGGGCCGACCACGCTGATCCGCATTCAGCGGCTGGCCGGGCCCATGGGCGATCTGAAGATCGCGGCGGCCGCCTATCTGGCCGCGGCCGCCATTCTGGTGGTGCCGACCCTCGCCGTGGCCATTCCGTGGCTGCAGGAGCTGAGCCGGCTGCTGGTGACGCGTGCCTGAGACCTTTGCGGAGCTGGGTCTTCCGCCGGTGCTGGTGCATGCCCTGCGCCGGGACGGCCTCGACAAGCCCTTCCCCATTCAAGCCGCCGTCATTCCCGACATCCTCGCCGGTCACGACGTACTCGGCCGCGCCGCAACGGGTTCGGGCAAAACCCTGGCCTTCGGCCTGCCCATGCTGGTCCGCCTCTTCGGCGCGCCCTCGGCGCCGGGCCGGCCGCGCGGCCTGATCCTCGCCCCGACGCGCGAGCTGGCCATTCAGATCGAATCCGCGCTCGACGAGCCCGCGCTGTCCCTCGGCCTGCGCATGACCACGGCCGTCGGCGGCCTGCCGATCAAGAATCAGGAAGAGCGCCTGCGCCGCGGCGTCGACCTGCTCATCGCCACCCCCGGCCGCCTCACCGACCTCATCGGCCGCAAGGCCGCCGACCTGTCCGCGGTTGTGGTGGTGACGGTCGACGAGGCCGACCACATGTCCGAACTCGGCTTCCTGCCGCAGCTCACCGCGGTCCTCAACCGCGTCCCGGAACAGGCTCAGCACCTGCTGTTCTCGGCCACCCTGGACGAGACCGTCGACACGCTCATCGAGCGCTACCTCGACGCCCCGGTCCGGCATGCGGTGTCGGAGCAACCGGGAACACCGAAAGCCGATGCGGGAGAAGGGGATCCCGCCACCGGAGATGCCGCGCCGGCGCGTGCGCCCGGCAGCGAGCCGGGTGCGGACGCGGCCGCCGCCACCACATCGGGCACGTCCGCGCCCGACATCGCGCACTACGCCTTGCACGTGCGCCGCAATGACAAGCGCACCGTCGTCAACGAGATCGCCGCGCGCGCCGGCCGCACGCTGCTGTTCGTCCGCACCCAGTACGGCGCCGACAAATTGGCCCGCCGCCTGCGCGAATCCGGGATTCCGGCCGCGGCGCTGCACGGCGGAAAATCGCAGAACCACCGCAATCGCACCCTGGCCGCCTTCGCCGACGGCACCGCGCCCGTCCTGGTCGCCACCGATGTGGCCGCGCGCGGCATCCACGTCGACGACATCTCCCTCGTCGTGCACGTCGATCCGCCGGAGGATCCGAAGGACTACCTGCATCGCACCGGCCGCACCGCCCGCGCGGGGGCGAGCGGCACCGTGGTCACCGTCGTCACCCCGGACGAGCGCGCGGAGGCCGCCGAGATGGCCCGCCGCGCCAGCGTCACCCTCACCGATGTGGAGGTGCGCCCCGGCGATCGCCGCCTGGCCGAGATCACCGGCGCCCGTCGCCCCTCCGGACGCCCGGTCCCCGATCCGGCCGTTCCCGTTGCCGCCGAGCCCGATTCACCGCGACCGTCCTTCCGGCCGCGCGTCGATCCGCGCACCGGCAGCCGCCAGCACAATAAGAAACGCAAACCGGGCGCGGCGCGGCGCTCCGGTCGCTGAGATCAGGGGTCCGGCGACACTCCGGCATCACCCTGGACACGCCGAGGGCTTCACCGCGCCGGACCACGACGGCTATTGCTGAGCTACCCGCTCAGGTGAGGTCGGCATCCCCATCGATCACCTCGAGGCGGTATTCGAAGCGATCGATCCGGTGTCGCCGATGGCGATGCGGTCGGCGAGCTCGGATGTGCCTGTCACAGCGCGAAATCACGGCCACCCCGGCGGGCGCGCAACCGGATGCGACCGGCTCGCCGCTCCGCACACTTCCAGCGTCCGGCCGTCCGGAACAACCTTTCGGAATGACAACGTGTTCGACAGCACAGCGTTGCAATGGGCACTGCGTACCAACTGTGGCCGAGGTGGCCGACTACACTGGTGCGTTGCATGCGTGACACCAGGTAGCGCGCGAAGGGCAATCCGGCCCAGTGGATGACCTTCGGGTGAATTCGTGCCATATACCTGCTATCGGAGCATGGAGAACACGAAAACCCCACGTCAACCTATGGAGCGGCAACAACCGTGCAGTTTCTTCCCGGGCAGAATCCGCCCTACGACTTGACCTACGACGATGTCTTCCTCGTCCCCAGCCGGACGGATGTGACCTCGCGTTTCGATGTCGACCTGTCCTCGAGCGACGGCACCGGCACCACCATTCCGCTGGTCGTCGCCAATATGACCGCCGTCGCCGGCCGCCGCATGGCCGAGACGGTGGCCCGCCGCGGCGGCATCGTGGTGCTGCCGCAGGATCTGCCGATCCCAGCGGCCGCGGACACCATCGCCTTCGTGAAGAGCCGCTCGCTCACCGCCGACACCCCCGTCACCCTGGATCCGGATCAGTCGGTGTCCGATGCGCTGGCGCTCATCCACAAGCGCGCGCACGGCGCCGTCATCGTGGTCGAGGACGGCAAGCCGGTCGGCGTCGTCACCGAGGCCGCCTGCGCGGATGTCGACCGCTTCGCCCGGCTGAGCACCGTGGCCGAGACCGATTTCGTCTCCGCCCCGGCCGACGCCTCGCCGCGTGAGGTCTTCGACCTGCTGCACGCCCGCCATCGCGATCTGGCCGTGCTGGTCAATGCCGACGGCACCCTGGCCGGCGTCATGACCCGCACCGGCACCATTCGCGCCGGCATCTACCAGCCCGCCGTGGACGCCCAGGGCCAGTTGCGCATCGCCGCCGCGGTCGGCATCAACGGCGACGTCCCGGCCAAGGCCAAGGCCCTCGTCGACGCCGGCGCGGACGTGCTGGTCATGGACACCGCGCACGGTCACCAGATCAAGATGCTGGAGGCGCTGCGCTCGGTGGCCGCCCTGGATCTGGGCGTGCCGCTGGTGGCGGGCAATGTGGTCTCCGCCGCGGGCACCCGCGATCTCATCGAGGCCGGCGCGGACATCATCAAGGTCGGCGTGGGCCCCGGCGCCATGTGCACCACCCGCATGATGACCGGCGTGGGCCGGCCGCAGTTCTCGGCCGTGGCCGAATGCGCCGCCGCCGCCAAGGAATTCGGCAAGCACGTGTGGGCCGACGGCGGCGTCCGCCACCCGCGCGATGTGGCGCTGGCCCTGGCGGCGGGCGCGTCGAACGTCATGATCGGCTCCTGGTTCGCGGGCACCTACGAGTCGCCCGGCGATATGCGCATCGACCGCGACGGCAATCGCTACAAGGAGTCCTTCGGCATGGCGTCCAAGCGCGCCGTGGCCGCCCGCACCGCCTCCGATTCCGCCTTCGACCGCGCCCGCAAGGCGCTGTTCGAGGAGGGCATCTCCAGCTCGCGCATGCGCCTGGATCCCGAGCGCCCGGGCGTGGAGGACCTGATCGACCACATCACCTCCGGCGTGCGCAGCTCCTGCACCTACGCCGGCGCCCGCACCCTCGCGGAATTCCACGAGCGGGCCACACTGGGCGTGCAGTCGGCGGCCGGTTTCGCCGAGGGCCGTCCGCTGCCGTCGGGCTGGTGACCATCCTGTAGCACCGCACAGTCGAGCCCGGCGAGTCGCACCGACTCGCCGGGTTCGAGGTGTCCGGGCCGGTCATATCTGTGTCTGAGCCGGTCATACCGGAGGCCGTGCGCCCGAACAATAGCCATCGCGTTTCACCCGGTACCATGTGCGATACCGGACCCGTTCGGCACCACCGAGCGATTGCCGCACCACTACCGTCCTTCGAAAGGAACCAGTTGTCACCCGCGTCCAAGGGCGCCGCTCAGGAGGGCTCCTCTACCGAGCCGGGTGACAAACCCGGCGTTCCCGTTCTCCCAGCACTACACGCGACCGGGCGGTGCTGATCGTGTCGGTCGTGTTCACCGTTCTCAGCCTGCTCGGCTTCATCGCTCTCACCGCCGGAACCGCGCTCTTCGTCGCGGCGGAATTCTCGCTCACAGCCCTGGAACGCAGCACCGTCGAGGCTCACGCCCGCGAGGGCGATCGCCGCGCCCGGCAGGTGCGCCAGGCGCATCGCACGCTCTCCTTCCAGCTCTCCGGCGCACAGCTGGGCATCACCATCACCACGCTGATCACCGGCTATATCGCCGAGCCGGTGCTGGCCCGGCTGCTGGAGCCGGTCTTCACCGCCCTCGGCGTGGGTAGCGCTGCCGCACACGGCATTTCGCTGGCCCTGGCGCTGATCCTGGCCACCTCGCTGTCCATGATCTACGGCGAGCTGGTGCCCAAGAACATCGCCATCGCCGCGCCGCTGTCCACCGCGCGCACCACCGCGGGGCCGATGATCTGGTTCTCCACCGTCTTCCGCTGGATGATCAATTTCCTCAATGGCACCGCCAACTGGGCCGTGCGCCGGATGGGCATCGAACCGGCCGAGGAACTGCGCTCCGCGCGCTCGCCGCAGGAATTGGGTTCGCTGGTGCGGACTTCCGCGCTGCACGGCGCGCTCGATCAGCGCACCGCGCAGGTGGTGGACCGGTCGCTGCAGTTCGGTGACCGCAGCGCCGAGGAGCTCATGACGCCGCGGGTGAAGATCGAATCCCTGGACAAGGACGACACTCTCGCCGATCTCATCGAGGCCGCGGGCCGCACCGGGTACTCCCGGTTCCCGGTCATCGACGGCGATCTCGACAACACCCTCGGCGTGGTGCACATCAAGCAGACCTTCCTGCACCCGGTGCGGACGCGCCGCACGGTGAAGCTGTCGTCCATCGCGCAGCCGGTGCCGATCGTGCCCGCCAGCCTGGACGGCGACGAGGTGCTGGAGCGCGTGCGCGCCGACGGCATGCAGGTGGCGCTGGTGGTCGACGAATACGGCGGCACCGCCGGCCTGGTCACCATGGAGGACATCATCGAGGAGATCCTCGGCGATGTCCGCGACGAGCACGACGAGGAGGAACTCGATGTGCGCCGCACGCCCGCGGGCTGGGACTGCTCCGGTCTGCTGCGCATCGACGAGGTCTCCCGCACCACCGGATACGACGCGCCCGAGGGCGAATACGAAACCCTCGGCGGCCTGGTGCTGACCCGGCTGGGCCGCATCCCCGAGACCGGCGACGAGGTGCTGCTGCCGCATCCGGGCAGCGGTCACCACAATGGTTTCGAACCGCACACCGACGGCGGCTGGATCGCGAAGGTGGAACGCATGGACGGCCGCCGCATCGACCGGGTGCTGTTGCGCCCGGTGACCGCCGAGGTCCTGGCGAGCTGGGAGCACGACCATGGGTGATCTGTGGGCCATCGGCCTCACCGTGCTGCTGCTGCTCGGCAACGCCTTCTTCGTTGCCGCCGAGTTCGCGCTCATCTCCGCCCGCCGCGACCGGCTGGAAGCCCTTGCCGCACAAGGCAAGCGCTCGGCCACCACGGTCATCCAGGCCGGGCAGAACCTGTCCATGATGCTGGCCGCCGCGCAGCTGGGCATCACCATCTGCTCCATCCTGCTGGGCCGCGTCGGCGAACCGGCGGTGGCGCATCTGCTGGAGACGCCCTTCGATCTGCTCGGCGTGCCCGATCAACTGCTGCACCCGATCTCGTTCGCGCTGGCCCTGACCATCGTGGTGGTGCTGCACATCCTGCTCGGCGAGATGATTCCGAAGAACATCGCCCTGGCCGGTCCGGAACGGGCCGCGCTGCTGCTGGTTCCGGCGCATCTGATGTTCCTGCGGCTGGCCCGGCCGCTGATCGCGGTCTACAACCTGGCGGCGAATCTGACGCTGCGGGCGCTGCGCATCGAGCCCAAGGACGAGCTGGACGCCACGGTCTCCTCGGTGGAGCTGGCCGAGATGTTCGGCGAATCCCATTCCGAGGGCCTGCTCGACGAGGAGGAGCATCGTCGCCTCACCCAGGCGCTGGGTTCCAGTGACCGCATAGTCGCCGATGTCATGGTGCCGCTGGCCAAGACCCGCTCGGTGCCGCTGCGCGGTGACGGCACCACCCTCGGCGATATCGAAACCGCGGTCGCCGAAACGGGATTCTCCCGCTACCCGGTGCGCGCGGCCGACGGCTCCCTGGTCGGCTATCTGCACGTCAAGGATGTGCTCGACCTGGTGGCCGACGACGAGGCGGGTCCGGCGACCCCGATCCCCCGCACCGATATCCGCCCGCTGCCGACGGTGAGCATGGGCACCACCCTCTTCGAGGCCCTGGCCCGCCTGCGCCGCACCAACTCCCATCTCGGCCGCGCGGTCGACAGCCGCGGCAATACCGTCGGCATCGTCGCCCTCGAGGATCTGGTGGAGGAGTTCGTCGGCACCGTCCGCGACGCCACCCACCGCATCGCCGAATGATCGTGAACACGCCGCGATCGCTGCCGGAACCCGAATGGCGCGCGCGGGCCGCGGCCCATCGCGCCAAGGTGGACGACCTGGTCGGCCCGTACCTGCGGGCACGGGCCGACGGGGCCGAACATCCGGTGATCGACTTCCTGTTCACCTATTACGGCCACAAGCCGGCGCAGCTGAAGAAGTGGCATCCCGGCTGGGGCGTGGCCCTGGCCGGGGCCGCCGAGTACGCCGAAGCCCGCGGCTACCACCGGGTTCCGGGCGACGCCCCGGCCTGGACGGCGGATCCGGCATTCCTGGCCAAGCGTCGCGGCACGCTCGAATTCGTGACCGAGTTGCTGTCGGCCACCGCCTCCCGGCCCACCCAGCTGTCCTGTTTCGGACTGCACGAATGGGCCATGGTCTACCGCAGCGACGAGGTGCGCCATCAGCAGGTCCCGCTGCGCCTGGGCCATGCGGGCACCGATGCGGTGGTCGAGTCGATGCAATTGCGCTGCACCCATTTCGACGCCTTCCGCTTCTTCACGCCCGAAGCCGTCCCGCTCAATATCGAGCCGCTCACCCGCGCGGACCAGATCCATCGCGAACAGCCCGGCTGCCTGCACGCGAACATGGACATCTACAAGTGGGGCTTCAAACTCACCCCGCTCATCGATTCCGATCTGCTCTTCGACTGTTTCGAGCTGGCCTGCGCGGCCCGCGAACTCGATATGAGGGCCAGCCCTTACGATCTCGCCGCCTACGGCTACGACCCGATCCGCATCGAAACGCCCTCGGGCCGCGCCGAATACGTCCGCGCCCAATCCGATATCGCCGCCCGCGCCACGGCCCTGCGCACCCGACTCGCCGAGGCGTGCCGGGAACTCCTGGCCGTGGCGGCCACGCCCGGTCCATGATTGGACATGTCGGAAACCAATAAGCACAACCTGGTCTACTTCGAGAATCCGTCCATGCGCGGGCTCTACGAATGCATGGAGGAGTGGCAGGTGCTCAACAAGCGGCGCCTGCTCTCCATCAGCGTGCAGCAGGATCGCGACAACTACTGCTGCATCGCCCTGACCAACCCGACCGAGGTCGTGATCACCAGCGCCGACGGCGCATTCCACGCGCAGGTCAGCCGGTTCGGCATGCTCGCCGTCGACGCGCAGTAGCACCCGGCCGACCCGCGTGGCTCAGCGGAAGGCGTCGGCGCGCCGTGGCCCGGTCCCGGAAGGTGCTCGCAGGCACGGCGGCATTGCCGGATTCGGACGAGATCCCCACCAACCCTACCGAGCGGTCAGTTTTTCGGTTACTGTCCCAGACGTCGCCGGGGACACAGTGCGCACCGTGCTGTGCCGCCGGTCACGGATGTAGTGGCTCGTGGAAACGGGGGTGCCGCAATGTGGCGGTTCGCGAATGCGCGGCGGTCGAAGCCGGGGATCGTGGCGATCAGTGCGCTGCTGGCGGCGGCCATGCTGCCGATGGGCGGGGCGGCGGCGGATTTCCGATCCGAGTTCGCCGAGGACGTGCAGCAGTTCTTCGACGTCGGCCGCACGGCGGTGCCGCGGGCGGAGTGCGGGGCGGACGCGCTGCCGGAAACCGGTCTGCAAGGCGATGTTCCGGCCGCCGACCGCAATAGCGGGCGCAGTACACAGGGGTATCGGTGCAATCTGTCCTTCGTCGGCGGGTATGTAGGCAAGGGCGCGGGGATCACCTCCGCCAGCTTCGAGCACTGCTCCTACACCGGGTCGCTGTTCCCCGGGAATCTGCTCGGGCCCGCGCAGGGTGTGCAGGTGCTCGATGTCTCCGATCCGGCGAATCCGGTGCTGACGGCGACGCTGACCGAGCCGGCCATGCTGGCGGGGACGTGGGAATCGCTGAAGGTCAATGCCGAGCGAAAGCTGCTGGTGGGCACCGGCGTTCCGATCGGCGAGGGCGCCGGGTACCTGTCGGTCTACGACATCTCCGATTGCGCGCATCCGCGGCTGCTGAATCCGGGGCCCGGATCGAATCTGCTCATGCCGCTGCCGATCACGACCCATGAGGGCGGATTCTCCCCGGATGGGCGGACCTATTGGGCCTCCGGTATCGCACCGGGCTTCGTGAGCGCGGTCGATCTCACCGATCCGGCGAATCCGCACGTGATCTGGCAGGGGCTCACCGGGATCGAGGCGCACGGGTTCGGGATCAGCCCGGACGGCAACCGGATGTATCTGTCCGCGCTGGGCGGATTCACCGTGCTCGATATCAGCGCGGTGCAGCGTCGGGATCCGAATCCGCAAGTGCCGCACCTGGGCCGGGTGTTCTGGACCGACGGCTGGGCGACCCAGCACAGTATTCCGGTCACCTATGCCGGGCGGCCGTACCTGTTCACCGCGGATGAGGGCGGCGCGGGCGGGGTGAAGCTCGTCGATGTCTCCGAGGACGGCAATCCGCGGGTGACTGCCAAGATCAAGCTGGAGATCAACCTCGTCGAGAACCAGGACGCGGCGCTCGCCTCGGCCATGGGCGGCTCGATCTTCTCCTACGACGCACACTACTGCGCCGCGGACCGCCCGGACAATCCCACCGCCCTGGCCTGCGCCTGGCAGGAATCCGGTATTCGCGTCTTCGACGTGCGCGACCCCGCCGCCATTCGCGAGGTCGCCTACTTCAATCCGCCCGCCCGCACCGGCCGCAATCTCGAACTCTGGAATTCCCCGCACGCCCTGGCCTCTATCATCGGCGTGCCCGGTATGGGGTTCCCCGCGGTCGCGCGCGCCATTCTGGAGGGCAAATTCGATCCGGCCCAGGCGCTTTCGGCGCGCAGCGGCATGATCGCCTTCGGCGACCTGTCCACCGACTGGTGCTTCTCGGCCCCGGAATGGCACGGCAACCAGCTGTGGACCAGCTGCAACGACAACGGTTTCATGGTGCTGCAACTGTCCGACGAGGTCTACACCCCGCCGGCCGATCAGCGGTCCGTGGTGGGCTCGTGACGGCCGCCCGCTGGACCCGCGCCGCCGCCCTGGCCGCCGTCACCCTGCTCGCCCTCGGCGCGGGATTCCTGCTGCGGCCCCTGCTCGTCCCCGAGAACCGTTCCGCGCCACCGGTTCTGACGCCCACCGAGATCGGCTTCATCCAGGACATGTCGCTGCACCACCAGCAGGCCCTGTTCATGGTGCAACGCCTGGACCCGGCGGCCGATGCGGGCATCCGCCGCCTCGCCACCCAGATCGCCGATACCCAGCGCGCCGAGATCGGCACGCTCACCGGCTGGTTGCGCCTGGCCAACGCCTCTCCCACCAATCCGAACCCCATGTCCTGGATGCACGGCGAGAGCCATGCGGCCCACGGTGCTTCGGCGGTCATGCCCGGCATGGCCACCCTCGCCGAGCTCGACGTGCTCTCCGCCGCTCGCGGCGCGGATGCCGAAACCGTATTCCTCCAGCTCATGCTGCGCCACCACGCGGGCGGTGTAACGATGGCCAAAGCCGCCGACGAGCTGATCACCGCCGGCCCGGTCAAGGAAACCGCCCGCGCAATGATCACCTCCCAGTCCCAGGAAGCCGGGCTGATGACCCTCCTGCTCGCCGAACGCGGCGCGCAACCCTTGTCGTAGCCTGACATTGGTTCGATCACCCTGGGAGGAACCATGTCGTGGACCCTGACAAAGGACCCGGCCGCATTCGATCGCGCCGCGAGCGCATACTTGGCGTCCGATCCGATCCGCCACACCATCCCGCTCTCGGTCGTCGCCAATCTCAGGGCCGGGCGCGCGAGCTACGATGCGACGCTGTTCGGCTGGTGGACCGATGAAACCCGCACCGTCACCGCCGTATTCATTCACACCCGCCCTGGCCCCTCGGGCTCTACGGAGTCCGGGAGCCCGCGGCCAGCGAGCTGGTCCGGCTGCTGACCGAGGGCGGTCACGAGATCGGCGAGGTGAACGCCGAAGCGGCGACCGCGCACCTGTTCACCGGCGCGTGGACGGACGCCCACGGGCGAAACACCAAGGCCGCCACCGGCATGCGCCTCTACCGCCTGGGCGAGCTCATCGCCCCCGCGCCGCCCCCGCCCGGTGCGGCACGGCAAGCCGGGGTCGCCGACACCGACCTGATCGCCCAGTGGTTCACCGCATTCCAGGCCGAGACCGGCGGCCCGCCCGCCGATCAGCACCGGTCCGCCGCGACCCGTATCGAGCTCGGCACGGCCGTCCTCTGGGAGGACGACGGCCCGGCGGCGGTCGCCTGCTGCTGGCTGCCGTTCCACGGCGTCGCCCGTATCGCTCCGGTCTACACACCGCCCGCCCGGCGCGGACACGGATACGGCGGCGCGGTCACCGCGGCGATCGTCCAGCGCGCCCGGGAACTGGACGCGCAGGAGGTCGTGCTGTTCGCCGACCTGGCCAATCCGACCAGCAATGCGCTCTACCAGCGCTTGGGATTCCGGCCCGTCGCCGACTTCGCCATTCGCGAGATGTGCTGAGCGCCGGCCGCCCGAAACCCGCTCGCACCCGCTCCGAGCCGCTCGGTATCGTCAATCTTGTTCGACGTGCCGCCGTGCTTTTTCGACGTGCCACCGTGGCCGGGAGAGGTTGATCCACGCATGACCGAGGCCCATCGCATGACCGAGGCCCATCGCATGACCGAGTCGCAGCAGCTCACCATTCCGGACCACATTCACGGCTACCCGGATATCGCTTTCGGCGGCTATGTGGCCGGACTGCTCGCCGCCCGCAGTCCGGCCGACACCGTGCGCGTGGATTTTCGCCGTGCGCTCCACGTCGGCAGGCCGGTACACCTCATCGAATCCGGCGACGACCGCGCCGCTCTGACCGCGCCGGACGGCAGCGTCCTGGTGGAGGCGAGCCCGTCGGCCCTCGCCATCACCCCGCCCCCGGCGCCGTCCTGGGCGGTGGCGAAAACCGCGACCGAAACCGCCCTCACCTCCCCCCAACGGCAGGTCACCGACTGCTACGGCTGCGGTATCGCCTGTCCGCCCGGCCGCGGGCTGCGCCTGTTCCCCTGGTCCACACCCGATCACGTCCTGATCGCCGCCGCCTGGACTCCCGATCCGAACCTCGCCGACGCCAGCGGTGAACTACCACCCGAGGTGGTGTGGGCCGCCCTCGACTGCCCCGGCGGCATCGCCGCCTGGGTCCAATCCGATATGGGCCAGGGCGCTTTCACGGCCGCCTTGACCGCCACCCAGCTCCGCCCGGTCCCGGCCGGAGCCGAATACATCTCCCACGCCTGGTCGATCGCCCGCGACGGCCGCAAACACACTGTCGGCGTAGCCCTCTCGACCGCCGACGGCGACCTGTGCGCCCTCGCCGAAGCCCTCTGGATCGAGCCGAAGCCTGCCTGATCGCCTCCGCCGCACCTGGACGAGCGATCACCGGGAACTGATGGCGGCATCGGCCGAGTAGCCCCCGCCACCAGTTCCCGGTCGGTGATGTTTCGGATTGTCAGCGGCGCGTCAGGTTGCCGGTGACGGTGAAGTCTCCGGCGGAGTCCGTGCCGGTCATCAGGGTCATCTGCTGGTCGCCCTGCGTGGCGATGGTCCAGAAGCGCAGTGTCACAGTGGAATCGCCCCGGGTGCAGGTTTGCGCGGGCGGGTCGAGCTTGGCGGTGTTGCCGCGGGCCAGCAGGGTCCAGTGGCAGCCGTCGGTGACCGCGGTGAGGCGGTTGGCGTAGTTTCCGGTGAGGGTCACGGTCGCACCGGCTTTCGCGGGCGGGGAGCCGTAATGCCACACGCCTTCGAACTGCGCGGCGGCGGCCGGATCGAATTCGGGGACGCGGGTGCGGGCGCCGTGGGCGAGGGTGAATTCGTAGTCGCGGTCGGCGTGATGGCTGGTGGCGGTGAGGGATTCGGTCTCCCGGTCGCCGTCGACGCGCACAGTCCATTCGCGCATGGTGTAGAAGGCGCCGAGGACCGGGTTGCGGCAGGTCTGGCCGGGTGGATCGAGTGTCAGGGCGTCGCCGGTGACCCGGAACTGCCAGGTGCAGCCCACGTCGGTGCGGCCGGTGACATGCTCGGAATCGGTTGCGGTGAAGACGATATCGCCGATCTGCGGGCCTTCGGCGCCCGCGGCGAGACTCAGCGCCGCCATATTGATCTTCGTCGCGCTGTCGGGATAGTCGTAGTTCCAGCGGCCCTCGTAGGCGGCGGCCGGACTCGCGGTAGCGGGCGGCGCGAAGGGCGTCGCCGCAAGGCTGGTGAGGAGGAGAAGTGGCAGGAGTTTTCGGAACATGGCTGACCGCCATCCTTCGGCTAGATAATCTAGAGGCCAGGTTCACCAGATAACTAGAAAACCTAGTAATCAGAATGCCGAGAGGTTAGTGGGATGTCAACGGAGAAGGGCGCTTTGGTCGATGCCGTGCTGGCCGGGATCGGGCGCACCGTCGAACGCGGGCTGCGCATGAACCAGACCGCGGCCGCGCGGCTGGGGATCAATGCGACCGATATGCAGTGCCTGCAGCTGTTGCAATACGGTCCGCGCACCTCGAGCGAGCTGGCCAAGCTCATCGGCATGACCACCGCGTCCATGACCGCGCTCATCGATCGTCTGGAAAAGGCGGGATTCGTGACGCGGGTCCGCGACGAGCACGATCGGCGCCGGGTGCTGGTGCATCTCGCGCTCGATCGGGCCCGCGGGGATATCGCCCCGATCTTCGGCCCGCTGGTCGGCGGCTGGCGACGATCGCTCGACGGCTACACGGTTCAGGAACTCACCGTGATCAGCGATTTCCTGAACCGGGTCGAGCGGGGATTCGATGCCGCGCTGGACGACTAGCCGGATTCACTCGGGCAAGGCATTCACTCCGGCCAAGCGGACCCCTCGATGACGTCCACGAAGTTGGGTCGCACGTAGCCGGGCGAGAAGCGCTCCAGCACATCGGCTTTCACATTGCCGAAGGTGGTGGCGGGACGGTGGGCGATGCCGTCGGTGAAGGCCGCCAGGATGCGGCGCTTGAAGTCCGGGCGGGGGTGGGCCGCGACGACGGCCGCGCGGACCTCGGCGGAGAGGTCGTCGAATCCGATTCCGAGGACGTCGTATTCGACGCCCGCGGTCACCAAGGCGATCTCGGGGGCCATGCGGGCAGGGATGTCGGGTGTCGTGTGCAAGGCGATGGCGGTCCACACGGTGTCGGCGGCGGTGCCGGCGAGGCCGTGGGACAGCAGGAATCTGCGCGCCTCGTCGGCGCCGTCGATCTCGAAGCGCTGATCGGCCGTGCGGTACTTCTCCGTCAGGCCCAGGTCGTGGAACATGGCGCCGACGTAGAGCAGTTCGGGATCGAAGTCCAGGCCGCGGCGGCGTCCTTGCAGCGCGCCGAAGAGGAAGACGCGGCGGGAATGGTCGAAGACCAAGGGCGTAGCGGCTTCTCGCACCAGCTCGGTGGCTTCGCGGGTCAGACGGGTGTCGGGGATGTCGATATCGGCGATGCGTGTCATGCACCGAGCATCGCCGTCACCGCCGGGTCCCCACCATGTCCATCCGGCCGGGTATCCCACAGATCTGGCCATTACCCTCGGTCCGGTGACCCATCGAAGGATCGCCGTCCTGGCCTACGACGGAGTCCGCCTGCTCGATGTCGCGGCTCCGCTCGAAGTACTGAGCACCGCGATCGAATTGGGCGCCGACTACGACGTGACCGTCTGCTCGCCCACGGGACGAGCGGTGAGCACCTCGGCGGGCGCGACGCTCGGCGCGACCGCTTCGTTCGCCGAGATCGGCGACGTGCACACGGTGGTCGTCCCGGGCTCTCCCAGGCTTCCCGCCGCACCCGCACCGGGCGAACTCGTCGACGCCATCACCGCTCTCGCGGGCACCGCGACCCGCATGACCTCGGTCTGCACCGGCGCTTTCGCCCTGGCCGCCACCGGCCTGCTCGACGGCCGCCGCGCCACCACCCACTGGCGGCACACCGCCACCCTCGCGCGCGCCTATCCCAGGATCACCGTCGAACCGGATTCCATCTACGTGCGGGACGGTTCGGTGCTCACCTCGGCGGGTGTCAGCGCGGGCATCGATCTCACTCTCGCGCTGGTCGAAGCCGACGCGGGCGCGGACCTGGCCCGGGAGGTGGCCCGCGACCTGGTCGTCTTCCTTCAGCGCCCGGGCGGCCAATCCCAGTTTTCGGCCGCCTCGCGGCTCCCGCGGCCACCGCACGATCCGCTGCGGTCGCTGCTCGACGAGGTCGTCGCCGACCCGGCGGCCGATCATTCCCTGTCCGCCATGGCATCCCGCTCCGCCCTGAGCGTGCGCCACCTCACCCGCCTGTTCCGCGAACACCTGGGCACAACCCCCGCCGCCTTCGTGGAGTCGGTGCGCGTGGAAGCCGCGCAGACCCTCCTGGAATCAGGCGAATCCGTCACTCGAGCCGCCCGCCGCTCCGGCCTCGGCAGCGACGAATCCCTCCGCCGAGCCTTCCTCCGCCACTTGGGCATCACCCCCTCGGCCTATCGCGCCCGCTTCCGCACCACCCTGCAGCTGGACGTGTGATCACCGGGAACCGGTGGCGGCATCGGCCGAGAGAGCCACGCCACCAGTTCCCGGTCGGCGGTGTTTCACTCAGGCGGAACGCAGTTCGGCGGCGCCGAAGGAGACGTTGAAGCGGTCGCACCAGATGGTGACGCTGGTCAGCTTGGCCAAGTCGGCCTCGGCGGGGATGTCGTAGTTCTGGCTGCCCTTGTTGCCCTTGAGGTTTCCGAGTCCCAGGTGCTCGCCGTCGTCGAAGACGCGCCAGCCGTCGACGCCGGGGATGACCGGGGCGTCGGCGAGCCAGACGTGCAGGTCGGGGCCGTCGCTGGTGTCGAGGTTCTCGAGCCGCAGGACGCGGCTGCCGTCACCGAGCTGGAGGACGGCGACGGTGCCCGAGGTGGCGTGCTCGTGGGAGATGAAGGTGCCGGTGTAGAGGGTGCGGGTCTCCGGAACCGGGGCCGCGCCCGGGGTCACCGGGGCGCTGATGGTCGGCGCGGCCTCTTCGACCGTGGTGCTGGTGAACAGGCGCCACGGCTGGAACAGGTACAAACCGACGGCCAGGGCGATGACGGCCACACCTGCCACCACCCAGGTGATGCGAGAGCGTGCGATTCTGCCTACCGAAACCATGTCCTGCCTCCACGTGTCGTCTCGACCTGTCAGGTCGATTCAACGCGCTCGGGACGCGGTCCGATAGGCGGAATCGCCGCTCGTCAGGGATTCGTCAGAGATTGCCGACGGTGTGTTCCAGGCGCTGCGCAACCAGTTCGCGGGCCCGCTCGCGCAGGGCCGGGCGGTAGCCGCTGGGGTAGACCGGGTCGCCGGGCGCGTAGGTCTCGAGGACCTTCTTGGCGAGAGTGATCTTGTGGACCTCGGTGGGCCCGTCCGCGATGGCCATGACCTGGGCGTAGTTCATCATGTCCACGAAGGGCAGATCGGTGCTCACGCCGATCGCGCCGTGCAGGTGCATGGCCCGCTGGGCGATATCGTGCATGACCTTGGGCATGGCGACCTTGATGGCGGCGATGTCGTGGCGGACCTTGCGGTAGTCCTGCTCCTTGTCGATGCGCCAGGCGGTGCGCAGCACCAGCAGGCGGAACTGCTCCATCTCGATCCAGGACTCGGCGATCTTCTCCTGGGTCAGCTGGAGACCGCCGAGGACGCCCTTGCGCATGGGGCGCGACACCGCGCGCTCGCACATCATGTCGAAGGCCTTGCGCACCATGGCGACCGTGCGCATGGCGTGGTGCACGCGGCCGCCGCCCAGGCGGGTCTGGGCCACGATGAAGCCGAGGCCCTCGGCGCCCAGCAGCGCGTCGGCGGGGACGCGCACATCGGTGAAGCGCAGATGTCCTTCGTGCTCACTGAAACCGGGGACGGTGAAGTTCTTCACGATCTCCAGTCCGGGGGCGTCGGCGGGGACGATGAACATGGACAGCCGCCGGTGCGGTTCGGCGTCGGGATCGGTGACCACCATGACGATGTGGAAGCTGGCGAAGGCCGCGGCGGAGTTGAACCACTTCTCGCCGTTGATGACCCATTCGTCGCCGTCGCGGACGGCACGCGTCCGGAACGCCGTCGGATCCGAGCCTCCGGTCGGCTCGGTCATGACGTAGCAGGAGCCGATCTCGCCATCGAGCAAGGGCTGCAGGTATTTCGCCTTCTGCTCGGGCGTGCCGAAGTGGGCGAGGATTTCGGCATTGCCGGAATCCGGCGCCTGACAGCCGAAGACCAGCGGCGCCCACTTGGAGGTGCCGATGACCTCGTTGAGCAGCGCCAGTTTCAGCTGGCCGTAGCCGGGGCCGCCGAGTTCGGGGCCGAGGTGGCAGGCCCACAGGCCCTGCTCTTTCACCTTCTCCTGCAATGGTTTCATCAGCGCCCGGATCTCCGGGTTCTTGCGGTCGTAGGGTTCCGGGTAGAGCAGATCGAGGGGCTCCACCTCGGTCCGCACGAACTCCGCGACCCAGTCCAGCTTCCGCTGGTATTCCGGATCGGTGTCGAAATCCCAAGCCATGGTCAGCCTTTCATTTGTTTGCGACCGGTGCCGCGACACCGTCGAGAATGGTGGAGGTGAGGACGTCGGCGATCTCGTCGGGCGTGCGGCCGCCGTCCGGGCGATACCAGCGGCTGACCATGTTCAGCATGGCCACCACGCTGTTGGTGACGACATGGTCATTGGTCCGCAGCGCCCCGGCCGCATGCCCTTCGTCGAAAACCCTGTTCCAGCAACGCTGAATGCCTTCTCGCAGCTCCTGCAGGTCGGCCTCGCGTTCGGCGGTCAGCGCCCCGGCGTCGCGCAGGGCGATGGTCACCTCGTACCGGTGCTCGATGATCAGCACGATGTGGCTGCGAATCAGGTTGCGCAGCTTGACCAGCGGCTCATCGCCGCTGTCCGCGATCACCGCGGCCGCGTCGAACATGATCTGGGTGTAGTTGCGCCGGATCTGGAAGAGCAGCTCCTCCTTGGATCCGATGTGGTAATACAGCGCGCCGCGCTGGATCCCGGCCCGGTCGCCGATCTCGGCGACGCTGGTGGCGTGGAATCCCTTCTCCGCGAACAATTCCATGGCTGCGCGCACGATCCGCTCGCGGGTCTGTCCCGAATTCACCTCCGAGGCGGGCGGCCGCCCGCGCCGCCGCACCGGGGTCTCGGCGGTCATTGGAATCCGCCGTCGATCGCCAGCGTCGATCCGGTGCAGAACGCCGAGGCCTCCGAGGCCAGGAACAGTGCGGCCCCGACGATATCGCCCGGAGCCCCGATGCGGCCGAGCACCGTGTGCCCGGCCATGAACTCGCGCACCTCCGGCGGCCACGACTTGGCGATATCGGTATCGAAGGGCCCGCACCGAATGGTGTTGACCCGCACGGCCGGTCCATAGGTGCGCGCCAGGCCGACGGTCAGCGATTCCACCGCCGCCTTGGCCGCCGCGTACGGCACGGCCATGGGTTCGGGCTGGACCGCCTCCACCGAGGAGATATTGATGATCGAGCCGCCGCCGGCCGCCGCCATGCGCGCCCCGATGAGCGCCGACAGCCGGAAGGTGCCCTTGAGATTGGTGGCGATCACCTTGTCGAACATGGCCTCCGAGACCTCCTCCAGGCTCGGATACAGCAGGGACATCCCGGCATTGTTGACCAGCACGTCGACCCGCCCGAACTCCCCGTAGGCGGCCTCGACGAGGTGGCCGCACTGCGCCCAGTCCCCGACATTGCACTGCGCCGCCAGCGCCCGCTGCCCGGTCTTGTCGCGCACCTCGGTGGCCAATGCCTCACACGCCTCGATCTTGCGGCTGGCGATGACCACGTCGGCGCCGGCATCGGCGAAGGCCAGCACCATTTCCCGCCCCAGCCCGCGACTGCCGCCGGTGACCACAACAACCCTGCCGGACAACGTTTTTCCCATTAACGGCACCTTTGCGCGTCTACTCGAGGAAATGTTCCGCTGAGTACATTAAATGTACCGGGCGATACAATCAAGACCTGGCGGGTACCCGGGAACCACCCCCGAACAGCGGTGCCGCGCACGACCCGTGTTGACCCGCGAGTAACATGACGGGCGTACTTTTTTCCACCCGGCTATCTCGAAACGAGGCAGTAGATGACAGAGCGGATTCAGGTCGGCGGGCTGCAGGTCGCGCGCGTTCTTCACGAGTTCGTGGAGAACGAGGCTCTTCCCGGCACCGGCGTAGACTCCGCCGCGTTCTGGTCGGGTGCCGAGGCCGTCATCAACGACCTCGCTCCCCGCAACCGTGCTCTGCTGGCAGAACGCGACGACATCCAAGCCAAGATCGACGAGTGGCACCGCGCCAACCCCGGCACGGGCTACGACAAGGCTGCCTACAAGCAGTTCCTCACCGAGATCGGCTACCTGCGTCCCGAACCGGCCGATTTCCAGATCGGTACCGAGAACGTGGACGCCGAAATCGCCACCCAGGCCGGACCGCAGCTGGTCGTGCCGGTCATGAACGCCCGCTTCGCCATCAATGCGGCGAACGCGCGCTGGGGTTCGCTGTACGACGCGCTGTACGGCACCGACGCCATCTCCGAGGAGAACGGCGCGGAGAAGGGCTCCGGCTACAACAAGGTTCGCGGTGACAAGGTCATCGAGTGGGCCCGCAACTTCCTCGACGACGCCGTGCCGCTGATCACCGGCTCGCACATCGGCTCGACCAAGTACTCCATCGAGGACGGCGAGCTCGTGGTCGGGCTCGAGGACGGCACCGATATCGGCCTCGCCGATTCCGATGCGCTCGTGGGTTACCTGGGTGATCCGGCCAACCCGACCTCGGTGCTGCTGAAGCACAACGGGCTGCACATCGAGATCCAGATCGATCCGTCCTCCCCGATCGGCTCCACCGACACCGCCGGCGTCAAGGACGTCGTGCTGGAGTCCGCGGTCACCACCATCATGGACTTCGAGGATTCGGTCGCCGCGGTGGACGCCGAGGACAAGGTTCTCTGCTACCACAACTGGCTGGGCCTGATGAAGGGCGAACTGGCCGAAGAGGTTTCCAAGGGCGGCAAGACCTTCACCCGCACCATGAACCCGGATCGCGTGTACACCGCGCTCGACGGCAGTGAGCTCGTGCTGCACGGTCGTTCGCTGCTGTTCGTGCGAAACGTGGGTCACCTCATGACCTCCGACGCCATCCTGGACTCCGACGGCAACGAGGTGCCCGAGGGCATCATGGACGGCCTCATCACGGTGCTGGCCGCCAAGCACGCGCTGGTCGGCGACACCAAGCTGAAGAACACCCGCACCGGCTCCATCTACATCGTGAAGCCGAAGATGCACGGCCCGGACGAGGTCGCCTTCACCAATGAGCTGTTCGGCCGCATCGAGGAGGTGGTGGGCCTGCCCGCCAACACCCTCAAGGTCGGCATCATGGACGAGGAGCGCCGCACCACCGTCAACCTGAAGGCGTCCATCCACGCCGCCAAGGACCGCGTGGTCTTCATCAATACCGGCTTCCTGGACCGCACCGGCGACGAGATCCACACCTCCATGGAGGCCGGGCCCATGGTCCGCAAGGCCGAGATGAAGGCCCAGCAGTGGATCAAGTCCTACGAGGACTGGAATGTCGACACCGGCATCGCCACCGGCCTGCCCGGCAAGGCGCAGATCGGCAAGGGCATGTGGGCCATGCCCGACCTGATGGCCGAGATGCTGGTCCAGAAGATCGGCCACCCCAAGTCCGGCGCCAACACCGCCTGGGTCCCCTCGCCCACCGCCGCCACCCTGCACGCCACCCACTACCACCTGGTGGACGTGTTCAAGCGGCAGGCCGAGATCGCCAAGGGCGGCCCCCGCGCCACCGTCGACGAGATCCTCGAGATCCCGCTGGCCCCCAAGACCGACTGGTCCGCGGAGGAGATCCAGCAGGAGCTGGACAACAACTCCCAGGGCATCCTCGGCTATGTGGTCCGCTGGATCGACCAGGGCGTCGGCTGCTCCAAGGTCCCCGACATCAAGGACATCGGCCTCATGGAGGACCGCGCCACCCTGCGCATCTCCTCCCAGCTGATGGCCAACTGGCTGCGCCACGGCATCGTCTCCGAAGCCGACGTCATCGCCTCCCTGGAGCGCATGGCCCCGGTCGTCGACCGCCAGAACGCCGCCGACCCGAGCTACCGCGCCATGTCCCCCGACTTCGCGGGTTCCATCGCCTTCCAGGCCGCCAAGGAACTCGTCCTCGAGGGCACCAAGCAGCCCAACGGCTACACCGAGCCCATCCTGCACCGCCGCCGCCGCGAGGCGAAGGAGTACAACGCCAAGTTCGGCGCGTAACCCGCGCAGGCTGAGCAATACCGAGTCCCCGGTCGACTGCAGTCGGCCGGGGACTCGCCGCATGACCCGCGAACGAACGCGCTCGCGTCAGCAAACACCTACAGACTGATGCAACATCGTCATACACTCGTACGCATGACCGTACGCGTGACACTAAGCCTTCCGGACGAGATCTCCGATCACCTCAAGACCCTCCCGCAGGGCAAGCAGAGCGACTACGTGGCCCGCGCCGTTCGGCAACAGATGGTCGCCGAGGAAATGGCCATGATCATCCAGCAGCCCATCGATGAGGAACGCCTTGCCGAGGCCGAGATGCTCGCGTGGCAGAGCGATGAGTGAGCCGGGGCGGCAAGGCGAAATCTGGACGGTAACCGGCCCTCTCGGGCGAGCTCGAACGGTCGTCGTTCTGGACACTCCGGCGATGATCCACCAAGGCGGACTCATTCAGACTGCGACGGTTCACGAAGCACGCGAGGTTCCCTCCAAACGTCTCCTACTGTCCATCCCGATCCCCGGCACTTCCAGGATCGTCGCCGTCTACGATCTCGTCGGCTATCCCCTGTCGAACTTCACCAAGCTCGAAGGAATGATCCCCGCGGAGACTCTCGAACGAGTAAAGAACGGCCTTCGCGCCCGGTACGACCTCTAGATCGACCGATCGGCTGTGCGGTCACAGCGATTCTCATTTGCGCCAAGACGTTCCACGCCCTCCCTATCGCGGATACGCTGCGCTGCGATATCCGCCCGAATGTGAGGTAAGTCGATGGGTTCTACCGTCCTCGATGTCGTCAACCTGGTCCTGGCTCGCGTCAATGCGGCGTGGTCGTGGGCGTCCAGTGGGTCCTCGGGGCCGATGCCACTCTGAGACCTGTAATCCGGGTCTCTCCCGGAACAAAGGGGCGAGCCCCCTCGTTGTGTGTGTACGGCGAGGGGGCTTGCTGCTGTTAACGGCCGGTCCCGGCGGGGCGAAAAAGTCAGCGACAACGGCTGGGCCGTTGTGTCACCATCAGTTTCGAGAATGATCAACCGGCCTACGGGGCCACTAGCGGCAGAGAGGAGGAGACGGCATGAATCCGGTGTTTCCAGAGCAACATTCGGTGTTGATGGGATCGCAGGCCCGACTTACGGGCGATATGAAGCGCGATGAGCGCGGCGGCCGGGGCACCAGCCGTCTCCAGGCGCTCGTCTAGCGCATTCCGACTCTCCTTTCTGTTCGATTCCCTTTCACGAAACATGGTGACTCCCATGCTGTTCCGTCATGCCGACCCGGAAATAACCATCGACAACTGGATACACAGCGGCGTGCTCGTGCTCAATGCCTCGTTCGAGGCGCTGCACGAGATCCACGCCGAACGCGCTGTGGTGCTGCTGCTGAGCGGCGCGGCCGAGACCGTGGTCGATCGGGAGCCGTACTTCCCGATTCGCTCGAAGCATGTGGAGATCGCGCTGCCGGAGACCATCCGGCTGACGCGGTACGTGTATCTCGAGCACCGGGTGCTGGTGCACGACGAGAGCCGCGCCACGCTGCCGGCCGTGCTCAGGCGTGATCGGTACCGGTGCGGGTACTGCGCCGGGTGGGCGCGCACGGTGGACCACATTCGGCCGCGGTCGCGGGGTGGGCCGAATACCTGGTCCAACCTGATCGCCGCGTGCGGGCCGTGCAACACCTACAAGGCCGACCGGACTCCGGAGGAGGCCGGGATGCGGCTGCTGTGGGAGCCGAAGGCCCCCAATGACATGGAGAGAAGGCAGCGCCAGATCTGGAAGGACCTGGCTGCCAGCTGAGTGGAAAACAAGGTGATCGGACGTGAAAGGAGCGAGATCCGATGACTACAACTGAAGTTCGGGAGCTGAACCTGGCGGATCTGCTCCCCATCTCCGATTCGAAGGACTACTGGGCGCATGCCGCGTGCAAGGGTGACCCCAACCACGAGGCGTGGTTCCCGTACCCGTCGCAGGACTTCGACTACGCGCGAAGCATCTGCGCCGGCTGCCCCATCCGCCGCGAGTGCGGTGAGTTCGCGTCGCGCACCGGCCAGTCCGGTGTGTGGGGCGGGCACGAGTACGACCGCGGCAAGATGATCCGCGACTGAGCGGAGCATGATCGGCGGCCGTTCCACCCGGGACGGCCGCCGATTTCATGCCGGTCGGATTGCGCGTAACCGCCCGGGTCAGGCAGCTAATTTCGCGTGAACATACACTGAAGATCGTGGGTACTCATCGCGCCGCGAGCAGGTCACGAGGTGTCAGCAAGGGACCAGTCGTCGCAGTGGTAGCGGTGATCGTGCTAGCTCTGGCCGTCGTCGGCTGGGCCTGGTTGCAGGAACGTTCCAAGGATCGCGACAGCGCGGCCGCCGCGGCGTGCGTGGAGGGCACGGTGACGCTGAATGTCACGGTCGATCCCACCATTGCCGAACCGGTCAAGGCCGCGGCCGAGCGCTTCAATGCGACCAAGCCGCATGTGCGCGACCATTGCGCGCTGGTCGCGGTGAACCCGCAGCCCTCGGCCGCCATGGTGACGGCCTTCGCGGGGGCCGTGGCGAACGCGCCGTGGGATCCGGCGCTGGGCCCGCAGCCCGGTCTGTGGATTCCCGAGTCCATGCGCTCGGTGGAACTCATGCGGGTGCCGGGGCTCATCGCGGGCACGCCGCAGCCCATTGCCGTCAGCCCGATCGCGCTGGCCGTGCCCGACGAAGTGCGCCGCGCCATGGAGACCGCTCAGACCAAGTGGGCGGATCTGCCACGGCTGCAACAAGGTTCACTGACCGACCTCGGTCTCCCCGCATGGGGCCCGCTGCGCCTGGCCATGCCGGCCGGGGACGCGTCCCTGGCCGTGGCCGCGGCGGTCGGCTCGGGCGTCTCCGGCACCGATCCGCTCGATGAGACCGCCGCCCGCTCGGGCCAGGTCATCTCGGCCGTCTCCCAGCTCGCGGCCACCGCGCCCGCGGCCGCGGACGCCACGACCGCGCTCACCGAGCTGGCGGCGGCGCTCGATCCGGCCGCCCCGCTGCACGCGGTCGCGGCCACCGAACAGCAGATCCGCACCCGCCCGGGCCTGACCGCCTACCGCCCCGTCGGCAACGGCCCGGTGGACGACTACCCGGCCGCGGAGATCGTCGGCAACTGGGTGAACCAGACCCAGAACCTGGTCGCCGGCCTCTTCATCGACTACCTGCGCGCCCCGGAGCAGTCGAAGCTGTTCACCGACAATGGTTTCGGCGCCGCTCCCCCGGCCACCTCGGCCGTCCCCGCCAAGGCCGTGCTGACCCGGGTGCAGCAGGTCCTCGCCGAACCGGTGCTCGGCGTGCACGCCACCGTGCTGCTCGACACCTCGTCGTCGATGTCCACGGCGGAGGGCTCGATGACCCGCCTGGCGAATTCCCTTGCGGCGCTGCAGTCCACGATGACGGTCATGCCGCCGGAGTTCGGCCTGGGCGTGTGGACCTACGCCAAGACCACCGACGGCTCCAACCCGTATCGCATCGCCGCCCCCACCGCGGCGCTCACCGATCAGCAGCGCACCGCCGTCACCCAGGCCCTCGGCGCCGTCTCGGCCTCCGCCATCGCGCCGGATCGGACATATCCGACCCTGGAGGCCGCCTACCGCTCCGCCCTGGAGAACTACACCACCGGCCGCACCAATTCGATCCTGCTGATCACCGACGGCCCCCAGGACGACTCGACCATTACCGGCGAACAGCTCCTCACCGATCTCGCCGCCCTGGCCAATCCGGCCAAACCGATCCGCATCGATGTCATCGTGATCAGCGGCAACGGCACCCAAACCCTGCAAACCCTCACCCAGCGAACAGGCGGCACCTACACCAAGGTCACATCCTCCAATGACCTTGCCTACGGAACTGCGGTGTCGAAGGCCCTGACCACCCCCTGACCCGCCCCGTTTGCAACACGACGGTCACGATGTAACCATCCGCTAGCAACCTCGTGGCATATTCACCGCATGGCACACAGTTCAGGTACCGAAGAATCTTCGGTCAAACAGGGATTTGCGGCCGGAACATCGATAGCGGCAGCCGTCCTGCTGCTCATCATCGGCGTACTCGACATCCTCCAGGGAATCTCCGCCGTCGGCTCCGACAACCTGCTGGTGGTCACCGACGACTACGTCTACAAGTTCAACACCACCACCTGGGGCTGGATCCACATCATCATCGGCGCGATCATCATCATCGCCGCCATCGGCCTCCTGGCCGGCACCACCTGGGGCAAGGTAGCCGCCATCATCCTGGCCGCCCTCGCCATCGTCGAGAACTTCCTCTGGATCCCCTACTACCCCGCCTGGTCCATCCTGATCATCGCCCTGTGCGTGGTCGTCATCTGGGCCGTCTCCACCTGGCACACCGACTCCAAGGTCTAGCGGACTCGTCCGCCCCACGGCGAAGCGCCCCACCGGTTCCGGAAACCGATGGGGCGCTCCGTATTTCAGCTACCGTGGCTGCCACCGAGCCGTGGACCTACTCGCCGTAGGCGTCCAGGGGCGGGCAGGAGCAGACCAGGTTGCGGTCGCCGTAGGCGCCGTCGATGCGGCGGACCGAGGGCCAGACCTTGGGGCGGGGGTTCTTCAGGCCCATGGGGTAGACGGCGGTTTCGCGGGTGTAGGGGTGGTTCCAGTCGCCTACCAGGCAGGCCGCCGTGTGCGGTGCGCCGCGCAACGGGTTGTCCTCGACGGGCCAGACGCCTGCTTCGACCTGGTCGATCTCGGCCTTGATGGCGATCATGGCGTCGATGAAAGCGTCGATCTCTTCGAGGTTTTCGCTTTCGGTGGGCTCCACCATGAGGGTGCCGGCGACCGGGAAGCTCATGGTGGGGGCGTGGAAGCCGTAGTCGGCCAGGCGCTTTGCGACGTCGTCGACGGTGACGCCGGTGCGCTTGGTGATTTCGCGCAGGTCCAGGATGCACTCGTGGGCGACCATGCCGTTGTCGCCGGTGTAGAGGACCGGGAAGTGCGGATTCAGGCGGCGGGCAATGTAATTCGCGGAGGCGATGGCGGTCAGGGTGGCCTTGCGCAGGCCGTCGGCGCCCATCATGCGGATGTAGGACCAGGTGATCGGCAGGATGGAGGCCGAGCCGTACTTGGCCGCGGAGACCGCGTGCGAACCGGACTCCAGCGGGTCGCCCGGCAGGTACTCGGCCAGGTGCTCGCGGACCGCGACCGGGCCGACGCCCGGACCGCCGCCGCCGTGCGGGATGCAGAAGGTCTTGTGCAGGTTCAGGTGGCTGACGTCGCCGCCGAAACGGCCCGGACGGGCAAGGCCGACAAGGGCGTTCAAGTTGGCGCCGTCCACGTAGACCTGGCCGCCGGCGTCGTGCACCATGGCGCAGAGTTCGGCGACCTCGTGCTCGTACACGCCGTGCGTGGACGGGTAGGTGATCATGATGCAGGCCAGCCGATCGGCGTGGTCGGCGATCTTGGCGCGCAGGTCGTCGAGGTCGACATCGCCGTTCTCGCGGGTCTTCACCACCTCCACGCGCATGCCGACCATGGCGGCCGAGGCGGCATTGGTGCCGTGGGCGCTGGACGGGATGAGGCAGGTATCGCGGTGGGTGTCACCGCGATCGAGGTGGTAGCGGCGGATGGCCAGCAGGCCGGCGTACTCGCCCTGACTGCCGGCATTGGGCTGCAAGGAGACTCGGTCGTAGCCGGTGACGGCGGTCAGCCAGCCCTCCAGGTCCTCGATCAGCTTGATCAGGCCCGGCGCGTCCTCGACCGGCGCGTACGGGTGGATGCGGTTGAAGCCGGGCCAGGTGATGGATTCCATCTCCGCGGCGGCATTGAGCTTCATGGTGCAGGAGCCGAGCGGAATCATGCTGCGGTCCAGCGCGATGTCCTTGTCCGAGAGCGAACGCAGGTAGCGCAGCATGGCGGTCTCGGTGCGGTAGCGGGTGAACGCCGGGTGGGTCAGGAATTCCGAGGTGCGGACCTCGATGTGCGGGCGCGGCTTACCGTGGAACAGCGCGCCTTCCGACCCCACCGGGACCTCCGCGCCGAAGCAGTCGAGCACGGCCACCACGTGCGCGTCGGTGGTCGCCTCGTCGCAGGCGATGCCGACATGGTCGGCGTCGACCAGGCGCAGGTTGATGCCGCTCCCCTTGGCCTTGGCCACAATGGCTTCCGCGCCGCCGGGCACGTGCACCAGCACGGTGTCGAAGAAGCTCTGGTGCACGACCGCGTCGCCGAGCCCGGCGGCCAGCCACTGCGCGTGCCCGTGCACGCGCCGCGCGATCTGCTTGAGCCCGTCGGCCCCGTGGTAGGAGGCGTACATGGCGGCCACGATGGCCAGCAGCACCTGCGCGGTGCAGATATTGGAGGTCGCCTTCTCCCGGCGGATGTGCTGTTCGCGCGTCTGCAGCGCGAGCCGGTAGGCCACATCGCCGTCCGCGTCCACGGATACGCCGACCAGGCGGCCCGGCAGCTGCCGCGCGTGCTCCGAGCGCACCGCGAGATATCCGGCATGCGGCCCGCCGAACCCGAGCGGCACGCCGAAGCGCTGCGAGGTGCCGAAGCAGGCGTCCGCGCCCTGCTCGCCGGGCGGCGTAATCAGCGTCATGGCAAGCAGATCCGCGCCCACAGCCACCAGCGCCCCGCGCTCGTGGGCGGCCGCGATGAGCGCGGTCCAGTCCACGATCCGCCCGGAGGCGCCCGGCTGCTGCACGATCACACCGAAGAACTCGCCCTCGGGCAGCACCCCGCCGGACAGCTCCGCCTCGACGATCTCGATCCCCAGCGGCTCGGCGCGGGTGAACAGGATGGTCCGCGTCTGCGGGAAAAGGTCGGCGTCGATGAGCAGCCGTTGCGACTTGGACTTGCGATTGGCCCGCTGCAGCAGGGTCATCGCCTCGGCCGCCGCGGTGGCCTCGTCCAGCATGGACGCATTGGCGACATCCATGCCGGTCAGATCCGAGACCATGGTCTGGAAGTTGAGCAGCGCCTCCAGCCGGCCCTGGCTGATCTCCGGCTGGTACGGCGTATAGGCGGTGTACCAGGCCGGGTTCTCGATGAGATTGCGCACCAGCACCGGCGGGGTCAGGGTGTCGTAGTAGCCGAGCCCGATCATGGTGGTGGCCACCGTATTCGAGTTCGCCAGCGCCGCCAGTTCGGCGAGGGCCTCGTGCTCGCTCACGGCCGGCGGCAGCGCGTCCAGGCCATTGCTCGCGACGGCGTCGAGGATGCTCGCGGGCACCGCCTTCGCGGCGAGATCGTCCAGCGATTCGGTGCCGACGACCTGCAAGATGCGGTCGAGTTCGCCCTGATCGGGCCCGATGTGGCGGTCGGCGAAGGAACGGGTCTGCACGGCAGCTCCAAGGGTGGGCGGGAAGTCGGCCTCACGGCCGACCGGTCGTCTGCCCTCCCCCTCTGTCCTGGGCGCCTGAGAGATTCAGGCCATCGACAGCGCAAGCGCCGGTGACCCTTTCACCATGGGCGGGTGGCTCGCGACCACCGCTTTCCAGAGGCGCCGAAACTCCGCACGGTCCCTTGTGCCTGAGAGATTGACGGGGAGGTGCTGCTCCTTCGGCGCCCGGGTGGCGACCCGGGACTCTCCCGCACGGCTGCGACGCAACGCCAGTCTAATTCGCGCCAAGTTACAGGCGTGTTGCCTGGGCCGGTTTCACACAACAAACGCGCGCTGCCGGTGGCAGCGCGCGTCATCGGCCCGGTCCTAACCGGTCTTGCTCATACGGGCCTTGCGGCGGAAGGCCAGTTCGTCCTCGGGCCGATCGGAGGTGCTGCCGGATTCGGCGCGCTCGGCCGGGAAATTGGCGATGGCCCCGGTGAGCTCGCGCATGGCGCCGCTGACGGCAATGCCGAAGACGCCCTGTCCGCCCTGCAGTAAATCGACGACCTCTTCCGGCGAGGAGCATTCGTAGACGGTGGCCCCGTCGGAGAAGAGCGTGATCCCGGCCAGATCCTCGACGCCCCGGCTGCGCAGATGATCCACGGCGATGCGGATGTTCTGCAGCGAGATACCGGCGTCGAGCAGCCGCTTGACGATCTTGAGAACCAGGATGTCCTTGAAGGAGTACAGCCGCTGGCTGCCCGATCCGGTCGCGCTGCGAATGGACGGAACCACCAGCCCGGTGCGGGCCCAGTAATCGAGCTGACGATAGGTGATCCCGGCCACCTGGCAGGCGCTGGGCACCCGGTAGCCGACGAGGTCGTCCGGCACCGTGTCATCGGGGAACAGCCCAGGCTGCACCACATCCTGCGAGTGCGGTTGATCTCCCACTGACTACTCCCTTACTGCTGGCCTATCAGGGCTCGTGTCCTGGACACTGCTCTGTCCCGGATACTTACTGCATCGACGCTGGAGCGTTGGCCTAACTGTCGAGGCTACTCTCCTGATTGTCTCGGGAGTATCGGGTACCACCAAGCCTGACGGACCGCGTGTTTCTATACCTAAACCTCAGGTCGAGACACGATTTTGCAACGACGGCGCGGCATCAGCTGTCGGTCGCCTTGAAGTCGTCCGGCGATACCGACTCGAGAAACTCCTTGAACTTTTCGACCTCGTCCTCGCGCTCGTCCGGCATGACCAGTCCGGCTTCCTCGAGCACCGCTTCCTCGGCGTGGATCGGACACCCCACCCGCAGGGCGATGGCGACGGAATCGGACGGGCGCGCGGAGACCCGGAGATCGTTCTCGAAGACCAGATCGGCGTAGAAGGTGCCCTCCTGCAGATCCACGATCCGCACCTCTTTCAAGGTGTGCCCGAGCTCCTTGATGAGGATCTTGATCAGATCGTGGGTGAGCGGCCGGATGGGCGTGACGCCCTCCTGTTCGAGCACGATCGCGGTCGCCTCGGCCTGGCCGATCCAGATCGGTAGGTACCTGTCGCCGGACACCTCGCGGAGCAACAGCACGGGCTGGTTCTGTGGCTGTTCGACACGGATGCCGATCACACGCATTTCGCTCATGGCCGTGCCTCGCTAGCGCTCGCCCCGCCCATGCGCGAAGGCGCGCTGTGTTTGATCATTCGCTCGCTTCGCTCACTCATGGCACTGCCTCCCATAAACTCGCCGGCTGCCCAGCACTGACACCGCGGAGCCTGCCGTATCACCGAGTCTAGGCGAAGATTTCAGCCCCCGAGTGAAGCACGCACCGAGGTCTTCACCAGGCAGGTGTGCAGGGTCAGCGACAGCGCCGCCAACTCGCGCACGGTCTCCTCGGCGCGGGCGCGGGCGTCGGCGTCACGACTCTTGGCGATGGGCGCGGCGATTTGCGCCACCATCGCGGCCTCACGGTCCGCGGCGAGTTTGAACGCGCGCAGATGCCTTGCTTCCAAACCGAATTCGCTCAAAGCCTTCGCGGTGCGGGCCAAGGTCACCGCATCCGAATCGAAATACCCGGCGGCGCCGGGGGTGATGAGATTGGCCCGGATGAGCTCGGTCAGGAACTTCTCGTCGATTCCCGCCTGCTCCAGCAGGTCCGCCCGCGGAATCCGGATCTCGTGATCGAACCGGAGTTCCTCGGGCGACACCTCACCGGGCACGACGCCGAGCCGCCGCAGGCGGCTCCCCCCATTGGCGGACATGGCTTCCCCAACCGCTTCGACGCCCGCCCGGGCGCGGGCTTCGCGTTCCCGCACCCCGAGCGTCGCCGCCCCACTGTCGATCGCTTCGAGCTGTTCCTTGATCACCTTCAGCGGCAGGTACTGATCCCGCTGCGCCGTCAGCACGAACCGCAGGCGCTCCACATCGGCGATGTGGAACCTGCGGTAACCCGAAGGCGTGCGCTCCGGGCTGATCAGTCCCTCGGATTCGAGGAACCGGATCTTGGAGATGGTGATGTCCGGGAAATCCGGACGCAGCAGATCCAACACGGAGCCGATCGACATGCCCCCGCGTGTCCACTGCGCTGCGCCAGTCATTCCAGGTGGTCCTATAGCGTGCCCGCGTCGCTGGTCTGCGGACGAGGCCCGGTCAGGAACACGAGACGGAACTTGCCGATCTGCACCTCGTCGCCGTTCTGCAGCTCCGAGGAATCCACCGGCTCCCGGTTCACATAGGTGCCGTTCAAGCTGCCCACGTCGACGACCTGGAAGGTGTCGTCGTCCTGGCGGAACTCCGCGTGCCGGCGGCTGACGGTGACATCGTCGAGAAAGATGTCGCTGTCGGGGTGACGCCCCGCGGAGGTGGTGGGCTGATCCAGCAGGAACCGCGAACCGGCATTCGGGCCGCGCTTGACGACCAGCAGAGCCGCGCCCGCAGGGAGACCCTCGACCCCTTGCACCGGCTGCTCGCCGGTCTGCTCGGTGCGCGACGTGTCGACCTCGTTCAGGAAATCGGCACGGAACACCGAAGTGGTCTCTGCTGCCGTCTCCTGGTAACCCGGGTCTTTGTTCTCGCTCACCCTTGCTCTCCTCCTCGAACCGAATAATCCATGCAAGCAGTTGATGCCTTCAGCGTCACGGCCACCGGCCCTTCAAGCTGTCGGATAGGTCCCGAAAGTCCCGGGCACCGGCTGCCGGCACATCTGTTGGCATTGACCGTACCCTGCCAGGTCGTACCTGTGCAGGTAGAACTGTGAAGGCTCCTTCAGCCTCCGATAACTCCTTGATAACCTGCGGCATCCAGCAGACCGCCGAGGGCCGCGTCGAGCGCTTCGGCCGACTCGACCTCGAGCTCGAACAGCCAGCCGTCGCCGTAGGGATCGGTGTTGAGGGTCTCCGGCGCGCCGGCCAGAAGATCGTTCACCGCAACAACTTTCCCGGCCAGCGGGGCGTAGATGTCCGAGACGCTCTTGGTGGACTCCACTTCGGCGATGCTCTCGCCGGTGTCGGCCTTCTTGTCGACCTCGGGCAACTGCACGAAGACGACGTCACCGAGCTGTGACTGGGCGTAGTCGGTGATGCCCACTCGCACCCGGGTCGGCGCCACGGTGCGAACCCATTCGTGCTCTTCGGAGTAGCGCAGGTCCTGGGGTAGGTCGGTCACAGATGGTGTCCTTTCAATGGGCGGTCCTTCCGGGATCGTCGTCGATCCGTGTGCCACACCCTATCCATGCTGATCTTCGTGCGGCACGGGCGGTATCGCTCGGGCCACGGCGACGGCCTTACCGGCGTAGAGGATGCCGGTCCAGACGTACACCGCGGTGCCCCAGATCAAGAATGCACCGCCGAAGGCCCTGCCGAAACCTGCGGCGGCCCAATCCATCTGACCGGCCAGCAGCCAGGGCAGGGCGGACATGAGCGCGAAGGTGGCGGCCTTGCCCAGGTAGATGACCTCGGGGGGCGGCAGGTCGCGGCGCTTGTAGACGGGCAGCAGCAGCGTCAAGATCAGATCTCGACCGACCAGTATGAGTACCACCCACCAGGGCAGGATGCCGCGAATCAGGAAGCCGCCCAGGGTCGCCAGCAGATAGAGCCGGTCCACCAGGGGGTCCAGAATCGCGCCGAGTTTGGAAGACTGATCGAGCAGGCGCGCGAGCTTGCCGTCGAGGAAGTCGGTGACACCGCTGACGACCAGCAGGGCGAAGGCCCAGCCGTCGGCCCGCTCGACCAGCAGCAGCCACAGGAAGACGGGGACGCCGATGAGCCGCAGCACGGACAGGACGTTGGGCACGGTGAAGATGCGGTCGCTGTACACCGGTTCGGCGTTCCGCTCGGTTGTCACCCCCCGGTCTTACCACGCTGTGCCCAATTTGCCTCCGCTGCGCTCCGGCGGGTGCGGGGCCTGCAAGCTCGATTTTCCCTCCCTCCGCTCCTCCGCTTCGCTCCCCCGCTCCACTCAGTCCACAATCGAGCCGGCCCCGAACCTCGACAGCAATCCACCAATCGCCTTGCCCCGGGACGCCCGAGAGCGCATCGCCTCTATATGGTGTCCGCCATACCGAGTTGATGAGAGAATGAATACAGCCCTCTCTCATTATCGAAGTAACCAGTCAGTCCTGCGAGAGGAAAGACCATGCCCGACTTCGACTACGACGTCGTAGTGATCGGCTCCGGGTTCGGGGGGAGCGTGAGTGCGCTGCGCCTGACCGAGAAGGGCTACCGGGTGGCCGTGCTGGAATCCGGCCGCCGCTGGAACGCCGAGGACATTCCCAAGACGAACTGGAATGTGCGCAAGGCGATCTGGGCCCCGCGCCTGGGGATGACCGGCACCCAGCGCATCAGCGTGCTCGGCAAGTGCGCGGTGTTCTCCGCCTCCGGTGTGGGCGGCGGGTCGCTGATCTACGGCAATACCCTCTACGAGCCGCTGCCGCAGTTCTACACCGACCGGCAGTGGGCGCACATCACCGATTGGAAATCCGAGCTCGCGCCCTATTACGACCAGGCGCAGCGCATGCTCGGGGTGACGCCGAATCCGCGCATCACCCCCGCCGACGAGGTGATCCGCTCGGTGGCCGAGGACCTCGGCGTGGCGCACACCTTCCATGCCACCAATGTGGGCGTGTTCTTCAATGAGGAGAATCCGGGCGCCGAGGTGGACGACCCGTACTTCGGCGGGGCCGGGCCGCGGCGCAACGGCTGTGTGCACTGCGCCCGCTGCTTCACCGGGTGCCCGCACAATGCCAAGAACACCACGCCCAAGAACTACCTGTACCTGGCCGAACAGGCCGGCGCGCACGTGTTCGAGCTGACCACCGCCACCAAGGTGCGACCACTGGCCGGCGACGACGGCGGATACGCCATCGAGACGGCGCGCTCGGACCGCTGGGTTCGCAAGCAGCGCAGGGTTTTCACCGCCCAGCAGGTGGTGTTCGCGGCGGCCGCGCTGGGCACCCAGAAGCTGCTGCACAAGATGCGCGACGAGCAGGTGCTGCCGAATCTGTCGCCGCGGCTGGGCGAGCTGACCCGGTCCAATTCCGAGGCCATTCTCAATGTGGTGAGCAATGAGCGCGACGATTTCGCGCAGGGCGTGGCCATCACCTCCTCGATTCATCCCGAGGAGAGCACCCATATCGAGGTGTGCCACTACGGCAAGGGGCAGAACGGGCTGTTCCCGCTGTCGGTGCCGATCGTGGACGGCGGGGCGTTCCGGTTCCTGCGGTTCCTGCTGGCCATCCTGCTGCATCCGATCGTGTTCGCGCGCAGCCTCAATGCGCACCGGGCCTCGGAGAAGTCGGTGATCCTGCTGGTCATGCAGTCGCTGGACAACTCGCTGACCTCCTATCGCAAGTGGGGGCAGCTCAAGACCAGGCAGGGCACCGGGCAGCCCAATCCGACCTGGATTCCGCTGGCGCACGAGGTCGGGCGGCGGTTCGGCAAGAAGGTGAACGGCGATGTGCACAGCCTGATCATGGATGTGTTCAATATTCCGGCGACCGCGCACTACATCGGCGGTTGCGTGATCGGCGAGGGGCCGGAATCCGGTGTGGTGGACCCATATCAGCGGGTGTTCGGGCATCCCGGGCTGCACATTGCCGACGGGTCGGCGGTGACGGCGAATCTGGGCGTGAATCCCTCGCTCACCATTACCGCGCAGGCGGAGCGGGCCATGGCGTTCTGGCCCAATCGGGGTGAGGCCGATCCGCGTCCGGAGCTGGGTGCGCCCTACCGCCGCATCCGCCCGGTCGCGCCGAAACAGCCGACCGTTCCGGAGTTTGCTCCGGGTGCGCTGAAGCTCCCGATCTTCCCCTCCGATCCGGCCATTCCGGTCAACTAGGCACCACAGCGACCCGCCGGTAAGTTGTGTTTCCGTGAGCTCCAACATGATCGACTTCCGCTCCCCCGTCTCGGCCGAGGAGGTGCGGGCCCGCGGCCGCGCGCTGCGGGATCGCACCCCGGTCGGTGCGCGGGACCGGGAGGCTGCCGGGGCGAATCGGCCCGGGGTGCTGGAGTTCCTGGAGACCAGCAATCGCGGGCGGCTGGCGCATTTGATCCCGCTGCGGCACGGGCGCATGGCGGCCTCGCCGTTCACCTTCTTCCGGGGTGCGGCGGGGCTCATGGCCGCCGATCTGGCGGGCGGGCCGACCAGCGGGCTCACCGCGCAGCTGTGCGGTGACGCGCACGCCGCCAATTTCGGGCTGTACGGCACCCCGCGCGGCGAAATCGTCATGGACATCAATGATTTCGACGAGACCGTGCCCGGGCCGTGGGAGTGGGATCTGGAGCGGCTGGCGGCCAGCCTGGTGCTGGCGGGCCGCGAGGGCGGGGCATCCGAACAGGACTGTTTCGACGCCGCGCGCGACAGCGCCCGTTCCTATCGGCTGGTCATGGCCGTACTCGCCGAGCAGCCGTTCCTCGCCTCGTGGAATGCGCTGCCCGACGAATCGGTGCTCGGCCGGGTGCGGGCGGACGCGCTGCTCGACGACTTCCGCAAGGCGGCCAAGAAGGCGCGCAAGAACACCAGCGCCAAGGTGGCGCGCAAGTGGACCGAGCATCTCGAGGATCACGAAACCGGTATCAGCACACACAAATTCGTGGCCGATCCGCCGATTCTGACCACGGTCGAGGAGGCCGTGGCGGAGGCGGTCATCGACGGGCTCACCGAATACGCGGGCACGCTGCGGGAATCGCGGCGGCAGCTGATCGCCCGATACTCGGTGTCCGATATCGCCTTCCGCATCGTGGGCACCGGCAGCGTGGGCCTGCACTCCTATCTGGCGCTGCTGCAGGGCAATGCGGACGAGGTGCTGGTGCTGCAGATCAAGCAGGCGCGGCCCTCGGCGCTCTCGCCGTATCTGCCGCCCGAGCCGGCGCGGCACGAGGGTGAGCGAATCGTGCAGTCCACCAGGATGGTTCAGGCCGAATCCGATATTCTGCTGGGCTGGACCACGCTGCGGCTGGGCGGGGAGGAACTGCCGTTCATCGTGCGGCAGTTCCGGAATCTGAAGGGCAGTATCGATCCGGCGGCCGTGGAGCCCGGCGATCTGGACGATTACGGGCGGCTGGCGGGTGCGCTGCTGGCCCGGGCGCACCACCGTTCGCTCGATCCGCGCCTGGTCGCAGGCTATCTCGGCGAGTCCGAGGAGTTCGACGAGGCGGTGGCCCGGTTCGCGGTCCGCTATGCCGATCGCACCGAGGCCGATCACGCCGACCTGGTGGCCGCGGTGCGGGACGGCCGCGTGGCGGCCGATACGGAGTGATCCGGCCGCGTACGATGCAGTCAGCCGTGTCTTCTCGACGAGGAAGGTGAGAGCCGATGCTCGTCCGCGTGCAGAACACCGCCGGCACCCATGCCGAGAAGGTGCTCATCGATTGGCTGCGCACCTGGAAGGGCCGCGGCGATCCCAAGGGCGTGGCCACCGTCAATTGCAGCCTGTTCCACGGCGATCGGCTCTACCCGTTCGACGCGGTGATCTGGACGCCGACCAGCTGCGTGGTCATCGAGGCCGAGGCGCTGGTGGAGCGCGGCGAGGGCGAGCTCGAGGTGCCGCTCAACGGCCCGTGGCGGATGGGCGACAAACTCATCAGCTTCGAGGGCGGCGACAAGCGCACCCCGCTGGACAAATCCCGCGATCACACCTTCGCACTGCAGAACTGGCTGGCCGAACGCGGCCTCGGCCAGCGCGTGGTGCACGGCGCGGTGCTGGTGATCCCCACCTCCGGATCGAATGTGCGGGTGCAGCAGCTGTGGAGCGATCCCAGCTTCCAGGTGCTGCTCGGCGACGATCCGCGGCGGCTGCGCGACTACTTCAACACGCTGTCCTCCCGCGGCCGCCCGCAGTGGTCGGCCAATGATGTGGCCTGGGCCTTCCGCGGCCTGGGCATCCTGCCGTACCTGCCCGCACCCCAGGATCTGCTCAACGAGGGCTTCCTGGGACCGGTCGACATCACCCTCTGGCACGGCGGCCCGCAGCAGGCGCAGGCCGAGGCCTACGCCGAGGAGCAGGCCCGCAAGGAACGCGAAGCGGCCGAGGCGGGCCACCGCCTCACCGTGCCTACCCCCTGGTTCAGCCCCTCGAAGCTGTATCCCCGCCAGCAGGGCGAACTCGAACTCGGCCGCGGCCTCATGCGATTGATGCTGACCATCGGCATGGTGATCGCCGTGCTCTGGGTGATCTGGTTCATCATCGCGGGGATCGTGGCCTACGGCCCGCTCTGAGCGCGCGATATCGCACGGGCAGATACACGGCGGCCACCAGCGCGACCGCGGCCGCCGCACCGCCGACCACATCGGACGGATAGTGATAGCCCAGGCCCACCATCCCGACCAGCACCACGGGCAGCACCACCGCCATGACCACCACCACCGCCGCCCGGATCCACACCGACTCACTGGCCAGCGCGAAGGCGGTCACCACGGCCACCAGATGCACGGTGTGCCCGCTCGGATACGCCAGATAGTCCCCCAGCGGCCGCTCCCACAACGGTTTGAGCAGCAGCGCATTCACCCCGATAGCGAATTCGGGCGCAATGACCACGAACCCGGCCTGCCACCACTGCCGCCGATAGGCGAACCAAGCGAATCCCGCCAGCAGTAGCAGGACCACGACGAGCGCATCGCTGGGCGCCACCAGCACCCGATAGATCCCCGCATGCCCATCGAACGACGAATGGATGTGCTCCCCCACCGCCCGATCGAACCCGGTCGGTCCGCCATCGGCCGGAAAGAACCGCGGCACAACCACGGTCACGAGCACCGCCGCCACGATGAGCGCGGGCAACGCCGCCCGGCGCGCATGCTCCGCAAGCCCGGCGGGCGCGGAAACGGTCGATCGGTTCACCCGAGCACGATAGCGGGTACGCCCGGACGCGGCCTCGTGCATCGCCGACGCCCAAGTCCGCGCCAAGCGCCGGACAAGCCCGGGGCGGTGTCCTGTCGGCATGAGCGAGCCCGATCTGCTGGTCTTCACGGTCATCCACCGCGCGATGCGGACCGACGTCCACCGCCTGGCCGCCCTCGGCGCCGGCCCGTTCGCCGGCGAGCACGAGGCCGCCGTCCGCCGCTATCTGTATGCCGTCCTGACCGAGATCCAGCACCACCACGCCACCGAGTGCGCCGTGCTGTGGCCGGTGATCGCGCATCACGCGGGCGCGGTCATCGACCTCGCGCCGTTCACCGATGACCACGCGGCGCTGGAGCCGATCCTGGCCCGTGCCCGCACAGCCACCGGTTCGGCGCGAGCGCGAGCCCTGCGCGAGCTGGCCGAACAGCTCGACGAGCACGTCCAGGAAAAGGAGGCCCTGCTGTTCCCGGTGCTGCGCGAGTATGTCCCCACACCGGCATTCGACAAGGCGGAGAAGCGTTTCCACATCCGCCCGGCCCACGCGCAGACCCGCTTCGCGGTGCCATGGCTGCTCGCGCACGCCCATCCCGCCGAGCGCAGGCCATTGCTGCATCGCATCGGCGCCCCGGCACGGCTGGTGAATCGCACCAGCGCCCCCGCCTATCGCACCTTGGCCGCCACCGTATTCGACTGACACCGCACTTCGGATCTGAAACAGCACCGACTGGGAACTGGTGGCGGGCGCTACTCGGGAAATGCCGCCACCGGTTCCCGGTGATCGCCCGTCCAAGATGCGTTCGGCCCGCAGGCGAGCGCCGAGACCGGCGCGTCATGCCGCCGGAACGGGTCAGCGGAGCGTGCGGCCGGGAGTTGGACGTTGTCGTATTCGGTTGAGCGCCGCCAATTCCCAATGCTCCGCACCCGCGGTGCGGGCGACCGCCGCCGCGCGCGTGTAATGCGCTCGCGGGTCGTCGCGGCCGAGCAGCGCGGCCAGGTCACCGAGCACCAGGGCGACCGGGCACAGCGCCAGTGCCGCGGACATGGTGCCGGCGAATCGGTCCGCGTACGGGGACAACTCGTCGTAGGTCGGGGCGGCCAGGGCGGTGTCGCCGAGGCCCGCCGCCACGAGTCCGCGAATGCTCAGGTGCAGATCCCGGTGGAAGTCCGCGCGTACGCGGCCCGGGCCGTGCGATCCGGCGGCGGCCGAGACCGCCCGCGCCGCTTCCTCGGTGCGGCCGGCCTCCAGGAGCGCCAGGGCGTACATATCAGCGGTTCCCGTCAGGCGGCCCAGGGTTTCGTGGAGGCGGAGGGTGTCGTCGACGAGTTCGCCGAGACGGCCCTGGGCGTAACGGATGGTGTAGATGCCGACCCAGGCGGTGGCGACCTCGCCGCCGAAGGTGCTGCCGCCGCGGATGCGGGCGGCGGTTTCCAGGTAGGCCGATTCCGCCGCGGCGAAGCGTCCGGTGATGGTGTGGCGCATGCACTTTCCCCAGTCGCCGATCTTGCCGAGCAGGGGCAGGTCCATGTCCTCGGCCAGGCGGGTGCCCTGCGCCCAATGGTCCGCGGCGGCCGGATCGAGGCGGGCCGACATGACCTGTTGCAGGAGCAGATGGCCCAGGACCTGGTAGAGGCCGAGGCCGTGCGCTGTGGCGAGAGTGAGGATTTCCTCGGCGACGCGATGCTGCTCGTCCAGCAGGTCCGCGGTGTGATACAGGTTCAGGTAGCGGCCGTTGAGGGCGTGCGCGAGCAGGTCGGGGCGGCCGATCGCGCGGGCCAGCGCGACGGCCTCGGCGGCGGCTTCGCGCCCGCGGGGGCCGGATTCGCTGTCGAGCTGCATGGCCAGGCTGGTGAGCAGCCGGGCGCGCAGGACCGGTTCGGTCACCGTCGGCAGGGCGGCTTCGGCGGCGTCGATGACGACCGTCTCGCGGGTGCCGTACATGCGATTGATCCACAGCGTGGGCACATCGAATCCGGTGATGACGCGGGCGGCCAGCAATGGATCGCCGAGTCGCAGGGCCGCCGCCAGCGCCCGGTCGCGCAGCACTCGCGCCCGGATGATGTCTCCGGACAGCGCACAGCTGCGAATCCGCGCCACCTCCAGTTCGATTCGCCGGCGCGCCTGCTCGGCACGGCCCTGCACCAGGCCCGCCTCGGACCGGTCGTACGCGGTCAGCGCCTGCTCCCACAGCCCGACCGCGGTGCGATGCGCGAAGCGCGACTCAGCGAGTTCGGCTGCCCGGCAGGAGTATTCGACGACATCCGCCAGCCGGGCCGGATCCCCCGAGGCCATGCAGTGCTGAGCCAGCCGGGCCGGGTCGATACCGGGGCGGCGCGCCAGCACATCGGCGACGCGACCGTGAATCCTTGCCCGCCGCAGCCGCGAGATGCTGTCGTACAAGGCGTCCCGGATCAGCACATGCGTGAACCGCACGCCCCACAGCTGCCCGCCCGTATCGGTGTGCTCGGTGAGCAGCCCCGTCAGGCCCCCGGCCTCGAGCGCATCGAGGACGGTGTCCTCGGACTCGCCCGTCACGGCCGCGAGCAGATCCACATCCGCGTCCCGCCCCGCCACCGCCGCACAGCGCAGCACCGTCTGCGCGACGGCCGGCAGCCGGGCGATCCGCCGCCGCAGCACATCCGCCACCCCGCTCGGCACCTCCTGCAGGGCGGCCTCGGGTCCCGCCGCGGCGAGCAGGCGCGCGGTCTCGCGCACGAAGAACGGATTCCCGCCGGTGCGTTCGCAAATGGCGGCCACGACCTCCGGCGTCACCTCCTCCGGGCAGCAGGCGCGCACGAGTTGCGCCACGGCCGGCTCCGCCAGCCCGTCGAGCGAGATCCGCACCGGCTCGACCGGCGCCAGCTCACCCAGCACGCCGGTGAGTCCCGACGGCGATTCGCCCGGCCGGTAGGTGGCGACCACGAAGATCCCGGGCACCCGGCGCGGCAACACCGCCAGCAGCGACAACGTCTCCTCATCGGCCCGATGCAGATCCTCTAGCACCACCAGCAGCGGCCCATCGGCCGCCACCGCCGACAGATACCGTTCCAGCGCCCGATGGGTATGGAATCGCACCGACGCGGGATCCCCACCCGCGGCGGCGCGAATCCCGTGGTCGGCGGGCCGCGTCGAATACCCGTGCGGCGTCGAATGCCAACGGCTCATCGGATCCGTGGCGGCCGGCGCGGCCCCGCGGTCCATCGCCGCGGCGCTGCCCGTCCCCGCCACGCGCCGCGCATTCACGGACGCCGCGGCCGCCGTGCCGTCCGCGCGGTCGGTGAGTTCCGCGGTCGTGTTCGTGCCGGCGAGCAGCGGGGTCAGCAGCGAATCGGTCACCGGCCATCGGGAATCGAGTGCGCGCAGGACCTCTCCCCAGGCCCAGCCGGCCGGGGCGGCCCCGGTCTCGGGGGTGCGGCCCCACGCCGGCGTCCATTCGGCCAGGGCCGCGGACAGTCTCCGCGCCAGGGTGGTCTTGCCCGCGCCGGGGTCGCCGGCGATCAGGCCCACGCGAACGCCGGCGCGGGCCGCATCGGCGAGTGCCGCCAATTCCGTTTCACGGCCGAAGAAATCCTCGGTCCGTGGACTGTCCGGCGCGAGGCCCGCGTCGGTGCGCGGGGTGATGCGGGCGGTCTCGATGGCCGGAGCGGGACCTGCCGCGATCGGGCCGGCGGGCAGGTCCAGATGCGGTGCCTGCGTGAGGATGTCGGTTTCCAGCGTGCGCAGGGGCTGGCCCGGGTCCACTCCCAGTTCGGTGGCCAGCACCTGACGCACCCGGCGCAGTGCGCCCAGCGCGTCGGCTTGGCGGCCGCAGCGATAGAGGGCGAGAGCGAGTAGTCGCCAGGGTTCTTCGCGCAGGGGGTGGTCGGCCAGGTGTGCTTCCAATTCGGCGACCACCGCGGCCGCGGCTCCGGCTTCCAGCAGGGCCGCCGCGCGTCGTTCCACGGCCGTGCCGCGTAGTTCGAGCAGGCGGGCGGCCTCGGTTGCGGCCCAGGGCAGTTCGGCGAATTCGGCGTAGGCGGGACCGCGCCACAGGCCCAGTGCCGCACCGTAGGCCGCGGCGCGTTCGCCGGGGGCGCCGGGCGATTCCGCGGTGATCAGGTCCTCGAACCGCCAGGCGTCCACGGCCGCCGCGGGCAGTCGCAGCGCATATCCGGGTGGTGCGGTCACCAGGGTTCGGGCGGGAGTGCGCGGGGCGCGGCCGGGTTCGAGGGCGCGGCGCAGATGGGAGACGAACACCTGGATCCCGCCCAAGGCGCGCGGGGGCGCCTCGTCGACCCAGAGGTCGGCGATGAGACGGTCCACCGGGACCAATTGGCCGCGCGCCGCGACCAATCGGGCCAGGACGGCGCGCTGTCGTGTTCCCCCGAGTTCCGCGGGCGCACCGCCGACCGTCAGGCCGAATGCTCCGAGGACACTGATTTCCACCACGGCCGGAGTATCGCGGAGAAATCGGCCGGGTGTAACGGATTGCGAGCGGCTCGCGGATCGGCCGGGGCGGATTACTCGCGGACGGCGGCCTTTTCGAGGACCGGGCGCATGCGGGTGGGCGCCCACCAGTTGGCGGTGCCCATGACGCGCATGAAGGCCGGTACCAGCACCATGCGCACGAGGGTGGCGTCCATGAGCACGGCCAGGGTGAGGCCGAGGCCGAGGATGCGGTTGATGGAGACGCCGCTGACGGCGATGCCCGCGAAGATCACCGACATCATGACGGCGGCGGCGGTGACGATCGGCCCGGAGCGGGCGATGCCGAGGGCGACCGCATTGTCGTTGTCCGCACGGGTTTTGGCGGAGTTCTCCCATTCCTCGGTGAAACGGGCCAGGAGGAAGACCTCGTAGTCCATGGACAGGCCGAAGGCCACGCAGAACAGCATGACCGGGAGGGTGGCGATGGTGTAGCCGGTGGCCAGCGTGCCGAGGCCGCCGAGGTGCCCGTCCTGGAAGATCCAGACGAGAGCGCCGAAGGCGGCTGTCAGCGAGAGCACATTGAGCGCCAGGGCTTTCAGCGGGAGCACGACGCTGCCGGTGAGCAGGAGCAGCAGGACGAAGGTGGTGACGGCAATCCAGGCGATGGCCTTCGGGAAGCCCTGGGCGATGCCCGCGGCGGAATCGGCCGTCTGCTGCGCCAGTCCGCCGAAGAGCACCGGCGCGGGCGCCTCGACCGCACGCAAGGCGTCCAGCTGTCGTTGTCCCGCTTCGGAATACGGGTCCAGAGCGCTGGCGACGGTGAGATGTGTAGTGCCCGAAGCGGTTTCGGCCGTCACTCCGCGCACGTTCGGAACCGTGGCCAGGGCGGCGGCGTAGGCGCCGACCTCGGCCGGTTCGGTGACGAGGATGTGCACGGCGCCGGTCGTATTGCCGTCGAACCGGTCTCGCAGCAGATCACCCACCTGTCGCGATGGCAGGGTCTCCGGTAGCACCCGGTCGTCGGGCAGGCTGATTTTCAGTCCGAGTATGGGTGCGCCGAGCATGAGCAGCAGCGCGATCACCGGCAGTGCGCACAATGCGGGGCGGCGCTGCACGGTGCGTGCGATGCGGTAGAGCCTGCTCTCCGGCACGGGTTCGGCCTCCCGCAGCGGCTTCCGGTTGAGGCGCTCGCCCAGCAGCGCCAGCAGGGCCGGAACCAGGGTGAGTGCCAGCACGATCGACAGGATCACCACCGCCAGGCCCGCAAAGGCCAGTGAGCGCAGGAAGTTCAAGGGGAAGAACGACATTCCGATGAGCGCGATGCCGACGGTGATGCCGGAGAAGGCGACGGCCCGCCCGCCGCGGCGGGCGGCGATGGTGAGCGCTGCCGCGCGCTCCCGCCCCGTCGCGATCTCCTCGCGATAGCGGCCGATGATGAGCAGCGAATAGTCGATGGCCAGCGCGAGCCCGATGGCGGTCACGATATTCAGCGCGAACACCGACAGCTCCACGACGAAGGTCAGCGCGTAGAGGATCGCCGTGCTCCCGACAATCGCGACGACGCCGGTGAGGAATGGAATGGCCGCCGCCACAGCGCTTCTCAGGAACCACATGAGTAGCAGAAAGGTCAGCGGCAGGGCGATGGCCTCGGCGATCATCAGATCCCGCTGCGTCTGGGCGCCGGTCTCGTGCCACACCATGGCCTGCCCGCCGGCCCGGACGGTGACGCCGTCGGACTGTTCGCCGTACGCGCTGTCGAGTTCGCGCGCCAGCTCGTTCGCGGTCGCGGGCGCATGGTTCTCGTCACCGCGCACAGTGGCCACAATGAGCCCGATGTCGCCATCACGACTGATGAGCGTCCCGGCGAGCTGCGGTTCGGTCCACGGCGAAACCACTTGGGAGACCCGGCCGTCGCCCTTCAGCGTCTCGGCGATCGCTCGCCCGCGCGCCGTCGATGCGGCGCTCTGCGCCCCGCCCGCGGATTCGACCGCCAGCACCAGCTGCATGCCGGACATGCCGTAGTCGCGTTCGAGCATCTCGGCGACCCGCGCGGATTCCGATTCCGTCCCCACGAATCCGCCATTGGTCAGCTTCGAGGCGACACCCGCCCCGAGCGCTCCGCAGAGCAGAAACGCCACGCCCACCACGATCAAAACGAGTTTCGGCGCGCGTACGGCGATGCCGGACAGTTTCGTGATCATTCCCGCCCCCGGGCTCGAATCAGCCGTTAGTTCGATACACATCCTCGTCTACGACAGGATGTAGTGGAATCGACTGTAGCGCAGGTCACACGACGCGCGGCAGGTCTCACTCCGGCCGGCGGCAGTAGACGAACAGGTGATTCTCGGCCGCGCCATCGCGGTGGCCCGGAACGAACTCGCGTTCCCGCAGCTCCACGATCTCCAGCCCCGCCAACCTCAGCCGATCCGGATAATCCGCGGCGGCGTAGCTGCTGACCCGCGCGGCGTGGCCCATGAACACGATGTCCACCTGCTCGACATCCCCCGGCACGGTGCCCAGCACCAGATACCCCCCGGGCCGCAGCCACTCCGCCATCCGACGCAGCGACGCATCGATATCCGCCCGGGTCATCTGCAGCAGCGGAAAGAACGCGCACACGGCATCCAGACTGCCCGGCTCCACCTCGAATTCGCGCACATCGGCTTGATGGAAGACAGCCTCGGGAACCCGCCGCCGAGCCAGCTCGATCATCACCCCCGAGACATCGATCCCCTCCACCCGGAAACCCTTGTCCGCGAGCGCCCGCGCGGTCGGCACGCCGGTACCGCTGCCGACATCGAGCACCCGGGCTCCCGCGCCCAGGCGCTCACCCAGCCACTCGAGCGCCGCGTGTTGCTCGGGCAGATGACCGAACGCCTTCTCATAGTCGGCCCCGAGCAGGTCGAACAGGCGATCAGCGGGCAACGGCGCATCGGACGTCACGCTCGAAGTCTAGTCGGCGGAAACAGAATTGGGGCATTCGACCGATAGTGGGCCGTGCGGCAACGGCCTAGCGTCGGGATCGTCAGCATTCGGGTCGGGGAGGAGCCGAGGAGATCATGAGAATCGAGTCGATGGTGTTCGCTGCGCTGGTGACGGGGATCGTGGCCGGTGTCAGCGGGTGTGGGATCACCGTGTCGGACCCGGTGAGCGTTCCGAGCCCGAGCCGGAGCACGACGGTCGCAGCTCCGGATGGGGACCGGGGCGGCGAGGCTCCGGCGGGGAACCAGGACGGCGACGCGGGCGAATCGCAGCCACCCACCGTGGCGCCGGTGACGGCGAATCCCGCACCGAACGGCAGTGGGCACGGATTGTGTTTCGACCTCAATTCGCGGCTGGCGAATGACGCGGTGAGCCGGTTGGCGGTACCGGCGACGGGTCCGTGGCGGATCGAATCCGCCAGCGACGATCCGATCTCGGAGGGATGCGCGGGCACGCTGTCCTGGATGACGGTGCTATCCGGCGATATTCACCCGTACCTGCACATCCTGTACTTCGCCGACGGCGAGTGGCTCGGCACGGCCACCGCGAAGCCGTACGGGTACACGAAGATACTCGGCAAGACCAAGGACACGGTCCGGGTGCAGTACCAGTGGCTGACCGCCGATGAGCCGCTGTGCTGTCCGCAGGGCGGGCCGAGCGTGGTGAGTTTCACGCTGGCGGGCGGCAGGATTCAGGCCGACGGGCAGTTCCCGCCGGAGCGGTGAGGTTTCGGGTACCGATGGGGCGTCCAGGTTTTCGGGTCTTTCCGGCGGGGTTGTGCCACCGGACAATCGGGGAACGATGAACCGATCGACCGATACCAGCGCTGTGACGATCGATCGCGTGAAGCCGTCGGCCGCACCGCGACGGGTGGTGCGGGACAACCCGGTCGGGGCGCGGGCGGGTCGCGTCACGCTGTACACGGGTCTGCTGTCGGTGCTGCTGTTCGGCGTACTGGCCTTTCAGCGGCGATGGATCAGCGATGACGGCATGATCGTGGTCCGCGTGGTGCGGCAGATCCTGGCGGGCGCGGGACCCGACTACAACCCGTTCGAGCGCGCCGAGGCGGGCACCAGCCCCTTGTGGGTATGGCTGCTCGCCGGGGTGTCGTCCGTCTGGCCGGGCGAGATCGACGCCGCGGCGGTCGGATTCGGCCTACTGCTCGCAATGGCGGGCCTGGCGGCGGGTCTGGCCGGGTGCGTGGCGCTGCATCGGCAGCGCGGCGAGCGGGGGATGCTCCTGCCGGTGGGCGCGCTGGTGCCGCTCGCGGTCGGCGGGTTCTGGGACTACGCGACCTCCGGATTGGAAACCGGGTTGAGCCTGTGCTGGCTCGGGTCCGTGTGGTGGTCGCTGGTGTCGATCACCGAAAAGTCCAGCCGGAGGCACATTTTCGGGACCATGGTGGCGATCGGGCTGGGTCCGTTGATTCGCCCCGATTTCGTGCTCGCCGCCCTGGTATTCGGCGCGACGGCGCTGGTGCTCCTACGGCCGGGTCGGCGACGCGGCATACAGTATTGCGCCGCCGGCCTGCTGCTCCCGGTCGGCTACGAGATCTTCCGGGCCGGTTATTACGGAATCCTGGTGCCGCTACCGGCTTTGGCCAAGGAAGCCGGCAACTCACGATGGACACAAGGCGTTTCGTACCTCAACGATTTCATGGGCGCCTACCTGCTGTGGATCCCGCTGCTGGTGATCGCCGTCATGAGCACCCGGATGCTCGACCGCACCGTGGTCGATCGCCGCAGCGCGGTGCTGATGGCGGCCCCACTGCTCCTCGGCGCCTCCCTCGCCCTCTACCTCGTACGGGTCGGCGGCGACTACATGCACGCCAGACTGTGGATTCCCGTGCTGTTCACGCTGCTGTTGCCCGTCCTGATGGCTCCGGTCGACCGCACCCGCCGCCCGGAGTCGATCGGTGTGGCATTGCTCGCCGCGTGGGCACTGCTCGCCGGCCTGCTGCTCGAACCGCCCTACCACGGAAAACAATTCGGCCCCACAGGCATCACCGATGAACGCACCTACGAAACGGTGGCCTACAACGACCCGAACCCCACCGCCGAATCCCGTCGACAAGACTCCACATTGGTGGCGACACTCGCCACCTTCACCAACCGTCCCGACCGAACCCTGATAATGCGCACCCGCATAACCGCCGACGGCCTCCTATGGACAATCCCGATGTCCCCCACAATCCCCGACCGCAGCGGCTACTTCTACAACAACATGGGCATAGCCGCCGCGATCATGCCACTCCAGGGCACCGTCATCGACGTCAACGGCCTCGCCTCCCCCCTGGCCGCCCACCTCCAACTCGAGCACCCCGGCCGCCCCGGCCACGAAAAATGGCTTCCCCCAGCATGGGTCCTCGCCCAATACGCCGACCCCGCCATCATCCCCCAACTGCGCGACACCGAAGACGTCACCAAAGCCCAGGTATTCGCCGCCCGCGAAGCCCTCTCCTGCGGCGCCCTGGCCGAACTCATGGACTCGGTGCACCAGCCGATGACCCTGAGCCGCTTCTGGTCCAACCTCACCGGCTCCCTGTCCCGCACAACCCTCCGCGTCCCCCGCGACCCCTTCGCCGCGAAAGCCCAGTTCTGCCGATAACTTCCCCCGGTCACTGATATTTCAGTTGAGCATGGCGGCGCGGAGCATGGGTTCGGGGACGCCCAGGGCTTCGATGAGGGTCAGGGCCCGGGGGCGGAGGCGGTCGACCAGTTCGTTCATGCCGCGGCGGACTGCTTTGGCGCGTTCCACCGACATGAAGCGGTGCATGATGTACCAGGCTTGGTTTTCTTCGATGGTGGCGTAGACGTACAGGTCGCAGACGGCTTCGGCGAGTTTGCGGGCTTCGGGGTCGTCGATGCCGGCGATGCCTTCGATGAAGGCTTCCAGGACCAGGCGGTCGATGTGGGCGGCGCCGGCGGTGAGGATGTGGTCCTGGGCGTTGTTGAAGGCTTCGAAGGGGCCGGTTTCCTTGGCGCGGGCGCGCAGGCGGTGGGCGGCGGTGCGGGTGAGGTAGTCCTCGCGGTCGGCGAAGAGCTGGAGCTGGACTTCGCGGCGGGCCAGGTCGCCGTCGTCGACGCCCTGATCGGAGCGGTCGCGCAGGCGTTGGATGAGCTGGCGCACGCCGGTGCGGTCGCGGACCACGTCGCGGGTCATGGTGGACGCGAAGCGGACCCAGCCCAGGGCGTCCAGGTCGCGGACTTCGTCGGCGTAGGCGGTCAGCAGTTCCTTGGCCACGAGCTGGGTCAGGACGACATTGTCGCCTTCGAAGGTGGTGAAGACGTCGGTGTCGGCTTTCAGTGTGACCAAACGGTTTTCGGTGAGGTAGCCGGCGCCGCCGCAGGCTTCGCGGCATTCCTGGAGGGCATCGGTGGCGTGGCGTGTTTGCGCCACTTTGAGGCCGGCGGCGCGTTTTTCCAAGGCGCGCTGGGCGTTCGGGTCCAGGTCCTGGCCGGTTTGCACCAGGTGCATGCGGCGGACCAGGTCGTTCTGGGCGAAGGCCAGGGCGTAGGAGCGGGCGATGAGGGGCAGCAGGCGGCGCTGGTGGCTGCGGTAGTCGAGCAGCACGGTTTCCTCGCCGGTATCGGGATCGGCGAATTGGCGGCGCTTTTCGGCGTAGCGGACGGCGATGCTCAGGCCGAGGCGGGCCGCGGCGGCCGCCGCTCCCCCGACGCTGACCCGGCCGCGGACCAGGGTGCCGAGGGTGGTGAAGAAGCGGCGGCTGGGATTCTCGATCTCGGAGCTGTAGGCGCCGTCCGGAGCCACGTCGGCGTACCGGTTGAGCAGGTTCTCGCGCGGAATTCGCACCTGGTCGAACATGATCCGGCCATTGTCGACGCCGGGCAGGCCGCCCTTGAGACCGCAGTCGGAGGTGGTGACGCCGGGCAGGTCGTTGCCGTCCGCATCGCGGATGGGCACTACGAAGCAGTGCACGCCCCGGCCTTCCCCGCCGGTGATCAGCTGCGCGAAAACCGCTGCCATGCGGGCGTGTTCGGCCGCGCCGCCGATGTAGTCCTTGCGCGCCGACGGAGTCGGGCTGTGCACCACGAACTCCTGGGTCGCCGGGTCGTAGGTGGCGGTGGTCTCCAGATTGGCCACATCGCTGCCGTGGCCGGTCTCGGTCATGGCGAAACAGCCGAGCAGCTCCAGCGACAGCAGCTGTTCGACGAACGGGCGATGGCGCTCGGTGCCGAGATTCTCCACCGCGCCGCCGAAAAGCCCCCACTGCACACCGCATTTCACCCACAGCGACAGATCGGTGTAGGCGAGCATCTCCAGGGCGGTGACGGCCGCGCCGGGATCGCTGGAGCCGCCGTTCTCACGGCGGAAGCCCTTCTCGGCCCAGCCGAAGGAGGACACCAGCCGCATCTGCTCGAGCACCCGGGCGCGCGCCGCCCGATAGTCGAGGTAGGGGTCGCCGTAGAGGCGTTCATCGTCGAGGTGTTCGCGCGCCTTCTCCCGTACTTCTCGCCAGGAGCCGTCGAGGGCCGCGCGTAGGTGGTCCGCTGTCCGATCGCCGTCGCTCGCCATACTCAAACCCTAGTGCCCTCGATCTGGACAACCGGGTGATCTCGGGCACCCGTGTACGTTTTCCCTGTGAGCAACGATCTCGCGACCGAACTCGAAGGGCCCCCGGCCGGGCTGCGCGAACGGTGGCGGCGGCTGCTGAACGGCGTCACCGATCGGCTGGTGGCCGAGCGCCGCGCCACCGTCGACACCGTGGTCGAGGCGCCCGCGCCGCTGCAGCCGATCGATCTCACCGACGACGCCAAGGTCACCCAGGTATTGGATCTGGCCGAGCGGGTCGGCGAGGTCGTGCTGGATGCCGGCACCGCGGTCACCGACACCTCCGCCCAGATCGAGTTCATCGCCTCCACCTACGGCCTGACCAATATCGCCATCGACGTCACCTACAACTCCATCCGCATCTCGGTCGATCGCGGCCCGAACCTGCCGCCGGCGAGCACCATGAGCGTGGTCCACTACCGTTCGCTCGATTTCACCCGGCTCGCGGCCGTGGACCGCCTGACCCGCCGCATCCGCCGCGAACTGCTGCCGCCGGAGGTGGCGCTGGCCGCGCTCGACGAGATCACCTCGGCGCCGCATCCGTACCACCGCTGGTGGTCCACCTTCGGCTGGGCGCTCATGGCGGCGGCGGTGGCGCTGCTGCTCAATGGCGGTCTGCTCATCGCCCTGATCAGTTTCGCCACCACCACCGCCATCGACCGCGCCAACCGGCGGCTCAATCGGCGCGGTCTGCCCTTCTTCTTCCAGCACATGGTGGGCGGCGCCATCGCGGCCGTACCCGCGGTGCTCATCTCCACCTTCGCCTCGCAGTTGAAATTGGATCCGGCACTGATCATCGCGGCCGGAATCGCGGTGTTGCTGGCCGGTTTACAACTGGTCGGCGCGGTGGAGGACGCCATTACCGGCGCGCCCATCACCGCGTCGGCCCGCATTCTCGAGGTCGTCATGATGACCACCGGCATCATCGCCGGCATCATCCTGACGCTGCGCATTTCCGAGCAGCTCAATTTCACGGTGCCGACGGTCAATATGACGCCGTCGCGCGATCTGGAGAATCTGCCGCTCAAGCTGCTGGCGGGCGCGATCACCTCGCTGGCGTTCGCGCTGGCCTGTTATGCCGAGCGCCGCGCCCTGGCCGCGGCGGCCTTCAGCGGCACGGCGGCCATCGCCGTCTATCTGATGGTTCAGCACGTGGGGTTCGGCCCGGTGGTGTCCTCGGGCGTCGCCGCCGTGGTGGTCGGCCTGGCCGGTGGTCTGCTGGCCCGCCGCGCCCTGACCCCGCCGCTGGTGGTCGCGGTCGCCGGTATCACGCCGCTGCTGCCGGGCCTGAAGGTCTATCGCGGCCTGTACGCGCTGCTCAACAGCGAGACGCTGATCGGATTCAATCAGCTCTTCAGCGCCGGCGCGGTGGGCTGCGCGCTGGCCGCCGGTGTGACGCTGGGTGAATGGATCGCCCGTGACCTGCGCCGCCCGGCGATCATGGAACGCTTCGGCATCCGCAACAAGTTCTCAGGCTGGGGCGACATTCGTTAGCTGGGTCAGCGCGCACAGCCAGCGGCCGTCGCGGTGCAGGTAGACGTCGCTGGTCCATTCGTCGGCGTCGACCCGATCGCCTTGGTAGTGAGCGGTATTCACGATGCGCGCGGTGAGCACCGCGCAGTCGCCGTAGACGCGGACGCGCGGTTCGCCCACGCGTTCCATCGCGGAGTGCGTCAGGTCGCCCGCGGCCACCAGCGCCAGGAACTCCCGCCCGGGTGCGATACCGCGCTCGGACACCATGATCCAGTCGTCGGTGACGAATTCGGCAATGCGCGCCGCGTCATTGGCGACGATGGCCGCCAGCCAGTTCTCGTGGGCCGCCAGGATCTCCTTCCCGGCGGCGTCGGGTGCGGGCATCTCGGTCATGCGCGTACGCTACTGCTCGCCCGCGCGGGCGCCTTGGACGAATGGGAACGGGTGCCGAGTCCGATCTTGCTTGCTACCGTGCGATATGGACCTGTTCGCCCGCTGGGGTGATTTCGCGTGCCGCTGGCGATTCGGGGTCATCGGGATCGTCGCCGCCGGTCTCTTGGCTTTGGGCGCTTACGGTTCCGGGCTCGAGGCCGAGCTCAGCTCCGGCGGGCTGGACGATCCTGGCTCGGAGTCGGCGGTGGCCTCGCGGCTGGCCGATGCGGCGTTCGGGCGCAGTCACGATGTGGATGTGGTGGTGCTCTACACCGCGCCCGAGGGCAAGACCGTCGACGACCCGGATCTCGGCCGCGCCGTGGTCGCCAATCTGAACAGCCTGCCGCAGGAGTATCCGGGCGAGATCTCGGGCATCAATGGCGCGTACTGGCCGACCGAGACCGGCAGGGCCAGCGGCCCGGCGCTGGCCACGAAGGACCGGCAGCACGCCATCGCCACCATCGCGCTGCGCGGTGACGACGACACGGCCATGATGCACAACTATCGGAAGGTCAAGGACGCCTTCGATATTCCCGGCGTCAAGGTGCAGGTCGGCGGATTGCAGGGCCTGGCGGGCGCGCTGAACGACACCGCCGCGGCCGATGTGCACCGGATGGAACTGCTCGCGCTGCCGGTGGTGGCGGTCCTGCTGTTCTTCATCTTCGGCGGGGTGGTCGCCGCCGCGCTGCCATTGATCCTCGGATTGCTCACCGTCGCGGGCGCGAACGGGATCATGCGCCTGGTCACCAATGTCACCGACGTGAACTCCTTTGTCGGCCCCGTGGTTTCGATGATCGGCGTCGGCCTGGCCATCGACTACGGGTTGTTCATCGTGAGCCGGTTCCGCGAGGAGCTCGCCGACGGCTACGACACCGATGCGGCGGTGCGGCGCGCGGTGATGACCGCGGGGCGCACGGTTGTGTTCTCCGCCACCATGATCGTGGTCAGCCTCGGCGGCATGCTGCTGTTCCCGCAGGGCTTCCTGAAGTCCATGGGTTACGGCGCCATCGCGACGGTGACCCTCGCCGCGCTGACCGCGGTCACCATCCTGCCCGCCGCCCTGGCGGTGCTCGGCCCGCGCGTGGATGCCCTGGGCTTCCAGCGATTCCGCCGCACCCCGGCGACGGAGGAGATCGAGAACGGCTTCTGGGGCCGCACCACCGATTGGGTTATGCGGCATCCGCTGAAGATCGCCGTGCCCATCGTGCTCGGGCTGTTCCTGCTGATTCTGCCCATGCGCGGCATTGCCTTCGGCGGGTTCAGCGAGAAGTATCTGCCGCCGGACAATCCGGCCCGATTGGCGCAGCAGCAGATCGACATTCACTTTCCGCTGCGCAAATCCGATCCGGTGGAACTGATCCTGGTATCCGGCAATCCGAGCGCTGTCGGTCCGGCCTGGGATCTCGCCAATAGGGCACCGGGTTTGGCGGGCAAGTTCGATCTGCCCATGCGCTCGGCCATCCAGCCGGAGATCTACCGCGCCAAGGCTTTTCTCGCCGACTCCGGCAAGGCCGACGCCACCATCGACTACCTGCGTTCCATCGACGTCCCCGACGGCATGACCCTGCTGGTCGGCGGCGTCCCCGCCATTCAGCACGACAGCATCGAAGCCCTGCTCACCCGGGTGCCCATGATGATCGCCCTGGTCCTGTTGCTGACCGGCCTGCTCATGTTCCTGACCTTCGGCTCGGTCATCCTGCCGATCAAGGCGGCCCTGATGAGCGCCCTGGGCCTGGGTTCCACCCTGGGCATCCTCACCTGGATCTTCATCGACGGCCACGGCGCGACCATCCTGAACTTCACGCCGCAGCCCATCCAGTCCAATGTGCTCGTGCTGATCATCGCGATCATCTACGGCCTGTCGACCGACTACGAGGTATTCCTGCTGTCCCGCATGGTCGAAGCCCGCTCTCGCGGCGCGACCACCGAGGAAGCGATCCGCACCGGCACCGCCCACACCGGCCGCATCATCACCGCCGCGGCCCTGATCCTGCTCGTGGTCACCGGCGCCTTCGCCTTCTCCGATCTGGTGATGATGCAGTACATCGCCTACGGCATGATCGCGGCCCTGTTCATCGACGCCACCATCCTGCGCATGCTGCTGGTCCCGGCCGTCATGAAACTGCTCGGCGACCGCGTCTGGTGGGCCCCGGTCTGGATGAAACGCATTCAGCAACGGGTCGGCCTGAGCGAACCGGTGCTCGACGACGAACACGATGCCGACCGCCTCACCGCGACGGCGCCCGCCCGGCACTGAATTCCGACCCTCCCGAATTGATTGCTGCGCGTTTGCTTGATCGCCACGGCCGCCTGAGCTGAGATGACCTCATGGCACAGCGGTGGTGGCGGGACCTCCCCCCGGCGACGGGCGCGTTCGTCATGGCGACGGGAATCATCTCGATCGGCCTGCATCTCACCGGTTTCGAGGTGACCTCGCGCATCTGGCTGGTGCCGGCCGCCGCCGTCTGGGTCCTGCTGGCCATCGATTTCGTGGCCCGCCTGGAATGGGACCGCACGCGGTGGGAGGGCGAATCCGCCACCCCGCCCGCCCTGACCGCGATCGTGGCCACCACCGTACTGGGCACCCGAGTGTCCCTGCTCGGCTGGCAATGGCCGGCGATCGCCCTGCTGATCATCGCCGCCGCACTCTGGCCGGTGCTCCTCTCGGCCGTGATACGCCACTGGAACCGCCACATGCCCGGTGCGGTCTTCCTGGTCTGCGTGTCCACCCAGGGCATCGCCGTCCTCTCGGGCACCCTCGCACTGGCGGGCGTCGCCGACTGGCTGATGCCGCTGGCGCTGCCGTTCTTCCTGGCCGGCCTGGCTCTCTACCTCGCCGCCTTCGAGCGCTTCGACGTCTCCCAGATCTGGAACGGCGCGGGCGACCAATGGGTAGCCACCGGTGCGCTGGCCATCTCGACCCTGGCCGGATCGAAACTGATCACCTGGCAGCACTGGACCGGCCTCCCCCACCAGACTCTTCGCATCACCACTCTGATCCTGCTGAGCCTCAATCTGATCGGCTACGCGATCCTGGCGGTAGCCGCCGCCATCCGGCCCCGCACCGCCTACGACATCCGCTGGTGGGCCACCGTCTTCCCGCTCGGAATGACCTCCGTGGCGACCTATTCGACCGGAACAGCCCTCCATGTCCCCGCCCTGCACACCCTCGGCGCCCTCCTGCTGGCCGTCGCGGTCGCCGCCTGGCTGATCACCCTCGCGGCACTGCTCGCCGAGTCGCTCAGCTCCCGGAAATCTTGATCACCGGCGCGAAGCCGCCGGAGAAGGCCGCGGTCAGCACGGTGTCACCACCCTGCTGTTGCAGGCCGACGGGCTCGCGTGAGCCCAAAAGCTGTGCGTTGCCTTGCAGGACAACGTCTTTGATCGTGATCGGGCCGGTGGGGCGGTCGAGCACGGTCACGTAGACGTCGGAGCCGCGCCGGGTGAAGACGACCTTCCCGCCGCCGGTCGTGGCGGCCGAGGAGATGCGCCAGGGGCGGGTGCCGTCGACCGCCTCGCGGTTGACAGCCATCCAGGCGCCGAGGGCGTCCAGCCTGCTGAGCTGGGCAGGAACGATCTCGCCCGCTCCCCCGCTGGGCCCTGCGTTGAGCAGGAACGTGCCATTGTTCGCGGCCGCCTGGAGCAGACTGGTCAACAGCGTGTCTGAGGTGGCGTAGTCGGCATCGGTTTCCTGACGATTGAAACCGAAGGAGCCGCCTATGCCGCGGTCCTGCTGCCAGTAGGTGTCCTGGATCGTGTCGAAGCCGGTGTACTCGGGAGTGCGGAAGTCGCTGTGCGGCACCGGGGGCGGGGTGCCGGCCCGGTCGGCCACCCGAGGGTCTGCTTCGAGGGCGCGCTTCATGAGTTGGTCGAAGCACCAGCGCAGGGGCCGCAGGCCCATGACCTGCTGGAGGAAGTTGGCGGTGCGCCAGCGATCGTTGACGACGCCGTCGGGGACGGTGTTGTAGTAGTCGGCCAGCAGGGCGTTGAGACGCTGTTGGCCGGTGGGCCAGCTGATGTCGTTCCAGAGGAGATCGGGGCGGTAGCGGTCGATGAGTTCCCGGACCTGGGCCTCGGCGTAGTCGCGGTAGTCGGAGCCGTAGGGCAGGTAGGCGTAGTCGCCGAGGGTTTCGACCACGTGCGGCTGGAAGGTCCAGTCGACACCGCCGGAGTAGTAGAGGCCGAATTTCAGGCCGCGCGCCCGCACGGCGCGGGCGAGTTCGCCGACCACGTCGCGATTCGAGTGGAAGTCCGGTGCGTGGGGGTTGCGAACCGCGCTGGGCCACAAGGAGTATCCGTCGGCGTATTTGGCGGTGAGAACCACATAGGAGGCCCCGATGGACCGGAACTTCTCGGCCCAGGCGTCCGGATCCCATTCCGCCAGACCGGTTTCGAACCGCGCGGCCAGGTCGGCGTAGGTGGCGTCGCCGTAGGTGGCGCGGTGGAAGGCGGCGGTGGGCGAGTCCGGGTCCTTGATCTGGTTCGCGTAGTCCTCGGCGTAGGGGCTGCGGGTGAGTGCGTGATCGTAGTCCCGGACGAGGGTTTCATTGAAGGTGCGGCCCTTCGGGGCGAAACCGGGGACCGAATACGGACCCCAGTGCAGCATGATGCCGAACTTCGCGTCCTGAAACCAGGTGGGCAGCGGGTGTTTTCGCAGCGATTCCAGTGCAGCCCGGTACGGACCGGTTGTCGTCATGGCCGCCTTCCCGTCATCGGAACGCGCCCACCACCACGACCCGACGCCCAGCGCCGCCGCGACGACCACGGCCAGGACCGTCAGGGCGAGGGCCGTCCGCAGCAGCATCCGGCCGATCCGGCGCGGCCATGATGGGCTCGGCCGCTCGGCGGGCGCCGGGTCCTCGACCACCGGATACGCATCGTTCACGCGAAATACGGTAGGTCCGGCGATAGCCGGCTGTAATCACCCTCAGGACGCACGGCGCGTCAATCCTGAGTATCACCGCTGGTACCGATCGGCGGAGAAACGGTGCCTCAGCGGCCGGTCAGCCCTATGCTGCGGCCGATATCGGCGAGGGTGGCGTCGAACAGGACGTCCGGGTGCGAGACGTGAATCGGGTAATTGCCGAATACTTCCAGGGTCACGTGGCCGTACAGGCGGGCCCAGAACTGGATCATCACGTAGCTGACGCCGAGGTCGAGTTTCTCGGCGGGGAATTTCTGGCCGGAGTCGGCGAGGACGCGCAGTAGGTCGGTCTGGAAGCGGATCAGGTCGTCGCGGAGTTCGGCGGGGATGAGTTCGGTCGGCGGGGTGACGATCTCGTACTCGTTGAGCAGACGGCCGGCCGCTTCCAGGAACAGCCGGCCCACCGGCTCGCCGAATTGCCGCATGGCGCTGTCGATTCCGGCGGAGGCGGGCGAGGCGAAGACCAGGGTGAATTCGCGGGCGTGGGTCAGCGCCCATTCGCGGAAGCCGCGGCAGATGGCGAAGAAGCGCACGCCCGCATCATCGGGCACGCCGTCGAGCGCGGCCGCCATATCGCGGGCCAGGTCCAGGCACACATCGCTGCGCACCGCCGCCACCAGGGCTTCCCGCGATTCGTAATAGCGGTACAGCGCCGGGGCGGTGATGCCCAGCTCGCGCGCGATGGCGCGCAGGGTGATCGCGTCCAGGCCCTGCTCCACCAGGAGTGACCGCGCGACGCGCCGGATGTCCGCATCGCTCACCGCGGGCATCCGGCCGCGTCGCTTGGTCTGTGTCATTCGTACTTCCGTTTACTCGTAAGCCACTTGCCAGCTCTTGATGCCATTGAGCCAGCCCGAGCGCAGGCGGACCGGCTCGGAGACCTGGCGCAGGTTCGGCATCACATCGGCGATGGCATTGAACATGAGGTCGATCTCCAGGCGGGCGAGGTTGGCCCCCACACAGTAATGCGTTCCGGTGCCGCCGAAGCCCACATGCGGGTTCGGATTGCGCAGGACATCGAACTGGTACGGGTTTTCGAAGTGGCGCTCGTCGAAATTGGCCGCGCTGTAGAACATGCCGACCCGCTGACCCTTGCGCAGCTGCTGCCCGCCGAGCACGGTGTCCTGCATGACGGTCCGCTGGAAGGCGACGACAGGCGTTGCCCAGCGCACGATTTCGTCCGGCGCGGTGCGCGGGCGCTGCTCCCGGTAGAGCTCCCACTGCTCGGGGAAGTCCACGAACGCCTTCATGCCGTGTGTGATCGCATTGCGGGTGGTCTCGTTGCCGGCCACCGCCAGCAGGATGACGAACCAGGCGAATTCGTCCGAGGCCAGGCCCTCGCCGTCGACGTCGGCGTTCAGCAGCGTGGACATGATGTCCTCGGCGCCACCCAGATCGACCGGGCACTTGCGCTTCTCCTCGGCCAGATTCCAGGAGTAGCCCATGACCTCGGCGGTGGCGACCTTGTGGTCACCCTCGAAGGACGGGTCGTTGTAGGAGATCATCTCATTGGTCCACTGGAAGATCTTGCCGCGATCCTCCTGCGGGATGCCGATGAGCTCGGCGATGGCCTGCAGCGGCAGCTCACAGGCGACCTGCTCGACGAAGTCGCCGCTGCCGGTCTTCTTGGCCTCGTGCACGATTCGCTCGGCGCGGTCGCGCAGGGCATTGCGCAGGCTCTCCACCGCGCGCGGGGTGAAGCCCTTGGAGATGATGCGGCGCAGCTTGGTGTGCCGCGGCGGATCCTGGTTCAGCAGCAGGAAGCGCTGCACCTCGATCTCTTCGCGCAGGATGTCGCCGTAGAAGCGGATGACGGCGGTGTTCTCCTCCGAGGAGTAGACCTCGGGGGTCTTGGAGATCTCCTTGATGTCCTCGAGCTGGGTGACGGCCCAGTAGCCGTCATCGGTGAAGCCGCTGTCCTGCTGGGGAACCCAGTGGACCGGGGACGTGCGGCGGAGTTCGGCGAATTCTTCGACGGGAAGACGTTCGGAAAGCAGATCAGGATCGGTGAAGTCGAAGCCCGACGGGATGGACGGCGCGGACACGGGTACCTCCTTTGGAACACGTTCCAGAGGAGTGAACCACACCACACACCTTTTGTGAACAGGTATTAGTAAATCCCGTTCACTTGACGCGTCAAAGGGTACGAGGAGCCCCCGCCGTGGTACGCGGCGGGGGCTCGAATGAGGATGAGCGGGAAGCTAGTAGGCGCCATCACCCCGGGTGACCGCGCCGATCGTCTTCGCGATCAGCAAGAGATCGAGCACCATCGACCAGTTCTCCACATACGACAGATCCAGGCGCATGGCATCGTCCGGCGTCAGGTCCGAGCGCCCGCTCACCTGCCACAGACCCGTTACGCCCGGCTTCACCAGCAGCCGCCTGCGCATGACCCCGTCATAGGAATCCACCTCGCGCTGCACCTGCGGCCGCGGTCCGACGACGCTCATCTCGCCGCGCAGCACATTGAAGAACTGGGGTAGCTCGTCGAGGGAGTACTTGCGAATGACCCTGCCGACCGGCGTCACCCGCGGATCCTCGCGGAGCTTGAAGAACACCGGGTTGCCGCCATTGCCGGCGATGAGCGCGTTGATGTGGGTATCGGCGTCGGCATACATGCTGCGGAACTTGAACATCCGGAACGGCTGGCCGTCGCGGCCGATCCGCTCGGAGCGGTAGAAGACCGGCCCGCGGCTGTCGAGCTTGACCGCGATGGCGATGGCCAGCAGTGTCGGGGCGGTTGCCAGCACCGCCAGCAGGGCGAAGCAGAAGTCGAAGACCTCTTTACGAATCGACTTGGCGCGGTCGTATTGCGGCTTCTCCACGTGCAGCATCGGCATATCCGCGACGATGCGGTGGGTGAGCCGGGTGCCGGAGATATCGACCAGGCCGGGCGCGACGATGAGCTCCACGCCGAGGGGGTCCAATTCCCATGCCATGTGCCGGAAGTCGGCCGGGCCGAGATTGTCGGTGGCGGTGACCGCGACGGTGTCCGCCCCCGTGCGCCGCACCGCGTCGATAACCGAACGGTCGCTTCCCACAATGGGTATCTCCCGTCCGCCCACCTCCAGCGAACTCTCGGCAAGATCGCCCTCGGCATCGCGCGTGCACACGCCGACCACCTGGAACCCGGATTCGGCATCGCGGGAGAAGGCCGCCACCATGGCGCGCGCGGCATCGGGACTGCCGACCACCAGCATGGCCGTGCGGTATTCGCCGCGGGCTCGGCGCTTGGCCACCCGGCTGCGCCAGATGCGGCGCTCGATCATCAGGCCGATCATGCCCAGCGGGAGCGCGATGGCCAGGTAGCCGCGCGCGATATCCACCCGGAGCAGCAGCGAGACAATGGCGACGCCGCCGAACAGCCGCAGCGAGGCGGACACTACTCGCCGGTATTCCTCTGTGCCGCTGCCGATTACCCGCAGCGACCGGGTACCGGTGGCCGAGAGCGTGCAGCACCAGGCCAGCGCCAGCACCATGGATACCGCGGTGTAGCCGACCTCGACCGGGAAGGTCGAGGCCAGCGGTGGCGCGGCCGGGCCGCCGAAACGGATTATTTGCGCCGCGCCGACAGCCAAGCACACGACCAGCAAATCGCTGACAGCTAATCGGCGCGCGTAATCTCCTTGCCAGCGTTCGCGGTCCGAACGCGGTTCCGGCCGCGGCAGCCGACTCGCACGCACAGTGCGGCCGGCAGAAATGTCGTAACTCATGAAACGAACGCACCTCCCCCACGGGAGAACTCGGTCCCGATCCCCACTGATCAGTTCCACAGAACGGGCTGACGCCGGTTCCCCAAGGGCTTTCAGACTCATGACAACCGATGGGGCCACCGATCACTTCGGTAGCCAGGGGTCGAATGTTACACACCCGGATCGTCACAGAGGGCGAAACCCGCGTAGCCCCAATGTTTCCCGGGAAGTCGCGGGCAGCATAGCGACCGGTTTCCCGTTTCCAGCCCCCTATTTCCCCTATTCGCAAAATCGCAGGTCCGCGGGCACTGGACACGCCGCGTGACCAGCATGTAACCCTTACCGTGCACGACTCGTAAGTTTGCCGACCGAACGCCCGGTTCTGCGGGTCGCAGAAATTTACCCCCTGATCACCATCGCATCACGTCAAGACGGCCAGGGGCCAGGTCAATCCTGTTGTAACGTAAGGCCGGACCGATCCGACCACAGTGCAGCCGGCCTTCCGGTGGGTCCGGGTCTCGGTGAAAGGTGGGGAACTGCGTGCAATGCCGTCTATGTGAATCCAGCAGCCTGATCAGCATTCTCGATCTTGGTGCGACGCCGCCCTGCGAGAAGTTTCTGACGGCGCCCGAACTGGATCTGCCGGAGCCCACTTATCCGCTGCATCTGCGGTTGTGCGAGAACTGCCTGCTTTTGCAGATTCCGGCATTGATAACCCCGGAGGAGACTTTCACGGAGTATGCCTACTTTTCGTCCTTTTCGGACAGTTGGGTCAGGCATGCCGAACTCTTCGTGAATCAGGCAATCGCGCGGCTCGGAATGAAAGATTCGTCTTTCATGATCGAGGTCGCCAGCAATGACGGCTACCTGCTCCAGCACGCGGTGGCCGCGGGCATCCCGTGCCTGGGCATCGAGCCGTCGGTGAACGTCGGTGCGGCGGCGCGCGAGAAGGGCGTGCCCACGGTGACCGCCTTCCTGGACGAGCGGCTGGCCGCCGGGATCCGCGCCGAGCACGGCCCGGCGGACCTGGTCGTGGCGAACAATGTGTACGCCCACATTCCGGATCTGCTCGGCTTCACCCGCTCACTGCGCGCCCTGCTGGCCGACGACGGCTGGCTGTCCATCGAGGTGCACCATGCGCTGAACCTGGTGGCGCTGGGCCAGTTCGACACCATCTATCACGAGCATTTCCAGTACTACACGGTGCTCTCGGCGCAGCGCGCCCTGGCGACCGCGGGCCTGGCGGTGGTCGATGTGGAACTGCTCGGCACACACGGCGGCTCGCTGCGACTATGGGCCCGGCCCGAGGCCGTCGCCCAGCCCACCGAACGGGTCGCGGAGGTCCTGCGCCTCGAGGCCGAGGCCGGTCTGCACGAGGTGTCCGGCTATCTGGAACTGCGCCCGCGCACCGAGCGCGTGCGCCAGGATCTGCTCCGATTCCTGTTGGAGGCCAAGGCTTCCGGCAAACGCGTCGTCGGCTACGGCGCGCCCGGCAAGGGCAACACCCTGCTCAACTACTGCGGCATCCGCACCGACCTGCTCGAGTACACCGTCGACCGCAACCCTTACAAGCACGGTCGATTCACTCCGGGCACCCGCATACCCATCCACGCCCCCGAGCGCATCGACGCCGACAAACCCGATGTGGTCGTCGTGCTGCCCTGGAATCTGGAAACCGAGATCACCGCACAGCTGGCGCACGTCCTGGACCGGGGCGGCGAACTCGTCTACCCCCTCCCCACCCTGCACAGCGCCCGGCCTGCGGAAAGGCAAGTGAAATGAAGGTCGTACTGTTCTGCGGCGGCTATGGCATGCGCATGCGCAACGGCACCGAGGACATGATCCCCAAACCCATGCAGATGGTGGGCCCGCGCCCGCTCATCTGGCATGTCATGCGGTACTACGCGCACTTCGGGCACAAGGACTTCATCCTGTGCCTGGGCTACGGCGCGGCGCACATCAAGAACTTCTTCCTGACCTATCAGGAGTCGGTCTCCAATGATTTCGTCATTCGCGGCGGCCGGGTGGAGCTGCTGCAATCCGATATCAGCGACTGGACCATCACCTTCGTCGACACCGGGGTGGAATCCCCCATCGGCGAGCGGCTGCGCCGGGTGCGCGAGTACCTGGACGGTGAGCGGTACTTCCTGGCCAATTACGCCGACGTGCTCACCGACGCGCCATTGGACAAGATGATCAACGACTTCCAGGATTCCGGCGCGGCGGCGTCGATGATGATCGTGCCGCCGCAGTCGTCGTTCCATTGCGTGGATGTGAACACCGCGGGCGAGGTCAAGAACATCACCCCCGTCTCGCGCCTGCCGATCTGGGAGAACGGCGGCTACTTCGTGCTCACCCAGGAGGTCTTCGACCTGCTGCCGCCCAATGGCGATCTGGTCGAGGACGCCTGCGGCGCGCTGGCCGCCCAGGGCCGGCTGTTCGGCTATCAGCACCACGGCTTCTGGAAGCCCGCCGACACCTTCAAGGAACGCGCCGAGCTCGATACCGGGTATCAGCGCGGCGATCGTCCCTGGATGGTCTGGGAGCAGCCTCGCCCATGATCCGATTCCACACCGGCGCGATCCGCGAAATCGCGCTGCTGGCCGCGCATTGCGATGATCTGGCCATCGGCATGGGCGGCACCCTGCTGACCCTGGCCGCCGCCGTGCCCGGCGTGCGCATCCGCGCGCTGGTGCTCAGCGGCGCCGGCACCGACCGGGCCCGCGAGGAGCAGGTCGCGCTGGAATCCTTCTGTCCCGGAGCCGATCTCGATCTGCGCATCCTGGATGTGCCGGACGGCTACGCGCCCGCGCACTGGGAGCGGGTCAAGGACGCGGTGGCGGCCCTGCGGCGCGGCGGCCATGCCGATGTGGTGTTCGCCCCGCAGCGCGGCGACGCGCATCAGGACCACCGGCTGCTGGCCGAGCTGGCGCCCACGGAGTTCCGTGATCATCTGCTGCTCGGCTACGAAATCCTCAAGTGGGAGAACGACACTCCACAGCCCACGGTATTCCATCCGCTCGCGGACGGGATCGCCGAGCACAAGGCCGCGCTGCTGCTGAAGCACTATCCCTCGCAACGTCATCGGGACTGGTTCGACGAGCAGTCCTTCCTGGCGCTGACGCGGCTGCGCGGCGTGCAGTGCCGCGCGATGCACGCGGAGGCGTTCCTGCTCGACAAGGCCACCCTTACTTTCGGAGGTGCATGATCATGCGTGTTCTGGTCACCGGCCATCAGGGCTATCTGGGCACCGTCATGGTGCCGGTGCTGCAGGCCGCCGGGCATGAGGTCACCGGTCTGGACAGCGGTTTCTTCGCCGACTGCGTGCTCGGCGAGGCGCCGCCCGCACCGCCGGCGCTCGCGGTCGATCTGCGGGATGTGACCGTCGACCAGCTGACCGGATTCGATGCCGTCGTGCATCTGGCGGCGCTGTCCAATGATCCGCTCGGCGCGCTGGCGCCGCAGATCACCTACGACATCAATCATCACGCCTCGGTGCGGCTGGCCCAGCTGGCCAAACAGGCGGGGGTGCGCCGGTTCCTCTACGCCTCCACCTGCTCGGTCTACGGCGCCGCGGGCGACGGCCTGGTCACCGAGGACGCCCCGTTGCGCCCGCTCACCCCGTACGCCGAATCCAAGGTGCGCGTCGAGGACGATGTGGCCGCCATCGCCGATTCCGGCTTCTCCCCGGTATTCCTGCGCAATGCCACCGCGTTCGGCTTCTCACCGCGGCTGCGCGCCGATATCGTGCTCAACAATCTGGTCGGGTACGCGGTGCTGACCGGTGAGGTGAAGGTCCTCTCCGACGGCACGCCGTGGCGGCCGCTGGTGCACGCCCGCGATATCGCCGCCGCCTTCGCCGTCTGCCTGACCGCGCCCATCGACGCCATCCACTGCCGCGCCTACAACGTCGGCACCGAGGCCAATAACCTCACCGTGGCCGAGATCGCGCAGGCGGTCGTCGACACCGTGCCCGGGTCCACGCTGAAGATCACCGGGGAGAGCGGTGCGGACCCGCGCTCCTATCGGGTCGACTTCTCCTGTGCCCGCATGGAATTGGGCTTCGAGGCCGCCTGGAGCATTCCGGACGGTGCGGGCGAGCTGTACGGCGAGTACATCGCGCGCGGGCTCACCGCCGACGCCTTCTTCCATCGCTTCACCCGTCTGGCGCACCTGCGATCCCTCCAGGAGTCCGGCGTCCTCGACGAGGAGCTGCGCCGGATCAGGATCGGGGCCTGAGGTGCCGGTCGAGGAGATCGCGCCAGGAGCCCGCGTGCGCATCCCGGTCGGAGACCACGGTCACCGGCTGCGGCCAGGCGATGGCCAGCTCCGGATCGTCGTAGGCGACGCCGATGTCCTCGGCCGGATCGTGCGGCCGGTCGATGCGGTAGCAGACGTCGGCCACCGGGCTCAGCGCCTGGAAACCGTGCAGGAAGCCCGGCGGCACGTACAGGTGCCGGAAGTCGTTGTCGTCCAGCAGGAAGGCCTGCTGGTGACCGAAAGTCGGCGAATCCGGGCGGATGTCGACCAGCACGTCGTGCACCGCCCCGTGCGCGCAGCGCACCAGTTTGGCCTCGCCGCGGCCGAGCCGGCCGTGCATGCCGCGCACCACGCCGCGGTAGGACCGCGACTGCGAATCCTGCAGGAAGGTCGCGGCCAGGCCCGGAGTGTCGAGGAAGGCGTCGAACTGCTCGGCGTCGAAGGTCCGGGTGAACAGGCCCCGGCCGTCACGGAAGGGTTGCGGGGTCAGCACCAGCACGTCGGCGAGCTTGGTGGGTTCGATGCGCACCAGGTCATGGTGCCATGACCGGGGCGGTGACGCGCGGATGTCGCGGATGCGGCTCCGGAACCCTGGACCGGGTGCTGGATCTGGGCAAAATGCCTGCGGCGGATGACTTTCCGCCGCTGGGCACGACGGCCGACGCGGTGCATCCGCTGGCCATGGATCTGTGCGGGAAGTGCGGGCTGGCGCAGCTCGCCGAGGACGACACCGTCACCGCGGAACCGCGCGGGGTGGAGCCGCAGGCCCTGCGGGATCAAGCCGCCGACGCCCTGCACCGGGTGGCCGCCGCCGGGCGGCTGTCCGGGCGCACCGTACGGGAATTCGGCAGCCCGCACGGCGGCAGCTGGCTGCCCCTGCTCGCCGCGCGCGGATTCACCGAGACCGCCGCGCCCGCCGATGTCGTCATCGACTGTTTCGGCATCATGCACGAGCCCGATCAGCGGGCCGCGTTCGCGGCCCGGGCGGCCGCCACCGCGCCCGGCGGCGTCCTGCTGCTGCAGTTCCATTCGCTGCACGCCATTGTCTCCCAGGGTCAGTGGAATGCCTTGCGGCACGGGCACTTCGCCTACTACTCGCTGGCCGCATTGCGCCACTTGCTCGAAGACGCCGGGATGTCCCTCACGACCGCTTGGGAATTCGAGCTGTACGGCGGTACCGTGCTCGTCGCCGCGGTCCACGCGCCGGCGGCGGCGGACGAGACGGTCACCCGCATCATCGAGGCCGAAGCGTCGGTCACCCATCCGGAAACGGTCCGGCGGCTGCAACGTGCCGCCGATCGGCAGGCGCGGCTGCTGCGCTCCTGGCTCGACCACGAAAAAGCCACGGGCAGGCGTGTTTACGCCTATGGCGCGGCCTCGCGCGCGGTCGCGCTCTTCCATCTCGCGGGCCTGGACGCCACGGTGCTGGCCGCGGTGGCCGACGCATCTCCCGCCAAACAGGGACGGCGTATGCCGGGCACCGATGTGCCCATTATCGGCCCCGCCGAACTGGTTGCCGCACACCCGGACCTGGTGCTGCTCACGCTGCCCGACCTGCTCCCCGAGGTGCGGTCGCGCTGGCCCGAACTGGAGGGGAGGTGGGTTGTGGATCCGCCCGAATGTCTTTGACCATCAATGTGATTCATGGCAGATCGGCATAGAATATCAACGTTTGGCAGGGGAATTCTTGTACGCGTAGCTATTACGCGACGCACAACCTGATGAGGGAATGGGGAACATCATGAAGCGTTCGCAGTACATCCGTACACGCGCCACCGCGCGCACCATGGCCGTCACGGCGGCCCTCACCGTCGGCCTAGCTCTGGGCGCCGGCCCTTCCGGCGCCGCCATCGACAGCACCAACTCCATCGTGGACCGCAACGATCGCACGGTGGAGGCCATCCAGTCCGATACGCGCATCAGTTTCGTGGCGCCGTTGGACGGCAATCCCCTGACCCGCGAATGGTTCCACGACGGGCGCGCCTCGTTCCGGGTGTCCGGCCCGGGCTGCGACAACTGGGAGGGCCGCATCACCCTGGGCTATCAGGTCGGCTATCCCGCCACCCTGGACGGCAAGATCCGCTTCCAGTGGTGGACCCCGAGTCTCGGGCTCGAGCTCGACGACTCCCCCGGCGTCAATCTGGGTCAGCTCATTCCGCAGGCCGGCATCGAGCTGTCGGTCGGCTTCGGTCCGGGCATCCAGACCATCGAGGCCGCCAGCGGTGAGATCTCCGGCAGCGACGGCTTCATCCAGATGTCCGGCTTCCACGGCACCGTGAGCGGGGTGCTCGGGCAGGTCACCATCCGCCCGTGGGTGTCCGTGGTGAGCAGCGCCGGCGATACCGTCGTCACCTACGGTCCCCTCTGGACTATCTAATAAGGGGGTTTGGGGGCTTGGCCCCCAAAGGCCGCACCACCGGACAGTGGTCAGTGCAGGAGTTCCGGGCGGCGGAGGACAGTGGCCGTCGCCCGGATACGAACCCGCTCCGCTGCCGCCCGCGCCAGCCGTAGATCACCGCCGAGCACCGTGCTGCGGCCCACGAACTCCGGATACTCGGTGCCCAGCCGGTGGTGGAAGCGCAGCATCTCGGTCAGCTTGCTGACCGTGGAGGTGTTGCTGCACAGGTTGAAACTCGAATTACGCCAGGCGGCAAGCACTTCGGGCATGCCGAAGAAGTGCCCGAAGGCGCACACCCGGGCGAACAGATCCACGTCCATCGGGAACACCAGATCGCCCCGGAAGCCGCCGACCCGATCGAAATCCGCCCGCCGGAACACCGCCGCGGCGGTCGGCCCGAAATCGGCGGGCCCGCGCCGGACGATGGTGCGCATGAGCGTGCGCACATCCTGCTGGCCCAGCAGATTCGGCAGGCCGAGCCCGGTCTCCTCCACCGCGCCGTCCTCGTCGATGACCTCGAATTTCGACGAGCAGATCGCTATTCCATTGTCCCCCATGACCTCGAGCTGCTTGTCCAGTGCGCCGGGCAGCAGGATGTCGTCGCTGCACACCACCTTCACCAGGCGGCCGGCGGACAGGAAGACCGCCTTGTTCCAGTTCTCCCCGATCGGCAGCGTCTCGTCATTGCGGTGCACCCGCACGCGCGGATCGTCGAAGGATTTGGCGATGGTGCCGGTCTCGTCGGTGCTGGCATTGTCGAGCACCAGCACCTCGCATTCGGTGTCCTGCGCCAGAATCGAGCGCAGCGTGGTCTCGAGCGTGCGCGCCGAATTGTAGGCCGGTACGCACACCGACAAGTTGGCCATGACTCCCCCTGCGGTTCAGTCGGCAGTGTCGGGCACGAGCCGGAACACCCGTTCCAGACCCGCGCGGCCGGCGTCGATCTGCTCGACTGCCTTCTGCTGCAGCGTATCCCGCAGTTCGGGCGCCGACTCCCACAATTCCCGAACCGCGCGTGTCAGTTCGGACTCCAGGTTGTCGACGTCGCAGTGCACGATCCGCAGCCCGGCGCCGAACATGTCGGCCAGCCCATAGAACTTGTCGTCGTAGTACTGCGAGGCTGTTACAGCGACCGCCGGAATACCTTGGGAGAGTGCGAATACCGCCAGGTGATAGGCACTGGTGACGAGTATCCGGCAGCGCGAGACCTGGCGGGCGACATCCGCCGCGCTGCCGCCCCGGCCGATGACCGGCCGCACCCGCGGCGCGCCCGCCAGCAGCGGCAGGGTGTAGGTGCGGTCCTCGGAGTCGTATTCGGAGATGATGAGCGGCGACAGCGCGACGTCGAACTCCTCGGCCCGCGCCCGCACCACCGCGCCGAGGGTGTCGCGGGCGGAATCGCTGACCTTCGAGTAGTCGGCGATGCGCAGGCAGACGCCCAGGTCGGCGCCGATCTCCGGACGCCGCATCCGATAGGAGAATTCGACGGCGTCGTCACCGGTGACCAGGACCGATTCGGCGGGCACGCCGAGTTCGGCCAGCAGCTTGGGCCCGCGCACGCCCTCGCGCAGCGCGATCAGATCGACGCCGGGCAGCACCTGCTCCGCGCGACGCACCAGTTCCGGATGCTGCATGGGCCCGAGCCCCTGCCCGAGCATGACATTCGGGATGCCCAGCCGCTGCGCCTGCTCGAGCAGATTGAGGGTGCGATGCGCCTGGTAGAGATCGACATCGGTCATGTAGCCGCCGCCCTGGGCGATGACCAGCGAGGCGGTCCGGATCGCCGCGGGCACCGGCGGCAGCTCCGGTATGCCCGAGGGCTCCGGTTCGCGTTCTCCGCGCAGCATGGCGCGCACCTGCTTGCGCGCCCCGCGCAGATGATGTTTGGGCACCTCGGTGGCGGCCCGCCACTGCAAAGCCGCGGGACCGACCAGTTTTGTACCCAGCAGCGCATCCACCTGCCCGGCCAATCCGCTTCTGCCCCAATGGCCGCCGGCGGCCGCGAACACCGGTTCCGCCTCGGGCAGCACCGCCCGCAGCACCCGCGGCTGGTCGGTGAGCATGCCGATCCGCGCGCCCGGCCAGCGTTCCCGCAGCCGTTGCACGGTCATCACCATCATGGCGATATCCCCGCGATTGCGTAACCAGTACTCGCCGTTGTCGACGAGTATCCGGTACCCGGCACCATCCCCCGCGCCAGATGTCCCCAACTCGAGATTCCTTCCGGAGCCCGGCAATGCCGGTAGTTCTATGCCGAGCACGAATCCGCAGCGAATCTATCGCAGATCATCGAGGTGCGCACAGCGCAGCATCGACCACCTCGTCGAGGTCGATGTTACGGGAGCGGGCGGCGAGGATATCCGGAATCTGGTTCATGGCCACGGTGACCGATCGCTCGGCGGTTGCCCCGCCGTAGACGAAGCTGCCGTGCATGGTGCCGCCGTGTCCCCAGGCGTCGCTTCCACAGGACGTGGTCCAGCGGAAAAGCCCCAGCCCGAAGTCCTCCGAGCGGCGCGCGTCACCGGTCGCCACGGTGCGCTGCATCTCCGCCAGCTGGGCCGGCGCGACCACCCGCCCCGACAGCAGGGCCATGAAGAATCGATTCAGGTCCGCGCCGCTGGACACCATCGCCCCGTCCGGAAGTCCCCAGCCGGGATCGATATCGGTGATGTCGATCCGGGCGCCGTCGAATTCGTGATAGGCCCGCGCATGCGGTCCGCGCAGGACCGATTCCGCCGGATACAGCGGCCAATACGTGTCGTGCAATTCCAGCGGTATGAGAATCCGCCTGGTCACCTCGATTCCCACCGGCATCCCGGTCACCCGCGCGATCAACTGCCCCGCGAGCAGGTAGTTGGTATTCGAATACTGCGCCTGCTCCCCCGGCGCGAACTCGGCCGTCTTCCCCATCCCGATCCCGATCAGCTCCTCCACCGGCCGCCCCGCCCGCAGCGCCGCCACCGACTCCAAGTCCAGCTCGTTGAGGTAATCCGGAATCCCGCTGGTGTGCTGCAACAGATTTCGCACGGTGATGAGATTCCCGTCCCCGCCCGGCGCATGTACCACCCCCGGCAGATACCGCTCCACCGGCGCATCCAGCTCGACCCGCCCCTCCCCCACCAGCTGCAACACCACCGCGGCCACAAAAGTCTTGGTATTGCTGGCAATCCGCATCTGCGCGTAATCCGGGAACCCCGCCCCCGTCCCGAGATCGCCCACCCCGCTGACGATATGCGTATCCACCCCGCCCTCGGTGAGCACCAGTTGCGCCCCCGGCACCGCCACCCCGGACACGATCGACTCCAGCCCGGTCCGCAGCGTCTCCGCCAGCGCGCTCGGCTGCGCCAGGGCACCCTGGCCACCCGTCAGGACCATGACCACCACGGCGACGATCCCCAGAGCAATCCGCATGCGTCCTCCTGCACCGGGACCGGCCTGCGCACCGGCTACCAACTCATACGGGCCACACCCCGAACAGGTTCGAACCCAGGGTAATTCGAAATCAGGCCGGGAACAGCGGACTGGTGAACCTGGAGCAGAGCCAGCGGCCGTCGACGTAGTCCATGGCCATGGTGATGTTCTCGGTTTCGGTGGTGTCGGGTTTGCCCTGGGTTTGGTTGAGGACCGTGACAGCGGCGGTGAGTTCGTAGTGGGTGCCGGAGCCGGAGGTGACGGTGCAGGTGGCGTCGGTGCCGCGGCTCTTCTCGGGATCGGCCTCTACCAGGAGGCGAACGGTGGGGAGGATGGTCTGGGCTTGGGATTTCCAGGAGCCGGTGGCGCCGGCGAGAACCTTTTCCTGCCAGGCGTCGCCGTTGGCGTAGTCGTAGGTGGACATGAGGAGGGCGTGGTCGCAGGCAGCCTGGATGGCGGCCGCGCGGGAGGGGTCGGTGGCGGAGATGGATGGGCCGCCGCCCATGTCGGCGGCGCCCCACTTGATATGCAGTGCGCCGGTGCCGAATCCGAGGCCGATGGCCAAGGCCAGGACGAATACCGCTGCGGCGGCGGCCAGCAGGCGCTTGCGGCCGCGGCGGGGCGGGGGCGCGGGACTCGGCTGCAGCGGGGGGCGAGTGCCCGGCTGGGTCGGCGGGCGGCCGGGCTGGGTGGTCGCGTAGCCGATCTGTGTCGGCGCGCCGGTGCGGTCGGCCGGTGCGCCGGGTGGGGCGTAGGCGGGCGGGGCGGCCAGGGCGCGGGCGGCCGCGGCGGCCAATTCGCCGCAGCTGTTGTAGCGGTGGTCGCGATTCTTGGCGAGGGCGCCTTCGATGACTTCGTCGAAGGCGATGGGTACGTGGGGGTTTCGCTGGCTGGGGCGTGGGATCGGGGCGTTCAGGTGGCCGTTGACCAGTTGTGCGGTGCTGCTGCCCCGGTACGGGAGTTCTCCGGTGAGCATGTGGAAGAACGTGCAGCCCAGGGCGTACACGTCGGCGCGATGGTCGACGTCGGCGCGGAGTTCGAACTGTTCCGGGGAAGCGTATTGGAAGCTGGCGTACATTTCGCCGGTACGGGTCATGCCGGTGGTCTGGTCGAGGGCCTTGGCGATTCCGAAGTCGGCCAGGAACACCCGTTGCTCGGGACCCCATTCCAGGAGGATGTTGGCGGGTTTCACATCGCGGTGCAGGACGCCCGAGCGGTGCGCGTGGTCCAGGGCCCTGGCGGTCTCGCCGAGGATGCGGACCGCGTGGTCCGGGCGGAGGGCGCCCTCGCGCAGGACGGCGGCCACATCGGTGCCCTCGATGTACTGCATGGCCATCCACAGCCGGTCGGCCTCGCGGCCGCGAGCGTAGACGGCGACGATATTCGGGTGGCCCAGCCGCGCGGCGGTATCGGCCTCGCGCAGAAAGCGTTCGCGGACCTCGGGTTCACCGGCCATGGCGGGACTGAGCAGCTTCAAGGCCACCGGGCGCGGCAGATCCCGATCGCGGGCCAGGTACACCTCGCCCATGCCGCCGACGCCGAGCAGCCGGTCGATGCGGTAGCCCGCGAATGCCTGCCCCTGCGCGAGTGTCCTCGCCACGACCCCACTACCTCCGAGTACTACATGCTGCCGATCACCGTAGCGCAGAATCGATAGGGACAGCGGTCCGGTGGACCGAGGCGCATTTGGGGGTTAGTCATGCCGCGCATGTCATTGCGGACGCACCGTGCCGTCGTTCTCGCCCTGCTCATCCCGATATCGATCGCGGTCACCGGCTGTGCCGTCAGCGGTACCCCGGTGGCCGGTGAATCCGATGTGCGGGGGCTGGACGTGGGCTCCTACGAGGTGAACCGGCACACCTACGATCAGGATTCGCGCGGTGCGGGCGCACTGCTGGAGGGCATCCGCATGTCCGAGGCGCTGCCGGCGGGCCCGGCCATCGACAGTTCGCTCATCGTCGGCCTCGGCGGCGATGTGGTGGTGGACGCCGAGGCCGCCGAGGACAATTACCTCGCCTACGGTTCCGCGGCCGTGCTGAGCCGCCACGACATGATCACCGCCTACGGCATGGACGCCGGCGATGCCGACTATCCGCCCGGGGAGGATGTTCCCGCGCCGACCACCACCACCGTCAGTGACCTGGTCATGCGCTTTCCCAGCGAAGCCACCGCCAAACTGGCCGCCCGCGAACTGGAGGACGTCGACTTCGCCTTCGCCGCCGACCAGAACCGCCGGTTGAACCTCGCCGAGTTCCCGGATGCCTACATCCACTGGCGGCCCTCCGTCGCCAGTATCGGAGTCTTCCTGGCACACAAGCAATTCGTCGTCTCCCTCTACATCCAGCGCCCCAACGCCGACTCCGCGGACCTGTTGAACTGGGTGCGCAAATCCTTGACCCCGCAGGTGGCGCTGCTGGACAGTTTCGCCGCGACCCCGCGGGACGAACTCGACACCCTGAAGGTCGATCCGGACAATATGCTCGCCCGTGTGGTCACCGCCGACCGCAGCGGCCGCACCCCCGATCCCTACACCTTCGCCGTCTACGGTCCGGCCAGCTACATCCACAATGCCTACGAGCAGTCCTTCGCCACCCGCCAGCTCACCGGGGCCGGCGTCGACCGCATAGCGGTCCTCGACAATTCCTGGTTACACCGCACCCGCGACACCGCCGCCGCCACCGAACTGCTGAAAGGCTTTGTCGGCGAACTGCCCTCGGAATACAACGGCATCCCGGCCCCCAAGTCGGTGCCGGGCGCGAAGTGCTTCCTCTACAGCGGCGCCGACGCGGTCGAAGCCCCCTACCGCTGCTACGTCAGCTACAAGCGCTATCTCGCGGTCCTCCACAGCGATACCGAAGCCGATGTGCTCCAGAAGGCAGCCGCCCAGTACGCCCTGCTCGCCAATAGTCTCTGAGGCCGTCCGCCCCGGCTGAACGGTCGGTTCGTTGCGGATCGATTGCCCGCCTGGCCGGGCGGATTCGCATACACTTGCGCTGCAAGAGTGTTCGAGTCGCGAGTTCGGCTCGGGTGGGCGATGAACCCTGGGGGTGAGGGTTGGTGACTGTGCCGTTTCGGGTGCATATGACGGGGTCGGAGTGGTTCGCCGCGGCGCCGGGCGGGCTCAATCGGTATTTCACCGATCTGTATCTCGCGCTCACCGGTGTTCCCGAAATCGATGTCACCGCAAGTGCTTTCGGAAACGCACCGGTTGGTGCGCAATCCTGGGGGCCCACCGGCGGCAGCACCGCCCGCCGGGTGCGGGCGGCCCTCGCCGATCCGCCCGGGCTGACGCGGGAGACCGTCGTGGACCGGCATTTCTGCCTGTACGGCCCGGTCGCACTGCGAAATCCGCTGGTCGTACACTTCCACGGCCCGTGGGCGGCAGAGAGCCGGATGGCCGGTGAGAGCGACCGGGCGGTCCGGGCGAAGTACCTCATCGAACGGCTCCGGTATGCGCGGGCCGATCGGTTCGTCGTGCTGTCCGACCACTTCCGCCGGTTGCTGATCGATGACTATCGCATTCCCGAGCGCAAGATCCGGATAATTCCGCCCGGTGTGGATCTCGACCGCTTCGCGACCGCCGAACCGACCGCCTCCACCGGAACGGTGCTGTGTGTGCGCCGCCTCGAACGCCGCATGGGCATCGATGTGCTCATCGGCGCCTGGCCGCGGGTCCGCGCCGCGCATCCGGACGCCCGCCTGGTCATTGTCGGGACCGGAACCGCCGAAACGGAATTGCGCGCGCTGGCGGCGGGCGACGACTCCATCACCTTCACCGGTCCGGTCGGCGACGACCGGCTCACCCGGCTGTACGCCGCAGCGGATCTGACTGTCGTGCCGTCGCTCGCGCTGGAGGGCTTCGGCCTGATCGCCCTCGAATCCCTCGCCGCGGGCCGCCCGCCCATTGTCGCCGACTGCGGCGGCCTGCCCGATTCGGTGCGCAGCCTGGATCCGAGCCTCATCGTGCCGCCCGGCGATGCGGACGCGCTCGCCGCCCGCCTGCGCACCGCCCTGTCCGGCGAGCGCCCCGGTGCCAAGCAGTGCCGGGCCCATGCCGAAACGTTCTCCTGGTCGACCGCCGCCCGGCGGCACCGGGATCTCTACGCGGAACTGGTCGGATCATGACACCGCTCAAGGCCGTATTCCTCGCGCACACCGCCGCGCCGTCGGGCGCCGAGCTCGCCACGCTGCGCATGGTGTCGGCCATGCCCGCCGGGCAGGCCGCCGTCGTCTACACCGAGGACGGGCCCATGCTGCGCCGGATGGCCGAACGCGGCATCGAAACCCGACTGGTTCGCAATGATTTCGATTCCCGCGCGATGACCATCCAGAAGGCCGGAGTGCGCAGCCTGCTCACCGGAGCCGCCGGTCTGCTGAAACTGGGCTGGGCGCTCGGCGATACGGTGCGCGAACTGGAGGCGACGGTGGTGATCGCGAGCAGCTCCAAAGCGCTGCTCATGGGCGCGGTGGCGGCCCGGCGCGCCCGGGTGCCGCTGGTCTGGCATGTGCACGACCGGGTTTCGGCCGACTACTTCGGCCGCCGGCTGGCGCTGGTGATCCGGCTGCTCGGCCGGGTGGCGGCGCGCGGCTACATCGCGAACAGCCGCGGCACGCTGGCCTCGCTGTGGACCTGGCGCAAACCGGTCCTCGTCGCCTACCCCGGCGTCGAATTCCCCGCGCGCGACGACCGTTCCGGGGAGCCCGCCGAACAGCGGCCCGCCGCCGAAACCGTCATCGTGGTGGTCGGCCGGCTGGCGCCGTGGAAGGGCCAGGATCATTTCCTGCGGGCGCTGGCCGATGTCCGGGTGCTGCCGCGCGATGTGTATCTGGTGGGCGGCGCCTTCTTCGACGAGGAGGCCTATCGCGCGGAACTCGAGGTGCATGCCACGGCCCTGGACCTGCCGGTCACCTTCACCGGACACGTCGAGGATCCCGAACCCTATCTGCGGCACGCGGATATCCTCGTGCACTGCTCGGTACTGCCCGAACCGTTCGGGCAGGTGGTGGTGGAGGGCATGCGCGCCGGCTGCGCCGTCATCGCCACCCGGCCGGGCGGTCCGGAGGAGATCGTCGAGCCCGGTCTCAACGGCCTGCTGGTGGACGCGGGCGACCGCGCCGGGCTCACGCGCGCCCTGGACACGCTCATCGCCGATCAGGAACTGCGCACCAAGCTCGCCGATGCCGCGCGGGTGCGCGCCCGCGACTTCGATGTGGCCGAGACCGCGCGGGCCGTCACCGGCTTCCTCACGCGATTGTCCGGAAGCCGGTGGCGCCGTGGATGATCCGACCGAGCCGCTACCCATTGTCGATCCGCCGACCATGCCGTTGCGGACGCTGGGACGGCTGCGGCAACGGCGGCAGATGCGGCAGGGGATTCCACCGGCCGATCCGCGCGGCTTCGAACACGACCGGTCCTCCCGCGACTCCGGTCCCATGATGCGGCCGGGACTCGCCCGCGACACACCCGGTCCGCAACCGACCGGTTGGATGTTCGCCGCCGATGCCGGACCGCCCCCGCCAATGCCCTACGCCGAACGAGCAGCCTCGGACTACGCCCTGCTCGGCGAGGATGGACCCCCGCGCGATCCAACCGGCGCGTACGCGCCCGGCGGCACCGACCGGTCGGGCACCAGCCGCGCGGACACCGGCGGCCCGGGCACGAGCCGCACGGACACCGGCGGCCCGGGCACCGCCAGCGCAGACACCCGCGGCACCGGCACCGGCGGCCGCAGCACCGGCGGTCTGGGCACTGCCAGCACGGACACCAGCGGCCCGGACACCGGCGGTACGAGAACGGGCCGCGCACATACCAACAGCGCGGACACCTGCGGCACTGGCACCGGCGGTCTGGGCACCGCCACCACGGACACCAGCGGCCCGGACACCGGCGGTACGAGAACGGGCCGCGCACATACCAACAGCGCACATACCAACAGCGCGCACACCGGCAGTGCGCACACGGGCGGCACGGGAACGGGCGGCACGGACACCGGCAGCGCACGGGCGGCGCCGGCCCCGAGCCGCGGCAGCGGCCGTCATCGCAAACAGAGCACAGGCGGATTCGGCGGTATCGGCGGCATTCTGCGCGATATCGGGCTGGTCACCTTCGGCAAGTACGGGCAGTACATCATCACGCTGGTCACCGTGCCGCTGCTGGCGCGCACGCTCGGTCCGCACGGGACCGGCCTGCTGGCGATCGGCATGTCGTCGTACTTCATCGGCTCGCTGCTGGTCGATCTCGGTGTCACGCAATTCCTGGCGGCGCGCGTCCACGAGGAGGGCACCACCACCCACGACATCAATCGGCTGCGCGGAACCTATCTCGCCATTCGCGCCGTCACCCTGACCGTCCTCGGCGTCGCGCTGCTGGGCAGCCTCGCCCTCGGCGCGCATCCGATCCTGCACATGGTGCTGCTGGGCCTGTTCGCCGGTGGCTTCTGGTCGATCTCGGAGGACTGGCTGCTGATCGGGCAGGGCCGATTCGGCTCGTCCACCATGTATCAGGGCGTCGGCCGCATCGGATATCTGATCCTGCTGGTCGCCCTGCTGCCGCGCTTCCCCATTGCCGCACTGGCGCTGCTGTGCCTGCTGGTCTCCTCCATCGCCACCGTCGCACTCACCTGGTGGGATTCCATTCGCACCTACGGCCCGCCCGCCCGGCCGCACGGCATCAGGACCGTCATGCGCATGGCCGCACCGATTTTCACCTCCCGCCTGCTGGTGACCGGTTACGGTCAGGGCTCGGCCGCGGTCTACGGCGCATTCCTGGCCACGGCCTCGCTGGGCCTGTACTCCGCCGGCGACCGTCTCGTGCGCGCCATCCAATCCACCCTGGATCCCATCGGTTTCGCGCTGCTGCCGCGAATGGCCAAGCGCAGCAAGGACGATCGATTCTGGCGCAACTCCATCCAGGCGCTCGCCATGTGCGTGGCCCTAGCCTGCGTCGCCACCGCCGCGGTGTGGGCGCTGGCGCCGGTGCTCATCCATCTCATCTTCTCCGACGAGTTCGACGGCGCGATCCCATTGCTGCGCTTCGAAGTGCTGATCCTGCCCGCCACCACCGTCACCTCCTACGTGACCACCGCCATCCTGCCGGTCAAACAGGACACCATGGGCGTGCTCATCGGCGCCGTCATCGGGACCTGCATCGCGGCCGTCGCCCTGGCCTTCGCGGTGCGCACCGAATCGGTCTGGGCATTGGTCTATGGCACCGTTTCCGCGGAAATCGGCGTCGCTGTGTGGTACATCATCCGGGTACGGTGGCTGATCGTCCGGGAACGGACGAGACGCAGTGGGGCGATCGGACCGGCCGCCGTGCTGATGCACAAGGGGGACTTGGCATGAAGGTCTTGTTCGTCGGCGATGACTGGGTGGGCAGTAATGCGCGCTCGCTCGCCGATGGGTTCCGGCAGGCCGGGCACGAGGTGGTCGTCGTCGACACCACCGCGGTCACGCTGCCGGCGCGGCTGTCGCCGCCGTGGGTGTACTCGAAGCTCGCCCAGCGGCGGGCGCCCTGGAATGTGCGGGCGGTGCATCGCGAGATCGAGACCGCGGCGGCGGATTTCGTCCCGGACGTGCTGTTCGCCTTCAAGGCGGTGCATCTGGACCAACAGCGGCTGCTGGACACCCCGGCGGCCCTGCACGTGCACTACAGCCCCGATGATGTGTCCAATCCGTACAACACCAGCCCCGAATACCTCGCGCACGAGTCACTCTGGGATCTCATTGTCACCACCAAATGGCACAATGTGCCCGAGTTGCGGGCGCGTGGCGCACGGTCCGTGAAATTCGTTCGTAGCGCTTACGATCCGGCATGGCATCGGCCGTGCGCGCGCCGCGGGGCGAAACAATTCCTGGCCGGTTTCATCGGCGCGGTGCGACCGGACCGTCAAGACCTCTTGGTATCCCTGGCGCGCGATTTCGGCGGCGATATGCTGCTGCGGGGTCCGGGCTGGCGGCGGGTGCGGCCGCTGTGGGGCACGGGCGCGAATATCGGCGGACCGGTCTACGGTGAGCACTTCTCCGCCGCCGTCGCCGCCGTCACCGCCAATCTGGTGCTGCTCAATTCCGACAATCGCGATACCCACACCTGCCGTACCTTCGAAATCCCCGCCGCCGGTGGGCTTTTCGTGGGCGAACGCACCGACGAGCACGCCGAGCTGCTGCAGGACGAAACCGAGGCCCTGCTGTTCTCCGGCCCCGTCGAACTGCGGGACATTCTCGGCCGCTGCGCCCGGTATCCCGAGCAGGTCGCCAAGATCGCCGAGGCGGGGCATCGCCGCATCCTCGCCGACGGGCACCGCTATGTGGATCGGGCGCGCGAGATCATCGACGCCCTCGGATGAGCGGGTCAGGCCCGGAGGCGGCAGCTTGCGTAACCACGCAGGGCCCCCGCACATCCGAAAACAAACACAGCAGGACTCGTAACGACAGGAGATACCGCACGGACATACGGGTGATGGAGGACAGCTGATGGCCCCCGCACACTCCGAGGTACTACTCGTCGCCGGCGCGCTGGCGACGATCTTCGTCGCGGCCATTTTCCTGCCGGGCGTGGCCCGGATTTTCCTGATCGCCCAGATCGGGTATTGGGCATTGTCGTATGTGGCGCGACCGGTGGTGCTGTTGTGGATCGAACCGGAACCGCATTACGGCGACAATGTGCCCGATCCGCGGCTGGCGCAGTTCGGGTACGACGACGGCATCGCCCTGATTCTGCGGCCGGTGGTGTTCGGCCTGTGGTTCTATGCCGCGCTGGTGGTCGCCTATACGGTGTGGACCCGCGCGCGCAGCCGCCGCGATGCGGAGAAGCCGCAGCGCACACCGCCTTTCGCGGGCGATTTGGTCTTCGTGCAGACCCTGTTCGTCCTCTACGGCCTCGGCACCATGGGCCGCCTGGCCGCGGTGGCGACCGGCACCACCGGCACGGCGGGCGAGCTGGAGAGCCCGAACCCGCTGATCAACCTGGTCACCATTCTGGCCACGCTCGGCGCGGTCGGCCTGATCGTGTTCTTCCGCAGCGACAGCGGGCGCACCACCGTGCTGGTACTCGGCGCCATCGTCTGCGGTGAGCTGCTGTGGACGGCGACCGTGCAGTCCAAGACGCCCATCATGGGCGCGGCGCTGGCCATCGCGGTGCGCTTCGCCATGACCGGGTGGACGCGCGCGAAAGTGGCCGGGGTGCTGTCGCTCTCGGTGCTCGCGGTCGGCGCGTTCGGCTGGCTGCAATCGTTCAAGACCACCGCGGCCGCCAAGGCCGAGGCCGCGCAGGTCGACGCGCAGTATCCGGAGATCGTGCAGCCCTTCCTGTCGCTGCTGCGCCGGTTCGACCTGCTCGAGGCCGCCACCGATTCCTGGTTCGCCGGACCCGGGTCCTGGCTGACGCCGGGCGAGGTGGTGCGGCACGCCCTCGAAAGCCTGGTTCCGACACAACTTCTGGGTGCGGAGAAATTCCGTTCCGGCGCGGCCTGGGCGGTGGAGGTTCGCGGCGCCTCGGTGGACATGTCGACGGTGTCGGTGTCACTGGCCGAGGGCAATATCAACGAAGGGTACGTGCTGGGCGGCTATCTCGGCGTCGCGCTGGGGGTGGGCTTCACCTTCGCGCTGCTGCTGATCTGGGCGCGCGCCCTCTACAGCCATTCCCTGGCCCTGGCCATTCTCGGCCTGGCCATGATCGAGGTGCCGGTGCTGTTCGAGCGCGGCATTCTCGGCACCGTCGAAACACTCGGCAAATATCTGCAGGCCGTGGTGCTGGCCTGGCTGGCATATCTCGTCGTCGGGGAATATCGCAGGCGGGTGGACGAATTGTCGGGGGCGCCGCAGCGTCCCGGGACGGCACGCCCATCCGGGAAAACGAGGACAGCGCAATGGGTTTGATCGATTACTGGCATCTGGTCCGGCGGCGGTGGCCGATCATCGTGGCGGGTGTGGTGCTCTGCGTCGCGGCGGCGGCCGGATACGCGCGCACCCTGCCGACCACCTATACGGCCTCGAGTTCGGTGTATGTGTCCATGGCGACCGGGACCTCGGTGAACGACTCCTATCAGGGCGGGCTGGCCGCACAGCAGCGGGTGCGCTCGTATGTGGATCTGGCGACCAGCGCGACCGTGGCGCAGTTCGTGAAAGATCAACTCGGCCTGAGTATCTCGGTGGACGAGCTACGGAGCAAGATCACCGCCGCGTCGCCGCCGGCCACCACCATCATCGTGGTCACGGCCACCGACGCCACCGCGGACGGGGCGCGCGTGCTGGCCGATGAGGTGGTCTCGCAGTTCCGGGCACTGGTATCGCGGCTGGAGGCGATCCAGGCCGGGGCCGCGCCCGCCGCGCGCGCGGAGGTGATCGACAAGGCCCGGACGCCGCAGCAACCGTCGGGTCCGCAGGAGAAACGCATCTATCTCCTCGGCCTGCTGGCGGGACTCGCGCTGGGGCTCGCGGCGGCCTTCGTGCGCGACAAACTCGACAAGCGATTGCGCACCTCCAATGATCTCGAGGCCATTCTGCCGGTCCCGATCCTCGGGATCATCGATGACGGACGACCCAATGCCGCCGGCGAACTACGCCGCCTGCGCACCCGCATCACCGCGGATCCCGACCGGAAAACGGTGCTGCTGACCTCGCTGTCGCAGCGCTCCGAACCGGATGTGGCCATCGGGCTGGCCCGCACCTTCGCCGATACCGGCGCGCGCGTGGTGCTGGTCGACGCCGACACCACCGGGCACGGCTCCAGCCGCTCGGCCGCGGGCGCGGCGGCCGGGCTCGCCGAACTGCTGCGCACCAGCACCTCCGCCGCGGAGGCCGTCACCACCTGGCCGGAGGTCGGGATCGGCGTGCTCCCCCTCGGCGGGATCGATCTGCGCACACCGGATCTGCTCGACTCCGACCGGCTCGGGGACATCATCTCCAAACTGGGCAGCGAATTCGACGTCGTACTCGTCGAGGCCGCCCCGGTGACCGCGGCGGCCGACGCCATCGCGCTGGCGCGCCGCTGCGATGCCACCATCGGCATCATCGAGCTCGGCGCCACCACCTCCAATCAGGTGCGCGGCGCGCTGGCCACCTTCGGGCACGACAATGAGCGGCTCATCGGCGCGGTGGCCTTCTCCCGGCCGCCCAAGGGATTCCGGAAAGTGCTGCGCAGTCCGCTGGCGCTGGTGAAACGGTGAGCGAGGACGAGGATGGCAAGCCCGAGGCCGTGCGCCGCCGGCGGCTGCTCGCCGCCGGCTTCGGCGCGGCGGCGCTGCTGCCGTTCGCGGCGGCCTGCGGGAGCGGGGATCCCGCGCCCGGCACCGAATTCCGGTCGCCCAACGTGACCGATCAGCCCTCGGCGCGCAATGTGAAGGACTTCGGCGCGGTCGGCGACGGCAACGCCGACGACACCGCGGCCTTCGCGGCGGCCGCGGCCGTCGACGGGGACAAGCCGCTGGTGCTCTACATTCCCGCCGGAAACTATCTGCTGCGCAGCTTCCCGGCGCTCGACGACTTCGCCACCGTGCTCGGCGACGGGGCCGATGTCACCACCGTGTACTACGACGGCGACGACACCCTCATCTGGTTGCAGCGCAAGCAGCGAGTCCGGTTCTCCCGCTTGGGTTTCTACCTGACCGGCGCGCGAGCCACCGCCATGCGGCTGTCGGAGTGCTTCCGCTGCTCGCTCGACGCGGTGGTGCTGCGCGGCAATCACCTCGCCGAGAACGCGCCGCGCTATCACGAGCAGCGCGGGCTGGTGCTCGACCAGAACACCGGCGGCACCGCCGTTCTCAACAGCGATATCAATAATTTCGGCTTCGGCATCGTCACCTCCTGCATCCAGAACTATGTGACCACCTCCAAACTGACCAACAACCGGATCAGCGTGCTGGGGACCGGAGACGATCACAATGCCGGATTGGCATTGACCAATGTCGAATTCGTCTCCGATTCCGATCCGCGCACCACCGACCGGCACATCGACATCGACGGGGCCGCCAATGACTGGTGGCTGACCAATGTGTGGTTCGAGGGGGCGCGGACGGCCATCTCCGTCGGCGTGCCCGGCGGCGGGCCCGCGCAGTTCGGGATGGTCAACTGCAAGGTGGCGGCCCGCGAGGTGTGCCTGGATCTCGTCTACTGCCGGCAGCCGTATCTGGCCAATGTGCAATTCGATCCGGACCTGAACTCACCGCCCATCGAGGTGCGCATCGATGCGGCGGGCACGCCCGAGGGCACGGCCATCAACCTCATCTCCGGATCCCACGAGGACGTGGATCCGCGCGCCTTCCCCGACGGCTGGCATGTCATCGGGCGCGGGCGCATTCACGGCGCACGGTTCGCCGGAACCATGGAAGTACAGGCGGGACGCACCGAGACCGACATCATTCAAGCCCAGGATCGCGACGGCGGCATCGTATCCGCCGTACTGCCCAGCGGGGCCTATCTGTCCGAACGCAGCGAAGGGGGAATAGTGCTACGGGATTCCGCGGGAACCTACTGGCGGCTGTCGGTGGACACCGACGGATCGGTCAAGACCTCGTCGCTGGGCAAGCAGCGACCGCGGTCGTGAACGCCCGGCTCGAGCGGGTGCGGCTGGGGCCGGTGCAGCTGCACGGGTGCACGGTGGTGTTGCGGCCACCGCGATTCGCCGACTACGCGGCGTGGCGGGCGCTGCGTTTGCGGGATCGGGCATTGATCGAACCGTTCTGGCTCTCTTCGCCCTTGGCGTGGGAGGAGCGGCACACCGCCAAGGCGTGGGTGCGGGAATGCCTGGAGGCGGCCACGCACGCGCGCACGGGACGGCGGCTGGCGACCGTCATCGAGATCGACGGGCGGTTCGCCGGGCAGGTGGAGATCGGCGGGATCGACCCGTGGGCACGGCATGCGGAGATGGGCATCTGGATGGATGCCGAGTTGGCGCGGCACGGATTCGGCGGGCTGGCGGCGGCCCTGCTGCTGGACTTCGGGTTCGATGTGCTGGGGCTGGAGCGGATCATCGCGCCGGTGTCGACCAGCAATGTGGCGGCGGCGCGCGGGGCCGAGCAGGTCGGGTATGTGCGAGAGGCGCGCATGGCCCTGCACTTCGATGTGGGCGGGGCGCGGGTCGATCACGATCTGTGGGCGGCCACGCGGGCCGATATTCCGCCCAAGGGGTTCACCGAACGCTGGATCGAGCATGTGCTCACCCGGCGCAGCGGGCCGATCGCGCCGACACCGCTCGGGGCCGCGGAAATGCCCGGCGCCGCGACGATTCTTCGCGTCGGGGCGCGCTATCGAGTGGGGCAGGTCAGGCGGTTCGTGCAGCGGACGCTGCCCGCCCCGCCGCTGACCCTGCGCCTCCCGGACTTCCCGGGCGTCGTGCTGCGGACGCCGCGCCCCGGCGATGCCGCCGCCTGGCATGCCGTGCGCCGTAACGCCGGCGCGCCCGGAAGCGAATCACAAACCAGCGCCCGCTGGCGCGAATTCGCCCGCCACACAGCGGGAGTGCGCGCGCCACACGGCCTGCTGCTCGTCATCGACGTCGACGGCGCCTACGCCGGGGAAGCCCGGCTGTTCGATCACGACATATTCGACCACAATGCCCGGATACACCTCTGGGCCGATCCGGCCCGCGCCGACGAGGCGGTCCGCGCGGCCGCACTGCGAACACTGCTGGACCATGCGTTCGGCCGGCTCGGGCTGCGGCGCGTGACCACCGAAATCGAGTCCGCGGACACCACATCGGCCGCGGTCGCCGCCCGGGCGGGACTGCTGAAAGAAGGAACCATGCGCGATTTCCGGGGCCCCACTGGCCACCGCGCCGACCACGAACTGTGGGCGATCACCAGCGGGAGCGACCATGACGCGTGATTTCGCGCGCAGCAATGCCATACAGGCCCGGCTGCACGATCTGGTGCCCGGCGGGGCGCACACCTACGCCCGGGGATCGGATCAGTATCCCGAGTCCATGTCGCCGATCCTGGTGCGCGGCAAGGGCGCCCGGGTCTGGGACTGCGACGGCAACGAATACGTCGAATACGGCATGGGATTGCGGTCGGTGACCCTGGGGCACGGGTACGAGCCGGTGGTCGAGGCGGTGTGCCGCGCCATTGGCGACGGCGTCAACTTCTCCCGGCCGACGGAGCTGGAACTGCTTGCCGCACAGGACTTCCTGAGCCTGGTGCCGGGCGCGGACATGGTGAAGTTCGCCAAGAACGGGTCCGACGCCACCACCGCCGCGGTGCGCCTGGCGCGCGCCGCCACCGGGCGGGAGACCGTCGCCGTGTGCGATCAGCCGTTCTTCTCCGTCGACGACTGGTTCATCGGGACGATCGCCATGAACGCGGGCATACCGGCCGCGCCGACGGTGAAATTCGGGTTCAACGACCTGGATTCGCTGGCCGCGGTGCTGGAAGCCGATGAGATCGCCTGCGTGATACTGGAACAGGCCACCGCGCTGGCCGAGCCCGCGCCCGGATTCCTGGAAGGCGTGCGCGCGCTGTGCGATCGCCACGGCGCGCTGCTCGTCTTCGACGAGATGATCACCGGATTCCGCTGGGCCCTCGGCGGCGGGCAGCAGCTCTACGGCGTGCGCCCCGACCTGTCGTGCTGGGGCAAGGCCATGGGCAACGGCTTCCCCATCTCCGCGCTCGCCGGCAAACGCGAATACATGGAGCTGGGCGGCCTGCGCACCAGCGCCGACCGCGTCTTCCTGCTCTCCACCACGCACGGTCCGGAGACCGGTGGACTGGCGGCCTTCCGCGCGGTGGTCGAGGCCTACCGCACCACCGATCCCATCCCCCGCATGGAACGCGCCGGGCAACGACTGGCCCAGGGCGTCAACGCCATTGCCGCCGACCTCGGCATCGCCGACCACCTCCAGGTCGCCGGCCGCCCCTCCTGTCTGGTCTTCCTGACCAAGGACGCGGACGGCAACCCCTCCCAGCCCTACCGCACCCTGTTCCTCCAGGAACTCCTCGCCCGCGGTGTCCTGGGCCAATCCTTCGTCGACTCCGCGGCCCACACCGACGCCGACATCGACTTCACCCTCGAAGCCTGCCGGGACGCCGCCGCGGTCTATCGCAAGGCCATCGACAACGGCACCGTCGAGGGCCTCCTCACCGGCCGCCCCGTCGCCCCCGCTCTCCGCCGCACCGCGGCTCCCCGCCACCTGGACGACCGCGGCGACGGATGAACAGGAAGACTCCATGAACCCGCCCCGCATAGCCCTCGTGCACGAGCGCTTCACCGAATACGGCGGCTCCGAAGCCGTCGTCGCCGAATTCCTCAAAACCTGGCCCGGCGCCCAGGTCTTCGCCCCCATCGCCGACAGCGACTGCACCCGAGTCCTTTTCGCCGCCGCGACAAGGGCGGAGGCAGCGCACAACGACCATGCCTGCCGACCGAACGGACTGGGCGTCGCCGATGCCATTGGTCCACGCCCCGGGATCCCCAGCGCCGGTCGACAGCCGGAACTCGATGCCACAGAACGCGAGGCGGGAGTTCACGACCCTGGGCGAGCAGAGGTTGACGACGCCAACCAGCCCGCGACTCACGACATCGGCAACCAGGCTGGGGCGTTCGATATCGGAGGCCGGCCCGGAGGCTCCGACAGCGACCGCCGAGCGGCGGGTCGAGGCACTGCCGAAGCGGAACGGGTGCACGATACCTGGTTGTCGCGCGCGTACGCCGCCACCGGTCGGCGCTCGCACGCGCCGCTGTTGCCCTTCGTGCCCAGGGCATTACGCAGTCTGCCTCTCAACGAGGACTTCGACGCTGTGGTGGTGAGTCATCATGCCTTCGCCACGCAGGCGGCGCTCGCGACCACAGCGCCGGTGATCGCGTATGTTCACAGTCCGGCGCGATGGGCCTGGGACAGCGGATTTCGCGCGCGCGAGGCCGGCGGGCGAGCCGGGCAGTTCGCCCTTACTGCTTTGGGGGCACTCGCGCGGCGGAGTGAGCTGCGCGCGGCATCGCGTCTGACCCATGTGGTGGCGAATTCGCAGGCGGTGGCCGACCGGGTTCGCGACTGGTGGGGACTGCCCGCCTCTGTGGTGAATCCGCCTGTGCGCGTTGACCGTTTCTCGCCCGATCCGGCTGTCGCGCGCGAGGACTTCTTCCTCTTCGCCGGGCGCCTGGTCCCCTATAAGCGACCCGATCTGGCCATCCGCGCCGCGCAGCAAGCCGGGGTCCGCCTGGTCATCCTCGGCGACGGCAGGTATCGCCGCCAGCTCGAACCTCTCGCCGGTCCCGAGACCACCTTCCTGGGTGCGGCTTCCGATGAAGTCCTGCTCGATATGTACCGCCGCTGCCGCGCACTGCTCATGCCGGGCGTGGAGGACTTCGGCATCGTCCCGGTCGAGGCCATGGCCTGCGGCACGCCGGTGCTGGCCGTGGGCGAGGGCGGCGCGCTCGACACCGTCATCCCCGGCCTGTCCGGCGACCACATCCCGCACGGCCCCGACGAGGCGGTAGTCACCGGATTCGCCCGCGTCATGCGCGATTTCGACCCCGCGGCCTACGACTCGGATGCCATCCGCAGACACGCCATCACCTTCGCTCCCGAGGAATTCCGCAGCCGTATTGCGGAACTTGTGTCGCAATTCAGCCGCTGACCGACTATTCATGGATTGCGGAAGCGATCCATGACCGAGTGGGTGATCAGTGGCTGAATCCGGCAGCGCGACCGGCGCGCTCACGACCGGCGATGCGGGCGGCGGCGACGTCGCGACCGGCGCCCTCATAACCGGCGGCGCGGGCGATATCGGCAGCGCGGTGGCACGCCGCCTGATCGCCGCGGGTCGCCCCGTGCTCATCGCCGACATCGACACGGAGTCGGCGGGAACGCTGGCCGCCGACCTCGGCCCGAAAGCCACTGCCCTGCAACTGGATCTCACCGATCCGGCCAGCCTCGAGGCGGCGGCGACCACGGCACGCGGCCGGATCTCCGCCCTCGTCCACTGCGCGGGCGCGGCCATCGTGGAGCCCTTCGAAACCAGCGCGGTCGCCCACTGGGACCTCATGCACCAGGTCAACCTCCGCGGCCCCATGCTCCTGACCCAGCTCCTCCTCCCGGCGCTGCGCGAATCCGCCTCCGCCCGAATAGTCTTCGTCTCCTCCGACGGGGCCCGCGCGGGCGCCGCGGGCGAAGCCGCCTACGCCGCCTCCAAATCCGGCCTGTTCGGTTTCGCCAAATCCCTGGCCCGCGAGGTGGCCCGCGACGCCGTCACCGTCAATGTCGTCTGCCCCGGCCCCATCGAAGGCCGCATGGTCACCCAGACCATGGCATCCCACCAAGGCAAACTGGCCGCCCTCCAACAGGCCATCCCCTTGAAACGCCTGGGCCGCCCCGACGAAGTCGCCTCCCTGATCGCCTGGCTGGCAAGCCCCGAAGCCAGCTACCTCACCGGCCAGCTGATCAGCGTCAGCGGCGGCATCACCATGCACTGAAGGAACCACCCATGCCCACCACCCCCGTCATCGACGCCCACCTCCACCTGTGGGACACCGCCACCCACCCCTGGTACGCCCCGCGTCTGCACGAATTCGTCTCTGCCGCAGGCAAACCGGAGATCGCCCACAACTTCCTCCTCCCCGACTACCTCCGCGCCGCAGGCGACATCACCATCGCGGGCCTGGTCCACGTCTCCGCCGCCACCGCTCCCCACGCCTACCTATCCGAAACCCGCTGGATCGACGCCCTGGCATCCACCACGGACATCCCCATGGCCGTCATCGCCACCGTCGATCCCACCCTCCCCACCCCAACCCTGTTGTCCCACTTGGAAGAACAGTCCCGCTCCCCCATCTTCCGCGGCATCCGGGTCTACCAGGGTCTCTCCCCCAACACCCCCGCCGCCGATGCGATAGCGAGCTGGCTCCAAGACCGCGACCTGGTCTTCGACCTGGTAGCCCACCCCGGCAATATGCTCGACTGGATCGACTTCCTGGCCGGCTACCCCACCCTCCGCGTGGTCCTCGAACACCTCGGCCTCCCCCAGGGCACCGACCCCGACAGCCGCTCCGCCTGGCACAACGCCCTCTCCCTGGCCGCCAAAGAAACCCAATGGCTCTGCAAACTCTCCGGCCTCGGCATGATCGCCCCCGACCTCACCTGGCCCTCCCTCTCCTACTGGCTCGAATCCGCCCTGAACCTCTGGGGCTGGCGCCGCCTCATGTTCGCCTCCAACATGCCCATAGACACCCTCGCCGGCCCCTACCCCGACCTCCTCACCACCATCGACCACCTCGTCACTTCCGACGCCACCGACCAGGAAGCCGACTTCTTCTACCGCACCAACGCCGCCGAAACCTACACCCTCCCCACCCCCTGACATCAAGCGCCGAGCATCAACTCGACCGCCGCATCCATGCCGTATCGGGTGATCAACAGTTCGAGAAGTGCGTCCACCGACATGACAGGATCCCGGCGACGCCGCGAAATCGCCTGCACCGCAGCCAGAGCCCGCACGGGATCCGGCAGCCCGAACGACCCTTCCAACGGCTGCCAGCCCTCGACCAGTGCGTCGTCGAAGGCGCTGGCCATCAACGACACCAGCCGCACCGCGCGCTCCTCGGCCTTCTCGGGGTCCTCGCCGCGTCGCGCCGGCTTCCGCGCCTCGTGCACCTCCAACTCGGTGAGGATGACGTCGCTCCACAAGGGCCGATACAGGTTCTCGACCGCGAGCGAGAGGAGGAAGTCACGCTGCAGGCTCGGCCAGAGCACACAGGTGTCCAAAACGACGCTGAACATCAGCGGCGCCTTTTGTCGGCAACCTCCTTGCGGATCGCGCGTAGTTGTTCGCGAACGGTCTCGGGATCCTCTTCGTCATCGATCTCGACCGCGGTGGCGGCCAGGGCTTCATACTGCCGCTCGCGCCGCTGCTCCCGATACGCGAGAACATCGGTAAGTCGCAGACGACGCCGTGACCCCACCCGCTCCGCGGGGATTTCACCGGACTCGATCAAACGGACAACCGTAGGCCGACTCACCCCGAGCAAGTCGGCAGCTTGCTGAGTGGTCAACGTAAGACTGTGCAGCGCAACAGTGACCGCCTTGCCTTCGCGCAATGCGGCAACCACCTGCACGAGCACCCGATGCACCGACTCCGGAACCTCGACCTGGTCGTGCTCATCCGCCCCCACCAGCAGATAACGCGGCCGCACCCGCCCCCCACGCCGCGACTCGTGCGCAACCAGAAAGCTGAGCACCGGCGCCAGCTCCTCCGACGGTTCCGGCAGATACGTGTGCTGTACAAGCGCCTCCGACGGCATACCAACCTCCTTACGAACAAATCGCAATCGCTTTCGAATCGTTCGTAAATGAAGCCTTACCCGTAACCAGCACCGTCCACGTAAAGTTCCAGATGCTATGGGCATCGATCTCCAGTTGCACAGCGCTCGCCCGCAGTGGCCCGGCCGACGCTCGAAACGCAAGCCGACCCTGGTCCGCGAATCCCACGAGCACGGCGCCGCGCTGGCTCAGGTGATCGAGGAACTTCCTTCCAACACCTCCGGCAAGCTGTGGATGGTCGACCCGTACAACGACACCGTCTTCAATGAGCAAGAGGCCGAGGCTGCACTCCGGGAGATCCCGGATCTGCTGGGCCGCTGCGCCGACGACGCCCGTATCGACGCGGTTCGCGATCTCGCCGCCTTCCTGACCGCCTGCGCCACGACGCCCGGCAGCTACTTGGTGTTCGTCGGCGACTAGTCGGGTCGCCATGGCGAGTGCGGAATCTCCGGCTCGATTCCGATGCGGCGCAGAGCGGTCTAAAAAGATGCCCAGGCCAGCAGTTTGTCTACCGGCCAGGTGTTGATGATGCGGTCGGGGGGTACGGCGTTGTCCAGGGCGCGTTGGGCGCCGTAGGCGAGGAAGTCGAGTTGGCCGGGGGCGTGGGCGTCGGTGTCGATGGCGAAGTCGCAGCCGATTTCGAGGGCTAGTCGCAGGAGGCGGGTGGGTGGGTCGCGGCGTTCCGGGCGGGAGTTGATTTCGACGGCGGTGCCGTGGTCGCGGCAGGCGGTGAAGACTGCTTCGGCGTCGAAGGCGGATTCGGGGCGGAGGCCGCGGGCGCCTTCTACCAGGCGGCCGGTGCAGTGGCCGAGGATGTCGGCTCGGCCACTGGAGACGGCGCGCACCATTCGGCGGGTCATGGCGGCGGATTCCATTTTGAGTTTGGAGTGGACGCTGGCTACGACGATGTCGAGGCGGTCGAGGAGTTCGGGTTCCTGGTCGAGGGAGCCGTCGTCGAGGATGTCGACTTCGATGCCGGTGAGGATGCGCATGGGGGCGAACCGGTCGCGGAGTTCGTCGATGACGTCGAGCTGCTGGCGTAGGCGGTCGGGGGACAAGCCGTTGGCTACTGTCAGGCGCGGTGAGTGATCGGTGAGGGCGCAGTACTCGTGGCCCAGGGCCTGCGCGGTGCCCATCATCTCGGCGATGGATGCCGAACCGTCCGACCAGTTCGAGTGCACGTGCAGGTCACCCCTGAGCGCCGCCCGCAATTCCCCGCCACCGAGATCCTTGGCCGCGGCCCGCAATTCGACCAGGGTGTCGGGCTCGCGACCGGCCCACGCCTGCGCGATCACGGCGGCGGTCTTGGGCCCGATCCCGGGCAGCGACTGCCAGCCGTTCGACTTCCCCAGCTGCTCCCGCTGCGCATCGTCGAGCCGCTCGACAATGTCGGCGGCATTGCGATAGGCCATTACCCGCCGCGCATCCTCGCGGGCCCGGTCCTTGTAGAACGCGATCTGACGCAGAGCGACGACGGGATCCATTCCTCCAGTGTGGCCCCGCGCGCGCAATCAGGCCGCGATCGGACGGGGATAGGGACTCTGCATGGCGAGGAAGTGGATTTCCAGATCCTGTTCGAGATAGTCCATCCGGCGCTCCCAGAAGGCGCGCATGTGCGGCAGTTCCAGGTGCCGGTCGAGGTCCTCCTTGGAGCGCCAGACTTCGTAGAACGCGAAGGTGGTCGGATCGTCCGCGACCTCGTGGAAGTGGTATTCGAGAGCGCCGTCCTCCGCGCGGGTGGGAGCGACGAAGGAGAGCAGCAGCTCCTTGAGTTCGGCGACCCGTTCCGGCTTCGGGCGGGCGAAGCCCATCAGGGCGAAGGGAATCCGGGCAGTAGGTACGATGTTTGTCATACCTCAAACGGTAAACACGACAAGAGGTACGATGCAAATCGTACCTAGGACGGAGGCGATGGCGTGCCGGACGATATTCAGCCCAGCGCCCAGGAGATGGACCTGGGCGCCATAATGGCGGCGCTGGCGGACAAGAACCGCCTGGCGGTCGTGCTCGCCCTGCTCGCCGATGCCGAAGGCGCCGAACGGCATTGCAGCTCCTTCGGCCTGCCGGTGTCCAAAGCCACTCGCACGCACCACTTCCGAGTCCTCCGGCAGGCCGGCCTCATCCGCCAGGTCGACCGGGGCAACAGCAATATGGCCCAACTGCGGCGCGCCGAGCTGACCGAACGATTCCCCGGCCTGATCGAACTGCTCCACGCCGAGAACGCACGCCGCGCCGAGACTCCGGAAGGATCCTGATCGATCAGACGGTCATGAGCTCGGAGACCAGTCGGCTGCCGGTGAGCTTGTAGTCCGTGCCGGTCAGCTCGTACATGCTGACGAAACCGTCGAGGTCTTCGGAGGCGGTGTCGCCGCGGACGATCCAGAGGTGGGGAATGCCGAGGGCGGCGTAGACGCGGAGCTTGTCGATGGCCTCGCGCACCTGGGCGTCCTGCCACACGGCTTCGATGACGGCGTGCAGATGCCCGGGCGCATGGGTGGTGCTGTGCTTGGCGGGCCGGTGGTCGGGGCGGAAGACCACGCCATCGGCGACGAAGTTGTGCTGGCCGGGATCGCCGCGGGCGAAGCCGGTGTCGGCGACATACTGGTCGCCGGCGACCTCGTAGCCGAGACCACGCCAGAATTCCAGGACGTGGAACACGATCCGGGAGTACCAGAACGTGACGGGCATGAGGGTGAGCTCCAATCGGCCGGATCGTAGTTCCCAGGCCCAGCCGCGCGGGACGCGTGGCAGGGCTTCGAATTCGGCGCGGGTGCGCACACCGGTCATCGGAAGGTTCAGCTGTTCGGGCAACGACTCCCTCCTGCGGTACCGGCGCCGACAAGACTGGAACACCATAACCTCAGATTTCACCCGCAGGGCTGTCACCAGCAGCTTCACCGCTCGGCGTGGCGATTCGCGACATACCGGACACCCTCAGCTATCGGTCACTTGTCCAGTAGCTGATGAGTTGCCAACTGCGCCGGGCGGTTACACCAAACCTGTTGTCACACACAAAAACTCGGATAGCTCGATGGTGACCATTCACACATGCCCACAGGCCCACTCGCGGTTGAAGCCGCAATCGGCGACACGTAAAGTTACTCACCAGTTAGGCACGAAGGTGTTCCTACCTCGGCCCGACATTCTGATAGGGGGCCGCACAATCACCGTCCGCATCCACCGACGCATGTCGGACGAACAATGTTGGGCACCAACAGGTTCGCAAAAAAGGAGGGGACGATGGTTTCCTACATCGTCACGGGCGGAACCGGTTTTCTCGGGCGGCGCGTGGTCGCCGGGCTGCTGAACCGCGACAAGACCGCTATCGTGCACGCGCTGGTCCGCGAGGCGTCGGTCGCCAAGCTGCGGGAGATGGCCGAGGGCTGGGGCGCCCCCGATCGCGTCTTCCCCATGGTCGGCGATCTCACCGCGCCCGGGCTGGGGCTGCACGACGAGGCGCCGCGCGCCGATCACGTCATCCACCTCGGCGCGGTCTACGACATGACCGCCGACGAGGACAGCACCTACGCCGCCAATGTGCAGGGCACCCGCGCGGTCGTCGAGCTGGCGCGCGAACTGGGCGCCGTGCTGCACCACGTGTCCTCGGTGGCCGTGGCGGGCGACCACAAGGGCAAGTTCTTCGAGGACGACTTCGATCTGGGCCAGAACCTGGAATCGCCCTATCACCGCACCAAGTTCGAGGCGGAGAAGCTGGTCCGCGAGAGCAAGGACCTGCGCTGGCGGGTGTACCGCCCGGCCATCGTGGTCGGCGATTCCCGCACCGGCGAGATGGACAAGATCGACGGTCCGTACTACTTCTTCCCGGCCATCGCCGCCCTCGCCGCGCTCCCGTCGGAGCTGCCGGTCCCCATGCCGGATCTGGGCGCCACCAATATCGTTCCGGTCGACTACGTCTCGGCCGCCATGGTCGAGCTCATCAACAAGCCGGGCCTGATCGGGCGCACCTTCCACCTCACCAACCCGAAGCCGCAGCCCTTCGCGGAGGTCTACGCCGCCCTCGCCCGCGCCGCCGGCGCGCCCGCCGGTTTCGGCACCGTGCCCGGCAGCCATACCGCCCTCAATATCCTCGGCGGCATCCCGGGCGTCACCAGCGTGCGCGATTTCCTGTTGGAGCGCATGGGCATTCCCGCCGAGGTCGCCCCGCACACCGCCTTCGAATCGGAGTTCGCCTCCGATTTCACCCAGGCCCAGCTGCGCGGCGCCGGCATCGAGGTCCCGGCCTTCGAGACCTATGCCGCGACCCTGTGGAACTACTGGCACGCCAACCTGGACCCGGACCGCGCCCGCCGCATCGAGGGCGAACCTCTCGAGGGCCGCATCGTCCTGGTCACCGGCGCCTCCTCCGGTATCGGCCTGGCCACCGCGCACGCCGTCGCCCGCCGGGGCGCGACCGTGCTCATGGTGGCCCGCACCCTGGAGGATCTGGAGGCCGCCGCCGCCCAGGTCCGCGCGGAAAGCGGCGCCGCCCAGGCGTATACGTGCGATATCACCGATGAGAAGTCGGTCGAGCTGCTCGTCAAGCAAGTGCTGGCCGACCACGATCACGTCGACTACGTGGTCAACAACGCCGGCCGCTCCATCCGCCGCTCGGTGCTCAATTCCACCGATCGCATGCACGATTTCGAGCGCACCATGGCCGTCAACTACTTCGGCGCGGTGCGCATGATCCTGGCCCTGCTGCCCTCCATGCGCGAACGCCGCTTCGGCCACTTCGTGAACATCTCCTCGATCGCGGTGCAGACCAAGGTCCCGCGCTTCGCCGCCTACGTGGCCAGCAAGTCGGCCCTGGACAACTTCAGCGAGATCGCCGCGGTCGAGAACGCGGACGCCGGAATCACTTTCACCTCGGTGCGCATGCCCCTGGTCCGAACCCCCATGATCGCGCCCACCGATCTGTACAAGTCCATCCCGGTGCACACCCCCGAGCAGGCCGCCGAGATCGTCGTGCGCGCACTGGAACACCGCCCCAGCCGCATCGACACCCCGATCGGCACCTTCGCCCAGTTCGTGGACACGGTCATGCCGTCGGTGAAACGCGCCATCCTGCACCAGGGCTTCCGCATGTTCGGCGAGTCCAAGGCGGCCGTCAAGGCGGCGCCCGCCCCGGCCGAGACCGGCGCCGGCGCGGAGTCCGAAACCGCTGCCGCACCGGCCGAAACCGCCTCGGCGTCGCGCAGCCCGCTGCTGGCCCTGGCGCCGATCGTGCAGCCGCTCATGGGCCTGCCCACCCCGGCCGCGCGGATCGCCAACAAGATCCCCGGCCTGCACTGGTAGCACCGCGCGCACCAACGATCCGGTCCCGGCGGGAATCTCCCGCCGGGACCGGATTGTGTTGGGGCCGCGGCCATATGAGCATTCGGGCTTCAGCGGTACGCGCCGCTGACAGTTCCCGCTTCGTTGGGGCCCCGCCCCTCCCCGAGTCTCAGAGCCGATCGGCCGCGAAGTTCGCCGCCGCGACGAAGCTGTCGCCGTAGGCCACGTGCGAGGCCGCGTTCACGCCCGCGCCGCACACCGGATCCCCTCCGGTGCACCAGTTTCCGGTCCGCCCCGCGTATTCGCCCGGCACGCCCGCGCCCGCGGCCCGCATGGGATCGCCGAACAGCAGCACCGAGGAGATCCGCCAGCCGAGATCGCCCGGCATCTGCACGCGTCCGGGATACCAGCTCACGGTCCCGGTCCCCAGCGCCGCGTGAATGACCGCCGCGCCCTGCGAATAGCCGACCAGAACGAACCGCTGATCCGGGCACGCGCCGGCCTGATAGCTCATGTGCCCCACCAGATCCTGCGTCCCGGCGCCGAGGTTGAAGCTGTGGTCCGCCGGATACGCGACGGGGTACGCACTGGTCGAGACGGGCAACCGATCCTGCAGCATGCCGTACAGCGGATTGCCGACCACATCGCCGAGCCATCCGGGTTCACCCGTGCCCCGCACCGCTATCACATCCACGTCGGCACACCAGTCCGCGCGGGCCGTGGGTTGCGGAACGAACACGCTCACCGCCAGTAGCAAGGCGGCGAATACCCAAGCTATACGCCAATTTACAGACAGCAACACCTTCCGGTCGCCCATTGTCCTCACCCTCTCACGCCGTTGTGAGAGGCCCGGTGACTCTTGTCAGTGACAAGCGACAAATCAGCGGGCCATGTGACCCAAGGTAGGGAGACCGTCAGGGACCGGCAACGAATTCCACTGGAGCGATACCTGTTTGATTCCCAACCGTATCCCATTCAAACTTGTTATCTACAAGCTACTTTGAGGCAACGGTCCGGCATACGGGAGGTGTCGGAGGCCGACGTAATTCGAATGCGACCGGAGGCCCACGCAGGACGAAGCAGGTCGAGATCGCGTGTTTCCCTGCGTGTCTTGGGAATTCCGCTGCGATCGCGATGCCGCCCGTGTAAGGGTGATCGGGTGAAGCTGACAGTGCAGGTCAAGCTGCTCCCGGACGTGGCGACCTCAGCCGCGCTGAGGGAGACGTTGACGCTGTGCAACCGCGCCGCGAACCACGTTTCCCGGGTCGCGTTCACCACCGGCACTACCGGAAAGCAATCTCTGCAACGACTCACCTATACGACAGTCAGGGAGCTCGGGCTATCAGCTCAACCTGCCCTGCACTGCATTCGCAAGACCGCCGGGGCCTACGCAACATTGTGCGCGAACCTGGCAGCTGGGAACTACGGTCCGGCCGGATCGAAACGACGCGAACGTGTTGAGGCCAAACCGATCCGGTTTCGCAGGGACGCAGCGCAACCGTTCGACGATCGCTGCCTGTCGTGGCAGCTCGACGCCTGCACCGTATCCATCTGGACTGTCAACGGGCGCGCCAAAGACGTAGCCTTCACCTGCTCTCCGGCACAAGCGAAGATGCTCGCCGAATACCGACACGGCGAATCCGACCTCGTCTACCGGGGCGGGAACTGGTACCTGCTGGCAACCTGCGAGGTCCCTGAGCCCGAGTCGATCGCCCCAACCGGCGGATTCCTCGGTGTGGATCTGGGCATCGCCAACATCGCCACCACCAGCGACGGGGTCGTCCATGCGGCGAAGCATGTCAACCAGGTCCGCCACCGCTCCCGGCGTGTACGAAACCGACTCCAACGGAAAGGAACGAAATCGTCGAAACGGAGGCTGCGTAAAATCTCCGGCCGCGAAGCGCGCTTCGCGGCCGACACGAACCACTGCATCGCCAAGAAGATTGTGACCGAGGCTCAACGCACCTGTCGCGGTATCGCCCTGGAAGATCTGGGCGGTATTCGCGGGAGGGCACGGCTACGTAAGCCCCAGCGGGTCACGTTCCACTCTTGGAGTTTCGCCCAACTCGGTACCTATATCGCCTATAAGGCGAAACGTGTCGGGGTTCCTGTTGTCTTCGCAGACCCTCGATATACCTCCCAACAATGCTCTGGATGCGGCCACACGTCGAAGAGCAACCGGCCGAACCAGGCCACCTTTATGTGCACGTCGTGCGGTTTCGCTGAACACGCCGATGTGAATGCAGCCCGCAATATCGCCACGCGCGGTGTCGTGGGCTGGGCAGTGAGTCACGCTGCCGATGACGCGGCCGAGCCCTCGCCAGCCAGGTGCGGGTAAGAGCTGCAAGCTCGTCCTTTCACGGTCGAGAAGCTGACGGCAGCTCGCGAGCGGAACTGACCACCGACTGACAGGCCTCGAGGAGCACCGGGACAAAGACGTCCGCCTCGAGTGCGCAGGCCGCATGACCGGCCCGCGCCAGGAAGATCTCCGCTCCCGGAATCATTTTCGCCATCTCCAATTGCCGATAGACCGGCAGCGCTCGATCGCGCGTCGTGATCACCACGGCCGCGGGCACTTTCAGCGTCGAGAGCCATTCCGAGGAATCGAACCGCCCGATCACCGCCAGCGCCTGCGTCAGCGCCCAGCCGCTCAGGCTGCGCATCTCCCCCATGGCCCAGCGATCCATCCGCCCGACCGGCCACGAGGATTCCGGCAGCACCGGCAGTTTCGACCAGCGCAGCACCGCCCGCCGATAGGCGGTCTCCGACATCGAGGCCGCGAGCGCGCCCCAGGCCCGATGGAAGGCCCGCTCCCGCCACTTCTCCTGGAAGCGATAGGTGGTGGCGCACAGGACGAGTCCGCCCACCCGGTCCGGATGCCGGTGCGCGGTCAGCTGGGCGATGATGCCGCCCATGGAATAGCCCACCAGAATCGGCTTCTCGACCCCGAGCACATCGGCCAGCGCGATCACATCGTCGGCCAGATCGTCGAGATCGAATCGCTCGGACCGGATTCCGCGACCGTGCCAGCGCTGATCGAACAGCACCACCCGGTACCGCTCAGCGAGTTCCTTCAGGGACGGGAACCAGTTCAGCATGGCGGTGGTGACCATCCCGTGCAGCAGCACCACGGTCGGCGCGTCCGGGGCGGGCCCCGGCAGATCCACCACATAGGTACTGCCGCGCCCCGGCAACTCGACCATCGAACCGGTCGGCACCTCGGTCAATCTGGATATCCGCTGCGACAGCCGCCGCCCGCGCCGGGGCGCGCCGTACGGTGATTCCGTGGACAGCTCCACGCTGCGGTTCGTCATCGAAGGCCTCCCGGCGCACCGCCCCCTGCGGGCGAATTGGAACACGTTTCACTCGATGATGCCATAGCCGGGCCGCCTCGGCGCACAAGGCGGGCGAGTCACGAATCGCAGTGGCGGGCGCCCGGAATCACGGTGGTGACCACCAGGACCGGCGGCGTGGTGGGCGCCGGTTCGGGCGGGGCGGACTCCGGGACGGGGTACAGGCGGATACCGGTGAAACGCACGTCCCCGCCGTTCAGGGTCAGGCCGCCCACGAGGACCTCGTGGCCGTAGATATCGGTCACCAGGGCCGTGAACGGGCCGGGGCCCGCGCCGGAGACCGACCAGTAGTTGTCGTAGCCGCGGCGCAGCGGTATCCACTCGCCGCCCGCCTCGGGGCGCAGCGAGATCTGCCGCAGGGGATTTCCATTGCCGGAAAACAGGACTCCCAGCCAATCCGGGGAGGAGCCCGGCTGCACGCGATAGAACAGCTCCGGAGCGGGATTGGGATCGCGCACCTTGGCGATCCGGATGGGAACCACGCCCTCGGACAGGTGCGCGACCTCCTCGAAGGCCGCACGGCTCAGATCGTATTGACCGGGACCGCATCCGGGGCAGCGGTCCACGACCATGGCGCGCACGCTGCCCAGCGGGCCATCGATATCGACGTAGGTGCCGCAGGCCGCCGAGCCGTCGTATTCCTCGGTCGGGACGCCGATGTAGTAGCCGTCCAGCGGCAGATCCGGCAGCGAGCAGGCCACGCCCGGGGTGAAGGCGTAGAAGCGCGCTTCGCGGTGTTCGACGACGGGTTGCGCCGTCGTTGGAAGCTGCTGCGGAGTAACCGTACTGGTGGTGGGTGCGGGAAGGGTGACCACCGTGGTGGTGTCCGGCTCACTGCGGCAGGCCACCGGCTCGGGCCGCATCACCCAGATCACCGCGCCTGTGACTACCACTCCTGCCAGGGCCGTCCACAACCACGGCCGACCGTTGCGAACCTCTTCGTGACCCGTGCGGTGCATGGGTGTTCCCCAACCTCCGAATAACGTTTGCTGCAACGATGCTGAATTACCTTCAGGAAAGCAGTCGGACCGGTCGCACCGGGCACGAATCGGAAACTCGGAGTGAAAGACTCGGCGTGTCGCCGGTGTGTCATGGATCTAGAACGATTGCGCACCGCACCGCGTATGTCCGGGTACCCCTCGACATCCAGGAGCGTGCCGCATGGCCGACCTCGCGCCCTTCTACCAGCAGGTGCAATCCCACTACGACCTCTCCGACGAGTTCTACGCGCTGTTCCTCGACCCCTCCATGACCTACAGCTGCGCGTATTTCACACACCCGGGGATGACTCTCGAACAGGCGCAACAGGCCAAGATCGATCTCGCGCTCGGCAAGCTCCGGCTGCAACCGGGCATGACGGTGCTCGATATCGGATGCGGTTGGGGCGCAACCATGATTCGCGCCGCCCAGGAGCGCGGCGCGCGCGTGGTCGGGCTGACGCTGAGCCGTAATCAGTACGACCATGCGCGCGAACGCATCCGGCGGCTCGGGCTGGCCGATGTGGCCGAGGTGCGGTTGCAGGGCTGGGAGGAGTACCACGGCGAGGCGGACCGGATCGTCAGCATCGGCGCCTTCGAGCACTTCCGCAAGCAGCGCTACGGCGAGTTCTTCAAGCGCTGCTACGACATGCTGCCCAGCGACGGACGCATGCTGCTGCACACCATCATCGGCCATACGCTGGCCGAGCTGCGTGCCCGCAATATCGCCGTCACCCGCGCGGACGCGCTGTTCCACATCTTCATCAAACGGGAGATCTTCCCCGGCGGGCAGCTGCCCCAGCCGCAGCTGGTGACCACCCACGCCGCCCAGGCCGGGTTCCATCTACAGCGCATCCACTCCCTGCAACCGCATTACGCGCAGACCCTCGACCACTGGGCCCGCGCCCTCGAACGGCAGCACGCGGAAGCCGTTCGCCTCACCTCCGAAGAGGTCTACCAGCGGTACCTGAAGTACCTCACCGGCTGTGCGCACTACTTCCGCGCCGGCCACCTCGACGTCATGCAGTTCACCTTGATCAAATAGCCGGGACCCGTTGTGCGGCAACGGCTATCCGGGTGTCCTCCGCGACCAGATCGGCATTGATCTGCGCTGCCGCGAATGCGCCCGCGGCGGCGGCGTTTCCGACCTGGGCGGCGATATCGGTGACATTGCCCGCCGCCCACACGCCGGGCGCCTCGGTGCGGCCCATGGCATCGACCGGAATGTATTCGCCCATGCCGCTGGCGTGTTCGGACGGATACAGCCCGAGCGCCGCCAGCAGTCCGGCCCGCGCGACCATGCGGGTCTGGGTGGCCACCGCTTCCCGGCGCACCACCGTGCCGTCGGCCAGCCGCACGCCCGTCAACCGGTCGTCCTCGACCTCGATGCCGGTCACCGCACCGGTCACCACGCGGATGCCGCGCGCGGCCAGCTGCTCGGCCTGCTCGCCGGCAGGCGGTTCGGTGGTGTGGGTGAAGAGCACCACATCGTCGCTCAGCTGCCGGAACAGCAGCACCTGGTGCACGGCCATCGGGCTCGCGGCGATCACCCCGATCGCCTGGTCGCGGACCTCCCAGCCGTGGCAGTACGGGCAGTGCAGCACATCGCGACCCCAGCGTTCCCGCAGTCCGGGAATATCGGGCAGTACGTCGACCACGCCGGTCGCCACCAGCAGCCGCCGCGCCCGCACGGGCCGGCCGTCGGCCAGCGCCACCGTGAATTCCGGCGTCCCGTGCTCGTCTTCGTCGCGCGCCGCCGCCACGACCTCGCCCGTCACCACGTGCCCGCCGTACTGCCGCACCTCGGTCCGCCCGCGCTCGAGCAGTTCCGCCGGAGGTATGCCTTCCCGGCCGAGCAGTCCGTGCACGCCCGCGGCCGGGGCATTGCGCGGCGCGCCCGCGTCGATCACCACCACCGAGCGCCTGGATCGGGCGAGCATGAGCGCCCCGTTCAATCCGGCGGCGCCGCCGCCGACGATCACCACGTCATACTTGCTCTGCAGCTCATCGGTCATCAAGACCACCTCCTTCGGCTACGACCATGCGGGAGAACCGGTCATCCTGGCAATGTTCTTTGCCGATCTGGCAAACTGGCGGCATGGAGAACATCGACCGGACCCTCGATGCGGTCGGTCCGCGGCTGCGCGCGCTGCGCAAGCAGCGACAGACCACCCTCGCCGATCTGTCGGACGCCACGGGCATCTCGGTGAGCACGCTGTCGCGCCTGGAATCCGGGGCCCGCCGCCCGACCCTCGAACAACTGCTGCCGCTGGCCCGGGCGCACGGGGTGACCCTCGACGAGCTGGTCGACGCGCCGCTCACCGGCGATCCGCGCGTGCACCTGCGGCCGATCAAGCACGGCCATATGACCATGCTGCCGCTGACCCGGCGGGCGGGCGGCATCCAGGCCTACAAGATCATCATTCCGGCGCAGAACGGACACCGGGAGCCGGATCTGAAGGTGCACGAGGGCTACGAATGGATGTACGTGCTCAACGGCCGGCTGCGGGTCGTGCTCGGCGAGCACGATTTCATCCTCGTCCCGGGGGAGGCCGCGGAATTCGACACCCATGTCCCGCACTGGTTCGGCGCGGCCGACAACGAACCGGCCGAATTCCTCAGTCTTTTCGGCAAACAGGGCGAGCGCGCGCACATGCGAGCACAGCCGAAGCGCAAGAGCTGAACCCGATCACGGCACCAGCACGGCGGCGCCCGCGAACCGCCCGTGCGATAGGTCCGACAGTGCCCGGTCGGCCGTCTCGAGTGGATACGGATGCACCGTCACCTCGATCCGGTGCCTGCCCGCGATCTCCAGGAATTCCCGCGCGTCACCGCGCGTATTGGCGGTGACCGAGCGAATCTCCCTCTCCTGGAACAGATGCCGCTGATAGTTCAGCACCGGGATATCGCTCAGGTGTATGCCGGCGATGGACAGGATCCCGCCCCGGTCGAGGGCCTCCAGCGCGGGCGGCACCAGCTCGCCCACGGGCGCGAACAGGATCGCCGCATCCAAGGCCACCGGCGGCCGCTCGGCCGCCCCCTGCACCGACGCCGCCCCCAGCTCGGCGGCCAGCGCCCGCGCCTGCGGATCACGGGTCATCACATGCACTTCCGCGCCCTCGGCCAGCGCCACCTGTGCCGCGATGTGCGCACTGCCGCCGAATCCGTAGATGCCCAGCCGCCCGCCTTCCGGGAGCCCGGTCCGGCGCAGCGCCCGGTATCCGATGATGCCCGCGCACAGCAGTGGGGCCAGCTCGATGTCCGCGTAGCCGGCGGGTAGCGGGAGCGCGTAATCCGCGGGCACCGTGGCGAATTCGGCATAGCCGCCGTCGGCGTCCCACCCCGTGTACAGCGACCGCGGGCACAGGTTCTCGGCCCCGCGCAGACAGAACCGGCACTCTCCGCAGGTGTGCCGCAGCCAGGCGATCCCCACCCGATCTCCCGGGGCGAACTCGCCGTCCGCGCCCGCGCCCACCGTCACGACCTCCCCGACCACCTCGTGCCCGGGAACGACACCCGCCCGACGGACCGGCAGATCCCCTTCCGCCACATGCAGATCCGTCCGGCACACCCCGCACGCCAGCACTCGGACCAGCAGCTCCCCCGCGCCGGGTTCGGGAACCGCGGTGTGCCCCAATGCCATCGGCGCGGTGTCGATCGGCCCGGGCGTCATGACGTGCCACGCCCGCATCGACCGCTGATGCGCTACTTGCCGCACGGTTCCTCCCTGCTGTCGCCGGTCATCGAGTGCGCGTGTGCTGCGCTCCCCTATCCTGCCTCGGTGAAGCGGGCGCCGGCGGCAACCATGAGGTCGATGGTGTAGGACGGGTCGAGCAGGGCTTCCGGGGTATACACGCCCGGCGCGACCGTTTCACCACGCAGACCGAGCAGTCGTTCCGCCCCGAGGGCGACGCCGAGCGCGGTCAATGGCCGCTGGCCCGCCGGATGAACCATCCGGCGGCGGGTGCGCAGCGGGGCGCCCGCCGCATTCGTTCCTTCGAGATCGATCAGCAGCTCGGTGGACAGCGGTTCGCCGCGACGTCTGCTCGCCGACTCCCCGACCGCCAAATCGAAGCGGACATTCGGCGCGCCCGTCGCGACGGCGAGGCTCGGCACGTCGAGGATGGCGATGCTCTGGCCGGGCACCGTCACGCCATCGGCGCCGGGTACCTCCGCCTGCGCGTCCGGGCCCGCGAGCCAGGTGAACACCCCGTCCCGGCGCACATAGCCCGACGTGATCGCCGCCATCATGCGGTCCAGATCGGCTTCCGCCGCGGGCCCGCCGCTGTCCAATTCGTCCAGCACCGCGCTCAATCGGATGGAGTCGATCCGATCGAACTCCCGGGCCGCGTGCAGCGTCGCGAGCACTCCCAAACCGGCGAAGTAGTGACCGGCGATCAGAATCGGCGCGGTTCCGGCCCGTTGCGCGCCCATGACGACCTCCGGCCCGATATCCACCACGCTGGTGGAAATGCTGAGGTAGGGCAGCCCGCGATCCTGTGCGAAGGCCAAGCCCCGCAACCGCTCGTCCCACACCGCGGCGACCACCGCCGAGTACTCGTCCCCCGCCGGAAGGCCGAGATCCTCGCGCCGCAGATCGATGGTCACGGCCGCCGCATTGCCGAGTCGATCGGCGACCCGCCGGGCCCGCTCGAGATTTCGCCCCGCGATCGTGATCGGCAGCGCCGGGTACCAGCGGCGCAGCAGGTCGGCGGCGTCCCCGCCCGCCTGGCCCGAACCGCCGAGAATCAGAACCGATTTCGTGTGTTCCATCGTGCATCATCCTTCTCAGAACCAATAAGCTACATTTTGTAACTTACACTTTGTAGCTAAACTGGGAGGCGACCGCAAGGGAGGACGATGACCGGATCGACGACCAAACCATCGGCTCGCCTGTCGAAGCAGGACAGGCGGGAGCAACTGCTCGATACCGCACTGGGAATCGTGCGCGCACAGGGCGCGGACGGTCTGACATTGGCCACGCTCGCGGAAAGCGCGGGCGTGAGCAGGCCGATCGTCTACGGGCACTTCGGAACTCGACCCGGTCTGCTCCTCGCCCTCTATCGCCGTCTCGACGAGCGCCACCGCACCGCGACCACCGCGGCGCTGCGCGATGCCGCACCCGCCGCCACCGAGATTGCGCGCGTCATGGGCGCCGCCTACTTCGCCTGTGCCACCGATATTCCGGAGTTCAACGCCGTGTCCGCCGCACTGAAAGGCGATCCGGGGATGGAGGCGATCCAGCACGAGATGCTGGCGGCCTACACCGAGATCATGGCCGACGCCTTCCAGCCCTACACCCGCCTCACTCCCACCGCACTTCGCCTGCGCTGCACAGGAATACTGGGCGCGGCCGAGGCCATCGCCGCGGAGCTGAATCGGGAGCGAACCACCGCGGCCGAGGCGATCACCGCGCTGACCGACCTCATCATGGGCTGCCTCGACAGCATAGAGTTCCGCCGGTGACCGCTCACGACTATCTCTCGACCCTGTTCTCCTTGGCAGGCAAGGTCGCCCTGGTAACCGGCGGCAGCTCCGGAATCGGCAAGGCCATCGCCACCGCCCTCGCCCGCGCGGGCGCGCAGGTCGTCATCGTGGCACGAGACAAGCACCGCCTCACCGGAACCGCCCGCGAACTCCACGCCGAAGGCTGCCAAGTCCGTTGGCTCAGCGCGGATCTCGCCGACCGCAACGAGGTAGCCGATGTCGCCGACGAGACTCCGGACGTCTTCGGCCGGCCACCCGACATCCTGGTCAACTGCGCCGGCGTCAACCTCCGCCCACCCGTCGAAGCGCTGACGGAAGTCTGGGACACGACCATGGCCGTCAACCTGGTCGCTCCCTTCCTCCTCGGCCAGTCGTTCGGGCCCGATATGGCGAAGCGCGGCTACGGCCGCATCATTCACATCACCTCCCAGCAGGCCCACCGAGCCTTCGCCAACAGCGGCGCCTACGGTGTCTCCAAGGGCGCATTGGAATCGCTGGCCCGCTCCCAAGCCGAGGCATGGTCCCCTTACGGCGTCACGTGCAACACGCTGGTACCCGGCTTTGTGCCCACCCCGCTGAATGCTCGAATGTCCTCCGATCCGGAAATGGTCGCCTCACTCGCCGCCCGCACCCTCATCGGCCGCAACGGCCACCCCGACGACTTCGCCGGCGCCGCAATCTTTCTCGCCAGCCCGGCCGCCGCCTACATCACCGGCCAAGCGATCTTCGTCGACGGCGGCTTCTCCGTGCACTAGCGGCTGAGCGGCGGATTCGGCGCCCAGGGCCGAGGTGAGGAAATCGGTCAGTTGGGTGCGGACGCGGTCGCGGGTCAGGCCGTCGGCGCCGTCGCGGAGGGCGGAGAAGAGGGCCGAGACGAGGATGGAGAGCAGGAATTCGCCGGCTGTTTCGACGTCCAGGTTGGGGTCGAGGAAGCCGTAGCGGAGGGATTGGCGGACTTGGTCCACGGCTTGCATGCCGTAGCGGCGGGCATTGCGGAGGCAGCGGTCGATGACGGCGTCGTCGATCGAGGAGGCTTCCAGGAGGAGGAAATTGACCAGGCCGGGTTCGGTGGCGGCGAGGTCGTAGCAGCGGTCTATGACGCGGGCGTAGCGGGCGGCGAAGGCGGCCAGGGTGGCGGGGACATCGTCGGCCTCGGGGCCGAGGAGGCGGTCGCGGATGCGGTCGAAGCAGTGGTCGATGACGGCGTCGAGGATGTCGCGCTTGTTGTCGAAGTAGTTGTAGAAGGTGCCGTGGCTGACGCCGGCGGCGGTGGCTATGTCATCGACGCTGATAGTGCGGAAACCGCGGGTCATGACCAGGCCGTAGGCGGCGGCTACGAGATCGGCGCGGCGTTGTTCCAGGCGGGCGGCGCGGCGGGTGCTGCGGGCGGTATCGGTCACGAGGCGGCGCTCGGCAGGCGCAGGGCCTTCTCCAGCAGGTGCAGGAGGGTGGCGGTGGTGTGGCGGCGTTCGCGCGGATCGCTGACGCCGTGCAGCTGCCGGAGCAGGCCGGGGCCGACCATCATGACGATGGTGTGGGAGAGCACGGCGGTGTCCAGGTCGGGGCGGATCCAGCCCGCTTCCACGCCACGAGTGAGTTCGGCGGCGACCAGGGCGGCGGTAATGGCTTCCAGGCCCAGGAGCCGTTGTGCCAGTTCGGGATCGATCGCACCGGCTTCGACCAGCAGCAGGCGCAGCAGCTGCGGTTCGCGTTCGACGAGGTCGTAGACGCGATCGGCCGCCGAGCGGACCGCGTCGGTGAGTTCGGCGACACTGGTCGCGGTGCCGAGCAATTCGGGCAGCTGCACGGAGGCCATGACCTTCTCTATACCGAAATCGATGACGTGGTCCAGGATTTCGCGTTTGCTGCCGAAGTAGCGATAGACGGTGCCCTGCCCGATCCCGGCGCGCGCGGCCACCGCGGAGATGGCGGTGGCCTCGTAGCCCTGGGCGGTGAACACCTCATAGGCGGCTTCGATGATTTGCCGGCGCCGCCGCAGCGGAAGCTCGTGCTGCGGCGGCCGGCCTGTGCGGGAGGCTATTTCGCGGCCCCGTCCTTGGTGGCGGCGTCCTTGGGGCCGTAATCGACGACCACCCAGTCGCCGCCGCTCTTGGCCACCGTGACCACCAGCAGGTTGGGCACGGTGGCCGGTTCCGGCTGCTGAATGTTCTTCGTGCGCTGGGTGGCGTAGACGGTGACGGCGTACTGGTCGTTGCCCTGGGACTCCACCGAGGTGCCGACGACCTCGCCGGTGGCCACGACCTGGGCCTCGGTCATGATCTTGGCCAGGGTGTCGTGCACCTCGTGGTAGCGGTTGGCCAGGGCGTCGGAGGTGCCGCGCTGTACGCCGTCGAAGAAGGCGGGCAGGTTCTGGTAGTCGTAGGTGAGCGAGCGCAGGGTGTAGTCGCGGGCGACCTCGGCGGCCCGATCACGGTCGGCCTGAGCGGATTTCAGTGCGTCGAGATCGCTGGACGCGCCGTGCCAGAGGATGCCGAGCACGACGGAGACCACGGCCAGGATCGCCGCCGCAGCGGCGGCCAACGGCAGCGAGGGAACTCCGGATCGGTTGCCGGACCGTACATCCCGCTCCGCCGCCGATGCAGCCGGAACCCCCCTCCCCTCTTCGGGTTTCGTTTCCTCGTCCTTCGCGGCAGGCTTGGACAGCGACACCGCCGTCGCGGTGGTCTCGGCGTCGTCAGGGGTCTTGTCGATCTCACTCATGATGTTTTCTCCTACCGAGGAACGTCGATACCGACATGGGCGGCGCCATCGCCGGGGAATACCGTGGACAGCAGGTCGACGATCGATCCGGCGTCCACACGCAGTGGTTTGACCGCGCTGGTCGCGGGCTTCAATACGGTCGCGATATGCCCGAGATCCGGGCCGAGCAAGGAGAGATATCCGTCGATCTTGGCGACCAGCGGCCCCAGCGGATCGTCCCAGATGTGCTCGCCCACAATCGAGTAATTCTGGAATGCGGCAATGATGTGCAGCAACTCCGGCAGCCCGGTGTCGATATCCCCGGCGGCCGCGCTGATGGTCGGCGCGCGGCCGTCGAACCGGTCGCCGAGGGTCTGCACGTTCGCGTAGAGGCGGGCAATGGCATCGCGCTTGTCCCGCAACAGATTCGCGGTGCCGATGAGCGCCTTGGTCAGATTGGCGACATCGGCGTCGCGGCCCTCGAAACCGGCGGCCACGGTGGCGGCCAGATGCTCCAGCCGCGCCGGATCCAGTTGCGCGGTGAGTGCGTCCATCTTGGCCAGCGCGTCGCCGACCGTGGTGGCGGTGCGGACCTGCCGCGGCGGCACGATACTGCCGTCGTGCAGGTACGGTCCCGCGCTGGTCTCGGGCCGGAAGTCGAGGAACTGCTCCCCCGCCGCCGAGAGATTGGCGATCTGCACCGGGGCGTCGACCGGAATCCGGTACTTCGAGTCGTATTCGATCTTCACCGCCAAACCCTTGGCGGTGGCGCTGATATCGCGCACCTTGCCGATCGGCAGTCCGCGCAGCGTCACCTCGGAGGTCTTCATGAGACCGCCGGAGGTGTTCAAAAGCACCGTGACCGTATTGGTTTCGCGCCGCGGGTCGATATTGAGCACGCCGACTGCCATATAGCTGCCGCAGATCAGCGTCAGCACGGCCAGCAGCGCCATGGACACCGGACCGGAGAAGGAGAGTTTCATGGCACCATCCCGATGGAACGCAGCGTGGTGACGAGCTGATCGGCCTGCACGTCCGCGGAGACGCGCTGGACCCGCACATCCGGGTTCCCGAGGAACGGAATCAGCTTCTCCCGCAACAGGGTGTGGAAGGTCTCGAGGTTGGCCCCGAGGGTGATGTCGGAGTAGGCGATGGTCAGCGCGGTGGGCGCCAGAATCGACACGATGGAACGGAAGTCACCGGCGTAGGGCAGCAGCAGCTCGCCCGCATTGCGCGCCAGCCCGCCGCCGGTGATGATCAGCTTGACCACATTGAGCAGCACATCCGACAGACCGGCCGCGCGATCGGGCCCGAAGGTCAGGATGTCGTCCACGGCGGCCCGGCCGGACTCCAGCTTGCCGGTGATCCGCTGCGCCGAGATCAGGATCCGGTCCAATTCCGCCGTATGGCTCGCCATATCGTCGAGCGCGGCACGCCCGGCCGCATTGATCCGGTCCAGCTCCGCCGGATCGGACGGGAATGCGGCGTTCACATCCGCGACCAGCTGTTGCAGATCCGACCACCGGCCGCCGGTGATGATATTGGACAACGCCCGCAGGATGTCCTCGACATTGGTGGCCGGAATGGTCTGCTGCACCGGAATGACATCACCGTTGACGAGGAAGTCGGTGGCGCCGTCCGCTGGAGCCTCCAGGGCGATGTGGATATCGCCCAGGATGGTGCTCTGCCGCAATTCCGCGGTGGTCGTCCGGGGCAGCTTGGCATCGCTTTTCAGCTGCACCGTGGCGACGGCGGTGTTACCGATGAGATCGATGCGCTCGAGCATGCCGATCTCCACGCCCTCGGCGATCACCTTCGCCTTGTCCGGCAGATTCAGCACGGAGCCGAATTCGATCCGGATGGAATAGGTTTCGCCGCTGATATAGGTGCCCGGGATCGGAATGTCGGTGGCCTTGAGACCACAGCCGCTCAGCACCAGCGTGGCCGCGGTCAGCGCCGGAACCAGCTTGACGAGTGCGCGCTTCATCGGGCACCCGCCTGCGGCAGGTTCGCCGCCAGCGGCGGCAGCTGGGACAGCAGATCGGTAATGGATCCCTGATTTCGTTCCAGCAGGTCGTTCAGCTGCGGCAGGTACAGATCCAGCAGCGCGTAGACCTGCTGATCGTATTTGCCGACATTGCGGGCCAGCACCGGCAGGAATTCCACGGCGATATCCACGGCGGAGGCGAATTCGGCGGAGAACTCCCCGATCAGCTGCAAACCCGCGCGCAGATTGTCCAGCACCGCCGCCATATCCGGCCAGTTGGTTATGAACATGGTGGTGAGCTCGTCGAGATTGTCCACCAGCCGGCGGAAGACCACATCCTTCTGCGCCGGATCGCCCACCACCGCCGACAGCCGCTGCAACAGCTGATTCCACTGCGGCCCGGTGCCGTCGATGGCCCGGTCGGCGGCGGTCAGCGTCTGATCGAGCAGGGTGTCGCCCGGTTGCCCGCCGGTCAGGTCCCCGGCCAGCGTGCCCATGGCGTCCAGCGCCTCGCTGATGCCGATCGGCGTCTTGGTGCGCTCCAGCGGAATGCACTGCGCGGTATCGTATTCCGCGCCGCCGGTATACGGCTTGGTCAATTCCACATGCCGGTCGGTCACAATGGAGCTGGACATGGTGACCGCCTGGATATCGGCGGGCAGTCGCACCTCGTCGCCGATCTCCATGGTGACGCGCATGCGATTGCCCAGCGCCTCGATCTTCGACACGGTGCCGATCTCGACACCGAGCATGGTCACGCTATTGCCCTCGTACAGGCCGACGCTGTCGGTGAATTCGGCGCACACGCTCTGTTTCGCCGCGCGCACCGAACTGTTCGCCCACGTCACCCCGGCCACACCGGCGACCACCACGACGGCGGCGGTGCCGGCGGCGAGTGCTGTTCTACCCCAATTCATTCAGCACGCCTTGCCTTCGTAGGGAATGCACACCCGGATGCCCGCGGCGGGCTCCTCGGCCGCCACCTGAACTCCGAGCAGGCCGTTCAATTTGGCGATCACATCGCGCAGGCCCGCGATCACGGTGTCGAGCCGGCTCGGGTCGGCGAAGACCTTCGAGAACAGCTCCTCGAATTCGGTCACGGTCGGTTCGATGGAATCGCCGTAGGCCATGATCGGGCGGTGCAGGATCAGCAGCAATCGCTTCACCAGGTTGAATACGCTGACCACATCGTCCTTGCGATTGCCGAGCGAATCGGCGACCGTGCCGAGCTGGCGGACGAAATTGGCCAGGATCGCCTTGTCGGTGGCGATGGCGGCAATGTATTCGTCCGAGATCTCCAGGGTGGTGTTCAGCTGATCGGTGCGCTGGGCCAGCAGGCCGGTGAGCTCATTGACATTGGTGATCACGCTGCGCAGCGCGTTCGGTTCCTGGGTCAGCGCCGACTCGAGCTCGCCGATGGTGGAGCGCATGGTGGTGGCGTCCACCTGGCTGAAGATCGGCGTGCCCTTGTCGAGGATGTCGCTGAGCTCGAACGGTGTCGTGGTGCGCTCAGGCGGAATGTGCCGGTCGCCCAGCGCCTTGTCCCCCGCCGGGTCCAGCGACAGGTAGTGACCTCCGATGGGGGTCAGCATCTTGACCTCCACCGCCGCCCGATCGCCCACGCGCACATCGCGGTTCACCGTGAAGGCGACCTCGACATGATCGCCCACCAGCTCCACCGAGCGGACCTTGCCGACATTGATACCGGCCACGCGGACCTCGTCTCCGGGCCGCGCGCCGCCGGAGACCCGGAAGTCGGCCACATAGGTCTGCTGGCCGATGGGTACCACGTACAACGCGGCCGCCGTGGTCAGCAGCACCGCGCAGACCGCGACACCCGCGATGCCCCAGCGCAATTGGGTGGGCTGATCACCGCGCCCGGCGATCACGTCCCGGATCAGCTCGCCGATGTACCACACCAGTGACTTCATTTGCACACCACCAGGTCCTGGCTGTCGAGAATGACGCCCGCTACCGCCGGCAGCGCCGCCTCCCCGTTCGAACACGAAATACGCGGCTGCACACCCTCTCCCGGCACGGACTGGTTGAGCCCGGTCACCAGTTGCGGTGCGAGCGCGAGAATTCGGGTGAGCTGATCGGTGGCGGGCACCAGGCGGCGCAGCAGGCCGTCCACCGGACCGTAGGCCACGTCGTAGGCGTCGCGGCCCTCCTCCAGGATCGGAATGAGCGGCTTCAGCGTGCGATTGGCATTGTCGATGGCCTCGAGCATGGTCTGGGTCCGGCTGGAGAACTGGCTCAGGATGCCGCCGAGCTGGTCCACCAGCTGCCCGACCGCCTGCGACTTGCCACCGATCTCCTCCGACACCAGGCCCAGATTCTGGATGAGCAGCACGATCACGGCCTCGCTGTTGCGCGCGGTCTTGGTGAGCGTCTCCAGGTCCGCCAGCACGGGGCCGATGCCCGAGCCGTCGCCCTGGATCACCCGCAGGATGTTCTCGCCGAACTGGTTGAGCTGGGCGGGATCCAGGGTCTCGAACATGGGCTTGAAGCCGTTGAACAACTTCGACACATCGAAGCTGGGGATGGTCCGCTGCACCGGGATCGTCGCTCCCGGAACCAGTTTCGCCGTCCCCTGCCCCTCGGTGAGCAGCTCCACATAGCGCTGGCCGATGAGGTTCTGATACCGCACCGCGGCCTTGGTGTTCTCGTACACCGGCCGGTCGGCGTCCACGGTGAACTTCACCCGCGCCTGGGCGCCGTCGAGGGTCACCGCCTCCACCTTGCCCACCGCCACGCCGGACATGCGCACCGAATCACCGGTGAACAGGCCCGAGACATCGGTGAACACGGCATCGTAGGTCACCTTGTCGCCGGGCACCGGGGTGCGCAGCGCGGTCACGATGAAGACCGAGCAGGCCGAGACGACGAGCAGGAAGACGACGAGTTTGACCGAGGACTTGGCGACATCGTTCATCGCGCGCCTCCCGGGTCGGCCGGCGCGGGCGCCAGCGAATCGGCCAGATACGGCATGGTTTTCACGATCAGTTCGAGTTGCAACTGCACCCGGCCGTCCACCACCGGGAAGGCGCCGTCGATGGCGTGCAGCAGATTCGGGATGCGGTTGTAGGCCGGGGTCACGGTGCCCAGCGACACCGCGATCGGAACGGCCAGGTCCAGAATGCCGCCGATGATCTTGTCCAGATCGGGATTGTGGCGCCCCAGCAGATCCGCGATGCCCTTCAGCACAGCCTGATCCACGCCGTCGGTGGCCTTGTTGGTGCGGGCGCGGTTGACCGGATCACCGAAGTAGGCGCTCTGTTCGAGCACCGCCAGAATGGCCCGCCCCGCCGATGGGGTGATGTCGGCGAAGGCCCCGGTCATATCCGCGCCGATCTCGAGGTAGTGCGACAGCGGCGCCCGCTGGCCGTCGGCCAGCGTGCGGGCGGTCTCGAAGAAGGATTTCAGGACCGGGCCCATGCTCTCGGCATTGTCGAGCATCAGATCGATGAGCCGGCGCATGGTCTCGGAGTCGAGCACCTTGGTGAGCCGCGCCGCCCGCCGGAACACCCCGGCGACGGTGGCATTGGTGGCGTTCTCGCCGATCTGCAGCACGGCATGCTCGCGCAGCGGCCCGCCGCCGTCTCCGTCCACCAATTCGATGGCGCTGGAACCGAATACGTTCGACGAGGTGAACCGGGCGGTCACATCCTCGGTGAGCGCGCCCGCCTGCTCGCGGTCGATCTCCACCTCGATGCGCTGGCGGCCGTAGCCGACGGTCACCACCTCGCGGACGGTGCCGATGGCATACCCGCGGAACTTCACCTCGGCGCCGGGCGCGAGACCCTCACCGAGGGTGGCGGCTTCGACGGTCAACTCGAACCGGTCCGCGAAATTCCCTCGCGCATAACCGGTCAGCACCACGGTCACCGCCGTGATGACGAGGGCGATCACCACGCCGCGGGCGCGCAGCGCCCAGGCTCCGGCGCTGCGGCCGGAATGGTCCTTGAATACGGCCATGATCTACCCCGAAATCCTGATGCCGACATCCAGGCCCCAGATCACGATCGTCAGGATCATGTCCAGGATCACCACCAGCACCAGGCTGGCGCGAATGGCCCGGCCCGAGGCGCGGCCCACGCCCTCCGGCCCGCCGGAGGCGTAGAAGCCCTGGTAGCCGTGGATGAGAATGATGGCGACCACGAAGATCGTCGCCTTGAGCAGTGAGGCGAGCACATCGCCGGGTTGCAGGAAGGCGTCGAAATAGTGGTAGTAGGTGCCCGACGACTGCCCGTGCAGCACATTCACCACGGTCGCGCACGACAGGTACGACAGGATGAGCGTGAGCAGGTGCAACGGGACGATGGTGATGACGCCCGCGATCACGCGGGTGGTCACCACGAACGGCATGGGCCGGATGCCGATCGCCTCCAGGGCGTCGATCTCCTCGGAGATGCGCATGGCTCCGATCTCGGCGGTCATGCGGCAGCCGGCCTGGGCGGCGAAGCCGATGGCGGCCACCATGGGCGCCATCTCCCGGGTATTGGCGTAGGCGGAGACGAACCCGGTGAGCGGGCCCATGCCGACCATATTGAGCGCCGTGAAGCCTTCCACGCCAATGGATCCGCCGACGGCGATGCCGAGGAAGGCGAGCACCGCCACGGTGCCGCCGCCGACGATGATGGCGCCGGAGCCCCAGGTGATGTCGGAGAGGATCAGCATGGTCTGGCGCCGGTAGTACCGCAGCGTGTGCGGGACCGCGGCCAGTACCTCGTAGACGAAAGTCGCTTGGTGGCCGAGGGATTCGAAGACCGACAGCGGCGCCTGCGCGCCGCGCTCGGCCATGCGCCCGGCGACGCCGAGCGGCTGATAGCGGGCGGGTACTTGTGTCATCAGCCCACCTGCGTCGGGAGGAACATCGAAACCAGCTGGGTGATCACCAGATTCACGCCGAAGGCGGCGATCACGCCGATGACCACCGCCGCGTTCACGGCATTGGCCACGCCCTTCGGGCCGTGCGTCGCCTCCAGTCCCCGCTGGCAGGCGACGATCAGCACGATCACCCCGAAGATGATGGATTTCACGATGGCCACCGCCAGATCGCTCATCTTGGCGAAGGCCGCGAAGGCCGACAGGTAGCTGCCGGGCGTGACGCCCTGGAAGCCGACGGCGATCACGTAGCCGGTGAACACGCCCATGAAGATGATCAGCATGCACAGCAGCGGCGTGAGCGTGATCATGGCCGCCAGCCGCGGCGCGACCAGCCGGCGCACCGGGTCGATGCCCATGGTGCGCAAAGCGTCCACTTCATCGCGAATGGTTCTGGCGCCCAGATCCGAGGCGATGGCCGAACCGGCCGCACCGCCCAGCAACAGGGCCGTCACCATGGGCGCGCCCTGCCGGATCACGCCGAGGCCGCCGGCCGCGCCGGAGACCGAGGAGGCGCCCACCTGCTGGGTCAGGCTGCCGACCTGCACCGCGACGATGACGCCGAACGGAACCGCCACCAGCACAGCGGGAATCGCCGTCACCGAGACGATGAACCAGCCTTGCTGCAGCGTGTCCCGCCACGGATGTTTGAGACCGATCAGGTCTGTGAACAGGTAGCGAAAGGCCGCCACCCCCAGTTGCAGGGTTCGCCCGAATGTGCGCAACCCCGAGAGAACGAACTCGATTGCCTGCCGAATCAACGGCTCCGGCCCCCGAATGGCCTTGTCGACCAATGCGTACCACCCCACTGCCCCACTGTTGGCTGAATGCCGACTGGGTCACAGTAATACAGTTTTCCGACTGACGTGTCAGTCTTCACTCGGTCGCGTGAAAGGCTTGACCTACCAGGGGTTTTACGTGAAGAATGCGCGACTTCCGCGAAATGCCCATCTCTTGAACAAGATTAGCAATCCATTGGCAAATGAGTAATGAAGGAGAGCGTTCTCGACTGATTTACCTGCATTTCACTGTTGCGCGAAATTCGCTGGGCTGCCGCCGATCACAGATCGGCCCAGACAGTTCATGGTTTTCGACTGCACAGCAGCCCCGGCCGGTTCTGGCAGTACCGTCACAGCAACCCTCCCCCGTCGCGCGATCTGCGGTGCGGGCCGTCGCGCAGGGCCTTGCTGGCCAGCACAACGACCTTCGGCCACAGCGTAACCGGCGTCCCAGCAGCCCGCCCGCCACCGCCGGGCCCGTCCGCCCGCGATCATGCCGCAGTCAAGGTCCATGTCCGGATCCGGACGCCCTCGGGCGACAATGCGCGGCACATCTGAGACAGCTCCGCGCGTGCAAACGTGTCCGCTCACACCGCGGCGGTTCCACACCATGGCGACATCATGCGCCACCCGGCCCGCGCTGTCCGGCGAAGTCGGCAAGACGGGCAATCGGGATCGATTCGTCGGCGCCGGAAGCCGGATCCAGCGGAATCCGGCGGGCAATGAGTGCTTGCGCCGCACGAATATCGGCGGGACGGCCGAGGGCCACCGCACCGGTCGGCCTGCCCTCGCGCAGCGCGAGGACCGTGAGGCTGCGACTGCCCGGCGAACCGCGCACGACGAGTTCGTCATCCGGCGCGATTCGCCCGGCGAACTGCAGGTTGAGACCATATTGTGTGGACCAGCCCCATGGGACGTCCGCCTCGCCGGACGCGATGCCGAGCATGGATCGCGCCGCGGCCGCGCCCTGGGACCGGGCGCTGTTCCACTGTTCCTCGCGCCGATGCACGCCCGATTCCGGATCGAAGCGCGCCGCCGCATCGCCCGCCGCGAAGACTCCCGGAGCCGATGTGCGATACCGCTCGTCGACGAGGATGCCGTCGGCGATATCGAGTCCGGCCGCCGCGGCGAGTTCGGTATTCGGGACCGCTCCGATGGCGACCAGCACCGCACCGGCGACCCAGCGGCGACCATTCGCGGCCACGGCGGCCACCCCATCGGCGGTGCGCTCCAGGCGACTCAGACAGACTCCGGTGTGCAGTTCGACGCCGTGCTCGCCGTGCAGGTCTCGATAGCATTCGCCGATGACCGCGGGAGCCACGCGGTCCAGCGGCGTGGCTCCGGCGTGCAGGACGGTGACGCGGGCGCCGAGCCCGCGTGCGGTGGCCGCGACCTCACAGCCGATGAGCCCGGCGCCGACGACCAGCAGGGACCCGTCCGCATCGAGCGCCGCGCGGATGGCGGCGATATCGGCGCGCTCACGCAGGGTATGGACGCCCGCGGTCACCCCGGCCGGCCCGGCCATTCCCGGCAGTGCGCGCGGACGCGCACCGGTGGCGAGAAGCAGGCTGTCATAACCGAATTCGGTGCCGTCGGCGAGCCAGACCGCGCGGCGATCCGGATCGATGCGCACGACGCCCGAGCCCGTGCGCACATCGATCTGCTGCGCCCGCCAGAAGTCGGCGGGTTCGAGCAGTGCCCGCTGCTCGGTCACCGTGCCGGCGAGCAGCTCCTTGGAGACCATCGGGCGCCGGTACGGCAGGGAGGCTTCCGCGCCCAGCAACACGATCTCGCCGCAATAGCCTTCGCCGCGCAGGGTTTTCGCCGCGGTCGCGCCGGCGACCCCGGCGCCCGCGATTACGATGCGCCCGGTCACGCGCGGCTGACCTCGACCATCTCGAAGTCCGATTTGGCCGCACCGCAATCCGGGCAGGACCAGTCCTCGGGAATATCGGCCCAGCGGGTGCCGGGCTCGATGCCGTCCTCGGGCCAGCCCTCGGCCTCGTCGTACTCGAAGCCGCACTGCAGGCAGCGGAACAGTTTGTAGTCGGTGTTCATCGCGGGTGATCCGTTCTGGCGGTGGTGGATTCGAAGTCGATCTTTTCCCGGACGCCGCAGTCCGGGCAGCACCAGTCGTCCGGCACCGCCGACCAGGGCGTGCCGGCCGGGAAGCCCTCGCGGGGCGCGCCGGCCGCTTCGTCGTAGACGTACTCGCAGACCGGGCAGCGGTAGGCGGCCATCACCGCGCCCCGTACTGCGCGAGCACGCGAGCGCGCTTGCGCGGCTGGATGTTCACGCGGGTGATATCGCCGCGGTAGTGATCGAGCACCCGGTGGTCCATGACCTTGCGCCACAGCGGCGGAAAGTAGGCCAGCCCGATCATGCTGGCGTAACCGCTGGGCAGGTTCGGCGCGCCGTCCATGCTGCGCAGGATCTGATAGCGCCGGGTCGGGTTGGCGTGGTGATCGCTGTGGCGCTGCAGGTGGTACAGGAAGATATTGGTGACGATGTGATCGGAGTTCCAGCTGTGCGCCGGGGTACAGCGTTCGTAGCGGCCACTCGCGGTGCGCTGCCGCAGCAGCCCGTAGTGCTCGAGATAGTTGACCGTCTCCAGCAGGGTGAACCCGTACACGGCCTGAATGACGAGGTAGGGCAACACCGCCGGGCCGAACACCGCGGTCAGCGCTCCCCAGAGCGCCACCGACATGAGCCAGGCGTTGAGCACGTCATTGTGAATACTCCACGTGCGCTTGCCCACTCGCTGCAGGCGCGCCCGCTCCAGCTCCCACGCCGAGCGCAGGCTCCCGAACACGCTGCGGGGCAGGAAAGTCCAGAACGATTCGGCGAAGCGAGCACTCGCCGGGTCCTCCGGGGTCGCCACGCGCACGTGATGGCCGCGATTGTGCTCGATATAGAAGTGACCGTAGAAGGTCTGCGCCAGCGTGATTTTCGACAGCCAGCGCTCCAGTTCGTCCTTCTTGTGCCCGAGTTCGTGCGCGGTATTGATGCCGACCCCGCCCAGCACGCCGATACTCAGCGCCAATCCGATCCTGGAGACCAGGCCCAGCCCGCCGTCGACGCCCAGCCAGGACAGGTCGTCCGCCGTCCAGAGGTAGCAGGCGAAAACCACGCTCAGCAGCTGGAACGGAATGTAGGCGTACACGCAGTAGCGGTAGTACCGGTCGTTCTCCAGCATCTCCATGATCTCCTCCGGTGGGTTCTGACCGTCGGGGCCGAAGAAGCGATCGAGGATCGGCAGCAGCACATAGACCAGCAGCGGGCCGATCCACCACCACACGGGTGCGGCGCCCTGCCAGCCCAGGCGGTTGAACGCCCACACCAGGGCCGCGGCCAGGAATATCGCGGTCGGGGGCACCAGGCCGAACAGCCAGAGGTAGCGCTTGCGATCGCGCCACTGCGGCAGCGCGGCGGTGGTCGGCTCGTCGCGTCGAGACGTCGTCATGATCGAACTCCTTGTTTACACTTCTCAAAGAAGTGTATTCAGTAGATACACATGAAGCTCAGTTGTCAATGACGGGACGGATGACGTGCTCATGTACCATCGGACCGTGGTCGATGCGCCGAATTTCCAGACCGAGATGCGCCAGCTCCTGCGCGAGCGAGTGATCGACACCGCGCGCCGCATTGTCTGCACCGAGGGCTGGGGTGCGGTGAACATGTCGCGCCTGGCCAAGGAAGTGGGCGTGAGCCGGCCGGTGCTCTACAAGGAGATCGGCACCAAGGAAGTGCTCGCCGAGGTCGTCATCCGGCGCGAACTCGATACTTTTCTGGTCGGCGTGGCCGGTGCCCTCGCCGCGCATCCGGACGACGTGCACGCCGGATTCACCGCCGCGGTCGATTACACGCTGCGCACCGGCGCGGACAACACCCTGCTCAAGGCCGTGCTGGCGGGGCGGACCGCGCCCGACACCACGCTGCTGCCCGCCCTCATGACCGAGCCCGAGCCCGTCCTGGGCCCCGCCGTCGCCGCGGTGACGGCGGCGATCCGGGCGCAGTACGGGCTCGCGGACCTCTCCGAGGCCGAATTGGCCACGCGCACGGAGATTCTGGTGCGCCTGGCCTTGAGCCATCTGTTCCAGCCGACCGGACCCATCGATATGGCCGTGGCTCAGATCGAACTGGTGATCGCGGCCGTCTTCGCGCGCTGACGGCCGTGGTCCCCCGGGATTCAGAGTTCGATCGCGCGCTCGCGCAGTCGCGCCAGCGCCGCCTCCTCCGGCCACTGCCGCGCCTCGAAGCGCGGCGGGTTCAACCCGGGCAGCGGCACCAGACCGAGGATCTCGACCACCGCGTCGAACGGGACGGTGCAGTCCACGTCGACCTCGCCCTCGGAGTCCATCCGCGCGAAATGCACGTAATCGGCCTGGGGCAGCAGATATTCCACGTCCTCGCCCCAGATCGTCACGGTGACCGGACCGGAATCGGCCGGCTGGAACAGCACCGACCCGGCGAAGGCGGGCGCCCGGCCCGGAATCGATTCCAGGCCCGCCTCGGATTCCTCGTTCAGGAAACGGGTTTGGATCGAGTACTCGGTGACGGCCAGCCCGCTGCGCGCCCGCAGCGCCTGCGCCCGCGCCGGATGGTCGCCGAGCTGATCCAGCGGCACCACCCTCCCGAAGTCGTCGATGGTGTACCCCTGCGGTGAAATCTGCCGCGCCGCTTCGCCGTACTGCTCCTCGACCATCTCGAAGACCTGCTCCAGCACATCGGCCTCGTCGGGCGCCAGCAGCAAGGTGTCATTGTCCGGGATGAACGCCACCGGCCGGTGCGCGCCGCCGCCGTAGCTCGCCAGCCACCCCGGCACCAGTAGCCACGATATCCACCACGACGGCCTCGTCCACGAACGGAAACGCCGGTCGCGCACACCGTTCCGCGCCCGGCCCGAAGGTCCCCATCCCGTGCGTCACCGGGCGCAGCACGGCCCGCAGCAGCGGCCGCGCCGACTCCCAATCCTGCGGCGGCTCATCGATACTCGTCACCGCGGCGACGAAATGATCGATCCGCTCCTGCATCTCCTCCACCGACACCCCCGCCAGCTCCCGGAACACATTCCCCAGATACATCACCTCCCCGCCGCTGTGCCGCACCTCGAACTCCGCCGCGTCGTACTCCCCATCGGTCACCCCGCGCGCCCGCAGACTCCCCAGCACGGCCTCCGCGAACTGCTCCCGTTCCATCCCGGATTACTCCCGCCATTCGAAATCACTTGTCGCCGAGGCACTCTGCCCCACCCCACCGACAAGTTCCCACCGAGCGCCCTACCCCACCTGCGGCGGTTCCGGATCGGTCGGCGGCGGATAGGGCGGGACCGGATCCGGAGTCGGGGTGGGCGGGACCGGGGACGGGCGGGGATTCGGGTCCGGCGGGACGGGATCCGGATTCGGCGCGGGCGGGACCGGGTCCGGATGCGGTTCGGGCGGGACCGGTTCCGGCGGCGGGACCGGGCGGGTCAGGTGCGGGTCGGCGAACAGCGCCGGATCGTCGTCGGCGGGCGGTTCCGGATTGCGCCATTCCTCGATGTGGGCGGTGTGGCCGCCGTGCAGCAGGTCGCGCAGGTCGTGCGCCAGGTGATCGTCCCGGGCCGGGCCGTGTTTGGTGTTGCCTCGTTCCATTCCACTTCCTCCTGTCATTCAGCGGAGCCGCAAGAGGGCGCCGACGCCCTCGGGCAGCGTGATCCGGCCGGTGACCGGAACGATGTCGCTGCCGCCCGCCAGCGCGGCCATCGGCACCGCCTCGTCGGCGCGCCGGACCCGGGCGGGGCCGGTGAGTGCTGCCGCGGTGGCGGCGATATCGGTGTGGGAGTCGCCCGCGAACACCTCGCGATCGCCGAGCGCGCGAGCGTCGACCAGCAGGTCGGCGACGGCGGTGGCGCGCAGCGCCGTGGCGGTGGCGGCGAGGCCGCCGGTGGCGGTGCCGCCGGTGCGGGCGCGCTCGGCGTCGTAGCGCTCGAGCACGGCCTTGCGACGAATCTCGGCGGCCTCGGCGACGATCTTGCGCGCCTGTTCCTCGACTTCGTCACGGTAGCCGTCGATTTCGACGCAGCGGCAGCGGCGGCGGCCGGTGTAGCGGTCGTCCAGCACCGCGCGCAGCGCCGAGCGGGTGGCCGGATCACCGGCCAGCAGGATCAGGGTGGCCCCCACCCGGTCGGCGAGCGAGCAGACCGCCTCGGACACGCTCTCGATGGTGTGGCGCACCAGGTTCCGGGCGCGGTCGCGGCGCGGGCGATGGGTTCTGGGGCCGCCGCGCACGCGGTGCACCGGGCTGACGGCTGCGTCGACGGCCCGGGCGAGGCGGTCCCCGTAGCAGGTCGTGGCGAGCAGGCGCGCGCCGGCGTCGTCGACCGTCACCAGCACATGGGGGACGCGCGGCGGCCGCTGCTCGAGCAGCGGCAGCACATAGGGCAGCGGCGACACCCGGACGATCTCCCGGGGCGGCGGCGCGGGCAGCGCATCGTCCACCACCACGGTGGTGGAGTCGGCGATGAGGGCGCGCCCGGAGCGCCCGGGCGCAGCGGGCCCGGCGGCGACCGCAATGCCGACGGCGCCGATGACCTGTTCGGAAGCGCCTGCGTCGGCTAGTTTCTGGCGAATGGATCGGTAGCCCAGTTCGACTTGCCGGACCGCGTCCTCGGTGTCGTGCGAACTGTCGAAGTAGACCGAGGCGAACGGTCCGGTCCGACTGAGCAGTTCCCGGAGACTCGTTCGGACCATACAGATGGGTTACCCCCGCATCCCGGGGGCAATCAGACCCTCGCGCGGCGCCGGAATCCGCCGCCCACCTGGGCTCCGGGTGAGCCGGTCTCGATGTGGTCACTACCGGAAGTGTCTCCGGTGTCGGCGCCCCGAGGCCCCATTAGGCTCGGACGGGTCCGAGATGAGGGGATGCCCGGAACACCGAGCCGTGGGGGTATTGTGCTCTTCTGCTTGCGAGTTGTGCTTGCCGCCTTGATATTCGGCTGCTTCGCCGGGCATGCGCAGGCCGACCCGCCCCAGCCCGGCCCGGGGCAGATCTCCGACCTGTCCGGCCTGCAGCGCTGGATCGAAGCGCACCTGCCCCCGCCCGCGCTGCCCGCCGCGCCGATGACCCCGCTCGTCGATGCCGGTGGACTGTCCCTCGAACTGGCTGCTCTGCGCGCCGCCACCATGCCCAAGACCATCGACGACGATTTCGTCGACGGCTGGCCGGAACTGCTCGCGGACTACGCGAACGGGAACGTCATCGCCTACCGCGATGTGACCGCGGCCGCCGAGCAGGTGCTGCTGGTGCCCGCGCGGCAGGTGCTGCAACTGAAGTTCCGCACCACCGACTCCCATGACGCGGCGTCCTACGCCGTGGCCACCCTGGTGATCCCGCACGGCGAGTGGCCCGGCGCGGGAACGCGTCCGGTGGTGGTGAACAATCTGCCCATCAACGGCCTCGGCCGCGACTGCAATCCGAGCTACAGCCTGGCGCGCGGCTGGGGCGAGGACAGCGATATCACCGACTACATTCCGCCCACCACCCAGCTGGCCATGCTGCGCGGCTACGCGGTGCTGATCACCGATCACGAAGGCCCGCGCATGGCCTACGCGGAACCGTATGTGGCCGGACACGCCGTCCTCGACAGCATCCGCGCGGTGCGCAATGCCCTGCCCGACGAGTTCGGCGACAGTCGATTCGGCATGATCGGCTATTCCGGCGGGGCGATCGCCACCCATGGCGCGGTCAAGCTGATGCCGGAGTACGCGCCCGAACTCGCCGATGTGGTGGTGGGCGCCGCCCTGGGCGGCGTGCCCGCCGATTTCGAGCTGCTGGCCGGGAGCATGAACGGAAATCTCGCGTCGGGGGTGTTCCTGGCCGCCACCTTCGCCATCGGCCGGGAGCGGCCGGAGATCCTGGATCGGATGAACGCGCTCGCGCAATGGATAGCCCTGATCATGAAGGATCAGTGCATCGATGTCTTCGCGCTCACCGGCATCTTCATGGTGCCCATCGATCTCGCCGCCGATTTCCCGAACCCGTTGCACAGCGCACTGGCACAGGACATCTTCCGGGTCACGCGCATGGAGGGGAAGAGATCGCCGGTGCCGCTGTTCATCTACAACGGCGCGCAGGAGTTCTGGATACCGGCCGAGGGGGCGCGGAACTTCTATCGCGAGCAGTGCGCGATGGGCGCGAACGCGGTGTACCGAGATGTGTTCGGCGAGCACGTGATCGCGGCGCTCACCGGCTTTCCGGAGGCCGTGCTGTGGCTGGACGAGCGCTTACGCGGGGTGCCCGCTATCAGCGAATGCTGAAGGCCCCCAACCGATAACGCACCGAATGCGCGGGGCATCGAATGACCCGGCCCCCGCCGTCGCGAGGGCCGCGATCCGCTCGATCACATCGGGTAGAGGTTGTGCTTGCGCGGATTCGGCTTGCGCACAGCGCCTTTGTCGCGCAGCAGGCGCAGGGCCTTGCGGATCTCCAGGCGCGTCGCCGACGGCTCGATGACCGCATCGATGTACCCGCGCTCGGCCGCCGTCCACGGCGTCGCCACGGTCGCGTTGTAGAAGTCGATCATCTGCTGCTTGACCGTCTCGCGCTGCTCCGGCGGCGCCGCGGCCAGCTGCTTGCGGCCCACGATGGAGATCATCGACTCCGCGCCCATGACCGCCAGCCGCGCCGTCGGCCAGGCCAGGCTGACATCGGCGCCCAGCTGCTTGCAGCCCATGACCGCATAGCCGCCGCCGAACGCCTTGCGGGTCACCACGGTCACCACCGGCACCGTGGCCTCGATGAGCGCGCGGAACATGCGGCCGCCGCGCTTGATGACGTGATTGCGCTCCTCGTCCACGCCGGGCAACACGCCCGGGGTGTCGACGACATAGACCAGCGGCACGTGGAACGCATCGCACAGCCGGATGAAGTGCGCCGCCTTGTCCGAGCAGGCCGCGTCCAGCGCGCCGCCCAGGGCCATCGGCTGATTGGCGATCACGCCGACCGGCGCGCCGTCGACCCGGGCGAAACCGGTGATGAGGTTCTGCGCGGTCTTCTCGCTGATCTCGTGGAAGGCGCCGTCGTCGAAGATGCGCAGCAGGATCTCGTGCATGTCGTAGCCGACCTTGTCCGAGTCCGGAATGATCTTGTCCAGCTGGCGATCGGACTCGGTGAGCTCGGGCTCCAGGCCCGGATTGACGATCGGCGGCTGCTCCAGGCAGCTGGTCGGCAGGTAGCTCAGGTAGTTGCGGACCCAGTCGAAGGCGTCCTGCTCGGTCTTGGCGACGTGGTGCACGGTGCCGTTCTGCTCCAGCGCCCGCGCACCGCCCAGTTCCTCGGCGGTGACCTCGGAGCCGGTGACGGCCTTGATGACCTCGGGACCGGTGACGAACATGTACGACTCTTCGGTCGCCACCAGGACATCCATATTGATGGGCCCGTACACCGAGCCCGCCGCGCACTTGCCGAGCATGACGGCCACCATGGGCACGTAGCCGGACAGGTCCTCCTGCAGCTTGCACATGAGCGCGTACCAGGCCAGCGAGGCGACGCCGTCCTGAATGCGGGCGCCGCCGGAGTCGTTGATGCACACCACCGGGCAGGCATTGTTGTAGGCGAAGTCCATGACCGCGCGCACCTTGCGGCCGAACATCTCCGACACCGAGCCGCCGTACACGGTCTGGTCGTGCGAGATCACCACGACCGGGCGGCCGTCGATGGTGCCGCGGCCGGTGACCACGCCGTCGCCGTAGAAGGCATTGGGCACGCCGGGCTGGCGCATGAGCGAGCCCATCTCCACGAAGCTCTTCGGGTCCAGCAGCATGTGCACCCGTTCCCGGGCGCTGGGGATGCCTTTCGCCGCGCGTTTCTGGATGCCGCGCTCACCAGCAGGTTCCTCGGCGATTTCCAGGAGCTTGCGCAGTTCCGCCAGCTTTTCCGCTGTACCCGTCATTACTTCGGTCTTGCCTTTCCGCCTACGAATTGGTGCCGGATCGCGGCCCGACCATGCACGCTACCGTGCACTGCCCACAACGAACCAGTGAACGCCTCGGTAACCTGTGCCGCCCACCACAGTCGAACGCCCGGCACAGACGGAGATACACTGCCGCCCGTGAGCTCACCGATGACTGTGCGCGCAGGGTCGCCCGAGGTGATCCGACCGGACTTGGACACATTCGGCTTCTCCGAGTGGCGGAGAACGGCGATCGTGGGTGCGGTGCTGGGCGGATCGGTCACCCGCAGCGTACTGCGGGGCGGGCTGCGACCGGCCAAACGGCGGCGGGCCGTGGCCGAGGGCGTGGTGGACGGCTTCGAGACGCTGGGCCCGATGTTCGTGAAGCTGGGGCAGCTGATCGCCTCGTCGCCGAAGGCGTTCCCCAAGGAACTGGCCGATGCCTGCCTGCGCTGCCTCGACGACGTGCCGCCGTTCCCGGCGACCGACGCGCGCGCCATTGTCGAGGCCGATCTCGGCAAGCCGATCTCCGAGCTGTTCCGCTCCTTCGACGACGAACCGCTGTCGGCGGCCTCGATCGCGCAGGTGCACGCGTGCGTGCTGGCCGACGGCCGGCCCGCGGTGGTGAAGGTGCAGCGGCCCGAGATCGCGCGGCGCATGATCGTGGACCTGCGCTCGGCCATGAAGCTGGCGCGGGCGCTGGAGAAGCGCTCGGAGAACGCGCGCGTGGCCAATGCCCAGGCGGTGGTGCGCGACCTGTACGAGGCGACCGTGGCCGAGCTCAACTTCCTCATCGAGGCCGACAACCAGTCGCGGGCCCGGCAGAACCTGGTCGCCTTCGGTGACAACACCAATGTCGCCATCCCCGAGGTGTATTGGGAGTACTGCGCGCCCCGGGTGCTGTGCATGGAACGCATGCGCGGCATGCCGCTGGACCGCTTCGACGATATCCGCGACGTGCATCCCGAACCCGAGATGCTCATCCGCCGCCTGGTCAAGGCGTGGATGGAAAGCGTTGCGGTGCACGGCCTCTTCCACGGCGACGTGCACGCCGGCAATCTCTGGCTGCTCGACGACGGCCGCGTCGCCATGCTCGATTTCGGCATTGTCGGCCGAATGGAAACCGAGTGGCGCGAGTTCGTCCGCTCGCTGTTCTACGCCAGCTCCATCGACGGCGATTTCCGCCCCGTCGCCCGCGCCCTGCGCAAGCTCGACCTGGTCTCCGACGACAATGGCGACGACGCCACCATCGGCCGCCAGCTCGCCGTGGCCCTGGGCCCGGTCCTCTCCGGCAGCCTCGACAAACTCGACCTCGGCGTGGTCGCCGCCCGCCTCCTGGAATTCGGCAAACGCCGCGGCGCCTCCGGCCCCGAACAACTCATGCTCATGGGCAAACAACTCGGCTACTTCGAGCGCTATGCCGTCGCTCTGGCCCCCGGCTGGAAACTCGGCAAGGACCTCTACCTCTTCCGCAACATCTTCCCCACCGAGGTAGCCGCCAAACTCACCGAAACCGGCGCCGAACTCCCCGCCGACTAGCCCACGGCCAGCCGTCCGCACGGGCCTCCGTCCGGACGGCCGGATCAGTCCTTCAGTGCTTGTTCACGCAGCCAGGCCAGGGTTTTGGCGAGGATGCGGGAGACGTGCATCTGGGAGATGCCCAGTTCTTCGGCGATCTGGGTTTGGGTTTTGGATTCGAAGAAGCGCATGACCAGGATGTGTTTTTCCCGGTCGGGGAGGTCCGCGATCAGGGGCTTGACGGCGAGAAATTCGTCGACCCGATCGTAGCGGGGTTCCACGCTGCCGAGAACTTCCATGAGGGAGAGCGGGGTGTTCTCGCTGTCGTCGCCGGCCACGGCGTCCAGCGAGGCCATTTGGTAGGCGTTGCCGGCTATGAGGGCCTGGGTCACCTCGACGAGGTCGACGTCCATCTCCTCGGCGATCTCGCGGGCGCGGGGTAGCCGGCCCAGGCGCTGCGCGAGGCGTTCGATGGTGGCGCCGATGCCGAGTTGGATTTCCTTGGTGCGCCGGGGAACTCGCACGGCCCAGGTGTTGTCGCGGAAGTGGCGGCGGACCTCGCCCATGATGGTGGGGACCGCGAAGGAGAGAAAGGAGGAGCCGCGGGTCACGTCGAAGCGGTCGACGGCTTGCACCAGGCCGATATCGGCGACCTGCAGCAGATCCTCGAAACTTTCGCCGCGGCCGGAGAAGCGCCGGGCGATATGGTCGGCCAGCGGCATGCAGCGGCCGATGAGACGTTCGCGCAGGGCCTCGCGCCGCGGATCGGCCGGATCGAGCTCGGCCAATTCCTTGAACAGCGGTTCTATATTGTCGTAACTGTCGCCTCGACTGCGCGAACGCCGGGGCTTGCGCTCATCCGTCATCGCTTTCACCCCGTGTCCGGCTGAATTCGACCACCGTGGGATATCCCCCGGATGCTGGATCGAAGGAGCCGGTGTGCGCGGTCAGCGATTCGGTGAGAGTCTGCAGCACGTGCCAGCCGAATCCGTCCTCGTCCAGCGTTTCACCATCGGCGGCGAGAGCCGTGACACGCACGCGCATCCGCTGTTCGTCGAAGTCGAAATCACAGTCCAGACAACTGCCGGGCACGGCGCCGACAATGAGGGCGGTCGCCACCTCGTCCAGCGCCACCCGCACATCGGTCACCTCGTCGAGCGCGAAATCGGCTATCAGGGCCACTGTTTCGGCCAGAGCGCGCAGCATGGTCAACTGGCCCAGATCAGCCGGTATTCGAATACCGATAGCGCTCGTATCGGTCTTCTCCCGGGACATCCACTCGGTCATGCGCAACTCCGCCAGTCCGTCGCCGAGTCGCGGAGACGGAATACGCCACGCCCGGCCATTGTCCGATCCATTCCTATTTCGCATGTCATTGGTCGCGGTACCCCCGCCGATCACGCCCAAACACGCGTCGGACCAGATTATTACGGCTGCGGCCGCTGATGCACCGTCAGGAGCAGATGATCGAACCGGGTCCGCAGCTCCACCGCCGCACCGCCCATGGCGGTGATCTCGGCGACGAGCTGGCTCGCCAATACCCGCAGTTTGGTATTGGTCTCCTGCGAGCGCCAGGTCAGCACCCGGAACGCCTGCTCGGAGTTGATGCCGTAGACGAGCATGAGCGCGCCCTTGGCCTGTTCGATCACCGCGCGTGCCCGGTACAGCTCGGGTAACGCATCGTCGAGGGTCTCCTGCCGGTGCTCGGCGAGGGTATCGGTCACATCGATGTAGTAGCCGGATGTCCCGACCACTCTGTTCTTCTCGTCAACCATGTGGTCACCCACCACAATGACGTGGCGCACCACTCCGCCTGTGTCGACGATGCGGTGCCGGCTGGAGAACGGTTCGCCGTTCTCCACGGCCCGTGCAAGGGAGGTGGCCACCTGGGCGCGGTCCTCGGGATGCTTGTGCTCGAGAAGCAGTTCCGTGGTGGGGTGCACTGTTCCGGGTGCGTAGCCGTGCATGGCCGCCACTTCGTCGGACCATTCCCACCGCTTGTCGGCGAACCAGAACCGGAAAGCGCCCACACTCTGCGGGCGTCCGGTTCCGATCACCTGCTCCAGCGCGTCGGCATCGCTCGAGGAGAGCTCTCCACCTGTCGTCACCTCACGATTATCCGCTGTCGAAAGGATTTCGAGCAGCGGATCGGTGGGGCCGAGATCGACCCGGCCCCACCCGACCTCTGTCGGCGACTACGCCTCCAACGCATCCTGAACCGACGAGTAGTACTGGAACAACGGCCGCAGGCCCGTCACTTCGAGAACTCGTTCGACTTCCCGGCGGCAGGCGACCACACGCAGATCGACCCCGGCCAGGGCTGCCAGCTCCTTGGCGGAGGCCAGCGCCGAAGCGCTGCCGATGCTCAGGAAGCGGGTCAGGCGCAGGTCGACGACCACGGCCCGGAAACTGGCTGCCACCGCCCGCTCCAGCGCTGCGGAGAATTCCGGTAGGACGGCTGCGTCCAGCTCACCTTCCACACGCACCACGAAGCATGTGGGCTCCCGGCTGCCGACCGGCGGCGGGTGCCGGTCACGGTCACTCGGTTCGGATCCATTCAGGTGAAAGGCGGCGGCGCCGACGCCACGCTGTAGAACGGCAATAGCGGACATGACTAAACCTCTCGAAGAGGGAGTTTCCGGCTTTTGCGCTGGAGTCCGCCGCCGCTGAGGGTCGAACGCCGTGAGAATCGGCAGTACCACGTGCTCCACGCCCACTGTCGCGACGGGACCGTGCGCTAACCGGGTCGGCTGTAGTCTCAACCTGATCACATTGTTCCACGTACCGGCAGATCTGTCACAAACACCACGTAAGACGATGCGACGCTTGGTCTTCGAACCGGCGTACCGGCTCGTTCAGAAGCGCGCGGCGACCGCGATGTCCAATTGCGCGCTGCTGATCTGCCGCCCGGCATTGGACACCGAGGTCACCATGGCGGTTGCGAAGGATCCGCGCCGGTCGAACAGCGTGGCCACGCCCACCGCGATACCTTGTTCGCTCAGATGACCGTCGGCCTCCACGCCGATCTCCGGACCCTCGGGCATACGCGCCAGGGCGAGGGTCATATCGGTATTGATGAATCCGATGCCGGCATCGCCCCAATTGGTCATCATGCTGGTCGCCTCGCCGACCAGGGCGGCGCGCACGAACGGCGACAGCTCCTCCCCCGTCACCACGCGAATCGGGTTCTGCCAGGTGCGTTTCCGGCTGCTGTTGTCATGATCGGTCGGCCGCGGCGACCAGCCCTCGGCGCTGCCGTCGCTGTCGAAGAGCGGCGGCCGCAATTCCGTCCAGGGCGGCGCGACCGCCGGCGACGGCGGCTGCGGTTCGCGATCGCGCCGCCACAGCTGCCCCGGCGGCTGTTCGGAGGGCCGCAGCAGCACCGCCGAGGCGCGCGCGGCCACCGTCCCACCCTGCACGACGCTCACATCGGCGACGCGGATCCGATTCCCGTCGCGCACCCGCACGGTCGGGGTGCTGGTATGCCGGAAGCGCGCCGCGCTGAACATGTCCACGGTCAGCCGCACCGGCACGAATCCCTCGGTGGCGTGCTCGAGTTCGAGCTGCCGCGCCATCAGACCGCACAGCGCGGGCCCGACCACCTGCTCGGACGACCACTGACTGGCCGCGGTCGCCGTCGGCTCGAAACCGCCGTCCACCACATCGAAATACGCCGGCATGTCCGCCACGGTCCACGGCTCCGTTCGGTCCAGGTTGATCGATCCACTGATCCCAGACCTAACACACCGCGAGAACGGGTATCAATATCGGGTCTTGCGAGCGGACGGTGGCATTTCCCACACCCGGGGCTACAGCTGCCCCTTCCCCCAGGTCCAGTCGCTGACGATCGGCAGGTCGACGCCGGTGCGCTCGGCGTGCGCGGAGTTCTCGTCGAGCATGCCGAGCAGCCGGTCGCGCAGCCGGTCGAACCGTCCCGCGACCCGCGGCACGTGTTCCAGAACGGCGATCGCCAACTGGTACCGGTCGATGCCGTTGAGCGCGCACATCTGGAACGGCGTCGTGGTGGTGCCCTTGTCGCGGAACCCGCGGACGTGCAGGCGCTGGTGCCCGGGCCGGCGGTAGGTGAGCTGATGGATCAGCCAGGGGTAGCCGTGGAAGGCGAAGATCACCGGCTTGGTGCCGGTGAAGATTTCGCGGTAGTCCTGGTCCGGCAGGCCGTGCGGGTGCCGGTCGGGCGAGGCCAGGCGGGCCAGATCGACCACATTGACCACCCGCACCGCCAGGTCCGGGGTGAGCTCGCGCAGCAGCGCGGCCGCGGCCAGGGCCTCCTGGGTGGGCACGTCCCCCGCGCAGGCCAGCACCGCGTCGGTGCCGCTGAGCGTGTCGTTGCTCGCCCAGCCCCAGACGCCGAGCCCGCGCGCGCAATGTTCCGCGGCCGCGCGATCGTCCAGGTATTGCAGGGCGGACTGCTTGCCCGCCACCACGGCATTGACCCGCCCGCGCGTGCCCAGGCAGTGCCGGAAGACGTGCAGCAGGCAGTTGGCGTCCGGCGGCAGATACACCCGGCTCACCTCGGGGCGCTTGCTCAGCACGTGATCGATGAACCCGGGATCCTGGTGCGAGGCCCCATTGTGATCCTGCCGCCACACATGCGATGTGATGAGGTAGTTGAGGCTGGGAATGGTTGCCCGCCAGGGGTATTCGGCGGCGCCGACGAGCCATTTGGCGTGCTGCACCACCATGGAGTCGACAATGTGGGCGAACGCCTCGTAGCTGGAGAACACGCCGTGCCGGCCGGTGAGCAGATAGCCTTCCAGCCAGCCCTGGCACAGATGTTCGGACAGCACCTCGAAAACCCGTCCGTCACAGGACAATCGGTCGTCACCGGGCCGGCGTACCTCCTGCCAGCGGCGGCCGGTCGCCTCCAGGATCGGATCCAGGCGGTTGGAGGTGTGCTCGTCGGGGGCGAAGAAGAGTAGATCCTGCGGATTCGCCACCAGCGTGTCACGCAGGAACTTACCCAGAACGCGAGTCGATTCCTCGTGCGTCACAGCGGGTTCGGAGATCGAGAGCGTATATCCGCGCACATCCGGCAGGCGCAGATCGACGCTGTCGCGCCCATGGGCCACCGGATTGGCGCTCATTCGCAGCTCGCCGTCGGGATGCAGGTCGCGCACCCGCGGCACGGGCGCGCCGGAGTCGTCGAAGAGCTCCTCCGGCCGGTATGACCGCAGCCATTTCTCCAGCAGCGCACGGTGTTCCGCATTCTCCCGCACTCCGCTCAACGGCACCTGATGCGACCGCCAGGTGTTCTCGATGGGTACGCCGTCGGCCGCCCGCGGCCCGGTCCAGCCCTTGGGGGTGGACAGGATGATCATCGGCAGCCGCGGCCGCCGCTGTTCGCCCCGGATCTCCGCGATCCGCCGCATGGCATGATCCAGTGCGACCGCGTACTTTTCGTGCACCTCGAACGGTTCGCACCCGGATACCAGCAGCGGCTCCCACCCGTATCCGGTCAGCATGGCGATCAGATCCTCGACCGGGATCCGGGACAGCAGGGTCGGATTGGCGATCTTGTATCCGTTCAGGTGCAGGATCGGCAGCACCGCGCCGTCGGTGCGCGGGTCCAGGAACGACGGGGCGTGCCAGCTGGCGGCCAGCGGACCGGTCTCCGCCTCACCGTCGCCGATCAGGCACGCCACCACCAGTTCCGGGTTGTCCAGCGCCGCGCCGGTGGCGTGCGCCAGCGCATAGCCCAGCTCGCCGCCCTCGTGGATGGAGCCGGGCAGATACGGTGCGGCGTGGCTGGGGACGCCGCCGGGAAAGGAGAACTGCCGGAACAGCTCTCGCATGCCCGCCCGATCGGCGCTCACCTCGGGGTGAAACTCGCTGTAGGCGCCTTCCAGCCAGGCGGCCGCGTTCAAACCGGCGGCGCCGTGCCCGGGTCCGCAGACCAGCAGCACCGGTGTGCCTTCGCGCATGATCACGCGATTGAGGTGGGCGTAGGTGAGGGTGATGCCGGGCACCGTCCCCCAGTGCCCGAGCAGCCGCGCCTTCAGGTGCGCGGGCCGCAGCGGTTCGGTCAGCAGCGGGTTGTCCAGCAGATAGATCTGGCCCGCGGACAGATAGTTGGCGGCGCGCCACCAGGCGTCCAGCGCGCCCAATCCCGGTGCGGCGCCGCGTTCGAAGGCGAGGGCGGAGGTCATGGCCGGCTCCGGGTCTCAGCCGTCGGCGCTCTGCCGCCGCCAGTCGCGGATGGCATCGCGGACGCGGTCGAACAGGGCCAGCGGCGGTCCCGCCACCACATTCGCCAGGGCGGATTCACCGGTCCCGGGATGCGGGCGGGTCGGGGCCACCGACTCGGCGATGCGCACCGCCGTGGCGAGACTGGTGCGCTCGGCCGGTGAGGCGTGCTGCAGCAGCATGCCGAACTCCTCCTTCTCCTCCATCTCGGCGTGCTCGATCACCTGCTCGGCGAACTCGCGGAACTTGCGGTCGAAATCGATGTGCTCCGCGCCGAGGTCGTAGAGCTCGGCCAGCGCCGCCTTGGCCTGCTCCTCTTCCCGCAGCCGGGCGTCGATGACCGCATCGGCGACAGACAGCTGCCGCGAGGCCGGGTGCACCACTTCCTCCTCGGCGCTCTCGTGCACCGCCAGCAGCCGGACGAGATCCTCGAACGGCTCTTGTTTGGCCGCTCCGGGCGAAATGTTCACCTGCTCGATGAGCGAGCGAATCTGATTGTGCTGCGCCATCAATAGTTCGACGACGTCCTGCTCTGGTGCTGTAGACATGGAATTGCTTCCTCCCGCATGGGGTGATTGCCCGGCGAGAGTCTCGCCGGGCAATCCATTGCTCGAGGGGTTGTCAGTCGTCCTGACCCCGCTGATACGCCTTCTGGCGCTGTTCCTGGGTTGCCGCCTCGGCACGTTCCTTCTCGGCCTGAGCCTCTCGCTTGGCAGCATCGCGCTGGCTTTCGGCGCGATCCTGCTGCACGCGACCCTCGTCGCGCAGATCCTCATTTCCGAAAACAGTGCCGGCGGCTTCCTTGGCCTTGCCCTTGGCGCCTTCCACTGTGCCTTCGAAGCCCTCGCGGAAACCGCTCTTCTCGCGCTCGGACAAGAGATTCACCTCCATGGTGTCGGTGTTTTGCCTGACAGTCCGGCGATACCCGGCAGCACCTCCCTGAAACACGCGTGGTCCGAATCTCATTGTGGCCCTAGGGAATCCGACGTTTCGGTACGTTGCTTCCACGGGTGCGCGACCCAGACGAGCACGAACAGCACCGCGAAGCAGACCCCCGCGATCACACCCGCCGTGGCGCCGGCGACCACGTGGAAAATCAGCACCGCCACGCAGATGAGCGCGACCCCGAGCAGCGTCAGGCCCGCAATGGCGAACCGGTGCGCGGCGAGCACCACATCATCGAGACGATGCCGGCGGAACAGAATTCGATGCGCCGATACCGGGCCCACCAGGAATACGGTCGCGCCGATACAGGCCGCGACCGTCACCAGATACAGCACCCGCAGCGCATCGGACAATGTCTCGAAACGCGGCTGGAACGGCAGGATCAACAGGAAACCGGTGAGCAACTGCACTCCGGTCTGTACCACCCGGGTTTCCTGAATCAGGCTGGCCCAATTGCGGTCCAGGCGTTCGGCCTCGGTTTCGTTCCGGGCGTGCGAGCCACCGGGTGCGCCGGGCAGCTCGCCTGTCTTCGGGTTCATACGGCGGCTCTTCCCTTCATACGGTGGCCTTACCCGTGTTTCACCCGGCCATGCCAGGCAATCCGGACCGTATGACGTCATTCTGGATGCACGATTTCCATCCGCCCGCCCGGCCGCCGGCGCAACCGGGCCTGCGCTTCGACACCGTGGTGGTCGGCGGCGGGCTCACCGGTCTGGTGACCGCGCTGCTGCTGGCCGAACAGGGCGCCCAGGTGGCGGTGGTGGAGGCCGTCCGCCTGGGCTCGGTCACCACCGGCAACACCACCGGCAAGGTCAGCCTGTTGCAGGGCACCCGCGCCTCGCACATCCTGCGGCGGCATTCCGAGCCGGTGCTGCGCGACTACGTGCGGGCCAATCTCGACGGCCAGCAGTGGCTGCTGCGCTACTGCGCCGAGCACGATGTCGGCGTCCAGCGCGCACCGGCGCTGACCTTCGCACAGAGCGAAGCGGCGGTGCCGACGCTGCGGGCCGAGCTCGATGCCACCCGGGCGGCCGGGCTGCCCACCCGCTTCGTCGACGATCTGGCGGTCCCGTTCCCGCAATTCGGCGCGGTCCGGCTCGATGATCAGGCGCAGGTGCACGCCATCGAGCTGGTGGCGGCGCTGGCGCGCGATCTGGACGCGCGCGGGGTGCCGATCTTCGAGGGCACCCGGGTGCGCGGGATGCGGCAGTCGGGCGCGGACCGGATCCTGCTGACCTCGCACGGAGATCTCCACGCGCGCACCGTGATTCTCGCGACCGGCACCCCCGTGCTGGACCGCGGCGGCTTCTTCGCCCGGCTCACCGCGCAGCGCTCCTACGCCGCGGTGTTCGAGGTCCCCGGGCCGTTCCCGCGCGAAATGCTCATCAGCGCCGACGAGCCGACCCGCTCGCTGCGGTACGTGCCCTCGCCGCGCGGGGATCTGCTGCTGGTCGGCGGTTACGGCCACGAGGTCGGCCGCGATCACGCCGGGCAGCACGCCGAGGACCTGGTGGCCTGGACCCAGCGCACCTTCCCGGGCGCGCAACCGCTGTTCCAATGGTCCGCGCAGGACTACTACCCGGTGGGCGAGCTGCCGTACGCGGGACCGCTGCTGCCGTGGCAGCACAATGTCTTCGTCGCCACCGGCTACGCCAAGTGGGGCCTGACCAATGCGGTCGCCGCGGCCCATGTCCTCGTCGGCGCGATCATCGGCAAGCAACCGGACTGGGCGCCGGTCTTCGCCACCTGGAACGCCCGCGAGCTCGGCTCCCCCACGGCCTTCCTGCGCACCAATGGCCCGGTGGCACTGCACATGTCGGCCGGATGGCTGGGCTTCGCCGTGCGCGACGCCTTCCGCGGCCCCGGTGCGCCCGCCGAGGGCGAGGGCCGCGTGGAACGGCACGGCCTGGAGCCGACGGCGGTGTGCACGGTCGGCGGCCGCACCCGCGCGGTCTCGGCGGTCTGCCCGCATCTGGGCGGCGTCCTGCGGTGGAACCGCGCCGAGCAGTCCTGGGACTGCCCGCTGCACGGTTCCCGCTTCGGCTACGACGGCACCCTGCTGGAGGGCCCGGCCACGCGCTCGCTGCGGGCCGAACCGGGCAGCGGCACGGCCGATGAACGCGGTTAGGCCATCCGATCACGGGTACGCCTCCAGCATGGTCCGCACCATCGACCGCCTGCTGGACACGCTGACCCGCGTCGTGAACACCCTGCTGGACAATGAGATTCCCTTCGCGGTCGGCGGCGGCTGCGCGGTCTACGCGCGCGGCGGCCCGGCCTCCGACCACGATGTGGACATCTTCATCAAACCCGCCGACGCGCAGCGCGCCCGCGCCGTGCTGGCGCAGGCGGGCCTGCGGCCGGTGGATCCGGCCGAGGACTGGCTGACCAAGGTCTACGACGGCGACACCCTGGTGGACCTGATCTTCCGGCCCAACTACCGCGCCGTCACCGACGATATGCTCGCCCGCGCCGGCTGGCTGCGCATCGGGCCCACCGCGGCGCCGGTCATCAGCGGCACCGACCTCATGGTGGACAAGCTGATGGTGCTCGACCCGCACCGCCTGGACTTCACCCGGCTGCTCGACATCGCGCGCGGACTGCGCGAGCAGGTGGACTGGGCGCAGGTGCGCACCGAGACCGAGATGTCGCCGTACGCGCGGGCCTTTCTGGGCCTGCTCGACGATCTGGGCATCAGCGAGGACAGGAGCGAGGATATGAAACGCGATCCCGCCGAACGAACCGAGGAGATCCTGCCGCAGTATCTGGTGGCCAATCTGCGCCGGGCCTTCGCCGAGGACCCGCGCACCGCCGAGCTCGGTGTGCAGGTGACGATTCGCGGCGATGTGGTGGTGCTCAGCGGCGAGGTCGCCAGCGCCGCGCGGCGCGATCAGCTGGCGGCCATGGTGCGCGAGCACGCCCCGAAACTGCGGGTGCACAACGATGTCCGGGTGGTGGCGCCCGCCGCGCCGGGCAATCGTGAGGAATTGAGCTGAGGCCGCATGGACGTGGAAAGCCCTGTGGCAACTAAAGATACCGACCGGAGAGTCCGGATAGCCGCTGTCGGCGATGTGCACCTGGGGGCCGACGCCGCCGGATCGCTGCGGCCCGCGCTGGCGGAGCTGCCCGGCTGCGCCGATGTGCTGCTGCTGGCCGGGGACCTCACCCGGCACGGCACCCTCGACGAAGCACGGGTGGTGGCCGCGGAATTCAGCGACGTGGGCGTGCCGGTAATCGCCGTATTGGGCAATCACGATCATCACAGCGATGCCGCCGACAAAATATCGGCGGTGCTCACCGAGCACGGCATCACCGTGCTGGAGGGCTCCGCCACCACCATCGCCGTCAATGGGCTGACCCTCGGCGTCGCCGGCACCAAGGGTTTCGGCGGCGGTTTCGCCGGCAAATGCGCGAGCGTTTTCGGCGAACGCCAGATGCGCGAATTCGCCTCGCACACGGTGGACCTGGCGACGTCGCTGTACGACGCCCTGGCGGGCCTGCTCTCGGATGTGACGGTCGCGCTCACCCATTACTCCCCCGTCAGCGACACCCTGCACGGCGAGCCCCGCGAGATCTACCCCTTCCTGGGCTCCTACCTGCTCGGCGAGGCCATCGACGGCTGCGCGGTCGATCTCGCCGTGCACGGCCACGCCCACCACGGCGAGGAACGCGGCACCACACCCGGCGGTATTCGGGTGCGAAATGTGGCACAACCGGTAATACGTTCGGCCTTCGCGGTTTACGAGCTGCATCCCGATTCTTGATTGGCGTGTTCCGGTCCGGGTATTCGACTGTTATCGGCTCCCTCGAATGGGAGCGCTGCGAGACAGGAAAGGACAAGCGATGATGCCTGCCGTGCCACAGAATTCATCCGGCATGCTCGGCTTTCCGCATCGCGATCGGTCCCGCGATTACCAACCCGATTACACCCGAACCACCCGGCCGCACGCCGGCGAGACCATCGAGGATTCCCGCAATTGGCCGGGACTGCTGCTGTCCGCCGCCGGCATCGTGGCCATCGCCCTGACGCTGACCGCGGCCGGCTACGGCTTCGCGGGCTGGGCCGGCCTGGGCACTCTGGCCAGTACGGCGCTGCTCGGCCTCGGCATCTCGCTGATGGTCGCCGAGCACCGGCGGGTCGCCACCGAGCGTGAGCGAACAGCCGACACCGAGCGTGAGCGAACAGCCGACACCGAGCGCAAGCGGGCGTCCGAGGCCGATGGCCGATGACGTACTGCCCCCGGAGGAAGAATCATGAGTACTCGCCGAACTACCGTGCCCGTTCTGCTCGCCGCCGGGCTACTCGGCGCCGCCGCGGCGTGCTCCAACAGCACCGAACCGACCAGTCCTGGAACGACTCTCACCGACGGGACGGCGGTGATCACGACCCCGGGCGGGCCGACGATCTCCCTGAACGCCGCCCGACAACTGTGCGACATGATGCGCCCGGAGATCTCCACCTGGAGTGAGCAGGGACCGCAGCTGGGCAAGGTGGCCTTCAACGGCACCGTGCACAACTGGGCGCTGCGCAACAACGGCATCAATGCCGCCATCCTGCAGGATCGGGCCGTGGTGGACACCGCGACCCTCACCGCATGCCCGGACGTGCGTCAGGAAGCGTTGCAGGTGCTGCGAATCGGCTCTCTGGCCGAGGGCCTGGCCGGGTTCTAGGTGATCGTGATGCGTACTCCCCTCTTCCGCGCCGCGGCGGCCGGCTGCGCCGCCGCGGCGACCGCTCTGTTCCTCACCGCCGGCTGCGGCGAGGCCGAGAAAATCGTCAACAAGGGTGGCGACACCCCGTGCAGTGAATTCGTCGCACAGGACTCCGAAAAGCAGCGCGTAACCGCCCGCAAATTCCTGGAACAGGAGCAGGACTCGACCGCCGAGCCCAGCGCCGACACCGTCGACGCGGCGATCGCCGCGATCACGCTCATGTGTGAAGTGCAGGCCAATCGCGATACGCCGATCAAGAAGGCGGATCTCACCGGGATTTTCGTTCCGAAATAGCATTCCCTAACCTCGTCCGGCGGCCTCGCGGGACCCTGCCGAACATCGTTCGAAGCCCCTCCGCGCAAACTCACAGCATCCCGAAAACCATGCTGTACCTGGGCATTCGAGGTTGCAGATGCACTTGCATCTGCGCGGAGCACGGTCATAGACTCGGGGGGCAAGGCACCATTGGGACAACCAGAGAGCCGTGCGGTGAATCATCGGCGATTCCTCGCCAAGGGTTAGCCGTCGGACTGGCGTCAGGGGCGTTCGAATGAACCAGCCAATCAATCTCAGCCGACTCGGGTTTGCCGACAGAAACCAGCCGGTACAAACCTATTCGCGGGAGACGGCAACCGATTTCGTGATCCGCCAGGTCGAATCCACTGGAGCGGCCACTCGGTACGATTTCGATATCGAAAGAATCGTCACAACCGCACACGCCATGGTCAATGACTGGGATCTGCACACCATGCAGCCGGAGGCGTTCTGGCGAATCGCCTCCAGCTTCATCCGGCAATAGGTAGCGGCCGGAGCCACCGGGGCCGCCGTCAGAGTGCGGCGGCCACCTCGGCGAGCAGTTTCCGGGACCGTTCCGGCGGTTCTGCCTGCACACTCAGCTGATCCATCACCTGGCGGTAGAGCTCCAGATCCTGGCGGCGGTCCAGATACAGGGCACTGGTCAGCTGTTCCAGGTACACGATGTCGGGCAGTTCCGGCTCGGCGAACCGCAGCATGGTGAACGAACTTCCCGCTGCCGCATGGCCTCCCGCCGCATAGGGCAGCACCTGAATGGTGACATTGGGCAGCTGGGACACCTCGATCAAGTACTCGATCTGCGCACGCTGCACGCTTGCCCCACCCACCGGCCGATGCAGTACCGCCTCGTCCAGCACCGCCCAGAAGCTCGGCGCCCCTTGGCGTGTCAGCAGTTCCTGACGCCGCCGGCGCAGCGAAACGCGCCGCTCGCTGTCCTGGTCGTGACCCAGGGCAACGATCGAACGCGCATAGTCGGTGGTCTGGAGCAGACCCGGGACCAGCTGGCCCTCAAAGGTTCTGATCGACTTCGCCGCGTGCTCGAGTCCTAGATAGGTCTCGAACCACTGCGGGAGCAGATCGCTGTAACGATGCCACCAGCCCGGCTGATTGGCCTTGCGTACCAGATCGAGGAAAAGTTCGCGCTCGCCGGGATCCGTGACCTTATAGAGGTCCAGCAGATCCCGGACATCGCGCTCCTTGAATCCGGTACGCCCGAGTTCCAGGCGACTGATCTTGGCATGGGAACCGCGAATGTGTTCACCCGCTTGTTCCCTCGTAATATTGTTTGCTTCCCTCAGTTTCCGTAGCTGCCCGCCCACGGCGATCCGCAGGGCGGTCGGACCACGGTCGATAACGGTGGGATCCACCCGGCCGTGGGGAACGGGTACTGCGATCATGGGGTCCACTCCGATGCTCGGGTTTGCCGGCAGTGGGCCACGACCGCAATGTCAGGTGAACCACCGCGCCGATTGCCAATGCTACCGCTCAGCGCGCGAGGTCGTCGAACTCTCCGCTCTTCGCGCCGCGCAGGAATGCATCGATCTCGGGGCGGGTGTAAACCAACACCGAACCTTGGGGGTCCCGGGAGTTCCGCATGGCCACCAGGCCGTTGGCGAGTTCCGCGACTTCGACGCAGTTACCACTGGGATTGCTGAAAGTGCTCTTGCGCCAAGACAGTTCCGAGCGATCTATCCGGGTTGCTGATGTGTCCGTCATTTCAGACTCCTTGCCAGTACCGCCCGCAGACGGTGGTCCAGTACTTGCAAATGTTCGACCAGATGTACTTACAGTTGCAACCGCAACCTGAACGATAGCACGCGGATAGCTCCGCATCGATCCCCGCAAATGCGCTGACTCTTTGCAACACAACAGGTTTGCGGCGCGTACGCGCACTGTCGGTGCGAAGTTGCGAATGCATTCAGACATTACAGACCGGTAAGTCTGATTACTGGCGATCAGGGTGGGAAACAGCCATCCACCGGGTCAACGCCCGGCGAATCTTATACTGTCACTGGACATATCAGTCGAAACATGCCACGCATACCGTCGTCGAGGAGCTGCGATGTCCGAAACGAACAATCCGCTCATCCGCACCGACATCCCGCACTCCGCGCGGATCTGGAACTACTGGATGGGCGGGAAGGACAATTACGAGATCGACCGCACGATCGGCGATGCCAGCCTCGCCATCGATCCCGATATCGCCACCATGGCGGTGGAGTCGCGCAAGTTCCTGATCCGGGCCGTGCGAATGCTGGCCGGCGAACGCGGTATCCGTCAGTTCCTGGACGTCGGGACGGGTCTGCCCACCATGCAGAACACCCATGAGGTTGCCCACGAACTGGCCCCGGAGTCAAGGGTCGTTTACGTGGATAATGATCCGCTGGTGCTCGCGCATGCCCGCGCTCTGCTCACCAGCGGGAGCGACGAAGGTGTCACCACCTATATACAGCGCGACTTCCACAATCCGGAGGAAATTGTCTCCGATGCCCGGAATGTCCTGGACTTTGCGCGGCCCGTGGCCGTGATGTTCATGGGCGTGCTGGGCCATGCGCACAGCTATTCCGACGCCGTGCGCATCATCCGCACGATCATGGACGCGGTGCCATCGGGCAGCTACCTGGTTTTCTGGGATGGCACCACCGACAGCGACGCCTATGTAAAGCTGTGCCAGGAGTACACCAAGTCCGGCGGGGTGCCCTATGAACCGCGGCCCAAGGAGCAACTCGCGACCGCCTTCGACGGCCTGGAACTGGTCGATCCCGGCTTCGGCCCGATCGTGCACTGGCGAGCGGAGCTGGCCAAGCCCGGCACGCTTCCCGATATCGCGGCCTACGGTGGCGTGGCGCGGAAACCCTGACGCCACAACAACACCGAAACGGGCGAATAGCCTCTCGACACGAGGATTGGACGTGCAGATGCACTTGCATCTGCACGATCTGCACTTCTAAACTCAGTGCACCATCCTCCCCATCGGCCAGAGGCATCCAATGACACAGATGCTCGCCCCTTGTACTGATATCTCCGGTGATTGCGACGTGGACCCCCGCGTTCTCACCTATCGCCAGGCCCGCGCCATCCTGCGCGCCCATGATCAGCATTTCGCCTGCCGGCAGTATCTAGCGGCGGTGGCGTACCTGTCGGCGGACAACGACGTCGACTGATTTCGGATGCCCTTGCGCCACACGGCCGATGGCGGGTACTCCGGATATGGAACTGCCGTCCCGTGGAAGAGCGCCGAGATGTACCTTTCAGCTGCGCACGATCTGATCGCTCAATACGATCTCCTGGCCCAGGTTTTCAATCCGACGCCGGAGACCCCGCCCGTGGCGGACAAGTTGATGCGACTGGTCCGCTACTTCACCTGGTTCGTCCTCTTATCCGGCACCCTGGCCATCATCTACGCCGGTGGCCGCTTCGCTTGGGAGAAGTGGTCCGGTTCGGCGCTTCAAGCGCCCAAACAGGTGGCTGGTGCGCTCGTCGGCGGTGTGATCGCCACGAGCGCCGGCACCATCATGAATGCCGTCATCAGCTGACGGATGTTGTCTGAGACGTCGGCCCGCGGGCCGGACGCCCACCGTCCCGGTGATTCACGCCGTGGCGGCGTGCGGCGCCTGCTCCTCGGCGAGCCCGTCGACGCCGACCAATTCCTCGAAGCGCGCCACTACCTTCTGGTGGTACATGCCGAAGAGATCCTCGAACAGCGCGAGCTGCGCCTGGCTGGGCCCGCCCTCGGATTCCCAGACCGCCACCAGCGCCCGCCACACCAGCACGTGCAGATCCGGTGAGACCGCGAAATAGGCCTGCACCGCCTCGGGGACCTCGAGCACCATCTCGCCGATGGAATTGAGCACGGCGCGCTGCACCGAGTGCTTCAGCTCGGTCAGCAGCTTGCGCAACAGCTCGAGTTCGATGCGCAGCATCCGGTAGGGATCCGGATCCGCGCCGCGCGCAACGATTTCCAGTTCGTCGATGGCGGCCTTGAGTTCGGCCGGGTCGATGCCGCGCTCGCCGCCGGTGTAGGCGAGCAGCGCCTCCAGCGCGATACCGCGCTCCTCGTCCACGATATTGGCGAACATGTCCGCGGCGACCTCCGGCGTCGGCATGGACAGCCGGAAGAGGCGGCGGTACACGTCCACCCCGCCCTCGGCCCGCACATCGCGAATGACGAACCCCTTGCCGCGGTGGGCGTCGACGAAGCCGTAGGACTCCAGCCGGCCCAGAATCAACTGCGCCGTCGCACGATTGAGGTCGAATTCGTCGGCCACCTGTCGGACGGACGGCATCAAACCACCGGGCGCGTATTGCCCGGATGCCACGCGGCGCGCCAATTCATCGGCAACGTCGGCGACGACCGTCCGGTCTCCCATCGTGCACCTCTCTGCTTTTCGTCTACGTCCCAGACAGTGTATGTGCTGATTCGGTCAATCGCACAAGTGTTGTGCGGGTTATCTAGTGCGTCAATAGTTCCGACACAGTGACGAATCGATATCCGCGCGCTTGCAACCCGATGATGATGCGCGGAACGGCCGCCACCGACGCGGCGCCGGACTCGTACATGCCGTGCAGCAGGATGATCGATCCGGGGCGCGCCTGCGCCAGCGTCTCGTCGACGATCTCGTCGGTACCGGCCTGCTTCCCGGAATCGGGCTCCACATCCCACATGACCGTGGTGCGATCGTGCCGGGAGAGATACCACGGCAGGGTGATCAGCTTCTTGCCGAACGGCGGGCGGAAGGTGATCGGTCCCGAATATCCGGTCTTGGCGATTTCGGCGTCCGTGCGCTCGATCTCCGCGCGCACGGTCCCGGGGCCGGTGAAGATCATGCGCTGATGGCTGTAGCTGTGATTGCCGATCTCGTGGCCCGCCCGCGCGATCGCCGCGCCCTGCTCCGGATTGGCCGCCAACTCCTCGCCGATCAGATAGAAGGTGGCGGGGACGCCGCCGTCCGCCAGGGCCTTCAGCAGCAGCGGCGTCTGCGCGGTCGGGCCGTCGTCGAAGGTGAGCGCGACGACCTTGTCGGCGGTGTCCACGCGCGGCACGATGCGTCCGGCGACCTGATAGGTGCGCGAATTCATGAGCACATAGAGCCCGGCCCAGAGCAGGACGAGCACCGCCAGCACGAGCGCGCCCCAGATGAACACCTTGCGTTTCATGTATTTTTCGTTCCTTTCGTACGACCCGACCGCGGTAAGACCGCCGACGGCTCGAAAAGGAATCGGTCTCTACGCGTCATCCCCGCTCGTCCCGGCTCGCCGCAGCTCCCCCGCCCAGCGGTCGGACCATTGCCACAGTGGTTCGAGCGCCAATCCGAGTTGTTTGCCCGAGAGAGTCAGCTCGTAGGACTTGTCCGGCTTCTTGGCTACCACACCCGCGTCCTGCAGGCGCTGCAAACGCACCGACAGCATGCTCGACGAGCAGTTGCCCATGCGGCGGCGCAATTCCAGAAAGCCCAGCGGGCCCGGTTCCAGTTCCCAGATCACGCGCAGCATCCACCGCTGGCCGAGCAGGTCCATGGCGGTGAGCACGGCGGCGTGCGAGTCGTCGGCGCGGCTGTTGGACGGCGGGGGCTGACTTGCGCTTCTCATTTCGAACCAACATAGTGGTTCTAAATCAGAAGCACTCGAGCGGGCTGGAGGTCTGTGGTGGCGGTGACGGATTCCGCGGTGGCGGCGACGGCGGCACGCGGCCGGCGAATCGTATTGGTGACCGGCGCGTCTCGCGGGATCGGCGCCGATACCGCGCGGGTGCTGGCGGCCCGGGGAGACCATGTGGTGATCAACTACCGGGAGAAGCGCAAGCGCGCGGAAACCCTTGCGGCGGGGATCATTACCGCGGGCGGCAGCGCCTCGGTGGCCGGGGCGGACATCTCCGACGCGGACAGCGCCGCCGGGCTGATCGACGGCGTGGTGCGCGAATTCGGACGGCTGGATGTGCTGGTGCTCAATGCCTCCGGCGGGCTGGAGCGCGAGGCCGCGCCGGACTACGCCATGCGGCTCAATCGCGACGCGCAGACCGGGCTGGCCCGGCTGGCGCTGCCGCATATCCCGGCGGGCGGGCGGATCGTGTTCGTCACCAGCCATCAGGCGCACTTCTCCCCCGCCCGGGCGGTGCCCGCGGGCTATGAGCTCATCGCGGCGAGCAAGCGCGCCGGTGAGGATGCGCTGCGCGCCATGATTCCCGAATTCTCCGCGCACGGAATCGATTTCACGGTGGTCTCCGGCGACATGATCGACGGGACCATTATCGTGCGACTGCTGGAGCGCCGCGACCCCGAGGCCGTGACCGCGCGCCGCGATCAGGGCGAGCTGCCGACGGTCGAGGAGTTCGCCACCGCCGTCGCCGACGCCACCACGGTGGCCGGCGAGCCGGGGCATACCGTCTATGTCGGCGGTCAGGACTATCTCGCGGGTGCGAAGATCTGATTCCGCTGGTCACCCCCGGGACCGGCATGACAGCATCGAGGCATGCCGCACTGGGTTCAAGTCCTCCCCGCCTTCCTGCTCGCCTGCCTGGTCCTGGCCGCGATTCCCGGCCCCGCGACCGCGCTGTTCCTGCAGCGTTCGGTGCGCGACGGGCGGACGGCCGGACTGGCGGCGGTCGCCGGCAACGAGATCGGCGTCTTCGGGTGGACCCTCGCCGGTGGCGCCGGATTGTCGGCCCTGCTGGTGGCCAATCAAGTGCTCAACAAGACGGTCCACATCATCGGGGCGCTGGTGCTGATCTGGCTCGGCATCCAGGCCTGGCGCGGCAGCCGCCGCGATGACGGCTTCGGGGCGGCCATGACCTCGGCGCTCCCCCGTGGCCGCACGCCGGGGGCGGCATTCCGCGCCTCGCTCATCTCGATCGCGGCCAACCCGAAGGCAGCCGTGTTCGGATTGACCATCCTGCCGCAGTTCCTACCCGGCGAGGGCCCGGTGCTGGCGACGGTCGTGATTCTCGCGGTGATCCAGCTGGTGATCGACACCGCCTGGTGCGTGGGCATCGTGCTCGCGGCCGACCGGGCCGGGAAGTGGCTGCGGCGCACCGGCATTCGCCAGCGCATCGAGCGTGCACTGGCCGCGGTGCTTGTCGCCCTGGGCTTCGGGCTGGCCGCCGAGGCACGGTAGGCCGACCCGCCCGGCGTCCGGGCGATCACGGCGAGCCGCGCGGAAAGCCGCTGGTTAGCGGCCGTCCAGGTGGGAAACTCCGCGACAAGGAGGTGTTGACCATGGTCGACGACGTCGAGAAGCGCTGGCGCGATCCGCGGTTGTTCCGGCAGGCCGTGAAATACGTGGTCGCCGTGCTGGTGGTGACCGCGGTCGCCGCCGGGCTGGCGGTGGTGTGGGCCTCGTCCCGGCAGGCCTGCCTCGATGCCGAGTCCATGCTGTGCGATACGTCGTCGCGGCTGGTGGTCGGGATGATTCCGGGCGGCATCCTGCTGCTGGACGGGCTCGGGGCGTTCGTGATCACCGTCCGGGAGTGGCGGGCCGGGCACGCGTGGCCCATCTGGCAGGGGGCCGGATGGTTCCTGCTGGTGCTGATGGTGGTGTATCTGTCCGTAGCCGGAGGCGTGTGACCGCGGCCGGAGGCATCTGATCGCGGCCGGAGGCATCTGATCGCGCCGGGGCCGAATGAGCGGCGGGCGGGTCAGACCGGGCAGCGGACGCTGTCGGCGGTCTTGTCGTGCTGATCGAAGGGCGTGCCGCGAATGCCGACGCGGGCCGCGAGGTAGCGGGCCACCTTGGTATTGCGGTCCCACATGGGGTCGATATGGCGGGCGCGGCGCGCCATGCGCAGGCGCGCGCCAGGGAGATGGTCGTCGATGCGGCGCAGGCGCACGGCGGTGGTCGCCGCCAGGCCGGTCAGCGCCGACCACGGCTGGATCGGGACCGACCGCAGCGGGGTATCGGCCAGCAGGGTGCGGACCAGCGGCTCGCTGCTGTAGTACGACAGCGCGCCGAGCAGCGGTGCGGTAGCGGCGATGTGGAGACGACCGGTCAGGGTCGAGTCGGTGAAGCGGCGGGTCGCCGCGCCGGCCATGGTCGCCGTCCACTGCGGCGCCACACCGGCGGTGGCGACCATGTAGTCGGCCATTTCCATGCCCTCGGCGGCCGAGCGCGGAATGAGTTCCTCCGCGACCCCGAAGACGTAGGCGATATAGGACCAGTAGTGCATGACCGCGTCGAGTTGCCCGGTGCCGCACCGGCGGCCGTGCACATGGTCGAAGCACATCGGCGACAGGCCGAAGGTGACGGCCGCGCCCATGGTGGTGGCATTGGAGATGGGGTTGCCGTGCGCGGCGAAGTGCTCGTCGCCGAATCTGCGGCGCAGCATGGCGCGGACCTGGGCGTGCATGAGCCGCACGCGCACGGTGTCGTGGAAGATCGGCGACCGGCGTTCCAGGGCGCGGGGCGCGGTGACACTGCGGAACCACACCGAGGATTCCAGGCCGCGCCGGTAGGGATCCTTGACGAATCGGCCGGTGGCCCCGACCGCCGAGGCCACTTCGGCTCCGACGAAGGTGCCCATGAAGTCCTGTACCCCCATGGCCATCTTCCCGGCGAGGGAGACGTTGATCCACAGCCGGCGGCCGCGCTCCCACAGGTCCGGATCGTACCAAGAAGGCGGATTGTCCAGGCGGGCAAAGAGATTCACCAGCTCCGGCAGCGGCTCGTCCACGCTGTCGATGCCGTGTTCCAGGGCCTGGTTCAGCATGCGGCGTCCGCCCGCGGAGCCGAGCCGGCCGAAGGCGGCGACGAGCTCGTCCATGGGTTCGTCGCCCTGCCACAGGTGGTCGGCCATGAGCCGCGTGCGCGGTGTGTCCACGGGTTCGGGGCGGACGTCGATCCACGGTCCCAGCATGGCCTTGCGCGGCGCGAACCAGAGTTCCGACGCGACCGCGCGCGGGGGCGGCGGGCGCAGCGGCATACCCGGCCGGTAGTAGTAATCGTAGGGATGCCCACCGGTGGCGGGACGGGTTTCGGCGCTCGGAAGCATTGTGCTAGGACCCTGTCAGCTGGCGGAATCGGGTGAGGGCGTCACGGCCGGCATCGGCATGGACGGGGCAGTAGTGCTTGGGATCGTCGCGGTGTTCCGGTGCGGGCCACAGCAATTCGGGCGCTTCCGGCGGCGGCATCCAGTCGGGTCGTTTCCCGGCCACCCGGCGGCGGGCGGCGCGAATGCGCGGGAAGGCGTATTTCACCCCGTCCGGCGTCACCCGGTTGGCCGCCGAGATGGCGCGGCACAGCCGGTCGAATATCCACTGATCGCGCTCGGTCCAGGTGAATCCCATGGTGCGGCGAATGGCCGGATCGCACAGCCCGATGGTCACGAACTTGTAGAACCGGGCGCCGGACGGGCGAAGCACACGCTCCCACACGGGTTTCGGCAGATGGCGCAGTACCGGGAACGGCGGCACCGGGGCCTCGTCGGCGAGATGGAAGATATCCCACGCCGCCTGGGTGGGCTCGAGGGTGTCGCGGCACATATCGCGCCAGTAGCGCCGGAACTCCGGCCAGCTCTGCGGCACCACGCGCATGGGCATGCCGTACATCTCGTACCACTGGTACTGCTCACGCCAGAGTTGTTCGCGCTCTTCGGCGGTGAGCCCGCCCATGAACAGCTCTGCCGTCCGCAGGGTCTCCATGAAGAACACCGCGTGCGCCCAGTAGAAGGTGCCCGGGTCCAGGGCGTGGTATCGGCGGCCCCGGGCGTCGACGCCCTTGATGGTGCGGTGATAGCCCACGATCTCGCGGGCGGTCTCCCGGGCGCGCGGGCCGTCGAACACCACCCCGGTGATCGGATATCCCGAGCGGATGACCCGCTGATAGAACTCGTCCTTGATCTCGGAGTGGAATTCCACGCCCGCGCCCAGGCCCGGATGCATGTTCTGGACCATGCCCATGAACAGTCCGCTCGGGACGAAGTAGAGGGAACCGAAGATCTTCCAGGTCAACGAGTCCGGGCCGAGGGGTCGCGGTTCCGGGCGCGGCTCCCGCACCCGATTCGTCTCGCGCCCCATTGCGCTTTCTGCCACCATGGCCCCAGGCTGACACGAATAATTACTCGCGTTCAATTCGCATTTCTCGATCACAGCGGAACCGACATGCCACCGAAACGACAAGCCCCGAAAACCCCTGGCCAGGCCCGGAGAACGCCCGCCGAGCCGCGCCGCGCACCGCAGCAGGAGCGGTCGCGGGCCATGGTGGCGCGCATTGTGGACGCCGGGCAGGAGGTGCTCATCGCGCACGGCTACGACGGCGCATCGACCAATCGCATTGCCGCGGCGGCGGGTATCAGCCCGGGCTCGCTGTACCAGTACTTCCCGAACAAGGACGCCGTGGTGGCGGCGGTGATCGAGCGCTACACCGGCGAGGTCGCCGACCGGGTTCGCGCGCGCGTGCTGGCCAATCTGGCGAGAAGACCCGAAGTCGCTGTGCCGGAGACCATTTCCGAACTGCTCGACGCGCTCGGGAATCATCGGGAGCTGTTGCGCGCCGTGGTCGAGCAAACACCGCGGCTGTCCACCGGCGCGACCGTGTTCGCATTCGAGCAGCAGATCGGGGAACTGGCGCGGGCGGCGCTGACCATGCGGGCCCGGGAGGTTCCGGCGGAGGTGGATTCCGACGCCGCCGCCTGGATGCTGGTGCGGGCGGTCGAGCATCTGACCATCCGCTATCTGCTCGACGATCCGCCCATAACCCGGGAGCGGTTCCTGGCCGATATCACCCGGCTGGTGCTCAACTATTTCCGCTGAAAGCGGTGCGAGCGGAATGCGAGCAAGTCATCCGACTGGTCACGCGGTCGACGGCACCGGGGCCGCGGGCAGTTTCAGCAGCAGTTCCACCGCGCGTGCCGCGCTCTGGGCCGCGCTCTCCATCGTGGCCGACCAATCCGTGCTGGTCCAATCGCCCGCGAGCACCAGGGTGGGCACCGAGGTGCGCTGTGCGGGCCGCAGTCCGGCGGTGCCGACGACCTGGGAGAAGGTGGCGCGCGGCATCGGAACCACTTGGGCGTGCAGGACTTCGGCGTCCCGGGCCGCCGGGTAGTAGCGGCGCAGCAGGGCCATCTGCTCGGCCACCACCTCATCGTGCGGTTTGTGGATCTGCTCGTAGGCGCCGCTGGTGGTCAGGCAGTACAGCCAACCGTGCTCGGTGGAGCGGCCGTGCATGCGCTGCCGGTCGAAGACCTCGTCGATGACGCCCTGGCCGCCGATGAGCGCCTCGAATTCGCTCTTGGTGCCCAGCGGCCGGTCCAGGTAGAGGTTGGTGCTGACGATCGGCGTATAGCCGAGTTTGTCGGCGGCGGAATAGATTTCGTCGTGTTCGGGCAGCTGGTCCAGGAGTCCGCCGATAGTGGAGTTGGGCACCGCGCACACCACGGCGTCGGCGGGCACCACATCGCCGTCGGCCATGAGCACCCCGGTCACCGCTCCCTCCTCGATCAGGATGCGGCGGGCCACCGCGCGGTGTTCGACCCGAACTCCGTAGCGCCGGAACACTTCTTGCGCGCCGGTGACGAACAGCGTGTCGAGATCCACGGTGGGATAGCCGATGGTGGCGGGCCGCCGATGTTTGATGCCCAAGCGGATTCCGGTGGCCATCACATCGGCGAAGACCTTCGCCGATTCCTGCTGCACCGGTTCGGCGGCAATGCCCAGCGCCAGCCAGTCCCACAGCGCCTCGCGCGCGGTGGCGGGCATGCCCAGGCGCTGAAACCATTGCTCGGTACTGATATCGGCGAGATCGGCGGGCTGGTTGAGGCATTCCCAGCCCATGCGCACGGTGGCCAGCGCGGCGCGGATGCGGTCGGCGGGACTCGCGTCCGGGTGGGCGCCGAACAGGGTGCGCAGGGCCGGTAATCCCTTGGTGCCCATGGTGGTGTGCCGTCCGCCGGGCCAGCGCAGCACGCCCTCGTTCGGGAATTTCACGTACCGGCGGGTGCCGACGCTCTCCAGATAGCGGAACAGGTGGTCGTAGCCGCTGGCGATGACGTGCTGACCGTTGTCGGGCACATCGCGCAGTTTCGGGACCTCCAGCGCGTGGGTGCGCCCGCCGAGGCGGCCGCGCCGTTCCAGCAGGGTGACCTGCTTTCCGGCCTCGGCCAGCCACACCGCGGAGGCCAACCCGGCCAAGCCGCCTCCGATCACCACATACCGACGCGGATCGTTCATGAGCGCTCCCGAGAACCGAAACCTACACCAGGCAAGGTAGTCCCGGCGCGGTGGTTTCGAAGCGGAATGACAACCGCGACAAGGAGGCTGGTCCGCACTGCTGCTGGTGTGCCCATCGGCATCGTGACCTTCCCGCCGCCGGTGCCGCCGGTGCTCGAGGCGATCTCGCGTGCGGAAGCGGCGGGGATCGGCGTGGCCTGGGTGCCGTCCCGGCCGGTGGGGCCGGACGGGCTCGGCGTCGTCACCGCGGCGGCCGCGCGCACCAGCACCATCGCGCTGGGCGGCGGGATCTCGATCACCTATCCCACGCATCCGCTGGCGCGGGCGAACGAGGCGCTGGTCGCGCATCGGGTCGCGGCCGCCGATGGCCCGGTGACCGCTACCCCGCGCGGCGCTGAGCGGCGGGCGCGTTCTGCTCGTGCTTGCGCGCCAGCAGCGGATAGCCCGCGCACACCAGCGCACCCCACACCACTCCGACCACGACCGCCGAGCGGCCCGCTTCGGTGAAGAACAGCAGCACCACGACGAGCGCCAGGAAGGCCAGCGCCAATACGGTGGTCACCGGCGCGCCCGGCAGGCGGTAATCGCTGGCGGGCAGCAGACCGCGCCGCACGCGCGAGCGATACATCACGTGGCAGACCAGGATCATGCCCCACACGAAGATGATGCCGATGGTCGACACGGAGGTGATGTAGGCGAACGCCTTGTCCGGCGAGAAGTAGTTCACCGCCACGCCGATCACCATGACCGCCGCGGACACCGCGATACCGGTGGCCGGAACCGACCGGTTGCTCAGCGCGCCCAGCCGCGCCGGCGCCTCCTCGCGCTGCGCCAGGCTGCGCAGCATGCGGCCGGTGGAGTAGATGCCCGAGTTGCAGGACGACAGGGCCGCGGTCAGCAGCACGAAATTGATGATGCCCGCCGCGCCCGGAATGCCGATCTGCTGGAACACCTCCACGAACGGGCTCTTGCCCGCCTGGAAGTTGCGCCAGTTCGACACCGACATGATGACGAGGAGCGCGCCCACGTAGAACAGGCCGATGCGGAACGGCAGGGTGTTGATGGCCTTGCGCAGGGTCTGCTTGGGGTCGCGGGCCTCGCCCGCGGTGACGCCCACCAGTTCGACGCCGACATAGGCGAACATGACGATCTGCAGCACCAGCAGCGCCTGCCACACGCCGTTCGGGAAGACGCCGCCGTCGTTCCACAGATTGGTGACCGTCGGATCGGCGGCATGCCCGAAGTGGAAGACGAGCACGCCGATGCCGATGACGATCATGAAGAGAATGGCGGTGACCTTGATGGCGGAGAACCAGAACTCGCCCTCGCCGAACAGCTTCACCGACACCAGGTTCGCCACGAACATGATGCTCAGCACCACCAGCGCGGTCACCCACTGCGGGATGTCGAACCAGTACTGCACGTACTTGCCGGCCACGGTGATCTCGGCCATGCAGGTCGCGACCCAGACCGCCCAATAGGTCCACCCCGTGGCGAAGCCTGCGAACCGGCCCAGGAACTCGTTCGCGTATTCGGCGAAGCTGCCGGTGACCGGGCGATAGGTGAGCAGTTCGCCCAGCGCCCGCATGATCACGAAGATGGCCAGGCCGGCCGCCAGGTAGGCGAGGATGAGCGCGGGGCCCGCCTGTTCGATGGCGCCGCCCGCGCCGTAGAACAGACCGGTGCCAATGGCGCCGCCGATGGCGATCATCTGAATGGTGCGCGGCGAGAGTCCGCGCGAGTACCCCTCGTCCCCCACATCGGGTGCGGTGGCCGCCACTTGCCTGTCAGAGGCTGTCAATGGTGTTCCTTCCACATGCGTGCGGCCGCCGCGCCCCGCCATCGTGCGCACGAGAAGCGAACGGCCGCGCCGAGCTTGCCGACGGGTTGCCGAGCTCGGGCCAACGGCGTGTCAGGTTACCGGAGGGGTCGCCCGGGGCACCGCATCAGCGCCGCACTTCGCGCACCGGCGCACCCCCGGGCGGGAGCTGATCATCGGTGCCCTCGATGAGTTCGACACCGGTCACGACCTCGGTCTCGATGCGGATGACGTGGTCGGCGGGCATGGTTATCCAGGGTTCCAGCAACGTCTCGTAGCGCCGCACCTGTTCGCGATCGGTCACCACCCGGGCGACGCCGGTGATGATGACACTCCAGCCACGCCTGGTGTTCTCGTCGAAATCGTCGGCCTCGTAGGCGACCACCTGGCCGTCGCCGCGCAGCAGGCTGGCGCCCAGATGCGCCCGCACCACCACGGCATCGGCTTCGACGATATGGTTCACCGGCCGGATAACCGGAACTCCTCGGCGCGAGAATGCGATTCGACCATATTGCGCGCTCGCCAGCCGCTTCAGTGAATCGGCAGCAGAGAGCTCGCGCAGCTTTCTTTGCCCTTCGCCGCCCATATTTCCGATTGTGATCCATTGCCTCCGAATACGCCAATTGTGTTGCCGCAACGAGGATTCGCCAGGGTCGCCCAGCGGTGCGCCGGCTACCGTCAGCGCACCGGCGGTACCTGCACCTGCGCTGGGGTCTTGTCCGTGCGCAACCCCTTCCAGCTGGGCATGCGCAGGCGTTCGCCGGAGTATTCGCGGAATTCGACGTCGCCGACCAGGATCGGCTCCACCCAGCGCCAGCCCGCGGCCGCGGCCTCCGGCGGCGGCCGGTCGAAAGGACTTGTCGAGACTCCTATTTCGTCGAGCGTGGCGCGAATGGCGCGGCGGGCGGCCTGGGTGAAGCCGGTGCCGACATTGCCGATGTAGACGAAGCGGCCGGAGGAGTCGTAGGCGCCCAGCACCAGCGACCCGAACGTGGCCTGGAATCCGCCCGCACCGGGGGTCCAGCCGGCGACCACCACCTCGGTGTTGTTGCGCAGCGGCGTCTTGATCCAGGTCGGGGAACGCCGGCCCGGCAGGTAGGCCGAGTCGACGCGTTTGGAGACGATGCCCTCCAGCCGGTGCTCGCGGGCGACCACGAGCAACTTTCCGGCATCCACTCCGACCCAGTGCGGCGGCGCGGACAGCGGTGCGGGCAGCGGCAACTCGGCGAGTCGTTCGCGGCGCGCCAGATACGGCTGCGCCATGAGGTCGCGGCCATCCGCGACGAGCAGATCGAAGGCGAACAGCTGCACCGGAACCTCGGCGATCAACTGCTCCCCCGGCCGGGCCACGTGCATGCGCCGCTGCAACCGGCCGAAGGACGGCGCGCCGTCGGGCTCCTGGGCCACGATCTCGCCGTCGAGGATGAGAGAACCGCTGCCCGGCAAGGCTTTCAGGGCGGCGGCGAGCTCCGGGTAGGAGCCGCTCACCTCGCGGCCGGTGCGGCTGTAGAGCCGGCAGGCGGCGGCCTCGCGCACCACGATGACGCGGACGCCGTCCCACTTCATCTCCACCGCCCATCCGGGCCCGTCCGGCGGCGCTCCGCCGACGGCGAGCATGGGCGGCGGGACACCGAGCGGGAATCCGGCCACGGTGGGCCGCTACCCGCGCCGACAATCGGGCAATGGGGACATGCCCCAGAGTTTGCCGATCGATTGCCGTTGTGCGGCTGCGACCCGCCGGACGCGCTGGAGTCGTTACCTGCGCAAACGTGGTCGGCCGACAGGGATGAGTCAGCTGGCGGAGATGCCCTGCTCGCGGATGACGTCGAGGGTCTCACCGTAGGTGAGGCTGGAGTCCACGGTGATGGACTCCGTGGACTGGTCCACGCTCACCCCGTGCACGGCGTCCATGCCGAGCAGCGCCCGCTCGGCCAGATCGGCCTCGGAGGCGAAGTTCGGCAGGTGAAAGGTGTAGGTGCTCATGGCTGGCGCATAGCCGCACCGGCGCGCCCGAAACCCGCAGGCGACCTGCCGGACAACTCGCCGTCCTGCGGGTTTGACGATCGAGCCGGCGGGAATCGCCACAACATGTTCACCATCATCGGGCTCATCGCCCTCCTCGGCGCCGTCACCGTGGGGGTGGCCGGAATCCAGGCCAACAGTGGAGAAGGCCACACGGTCACGAACGGTTTCACGGTGTTCGATCACACCTACACGGGCTCGTCCGGACTGCTGTTCGCCTACGGCATCCTGGTCGGAGCCATCGGTACCTGCGGGCTCATCATGCTGCTCGCGGGATTGTGGACCACGTCTCGGCGTGGTGTTCTCGCCCGCCGCGAACTGCGCCAATCCAAGCGCGAAATGATCGCGGCGCGACGCGAACTGAGCAAGCCGCCACCCGCGGCGAAGAAGCCGGCAGCCCCCGCGGCGGAACCCTCGGGGTCGAAGGCCGTGTGGTCGGTCAACCGGTTCCTGCACAAGCCCGGCAGTAAGCCGCCGGCCCAACCCATCTCGAAATAGGTAGTCCCATGGTCATTTTAGGTTTGATCCTGATCGTCGCCGGCTGGCTGCTCGGCATCTCCATTCTGGTCACCATCGGCATCATCGTGCTGATCGTCGGCATCGCGTTCTGGGTGCTCGGCTACGCCGGCCGTCCTGTCGGCGGCCGACGACATTATTACTAGTACCGATAACCACCCCGCGACCGCCGCGGGCCGCGTCCGATAGCTTGGCACCATGACGGTGACAGTGCTGGTTCCGGATGACGACGGCCTCGCGGCGGTTTCGCACCTGGACGGCGCGCGGGCCCTGCGCTTCACCCTCGGCGAGCCGCTGCCCGCCGGGGCCGATGCGGCCGAAGTGCTGGTGCCCGGCTTCCTGGTCGGGCCGGAGGCGGTCCAGATGGCCTGGCAGCTGCCGAAACTGCGGCTGGTGCAACTGCTGACCGCCGGCGCCGAATCCTGGACCGGCAGGCTGCCCGAGGGCGTCGCGCTGTCCATCGCGCGCGGGGCGCACGGGGCCAGCACCGCGGAGTGGGCCCTCACCGGATTGCTCACCGTGTACCGGGAATTCACCGAATTCGCGGCGGCCCAGCGCGAGCACCGCTGGACCCAGCATCAGACCGACACCCTGCACGGCAAGCGGATCCTCATCGTGGGCGCGGGCAATCTGGCCGAGGAGCTCCAGCGCATGCTCGCCCCCTTCGACACCACGGTCGCGGTGGTCGGCACGCACGCCCGCGAGGGCGTGCACGGCGTGGACGAACTACCCCGGCTGCTGGGCGATTTCGACGCCGTCGTGCTCATGGTGCCGGTCACCTCCGCCACCACCGGCATGGTGGACGCCGCCTTCCTCGCGCACATGACCGACGGCGCCATCCTGGTCAATGCCGCCCGCGGGCCCATCGTGCGAACCGACGCCCTGCTGTCCGAACTCCAGAACCGAAGGCTGCGAGCGGTTCTCGATGTCACCGATCCCGAACCCCTACCCCCCGGCCACCCCCTCTGGGACGCACCCGGTCTGCTCCTCACCCCCCACGTCGGCGGCAGCAGCCGCGGCAGCCGCGAACGCGGCTGGGCCATCGCCACCGCCGAAATCGCCCGCTACCTCGACGGTGCGGCGCCACACAATCTGGTGCACGGCGAATACTGATCTCCCCCACCGGATCTCACCCTACAGCGAGTCCTTCCCGATGGTGCGATCGTTGAGTTCCCGCCATTCCCGATCCCAGCGCGCATTGCGCCGAGCATCCAGCACCGCCCCCGTAATCCACACCGACGCCGCGGCCGCACACCAGCTTTCCACCAAGATCGCCAACCCGGTCCCGATCCCCTCGGCCGCCGCCGCCCCCGGCTTGGCCGGCTCCGTAGCCGGCTCCCCATCCGCCCCCACCCACAGCGCCACGGTGCTCCCGACCTCCTGCGGCCCAGGAATCTCGACAGTGGCAGTCCCACTGCGCCCATCATGATTCCACTCCACCGCGGCCTCATACCGATCCCGATGCGCCCCACTCCGCCCCGGATCCACCAGCAACCGCGGCTCCCCCGTCACCGTCGCCCTGATCTCCACCTTCCCCACATCCTCCACCGCAATCCGATCAGCGGCATTGGTATAACTAACGGTCCCGAACGCCCCCGCCACCGGCACAGCAACAATCACCACAACCACAGCCAAGGCCCGCAATACGATCTCGAACCGATCCGAGACACGCATCAACGGACTGGGATTCCACGGCCGCACCCGCCACAGGCGCACCGCCCAAGCAGACTCAGACACCTGGACCGCCTCTCTCCACGGCGTCCACCGTCACCACGTACATCGCTAGCAGTACCCACTCTGATACGCCTTGAACATAGGAAAAGTCAAGGTCAGCGCATTGCGACACGGCTACGCAGCGGTCAAATTCCACTTGTGCTCCAACGTTGAGGGTCGCAACGACTCCAGGGCCTCCGAATTGTCGACCGCCGGCCGGATGTAAAAGCGTGCCCCGACTGGGATTTGGTCGGTCCGATCATTCAGGCGGTGTCGAAAGCTGCCGAGGAACCCCGGTCGGTTCGACATGATCGTGTGGGGACCAGGAGAAGCGGCAGAAGCCGGCCAAGGAGAAGGACGCCGCGCGGATCCTGACGGGGCGCGGGGTGATGGAGGCTGTGCTGGCGGGGCGGCCCGGGGAGGACGACGTGCTTCCGGCGACACGGTATTCCGACAAGTGGAACCCGGATCCCAAGGTACGGAAGCGATTCGACGACTCAACACCCGGTTCGAGAACGAGGAGATCGAAGGACGTCGCGGCCCGCAGACGTCACGTGCACGGCCGAGTAGTCAGCCGGCCGCGGGCCGCGGCAGAGCTCGAGCATGGCGCTTACGCGATCCCGCTCATATTGTTGGTTCCCTACAAGATTCGGGATAGGAGCGGGATGTCGGAGGTTGTGCACCTGACAGCCGTTGATTCCGCGGGCGCGCTCTGGCCGGTCGTGCTTCGTCTGGGTGAGCCATCGGCGGCGCGGGTGGAGTTGGTGGGTCATGGCACGTTCGGGTCGGTTGAGGATGACTATCTGAGCTGCCTGCTCGCTGTCCGTGAGTATCTGGAAGAGCGGGGTTGGTTGTTGTGCTGCCAGGGCGCGCGACCGGATGTGTGGCCGTCGGGCATGGTGCGGCAATTCGACAATGGCCGGCGAGCATACGTTCTCGACCGTGATCGGCGCGGTGCGGAGTTCGAGGTGGTGGACATCTTCGCTCCCGCACCAGCCGACATGGTCGTGAGTGTGGTGGAGCAGGGCAAGGCGGTGTTCGCGTTCCATGGCTTGCCCTGGCGAGGAGCCGGCAGTGGGTTCCGCAGTATCGCGGGATCGAGGTGGTCGGCCAGGAACACCAGCGGCCATGCGGCTCGTTAGACGCGACGTCCCACTCCGGCCGGTCTCGACCATGATCGCGCTCGCCGGCACCTGCGCGGCGATAGGTGCGGTCGAAATGAGGACAGCGCAATGGCATTCGGACCGAACCAACGCCTGCAGCCGCCGCCACTGCACGCCGACGACCGACACCAACGCAATGGGGCATCGCGCACTCGAACCGACCTGCCGGCAATGGCGGCGACAGAAACGACCACGCGGTTGATACCCCGTTCCAGCCGCGAGTAGCGACACATCTGGTGAGGCGGACGGCGGGCCGGTTCGGGGCGGCGACGTGGATCGGTCAGTGGTGGATGTCGGTGGCGAGTGCCGGCCAGAGGGTGGCGGTCATCTTGTCGGCGAGGCCGCTGCGGGCGGCGGCATCGTCGCCGCGCAGGAACGCGCCGAAGTAGGCGCCGAAGACCATGGTGGCGATGGTGCGGGTGTCGATGCCGGGGCGGACCGCGCCGCGGTCGATCAGGTGGCGCAGGACGTGTTCGACTTGGGAGACGCGGGGTTCGACGGCGCGTTCGACGACATGGGCGAGCAGTTCGGGGACGCGGTCGGCTTCGCTGATGAATCCGCCCTGCAGGACGATGGCGTCGGGGTTGAAGTAGCAGGGGTCGACGCGGCGGATGGCCTCGGTGAAGGCTTCCCGAGGTGTGAGGTCGTCGAACGGGAACTCCGGCGTGGCCGCGGTCTGGGCGCGGAATCCGTAGTCGAGGGCATCGATGACGAGCTCGAGCTTGCCGGGCCAGCGCCGGTAGAGGGTGGGGCGGGTGACCCCGGCATCGGCGGCGATATCGCCCAGCGCCATGCGGGTATAGCCGTCGGTGACCAGGCGGCGCCGGGTGGCGAGGATGATCGCCTCGTCCACGGCCGGATCGCGGGGGCGGCCGCCGCGGGGTCCGGACTTGCGGGCCTGCGGGTGCTCGGTGGATTCGGTGCGCGGCGGTGTCATGGCCTCCCCATTCGATATTGCGTTACACGTCCAGACTGTAACCCTTGTCTTATCGTGCTCAGGCGGTACAGCCGATATCGAGGCGGCAGGCGGGGAACCGCGCGGATTCCGGCGCCGCCGTCGGTGAAGCAGGCGCGTTCGAGGGCTTCGTCCATTGCGGCGTGAGCGGCCGGTCCGCCGTCGCCCCCGGCCCACCATATGAAGCGATGCGCGTCGAAGGTGTTCACCGCCAGGGCCCGGTCCAGCCGCATCACCAGGCCTTCCGCGGCGGCGATCTCGGCTGCGGCGGCGTGCTCGGGTCAGCGGGTGCCCTGGTAAGCCTGCTCGATCACGTCGGTGACCGTGTCGGGGTGGCTGATCATGACCGCGTGCGAGGAATCGACCTCGCTGATGTGGGCGCCGGCGCGTTCGGCCATGAAGCGCTCCAGGCTCGGTGCGATGGCGTGGTCCTTGGTGGCGACGAGCGCCCAGGACGGGAGGGTCTTCCAGGCGGCCGCGGTGGCGGGCTCGCCGAAGGCGTCGGCGGCGACGGGGCGCTGGGAGATCGCCAGGAATGCGGCGGTGGAGGCGTCGACGTCGGCGGCGAAGGCGGTGGCGAACCGAGCCTGATCGAGCCACACTTCGGTGCCGGTGGAGCCGTCGGGACGGGTGTACTGGAAGACCTGTTGCGGCAGCGGCGGCACCGACGCATCCGCGTGCGCCTCGAGCAGCCCGCCCAATGCCTCACCCTCGTCGGGGATGAAAGCCGCTACGTACACAAGGGCTTTCACCTCGGCGACGGCGGCGGCCGCGTTGGTGATGACGGCTCCGGCGTAGGAGTGGCCGACCAGGATCTTCGGGCCCTCGATACCGGCGAGCAGACCCTGCAGGTAGGCGGTGTCGTAGGCGAGGCCACGCAACGGGTTGGGCACCGCGATCACGGGGAAGCCGCGCCGGTGCAGGCGCGCCGAGACCGCGGCCCACCCCGAAGCGTCGGCGAACGCGCCGTGGACCAGCACCACCGTCGGCTTCGGCTGCCCCTCGTCGTCGCGGTCGCGGGCATGTGCGCCGGGGACCAGGGCGTGCAGAGCCGCCTCGATCGAGGCGATGGCGGTGGCGGCGCGACCGGTGTGCTTGCTCATGATTTCTTCTCCTTCTCAACGGGATTCGTGGTTTCGCCCCGCCTGCCGGGCGGGAGAACCTCTCCTTTTCGTTACAGTGAGTGACTGTAACGTAACTACAAGCTTTCGCCAACTCGGATCGTCGGCGGTTGCGTCAGCGCAAGGCCAGGCCGAGGAGGGCGGGGTCGGCGGCGCGGGCGCGCAGCTCCTTCGCCGGGTCCGCGACCAGGCGCCGGGTTCGCATATCGAGCAGGCCGCTGACGCTGGTCACCTCGGCGACGAGGGTTCCGTCGGGCTTGCGCAGAACATGCTCGACACGATGGGTTTTGCCCGATCCCCACACGAACGCGCAGGACACGTCGACCTCGTCCTCACCGCGCAGTTCCGCGTGAAAGCGCAGCGTGGTTTCGAGGTTGACCGGCCCGAGACCGTCGGCCAGCAGACGGTCGGGCGACAGCCCCGCGGCCTGACCGCAGGCGAAGCGGGACTGCTCGGTGTATTGCAGGTAGACCGTGCTGGCCACGTGATGGTTGGTGTCGAGCTCATAGCTGCGAACGGTGAAGCGCATCGTGAACGGAGCGGCACTCACAGGTCGGGTCCTCCGGGATTCATCGGGATTGGTGTCGGAAAGCCAGCCTGCCGCCGCCGCGACACCGGTACCAAGACGCTGATGGCACTGGTGCCGGCAGCACCTGGCAGACGCATCGCGGGATGGCCGATGATGAGGGGCGTGACCGCCCCCTCCTCCCCCCGCCGCACCGAACTGGCCGCGTTCCTGCGCAGCCGTCGCGATCGCCTCTCCCCCACCCAGGTCGGCATCGCGCCCGGACTACGCCGACGCACACCAGGATTGCGACGCGAAGAGGTCGCCGGGCTCGCCGGGGTCTCGATCACCTGGTACACCTGGCTCGAACAGGGACGCCCCATCAATGTCGGCGCCCAAATCCTCGACGCCATCGCCGCCACCCTGCGCCTCGACGCCGCCGAACGCCACCACCTCTACCGCCTGGCCGAGGTCCCGATCCCCGCCGTCGTCACCACCGCCGAAACCATCACCCCCACTCTGCAGGCCATCCTCGACGCCATCACCGAGTACCCGGCCGCGGCGATCAACACCCGCTGGGACCTGCTGGGCTGCAATAGATCCGCGGCCGCACTGTGGCCCCGGCTCACCGCCCCCGGCAGCTCCCGCAACGTCCTGTGGGAACTGTTCACCACCCCCGCGGACCGTCGCTGCTTCGTCAACCGCGACGCCGGCCTGCCCCACATGGTCGCCTCCTTCCGCGCCGACTTCGCCAACCACCTCGACGACCCGGCCTGGACCGACCTGATCCGCGCACTCGCCACCGCGAGTCCGGAATTCACGCGACTGTGGGCCAGCCACGACGTCGCCGCCCCACCGACCCAGACCATGACCTACCGCCACGCCACCGTCGGTGACCTGTCGCTGACCCTGACACGCATGGAACTGCCCGCCACCCCCGAAACCATCATCACCGTCTGGACCCCCGTCGACGACGACAGCCGCCACCGCATGAACCGGCTCCGCACCCACCCCGAAACCCCGGCCCTCGCCCCCACCCGCTGACCAGCACCCCGGACAGCCGCGGGAGTATGGACACGGCCCGCGTGCCGCTCCGCACCGGCGGGAGCCATCGCGGAAGTGAGCGGCCACCACGGGGATCCAGCCACGTACCGGCATCCGGTAGGCATGGGTTGCTGGGCCGGAAAGGGCCGAAAAGGCGCGTGCGCTCAAACCACCTCGCAGAGTGGTCCATCGAATCCGTTTCCAGCCGAATGGAATAGGTCGTTCAGCCGATGTCGGTGAACTTGCTCGGCCGGAGCATGGGAACTGCATTTCCGCTTCCGAAGAAGGATCGATATGAACACTGATGACCGGACCGACCAGGCCGAGCGACTCACCGGCGAAGGCAAGATCTACAGCTGCCGCAGCGGTGAGCTGTTCCTCACGACGATCGACGACAAGGGCAAACGCACCACTGTGTCATTGGGGCGCGGTCCGCACACCGACGGGAACGCCACCATTTCCTGCGTCGGCAATCGCGTCAGGACGGTCATCAACTCCTAGATCTTGCCGTTGGAGATCGCCGAGCGAGGTGATGAGGGGGCACCTGCCCGGCGACCGGACCCGCGATCGACCGGTGGTCGGTCGGGCGCGGGAGTCGTTGAACCACTTCGTGAGATCGCGGCTCGGAGGTGATGCGGAGTGGTTCCGGACCGGACCGGGTAGGGCTACCGGCGGCACCAAGCGGCGCGGGGCGGGCAGACGGTCCAGCCGTTGCCGCCGGGTCGCGGCTTGCGGGTCCACTTCGGCGGCGGGTTGCCGGAGCCGCCGTCGGTGGTCTCGGGGTCGCGCGGGGGGCGTTCGGCGCGGAGTTCACCGATAGGGCCGGCGGGCGCGGCGGTGGCGGTGCCGGAAGCGAGAAGCGGTGCGAGACAAACTGTTGTGGCGAGCACGGCGGCGGCGATACCGGTGCGCACGGGTGTCGGTTGCATGATGTTCCTTCGATCAGGGGGTCGCCTGGATGGCGAGCGGTTCTTGTTCGATCTCCACGCATGAGTGGCGGTGGTATCCGAGGTGACGGCCGAGGTCGGCGAAGAAGCGGTCGACGTCGAGGACCGCCTCGGGCGGGTGGACGCCCGGCGTTCGCGCGGTGCCGTCGATGACCTGGGACATGGCGAGCGCCAAGGGGATTCCGGTGGCGCGGGCCATGTCGTCGGTGAACGCGGGCGCACCCGGTGGCGACTCGTCGCGCCGCGCCGCGGACGCAGCCGGCAGATTGCTCACCCCGGGGCTGGCGTCCATCCCGGCCCGCCCAACACCAGAACTCTCACCTCAACTCCTATCACCCATGCACCTATCGTTTTGAATACGATCAATTCTATCACGATAGTTTAGGCCGGCGCGAGATTCGGCACGGAAGCACCACGAAATGAACCGACGACTCCCCGCAAGCAGTCGGCACGTTCACGCCGAGATCCGAATACGTTGAGGCGTAGGTGAATTCACCGCTGGAACCGGGTCCTGCGGCGTGATGTCGCGGCGACTACCGGGTGCGCGAACCCACGGCAGGAGCCGACCCGTTGATGGCCTCCCGCACGGCTTCGGAGTACACCTGGAAAAGCCGTGGGGATGCGAGCACCTCGAACTTCTCGAGTTCTGCCCAGCATTCCGCCACGACGGCGCGCGCCTGCGCGCCGATCCACGGCCGCGGCAGCAGCTCCGGCGGCAGCAGCGGATCCGGATCCATCGCCCGGGTGAACTCCGCGGCTATCTCGATCTCGATCGTCACGAGTTCGGTGTCGGAGAGCGCGCCGGTTCGCAGTGCACGCAACCGGCTTTCGGCGACCGCGTGCAGTCGCATATGCCCGGCCGCGAGCCGGTCCAGCGGCCACAATCGCGCAGCGAGGGCGTGCGGCGAGTCGAGTTCGCCGATCCGCAGATCCCGCGTCGTCATGGTCGAGATGTATTCACCGACACCGAGTTCGGCGGCCACGGCGGCGATCCGCTCCTCCCAGGCATTCGCGCAGACGTAGAGGCCGCCCTGAACCGCCGCACCACCCAGGTGAACGATGCTGTCGCGCATGGCGTCCCGCGCGGATCGCGCCGTTTCGGGCACCGCGAAGGCCACCAGATGCCACACCCCATCCCACGGCGCCGTCCCGCGATCCTGCGCGAACATGTAGCGGATGAACTCCAGATCGGGTGCGATGGCCGCGCGCGTACGGTCGGACGCGTACAGCACGGCCTTGCGGCCGCGCCCCTCCTGCGTGAACTGTCCCTCGGCGACCAGCCGTTTGATACACAGCCGCACCTGCTGATCACTCATCCCGAGCGTGTTCGCCACCGCGTACAACTCGCCCGCGTCGATCGTGGAGTCCTCGCGGATCATGCTCTCCACGAGCGTGCGCGTCGGAATCTCGACGGCAGCGTCCCGCTCGGCGCCCACACTCACCCCTTCGGATCGATCGCAGCCGGATCAGCAGTTTCTTTCGGTCATCCTACGATCGATTCGCAGACAATCGTTCACGCCCCGTCGCGATGCCCGCGGACGACCGGAGCGAGCGCGCTCAGTGCCGGCGGATCCGGGCGCCGCAATCTCTTTCGATACGGATCGAGGCGCAGGTCGTCACCAGCCGGTGCACACGTTCGAGATCCCGGAAGAAGAGCTCCGGATCGATGATCGCGCCGGCCAGGTGCACGCCGGGCCGCCGAACGGCATCGTCGAGTAGTTGATAGAGACCCAGCGCCAGTGATGTTCCGGTGGCCGTCGCAGTGTCGATCGTCAGCAGGGAGTCCTCGAGCGGTATGGACAGTCGTGCCAGCACAGCCTCTCCACGCTCCGGGTTCGCCCCGGCGGCGACGCCGAAGAACGGCGGCGGCGTTGTCGACGACTCGAAGACGACCGAAGCCGGGGATGCCTGGACGCCACGCATCGAAGAAGTCACCAACCGGCCGTCCTCACGCGATAGGACCGTCCCACCGATCCGCCCCGTCCGCAATGCGTGGGCACCGGTGGAGGCCACGAAAACGTCTCGCACGCAACCCAGCTCACGCGCAGCGGTCAACGCGAGCAGACTGCCGATCCCCAGCCTCGCACCCATCCCGGCGATCGCGCACACACCGGCCGCCCGCGCTTCGACCTCGAGTTCGCCCCTGCGCAGAGTCGATTCCCACTCGTCGCAGGCGTCGAGGTAGTGGGTCCCGGTCTCGATCGCGGCCCGCAGTACCGTGAGACCACATTCGCGATGCGGCCCAACAGTGTCGAGCACAACGTCCGCCGCCCGCAGCGCACCGAGCAGGTGGTCCCGATCGGTGAGCTCCACCCCGTGCGCACAGATGGGCCGGCGGCGGTCGGCGATTCGATCGGCCACACGTTCGGCTGTACCGAGGTCCGGATCCGCGATCACGATCTCAGCGACACCGGGCAAGTCCGCTGCGGTCGACACCGCCGCTTCGCCGGCCGCCGCTCCCCCCAGAACAAGCACCCGCACAACACTCTCCGTTCAGTACGACATCGTCGGATGCGGCCGGCTTTCGCGGCCATGGGCGTTCAGTGAGCCGGCGGGACTTCGCCGAGGCTGCCGTAGACGTCCTTGCCCTGCGCTCGGGCTCGAGCGACCATCTCATCGGCCCCCATCGAAGCCCCGCCGATGCGCAGGACCGCGTCGCATCGGGTCAGCAGTTGCTCGGCGATCGGATGGAAGATCTCCTCGAAAACAGGGTCTCCGAGGTGAGCGCTCCCCGCGATCTCGAGCAGCGGCAGGGCCAGGGCCTCACCGGTGACAGGCAGGTGCCCGGCCCGGAACAGGGCCAGCGCGGCCCGGTTCATCGCGTGAAGGTTTGCGGCGATCCTTGACGGGTCGTCGCCGGTGCCGGACCGGTATGGTCCCGCCACGAGAATCATCAGTGTGCGCGGCTCGGTCGTCATGGGAACCTCCTGGAGGGATAGCGCGATTCGACTTGGCAGATGTGATGGGCCGCGTCCTCGCCGGCGCGGATGGCGCCGTCCATGTATCCGTTCCAGATGCGGGATTGTTCGGCCCCGGCGAAGAGGATTGGGCCGTGCCGGTCTGCGAGGGTGGGTCCGATGCGGGTGATCAGACCCGGCGGCACGGTGGGCATGCAGCCGGCAGTGAACTGCTCCGCACGCCAATCCTGTTCGATGTAGTCGAGCGGGCGTTGCGCTTTGGGTCCGAAATAGCTTGTCAAGCAGTCGATTACCGCGCTGCGGCGAGTTTCCGGGTCGGAGAGTCGGTCCGGCGTCGCGGCGTTCCGGCCGGTGCCGTCGGCGACAAAGGCGGTGAGGATGCCGAGGCGGGCATCCGGTGGCGAATTGTCGACCGTCACCGGCGCCGGGCCCAGGTCGCCGAGAGCCTGGCCGCTGAGGCCCGCGGCGCGCCAGAACGGCCGCGGATAGACGGCGTGCGCCTTCATCCCGGCGTGAGCGCCGATAGCGGCGGTCGCTTCGGCGAGTCCATATGGCAGAGATGGCTGGAACGCGATCGAGCGACGGTCCGCAGGGCTCAACGCAACGATCACGTACCGGGTTGTCACCACCTGCTCGCCGGAGTAGACGGCCGCGCCCTCCGCGGTGGCATCGATACGGGTCACCGGGCGCGCGAGTTCGACGGTGTCGCCGAGATCGGCGGCCATCCGCGCGGCGAGCAGTTGCGATCCGCCGGCGAAGCGCAGTTCCTGTGCGCCGCCGGTCATGTCGAGGAGCCGGTCGAGCCCTCCCGCCGATCGGATGCGGATCAGAACCGAGAGAAGTGAAATGTCCGCGGGGTTGCCGCCGAAGGTCAATCCACTGATCACGTCGAGCAGATGACGGGCGCCGGTGGTGCGCAGCTGCCGGCGCAGGAACTCGTCGAGGGTTCGGCCGTCGAGTTCGGCGGCGCCGTCGGCGGCCCAGGGGCGATCGAGATCGATTCGGCGAGACATCGACTCCAAACGCATCAGCGCTCTGGCCAGGTCCAGCCCGATCAGCGGGAACGGATACGGCACCCCGAATCGGTAGGTGCGCCGCTTGCCGCGGAGAATCATCACCGAACGCCCGAGGTCATAGCTGGCGAATGTCGGAACGCCGAGCTCGCGCCCCAACGCCAGCACTCGATCCTGGCCAGGACCCACCCACTGCCCGCCGCCTTCGACGACGGTGTCGGCGTCGACGCGCTGATTCAGCACACGCCCGCCCACCCGGTTCGCCGCCTCGAACACCGCGATCCGGCGAATCCCGTTCTGCCACAGCCGACGTGCGGCCGCCAAGCCGGACAGGCCGGCGCCGACCACGACGACATCCCGGTCGAAGACCTCATCCATGGCAAGACCGAGGCAACAGCCCTGCGCTGCCGGGCAGACAACCCACACGAGTCCTCCTACGATCGAAAATCAACCGTTCACATTCGATACGATCGAATGTATCATGAACGAACAGATGTTGCGGGAGGAAACGCATGTGGGTTCGCCACACCCCCGATCGACACGGAAACCATTTCGCCGCAAGGAATCTCAACGACCCTGGACACCTCGTCGCCCTGGAAGCGCTGCGCGGCCTCGGCAACCACGCCCGCACGGCACCGGACGCGCCCGTGCCGCACCTCGCGAAATAGCGCACACCCCATGGCATCTCGATGGGTCTTCGCCGAACCGCGTAATACGGAAGTCTTCACGACTCGGAGCATCGTCCTCGGCGAGGATTGGATCGCCTACGTCTTCCATGACGCCGACGACGGCGGATGGCAATTCCTGGGCTCCGACCCCACCGCACCGACCGCCGACGATGTCGTGACGATCCACCTCGCGGAGATGGCCGACCGCGACCGTTCAGTGAGGTCCCTCGCCGACCTGCCGCTCGGCTGGTGCGCCTGGCGCAACGCCCCGTCAGCCTCGTGGCGCCGAGCCCCTCAGACCAAAGGCGGCAGAGCACCGAGTTCATCTGTCTCGCGGTGACGCACGGGTACGCGGTCAGCGTCCAGTGTCGCTCAACGCTGCATTGCCGAAACACCGCTTGCTGGGAGGTCTTTGGGCGGGCGATGCTGAGTGAACATCCGAACAGGCTCGAAAGGCTGTCCATGCGCAAGATCATCGAATCCACCTTCGTCACCACCGACGGAGTTGTCGGCGAGCCACATCAGTGGGGTGCGCCGTACTGGGATGATGAGCACAGCGAGTACGGGACCCGGCTGCTGTTCGCCGCCGATGCGCTGTTGCTCGGCCGCGACACCTACGAGGGATTCGCGCAGGTGTGGCCCACTCGCCCCGCTGAAGATCCCTACACGGCTCGCATCAACGCCATGCCCAAGTACGTCGCGTCCCGCACCCTCGCACAGCAGGACACGACATGGAATGCCACTGTCCTGCAAGGGAATATCGTCGACGCCGTGCGCGCCGTCAAGGCGCAGGACGGTGGTGACATCCTCAAGTTCGGCACCGGCTCGCTGTCACACACACTGCTCGAGGCCAAACTGGTCGATGAATACCACTTCTGGGTCTTCCCGGCCATCGCAGGCGCCGGCGATCGGCTGTTCGACGGCTACGCCGAACTCACCCATCTCCAATTGCTCGGGACGACCGTCTTCAAATCCGGCATCGTCGTGCACCGCCTCGCCCCGCACTGAATGCCGATGAATCGCCGGGCGGTTCGCACCCGGATGGGATCCAGCCCTCGCCCCCTCCGGTCCCGCCCCGTAACGGCCCGGCGGCTAGCTCGGCCGATACGGCAGACTCAGCAACAGTCGATCGAACCGCGCCCGCGTGTCGGCATCAACCGCCGGAAGCCACTCCAGTTGCGCGACCAGCACGACGGCGAACGCCCGTAGGTCGACTCCCGTGGCCTGCGCCCGCCACGCCAGCACCCGTGCCGCCTGCTCGGCCGACACGCCGTAGACGCACATCGTCATGCCCAGGGCCTGCTCGATCACCGCCGCGGACGCCATCGGCTCCGGCAATCCGACGTCCGCGTTCATGCCCCGGCCCTACCCGCCGCAGGCGAGCAGCCGCAACGGCAACCCGGGCAAATGGGCAGAATTCCCGAATTCGAGGGCCGGTCGGCACGATTCCCCGGCTTGTGACCCCAGGAGCGCGCCGACACGGGGGGCGGATAACCTCCGCTGGTGAGGGGAGGACACCTCGGACTGCTTCGCGATTCAGAGCTCGAAGATGAATTCGCTTGCGCTGGCCTGTTTATGGCTTATGCCGGGCGGGAAGGCGGCACCGGGATCCAGTTCGACTGCACTGGTGGTGGGGTTCCAGCGGAAGTAGCAGGAACCGGTGGGGTTGTAGATGTAGGTTTCCTGGTCGCGCACGTAGAGTGCGGTGGTGACCGAGCGGCCGTCCTCGAAGGCGAGGGCGATGGGCAGGAAGTCGGGGTCGTTCTGGGCGAGCCATCGCTCGCTGAGTCCCGGGTCGGCGCCGGCGGTGTTCACCTTCATCGCGTAGGTGCGGTCGGGGCGCGTCGCGTTCACGAAGCGGGCGGCGATGAACCGGGTGCTGCGGTACGTGACAGTGAAGACCGACAGGCCATGGATGGCGCTGATATCGGGCTGATCGGTGTCCCATTCAGCGTAGGCGCCACCGAAGCCGTAGTGCTGCCAGGCCATTACTTTGGCGGTCGCGCCCACTCGGACGGAGAGGAATCTGTCGTTGAGTTGCCCGGGGACTTCCACTACGCCGTCGTTCGTGCTGTAGGGAAAAGAATCCCCCTGAAAATCGCGCTGTGTGAAGAAGATTGCTTCATTGGATTGCGGAGTGGTCATCTCCGTACCTTCCATTGTGACTACCGAGCATTCGGTATCGGAAAGGCGCCCCGGTCGGCGCTGACCGCGCTGACGCTGCCGATTCAGTGTCCGATCGCTGTTCCTCGTCCGGGAGAGTCGAAAGTCCTCGGCCAGCGGGGATCCTGTCCGCTCAGTCGGCTCGGGGCGGCTTCAGCGGTGGGAGCCGATGCAGGACATCGGTCATGCCTTCCAGGGGATGGCCTTGTTGCAGGGTGGTCACGGCTCGGGTGAGTTGGATGCACGCATCGTCGACCGCGCGGCGGGCGTGGTCGCGCTGTGCTGTGAGGGTCGCGTGGAGCAGGGCGGTGAGGGCGACCGAACCGTTGAATGCCTGCAGCACAACCATTTTAGTGGTGAGGTCGAGGTCGGCGAACGCGGGGAGATTGCCGGAGGCCGCGTAGGAGGCGACCGTGGAGGAAATCAAGGCGCACGGTACGGTGCCGGCCAGGTGGAAGCGCAGTCCGGCCCAGATGAGGAAGGGAAAAGCGAGGAACAGCATGTTCGCGGCGACGGCGGTCGCGGCGAGCACGACCGCGAGCGTGCCCGCGAACAGAGCGATGGCCTCGGCGATCCGCAATGGCTCCAGCGTCCGGGGTTTCGCGCCCGAACCCAGGAGCAGGATGAGCGGTGCGACCGTGAGCACGCCCATCGCGTCGCCGGTCCACCAGACGAACCAGGTCGGCAACCAGTGCTCCGGTGACAGCGCACCCGCGACCAGCAAGGTCGTGCTGCCGACTGTTGCACTGACCAGCATTCCGGTGAGTGCGCCGAGGAACACCAATGCCAGCACATCGGTGATCCGGTCGAATCCACGGCGAAATCCGACCCGTCGGAGCAAGAGATACGCCACGAGCGGGGCCGCCGTATTCCCGGCCGCGATCACCAGAATGGCCGGAAGCTGCGGCCCGAGACCGAGGTTGACCGCGAACGCGCCGAGGGTGATACCCGGCCATACCCGCGGGCCCCGTAACAGCAGGCACGCGAGAGCGATTCCGGTCGGCGGCCAGAACGGTGTCACCTGGTGCTCGACCAGCGCCATCCGCAACCCGACTTGCGCGGAGGTGAAGTACGCGACGGCGACGGCGACGATCCACAGCACGAGAACGACGTGGCCGCGAACCCGGCCCACCGGCAGCTGAGGGCGCATCGTCTAGCCCTCCGCGGCGAGCGGGGCCGACCAGCGCAAGGTGGTTCCGCCGCGGACATTCCCGCTGGCATCGAAGTGGCCGCCGCACTCGCGGGCCCGGACGGCCAGGTTGGCCAGTCCGCTGCGGCGGCGGACGGAGGTGTCGAGGCCGACCCCGTCGTCGGCGACCTCGAGGGTGACCTCGTCGGCGACGGTGAGGCCGACGGTGACGGTGCGGGCGGAGGCATGGCGCACCACATTGCTGAGTGCTTCACGCAGAACGACTTCCACGGTCTCGGCGAGCGCGTCGGGCAGGACGGAGATCGGGCCGGAAAGGTGGATCGTGGTGTGCAGGGCGGTCTCGGTGGTCATGTCGGCGACGACGTCGTGCAGGCGGGTGTGGAACGTCGGCGCCCCCGGTCTCGTGTCGTGCAGGTTGAAGATCGTCTGACGGATGTCGTTGACGATGGCCTGGAGATCGTCGATCGTGCGGGTGAGCCGGTCCCGGATGGGCGCGGAGCGGGCGCGCTGGAGAGTGCCCTGCAAGTCCATGCCGGTGGCGAAGAGTCGCTGAATCACCTGGTCGTGCAGGTCGCGGGCAATGCGTTCGCGGTCGGTGAGCACGTCGAGTTCCCGCATTCGCCGCTGATTGTCGGCCAGTTGCCAAGCCATCGCGGCCTGATCGGCGAAGACGGCCATCATCGCGAGCGCGGAGTCGTCGAAGTCGGCCGCATCGGGCGGGCGGAGCACCGCGAGCACGCCGATCACCGAATTGCGGGCGCGCAGTGGCAGCAGCAGCACCGGGCCGAAGCAGGACAGGGCATGTCGCAGCGGGCGATAGGCCAGCCTCTCGACCGTCGCTACGCAACCGGTCCGGAACACCCGGCCGATGTGCGAACCGTCGAGCGGGATGCGCTGCGACAGAAAGGACTCCGCGTTGTGGCCGGAGCCGGCCGCGACGATCAGCTCGCGCACGTCGTCGTCCGGAACATCCGGGTCCTCCGGGAGCGCGATGAACGCGCACGCCGCTCGGGTGAGTGTGAGCGCGCGCTGGGCGACGAGGCTGAGGATCTCCGAGGGTTCTCCGCAACCCAGCAGTTCGGTCGCCGCGTCGCGGGTGGATTCCAGCCAGCGCTGGCGAATTCGTGCATCTCGGTAGAGCCGAGCGTTCTCGATCGCGATGCCCGCGGCCGCCGCCAGAGCGCGGACCACGAGTTCGTCGTCCTCGGTGAACTCCCGGCCGTCGGTCTTCTCGGTCAGGTAGAGGTTGCCGAATACCTCGTCGCGCACCTTCACCGGAACGCCGAGAAAGGTCTTCATCGGCGGATGATTCGCCGGGAAGCCGACCGATGCCGCATGAACCGAAAGGTCGCTCAAGCGAAGCGGTTTCGGCTGCGCGATGAGCAGCCCGAGCACCCCCTCACCGTGCGGCAGCTCGCCGATCAGCTCGCGGGTGCGATCGTCGATGCCCTCGTAGACGAATTCGGCGAGATTGTTGCCCAGCTCGCGTGTCTCACGGACGCCGAGCGCGCCATACCGGGCATCGACCAGTTCGATGGCTGTATGCACGATCGAGCGGAGTGTGTCGTCGAGGTCCAAGCCCGCCGAGATCACCAGCATGGCCTCCAGCAGCCGGTCCATTCGACTCTGCATGCCGGCGAGCTGGCCGATTCGCTCCTGCACTTCACCCAGCAACGCCCGCAAACGCAACTGAGACGGCGCGTCGGCCCAGGGATCATGGCCGCCGCGGGCGCCCGGCTCACGTGGCATGGCCGCCATTGTGCACGGAGCCAGGTCGTGCCGGAGGCGGTATTCAGCGTCATTGACAAGACCGCCGCGTGTCGGTTGCGCCGGTGATGCACCGATCGAGCGCAACAGCGCTCGGGCGTCGATTCGGGCCACGGCGGGACTTTCGGCTCTGTCGACGCCATTCATGCGGTGGTGCTATTGGTGCGCCCACTGCGAGTCACGAGGAAGAACGGGGTAGCGAACGTGAGTACGTGCGAGGGACTGCGAACTTCCCGGGCCCGGACCGAGGTGATCACATGCGGCGCGGTCCCGGCGGCCACGGCGGCGCGAGCGGAGTGGCTGATCGAGCGAGTGCTGCGCCGGCACGATCTCGACGCCGACGCGCGGGTGCGGCTGACCCGGTCGCGGGCGGCGAACGACGAACTCGTCGTGCAGGTGAATCTCGATACTGCTCGCACGCCGATCCGGACGCAGATCAGCGGTCCCACCGGCTTCGCCTTGACCTTCGCCGCGGAGCGGTTGGACCGCCGCATACACCGGATGACGACCGCCGAGGGCCCGCGGAACTGGCCCGATCCCAGTCGCGCTCCGTTGGCCGCGGTCTCTGCCGACCGGCCCGTCGTGCGGCGTAAGGCCGGCTACCCGCTGCCCCGCGACATCGCCGATGCCATCGCCTTGATGGAGGAGATGGACTTCGACGCCTGCCTGTTCACCGACGCGATGGCGGGTGAGGACGCGATGGTGTACTGGTCGGGGCCGCTGGGTGTGCGATTGGTCCGGCAGCGGCGGATGACTGCGCCGAAACAGGCGAAGCTGTTGCGGCTCACCGTGAACCCGCATCCCACGGGCGTTCTCACCGAGCCGCACGCGGTGGCCCGGCTGTGTGGTTACGGGCTGCCGTTCCTGTTCTTCACCGATGCGCACGACGGGCGCGGCCGCCTGCTCTATCGGCGATACGACGGCGACCTCGGGATGGTCGTCGCCTGTGATGGATGAGATCGATCCTGGGCCGACGGCCCACCGGACACGGATTCGGGGGGTAGCCGTACCCGGTAGGCCGCCGTGGCGGGTCGGTACCGTGGCATCCACATCCGGGTGGCGGGCGATACGCGTGAGCGATCCGGGATCGCCGTGCGATCGTCGGCGCCTCCGCGCGACGCGCGGTCGCGGGACGGGGCGCAGGGACCGGACCGATTGGCTCGCTCGTCGATCGAAGTCGCTCGACACGATACGTCCGCAGACCCCTGGTGCGATGTTCCGACTGGCGGTAACCGACGGATTCAGTATGCGCGCGAACGGATTCGCGGTAGTAGGGGCGAGTGACCTCGCCGCTGCGGGACTTTGGTCCTCGAACCGTGGGGACAACACCGCCCAGCCGGGCGGATCCACGATCTCGATTCCGAAGCAGCGGACGCGTCACGATGCGTCACAGTGCGTGTCGGCGCCGCGTCGATTGCGGCGATGTGCCGGTGATCTGCACCTTCTCGATGAGGCCGTCGACAGCGGCGAGTGAGGACCACGGATCGGTGTGGACGAGGCCGGGGTACTGCTCGGACCACGCGACGTAGGCTGCGTCCGGCGCGGACCAACGAACGTGGATGGCATACAGGTGTATTCGCTGGTCACTATCGTCCATCGGTTCCCCTGAGCGATGGGTGCGGGACTGTCGACAATCCATTCTTGCAGAAAAGGGGGCTGGCATAATACTGACAGAAGTCCTTGAACGGCAAGGTCTTTCAGACCTCGGTGTCACGCGCATCCAACCCGGTCGGGGCAGGGACTCAACGATGGTCGACTGTTCGCAGGGTGCTGCGGTGGGTGGCCGCGGAGGTGCCGAACCAGCGGTGGCAGGCGCGAGTGAAGACGCTCTGCTCGCTGTAGCCGAGCAGGGTGGCCAGTTGGCCGAGGGGAATGTCGGTGTCGCGCAGGTAGTGTTCGGCCTCGTCTCGGCGGATTTCGTCGACGAGGGCGGTAAAGGTGGTGCCCTCGACGGTGAGGCGGCGTTGCAGGGTGCGGGGGTGCAGGCACAGGTGGGCGGCGATGAGGTCGCGGTCGACGGTGCCGGTGGGCAGGAGTTTGCGGATGAGGACTCGGACCGGGCCGGTGGTGGTGCCGTCAGCCGGTGGGGTGAGGGTGTCGAGGTAGGCTTCGACGACAGCACGGACGGCGGCGTCGGAGGCCAGCGGACGAGCGAGGTCTTCGGGGCGCAGCAGGAAGCCGCTGAACGGTTGGGCGAAATGTACTGGGCAGCCGAAGTATCGGAGATAGTCGGGCTCGGGTGCCACGGGATCGTGCGGCAGATGAACCGAGACCGGGCTGTAGGCCTGCCCGGCGATGAGCCGGGTCATGCGCAGGGCTACGCCGAGGGCGAGTTCGATCACCTGCCGATGCGGGGGCAGGTGATCGAGGAGAATGCGGTACTCGAAACGCACCAGGGCCTGCCCGTCGGGCTGCTCCAGGGAGGCGGCGATCGCGGGGCTGTAGACGGGCAGGTAGCGGTGTAGCGCCCGGAACGCTTCGCCGGTGGTCGGTGCAGTGCGCGCGGCTGCGGCGAGTGGGCCGAGAATCTCGATGCCCTGCTGTAGTGCCAGCCGCCGACCGAAGTCGAGGGTCCCGGTGGCTGCGGCGGCGGCTTCGATCGCGGTGACGACGGCGCGAAAGCTGAGCAACGACTCGTGGTCACCGACCGCCGCGCGCGGGATCGCCACCGCTTCCAACAGCGCGCCCGGGTCCGCGCCGAGCTCGGCCACCAGCTCCGGATAGCCCTGCAAGGCGGTGCCGCGGATCAGCGCGGTGTCTTCGTGGGTCAAAAAGGCGTCTCCTCGAGTCAAGCCGAGCGGCGTGCACCGCCCACATTATGTAGCTACGCATTCGCCGTCTGTCGAATGCGGAAGCAGGACGCCCGCGCATATGGGGCGGACTGTCGTGACATCCCTGAAATTTCACGCCCGAGCGCAGCGAGTGGCTACGCTCACGAGGAGTTTGCCACCTATTGGCTCACTCGCGCTGTACTCGGCAATACCCTCAACCAGGAGGATGCGGTGGTCAGCAGTTCGAAGTCCCGGCGTGTCCGGGCAGCCATAGCGATGGGTCTGGTGGGCGCGGTCGCCTTGGCCTCGGTCGCTTGTTCGTCGGATTCCTCGACGGATTCCTCGACACCCGGCTCGTCGGCGGCGCCAACGGCCGATGATCTGGCGGCACTGGCCTACACCTACACCTACCCGCTGGTGTCGGTGGAGGTGACGCGACGGCAGTCCACGAACTATCCCGCACCGGATCCATCGATCGGCGCGGCCCCGATGAATCAGCTCGCCCCGCTGCACTTCTTGCCCGACGCGAAGTTCACCGGCGTGGTGCGCCCCAATGTCGACACCCTCTACACGTCGATGTTCTTCGACGTCTCCGCCGAGCCGTTGATCGTCAGCGTGCCCGATATGGGCGGGCGGTATCACCTGTTCCCGATCCTGGACGCGTGGACCAATGTCGACGCCTCCGCCGGACCACGCACCCTCGGTGACGTGCACGGTTACCAGTTCGCCCTGGTCGGGCCGACCTTCCACGGCACGCTGCCCGAGGGCGTGCACGAATACGAGCTGCCGACCGATTCCGGGTGGATGATCGGCCGCATCCAGGTCAACGGCCCCGACGACGTGCCGAACGTGATCGCGCTCCAGAATCAGATGACCGCGATCCCGCTCAGCGCCTACGGCACCGCCTACACCCCGCCGACCAATACCGACCTGCACCCGGACTGGCCCAAGGACCAGGCAGTCGGCAAATACATCCACGACCTGACCCCGCAGCAGTACTGGGATCTGTACTACACCAGCCTGTCCCACACCCAGACCCGCCCGGACGACAAGGCCACGCTCGACCAACTGGCCACGATCGGATGGTCTCCGGACACGAAGCTCGACCTGAGCTCGCTGCCCGAGTCCGAGCGCGCCCGCTGGGAACAGGCGTGGCCGAAGGCGCTGTCGAAGATCGAAGCCGATCTGGGCAACAAGGAGGTCAACGGATGGAAGATCGCACGCAGCGACATCGGTGACTACGGCACCGATTACGCCGCTCGCGCGCTGGTGGCCTACGGCGGACTCGGCGCGAACCTGCCCCAGGACGCCATCTACCCGGCCACCCGCGTGGACGACGAGAACACCCAGCTCATCGCCGACCACGCCTACGTGCTGCACTTCGCCGCCGACCAGATCCCGCCGGTCAAAGGCTTCTGGTCCCTGACCATGTACAACGAGCAGGGCTTCTTCGTCGACAACCCGATCAACCGCTACGCCGTACGCGGCGAACGCCTGGCCAAGAACCCGGACGGATCGGTCGACATCTACATCCAGCGCGAAAACCCCGGCCCGGAAAGGGAATCCAACTGGCTGCCCACTCCGGCCTCGGGCGACTTCAACCTGATGCTGCGCACCTACTGGCCCGACCAGACCATCGTGGACGGCACCTGGAACCCACCCGCTGTCACCCGAACCAACTGAACGCCACAAGCCCCCGGGCAGACACAGCGGGCGAAGGGACAGCGGGGCCGGCTGCCTCATCTCTCGATCGAGCGCAGCCTCCACCAGGTCAGTGCGAGGCCGACGCCCAGCAGACCGCTCATCACGAGGACCGCGGTGGCGTCCCAGCCCCGCCCCAGCCATGGACCGCGCAGGACCGCCCCGGCATAGGTCAGCGGAATGATTTCGCTGAGGCCGGACATTGCGCCGGGCATCACTTCCCGGGGCGGGCCGGCGCCACCGAGCAGCAGAAAAACGAAGAACATCAGAACCCCCAGACCTTGCGCGGCACGGGCGGTCGGCAGCATCACGCCGACGCAGGCTCCCAGCACCGCGAAAGCGACGGTGATCAAGACGAACCCGGCCAGCACGCCGAGCCAATCGTGCGGCAGCGCACCGTGATACCCGACAGTCGACAGCGCGGTCAGCAGGATCGCCCCGACGGCACCGGTCACCACTGCAATGATCACGTGCGCGCCGATCAATGTCGTCGGCGTCAGTGCCGACGCGCGAAACCGGAGCAGTATCCCCCGTTCCCGGTAGCCGGCCAGGTGTACCGGCACCGACAGGACGCCGACCGTCGCGACAACCAAGGCGACATAGGCGGGCGCGTAGAAGTCGACGGCGCCGACCCCTTCGTAGACGTCCGGATTCGGCTGGTTGCCGAACAGGCCGTTGAGGATGTACAGCATGATCAGCGGCAACACGAGCACGAAAACCACCGTGATCGGTTCCCTGCCGAACAGCTTGAGTTCGACCCAGGTGATCTCCCGTAGAGCTCGCATGCGCTCAACTCCTTCGTGCCGCGTCGAGATGTCCGGCGGTGGTGCCGGTCAGCGTCAGATAGGCATCCTCGAGCGAGGGCAGTGCTATTCGGAGGTCGAGGGGTTCCTCGCCGTGGCTCACCAATGCGTGTGCCACCCGGGCGGCCAACGGTCCCGACCCCGTGACTTCGACCCGATCGCGGGAGCGCTGCACCCGGGCGACACCCGCCACCTGCCGCAGATAATCGAGATCATCGGGAGCGCGCGCGGTGAATCGCACTGTGCTGCTGTGAGTTTGGCCAGCCACCAGCTCCGCCGGAGTGCCGGCGGCCACCACTCGCCCAGCCGTCAGCACAACGACCCGATCGCACAAGCGGGCCGCCTCGTCCATGAAATGCGTGACCAGCAGCACCGCGGTACCCCGTTCCCGCACCGCCTCGACCAGCTCCCAGGCCACTCGCCGAGCGGCCGGATCCAATCCGGTGGTCATTTCGTCGAGGATGACCACGCGCGGATCATTGACCAATGCCAGGGCGACGAACAACCGTTGCCGCTGCCCTCCGGACAGGTCCCCGAACGCGGTGGTGCGCCGGGACCGCAGCCCCCACTCGTCCAGCAGCAGTTCCCAGGGCGGCCCGTGCGGGGACAGGGACGAGAACAGTCGCAGCGCCTCCCACACCTTGATTCGATCCGGCAGCGCGGAGTCCTGCAACTGACTGCCGACCAGCCGCCGCACCTTCGCCGGTTCCCGTCTCGGATCGGCGCCGAATATCTCGATCTCGCCTCGATCGGCTCGGCGCAGGCCCAGCACACATTCGACCGTGGTGGTCTTTCCGGAGCCGTTCGGTCCGAGCAGGCCGAGGATCTCGCCCTTGCCGACCTCGAAGGACACATCGTTCACGGCCACCGTGTCGCCGTACTGTTTGCGCAGGCCGCGTACCCGCACCGCGGTACCCATTTCGGTTCACCTCAACCGCGAGAAGCACTGATGTCCCGATATCGAGAGTCGTTCATTCGTCATGCTGCGCACAGGGCCGCGGTACCGCAAAGCCGAGGACCAACGCCCCTTTCCACGGCAAACCCGACGCCGTCGACCTCGAAGCAGGGATTGTTCCGCAATCCACGCGGCGCCCGTGAGTGTGCTTACGCCGTTGCGGAGCGCTCCGACGTATCCTGACTACAGTGGTCAGGAGCGGTTATGGCCTGGTGGAAAGACGATCCGGATCTGGTGCGGTACTACCGCGAGCAGGACCGCAAGTACGCCGAGCGGCGCGCCGAGATCGATATCGCATTGATCCGCGGCCGATCCGACATCGACGCGGTCAACCGCCGGATCACCGCGGCCGAGGATGCCGAACAGGCCCGGTGGCGTGCGCGAAACCGCCGGTTCGCCGAGAACCTCCGTGACTCCGCCGAGCGCACGTTCGACGACTGCGATCATTTCGAGGAGTCGGCCTGCCGACGCTGGGCCGACGGGATCCATCGGATCTTCCGCACAGCAGCCGACGATCACGCCGAAATCCATGCTCTGCTCGACGATTTCCGCGGCGCCGCAGCCGCGCTCCAGCGTGGTCTGCGCGGTATCGCCGACCTGCTGGGCCTGGAGTTGCCGCCGGACGCCGTACCAGTTCGGGCTCCGTTGACCGAACTGCTGCGAGAGTTCGGTCTCCCGGATCTGCGCAGAACGCTGTCCCACCAGCTGGCGACATCCACCATTGATGTGAGCGAATTGCGCTTCCGCATCCTCGCCTGCGCCCATCTGCGCGCACGAACCCGCCATGAGTGGCTGGCCGAACTGCGGCCGCCGCCACACCGTCCGGGCTGGACCATTCCGCCGTGGGCGATCGATGAGTTGCCCACCGACACGGTATTCGACTTGCGCCGACGGGTGGCGCTGGAGGCTCGCCATGCCGCCCTCGACGCCGGTTTGATCACCAGTTCCTTGGAGCTCCTGGCGACCTATGCCCACTGAGCGTTCAATTCGACGTTGTCGAGACTTTCACCCGTTGATCGATCCATGGATCAACCTCCGCGAGGACAACTGATCTTGGCAGCCAGGGTCTTCGGCCACCATTCGGCCGGCAGGTCGCTGCCGCGGTCGCCCGACTTGACGCAGGGCGCTGAGATCCGCGGCTCGGGACGATATCGGTGCCGACATCGCGAGCCATCGAATACGACATCCTGTGCCAATTCGACGAAATACTGTGGGGGACAGCCTATTTGATGACCATTTCGGCGGCTTCTATGCTGGTATGGAAGGAATCTCGACCGTGATGCACGCTCAGAGAAGGGAACCGAGACCATGCAGCGCCCGCGCCAGCGGATCCGACTGTCCTCGATCCAGGTGTCCTGGTCGGAATCCGACGCCGCGTTCGTGGCGCGCTCCGACCAGTTTCCCGGGATCGCCCACAGTGACCCCCATTCGTCGCTGGCAGCGGTCGACGGCCTGCTCGAGACAGTCGAACGCCCCGGCACGGCGAGCGGATGCGGCGGGCAGGGCGGACCGCAATCACTGCGGTCCCGACCCACACCGGCGGGAAATGCGCAATCCCGGTGGGCGCCGCCCGCCGACGAGTAGCAGGCTTCCGACACGGTAATCGTGGTGCTGATTCATGGGTCTCGGTGTGCAGCCGACCGAACACCACACCCTTGTAGGCGCCGGACAGCACCCAGCCAGGCGCTGCGGGTGCGTCTATGGCTCGCCATCCTGTTCACCCCCGGATCGGGCGAGGTCGTGAAGGCAGCCCGTCGACGACGCGCGCACCCGAAGCAGTGCTCCTGACGGCCACCGAACCAATAGAACTCGCAGCAGACCCTTCTCCTCGATCGACGAGGTGATCCGAGCGGCGCTGTGGCCCGAGAGCGATCGGCACGCGGACCTCGCGGCTGTCGCGAAGATAGGTCGATCGGCCGATCCGGGCGTCACCGTGGCGCGCACACCATTGGTTCGTGACGCGATTGCTACGACGAGCACTGGTCGTGCTGGGGTGTGCGGTTATTGCCTTGCTGTGTAACCCTATTGCCGCGCCGGCGCATCCGATGCCGGGCACCAAGGTTCTGCTCGATGTGGGCGAGACGGCGATCGAGGCCGAATTGCTGATACCCGCGGCCAATCTCGCCGAGGCCAGCGGTATCGATGTCAACGTGCGCCCGCGCCTGTCGGCCGAGGACTCCGCTGGACTGGCGCGCTATGTGGGCGACCATCTACGGCCCACCACACCGGACGGTGTGCCGTGGACCGTGCAGATCGGCGACGTGCACCTGAACTACGCGGATCGAACGGCCATCGGCTCGTACAAGGAACTGGTCGTCCAAGCAGTGCTGACCCCGCCGCCGGGGGCCGACATGCGCCGATTCGTCTTGGGCTACGACGCGGTCATCCACAAGGTCAGCACGCACATCGCCCTCGTCGCGGTCCGTCAGGACTGGCGCGCCGGGCAGGTCGACGTCGGCAACGACGCCAGGCAAGTCGGCGTCATCCGCATGGACGCCGAAACTCTCACCGTGCCACCCCTTTCGGTGGATCTCAGCGAGGCCGGCGCGTGGCGGGGATTCGCCGGGATGGTGAAACTCGGCGGCCATCACATCCTCGAAGGCACCGACCACCTCCTGTTTCTGTTCACTCTGCTGCTGCCGGCCGTGCTGATCGCCAAGAACGGCCGCTGGTACCCGGACAATCGCCCGCGCCGCGCGGTGCGCCACATCCTCGCTGTCACAGTCGCATTCACCGCGGGGCACTCCGTCGCGCTGGCGGTCAGCGCGCTGACTCGGCTGGAGATCCCGGCCGTCCCGGTCGAAATACTCATCGCCGCAACAATTCTGGTGGGCGGTGCACACGCCGTCCGACCGCTGTTCCCGGGCCGGGAAGCCGCCGTCGCCGGGACCTTCGGGCTCATCCACGGTATGGCGTTCTCGTTCACGTTGGCCGAACTCGACTTGTCCACCGGCCAATTGGCGCTCAGCCTGCTCGGATTCAACCTCGGCATCGAAGCCGTTCAGCTGCTGCTGGTCGCACTCGCCCTGCCACCGCTGCTGGTACTGGCCGCCACCCGGGCACAGCCGGTCCTCCGCACCGGCGGCGCCCTCCTGGTGATCACCGCAGCCCTCGGCTGGGCCTTCGATCGACTCGGCTTCGCCAACCCGATCGCCCGCGCCGCGGACCAGGCCGGCACCCTGCTGCTCCCGATCATCGTCACCGCAGCCGCTGCCGCCGTCGTGGTGCTGGCTGCCCGGGCACTGCGACGACGGACACCCGCTCGGCAATTGTCGCGTCACGCCGATCCGATCTCGACACCGCGACGCGAAGCGTGAGCCTCGTCGGCGATTGTCGAAATCCGGTGGAGTTCCAGACATTTCGTGCACAACGGTCACGATATCGGGTTCAACCCGGCCGGTACCGGATGCCCCAGCCCTGGTCGATGACCCATCGTTACCACGGGGATCGGTGGCGGTGTGGCGGCCGGGGCCCCGCCGGGCTGTCGTGCCGGGCCGGGTCGCTCTCGCGGGTCAGGGCGAAGGTGGCCACGCCGATATCGCGGACGAGCGCATCGAGATCGTCGGCGATCGCGGTCAGCGCCGCAGCCAGCCCGCCGGCGTCCGGTGGTGAGGTGCCGGCGCGGTCGTAGGCGGCGTGCAGATGATGCAGGCGCAGCCCCAGACCGAAGAGCCGATCGAGCAGTGCCTCGGCGGCGTCGATGAATTCGGCGACGGCGGCGGAGATCTCAGGGGTGAGCGGAGGTCCGGCGAGCTCGGCCTCCGACGGTCGCGAACGGTCCTCGAGCCGCGCTTCGGGACTCGAGGGGAGATCGGACATGGTTCTACGTCGCCTCCTACGCGCCGGGGCGGCCATTGCCCTCGCTGCCACCGCGAAACCGGGTCGGGGGATCGGAGTGCGGGTCGGCGCACAGGTTCAGCGCACCGGTGGAGGCCACCGTCATCGCGCCCCCGTCGCGCACCAGGGTGATCCCCGCCAGGGGTCCGCCAGGCAGCGTCCCGGAGGCGACGTCGACGATGTCGCGCAATGATTCCTCGACATCGCAGGTGGACAACAACAGCGCGGCCAGCTCCGTCAGGCACAGCGCCGGCTCCTCGGCCATCGATGATCACCCCTCGGGTGAACCGTTTTTCTCCCGTTTCCGCACGCACCCCGCACCCTGCGCGACTGCCGGGTCACCGTGCGCCGGGGAATACCGCCCGGTGTCGCCCGGCTGCCGAGCCGATCACTCCGATGGGACCGGCAGCAGCGGTGCATTCACACGCGATGGCATCGTGCTGCTCACTGGTGTTCCACCCGAGCGGGAAGTGAAACACGATTTCACCGAATCCGCGCTATTGATGTGTCCACCACACGTCGTACCGAGAACTTCGACCGCACAGCAGAATTGGCCGTCAACCCCAGCACGGGACCGCCTGCGGCGACGATACTGGAGGGGTGGACGACACGGTGACCACAGGGAAGTCACCATAGCGCTAGGCCCAGGGAGACGGTGAATGTACGAGGTAAGCCTGGAGCAGCGTCAGTTCATGCTCAGCATGGCGGTGAACTCCGAGATCTCTCAGGGCGGCCGAGTAGTCGCACCTTTCGCCTTTCATGTGCCGGTGGTGGCCCTGTGACCTACCGGCATCCGCCGCAGCAGCCCTACCCGTATCCGGTCCAGCCGATTCCGCCGAAGAAGAAGACGCCGGTGTGGGTTTGGGTTGTCGCCGCGTTCGGCGCCCTGTTTTTCATCGGCATTATCGGCAGCGCAGTCGGTGGTGGGGAGAAGGCCACCGGCTCAGCTACCACGTCTCGGGCACCCGCCACCACCCGAACCCCGGCTCTCGCTCTCGTTCCAGCCACTAGTGCGTCCGCACCGGTGCAGGATCTGACCGTCCCCGCGGTGGCAGGCAAGAACGGCGAGAAGACAACGACCAACCGCCCGTCCGTGCCCGCCCAAGCGGTCCAGACAACCGCAGCACGCGACACGACCACAACACCAGCGTTTGCCCCCGGGCAGGCCAGGTCGCCACTCTGCAAAGCCGTTCCGGACCAATATCTGTCCGTGATCAATGCGTCGTTCAATCAATCGACCTACCAGCTCGGCAACCCGTGGTCGATCCAGGACGGCGACCGCTGGTGGATCGGCGGCCACATCATGGACGGCGACCGACGGGTGTCCAGCGCTGATGTGTGGGTGGCCGACGGGCCGCTGCTGGTGTCGTTGTCCGGTGGAGCGCGGCGGAACTCGACCTTGCTCGATGGGCGCGATCTGCTGAGCCTCAGCGCGGGCGACGAAGAAGGCATCGCTGTCCAGAACTGTGTTACTGCGCGGTGAAGCGATAGAAGCGACCCGACCGACCGCGCCGAATCGGCAGGACGATCGCGCTAGTCGGAGAGTTTGGTCGCCATGCCGGGGAGGCGGTCGACCATGGCTACTACGTAGTCGGCGATTAGTTCTATGAGGATTGGGCGTTCGACTTTCAGGCCGCCGTCGAGCCAGACCAGGGTCAGTTCGGCGGCGCCGCCGGTGATGAGTTGGGCCAGGGCGGTTATGGCGGTGTCTTTGCCTTCGGGGATGTCGAGGAGGAGGCGGGTTTGTTCGATGATGAGTTCGGCTACTTCGCGCATGCCGGCGAAGCGGCGGCGCATGAGGGCTTCGCTGCCGTAGGCCTGGGCGAAGGCTATGTTGGCGCGGCGCGGGTCGTCGGTGACGGAGATGATGAGGGCGGCTACGCCCGCTCGGAGTTTTTGTTCGGCGCCGCCGGGGGTGGCGGTCATGGTAAGGCGGGTTTGGGTCAGGGCTTCCTGTTGGACTTCGGTGAGGAGGGCGCCTGCCAGGGCGTCGAGGTCGGGGAAGGATTCGTAGAAGAAGCGGGGGCCCACGCGGGCTTGTTCGCAGACGCCGCGGACGGTGAGGGCGGACAGGCCTTGGGAGCCGACTATGTCCAGGGCGGCGTCGAGGAGGCGGCGGCGGCGTTGTTCCCGGCGTTCGTCGGTGGTGGTTCCGCGATAGGTTCCGCTGAATTCCCGGGTCACTCAGCCAGCTTCGCATAGATGTCCGGAAACGACCATTTACGGAAACCGTTGTTTCCGATACCGTGGGAGGAGGTATCCCGGAGGGCGAACCGATGATGAATCTCCTTGTGCCCAGCGATCTTCCGGTGCGCGGAACGCTGCGGGCCCATCATGTGCGGGCGCTGCTCAATCTGCGGGCGCGCAGCGCGGCGGCGCGGATCTCGCGGGCGTATCCGTCGGCGCCGCGGGCGCTGGCCGAACCGCCCGCGGGGAGTGGATTGCGGCCTGTGATGGGGGATGCCGGGTTGCCGGGTATCGGACATCTGCTGAGTTCGCTCGGGGATTCGCTGGACTTCTCGCGGGAGCGGTTCGAGCGGTTCGGGGCGGTCAGCTGGTTCGGGATCTTCGGGCGGCCGGTGGTCGGGATCGGCAGTCCGGATGCGGCGGAGGTGGTGCTGCTGGATCGCAAGCACGTGTTCTCCGCGCAGCGCGGGTACGAGTACCTCATCGGGCCGTTCTTCCACGGCGGAGTCCTGTTGCGCGACTTCGACGAACACCTGCATCACCGGCGGATCTTGCAGCAGGCGTTCGGGCGGCCGAGCCTCGTCGGATACCTGGATCTCACCACGCCGCATCTGGACACCGGGATGGCCGCCTGGGAGCCGGGCCGCGACTTCCGGCTCTACGACCACGCGAAACAGCTCCTGCTGGAACAGGCCACGGTGGTGTTCGCCGGCGCTCGCCTCGGCCCCGAGGGCACCCGCCTCGGCCATGCCTTCGAGGACGCGGTGCGCGGCGGGCAGGCGATGATCCGCGCGAAGGTGCCCGGCGGCGTCTGGTCGCGCGGCCTGCGCGGGCGGCGCATCCTCGAGGAGTATTTCCGCCGGGAACTGCCCCGCAAGCGCGCCGGCGATGACGCCGACCTGTTCAGCGTGCTGTGCCGGGCCGCGGCCCGCGAGGACGACTTCACCGACGCGGACATCATCTCGCACATGATCTTCGTGATGATGGCCGCGCACGACACCAGCACCATCGCCATCTCCATGCTGGTCTACGAACTGGCCCGCCATCCGGAATGGCAGGAGCGACTGCGCGCCGAATCCCTTGCCCTGGAATCGGATTCCCTCACCTACGACGACCTGGCCCGGCTGCCGAGCCTGGACCTGGCATTCCGCGAGACCCTGCGCCTGCACGCGCCGGTGGGCCAGGAGGTGCGGGAAACCATCGCCGACACCGACATCCTCGGCTACTACATCCCGCGGGGCACGCTGATCATGATCGGCGCCGTCCCCCTCATGCGCAACGAGAACTACTGGTCCGACCCGGATGTCTTCGATCCGGAACGCTTCAATGCCGAACGCCACGAGGACAATTCGCACCGCTACGCCTGGTCGCCCTTCGGCGGCGGTGCGCACAAGTGCATCGGCATGTATTTCGGCGGCATGACCGTCAAGTCGGTGCTGCACCGCATGCTGCGGCACTACCGCTGGTCCGTCTCGCCCGGCTATCGGGTCCCGCTGACCTCCGGCACCGGCCCGCTGCCCGCCGACGGCCTGCCCATCCACCTGGAACGCCGCTAACGCACGTCCCGCGGAATCCCGAGTTCGATATCCAGATAACTCAATTCGGGATCCCGCCGCCGCCCGTTGCGGAACGCCCGGAACACCAGGTCCTGTGGATGCACCACCGCGAACACGTCCCGGAAGGTCGCCACCGTCCGCCGCGGCGCCCCGTGCAGGCACGGGTTGTACCCGGCGCGCGCCACCGGCCCCTCCCAGATGAGCGCGGCCCCGCCCGGCACACTGTGCGGCGCGAAGCTCCAGCCGAGATCGCGCATGCGCCTGTCGAATTCGCCCGCGCCCAGCCCGGCCACATCCCAGCCGCTGGCCTCGTTGAACAGCTGCCGCCCGTGCAGGAACTGCACGAAACACGGGTCCGGCCCCGGATGCGGGGTGCTGAGATTGATCACCCCGTCCCACGGCAGCGTGGTCAGCGCCCACGCCAGCCTATCCTCGAAATCCGCCCAGTCCGAACAGGATACGGGCGCCCCGCGCTCACTCGGCCGATCGGCCGTCAGCCCGAAGGTCCCGGTCTCCGGCACATCCAGACTCCACGCCGCGATGCGCAGCCGGTCCGGATGCATATCCAGCCCCTCGCGCAGCACCGTCACCACCGAGTCCGCCACCCGCTTGCGCGCATCGATTCCGGCGCCCTGCGCCCACCCGGTGCTCCATTCCCGCGCCAGCCCCGGCTGCTCCCGCACCCGCCGCACCGCCTGCCACTGCGGATCCGGTGCGGCCCCATCCGATTCCGCGGGCAGCGGCACCGGATCCCAGATCCCCTCCGGCTGCGCCTTCAGCACCGATAGCAGCGTCTCGGCATCGGCGGCGTCATCCGGCACCGCCAGCACGATCTCCACATCGCTGCCCTGCTGCGCGAAGTGCACATGCCGCCCGATCCCCGCATCGCGCACCTGTATGAACCGCGGGTTCCATTCCAGCCCCGAATCCGCGTTCTCCGCGCCGTCCTCCAGAAAGAACGGCATCCACTGAAGCAGGACATCCCATCCCTGCACACCCATCTACGCCTCCCTCCAGGCAATCGCCAACCTACCGGGCGGTCTTCGGCCCCGCCGGGGTATGGGTATCGGATGGCCACCCCGGCGTGGTAGAACCTGTTCTAGTTTTCGACGAAGGACCAACGCGCATGAACTGGTACACCGGTAATACCGGCTACGACACCGTCCTGACGATCGCCTTCGGGTTCGCGGCGTTCGTGCTGGTGGGCGGGCTGTTCGGGCAGAGCCCGTACGGCCGGTTCGCCACTACCGAGCTGGGGCTCAATCTGAATCCGAAGCTCGGGTGGTGGCTGATGGAGATTCCGGCCACGGTGGTGTTCGCCATCGCGTACCTGAGCGGCCCGAATCGGTTCGAGCCGACATCGCTGGCGCTGGCGGCCATCTGGATTCTGCACTACGGCAACCGCGGCTGGTTCTTCCCCCTCTCGATTCGCCAAGTGCCCGGCAAGACCAGCAGTTTCAATATTTCGGTGCTCGGCATGGGCATGTTCGTGACGGCCGTGCACGGGTATCTCAACGGCGCGCTGTTCAGCCATGACTACCTGGGGCAGTACGGGACCGGGTGGCTGACCGATCCGCGATTCCTCATCGGCCTGGCGGTGTACCTGGGCGGGTTCGCGCTGCTGGTCAACTCCGAGTGGATCGTTCGCAATCTGCGCGACAAGAACAATCCGGGCGCAACGGAATACAAGATCCCGTTCGGCGGCGGCTTCCGATTCGTCACCAGCCCCACCTATCTCGGCGAGCTGGTGGCCTGGGCCGGGTTCGCCATTCTCACCTGGGCGCTGCCCGGCGTGGTCATTTTCCTCATCACCTTCGGCAATCTGGTGCCGCGCGCCTTCGCCACCCACGCCTGGTACCGGGAGAAGTTCGCCGACTACCCGGCGGAGCGGAAAGCCTTGGTGCCGTATGTGATCTAACGGCCCTGCCGCAGCGCCTTGTCGCGATACATGGCGCTGTCCACGGCGTGCATGAGTTCGTCGATGGCCGTCGAGTCCACATCCACCAGCGCGGTGCCGATACTGGCGCCGACGGTGACCGACAATCCGGCCACATCGAACGGTCGCAGCAGCGCCGCCAGGATATCGTCGGCCACGGTGGTCAATTCCTCGTGGTTGGAACAGTTCTCGACCAGCACGATGAATTCGTCGCCGCCCAGCCGGGCCGCCACCGCCTTGCCCGGCAGCACCGCGCGCAGCCGCTGCGCCACGTCACGCAGCACCTGGTCCCCGGCGGTGTGGCCGCGCTGATCGTTGATCTCCTTGAACCCGTCCAGATCCAGATAGCAGACGCCGATGCGCCCGCTGGCCGCGGCGAGCCGGTCGAAGAACAGCAGGCGGTTGGGCAGACCGGTGAGCGAATCGTGGTGCGCGTCGTGCCAGAGCTGATCGGCCAGTTGCTTGCGCTCGGTGACATCGACGGTGACGCCGACCAGGAACCGCGGCCGCCCGTCGCTGTCGCGCACGACGGACATGGACAGGTCGACGACGGCGGTGCCGCCGTCGGGGCGGGTGTGCTCGGTCTCGGTGCGGAAGCTCGCGATCTGCCCGGAGAGCAGGCGCTGGAATTTGTCGAAGGCGTCGCCGATATTGGCCGGGCCCAGAATATCGGCCACCGAACGGCCGGGCATGGCCTCGGCGGGCACGCCCAGGGTCTCGGCCATGGCGCGGTTCACGTCCACCACCCGGCCGGTGCTGATGTCCACCGTGCCGATGCCGACCGAGGCGCCCGCGAAGATCGCCTGGAACCGGGCCTCGGACAGCTGCCGCCGCGCCTCGGCCTCCCGCGCGGCGGTGAGCGCGGCGGCCAGGGTGGTCTCCTGTTCGGCCAGCGCGGCATTGCGCAGGCCGGCGGTGAATTCGGCGGCGAATTCCGCGGCCACCTCGATGGCGCGGTCGCGGACCGGCTCGTAGTCCGGGCAGTCGCGATCGGGGCAGACGGCGCGCACCAGGTCCTTGCAGAGCACCAGCAGTGAGCGATGCACGGCGCGGGAGTCCCGGTAATTGGCCGCGACCAGCGCCGCCGCGGCCTCCCGCGCCACCGAGACGTCCTCGGTGCCCCGCACCGCCGCCATCAAGCGCGCGGTGTACCCCTCCAGCAGTTCTTCCACCTCGGACCTGGTGAGCGTGGGTGCGACCGCGCCGTCGAGCATGCCGGCCCAGCGGATCGCCAGTTCGTGCGCCGTTCCCACCACGACTCCCCTGCCCCGGATCGCCCGCGCCGCTCAGGCTTTCCGGCCGACGCCCGCGAGGCCCAGGGAGCGGCCCGGAGTCTCGTGCTGATCTCGGTCGGATTCGGGTCGCCACTGCGGCAGTTCGACCACGCCGGGCTCGATCAGCTCCCAGCCGTCGAAGAAGCCGGTGATCGCTTCGCGGGAGCGGAAGTGAATGCCGATCTTGTTTTCGTCCGCGGCATTGGCGCCGAGTTTGGCGGCGTCCTCCGGGCGGGTGGCGGAGGTCAGATGCGAGAGGGCGAGGTAGCTGCCCGCGGGCACCGCGGCGCGCACGGCGGCCACCTGCTCACCGGGTTGATCGGCATCGCCGAGCAGGTGCAGGACCGCGATCATGAGCACACCGACCGGTTGGGAGAAATCGATAATGCCGGTGGCCTGGGCCTGATCGAGCAGATCCGCGGGCTTGCGCAGATCCGCCTCGATGGCCGCGGCCCGGTCGTTGTCCAGCAGGATCGCCCGAGCGTGCGCGACGGCCACCGGATCGATATCGGCGTAGAGCACCCGACAGGCGGGATCGATCTCCTGCGCGACCTGGTGCACATTGCCCGCGGTCGGGATGCCCGAACCGATGTCCAGGAATTGCCGCACGCCCGAATCCACCAGGAAGCGCACGGCCCGGCGCAGGAAGGCCCGGTTGCTCAATGCCACCCGCGGCAGGTCCGGTACCAGCATTTTGCCCATCTCGGCGGCTTTGCGGTCGATCTCGAAGTTGTGCGAACCGCCCAGCAGCGCGTCGTACATGCGAGCCGGGCTCGCCTGCGTCATATCCACGCCTTCCGGGGCCCATGCCGGTCTTTCCATGTCGAACCCTCCTGCGATCTCGATCGAAACCCGGCCGGTCGATCCCGTGTTCCCGATCACCCGGACGGTGTAAAGCGAATGTTAGCCCCCGTTCTCGAGAAATCTCGCGTCGGTGCCAATCTCCTTGTGACGTGCGAAGTTCCTTACGCCCCGGTCGCCGGCGCACACGTGCTCTGCGTGATCCCCGGCACGCACACCCCGGTGACGTCCGCCAGCAGCAGCCGCCCGCCCAGCAGCAGCGAGCACACCGCGATCGCACCGAACAGCAGCACCCACAGCAGTCCCGGAATGCGGGTCAGCCGGGCCAGCTGATCGGCGTCGGAATTCGGCTCGTGCCGCCGGTTGCGCTGCAGTTCCAGCACCGGGCGCACCGCGGCGAGCAGCAGGAACCAGGCCGCCAGATAGGCCAGCCCGGCCTGGGTGAGATCGGTGCCGAACCACGACACCGCGAAGACGACGCCGCCGATCACGAACATGCTGAGAACGCCGTAGAGATTGCGCACCTTCACCAGCAGGATGAGCAGCAAGGCGATGGTCAGCCACAGCATGAGCGTGATCCGGTGCGCGCCCAGCAAGGCGGCATAGGCCAGCCCCAGCAGCGCCGGCGCCGGATAGCCGGCCGCGCTGGTGAGAATCATGCCCAGCCCGTAGGGCTTTCCGCTGGAAACGGTGAGTCCGGAAGTGTCGGAATGCAATCGGATGCTGTTGAGCCGCCGCCCGGTGAGCAGCGCCGTGAACGCGTGCCCGCCTTCGTGCGCCAGGGTCACCACATTGCGCAGAATCCGCCAGGTGGGCCGGAACGCCACCAGTAGCAGCGCGATCACGCCGGTTCCGATCACCAATTCCACCGGGGGCGGGGTCTGCGTGGTGGTCAGCCGATCGATGATCGAACTGCCGCGTTCGACGAACTCTGCGGTGTCCATCGCCGAACCTTAGCGAACCGTCGTGTTCCGGGCTGTTCGAGGCGGCGCAGGGCGGACAGGGCGGCATTGTGGCCGCCCATGCCGTGCGCGCCCGCGCCGGGTGGGGTCGACGCCGAGCAGATGAACATGCCGGGGACGCCGGTGTAGTACGGGTCGGGCGCGATACGCGGGCGGGTCAGCAGTTGCGGTGGGGATGCCGCACCGCCTATGACATCGCCGCCGACGAAGTTCGGGTTGGCCGCCGCCAGATCCGTGGTGCTGGTCACCGAGGTCGCGATGATGCGGTCGCGGAATCCGGGGGCGAAGCGCTCGATGTGATCGATGATGGCGCTGGTGGCATCACCGGTGAAGCCGTGCGGCACATGGGCGTAGGCGTATACGGGGTGGAGGTCGCCACGGGAGCGAGCTGGATCGGCGAGGTACTGCTGGCCGAGAATGATGAACGGGCGAGCCGGCATGCGTCCGGCATTGGTATCGCGTTCGGTCGCCACCATATCGGCGAAAGAGCCTGCGACGTGGACGGTTCCGGCGCGGTGGCAACCCTCGTTGGTCCAGGGGATGCCGCCCTCGACGGCCAGGTCCAGCTTGAAGGCCCCCGGACCGTAGGAATAGCGCCGATAGGCGCGCTGAACTCGGTTCGGCATCCGGTCGCCGAGGATGCGGGCGACCGCATGAGGTCCGAGATTGAACAGCGTGAGGTCAGCGGGCGGCAGATCCGCAGCCGACTCGATGCGCACCCCCGTCTCGATACGTCCGCCGAGTGAGATCAGAAGTGACGCCAAGGCATCGGTAATGGCCTGCGAACCACCCTGCGCCACGGGCCAGCCGTAGCGCTGATTCACGGCCACGAACATCATGCCGAGCGCCGCCGAGGTCGGGCGGGTCAAGGGCCGGAAAGAGTGGGCGCAGGCGCCGCCGAAGAGCGCCTTCGCCTCCTCGGTCCGCCACAGCCGGGCGAGCAGCGCCGCCGAGGCCAGTGACGGTATACCCAAGCGCGCCAGGCTGATCGGATGGCGAGGCACATGCGCGGGCGGTTGAAAGATCTCGCCGATGATGTCGTCGATGTTCGAGGAAATCTTGCCGTACAAGCGGTTCCAGCGTTGCTCGTCGACGCCGAACCCCGCCGCGGTCTGCGCGACCGAGCGAACCAGCACTCCCGCCGAACCGCCATCGAGCGGGTGCGCGAGGTCGATCGGGGCATAGCGCCACGTGAGACCATGCTTTTCGAGATCAAGGCCGTGCAGGAACGGCGACGCCGCAGCGAACGGATGAACCGCCGAGCAGTGATCGTGCAGCAGCCCGGGCACGGTGTACTCCCCGCTGCGAGTACCGCCCGCAATGCTGTCGGCCGCCTCCAGCACCGTCACATCGACCCCGCGCTCGGCCAGGGTCACCGCGGCCGCGAGCCCATTGGGCCCCGCGCCCACCACGATCGCGGTAGTCATCGCTCCCCCTCGTCCACTCATCCAGCGTAGCCACCGCCGGGGCGCATCGAACCGTCCGCGCGTGCGTCATCGATTACGTCATCCGGCTCACGCGGCGCCTACTCGACCACGCCTGACGTCGCAGGCATGGGAAGCCACATTCCCGCTCGGAGGCGAGTTCACGAGGTGAAGTTGAACAACCCACTGTTCATCGAGGGCGGGTCTACGTCGACGCCGGCGAGACCGGGATCATCCGCTCGGTCTCAACCCACGCGGGCCCGAAGGTATGCGTAGTCCGCCCTGACCATGGACCCGACCGCCGAGCCACCCACCACCGACGTAACCCCAGCCTGACCTGGACATGCGATCACCGGGAACTGATGGCGGCATCGGCCGAGAAGCCCCCGCCACCAGTTCCCGGTGATCATTTGACCAGGGGTGCGAGCACTCGTCGGACGCGCAGCACACCGGTCAGCATCGGCAGCACGAACTCGCCGTTGGCGGTTTCCGGTGTGCTTGCGAGGAAAGCACGGATTCGGGTGAGCGTGGCCACCCGCACGTAGTCGGACAGGACCAGCACTCCCGCACGCGTCGCAAGGGTCGCGACGAGGGAGTCGGCGGTGCGGCGCTGACCGTGCGCGAACTCGGCCCGCTCGGGCGAGCCGAACCGAGCGTACCCGCAGGCGGGGAAATGGGACGGGCAACTGCTGCAATGAGATTGCCGGTTGCGATGACCATTGTTGCGGGATCTCGGGGGCGCCGGTACGCTGGGCGGCGGATCTAGTTGGTGATCTGCTCAGGCGGTCACCGTGTGGATGTAGGTGAGTAGCTCCCTCCCACACATTCCAAAACCCATTTGGTTGACGTTCTCGGTGTGACGTCGCCGGTCTGGGATCCATCGCAGCCGATGCTGCATTCGCGGCGCTTCGCCGTATCCGAACGACTACATACATCCACTCTGATGAGAGGGAAAACCATGACAGACAACATGATTGATGTGGGTGATGGGCGGGTGCCGGTGACCGGCATCCTCGATATCACCGACAACCACGCGACCGTGCGGGTCGATGGCTATCAGGCCGGCCCGGACGATGTTCACGTGTCCGCTCGGCTCATCCGCGAATGCGGGTTGCGGCGCGGGGACATTGTCACCGGTGTGGCCGGGACCAGGCGGGACGGGGTCAAGCTGGCGCCATTGCTGGCAGTCGAGACCGTCAACGGGTTGACGACCGAGTGGGCGAAGGGGCGCCCGCGGTTCGGCGATCTGGTGCCCATCTATCCGAATGAGCGGCTCCGGCTGGAGAGCGAACCGCATGAACTGACGACTCGGATCGCCGATCTGGTGACGCCGATCGGGAAGGGGCAGCGGGCGCTGGTGGTCGCGCCGCCGAAGGCGGGGAAAACCTCTGTGCTGCAGGCTTTCGCGCACGGGATTGCCAAGAATCACCCGGAGTGCCAGATCATGCTGGTGCTCGTCGGCGAACGGCCCGAGGAGGTCACCGACCTGTCCCGGGGCGTGCCCGCCGATATCGCGGCGGCCACGTTCGATCAGCCGCCGCGGGAGCAGATCGCGGTCGCCGAACTGGCGATCGAGCATGCCAAGCGGCTGGTGGAAATGGGCCGCGACGTGGTGGTGCTGCTCGATTCGCTGACCCGGCTGGCGCGCGCGTACAACATGGCCGCACCTTCCTCCGGGCGAGTGCTGTCCGGCGGCGTGGATGCGGGAGCGCTGGCGCCGCCGAAGAAGTTCCTGGGCGCCGCCCGGAATATGGAGAACGGCGGTTCGCTCACGATTATCGCCAGTGCGCTGGTGGAGACCGGGTCGCTGGCCGACACCGTCATCTTCGAGGAGTACAAGGGCACCGGGAATTGCGAGCTCAAGCTCGATCGGCGGAGTGCGGATCGGCGGCTGTTCCCCGCCGTCGACGTCGCCCAGTCCAGCACGCGCCGGGATGATCTGCTGTTCACCCCGGACGAATTGGCGGCGACCGCGGCCATGCGCCGCACATTGACCGAACGCGATCCGCAGCAAGCCCTCGAACTGCTGCTGACCGGGCTACGTCAGACCCAGACCAATGCCGAGTTCCTGACCCAGATTCGGTCGGCCGGGAACGGCGGACGCGGTACCGCGTGACCGGGGACGGTCCCGCGGGGCCAACACGCCAGGGCTCAGACCGATCGGTATCGGCACGAGGCTGTGGTGGAATCGGGTGCTCGTTCGCGCTCGATGACCGGCATCGCACCGATAGGAGACGAATTGGCCCGGATCGGAATCCGATTGCTCGCGGTGCTGGCGGTGGCCGGGGTGACGGCCTGTTCGGAACCGCCGCAGCGGCCCGAACCCGGTATCGAGCCGGTGACGGTGGGGGCGACCGCCGCGGGCTTGATCCTCGACGGGAAACCTTGGTGGCCTTCGGGCTTCGATGCACCGCAACTGGCGACCAACTTCGCGATCAATTTCGGGTGCGGGGCCGAGGTGGAGCTGGATGCGTATTTCGGGGCGCTGCCGAAGAACGCGTTGACGCGGTTCAATCTGTTTCAGGCCTTCGCGGTGGACAAAACCACCGGGGAACTCAATTTCACCGCGGTCGACGCGGTGTTCCAGGCCGCCGAGCGGCATCGGCAACTGGTGCTGCCGGTGCTGTCCGCACAGGACGGCGGATGCAGTGACGAACGGTTCAAGCAGCGGCAGTGGTACGTGGACGGGTGGAAACGGTTCACGCCGGTGCGGGGGCGAACCGTCATGAGCTATCGGGATTGGGTGCGGACCGCGGTGTCGCGCTGGCACGACAGTCCGGTGCTGGCGGGGTGGGAGTTGATGGGGGAACCGGAGGCGAGCGAGTGCGCGGGCCGCGATTGCACGCTGCGGGCGCGGACCTGTCCGGCGGACGCGGCGCAGGTACTGCGGCGGTTCTTCGACGAGGCGGGCGCGATCGTGCGACAGCTGGATCCGGGACGGTTGATCTTCTCCGGGTTCACCGGTGGCGGGCAGTGCGGGACCGCGGGCGCGGACTACCGGTTCGTCGGCGCCTCGCCGCACGTGGATGTGCTGGACTACCACGACTATTCGAAGGACCCCGCCGCATTGCCCGGCGAAGGGCCCGACGGCCTGGCGGTGCGGTTCCAGCAGGCCCGCGACCTCGGGAAGCCATTGCTGCTGGCGGAGGTCGGCGCGGAGGCCGGGTCGTGCCGCACCGTACAGGCGCGCCGCGACGATATGGCGGTCAAGCTGACCACGGTGCGGGAGGCGGGTGCGGCCGGGGCGCTGTTCTGGGCCTTCGTCCCGGATCCGCGCCCGGACGAGTGCACCCTGGACATCGGCCCGCGCGATCCGCTGTGGACGCTGGTGGCCGAGCGGATCACCGTCGGCCCGTAGCCGCGCCGGTCATTCCGCGCCCAGCACCCGGTAGATCCGCCAGTCGGGCTGCCCCGCACCGGCATTGGGCATCTCGAGCCACAGCGTCGCGATGCCCGCGCCGTTCTCGTAGATGGTCGGATAGCGCCGGTTCACCGCGTCCGAGACGCCGCGACCGGAATTCGGCACGGTGAGAATGTATTTCACGCCGCGTTCGGCGGGCCGGTTGAGCACTCGCACGAAGTCGCGGTCGGAGGGCACCACGAACTGCTCCGGATGCCGCGAGGCCGCCGCGACGGCGAAACCGTAGACGGTGTCCATCAGGACCGCGCCGCGCGGCAGATGCATGGCGTCGAGATAGTCGGCCATGGTGCGCCCGGTGGAGAAGGTGGCGGCAATGCGGCGCTGATCGGCGTTGTAAGCGGAGGCATCGTCGGGGTCAGGGAAGAGCACCTCCTCGAGGGCGTACTCCTGGACCGCCATGGGCTGGCTCGTCATGCCCCACGCGGTCAGCGGCACCGAGGTGACGAGCAGGCACAGCGCACCGGCCATGGCCGCCTCCGGCAACCCGAACACCGGCCGCGAGGCGTGCCGGCCGGGCGGGAAAGCCCGTGCCGGAGCGGCGGTTACGGCATGACGGCCGGGCCTGCGGCTGGGCGGGAACCCGCGTGCGGCGACGATCTGCATGGCCAGCACCGCCGCCAGCGGAACAGCGGCGATGTAGAACCGCAGGAAGGCGAACGTGGAACCGGAGGCGTAGCTGAGCGCCTGGAAGCCGAGCACCGCGCCGAACAGCAGCAACGGCACCAGCACCTGCCCATCGCGCCGCCGCCACGCCAGCGCGGCGACGATCGGTGTCAGCACCGGCAGCGCCGGACCCAGAATCAGCGTCGCACCGAATGAATACTCCGCTGCGGCAAGGAGTTCCGACTCCCCCGCGCCGCCCTCCTGCGCCAGGATCGAGGCATTGCCGTACTGGGAGGTGAACTGCTGGAACGCCTGCCCGGTGATCAGCCAGCTGGTCAGCGCCCAGACGAAGAAGGCGACCGCCCCCGGCGCGCCCACGAGCACCAGATCCATGAGCGCCGCGTGCCTGCGATGCGGCTGCCCCGCGGCGCGCCGATGGGTGACCGCGAACACCAGCGCCCCGGCGGCCACCGCGGGCGCGATCGCGTCGTAGCGGGTCAGATACGCCAGGCCGAAGGCGACGCCGCAGGCGGTGAGATCGTGCACGTCATCGGTGCGCATCCAGCGAATGAGCCGCCGCGCGGCCCAGCACAGGAAGAACAGGAACGGCGCCTCGCTCATGCCGTTGGCGGCGTAGAAGACGATCATGGGGTTGAGCGCGAAGGTCGCGGTCACACCCCAGCTCATCCAGCCGGGCAGGCCGCGGTCGGTGCCGATGCCCAGGATCATGAGCACCGCACCGGCCATGAACAGCGCGGACATGAATGCCCCCGACAATCCCCAATGGGTGATCCACGGAAGCAGCGGCGACACGGCGACGAACGGCAGTTGCGCCAGCGAGGTCAGCGGGGTGAAGACGAAGCCGATGGCCGACAGGTGCGGATCGCGGCTGAACAACGCCGCCTCCGTGGCCTGCACTCGCGCGAGCGCATCGCCCATCACGAATCCGTGTCCCACACTGAGGAATACGGCCGCCAGGCAATAGCACAGCGCGGCGATCAGGAAGACGCACCAGAGCGTCCGGCGCGACGGGCGCCGGATGTCCTCCGCGACCGGCGGATCGACCGGCACGGGCGCACGCACGAGGGTCTCGGTCAACTCGTCGCCTCCGAGGTGTCGGCGGTCGTTCCCAGACCGTGAAAGGTCTTCTCCCAGTACGAGGGATTGCGAATGAGCTGATAGCACCCCTTCACCGAGGCGACGGCCATCATGATCCAGTACAGCGGCGAGAGCAGGCACGCCCAGATCAGGTCCGGGCGATTGTTCTCCCGGCAGGCGATGAGGTTCATGTAGATGGTCGCCGCATTGCCGATGATCAAGGCGATGAGCGAGGGGAAATAGACCACCGACGGGAACAACTGCCCGATCACGCTGGGCTGTCCCAGAATCCACGCGATGGAGATGGACCAGAACACCAGATTCAGGCAGGCGATGACCGGCGTGCCCGCCAGGAACAGGGTGAATCGAATGAAGCTCACCGGCCCGATCGCCCGGTACAGCTGGATGGGGCGGCGCGCGTGCACGAGCCAGGATTGCAGATACCCCTTGTACCAGCGCGACCGCTGCCGCACCCAGTTGATGGGGTCGGGATTGGCCTCCTCCAGGGTGGTGGAGTCGAGCACGCCGGTCGAATAGCCGTGCACCGCAAGCCGGACGCCCAGATCGGCGTCCTCGGTCACGTTGTAGGGATCCCACGCGCCGAGATCCTCGAGAATGGTGCGCTTGAAGTGATTCGAGGTGCCGCCCAAGGGAATCGGCGCCGCACTGCGCATCAGGCCCGGCAGCAGGTAACCGAACCACAGCCCGTAGTCCATGGTGAACCAGGAGGTGAGCAGATTCTGCCGGGCGTTGTGGAAGGAGAGCTTGGCCTGAACACAGGCCGTCGACTCCGGAAGATCGCTGAAAGCCGCCACCACCCTGCGCAATTGCAGCGGATCGGGGATGTCCTCGGCGTCGTAGATGGTGACGATCTCACCGGTGGCCAGGTGCATGCCGTAATTGCACGCCTTGGGTTTGGTGCGCGGCTGCGCCTCGGGCACCAGAACCATTGTCACGTAGTCGATCTCGCCGCCGATACCGGCCCGCCGGGCGGCTTCGATGGTCGGCTCGTCGTCCTCTTCGAGCAGCAGCAGCACTTGCATCTTGTCGCGCGGATAGTTCAGCCCGCCCAGCGCGCCCAGCAGATCCCCGACCACCTCCGGCTCACCGTAGGCGGGCACCAGGATGGTGTAGGCGGGCAGCTGATCATCGGTCAACGCCAGCGCGCGTTCATCGTCCACCGTCATGATGGCGTCGCGCGGCAGACCGCGTTTGAAGATCAGGACCCGGTCGAGCATGCCCGCCAGATACACCAGCGTGCACAGCGCGACCAGTGCCGTGAGGGTCGCCATGGGCGCGAACACCGCGCACCCCACGATGAGCAGCACCACCGCGATCGCCGAATTCCGTTGCCACGGTAGGAAAGCCACCGACGCCGAGGCCATGGGATCGTTCTCCCGCAACCCATGCACCGCGTAGTGCAGCGCTCGCGCCGAGTCCGGATCACGGCTCGCGGTATCGTCGCGCTCGGTATCGCTCATGGCTGCCCGGTCCCCGCCCGCACCATCTCCCGTGCGAGCTCGATGAGCAGCGGCCCGTCCTTGTGGGCGGTATCGGTATCGACCGCGGTGGAATCGGGATCGGAGTCCAGCACCACCGCATTCCCGCGGAAGAAGATGTTCAGCACGCTGTCGAACACATCGAAGGCGACCGGCTTGGGCTGCGGGAACTCGGCGTCGATCAGGTGGTTGTCCGCCGCGATGAGGCTGATCCGCTCGGCGCCGAATTCGTCACGCCAGTTCCAGCTCAGCCACGTCCAGCTCAGCAACCGCTGGTCGTCGAGCACCGTGTTCATGCGGGCAACCACGCCATTACCCAGGTCGACCCAGGTAGCCGGGCTGATGCGGGGCTGGTCGAGTTCGTAGAGCACGAACTCCGGAAGCCGGTCGATATCGAATCCCCGCGGAGCCGAGGTGATGTCGACCATTACCCGGCGGCGCCGGAGTTCCTTGTCCCATTCCGGTTTCCGGTTCTCGGATCGAACGAACTTCCGCGTCAGCTCCGCCTTACTGCCGAAATAGCGTTTGACCCATGGGTATTCGCGATCGGCGAGCAGTGTCCAGCCCGGCGGCACGGTGTGCTGGCGGGCCAGGTTCAGGCCGGGGACGAGCGGGAAGGTGCGGTTGTAGCCCTCGGGGACCGGCAGCAACGCGACGGCCGCCGCGACCACCGCCACCATGGCAACCCCGCCCCGGATCTCATTGGTGGTGAGCGGGCTGATCGGACCGGGAAGGGGTTTGAGCGAACCGCCGCGCCGCACCTGGATGTACATCACCAAGCACATGGCGAAGCACGCGATCAATGACGGAACCGTCTGATAGACGATGAACGACGACCCCGGCCACCACCGCTCGATCACGGCGAGCACCAGCCCGCCGATCACCAATGCCCCTACCCCGCCGATCAGCGCGCGCGTGCGGGTACGGCCCACCCCGATGGCCGCGGCGAAGGCCGCCAACGGCAGCATCGCGATGCCGGCCTGGAGTGCGTCGCCTCCCAGCAGAGCGCGTACCAGTCGGTACGGCACCGGGAAGAATGCCAGGAGCAACAGCCAACTCGGCCAGAATCGCCAGGTCGGGCGCAGCCCGAACACCAGCACCGAGGCGCCGAACAGAAACAGCCAGGCGGCCAGCAGATCCAGGTGCAGCATGTCGTAGAAGTAGCGATAGCGCGGCATCAGCAGCCCCTGTACCGCGGCGGCCGCGCCCAGTAGCAGCCCGCCGACGATCACGTCGGTCTCCCGGTCGTGAATCGGCAACTGCTGACCGCGCCGCAGGATGATGCCGAGCGCGGCCAGCACGGCGAGCGCGATCAAGACGAAGACATAGCCGATGCTGGAGCCCTCGCGAGTCTCCTGGATGAGCCGAAACCAGGTGTCCCAGAATGCGACCGCGGTGGCGACGACGATCAGCGTCAGCCGCAGCGCGATGCGGACCATCGTGCCGCGGGTGTGCTCGCGGGCCGCTGTGCCGGACATGTCAGCTCTTGCGGCGGCGCATCAGCAGCAGGGCGCCGGCCAGCACGGCCAGCAGCGCGACCACCGCGCCCGCGATGGTCAGCGTGCGGGCGAGCGAGATGGACGGCGGCGGTTGCGGTCCGGTGTCGGTCCCGAGCGCGGCGTCCGGGTCGAAGAACTCCGGTTCGCGGTCACCGGCCTGGAACAGCGCGTCACCGTGCAGTTCCTGCCAGCGCTCGAGGTCGGCCTGCAACCAGCCCAGGACGCGGTCCAGATGCCCGGGGGAAGCCGTGGAGGCGGCGACGACCACCGTGCGGCCGCCGCTCCAGGTGGTCTGCACCGCACCCACGGGGACGGTGGGATCGATCCGGACGGTGGCCGAATCGCCCTCGACGCCGTTCGCGGTCAAGGTCTGGTCATCGTTGTTCGGATCCAGTGGCAGCGTAATCGATTTCAGCCCCTGCCCATTCGCGGAGATGAGGACCGCGGGGACCGAGCTGCGCACCGCCTTGTCGAATTCGACGATCTCGGGCCGCAACGGCATGACCGAAAGTCGTTGCAGACCGGTGAGAATGGTGGCCGCACGCACGGTGTCCGCGAAGCCGGGATCGCGCAGGCCGACCTGCACCTGCGGCTGCAAAGCCTGCGGCAGCGCCTCGAAACCGCCCGGAATGGCCGGGGCCGCAGGGCGACTGGTGACCTCGGTGTCCGGGTGCAGGGCGAGCGAGACCGGGCGCTCCAGGCCGCAGCCCTCGGTGACGCCGGTCTGCCGCAGGGTCACGCCGATCGTGGTGAACCGGGTGAGCAGCTTATCGGGAATCGATACCCAGCGATCGATGGTGCCGGACGCGTCGACCGGCCAGCCGTCGATATAGGCGCCGTTTGCCTCCACCACGATCGCGCCGCTCATCATGGATTCCGGCAGCGGGGTGTAGTTGCCCAGCAACCGAATTCGCACATCACGCACCGGATGCCCGATCCGGGACTGGTCGACGCCGAACTCGACCCGCACCCCGCCGATCGAGGTCGCGCTGAGCTGGGTCTGACCGAGTTCGGACAGGGTGACGCTGTCCGGGGACACGATCGGGGCCTGCGGCAGCGAAACCGCCGCCGCGCCTGTGGAAACGGCGATCTTCGACAGATCGCTCACCAGCAGGCGGGTCTGATCCGGCAACGCCTTGGCGTCACCGGTCAGGCGCAGCACCGGTTCCGGGCCGGGATTATCCAAACGCAGTCCGGCATCGGAGGATTCGCGGATCACCACCTGCCGTTCCAGGAACCCGGGCGGATGGTCGGGCGCCCGGCCGTCCGCCCCGAGCCGGCGGATGTCGACCGCCACCGGCTGGCGGCCGTACCGCGCGATCACCGCCGTGCCCAGCGTGAGGGCGGCATTGCTCTCCACGGTGCTGGGCTGATCGGGCAGGTACATGGTCAGCTTGCCGAGCACCGGCGGCAGGAAGTCCGCGACGGTCGTGGGCTGGATCTCCTCGCCGGAGTAGACCACCGAGACGTCGGCGAGGGTCAGCGGTACGCCCCACCAGTCGGTGACGCACCAGCCCGGTTCCGGCACCAGTGACGAAGTCAGGGTGACCGCCACCGCGTTCTGCTTCACCTGCGCACCCGCCAGGGACAGCCGGATGGGGGCGGGCGCGCCGAGCGGCAGATCGATGCGATCCACGAATCGCCCGCCCGAGGAGACCTCGATGGTGCCGCGGGCGACGTGCGGCGGCAGCTGGGCGGTGCCGAGGATCGCGGTGGGCGCGAGGCCCGGCAGGATCGGCAGCACCAGCGAGACCTGATGCTGCCCGCCCGGGAAGGTCAGCGATGTGCCCATGCCCAGCGCCGGCAGGGACAGCGGCACGTCACCCGGGGCCGCGGTCACCGCGGCAGGCAGCACGGCGACCGGTGCGACGGTCACCGCGCAGGCCGCGAGCACGCGGACGGCAGCCGAACGCCAGCGAGACGAGGTCATGCGGCGGATGCTATAGCCAACACGCATGACAAAGCCTGCGACATGCGGGCTGCTGCGTAATCCGGTACGCGGATCAACCCGCCGGCGCCGTCGCCGCGCCGATGTCGGCGGCGCGGATCTCCTCGACCACGAGCTTGGCGGTTTCGGCGCAGGCGGTGGTGCCGCCGGTGGCGTACTCCTTCACGGCGTCGCCGACATTCCAGAGATTGGGAATGGGGGTGGTGTGCGGCAGGTCGTAACCGGCGACGGCGCGCTGCGGCGGCCAGTCGTCGCGGGCCACGGCGATGGACAGGATGCGGGCGCGGTCGAAGCCGGGGATCTCGGCGCGCAGATCCTGGAGTATCAGCGCGGTTTCGGCCTCCGCGTCGAAATCGCCGACCGAGGGTTTGGGGACGCCCACGCCCACATACAGGTGCCAGCCCCGCGGCGCCATCTCCGGGCAGGCGTCGGTGAAATTCGCGACGTAGCACAGCCGCCGGGTGCGGGCGAAGCTCAACAGCCCCGGGGCCGAGATCAGCGGTTCGCGGCTGGCGAAATTCACCGAGATCATGGCGCAGGGCAGATCGCCCTGCAGGACCTTCCCGACGTAATCGGCCGGGAAATGCTCGGGTCCGACCACATCCAGCGTCGCCGACGGGCCGATATCGCTGATCGCGAAAGCACAAGTGACATCGATGGTTTCGCCGTGGCGCTCGATGCGAGCCCCGGTGACGCGGCCGTCCCGGACACACAGCTCGCGCACCTCGCTGTCGAGCCAGACCGCGCCGCCATTGCGCTCCACCACCGCGGCCAGCGACTCCCACAGGCCGATGGTTCCGCGCGGGCAGAACCCGATCCGCTTGAACGCGGACTTGCGGGTGAAATAGGTCAGGAAGACGCGTGCGGGCAGTTCCTCCGAACCGACCGCGAAGACCGTTCCGCACATATTCCGGAATATGCCTTGCACCGCATCATTTTTCGTATACCTGCGCACCCAGTCCGCGGTGGAGATCTCCCGGCTCTCGTCCACGGTGGTCTTCAGCAGCTTGGCCCCTTGACGGATCAGCTGGGACATCAAGAGCCCCCAGCCGCCCCCGGTGACGTCCACATCGCGGCCCGCGATGCGATACAGAATCGGCGGATCCACCGCGCGGACTTCGAATTTCGCGCCGACCTCGGCGAAGGTGTCCTCGGTGACGCCCCCGATCTCGATGGCGGACGCGCCCTTGTTCACGATGAAACCGTCGAGTTCGTCGGTGGAGGCGCGACCACCGACCCGGTCCAGACGTTCGGCCACCAGGGTGCGATAGCCGTGGTGCGACAGCCGCGCGGCGGCGCACAGGCCCCCCGCTCCGGCTCCGACAACCAATGCGTCCCAATTGTTCTCGCTCATGGCGAGGCTCCTCGGAGATGCGCTCAGCCCACGGGGTTCGCCCCGGGCTCAGCGTCGGACATATCGGTAATGCGGTTCCAATTCTCCCGCACTTCCTCGATTGTCGGCACCTCCGGATACAGCACCGGTTTGCCCGCGAACAGCTGTACGCGCTGCACCGTGCCGCCGCCGACGATGAGCACCATGCCGGTGTCCTCGCACTCCTCGCTCAGCAGGAAGCCCACCACGGGAGCCACATGCGCGGGCGGGAGATTCTGCAGCAGATCGGCCGGGGCCTCGGCGGTCATGCGGGTGGCGGCCAGCGGAGCGACGGCATTGACCGTGATGTCGTACTCGCGCCCCTCGATGGCGAGGGTGTTCATGAGGCCGACCAGCCCGAGTTTGGCTGCGCCGTAGTTGGCTTGGCCGAAGGTGCCGTACAGGCCGGTGGTGGAGGTGGCCATGACCACGCGGCCGTAACCCTGCTCCCGGAAGTGGCCCCATGCGGCATGTGTGACGTGGTAGGCGCCGAACAGGTGCACCCGCACCACGGCATCCCAGTTCTCCTCGGTCATCTTGGCGAAGCTGCCGTCGCGCAGGATGCCGGCATTGTTGACGATGCCGTGCACCGCACCGAATTCGGCGAGGGCGGTGGCGACGACCGCGGCCGCGCCCGCGGCGGTGGCGACGCTGTCGTAGTTGGCGACGGCTCTGCCGCCCATGGCCCGGATCTCGCCGACCACGCTGTCGGCCATGGCGGTGCCGGAACCCGTTCCGTCGCGGTTGCTTCCGAGATCGTTGACGACGACGAGGGCGCCTTCGGCGGCCAGCAGCCGCGCGTATTCGCGGCCCAGTCCCCCGCCCGCGCCGGTGACGATGACGACTCGATCGGCTACACCAGGCATGATTCTCCTTGCGGACCTTCGAAACTCCGCATTCCATTCGCCAGGGTCGCGGTCGCCTTTGCCCGCTCGGTTCAACCGTACTCGCGTTATCGATGCAGCTCGACGCCCAATTCAGGGTATGTCCGAGGGCGATCGCAGCGGGGCGTTCGCTCAGCAGCGAACGCCGGTGACGGCAAAGCGCTCCACCTCCTCGATATGCCCGCCGGTGGCGACCGCGATGGTGAGCGTGCCCGGGCACGACGCGCTGAAGTCGATGGTCCCGGACCACGGTGTGTCGGTGCCGCCGGCCGGGATCATGCCGGTCTCACCGATCGGGGCCGGCTGCGCGAGCTGCCGGATCTGGATGTCGAGGCTCTCGTCCACCCCGGTGATGCGGCCGCCGACCGTCACCGGGGAGGTGATCCGGGCGCCGTACTTCGGGGCGGTCAGCGTGAGGGCGCTGTCCTCGGTGCCGACGATCTCCCACGGGGCATCGGCGCCGGCGCCCAGGCGCACCAGATGCAGTTTCGCGGCGGGGAAGGCGTCGCCGCCCGGTTCGGCCGGATCGTCGTAACCGACCGTCACCCAGGCTTGTTCACCCTTGGTCTCCACCTGCACGACGCGGTCGATATTCGCGTAGCCGAGGTAGTCGCGGGCGAAGCCCAGCGCGGTGGCGGCGGGATCGAGATGCCAGGGTTGATGGCCGCCCTCGCGATAGGACTGCTGCCAGGCGGCGGCTCCGGCGGCATCGGCGAAGGGCCAGAGCGGTTGATAGGCGAAGGTGTTCGGCACGGCACCGCCGGGGGTGGTGGTCAGCGGGAGGTCCGAGGCCGTTGCGGGGGCGCCCGGTCCGCTGACGGTGATCGTGGTCGCCGGAGTCGACGGGGCCGAGTCCGTATTGTTGCCGTCGTCCCTGGTCACCACGGCATATCCGAGGGCAGCGACGGCGAGCACCACCGCCGTGGCGGCTGCTCCCAGCGCGAAGGCCGCGGCATTGCGGCGTCCGGGCGGATCCGAATTCTTGTTCATGTTTCAGAATGCCTCGCCCAGGCCCTGTCGCGCTCGTCCGAAAAGCACTGCCGCGCTCGTCCAAGGACTGGCCGGTCGATATGTTGGGGAAGTGACGCCGTTTCTCCACCGGATCCACCCCGAACTCGCGGACTCGCTGCCGCATCTCGCGCTGGGGAAGAGCCCGACGCCGGTGCGGCGGCTGAGCTCGCTCGACAGCGCCGGGGCCGAGCTGTGGGTCAAGGACGACAGCGCGTTCGGCGAGGGCGGCTGGGGCGGGAACAAGGTCCGCAAACTGGAGTGGTTGCTGCCGGACGCGCTGCGGCGCGGGCGGACCACCATCGTGACCGTCGGCGGCCTGGGCACCAATTGGGGTTTGGCGACGGCCCTGTACGGGCGCGAGCAGGGCCTGAAAACCGTGCTGGCGCTGGTGGATCAGCCCGAGGACGAACACGTGCGCGCACAGTTGGAGCGGCTGCGCGCCTCGGGCGCGCGACTGTATTTCACGCATACCAAGGCGCGGACCATCTTGCGCGCGCCGCTGATTCTGGCGCGGCACAGTGCACGGGGACGCCTGCCGTACTTCCTGCCCGCGGGCGGATCCTCGCCGATCGGGGCGCTCGGCTATGTGGAAGCGGCATTGGAGATCGCGGACCAGGTGCGGGCGGGAGAGCTGCCCGAGCCAGCGCATATCGTCACGCCGGTGGGCTCGGGCGGCACGGTGGCCGGGCTGTCGCTGGGACTGCGGCTGGCCGGACTGCCGACGCGGGTGGTCGGGGTGGTCGTGAACGACACCCTGCGCCTGGACGAGCCCGCAGTGAGCAGGCTGGCCGATCGCGCCGCACGGCTGCTGCGGGAGCGGGGCGCCCGACTGCCCGAGAACATCTCCCGCACCGGCAATCTCGAGATCGTGACCGAGTATCTGGGTCCCGGGTACGGTTATCCGACGCCGGAAGCCCTTACGGCGCAGAAACTCTCAGCGGATCTGGAGCATCTGACCCTGGAACCGGTCTACACCGCCAAGGCCATGGCCGCGCTGCTGGATCTGAATGCGCAGGGGCACTTCAGCAATGGGCCGGTGGTGTATCTCAACACCAACGGCCCACGCTGAGCCGAGCCCGGCATCAGGCGCCGGCCGGTGCGGCGAGCGCGGCGGCCAGGAACTCCTCCCAGGTGCGCTCGCCCACCGCGCGGTCCAGGGCGAGGTTGCCGCCCTCCTTGTAGGCGCGCGCCGCCTTGCCCGGGGTCTTCACGGTGATGATCGGCCGGTGCTTGCCGGTGGCGTCGAGGTAGCTGCGCACCAGTTCCTTCATGGTGTAGACCTTGGGCCCGGCGATGTCCGCCACCAGCCCGGCCGGCTCGCCGAGGGTCAGCTCCACCAGTCGCTGGGCGACCTCGGCCGAATCGATGGGCTGGAAACGGAAGTCGAAGGCGGGGACGATCGGCAGCTTGCCCACCGCCGCCACCATGGTGAACAGCAGATCGTGGAACTGGCTGGCGCGCAGCGTGGTCCACGGCAGGCCCGAATTCTCCACCACCAGTTCGGCTTCCCGCTTGGCGGCCATGTACGCCATGAGCGCGCGATCCACCGCGCTCTCCACCGGCACGCGGTCCGCGCCGACGACCGAGATGTACACCAGGTGCGGGCGGGCGCCCGCGGCCCGGATGCCCTCGACCAGGGTGCGCGCCTTGTCGCCGTCGCCCTTGGGGCTGCCCGCCAGGTGCAGGACGGTGTCGGCACCGGCGACCGCGGCCGCGATGCCCTCGCCGGTCGTCAGGTCGCCCGCCACGTATTCGATGCCGTCCGCACCGGTGCGCGCGGTGCGGCTCAGCACTCGCACCCGCACGCCCGCGGCGAGCAGCAGCGGGGTGACGTGCTTGCCCAGGGTGCCCGTTCCACCGGTGACCAGAACCGTCTTCGTCATGATGGCCATCTCCTTCAGCCGAGACCGTGGCGCCTGTTCGCGACGCTCTTGCCCTGATGACGACGCGCCCCGCGCGGGTGTGACACGGTGTGGCCGGGCACACAGCCGGGTGGCGCTCGTACCCTGGGCGCATGTCGGATGCATCGGCGGCCGCCGTCTCTCGAGGCCAGCTCGACCAGCTGCTCGATCTGCTCTCCGGCCGCCGCGTGGCGGTCCTGACCGGTGCGGGCATCTCCACCGACAGCGGTATTCCCGACTACCGCGGGCCGGACACACCGCCGCGCAATCCCATGACCTATCAGCAGTTCGTCGGTGATCCGGTGTTCCGCCAACGCTATTGGGCCCGCAATCACGTCGGCTGGCGCTATATGGATGCCGCTCGCCCCAATCCGGGTCACCGCGCCCTGGCCCGTCTGGAACGCGCCGGGGTGGTCACGGGGCTGATCACGCAGAACGTGGATCTGCTGCACACGAAGGCCGGTCAGCGCTCGGTCATCGACCTGCACGGCGTCTACGCCCGGGTGCGCTGCCTGGGCTGTGACGCCCTGATCTCGCGCATGACCCTGGCCGACCGCCTCGAAGCCGCCAATCCGGGCTTCGCCGAGGCCGCCCGCATCACCGGCCTGGAAGTCGCCCCCGACGCCGACGCCGTCCTCACCGACACCGAGTCCTTCCGCATGGTCGACTGCGCCCGCTGCGGCGGCATGCTCAAGCCCGATATCGTCTACTTCGGCGAAACCGTCCCCAAGGATCGAGTCGCCGACTCCTACGCCCTCGTCGACGCCGCCGACGCCCTGCTCGTGGCCGGCTCCTCCCTCACCGTCATGTCCGGCCTGCGCTTCGCCCGCCACGCCGCCAAAACCGGCCGCCCCGTGGTGATCCTGAACCGCGGCCGCACCCGCGGCGACGAACTGGCCGCACGGACCATCGACGCCGGCTGCTCTCCCGCCCTCACCGCACTCGCCGACGCCCTGGCGCCGGCTCCACCGTCGCCAGATAGTGCGCAACTGGTTCGAGTGTGACCAGCCCGGTCCCCGCACCCGCGAGTTCGCCTGCGGCAGGCAGCAATCGGTCGTGCACGCGCGCCATGAGGTCCCGCTCACCGAGCTCGACGGCTGCCCGCGCGACCAGGCACAGCCGCAGTTCCAGCAGCAGATCCGGCGGCGCGTCCGGTAGCGCGCGCAAGGCTGCCCGGGCCTCCTCGCGGCGGCCCTCCTCCAGCAGGAGCAGCGGCCGCACCCACGGCTCGTGAGGTCCCCAGTCGGTACCCGGCTCCGATCCGATCGGCTGCCCGTGCCGCAACCGCACACAGAGCAGCGCCAGCGGCAGCAGCCCGCGACCGAGCCCGGGCATCGCCGCGAGCGGAACTGCGGCCGCCGCCGACCGATAAGCGGCCTCGGCTTCCGCGCCCGGCATCGACAGGGAATCCCGCATTACCGCATACCAGCGAGTGAAGACCGATACCAGCGGCAGACCGTAGTGGTCGGCCACAGCGTCCACCACTGCGGCGTGCTCATCGGCGGCATCGAAATCCGCTGTGGCGCTGAGGGCTTGCAGCAGAATGAGATGACCGAGGACTTCGAATGTGACCAGACCGTGTGCCCGTGACAAATCCACCAGGTCGGCGCCGATGCGGGCGCGCTCTCCGGCAAGCCCCGCACGGTAGAAGCTCTGCATGTAGCGAGCGTTCAGAGTGAAGGCGAGCAGTGCCGGGTTATCCGCCTGCCGCGCAATCTCTTCGGCCTCCGCAGCAGCGGCCCGCCCCCGTTCTGCGTCGGTCGCACGAAGCTCCAGCGCAATGGTCGTCAGCAACCGGCAACGCAACTCCGAATCGGCATCCGCATCCGCCAATTCCCGCAGCGCGCGTTCCGCAGCATCGACCACGCGCCGCGCCGACTCCGGATCGTCGTGCTCGGTCCACACGGTCGGCACATCGAAGGCCGCGATCACCCGGGCCGTCAGTCTCGAATCACCGAATTCCTCCGCCGCTCCGATGGTTTCCTCCCACCGCTCACGCGCCTCGGCCAAGCGCCCGGTCACCGCCAACGCCCGCACCAGCCCCGTACTGGCCTCCAGCCGATCGCGCACCTCCCCGATCCGCTCATAAGCGGCGACCGCATCGCCCCACCACCGCGCCGCCTCCCGCGGCGCGAACACCCGCTCCGCCGCAAGCGCCGCCAACCGCGCATACTTCGCGGCCCGCGCCGCCGTACCCCGCGTCCCCGCCCGCACGAAATGGTGGGCCAGCACGGCGACATCACTACCGCCCGCCTGCTCCAGCAGCTCCCCGACTGCGCCGTGCCAAGCCGCCCGGCGCGGCCCGGAAATCTCGCCGTACACGACCTCCCGCACCACAACATGCACGAAAGCCACATCGGGGCTGCTGGTTTCACCCAGAAACCCTGCACCCAGCGCGGCTTCCACACCCGCGAGCACTCGCTCCTCGTCACCCGCCAATCGCACCAGCAGTTCCCGATCGAACTCCACTCCGATCACCGAAGCCTGCTGCAGAACCGTCCGGTCCGCCTCCGTCAGCCGCCCGAGCCGATGCCGCACGACATCGCGTACCCCTGCGGGAACCGCCTGCAACGCCGTTTCCCCTTCATCACGGATCAATCGCGCCAGTTCCCTTGTGAAGAAGGGGTTCCCGTCCCCACGCCGATAAATGCCGCGCACCACCCCCGCCCCGATCGCCGCCCCCGCGATCTCGCGGACGATCCCCCCGGTCTCCGCCTCGCTCAACCCGCCCAACGAGATGCGCACCGGTTCCGTTCGCGCCATCCGCGCCAGCGCCGCAACGAGTTCCACCCCTACCTCGGTGCCCCGATACGCACCCACCACCAGCACCGGCCCGGCCACCGGCGCACTCACCAGCTCCGTCACCAACTCGAGCGTTTCCTCCCCCGCCCAATGCAGGTCATCGAACACCAGCAATACCGGCCCACCCCGCGCCACCGAACCCAGGTAATCAACAGCCGCCCGCCGTTCCATGAACCGCGCCACCGCCGGATCACGACCGGCGGCCCCGTCCACCCCGTCCACTCGATCATCACTGCTGCCGAGCACCCTATGGGCCGCCCCATGATCATCCCCGCGTGCTCGCGCCGCCGCCGCGCGACCCGGCATGAGATCGGGCCGCGGCACAACCCCGCCATGATCCGCGCCCGCGAGCTGCTCGCGGATCCGCGTCCAGGGCCAATTCGGCGGCGCACCTCCGTCAGCCGGGCTCGCCCCCCACGCGACCGTCCACCCCCGCCCGGCCAACTCCCCCGACAATTTCCCGACAAGCGCCGTCTTCCCTGCCCCCTCTTCGCCCGCCACGAGCACGATCCGCGAACTCCCCTGCGCAACCGCCTCTTCCGCCGCCCGACGCAGCCCCGCAAGTTCACTCTCTCGCCCGACGAACCCGCCCACCGGCACTGGAGCGCCTTGCCCTGTCGCGGGATGCACAGGAGGGCCCGAATTCCCCTCCGGCCGTGCGTTATCCGAGCCGTTCCGAGAGGAATAGCCCGGCAGGACCGAATTGCCCGACCGCGCCTTACCGCCTTCCGCCGCAGCGGTCCCGGCCGTGCCCACCCGCTCAGCGTCTTCGGGCTCGCCGCGAACGGATTCAACCCCCGCGCCGCCACCGGATGACGCATCGCCGCGGGGCATTGCGGTCGCAGCGGATTCGTCACCCGTAGATAGCTTCCCGCTCGGCGTCGGTGTCGCCGCGGATCCGGCGACCCGACCGGATGACTCGTCCCACCCGTGCTCGGGCGGCGAGGTGGCCGGCGGCGGAGTCAAGTGCGGGGCGTGGGCGAGCACGGCGGCTTCCAGGTCGCGCAGGTGCGGGCTGGGGTCTACCCCCAGCTCGGTGCGGAGGTTGTCGCGGATCGCGCGAAGGGCGGCGAGGGCCTCCGCTTGGCGGCCGGAGCGGTAGAGGGCCAAAGCTTTGGTTTGCCAGGCTTGTTCGCGCAGCGGATTGTCCCGGAGGTGGGAGTCCAGGGCCGCTACCGCCTCGGCGGGGCGGCCCAGTTCGAGGAGGGCTCGGGCACGCTGTTCTATTGCGAGAAGGCACAATTCATCGAGACGCGCGATTTCGCCTCGGGCCCAGTGCTGATCGGCGAACTCGGCATAGGCGGGGCCCTGCCAGAGGGCCAGGGCCGCGTCCAGGTCATGGAGAGCTTCGGCGTAGCGGCCGGTGGTGGAAGCGGTGGTCGCGGTGTGGAGCAGGGATTCGAAGCGGCCCGCGTCGACCTGATTCGAGTCGATGCGGAGAGCGTAGCCGGGGGCGGCGGTGATCAGGGTGCGGGCGGGCCGGCGGGGTGGCCGGTCCGGTTCCAGGGAGCGGCGGAGATCGGCGATGAAGGTTTGGAGGGCGCCGGGCGCGTTGTGGGGTGGACGCTCCCAGAGGTCGTCGATGAGTTGGGTGGTCGGGACCACTCGGCCGTGGGCGATGAGGAGACGGGCCAGGACGGCGCGGTGGCGCGGGCCTTTCAGGGGTACCCGGCCGCGCTCGTCCTCGGCCCGGAGCGGGCCGAGGACGCTGAGGGTCAGCATGGGGACGGATATCCGATCACGGTGATCGACTCTATCGCTGAGTCGCTGCTGATCGATTGCTCAGTGGACCGGACGAGGCTGGTCGTGTCCCTGAGAGCACTTGGAAGGATTCCTATGACCACGCGTATCCCCGGCTTCGACTACCAGCGCGTCACCGTTGCCGACGGTGTGACGCTCAATGTCGCCGTCGCCGGTTCGGGCAGTCCGATCGTCTTGTTGCACGGTTTCCCGCAGACCCATCTGATGTGGCGGCATGTGGCCGCCGATCTAGCGGCCGACCACACTGTGCTGACGCCGGATCTGCGCGGCTACGGTGACAGCGACAAGCCGGTCGCCGTCGACGGCGAGACCTATTCCAAGCGCACCATGGGCAATGACATCGTGGCGCTGGCAAAGGCTTTCGGGTTCGACCGGTTCGCGTTGGCCGGGCACGACCGGGGCGCGCTGGTGGCCATTCGGGCCGGGCTCGACCATCCGGAGGTGATCACGCATCTGGCCAGCCTGGATGGAATGCCCACCATCGAGACCTGGGACGTGCTGCACGGGGTCGATGGCGCGATCGCCTTCCACCTGTACCTCATGGCCCAGCCGGAGGGGCTGCCCGAGCAGCTCATCGCCGGCAGTCCCGACGCGTTCTTCGGGCACTTCCTCGATATCTGGGGGAAGAATCCGCAGGCTGTTCCGGCCGAGGTCCGCGCGGCGTATCTGGCCGCGTCGCGGGAGGCGGTCCCGTCCATCGTGGCCGACTTCCGGGCCTCGGCCAATGCCGATATCGCGCACGATCTGGCGGACCGGGAAGCCGGGAACACACTGCGGATGCCGGTGACCGTGTTGCAACAGGATTGGGGCTCCGCGCTCGGGTTCGATGCCGCGGGTCTCTGGCGGAAGTGGGCTCCGGACCTGGATCACAGACTGCTCACCTGCGGTCACTTCATGGCCGAGGAAGCGCCGACCGATGTTGTGCGCGCCCTCCGCGACCTACTGCGTCGCTGATTCGCTCCGCGTGTTCATCGGTTCCTCGCCCTAGGGACGATGGCGAGCGTGACGAATCCGTTCGTGGCGGGAGCCGTCCCGCTGTTCACTCGCCGAGGCGCAGGACGGTCTCTCATTGTCACGGCGGACGTCGTCGTTCTGCTGATCGCACTGCCGTCGAGTAGCCGACCACGGCCCAGCCGTCTGTCACCGGGCCGGTTCCGGTTGGGCCGCCATAGCGGACAGTTCGCGGTCTACGGCTGCGTCGTGGGCGGCCGCGGCTTCCTCGGCCTTCTTCGGGCTCCAGTAGCCGGACATGAAGAAGACGAAGGGGAGGAAGGCGATTTGGGCTATGAGGCAGATCCACCACCAGGTCTTCCATTGGTCGGCGGAGTCCTCGCGGGCCTGGACTACCTCTTCGCCGTGGGCGGAGAGGTAGTCGCGGTCCTCGGCGGGGATGTTGCTGACCGCTTGAAGTTCGGCGGTGGCCTTGGTGAGCGGTGCGCTCACCTGGGAGGCGACGGCCAGTTCATTGACCGGAACCTGTTGTGCCGCTTGCAGTCGAGCCGCGGCCTGATCGGCGGGGATATTGAATTTCCGCGCGATCTGGCCGATGGCGGTGGCGAGGGCTTCCTGGTCGTTGGGGTTGACGACGACCTTGGTGAGCACGCTGGTGTCGACCGCTTGCAGGGTCGCGAGTTCTTGCGGGAAGCGGGAATTCAGGCTCACGGCGGTCCGGATGTCGGCCTCGGCGGCGCCGCTCAGCTTGGTCAGGGCTGCGACCTGGGCGTCCTGGTCGTTGGGGTTCTCGCCCAGTTTCGCCATGGTCTCGGTACCCACCTTCTGGATGGTGGCGATCTCCGCGTGGTATTTGCTCGAGATCTCTTGCAGCCTGGGCCCGTAGTTCACCAGCGTGCCCGCCGCGGTGACCACGATGAGCAGGCCGAACAGCACGAAGGTGACCACCGTGCGCAGGGTGCCGCCCCATACCGCGAGCCCGACCGCCGTCGCCGCCGGATTGCGTTCCTCGACGGTTTCGGTGAAGCTGGCCATCCAGCAGGAGTACGCGATGCCGGTGCCGATGGCGATGAAGCTCAACACGATTGCGAACGTGTAGTAGTCGGTCCCCGGCCGGTCGGTGTAGCCGAGGAAGATGTACACCCCGATGATGCTCAGCACCGCGCCGAAGATCATGAACGGTTTGCGCACCTTCAGGTAGTCGGAGACGATTCCGGTCAGTACCAGCGCCGCGGCATTGGAGATCCAGTACCAGTTGCCCATGGCATTGGCCTGCGCCGCGGTGAATCCGAAGTTGGTCGCCATGTACACCGGCAGGAACGACACGATGGTGTAGAAGAACGCCAGGAAGATCGAAATGGCGAAGGCCGAGCCGATGATATTGAACTTCAGCATCTGCTTCCACTGATGCCGTTCCAGCGCGGTCACATCCAGCCCGCGCGCCCGCGCCTCCACCAGCGCCTTGTCGCGCAGCGACACCATGATCTGGTCGCGCAGGGCGGGACTGAGCTCGCGCAGCCCGAGCAGCCCGAGAATCGAGATGACCACGCAGATGACGCCGCACAACCGGTAGTGGTACTGCCAATCGGGATGGTCGGCCAGAGTCGCCGAGGAGATCTCGGTGGTCACCAGCGCGCCGAGCACCGGGCCCAACGTCCAGAACCCCATGGCCGAGGCGCGGCCCAGCTGCGGTGAGAAGTCACGCACGATGGCGGGCGTCGCCACCAGCACCGCGCCCTCCACAATGCTGATCAGGCAATAGACCACCAGGAATGCTTCCTTGGTGGTGGTCTGCGGCACCGCGAACAGCGTGAGCAGCGAGACGATGACCGTGCCGTAGGCGACGATATTGGCCCGCCCGTACCGGTCCAGCAGCCCGGCCGCCACCGACGCCGCCGCGCCGAAGGCCGACCCGGCGATGAAGATGCCGACGAAGTACCGGAAGGTCAGGTCGAAGTAGGCGATGAGTTCATTGCCCACCGCGCCGGCGACGAACAGCTGGTAGTACTGGGCGATCGAGACGACCACCACGATGAACAGGTACCAGGACCGCGCCGGAGTCTCCGGATAGTGCGGGAGCTTGCGCCGCCACAGCCCCGTGAGCAGTGTGGGCGCTGCATCGGAGGGACGGACGGCTGCCGAGGTGGAACTCATGATCGAGACGCCTTTCTGCCCACGGCATCTCGCGTGACCGGTAGGCCTACAACGCCACGATCAGCCGGGTGAGAACAGGGTAGCGGTCATGAGTGATTCAGATCACTGCTATCGAAGATCGAAAACTGAGCAGATTGTAACGGTCTCGCTGGGCGGGACTACCCGTTGCCATCCCGGAAGTACAGAATATTGGACCCGTGCTGGGCCAGCGGCCCGGCCTCGGCGGCCTGCCGGATGCCGCTGGCCGGGAGTCCGGTGAGCTTGGCGAACATGGGCGTATTGCCGAAGGCGGCGCGCACCTGGGTCTCGGAGGCGTAGTCCGCGCCGTATTCGGCGAGGGCCTTGAAGTCCAGCGGTGCGAGCGGCTTCTCCAGGGGGATCTGCCCGGCCGGCAGGCCCAGCGCCGCGTAGTGGGTGGCCGAACCGCCTTCGTACCAGCACAGTTCGTAGGACATGTTCTCGGTGGTGGTCACGCTGACCACCGGCCATTCCTGGGAAAGCCGCAGCGCCAGTGGGTGTTTGCCGATCGGGGCGACCTCCCAGTTCAGGCTCTTCACCGAAACCCAGTGCTCGGAGACCTTTTCGACGAGGACCACGTCCTCACCGAGCCGTTCGGCGGTATTGGCCTCGGGATCCGGCGTGCTCCAGTGCTTTTCGTCGACGCCAAGATAGGCCGAACTGGGCACCGGCTCCGCGCCGTCGGCCACGTAGGCGGCGAGCACGGCCGCGCGCACCAGGGTGACGGCATTGCGCGAGGAGCTGCGCACGCACAGCGCGCCGAAGGAGTTGTTGATCTCCACCGGTTTCGACGGCTGATCGGGCATGGCCCCGGCGGCCAGGGGCTTGAGGCCGACGAGGGCCAGCTGCCAGTTGATCTCCTCGATGGTCGAGAGATCGCCGGAGGTCTGATACAGGATCTGCTGCTGCGTCAGATAACCCGCGCGTTCGAGGGTCTGCACCTCGAGTTTGGCCAGCGCCGTGGTGGTCTTGCTGGTGAGCCCCAGATCCTCGATCTTGATCTCGCGCAGCCGCTGCGTCATGGCCGGTGAGGTGACCGCCGCATACCGCTCCCGGTACATGGCGACCGCCTGCTTGCGCTGCCGCCCGACCATGAGGGTGCGCAGCAGCGTATTCAGGCTGGAGAGATACCGATTGGCCTGTTCCGGATCGGCGGCGAACAGCGCGGCGCGAATGCGCACGGCGTCCTCGCTCGCGGCGACGGCGGCCTTGGGATCGAGCCGGATCAGCCATACGCCGCATTTGGCCAGCCCCTGCGCGCACACCGCCGCGGCATTGGGATAGGTGTGCGCCACATGCCGATACGCCTGGCACGCATTGCGAATGGTCGAGGTCGCCAGCTCGCGATGCCCGATGGTGCGCGCCGCCTGCTCGAACAGCCGCAGCGCCTCCTGCACCTCATTGGCGAAGACGGCGTCCACATGCCCGGCGGTCAGCCAGCGCAGCCGCAACAGCACCGCTTCCTGCGCCGGCTCCAGCGCCGAGGGCGACCGATCCCGTTGCGAAGGATCCTCTTTGGTGGCCATGAGCGCCTTGGCGAGCTCACACAATGAGCCGGCCAGCCGCAGCTCCGCCTCGGCCGAACGATCCCGCGCGGCCCCGCGATCCTCCACCACCTGGCGCTCGATGGCGCTGAGATCCATTGCGACCTTCAAACTCCCGCTACACCCGACCACGTCCGGCTCCGATCGACCGTCCGCGTGTTTGCGCCGAGTCTGCCACATAATCGCCGCCCGGGTCACCCATCTGCCGGTATGCCTGGTTTTGCACGGCGCGGCGAGATCAGGCCACACCGGTCCGGTCCCGCACCGCGCCGACCGCCGCGTCGCGCGGCTCGGCGGCGAGAATCTCCTCGAGAATCGAGCGGGCCGCCCGCCGCTCGTCGATCTCCCGGTTCATCCGCTCGAGCTCGGCGCGCAGATCCCGCGCCATCGCATCACAGGTCGGCGCGAGGTACCGCCCGGACTCCACCATGCACGGCAGCACCTCGGCGATGATGCGCGTGGGCAATCCGGCCGCGAGCAGAATGCGAACGCGCCGAACCGATTCCACATCCGATTCGGTGAATTCCCGGTACCCGCTGGCGCGCCGGGCCGGCCGCAGCAGCCCCTGCTCCTCGTAATAGCGCAGCGCGCGCGTGCGCATTCCGGTGCGGCGTGCGAGTTCTCCGATGCGCATGTGATCTCCGCCTCTCATGGTTGACCTTCACGCCGACGTGAGACTCTAGCGTCGTCGGCATGACGGAAAACACAGTGCGGCCCCACGATTCATTCCCCACGCTCCAGGGCCGGAAGGCGGTGGTCACCGGCGGCACGCACGGCATGGGCCGCGCCATAGCGGAAACCTTGCTGGCGGGCGGCGCCGAAGTGTTGCTCACCGGACGGAATGCGGAACGGGTCCAGCGAGCGCGGGCCGAACTGGATTCGCCCGCAGCCCATGTGGTGCGCTCCGACGCGGCCGTGCGCGCCGATATCGACGCCCTGGGCGCGACGGCCGAACAGCGACTCGGGCACATCGACTATCTGTTCGTGAACCACGGCATCGCCGAATTCCAGACTCTGGACGAGGCGACCGAAGACCATTGGGACCGCATCTTCGCCATCAATGCCAAGGGTGCGTTCTTCACCGTGCAGCGCCTGGCCCCGCTGATCCGCGACGGCGGCGGGATCGTGTTCACCACGGTCTCCAACGACCGGATCTTCCCGGGCCTGAGCGCCTACTCGGCGGCCAAGGAGGCCGTGCGCGCGTTCGCCAGGGTCCTGGCCGCCGAATTGCTCCCCCGCGATATCCGCGTCAATGCCGTCGCCCCGGGCTTCATCCTGACCCCGAGCATGGGGGTCGCCGAGCTCACCGAGCAGGAGCGCGCGGAGTTCATCCGCCAAGGCGAGTCCACGACCCCGATGGGGCGGCCCGGCACCATGCGGGAGGTCGCCGACGCGGCGATCTACCTCGCGGCCACGGCGACCTTCACCACCGGTGTCGAGCTCGCGGTGGACGGCGGATTCGCGCAGGGAATCGGAGGTTAGCCGAATCCGTCACAGGAGGGATTCGCCCGGGGCGATTCCGGGTATTCCGCCACAGCGAGCCGTGGAGTCGTACGAAGCCGGGAGGCCGACGATGATGTCGAACGATCGAACAGAATTCCACTCGGCACGCGCCGAGGTGAGCGCTGTACCCAGGAAGCGGACACGGCGGTATCGGTCACCGTCGGGTCATTCCTTCTTCGACGAGCAGGTCGCACGGCTGCGCCAGGAGGCGCTGGCGGCCTTGCGCGAGACCGCTCATCCATAACCGGATCGCTCAGCTGGGCGGACGGGTGTAGCGGAGCTGGTCCGGTTTGGCGGCGTCGTGGGCTTCGCGGCCCGAGAGGTGTTCGGGCACGCCGACCTCCCACCAGGCTCCGGCCTCGGTCCACGCCGACGGCTGGGTGCGGACCACGACCACGGCGGGACGGCGTTCCATGGTGGTGGCGGTGCGCGCGCGGGCATAGGCCTCGCGGAACTGCTTCAGGTCGGTGGCGGTGAACGCCAGGCAGCCCATCGCATAGGCGTGCATGGCGAAGTCCACGCGCGGCGGCGGCGCCGAATGATTGGTGCGGCAGTTGGCGTAGAAGTTGTTGTACGGCGCGGCGCCCTGACCTTCTTGCAGGCGGGCGATGACGGCGTACCCGTCGTTGTCGCAGACCACCGCGACCATGGGATGGCCGGCGAAGGCGGCGGAGAACAGCTCGGAATTGAGCATGAGGTAGGAGCCGTCACCGAGCATGGTGGTCACCAGGCCGTGCGAATGAGCCATGGACGCGCCCCAGGCGCCGGCGAGTTCGTATCCCATGCAGGAGAACCCGTATTCGACATCCATGGTGGGCTGACCGCCGGTCGCGCGCCAGCCGCCGATCAGCTCGCCGGGTAGCCCGCCGGAGGCGGTCATGACGTAGTCGGTGGGTCCGCTGAGCTCGTTGACGACGCCGACGAGCTGGGCATAGGTGGGTGCGCCGATGGTCGGCGCGCGCAGCTTGTCGATATGGGCGTCCCAGTCCGCGCGCACCGCGAGGGAGCGAGTGGTCCATTCGGAGGGCACCACCCAGTCGGTCAGCTGGGGTGCGAGGTCGTCGAGCGTCGCGGCGGCATCGCCGACCACGGCGAGCGCGCCGTGCTTCACGGCGTCGAAGCGCGCGGCATTGATGTGCACGAGCCGGACGTCCGGGGAGAACACCGTCCACGACGCGGTGGTGAAATCCTGCAGTCGGGTGCCGACGGCCAGCACCACATCCGCCTGGGCGGCGAGGGCATTGGCCGAGGCCGCGCCGGTGATGCCGAGCGGTCCGGCGTACAGCGGGTGGTCGTGCGGCACGAGGGTGCGCCCGGCGGTGGTCTCGGTGACCGGAATGCCGTGCCGCTGCGCGAATTCCAGTGCCTTCTCACCCGCTCCCGAGTAACGGACTCCCCCGCCGAGCAGCAGCAGGGGTTGCTGCGCCCGCCGCAGCACCGCCGCCGCCTCGGCGACGCTGTCGCGATCGGGTCGCGGCCGCGGGATCCGGTGCACGACGGGCCAGAACAGCTCCTCGGGAAAGTCGTAGGTCTCGGCCTGCACATCCTGCGGCAGCGCCAGGGTGACCGGCCCGACGTCCGCCGGATCGGTGAGCACCCGCGCCACCTGCGGCAGGGTGGCCAGCAGTTGTTCGGGCCGGGTGATCCGATCGAAGTAGCGGCTCACCGCCCGGAAGGCGTCGTTGACGGTGGCGGTGGGATCGCCGAAATGCTCCACCTGCTGCAGCACCGGATCGGGGGCCCGGCTGACGAAGGTGTCGCCGGGTAGCAGCAGCAGCGGCAGCCGATTGGCATGCGCCACACCGGCGGCCGTCACCATGTTCAGCGCCCCCGGCCCGATGGACGAGGTCGCCACGCCCACTTGCCGCCGGTTGGCGGCCTTGGCCAGGCCGACCGCCGCCAGCGCCATGCCCTCCTCGGTGTGACCGCGCCACACCGGAATCACATCGCGGCGCTCCTCGAGCGCACTGCCCAGTCCCAGCACGTTCCCGTGCCCGAAAATGGCGAAAACCGCGGGGAACAACGGAACTTCGCCCCCGTCGAGGGTCTCCGAGCGCTGGGCCACCAGCCAGGCCACCAAGGCTTGCGCGGTCGTGAGTCTCATAACAATCGTCCTTCATGAGAGGTGACCGGGCAGCGCGGGTCCAGCGGCTCGTCCGCCCAGCGTGATCGCACCCAGCCGTGCGCCGGGTCGTCGCAGAAGGCCATCGACCGCTCGGGCGCGGGACCGGCCAGCACGTTCAGGTAGTACATGGGATATCCGGGAGCGGCAATGCACGGGCCGTGATACCCGTGCGGGATCAGGAACACATCGCCGTCGCGCACCGCGACGTTCTCATCCAGTGTGCCATCGGCGGTATAGGTGCGATGCATTCCGAAACCGCTGGGCGACGGGGTGATTCCGTCCTGCCCGGCGATGCGGAAGTAGTAGATCTCCTCGTTGACGACCTCGCAGTCGCTCGTCTCGTCGTGCTTGTGCGGTGGATAGGAGGACCAGTTGCCGTCGGGAGTGATGAGCTCGCAGGCATTGAGCTTGTCCGCGTGGTCCCACACCCCGGGCACCCCGAAGTTGGTGACCTGCCGCGTGGCCTGCCCGGCGCCCCGCACCTCGACCGGAACCTGCTCGGCGGGACCATATTTCGGAGTCAACCGCCGCGTGCACCGCGCCATGGGCAGCGCGACCTCGATGCCGTCCGAGGTGTGCAACTCCAGATCGGAATCACGTGGCGCATAGGCGAAGTCGGTGACCCGGGTGAAGACCGATTCCCGCCCTTGCAGTTCGAACACCTCGCCGTCGACGCGCACGGTGCACGATCCGGCCAGCGGCAGCACGAACGCCTCGAAATCGCCGGTGCGCACGGTCCGCGTCTCGCCCGCGGCCAGGTGCAGGACGAGCAGCCCGGTGTAGGTCCAGCCCGCCTCCCCCGGGGTGAGCACCACAGGATCGTTTCCGCTGCCGAGCGTTCCGTGCGGCCGGTGCAGCTTGCTCATGCCGATTCCCTCTCCTCGCTCATCTCGCCGCCGCCAGCACGCGCGCGGCGGCGTCGACCGCGCCCGCGACATCACCGTCCGGCGGATACAGCAGGGTGCGGCCGACGACGAGGCCGCGCACCACCTCGTGCCCCAGCGCCGAACCCCAGGAGGCGAGGTCGGCCGCCGGATCGCCGGAGGGCGCGCCGCCGAGCACGAGCACCGGCAGCGTCGTGGCGTCGAGCGCCGAAGTGTCCTGCGGGGCCGGGATTTTCAGCCAGGTGTAGGCGGAGGTGACGCCGAGTCCCGAGGCCACGGTCATGGCCCGTTGCAGGGCGGCGGCGTCCTTGTGCATGACCAGCGCGCCGGTCTCGTCACGCCCGTAGGGCAGCGGTTCGACCATGGCCATCAGGTTGTGCTCGGCCAGTTCGGAGACGGCGCGGGCGCAGGCCTCCAGGGTGGGAATGGTGCCCGGATCCGAATCCACCAGGCGCAGCAGCATTTTGCCGCCGTCGAGCCGGTATTTGACCAGGGATTCCGCATCGTAACCGGTGAAGCGGTCGTCGATCTCCCAGTCCGCCCCGGCCAGCCCGCCCCGGTTCATCGACCCGATGACGATCTTGTCGTGCACGGCGTCGAGCAGCAGCAGTTCCTCCACGATGTCCGGGGACCCGAGCACGCCGTCCACCGCCGGATTGGCCAGCGCGATGAGCAGCCGCTCCAGCAGCGTGCGCCGATCGGCCATGGCGGTGCGGTCCGCGCCCACGCCCAGCGCTCCGCGCGCCGGATGGTCGGCGGCGACCAGGAACAGGGTGCCGTTGTCCGACAGCAGGTTCGGGCGCCGGCGGCGGTCGGCGTACGCACGCTGGATGGCCTCCGGATCGGTGGCGCGGGTGCGCAGCAGCTCGTTCCAGCGGTCGTCGGTCAGGTGCACAGCAGCTCCTCGATTTCGGCGGCGGTGGGCATGGCGTCGGCACAGGCCAGGCGGGAGGCGACCAGGGCGCCGGCGGCATTGGCGAAGGCGGCGATGCGGTGCGGGTCCCAGCCGGCGAGCAGGCCGTGGGCCAGCGCGCCGCCGAAGCCGTCGCCCGCACCGAGCCCGCAGACCACCTCGACCGGGCACGGCGGCACCGTCCAGCGTTCGGCCTCGGTGGCGATGAGCACGCCCTCCGCGCCGCGTTTGACGACCGCCAGCCGCACCCCGCGCGCCAGCAGCCGGTCGGCGGCCTCGTCCGGGTCGGCGGTGCCCACCGCGACCTGGACCTCGGTGCGATTGCCCACCACCACGGTCACGTGGTCGAGCATCCAGCCGATCTCGGCGCGGGCGGTCTCCGCATCCGGCCAGAACATGGGCCGATAGTCGAGGTCGAGCACGGTGTGCCCGCGCCGGGCGCGCCGGCGCAGCACCTCCCGCTGGGTGGTGCGGCCGGGCTCGGCGCTCACGCCGGTCCCGGTCACCCACAGCAGCGGCACGGAATCGACGACATCCCAGGGGATCTCGTCCTCGGTGAGGGTGAGATCCGGTGCGATGGGCGCGCGATAGAACAGCAGCGGCGGATCCGCGGGCGGTTTCAATTCGCAGAACACCACCGGTGTCAGCAGTTCCGGCGCGGTGCCGACATAGTCCGCCGAAACCCCGAACTCCCGCAGGGCCGTTCGCACGAAGTCGCCGAAGCCGTCGGGGCCGACCTTGGTGAGCACCGCCGAGCGGCGGCCCAGCCGGGCCGCCGCCACCGCCACATTGGTGGCCGTGCCACCGAGGAACTTGGCGAAGGTCTCGACCTCGGCCAGCGCTACCCCGCTCTGCTGCGGGTACAGGTCGACCCCGACCCGCCCCACGGTGAGCACGTCCAGCGTCGTCACGGCTGCACCACCCGCTCCAATTCGTGTTGCAACGCTTCGAGTTCGGCCCCGCCGGCCATCTGCCGGGTGAGCTCGGGCAGGTCGATCTCGGACTTCTCGTAGCTGCCGAGCTGGGCGCCGCGTTTGAGCAGCAGGAACCGATCGCCCACCGGATAGGCGTGGTGCGGATTGTGGGTGATGAGCACGACGCCCAGCCCGCGATCCCGGGCCTGCACCACATAGCGCAGCACCACGCCCGCTTGCTTGACACCCAGTGCGGCCGTGGGCTCGTCGAGGATCAGCACCTTCGCCCCGTAGTGCACGGCCCGGGCGATGGCCACGCACTGCCGCTGCCCGCCGGAGAGGGTGCCGACCGGCTGTTCCAGGTCGCGGATCTCGATTCCCATATCCGCCAGGGCTTTTCCGGTGATCTCCTTGGCCTCGCGCCGGTCCAGGAGCTCGATCGGCCCGAACTTGCGGACCGGTTCGGATCCGAGCACGAAATTGCGCCACACGCTCATGAGCGGCACCACGGCCAGATCCTGGTACACGGTGGCGATGCCCTGATCCAAAGCCTCGCGCGGCGAGGAGAACCGCATGGCCGTACCATTGATCTTCAGCTCGCCGCTGTCGTGCTGGTGCACCCCGGCCAGGATCTTGATGAGCGTCGACTTGCCCGCGCCATTGTCACCGAGCACGCAGGTGACCTCGCCGGCCTTCACCACCGTGGACACATCGCGCAGCGCCATGACGCCGCCGTAGGTCTTTCCGATGTCGACGGTTTCGATCAGAGGATCGGCAGTCATCGGCGTACTCTTTCCGCTCGCTTCTTGAATTCGTTGTTGACCAGTACGGCCGACAGCAGCAGCACGCCGAGGAACAGCATGAACCAGTCGCTGTCCCAGCCCGCGAAGACAATGCCCTGCCGGGCCATGCCGAAGATGAGCGCGCCCAGCGCCGCGCCGACCACCGAGCCGAAGCCGCCGGTGAGCAGGCAGCCGCCGATCACCGCGGCGATGATGTACTGGAACTCCAGTCCCACACCCTGATTGGCCTGCACGCTGGAGAAGCGCAGCAGATTGCAGGCGCCCACCACCCAGCCCGCGAAGGCCGTGCCCATGAACAGCAGGATCTTGGTCCGCACGGCCGGGACGCCCACCGCCCGCGCGCTCGGCAGCGAACCGCCGACCGCGAAGGTCCAGTTGCCGAATCGGGTGCGCACCAGAATGAGCGCGGCCAGCGCGGTCAGCACGATCCACCACACCACCGACGCCTGAATGCGGGCGTCGCCGATATTGGTGGTGGAGGCGAACACCCAGCCCGCGGACTCGTAGCCGTCCGCGCTGCGCATGCCCGACACCTGCACGGTGCCCGTAACCAGCCGGGTCACACCGAGATTCAGGCCCTGCAGCGCGAGGAAGGTGCCGAGGGTGACGATGAAGCTCGGCAGCCCGGTCCGCATGACCACCCAGCCGTTGAGCGCGCCGACGGTCAGCGCGAACAGCAGCGAGACACCCAGCGCGAACCACACGTTCCAGCCCGAATGCACCGCCAGCAGGGCCGTGATCAGGGCCGTGGACGCGGTCATGACGCCGGCGGACAGGTCGAATTCGCCGCCGATCATGAGCATGGCGACCGCCACGGCCATGATGCCGAGCGTGGAGGCGTCGTCGAGCCAGTTGGACACGCCCAGCGCGCTGAGGAAGCTGTCGGTGATGAGGGAGAAGAAGACGAACACCGCCAGCGCGCCCAGCAGCGCGCCGAGTTCGGGCCGCACGATCAGCCGGTTCAGCAGCGTCCCTTCCGGCGGCGCGACCGTGGTCTCGGAAGGCTTTGCGAGAAGACTCATTTCAATTCACTCCCGACCGTGATCACCGGGTACCCTGGTCGACCAGGGCGGCGATGGCATCGACATTGCTCTTGTCCACGAAGGCGGGACCCGTCTGCACCGGCCGGCCGCCGCCGACCGTATTGAGGTTCGACTTGTACAGCTTCAGCAGCACTATTGGCAGATAGCCCTGCTCGTACTGCTGCTGATCGACCGCGAACAGCAGGTTCCCGCCCCGGATCGCGGTCACCACATCGCTATTGAGATCGAAGGTGGCGACCGCGGCGTTCGACCGCGACTCCCGCACCGCGTCCACGGCCCGCGCGGCGATCTGCGAATTCAGCGTCAGCACCGCGTCGACGGCGCGATCGGTCTCCAGCGCGCCCTTGATGCGGGCCTGCGCATCGGTCGGGTTGTTGATGTCGACCTGCAACCGCACCACATTCCCGAAACCCTGGGTCGCGCCGTCACAGCGCTCCTCCTGGCCGATATTGCCCGCCTCGTGAATCACGCAGAGCAGCTTGGCCTTTCCCTCGTCCTTCAACCGCTTGCCCGCGGCCTCACCGGCGAGCTTCTCGCTCTGCCCGACATGGCCGATAGCGCCGAAGGCGACGCTCTGTCCCTCACCGGAGTTGATGGTCACCACGGGAATGCCCGCGGCCACCGCCTTTTCGACCGAGGTGCGCAGCGCGTCCGGATTCGCCATGGACACGACCAGGCCGTCGACGCCCTGCGCCACCGCATTGTCGATGAGTTTGGCCTGCTGGCCGGGATCGCCGGAGGAGTTGTACTCCACGCGTACGCCCAGATCCTCCCCGGCTGCCTCCGCACCGTTCTTGACCACATTCCAGAAGGCGTCACCGGCCGAACCGTGTGTCACCACGGCCACCGATTTCAATTCGCCGACATCGACGGGCGCCTTCTGATTCCCGGCCGTATCGGCCCCGGGTCCGCTGCAGGCGGCGAGCAGGGCCGCCGCGGCCAGCCACGGCGTCAGCCGCCGCCACCGCTGCCGGCGCGAGTGTGTGGGTTCGGACATCTTCGTCATCACCTCTTCACTAAATCCGCGCGGAGGCGAGTTCGGAACCGATTCGGGCCAGGTGTCGCAAACTGCGTGTCGTATTGCCGGTCGGCCCGGCCGCGGTCTCCCCCGCGCGCAGCGCCGTGTCCTGCTCGAGCACGTACCAGCCGCGGTATCCGGCCGCGTGCACCGTGCGCACCAGGGCCTCGATGTCCACGTCGCCGTCGCCCAGCGGCACGTACAGCCCGCGCCGCACCGCCTCGCTGTATTCCATTCGGCCGGAACGCACTTCGTCGGCCAGGGCCAGGCGCACATCCTTGAGGTGGATGTGCCCGATGCGGTCGGCGTACTTGCGGGCCAACTCGACCGGATCGGTGCCGCCGATGGCCAGATGCCCGGTGTCCAGGCACAGGTCCAGATCCGAGCCCAGCAGGAAGCGGGCGACCTCGGCTTTGGTCTCGACATGGGTGCCCACGTGCGGGTGCACGGTGGTGCGCAGGCCGTGCTCGGCGGCGATATCGCGCACGGTGGCGGCGGTGTCGAGCAGGGTCCGCCACTCGTGATCGGTGAGCGGTTCGCGCTGGTCGTATCCGTCCGCGCCGGTGGCGGCCGCCACTACGAGCACCTCGGCCCCGGCGGCGGCGAACAGCCGCGCGGTCTCCCGGGCGGTGCGCAGGGCCCGGCCCGGATCGCGATGCAGGGCCAGCGCGAGGAATCCGCCGATGGCGGTGAGGCCGTGCGCGCCGAGCGCGGCCCGTAGTTCGAGCGGATCGCTCGGTAGGTATCCGGGCGGCCCGAATTCGGTCGCGGCAATGCCGAGCCCCGCCATCTCGGCGAGCACGACCTCGGGTTCGAGGACATGCCCCCAGCCGGGAACTTCGCAGACTCCCCAGGAGATCGGCGCGGCGGCAATACGCAGTGGATGCAGCGGTTCGGTCATCGGCACTTCCCAGACCTGTCATAAGCCATCGAATGATGTGCTCTCGCAATTGGAGCGCTCCAACAATGTAACCTGGATCACTGGCGTGTCAAGAGCCCGGCGCACATCGAAAAACAGTGTGTCACCTCGAAAAACATCGAAACGACCAGTAAAGCCCACGAAAATCTATGTCTGGAAAATCTGATTAGAGCGCTCTATTGCCCGCATCTCGCCGAGGCGGTACGGTCCGATCAGACCGACTCGAATCACCCGGAGGAACCATGCCCCGACCGACCATGGAGGATGTGGCCGCCCGCGCGGGCGTCTCGCGTGCTCTCGTCTCGTTGGTCATGCGCAACTCCCCCAAGGTCAGCGATCACCGCCGCCGCGCGGTGCTCCAGGCGGCCGAAGACCTCGGCTACCAACCGCATTTCATGGCCCGCTCGCTGGCCAGCCGCACCTCCAACATTGTCGGCGTCATGGTGTCCGACCTGCGCAACGCCTTCTTCGCCGATGTGGTGGAGGGCATGGACGCCGCCGCGCAGGAGGCGGGGCTGGAACTCATCCTGAATACCGGCTGCCGCAGCGCGAATCGGGAACGGACGGCCCTGGCGAGCCTGCTGGCCTTCCGTCCCGGCGGCATCATCCTGCTGTCGCCGGTGCTGCCCGCGGCCTCCATCCGGGACGCGGCCGCGCGCTGCCCGGTCGTGCTGGTCTCGCGCAGCTCGTCCATCGCGCAGGTGGACACCGTCAACGACGATGGCGAGCTGGGTGCGGCGCTGGCTGTGGATCACCTTGTCGCCCTGGGCCATCGGCGCATCGTGCACCTCGACGGCGGCGCCGCCTTCGCCGCCGGGCAGCGCCGCAAGGGCTATACCGCCGCCATGGTCCGGCACGGCCTGGAACCCATGGTCATCGCCAGCGAGCACACCGACGAGGCCGGGGCGGCGGCGGTGCGCAAGCTGCTGAACATCTTCACTCCCGGCACCTTCCCCACCGCCCTGGTCTGCGGCAACGACTTCAGCGCCGTCGGCGCCATGTCGGCGCTGGGCGAGGCCGGATTGCGTGTCCCCGAGGATGTCTCGGTCGTCGGTTACGACAACACCTCCTTCGCCGCCCTGCGCAATGTCGCGCTGACCACCATCGACCAGCCCCGCACGCGGATCGGGCGGCTGGCGGTGGAGGCGCTCACCGAGCGGCTACGCGAGGAGCGCACCGAACCGGTGCGCAAACGCCTGGAACCCTCGCTGATCGTCCGCGCGACGACCGCGCCACCGCGCGGTTGAACACCCGAATCAACACCGCCACAAGCACTCTCACCACTCAGGAGCCATCATGTCCGTCATTCGTGTTGGCCTCGCCGGAACCGGCCGCATCGGCGCCTCCCACGCCGAGACGCTCAAAGCGCTCTCCGCCGTGGACACGGTGATCGTCGCCGACGCCGACGCCCAGCGCGCCCGCGCCACCGCCGACAAACTCGATATCGAGTTCGCGCCCGATATCGACGCGCTCTTCGCCGCCGACCTCACCGGCCTGGTCATCGCCACCGCCACCGATTCGCATCCCGAGCTGATCACCGCCGCCGTCGCGCGCGGCATCCCGGTGTTCTGCGAAAAGCCCATTGCCGCCGATATTTCCGGCACGCTCGCGGTGGTCGAGCAGGTGGCGGATTCGGCGGTGCCGGTGCAGATCGGTTTCCAGCGCCGCTTCGACGCCGGCTACCGCGCCGCCCGCGCGGCGGTGGCCTCCGGCGAGCTGGGCTGGATCCACACCCTGCGCGCCACCACCCTCGATCCGGCGCCGCCGCCGGCCGAATACATTCCGCGCTCCGGCGGGCTGTTCCGTGATTGCGGCGTCCACGATTTCGACATCATCCGCTGGGTGACCGGTCGCGAGGTGACCGAGGTCTACGCCACCGGCGCCAATCGCGGGGAGCAGTTCTTCGCCGACGCCGGGGACGTGGACACCGCCGCGGTCGTGCTGCGCCTGGATGACGGTGCGCTGGCGACGGTTTCGCTGGGCCGCTACAACGGCGCGGGCTACGACGTGCGCCTGGAGGTCCTGGGGTCCAAGGGCAATGCCATTGTGGGACTCGATGATCGGGCCCCGCTGCATTCGGTCGAGGAGCAGTGGACGCCCTCGTCGCTGCCCGCCTACCCGGGCTTCATGGAGCGCTTCCACGGCGCTTACGTCGAGGAGCTCGCCACCTTCGTGGGCGTGGCCACCGGGCAGATGCAGAACCCGTGCCCTCCCGCGGAAGCCTTGGCGGCGTTCTACATCGCCGAGGCGTGCGAGTTGTCCCGCCGGGAGGGCCGCCCGGTGCGGCTGGCCGAGGTCCGCCGCTAGCTGACCAGCAGGCTCACGGCCAGACCGGTCATGACGAGCGCGATCACCGAATCCAGCACCCGCCAGGCGCGCGGCTCGGCGAAGATCGGAGCCAGCAGGCGCGCGCCGAACCCGAGACCGAAGAACCAGATGATGCTGCCGGCAATGGCTCCCGCGGTCAGGAACCAGCGATCCGGGGTCGCGTAGGTGCTGGCGAAGGAGCCCAGCAGCACCATGGTGTCGAGGTAGGCGTGCGGGTTGAGCCAGGTCACCGCGAGGCAGGTGGCGATGGCCGCGCTCAGGGCGATGGGCGCGCCGCCGCCCGCGGTCAGCGCCGAGGCCGAGAAGGCGCGCTTGGCGGCGAGGAAGGCGTAGCCGAGCAGGAAGGCCGCGCCCGCGTACTTGGCGACGGTGAGCAGCACCGGCGCGTTGTTGACCACGAATCCGAAGCCCGCCACCCCGGCGGTCATGAGGATCACGTCGGAGGCGGCGCAGACCGCGACCACCGGCAGGACATGCTCGCGTCGGATCCCCTGACGCAGGACGAACGCGTTTTGCGCGCCGATCGCCACAATGAGGGAGAGTCCGAAGCCGAGTCCTGAAATGGCCGCCAGGGCCGCCGATGACGTGTTCACCCATCCGAAACTAGGGCAGTCGACCAGGACCAGGCCAGCTAATGTTTTTGATGCACCATTACGATTTCTTAATATGGACCTCCAGCTCGACCAGCTGCGCGCCCTCGACGCCGTCATCAGCGAGGGCACCTTCGATGCCGCCGCGCGCCGGCTCAGCGTCACCCCGTCGGCGATCAGCCAGCGCATCAAGGCCCTCGAGGACGCCGCCGGACGCATTCTGGTGCAGCGCACCAAACCGGTGCAGCCCACCGATTCGGGCCTGACCGTGCTGCGGCTGGCCCGGCAGATCCAGCTGCTCACCGGCGATACCGCCCGGGAGCTGGGTGAAGCCAATCAACCCGCCGATCGCCCGGTCAATATCCCGATCGCGGTCAATGCGGATTCCTTACAGACCTGGGTGCTGCCCGCCCTGGCCCGCGCGGCCGCGGGGGTGAGCTTCGAGATCCATCGCGAGGACGAGGAGCACACCACCCGCTTCCTGCGCGACGGCACCGTCATGGCCGCCATCACCTCCACCGCCGCACCCGTGCAGGGCTGCACCGTGCGCCGCCTGGGCGCTATGCGCTATCGCCCGCTGGCCCATCCCGACTTCGCCCGCACCTGGTTCCCGGACGGCGCGACCGCCAAGGCGTTCGCCGCGGCCCCGGTCATTCTGTTCGACCGCAAGGACGATCTGCAGTTCCGCCTGGTGCGGCACTACACCCGCAAACCCATCGACCCGCCCCGGCACTACATTCCGTCCTCGGCCGGATTCGGCGAGGCCATCCGCCTGGGCCTGGGCTGGGGCATGATGCCGGACATGCAGGTCCGGCCCGGCGATGATCTGGTTCCGGTCGATCCTGCCGTCTTCATCGACGTGCCGCTGTACTGGCAGCAGTGGCGACTGGACTCCCCCGCGCTCACCGCGGTCGCCGACACCATTGCCGAAGCCGCCGCCACCGCACTCCTGTGAGATCGCGACACGGTGCTGCTGTGAGGTTGCGACTCATGGTGATTCGCTCGCGACCCGCACGACCCGATGCCATAGTCGAAGCAATCGCATTGCCCTAGGAAGGAAAATCGTTGTCCCAGATTGTGCGCGGCGTGATCGCACGCTCGAAGAATGCCCCGGTGGAAGTGACCGAGATCGTGATCCCGGATCCCGGACCGGGTGAGGCCGTGGTGGCGGTGCAGGCGTGCGGGGTGTGCCACACCGATCTGCACTACCGCGAGGGCGGTATCAATGACGAATTCCCGTTCCTGCTCGGGCACGAGGCCGCCGGCCTCGTGGAGGCCGTGGGCGAGGGCGTGACCGATGTGGCGGTCGGCGATTTCGTCATCCTGAACTGGCGTGCGGTCTGCGGCACCTGTCGCGCGTGCAAGAAGGGCAAGCCCTGGTACTGCTTCTCGACTTTCAATGCGGCACAGCCGATGACGCTCACCGACGGCACGCCGCTGACGCCGGCGCTGGGCATCGGGGCCTTCGCGGAGAAGACCCTCGTACACGCCGGGCAGTGCACCAAGGTGGATCCCAGCGCCTCGCCCGCCGCGGTGGGCCTGCTGGGCTGCGGGATCATGGCCGGGCTGGGCGCGGCCATCAATACCGGCGGGGTGAGCCGGGGTGACAGCGTGGCCGTGATCGGTTGCGGCGGTGTGGGCAACGCCGCCATCGCGGGCGCCCGGCTGGCGGGCGCCACCACCGTGATCGCGGTCGATATCGATGAGCGGAAGCTGGAGTGGGCCACCGGCTTCGGGGCCACCCACACCGTCAACGCGGCCAAGGACGATGCGGTCGAACGGGTTCAGGAGCTCACCGACGGTTTCGGCGCGGATGTGGTGATCGACGCGGTCGGGCGGCCGGAGACCTGGAAGCAGGCGTTCTACGCGCGCGATCTGGCCGGCACGGTCGTGCTGGTGGGTGTGCCCACGCCGGATATGACGATCGAGATGCCGCTCATCGACTTCTTCTCCCGCGGCGGGTCGCTGAAGTCCTCCTGGTACGGCGACTGCCTGCCCTCGCGCGACTTCCCCTATCTGGTGGAGCTCTACAAACAGGGCCGCCTCGATCTGGATGCCTTTGTCACCGAGACGATTTCGCTCGACGAGGTCGAGGCGTCGTTCACCAAGATGCATCACGGCGAGGTGCTGCGCTCGGTGGTGGTGCTGTAGTGGCGCACATCGATCACACCACCACCTCGGGCACGTTCAGCCTGGACGGGGAGACCTTCGACGTCGACAACAATGTCTGGGTGGTCGGCGACGACCTGGAATGCGTGGTCATCGACGCACCGCACGATCTGCGGGCGATCCTGGATGTCATCGGCACCCGGAAGGTGAAGGCCATCCTGGCCACGCACGCGCACGACGACCACATTCGAATCGCACCCGAATTGGCCCGCGCCACAGGCGCTCCGGTGCTGCTGCATCCGGACGATATGGTCCTGTGGCGACTGACGCATCCGACGGTGAACCCGGACGGTGAGCTGACCGACAAGCAGACCATCGAGGTCGGCGGGACCGTGTTGCAGGTGCTGCACACCCCGGGGCACGCACCGGGCGCGTGCTGCTTCTACTCCGCGGATCTGGGTGCGGTGTTCACCGGGGACACGCTGTTCCACGGCGGCCCCGGGGCGACCGGGCGCTCGCATTCGGACTTCGGGACCATTGTGGACTCGATCGCCGAGCGGCTGTTGTCGCTGCCGCCGGAAACCTTGGTGCACACCGGCCATGGCGATTCCACCACCATCGGCGCGGAGGCGCCGCAGCTCGACGAGTGGCGTAAACGCGGGCACTGAGCGGCAATCCGGCGTCCGGTCGTCCGGCGCGGCTGGTCCGGCACCACGGACCAGCCGCTATCGGCAGGTGTACAGGGTGGCCTCGGCCAATTCCTCGATGACATCGCCGAGTTCGCCCCGAGTGCGGAAGGCCCGCAGCTGGCGGCGCGCGCCATTGCCGCGGATCAGCAGCGCGGTGACGGCCTCGGTGACGAAGTCGAGATCGCCGAGTTCCTCCAGGGCGGGCCGGATCCGGTCGATGAGCCGCGACAGCAGATCCTCGACCGGCAGCGTGCGGCCGTCCAGCGGATCGATGGCCGCCCCGTCGATGCCTTCGTGCGCGGCCTTCCAATAGGCCGCGCGCAGTACGGGTTCGGAGATGGCGGCCGGTTCCGGAACCCGGCACGCGGTCATGACGGCGGCCCGCACCACGGTGGCCATGAGCGCCGATTCCTCCACCGTCGCGGGCACATCGCTGACGCGCACCTCGACGGTCGGGAAGGTGACCGAGGGCCGCACATCCCAGTACACCATCTTGCGATCGAGAATGACGCCCAGGGACAGCATGGATTCCACGGCGGCGTCGAATTCGCGCACGGAGCCGAAATGCGGCGGCGGGCCGGCGCTGGGCCAGCGGCGCCACAGAATATTGCGCCAGCTGGCGTATCCGGTCTCGCCGCCGCGATAGATGGGGGAATTGGCGGTCAGCGCCAGCAGCAGCGGCAGCCACGGGCGCAGGAAGTTGCTCACCCGCAGCGCGACGTCCTTGTCCGGCACGGCCACGTGCACATGGCAGCCGCACAGGCCCTGGTCATTGGCGAGCCGGCCGAAGTTCTCCGCAATGCGGCGATAGCGCGGGGTGCCGGTAATGGTCAGCTCGTCCGGCGCGCTCAGCGGTACCGCGCTGGCGAGCAGCAGGGCATCGTTCTTCTCCGCGCAGATCGCCGCGCCGCGCCGCAGTTCGCGCAGTTCACGCAGCAGATCCGGAGTATTGGTGTGCACCCGGGTGGTGGTCTCCACCTGGCACCGCGTGATTTCCAACTGCAGATCCAGGCCGAAGTCCGCCGCGGTGCGGGCGACATCGACATTCCTGCTCACCGGTACGCCCGTCCGCGGATCCACGAGGAGAAACTCCTCCTCGACACCTACCGTCGGCGGGGCTTCCACCTTACCTGTGTACCTCATACACGCGTCTGAAACACCTGTCGGAGCGGTCTCTCCGGGTTGTCGGTGGGCGGGGTGACAATGCCTGCATGGCATACGACGAGGAACTGGCCGAGCGGATCCGGGATTCGCTGGGGCCGGAGCGGGCCGAGACGGTCGAGAAGAAGATGTTCGGCGGCCTCGGTTTCATGATCGACGGCAATATGGCGGTGGCGGCCAGCGGCAAGGGCGGACTGCTCGTGCGGGTGGGTCCCGAGGCGCACGATGAGCTCGTCCGGCTTGAGGGCGCGAGCGCCATGGTCATGGGCGGGCGCGAGTCGCGCGGCTGGCTGCGCATCGACGACGCGGTCCTGGACGAGGACCGGGTGCTCGACGAATGGGTCGCGCGCGGCGTGGCCGCGGCCCGCAGCGCACCCAAAAAGGGCGCGCCCAAGAAGAAGGCCGCCCGCCGCGGCTGATCACCCACGTTCATTCCCCCTGAGAAGACCACTCGGTTTCCGGGGCATGAGAGACTCGATACGGCGGGTTATCGGGTAGGGGTGGTACGAATGGCGGCTCGGCGGATCGGTTCTCGGGGCAGGACCGCCGATATAGGCGGGAATCCGCCCTCCGGCAAGGTGGTTCGCGCCGCCAGACTGGCCGGGCTGCCGATCGCCTACGCGGGCCGCCGGGCCGCGGGTATGGGCAGACGCGCCCTGGGCCGCCCGGCCGCGGATGTGGATCTGGAGATCCAGCTGCGCACCGCCCAGCACATCTTCGAGGTGCTCGGCGAATTGAAGGGCTGCGCCGCCAAGCTCGGGCAGATCATGGCCGTCTACGAACTCGCGCTGCCGCCGGAGCTGGCCGAACCGTACCGGGCGGCGCTGAGCCGCCTGCACGATGCCGCCCCGCCCATGCTGCCCGCCACCGTGCACGCGGCGCTGGCGGCCTCCCTCGGCGACGATTGGCGCGAGCTGTTCCGCGAATTCGACGACCGCCGTGCCGCGGCGGCCACCATCGGCCAGGTGCATCGCGCGGTCTGGCGCGACGGGCGCGCCGTGGCGGTGAAGGTCATGTATCCGGGTGCGCGCGCGGCGCTGCTCGCCGATCTCGACCAATTGCGCCGGATGTCCACGCTGGCCACGGTTTTCGCGCCGCACGCCGATGTGCGCGCGCTCGCCGAGCAGCTCGCCGAATCCGTGCGCGCGGAACTCGATTTCGCCGCGGAGGCCGAATTCCAGCGCACCTTCGCCGCCGCCTACGCGAATGATCCGGACTTCCGCGTTCCCGAGGTGGTAACCCAGCGGGGCGATGTCCTGGTCACCGAATGGCTGGACGGAATCCCGCTGCAGCGCATCATCGAATCGGGCACGCCGGAGGAACGCAGCCGCACCGGCATGCTGGCCCTGCGCTTCGTGCTGTCCGCGGGTCCGCGCGCGGGTCTCATCTACTGCGACCCGCATCCCGGCAATTTCCGGGTGCTGCCCGACGGCCGCCTGGGCGTGGTCGACTTCGGCGCCTGCGCGCCGTGGCCGCCGCCGGATTTCGAGGCCATGGTCAGCGATCTGGGCGATGCCGTCTTCAATGGCGGTCCGGCGGAACTGGATACCGCCATCCGCCGGCACGGTTTCGCCGACGATCAGGTCAGCTTCGACGCGGCCGTGCTGTCCGATCAGCTGGCCCCCTACGTCGACCTGGTGCGCCTGGAGTCGGCCCGGGTGGATCGGGAGTGGCTGCGCCGCCGCGTCCTGCACACCGTGAATCCGCGATTGTCGAATGTGTGGCGCCAGCTCACCATGCCGGTGTCCTGCACGCCCTTCGCCCGCGCCCTGGTCACACTGCTGGGCCTGCTCTCCCAGCTCGACACCGCGGGTCCCATGCGCGAGGAAATCCTGCGCTGGTCACCGGAACTCAGCGCCGCCTTCACCCGCTACCGAACCCGCGGCCCCGAACCCGCGGCCGCGGACCCGCACGCCCCGGCCGATCTCGCCGCCGCGCGCGAGCGCCGTGCGGCCCGCACGGCCGCGGCGGCACGCCCGCGGCGATTCGGCGTGTCCCGAGGGTGACACGAACGTCGGGTCGGTCACACCGTATGCGGAAAGCGCTATCGGGCCGCAAGGTTCGCGATGCACGGCTCCCCGGCGAGCGCCGCGGCGGCTCCGCGGCGCGGCGTCGATGTCCTTCGATCGGCGAGATGTCCAGCGGCTTCGGTGCGCGGCCGGGTATCGATGGCGGCGGTGCCCGCATCGTCGGATGATCGATAGTTTCCACCACTAGCGCCGTTACCGTTTCGTGACACATTCTGGCCATCTTCGGCCAGGTGCGGTGAAATTGCTCGATTCTCGGCTAGGTTCGTTCCGGGGCACGCAGCACGGCGCGTCCACACGCGTCGCCTGTGTTTGCTCAACCGAGTTGTGCCGAACAAGGAGTGTGGCTTTGACCCCTCGAAGGATGGCGGACGCGGCGGCTACGGCCGCGACGCGGGCGGTGTCGGCCGTGATCACCCCGCGCCCCTGGACAGTTCCCGTACTGGCGACCAGCGCGGTGCTCAGCACCACGGCGATCCTGGTCGCCAGCGCGCCGCATGCGGCGGCCGCACCGGCCTTGATCGGGGTCCACCTATCCTGAGCGATCGGTCAGCAGGCGGCTTCCCGCGTATCCCCCAGTCCGGGAACCCATTTCCCGGCCAGGTCGAGGAATGGCCCCTGCGCGTCGAGCTGTGCGCAGATGCCGACCACGCCGCCGAAAACGCGTGCGAGCATGGCGTATTCGGGATGATCCGCCGGCGCCATCATGGCCCGCGCATTGGTGAGCGAGATGTTCTCCGGATCCAGTGATCGCGCGACCTCCGCCTGCAGCATGGCACGGCTGAAATGAAAGTCGCTGCCGTCGATCTGGGCGACGACGGGCGCGATCCGCCGCCGGATGGGACCCATATCGATGGGCGACCCCGATTTCACGAAGCCCTCCTCCCGCAGCACGGCTTCCAGCGCCGGATAATCCTCGGCGAGCGCGCAGCGCGCCAATCGCCCGACCGCGCGCGGTATTCCGCGCGGCGTCTCCGCGCAGGCCCCGAAGTCGATGACGCCCAGCCGATTGTCCGAGCGCAACTGGAAGTTCCCGGGATGCGGATCGCTGTGCAGGCAGCCCACCCGCGACGGCGAGCAGAGCGCGAATTCCGCGAGCAGCATTCCGGCGCGATCGCGTTCGGCCCGGCTGCCGCCGGCGATGATGCGGGACAGCGGAATACCGTCCATCCATTCCGAGACCAGTACCTTGGGCGCGGCCGCCACCACCCGCGGCACGAAGAACCGCGGATCTCCCGCGAAGGCGCGGGCGAAGCGCCGCTGGAACGCCGCCTCGATGCGATAGTCGAGTTCGTCCTCGGTGCGGGCCAGGAATTCCTCGATGAGCTGGCGCGCATTGGTTCCCGCGAGCAGCGTGTTGAAGGCGCCCGAAACCATGTGCAGCATCTTCAGATCCGCGCGCAGCGACTCCTCGGCCTCGGGATACTGCACCTTGACCGCCACCGCGCGCCCGTCGTGCCAGACCGCCTTGTGCACCTGCCCGATACTGGCGGCGGCAATGGGCTCGTCCGCGAAGTGCGCGAACCGTTTCCGCCAGCCGGTGCCGAGTTGCAGGTCCAGCATGCGATGGGTGTCGGCGACCGGCATGGGCGGCGCTTCCTGCTGCAAGCGAGTCAGCGCCTCGCGGAAGTGATCGGCGAAGCGCGGCGGCACCCCCGCCTCGGCCACGCTCAGCGCCTGCCCGAGCTTCATGGCGCCGCCCTTGAGCTCGCCCAGCACGGCGAAGATCTGGTCGGCCGCATTGTCGAGCATCTCGTCGGTGATGGCGCCGCGTTCCGCGCCGGATATCAGGCTGCGCCCGGTGGCGGCGACGCGCTGGGCCATGAGGGTGGCCGGAATGCTCGCCACTTTGGCCATCCGGGTGATGCCTTTTCTCCTGAGTCCGGCCACGCTGCCGATCCTTTCCCGCGACGCCGCAATTCCAGCCACCCCTGTCCCAGACAGTGTAGGCGAGTTTCCGGATGCGGTCGATCACGCCCAGGTCACCGGGGTTTCGAGCCGAGGGCGAGGGTGGCCTGGACGGCACAGTGGTCCGGGCCGGGCAGTCGCAGCACGGATGCGGTGGCGATGTCCGCGCCGCGCACCAGGATGTGATCGAGGCGCGCGACGGGAAAGACCGCGGGCCAGGTGAATCCGGGGCCGGAGCCCGCATCGGACAGGGCGTGGCGGTAGCCCGGCGCGAAGCCGTCCCAGTGCCGATCGGTGCTCGCGGTATTGAAATCCCCCGCGACCACGACGTGTTCGGCCCGCTCGGCGGTGAGCCGACCGGACAGGGTGGCGAGGCCGCGATTGCGGGCGTCGGTGTCGCCGGGGCGGACCGATGGCAGATGCACGACGTAGACCACGAGATCACCGGCGGGCGTGGCGATATGGGTGCGCAGGCCGCGCTTCCAGCCGACGCCGACATCCGCGGCGGTGGTGTCCGAGGTCGGATAGCGGCTCCAGAGGGCGACGGTGCCGATCTCCTCGCGGTAGGGGTAGGCGGTGTCGAGGATGCGTGTGACCGCCGCGCGGTCGGCACCGCCGAGCTCCTCGACGGCGATGATGTCCGCATCGGTGGCGACGAGAGCCCGACCGGTCGCCGCCGGGGATTCGTTGGCCGCGAAGAGGTTCTGCGAGACGATGCGCACGCCATCCGCCGCCGCGGGGCCGCTCGCGCCGTGGACGGGGGCCCACCAGGCGCCGAAGCTGTACGCCCACACCAGGAGCGGGATCAGGGTGGTGGCCGCCCCGGCCGGGCTGCGGCACAGGAAGGCGATCAGCGCGAGGAGCGGCACGAGGACGACCAGCCACGGGGCGGCGGTGTCCAGTGCGACGCCGAGGCCGCCGATATCGGGGACAGCGGTGTGCCCGAGCAGCAAGAGGGTGAGAAGCGCTGAGGCACCGGAGAATACGAGCAGTCTCCCCCGCCCGGTCCGCGTGGTCGCGCGGACCGGTACGGGCATCCGGTAGTCGTTCACTGGACCGGGCACAACCGTCGCGGTGTGGTGTCGCCCTTCAGGGTGGCGTCCACGCAGCCACCGGGCAGTCCGCTGTAATCGCGGGCGCCGAAGTTGGCGACCACGGTCAGGTCGCCGTCGCCGAAGGTGGTGGTCTGCACCTGATGGTCGTCGGTGAGGTAGCGGAAGTCCGTCATGGGCAACGTACCGGCCGTCTCGTGCAGTGGCGCGAAGAACTGTTGCAGGCGGGCGATTTCCGGGCCCTTCGCGTCGAGGGTGGCGCGGTCGAGAACGAAATTCAGCGGGGTGTTGTTCAGGATCGCGGTGAGCGCGCGCATCGTCTGCTGTTGCGGCAGTTTGTAGTACGACAGTTCCCAGCGGTCCACGTTCACGAGCGAGTCGTGCAGCACGGTTTCGTACAGCGGCACCCGGTAGACCGGATCGAACATGGCTTTCGCGAGATTCGCGGGCAGGTCCACGGGCTGGAAGAAGGTCCTCGGCGCGCGCTGCGGATACCACGCGCCCCAGGTCTCCTTGTCCCGCTGCAGCTTCCAGATGCCGCCGGAGATCGGGGTCTGCGCACCGTGGTTGTAATCGAGCACGGGTGCCGCCCACGCGCCCGCCGATTCCGAGCCGAGCACCTGTGGGCGGTCTGCGAACCAGCGCATGCGGTCCAGCCGGTTGGCGCGGTCCTGCCGCTGATTCATCGGATGGCCGGCGGAGTAGTCGTCGAAGAACTCGCCGGCGGCGTCCACATCCAGGAAGTAGGTGTTCGCGCCATTGGCGCTCATCTGCGCGTAGCGATCCCGGTACAGCTGCGGATCCTGTTTCAGCGCTTCGGAACTCAGGTAGCAGCCCCGGTCGCGGAAGCCCGCCTCCGGGGTCCCGTCGGCCCGCTGCACGCAGCCGTCCGGCCATACCCGTCCCGGCCAGCGTGAGGTCGGATTGTCGGCGGTCGCCGGATCCTGGGCGTTGTCCAGCGAATCATAGGGTCCGGCGAGGTATCCGGCGTCCGCGGCGGCGGTGACCGATTCCTTGGTCATGGGGTGGTCGTCGGCGTCGTAGCCGAGCCACATGCGGCTCAGCCCGAGCTCCTGCATCTTTCGCACCGCCTCGGGCGTGCGGCCGTCGCCGAACAGGTAGGCGTGGAAGGCCCCGAGGAGCTTGCCGGCCTCCGGGTTGCGCGCGATCTTGTCCCGCAGCGGGACGAACTCCCCGTGCCGCAGCAGCCAGGACCGGTAGTCGACGGCCGCCGCGATCGGTGAATCGCCGGTGAGTGCGAAAGTGACGGTGTAGTCGCGTGTGCCGGCCCGTTCGCCGAAGTCGTGGGAGCCGCGGGCCAGCAGCCTGCCGCCTTCGGAGTTCAGGGTGAGGCTGCTGCCGATATCGGTGGGCACGATATAGCTGACGCCGCGCCCGCCGAGCTGATAACCCCAGAACGGCATGGTGAGGCCCGAGGTCAGGCTCAGCGGCTCGCCGACCACACCGGTATCCGGACCGTTCCAGAACGCGTCGCGCACCGGCAGCGACAGGCCCTCCCCGCGCGGGATCTGCACCGCCGTGGCCGTGGCGTCGCCGCCGGTGACCGGCCAGACGAGCGTGCCGTCGCGATCGCTGTCGAGGCTGACCCGCACACGTCCGTCGACGGCGGTCGCGGATACGGTGAGGCCGCGATCGGGATAGGTCCAGGTCGCGGCGTCACCCGCCAGGCGGATGGGTCCGGCGGCCCCGAGCCCGCCGACGGCGGGCCCGGACAGTTCGTAGGTGTGCCCGCCGGCCGTGGCGGTGACCGCCAGCGAGGTGGCGTCCACCCGCGCCGTCCCGTCACCCAACGGAATAACCACCTGGTTGCCATCAATCTGCGGTGTGGCCTGCGGCAGGTCGTGGCCGCAGGCCGACAGCCCGGTGGCCGTCAAGCCCGCAATGGCGATCAGCGCCGGGACCAGATGCCGTCTGCGAAGTCTCATGCCCGCCACGCTGCACGCCCGATATGAAAGTTCGATGAGAAGGGGCAGGTGGCCGCGTCCGTATTATCCGACTGGTGCGGGTATTGGTGGTTGACGACGAAGCGGCGGTGCGCGAGGCCCTGGTGCGCGCCCTCGACAGCGAGGGCTACGAGACCCGCTCCGCCGGGGACGGCGCGACCGCGCTCACCGAGGTTGCCGGATGGCGGCCCGAGGTGGTGGTGCTGGATGTGCTCATGCCGTTCATGGACGGCCTGACCGCCTGCCGCACGCTACGCGGGCGCGGCGACCGCACGCCGATTCTCATGCTCACCGCGCGCGACGCGGTCGCCGATCGCATCGAGGGCCTCGATGCCGGAGCCGACGACTATCTGGTCAAACCATTCGATCTGGACGAGTTGCTGGCGCGGGTGCGCGCCCTGGTGCGCCGCACCTACCCCGAGGACGGGGCGATGCTCTCGGCCGGGGACCTGGTCATGGATACCGCCGCGCACACGGTGCGCCGCGGCGGACGTGAGATCGAGCTCAGCCGAACCGAATTCGCATTGCTGGAGGTCCTGCTGCGCAATGCCGGGCAGGCGCTGCCCCGGGAGACGCTCATCGATCGGGTGTGGGGCCACCAGTCGTCGAACTCGCTGGAGGTCTACATCCGCTATCTGCGCCGTAAGATCGAGGCCGACGGCGGGAAACCGCTCATCCACACCGTGCGCGGGGTGGGCTACCGGCTGGGGCTCGCGTGACCCGGCTGGGCCTGCGCGGCCGGATCATCGGATTCTTCGTGCTCGCCATGGCATTGGCGCTGGCGGGAATGGCCGCCGCCGCGTACTTCGTGGTCGGGCACGAGTTGAACAGCGACCTCGATCTGGGTCTGCGGCGCGAGGCCACCCGCATCGCGCGACAGTATCCGGCCGAACCGGATGTCGCCGCCATCTCCGGGCCGTGCCAGTACCTGGCCGCGCCCACCTGCGTCCAGGTGGTGGCCGCCGACGGCGCCATCCGGTCGGAGAATCTGCCCGGCCAGAATCTGCCGATCGACGCCGAAACCCGGGCGGTGGCAACGGGATCCGCGGACGCCTACTTCAGCGACTTCACCCTCGCCGGCTATCCGATGCGGATGTACACCGCGCCGCTGGCGCCCGGCAGCGCCGTGCAGGTGGCGCAGCGGTCCGACACCGTCGACACCGGTCTGCGCCGCACGGGATTGGCGCTGCTGGCCGCGGCCACCGCCGGAACACTGCTGGCCGCCGTGGCGGGCACCCTGCTGGCCCGGCGCGCGCTGGCGCCGGTGACCGCGCTGACGCGGGCGGCCGAGCGGGTGGCCCGCACCCGGGATCCCAACCAGCACATCGCCGTCAGCGGCTCGGACGAGCTGGCCCGCCTGGCGGTCAGCATCAACACCATGCTCGACGAACTCGACGCGGCGCTGACCGCCGAGCGCGATTCCCGTGCGGCACAACAACGCCTGATCGCCGACGCCTCGCACGAATTGCGCACCCCGCTGACCGCATTGCGCACCAATATCGATCTGCTGCGCCGCGCCGCGCACTTGTCTCCCGCCCAGCTCGACGACACCGTCGCCGCGCTGCGCACGCAGTCGGAGGAACTGTCCGGGCTCGTCACCGATCTCATCGATCTGGCCCGCGCCGACGATCCGGCCGCGCCCCGGGAGACCCTGGAGGATCTGCGCCTGGACACCCTGCTCGCCGACCGGGTCGAGACGGCCCGGAGGCATTGGCCCGCAATCACCTTCGACACGCGACTGGATCCCGTCACCATCGCGGGCGCACCCGCCCGGCTGGCTCGCGCCCTCACCAATCTGCTGGACAATGCGGCCAAGTTCAGCCCGCCCGGCGCCGCGGTGCGGGTCGAACTGACGGGGCGGCGGTTGACCATCCGCGATGCGGGACCGGGCATCTCGCCCGCGGATCTGCCCCATGTCTTCGATCGCTTCTACCGCTCCCCCACCGCGCGGGCGACCGCCGGACACGGCCTCGGCCTCGCCATCGTCGCCCAGGTCGCCGAATTGCACGGCGCGAGTATCACTGTCGAGTCCGAGCCCGGCCGCGGAGCCGAGTTCACGCTGACCTTCCCCGAGTAGGATCGCTCGGCCGGCGGCCCTCGGCGCGGCAATATCCGGATGCGGGTGCGCGCCGATACCGTGACCTGGTGATTCTGCTCGCGATCGGATTGGTGCTGCTGACCGTCTTCGTGGTGCGTTTCCGCCGGGACCGGCGGCGATTGAGCAATGGGGTGTACCTGCTGGCGGGGGCGATGTTCACCGGCATGGGCATTATCGGGACCGATGAGGACAGTTTCCTCGCGACCCTGGCCGCCGTGGTCGTGTTGCTGTCGCCGCTGCTGGTGCTCGCGCTGGCCGGCTTGCTGATGATCAACGGAGTGCAGGTGGTGCGGCGCGAGGGGCTCGGTCTCGCGCATCTGCTGCCCTTGCTGCTGGGAATGACGCTGCTGGTTCCGTACGCGCTCTTCGTGGTGGCGCTGTGGACCGAGAATTTCTGGTTCGCCGTCATTCTGGCGTCGGTGATGCTGGTGCTGAGCTATCTGGGATTTCTGTGCGTGGCATTTCTCATGTACGCGTGGGTGTACACCCGGTTGTCGTATCAGTCCGGTATGGCCGCGATCGTGGTGCACGGCTCCGGTCTGATCGGCGCCCGCGTGCCGCCGCTGCTGGCCAATCGGCTCGATCGGGCCCTGGAGGTCTACCGCGCCGAGGTGGGCGCCGGGCGGCATCCGGTGGTGGTCGCCAGCGGCGGCAAAGGCTCCGACGAGACCGTGTCCGAAGCCGATGCCATGGCGGGGTACCTGCTCGGCAAGGGGCTGCCCGCCGAGGCGATCCTGCGGGAGGACCGTTCCACCACCACGCGCGAGAACCTGCTCTGTACCAGGGATCTGCTGGCCGAACGCGGCATCGGTTCGCGAATGGTGCTGGTGACCAGCAATTTCCATGCCATGCGCACCGCCTTCCTGGCGCGCGACCTCGGTTTGGACGCCGAGGTGGTCGGCGCACCGACCGCCTTCTACTACCTCCCCGGCGCGCTGCTGCGCGAGTTCATCGCGGTGCTCTACGAGAACCGCCGCGTCAATGTCACGGTGTGCGTGGCCCTCGCGGCCCTGCCGCCCCTGCTCGTGGCCCTGGCCCAGCTGCTGCCCGCCGACGCGTGATCGCGGTCGCGCGCACCGGACCGGTCCCGCGATGTGAAACACGGGTGGGCGGTTCGGGCGGTTATCGTGGGGTGGTCACCTGGGGGTCGGCGCGCGGGCCGGAGGTCCGTGCTCAGTGAGGGAGAATATGGCCGTGAGCGACATCAGCAGGGAAAAGTTCAGAGGTTGGGGCGGGGTAGCGGTGGTTGTGGCGCCGGCGGGCGTCATGACGCCCGTTGGCGGCTAGTCCGATGTCGGATCAGGAAGTGCCGGGGGGCGGCGGGTACCGGGTCGATGCGGTGGAGCGGTTGCGCCGGAAGTTGGAGGGCCTGAAGGCCGCCGAGAACGGTGGCGCCGGGGCGGCGGACGGTGCGCCGGAGGTGACGCGGTTGCCGCGGCGGCCGCGGCGGATGACCGATGACGACGGCGAACGAGCGCGGAAGACCTGGCGGTCGGACGAGCCGTCCGTCTACGATCCCGCGCCGACCAGGCCCGTGCAGCGATCGGAATTGCAGCGCGAGACGGGGTGGTGGCCGGCGGAGCCCGCCCGGGCGCAGCACCCGGCCCCGGAGGGTGCGCCCGGGGCGGGCGAACAGGACGCGAGCGTGGTCGATTTCGGGGCCGCGCGGCGGAAACGAGCCGGCGACAATGGTCCGGCGGGCGGTATTCGGCGGGTGGCCAGGCCGCGCCGGATCAGTGCCGGCGATGACAAGGATCGCGACAGCGCAGGCGAGGGTAAGCCCGATTCCGCACGGCCGGATGGGCCGAACTGACCGCGGACCGCTACACCGGTTCCGGAATCCGCGTACCGCCCCGGCCCGCGCGGCCCCGATATTCCTGTGGCGGGCACCCCTTCCAGCGCCGGAAGGCCCGGATGAACGAGGCCGCCTCGGCATAGCCCAGCCGGGCCGCCACCTGCTCGGTGGTCATATCGGTGTGGTCGAGCAGCTCCTCGGACAGCATCTGCCGCACTTCGTCGAGCAGCGCCCGGAAGGAGGTGCCCTCCTCGTTGAGCCGCCGGGACAGGGTGCGCGGGCTCATGAACAGCTCGGCCGCGACCGCGGTCTGATCGGGCACCTCACCGGGCTTGCGCACCAGCAGATCCCGCACCGTCCCGGCGACGCCCGTGCGGGCCTGGCGGCGGGCCAGCAGGTCCCGGCACAGTTGTTCATGGGTGCTGCGCGCCCACTCATTGGCCTGCGGCAGCGGTAGTTCCAGATAGACGCTGTCGAAGGCGGTCACATTGGCGGGCGCGCCGAAGACGGGCTCGACGCCGAACACGCTCCGATAGCGACTGGTGTCCCCCGGCGCGGCGTGCCGGAACGAAACCCGCTGCACGGGTACCTCCGTGGCGTACAGTTCCCGGCCCAGGGTCTGGATGCCCGTCATGACCCGCTCGGTCAGGAACGGCCGCACATCCGCGGGTATCTCGCGATCGTCGAGCACCAGTCGCGCTTCGCCGCGCGATTCCTCGAAGGAGAGCCGGCCGAACGCGAAGGCGAGCCCCACGTACCGCAAGGCCACGTCGACGGAATCGCGCAGGGTGCGGCTGCTGAGCAGCGCCAGCCCCCAGGGCCCGTACAGCGAGACGTGATAGCGGCTGCCGGCCTCCACGCCCAGACCCGGCTCATCGCCGAAGCGGGCGAGCACATTGCGCACCACCGCGATTTCCTGGCGCGCGGTGATCTCGGCGTGCGGGTCGATGACCGTCTCCGGTGTGAGCCCGGTGCCCGCGAGGCAGGCCGCCGCGGGCATCCCCCGTTCCGCGGCGAGTTGCGTCATGACATGAACGCTCGAGGTGTTCCTCGGTAGATCCCAGTCGAACATGTACCCGTGTCCTCATCGACCGACCAACGCTGACCTCGTGATTTCGGCGGAATACCGCAACGCCGGACCACGCGGTGTGGCCGAACTTACACGATTACCGTGCCGAACTGTCACGGACAGACGCGGGCGAAGTCCCCTTCTTCGGAGTGGCGGCTCGACTCGGGCGGCCGAACCCGGCGCCGGATTCACCACTGTCTGAGCCGGACCGGCTCGATTCGGCGGGCCGAATCACCGTGCGATGCTCAGGATTCCGCGAAGAACAGCAGGGTGAACATGGCGAGAATGCGCTCCGGGTCGTAGTGCTCCGGGTCGTCGAGCAGCAAGCGCGAGGCGGTCTGGATCAAGCCCTGCACCAGGCGCACCAGGACGTCGAGATCGACGTGTCGCGCATCGTCCGGATGGTCGGCCAGCCAGTCGCCGAGCAGGCTCCGATACGGGGTGCGCAGCTCGTCGCGGGTCTGCTCGACGCGTTCGCGCAGTACCGGCGGCACACCGTCGATCGGGAAGTACACCAGCCGCCAGGTGGCGGGCATGGCGCGCACCTCGTCGAGGAACTGGCGCAGCGAGGCGGAAACCGCCTCCGGCACGGTGTCTTCGGCCTGCGCCGCGGCCATGGACCGGGCGACGGCCGCCCGCATCCGGGCCGATTCCCGCTCGATGAGCTCGCTGAGCACCTCGTCCCGGCTGCCGAACAGGTCGTACACGACCGGCCTGGTGACATCGCTGCGCTCGGCCACCGCGGCGATCGATACGGCGGCGAAACCGTTCTCCACCACCAGATTCAAGGCCGCGTCGAGCAATTGCTCCCGGCGCTCGGCGGGAGTGAGCCGTTTGGCGTAGCGCCGCCGTGGTTTCGCGGCGCGGCTCGAGGCATTGGGCACCGCGTCAGTCCTTTCCGGCCGGATGCACGGGAATGACGGCCGCCGCCATGGCGCGCCGGGTCAGCCAGCGCAGGGTTTTCCCCACGGCATCGCGGTCCGCACCGTCGTGCACCAGCAGCCGGGCGGCGGTCTCGCTGACGCTGATCGCGCCGTGGCTCACCAATTCGGTGTCGATCTCGCGCTCGCCGAGCGCGGCGGCCACGGTCAGCAGCGCCCGGGTGCGTTCCCGGATCTCGTTGCGCGCCTTCACGATCCGCTCATGGGCCGCCTTCGGCATCCCGTCGCCCGGCATGAGCACCAGCCGCCAGGTCTCCGGGGCCGACCGCACCAGGTCCAGGAAGATGTCGACGGCCCGATCGGCCACCGCCACCGGATCCGCGCCGGGCGGCAGTTCCGGCGTCGCGTCGGCCGCCATCGCCACTACCGCCCGTTCCTCGCGATCGAGCAGTTCGGCGAACAACTCGTCGCGATCGGAGAATTCGGAGTACAGGGCCGGACGCGTCACGCCGGCGGCACGCGCGATGGCGTGCATACTGACCGAGGCGTATCCGTCGCGCACAATGAGCCCCCGCGCGGCGTCGAGAATGCGCTCGCGGCGCTCGGTCACCCACTCCTCCTGTATTCGTCCGACGATTCCGGCTTCCGGGCCGGTGCGGCCAGTTTAATCAAGCAGGCGGCGCACGACGTTCGGCCGCCCGCGGTCCGCCCGGAGCGGCTGTCCGCGCTGCGACGGCGGGGATGGGCCGCGGCCCCTCACGCGAGTTTCAGGTCCCGGCCGATGATTTCGCGCATGATCTCCGAGGTGCCGCCGTACACCCGGGTGATGCGGGCGTCGGCGGCGGCGCGCGCGATCGGGTACTCGCGCATGTAGCCGTACCCGCCGAACAGCTGCTGACAGCGGTCCAGGCAGCGGAACTCCATTTCCGAGGCCCACAGCTTGGCCTTGGCGGCATCAGCGGGCGTGAGCCGCCCGGCATTGAGTTCCAGCACGCATTTGTCGAGGAAGGCTTCCGCCACGGACACCTCCGTCGCCACGTCCGCGAGCACGAACCTGGTGTTCTGGAAGCCGCCGACGGCCTGCCCGAAAGCCTTTCTCTCCCGCACGTATTCGACGGTGGTGCGCAGGGCCGCGCGCGCCCGCGCCAGGCAGGCCACCGCGATCTGCATTCGCTCCTGGGGCAGATTCCCCATCAGGTATTCGAATCCGCGGCCCACCTCGCCGAGCACATTGGTTTTCGGCACCCGGACATCGGTGAAGCTCATTTCGGCGGTGTCCTGTGCACGCAGGCCGAGCTTGTCCAGGTTGCGCCCGCGCTCGAATCCGGCCATCCCCCGCTCGATCACCAGCAGCGTCAGTCCCCGATGCCGCTCCGGCGACGTCCGCACGGCCGTGATCACCAGATCGGCGTTGATCCCATTGGTAATGAAGGTCTTCGCACCGTTCACCACGAAGTGGTCGCCCATATCGACTGCCGCCGTACGTAATCCGGCTACATCCGATCCGGCTCCCGGCTCCGTCATGCCGATCGCCGCGATCAGGGTTCCCGCAACGAACCCCGGCAGCCACCGCCGCCGCTGCTCCGTGGTCGTGAGGTTCACCAGATAGGGCGTGCAAATGTCATTGTGCAGAGCGAAATTCAATCCGACGCCCGCGCAGTCGGCATTCATGAACTCTTCGATGAGGATCTGATTGAACCGGAAGTCCGCGACCCCCAGCCCGCCGTACTCCTGCGGGACCGCGAATCCGAGCAGCCCCAACTCCCCCGCCCGCGCGAACACCGACCGCGGCACGATCCCCGCGTCCTCCCATTCGAGATAGCGCGGCGCCACCTCCTTGTGCACGAATCCCCGCGCCAGCTCGCCGAACGCCACCTGGTCCGGCCCGTAATGCCCACGTTCCATACCCCCATGGTCCGCGATCCCCCGGACCCCGGAGCAGACAATCCCGGCCAGCCTTTGTCGGCCGTATCGCGCAGAATGCTCGGCATGCCAAGCGTTTCCCGGATACTCATACCCACCCAGCTGGTCGATCGGTTCCACCTGGAACTGGAGACCACCGCGACGGTCGAGTCGCGGTTCGAGCATTTCGCCGTGGGCTGCGCACCGGGCGGCGAGATCTACACGGTTTCCCGGGTGACCCGCGGCGCGAAGCCATTCCGGTCGAAGGATCCGACCCGGGCCACCTTCGGAGTGATCACCCGTTATGACGCCGACGGCCTCCCCGTCGCGGCGGCGGTGACGGAGATCGACTCCGATGCGGGTGAGCCGTCACGGTTTCCCGCGCCGTCGGGAGTGACGGACTGCTCCGTGCTCCCGAGCGGCACGGTCGCGCTGGCCGGATACCTCGACGGCACCTACCTGCTGGACGCAGACCTCACCACGGTCCGGGCGGCCTTCACCCAGCCGTACGAGGAGGAGATCCCCGGCGCCCCGTTCGCCACGAGCATCCGGCCCACCCCCGGTGGCCGACTGCTCTGCCTGGTCGCGGAACGCCACGTGTACTACGGCAACTCCGTGCCGAATCTCATTGCCATCACCGATGATCCGCTGACTCCGGCGCAGCGGCCGACACTGCGGGCCATTGCCTCGGCCGACGATCGCGCCGAGCGGCAGACCGAACGCCACGCACGCTCATATCTGATCTTCGACGGCGCGCCCGTCCTCGGCGCGAATCGGCCGGCGCCGACGCTGGCCGCCCTGGTGCCGCGCACCGACGACGAGCGCTTCTGGATGGGAGTGAACCGGCCGCCGCGCGTCTACACCCCGGAACCGCTCGCCGACGACCTGTTCGTGGTACCGGTGTTCGCGCGCGGCCTGCGCAGCGGCGGCAAGGGCCTGCCCTTCGTCTTCGCGCTGATGGACGAGGCCGGGAAGATCCAGGGCCGCCTGGAAGGTATGCATCCGTACCGCCACAGCCCCTACGCCGGTTCCCATCACCGCGTCGCCACCGATCCGCGGCGTGGGCGCGCCTATCACCTCAACAAGAACGGCTTCTGGATCTGGTCGCGCGACGGCGAGCTGCTCGCCATGCTGGACACCACCGTCAAGGAGTTCAAGCCGCTGGCCGCCTTCGAACTGCGGGCCTGCGCACCCAATGGCGACGTGGTGCTCGTTCATCCCAAACAGCATCTGGTGCTGCGGATTCCGATTTCCGACTCCGGGAATCCGGGCCCGGAGGTGGTGGCGGCGCTGACGGACTTCCGCCGCCAGCGCACCGCGGCCAAGAAGGCCTACGGGCCGACCGACTGGCATTGGACCTGGACGCCCGAGCGGTTGCACTACCTCTGAAAACCGCTCGGGCGGGCCATCATTCGCTAGTTCGAGGGCGGGTTCTTCAGCAGATCGTCGGCCACGGCCTTGCCCACGCTGTAGGCATTGTCCAGGGCCAGTTTGAAACCGGCGGTCGAGGTGTCGAGATGCTGGACCACGGTCTGGCCCGGGTGCGGCTGGTCGAAATTGCTGACCGTGCGCAGGCTCAGGTAGCGGTTGAGGTAGCCGTGGGCGTTGAGGGCGGTGGCGACGGCATTGTCCTCCATCTGGGTGGTGCAGTACACGCCCTTGCCCTCGGTGCGCACCTCCATGATGTAGCGGGCCTGATCGGAGGGCACCTTGCCGGAGTAGTAGTCGTCGCCGGTCATGGTGTCGCACTTCATGACCGACGGGACGCGGCCGGCCTGGCCGGGAAACAGCGCGCGTTCGGCGGCGGCCTCGGGGCTGTCGGCCAGCTTGGCCTCGCGGGTCAGCTGGAATGCCCTGTCCACCAAGGATTCATCGAGGTGGTAGGCGTCGGTGTTGTAGTCCTCGACGGGACGGTAGGCGAAGGGCACCTCCGGCGCCTCGGCGGGATCGAGGTGGTTGCCGAGGTCGAAGTCGACGACCCAGTTGGCCCACACCGCCGAGCCGAGGGTGCCCTGATCCGGCGGCGAGCCGGCAATGCCCGCGGTGAGGAAGTAGGCCTTGGAGAAGTCGAACTTGTCGCTGTTGAGGATCGCCATCATGGTGGTGGCGGCATTGGACTTGCCCTGGCCGGTCTCGGCCACGCACAGCCGGTCGGCATTGCAGCGCACCGGCTTGAAGGCGCCGGGGACCTCGACGGTGGTGGGCAGGTCCTCGCGCTGCAGCCACACCTCGTTCTCCGGGTCGAACATGGTGATGACCAGTACCCCGACATCGATCTTGTCGGAGTCGTTCTTCGATCCGCTCGAACATCCGGTGAGCGCCAGAGCGGTCACCCCCAGTGCGGCAGCAAACTTCCAGAGACGGTTGGTCATTGCGACAGAATAGGGGACATATCACCTCATCACGGCACTGGCAGGCCGGTGTGTGGGCGGAGTCTCGGCCCCGAGCCATAACGACTCGGGGCCGAGCACCCCCTCTCCGCTATTCGTTCACGGCGAGGACCGTACCGGCGGCAACCGTCCGGCCACCCTCACGCACGGCGAAGCCGAGACCGGCCTCCAGCGGAACGGGCCGCCCCAGGGTCACCGCCATCTCGACGGTGTCCCCCGGCTGCGCGCGCCCGTCCGGCAGCACCACATCGCCGACCACGTCACCGGTGCGCACGTAGAACTGCGGCCGGTAGCCGGTGGCGATACCGGTGCGCCGCCCGCCCTGGGCCGGGGTGAGCAGATGCACCCGCGCGGTGAACCGGGTGTGCACCGCAATGCTGCCCACCGCCGCGACGACCTGCCCGCGGGTCACCTGCCCGCGCTGCACGCCGCGCAGCAGCAGCGCCACATTGTCCCCCGCCTCCGCCGATTCCATTGTCCGCCCGAAGGTCTCGACACTGGTCACGACGGACTCGAGGCTGTCGCCGTACCCGAGCACGGCGACCCGGTCGCCCACCCGGACCCGGCCGCGCTCCACCGCCCCGGTGACCACGGTCCCGCGCCCGGTAATGGTGAGCACGTTCTCCACCGGCATGAGGAACGGCGCGTCGGTGTAGCGCACCGGCATCGGGATGTACTCGTCGATGGCCTCGAGCAGCCGCAGCACCGCCTGCGACCACTGCTCGTCGCCGTCGAGCGCCCGCAGCCCCGACACCGGCACGACGGGCAGGTTCTCCCCGTCGTAACCCTGCGCGGACAACAGCTCCCGCACTTCCAGCTCGACCAGCTCCAGCAGCTCGCTGTCGGCGGCATCGGCCTTGTTGAGCGCGACCACAATGTGCTCGACCCCGACCTGCCGGGCCAGCAGCACGTGCTCGGAGGTCTGCGGCATCACGCCGTCCAGGGCCGACACCACCAGGATCGCGCCATCGAGCTGTGCGGCCCCCGTGATCATGTTCTTCACGAAGTCCGCGTGCCCCGGCATGTCCACATGCGCGTAATGCCGTGTGGCGGTCTCGTATTCGACGTGCGAGATATTGATGGTGATCCCGCGCGCGATCTCCTCCGGCGCCCGGTCGATCCGATCGAAGGGCACATACGTCCCGCCGCCCCGCTCCGCGAGCACCTTGGTGATGGCGGCGGTCAGCGTCGTCTTCCCGTGATCGACATGCCCCATGGTCCCGATGTTCAGATGCGGCTTGGTACGGACGAAGGCCTGCTTGGCCATGACGAATTCTCCATCTGGGAGTCGTGATTCGAGGGAACCTCAGCAACGAGCGACCTTCCCCGCCTGAGGTCCCGGGACGTCCCGGAGAAGGTCAGCGTCGTGCGCCGTCGAATGCGAGAACCAGGGCAGCGGCCATCGCACCCGCGACTGCGGGCGTTGCGGCGATGGCGTGCGAGAACATGCCGACCAGGTTCCCGCAGAAACCTGGCCGGCGCCACCGAATTTCCGTGGGTGGCGATCGTCAGGCGACCTTCGGAGCCGCGCGGACGCCGATGTAGCAGTAGACGCTGCCGTCCGGGAGCGTGGAGAAGACCACGGGCAGCCACGATTCGGCGGCATTGGCGCGACCGGCGAACACGGTGTCGGTGACCGGCACCAGTTCCATGTGCAGCGGCGGCGCCAATCCGTCCATGCCGTCGACGAATTCGTAGGTCGCGGTGTGGCCCGCGGGGCCGTCCCCGATGGTGATCTTGATACCCGCGCGGCGGTAGATGCCCAGGTAGGGCGCGATGTCGACCCGCGGCGGCTGGGCGGGCGGGGCGAAATCCTCCGGCATGTCGATGCCCGCGAGATCGCGCAGCAGTTCGCTGAACAGGCGGTGATAGATGGGGTGGCCGTGCGTGAAGGGGGTGTCGCCGCCATTGTCGTGGAGCACGATGATCACCCCTGCTTCCGGAGCCACCCGCAGGTAGCTGTGCTGTCCGATGGCCGAGCCGTCGTGCCCGTAGCCGAAGGCGCCGTTCCAGTCGTAGAGCGTCCAGCCCAGACCCCAGGCATCGGAGCTGACCGTCCACTTGTCCGGCACCTCGATCTCGCGCTGCTGCATGGCTGCCACGATCGGCTCGCCGAGCAGCCGAGTGCCGTCGGGCGCGACGCCGCCGTCGAGATGCAGTTTCGCCAGCCGCACAATGTCGGCGGCCGTCGCGCACAATCCCCCGCCGCCGGGAACCTGGGCGCGGGTCAACGGATTCCACGCCGGTGCGACCTCCGGCTGCGCCCCGGCCTGACCCAGATGGCTCATGGCATTCGGGAAGCGCAGCACCTCCTCGGGCAGGGTCACAGTGTGGGTCAGGCCCAGCGGCTCGATCAGCATCTCCCGCAGCGCGGCATCGTAGGTCTGCCCGGTGACCACCTCGATGATGCGGCCCAGAATGATGTAGCCGGACTGGCAGTAGGACACCACGATTCCCGGCGGGCAGTCCTGCCGCAGGTCGGCGCAGGACCGCACGTACTCGGCCACGGCGTCGTCCCCGCGGCCGGTGTCGATGTGATGGTCGCCGGACAGGCCGCTGGTGTGGTTGAGCAGCATGCGGACGGTGATGGTCTTGGTGGCCTCCGGATCGGCCACCCGGAAGTCCGGCAGCACCTCGGCGACCGGCGCGTCCAGGTCGAGCCTGCCCTGATCGACCAGCATCATGATGAGCGTCGCGGTATGGATCTTGGTCACCGAGCCGACCTGGAACACCGCATCGGTGGTGACGGGATTCCCGATGCCGCGGTGCAGCACGCCGCTGGCCAGCTCGTGAATCTCACCGTCGGCGAGCACGGCAAGCGACAGCCCCGGCATGTGGTTCTCCTCGCGCAGCGCGTCCAGCCGCGCCTGCCAGTGAGCGGTATCGAATGTCATTGCGTCATCTCCTTTTTCGATCGGACTGTGTCCAGCTTGCTGGGCCCTACCAGTGGGAACAACGACGAAATCCGATACGGTTCGTCAAGCCACGGGTTCACGATTCGAACGCGAGTTCGGTAGCATGCCCCGGCGAGAACAAGGCGGGAGGGCCGGGGTGGAACTGCGTGATATCGAAATCTTCCTGACGCTGGCCGAGGAACTGCACTTCGGCAGAACCGCGGCGCGGCTGTATGTTTCGGTCACGCGGGTGAGCCAGGCGATCAGGAAGCAGGAACGCGAAGTCGGCGCGAAGCTGTTCGACCGCGACAGCCGCAATGTCACCCTCACCCCGATCGGGGAGCAGTTGCGCGACGACCTGCAACCGGTCTATCTCGGCTTGCGCAATGGCATGGAGCGGGCGCGACAGGCGGCGCGCGGCGTCACGGGCCGGTTGCGCGTCGGAATGATCCCGCACAATGCCCACGATCTGAAACCGATCTGGGATGCCTTCCGCACCGCACACCCGCAGTGGGAGTTACGGATTCAGCACAATCCCTATATCGACGCCTTCGAACCGCTGCGCAATGGCGAGATCGACGCGCTCATCTCCTGGCTTCCGATCGAGGAACCCGACCTCACCGTCGGGCCCCTGGTCTTCACCGAACCCAAGATGCTGATCGTGCCCGTCGATCATCCCCTGGCCGGCCAGGGCCCGGTGTCCATCGAGGTCATCGGCGAGCGGGGTGTTGTCGCGGGCGGCCTGCCGGTCCCCCTGCTCGACTACTGGGTGGATGCCTACACCCCCTTCTACACTCCCAAAGGCCGTGCGGTCGAACGTCATCCGACGCCCAACCGGTCGGTCGACGATATCTTCACCGCCGTCGGCACGGGCGAGGGAATCCACCTCATGAACGCGCACATGCATCGCTATCACCCGCGCCCGGATGTCGTGTTCACACCGCTGAAGGAACGATCGCAGCTGCGCTTCGGCCTGGTCTGGCGTACGAACGCGGAGACCGAACCGGTGCGGGCACTGGCTCGTATCGTCCGCGAGCTCGGCCCGGCCGCACTCTACGAGCCCTGAGCCAGGCCCCTGATCTAGGCCACGGCAACGGGTTCGGTGAGCCGCGCCGGCTTCAACGTCAGGCATAGCGGTGCGGCGAGGAGCAGGACCACCGCTTCGAATCGGTACAGCTCGTGTACTGCTCTCGGAATTGCCGCCGCCGCCATTCCCGAGGAGAAGTTCGCCGCCGGGCTCGGCATGACCTTCACCGTCCGCCAGGTCGGCGGCGCGCTGGGTATCGCGGTGCTGGCCGCCATCATCTCGGCCAATGGCGCCAATCTGCTGGAAACGGCGCAGGCCGGAACAGACGGCCGCGGCCGATCACGTCGGCCAGCCGCCCGGCGGGCGCGAGTCCGGCCGCGAAGGTGACGGTGTAGCCGCTGACGACCCAGGTCAGCACGGATTCCGGGGTGCCGGTGAACGAGCCCGAGATGCTCGGGAAGGCGATGTTCACCACCGAGACGTCGAGGAAGGTGAGGAACGAGGCGGCGCAGACGATGAGCAGGACCGGTGCGGCTCCTATACCAGTGGACGAGATCGTGGCGCGATGTGTCATGGTCCCTCCCCGAAAATCCTTGACAGGGCCTGCGGCCGAGCCGATATTCCACCTTGGGGGACGTGGATCGGTGTGGAATAGTCGGCGGATCAAAACACCGCCTGCTACGCAAAAGCGCTGGTCCGCCCGCTACACTGCCGAACGGGGAGGTCGGTTTGTTTAAGTTCTCGATATTGGGCGAGGTGCGCGGCTGGCGTGCGGACGCACCGCTCGACCTGGGCCCGCCACAGCGCCGGGCCGTGCTGGCGGCCCTGCTGCTGCGCGAGGGCAAGGCCGTGACGGCCGCCGAACTCGTCGAGGGCATCTGGGGTGAGGATCCGGTGCTGCGGGCGGTGCCCGCCCTGCGCACCCATGTGGCCAAGCTGCGCCGCGAACTGGAACCGGAGCGGGCCATGCGGGGGCCGTCCACGCTGCTGGTGTCCGTCGGCGACGGGTATGCGCTGCGCATGCCGCCGGGCAGCACCGATATCGACGAGGTGGAGAGCCGGGTGGCCGCGGCCGCGCTGCGGCGCGACGACGATCCGGCCGCCGCCCGCGCGAACCTCATCGCGGCCCTGGCGTACTGGCAGGGCGCGGCGCTGGGCGGACTGCCGGGACCGTTCGCCGAACGCCAGCGCGCCCGGCTGGAGCAGTGGCGGCTGGCGATCCTGGAGGACCGGCTCGCGCTCGATATCGAAACCGGCCGCAGCGCCGAGGCCGTCACCGAACTGGGCCCGCTCATCGTGGAGCATCCGCTGCGGGAACGCTTCCGCGCCTTGCTCATGACCGCGCTGTATCACTGCGGGCGGCAGGCCGAGGCGCTCGAGGAGTACGCCCGCGCCCGGCGCGCCCTGGTGGACGGGATCGGCGTGGAACCCGGACCGGAGCTCGCCGCCGTGCACACCCGCATCCTGCGCGCCGATCTGCCGCCGGTGCGGCGCCCGGCCCGCGCGACGCCCACCCCGGCCCAATTGCCGCCGGACATCGCCGATTTCACCGGCCGCTCGCGACTGGCCGAGGAGCTCGCCGCCCAGGTCAGCGGTGACGGCAGCGCGGTGGCAATCTCCGCGGTCGGCGGCATGGGCGGCGTCGGCAAGACCACCCTGGCGCTGCACGTGGCGCATCGGGTGCGCGATCGATTCCCGGACGGACAGCTGTATGTGAACCTGCGCGGCGTGGACGCCGAACCGGTCGCGCCCGGTGACGCGCTCAGCGGTTTCCTGCGCTCGCTCGGGGTCGCGGAGGGCGATATTCCCGCCACCGTCGACGACCGGGCCGCGCAGGTGCGAACCCTGGTGAGCGACAAGCGGATTCTCATGGTCCTCGACAATGCCCGCGACAGCGCCCAGGTGCGGCAGCTGCTGCCGGGCACGCCCGGGACCGCCGTCCTGATCACCAGCCGCTCCGCGTTGACCGAACTGCCCGCCGTCCGCCGCACCCGCCTCGACGTCCTGGAGGCCGAGGAGGCGATGACCCTGCTCACCCGCATCCTCGGCGCGGAACGCGTTGCCGCCGAACGGGATGCGGCCTATGCGGTGATCGCGCAGTGCGCGTATCTGCCGCTGGCTGTGCGCATTGTCGGCGCGCGCCTGGCGGTCCGCCCGCAGTGGACCATCGCCGCCCTGGCCGAGCGGCTCGCCGACGAGAGCCGGCGCCTGGATGTGCTGCAAACCGGCGAGCTGACCGTCGAGGCGGCCTTCCACCTCGGCTACGGACAGCTGAATGCCGAGCAGGCCAGGGCTTTTCGCACGCTGGCGCGCGCCGAGGTGCCGGATCTGCCGGTCGATGCCGTGGCCGCGGTGCTCGGCGTCTCCGTGGACCGCGCCGAGTATTTGTGTGAATCCCTGGTGGATCTGAGCCTGCTGGAGACCACCGCGCCCGGCCGGTACCGCTTCCACGATCTGCTGCGCCTGTTCGCCCGCCGGCTGCCCGGCGAGGACGAGACCTTCGTGCTGTCCCGGCTGCTCGACTACTACCTCGCCAGCACCAAGAATCTGCTCTGCGCAATCGATTACAGCAACACCACCAGCCTGCTGGTCCCCACCACCGTGCCCGGCCACCTGTTCACCGGCGGGCCGGATGGGCAGCGCTGGAACGATATCGAGCGCCCGGTGGTCATCGCGCTGCATCGCCAGGCCGCGCGCCTGGGCGGGCAGGTGGTGGCCATGGCCGCCGATCTGGCCTGGGTGATGGCCGAGTTCATCGATGCCGGCATCAATGCCCGCGAACTCGCCGATGCCCTGAAGGCCCTGCTGCACACCGCGATCCGCGAGGACGACTGCGGCAGCATCCGGCGGCTGCGGGTCGCGGTGGGCGCACTGCTGCAGGTCGGGCTCGGCGAGGTGGAGGCGAGCATGGAGCATCTGCAAGCCGTGCCGCCGCCCATCGACGACGCCGGGCGCCGCCTGCAGGTGCTCTCGGAAATCCTGCTCGGCATCGCCGACCGCAGATTGGGCAACACCAAGGATTCGCACCGCCATTACGTCAATGCCATGACGCTCACCCGCGCGCTCGGCGATCTGTCCATGGAGGCCTGGATTCTCGCGCTCGCCACCCGCACCCTGTGCGAATCCGGGCAATACGACGAAGCCATCGCGGTGGCCGATCGCGCCATCGGCCTGGCCCGCGAATCCTCCAATCCGGTCGCCCTCGGCTGGGCCACCCACGAATTGGCCGCCACCCGGTCCCTGCTGGGCGAGCACGGCCGCGCCCTGGAACTCGGCGTGCAGGCCGTGCGCATGGCGCAGCGCAATGGCGTCCGGTTGTGGGAGGGCTGGGCCCGCACCCGCCTGGCGCAGATCCACCTGCGCGCCGGGCACGCCGACGCCGCCGAAGCCGAGGCCACCCACGCCCTGGATCTGTTCACCAAGGCGGCCGATCCCATCGACCGCGCCCGCGCCATGGCCCTGCGCGCCTCCGCCATGACCCTGCGGGCGCAGGCGCTGGCCACCACCAGCGCGCCCGATGCCGTCGCGACCGCCGCTGCCGCCGATCGCGAGTTCGCCGACGCCACCGAGATCTTCCGGCGCGCCGGTCTGCCCGCGCCCACCCTGGACAGCCTGTTCGGGCCCGCGCCCACCCGTCAATAGAGAACGTTTATTCGCTTTTTATTCGCGCCTGCAAGGGTGCTCTCGTCACACCGATGCAGGGAGGTCAGCGGTGCCGACACACACCAGGGGCGGGTCCGCATGTGTGCGCGGGGTCCACATGCGTATCCAGCACGCCCGCACCACCGCCGCCCGCTTCGCGGCCACCACCGGCGAAGCCTGGACCGACGTCACCGACCGCCTCACCCTGGCGCGCGCTCGGACCGTCTGGTGGGCCGGCCGATTCGCCGAGCGCCATCGCGCGGGTGATCGAGCCGCCCCGGCAGCCCCGCTCGCCGCGGCGCCGCCCTTTCGGGCCGCCGGACTCCGGGAGCCGGTCGGCGCCGGGCGATTCCATTAGCGATTCGTTGGCTTGTGCCAAGCGCCCGTCCCGATCCTGGGGACCATGCGGATCACATCAGCCACGGTGGTGGCCATCGCGGCGCTGGCCGTGACCCTGACGGCGTGCGGCGACGCGACGACGCCCGGAGCTCCGGGCGCGCCGAGCGCCACGACCTCGGTCGCGGGCATACCGCCGCGCAATACGCCCATCTCCGCTTCCGGGCTGCGCATCGACGGCACCCAGGGCACGCTCGCCTACGATGTGCTGGTGCCCCAGGTGCAGGGCGGAACCGGCACCGGGCCAAAGGCATTCAACCAGGGCATGCGCGCGCTGCTGCAGTCGCTGATCGACGAGTACGACGACGGCGGCGTCTCGCTCACCGATCCGACCGAGCTCAGCGCTGTCGAGCACATCGGCCGCACCGTGGTCAGCGGCGTGCTGTGGACGAATCTCGACGGCGGCGGCGTGCGGCCCCTCACGATCCTGGGCACGCACGTCACCAATCTCGGGACCGGCCTGGAAATCCAGCTGCCCGAACTGTTCACCGATCAGCAGGCCGGGCTGGACGCCCTGTCCGCTCAGGCCGCGCTGCTGCTGCCGCAATCGCGCACCGGCGCCGACTTCGACGCCGACGGCATCACCCCCATGCTGGAGAACTTCCGCTACTGGACCGCCACGCCCGCGGGCATGCACGTCTATTTCGTCCCCGGCCAGGTGGGGCCGAATGCCATGGGCGTCGTCGACATCACCATCCCTTGGACGGCGCTGAGCACCGTGCTGGATCCCGGCTGGTCCGGCGTTGTCGACAGCTGACGCCGCGCCCGCCGGGGCGCATGGTTAGATAGCCCGCAGTTTCGCCAAGTGTTTGCTGTGCTCCGAACCTGTTGTCCGTGATCGGCAGTGGTGAAGGCGGGCCTGTTGAACGTTCTGCGAGAACACAAGACATTGGTGTCGAATCTCGCTCTGGTGGGTGTGATGCTGGTGGGGGTGACCTACCTGCTGGTGAGCGTGGCGCGGGTGAAGCCGCCCGAGTCGACCTATATGGTGACCGTGCATCTGGCACAGTCCGGCGGGTTGCAGCCGGGCGGCGATGTCACCTGGCGCGGGTATCGCGTAGGGCGGGTGAAGTCCGTCGATCTGATCGACGGCGGGGCCGCCATCGCCGCGGTGGCCGAGATCGATGACAAGTACCGGATTCCGGCCGATACCACCATCGCCGTGGGGGCGTTGTCGGGCGCCGGGGAGCAGTACCTGGACTTCCGGCCCAATACCGATAGCGCGCCGTATCTCGCGGACGGACAGGTCATACGGTTCGATCCGGAGCGGATCAGCACGCCGACGCCGATCTGGAATGCCCTCGAGCATTCCGATGCGCTGTTCGCGCAGATAGATCCGGACAAGCTGGGGGTCATTCTGAATCAGCTCGATATCGCCTTCAGCGGCGGGCCGGACCAGATGCGGGCCCTGGTCGACGGGGTGAGCCTGGCGACGGCGGGGCTGGACGATCTGCTGCCGCAGACCACCAATCTCATCGAGAACCTGCGGCTCATCGCGGATACCACCACCCGTGCGCAACCGGATCTGGGGACGCTGACCGCGAATTCGAGCCTGCTGGCCGGGCAACTCGACGACGCCAATGCCGAGCTGCGGGAAATGCTCGACTCCGCACCGGCCCATCTGCGGGTGGCCGACGAGATCCTGGACCGCAACCAGGACCCCATTCAATCGCTGGTGACCAATATGACCGCCATCGTGAAGGCCGCGCTGCTGCGGACCCCGGCCTTGCGCGCGCTGTTCCCGTCGCTGCTGGTCGGCACCGCCGCCATGGGGGCTCCGGCCCACCACAACGAGTTTCACACCGTGGTGGACGCCTGGCTGCGGCCGTGGTGCGAGTATCCGGTCAAGCCGTCGGCCCACTATGTCGTGCAGGACGGCACCTTGGCACGCTGGAGTTACTGCGATGATCCGCCGCCGGGCCAGCAGATTCGCGGCTCGTCGAACGCACCGCGGCCGGATGTTCCCGACAATGGCGCGAACGCACCCAGCTGGGCCGATCCCCGCGACCGCACCCTGCCGCCCATCCGCTGACCGCGCACCGGCCCGCGGCGCGCCGGTGGACCGCGTTCGCGTGTCGTCGCCGAATGGCGCGAATCTCCGGACACACAGGCCAGAATGATGCCCGGTACCTCCCAACGGTCCAAAGCTCTCCCAACGTGATGTCCCTTCGCCCTGGCGGGTTGACAGGGTGGCGGGCAAGGCTAGAGAGGTCAGAACCGCGATGAGAACACAGCGTTACCTCGGCTTGGCGGCGCGATCCGTGGTCTTTATCGGTATCGCATCCGCCGGATTCGCGGCCGTGCCCGCGCAAGCCGAGCCGTTATGGCCGGGCGGTCCCGATATTCCGGGTCTTCCCGCCATCATTCCGAGCGAGCCGGCTCCGATCACCGCGCCCTGCGGTGAGAAGACCGCCCGGGCCTGCCTCAACCTGGAAACCAATGAGGCATGGCTGCTGGACAACGGCAAGGTCGTCTACGGCCCCACCCCCATCTCGCACGGCATGCCCGGCTACGAAACCCGCCGCGGCCTGTTCGACGTGGACTCCAAGAAGCCGTTCCACTGGAGCACCATGCACCACGCCCCCATGGAGTACGCGATCTTCTTCGACGGGGACATCGCCTTCCACATCGGGCCGATCGACCGCCAGTCGCACGGCTGCATCCGCATGGTGCCCGACGGCGCCCGCGAGTTCTTCAACTACCTGAACCCCGGTGACCTGGTCCAGGTGGTGTAGTAGCCCCGCTCGACCCGAACCCCCTCCCGGCTCCGGCCCGGAGGGGGTTCTCCATATCAATGCAGGTACGACGCGATCAATGCAGGTACGACGCCCCGTTCACATCCAGCACCGCCCCCGAACTCCACTGCGCCTCCGGCGACGCGAGATACCGCACCGCCGCCGCGATCTCCCCCGGCTCGGCCACCCGCCCGAACGGACTCTGCGCCCGCACCGCATCGTTCACCCGCTCCGCCACCCGCTCGGTGGCCACGAACCCCGGTGCGACCGAAGCCACCCCGATCCCGTACGGCGCCAGCGAGGCCGCCAGCGACTGCCCCAACGCATGCACCGCCGCCTTGGTGGCCCCGTACGCCGGATGATCCGGCTCCCCCCGAAACGCCCCCCGCGACCCCACATTCACAATCCGCCCCGCAACCCCCCGCTCGATCATGTGCCGCGCCACCAGATACGACACATTCGCGGTCCCCACCAGATTCACATCCACCGTCTCCCGCCAAACCCGCTGCCACTCTTCATAACCCGTATCAGCCACCGGACTGGGCAAATTCACCGCCGCATTGTTCACCAGCACATGCACCGTCCCCAGCGCCTGCACGGCCGCCCCCACAATGCCTTCCGCCTCCCCCGAAACATCCCCGCCAACCAGCACATGCCCCTCCCCCGGCAACCCGGCCAGCGTCTTCTCTGCCTCCTCCCGCCGCGAAGAGTAATGCACCGCAACCCGATCCCCCAGCTCCGCGAACATCACCGCGATCGCCCGCCCGATCCCCCGCGAAGCCCCCGTAACCAACACACCCCGGCCATCTACCCGTTCACCCATACCCCCACCCTGCCACGAGCCTCCGAGCCCCCGCACCCCCCACCGGCTCCCCCGCGCCGCAGACCCGGCCTGGCAACCGAAAAAGACCCGATCCTTCTGTTCTGGAATATCACGGTGTGCAGATGACCGTCGACAAGGCAGCCGCAACGATACTGAGCATGGCTTGGGCGCTCGCGATCCGATCAGCGCACACGATCGTCTATCTTCCCTTGCGGCACAACGATGCAGAACCGCTTTCGAACTCGAGGCGCACCACCTGCGCAGCCTCGTCGAGGAATGCCCGGCACATGCACGAACAACCGGAAACACACTGCTGCGCTGAAATCTCGGTCTCCGGCCACCCGCAATGGCTGCACGTCGAATACTGCCGACAACACCGAACCGCCAATCCCGCAAACCTCTGAACCACGCCGCCGCCGCCCGGAACCGAGCCTAAGCAAGACTCGATTCCCCCTTCACGTGCACTCGGCTGAGGTCCGCGCGACATCCCACATTCCTGGACAGGTGATCACCGGGAAACTGTGGCGGCATTCGCCGAGTAGCTGCCGCCACCAGTTCCCGGTCGATGCATTTTCAGATCATGCACAGACGAGGATCAGCGATATGGCCCGCACAGCAATGGGATTCGTTCCAGCGGGACAAGTCAGAGGGCGCAGAGTGTCCGATTGAAGATCTAGGATCTGTGCCCATGGGTGAGCCCTCGTTGATCGCGATCGACCACGATGATTATCACGCCGAACACGTGGGCAGGACTGCGGACGGTAGGCAGTTCTTTCTCACCACGCCGTTCGAGCCCGCACACGGGCTGGGTGAAGGCAACGAGTTCGTGGCTCTGTTCCTGTTCGATGCGGGCGGGGCTTTGCTGGAGGCGAGGATCGACGAGTTCGGTCCGCGGGCGAGCATGGATCGCGATCGGCGCCGGGGATTGTACGAACAGCGGCTGCGTGAACTCGGCGAGGTGACGTTCGGCCGGATCGAAGTCGCGCCGTTTCGGCTCGAGCAGTTCGGCACTGTCTTCGGGCTCATCGTCCGCCCCCGGGACGAGGAGGATGAGCCGTGGTGCGTGGAACTTCACCCCGGAAACTACATGGCGTTCACCGAACCGTGGGACAGCGGCGATTACGACACTTGACCTCCGACTCGCGTCTCCGGATGACCGTGGGCGGATCACGATCCGCGTGGAGTGACGAAGCCCACTCGGGACCTCCGTGAATAAGGTGGGGGAATGTTGACCACGTTGGCGGTGGAGAATTACCGGTCGTTGCGGCGTTTGGTGGTGCCGTTGGGGCGGTTGAATGTGGTGACCGGGGCCAATGGGAGCGGGAAGTCGAGTTTGTATCGGGTGCTGCGGTTGCTCGCGGATTTCTCGCGGAATGGGGCGGTGGCGGGGCTGGCCAGGGAAGGCGGGTTGGATTCGACGCTGTGGGCGGGGCCGAACCGTGCGGCGCGAAATGAGCCGGTGGGGTTGCGGGTCGGGTTCGCCGGTGAGGACTTCGGGTACGCGGCCGAGTTGGGTCTGCCGGCTGCCGGGCAGTCGATGTTCGATCGGGATCCGGAAATCAAGGCCGAGGCGGTCTGGGCCGGACCGGTGCTGCGGCCCTCGACCGTGCTCGCCGACCGCGGCGGGCCGGTGGTGCGGCTGCGGGACGAGGGCGACGGCTGGGGTATGGTGCCGCACGCGCTGAAACCGTTCGACAGCATGCTGGCCGAACTGGCCGATCCGCAACGCGCGCCGGATTTGCTGCTGTTGCGTGAGCGCATTCGATCCTGGCGGTTCTACGATCATCTGCGCACCGATGCCGATGCGCCGGCGCGGTCGCCGCAAATCGGTACCCGGACAATGGTTCTGGCATCGGATGGCGCGGATGTCGCGGCGGCGCTGCAGACAATTCGGGAGATCGGTTTCGCCGAGGATCTCGACAAGGCGGTGAACAATGCCTTTCCCGGCAGCAACGTCGAAATCGTGAACCGGGACGGGCGATTCGAATTGTTACTGCATCAGCCCGGACTGATGCGGCCGCTCGGGACGGCGGAGTTGTCGGACGGCACCTTGCGGTATTTGCTGCTGGTCGCGGCGCTGCTGTCGCCCAGGCCGCCCGAATTGCTGGTTTTGAACGAGCCCGAGACCAGCCTCCATCCGGAATTGCTCGCGCCATTGGGTGAGCTCATCGCCACCATGGCGGAGGAGACGCAGGTCGTGGTGGTGACCCATGCGCGGGAATTGCTCGACGTGATGGCCGAGCAGGCGCGCGACCTGCGTTTGATCGAATTGGTGAAAGAGGACGGCGCGACGACCGTGTCCGGTCTGGGGTTCTTGGACGAGCCGCCCTGGTACTGGCCGGAACGTTAGGCCGTCGCCGCGCGGCGGGGAGCCATATTCTGTGGGCGTGAGTGTGGATGCTGTCGGCGAGCCGGGCCCGCTGCCGCGGGGGCGGCACGGGCTGACCAGGGAACAAGTGGTGACGTCCCAGTATCGGCGGTTGTGCACCGCGGTGCTGGAGGCGGTGGGTGAATTGGGGTATGCGGCCACCACGGTGGCGGATATCGTGACCCGCGCGCAGGTGGCGCGCCGCACGTTCTATTCGGTATTCGGCAGTAAGGACGAATGTTTCGCCGCCGCTTATGATCTCGCGGTGGGGACGGCGCTCGATCAGCTGCAGGAAACCGTCACGGGCATGGTGGGGGTGAATTTCGATGAGCGGGTGCGTATTTCGTTCGAGATCTATCTCGCCGTCCTGGCGGCGCAGCCGCGGGCGGCGCGCGCGCTGTATGTCGAAACCCTCGCGGCGGGACCGGGATTGGTTGCGCACCGGGCGCGGGTGCACGATCGATTCGCGGAATACATCATGGCGGTGGCGCGGGTCGGGGTGCGCGACGGGGATCTCGCGGCCGACCCGGATCCGCAGCTGATCGACATGCTGCTCGGCGGCATCGACGACCGGGTGCGGGCCTGCCTGCACGAGCGCGGCGCGGAGAAGCTGCCGGAACTGGCGCCGCTGTTCACCCGGACGGCCATTACGATCGCCCGCACGCCCGCGGAATGACTGTGCTGTCGATCACCACAATCGGTGCGCGGGCAATGACCGGGACGGATTGTCATCTGACACAGGGCCAGTGACACGGGCCACACTCGGCCCCTAGCGTCGCATTCGAATTCGACACCGCAGTCGTTTCGAGTGAGGCATTAGGGAGTTGTTCATGAGGCCGAAGATCCGGGCGCTCGGCAGCGCCGTGTTCGCAACCGCATTGGCCATTACCGTCTCCGGCGGTGCGGCGAATGCCGATACCGGCAGCAGTTCCGGATCGGCGCTGGCGAGCACGGCATCCGACACCGTGGGCGAGGGGCCGGAGATGACGTCCTATCTGGCCGCGTTCGGTTACGGTCTCACGCATCCGGATGCCGCGCCGCCGGGAGCCAATAACTGGAATTGCAAACCGAGCGCCGAACATCCGCGGCCGGTGGTGCTGGTGCACGGCACCTGGTTGAACACCTATGACAGCTTCGCGTATTTGTCGCCGCGAGTAGCACGGGCCGGATTCTGTGTATTCGCCTTCAATCTCGGCCGCGTCGGAATTCTGGACGGCGGCGGCATCGGGCCGGTGCTGCCGGGCCGCTACGGCGTCGGGCGGATGGAGGATTCCGCGCGGCAGCTTGGGCAATTCGTGGATCGGGTGCTGACGACGACGGGAGCGGAAGCGGTCGATGTGATCGCCCATTCGCAGGGCGGGCCGGTGACGAGCCAATACCTGAAATTCGAAGGCGGTCAAGGAAAGATCCAGAAGGTCATCTCCTTCGGGGCCACCAGTCACGGCACCACGCTGATGGGGATGGCCTTGCTGGGGCGGGCGATCACCAACCTGGGCGTGAACATCCTCGGCTTCTACGAACCCATTCTGGGGCAGTCGAATATCCAGCAGGTCGTCGGATCGCCGTTCTACGCCCGGCTCAATGCGGGCGGGGACACCGTTCCCGGGGTCGAATACACCGTGGTCGGCACGCGGCACGACGAGATCTCCAATCCCTACGAGTGGACCTTCCTCCAGCCCGGCCCCGACGCCACCGTGGACAACATCACGCTGCAGCAGGGCTGCGACGAGGACATGTCCGATCACCTGACGATCCTGTACTCGCCGCGCGCGGCCTCGATCGCCTTGCGCGCCTTGGATTCCCAGCAGAATCCGGAGCTCGAATGCACCTTCAATCCCTGGATGATCGGCGGCGGCGGTCAGTTCTGACCGGGCCCGGCAGGAAAGGAACACCATGACGATCGGTGAATCGGTCGAAAGCCTCGGGCCTTCCGGCGGTGACGAGCCGGCCAGAGCTCGCCCCCTGCTGCCCAGCGAGGATCCGTTCTACCATTCCCCGATCGCTCTCGACGGCGTGCGGCCCGGGACCATCCTGCGCTCCCGCAGAGTCCGCCTGGGGCTGTTCGGCATTGTGCCGCAACAGGTGTCGGCATGGCAGCTGCTGTATCGCACCATCGATCTGAACGGCAATCCGGAAGCCGCGGTGACCACCGTCCTGCTGCCCTGGAATGCGGATCCGGCCGTGCCGCGCCCGCTGGTGTCGTTCCAGTGCGCCATCGATGCCGTCGCCCCGAAGTGCCTGCCCTCCTATGCTTTACGTCACCGCGCCCGCCCCCTCGGCGCGATTCCGCAGATCGAGCTGCCGCTCATCGCCAGCGCGCTGGAACGCGGCTGGGCGGTCTCGGTCCCCGATCACGGTGGGCTGCAAGGGCATTTCGGCGCCGCCCGCGAACCCGGCTACCGGGCCCTGGACGCGGTGCGGGCCGCCCTGCGGTTCCGCCCGCTCGGCCTGCACGCGCGCACCCGAATCGGCTTGTGGGGATACTCCGGCGGCGGTCTGGCCACGGCGTGGGCCGCGGAGCTGGCGGGCGCCTACGCCCCGGAACTCGATATCGCCGGAGCGGTGGCGGGCTCCCCCGTCGGTGATCCGGCCGCCGCGTTCGCGCGCTTGAACGGCTCGCCCTTCGCCGGATTCGCCATGGTCTTCACCGCCGGCCTGCGGCGGGCCTATCCGCGACTGGATCACATTCTGCGCGGGCAACTCTCGGCCGATTACCTGGCCTTGCTGGAGCGCGCCGAATCCCTGGCGACCTTCCCGCTGCTGGCCCGGTTCATGGGCCGCAATGCCGACCGGCATCTGCCCGCGGGACTCGACGCATTCCTCGGACATCCCGAGATGCGCGTCATCCTCGATGAGATCCGTCCCGGCGCAGCGGCTCCCGCCATGCCCATGCTGGTGATCCAGGGCGTGCACGACGAGGTGATCGCGGTCGGCGATATCGACGCGCACGTGGCCCGCTACCTCGACCGGGGCGCACACGTCCGCTACCTGCGCGACCGCCTCAGTCTGCATCTCCCGTTGCAGTTCATCGGCACCCCGATCATGGTCGACTGGCTCGCGGGCCGGTTCGAGGACCGCCCGCTGGAACCGGCCGGTACGCACACCGTGTGGTCGGTCGCCCTGCCCGGCCGGATCCTGCTGGAACTGCTGCGATTCACCGCACTGCTGGTGTCGATGCTGTCCGGACGTCCCATTCGGGAACGGCGCGATCGTAGCTCCGGGCAACCAGGGCCGAGCGCAGGTACCACAGGCCTGATGGTTGTGCCGGATCGAAACCCGTGAGCTGACCGATGCGCTTGAGCCGGTAGTCGACGGTATTGGTGTGCACGCCCAGCAGCCGTGCCGTCCGCCGCCGGTTCAGGTCGTTGCCGATATGGCGGCGCAGCGTCTCCAGCAGTTCCGGGTACTCGTCGAGCGGATCCAGCAGGGCGCGCAGATATTCCCGGCCCGGCCCGGGCCGGGTGAGCTGATATTCCATGGCGAGATCATCGAAGCGGTACAGCCCCGGACCGCACTGCAGGCGCTGCACCATATCCAGCAGCTCGTGCGCCCGGTCGGCCGCCTCGGGGATGCGGTCGGTCTCGGCCTGCATAACGGTCGCGGTTATGGAAACCTGTGCGGCCGTGGACAATCGGTCGATGAGCCGGTCGGCGGCCTCCGCCCGGATGCGCGGTTCCGGCAGGGTGGCGGTGGCCCAGGTGGCGGGCAGCAGGATGGTGCCGCCGTCGGTGCCGAGCAGCGACAGCGCCTGTCCCGCACAGCGAGTGGCGAGTTCGGACTGGATGCGCCGCAGCTTGCGCCGCGCCACCACCTCGCCGTCGATGGCGGTATCGGATTCCCCCGGATGCGGCGGAATGCTCACCGCCAGCACATAATACGACTCGTCGATGGTGACGCCGCCGGCCCGCGCCATGGTCGAGGTCGGATGCCCGGCCAGCAGCGCCGAGGTGACGGTATGCACCGCCGTGTGATGTTCGGCCACCACCGCGCGGTGTTCGCGGACATAGGCGACCGCGAAGGCCGAATCGACCACGGCCAGGACCTCCAGCAACCGCCGTGCGGTGACGGCGAGGCGATGGTAGTCCGCCGGGGTGGACTCCTCCACGATCAAATCGAAGCCCATGGTGAAGCCGTCGTGAATGGCGCGGTGAATGGTCCCGATCGGAATGCCCTCGCGCGCCCAGTCCGCGCCCGCGCGTTGCAGCCGTTCGATTTTGGCCGTCACGTCCCGGCCCTCCAGCACCCCGGCCGCGAGTTCCAGACAGGTCCTGGTGACCGCGGTGATATCACCGCGCAGCGCGTCGCCCGGCAGCGTGCCGCAGGTGGCGACGTGTTCGGCGAAGTGGGTGACCAGACGGCCGGACAGCGCCCGAACATCGTGCAGCGGAGTCGAAATCGGCGCCACCGGATGCGCGGTGGCCAGTGCGGCCTCGGTACTTCTCATCATGTCGACCCCTACGAGTTTCAGGGAACGCTGAAGTTCCTACTGGAGCGTAACTGTAATCGGCGGCGCTCCGGGCGGCAATCACGCCGAGAGCCCGGCGCCCCTCGCGGGCGCCGGGCTCTCGATTCGCACCGGGGTTCAGTTCAGCGCGGCGAAGAACTCGCGGATATCGCCGACCAGCAGGTCGGGGACCTCCAGGGCCGGAAAATGGCCGCCGGAGTAGAACTCCGACCAGTGCACGATATTGTGCGCCTTCTCCGCGAACACCCGGACCGCGTAGTCACCGGTGGTGAACACCGCGACGCCGGTGGGCACCGTGCCCCGCTGCGCCGGGACGAACATCGCCGCGTCGTGGAATCGCTCGTAGTAGTAGTCGGCCACACTGCGCGCGGTATCGGTGAGCCAGTAGATCGTGACCGTGGTCAGCATCTTGTCCCGATCGATGGCCTGCTCGGGCAGCTCGTGGGCGGCGTCGGTCCACTCCTTGTACTTCTCGACGATCCAGCCCAGCTGTCCCACCGGGGAATCGGCGAGCAACTGCGCCAGGGTGTTCGGCCGCGAACCCGCGAGTTTCATGTAGGCCGAACCCTCGTCCTGGAATTGCTTCATGGCGCCGAGGCGCTGCTTGTCGGCCTCGGTGAGCGCGGCCATATCGGCCGGATCGCCGGTCGGGAAGGTGACCAGCGCATTGGCGTGCACGCCGAGCACGTGATCGGCATCCACGCGACCCAGTTTCGGGGCGATGAACGCGCCGTGATCGCCGCCCTGCACGCCGTAGCGGTCATAGCCGAGGCGGGCCATGAGCTCGGCCAGGGCGGCGGCGATCCTGCCGTCGTTCCAGCCGGTTTCGGTCAGCGGCCCGGAGAAGCCGTGGCCGGGCAGGGTCGGAATGACCAGGTGGAAGGCCGGGGCCTCGGGCGCGCCGTGGGCGGCCGGATCGGTCAGCGGGCCGATCATGTCCAGGAAGTCGGCCGGGGTGCCCGGCCAGCCGTGCAGGAGCAGCAGCGGGGTGGCGTCGGTGCGCTCCGAACGGATGTGCAGGAAGTGCAGGTTCTGCCCATCGATGGTGGTGGTGAACTGCGGGTGCGCGTTGAGGCGGGCCTCGATGGCGCGCCAATCGAACTTCTCGGCCCAGTAGGCGGTCAGATCACGCAGGTAGGAGGTGGGCACGCCGCGCTCCCAGCCGATGCCCGGAACCTCGTCGATCCAGCGGGTGCGGGTCAGGCGCTGCCGGAGATCGTCCAGGTCGGCCTGCGGGATGTCGATGCGGAAGGGGCGGATTTCCTTGTTGCTCATGACATTTATGATTCCGATAAAGAGGGGGTCGCCACATCACGAGGATTCGTTATTTCGCGCCGTGACTATCGCCTTTACGCGCCGCGCGGCATGATCGCCGAGTGATGAGTTCTCCTGTCAGCAGCACCCTGGTCGGCCGGGCCGGTGACGTGTCCGCGCTCCTGGACGCCCTCGGTGACGCCGGCGAACACACGGTGCTGATCTCCGGGGAAGCCGGTCTCGGCAAATCCCGTCTGGTCGACGAGTTCACCCGGCGGCTGGACCCGAACACCCTGGTCCTGGTCGGCCGGTGCCCGGAACTGGGCACGGACGGCATGGCATTCGCGCCGTTCACCGCGCTCCTGCGCGGCATTGCGCGGCAGCTCGGCGTTGCGGCGCTGGCCGAGCTGCTGCCACCGCGCCCCGCACTCGCGCATTGGCTGCCCGCGCTGGCGGTCCACACCGGCGCGGCCGCGCCCGGCGCGGACCGGATCCGGCTGTTCGGCGAATTCCTCACCGTGCTGGAGCAATTGGCCACGACTCGCCCGCTCGTGCTGGTCCTCGAAGACCTGCACTGGGCCGACGACGCCAGCCGCGACCTGCTGGCCTTCCTCGTCACCAACCTCGCCGACGGCGACGCCCTGCTGGTCGGCACCTACCGCCCCGGCGACGCGGGCCCGCTGCGCGGCCTGCTCGCCGAACTCCGCCGCAACCCGGGCGTGCGCACCCTGGATCTGCGGCCCCTGACCCGCCACGAGGTCGGCCGCCAACTCGCGGCGCTGCTGGGCCGTGAACCCGAATCCACGCTGATCACCCGGGTTTTCGAGCGCAGCGGCGGCAACCCGCTGTTCGTCGAGGCCCTCGGCCTGTCGCCGGAGGAGATCCCGGTCGGGCTGACCGACCTCCTGCTGAGCTTCCAATCCGGTCTGTCGGCCGATGCCCGGGCGGTCCTGCGCGCGGCGACGGTTATCGGCTCGACCGTGCGGCACGAACTGCTGGCCGCGACGGTGGAACTGGCCGCCGACCAGCTGCACACGGCCCTGCGCGAACTGGTCGAGCGGCGCCTGATCCTGCCCACCGACACCGGATACGAGTTCCGCCACGCGCTGATCCGGCAAGCGGGATATGACGACCTGCTCCCCGCAGAGCGAACAGGCTTGCACGCCCGCGTGGTGCGGGCGCTACGCGCGAGCGACCAGACCCTGCCGCAAGGTAACGCGGAACGCCACGCTTCGGAGCTGGCTCATCATGCCGCCGCGGCAGGCGATTTCGAGCAGGCTCTCATCTCCTCCCGGCAAGCCGCAGCGGCAGCCGCGACACACGCGGAACGGCTGCGCCAGCTCGAACGAGTTCACGACTACTGGGACAAGGTCCCGCATGCGGCCGAACTGCTGAGCGCCACGAAATTGGATGTCCTGGAAGGGATTGTCGAGGCAGCCCTCGATAGCGGTGCGACCGAGCGCGGGATCGCCGCGGCAGATGCCGCCCTCGCCCGCCTAGACGACGGTGGTTTCAGCGCGCCCGCCCGTACCGGGGATTCCACGCGGGCACTCGGCACCCCCGCTGGCGTTGGCATTGATCCGGCGCGGGTGGCGCGGCTGTACCGGTGGCGGGCCGGATTGCGCGGCCTGGCCGGTGCTGGGCCCGGGGCTGATCTGGATCGGGCGCTGGAGCTGTTGGCGGGTGAGCCGGCGAGTGCCGAACGGGCCGAAGTGCTGACCCAGGTGGCGATCAGCCGGATATTCAGCGGGGACGACGCGGGCGGCGGCGCGGCTGCCGGGAGTGCGCTGGAGATCGCGCGGGAATTCGGCGCGGCGAAGCTGGTAGCGCGGTGCCATGCGTTCCTGGGGTTGGCCTCCGCCTCCGCCGTGCAGGCCGAGGTCACGGCAGGGCATTTCGCGGCGGCACGGGAGGTCGCCGAATCTCTCGGGGATCCGCAGGTGCTGGTCGAGGTGGCGACCTGGGAGTCGGCGGTGCTGGTGGCGGCGGGGCGGTACCGCGAGGCCATTGCCGTGATTCAGGGCGGACTGCGGGCGGCGCACACCGGATTCCGGTTCACCGAATCGGCGCCGATTCTGCTGGTGAAATGGGCGCAGGCGCTGACGGCGCTGGGACGCTGGGGCGAGGTGCGGGGGTTGGTGGACGAGGCCGATTTCGAGCGGATGCCGTCGTTGAGCCGGGCGGCCTTGCTGTTGACCTACGCGAGAATCGCACTTGCCCAAGGGGATACGAGCACCGCGCGAGCCGACGCGGGTACGGCGGAACAGCTCCTGGGAACATCGGGCTGGGCCGGTGCGTATCGGTTGCAACTGCACTGGTTGCGCGGACTACTGGCCCTCGAACAGGGGAATCCGGACGCGGCCGCGGTACTGCTCACCGACCTCTGCGCCGAGAACTCCACGACCGCACTGTTTTCCGCGTACCCCAGCGAGACATGGCCCTTGGTGGACCTGGCGCAGCGCGTGCCCGGGGCCCCCGCCGAGCTGCGCGGGTTGGCCGCCTCGCTTCCCACGGCCACCGCGGTCGATGCCGCGCACCATGCGGTGTACACCGCCCGCGCCACCGGGTCGGCGGCGCTCTGGGAACGCGCCGCACTGGCGTGGCGGGCACTCGAACAGCCCTACGAGGAGGCCGAGACCCTGCTCGCGGCCGCGGAAGCCCATGTGTCCGAGGGGAATCGGAATGCGGCGACAGCCGCGATGAGAACTGTCGTCGAGTCCGCCGCCAAGCTGGGCGCAGCACCCCTCGCGACGGCTGCCGAACAGATGGCGAAGCGAGCGCGACTTCCGATCGGCGCGGCGACCGAGACACCGGCAGGCAACGCGACCCCGAGTGCACGCCAATCAGACACGGGGCGCCACGGTCTCACTCCTCGTGAGCTCGATGTACTCCGCTTGGTGGCCAAAGGCATGAGCAATCGCGCACTGGCGGCCGAGTTGTTCATCAGCGCGAATACCGCCGGCGTGCATGTCTCGCGCATCCTCACGAAGCTGGGCGTCGCCAGCCGCACCGAAGCCGCAGCATTCGCCCACGCGCACAACCTATTCGAATGAGAACGCTCGGCCACGCGCCCGGTCCGGAGAGAACAACGCGGAGTCGGCACCGCCGAACCAGCGTCGCAGTGCCACTAAACGAGGAAGAGCAAGAACCCGAAGAAGCCCACCCCCACACACAGCGTGACCAGCAACACAACACAGACGAGCACCGCGCACCACATGAGCACCAGCACGGACCGAGCCGTCCGACGCACTGGTGCTCGAACCCCACCCGCTTCTCCAGCGGAACCCCTCGCCGCAACTGCCGACAGCCAACTCTCGATCATGGTGTCGGACAGTAACCACCAACTGTGGCGGCCTGGCGGTCATCGTGTGGAGATCCTGTGTCCGGCCAAGATCCGTTACCGCCGCATCCCGCGGAAGGCCCTGCGGCACAAGAACCTTCGCTACTACCTGCGTCTCATCCAGCTCAGTCGAAGGTGAAGGTCCGGATCGGCCGAACGGTCATAGCGTGAGTTGTCGCCGAGTGCTGCGCAACCACCGACGAAAACGTCTCGATCTGCTCGCAGGACGCGGACACACCACCGACTGCCATCTCCAATGCTCTCTTTCCGAATACATTGCGTTGGCTGAACGGTTGGGATACCGAGGTGCCCTCCACAAGCACATCCGGCAACCTGCCCATCAGATCGGGGTCGAAGAAGTTCTTGACCTCGTTCCACAACAAATCCGTCAACCTGCACACAACCTTCCCGGAACGACTGCGAATCCCCGTTCGAGCAATGACCCTGAATGCGCCAGGACCGGCACACGACCGAATACTCGCTCATGCCGCTTACGGGTCGGCTCGGACCGGTCGATGGCTGGTGATGTGGCCGGTCGGCGCAATACATTGGGGTGCATGGGCGAACGAACTCGAATTCTGCTGTGCTCGACCGTGATCGGTGTTGCGGCGCTGGCGCTGCCGGGGCTTCCGGCTGCGGCCGACGAGCTCTCCAGCGGTCCCGGCGGCTGTGCGGAGGTTCGGGTTGTCAGTGTTCGTGGGACGCTCGAACCGCAGATCGGCAGTTTGCTGTTGACTCCGTTGGCCGAACGGATCGCGCGGGAATCCGTTCGCAGCACCACGGTGACCGAGCTCGAGTATCCCGCCTCGATGGCGCAGGACAGCGCTGTGCGTGGCGTCGAGAATCTGACGGCATTGGTGAATGCGGCTGCGGTCGAATGCCCGGATCAGCGGGTTGTGCTGCTCGGCTACTCTCAGGGCGCCCGCGTTATCGGCAATACGCTGCGCGCACGAACCGCGTTGAGTGACCGGGCCGCCGGGCAGATCGAGGCAATCGCGGTGTTCGGCAGTCCGCTGTTCAACGGGGCGGAGCCGTTCAATCGCGGCAGCTATGACCCCGCGCTGTCGGGCACTGCCGCGCTTCCCGTTGGCGCTCTCGGTGAATTCACCGACCGCGTGCGGTCCTACTGTGCTGCCACCGACCGCGTCTGTCAGGGTGGCGATCCCGCCGCCGGATTCGCGAACGCTTTGAGCCCCGGGCACTTCGCGTACTTCGGCAACGGGTATCGGGAGCAGGCGGCGGCGTTCGTCCACGAGCGACTCCACTCGTGATCGTCCCACTCGCTCCCGGGTCAGGGCCTGGTACGACTCACCGGAACACCGCGCCGCTCGCGAGGTCCGGGGTCACCGTGCGGCTGGTGTTTGCCGAAGGGGTGTGAGCGGCTCGAACGCGCTGGGGCGGTGGCTACTTCGCGGGATTGATGGTGTCGCCGTCCCAGCTGAGGTCCGCGTCCTCGGCGATCTCGAAGGACTCGAAACGATGGTCGGCCAGAACCGCGGCGATCAGGCCGCGGGAGCCGGCGACGATCGTGGAGTCGAAGTCGATCTCGCTGGCCACGACCCATGCGTGGTCGGCGGGCCAGAGTAGTTGGGGCGTCACGCCCGGGAAGTCGGCCGTCCAGCCCAGGCCCGCCGCATACACCCAGGTGGGGTCGGCGAGTTCGGAGAGGGCGGTGTCGAACAAGATGAAGTCGCGTCCTGGCCACCGCAGGAAAGGTCCGGCCACGACCGCGCGTCCGACCTCCGGCGTGACGGCGGCGGCCAGTTCGGCGTCGATTCGAGCGCGCTCGCGCTCGATATCGTGCGGATCGCCGTCGGTGGACACGATCAAGACCGCATCCGCGGAAGTGTTCAGCTCGCCGAATCCGTTCCACACTCCGGCCGTCACCTCTTCCGGCGTCTCGGTGGCGGCGCGCAGGTGGACGGTGAGCGCGGCCAGCAGGCTCGGGTCGAACCACCCCTCGGCGGTCTGGCCGACTGCCCAGCCGTCGCCGAACGACATGGCGGCCTCGGCCTCACCGTCGGTGAGGTTGCGCCACTGGACCAGCGGATGCATCACTCTGCCAGTGCGCGCGGCGACCTCGGCCCACGGCCACATCGCCTCCGCCACGATCGCGGGCCCGCCCCACTCGTCGGTGACCGTGGCGTCGCGGCGGGTCGCCTCGACCGGGTGCAGGATCCGCGCATAAGCCTCGAAGCCGGTACCGGCGATGCCGCCGACTCCGTCCTCGCCGACGCGCGCCAGCAGCCACCCGCCGCGCTCGACATCCGTTGTGATCTCCACCCGGCCAGCCTAGTGAGCAACGCCCGGCGGACAGCTCTGTCGCCGCCTCCGCACCAGCGCGCTCGGAACACTCTCATTCCCACTCGTAGAACGGGATCCGCCCTCATGGCCTACACCTGGCCGCGAGGACGACTCTCGTGCTGATCGACCCGCAGCCACCGCACAGGTCCTGAACGAGCTCTCGGCTATACCGGTGTCCGCCTGAGGCTCACCGGTTTCGGCGAACCATGCTCGCTGATCCCGATCCGCGAACCAACCCCGGCAATTGAGTTTTTCCGCTTCGTCCTTTCGATTACATTTGGTGAAATTTCTGCCCGCCGTGTTAACGAAACACGAGATTCACCAACCAAATCCAACTGGTCGGATCGTGATCGACACAACGGGAGGGCTACCGTACGATCGCCGTACGGGGAGCAGAGCAGCCGGTCGAAACGGGGGAAACGGTGTGAGCAATCGGCTACCGGCGGCCCTCCGCGACGCAGCGGAGTGGGTGCGCCGTTTCGCGCGGACGGCGCCGGGCACAATCGGCGCGGTGGGCGCGGGATTGGCCATTCTGTGTTTGATCGCGGGCCTGGTGAGCGCGAGTCAGCTCAGCGCCAAGATGACCCAGCGCGATACCGTCCTCGCCAATACCGAGCCGCTGGCCAATGCGTCGCAGCGTTTGTACGTGGCCCTGTCGTCGGCCGATGCGGCGGCCTCCTCGGCATTCCTGTCCGGCGGCATCGAATCCGCGGACGTGCGTTCGCGATACCGGCAGGCGCTGGCCGATGCGGCCGCCGCCCTCGCCGAGGCCACCACCGGCGCCTCCGATCAGGAGACGCGGGTCGTGGTGGCGCGCATCTCCGCCGAACTGCCCACCTACACCGGTCTGGTCGAATCGGCCCGCGCCAACAACCGGCAGGGCTTGCCGGTCGGGTCCGCGTACCTGCGGCAGGCCTCGGATCTCATGCAGAATTCCCTGCTGCGCGATGCCGAGCTGCTGGAGCAGAACCGGCTCGCCCACCTGCACGCCGAACAGGACGGTATCGCCTCGCTGCCCTGGCTCAGCGTCACGCTGCTGATCGCGGTGCTACTGGCCTGCGCGCTGGGATCGCTGATGTTGTTGCGCCGCACCAATCGCCGCGTGAATCTCGGCGTGGCCGCGGCCGCCGGCGCGGCGGTGCTGCTGCTGTTGTGGATCGGCGTGGCCACCATTGCCGCGTCCACCGCCATCGACGGCGGCCCGCAGGGCGCGACGGCGCGATTCGAAACCCTGGTCAAGGTCCGCATCCTCGCCCAGCAGGCCCGCACCGAGGAGACCATGCTGCTGGTCACTCGCGGCGATCTCGACGAGAGCGAGGGCCGGTTCGCCACGCGCAGTACCGAATTGCGCGATCATCTGCTTTCCGTGGTCGGCTCGGACGCTCCCGCCACGCAGGCGTACGCGAGCTGGCAGGATGGGCATCGCGAGCAGATCGAGGCCTATCGGGGCAATGACTACCGCGGCGCGGTGGACCAGGCGATCGGCACCGGCGTGGACGACACCGCCACCCGGTTCGCCGCACTGGACGTCGCGCTGCGCGACGAATTGGCCCGCACCCGTGCGGAATTGCGCGACGACGTGGACGCGGCGGGCGATGCGCTCATGCTGAGCCCGCTGGTGGCCCTGGTCCTGCTGGTGGGCGCCGCCGGCGCGGTCGGCGTCGGAGTGTGGCCGCGGTTGAAGGAGTTCCTGTGAGCGCGCGGATTCGGCTGATGGTGCTGGCGGCGGTGGCCGGATTGGCCGCGGCCTGCGGCGGGGAGGCGCCGGAGTCGGCGCCCATGGAGCTGACCGTCACCAATCTGCTGCCGCAGGGCGCCACCGAGATCACCAGTGCGCCCGGCGAACGCGGCGGCCTCACCTGCGACGAGACCGCGAGCCTGCGCCCGGGCGCGCAGCCCCGTCCGGGAACCATGCCGGCCGGATCGACCATGGCGACCATTGTGGCGAACGGCAAACTCCGCGTCGGGGTGGACCAGAATCAGTATCTGTTCGGCTACCGGAATCCGGCCACCGGCCGCATCGAGGGCTTCGATATCGATATCGCCCGCGAGATCGCCCGCGATCTGTTCGGCGATCCGGACAGGATCGAGCTGCATCCCATCCAGTCCGCGGATCGCATTCCGTCACTGGTGAACAATGAAGTCGACATCGTGGTGCAGAACTTCTCGGCGACCTGCGAGCGCCGCCGCGATATCGAGTTCTCCACCACGTATTTCGAGTCGGATCAGCGCATTCTGGTGACCAAGGGCTCCGGTATCGCATCCGCGGCGGATCTGGCCGGCAAACGCGCCTGCGCGGTATTCCGCACCACTACCCTCGACGCGATTTTCGCGCTCCCGCAACGGCCCGCCATCATCGGCATGAACAACTGGCTCGATTGCCTGACCGCCATGCAGCAGGGTTTGGTGGACGCCGTCAGTACCGATCTGCCGATCCTCTACGGCCTGGCCGCGCAGGATCCGAATCTGGAGGTGGTGGGCACCGCGCTGGCCAAGGACCACTACGCGGTCGGCGTACAGCAGCAGGCCAAGGATATGGTGCGCTTCGTCAATGGCGTGCTGGACCGGATCCGCACCGACGGCACCTGGCAGCGGATCTACAACGACCGCCTCAGCGTGCTGGGCCCCGCACCGAATCCACCCGCTCCCCGGTATTTCGAGTGAGCCGGCATGGACGGGAATTCGGGGCACATTCTCACCCTCGCCGAAATCGACCGGGAGATCGAGGCCCGGGAGCGCGATATCGCCGCCATCGCCGCGACGCTGGTCGATCTGGACAAGCATCCCGGGCTGGTGCAGTTGCGCAGTTTCCCGCCGATCGGCGTCACCGAGGAACGCTGGGCTCCGGCGCGGTCGGCGCTGGAATCGATGTGGGAGGACTTCGGGCGGCTGCGCACGATTCTGGATCGGGCGCACGAAATGCGGAAGCGGCGGCGGCTGGACGCCTTGGATCGGGAGGAGTTGACGGGGTTGCTGCGAGGCCGTCCTTTGGAGGTGGCGCGCACTACGATTCCGCTGGCGCAGCGTTCGCTGATGGGCCCGCGGCAGCACGTGGAGTATGTGGGGTTCGCGGAAATGGTGGAGCGCATGCACGCCGCTTTCCCTCCTATCGCCAAGGTGCTCGACGAGGTGGCCACGGTGAATCGCCGCGTCATGTCCGAACTGCAGCCCATGCGAACCGAACTCGAACGGCCGGGCACCGGGATTCCGCAATTGCGCGCGCTCGCGGAGGATATCGACGCGCTCATCCGCCAGTCGGCCATCGATCCGCTCTCCTTGCGGAACGACGAAATCGACCGGCGGATAGCCGAGTTGGCCGCCCGCATGACCGCAGCCGCGACGCTGCGCACGGAATTGTCGGCACTGGCCGCGGATTGGAGCGGCGCCATCGACGGGCTGCGCGCCCGGGTGGAGATATTGCGCCGGACCTATGAGCGCGCCGATCACGCTCGGGTGGAGGTCGAGCGCACGGTGCTGGCCGGTCCGCTCCCCCGCCACGCCGATGACAGCACACTCTTCGGCGCGGAACTGACCGCGCTGCAAGCCAATTCCCCGGCGCCGGCCGCCCTGCTGGATCTGCGGCGGCGGGTCGAGGACGCCCTCGCCGCCGCGCAGCACAACGAGGAACTCGCCCAGGGGCTGCTGGACCGGCGCATGGAACTGCGCGGCCGGCTGTCCGCCTACCGGGCCAAGGCGGCGCGGCTGGGCGTCGGCGAGGATCGCGATGTGCAGGCCACCTACCGGATCGCCGCCGGCCTGCTGACCCGCCAACCCTGCGACCTGGCGGCGGTGACCCGGGCCGTGACCGACTATCGGCAGCTCATCGCGCAACGATCGGGGAGGCGACCATGAACTGCACCGAAACCGCCGGTTGCACCGGAACCATTGCGGCGGACGGATATTGCGACACCTGCGGGGCCAAGGCCACCGCGCCCGATCCCGCGGCGCAGTCGCCGGGAGCATCGGCGGCGCGGTCGCCGGGCAGCGCGGCGGCACGGTCAGCGGGCAGCGCGGCGGCGCAGGCTTCGGGCGCGGCGCAGTCCTCGGCCACCGTGTCGGGGGCGGTGTCGCGGGGCAGTGCGGCCCGCACCACCATTCGGTCGGGGCGGACCGGGCGCGGGGTATCCAGCGGACCCACGCGCGGGCACCTGGGCGCCGGCCTGGTCAAGGTACCGCCGGTGGCTCCGATACACGCGTCGGCCGCCGTGATGGCCGACCCGAAAGTGCCCGAGCACCAGCGCTTCTGCAGCAAGTGCGACCGGCCGGTCGGCCGCAGCCGCGGCGATCAGCCGGGGCGGTCCGAAGGCTTCTGCGGGCACTGCGGGACGCGGTTCTCCTTCGCCCCCAAGCTGTCTCGCGGCGATATGGTCGGGCAGTACGAGGTCCTGGGCGCACTGGCGCACGGCGGACTCGGCTGGCTGTACCTGGCGATCGACCACAAGGTCAGCTCCCGGCCGGTGGTGCTCAAGGGCCTGCTCAACTCCGAGGATCCGGATGCCATGCGGGCGGCGGTGGCGGAGCGGCAATTCCTCGCCGAACTCGATCACCCGAATATCGTCGACATCCACAATTTCGCCGAGGAAATCGGGCCGGACGGACAACCGGTCGGCTACATCGTCATGGAGTACGTCGGCGGCACCTCGCTCAAGCAACTGCTGCGGCGGCGGCGCGAACAGCACGGCGAGTATCTGCCACCGGCGCAGGCCATCGCCTTCATGCTGGAGATGATGCCGGCGCTGGGCTATCTGCACATGCGCGGCCTGGCCTACTGCGATTTCAAGCCCGACAACGTGATGCAGACCGAGGAGCAGCTCAAGCTGATCGACCTCGGCGCGGTCATCCGCATGGACGATCAGCACAGCGCCATCTACGGAACTCCCGGATATCAAGCGCCGGAGATCGCCGAGACCGGGCCGACGGTCGCCTCCGAGGTGTACACCGTCGGCCGCACGCTCGCGGTCCTGATGATGCGGATCCCCATCGAGCACGGCCGGCTGGGACCGCTGCCCGGCCCGGATGCCGAACCGCTGCTGGCCCGGCACGAATCGCTGTACCGATTCCTGGTGCGCGCCACCGATCCCGACCCCGACGCCCGGTTCGGGTCGATGGACGAGATGGCCGATCAGCTCACCGGAGTGCTGCGGGAGGTGCTGGCCGCCGAGGACGGAAACCCCCGCGCCGGGCTGTCCACCCGCTTCGGCCCGCCGCGCGCGGTCTTCGGCGCGGGCGCCGAGCTGCCCGATGATCCCGGCAAAGCCATCGCCGCACTACCGGTTCCGCAGGTCGACCTGACCGACAGCGGCGCCGCCCTGCTGGCCAGCAGCAGCGCGGTCACCCCGGAGGAGCTGGAACGCGAGATCGACGGCATGCGCGCGGTGGCCACCGATTCGCAGGACTCGGTCGAGATCCCGCTGCGATTGATCCGCGCCGCACTGGAATCCGGCGATGCCGGCGAGGCGCTGCGCCGCCTCGACGAGGTGGGCGATGCGCTGGACGGCGACTGGCGATTGACCTGGTTCCGCGGGCAGGCCCGGCTGCTCCAGCGGGATTGGGCCGCCGCGCACGAGGAATTCGACGCGCTGTACACGGCGCTGCCCGGCGAGCACGCGCCGAAGCTCGCCCTGGCCGTGACATCGGAGTTCATGTTGCGCGACGGCCGCGCACCCGATCCGGAGCAGGTGCGCGAACGCGCGGTGCGGTACTACGAGGCGGTGTGGCGCACCGACCGCACCTATCCCGCAGCCGCTTTCGGCGCCGCCCGGCTGCGGCGGACCGCCGGCGATCGCCACGGCGCGGTCGCGGTGCTGGATCAGGTGGACGCGAGTTCGGCGGTGCACACCGAGGCCGGTGTGCTCGCCGTGGACATCCTGCTGGATGTGCAGCGCTCCGGTGAGCTCACCGAGAGCCTGCTGCGCGATGCCGGCCGGCGAATCGGAAACCTCACCATCGATTCCAAACGCCGTGCGGCGCTGGCCCAGATGCACGTGCTGGATGCGGCACTGCAGTGGCTGCGCCTCGGGCGGGTGCCCGCCGAGCAGGCCCCGCTCTTGAATGTGACGCTCGATCAACAAGGGGTGCGAACCGGTTTGGAACGGTGTTATCGGGTTTTGGCCCGGGAGGCGGACGATATGTGGGAGCGCATCGCGCTCGTGGAGCAGGCGAACGCGGTTCGCCCGAGGACCACACTGTGACCGCGCGCTGCCCGGCCTGCGGCACGTTCGCGGCGGAGACCGACAGGTTCTGCGAGGCCTGCGGACGGCAGCTCGGGGGGCGGGTGGCCCTGCCGCCCAATGGGAATGGGCCGTCCGGCGCGGGTGCGGCCCGGCCGGGCGATGACGGGGCGCTGCCGAGCACGACCGTGCAACCCCATACCGGGACGACGCTGTCCTACGACACGCAGCCGCTGATGGTCTGCGAGAACTGCGGTGGGCGGCGATTCACCACCGACGGGTATTGCGATCAGTGCGGGCAGCTGGGGCCGCAGCGCGATCGATTCGAGGCCGATCTGGCGACCGTATCGCTGATCACCGACCGCGGAATCGCGCACGCGCACAATGAGGATGCCGTCGCGGCGGCGATTCTGGCCAGCACCTCCCCCGGCACGCCGCCGACGACCGTGATCGCCGTCTGCGACGGGGTGTCCACCTCCGAGGACCCGCAGGCGGCCTCGGGCGCGGCCGTGCGCTCCGGGGTGGACGCGTGCCTGGCCGCGCTGGTCACCGCCGCGCCCGCCGAGACGAGCGTGCTGGCCGGGCTCAATGCCGCCGCGCAGGCCGTGCGCGATATCGGCACCCCCGACGGCCGATCGCCGTCGTGCACCTACGTCTCGGCCGTGGTGCAGTTCGACAATGCCGGCGGCGCGCACATCACCGTCGCGAATGTCGGTGACAGCCGAGCCTATTGGCTTCAGCCGGGCCCCGACGGCTCCCGTCGCCTCACCGCCGACGATTCCCTGGCGCAGGCGCTCGTCGACAGCGGCGCCATGGACGAGGCCGCGTCCATGAACACCCCGCACGCCCACGTGCTCACCCGCTGGCTCGGCGCGGACGGCCACTCCCAGCCGTGGTCGGCCAGTTGCGTGCGCACCCTGCACACCCGCGAGCCCGGCGTGCTGCTGCTGTGCACCGACGGCCTGTGGAACTACCTGCCCGATGCGACGGCGCTGGCGCGCATAGCGACCGCGTCCGCACCGCTGGCGGCGGCCCGCGCGCTGGTCGATTACGCGCTGCTGGCCGGGGGCAAGGACAACATCACCGTCGCACTCGTTCCGATTTCATTCTCCGCGCCCGAAGGAGACGCACCGTGAGTTCCGCTGTAGACAACGCCATCTCGGTTTTCATCGACCAGAACGAGTACCTGGCGGAGGGGGTGCGTACGGTCGACGCCATCATCACCGTGGAGACGCCCGCCGATATGGTGGTCGCCGCACCGGCCAAGGAACGCGTCGAGATCCTGATCATCGACTGCTCGGGATCCATGGGCAACAACAACAAACTCGAGCACGCGCGCCGGGCGGCCACGGCGGCGCTGGACGTGCTGCCCGACGGCACCCGGTTCACCATCATCGAGGGCACCGATCAGGCCGAGGTGGTCTTCCCGAGGGACAGCGCGACGGCCGTCATGAACAGGCAGAGCCGTTCCGCAGCGCAGCACGCACTGAAAAAGCTGCACGCGCACGGGGGCACGGCCATGGGCACCTGGCTTGGGCTGTCGCGCATGGTCGCCGAACACCATCCGGATGCCATGGTGCACGCGATCCTGCTGACCGACGGCAAGAACGAGCACGAGACCGTCGAGCGGCTGACTGCGGAGATCAAAGCATCCGAGGGGGTCTTCACGTGCGACTGCCGTGGGATCGGAACCGATTGGCATGTTGCGGACCTGCGTGCGATCGCACTAGCGCTGCACGGTACTGCGGATATCGCCACGACACCGGAGGAACTGGCCGCAGAGTTCGCCGCAATGGTGGAAATGTCGATGGCCAAGACGATTCCAGAGCTGACGCTACGAGTCTGGTCTCCGGCCGGGGCCACCGTGCGGTTCATCAAGCAGGTCGCGCCGCAGATCGAGGATTTGACCGGACGCCGTACCGATGTGGCTCCGCTGAACGGTGAGTATCCGCTGGGCGCTTGGGGTGCGGAGGAACGGGACTACCACATTCAGATCGATGTGGAACCCGCCGACGCCGGACGCGAAAAGCTTGCCGCCCGCATCAGCGTGCTCGCCGACGGCGCGATTGTCGGGCAGGGTCTGGTGCGGGCGGTCTGGACCACCGACACCGATCTCTCCGCCCGGATCAGCCGCCGGGTCGCGCACTACACCGGGCAGGCCGAACTCGCCCAGGCCGTGCAGGAGGGACTGGCCGCTCGCAAACAGGGTGATCTGACCACCGCCACAGCCAAATTGCAGCGCGCGGTAGAGCTGGCGAACGAATCCGGAAACGAGGCCACCGCGAAACTGCTGGCCACCGTCGTCGATGTGGACGAGCGCACCGGTACCGCCCGGTTGCGTACCGAGATCGACGATATGGACGAGCGCGCGCTCGATATGCGGTCGGTGCTGACGGCCCGGGTGCGCAAGGAGGACGGTGCGTAATGGCGATCTGTCCCGAGGGACATGATTCAGCGGCGGTCGATTACTGCGATACCTGCGGGCTACCGATCGAAGAAGGCGGAGGCGGCGGGACTCCGGCCGCCGCGGCCGTCGCCCCGGCCTGTCCCGCCTGCGGTGCGCCCTCGGAGAGTCGCTTCTGCGAGAACTGCGGCTGGGATCGTGACCTGGCCGCACCGCCGCCGATCGAACAGAACTCCGGAATCAGTGGTGATACCACGATTGTCGGCGGGGACACGGGCGCGTGGACCGGCATCGGCTCCGGCTCCGGGCCGCTGGTCTGGGTCGCGACCATCAGCGCCGATCGCGACCACTACGAACGGATGATCGCGATGAAAGGCCCGGACAAGGACCGGGTCGAGTTCCCCGATTACTATCCGGATCGCCGAATTCCCTTGAGCGGTCCCACCGTACTGATCGGAAAACGCAGTGCCTCGCAAGGCATCCATCCGGAGATCGACCTATCGATCGCACCCGCCGACATCGCGGTCTCGCGCTCACACGCCATCCTGCACATCAATGACAACACCCTCACCGTCACGGATCTGGGTTCCACGAACGGCACCTGCGTCAACGACAGCTCGAAGCCCATCCCCCGCCACACACCCATGGATCTGCGCCCGGGCGACCGCATTCACGTGGGCGGCTGGACCACCATCACGCTTACCGCCGAACCGCGGTAGCCGAATCCAGCACCCGCCGCGAGCGGGGACCACGGCGAGCGCACCCCGCACCAACAGCAGACCGCCGACCAGGAAGAGCGGCGTGAATCCGGCGAGGCCGACGACCGTGTAGGCGACGAACGGCGCCACGACGTGCGATGCGGCGTTGGCGATATGCAGCACGCCCATATCGCGGGCGGCATCCGTGGGCGACGGTCCCATGCGGCCACGTCGACGGCGTTGCGTCATCACGAGATCGGCGTGCATGCCCCCTTCGGCCGCTGCGCAACCGACGGCTTTCCGGGCTCGCACGCGGCGAGCCCGGAAGTGCGGATCAGCTGATTTCGGTTGTGAGGGGCAGGTTCGCGACCGAAGTGCCGACGTGCAGGGTGAAGGGGCCGGGTTCGACGGCCCAGCCTTTCTCCGTCCAGTGTTCGAACGAGCGGAGTGGCAATTCGATGGTGGCCGTGACGGATTCGCCGGGTGCGGCTTCGACGAGGGCGAAGCCGGACAGCCAGCGGGCCGGTCGGTCGACGGTGCTGTGCGCGCGGGACAGGTAGGCCTGGACGACCTGGCGGCCGGTGCGGTCACCGGTATTGCGGACGGTGACGGTGGCGGTGCGGCCCGAGACCGCGAGGTCCGTCAGCTCCCAGGTGGTGTAGCCGAGGCCGTGGCCGAAGGGGTAGGCCGGGGCCACACCGGAGTTCAACCAGGCGCGGTAGCCGATGTGGATGCCCTCGTCGTAGGGCAGGGTGTTGTCGGGGTTGGGCTTGGTGTTCAGAACCGGAACGTCGGCCATGACCTTGGGCCAGGTGGTGGGCAGGCGGCCGCCGGGTTCGGTTGCGCCGGTGAGCACATCGGCCAGGGCGGCGCCGAATTCCTGGCCGGGGAACCAGGCCAGCAGGACCGCGGCGACGTCGTCGCGCCACGGCATTTCCACGGGGGCTCCGGCATTCACGACCACGACGGTGCGCGGGTTGACGGCGGCGACGGCCGCGACCAGCTCGTTCTGGCGGCCGGGCAGGTCCAGTGTCTTGCGGTCGTAGCCTTCGGATTCGATCTGCTCGGTGGTGCCGACCACGACGACGGCCACATCGGAGCTGCGCGCCAATTCCACCGCGGCGGCGAACTCCTCGTCCGCGGACCGGCGGGGCCGCCCGATGGCGAAGGTGAGCGCCAGGGCGGGCATACCGCCGGCGAGCTCGAGCCGGATGCGGACGTCGACCTCGTCGCCCTCGGCGAGGGTGCGGCTCACGAAGCGCTGCGGCGGGTTGAGCAGCATCTCGACCGGATCGGTGCCGTCTGGCAGCACACTGTCCTCGAGCACCGTGTCGTCGTCGAGCGTCAGGCTCAGGTTGCCGACTCCGGCGAAGCCGATGCGCCATTCCCCGGCGGCATCGGCGCGCAGCCGGCCGGTGATCTCGATGGCCTTGGCCCGCATGGCATTCGGGTTGCCGAAAAGCATGAGGTTGCCCGCGGCGCGATGCTCGGTGGCGAGCACGGCATCACCGTCGAAGTAGCGCAGGCACACGCCTTCGACGCCGGTTTCCGGATCGGTGACCAGGGACAGCGGCACCGGGATCAGGTGCTCGCTCAGGTACACGCCGGGCGTGTAGGTCACCGGCAGTACCGCGGACAGCCCCTCCAGCGGTGAGCTGGTGTGCGACGGGATGACCGTGGCGCTGCCACCGCCGCCGAAGCGGGGTTCGCCCGCGGCCGAGCCGAGCAGGGCCACCCGGGCGGGCGCGCCCAGCGGCAGCGTGCCGTCATTGGCGGCCAGCACCATGGCCTTGGCGGCGGCCTCGCGCACCAGCTGCCGCGCGGTGTCGTCGGTGAAAGCCGGTGTGGCCGCGGGTGTTCCGTTCAACGCCCCGACGCGCTCGGCGAAGCGCAGGATGCGCCGCACCTTGTCGTCGATGGCGGATTCGGGCACCTCACCCTTGCGTACGGCTTCCTCGAGCGCTTCGCCCCACAGCGGCCACGGTCCGGGCATGGCGAGGTCGTTGCCCTTGGCCGCGCCGAGGGTGGAGCGCACCGCGGTCCAGTCCGAGACGACGACGCCGTCGAAGCCCCACTCCCCCTTCAGCGGTTCGTCGAGCAGGTCGTTCTCGGTCATGGTGACGCCGTCGACCGAGTTGTAGGCCGACATGATCATCCACGCCCCGGCCCGCACCGACCGCTCGAACGGATACAGGTACAGCTCGCGCAGCGTGCGCTCGGAGGCGATGACGTCGGCGGTGAAGCGCTCGGTTTCGGAGTCGTTGGCCACGTAGTGCTTCGGGCACGCGCTCACCCCGTGCGACTGCACGGCCCGCACATAGGCGTCGGCGATCTCGGCGGTGAGCATCGGATCCTCGGAATAGCATTCGAAATGCCTTCCGCCGAGCGGAGATCGGTGCAGATTGATGGTCGGTCCGAGCACGGCGTACACATTCTTGCGCCGGGCCTCGGCGGCGATGAGCCCACCGATCGCGGTGATCAGCTCCCGGTCCCAGGTGGCGGCCAGCGCGGTGCCCGAGGGCAGGCTCACCGACGGATCCCGCTCGTCCCACAGTTCGCCGCGCACCCCCGACGGTCCGTCCGAGACCGGCATTTCCGCCAGCCCGATGGTCGGATCGCCCGCGAACCGGAACATGCCGGCCCCGGACACGAGCCGGATCTTGGCGGGCAGGTCGAGCTTGCCGAGCAGATCTTCGATGTGGTCGTTCATGCCGTTTCCTCCCAGAATTTCACCAGGTCCGCGCACACCTGCGCGGGAACGTCCTCGTTCGGCAGGTGCCCGACGCCGTGGTAGACGGCCGTCTCGGCGCCCAGCTGCGCGGCGAAGCCCTCGTGCACGCGGGGCGCCCACAGGTCATTGGTGTCGCCGTAGGCGACCAGGATCGGCACCCCGGCGTCGCGCAGCACGGCCGGATCGGCCACCGGCGGCACCTCCATCACCTTCAGGATGCCGAGGATATTGGCCTTCTTGGTGGCCAGGATGCGATTGTGCAGGAACTCCAGGCGCTCCGGGGCCGGGGCATTTCCCGAGTCGAACATGGCGGTGCTCATCTGCTGCCAGATCGCCTCCTGCCCACCGGCTTCCACGAACTGGGCGACCAGCTGCGGCGGCGGGAACTCGATGTCCTCGATCGAGGAGGGACCGGAGGCGAGCAGAGTGAAGCTGCGCACGCGGTGCGGTACGGCGATGACCACGACGCGCGAGACGTAGCCTCCGAAGGAGTGCCCGACCAGATGGACGGGCTCGTTCGGCGACACCTGGTCCAGGACGCGGATCAGATCGCCGGTGAAGTCGTCCATGGTGTAGCCGGAGATATCGTCCGGGCCGTCGGACTGCCACTGCCCGCGCTGGTCGTAGGCGACGGCGCGATAGCCGTCCTGCGCCAGCAGCGGCAGCATGGCCTCGAAGTCCTCCTTGGACCCGGTGAATCCCGGCACCAGCACGACCGTGCCGCGCACCTCGACCCCCGCGGGCGGCCGCGCCTCCCAGGCCGCGAGTGTTCCGGCTCCGCCGCGCAGCGTCAGCGGGGTGATGGGTGCCTGGCTCATCGGGATCCCTTCCTCGTACGTCCCTGTACGCCTGGCACGAGTGTGCCAGTGGAGCTCCCAGTTTACCGAGTGGTCACTCGGTACTGTTATTCTTTCGTTACCATTGCAGATTTCCGCAGGTCAAGGAGAGCGCACTACTGTCCACAATCATGACGCCGCACCCCCAACGCCGGAGACGGGGCGACGACCGCCGCGAGCAGATCATCGACGAGGCGCTGAAGACCTTCGCCGACAACGGGTACCGCAGCGCCTCCATCGCGGAGATCGCCGAACGCTGCGGGCTCTCCCAACCCGGTCTGCTGCACTACTTTCCGAACAAGGCCGCCCTGCTGTCGGCGGTGCTGGACTACCGCGACCGGCTGGATTACACCCGGCTCGGCTTCGATCAGGACCTGCGCGGCACCGCCCTGCTGGAGCGGCTGATCCAACTGGTCGAGCACAATATGCACGTGCCGGGACTGGTGCGGCTGTTCACCGTGGTCACCAGCGAGGCGGTCACCGCCGACCATCCGGCGCACGAGTGGGTGGTCGGCCGCTACCGGAATTTGCAGGCCCACTTCGTCAAAGCCCTCGAGGCCGGCATCGCCGACGGCGAATTCCGGTCCGATATCGATACCCGGGCCATTGCCCGGCAGATCGTCGCCATGATGGACGGCCTGCAGCTGCAATGGCTGCTCGATCCGGACGGCGTCGATATGGGCGTGCTGTTCCGCGAATTCATCGAGGAGCTCAGCGCGCACATTGCGCGCTGAGCTCCTCGGAAGGCACCGATTACCGCCGGTGAGAGGCGTACCAGGCCAGCAACTCCGGATCGTCGACCGAACTGGGATCCACCACCCGGCCCGGATCGGCCCCTTGCAGAATGCGTTTCAAGGGAACCTCGAGCTTCTTGCCGGTGCGGGTGTGCGGAATCCCGGGGGCTCGCAGGATTTCATCGGGGACGTGCCGGGGCGACACCTCCTCGCGAACCGCGGTCGCGATGCGCCGCTTCAGATCCTCGGTCAGCTCGTGCCCGTCGGCGAGATCGACGAACAGCGGCATCCAATAGTCGCCGTCCTCCCCTTCGATGCCCAGCACCAGGGCCTCGGCGATCTCGGGGAGAGCTTCCACGGCCTGATAGATGTCGGCGCTGCCCATGCGAATGCCATTGCGGTTCAAGGTGGAATCGGAACGGCCGTGCACGATGACGCTGCCGTGACCGGTCAGGGTGATCCAGTCACCGTGCCGCCAGACTCCGGGGAACATGTCGAAATAGGCGTCGCGGTAGCGGGTCCCGTCCGGATCGTTCCAGAAGGCCACGGGCATGGACGGCATCGGCTTGGTGATGACGAGCTCGCCCACCTCACCGCGCACCGGATTGCCCGCACCGTCCCAGGCATCCAGGGCCACACCGAGATACGGGGCGGACAGCTCGCCGGGCCAGACCGGCACCGTCGGTGCGCCGCCGATGAACGCCGAGACCACATCGGTGCCACCGCTGATGGAGGCGACGGGGATGATGTCGCCGACAGTGTCGCGCAGCCACAGCGATGACGTGGCGGGCAGGGCCGAGCCGGTGATGCCGATCAGGCGCAGGGCGGTGAGTTCGTGATCGCGGGCGGGCACCGCGCCCGCCTTCTCACAGGCCAGCACGTAGCCGGGGCTGGTGCCCAGTACGGTGGCCCGGGTGCGGGCGGCCATCTCCCACAGCGCATCCGGGGACGGATGGGCCGGGCTGCCGTCGTAGCAGACGATGGTGGCGCCCACGAGCAGGCCCGCGACCTGGAAGTTCCACATCATCCAGCTGGGGCTGGTGTACCAGAAGAAGGTGTCACCGGGCCCCATATCGGACTGGAGCGCAATGGCTTTCAGGTGCTCCAGCAGCACGCCGCCGTGACCGTGGACGATACCCTTGGGCTTGCCGGTGGTGCCCGAGGAGTAGAGCACCCACAACGGGTGATCGAAAGCCACCGGGGTGGTCTCCAGCACCGCCCGCGAGATCTCCGCGCCGCGAACGTCTTCCGTCCGCTCCAGTGTCGCCTCGTCCCAGTCGAGCGCGCCCGGCACCTCGTGCCCGAGCGCGGACACCGCGACAGTGGCGCGCAGGCTGGGCAGACCCGCGCGCAGCGCCCGGATCTCGGTGCGCTTGTCATGGGCCTTACCGCCGTAGCGGTAGCCGTCGGCGGTGATCAGCACCGCCGGTTCCAGCTGCCCGAGCCGGTCCAGGGCAGCCTTGGCGGTGTAGTCCTGGCCGCACGCGCTCCAGATCGCCCCGAGCGAGGCGGTCGCCAGGAAGGCGATCACCGCCTCGGGGATATTGGGCAGATACCCGACCACCCGATCACCCGGCCGCACACCCAGCTCACGCAACGTACGGGCGAGTGCCGCGGTGCGGGAGAGCATTTCGGTCCAGGACAGCTCCCGCGCGGGCAGCCCCTCGCTCAGCGCGATGATCGCGGGGCGATCCGCGCGCGCCTGCCGGGCGACCTGATCGACATAGTTCAGCGTGACGCCCGGGCACCAGCGCGCACCGGGCATCGAGTCCTCGGCGAGCATGGGCTCGGGTGTCTCGCCGAGCTCGAAGTACTCCCACACCGCACGCCAGAACCCGGCCACGTCGTCGACCGACCACTGCCACAGTTCCCGATAGTCACCGGCCCGCACGCCGTAGCGCTGTGCGGCGAAGCCCGCGAAATCGGTGATGCGGGCCGCGGCGATGTCCTCCGCGTCCGGAACCCATTGCGGTGTATTCGTTTCCGGCGCCGTGGTGTCGAGGCTCATCGGGCGCTCCATCCGCCGTCCATGGTGTAGGACGCACCGGTCACCATGCGGGCGGCATCCGAGGCCAGCCAGGCGACCAGCGAGGCGACCTCCTCCGGTTCGACGAGACGCTGGATGGCATTGTCGGTCAGCATGATCCGCTCCACCACCTCCTGCTCGTCGATGCCGTGCGCCTTGGCCTGGTCGGCGATCTGCTTGTCCACCAGCGGCGTCCGCACATAGCCCGGATTGACGCAGTTGCTGGTCACCCCGTGCGGGCCGCCCTCCAGCGCGGTGACCTTGGACAGTCCCTCCAGCGCGTGCTTGGCGGTCACGTACGCGGATTTGAAGGCCGAAGCCCGAATCCCGTGCACCGACGAGACATTCACGATGCGGCCGTGGCCGCGCTCGTACATGTGCGGCAGAGCCGCGCGAATGAGCAGGAACGGGGCCTCCACCATGAGCGCGAGCATGCCGCGGAACCGCTCGGGCGGGAAATCGGCAATGGGACTGACGTTCTGCACGCCGGCATTGTTGACCAGGATGTCGACCTCGAGCCGGAGCTCCTCCAGCGCCGCGACATCGTGCAGATCCACTTCCCAGGCCTGCCCGCCGATCTCGGCCGCCACCGCCTTGGCCCCGAGGCCGTCGATATCAGCGACGGTGACGGCGACGCCGCGCGCGGCCAGTTCCCGGGCGCAGGCCGCGCCGATACCGCTCGCTCCGCCGGTGACCAGGGCGCTGCGCCCGGCTAGGCCATCGGTTCCGCTCGTCATACCTTCAGTCCCTTTCCCGCCTCCGCGGCAACGGCTTCCGCGTCGGCGCGATCGATTGCCTGCAGATCCATGCCCTTGGTCTCGCGGGCGAACACCACCGCGACCACGGTGATGGCGCACGCGATGGCCAGGTACAGCGCGATGGGCACCGACGAGTCGTAGGTGTCCAGCAGTCGCACCGCGATGATCGGCGCGAGCGATCCGGCGGCAATGGAGGTCACCTGATAGCCGAGGGACACACCGGAATACCGCATCCGGGTCGGGAACATCTCGGCCATGATGGCGGGCTGGCCGGCGTACATGAAACCGTGGAACACCAGGCCGATGATGATGGCGGACAGGATGACGAGGTGCTCGCCGCTGTCCATCATCGGGAAGGCGAAGAAGCCCCAGGTTCCGGTCATCACCGCGCCGATCAGGTACACCGTCCGCCGCCCGAGCCGGTCGCTGAGCCGTCCGGCCAGCGGGATCACCGCGAAATGCACCGCGTGCGCGCCCAGCAGCCACCACAGGATGTGCTTGGTATCGGCCCCGACGTGCACCTTCAGGTAGGTGATGGAGAAGGTGACCATCAGGTAGTAGGAGATGTTCTCGCCGAACCGCAGGCCCATGGCGGTGAAAACGCCACGCGGATAACGCTTCAGCACCTCGACGGCGCTGAACGAGGCCGCCTTCTCCTGCTCGGCCAGCTGCTGGGCGGCGACGAAGATGGGCGCGTCGGTGATCTTGGTGCGAATGTAGTAGCCGACCAGCACGACCACCGCCGACAGCCAGAAGGCCACCCGCCAACCCCAGGACAGGAAGGCCGCGTCCGACAGCGTGGAGGTCAGCGTCAGCAGGACGACGGTCGCGAGCATATTGCCCAGCGGCACCGCAGCCTGCGGCCACGACGACCAGAATGCCCGGCTCCTGCTGGGGCTGTGCTCGGCCACCAGCAGCACCGCGCCGCCCCATTCCCCGCCGACCGCGAAACCCTGGATGAACCGCAGCGCCACCAGCAGCGCCGGCGCCCAATAGCCCACCTGCGCGAAGGTCGGCAGACAGCCCATCAGGAAGGTCGCCGCGCCGACGAGCACCAGGCTCAACTGCAGCAGCTGCTTGCGCCCGTACCTGTCGCCGAAGTGACCGAAGACGATGCCGCCCAGCGGCCGCGCCGCGAAGCCCACCGCATAGGTCACGAACGCCGCCAGGATGGCGTCCAGATCGCTGGTCCCCTTGGCGAAGAACACCTTGTTGAACACCAGCGTGGCCGCCGTGCCGTACAGGAAGAACTCGTACCACTCGACGACGGTCCCCGCCATCGACGCGGCCACCACCCGGCGGAGTCCGGACAGCCCGGCCCCCTCCCGCGGCTCCGATACCCGGACGCTCATGCGCGACTCCTCACACTCGGGCCGCACCACCCCTCATCTGTGATGCGGCCCACAAACTTGATCGCTACAGAGTATTCGTGCACATTGATTTGCCCGCAATGGCCAGATTCGCAGCATGTATCTGCAAATATGCACACATGAGCGTGAGCCCCACCACTCCCCGCCCGAATCCGGACGACCTGCTGGTCCTGCTGGCCGTCGGCCGCTCCGGCCGCTACGTTTCGGCAGCCGAGGAACTGGGCCTCAACCACACCACCATCTCCCGCCGCATCGCCGCGCTCGAGCAGGCCCTGGGCGGCCGGGTGCTCACCCGCGGCGCCGGCGGCTGGGAACTCACCGACCGCGGCCGGGACGCCCTCGCCGCCGCCGAGACCATCGAATCGGCGGTCCGCTCACTGACTTCCGGCTCCGCAGGCGCGACCCTGCTGGAAGGCGTGGTCCGCATGTCGGCCACCGACGGCTTCAGCGCCTATCTCGCCGCACCCGCCGTCGCCACCGTGCAGCGCACCCATCCCAAGATCTCGGTGGAGATCGTCGCCGCCACCCGCCGCGCCTCACCGCAACGCTCCAGCCTCGACATCGAAGTAGTGGTGGGCAAACCGCAGGTCCGCCGGGCCGAGGCCATCGCGCTGGGCGATTACACCCTGGCGTTGTATACCGCCCGGTCCTACCTCGCGACCCACGACGCCCCCACCTCCGTCGCCGATCTGGCGCACCATCCCTTCGTCTACTTCATCGACAGCATGCTCCAGGTCGACGACCTGGACCTGGCATCGTCGTTCGCCATCGCCATGCGCCAATCCATCTCGTCCACAAACGTTTTCGTTCACGTCGAAGCGACCCGCGCCGCCGCCGGGATCGGCCTGCTGCCCTGTTTCATGGCCGACCGGCACCCGGATCTGGTGCGGATCCTGCCCGACCAGGTCGCCATCCGGCTCACCTACTGGCTCGTCACGCGCGCGGAAACGCTGCGCCGCCCGGAGGTCGCCGCCGTCGTCACCGCCCTGCGCGATCAGGTCGCCGCCTGCCGCACACAACTGCTGGGCACGCCGCCGCCCGCCTGATCTCCGACCAAGCAGTTGCTTGTTTTCTCGGATCGGGCTACTAATGGAAGGCCATCAGCAGCGACGAAGGAAGTAGATGAACGACTTCGGCCATCGCCCGGGGGCCGCCTTGGTGCTCGGCGCCAGCGGCGGCCTGGGACGCGCCACCGCGCGGATGCTCCTGCGCCGCGGCAGCCGAGTCGCGCTGAGCTACTTCCGCTCCCCCGAGCCGCTCGAACCACTGCTCGCCGAGGCCGAGGCGCTCGGCCGCACCGCCCGGAGCTGGCAACTCGACCTCTCGGATGCGACCCGGACCGCGGAGGTCACCGCCGCGGCGGCCGCCGCATTCGGCGGCATCCATACTCTCGTCTACGCCGCGGGACCGCACATCCCCATGCGGCATCTGAGCCGAATCACCCCGGGCGACTTCCGATCCCAGGTGCTCGCCGATGCGGTGGGGTTCTTCAACGCGGCTCACGCCGCCATCCCGCATCTGCGCGCCACGGCCGGCAATATCGTCGCCATCACCACCGCGGCCACCACCCGGTTCCCCATCCGCGACGGGCTGTCGAGCTCGCCGAAAGCCGCGGTGGAGGCCCTGATTCGCGGTATCGCCGCCGAAGAGGGCCGCTTCGGCATCCGCGCCAATTGCGTCGGCCCGGGCATGACCATCGACGGCATGGCCGAGCGCCTCATCGCCTCCGGTGAGCTCGACGCGCATGCCCTCGACGTCACCCGGGGCAATATCCCGCTCCGCACCTTCGGCGATGCCGAGGACATCGCCGAGGCCGTCTGCTTCCTGGCCTCCGACCGCGCGGATTTCATCAGCGGGCAGAAGCTCGATGTCGACGGCGGTTACGGCGTGTGAGATCAGTGCACGATGATCTCGTCACCGACGGTAATCGTGCCCGGCGTGGTCACCGCGACCTTGATGCCGAAGGTGACGCCGCCGTCCGGGTCGCGGCGGTAATCGGCAAGGGTGCGTAGGGGTTCGGGCCCGGACCGTTGACCGGTCGGCTGGTCGACAAGGGTCACATTGCACCGGACATCGGGCTTCACCCACCGCAGCCGGGCCTCGCCCAGGGTGAAATCGCGAATGCCGTCCTCGACATAGGGCTCGGCCCATCCGGTCATCACGATATTGGGCCGGAAGCGTTCCATCGGTACAGGATTCGCGCCCTTCTCCAAAATCCTGGCATTCAGATCGTCCAGCGACGAGACCGAAGTCAGGTGCAGCGGAGTGGAATCCGTGAACGTGATATCACCGTGCCGGTCATCCACCGCACGCCGATGCTCCGGCGGCACGCGCACCAGCCGCACCTCCTCCCCGAGCAGATCACTGGCCCACGCGGCGGCCTCATCCCCCTGATCCACCGCGCTGCCCTCCCACACGCCGTGCACGGACACGGTCAGCCGGGGGCCTTCATAGCGCACATCGATTGCGGTGCTGTCGAATTCGTCCGCAGACAGCCTCAGCTTCGCCCCGTCGCTCGCCAGCTCCGGCCGGATCACCGACAGCCGCGGAGTGCTCCGCTGCGTCCGGAACAACCCGTCGGGCCGCACGAACATGAAGGTCCGATCATCGGCCACCCCGGTCGGCACGATCCGGGCAGCGGGCATCGCACTGCCCGCACATCCTTTGATGGGATAACACATCAACGCAGAAACGATCGCCACTCCAGCCACCCTAACCACTCGGCCCCGCTCCCGCTCGAGCGGACCTGCGGCAGGTGATGGTGCAGGCCTGTCCCCCGCATTCGCCTGCACCAGCGCCTGCTTCGCGGGTGGTTACCAGCGTGGTGCGTACGGGCTGGGCGACAGGGCCACAGGGCGCACGGATAGTTCACCCAGCGACGGCGCGTCATAGTGCACGAGGCTGGAGCAGTAGGAGACCCGGCGGCTCAGGTGCCGTTCGGCGATCCGCTCGACGAGTAGCGGAATGAATTCCCGGACCCGGTGGCCGTCGAATTCCCGATGGATGCCACGCACCACCTCGGCGACGACCCGCGATGTCAAGTGCGGGAACCGGATCGCCAATCGGGTGATGAGCTCGTCGATCTGCTGATCTTCCTCGGGTGCCGCCATACCCCAGCCTCGCCTCCAGTACAAACCGCGTGATGCCGGCATCCGAAACGCCCCAGCGGATGCACAGCGAAGTGGACAGCGGTCCGGGCTATCCCACCACCCGGACCGCGCCCCTCGAGTATCAGCTCACGGAGGGAATTTCTGCTCTCGGGAATCCCTTTCTGGCACAGCTTGTCTGCGGAGTAGGCACAGGCTGTCGGAGGCATGCGGAATGTGAATTGCAGGTGATTTTGCAGCTGCAACGACTTCCGCCGACCACTGTAGCGCCTGCCGGAGCCGATGGGGGTTGAAACGCCACGCTACTTCATCGATACCGGCCGTCAGTAACGGAAGTGGCGCAGGATCGGCCCGCACACATGCCATTCGTCGCCGCCGTCGTGCGCCTCGTGGGCGAGGTGGGCGACATACCACAGGACGGTGTCCTGCCCGTCGACGTTCTCCCCGTTGATGTGTTGCCAGAGTTGGTCATCGGTGGAGGTGCCGAGCGCGCCGCGCAGGTCCTCGGCGCCGTGCCAGGCGGTGACGGCGACGTCGCGGGGTGAGAACCAGTCGCTGGTGCCGTCGAATGGTCCCTTGTCGATGAGGAATCCGCGGTTGGTGGACTTGTTCAGCACCGCCCACCGGTTGTCGCCGGCATGGGTGGCGGTGACTTCGGTGGTCTTGGGATGCCAGCCCGGGCCGTAGCCCCAGTCCTGACCGGTCGGCAGGTGCTGGAGGACGAGATTGTTCGCGGCGCCGTCGATATCGAAGTCGAACCGCCAGTACACGTGGTGGCGATGGTTGTACGGGTGTTGCAGTCCGGCGCTGTACATCTGCGGCAGGATGATGCCGTCGTCGCGGAAGATCCAGCGGTTGAGCAGGTGGTAGCGGCCGATGACGTGGTAGCTCTCCACCACCAGGAACCGGTACCCCTCCCCCGGGCTGCCCTCGTAGACGGAGACCGGTCCCTGCATGTTGCCGGTGCTCATCTGATCCTTGTACGGTCCGCCGCCCTGGTCGTATTGCACCCGGATCATGGGCACACTCGCCTTGTACAGCACCGTCTTTCCGCGATAGGCGATATTGCGGAAGGCGATCGCTTCGCTATTGCCGTCGATGATCTCCCACGTGAACGTCCACACCGGCGCCTCCGGCGGCCACGACACGGCGCCCGACGAACTCGCCTGCACCGAGACCCGGCGCGGCGGCATACCCTTCGGGCAGTTTGCCTTCCGGGACCACGCCCGCATCGGCGACCTGCTGGGCACTGAGATCGACGATGGCGTAGGCGGTGGGCACCCGCCGATCCGCCGGGCCGAACCGCAGATCGACCAGGCGATGCCCGTGCCGTGCACTGTGGAAATCCGTTTCCTCGACAATCAATCCGCGTCCGGTGCTCACGTCGATGCCCTGATCCGGCAACCGGCCGTCGCGCCGCACTTCTCAGTCATGAAAGCCTCCCGTACTGAGTTCTGCGCGCGACTGCGCGCACCCCAGATCCTTCGCCCGGCCGCCCCTGCCGTCGTGAGTACTCCCCGACCCCAGTTACGAGACGCCGACCAGCCGCGGCGACGGTGTCAGGTTCAGGCGGCTGACGGCATCGCGCACGTCGGCGGGCCAGATGAACAGCCGGTAGATGGGATCGATATCGAAGTAGTCCTCGGGCCCGACCAGCACCCGCGTCCGCATGTCGACGCAGTACCGTTCCCGCCAGCCGAACGGTTCCGCGGCCGGTTTTCCGTCGACGATGATGGACTTCGCGATGGCGAACAGCCGCTCCACCGAGCGGTACTCGTAGGCGGGCATGGTGGCCGGCTCGCCCCAGATCCCGCGCCCCGCGGCGACCGCCGCGTCGGCGGCGGCGAGGAACAGCGGCAGATCCAGTTCGCCGGGTATGGACGGCACGATCACGAACGGCGCGGCCCACCCCTCCCGCACCATGTCCAGGTTGAACGTCGAGCGCTGCTCGCGAGTCAGCGTCTCCCGTTCGGCCTTCGAATAGTTCGGCGCCACATAGGCCAGCAGCCGGCCATTGGTGTCGAACGGCGCATCCGCGGTACGCACGAACAGCGTCCGCTTGCTCCCATCGGGTCGCGTCAACCGTTGCGCCGCATTCGCTTTCGCGAAGTCCGCCGCCAGGGTCCCCTGCGTGAACTGCAATGTCCCCGCCTTGCCGGTCTCTATCTTGGGCAGCAGATAGTCCGCGAACCGCCGCGACACCGGCACATCGCCCGGCCGCTGCCGAATCCACTCGGCCAGCTGAGCGAACTTCTCGTCCACCCGCTCCGCACCCTGCCGCGAGCCCGCCGTGACCTCCGGTGTGTCGATCGACAGCATCCGCACGGGCATCCGGATGGCAGGAGTATCCCCGTCATGGATATCGATCAATGTCTTGGTATCCAGCGACGGCATACTGACGCCCCGCGGCGCCCAGAAAATTTGCACTGCCTCGAGCATCACAGACCCTCACACTCCGCTGAAACGACAGTCTTCCACCTGTATCGTCCGTCCGAACCTGCTACCACGCACGAGTAGCGCCCTACCCGATTCCCCGCGCGCTCGAGTCGAGTAGTTCGCGCATCCGACCGCATTCTGCTTCCGGTCGCCCGACCATGCCTAAAATCGTTCCGATGGCACGCATTTCGTATGCCGATCCCGATCGGCTCCAGCCGCATCTCCGCACCTGGTTCGACATCCTCCCGCCCGATCCCCGCCTGTTCCTGGCCTTCGCTCGCGCGGAGGGCACCGCGGGCCTGGTCATGGATCTCGCCTTCGCCCTGCACCGCGCCCTGGAACTCCCGGAGCGCCTGGTCGAACTGGTCGCCACCACCGTCACCCGCGTAGAACAGTCGCACTACCTTCGCCAACGCCACATCCCACGCGCGGGCCTGCTCACCGACGCCGAACGCGACGCCATCCTCCACGGCGCGGACGCCCCCACTTTCGACGACCGCGACCACGCCGTCCTCCGCCTGTCCGAGGCGATCTCGGCCGGCCCCCGAGTCGACGACGCCACCTACGCCGCGGCCCGCAAACATCTCTCCGACCGCGAACTCGTCGAACTGATCCAGGTACACGCCTACTACTGGATGGCGGCCCGCACCGCCACCGTCCTCGATATCGACGCCGACGCCTGATCCACGGCCGCTGCGGACTACACCGACCGATCATCGAGGGCTCAGCCACCGGAAGTGAGCGTTTCGAGCATTGATCCGAGCGAATCACGTATTGGAACGCGCATCCGAGCGCCTTAGCGTTGGTGGTGAATCAACTGCTAGGGAAATCGGAGGCCAACCTGTGGCTATTCAGATCGGCGTATTCCTGCCCACCTCGGGACCGCACATCGGCGAATCGGGGGCCGAGGGGGTGCGGGAGAGCGCGCGGGCGGCGGAGGCGGCGGGACTCGAATCCGTGTGGGCCTCGGACCATCTCATCGCAAGTCAGCCCATGCTCGACAGTACGATCGCGCTCGCCACCGCTGCGGCGGTGACCGATCGGATCCGGATCGGATTCGGCGCCATGCTGCTGGCGCTGCGGCCGATCGCGTGGGCGGCCAAGGAGATCGGCACTGTGCAACAGCTGTCGGGCGGCAGGTTGCTGCTGGGTGTCGGCACGGGTAACCCCGCGCACGGCGATATCGGCTGGCGGGCGGCGGGCGTGCCGTTCGAGGAGCGCGGGGCGCGCACCGACAGCGCGCTGGGGGTGCTGCCGGATCTGATCACCGGCAAGCAGGTGGCGCTCGACGACGGCCTCGAGGTCACGCTGTCGCCGGGTTCCTCGGTGCCGCCGATTCTGATCGCGGGTAACGGCGCCCGTGCGCGGCGCCGGGCCGCCGCTCATGGTGACGCCTGGATGCCGATCGATCCCGGGCTCGACCGTCTCCCGGCTCTGCTGGCCGAGTTGCACGACCTCGCGCAGCGATACGAACGGCCGACGCCGGCGGTCACCATCGTCGCACCGGCCTTGTCGGCGGATCCTCGCGAGGCCGCCGCCGAATTGGCCGCCTACGAGGCCGCCGGGGTCGAGCGGGTCATCCTGGCCCCGACCGGCCCGGATTGGCAGCGCGACTACGCCTTCGCCGCAGACGTCCGCGCCTCCCAATAGGGCCGGGCACTGCTCGGTGGTGATTGTCCTGTGCGTGTTTCGCCGCCACCGATTCGGCCGGGGGGTGAGGCCGCCCGGGTTGCGGGCTGGTCGCGGACGGCCTCGATTACCGCATCAGGAGAGGTGCACCGGCAGCGAACTGTGGCCGTTGGAGATGAAGGACGGCACCGTTCCGAGGTCGGCGGGGTCCTTGGCCAGGCGCATTGCCGGGAACCGCTCGAAGAGGGCGGACAGGGCGATTTCGGCTTCGAGGCGGGCGAGGGGCGCGCCGAGGCACAGGTGTGCGCCGTAGCCGAAGGCGAGGTGCGCCTTGACTTCCCGGGCGACGTCGAACTGTTCGGCGGTATCGCCGTGGACCTTGGGGTCGCGGCCCGCGGCGGCGTAGGAGGCCAGGATGGGTTCGCCCGCGGCGATCCGGACGGGACCGGCGTCGGTGTCGATGTCGAGGTCCTCGACGGCGTAGCGCAGCGGCAGGTGCGCGACCGGGGATTCGAAGCGCAGCGTTTCCTCCACCACCTCGGTCCACGACACGGCGCCGGAGATGACCTTCGCGTACTGCTCGGGCTGGGTGAGCAGCAGGAAGATGGCTTGGTCGAGCAGGTTGACGGTGGTTTCGTGACCGGCGCTGATCACCAGCAGCAGGGTGTCGATGAGTTCCTGCTCGGTCAGCGTCGAGCCGTCGTCCTCGTCGCGGTGGGTGATCAGCACACTGGTCATGTCGTCGCCCGGAGTGTCCCTGCGGTAGGTGACGAGTTCGCGCAGGATCCGCTGCATCTCCAGGTAATTGGCCAGCGCCTGCTCGGGTGTGAGGCTGGTGTCGAAGATGCCGTCGACGCAGGTGCGCAAGCCGGCGTGCAGGAACTCGGGCACACCCATGAGCTCGGTGATGACCCCGATCGGCAATGGGTAGCAGTACATTTCACGCAGATCGACCGGCTGGCCGGGCGGGGTTTGCGCGAGCCGGTCAAGGAGTTCCGACGCGATCTCCTGCACGCGCGGCCGCAGCGCCTGCGTCCGGCGGGGCGTGAAGGCGGGCCGCACGAGCTTGCGCAGCCGCGTGTGATCGGCGCCGTACGCGGTGAACATATTGTTCACCGCCACCCAGGTGTAGAGCGGCCAATCCTGACCTATCTCACCGGAAATGAACGCGGGCCAGTGCTGGCGGGCATCCTTCGACACGCGGGGATCACGCAACAGGTTGTGCAGGATCTCCTGATCGGTGACCGCCCAAGCCCGAATCCCGCCGGGCATCTCGACCCTGCTGACCGGTCCGCGCGCGCGAATGCGCGCCGACTCACCCTGAATATCCGTGCCGGTCGGGTCCAGGACCAGCGGCGTGGTGTGCTCCATCGTTTTTCCTCACTCGGTGGTTAAAACGGCAATGGCGGAGATACGGGGAACTTGACGGGCAGCGATTGCAGGGCGCGGTGGAACGGCCCGGGCCGCCACACGAGTTCGGTCCTGTCCACGGCCATGTGCAGCTCCGGGAGCGCGTCGAGAAGGTAATCGATGGCGTCCTGGGCGATCTGGTAGCCGAGGCGCCGGGCCGGGCACTGATGCGGCCCCAGGCTCCACGCCAGATGCGATCGATTTCCCGACTGTGCACGGCGACCGGCTTGGATGGCGGGGTCGGCATTGCATCCGGCCATGCTGATGACCACCGGCTGATGGGCGGGCAGCCACACATCGTCGATCAGCGTGGGCTGGCGCGGGTAGGTGACGCAGTAGTTGGCCAGCGGCGGATTGGCGAACAACACCTCATCGAGCGCGTCACGGGTGGACAGGCTGCCGCCGAGCAGGTCACCGGCGAACCGGTGATCGGTCATCATGAGCAGCAGTGTGTTCGAGATCAGGTGCACCTGCGGCTCACTGCCACCACCGTGCAATGTCACCAGCTGATGGATGAGCTCCTCGGTGCTCAAGTTGCTGTTCTTGATCAGCTCAGAGGTGACGTCCGGCCCCGGATACGCGCGCTTGCGCCGGACATGTTCGTCCAAGGCCTCGGCGAGCATCTTGTTCCCGATGTCCGCGTCACCGGAGGCATCGAAGATCGCCGCCATTCCGGCCCCGACCTGCGCACTGGTATCGGCATCGAACCCGAGCACATAGTCGAGCACACGATAGACCAGCGGATAGATGTACTGGGACAGCAGATCCGCGGACCCCATCGCCCCGGGCCGGCTGTCGCCCTCCGCCCCACTGCAGAAGGCGTTGATCAGCGGCACCGCGATCTGCTCGACAACCGTATGCATCCCGTGCAGGTCAACGGTCCCGAGCGCGGCGACATTCGCCACCCGATACCGATCATGTTCATATCCGCTGCTACGCAACGCATTCGGCCGCCACTCCATCATCGGCAGAATGGGGCACCCCGCGGGTACGGTCGGCTGCCACAGCCGCGGATCGGCCGGAAAATGCTCCGGATCATTGAGAATCCGCACCGCGGTCGCATACCCGAGCACCAGCGTCGCAGGAACCCCCGGCGCGAGATCCACCGGCGCCAGCGACCCATACCGATTCCGCAGCGCCGCATACGCCGCGTGCGGATCCTCAGCAAACTCAGGGGTGTACATCGCGAAGCGCTCGTCGGCACCGGACCGATGCCCGCCCGAAAGCTGTTGCGATGACCAGGTTCCTGGCGGGTACGAGGCAGTCACAGATCTCCCAGAACGTAGGTCTACAGTTGAAATGACAGCTCAGCGCCCGGGTACTTCCATCAGGACCCTCTCGACCACAAGGTGTTTCCAACCCCCGCACGCGAACATCCCAACTCCCGGATCGCCATATCGTCAGTACCCTGACCATATCCCTTGCCCCAGAGCACCTTTCAAGACAACCCCTACCACGCTACCCACTCAGGCCCTACGCCGCAGCACAACCCCCTCCCGGACCGTCAGCAGTCACCCAGCAGACTCCGCCAGTTCACCGGTCACGAGCACCCGACCGGGTGGCCGGCGCCGGGCTCAGCGCTCGAGCGGGCCGTGACCATCACAGACAGGGCAGCGACGATGCGCTCCGAGTCATGGCCACGGTCGGTTGATTCGGCCACAGCCGAATCAACAATCGACCGGCGAGACCGGTACGTACCGTCCTTTCATGCCGAATGTGCAGCTCATCAGCGTCGCAAGTGACAAGATTCCGATGCACAGGGGCCGTATTCGCCGTCGGCCCGACTGTGCCGCCGCTCCTCCCCGCGGCATGCCAGAAATCCCCTTTCACGGACCTTGTGGTCGGCGACTGCATCACCAGGCCCTTCGGCAGTGATAGTCGCTGGGCGAAAGTCGGCCGAGGATGAAGATTGCACGATCGCCGAAAGAACCCTGTGTCCGGAGGCGGCCGGCGATCGAAGATCTCCCGAAAGCTCTTAATAGCAAGAAACTTCCGATGATGCCGTACCTGATAAGAGGCTGGTCCGCACCCATGGGGATGACTGTCAATCAGCAAGCCGCTGTCGCTGTGCCAACATTCTTCTCGGTCACATCGTTCATCGGCGCGTACGCCGTCCACGCCATAGGTTTGAGTAAGGAGCGGGGCTGCGACTACCGGCCCGCCTGCATGGCCGAGGTCGACGCGATCAGGGCTTTTATTCTGCCGCTGGTGATTTCCGGCGTCCTTTGGGCGGTCCTGGCAGTGATACTTACCATGATTCTCACCTCACCCAGCCAATATCGCCAGGAGCGAGAATCTACGGACGAGGAATGGCCCGGCTGAAGACCAGCCTCTTTCAGTGACATCACGTAGCGTGGCATATCTACTTGCGGGAGAGAGGATTCCATGCCGAGGCGGCCATCGGGACAGTAGGTGACGATCCGCATGTCCCCGGATGACCCGTGCAGGTCAAGCCGTGGTGGGAGCGGATCTGGCTCGAATGTGGATGCGTTCGCCTTGGGTGCCGAAGAGGCTGAGGACTTCGACGCTGCCGCGGCCGGTGGAGCCGAACCAATGGGGGTGCTGGGTATCGAATTCGGCGACCTCGCCGGGGCCGAGAATCACGTCGTAGTCGCCGAGGACGAGCCGCAGGCGTCCGCTGAGGACATAGAGCCACTCGTAGCCGGCGTGGGTGCGCGGGAAGGGTTCGGACTCGGTTTCCGGGATGATCAGTTTGTAGGCCTTCGGCTCGCCCTGGGTTCTCGACAGCGAGACGATGACGCGGCCTCCGCTGTGCCGGGGCTCCTGGGGCATGCGCGGATCGACGATGCGGGGCGCGGCGACGATCTCGTCGAGCGGCACCGCGAGAGCGGCCGCGATGGGCAGCAACAGCTCCAGACTCGGCTTGCGCTGGCCGGATTCGAGCCGGGACAGGGTGCTCTTGGAGATGTCGGTGAGCTGACCGAGGTCCGCGAGGGAAAGGTCCTTGCTCTCCCGGAGTTTGCGCAGCCGGACTCCGATCTGGCTGAGGGTGGCGTCGATGGCGGGATGGTTCTGCACCGCTCCAGTACATGCGAGCGTTCCTGTTTCGGCAACGATTCGTTGCCAGAGTGCGGCGCGAATCGCACGCTTCGAACCATGAGTACAACGTCGACACTGCGGACCGGCCGTCCAGGCCGGCTGCTCCCGCCCGGGGTATATCTCCTGGCCTTCAGTTTGTTCGCCATGGGCAGCGCCGAATTTCTGCTCGCCGGGGTGCTGCCCGCGGTGGCCGCCGATATCGATGTCAGCCTGGCCACCGTCGGCGGGCTGATCACCGCGTTCGCGATCGGCGTCGTCCTCGGCGGACCGCCGTTCGCGGTGGTGAGCCTGCACTGGCCGCGGCGGACCGCACTCGTCCTGACCCAGTTGGCATTTGCCGGCAGCGTCGCGGCCGGGCTGATCATCGGAAGCTATTCCGCGCTGCTGGTCACCCGGTTCGTGGCGGGTCTGGCCTACGCGGGATTCTTCGCCGTGGCCGCGGTGACGGCGGTCGGCCTGGTGCCGACCGACCGCGCGGCGCGCGCCTCGGGTGTGGTGATCAGCGGGCTCGGCCTGGCGATGATCCTCGGCGGCCCCGTCGGAACGTTCATCGGCTACCGCACCGGGTGGCAGGGCGGCTTCTGGCTGGTGGTCGTGCTCACCGTGGTGGCCGCCGCCATTGTCGCCGTGGTGATGCCGCCGACGAGCGCCGGGACGGAGCCGAGTATCCAGCGCGAGTTCGCCACCATGCGGCGGCCCCGCCTGTGGCTCGTCTACGCGGCGACGCTGCTGAGCACGGCCGCCTACATGATCACGTTCAACTACCTCGCCGAACTGCTGACCGCGGTGACCGGGATATCGGAGACGTGGCTCGCACCGGTTCTCGTGCTGTTCGGCATCGGCGCGTACATCGGATTGGCGATCGGCGGCCGGATTTCCGACCGGCATCCCCATAGAGCGCTGGTGACCGGGGCGGCGGGAGTCGCCTTGTGTTCCACGCTGATCGCCGTCCTCGCCGGACAGGCCGCTGTGGTGGTTCCCCTCGTCCTGCTGCTCGGCGTCTTCGGATTCGTGCTCAACCCGGCCATCTACGGCCGCGTGTTCGCCATCGCCGCCGATGCGCCCACCCTGGCCGGCGCGACCACGGTGTCCGCCTTCCAGCTGGGTATCAGCCTCGTCCCCGTATTCGCCGGGCTCGCACTGAATTCCGGTGCGCCGATCACCGCGGTCCCGTGGATCGGCGCCGGCCTCGCGCTGCTGACGATCCCGCTCGTCCTGATCGAGCGCAACCGCTCAACCGTCACGACACCCCTTCCGCTGCAAGGAGACCTCGCATGAAGCCGACCACCCGCATTCTCGTCACCGGCGTCGCCGCCACCGCGACCATGGACGCCGTGGCCATTGCCCTCGAAAAAGCCTATGGGACGAAATCACTCGACTATCGTCTGGTGGGCCGATGGCTGGGCCACATGCCGCGCGGCGAGTTCGCGCACGAGTCGATCGTCGCCGCGCCGGAGATTCCCGCCGAGAAGCCGCTCGGGTACGCCGCGCACTATGCGATCGGCATCGGTTTCGCCGCCGCGCTCGATCTCATCTCTCGCGGCCGCCCACCGGCCTTTCCCGTCGGCATGGCCGTCGGACTCGGAACCATCGCCGCCCCTTGGTTGTTCATGCAGCCGGCCTTCGGTATGGGCATCGCTGCATCGAAGACGCCGGATCCCCGCAAAGCGCGGCTCGCCAGCCTCCGCGCCCACGCCACCTACGGTGCCGGGCTCTGGCTCGGCGGAAGGCTCGCCGCCGCCGTGGGAGGACGGCGGGCGCCGTGAAGAACATCGGCAGGAAGATCACGCGGGTCACCGAGTGGGTGTTGTGGACCACCCGCTCGGCGGCCTCGCCGCGCGGCCTGGCCATTCCTGTCGATAATGAGGTAATCGTCAGTGTCGTAGCGGCTTTCACGCTGCACGGTTCATCGCCGATGAGAGTTCGGGCGTGGCAGGACCCCACCCCGCTCACGCCGGGGCAGCGGCACGAGCGATGACGTGAGAACAGCAGATGGTGGGGACGGAGCAGACGATCGAAACCGACCGGCAGGCCACCGACGCTGTGCGCCAACGACTCGACAACCGCTGCCAAGAATCCGAATCTTTTGCGAGTCAACAGATTTGGTGGCCGTTCAGACGGTTCTCATGCTGCGATGGAAGAACTCCGACTGCGACCCGAGGAAGGAGCCGAGACCATGCGGAGCCCGCGCCGACGGATGATCCGGCTCTCGTCGATCCAGGTGCATCGGTCGGAATCCGAGGCCGCGTTCGTGGCACACTCGGACCAGTTCCCCGGCGTCGCCCACAGTGATCCGTACTCGTCGCCGGCGGCGGTGGACGGCCTGCTCGAGGTCGTCGAACGATTCGGCACGGTGACCGGTCCGGCAGGCCCCAGCATCCGCGGTTGAGGTAGCGGCAGCGACGCCGGTGGCCGCTCGACCACGCCGCCGCGTGCGCTGGGGTTGCCCACTAAAAGGCAAGCGGTACCGTCGAATTCGAGCGGAAGCGAGGGAAGCGATGGCACGGCTGGACAACAAGAGCGCGCTGGTCACCGGGGCTGCCTCGGGTATCGGCCGCGCCACCGCGCAAACCCTTGCCCGGCAGGGTGCGCGGGTACTCGCCGTCGATATCGACGAGGCGGGTCTGGCGACCCTGTCCAAGGAGTCCCGACCCGGATTACTCACGCGCCGTATGGATGTCACCGACGCCACCGACACAGGGGCGGCGATCGCCTTCGCGGCCGAGAACCTCGGCGGACTGCACATCGTGTGCAACTGTGCCGCCGTCGTGGAGGAGGCATCGTTCCTCGAAGTGTCCGAACAGAATTGGGCATGCACCCTCGAGGTGAACCTGAGCGGGATCTTCCGCTGCTGCCAGCAGGCGATACCGGTGATGCGTCGCAGCGGCGGGGGTTCCATCGTCAACGTCGGGTCGATCGCCTCGGTGGTCGCGGAGGAGCACCTCGCCGCCTATTGCGCCAGCAAAGGCGGTGTGCTGGCGCTGACCAAGGCCATCGCCCTCGAACATGCCCGCGACGGCATTCGAGCCAACTGCGTGTGCCCGGGCATGGTCGACACCCCGATGGCAAGGCCCTACATCGACCGCGAGGGCGGCATGGACGCCTACCTCGACGGCATTCGCGAATGGCAGCCGCTCGGACTGGGCACACCGGAACAGATCGCCTCCGTCATCGCGTTCGTCGCCTCCGACGACGCCGACTTCATGACCGGTTCGGCGATCATGGCCGACGGCGGCTTCACCGCAATGTAGGGCACCGGCCGGTGTGGAAGCTGTTCCGAAATCGGCCCGCCGTCGAAAGCCGTTCACCGAACCAGACGACATCTCGCCGTGCGGGCTGGAAAGATGGCGGGCGCACGGTTGGAATCCGAACGCCCGGCTGTTCGGGCAATGATCAGCGACTGTGTCCCCGCTGATCGGGAGGGTGTGATGAGCGGCGTCCCCGGCACAGTGATCATGTCCCGCCTGGCCACCGACGACGGTCAGGAAGTCGTGATCGAGGTCGGCCAACCCACCCCGGCCGAGCGTGGCGCGAACTGTGCCTTCCGCATCGACGAACACCGCTTCCACAGCCACGGCACCGACTCGTTGGCCGCCCTGCACGCCGCAGTCACGGAGATCGGGCAGAAACTGGCGCGCGCCAACCGCGACGCCGACCGCGCCCGATTCACCCTTCCTGCCGAGCTCGGCTTCCCGGACCCGACAGACACCGACACCAGCGTCAGCTCCGACCCCGGCTCCGGCACCGCCGTTGGAGCCGGAGTCGGTGAAATCGTCGCCACACGCACGATCGACCACGACGGCCGGCACCACAGCATCACCATCGGCAAGCCGTTCCGGTCACCGGACCATGGACTCGCCCTGTGCCCGTTCCGAGTCGACGACCGGCCACGCGCCGTCGCCGCCGGCTGGGACGGGATGCAAGCATTCCTGAGCGCGATCGGCATGATCGGCAACTGGCTCAACCTCCCCCGCGACTGGCCCGCCACCACCGCTCCCTGACCCGGCCGCCCAGCCCCTCCTACCGAGCCCACCGCGCCAGCCGAGCGGGCCGATAGATTGACGGGCCGATGAACGAGTGCGGGCCACGGGGCCACGGACACGAATAGCGAAGGGTGAATGTATTGGGCGTGGCACGCTATGACTGCTCCGCGGCGGCCGGGCGCGCCGCCGGGCTGATGGAGGCCGCCAAGGCGGTGCGCCGCGGTGAGCTGGTGGTTTTGCCGACCGACACCGTGTACGGCGTCGGCGCCGACGCTTTCGACCCCGCCGCGGTGGCGCGTCTACTGCGTGCCAAGGGCCGCGGCCGCGGGATGCCGTCCCCGGTGCTCGTCGCCGCACCGGAGATCGTGGACGAGCTGGTCACCGACCTGCCCGCGCCCGGCCGGGCGCTGATGGAGGCGTTCTGGCCGGGTGGGCTGACCTTGGTCGTCCGCCAGCGGCCGGGGCTGGGCTGGGATCTCGGGGAGACCCGCGGCACGGTCGCGGTCCGGATGCCCTCACATCCGGTGGCATTGGAGCTGCTCACCGCGACCGGGCCACTGGCCGTCTCGAGCGCCAACCTGACCGGTCAACCATCCCCGCAGAGCTGCGGCGCCGCACAGACCATGCTCGGCGATTCAGTAGCGGTCTACCTCGACGGCGGGCCCACCCCGGCCGCGGTCGCCTCGGCGATCGTGGATCTCACCGGCGCGGTCCCGGTCCTCACTCGGGCGGGTGCGATCAACGCCGAACGCCTGCGCGCGGTGGTCCCGACGCTACGGGATGCTGCCGGCGGATAGCGCCGTTACTCGAGCTCGCCGATATTGCCGATCACCCGGTTCAGCTTGGCCTTGCCATCGGCGAGAGTGTAAGTGACACAGGCGATGGCGCACTCACCGGCGGCGATCCGGTCGGCGATGATCTGCGACCGCTGCCGCAGCAGCTCGGCGGTCTCGGCGACATGGCGGGCCTCGAGGTCGTCGACCGATTCCAGGCCCTCGCGGCGGCCGAGCAGGATCGATGGTGCCACCCGCTCCACCACACTGCGAATGAACCCGCCGGGCACCGCGCCGGTGTCGAGGGCGTCGATCGTCGCCCGCACCGCGCCGCAGCTGTCGTGTCCTAGCACCACGATCAGCGGGGTGTGCAGAACCTGCACGCCGTACTCGATCGATCCGAGCACACTGGCGTCGACCACATGCCCAGCGGTGCGCACGACGAACATGTCCCCGAGGCCCTGATCGAAAATGATCTCTGCCGCCACCCGGGAATCCCCGCACCCGAACAGAATCGCCGACGGGTGCTGCCCCGCGGCCAGTTTCGCCCGATCGGCGGCCCCCTGGTTGGGATGCCGCAGGCGGCCCTCGACGAATCGGTCGTTACCCTCGCGCAACGCCTTCCAGGCGGTAATGGGAGTCAAATCGCTCATGCGCCCTATTCTGTACACCACACCGTCCGCCTCCGGCATCCCGGCGGCGAGTCCTACCGATCCCCCCGCGGGCCGGGCCGCCGGATCCAGCCGTACTCCGGACAGACCACGCCAGCACAACGCCATCGTCACCGCGACCGCCTCGCTTTTCGGAAGCGGCCGCCCCGCGGCCAGCCACTCCTGCGCGCACGACTGCGCGGCCCCTACCAGCCCGACCGCCACCAGCCGGGCCCGGCGAGCCTCCAGCCCCGCATAGGGTGCGATGGCTCCGAAAACCGCGTCGACACAGCGTGTTCGGCCGCGGGCCGCCGTCCACTGCACCGATGGCTCCTCGACCACCTGCGCACCGAACAGCACCGCGGAACACTGCTCGTGAGCGTCTACGAAATCGAAGTAGGCATCCACCGTCGCCGCCACCGCCGACCGCATCCCCCCGGCCCAGCACAGCGCCTCGCGCAGTCCGCCCGCCAGCCGGTCGACCGCGCCCTGTAAGACCGTGAGATACAACTCCAGCTTGCTCGGAAACGACTTGTACAGCACTGGTTTGCTGATACCGACCCGGCCGGCGATCTCCGCCATGCTCGCCTCGTGATACCCGTGCGCGGCGAACACCTCACCCGCGGCGGTCACGACCGCCCGCCGCCGCGCGAGCCTGGCCTCCCGAAACGCTCTGGCCACCGGCCCTCATCTCCTCCGCTGTGGTCGCCGGGCGGCGGGGGCGATCCGGGCCCGCCGACGAATCAGTGCCTCCGCCTTGCGCACGACGCGCCTCCTTGGTTGGGATGTAGGACACCGAGAGGACCACGATATCGCCCAGCGCTCACCGCACCTCGGTGCTGCTCGGCTGATCGGCCCCAACTCCCAAGGCCGCCACTGCACCCCGGCACGAGCGCACCGAACACCAAGCGCCCCTCTGTCGGCGTGCTGTGGCAGGGCACCGGACCGTCGAATTCTGCCGGTGTGGACGCCGCAAGCACGGAAGTGTGGAACAGTGTCCCGAGTCACAGTTTGATAGCGGTTAGCGCAAATTATCAGCAAACTCTTTTCGATCCCTTTGCGATGTCTTTACGATTATCCGCGATCTTCACAGCGTTGTTCTGTCACCAGCTTCGCCCGCCGCTCGCTCTCGATGCCAGTACATGTTGACCGATGAACCGGACCGGCTCAGCCGCTTCGGCGAAGGAGAGATATGTCCACCGACACCGAACAGCTTCCCCGGACGTCGCATCCCGGCCTCGCCGATCGGGTCCGCCACGATCTGCCCGCCTCACTCGTGGTGTTTCTGGTTTCCTTACCGCTGTCCATCGGTATCGCCGTCGCCGCCGGTGCGCCCGTGGCCGCCGGATTGATCGCCGCCGTGGTCGGCGGGGTGGTCGCGGGCGCTGCGGGGGGATCGACACTGCAGGTCAGCGGGCCCACGGCCAGTCTCACCGTGGTGGTGGCGGAGTCCATCAACCAATTCGGTTGGGCTGCCACCTGTTTCATCACCGTGCTGGCGGGCGGGTTGCAGATCCTGTTCGGGTTGGGGCGGATCGCGCGAGCGGCACTGGCCATCGCACCCGTCGTCGTGGCCGCCATGCTCGCGGGTATCGGCGTGGTGATCGCGCTGCAACAGGTCCATGTGCTGATGGGCGAGGATTCGCTGAGCTCGTCGTGGGACAGCATTACCGCGCTGCCACAGCAGCTGCGGTCGGTACGGGCCGGGGATCTGCTGGTGGGCGGGATAGTGATCGTCATTCTGGTCGCTTGGCGGCATCTGCCCAAACCGGTGAAGGCCGTGCCGGGACCGCTGGTGGCGGTGCTGGTGGCGACCCTGCTGGCGATGGTGCTGCCCACGCGCGTGGAGCACATCACGCTCGACGGGTCGCTGCTGCAGGAACTGCGGCTGCCGCAGGTGCCGGACGGGGGCTGGGCGGCGGTGCTGCTCATGGCGGTGACCATCGCGCTCATCGCCAGCGTGGAGACGCTGCTATCGGCCGTCGCGGTGGACCGGATGCGGCAGAATTCTTCGCGGCGAACGGATTTGGATCGGGAACTGATCGGGCAGGGCACGGCCAACATTGTGTCGGGCATGATCGGCGGCTTACCCGTGGCGGCGGTCATCGTCCGCAGCATCACCAATGTGAAGGCGGGGGCGCGGACCAAGGCCTCGACCATGCTGCACGGGGTGTGGATTCTGCTGTTCTCGGTGGCGTTGGTCGGCGTGGTGCAGCAGATTCCCAAGGCGGCGCTGGCCGGACTGCTCATCGTGGTCGGTATCCAGCTGATCAAGCTCGCGCATATCCGCCGCGCGCAGCGCACCGGCGACCTGGTCGTCTACGCGGCCACCGTGATCGTGGTGGTCTTCTGGAATCTCTTGCTGGGCATGCTGGTCGGCCTGGTAGTGGCCTTCGCCATCCTGCTGTGGCGAGTCGTGCGGGTCGTGATCATCGCGGAGTCGCTCGAGGACGGGCGGTGGCGCATCACGATCGACGGCACCTGCACCTTCCTCGCGCTCCCCCGCCTCGTCGCCGAACTGGGGAAGGTGCCCGCGGGCGCGGATAGCACCCTCGAGATGACCGTCGATTTCCTCGACCACGGTGCCCACGACGCCATCCAGGACTGGGTGCAGCAGCACCGATCCGGCGGCGGCACAGTCGAATTCGTGGAGATGGGTTCCGCCCGCATGGCCGATGCCTCCGACGGCCCGCCCGCGCGCGGCCACTTGCGGCACATGCTCGACACAGCGCTCGGGCCGTGGCGACGCACCGCCGCCGACGTCGATCCCATCGTGGCCGGCGTCGCGGCCTACCACCGCAGCCACGCGCATCTCATGCGCCCACACCTGGGCGGGCTGCGTGACGGCCAGGAACCGGATTCACTCTTCGTCACCTGCGCGGATTCGCGCATCGTGCCGAATGTGATCACCAATAGCGGGCCTGGCGACCTGTTCACCGTCCGAAATGTCGGCAATCTGATTCCTGCGCGCGGACGGGACTCCTCGATGGAGGCCGCGCTCATCTATGCCCTGGAGAAGCTCGACGTCCGGTCGGTGGTGGTGTGCGGGCACTCCGGATGCGGTGCCATGGAGGCGCTGTACAACGAGGCGATCACCGGCTCCGGCCTCGACGAATGGCTCGGGCACGCCCGGCCCAGCCTGGACCGCTTCCGGCTCGGCCATCCGGTGGCCGCAGCCGCGGCGGCGGCAGGATTCCAGCCGGTGGACCAGTTGGGCATGGTGAATGTGGCCGTGCAGCTCGAGACCCTGTACGCGCATCCGTTGATCCGGCGCGGTGTGGAGGAACGCGGCGTGGTGCTCTCCGGGCTCTTCTTCGACATCGCGACGGCTCGTGTGGTGGAGGTCATGGCCGACGGCATCGCCGAGATAGATGATGTGGTCCATTCGATCGCGGCCCGATAGGCCTGATCAAGCGCATTCGACGGGTGAGCCCAAAAAGGATTCACATACGTGTTTGCTTTGTGGCACAATTTTTCTCAGGCTTTGCTGAGTCTTTACTTATAGCCTGGCCAGCATCTAGTCCGGTGAGCTGTGAGCAATGCAGTCCACAGTTGCAAATTCGATGCCCGACACATTTCGAGTTCATCCGGATCGCGCGCGATCCGCCTGAAGGAGCGATATGTCCCACGACACCGATTCACCGCCGGGCAGACACGACGACAGGCTCGCCACCTGGCTACGTCACGACCTGCCCGCTTCCATCGTCGTCTTCCTTGTCGCACTGCCGCTTTCGCTCGGCATCGCGGTGGCCTCCGACGCGCCCATCGCGGCCGGGCTCATCGCGGCCGTGGTCGGCGGTGTGGTCGTCGGCCTGCTCGGAGGGTCCCCACTGCAGGTCAGCGGTCCCGCCGCCGGTCTGACCGTGGTGGTCGCCGAGACCATCAACCAATTCGGCTGGAAGACAGCCTGTTTCATCACCGCCGCCGCGGGTGTGCTGCAGATCGTGTTCGGTCTGAGCCGGATCGCCCGCGCCGCCCTGGCCATCGCGCCGGTGGTCGTGCACGCCATGCTGGCCGGTATCGGCATCACCATCGCGCTGCAGCAGCTGCATGTGCTGCTCGGCGGAGCCTCGCACAGCACAGCGCTGCAGAACGTCATCGAGCTGCCCGGCCAGCTGCTGAGCCTCCACGGCGATGATGTCCTCATCGGCGGCGTCGTCATCGCCATCATGCTCGGCTGGAAGTACATGCCCGGGAAAGTGCGGGTCGTCCCGGGCCCGCTCGTCGCCGTTCTGGTGGCGACCGTGCTGTCGCTGATCCTGCCCGGCAATGTCGAGCGCATCGTGCTGAGCGGCTCGCTGTTCGACGCCATCGGCCTGCCCGATGTGCCCAGCGGCAACTGGGGCGCGGTCGCGCTCGCCGTGCTGACCATCGCGCTCATCGCGAGTGTGGAGAGCCTGCTGTGCGCGGTCGCCGTGGACAAGATGCACACCGGTCCGCGTACCAACTTCGACAAGGAACTCGTCGCCCAGGGCGCGGCCAATGTGACCTCCGGTCTGCTCGGCGGTCTGCCCGTCACCGGTGTGATCGTGCGCAGCGCCACCAATGTACAGGCGGGAGCCCGCACCAAGGCATCGGCGTTCCTGCACGGCATTTGGGTGCTGGTGTTCTCGGTCGCGCTGGCCGGACTGGTGCAGCAGATCCCCAAGTCGGCGCTCGCGGGGCTGCTCATCGTGGTCGGTATCCAGCTGGTGAAGCTGGCGCACATCAAGCTCGCACACCGCACCGGCGACCTGCTCGTCTACGTGGTCACGGTGCTCGCCGTGGTGTTCCTCAACCTCCTCGAGGGCGTGCTCATCGGCCTGGCGCTGGCGTTCGCGCTGCTGCTGTGGCGCATCGTGCGCGTGGTGGTGTCGGCCGAGCCCGTGGCAGGGACCGACCGCTGGGTGGTTTCCATCGACGGCACCTGCACCTTCCTGGCGCTGCCCAAGCTGTCCGGCGAACTGAACAAGGTACCCTCCGGGACCGACGTGCTCATCGAGATGGGCGTCGACTTCCTCGACCACGCCGCCTGCGAAGCCATCCACGACTGGGCCCGCCAGCACGAGAACAACGGCGGCACAGTCGAATACGTCGAACTCGGCACCGTCCGCATGGCCAACGCGCTGACCGCTCCGCCAGTGCGCGGCCACGCCCGCGGCCTGCTCGACGACGTACTGCGACCCTGGCGCAAGGACGAGGGCAACCCCATCACCGAGGGCGTGGCCGATTTCCACCGTCGCAACGCCCACGTGGTGCGCCCGCACCTGGACGAGTTGCGCCACGGCCAGAACCCGCACTCGCTCTTTCTGACCTGTGCGGACTCCCGGATCGTGCCCAACGTGATCACCAGCACCGGCCCCGGTGACCTGTTCACCGTGCGCAATGTCGGCAACCTGGTCCCCGCGGGCGGCCGCGACAGCTCTATCGAGGCGGCCCTGAGCTTCGCCCTCGACGAGCTACACGTGGATCACCTTGTGGTGTGCGGGCATTCGTCCTGCGGCGCGATGAATGCCGTCCTGGCCGGTCCGCCCTTCGGCCCCGGCCTCGACGAATGGCTCGTGCACGCTCGCCCCGCCGTGGAAGGGTTCCGGCACGGACACCCCGTGGCCCGGGCCGCCGAAAAAGCCGGCTTCGGCGCGGCCGACCAGCTCAGCATGGTCAATGTGGCCCTGCAACTCGAAACCCTGTACAACCACCCGGTCGTGCGACGCGCCGTGCACGAACGCGGCGTCACGGTCTCCGGCCTCTTCTTCGACATCGGCACCGCCCGCGTCCTGGAGGTCACCGCGGACGGCATCGCCGAAATCTCCGACGCCGACCTAGCCGCCCTGGCGGCGGCCGCCGGTACCCACTGAATCGAGGACGCTCGACGGGCGCGGGCCATCCCCACGGGTGGCCCGCGCTCGGCCGTCCCGGCGACATCGCCGAGTCGTCGCGCATCTGCAGGGTCCGTCTCGTCCCGCTCGACGGCAACGATCACGGCCACCCGTCCGTCACTTCGGCGGCGAGGATCGTTGGAAGGTAACGACTTCGGCCTTCAGGTCCGCAGTCACCCTGACCCCCACAGCTGCCCGAGACCACAGTGACGGAACGGAAGGAGGAGCCTTGCAATGGACGGAACAATCCCTATGGAGATAGCCGAAACCGGCTGGTACACCGCGGACCGCCGCGCGGACGTGATCGCCTACCTGAAGCAGCGGCGAATCGATCCGCCGATGGCATGATGGACGACTCGGTCAACCTGATGCCACTCGGCGTGCAGATCCGCGGCAGTGTCGAAGAACGGAAGCACGCCAAGCGAGGATGAATCGCAGAATCCTCGGGCGCCGGCGCTGCCGGACTGGCAGACACTCCTCGAGCTGGCCGACGCACGTGTCGCTCGGTCAGCAGATCATTACGAGATCTGAGGTGATGTCGTCATTTTCGAGGCATGCACCCGACCCGCATCGGTGAGGATGCCGGCTGCCTCGCGAAAGACGCCGAAGCGGCACGCCAGACGACCCCTGACTCCCCGTCGGGAGGACAACTCGCTGTGCACTGACAATGACCAGGGTGCAACGAATTACGCCACGAGGTGGATGCGGCGGCGTCAGTTTGTTTGGTTCAGTCAACGATCGGGTGCCGAGGCGGTGCTCCGCCTCAGCACCCGGAGTGATTGCAACTGTTACGCGCGCGGCCTTCGCGATCAGGGCAGCGATATCGGCCGGGCGGGACAGCATCGACGCGTAGCTGGTTGGCAGGGCCTGGATCGCCCGGGTCGAGGCAGTTCCGGATACTTCGTTGACAGCGATGGGCGACGGGCCGGCCCGACGGGCCGATCGAGCTGGCCGTCTGCCGAAGCGCCCGGTTTCGGGCCACGCAGTGGGCATACTGCCCTGTGTGGCCCTGACCAGCAGCTCGCCCACATCCCTGCGGCGTTGCTCGCCAGATGTCGCGAATCGGTACAGGTGCTGGACACGGTGTGTTCGTTCACCGCGGTGCCAGACGCCGATCTTCTCGATCTGGATTGGTGGCCTCTCATTTTGGCGCCGACGTGGAAACTGACCGGAGCAGACCCAACGGTATTGGAGGCATTGCGCGATGCCTTCGACGCTGGCGCGGAGGTCAATCCGGCCTATCGGGATCACGCGAATCTCATTTCGGTGAGCTTGTGACCGCCTTGGACCCACTCCAGGTCGCTCGAGTAGCCGCGGCCTTGCGTGCTAGGGGAACTGCTCGCCGAACAGCATGCCCTGCTGCAGGACTTCTACGACAAAGCCGCCCATCGTCGGCTGTCCATCGTGCTCTGGTGGGACTGAGCAGCACACGGAATGCACTCGCTCACCTATCGCGCTGCGGCCGCAGCGAACCGCCCGACCAACGGCAGTTCAGTGCGTTCGGGGCGATGCGACGACACGCCCCGCAGTCGATGCACATACTTGGCGACAGCGCACCGCCGCCGATAATCGTGCGGTGTCCTACTTCGGCATCCACGGATACCAACCGCGCTGGCTCAACGGGCGCGCCGCCATCGAATCCACTCACGGCCAACGGCTGAACCGGCTCGTCGGCAGACCTCTGTCCAAATCCTGGCTTGTCTGGGACCGATCAGAGGATGAGTGGTTCGCCGACTGCCCGGTAGTGCTGGACTTCGACGGTGAACAGGTCGAGATCACTCACCAGAAGTTCGACGAGCTGTCGATCACCTGGAACAGCATCGATCCCCATCGGCAGCGTTCCTGGTCGGACCCCGAGGACAACGACGCACAGATCCACGCCTTCCACCTGTCCTGGCGGTCCGATGCTGTCCCTGCGTTGACCGCCCTCGAAGGCCAACGGCTGCTTGCTGTCGACTTGCTCGAATGGACAAGCCAGCAAGCCGATTTCGCCGCAGGCATGATCGCGGTCAGCTTCGCATTCGCCGATAACCGGATGACCATCAGCAACGGGCTCGACGAGAACAGCCTCGAATTCGGTACCCCACCAGCCGACTACATCCGACACCCCGTCCGCGACTGAGGATCAGGCGGGCTGGCCGGTTCGGTCAGCGCGATCTGCGGCAACTGAGTGCGTTCGCCAACGGGTGGCGTGGCTGAGCCCAGGCCGTGTTGCCCTCGCACGGGATGACATTGCCCACCTGGGATTATTGGGCTCGTGAGGAGTAAGGCGGTATCCCGGCATCTGAAAGGTGGTAGTCACCGGTGATCGTGGGCGATCCGGGCCGGTTTGCTGTCGAGTTCGATCTCGATAACAGCAGGATGTCCGAGCCGGACTTCTTCCGCTGGCTGTGGGGGCGCATCCGCTGGTGGTGTGGTGGCCAGTCGGTCGGCATCTTCGAGCCGCAAGCCCAGCTGATCGATGCCGTCGTCCCCATGCAGTTGCGGCTGCGCCGCATGAGAGGAGGCCAGGGCGAGGAGATGATCGACGAGCCAGCCGAGGTCGCCTTTCGCACGGTGATGGCGGCGCTGTATGAAGACCGCGGACAGACCTTCGAGCAAATGCGCGAGGAGGGCGCCCCACTTGGGTCGGTTCCGGTCGGGCCGCAGGTGTACGAGTTCGATCCGTGGCGGTTGTTCCTGTTCGAGGACGAGACTCGTGGCCGGTTGTTGTGGATGTCGCGTGGTCACTACGAGTTCGATGCCCTGGTACCCGGGGTGCCCCTCCAGGAGGTCTGGCTGAGGGCCGGGGAGTTCGACGAAGTTCAGAAGATGTTCCTCGACGAGATCGCAGCCGCGGAACGCGCGTTCTCCTCACGGGACGGTCAGTGATCCAGAAACGATCAGGCGCAGCCAGTTCACAGCGCCCGGGTTCCCAAACAGGGTTCCGGCAAAGACTGGGCCGATGATGCGCCGAGCTGGGCCAAGGGCAAGGCTCCTTATATCGGAGAGAGCGGAAAGGACTACGCGCGGCGGATGATGGACGAACACTACGGCCCAGGAAACTGGGACAGCAGCCCCAGAGGTACGGGCCCGAACAGCGAATTCAACAAGATCAAGAAGTATGGAGACCGAGCCTGGCAGGAACCACAGCCCCCGAAGGGCGGGAAGTAACAGGAGGAGAAGCCAATGGATCATGTCTACTTGCTGGAGCATTTCTATGAGCTACCGGATGGTTCCGACAAATTACGAACCATCGGTGCGTATTCTACCGAGGCCAACGCGCAGCGTGCGATCGAGCGCATGTCCATGCTGCCGGGATTCCGTGATCGTCCCGAGGATTTCCACTTTTCGCGGTTTCCGCTGGACAAGGATCATTGGACCGAAGAATTCTTCACATCCCGATGAACGCCTAGGAGGCCAATTTCATGGATATCGTGTACCTCGTCAACCACGAGTATGAACTGAACGAGGGCGAAGATGAAATAAAGCTGATCGGCGTGTACTCCTCAGAGGAAAACGCACGGGCAGCGATCGAACGGCTTAGAATCCAGCCTGGATTTCGCGATCTGCCAGAATGCTTCGTCATCCACGCTTACGAGATAGACAAAGATTACTGGACGGAAGGTTATGACCCAACTGGAGAGGACCGGACAGTGTCGTGATTCCGGGTCGGCGCGCCCAGAACGAACCCACCGGTGATGCCGCCGATCCCCTCCGGCCTCTGCCGATCATCCCCAGAAGGTCTCCTGCTGAGTGTCGCCGGGTTAAGACGCCACAGGCCAGAACCCGCCCTCATTACCGGCTGGGACCCTGCTGGTCGCGCTGGTAGGACCGCATGACCTTCGAGGGGGCAGAGCAGCTGTGAGACTGCGGGATTCGAGAAAGGATCCGGGATGGGCAACGGCGGTGAGGATGGCCGATTCGAAGCTGCTGGAACTCGAGGCACCCGAGGACAACATGGTGTATCGCGTTCGTGTGGTCGTGTACAACCGCGTGGATTCCGATGCGGTGGCCGCACGCCGACTGGCCGGTTTGATCGCGGAGTTGGCCGAGCTGGATCCGATCTGGACCGGCCCCTGGAGTACCCGGCTGATGAAGCAGGACGAGCGGGTCCCGGTGTCCCCCGATCCCGCGGGCTTCGAGGAACTGTTCACGATCGCGCGGGCCGACGGCGACTGGACATCGATCTCCGACCAGGTGTACTTCGTTATTTCGACGCCCTACGGGGCGTCGATCGGCGCAGAACCCTTTCTCACCGTCCCCGAAGGCGCACCCCAGCGGTCGGTGTCGTCGGTGACCCAGCTGTCGTTCGATATCCGGCCCAAAGATCAGGCGCTGGCGGAGGCAGGACTGGATTCGCGCGCGACCAGCGGCGCTATCGGGCTGGCGCTGTTCGAGGCCGTGCAGCGTTGGCTGGAACCGGATGCGTTCTTCTATATCCCGTTGCAAGCCGACAAGATCACCTCTGCTGTGGCGGAGCTGATCCGTCCGTTGCGGACGTTCCGAATGATCGACAAGGCGACCAGCGCACGGTTCTCGAAGCTGCCGATCGGCTGGCTGAACCTCTTCGCCACCGACGTCAATCTCGAGACCAACCACTTGCCAGCGTGTGCGGTCATCACAACCGACCCGCGCACCGGCGCTACGATCGTTCGCCTTGGTGACAGTCCGTGGACCGTCACCGACGACGACTATCACGCTCTGCGTGCCGCGGTCGGCCTGCCGCGCCCGGATAAGATCCTCGACACACGATCGATGACCAGTGCTGAACGACGGGCCCTCAAGCCTCCGTACTGGTGACCCAGCCATCATCGCCGATGATCGGGCAGCAGCCACGACCACACCCGTTTCGTGATGGGACCAGCGTGACCGCATCCAGCAGGCTCCGATGGATCGAAGCCGTGAAGAAGATCGGACGCGGTGAGGCCGGAGGTGTCCGTTGCCCAGAGAATGACGATGACTTTCTGGAAGTGACATGGGTTTCCGGACCGGGCGAGGTCGGCGAGTACCGCCTGAGGTGCCCATCATGCGGCGCGGCCATCTTCGTCCGGACAACAAGTAGGCCGGCGGATCTGGAAGGCTGCGGGTCCGCCGGTGAATCCACTGAACTGCCGAATGCCGCGCATCTCGGCCGTCCTGGATCAGGGGCTGATGACTGCTGAGCTTGCTCTTCAACTCGGGCGGGATTCAGTTGCCTGGCCTGCTGGGGGGTTAGCCCGGCTAGGACAGCGGTCGCCGAGTAGGAGGCCCGTCGAGCGTCTCCTGCTATTCGTTGCGCGTGGGCATGTGGGTCAGATACCAGACACGCGCGACTGTCCCTGCCGCAGCGACCGCACCGATGCTGATCCCGAGATATATCCACAACGGGATCAGCTCGAAGACCACAAGCAGGGCCGCCGGAACCATTACCGCAGCAAGGACGATCCAGAGCAGGAGCCACGAAGTGGGTCCGGATCGGCCATACACATCGAACAAACGCAGTTGTCCAAGACGGGAACGCCCTTCAGATCGGACGTGAGCCACCTTGATCACGCTCCACAGCGTCGCAACCGAGGCCAGCACCAGTGCAGCGCCGAGCGCGAGAACCCGAACCGGTGTGTCCATGGCGTACTCCTCTCGCTGATACGGCGAGGTCTGTGCAGGTGACGCTAGGAGAGCGTCTCCTCCACAACTCGCCCGACACGCCGACCCGCACCGCTTACGGGGCGGCTCGCGCCGATCAAGAATCGACGGGCGAACACGTGCACATGACGATGGCCGACGGAGCGGGGCCGATCAGCCCGGCGTCACGCGGGTACCATCACAACCGCAGCGGCCGACATCACCTCAACAGCTACCGTTTCGCTATCGTATGGCGATGGAGTATCTAGTCCCGGCGTCTGATCGACAACGGCTGTTGGATCTGGCCGCTGCCGCAGATATCACCGGGGCCGCCTCACTGATCTTCTGGGATAACTCGTCCTATCCCGCCGATTGGCGTGGGGGTCCGTACATCCCGTTCGACATGCTGCCGCCCCCGGTGGGCATTGTCGTCCTCATGGCCGTGTGCGACCACGAGATTCGCAATGGTGGCTTCGAACAGTTCCTGTACAACCACCCCTCGGAACTGTTCTACCTCCCCGGCACGCTGCGGTTCTTCGGCCGGCCGGAACTGGCCTCCGCCTGCTTGTCGGCAGCGCATCATGCCCACACCACCGCACTGCTCCCGGCCTGGGGCGGCGATCGGCCGGTGCTGACCGGACCGCGGGAAGTCTTCGACGCCTACTTCGCCACCGAACAGGCCGCCCTCGACGAGCATGCCGAGCCGGTGCCACTACGCCAGGTCGACACTATGTACTACAGGGCGGCCGACGACCTCGCCAAGACGATAGGCGAGTTCATTATTCAAAGAATCGACGACTACGCCCAGTCCTGAACGCAACGAACGCCCGCCTGCGCCTGCGTGCTTCGCGTGCCGACCGAACCGGCCAGCCCCGCCACGAAAGGTCAAGGCGCCGCGGGCATCCGGCGTCGGTCGAACGCACCAATTTGCCGATACAGCATCAAGGCGTGGCTGACGTGGGATCGGTTCCGAGATCGATGATCTCGGGTTGTTCCCATGCGAGCACGTTGATGCAGTCCTCGTCGACCACGAAGTACTCCCGAAGCCCCTTACGCTCCCCGGTGACGAAGTAGGGCCGGCGCCGTTCCAGATCCAGCCAACCGCCTCGAAGGACTTCCCACAACCAGCCGTTGGGCTCGCTGTAGGTGTTCCAGAATTCGGTGAGGTCCACCTCGTCCAGGACCCGGAACCCCGCCGGTCGGCGGAACACGACCTTCGCATACGAGAAGCCGGGACCTTGAATCGCGATCGTCAGATCGCCGTCGTAGCGGATATCTCGCACTGCCTTCGATGAGTACCGGCTCGACTCGGGAACCAAGCGACATTCCGGTATGAAGCCGGGACGAGGCTCAGGTTCCCTGCCCTGGCCGGACATGGTTGACATGAGCCGATCATTCCGCAACCTCGGCCCTGCATCTGCGAGCGACTCGTTCCACCCACCACTCGCGGACATGTCGGCCGATCGATGCACGGCAGTCACTACCTCACCGCGTGGATGGCGCCGGTGGGCTTCCCCACCAGTGAATACCGCGGTCGTCCACTCGAAGGCTGTCCCTCGCGGTCCCCAAGGGTTCACCGATGTCGAAGTCCGCGACATCGCGGCCATAGCTGGTCGGATCCGGTTCCGCGGTCAACCGGGGGGAGTACATGCTCGAGAACATGTTGTCGCGAGGGTTGTAGGTCGAGGATCGCAACGCGAGCAGACCAGCGAAATAGGGAGATCGATAGACGACCACGAAGGTCCACTCGTCCTCCACCCAGGCATCCTCGACAGCGATGCGGGAGGCTTCCGTGACGGTGCTGATCATGAGCCGGTTCAGGCATGCGGACACAGCACGCTCGGACCACCGCGGAGATTCGACGGCAGCGAATTCCTCCGCGAGGCGGCGATGGGCATCGGTGATCAATCGTGCCTGAGATCGAGACCGAAGGTTGGGCTCGGGATCCACGCGATCATTATGCTGCCGGAGCGCTCGGCATCGGTGTGCCGCGGTGCTCGGCCCGCCGGGGCGTCGGTGAACACATCTAACGGCCCCTGCCAGGCACGAGATCGCGTCTGCGGGCCCGTCAGCACGACCAGAGTTCTCGATTCACGACCCTAGTGTTTTCTGTTGTCGAGTACTCGAGCACTCCCCGGGGATGTCGGCGGCGGAAGATCAAGTGGCCGCTGCATACTCCTGGGGTGAGTGCGACCAAGTTCGTGGAGATCGACGGCCGAGGGTTCTGGGCTGTGGACGATGCGCTCGATGTGTGGCTCGCCTACCTGGTCGACCAGCTCGGGAACGAGCCACACACCAACGATCCCTGGCTCGCCGACCTCCGCGACCAGTGGCGCCGCGCCTCCGCACTCAACGATCACAGCACCACGATCGACTTCGACACCCGCCAGCACCGAGAGCAGATCCGCGCATGCGCCCGGGCTGCCCGCGACGCCGCGGTGGCGGCCGGTGATGTGAGTGTGGATCGGTTGCGGCGGTGGCTGATCCTGGACGACATCCCGGTCTCGGATGGCTTTGCCCGTCGACCCGACGGCGTCCAGCTCACCCGCATTCTCGAGGTGGCCGACGGATTCATCGCACTCCTGGACGGTCGATTGCCGCCGGACCCGCCGTCGGGCTGGTGGTTCTTCGGGACCGGTGAGGGCATGCGCGAACTCACACGGCGGTGAGACCGACCGCGGCGCAGGACATCCGCTGCTGCCGAGTGCAGCGCGAACCGTCACGGTGTGATGTCGACACCCGCGGAAGACCACACTCGCCAGCTGCCGGAAGGGATGTAGATGGTGATGCTCTGCTGGCCGTGCTCTACATGCACGTCGTCGGCGTGGGGGAATTCGTTGTCGTATTCCAGGATCACGTGGTCGCCTGCTGCGAGCTGGTGCTCATCGCCCTGGATCTCGTAGGTGACGGTGATCGGTTGGTCGCCGGCTTGGATGCGTACCCTCACGATGCGAACCTAGCGACATCGAGGCGCACCGGTTCTCCGCAACGCCACCCGGGTGGGTGGCCCTCTGAACGCACCAGCCGCTGACCGCGCTGTGCCGAGCGGCCATGCCGCACGGCCTCAACCGGTTTTGCCGCACGACGTGATTACGTATCCGGGTGAGCCTGAACGTCTATACCTTCCTGCCCAGCGCGGCCGGCAGCAGCGATGCCGTGGGCGAAATACTCGATACCCCAGAAGGAGTCAGTGACTCCGCGGGCGGCGAAAGCTGGCGCACCAAGGTGTGGGGTTCACCGGCCATGCACTCGCTGGATGCCCGCTTCTTCCCGGTCCTGGCCGACACCTCCAGACCCCGCGCCGACCTCATCGTCATGCCCGACGAGCTCCCCGGACTGCTCCGCGAGTGCCGCATCGTGCGCGAACACCTCACCGAGTTCGTGCCGCCGGAGATGAACGAGGCGGATGCCACCCGACTGACCTACGGGATCTTGGAGACACTGGCGAACATCGAAATCGCAGCGGGCCGAGCCCTGGGAGTCGGCGGCGGTGTACTGATCTGGTAGCCGCTGATCAGTCCTTCACCGGCGACGATCCCACGCTCCTCGAACGGCTCGACCGCCGGGAAGAGAACCCGAGCGCATCGGATCGAACCCATTCCGTTGCTGCCTAGGACTCGGTGCACTCCGCACCTGGTTCGTCCCCAGACAGCGGGCCGACGTCTGTGACCTCGGCTGTCCACCAGTCAGGCTTGCCGGATGCCTCCCAGCGCATGTGGACTTTCCGGCCGTGCGCGAGCTCGGCCCGCTGATGCAACTCGGCCTGTGCTTCCGCAACGGCAGCAGAGGGCGGGATATCAGGCAGGTACCCGTCCATGATGCCGGTGGGGTCGCGAAGGTAGACCGCATACCGCCAGCACTCAGCAGTCCGGTACAGCACGAATCCGATCGGCGTGCCCCAGCGCGATCGACCCGGCAGTCGGCCATCGGTCATGATCGCGACCCTATAGACCGCAGGGAGAACGCCCGGAACTGCCGCGACCTGGACGGTTCGGACCAGCCGGACGTATGCGTTGACATGCCGATGGGTGTACCTGATCGAATCGACCGTCAGGATTTGGGGGTATCGCTGACCTGGACGTCGAAGTCCACCTGGCCAGCGTCGGAGACCGACTTCGCTGTGACCGTCGTGTCATAGGTCGATCCGCCGGAGACCACATCGCAGTGTTGGGTCGCTCCGACCCTGGCCTCCAGCGGACCATGGCAGCTCACCGAGTCGACTGTGGTGTTCGCTTTGCTCTCGACCTGCTTCTCGACTTCAGTTGCCAACACGTTTGGATCGACGCTCTGAGCAGGAGATTGAGGGTTACCGACCTGGACCTCGCAGCTGCACGCGGACAGCGTAGCCAGTGCTGCGGCGACCAGGAGCGCCATGCGGCAATTAGCGGATCGGCGGATGATTTTGTGCGAGGTCACATCAGCCTTTCGTTGGGTTTGGCCGAACGTAGAGCCTGCTGAGATGCGGCGAACCTACTGGACTACATTCCGCTGCCAGCGCCGCCACGCCGCTGTCGTTGACCGGAGAGTTCGATCCACGCCTGGCGCGTTCCGAACATTCGCTCGTGCCGTTGGGCGCATCGAGCGAACCGGCCAGCGCGGGACCTCGGAGGACCAACGGGTATCTGACGCCGAACCCACCCCATGCCGATTATGTGATGCCCGGGTAGGGCCGGCTGATAGTCGAGTCCTATGGTCTGAGGATGGGTCTCGATGCTGGATACCAGGCCATTCCCTACGAGCCGCTGCTGGAACGGGCGATGCACGACCGTGAGGCCGCCGAGGGTGCGATTGTCTTCTTCAACAGCTTGGCGACTGCGGATCTGGCCAACTCTCCGTACCGGGATGATCCCACCTGGCAGGAGTTGGCTCCCGTCGCTCGCCAAATCGTGACGGAGCGGCCCGGCATTCTCGACCGGGCCATGTCTACGCGGGCGTGGGATGCCCTCTTCTGGCTACTTGCCCCGAACCGCCGGGCGAGTGAAGGGCGGAATCCAAACGGGCTGGCCGAGTCCGCAATATTCGGGGCCGAGCCGTTCGCCTCGGGTGCGACTGGGGGGCAAGGGATTACACTCCGGTTTGTCCGCCCGGCGACCGCGCGGACCGTAGCGGACTTTGTGGAGAGCAGTCTGGAGAGCGCCGCGCAGCTGTTCGACGCTGAAGCGATGAACGCCTCCCACGTCTATAAAGGTCCGTGGGATCGCGATGAGCTCCTCGACCTGCTGGCCCAGTATGCCAAGTTCTATCGACTTGCCGCTGACTTGGACGAATGTGTACTGGTAACACTCGACTGAACCGACGGTTCGGTCACACGCTTCCCATAGATATCGACTCATAACCGGCGTCCCATCATGCCGCTACCGTAAAGGTTCATAGGAAATGAGTGACATGCTGAGTTAGAAGATGTTGTATTCGGGGCTGGATGATGTCGTACCTCTTGTTGAGGTGGTCTTCAATGCTAGGCGATTGCATCCGGAGGAGTCGGTGCTCCCTGAGGTACTGAAAGCAATTAGGTTCGTTGCCGACCGAGGACTTATGGACATCGGCACGGTCGATGAAGTTGGCGAATTTCATCGATGCACCGAAGACTTGGATGATCAGCTCGAACGTATCGAAACCGCCTACAACGAAGACCCCCTCGGCGATGGAGAGGGCCGTTGGATGTATATGCGCTGGCTCAGGGATACCCCGCTAGGTGTCATGCAGGCGAACTCGCTGAGCGAGGACCGAATCGCAAGTTTCGACGTCTTCTACTAGAGCCAGTGATGCATGAGTCATCTGCGGCCAAGTGGCTGAGAGACGAAGCCGCGACCACCTCGATAATGACCACTTGGGCGTGAATCAGCTCCTGTCGTTGTTGCGAGGATCCGACTTCGACCTGGATGCAAGGGCAGCGATTACGTCGACTCGAACAATAGCGACTTAGCTGCTCGCGAGCGGTGAAGCCAAACTGGTTCGTTTGCGATGGCCTACACAACTCATGCAGCGGCAGAAGGAGAGCGATCATGGCGCAGGAGTCGTGGCGCGATGAAGAAGGCAGGTGGCACCTCACGCCCGAAGACCGCGCCGCAAGAATCAAACGCGGCAACGAGAGGGGGCGAGCCGCCCAGGCACTGTTGGACGCCCTCACCGACCGACTTCCACAAGAGGTTCTCCGAATACTGCGATCACATCAGCTTGGCGGCGAGTACCCGATACTGTTCAGCAATCTTGCCGCGGCGCTGGTGAACCACGACGTTCCGATCACCAGCGAGGAGCGCGACCTGCTCCGCGAAATGCTCTATTCCATCGAGCCGACGATGCCGGATGCCTACCCCTCGATTCGTGATCGTGATCAGGTGATGGCTTCGCTCAACGTCCTGGAAGCCGATAGCACTGCCGGGCCGTAGCAGCGGATTCTCCGCATCCCCGCTTGTGACACCAGGAAGGAAGTACGGGCGGTAACCCCACCCTGGCAGTCACCTACGAGCCGATCTACCAGGTCTGAACCCTCTTCTACGGAGTCGGCACCATGGTCGTCGGGGAGCCGTCGGAATAGACCGACCTCTCGATCGACCAGGTCCAGCAACTCGAAAGGATGGGAGCATTTGTCCCGGTCATCCCTATCACCGGCTCGAAGCGCACCTGCGCACGAACGCCTCATCACCTGTTCGTGGCGAACTCGACGCCACCGGTTGATCGTCGCACTGCTGGCGGTGACCATCCTGATCCCGACAGCGGGTTGCGTCGCCAGCGACGACGAATCGGCGCCGTCGACGCTGACCCTGCCCAGCGCGCGCCAACGCATCGAGGCCTACCTGACGGACACATTGAACGCGCTACCCGCAGGCGTGCGCCTCACTCTCATTCCAGAAAGGCTCGCCGAAGGCCGATCGGCCGATGAGCTGGTGAAGCCCATGGCCGCGGCCCCCTGCGACGGCGACATGAATGACACCGCCGGCCCGGTGAAGACTCAGGTCGTCTACTACGTGTCCGGCATCCCGGCCGACCATGCGGACCAGTACTTCACTCAGGTGAAAAAGTACTGGGTCAGCCGACTGTGGAACATGACCGAAACAGAGCTCACGGTGCAAGCTATCGCTGCTACTGCAGACGGCTACCAACTCTTCGTCCGCCACGGCAACGCAACCGATGACGGGGTCGGCGACGACGTCCTCATCCTCGGCGGGACATCCCCATGCTTCCTCCGCTCAGCCACCACCACGGCCCCACTACCGACGGTGATCGAACAGCGCTGAGCCCCCACCTGTGAGGATGAAATAGGTCGGATTCGCGATCCCGGCCTCCACGTACAGCAGCAAGCTAGTGCGTTCACTGCTACCGCCGGTCGGCCGGAAGATTACCGAACTCATCTCGAACCTCGAGGGAGGCCCCATTGGCGATCAAGAAGTCGACAACGCTCTGTTGATGAGCCGCGTAGGCATGATGCAGAGGGGTCATACCCATGTCGCCGAGCTGGTTGATGTTCGCCCCAGCACCAAGCATCAGACGGATGACCTCCAGATCGCCCCTATCGGCAGCGATATGCAATAGCCCGTCTCCGCCGGAGTCGAGGTAGGTCATCGGATTGATCGGAGCGAATGGGTCATCACCCTCGTAGTTGGTGAGGTCCGGGTACTTCGATCGGATATCCCGTATCTCGTCGTCCGTCAGACTCATGCTCACACCCCAATCACTCGATCGCATCCTCCTAATGTCCGCGAACCTATGACCTGAACCCCCTGTAGAGGCGTGGACACGCGCATCGGCTACTCGCTGGCCAGGCCCGCACCCGGTTCCGAACACCCAGCCCGAATGTCGCACTATTCGGCAGTGCGTGAATTCCGAGCGTTCTCCGATCGCACCGTGTCAACGAATCCCGGTGCGGTGGTCGGCTGCGGTCGCGGGGCACGGTCCTCGGCGACAGGTCGTGGCCGGGTCTTGCGCCGGACCCACAAGGCGGCTGCGCCGGTCGCAAGGGCCACGGCGATGTAGATCGTGCTCAGCCCGAGACGGTAATACCAGTACGTTGCGGTATCCACAGTGTCCGGGAAATCGCCGCGGGGAAAGACCACGGCCAGCAGGAAGCCGAGCGAGATGTAGGCGAGTACCCATGTCACCGCCCAGCTCAGCGCATTGCGCAGGCCCTCACTCCGTGGTCTCGCCCGGGCGGTACCGCGCCGGTGAATCCACACCGCGGACGCGGCGAACCCGACCGCGAACGACAAGCACCCCGCTACCCACAGCACCCGGGTCCAAGCATCGTCGTCAGGGCTGCGAGACCCGGCGACACCGGCATACACGAAGTACACCGCGTACATGCCGAGCAACACCACCCACACCCACCGCAGCACAGCCCGCACGCGCTCGCGCACAGGCCGCTCATCGGCATCCATTGGACCAGCGTACTCACAGCAACTTTGCGCGCCGTCAAGGCTGGCTACTGGATGACCAGATTCGGGATGATCTCTCGTAGCCTGGCGTCGGAGACGCTCCCCTGCGCCCACCCGATCACGTAGTGGCATTGATAGATCGAGAGCCCGAAAGCCTCTCGCAGGGCGCGGGTAGCTCGAAGCGAGGCCGATCCGAACTCCTCGTGGCGCCCGATCATTTCGTTCAGGACGACCACTGTGTCCGCGGACGAGCGAGCAATCTCGCGCAGTTCGTCTGCCCAGAGCTCAGGTGCCACTCCTGTCCTCCCATCGAGTCGAGCCGCCCACCGTATCGCCCGAGTCCTGGGTCATGGGGTGGGTTGGCCTGCCTGCCACCACAGGCGATCGCATTGGGCGAGGAGGTATTCGCGGACGGTGCCCTCGGATGTCGAACGCGGTACTGGTGCCGGGTCGATGATTTCGTCGGTGAGTAGGTTGCGGACGTGGCCGTCGCGGATGTCGACTCCGTAGAGTTGGGAGGGGAAGACGGCGAAGGGTACGGCGGGGATGTGGGTGATCCGTTCCGCCACGGGAGGTTTCGGTTCGACGGCGACCCCGCCGTACGTTCGAGCCATCAGCAGGCTGTCCCGGAGCTGGTTGTCTTCGAATTCTTGTGTCCGGGTGATGGTTTCGCCCCAGAGCATGCCGTCACGCAGGTCGGCCACGGACAAGATGCGACCGAGACTCCAGGCGCTCATTCCGTTGGTGGTGGCGAGCAGTTCACGGTGCTCGGGATGCAGTGGGCCGGAGAGCTTTTCGTCGAGGGCGTCAAGCTCTTCCTGGGTCGCGCCGGGAAAGAGCCGGGCGCGTTGATCATTGGGTGCGGCGCGGGTGGACAGGTCGGCGAGTTTGGCGACGATGTCGGCCATGGACGGCGGTTCCCGGCGGATGTCGCGGCCCCAGGGGTCGGAGTGCGGTCCGAGTTCGGCGCTGTCGGCCCACCGGGTGAGGGTCTCGAGCTGGCTGGTGAGGAAGGTGTAGAGGTCGGGCCAGATGGAGTCGGTGCCGACGTAGAGTTCGAAGACGTTGCCTGCCCGGCAGCCGGATGCGTCGTGCACGAACTGGTACAGGCACCCGTCGTAGCCGTTGTCGGTGTCGCCGACCGGCTGCCAGTTGTCCGGGTCTTCCTCGACGCCGAGGCCGGCGGCGAAGTACCCCTCGCTGTTCTCGGAAAACACTTTCACGGCGTCACGGGCCGCTTGCCAGCGTGCTCCCGCGCCGATGTCGGCGGTGCCGAGCAGGCTGTAGCCCAGGTAGTAGAGCTCCCATCCGTCGGAGACGGACAGGAATTCGCGGTAGTGCGGGTCCAGTACTCGCCCGAGCCGGGCTTCGGCCGCCTGCAGTTGTTGTTCAGAGGCTCCCTGCCGGGGACGGGTCATGGGACGGTGGAGTTCGTCGTGTTGCGCGAGTCGGCCGCGTTGGACGACGAGGCGGTCGATCAGATCCCGCCACGCGGCCTCGCCCACTGGTTCAGCCATCCCGTACTCCTCCTCCCAGTGACCGTCACCGGTCGTGGCCGATCGTGATCATCCTCGCGTTAGCTCAGTATTCGCCAACTTGGCTCACTTCGGTAAAGTCTGTGACCAGGCTATTTCCGGCCTCGATGGGGTTGCCGGTCGTGTACTCGGCCCGAGTACGAGGAGAATGCGATGCCGTACGCGGTCGTCGGACTGATCACGCTGGCGCTGTGGGTGTTCTGCCTGATCGACATCATCACTGCGCCCGAGGGCGGCATTCGCCACCTGCCGAAGGCGGGGTGGCTGCTGGTCGTCCCCTTCATCCCGACCGTCGGCGCGCTGCTGTGGCTGCTGCTCGGCCGCCCGCTGGACGAATCGCGCAAGCCGCGGTCGACCACCCGGTATACCGAATACGACCGACCCGGCCGATACATCGCCCAGGATCCGGCAGCCGATGAAGAGTTCCTGCGCGGGTTGCGCGAGCGCGCCGAAGCACAGCGCGCCGAGGCGCGGCGACAGGAAGAGGCCAGACAGCGTGAGCAGGATCGCCGCCGCGAGCAGGGCGAACAAGTATGAACGCGGACTCCGCGCCGCGCCGCGCCGCATTCGTCGCGCAGTCACAGCGGATTCTGCTCGCCGTTTCGGGGACTGCGGTCGTGTTGGGTGCGGCGTTCGCGGGCTCGGCCTTGGGAGCCTTGGCGCTGGTGTACGGGATCTGCGGGCTGGTCGGAGGGGCACTGGGCCTCGGGCTGGCGCTGATGGTCGAAGGCAGGAGGATGCACTGTGTCTATCCACCACTGCTCGCCGTGGGGATCGTGACCTACGCGGTGTTCCTCGTCCTGCGCGCAAGCGCGGACGCGGCGAACATCGGTCTCGGCTTCGTCGCGCTGGCCGGAGCGATCCTCGCGCTGCCCGGACTCGCCGGCACCGTCGCCCTTGTCCTCGCCGATCACAGCAACAGGGCCGCCGCATAAGTCCCATCAGTGCATTGCCGCGGCTGTTCGGTATGCCGGAAAACCTGTGGAGAAGGCGTTTTCGCGACACCCTGCAGAGGTCCGTATCCCACCTCGGCTCGACCGCCTCACCGGTGCACGGGGCACGCTTTCCAGTGGCCGTCTTCCTTGATCAGGTCCAGATCCCGCTGTTCGGCCTGGCCGCCTCCGATATCGGCGGTCACCCGGGCAGTCGCGCGGTCTCCATCGATCGAGAAGACGTTGACCTGCAGCACTGGCGGGTTGGAGACGCTGGCATGCTCGCCGTACCAGCTCGCGTACAGGCGTCGGTAGGCCGCGCAGGTGACCTGCGGATATACGGGATCGTCGGTAGTGGTGATCCCGAGAAACCGGCGAGTGGCGGTCTCGATTTCGGCCTTGTCGTCGGCTGCTGCCGACGGTCCGGAGTCGCGGTGAACGGCTGCCGCGCCGATCGCGATGAGTCCGCCGAAGAGCACGACCGCCGCAGCAATCAGGCCGATGATCAGCGGTGTGTTCGTTCGGCGGCCCGATGGTGGCGGTGACTGCGACAGTGGCGGCATCGGTGTGACCGATTGCGGGGTCGTCGGGTAGTACGTCCACCCGTCCACCCGGATGGGTGTGGGCTCACCGTTCGGGTTCATCCGTACCTCCGAATGCTCGGACAGCAGGCCCTTCATATTAGCTAGAGAATAGCCGCATGGCCTTTGCTCACAAGCCACGCCACACTCTGCCGCCGATCGCACGCGGTCCGAAACGGCCACACAGTAGGTGAGCGCTGGAACGGCCGGCACGATCATTCCACGACAATCGTTCCCTGGCAGCCTGCACCTGTGCTGCCGGTGATGGCAGAGGGGGTGATCGAGAAACCGTAGCTGCCGGGCCGATTGGCGATGAATTGCAGAGAGGTCGTTTGGGGCGTGACGGTCATCGGTAGTTGCCGCTGCCACAGGAATTGGGGAATGGTCATCTTGGCGTCGGGGTCGAACTGATTCTGGACCACGATGTCCACCTGGACCGATACATCTCGGGGTACTCGCAGGACGTTGGTGTCACAGCGACCGAAATCGTACGCCAACCGGACCGTGGCCTCCGGCGGCGGCCAGTCCGGCGGCAACGCCTCGGCTGGCGCAGCCGCCATCATGGAACCGGCGATGATGCACATCGCGAGCGACATTCCGGCATTCCGCATAGTCCGCACTCTAGCCCGCTGTCTTCTCGCGAGACCTCTGGACAAAGATCCATTCACAGCCAGCGACGCTAATCGCGCACGAGCGGAATATTGCTCTGCGCCAGGCATTGAGGACAGAAATCGACCAGCGGCACATGCCCTCGACAAAGTGGGCCATAAAGTATCGACCTGACCGAAGTGAGTATCTCGATCATCAGTACAGACTGGGTAGTCTTTCTGAGTGACCGCGCAGTGGCAACTCAACGGCCTCGTCATGCTCTACGCCTACCTGCAGCGCGTCTTCGTCTACGACAAGGCCATCGCCACCATTCCGGGCGCCGATGCGCCTGCTCCGGCACCGATCGCGGATCTACCCGCCCTACTCGACAAGACCAGCGCGGCGATCCGAGACTTCGACACCCGAGCAGGTCTGCCCGACTCCGCCGTGACGGAGTTCGACGCGGTACTCGCCATCGTGGGTGCTGCGGTGTCCGAGCGGACCGCCCACCCGGGTGCGCCAGTGCGCGAACGTTTGGCAGCAGTCGCCGGCGACCGATTCCACGGTCGGCACCTTGTCGAAGGGCTCGTCTATTGGGGCGACCGCTACAACCCCGAGGTCGCCGACCGCTACCGGCAGCAGGTTCTTCCCGCGCGCAACGCAACCAGTACGCTCTCGCGGTTCGTCGCCGCGGCGGCGAACAATGCACTCACCACCAATGACCTTGCCCAGGTGGATATCTGGTATGACGAGGTCGTGCAAGCAGCCGGCAGGCTCGGCCACGATATGGCGCTCACTGCTCGGCTGCTACATGGACACGAGCCCGGCCCTTGAGCGCCAATTCCATATTATCCGCGCTATATTGGGCCAGGGTGACACAAGCACGGATCGGGTCGACGTCGCGGGCCGACAAGCGCACCAATCGGTCGATCCACTGCTGTGCCTGCTCTTCGGTTCCGAAGGTTTCCGATTTCGATGGGCGCGTCTTGGTCACCGGGTCCGTCCATCGCACCCGCGCCCGGAACGGATTGCCCGAGCGGGAGCGTTCGAGTACCTCGATATCGGCCGCCAGCTTGATCCCGATCGGGATCGGCATCGGGTCAGTCATTACGGCCACCCCCGATCGCGAGGCAGACGACTAGGCCGCGGGGACGATATGGCGCGCCTCCAGATATGCCTCGAGATCGCGCTCGGGATACTTGGCGACGCGCTCGGAGATCTGAATGAAGCCCGGCCCCTCGGCCGGCGTGCCGCGGCGCCATCTCCGCAATGTCGAGGCGTCAACGCCGAGTATGCGAGCGACTTCTCCGGTCGTGTACATGCGCTGGCTCAGCAGCGCGAAATCCTGGACCAGATTGTCCATGGCTCACCACCTTCCGGCGGAATCCGATGCTGCGCAGTTCCGCCGCGAACGCCGGGACCCTCCCGGGAATGGGAGATATCCCGAGGGTAGGTCTCACCGAGCGGCGATGGCTACCGTTCAGCAATCCCCATATGGGATGTTGCGAAACTGGTCGAACGGCGATCACTGCGATGCCGGAGAACCGGTTGCCGAGGACCTCGACAACCCTGTTGAATACACCTGTGCCCGACAGTCCCGTTGGTCCTGCGGATGGCGCTGTGGTCCACGATTGGTCTACAAAACGTGACTGGTCAGAGGCGGAAACCGCCTCTGACCTGGTCGGGCTGACAGGATTTGAACCTGCGACCACTTGACCCCCAGTCAAGTGCGCTACCAAGCTGCGCCACAGCCCGTTGCACTCCGCTGCGCTTCGTGCTCGATGAGATTACATCAGGACCCCCCTGTTGGACCAAATCGGCTGGTTCTGTGCGTGTGAGGGGGCTTGCGGGTGGGGGTCGCGGGAGAGGAGGACCGGTGGGGGTTGGGCCGAAGATGCTGGGGCTCAGAGGAATCGTTGTGGGGGCTGCCGGGGTGGGTGGGGGTAGGTTCTGTGGGTTGTCGAGTGAGGGTGTGGAGGTTGAGCGGGTGGATGGGGCGGAGATGGGGATTGCGGGGTATCTGCGGGGGCGGAGGGAGGGGGCGGGGTTGAGTCGGGGGGAGTTGGCGCGGCGGGCGGGGGTTTCGGTGGGGTTGATTCAGAAGATTGAGCAGGGGAGGCGGGCTCCTACGGGGGAGGCGTTGGCGGCGCTGTTTGATGCGTTGGGGGTGCCGGCGGTTTATCGGGAGTATGCGAGCAGTGTTTTGCAGCCTGGGTTGACGCGGGTCGCGGGGGTAGAGGGAGGGCCTGGTCGGGCTGAGTTGGATTTCTTGGAGGGGATGCCGCATCCGGCTGCTTATCAGGTTGCGCCGGCTATGGATTTGGTGGCGGTCAATGGGGCGTTTGCGCGGGCGTTTCCGGGGTTGGGGGGTGGGGGGAATGTTATCGAGTGGTTGTTGTTCGATCCGCGGGCTCGGGTGGTGATCGAGGATTGGGAGCGGGAGGTGCACATCGCGGTGCAGGCGTTCCGGCATATGTCGGCGGGGTATGTGTCGCCTGAGCGGGTCGAGGAGATTATTGGGGTTTGTTCGCGGTCGGCTGATTGGGGGCGGCTGTGGTCGACTGATATCGGGGCGGTGGATTTCGATTGGCGGCCGGTGCGGATTCGGCCGGTGGAGGGCGGGGAATGGACGGCTTTGCATGTTCAGGTGCTCAGGTTCGAGGTGCCGCGGCGGGGGTGGTCGTTGTACTCGATGGTGCCGATTCCTTAGCCGGTGGTTCGCGTGTGCGCTGTGACCCTGGTTCGGGGGTCTGCGGTAGGGGTGGTTGACCGGGTACGGTATGCGGGCGAGGGGCTCGCACCAGGTATTAGCGGGCCCCCTTAGAGCAAGAGGAATGATGAAGAAGCTGTTCTCCGGTGCGGTGTTGACTGCTACGGCCGCGACCCTGCTGGTTTTGCCTGCCGCGCCGGCGCAGGCCGCATCTCCGGTGTGCGACAAGGCTATTGCGATGATCAATGCCGCGGTCGACATGTCGGGCGGGACGTTCGACACGGAGACCCAGCAGAAGCTGGCGGATCGGCTGTCGGGGCTGGCCGTCGTGGCCGTGGGGCCGGAGCGGGACGCTATCACCGCTTATGCGAATGCCTTGGTCGATGAGAACGTCACCGATATGGATGGTGTGACGGCGGAGCTCAATCGCGTCTGCGCCTGAATTCGCTGAGGTATGGCGTCGAATGCCGGAGGGCATTCGGCGCCATACTTCGTTTCAGCACCAGCCGGTGCGTGTGACGATTTCGGCGGCGATATCGGTGGTGGAGCGGTTGTCCGTCCGGATCCGGTGAAGCCAGGTGGGAGCGGCGTGCAGGCGTTGGGCCATGGCGTGGCTGCGGTCCAGGCGGATGTCGAGCGCGCTGCCGATTTCGCGATGCGACAACCGTTGGCGCGCAGTGTCGTCCGTGCAGCAGAGCAGGATGGCGATCACCTTGGGGTCATCGCCTATCGCGGTGGTCGGCGACCGGATGACCGGTTCGAGGACGCCGGCAGATCAGGACAATCCGAGTCGTGTGAGGTGGGCGTCGAGGGCTTCGGCCGCGGCTTCGGGGGTGAGGTGCCCGGCGAGGATGCGGACGGTCATGCCGTCGACGGCGGCGAGCAGGATTTCGGCCTGTTCGGGGGCGGCCGGCACGTCGGCATTGCGGAGCAGGCCGGTCAGGTGCTCCTTCAGCTGGGGCGAGGACGTGGCGGCGGCGAAGGTCGGGGAGACGGCGGCTCGGGCCATGAAGGCGACGGCGACATGGGCTTCCTCGCGGCGTTCGTCGTCCAGCGGAAGCATGTGGAGGAAGAGCGACCTGATACTCGACTCGGCGGATTGATCCGCGCGTAGCCGGGCTTCCACGCGTTCGCTCAGCATGCCGTAGGCGTACAGCAGCATGTCGTCCTTGGTCGCGAAGTAGTGCTGGACGAGGCCCATCGAGACCCCCGCGGCGGTCGCGACCGTGCGCAGGCTGACGCCTTCCAGGCCCTGTGTGCTCACCGTTCGCCACAGCGCCGCGGCGATCTTGCGGCGGCGTTCTTCGTGGTCCACGCGACGTGGAATGCCCCACTCCTCGTTGCAATGCAGTCGCATTGTAAAGGAGTGGGTCATGGAAAGCACTCGGCAACGCCGCGCGTGGGATATCGCCAGCTATGGCTTCGGGCTGGGCGAATTGCTCGGCGCGAACCATCGCCACCTGACCGTGGATGCGCTCGGCCTCTCCCGCTCGCTCAGCGCCATGCCAGCCATGGACACCGCGATCGACAATATTCATCGCGCGCTCAAACCGGGTGGGCTCCTCATGGTTTGGGACGTGAACCCTAAGGGTCCATTCCGCCTGCTGTACCGAACGCTCGCGGGCGCACCGGGAGTCGATGTCTCACAACGGATCCGGCGGCGGTTCGACGACGTCTACATGCTCGACGGCAAGGCCCGGCGCATCGCGTGGCGCTCACCGAGCCCCTGGTTCCTGCTCCTGCTGGCCCGCAAGGCGGGGCGGACCACGCCGCCGACGGCGCGGCCTTCGACGATCAGCCGGTCCCCTGCCGCTGCTCGCATGACCCCGTTCTCCTCGGGCGGTGGCCGATGACTCGTGGTCCTGCTCCATCGTCGCGTCGGGCCCCGGACCGCCGATAGGGCCGGAGGTCCCGGCGGCGATCGACCGGTGCCGGCGTCCGCTCGGTGCGAACTGGGCGCTGTCGGCGTGGGGACGTTGGTCCTCGGCCGGCGGGCAGGACGCCTCTGCCCACCGGTACGGGTCACCGCTCAAGCTGGATCTCCATGGAATATTCGGTACCTCGATGAGGTGATACTCGTGTACGCACGCGACATCCTGACCCGGCCCGTGATGGTCGCTCACCCGGGAACACCTGTCCGCGAGGCGATCTCACTGCTCACCGAGCACGGCTTCGCCGCCCTGCCGGTCGTGGACGACGACGGTCGGGTGACGGGTGTCTTCTCCGAATCCGATGCGCTGGGAGTCGCCTCCCATCTCGACACCGCCATTGTCGGAGCGGTGATGACGAAGCCGGTGGAGGTGATCCACCCCGGCACCGACACCGCCACCATCGCCGCGCGCATGCTCGGCTCCGGGCTGCGCTCACTGCCGGTGGTGGAAGCCGGTCTGCTGGTCGGCATTGTCGCGCGCAGAGACGTGCTGCGCGCCCTCATCCACGACGACGTCACAATCGAGGCGAGAATCCGTGCGCTGCTGGATGATTACGCGGGCAGCCGCCGGCAGTGGTCCCTCGAGGTCGCCGAGGGGGCGGTGACCGTGCGCGGCGCGTTCGCCGATGACACCGAGCAGAAGGTTGTGGCCGCGCTGGCGCGTACGGTCGAGGGCGTGCGCCGGGTGCAACTCGCGGGCGAGGCGGTCGCCCTGCCGGAGCGCTGATCCGGACTGCTACCGAATGGAAATTCGGTTGCGCCGCCCGGGCGGGTCCGGTTGCCTGGAACCCCGTGGCTCACGTGGATGTTTCCGAGGTCGACTACTTCCTTCCGGATGGACGGCAGCTGCTCAGCGGTGTGAGTTTCCGGATCGGCGACGGCGTGAAGGCCGCCCTGATCGGGCCGAACGGGACCGGGAAGACGACCTTGATCAAGATCATCGGCGGCGATCTGGCCGCCGATGAGGGTGCGGTGACGCGGTCCGGATCGCTGGGGGTCATGCGGCAGTTCATCGGGCAGATCGGTGACGAGTCGACGGTGCGGGATCTGCTGTTGTCGGTGGCCGCGCCCGCGGTCCGGGAGGCGGCGCGGGCCCTCGATGCCGCCGAGGACGCGCTGATCGAAAACGATGACGAGGCAACGCAGTTGGCGTACGCGCATGCGCTCACCGGATGGGGTGATGTCGGCGGGTACGAGGTGGAGGCGTTCTGGGACAACGTCACCACGGCCGCGCTGGGCATCGGATTCGATCGCGCCAAGTGGCGGGCGGTGCGCACGCTCAGCGGCGGGGAGCAGAAGCGGGTCGTGCTCGAGGCGTTGTTCGCGGGCCCGGATGAGGTGCTGCTGCTCGACGAGCCGGACAACTATCTGGATGTACCGGGCAAGCAGTGGCTGGAACGCACGATCGCCGCCTCGAACAAGTCGGTATTGTTCGTCAGCCACGATCGGGAGCTGATCGCGAACGCGGCCAATCGCATCGTGACGCTCGAGCCCGGGGTCAGCGGCGCCACGTGCTGGATTCACGGCGGCGGCTTCGCCGGCTATCAGCAGGCCCGCGAGGACCGCACCGCGCGGCTGGCGGAACTGCGCCGGCGCTGGGACGAGGAGCACGCCAAGCTGCGCGCCCTGGTGCTGCGGCTGCGGGAGAAGGCCAAGTTCAACGACGGGATGGCGGCGCGCTACCACGCCGCCCAGACCAGGCTGGCCAAGTTCGAGCAGGCCGGGCCGCCGGAGGCGGTGCCGGTGCGGCAGAACGTGTCGGTGCGACTGCGCGGCGGCCGGACCGGCAAACGGGCATTGGTGTGCACGCGACTGGAGCTCACCGGGTTGATGCGGCCCTTCGACGCCGAGATCTGGTACGGCGATCGCGTTGCGGTGCTGGGAGCCAATGGATCCGGCAAATCCCACTTCCTGCGGCTGCTCGCCAATGGCGGGACCGATCCCGATATCGAGCACCGACCGGTCGTCGACCTCGCGCTCGCCCCGGTCGCGCACACCGGTGTCGCCGCGCTCGGCGCTCGCGTCCGCCCCGGCTATTTCGCCCAGACGCATTCGCGCCCGGACCTGGCCGGCCGCACCCTGCTGGAGATCCTGCACACCGGCACCGAGCACCGCGACGGCATGGGCCGCGAGGCAGCCAGCCGGGTCCTGGACCGCTACGGCCTCGCCCGCGCCGCCGAGCAGCGTTTCGACGACCTCTCCGGCGGGCAGCAGGCCCGCCTGCAGATCCTGTTGCTCGAATTGTCCGGCGTCACAATGCTTCTGCTCGACGAGCCGACCGACAACCTGGACCTGCACTCCGCGGACGCCCTGGAAGAAGGCATCGCCGAATTCGAAGGCACGGTCGTCACCGTCACCCACGACCGCTGGTTCGCCCGCGGCTTCGACCGCTTCCTCGTCTTCGGCTCCGACGGCGTTGTCCACGAAAGCGATACGCCGGTCTGGGACGACGGTGTGCGCAAGCACGAGGCGATCGCGAAGATGGGCCGCTGAAGCCCGTCTCGGGAAGACCTCCGGATCCGGCCGCGACGACCGGGTGCGGCGGCCGAACACGCCGGGGGCGATCTTGGTTGATTCGGGCACGCGTGGGGGGTGGGGTCGCTTAGCGTGGGGCTGTCTACGTCGAGAGAGGTCCTCATGCGTGCCGGGATGCTGAGTGTTGCGGAGCTTGTGCAGCAGGTCGAGGCGGGGATGTTGGACACCGTGCTCGTTGCCATGACCGATATGCAGGGGCGGTTGCAGGGGAAGCGGTGTTCGGCGCGGTATTTCGTGGAGGAGGTGCTGGATCACGCTACCGAGGCGTGCAATTACCTGTTGGCGGTGGATGTGGAGATGACCACCGTCGACGGGTATGCGATGTCCTCGTGGGATACGGGGTACGGGGACTTTGTTCTGCGGCCGGATCTTTCGACCTTGCGGCGGGTGCCGTGGTGGCCGGGGACGGCGCTGGTGTTGTGCGATGTGGAGCAGGTGGAGCCGGAGGGGAAGCCGGTGGTGGCCTCGCCGCGGCAGGTCTTGCGGGCGCAGCTCGAACGACTGGCGGCGCACGGGCTGCGGGCCTATGTCGGGACCGAGTTGGAATTCCTCGTTTTCGACGACAGTTATGAGGCGGCGTTCCAGAGCGGGTATCGGGATTTGCGGCCGGCCAATCAGTACAACGTCGATTACTCGATGTTGGGAACGGCGCGAATCGAGCCCTTGCTGCGGCGGATTCGCAATGAGATGGCGGGGGCGGGGATGTATGTGGAGTCGGCCAAGGGCGAATGCAATCCGGGGCAGCACGAGATCGCGTTCCGGTACGACGAGGCGCTGATCACCTGTGACAACCACAGCGTGTACAAGACCGGGGCCAAGGAGATCGCGGCGCAGGAGGGGCGGAGCATCTCGTTCATGGCGAAATACAATGAGCGGGAGGGGAATTCCTGCCACATTCACATCAGTTTGCGCAACGAGGCGGGTGAGCCCGTCTGCGCGGGAGACGGCGCGGGCGGGGAATCGGAGCTGATGCGGCACTTCGTCGCGGGCCAGCTGGACTGCCTGCGCGAGTTCACCTACCTGTTCGCTCCGAATATCAACTCCTACAAGCGGTTCCAGACGGGCAGCTTCGCGCCGACCGCCGTGGCCTGGGGACGGGACAACCGCACCTGCTCGATGCGGGTGGTGGGGCACGGGGCCTCGCTGCGGCTGGAGAATCGGGTGCCGGGCGCGGATGTGAATCCGTATCTGGCCGTCGCGGGCGCGATTGCGGCGGGCCTGCACGGTATCGAGCAGCGGCTGCCGCTGGAGCCGGAGTTTCACGGCAATGCCTACCGGTCCAACCGGCCGCGGGTGCCGCGTACGCTGCGGGATGCGGCGCAGTTGTTCGGGGAGAGCAAGGTGGCGCAGGCGGCATTCGGGGAGGACGTGGTGCGGCATTATCGGAATGCGGCGCAGGTCGAGATCGACGCCTTCGACGCCGCGGTGACGGATTGGGAGCGGATGCGTGGGTTCGAACGACTCTGAGGGTGCGCGGCGGCCGGTGATCGGGCTGCCCACTTATTCCGAACGGGCCCGGTACATCCACTGGGACACCGACAGCGCGGTACTCCCCCGCACCTATGTGGACATGGTGGAGCGGGCGGGCGGAATTCCGGTATTGCTGCCGCCGACGGGCATCGCGCGCCCGGAACTCGTGCGGCGATTGGACGGGCTGCTGCTCACCGGGGGCGCCGATATCACCCCGGCCCGGTACGGGGCCGAAGCGGACCCCACGACGAAAGTCCGGCCGGACCGCGACGAATTCGAGTTCAGCCTGTTCGAGCTGGCTCATGCGGCCGGTATTCCGGTGCTGGCGGTGTGCCGCGGGCTGCAATTGGTGAATGTCGCGCTGGGCGGGACCCTGGTGCAGCATCTTCCGGATCGGCTGGGCCACACCGACCACTCCCGCGGTCCCGGCGTCTTCGGCGTCACCACCGTGACGACCGCGCCGGACAGCCGGGTCGCCGCGATCATCGGCCCCGAGGTGAAGGCCCACTGTCACCACCATCAGGCGATCGATACCCTCGCGCCCGGTCTGACGGCCTCCGCCCATGCCGCGGACGGCACCATCGAGGCCGTGGAGGCGGACGCCGGCCCGTTCCTGGTGGGTGTGCAGTGGCACCCGGAGGAGGATGCGACCGACTACCGGCTCATGCGGGCACTGGTGGAGCAGGCGGCACGATACGAACAGGAGCGCAACCGGTGACAACGACCGATGTCGTCAACCCCGCGACCGAAAAGGTCGTGGCCACGGTGGAATTGGCCGACCGGGCCGCCACCGACGCCGCCATCGAGCGGGCGCAGCGGGCCCTGCCGGCGTGGCGGGCGCTCGCACCGGGTGACCGGGCCCGGTTGTTGCGGCGCTTCGCCGAGGCCGTCGACGCCGACCTGGAGAATCTGGCCCGGCTCGAGGTGAGCAACGCGGGCCACACCATCGGCAACGCGCGCTGGGAGGCGGGCAATGTCCGCGATGTGCTGCACTACAGCGCCGGACTGCCGGAACGCTTGCTGGGCAGTCAGATTCCGGTCGCGGGCGGGGTGGACATCACCTTCTGCGAACCGCTCGGCGTCGTCGGCATCATCGTGCCGTGGAACTTCCCCATGCCGATCGCGGCCTGGGGCTTCGGGCCCGCCCTCGCCGCCGGGAACACGGTCGTGCTCAAGCCCGCCGAACTCACGCCGCTGACCGCGATCCGGCTCGGCGAGCTGGCCCTGGAAGCGGGCCTGCCGGAACACGTTTTCCAGGTGCTGCCGGGCAAGGGCTCGGTGGTCGGCGCGCGCTTCGTCACCCATCCGGCCGTGCGCAAGGTGGTGTTCACCGGGTCCACCGAGGTGGGCAAGGGGATCATGGCCGGTTGCGCCGAGCAGGTGAAGCGGGTCACGCTCGAATTGGGCGGTAAGAGCGCGAATATCGTGTTCGCCGACGCCGATCTCGAGAAGGCGGCCGCCACCGCGCCCTACGGCGTCTTCGACAATGCCGGGCAGGACTGCTGCGCCCGCTCCCGGATCCTGGTGCAGCGCAGCGTCTTCGACAGGTTCCTTGAACTGCTCGAGTCCGCGGTCCGAGGCGTGCGGGTCGGCGATCCCGCCGATGAGACCACCGAGATGGGCCCGCTCATCTCGGCCGCGCATCGCGACCGGGTCGCCGCATTCCTGGACGGGTCCACCACGGTGGCCTTCACCGGAACCCGCGTGGACGGCCCCGGATTCTGGTTCCCGCCAACCGTTGTCCTGCCCTCCGGCCCGGCGGATCGCATCGTCACCGAGGAGGTCTTCGGCCCGGTGGTGGCCGTCCTGCCCTTCGACGAGGAGGCCGACGCCCTGCGCATCGCCAACGACACCGAATACGGGCTGTCCGGCTCCATCTGGACCTCCGATGTCGGCCGGGCGCTGCGCGTGGCACGGGGCGTCGAGGCCGGGAACCTGTCGGTGAATTCGCATTCCTCCGTGCGGTATTGGACGCCGTTCGGCGGTTTCAAACAGTCCGGCCTCGGCCGCGAGCTCGGCCCCGATGCGGCGCGCGCCTTCACCGAGACCAAGAACGTCTTCATCGCCACCGACTGAGCACACCCTCATCACATCAAAGGAGTTACGTTGCAGCGCTTACAGGATCGAGTCGCCGTGGTCACCGGCGGCGGCAGTGGCATCGGCCTCGCCACGGTCCGGCGGTTCGCTCAGGAAGGGGCGAAAGTCGTTGTCGCCGATATCGACGCCACCGCCGGCCAGGCCGCGGCGGCGGAGGTCGGCGGCCTGTACGTGAAGGTCGACGTCACCGACGAGGAACAGGTCAAGGCCATGTTCCAGACCGCGGTCGACACCTACGGCGGTCTGGACATCGCCTTCAACAATGCGGGAATCTCACCGCCCGAGGACGATTCCATCCTCACCACCGGCATCGACGCCTGGCGGCGCGTGCAGGAGGTGAACCTGACCTCGGTCTACCTGTGCAGCAAGTACGCCATCGAGCACATGCTCGAGCGCGGGAAGGGCTCGGTGATCAATACCGCGTCCTTCGTCGCCGTCATGGGCGCGGCCACCTCGCAGATCTCCTACACCGCCTCCAAGGGCGGCGTGCTCGCCATGAGCCGGGAACTGGGAGTGCAGTTCGCCCGCAATGGCATTCGCGTCAACGCGCTGTGCCCGGGACCGGTGAACACCCCGCTGCTGCAGGAGCTGTTCGCCAAGGATCCCGAGCGCGCGGCCCGCCGCCTGGTGCACATTCCGGTTGGCCGTTTCGCCGAGCCGGAGGAGATCGCCGCCGCCGTGGCCTTCCTCGCCAGCGATGATTCCTCCTTCATCACCGCCTCGCAGTTCCTGGTCGACGGCGGCCTCACCGGCGCGTACGTGACCCCGCTGTAGCAGGCAGATTCAGGCGCCGACGGAGGCTTCCGCCTCCGGCGGTTCGCCGACATTGCGCTTGGGCCCGGTGAACCAGCGCCGGGCCGAGGCGAACCACCAGACGGCGATGGCGCCCACCACGCCGATCAGGGTGATCGGGGCGTAATTGACCACGGTCCAGGTGAATTCGTCGTTCCACGGATAGCCGCGATCGTCCATGGGCAGGATGAACAGCAGGCTGATCAGCACGATCCACACCAGGGCGATGATCCCGATCGGGCGATACCAGCCGCCGAGTTGCCAAGGGCCGGTGTGGAATCGGCTGCCGTGCAGCTGCCGTTGCAGAATGGGCAGGCCGTAGGCGATGTAGAGACCGATGGTGGCCACCGAGGTGGCGGCGGCGTAGGCGGTCGGGGCGTTCGCGGCGGGCACCAGCATCGACGGGATCAGCAGCACGAACGCGAAGAACGAGATGAACAGCACCGCGTTCACCGGCACCCGGCGTGCCGACAGCTTCGACCACAACGCCGATCCCGGCACCGCCCCGTCCCGAGCGAACGCGAACAGCATCCGCGACGCCGAGGTGACCGAGGCATAGCCGCAGAACAGCTGCGCCACAGCGGCGATGATCAGCAGCAATCCCGACCAGAACGAGTTGAGCGAGTTCTCCAGGATGTAGATGACCGGGTAGCCGCGGTTCTTCTCCGGATCGAGCGCATCGTCGAGATTCGGAATGGCGAAGGTGACCGCCATGATCAGCAGGTAACCGGCCACCGCCGAGACGATGATCGTATTGACGATCCCCTTGGCCGCCATGCGCGCCGCATTGTGCGTCTCCTCCGACATGTGCGCCGAGGCGTCGTAGCCGGTGAAGGTGTACTGCGCGTGCAGGAGCCCCAGCAGGAAACTGAAAGCCACACCGCCGAATCCGACCGCGCTGTTGTCCACGGTCTCGGTGAACACGAACCCGACGCTCTGATGGTTCTCCGCCCCGAACCCGAGCACCACCACGAAGATGGCCACACCGCCCACATGCCACCAGGCGGAAATGTTATTGATCATCGCCGAGAGATGCGGCCCGATGGCATTCAGCACCGCGTGCAGTACCAGAATGGCGGCGAACACCAAAAATATTGCGGTGCGGTCGGTTCCGATGTCTATGCCGATGACATTCAGCACCACCGTGGTGAAAATGGCCGCGCCGTAATCGATGGCCGCGGTGACCGCGATCTGCCCGATGAGGTTGAACCAGCCGGTGAACCAGCCCCATATCGGCCCGCCCAGCTCCGAGGCCCACCAGTACAGGCCGCCCGAAGTCGGATACGCCGAGGCCAATTCGGCCATTGCCAGCCCCACGAACAGCACCATTATCGATACCAGCGGCCAGCCCCACGCCATGGTGATGGGCCCGCCATTGGCCAGGCCGATACCGTAACTGGCCAGGCCGCCGGTCAGGATCGACACGATGGTGAAACTGATCGCGAAATTCGAGAATCCCGACCATGATCGGGCCAGATCCTGTTTATAGCCGAGCTCGGCGAGCCGGCGTTCATCGTCGGATTGGGGCTGGGCCTGGGTCATACTAACTCCCGCGTGACAACGCCGCCCTCATACAGCGTTCGACAGAAGATCAGTGTGAAGTAATCTCTCCTCAACCGCAGGCCAACTCGGAATTTCGCTGTCTCACACCGCCCGATCGCAGACCTCGGCGTCGATCGCGGGCGCGGGCAGGGCATGCCAGTTCGCCACCGCCCGGGCGATCCAGGTCTCGAGATAGCGGTCGCGCGGAACCGCCAAGGGAACGAGCGTGACCGGAACCTCGGCGGCAGCGGCCTCGTCGAGAACATCGTGGATCGTCGGCTCGCCCTGGTCGAGCAGTGCGTAACCGATGCCGCAGGCGCGAGCCAGCGCCGCCACGGCGGTGAGATCGACCCCCGATGGCGTGGGCCGGGCGACGAGCACATGACGGCGGCTCATGCGGTGCGCACCGTTCGCGCGGCGGGCACGACCAGCGGGGTGCCGGTGATCGGATCGTCGATGACGGCGCAGTCGAGATCGAAGACCTCGGCCACCACCTCGGGCCGCACGATCTGTGCGGGCGTCCCCTGCGCCACGACCCCCCGTCCTTCATGGCAATGAGGTGATCGGCGTACCGGGCCGCCAGATTCAGATCGTGCAGCACCGCGACAATGGTGCGCGGCAACAGGTTTCGCAGCACCTCCAGCACATCGAGCTGATGCGCCAGATCCAGGAAGGTGGTCGGCTCGTCGAGCAGCATGACTTCCGGGTCCTGGGCGATGGCGAGCGCGATCCACACCCGCTGCCGCTGCCCGCCGGACAGCTGATCCACCGTGCGCTCGGCGAGCTCGAGAGTGTCGGTGACGGTCAACGCGTGCCGCACGGCGGCCTCGTCCGCATCGGACCATTGCCGGAACCAGCGCTGATGCGGATGCCGCCCCCGGCCGACGAGATCGGCGACGGTGATCCCCTCGGGCGCCTGCGGCTGCATGCCGAGGCGGGGCGCCAGGGTGCGCGCGGGCTGTTTCGCGATATCGGTCCCGTCGAGCAGCACCGCGCCGGAGGCCGGCGGCACCAGCCGGGCCAGCCCGCGCAGCAGCGTGGACTTCCCGCAGCCATTACGGCCGACGATGACGGTGAGCTGCCCGGCCGGGGGGTACCTGGATTCCGTGGCATCGCCTCAGCCCGGGATCGCCACCGGAGTGGATTCCAGAGCCCCGTGCAGCACCTCGGCTATGCGCCGCAGTGGTGCGTCGGCGGTCATCCGCCAGTGTGTCGACGCCACCGGGTGGTTGTGCACGGTGCCGGTCACCGCCGCCACCCAGGTCTTGGCATTGACCGAGCACGTCCGGTCGTCGCGGGCCGCGGTGAAGTAGACGAGGTCGCCGTCGAAGGTGCGGGCGCGGTAGGCCGCGTTCAGGGCCGCCGAGGCTAGGGCGGAGTCCACCACGCGCTGGATTCGTTCGGAGCCGAAGGACGCGAACGGTTCCGGCAGCCGGCTCAGTTTGTCCGCCAGGTCGGTCACGTCCAGGACGCCGTCCACGCCGAGTTCGGCGGCTCGGTCGCCGAGCAGCCCGCCGAGCAGTTCCGAGAGGGGAACCTCGGGTGCGGCGACTGTCGAATCGGCTTGCTGGAGACGGCTGTCCATCATGGCCAGCAGCGCCACCTGCTCGCCCTCGTCCTGGAGCTGGACGGCCATAGCATGCGCGAGGACGCCGCCGAGTGACCAGCCGAGCAGGTGGTAGGGGCCTTCGGGCTGGACCGTCCGGATCTGCGCGATGTAGAGGCGAGCCCAGTCCTCGATCGAATCCGGCAGTGGCGCGGACGAACTCAGCGCGGGTGACTGGAGTCCGTAGAGGGGGCGACCCCGGTCCAGGTGGGCGGCGAGCCCGGCGAAGGACCAGGCGATGCCCCCGATGGGATGAATGCAGAACAGCGGTGCGGCCGTGCTGTGCTCGGTGCGGGCGCGCAGGGGCAGCAGGATGTCGAAGGCCGCGTCGGATCCCGCGTCCTCGGCGTCCGGCTGCTCGAGGGCCCCGGCGATTCCGGCGGGTGTGGGCGCGGTGAACACCCACATCACCGGCACGGTCGTGGCCACGGCCTCGCTCAAGCGCGCCACCAGTTTCGTGGCGATGAGCGAGTTGCCGCCGAGTTCGAAGAAGTTGTCGTCCAAGCCGATTCGCTCGAGGCCCAGGACGTCGGCGAATACCGCGCAGACGGTCGTTTCGAGGGCTGTCGACGGCGCCCGGTAGGTGCGGGGCGCGAACTCGGGTGCGGGCAGGGCCGCACGATCGAGCTTGCCGGTTCGGGACAGCGGCAGCTGGTCGAGGACCACGATCGTGGCGGGCACCATGTGCGCGGGCAGAGTCCGGGCGGCCCAGTCGGTCAGGCGATCCGGATCCAGTGCCCGCTCCCCCGCCACATAGGACACCAGAACCGTTGCACCGGCCGGATTCTCGCGACCCACCGTCACCGCAACGCTCACATCGGGATGAGCGGTGAGCACCGCGTCGATCTCGCCGAGTTCGATGCGGAAGCCGCGGATCTTGACTTGGAAGTCGGTGCGGCCGCGGTAGTCGAGCGTGCCGTCGGCGGTCCAGGCGGCCAGGTCTCCGGTGCGGTACATGCGCGCGCCGGGCCGGAACGGGTTGGCCACGAAACGATCTGCGGTCAGGTCGGCGCGGCCGAAGTAGCCGCGGGCGAGCTGGTCACCGGCCAGATACAGTTCGCCGGCGACGCCCGGCGGCACCGGCCGCAGGTGCGAATCCAGCACGTAGACCTGGCTGTTCCACACCGGTGTGCCGATCGGCACGGACGGACCGGCGAGCTCGGTCACCGGGTGCCGGGTGATCGACACCGCGGCTTCGGTCGGGCCGTACAGGTTGAACAGCGCGGTATGCGGTGCGACGGCGGCGAACCGGCGGGCCAGGGCGGCGGGCAGGGCCTCGCCGATGGCGAGCACTCGCCGCAGCGAATCCGGGAGGCGGCCGGTGAGCAGGGCGTCCAGCATCGAGGGGACGGTGTGCAGGGTGGTCACGCCCTCGCGGGTCATCAAGGCGTTCAGGTACGCGGGGTCGCGATGGCCGTCCGGGGCCGCGATGACCAGGCGGCCGCCGCAGATCACGGCCGACCAGAATTCCCACACCGACAGGTCGAAGGTCGCGGCCGTCTTCAACAGCACGGCGTCGTCGGGCGACAGACCGAATTCCGTTGTCTTCCATAGCAGCTGGTTGACGATCGCACCGTGCGTCACCGCGACGCCCTTGGGACGGCCGGTGGAACCCGACGTGAAGATCACATATGCCGTGTGCTCGGCCCGCACGGGCGCGAGGCGGTCGGCGTCGGTGATGCCGGCGGTCGGCAGTGCGGACAGGTCCAGCAGGTCCATCCGCACGACGGGCGCGCGCAAGGTGGCGAAATCGGTTTCCGCGTCGGTCAATACACAGACCGGCGCCGTCGTCTCCAGCAGGTGGTCGGTGCGCTGCGCGGGCTGGTCCGGATCGACCGGCACGTACGCGCCACCCGCCCGGCTCACCGCATACATGGCGACGACCAGATTGACCGAGCGCCGGATCGCCAGCGCCACCTGCGATTCCGGGCCTACGCCGCGGTCGATCAGGTAGCGCGCGACTCGGTTGACCTGCGCGTCGAGTTCGGCATAGGTGGTGCGAGCGCCGTCGGCGGCCACCAGTGCGACCGCGTGCGGGGTGGCGGCAACGGTCGCGTCCAGCAGCGACGCCAAGGTGGCGTCGGCCTTCGAGCCCAGGGCCCGCTCGGTGTCGTTCCACTCCGCGAGCCGCTGAAGCTCCTGCGGTGCAAGCACATCGATGGCTCCGACCGGTCGTCGCGGATCGCCGACCACGGCGCGCAGCACCCGGAGGAACCTGTCCGCGAAACCCCGCACCGTGGACTCGTCGAAGAGATCGGCGGCATAGGTGAGGAAGCCGCCGATACCTGTCGGCGCTCCCTGTTCGTCGTATCCGTCGGCCACGATGAGATGCAGGTCGAACTGCGACAGCTGCCGGTCCGTGCCGAGCCCGCTGACCGTGAGGCCGGGCAGTTCCATGCCGACCGGGGCCAGGTTCTGGAACGACAGCCCCACCTGGAACAGCGGGTGCCGCGCGGTCGAGCGCACCGGGTTGAGCACCTCGACCAACCGCTCGAACGGCACATCCGCGTGCGCGTACGCCCGCAGGTCGATATCGCGCTGGCGCGCGAGCAGTTCCGTGAATCCGGCGCGCGCGTCCACCCGGGTGCGGAACACCAGGGTGTTGACGAACATGCCGATCAGATCGTCCAGCTCGGCCGCGCCACGACCGGCGGTCGGGGTGCCGATGGCGATATCGTCCGTGCCCGACAATCGGGCCAGCAGCACCGCGAACGCGGTGTGCACGACCATGAACAGTGTCGCGCCCTGAGCGCGAGCCAGTTCCGCGAGGGCGGCATGGGTGGCGGCGTCGATGCGCACCTCCACCCGGCCGCCCGCGAAGGACTGCACCGCCGGACGCGGGCGATCCCGCGGCAGCTCCAGCTGATCCGGCAGATCGGCGAGCGCGTCCCGCCAGTAGGCGATCTGCTCGGCCGCGATCGAACCCGGCTGATCCTCGCTGCCGAGCAGGGCGCGCTGCCAGAGCGCGTAGTCGGCGTACTGCACCGGCAGCGGCGTCCACCGCGGGGCCTGGCCGAGAGCGCGAGAGGCATACGCGGTCACCAGATCCCGGGTGAGCGGGCCACCGGAGTAGCCGTCACCGCAGATGTGGTGAACGACCAGGGCCAGGACGTACTCGTCGTCGGCGACCCGCCAGAGCGCGGCGCGCAGCGGCACTTCGGCGGTGACGTCGAAGATCGTCGAGGCCAGCGCCGTCACGGCCGGTTCCACGTCGGCGGCGAGGTCACCCACTTCGAGGCGTGGTACGCCCGGATCCGTGGGCGGCAGGATGACTTGCACCGGACCGGTCTCGGTCTGCGGGTAGACGGTGCGCAGGATCTCGTGCCGCGCAATCAGATCGGCGAACGCCAGCCGCATGGCTTCCACATCCAGCGCTCCGCTGAGACGCAGGGCGACGGGAATGTTGTACGCGGACGAGTTGGTGTCGAACCTATTGAGGAACCACATGCGCTGCTGGGCGGGCGAGAGTGGAATGCGCTGCGGCCGTTCGCCGGCCACCAGGGCCGGTCGGTTCCGGTCGGCGGTGAGTTTCGTGATTTCGTGTGCCAGCCCGGCGACGGTGGGCGCGGCGAACAGCGTCCGCACCGGAACCTGGGCATCGATCGCCACGCCGAGGCGCGCGGTGACCCTGGTCGCGAGCAGCGAATTGCCGCCGAGCTCGAAGAAGTTGTCATCGGCGCCGATACGCTCGCGGCCGAGCACTTCGGCGAGCACACCGGCCACGGTCCGCTCCGTCTCGGTCTCGGGCTCCCGGTACGGGCGCGTGGCGAATTCCGGTGCAGGAAGGGCTTTCCGGTCGAGCTTGCCGACCGCCGTCAATGGCACTTCGTCGAGCACCACCACGGCCGCGGGCACCATGTGGGCAGGCAGTGCACGGGCGGCCCAGCGGGTCAGTTCTTCCGGATCGAGTGCCCGTCCCACCACATACGACACCAGAACGGTGACGCCGCTGGTGTTCTCACGGCCGATGGTCACCGCATAGTCGACCTCGGAATGCGCCGCGAGCACGGCATCGATCTCCCCGAGTTCGATCCGGAAACCGCGGATCTTCACCTGGAAGTCGGTGCGTCCCACGTATTCCAGCTCACCGCCCACCGGCCCGGCAGCGGGCACCCCGATCCACCGCACCAGGTCACCGGTGCGATACATGCGCTCCCCCGGCGCACCCCACGGGTTGGCGATGAACCGCTCCGCCGTCGCGCCCGCCCGCCGGTGATAGCCGCGCGCGAGCGCCGGTCCCGCCAGATACAGCTCACCCACGACACCCGGCGCGACCGGCCGCAACCGGTCGTCGAGAACCGCCGCCCATCCACCGGGCACCGGACGCCCGATCGACACTCGCTGCCCCGCACGCAGAGTCGTGTAGGTCGCGCCGATCGTCGCCTCGGTGGGGCCGTAGCCGTTGATGAATCGCCGACCGGGCTGCCACGCCGCCAGCAACTCGGGCGTGGTGGCCTCGCCGCCCGCGGAGACCACAGCCAGGTCATCGAGTCCTGACGGGTCGACGGTGCCGAGCAGGGCGGGGGTGATGATCGTGTGAGTCACCCGTTCCGCGCGCAACAGATCGCGAAGTTCCTCGCCGCCCAGCATTTCCGGCGGGGCAATGACCAAGGTCGCGCCCGCGTAGGCGGCAGTGGCGATCTCCTCGATGGATTGGTCGAAGCTCGGGGAACAGACGTGCAGCATCCGGGATTCCGGCTCGAGGCGCAGCAGATCGGCCGAACAGCCGACAAGGCCACCGAGCCCGGCATGGGTGACAGTGACGCCCTTGGGCGTACCTGTCGATCCGGACGTGTATATCACGTACGCGGCGTGCGAAAGACGCAGGGGCGCACGGCGATCGACGTCGGCCACCGGACCCGCCGGACGCGCGGACCATTCGGCGCGGAAGGCTGCGTCGTCGAGCACCAGCCAGTCCACTGCCCCCGCGGGCCCGCCTGTACGTGCGGCACCCACCAGCCCGCCAGCCGGCGCGGCACCCTGCAAACTGCCGGTCTGCGCGTCGCCCGGCACCCCGTCCGTGGATGCAGCGCCAGGCAGTCTGTCCGTCTGCCCGGCGCCCAGCGGCCCGTGCGTCTGCACAGCATCCCGCAACTCATCCAGCTGAGCGGTGCCGCGCAGCGTGGCCGTGTGCGCGGCGACGGTAAGGCCCACCACCGCACCGGAATCGGACAGCAGGTAGGCCACGCGGTCGGCCGGATAGCCGGGATCGACCGGGAGGTAGGCGGCTCCGGTCTTGGCGACCGCCCAGATGGCGGTGATCATGGCGTAGGAGCGGCGCATGGCCAGCGCCACCACGGTTTCCGGGCCGATACCGCGCGCGATCAGCGCCCGGGCGAGGCGGGAGGAGTCGGCGTCGAGTTCTCCGTAGGTGTAGCTCCGCCCTGCGTCGCGCACGGCAATGCGATCGTGGCCGAAACCCACTCCCCTGGTGAGCAAGTCGGGCAGCAGACCGACGGCGAGCGGGAGGCCGCCGCCCATACGGGTCAAGCGATGGTATTCCGCCGCCGTCAGCACGGCGATGTCACCAACCGGCGTGACCGGGCGTTCGGCGACCTCGGCCAGCACTAGGACGAACCGCTGAGCAAAGGCTTCGACCGTCGCATCGTCGAGAAGATCACGGCTGAAGGAGATCTCGCCGAGGACGAGGGAGTCCTCTTCGCCGGTCGAGATCGCCAGCGCCAGATCACCGATCGCGGCCGGGGGACTCTGGAAGGACAGCGCGACCTGGAACAGCGATTGCCGCGCCGATGTCCGTCGCACGCCCAGCAGGTCGGCCAGCTCGTCCAGCGGAATTCCGGCGTGTGCAAACCCTTGCCGCTCGGCCTCGTAGGCCGCGGGAAGCAGTTCGGCGAAGGGGAGGTCGGCCGCCACATGCGTCCGCAGTACGAGTTCGGGCGCACGGCTCGGCGACCGGACCGCGCTCGCTATCTCGGCATCGGTGCCGATCGCGATGTCGTCGGTGCCCGAGAGTCGCGCGAGGAGGACGGCGAGGGCGGTGCGGATCACTGTGGTCCAGGTGACGCCCGCTGTGTTCGCGACGTCGCGCAGGCCTTGTCGGACGTGCTCCGGGACCGGGAAGGCTATGCGGCCGCGCGCTTCCGTGCGCTGGGCGGGGTGCGGTCGGTCCGAGGGCAGGGGTAGGCACTCGGGTAGGCCGGCCAATGTCGTTCGCCAGTAGCGGGTTCGGGTGATCGAGTCGGCGGCTTCGGTGTCGAGGGTGCGGGCGATGTCGCGGGCGCGGCGGGCGGGTGCCGCCAGGAGTTCGGTGAGGGCCTGGTGCAGGCGGTTCGCTGCGGCTTGGGCGGTGGTGTCGGCGACGGTGTCGCGGCGGTATTTGACCTGGACGAGCGTGCGGTCGTTGAGGAAGACCAGGACGGTGATCGGGTAGTGGGTGAAGTCCTCGCCGGTGAGGGCGTCGATGCGGAGGTCGCCCAGGGCTCCGCCGGCCTGTTGCAGGCCTTCGGCGTCGATGGGGTAGGACTCGAAGACCAGCATGGTGTCGAAGAGTTCGCCTCGGCCGGCCAGGCGCTGGATGGCGCCGAGGCCCAGGTGATGGTGGTCGAGCAGGGAGATCTGTTCCGCTTGGACGCCGGTGATCAGGGATCGGGTGGTGGTTTCCGGTTCGAAGCGCACGCGCACCGGGATGGCATCCACGAACAGGCCGATCATTTCGCCGACGCCGTCGAGTTGCGCCGGTCGGCCGGAGATCGTGGCGCCGAAGACCACGTCGTCGCGGCCGGTACTGGCGGCGAGCACGAGGCCCCATGCGGTCTGCAGCAGCGTGTTGGGGGTGACCTCGGCGGTGGCGGCGTACGCCGTGAGCGCTGCGGTTTCCGCGGGGGACAGTTCGAATTCGCAACGGCCGTAGCCGGTTTCCGTGGCGGCGGGCCAGGCCAGTTCGGGGGCGAGCAGGGTGGGGGTGACGTCCGTCAGGACGCGCGACCAGGCTCGGTGGGCGCCGTCGCGGTCCTGCTGGGCGAGCCAGCGCAGGTAGTCGCGGTAGGGGCGCACGGGGGGCAGTACCGCCGGGTCGCCGCCGGTTGCGTAGAGGACCAGCAGTTCCTTCATCAGCAGCGGCATGGACCAGCCGTCGAGCAGGATGTGGTGGCCGGTCAGGACGAGGTGGGTGCGGCCGGATTCGGTGGTGTACACCGTGAATCGCAGCAGCGGCGCGACTGCCGGGTCGAAGCCGGTGCGTTGTTCGGCGGCCAGCAGTCCGGGGAGATCGGCGTCGGCGACGCCGTCGACGAGGCGCAGCGGGACTTCGATGTCATCCACGACGACTTGCACGGAGGTGCCGTCGGCCACCGGCAAGAAGGCGGAGCGCAGGTTCGCGTGCCGGTCGAGCATGATGCGGGCGGACGTGCGCAGACGCTCGATGTCCAGGTCGCCGGTCAGCTGTAGCGCCGCCTGGATGAGGTAGGCCTCGGTCGAGTCGTCGAGCAGCTCCATGAGTACGCGCAGGGAATCCTGTAGCGGCGAGAGCGGCAGGACATCCGAGAGTGACGGGTAGGTGCGCTGCCAGCGGTCCAGCTCGGCTTGGGAGACGCGGACCAGCGGTACATCGGAGGGGGTCAGACCACCGGCCGCAGGGTCGTTCAGGTGCTCGGCGAAGGCGGTGAGCGCGGCGGCGAAGTGATCGGCCAGCTCGCGCACGGCCGCCTCGTCGAGGATTTCACCGGCATAGCCGAAGGACAGTTCCAGTTGCGGTCCGGCCGGTGTATCGGCGGTGATCGCATTGATGTCGATGACGGCTCCGACCGGCATGCCCGGGTCGTACTCGATCTCGAGTGCGCCAAGATCGGCTGTGGGCAGCCAGCTGTGGTCCGGCAGGTCCGCGGGTGCGCCGGTGGTGGCGCGGCCGAGGTAGTTGAAGCCGATCTGGCCGATGTCGCCGGTGAGCAGGCCGGCGGTCTCGGCATTGAGGTGCCGCAGCATGCCGAATCCGATGCCCTTGTCCGGCACCGCGAGTAGTTGCTCCTTGACCGACTTCAGCAGGCGCGCCGCGCTTTCGGCGTTCAGGTCGGCGGTCTCGGCGCTCGCCGAGACCGGCAGCTCGAGGGCGACCGGGTAGACGCTGGTGAACCAGCCGAGCGTGCGGGTGAGATCGGCGCCGGGGACGGCGTCTTCTTCGCGCCCATGGCCTTCCAGCCGGATTCGGGTCACCCGGGTGTCGATGCCACGCCGCGCACGCCAAACCTGTACCGCCAGTGCGAGAGCGGCGAGCAGGCCGTCGTTGACGCCGCCGCGGTACCGGGCGGGCAGCGTGGTCAGCATGGCCTCGGTGACATCGACCGGCATCTGAACCATGACGGAGCGCAAGGTCGCATAGGTGTCGGCGGCAGGATCGAGGGCGCGCGCACCCAGCAGCGGGTCCGGGGTGGCCAGCACGCGCTGCCAGTAGCCGAGTTCCCCACCGCGGCCGGCGGCCGCCTCGGACACACCGTGGGCCCAGCGCCGGAACGAGGTGCCGACGGGCGGCAGGGCGATGGGCTGTCCCGCGGCGTGCTGGGCCCAGGCCAGGGCCAAATCCGGGATCAGGATGCGCCAGGACACACCGTCTATGACGTAGTGGTGCGCGGCCACGACGAGGACGTCGCGGGCATCGGGGCGGCGCAGCCAGACGAAGGACAGCATGCGGCCCACTGCCGGGTCGAGTGCGTTCAAGGCGGAAGCCATTGCGGCGCTGCCGATTCGGGTCAGCTCCTGCTCGCCGGCGCCGGCCGCGATATCGGTCTCGATCACCAGGGAGTCTGCGTCGATCGCCGCATGCGGCAAGGCTTCGAACCGCCAGCGCTCGTCGTCGCGCCACACGCGCGAACCCAGTACCTCGTGCCGTTCCATGACCGCGCCGATCGTGGTGACCAGACCGGCGCGGTCGATGTCCTCGGGCAGCGCCAGCACCATGGTCTGGGCGAAGCGATCGGACGGGCGCTCGGCGAGGAATTCGGAAAGCACCGGCGTCAGGGGGATTTCGCCGATGCCGCCGCCCGGCAGCTCGGCGAGGACCACGCGCGCCGCCGCGGAACCCACCGCGGCGACCCGGGCCAGTGCCGCCACGGTCTTCTGTTCGAACACATCACGCGCGGTGAAGACGATCCCGGCTGCTTGGGCGCGGGAGACCAGCTGGATCGACATGATGCTGTCGCCGCCGATCGCGAAGAACGAATCGTTCACCCCGACGGTCGCCAGGCCGAGCACCTGGGCGAAGAGTTCGGCCAGTCGTGATTCCACCGGCCCCTGCGGCGCACGGGTCGCGGTCGTCTCGAAAACCGGTTCCGGCAGGGCCTTCCGGTCGATCTTGCCGTTCGAGGTGAGCGGCATCTCCTCGACCACGACGATCGCCGCGGGCACCATGTGCGCGGGCAGGATTCGCGCCGCGTACTCGGTGAGCCGCGCCGGATGGACGCTGTGGCCCGGCGCCGGTTGCACATACGACACCAGCGCGGTCGCCCCCGACGGCAGCGTGCGACCCAGCGTGACGGCGAATCCGACCTCGGCACAACCGTTCAGCGCCGCGTCGATCTCGCCGAGTTCGACACGGAAGCCGCGCACCTTGACCTGTGCGTCGCTGCGACCCACATAGTCGAGCTGCCAGACCACCGACGCCCGTGCGTGATTGCCGTCCCGATGCTCCGGCGGCGCATACCAGCGCACCACGTCACCGGTGCGATACATGCGCGAGCCCGGCGCACCCCAGGGGTCGGGAACGAACCGCTCGGAGGTCAGCCCGGGCCGATTGCGGTAGCCCCGGGCCAGGCTGCCGCCGGTCAGATACAGCTCCCCCGCCACACCCGGCGGAACCGGTCGCAGCCGGGCATCCAGCACCAGCGCCGCCATGCCCGCCACCGGGACGCCGATCGTAATGCGCTGGCCCACGGTCAGTTCCGCGTAGGACGAGATGATGGTCGCCTCGGTGGGGCCGTAGGCGTTGTAGTAGCGCCGCCCAGGAGCCCAGCGGGCCAGCAGATCGGGGGTCATCACATCGCCACCCACGAACAGCGCCTCGAACGCGTCCAGCCCGGCGGGATCGATGGTGCCGAGGACACCGGGAGTGATGAGCGCATGCGTGACCGCCTCGGCGCGCAGCAGTTCCGTCAGTTCGGGCCCGCCGATGATCGACGGCGGCACGATGACCAGGGTCGCGCCGACGGAGAACGCGCACATCCATTCGAAGACCGACGGATCGAAGCTCGGTGAGCAGATGTGCAGGAACCGGTGGTGCGGTTCCAGCCGATAGCGGCTCAACGCATCGGCGACCATGCCGCCGAGCCCGGTGTGAGTGACGGTGACGCCCTTGGGCATTCCGGTCGAACCGGAGGTGTAGATGACGTAGGCGGGGTTGTGCATGCGCAGCGGCGCAAGGCGTTCCGCGTCGGTCACCGGTCCGCCCGGCTGGGCATCGCACCGGCGTTCGGTCTCGGGGTCGCCGAGCAGCAGCCACACCGGACCGGCAGGCAGCTCACCGGCATACTCGGCGGTGGTGATACCCAGCGCCACACCGGAATCGGCCACCATGTGCCGGATCCGATCGGCGGGATAGCCCGGGTCGATCGGCACATGCGCGCCGCCCGCCTTGGCGATCGCCATGACCGCGAGCACCAGCTCGTAGCCGCGCGGGAGAGCCACGGCGACCAGCGTCTCCGGACCGACGCCGCCGTCGATCAGCACCCGCGCCAACTGCGAACTGCGCGTGCCGAGTTCGCCGTAGGTAATGGAACGGTCACCGTAGCGCACCGCGACGCGCTCCGGCCCGAGCCCCGCGCCCCGGGTGAGCAGCTCCGGCAACAGCGCGGTGGCCATGACCTCGTCACCGGGCACGTGCGTGAGCAGCGCGAGTTCGTCCGGCGCGAGCAGGGGCAGGTCACCGACCGGGCGCTCCGGCCGGTCCACGGCCGCGGCGAGCAAGCGCAGGAAGCGCTCAGCGAACACCTCCACTGTCCGATGGTCGAACAGCTCTGCCGCGAAAGCGAATTCAGCGAAGTCGCCGGACTCTGTCAGGCGCAAGGACAGATCGATCGATTCATCTGCGGCTGCCCGATCGCCGACCATGACCATGGCCCGGACGAGCGGCAGGCGGTCCCGCGATCTATCCGGCTCCAGAGATGCCGCTACCGCGTCGATCGGCACATCAGCACGCGCGAACGCCTGGAGACAGACATCTTTCGCCTGCGAGAGCAGGCTGTCGAACGAGTCTGCCCACCGGACACCGATGCGCAGGACCAGCAAGTTCGACGCTACCGCTGCTGAGTCCGGCGCAACAGGGGGCGGAGTGCCGATCACGATGTCATCGCTGCCGCTCAGGCGGGCGAGCAGTACCGCGAAGACCGCGTGTGCGACGGTGAAGATCGACGTCCCGCGGCTATCGGCGAAGTGCCGGAGCCGCTCGTGCAGATCGGGCCCGATCTCGAAGGGGATGCGGTCCACACGGGCGGACGCGCCGGTTCGGGGGCGGTCCGCGGGCAGGTTCAACTCGTCGGGGAGGCCCGCCAGCGTGTCTCGCCAGTACCGGGCCTGCGCCAGGATGTCGTTGTGCGTGTCGAGCAGCGTGTACAGGTCGGCCGGGGTGTGGTCCGGTGTCGTGACGAATTCGCCCAGTAGCAGCCGCAATCGGTGAGCCAACGCTTGTGCGGTTGCGGTGTCGATCAGGTCGCGGCGGTGTTGGACCGCGATGCGCAGGTGGTCGCCCAGTTCGACTTCTACGGCTACCGGGTAGTGGGTGAAGTTGACCGCTTCCAGGCCGGCGATCTCCAGGCCGTCGATCGCGCCGTGTGCCTGGCGCAGGCCGTCGGCATCGACCGGGTAGGACTCGAAAGCCAGGACGGAGTCGAACAGTTCACCGGCGCCGGCGGCTCGCTGGATCTCGGCCAGGCCGAGCTGGTGGCTGTCGAGCAGTGAAACCTGTTCGGCCTGTAGGCGGATCAGTAGCTTGCGGACTGATTCCTGGGCGTCGAGGCGGACGCGGACGGGGATGGTGTTGGCGAACAGGCCGACCATGCCGTCGACGCCGTCCAGTTGCGGCGGGCGGCCGGAGACGACCGCACCGAAGGTGATGTCGTCGTGGCCGGCGCAGGAGGCGAGGATGAGGGCCCAGGCCGCCTGGACGACGGTATTGACCGTGACCTCGGTGGCGGTGGCGAAGGCCAGCAGGGCCGCGGTCTCGCTCTCGGAGAGGAGCACGGCGCAAACACCGTGGCCCGCAGCGGGTTCCGCGGGCGGGGGCACGGCGGTCACCAGCCGGGTCGGGGTCACTCCGGTCAGCGCTTCCCGCCAGGTGGCGATGGTCTGGTCGCGGTCGCGCTGCGCCAGCCAGGCGATGTAGTCGCGGTAGGGCCGGACCCGCGGCAGGAGCGAATCGCCGTCGGCCGCATAGGAAACCAGCAGCTCCTTCATGAGCAGCGGCATCGACCAGCCGTCCAGCAGCAGGTGGTGGGAGGTCAGCACCAGATGGACGCGGCCGGATTCGGTGCGGTACACCGTGAATCGCAGCAGGGGCGCGGCCGCGAGGTCGAATCCGCGGCGGAGTTCGGCGGCCCGCAGTTCGGCCGGATCGGCATCGGGGGTGTCGATGACTCGCCAGGGCACGTCCAGGCCCGCGGTGACGATCTGGACCGGGACGCCCTCGGCGGTGGCGCCGAAGGCGGTGCGCAGGATGGCGTGGCGGTCGACCATGGTCTGGGCGGCCCGGTGCAGGCGCTCCAGGTCGACGGCGCCGGACAGCTCCATCGACCATTGCAGGAGGTACGGGTCGGACTCCTCGCCGGAAACCTGTGTCAGATAGAGCAATCCGAGTTGCAGCGGAGACAGCGGCAGGATGTCGGTCGAGCCCGGATGGTCGCGGTGCCAGGCGTCGAGCTCGTCCTGGGTGACGTGCACCAGGGGGACGTCGGCGGGGGTGAGCCCACCGGCGGCGGGATGGGCGGCGTGGTCGGCGAGCATGGTCAGCGCGGCCACCCAGCGCTCGGCCAGCTCGCGCACGGCGGGCTCGTCGAGAATCTCGGCGGCGTAGGCGAAGGACGCGGTCAGCTGTGCGCCGTCGCCGGAGCCGGTGACGATGGCGTTGATGTCGATCACGGCGGGCGCGGGCATGGCCGGGTCCTGGGCGGCGGCGGGTTCGCCCCAGGCGGCGGTCGGCAGCCAGCTGCCGTCCGCGATGGCCGCGGGGACGTCGCCGGTCGCGATGCGGCCCAGATAGTTGAAACCGATCTGGCCGAGCGGGCCGTCGAGCTCACCCGCGGTGTCCGGATGCAGATGCCGCAGCAGGCCGAAGCCGATGCCGTTGTCCGGCACCGCGAGTAGCTGTTCCTTGACCGTCTTCAGCACCGCCGCCGTCGCCTCGCCGCCGTCCCAGGCCGCCGCCGCGTCGATGCCGGACAGGTCGAGCACCACCGGGTACATGGTGGTGAACCAGCCGACGGTGCGGTTGAGATCGGCGCCGGGGACGGCATGCTCCTCGCGGCCGTGCCCTTCGAGCCGGATGCGGGTCGCCGCGGCGTCGATGCCCTGCTCGGCGCGCCAGTCGCGCACCGCCAGCGCGAGCGCGGCCAGCAGGCCGTCATTGCCGCCTCCGCGGTACAGCGCCGGCAGCACGGTCAGCACCGCGCGGGTGACCTCGGGCGGCACGGACACGCTGAATTGCCGTACGGTCGCGACGGTGTCGACGACCGGGTCGAGGGCGCGCGCACCCAGCAGCGGATCGGGGGTGGCGAGAGCCCGCCGCCAGTGGTCCAGTTCGCCGGTGCGGCCGGGCGCCGTTTCGATCAGGCCGTGCACCCAGCGCCGGAACGAGGTGCCGACCTCGGGCAGGACGACGGGGTGCCCGGCGGCGTGCTGCGCCCAGGCCGCCACCAGGTCGGAGACGAGGATGCGCCACGAGACGCCGTCGATCACAGCGTGATTCGCGGCGATGATCAGCGCATCGCGCCCGTCCGGGCGGGACAGCCAGGTGAACGCGAGCATCCGCGCATTCGCCGGATCGAGTGTATCGAGCGCGGAATCCATTGCCGCATCCGCGATGTCGGCCAGCTCTGCGGCGCTCGCACCGGCGGGTGCGTCGACCTTCGCCAGCAGTGCCGCCACGTCGCCGCCCGCTCCGGTCGGCAGGGTCCGGAACTCCCAGCGCCCGTCGGCGAATCGCAGTCGGGCACGCAGCATGTCGTGGTGGTCCAGCACCGCGGCGAGGGTGGCGGCGAGGCCCGCCCGGTCGATGCCCTCGGGCAGGGCGAGCACCAGCTGCTGGGTGAATCGGGCGAAGGATCTGCCGCCCGCGAGGTGAGCTGCCAGCACCGGTGGCAACGGAATCTCGCCGATGCCGCCGCCGGGCAGTTCGATCAGGCCCGGCACCGGTTCGGCCCCTGCCACCGCGACACGCGCCAGCCCGGCCACGGTGCGATGCTCGAAAACATCCTTGGGGGTGAACACGATTCCCGCCGCGCGCGCACGCGACACCAGCTGAATGGACAGAATGCTGTCCCCGCCCGCGGCGAAGAACGAATCGTCCGCGCCGACCCGCACCCCGAGGACCTGGTTGAACAATTCGGCGAGCCGGGTCTCCACCGGACCTTCCGGCGTCCGTGACGCGGCCGCTTCGAAATCCGGCTCGGGCAGGGCCTGCCGATCCAGTTTCCCATTGGGGGTCAACGGAATCGCGTCGATCACGACGAAAGCGGACGGCACCATGTGCCCGGGCAGGGACGCGCCCGCGAAGCGCGCGAGCGCGGCGGCATCGAGTGATACGCCAGTGCGCGGCAGCACATACGCGACCAGCACGGTCGCCCCCGAGGGCGCGGTCCGGCCGAGGGTGGCGGCGTATTCGATATCGGGATGCGCGCCCAGCGCCGCGTCGATCTCGCCGAGTTCGATGCGGAAGCCGCGGATCTTCAGCTGGAAGTCCGAGCGGCCCACGTATTCGATGGCGCCGTCACCGATCCGGCGGCGCACCAGATCTCCGGTGCGATACATACGAAGACCGGGCGTGCCCGCATCGCCGCAGAAGGCGCCCGCGACGAACCGTTCCGCAGTGAGACCGGGCCGCCCCAGATAGCCCTGGGCCAGCGCGGGACCGGACAGGTAGAGCTCACCGACTACCCCGGCCGGGACCGGGCGCAGCCGCGAATCCAGCACGACCGCACCGATTCCGGCGAGAGCGGAGCCGATGGTGATCGGCTCCCCCGCGGTCAGCTCGGCACTGCTGGTCGCGAGAATCGTGGCCTCGGTGGGACCGTACGCATTGAAGAAGGACCGCCCGGGCGCGGCCCAGCGATCGACGAGCCCCGGACCGAACGCGTCCCCGGCGACGACCACGACCCGCAGATCCACTAGACCGGCCGGGTCCACCGACTCCAGCGCGGCCGGGGTGATGAGCACATGGGTCACCCGCTCGCGCCGGATCAGGTCGGCGAGCTCGGAACCGCCGAACACCGTGGGCGGGGAAATCACCAGCGTCGCACCGGAACTGAAGGCCAGCAGCAGTTCCAGCACCGAGACGTCGAAGTTCGGCGAGCAGACGTGCAGGACGCGGGCGGCGGCATCGACGCCGTAGCGTTCGCGGGCGGTCGCGACCAGCGCCGCGAGACCGGCATGGGTCACCGCGACACCCTTGGGCCGGCCGGTGGAGCCGGAGGTGTAGATGACATAGGCCGGATGCTGCTCGGTGAGCGCGCGGACCCGGTCGACATAGGAGATCGGATGCGCGGGCCGGGCGGCGACCCGTTCGCGCAATACCGGATCGGCGAGGTCGAGCCATTCGATGCCGGCGCCGAACTCGGCGTGGTGGGCGGTATCGGTGAGCCCGAGGATCGCCCCCGAATCGGCGATGATGTACGCGCGCCGCTCCGGCGGCAGGCCCGGATCCACCGGCACGTACGCCGCACCGGTTTTGGCGATGGCCCAGACCGCGAGCACCGATTCGACGGACCGGGTGAAGCCGACGGCGACCACATCGCCCGGCCCGACGCCGCGGTCGATCAGTTCCCGCGCCAAGCGCGAGGAGAACTCGTCGAGCTCGGTGTAGCGGAGCTCGCGCCACCCTGGGGACAAACCGGTCGGTTTATAGCTAATGGCAATCGAATCCGCGGCCGATTCCACCGCGGCGGTCAGCAGCTGAACGAAGAGAAGGCCCCCCGACCTCCGACGAGATCTCCCTCGAACGGTACGACGAACCCTATCCATCCGAGTCTTGCGTTCCTCTCAGTCGAGCCGTGGAGCGTTCCGCCATCGACGAGCTCGACCGTCCCGTGGCGCACCGTGGGCGAACCACGGCGGTAACGGCCGAGAAGACCTCGATTTTGGGGGCATTCGGCACATATCAGACCACAAGTGCGGTTTGGACGGGACATCGTCGCGGAGACCCCGCCCCCACAACGGCGTCCCCAGGCGGTTCTGGCGACGGGATGGCTACCCCCGCACGCGCTCCGGATTCGAGGGCCCCGGCAGATCACCCTTGACGATCGGTTATCAGTTGATAACCTGAACTCGCCAGGTTATCGATCGATAACCCACCGTCAGGGAGGTTCGAGATGTCCGTGCTCACCCACCGGGGAATCGATGAGATCCGCGCAACACTGCGCGAATACCTCGATCCGCACCCACCCGCGCTGAGCCTGCCGCCCGCCGCCTACACCTCCGCCGAGTTGTGGGACCTCGAGTGCGAGCGAATCTTCCGGCGCTCGTGGTTCCTGGTCGCGCACACCGACCAGTTAGCGCGGAAAGGCGACTATGTGTCACTGTCCATTGCGGGCGAACCGGTGGTGGTGACCCGCGACGGCGCGGGTGCGCTGCACGCCCTCTCCCCCGTGTGCCGGCACCGGCTCATGCCCGTGGTGGAGCCCGGTGCGGGACAGCTCAAATCGTTCACCTGCCCATATCACCGCTGGAACTACGCCCTCGACGGCCGGTTGCGCGGAGCGCCGTACATGGAGGGCAATACCGAGTTCGCGAAGGCGGACTGCCGGTTGCCGCGCTTCGCGGTCGCGGAATGGAACGGCTTCGTCTGGGTGAACACCGATGCGGATGCCGATCCCATCGAGCCGCATCTCGAGCTGGCCGCCCACCGCTACGCGGCGTATCGGCTGGACCGGATGACGCTGGTCGACTCGTGGTCGCTGGAGTGGCAGGTCAATTGGAAGCTGGTGATGGAGAACGGGCACGAGAACTATCACGTGCTGGGGCTGCACCAGCAGACCCTGGAACCGTTCATGCCGGGCGGCGGGGATGTGGCGGTCGAGCACTATTCGCCGTGGGTGCTGCACGCGCGGATTCCGTTCACGCTGCCGCTGCCCTCGCAGACGCTGCGGCTGGACGAGATGCAGCAGTCCAATGGCATGGTGCTGGTGGGATTTCCGGTGAGCGCGTTCATCGCACTGTCGGATCAGGTGGTGTGGCTGACCTTCGTGCCGCAGACCATCGACCGGGTTCAGGTGCTGGGCGGGGTGCTCACCACGCCGGAACTGGCGGCGGCCGGGGACGCGTCGATCGCGCGCACGCAGCAGGCGGTGACCGCGATGATCAATGACGAGGATCGCATCGGGCTCGAGGCTGTGCAGCGCGCGGTCGGCTCGCGGTTCGCCGAGCGCGGGCATCTCAGCCCGAAGGAGGCGCCGGGCGTGCTCGCCTTCTACCGCAATCTCGCCGAGGCGCTGCTGGGCGACACGCCGTGGCCGGGACCGCCGGGCGAGTCGCGATAGCCTGGTCCGCATGCCCGCACCGACGTCCGGATGGAGTCCGGCGGCCGACCGCATTCTGCGCACGGCCGCCGAGCTCATTGCCGAACGCGGGTACGCGGCCACCTCCACGCGCACCATCGCCAGTGCGATCGGGGTGGCGCAACCCGCGATCTACAAGCACTTCTCGACCAAGAACGACATTCTGTCGGCACTGGTGGGGCTGGGTGTCGGGCGGCCGCTCGAACTGGCGCGGGAGCTGGCCCGGGTCTCCGCGCCGGCGATCGTGAAGCTGCATCGCTGGCTGCGGGAGTCGCTGGAGCACTTCCGGGATTCGCCGTACGTGCTGGTGGCCATCCTGACCACGCCGGAGCTGTATCAGGAGAATTTCGCCGCCGAGCGCGAGCTCATCCGGCAATTCGACGGGGTGGTCGTAGATTTCGTGCGGGCCGCGCAGAACGAGGGTGATGTCCGCGCGATGAAGCCGGAGTCCGGGGCGCGGCTGGTGATCGCGCTGTTCGATGTGCTGGCAGTGCCGGAATACTCGGTGAGCCCGGCGGAGATCGTGGATTTCGCGTTCACCGGGCTGCTCGCCGATCCGGCGCGGCTGCCGGAGATCCGGGCGGCGGCGGATGCGCTGGCACCGGCCGGGATCGACGGGGACACCCTCGCGGACGCCATCGACTAGAGACGGAAAGGTCTGCGGAGTGCGGGAACTCGGTGTGGCGGTAATCGGTTACGGCCTGGCCGGTGCGGTCTTTCACGCGCCGCTGATCGCCGCGGAGCCGCGGCTGCGGATGGCCGCGGTGGTGACCTCGTCCGCCGAGCGCGCCGACCAGGCCCGGGCGGAGCATCCGGGGGTGCGCGTAGTGCGTACGGCCGATGAGCTTTTCGCCGATCCGGCCGGAATCGACCTGGCGGTGATCGCCACGCCCAACCGCACCCACGCGCCGCTGGCGCTGCAAGCCTTGGCGGCCGGGCTCGCGGTGGTGGTGGACAAACCGTTCGCGGTCACCTCGGCCGAGGCCGAACAGGTCGTCGCGGCGGCCGAACAGGCGGGACTGGCGCTGTCGGTCTTCCAGAATCGGCGCTGGGACAGCGATTTCCGCACCGCGCGGGCCTTGATCGAGGCCGGATGGCTCGGCAGCGTGCGCCGGTTCGAATCCCGGTTCGAGCGGTGGCGGCCGGTTCCCAAGGGCGGCTGGCGGGAACTCGGCAGCGCGGCCGAGGGCGCGGGCATCCTGTTCGATCTGGGCAGCCATCTCATCGATCAGGCGCTCACCCTCTTCGGCCCGGTCGCCGACGTCTACAGCGAACGCGATCACCGCCGGCCCGGCGTGCAGGCCGATGACGACGCTTTCCTCGCCCTCACCCACGCCAACGGGGTGCGCTCCCATTTGTGGATGAGCGCCGTCGCACCCCAGCTGGGTCCGCGGCTGCGCGTTCTCGGCTCCGAGAACGCCTATGTGACATACGGTCTCGACCCCCAGGAAGCAGCCCTGCGCGCCGGTCGCCGGCCCGATGACGGGCACCCGTGGGGCGCCGTCGAACCCGAGCACTGGGGCCTGTTCGGCACCGAGGGCGACACCCGGCCCATCCCCAGCGAGCCCGGCGATTACCCGGCCTTCTACCGCGGTATGGCCGACGCCCTGTGCGACGGCGCGCCCGTGCCGGTCGATCCGCGCGACGCGGTCGAAACGCTGCGGATCCTGGAGCAAGCCGCCCACGAATAGCCGGTGTATCGACGCGGGCCCAGCAGTTCCAGCGCGAAGGGGCCATCCGCGAATGGCGGCGCCAGCTGGATACCGGCTCTTATCCGCCGTACATCCTGCAGGGCCGATAATCCGCTGTGCTGAGGCATGAAGCTCGAATCGACCCGGCGCGCGCCCCTGCCGATTCGAGTTGCTTTTTAGCCCGAACCGATCGGTATTCGTAATCGGATCCTGCCCATACCTCACTGCTATCACCGCAGGTGAGACGTAGCCTGAATTGTGCCTTTATTACGGCACAGCAGGACTGCTCGTGGGTAGAGACAATGGCTTTGGCGTCGTGGCGTACCGCCGTTCTGGCACAAATGGCTCGCACCGGTGTGAGCGCCGCCGTCATATTCCACATTCTCGACGACGGCAGCGAAGTCATTACTTTTCCCCGGCTCAACTGGGCGCTGGTGCTCGCCACCGCCATTCTGATAGTCGGCGTCGCCATCGCCATCATGGTGCTGGTCAGTTCCGCGGAGTTCGACGATACGCCGCCGGCCGTGCCGAGCTCGCCGGTGGTGTGCGAGCCGTTCTGTCCGCCACCCTCCTGAGGAGTGCTCGTTGCGCGACTCCGAGGCATGCATGGTTCACTTTTGATGATCATGTGCCACAGGAGGTTCCGTGCCGTCCCTACCCGCCGGGTTCGACTTCACCGATCCGGACCTGCTCGCCGAGCGCTTGCCCGTCGAGGAGTTCGCCGAACTGCGCCGCACCGCGCCGGTGTACTGGAATCCGCAGGCCGACGGCCGCAGCGGGTTCGACACCGGCGGGTACTGGGTTGTCACCAAACTCGATGACATCAAGGCGATTTCGCGGAATCCGGAAGTCTTCTCCTCGGAGGAGAACACCGCGGTAATCCGGCAGCCCAGCGACACCACGCGCGCGGAGATCGAGATTCAGCGCGCCATGCTGCTGAATATGGATCCGCCCAGGCACACCCGATTCCGGCGGATCATCTCCAAGGGCTTCACCCCGCGCGCGGTCGAGCGGCTGCGCGAAGCGCTGCGCGAGCGGGCCGAGCGGATCGTCCGCGAGGCCCGGACTTCCGGCGGCGGCGACTTCGTCGAACAGGTCGCCAGCGAGCTTCCGGTGCAGGCCATTGCCGAGCTGCTCGGCGTTCCGGCCGAGGATCGCGCCCAGCTCTTCGAGTGGACCAATCAGATGATGGGCTACGACGATCCCGACTACGAGGGCGACCACCGGATGGCCACCGCCGGGGTCATGGGCTACGCGTGGAATCTCGCCGAGGAGAAGCGGCGCTGCCCGGCCGACGATGTCGTCACCACGCTGCTGCAGGCCGATATGGGCGGCGCGGGCCTGACCTCCGAGGAGTTCGCGTGGTTCGTGGTGCTGCTCATCGTCGGCGGCAACGAGACCACCCGCAATGCCATCAGCCACGGGATGAAGGCGTTCGTCGACCATCCGGAGCAGTGGGAGATCTACAAGGCGCAGCGCCCGCGCACGGCGCCCGACGAGATCGTCCGCTGGGCGACGCCGGTGGTCGCCATCCAGCGCACCGCCATGTGCGATACCGAGATCGGCGGGCAGCCCATCGCCAAGGGTGATCGGGTCGGATTGTTCTATGCCTCGGCCAATTTCGACGAGGACCACTTCGACGACCCGTTCCGGTTCGACATCCTGCGCACGCGCAACCCGCATGTCGGCTTCGGCGGCAGCGGCACCCATCACTGCGCGGGCGCCAACCTGGCGCGACTCGAGATCGACCTCATGTTCAACACCATCGCCGACGTGATGCCCAACCTGTACGAGATCTCCCCGCCGGTCCGGCTGCGCTCGGGCTGGCTGAACGCGATCAAGAGCTGGAAGGTCGCCTACGACTGAGCGGCCGGCCGCGGGACTAGCCTGGGTAGTCGTGGATCCCACGACGTGGTCGAACGGTGCGGAACCGGTCGATGATCTCGGCACGCCGGTCGGGCTGCGCGGGCCGGTGCGGCGAGTGGTGTCGCTGGTGCCGTCGCTGACCGAGTCGATCGCGGTCAGCTGCCCCGGCCTGCTGGCGGGCGCTACCGACTGGTGCACGCATCCGCCGGATTTGCGGGTCGAGCGGGTGCGGGGAACCAAGAACCCGAATGTGCGGCGCATCATCGATATGGCACCGGATCTGGTGGTGTGCAATCAGGAGGAGAACCGCCGCATCGACGTGGACCGGTTGCGGGCGGCGGGAATCCCGGTATGGGTGACCAGGATTCGCACGGTGGCGGAGGCATTTTCGTCGCTGGAGCGCTTGTTCGCGGTGGCGCTGGGCGTGACGCCACCGGCATGGCTGGGCCGGGCCGAGGCGGAATGGGCCCCTCCCCCGCCAGGTCCCTTCCGCAATGCGGTGATCCCCATTTGGCGCGATCCCTGGATGGTCGTCGGCGGCGACACCTTCACCGCCGATCTCGCCCACCGGCTGGGCCTGCGCCTGGTGCACGCCGACCGGCCGGAGCGATATCCGAAGGTCTCCCCACACGAGTTGACGGTGGGCGTCGACCTGGCCGTACTCCCCGACGAGCCCTACGTCTTCACCGAAACCGATGGCCCGGAAGCGTTCCCCGGTACTCCCGTCGCCTTGGTCGAGGGCCGCAGCCTCACCTGGTACGGCCCCTCGCTGGTCACCGCGCGCCGGCTGCTGACCACCCAGCTGGCGCACCCCTTCCGCGCCTGAGCTACGGACGGGCGGTGAACAGGGCCGAGCGGCCGCGCATGTCGATCTCGACGTGGGTGAAGTGAGTGCTGAGTGCGCGAAGCAGGCCGGCGTGGTCGTCGTCCCGGTTGGACCAGATGCCGCGCCGGTTCCAGGAGGCGACGAGGTAGCGGCCCAGCGGATTGTGGTGCACGCCCTTCACCAGGACGGTCGAGCCGAAGACGACGCCGTGGGGACGGACCAGTTTTCGAATGTTCGCCAGGGCGGTGGCCTTCTGCTCGAAGGTGCCCGGCAGACAGTGGAGCAGACAGTTCACGCCGATGGAGTCGAAGCTCTCGGGCGGCAGAGGCAGTGGGTCCAGGACATTGGCCCGCAGCGTCGAGATCCGGTAGCGGCCCAGGCGTTTCGCGGTGACCGCCAGCGAGTTGGCGTTCATGTCGACGAGGGTGATGTCCGGCGGCTGCGGGAAGCGGCAGCGGTCCAGGAAGAAGCCGGTGCCGACGCCGATGTCGAGGTGGTCGACGCCGACGTTCCGGTTGTAGTGGGCGACAAGGTGTTTACTGGGACAGCCCCAGGCCAGGGGGTAGGACAGGCGGAGGACGCCGATGTCGTAGACGGCGAGGATGCGGCGGCTGTAAACAGCCTGCCCGGGGCGGGCGTCCAGGGGCGCGGGCGTCAGGTCCATGCGCCGATCCCCGTCGGGGCCTCGTCGAAGAGGCGGCGGCGCAGTTCCACGCGGCGGATCTTCCAGGTGGCGGTGCGGGGGAAGTCGTTCCAGGGCAGGTGGATCGGGTCGGCCATGGCGGGGAGCCCGGAGGCGGCCGCGACCCAACGATCGGCGGGGATCGGCTCGCCCGAGTACGTCGAATACACCGGGGCGGGAAGGGCATTGGCGCGGGGCAGCACCACGACTTCGCTGGTTTCCGGGAGCCGGTCGAGCAGGGCGTCCTCGATGGCGATGCCGCTGCCGCCTTCGATGCGGTCGATTTCGCGGTCGATGAGGCGGACGGTGCCCCAGCGCGAGATGATGCCGAGATCGCCGGTGTTCCACCAGATTCCGTCGGCCTTGTTGGCGTGGCGGTGCTGCTCGCCGATATAGGCCAGGCAGCGGCCGGGCTGATCGATCTCGATGAGACCCACCTGCCCGCGGGGCACCTCGTCCCCGGTTTCGGGATCGACGGCCCGCAGTTTCGCGACGGTGGGCAGCGGCCAGCCCATGTTCTGCGACGGCGGCGGGAACTGACCGACCTTGCGCACCATGAATTTCAGATACGGGCGCAGCACGATGGTCCCCTGTTCGGTTTGACTCCACGACTGCATCCAGCCCGGCAGCGTGAACTTGCTGGCGGCCAGGAAGGTGCGAATGGAGCGGGTGTGAATGGCGTCGAAGGAGCTGATGTAGAAACGCACCTTCTCGAACAGCCCGCGCGGGTCCGAGGCCAGGTGCTCCAGGACGAGATACATATTCGGCAGCATGTCGACCACGGTCGGCTTGTGCGCCGCGAGCAGATCGGCGACATCCGGTTCGAGCACATCGGAGATGGCGACGAAGCGCGGGCCGACGGTGGCCAGAGTCAGCAGCGCGGTGATGGTGTGCTGATGGAAATACGGGTCGAAGAAGGCGAAGACATCGCTGGTGCGGAAGCCGAGCCCGCCCCAGTGCTCGGTTTCGACATGGGCGACGGCGTGCAGGGTTTCCGCGGAATGCAGCGCGAATTTCGGGTAGCCGGTGGTGCCCGAGGTGTGGGTGGCCACCATGGGTTCGCTCCAGCCGCGCAGGCGGACCGGGGCGGGATCGGCGCCGCGCAGGTCGTCGAGGTGAATGGCGCCCGCCGGAGCCGGGTGCGGGCCGACGATAATGGTTCTGGCGGTGAGCGCGTTCAGATCCTCGGCGCTCAGCTCGGCCTGGTCGAGCCGGCCCGGGTCGGTCACCAGGAACGGCCGGTCCAGGCGCTTCAGCAGGGTCGTGGCGACATCGTGATTGTGATTCCAGGCCATCTGGAACGGGATGGCGCCCAGCCGGGCCACAGCGCTGCCGATGACCTGGACGTCGGGGTGATTCGCCTTCATGACCGCGACGCGATCCCAGGGCCGCACGCCCGCCTCGAACAGGCAGGCCGCCAGCTCCGAAACCTGGTCCGCCCACTGGGAATACGTGTATTCGGCGCCGGAGTCCGGGGCGATATCGGCCGGTCGCTGCAAGATTATCCGCTGGTCCGGGAAACGCGTGGCGGCCGTGTGCCAGGCATCGCCGTAATAGCCGGTGGCGGGCGGCCGGGAAATGGCGGTTATGCGTTTCAGGCCGCGCCCGGGGTTGTAGTCCCGGAAGAACTCTGGAATGTCGGTGGTCGTGGTCACGACGGGGTCAGCCTTTCGGTTCAGCCGTGGTCGGCGGGCGCGACCGGGTGGAGCTCGCCGAGCAGGCCGCGGAGAATGAGGGTGATGTTGTCCCGCAGCGCGGATTCGGCGACGGGATCGAGAATGTCGGCGAGGGTGGGCATGCCCAGGTCGAATTCGGCGGTGAAGCCGATCTCGGCGCCCTGCTCGGTGGCGGTGATCTGCCAGCGGCCGTGGAAGCTGGTGAAATCTCCGGTGAGTTGTTCGAATTCGATGGTGCCGGCGGCGCGGTCGAAGACATCGCGTTCGGTCCAGCGCAGCAGGCCGCGGCGGAATTTCACGACCCAGGTGGAGATCACGCCCCGATCGTCGGATTCGGCGTAGTCGACCGAGACCACCGCATCGGTGACCTCGGGGTAGCGAGCGAAATCGCTGATCCGCTCATAACTGGTCGCCGCCTCGGCGGCCGGGGCGAGGTAGCGGAAATCTACGGCGCGCAAAAGTTTTCCTCTCAGCCGAACGGCACGGCGGCGAGTGCGTCTGCGAAGGCCGCCAGGAACACGCCGGCTTCGTCGTCGGTGATGATCGCGGGCGGGGTGAACCGCACCACGCTGGAGGCATTGAGCGAGTGATTGGCGAGCACTCCCCGGTCGAGGAGGTTCAGGAACAGTTCGCCGACCGCGCCGGGCGTGCCGAGATCGACGCCGAGCAGCAGGCCGCGACCGCGCACGGTGATCCGGTCGGCGGCCGGATGAGCATCGGCTATCCGCCGGATCCCGTGCAGCAGTCGCGAACCGAGGTCCGCCGCACGGCGCGGCAGGTCTTCGGCGGTCATGGTTTCGAGGGCGGCGATGGCGGCCGCACAGGCGATGGGCGAGGCGGCGAAAGTGGAGGTGTGCAGGTAGGGATCATTGGCGAAGGGGGCGAAGGTGCGCGGGTCGGCGACCATGGCGGCAATGGGCACCACTCCCCCGGACAGGCCCTTGCCGGCGAGCACGATATCGGGGACGACGCCCTCGCTGTCGATGCCCCACCAGGAGCCGAGACGGCCCAGGCCCGTTTGGATTTCGTCGACGACGAGCAGTGCACGATGGCGTCTGCACAGCTCGGCGACCTCACGCAGGTAGCCGTCGGGTGGAATGTGGACGCCGCCCTCGCCCTGGACGGGTTCGATGACGACACAACCGACGCCCTCGACCGCGGCCAGCGCCGCGGCCATGGCGGGAATGTCGCCGAACGGCACCTCGGTCACGTGCGGCAGCAGTGGACGGAATGCGCGCTGGTATTTCTCGTTGGCGGTGACGCTCAGCGCACCGAGGGTCTTGCCGTGAAAACCGTTGCGCGCGCTGATCAATGCCGACTTGCCGTTGGCCCTGGCGAGTTTGAGCGCGGCTTCGGTGGCCTCGCTGCCGGAGTTGGTGAACTGCACCATCGACAGTTCACCGGGCAAGGTGGCCGTCAGCGCCGCGGCGGCGCGCAGCGCGACCGGTTCGAAGAAGACGCGCGAGGACATCGGATGCAGATCGAGCTGGCGGCGCACCGCCGCGATCACGGCCGGATGCCGGTGCCCGAGCAGGAAGACGCCGTACCCGCCGAAATCCAGATACCGGCGGCCGTCGCTGGCATCGACCCACGCTCTCGCCGAAGCGATTTCGGCCATGCCGCCGAGCACATTGCCGAATGCGGCGCGCGCCGGGCCGAAGTGGGTGCGGCACAGCTCCGGCCAGGCGGAGTCGACGCTGGTGACGGTCATGCCACCCGCTCCCGCTCGCGATCCGGTCGCAGGCCCTTCGCGGTTGCCCAGTAGCGCACTGTCTTCCAGGTCGCTTCCCGCAATGCGGGCCGGGTGATCTCGGAGGTGAAGCCGAGCTCGCCCATCGCGGACGGCAGGGGTTCGGGAGTCTGGAACAGCCAGCAGAATTCGAGCAGATCACGGAACACCTGCTGGGCGGCGCGCGGCAGCGTTTCCTCCAGTAGGGGCAGCACCAGGCGTTCGACGGCCTCACCGGGCAGGAAGCGCGGGGGCGCCACCTCGATGCCCAGCTCCCGCGACATGCCTTCGCACACTTCGAAGAAGTCGCTGACGCGCAGGGCTTCCCGTCCCGCGGTCAGCGCGAACTCCCCCGCGGTCACCTGCTCACGCAGCAACCGTCCTTGGGCTCGGGCGACCAGGTCCACCGGAATCGTGTCGATCAGTGATTCCGGTACGCACGGCACCAGCGGGACGCGCCCGCGCACCACCCCGCCCAGAACTCGATGCAGGCCCTGGAAGGCCGCCATCGATCCGTCGGCCGTGCTCCCGGAGACCACCGACGGCCGCACGATGACGGTGTCGGCGGGGTGTTCGCGCACCAGCTTCTCGGCCTCGATCTTCGACCGGAGGTAGGCCGCCGCGCCCGGGAATGTGTCATCACCGGCGAAGGGGTGCACGACGAAGGCGGTACTGAAGAAGTACAGCGGCACACCGGCTTCCGCGGCCAGCCGGAGCATGGCCGACGGGCCCGCCAGATTCGCGGCGCGGATCTCGGCCGGATCCTCCTTCCAGCTCGTCACCGCCGCCGAATGCACGATCGCATCGACGCGATGCACCAGCCGCCGGTAGTCCGCCGCGGGCAGGCCGAGCGTCGGATGTGTGAAATCGCCCGCGAACTCGCTGACCCGCACATCACCGATCGGCCGCCGGTGGCGCAGGCAGACAATGTCGAAATCGGCCGCCAGTTCGTCGATGAGGGCGCGGCCGACCACGCCGGAGCCGCCGGTGAGCAGGATTGTGCGCTTGCGCCAGGTCATTCCGATTCCCTTCAGGCGATCCGCAACGAGGAGCCCGTCGCGTACTCGGCCAGCGGGCCGGCCATCCTGGCGCGCGCCGGCGGGTGGAAGCCGAGGCCGTTGACGGCGGCGGCGAGGTAACCGACATCGTCGGCGGTCATGAAATTGAGGCCGCCGAGCAGTTCGGCGGCGCGCGGCACGACCGTGGCGATGGCGTCCTGCACGGCGTAGCGCACCAGCAGCGCGTCGACCAGCAGGCGCTGGTCCCGCTGCCCGTCCGCGACCTGGCGGGCGATGTTCTCCACGGCCGCCATGGCGGCTTCCACGGCGATGATGAGCCGCAGTTTCTCGCTGTCGCTCACCCGGTCCATGTCGAGCGCTCGCTCCACCAGGGCGGTGGCCGCGCCCAGATACGAGGCGGTCACCAGCAATTCGAACCAGACGAATCCCATGGTCTGGATTTCGTCGAGCCGGGCGCCGTCCGCCGGGCCGGTGAGCACCACCAAATCGCTGGGCACCAGGACGTTCTCGATGGTCACCTGATCGCTTTCCGCGCCGGCGAGCGCGAAGCTGGACCAGAACGGGGTGACCGTCACGCCCGGATCGGTGGACGGGATCAGCGCCACGCCGAGCTGATCCCGCGTGCCCGCCGACCCCGGCACGACCACGCTCGCCGTCAACAGGTCCATGGACCGTGCCAGGCTGCAGGGGCGTTTGACGCCGGAGACGCGCAGGCCGTCGGCGGTGCGGGTCGCGGTCATCGACGGCGCGAGTATGCGCCCGTCCGGCCTGCCCTCGGCGAAACCGGAGGCGACCAGCAATCCTTGTGTCGCAACAGCTTCCAGCAAAAGCCATGCATTGCCGGCGTCCGCGGCGACCAGCGCCAGGCTCGACACCGAGAAGTGGTGCATGGTGGTCGCGACCGCGAGCGACGGCGAGCGCGAACCCAGTGCACGCTGAATTCGCACCGCCGCAACGGCATCCGCGCCCAGACCCTTGAACTCGGTCGGTATCACCAGGCCCGGCCCGCCCGCGTCCCGGAACAGCGCGACGCCCGGCGATCCGGGCCGCTCCAGCTCGGTGAGCGGGATCTCGGCCAGCGACTCGTCCAGACCGGGAAGGTACCGTTCGAGATCCGCGCGTTCGCGCTGCAACAGTCGCATCGACATTCCCTCCGCACAACCTGGGGCCACAGCGGACACTACCGACGCGGGCGCCCCCGGCCCGGGTACGTTCCACAGTTCCGTATCCGGCGATAGGACCTCCCAATGAGCCCGTTCCCGGTCCGCCCGCCCGGACATACTGCGAATCGAAAGATGCTGCCAGACGACCCAATTCGACGCAGTGGGGACAGAACCATGACCGAGACGTCATTCTTCGACCGCGCCTTCGCGCCGTTCGCGGAATTCGCCACCGAGAATCCGGATTACGGCAAGCTCGCCGAGATCGCCAACGCGGCCGTGCCGTTCGGTGTTTTCACCGGCGTGCGGGTCACCGATCTGAACGGCGAGCGGGCCATCGCCGAACTGCCCGACGACCCGCAGTTGCGCAATCACGTCAAGACCGTGCACGCCGCGGCCCTGTACCTGGCCGCCGATATCGCCTGCGCCGTGGCCTTCGTCGGCGCGGCCGCGCCCGATCTCGGCGAGGTCGAGTGGATGGTGGTGCGCGACTCCCGTTCGGTGTTCTTCAAGCCCGCCCGGGGCCGTATTCGCGCCATCGGCACCGTCGACGTGCGCGATATTCGCGCCATCGCCGAGCGCACCGACCGCACCCGCTTCGACGTCGACAGCCGGGCCATGCTCTACGACGACAATGACGTCCTCGTCGGCAAGGTGTCCTTCGACTATGTCTGCCAGCTCGCCGCCCGGCGGACCGCGGCCGTCTGATCAGGAAGGTAGTCATGTCCACCCCGAGCAAGACCGCTGAGTCCGGCGAAGCCCGGAAGCCCTCGGAATTCAGCACTCTGGAAGCCCTCCCGGTCACCGTCCCCGCCTCCGACAGCTCCGCCGCCGCATCCTTCGTGGTCCGGGTGCTCCCCGCCGCGGACCCGGCCGCCCCCGTACTGCTGGTGCTCCCGGCGATCGCCATGAAGGCGAAGTTCTACCTGCCCATCGCCAAATCCCTGCACGCCGCCGGACTGTCGGCCGCGACCGTGGACCTGCGCGCCCAGGGCGAAAGCGCCCCGCCCCTCGGCGAGGCCCCCGACTACGGCTACCGCCAGATGCTCGAGGCGGACCTGCCCGCCATCCTCGACGCCGTCCGCGCCCGCTTCCCCGAAGCGCCCGTCTACCTGCTGGGCCACAGCCTCGGCGGCCAGCTCTCCCTGCTGTACGGCTCCGCCCACCCCGACCGGCTCGCCGGCATCATCACCATCGCCACCGGCGTCGTCTACTGGCGCGCCTTCGAACTCAAGCGCCGGCTCGGCGTCCTGTACGGCAGCCAATACGTCCGCATAGTCTCGAATATCAAGGGCTACTGGCCCGGCGGCAAGGTCATGGGCGGCCCCATGGCCGGCGGCGTCATGATCGACTGGTCCCGCCACGCCCTCACCGGCGACTACCGCCCCGCGGGTTCCAAACTCCGCTACGACCGCCTCCTGCGCGCCCTCCCCCTGCGCACCCTCATGATCTCCTTCGACACCGACCCCCTCGGCCCCGAATCAACCGTGGATCACCTGGCCCGCCGCCTGAAGTCGGCCACCCTCACCCGCTGGCACTTCGGCCCCGGCTCCGACATCAAGAACCTCGACCACTTCGCCTGGATCAAGGACAGCCCCGCCCTCGGCGCGAAAATCGCCGAATGGGTCCGCAACCCCTGACTGTCTACCATCGGACGCGATGCACATCGACCTGATGCTCGATTCCTGAACGGCGCCCAACCGCTCTGGATAATCAGGGCTATGAGCGAAGTCGACACCGTGTTCCTCAATGGCACCGTGGGTGTCGGCAAGAGCACGGTGGCCGACGCACTCGCCGACCTCGAAGAGCAGGCCGCGATCCCACACGCGGTTATCGACCTCGACCACATTCGCCATTCCTGGCCCGCCCCAGCCGACGACCCCTTCAACCTTGCCCTGGAGTTGGCGAACCTGGCGGCAATAGCAACGAACTACCGGGCAGCCGGCGCGAAGCGGCTGATTCTCGCAGGGGTGATCGAGCGCCGTGAGGATGTCGCCCGGTACCGGGACGCAACCCACGCCCAGAGCCTGGCGGTAATCCGGCTGACACTGGATCCCGCATTGACCGAGGAACGATTGCGCAGCCGCCACGCAAACGATCCCGAGGGTCTGGCATGGCATCTCGCGCGCGTGACCGAATTGGCCGCGCTCCTCGAGACCGCCGACATCGATGACGCCGTCATCGACACCTCCGGCCTCACCCCTGCGCGGGTGGCAGCGGAAGTTCAGCGCACAGTGGGATGGCGATAGTGCTGTTCGGGACCCGGTTCGCGGTCGTTGCCTTTGCGCTGCTGATCGTGGCGGGATCGGCTGTCCCGCTTCGTTTTCGCGCCGCTGTCGACGCATCCGTCGGCGAACCAGCGCATCCGCGCGGTCGAGGCGCGGATGCGGGCCCGGATGCAGGACGACCAGGATCGGATGGCCGGGGTTCAGGCTTCCAGTGGGGTGGGGAGGTAGGTGCAGGCGGCGGCGGGGAGGCGGGCGCCGGCGGCGCGGAGTTGGGTGGTGCGGGTGGCGAGGGCGGTGCCGCGCATGATGTGGGTGGCCAGGTCGGCGGCGTGGCGGTTGGGGGCGGGGGCCAGGTAGGAGCCGGTGGCCCAGGTGTTGAAGGCGCCCATGGCGGGGCCGCACCAGATTTGGTAGTCGGGGGTGCGGTCGGGGGCGCCGGTGATGCTCCACGCCGACGAGAGGCCCAGGTACCAGCGGAAGATGAGGGCCATTTTGCGTTTGGGATCGGATTCGGCGCGAGCGAGCTGGGCGGGGTCGCGGTCGGTGAAGTAGGTGACGCAGTCGGACCAGATGTCGTCCAGGGGGCGCTTGAAGGTGCGTTGTTCCAGTTGGGTGCGAGTTGGGGCGGGGATGGCGTCGATGCCGGGGTAGGCGCGGTAGGTGTCGTAGAGGTGTTTGGCTCGGGTGGCGAACATGGTGCCGCGTTGCAGGACTTGGACTTCCACGCCCATCTCGAACATGTCGGCGGAGGGGGCCATGGTGCAGTCGGTGCTGGTGGCGGTGACCAGGAGTTGCTTGGTCGAATCGGATTGGGCGGCTTCGACGCTCGCCTGGTTGATGGAGCCGGTCACCACGTAGGCGGCGCCGAGGGCGAAGGCGGCGTGGGCTGCCGAGGGGGTGCCGATGCCGCCTGCGGCGCCGATTCGGACGGGGTCGGGGTAGGCGAGTTCCTGTTGGATGCGGTCCCGCAGGGCGAGGAGTTCGGGGACCAGGACGGTGAGGGGGCGGCGGTCGGTGTGGCCGCCCGAATCCGCTTCGGCGGTAATGTCGTCCGCCATCGGCACGCGGCGGGACAGCTCGGCCTGCTCCGGGGTGACGAGGCCCGCGGCGACCAGGTCGCGGACGATGGGTTCGGGAGCGGGACGCAGGAACAGTTCGGCCACCTCGGTGCGGGAAACCTTGGCTATCACCTTGTTTTCGGCGATTACCCGGCCGTCGCGGACGGTCAGGCCGGCGAGGCGGTAGTGCACCACCTGCGGGGTGAGGTTCATGAAGGCGGAGGCCTCGATGCACCGGACCTGGTGGCGCAGGCACAGATCCACGGTTGCTCGCTCCATGGCGAGTTCATTGGGGCTGTGAATCAGGTTGCAGGCGAAGGGCATGCCCGGGGCTCCGCGGCGGATCTCGGCGAGGGCCTCGTCCACTCGCGACGGGAGGACGCCGGCCGCACCGAAGGAGGCCAGGACGCCGGAGCGAGCGAGGGCGATGACCATGCGGGCCGAGGCGATGCCATTGGCCATGGCTCCGGCCATGTAGGCGAGCCGGACGCCGTGGGTGCGCCGGAACCCGTCGTCGCCCAAGGACTCCGGGCGGATGGGCGGCACCGCGGCGAGCACCTGGGCGGTGCGCGCCGCTACCGGATCGTTGGTGGCACCCAGGCCGGTCTGGGTGCGGACCAGGAAGAACGGGTCGTCCAGGCGCAGCAGTGCGTCCCGGAGGGTTTGCAGGTCACCGGCCGGTCGGGTGGGTACGACGCTCACCACGGCGGGGCTCCTTCCTCACGCAGTTCGACTGCGATATCGCTGAGTTCGTAGATCCGCAGGCCGGGCTTCCACATGCTGGCCTCGCCGACCACGCGGACTCGCCCGGGACGCTGCTCGATTCGCTTCAGGTGCACATCGAGGGTGCATTCGCCATCGGTGGGCAGGAACTGGCCGCGGTACTTCCAGGTGAAGGGCAGCCCGGCGGGCAGGACGAAACCGGGATTGCGCATGCCCGCCCCGAATCCGCTGTCCAGCAACCATTCCTGCATGGCCTGAATGCAGGTCTCGATGCCGAACGAGCCGGGGATGACCGGGTCGTAGCGGAAGTGGCGGGCGAATACCCAGTGCGCGGGGTCGATCGGCTGGACCGCGTGCAGATAGCCCTTGCCGAAAATGCCGCCCTCGTCGACGACTTCCACCCGGTCCAGCAGCGCCAAGTGATCGAGGGAGACCAGGCGTGCATTCGGATCGGCACGACGCGCGGCGATATCGATGGTTCTGGTGGCGGGGCGCACCGGACGGCTGTCGAGCCAGGTCGGCACGTGCCGACCGGCATCCAGGCCCGTCTGATTCGCCATGGCGGCGTCGCTGAAATAGCCGAACAGGGTTTCGCCCTCGTAGAAGGGCTCACCGTCGACATGCATGGTGTAGGAGAAGGATTGCAGGGTCGAGCCGGGCATCGGCGAGGTGGACAACAGCCGCGAGTGTTCGACGATCGTCGTGTCCCGCAGGTCCACTTCGCGCAGCACCGTCGCCGTACCGCCCAGGTTTCGCAGGCTCACGGTGGCGTCCGGATCGGCGAGGGTCGGGCCGAGGTAGTAGCCGAGCAGGAGAGCGGCTTGCAGCGAGGTCTCCATGTAGATGCAGTTGGGCATGGAGGCGTTCGCGGTGTCCCGGTAGTACCAGGAGTCGGCGGGAGAGTCGTATTCGGTTGTGTGCGATCCGCTGTCGAGCACGCCGCGAGTTCCGGACATCGCCATGAACCGGTCCACCAGCAGTAGTCCGCGATCCGGCGGCCGGGTGGCCTTGCGCGAACTGTATTGCGCGAACTCCGGTCCCAAGCCGATGCCCTGGTCGCCGCGGCACATCTGCGCGAGATGGAATTCGCTGAGCAGAGCGCGATCACCGAAGCGGCCCAAGCGCCCCAGCCAGCGAGCGGGAACACCGCCCACCTCCGGGCCGATGGGAACGCCCGGCTTCTCCACCACGGCCACGGTCACCCCGCGCACCCAGCCGATCGAGCTGCCCGCGAGCGATACTTCCGCATCGACACGCACGAATGGCCTTGGCACCAAATCGATCTCGGTGACCTCGAGAACGACTTCCAGCTCATGGGAGCTGAGCGGAGCGAGGTCCACCCGCACCGGTTCGACCGGCAATCCGGGCGCCTCCCGCTGGAAGGTCGCATCGGCCAGGCACAGAGGCAGCCCGACGGACAACGCATAGACCTGAGCTGCCTGGACGACGGCCTCGACAACGGCATTGTGGTCGAGGGAGGCGAGGCGGACACACGCGGTCAATGCCCCATTCCCCCGGGCCCCGCCGTACACGGACAGCCCGCTGACCGCGACCAGCGACGAACCGCCCAGTCGCACATCAGGATTGGCGCCGTCCTGGGCGAAACCGGGTCCGAAGACCGCCGCGATATCCCCGGCCGCCAGCTTGGCCAGGGCGGCGGCGTCCAGCTCGATCACCGCCGTCCGGGCGAGCGGCTTGAACCGCGCCTCGCTGTCAACGGGAGTCGGCCCGGAAACCGGGGCCTGCTGACCGTCGGCACGCACCACGTGGCCGTTCGACCGCAATACCCTGCGCTGCAACGCGGTCTGTGCCCGCAGCATCTGCTCGTGCGACCGCACCAGAGCGAATCGCATATCGCGCACGAGGCTTGCGACATCGCCGTTCACGGCCACACCGGACGCTTCGATGGCGGCCGCAGCAGGCACGGGCTGCGCGGCGGGTGCGGCGGGTGCGGTCCAGGCGAACGGGTCGAATGGTTCTCCGGCGAAATCGAGTTCGGTCATGGTCACTGCGCTGTCTCCGTTCGCCAGTGCGCCACCGATTCGGCGAACTTGGCTGCCATGGCCGGCGTCGCTACGAACACCAGCTCGTCGAATCGCACCAGGACCGCGCCGTCCGCAGTGGTGGCCGTCGCGGTCGCGGTGATGCCATTGGCATTCCGGCGTACCCCGTCGACGGTCAGGATGAAGTCCGCGTCGCTCGGCAGCGGCGCGTAATAGTCGGCGACGCCGATGGCCAGCGGCAGGCAGGCCTGCCCGAGCAGACGGCCGCCGAGCACCGAGGGACCTTGCAGCATTACGTCCGCGAGCACCGGGCTGTGCAGGGCGCCGCTGTACGCGCCCTTGGCCACCCGGACATCGGTCAGGCGGCATTGCACGACCAGACGCTCATCGGTGAATTCGAGGATCGAGCGCAGCCCTTGCAGGCGTGGGCCGTGGAACTGGGTGGCGCTGGTGTAGATGGAGGCCCCGTCGGCGGCTCCGATACCGGACGGATGCGGCGACCGCCGCGGTGCGATCACCGTCTCGACCGCCAGTTCCAGCGTGGCCGCATAGTGGGAGATCGGCAGCGCGCGACCACTGTCACCGCGAGCCACCGCGTCCACGATCACCCGATCGCCCTCGGCGCGGCCCTCGGACAACTCCACCCAGCGGGGAATGTCCGGACTGCCATCGAAGACGATCCCCTTGTTCACCTGAAAGTCGCGCACCCGGATGACCCGCAGTCCGGGATGCGCCCGTTCGGCGACATTGATCATCCAGCCGAGTCCGAAGGTGGCGGGCAGCACCGCCTGCGCACCGATTCGATGATCTTGAATGACCGGATCATGTTCCACCGCACCGACTTCACGTCGTGCGATACGTGCCGCAGCGGCAGCCGGACCGGTACCTGCCAGTGCCGCCGCTTCACCGATCAGCACCCGCCCATCGCCCCGATGCGATTCGGCGAACTCATCGACGAAGGCCCGCGCCCCCGTCACCGGATCGAGCAATCGCACTCCCCGCGAGGCGAACAGCGCCCGCAGTTCGGGAGTGACCATGCCACCGTCCCACGCGGCCCAGTCGATCGCCACGCCGTGCCGCCCTGGATGCCGCTGCCGCCAGCTCGCGACGAAACGCGCCAGCGCCTCGTTCGCCGCCGTGTAGTCGGCCTGCCCCGGGTTCCCGAGCAGCCCGGCAATGGAGGTGAAAACCACCAAGTGCCGCAACCGATCCGAATCCACCGCATCGAGCACGGCCGCCAATCCGCGCAGCTTCGGCGCGAACACCTTCTCGACCTGAGCGAGTGTCTTGTCCGGCAGCAGTGCGTCAGCGAGTACGCCCGCACCGTGCACGACCCCGGTGACCGAACGACCGGCCAGCGCAGCCCGAACAGCGGCCGCATCGGCGACATCCACGGCAAGATAGGTCGCCCGCGCTCCAGCCGCGCGCACCCGATCCACTGTCGCCCGAATCTCCCGCTGAGCGACCAACGCACCGTGCAAGCGCTGAATCTCCCGCGGTGACGGTCGTCCGCCCGCTGCCCGCAGTTCTTCGATCACCGCACCCCGCAACTCGGCATCGGCCACACCCGCGGCCCACGCAGGCTCATCGGAAAGCTCGGTGCGGCCGAGCAGAATGAACTCCGCCGCACCGGTTTCGGCCAGCGCCGCCACACACGATGCGGTCACCCCGCGAGCACCGCCGGTCACCACGAACACATCATCGGATTCGAGGACCGGCTCCGCGGCCGCCTCCGGATCCACCACGGAGGTGACAACAGGATGCCGATAGCGACCGGGAACGACAGTGCGCCGCGCCCCGCCTACATCCACGCCGACCTCGAGGGTATCGACGGCCGCATCGTGCAACTCCGCCAGCACCGCGGCGACGACCTGATCGGAAGTCAACGCCGGATGCACATCCACAGCGCGGCAGAACAATTCGGGCGTCTCGGCGGCAAGGGTTTTCACCACGCCGCCCACCCCCGCCAGCAACCCCGCCTCCGGCTCGGCAACGCCGCTCAGCCCGAGCCCGCCGTCGAGCCGGGTCAGAGTGACGAACGCCCTGCGCCCCCTGGCGGCACTCGGCTCCTCGGCAACCGCCTGGGCTCCCGGACCGTCGGTGGACGCCGATCCCGCCGCGCGACCTCCCGACAGCGCCACACCGTGCTCGGTCGTGCGCCCGTGCCCGGCGGGCACGATGGCCGCGGTGGGCCTGTGTTCGGCGCCGGCCCGAGAAGCCTCGGCAGCACCGGTCGACCCGACCTCACCGTCGAGCCGAGTCTCGGGGACGAACGCCCCCCGGCCTCCAACGGACGTCAGCGCCGCTCGGCCGTGTTTGGCGAGCAGGATGGCCTCGGCCAGCCGGCGCTCGGCAGCCGCCCACGTCGGCTCCCCGTCCAGCACGACCAGTACGAGATCGACAGGCTCATTCAGCCTTTCGCTGATGGATCGTTCGGCGAGCTCACCGAGTACCACCGCACCAGCTCCGGGCTCGGTCGATCCGGTACACGTCGACCAGAACCCGGACTCCGCCGGGTCCATGGCCGCGCGCTCTCCGGGGGCGGCGGTGGACAGATCGATGCGGTGCACTGTCCAGCCGTTGGCTTCCAATCCCGCAACGAGTTTCGATGCGTCCTCGCCACCGTGGTCGGCTACGACCGCGACCGGATTGGAGTGGAAGGGCCGGTCCATGGTGTCGATGGCGGGCAGGTCTACGAGGCTGACCAGGTGGCGCAAGGTTGGGGTGGGGCCTACCGCTGAGTTCGGCTCAGTGGTCGGCGATGGCGCTTTTGGGTCGGCACCACCTGCCTCTCCGACCAGGATGTCGACCATTTGGTCGAGAGTTCGTAGTTCGCCGAGCATTTCGGGGCCGATGACCGGGAGGGCGGGGAAGCGTTCCTGGACCGCGCCGAGGACCTGGACTCGTTTGATGGAGTCGACGCCGAGGTCGGCTTCGAGGTCCATGGTGGGGTCGATCAGATCGGAGGGGTAGCCGGTCTTGCCGGCCACCACCTCGACCAGGGCGGCGCGGACGGATTCGGCGTCGAGGCTGTGGCCGTTGGTGTGCGAGGGGGCGGATGGGGTCGGCTGTGGGGCAAGAGGTTCCGCGATCGGAGCCGGTGCAGCAGCCGGGGCGGGGGCGGCTACGTGAGCCGCGGCAGGTGTGGTCGTGGCCGACGGTGGAGTAATGGGCGCAGTGGCGGTGAGGTTCTGCGCGGCGGGCAGTGGGCGAGGGGCGGCGGAGGGTGCGAAGACGGCCGGGGCGGCGGTGTAGGAGACCGGGTCGGACCAGGTTGCGGGGGCGGCGCCGAGTTCCAGTTCGGCCAGGCGGGCCAGGACTTCGGCGGCGCGTTCGTGGGCGTGGCCGATGGCCACGCTCTGGTCGCGGACCGCGGCGATGATCTCCGGGAGCTTCGGGTCGTCGAGGCCGTGCTGGGCGATGAGGCCGACCACCGTTTCGGCGACGTGCAACTGGCTGTCGAGGTAGCGGGAGTGCAGGGCGAGGTGCTGGACGGCCGGGTCCTCGCCGGGGTGGTTCCGGGGCTGCGGCTGGACGGTCATCGGGTGTTCCTCCTGAATGCTGTGTGCCACAGCGCCATTGGCGGAGATCGGGGCGGGAGTGGGTGCGGGACGGGCGGCGAGTTCGGCGACCGCGGAGACGCGGAAGCCGTCGGTCAGGCCGTCCCGATAGGCGGCCGCCCGGGCGGGAGAGATGTGCTCGGGGGCGGAGAGGGTGACGGTCATGCCCTTGCGCGCAGGCGTTTCGGGCACGGGGGCGTCGTAGCGGTTGATGCCGGTCAGGTCGGCGCCGAGAACGGCCAGGTGCACGGCCGCCTGCTTGAGGGCGATGTCCGAATCGCCGAGCGGGCCGCTGTCGGTCGGGATGGCGATGACCTCGGTATCGGCCAGGATGGTGCGGACCAGCCCCGTCAGAACTTGCTTGGGACCGAACTCCACGAAGACGGTCACGCCGTCGGCGTGCATGGCGCGCACCGCTTCGACGAATTCCACGGGGCGCAAGAGCTGTTCGGCGAGAGTGTCGGCATTGACCTCGGCATCGGATGCGTATGCGGCGCCGGGGCTGTTGGCGTAGACCCGGGCGGCGGGGCCGTCGATGCGGGCCGTGCGCAGCGCCGCGCGGAACCGGTCGACCGCGTGCCCGACATAGGGCGTGTGGAAGGCCGCCGACACCGGCAGCCGGCGCGCGGTGATCTGCTGTCCGGCGCAGACGGCGAGCAGCGCTTCGACGGCTTCGGTACCGCCGCCGACAACCACCTGCTCGGGAGCATTATGGTTGCACACCACGACATCTGGGGTGTCGGCGAGCAGTTTCTCCACCACGTCACGGCCGGCGGCGATGGCGGCCATGGCGCCGCTGTCGGCATCGCCGGCGACCGGCGCCATGGCCGCGCCCCGCGCCCCGGCCAGGCGGAAGTAGTCCTCGGAGGTCACCGCGTCGGCGGCCCACAGCGCGGTGAGTTCGCCGAAGCTGTGCCCGAGGAAGCCGTCGCAGCGCAGGCCGAGCTCGCGCAGGAATCGGAACTGGCCCGCCGCCAGCGCACCGATCGCGGGCTGCGCGTATTCGGTGCGGCGCAGGGTGGCTTCCTGCTCCTGGCGCAGGGCCGGGTCGAAGACGGTCGGCGGGAACACCGCGGCGGCCAGGCTCGGATGCTCGCCCGGGAAGGCGGCATTCGCCTCGTCGAAGGCGGCGGCGACGGTGGGCACATTGACGACGGCCTCCAGGCCCATGTCGAGGTACTGGCTGCCCTGACCGGCGAACAGCGCGCCGATCTTCAGTCCGGCCGGCGCCTCGCGCCGGAAGTACACGCCCTGCGGCAGCGTCCACTGCCCGGCCTCGGGCTCGGCCGCGAGCCGCTCGGCCGCCAGCGCGCGCAGACGCTCCGCCGTATCATCGTCGCCCGCAACGAATCCCACCCGCGCATGGGCGGCGGGCACGGGCCCGCCGTCGGCCGCGGGCGCACCGGAGTTCAGCAGTTCCAGCAGTGCGCCCGTATCGGTCGCGTGCCACAGGTAGGCCCGCGCCGTGCGATGCAGGTTGCGCACACCCGCGCGCTCGCGGTCGTATTCCTCGAGCACCATGTGGAAGTTGGTGCCGCCGAAGCCCATTGCCGAGGCGGCCGCCCGCCGCGCTTCCCGGCGCGGATCACGAATCCACGGCCGCAGTTTGACGTTCACATAGAACGGCGCCGAGTCGAAGTCGATGCCGCTATTGGGCCGATCCACATTGATGGTGGGCGGAAACACCTTGTGGTACAACGCAAGCGACAGCTTCATCACACTCGCGGTCCCGGCGGCGCCCTTGGTGTGCCCGATCTGGGACTTCACACTGCCCAGCGCCGCGCCGTGCCGCTCGGCCGCATTGTCGGTGAGCAGCTCGCGCAGCGCGCTCAGCTCGGTGCGGTCGCCCACGGCGGTGCCGGTGGCATGCGCCTCGAACAGCTCCACCGATGCCGGTGAGCAGTCCGCGTCCTCGTAGGCCCGGTCGAGGGCGATGCGCTGTCCTTCCGCCCGCGGCGCGTAGATGCTCTTGGCCCGTCCGTCACTGGAGGATCCCAGCCCGCGGATCACCGCGTAGATCCGGTTCCCGTCCCGTTCGGCATCGGCCAGCCGGCGCAGCGCCAGCATGCCGATGCCCTCACCGAGCAGCGTGCCGTCGGCGTCATCGGAGAACGGGCTGATCCGGTCGGTCTTGGACAGCGCGCCGACCTTGCCGAAGGACATGTACACGAAAATGGTGTTCTCCGTGTCGACTCCACCGGTGAGCATCATGTCCGCGCGGCCGTCGACGAGTTCCGCGATGGCCATCCGCATGGCCGACAGGGAGGCGGCGCAGGCGGCGTCCACGGTGCAGTTGAGCCCGCCCAGATCCAGCCGGTTGGCGATCCGCCCGGCGACCACATTGGCGAGGAAGCCCGGGAAGGAGTTCTCCTCCCACGGCGCGAACGCCCGCACATACCGATCGGCGATCTCCTCGGCGTCGGCCTGGGTCAGGCCCGCGGCCCGCACCACCTCCTCGAGCACGGGCGTGGACAGCCGCGCCGCCAGCGGATGCATGAGCGGCACCGGCCCGGTGGTGCCCAGCACCACGCCGGTCCGCGCGGGCCGATACCATGGCGAGCCGTCGGCCCCGGTGTCCTGCAACAGATCTCGCGCCACCATCAGACTCAGCGTCTGCATGGTGCTGGTCACGTCGAGCTGATTGGGCGGCATGCCGAATTCGAGCGGATCGAATTCGACGTCCGGCAGGAACGCCCCGCGCCGGGAGTAGGTCTTGTCCCGCGCGTCGGGATCCGGGTCGTAGTAGTCGGAAACGCGCCATCGGGATTCCGGCACCTCGGAGGTGCAGTCCAGACCGTCGACAATGTTCTGCCAGTAGTCGCGGTGGTTGCGCGCCATGGGGAACAGGCTGGACATGCCGACGATCGCGATCGGATTGTCGGCCAGGCGCCGTCCGATTCGCAGTGATTCCTCGCTCACGGTCTTCCTTCCTAAATGGCCGCGGCCGTAGCCACGGCCAGCGGCATCCCGGTGGTCGCCAGCAGTTCGGCGACCTCGCGGGCGAACCACTGGTGTCCACGCGGGCTGGGGTGCAGGCCGTCCGGCGACCACATATCCGGATCGGCCCATTCGGGGATGGCGGTGACGTCCAGGCACAACGTTCCGGTGCGCGCGGTGGTCTCGCGCAGGGCGTCGTTGGCCCAGGCGAAGCGGTCCCGCAGCAGTCCCCGGAAGACTTCGGGGACAGGGAGATTGGCCGGGATGTCGGCGTAGGTGGCGGTGAAGACGACGGTGTCCATCCCGCACAGCTGATCGAAGATGGTGGCCAGATTGCGCCGGAAGCGGGCGGGGTCGAAGTCGCCGACGAGATCGTTGACGCCGACGACGACGCCGATCACCGGCGCCTTGTTGGTCAGGGCGCGGGCCAGTTGATGCTGCACGACATGCTGGGTGGTGGCCTGGTAGGTGCCCAGGTTGCGCACCGAATCCCGTGGCAGGCCCAGCATGTCGGACAGCCGGGGCACCCAGCCGTACCATTCGCCGCCGGGTGCGGCATCGCCTCGGCCTTCCACGAAACTGTCGCCGAGCGTGGTGAGTCTGATCGCGGGCATGGCTGTGCCTCCGGTTCGAAGAGGGGGTCCGGTCAGGACGCGGCTTCCGGGTACATCCGATCGGCGCCGGGAGTTCCGGCCGCGTCGTAGAGGCTGGTCAGGTGCTCGGGGGCGAAGAATTCCTTGCCGTGCATACCGCCGCCGATGAGGCGGAAGAACTGGCCCAGGCCCAGTTCGCTCTCCCCCGCGGCGCGGAAGACGGTCTCGTAGAACGGCGGCGCCTTCAGCTCGGAGATCATGCAGGTGAAGTTGAAGGTGTCGGCGGTGTGCTCGTCGCGGTAGCGCTCGTAGTCGCGCACGGCCTCGTCGATGGGCTGTTCACCGGACAGCCCGGCGTGCAGCTTGTCGGCGAGCACCTCGGCGTAGATGAGCGCATCGGAGATGCCCCAGCCGGTGAACGGGTCCTTGTGATAGCCGGCGTCGCCGACCAGCGCCCAGCCGGGTCCCGCCGAGCGACGGTAGTAGTTGTCCGGGTAGCGCATGGCCCGGAAGCGTTCGACGCGAGTGCCGCTGTCGCGCAATTGTTCCCCGAAATCCGGGCGGATCTGATCGAACACCTGCTGGAAATTGCCGTCCACATCGGTGCGGAAATCGGCGAAGCGATCGATTTTGCGCATGACGGTGACCAGGTGCTGATTGTCATTGGTCGGCCAGGCGCCGAACTGCTGCAGGTCGAATCCGGTCCAGTGGTGGAATTCCCAGTCCAGGCCGTCGTAGTAGCTGTAGTAGACGAAGCAGGAGGCCGGGACCACCTTGTGATATTCGGCGTCGACCAGATCGCCGATGGTGGAATTGCGGCCGTCGGCGCCGACCACATAGCGCGACCGGAATTCCTGTTCGGCGCCGTCTGCGGCATTGCCCTGCACGCCGATGACGCGCCCGTCCTCCCACAGCAGACCGGTGACGGTGAAGCCCTCGATCACCTCGGCCCCGGCCTGGCGGGCGGCATCGACCAGCAGTCCGTCCAGCACGGTGCGGCGGGGCGCGTACACCTCATCGATGCCCTCGACCTCGGCGAAGCCGCGCAGCGTGATTCCGGTGTAGGAGAAATTCAAGCGGCGGATAGGGGTGACGCCGGTGGCCACCAGTTTGTCCAGCAGGCCCCATTCCTTGAGCCGGGCCACACCGACCTGGTGAATGTAATGCGTGGAGACGGTATCGCTGGGAAAGGTCACCCGATCGACCAGCAGCACGCTGTGGCCTTTCCGGGCGAGCAGCATGGCCAAGGGCGAGCCGGCGCAGCGCGCACCGACCACGATGACGTCGTACATGGAATAATCTCCCTATTGCCGCCAATGTGACACAATAATTCTCGGCGCAGCCGTGGCCGGTCTCAACGGATGCGGCCGCAATCCCATTGGGCGATTGATGATTTCGATCGGAAATGCGACTCGGAAGCGGATCACGAGTGATAAAGCGCCGCGATATCGTCGGCGTAGGCTTGTTCGATCACCGCGCGGCGCAGTTTCAGCGAGGGGGTGAGCTGACCGTTCTCGACGGTGAAATCACCGGATACCAGGCGGAATTCGCGGATGGACTCCGCACGGGACACCAGGCCATTGGCGTCCTCGATCGCCGCCGCCACCGCGGGCGCGAGCTCGGGATGCCGGTGCCAGCCTTCCGCCGGCGCTGCCAGATTCCGCTCGGCCGCCCACGCCTCGACGGCGACCGGGTCGAGGGTGACCAGCGCGGTCACATACGAGCGCGCCTCTCCCAGCACCATGCAGTTGCTCACCAGCGGATGCAATCGGACCCGATCCTCGAGCGGCGTCGGCGAGACATTCTTGCCGCCGCTGGTCACGAGGATCTCCTTGCGGCGGCCGGTGATGTACACGAAGCCGTCCGCATCGATGCGACCGAGATCACCGGTGCGCAACCAGGTTTCGGCCGACGCGGTGTTCGGCCAGTAGCCGGGCGAGGTATTGAGCCCGGATACCAGCACCTCACCGTCGGCGGCGATCCCCACCGTGGTGCCCGGCACCGGACGGCCCACACTGCCGTGCCGGTTGGCGTGCACCTCGTTGATGGTCACCGCCGTCGCCGATTCGGTCAGCCCGTACGCACCCAGAATCTGGATTCCCACCCCCGCGTAGAACGCGTCGGTGGTCGCGTCCAGCGACGCTCCCCCGCTGATCACATACCGGCACCGGCCACCGAAAACCCCACGGACCGCGGCGAATACGGTGTCGTTCAAGGCGCGATGCCGACCGGCCAGCTCCGGATCGACGGCATCGGCCTCGAACAGCGCCCGCCCGTAGTCGACGGCGACCTGTTCCGCGGGTGCGCCGATGGCGCCCCGGCAGCGCTTGCGCACCTTCTCCAGCCCATAGGGCACCAGCGCCAGAAAGGTGGGCCGGAACCCGGGCAGCGCGTCCATCAGATCCGGAATCCCGGCCAGCAGACCGGTCTTGGCTCCCGAGTGCAGGCAGGCCAGCAGCACGGTCCGGCCGAAAATATGCGACAGCGGCAGGGCCAGCAGCGTCGCGGCATCCTCGGCCCGGAACAGTTCGGGCAGGTGCCGCACGGTATTGGCCGAGGAGGCGAACATATTGCGATGGGTCAGCACGCAGCCCTTGGGCATTCCCGTCGTACCGCTGGTGTACACGATGGTCGCCACGGCATCGGCGGTCACCGCCGCCGCGCGGGCGGTGAAGGCGTCCACGGCGGCGAGCGCGCCGGGCGGATCGGTGAGCAGCCGCACCGGCGCCCGCCACTGCGATTCGCCCAGCCGCGCCAGCAGGTCGCGCTGCTCGGCGGTCTCGGCGAACCCGTATGCCGCACCGGAATCGGCCAGGATGTGCGCGATCTGCTGCTCGGAGGCGGTCGGATAGACCGGCACCACGATCGCGCCGATGCTCAGCGCGGCGAAGTCGGCCACCACCCACTCGTAGCTGTTGCGCCCCAGCACGGCCACCCGATCGCTGTGCCCGACACCGCTTTCGAGCAGGGCGCGGGCGAATGCCACGACGTCTGCGCGGAATTCACCCCACGCGATCTCGTCCCACCCGCTCTCGGTGCGGCGGCACAGAATCGAGCGGCCGGGCGAGCGCCGCGCGCCCTCGGCGACGACATGGAACAGGCCCGCCCCGTCCGGGAGGACCTCGGCGTCGGCGCGACCTCGGGATACCGCCGACGGCTGGGCATCGTCGACGGATGTGGACAGCAACACGGTAACCACCTAGGGATTTCATTGAGGCCGGTGCTCGCCGCGGGAATGAGAACGGTTACCCGGCGGCCAGTATCCGGTCGAGCTGTGTGAGGGTGTCGGCATTTCCGCGATGCCGGATCGCCTGCCAGCCGGCCGCTTCGGCGGCTCGGCAATTGCGCCGGCTGTCGTCGATGAGCAGGCAGCGCGCGGCGGGCACGCCGAGCACGTCTTCGGCAATGCGGAATATCTCGGAATCGGGTTTGCGCACACCGTGTTCGTGCGATCGCACGATCGCCTCGAAGACGGTGGCATCGGGAATCAGGCGGGCGCGATAGGGTTCCCATTCGCGCACGCTATTGGTGAGCATGGCCAACCGGCAGCGCCCGCCGGTGCGGCCGACCAGGGCCGCGCACAATTCATCATTGAAACTGCGCTCGCCATACCATAATTCGCTGAATCGGCCGAGATCGGCGTGCGGCCGCCAGTCCGGGGCCAGCCGGTCGGTGACGCGGCCGCCCCAGTCGATTTCACTCAGGCTGCCGGTCTCCAGCGGCGCGAGTCCGTCGCCGCCGAAGTCGGCGGCGACGGATTCGCAGGCCCGCAGCAGCGCCTCGGCGGGCACCGCGCACTGCGCGGCCACCCGCTCGAGCACCTCCGCCACCGGGTCGGTGAGCACTCCGCCGAAATCGCACCAGATGACCAGTTCGCCGATCACGAACCCAGTCTCACCAGCTCCGCACCGGTCGGCAATGCCGATAATTCAACCGCGCGGTTGACGATTCCTATTGCGCCAGACCGGATTCCAGCCGCATTGCGGATTCCAATGGCCGCGCCGACTCGATGCAACCGAGGAAGGAACGCACGATCGGGCGGGTGTCGTCCGAGCGCCACACCACGCACAGTTCGACCGTCGGCACCGGATCGTGCAGCGCCACCATGACGGTCTGGTTGTAGCCCGCGGCGGGCGTGGCCCCGGCGCGCAGCGAGGACGCGAAGCCGACCATGGGTTTGACCGACACCATGATGGCCGTCGCATTGGGATCGTCGAGCTGATGCTCGACATTGAGTTTGATCCCGCTGCGTTCGGCGGCATTGTGGATGGCGTCGTACATGGCCGGGCACTGCTGGCGTTCGAACAGGATGCAGGACTGGCCGGCCAGCTCGCTGAACGAGGTCCGCGAGCGGCGCGCCCAGCTGTGCCCGCGGCCCACGACCGCCACCAGCGGTACTTGAATCAGTGGGCGGCAATGGAATTCGGTCGAGGCCGGTCGTCCGTAGACCAGCCCCACATCCAGCGCCCCCGAGGACAGTGCCGCCAGCTGCGGACCGGTGCGCTGTTCCACCAGGTTGATATTGACATTGGGCAGAATGGCGTGCATTCGCGCCAGCGCGGCCGGCAGGATGCGTTGCCCGGCGGCGAAGTTGTACCCGATGCGCAGGGTGCCGGCGCGGCCGAGCGCCACCTCCCGCACCGCCGATCGGGCCTCCTCGGTCTGGGTGATGATGCTGCGCGCGAGGTCGCACAGCACCTCCCCCGCCGGTGTGAGATTGACCTGGTGTGAGCTGCGCTCCACCAGTTGGACACCGACACTGCGTTCCAGCCGTTGGATCTGCTGGCTGAGTGAGGGTTGGGCCAGGTGTAGTCGGGCAGCCGCGCGACCGAAATGTAGTTCTTCCGCCACGGCCAGGAAAGACACCAAGAGTCTGAGCTCCATGCTTACCTCCCCTTCGGGATGGAGATCAGCGTATCCGGTCCGCGTAACGGCGGGTGAACCCTGCGAACGACCGGGTGAACGGTCGGCTATTCCTCAGCTGCCCGGCGCGGCCCTCGGCTACCGAAATCGCACACCAGGCCCGGATGCGCCAACCGCACGCGGCCCGGGAAAAGCTGTGTGGCCTCGGCCAATCGGGCCTTGAGCCAGACCTCGTCACTGGTGGGCAGATGGGTCAGCAGCAATTCGTGAGCGCCCGCCGCGGCGGCGGCGCGGGCGGCGTCGGCGGCGCACAGATGCCCGTGCGCGCCGCGGTCGGTGCGTTCCAGGCTGGCCTCGGCCAGGAACAGGTCGACATCGGCGGCCAGGCGCTCCAGGGCGACCGAGACGCCGGTGTCGCCGGTGTAGGCCAGCGATCCGGACGGACCGCACAGGCGCATGCCGCAATTGGGTTTGGCGTGCGGGAGCGCGATGAACTCGCAGGTGTGCTCGCCGATGACGACCGTCTCGTCGGGCCGGTATTCGCGCACGTCGAAGGCGGCCTCGAAGACGCGGTCCAGCACGGGCAGGGTTTCGGTGGTGAGCGCCGAGGCCAGGGTGTCCAGGACCGGGCGCGCGCCCGCGGGCACGTACAGCGGCACCCGCGGCAGCTCTTGCGGGGTATCGCCGAACCAGTTCTCGAATCCGGGATACTTCGCCAGCGCGAACGGGGCCAGCAGGGCCTTGCCCAGCGGCAGCAGATCGTAGCAATGGTCGATGTGCAGATGGCTGATGATCACCGCGTCCAGCACCGCCGGGGACCGGTCGGCGGTGAGCGCGGTGGCGATGCCGGGACCGCAATCCAGCAGGATCCGGCTGCCGCCGGTGTCCACCAGATAGCCGGAACTGGGCTGCCCGTCCGCGGGCATGCCCGCGCGGCAACCGAGCACAGTGAGTTGCATACGATTCTCCGTTCGAAGGGTGCGCACCGGGACGGTGCGCGGAGGACGGGGCGGCCGGAATGGGCGGCCGGAGAGGCTATTTCAGCCCCGAGCGCACGAAGGCATTGACGATGTGCCGCTGCAGCAGCAGGTACAGCAGCAGCACCGGCAGGCAGGCGAGGCTGGCGACCGCCATCATCGGACCCCACTGCTCCCCCTCGGTGCCCATGAAGCTGCGCAGGCCCAGTTGCAGCACGCTGTTGGATTGCCGCAGCACCACCGCCGGCCAGAAGTACTCGTTCCAGGCATTGATGAACAGCAGAATGGTCAGCGCGGCCAGGGCCGGGCGCAGGTTCGGGACCACCACCGTCCACAGGATCGACCACGAGGACCGGCCGTCGATCTTGGCGGCGGCAATGAGCTCCTTGGGGAACGCCGCCATGTGCTGGCGCAGCAGCAACACCCCCAGCGCCGAGCACAGCGTCGGAACCACCACGCCGATCAGGGAATTGAGCAGCCCCAGATCGCTGAGCAGGATGTAGTTGGGCAGCATGGTCACCTGGAAGGGCACCAGCCAGGTGCCCACGAACGCCAGGTACAGCACCCGCTGCAGCGGGAAGGTGTACATGGCGAAGGCGTACGAGGCCAGCAGCGCCACCAGCAGCTGCCCCGCCGCCGCCAGCGCCGCCACGAAGAAGGTGTTCGTCAGCAGCCCGGCGATATCCACCTTGTCCGCGGCGTCGCCGTAATTCGCCAGCGACAGCGGCCACGGCAGCGGCGACAGCGAGGTCACGTCCTCGGGCCGGCGCAGCGCGGTGGCGAACAGCCAATAGATGGGGAACACGCACACCAGCGCCGTGAGGGTCAGCAGCAGATGACTGCCGAGCGCGCGCAACCGGTCAATCGTCATGGAAGGCCACCTTTTCCGAGATCCACACCAGCGCGCCCGCGATGACGCCGAAGCCGGCGAACAACAGCACCCCCGCCGCTGCGCTGAGCCCGGCATCGAAGCTGTGGAAGGCGTAATCCCAGAGCAGGTAATAGATATTCGTCGTCGCCTGCGCGGGCCCGCCCTGCGTCATGGTGTCGATGAGCGGGAAAGTGAGTGTGGGACTGAGCAATACCGTCGTCAGCACCAGGAACAACAGCGTCGGCGACAGCAGCGGCAGCGTGATCCACCGCCGGATCTGCCCCGCACTGGCCCCGTCCACCCGCGCCGCCTCGTCGTAATCACCGCTGATCCCGGCCAATCCGGCCCACACCACCAACATGGCGAACCCGAGCAGATGCCACCCGGCGATAACGATGATCACCCACGGCGCGGTAGCCGCGTCGTAAACCCAGTTCCGATCCGACCCGAGCACCCGCCCCACCGCACCCGCCCCCGGATGCAACAGCCACCGCCACACCGCCGCAGCAGCCACCGGCGCCACCAAGAACGGCGCGAAAGCCAAAGCCTGATAAACGGTTCGAGCCCGCCCACCAACCCGCCGGCACGCCAACGCGATCAACAACGGCAGCAACACGGTGAACGGCAACAGCCCCACGATCAGCACCACGGTCCGCCCAATCGAATCCCCGAAAGACGGCAAACCCAGCAGCCGTTCGTAATTCCCGGCCCCGACCGCCCGCGCGGGCGAGGTCGGCATGAGGTTCCACGAGTAGGTCGACAACTGAAATGCCTGCACCAGCGGCCGATACGTCCACACGATCAGCAGCACCACCGCAGGCGCGAGATACATGTAGGGCACCGCCCGCCGCAGCACACTGCTGCGGCGAGCCGAACGCACCTGCGGTTCGCGGGGCGAAGCGCCAGCGCTCACCCGAGATTCGCACAGCGAAGCCCCAGCCCCCGCCTGCGATTCGCGGGACGAACCGCTGGACGGCACCTGGGGTTTCAGGGGCGAAGCCCCTGAGAGCCCCCGAGAGTTGGGGCTATCCGGTATCTCGAGGACGAACATCAGGGCAGCAGCTTGGCGCCGGCGTCGCGCGCGGCGGTGAGGGTGGACTGCGGCTCCTTGCCCTGGAACACGATCGATTCGACCGCTTCCATCATGCCGTCGCGAATTTGCAGGTAGCTGTTGCCCGGCATGGAGATCCAGGGTTCCATGCGCTCGAGCTGGGCGACATTCGGTGCGAGCAGGCCGTTCTGCTGGTACCAGGTTTGCAGGCCGTTCGGGTCCGAGAGCAGCCCGGTGCGCAGCGGCAGGTAGCCGATGCCCTGGGAGATCTTGGTGTAGGCGGCCTCACTGGTGAGGAAGCCGATCAGCTCCCAGGCGGCGCGCTGCTTGACCGGATCGTTGGACAGGATGTGCAGTCCGGCACCGGAATTGGTGGGAATGGTGGTCTTGCCGTCGAAGCTGGGCATGGCGGCCGAGCGCAGCTCCCACTTGTCCTTGGCGCCCTTGACGAAGGTGCCCTGCAGGGCGCTGGATTCCAGGATCATGCCCATCTCACCGCGCGCGAAGGCCTCGTAGCCCTGCTTCTGGTCGAATTTGGGCATGGCGCCGCTGTCCACCAGCTGCTGCCCCATGCGGGCCACCTCGACCACCGGCTGGTCGGCGAAGCTGAGCTTGCTGCGGTCTTCGGAGATCACGCGGCCGCCATTGGAGCGGACCAGGGACTGGAAGCACCAGTCCTTGGCGGACTTGGTGAGGCAGTCGATGTAGACCCCGCCCTTGCCGGTCTCAGCGGCAATGGCCCGCGCGGCGTCGGCGACCTGCGCCCAGGTGGCGGGCGGCGCGGCCGGATCCAGGCCCGCCTGCTCGAAAAGCGTTGCGTTGTAGTAGAGCACGGGGGTGGACAGCACGAACGGCACGCCGTAGGTGTGGCCGTCCCAATCGCTGAGGGTGCGCGCCTTGGGCGCGTACGGGTACTTCGCGCCGTCGAAGGCGCGCTGTACGTCCTGCTTGCCGAAGAGGGTGTCCAGCGGCTTGGCGCCGAGCTGGTTGATGGTGAAATCCAGGTCGCTGAAACCGATCTGCGCCACATCGGGCGGATTGCCCGCCACGATCTGGCTCTGGATGCTGGAGATGGTGTCGGTGGTCGGGTTGGGGCTGTTGCCCTGCGGCTTCTGCGCGGTGACGGTGATATTCGGGTGCTCGGCGCGGAACTGGTCGATCAGGGCGTTGAAGGTGTCGGTCCACGCGCCGGCCAGGCCGTAGTTGTAGGACTCGAAGACGATCGAAACCTGTTGATGCGGTTCCAGTTCCGGGACCGGCGACACCGTCGGCGAGTCCGTCTCGCCGGAGGCGCCGATACCGCAGGCGGTCAGCGCGACCAGTGCGGCGGTCACCAGGCCCAGCAGGGGCACGGTGCGTTTCACTTTGTTCTCCTCATCGGGGTGGTGCAGGTGGTGTCCGGGCCGGCTAGGCGGCGTCGGTCTCGGGGGTTTGGCCGATCTCGGGGGTTTGGCCGGTCACGATCGCCGCCGCGGCGGCGGATTGCCGCCAGCTGAGGCGGCCGCCGGAATCCGGATCGAACAGGTGGATGTCGGCGGGATCGATCTCGAAACCGATGGCCTCGCCCTCGCGCGCACCGGCCGGGCGCGGGGCGCGGGCGCACAGCATCGTGTGCTCGCCCTCCGCCGCGGAGTCACCGGCCCGCAGGTGGATCAGCTCTTCGCTGCCGAGGTTCTCGACCATGGTCACCCGGCCGCGAATCACACCGGGCCCCTCGGTGATCCGGAGTTTCTCCGGCCGGACACCGGCGATGACGGGCGTGGTGTCGTCCTCGGCGGTCTCGATGCCCAAGGGTGCGTCGATGCCGTCCGCCGTCACCCGCAGGCCCTCGCCGTGGCGGGAGACCAAGGCCGGGAACAGATTCATCGGCGGGGATCCGAGGAAACCGGCGACGAAGGTGGAGCGGGGCCGGTCGTAGAGCTCCTCGGGCGTGCCGACCTGCTCGACCTGGCCATTGTCGAGCAGCGCGATGCGCGTGGCCATGGTCATCGCCTCGACCTGATCGTGGGTGACGTAGACGAAGGTCGCGCCCAGCCGCCGGTGCAGTGCGATCAGCTCCGCGCGAGTCGCGCTGCGCAGCTTGGCATCCAGGTTCGACAGCGGTTCGTCCATCAGGAAGGCGCCGGGATCCCGGACCATGGCGCGGGCCAGCGCCACCCGCTGCCGCTGACCGCCCGACAGCGCCGCCGGGCGGCGGTCGAGCAGCTCCGAAAGCTCCAGTGTCGCCGCCACTTCCGCGACCCGCGCGGCGATCTGCGCGCGCGGCCGCCGGCGCGACCGCAAGGGGAATCCGATATTCTTCGCCACCGTCAAATGCGGGTACAGCGCATAACTCTGGAACACCATGGCCAGATCCCGGCGCTGTGGCGGTTCCGCGGTGATATCGGCGCCGTCCAGCAGAATTCGCCCCGCGGTCGGATCCTCCAGACCCGCGATCATTCGCAAGAGCGTCGATTTACCGCATCCGCTCGGGCCGAGCAGAACGAGGAATTCACCGTCGGCGATATCCAAAGTCACCGCGTTCACCGCGGCGGTCCCGCCGAATCGCTTGGAGATCGCATCGAGGTACAGCCGCGCCACTACCGCTCCTTCGGGTCCGGCCGACCGATTTCGGCACACGAGTCACGCGGTCAGTCTCGGCCGGATTCCCCCGTTTGCGGCCCGGCGATAGTGAACGCCAATCGGTCGAATCGAGTCACCACAGCAGTCGTGCGGTACCGCGATCACTCGGTGAGGGTGGTGGCGACGACGATCGGGATTCGATAATCGACAGGGGCCGAACATGACCGAGTTTCCGGTGCGGGTAGCCGGCCGCCGTGACGAGGCCGAGGATGTTTTCTCCCTGGTGCTGGCGGCCCGCGACGGCGCCGAACTGCCCGCGTGGACACCGGGGGCGCATATCGACGTTCATGCCGGTCCGGCCGGGGTGCGGCAGTATTCGCTGTGCGGCGATCCGGGCGACCGGAGCCGCTGGCAGATCGCGATATTGCACGAACCGGCCGGACGCGGCGGCTCGGCGCATCTGTTCCGCACCGCGCAGCCGGGCACGGAGCTTCGAGTTTCACCGCCCCGCAATAATTTCGAGCTGGTTTCGCACCCGTCGTATGTATTCGTGGCGGGCGGAATCGGAATCACCCCGATACTGCCGATGCTGGCGGCCGCCACCGCGGCGGGCGCGCGCTGGCAGCTGTTCTACGGTGCGCGCACCCGCGCCCATATGGCCTTCGCCGACCATCTCGCCGCACGCTATCCGCAGGTCGTCCTGGTCCCCCAGGATCGCGACGGCCCGCTCCCGCTCCCCCGCATTCTGGACGAGGCCGGTGACGCCGAAATCTATTGCTGCGGACCGGAACCCTTGCTCGTCGCCATCGAAGAGCAAGGCGCTACCCGGGGTTCGGCCATCCGCACCGAACGTTTCGCACCGCGACCGGCCGCCGCGCGGACGGCCCCCGACGAGGCTTTCGAGGTGCGCCTGGCCAGTACCGGCGCCGCCTATCGCGTCGGCCCGCGGCAATCCATTGCCGACGTCCTCGAATCCGCGGGCATCGACGTCCTCACCTCCTGTCGCGAAGGCACCTGCGGCAGTTGCGAAACCGCCGTGCTCGACGGCGACATCGATCACCGCGACGACATTCTCACCGCCGCCGAACGCGCCCGCGGCAACACCATGATGCTGTGCGTCTCCCGCGCGCATTCCCGCACGCTCGTCCTGGATCTGTGACCCCCGGTTCCCCGTTTCGAATATCTCGACAAGAAAGAAACAGAATGAGGAAAACCACTGCGGCGGGCCTGCTGCTGGCCGCCGCACTGGGTATCACCGCGATGCCCGCAACGGCCCACGCGGATGACGCCGTCGTCAACTACGCCGCCACCACGACCGAGGAGTCGATGATCATCAGAACCGATGCCGGTTCGCTGACCGTCGAGGACGGCGTCTTCACAATCAAGGCCGCCAATGGCGCCACCATCGCCGGCACCGAATTGAAGTTCCGCGTGGACGATTTCGAGTTCCCCATCGCGGCCGAGATCACCGACCGCACCGCCACCCTCACCCCGCAATACGACACCGAGCACGCGGTCTACAAGCCGGTCGCCCTGCCCTACGAGAACCAGGCACCCTGGAAGTCCGAATACGACCGCGAGGTCGCCGCCTGGTCCCGCCTGACCAGCACCATCTCCATGGGCGCCACCATCGGCACCCTGGCCGGCGGCATCGGCGGCGCGGCCCTGGGCTGCGTCGTCGGCGCCGGTGTCGCCTTCGCCGCGACCACCCCGCTGCTGCTCATGTTCGGCGCCGGCCCCCTCGGCGGCTGCCTCGTCGGCGCCAGCCTCGTCGGCTTCCTCGGCACCCTCGCGGGTCAGATCTTCGTGACCGCCCCGGTCGCGATCATGGCCGCGGTGCAGTACTTCACCACGATCAACCAGCCCTTCACCGCACCGGCGAAATAGGCTGGCAGCCCGGCGAGCTCGCCGGGGGACACCGACCCCGTCTGCACCGCAGGCGGGGTCTTTCTCGCATCGGCCTGTCGCGTTCGGTCCCCATTGTGGCGCATTCGGTCCCGCTGGAGCCGCCTGCGCCGACCGTAGGTTCGACGTCGTGGGCCGGGAGCATCCGATCGGTGGAACCGGCGCACCGAGAAACGTTTCACGAGAAGAGGATCCACTCATGTCCCGCCTGCCCCTGATTCAGCCCGACGCCGCCACCGGCAAGGCCGCCGACCTGCTCGCCGGCGTGCAGAAGGCCCTCGGCGTCACCCCCAACATGACCAAGGCCATGGTCAACAGCCCCGCCGTACTGGAGGCCTACCTGGGCTTCTCCGGCGCCCTGGGCGGTGGTGCGCTGCCGGCTCCGGTGCGGGAGCGGATCGCGCTGCTGGTCGCCGAGGAGAACGGTTGCGACTACTGCCTTTCCGCGCACTCCTACATCGGCACGAACATCGCCAAGCTCAGCGCCGAGGAGATCGCGGCCAGCCGCCACGGTGAGTCTTCCGACGCGAAGGCCGCCGCGGTGCTGGCGTTCGCGACGGCGGTGGTGCGCACCCGCGGCGGGGTCGAGGAGGCCGACATCAAGGCCGCCCGCGCCGCGGGCCTGACCGATGGTGAGATCACCGAGGTCATCGCCAATGTGGCGCTCAATGTGTTCACCAATTACCTGAACAAGGCCGTCGACACCGATATCGACTGGCCGGTCGTGCGCCACCACGAGCACTGATCAGCCGATCGGCGTCGCGCGGACTATCCGGCACACTCGTCCGCGATCCCTCCGCGGAAGCCGTCCGGGGTCTGCCCGGTCCACCGGCGGAAGGCGCGACGCAGGGAGCGCGCGTCGGTATAGCCGACGCGGGCGGCGACCGATTGGACCGGAAGTTCGGTGTCGCGCAACAGGTTCCGGGCTTGCCGCAAGCGGACCTGCTCGATCTCGGCGCGCCAGGTCGTGTCCAGCTCGCGCAGGCGACGCTGCAGGGTTCGCGGGCTGAGCGCCAGCCGGCGGGCGACGGCGTCGAGCCCGGGCTCGCCACACGCCAGCGCGTCGGATATCACGAGGTGCAGTTCCTCCCGCCAGTCCGGCGCCCGCCGGGAATCGGCGAGCAGCAGTTCGGCGTAGTGGCAGAGCACCTCACCCAGACCCGGATCGCCGCCGGTGGCCAGCGCGCCCGCGCCCAGGAAGGTGACCTCGGAATACGGCGCTCCGAAATCGATTCGGCCGGTGCCGAATTCCTCGATCATGACGCGATACCGGTGCGTGCAGCGGTGGGTGAACGCGACCCGCACGGGCACGACCTCCTGCCCCGTGGCCTCGCGGACCCGACGCAGGATGAGCGCGAGCACGAACTCCTCGACCGGTACGAACACCGGATCGGCTTCCTGGGCGACCCCGACCCGGACGGTGAGCAGCGCACCATCCTCGCGGACCTCCCACACCACCGCCGGATCGGTGACCGCCGAACGCAACTCCATGACGGTGCGCAGACTCTCGGCCAATGTCGCCCGGCTCGTGAACAGGTAGTCCCACACCCCCAGCCCGCCCCGCTCGGCGGTGGCGGCCGCGCACAGGCCCGCGCCCGGACCGCCGACGGAGCCGATCAGTTCCCACAACCGCCACGCCGATTCGATGGGTATGCGCAACCGCGGATCGCCGGTTCCGTCCACCTCGGCACCCACGGCGCAGGCGATCTGCCCTCGTGCCGCACCGACTCTCAGGGCTGTCTCCCGCAGCACGGCGGCGGTTCGGATGGGGATGGTGCCTTCGATCACGGGCGGAGCATAGCGGAGGTTTCAAACCGATCGGTTTGTATTGTCGGCCCTCACGGACACCCCGCCTGTCCCGCAGGCGGGGCTTTCCATCCCGGCTTACGGCTGGTGACGCAGCAGCCAGACGGTCGGGCCGCCGCCGGGCAGGGCGACGGTGGTGGTCACCTCGAAGCCGAGCCGCCCGTAGAACGGGAGGTTCTCCGGCTTGGAGGTTTCCAGGTGAGCCGGGAGCCCTTCGGCGCGGCAGCGGTCCAGGCCGGATTCCATGAGATGGCGGGCGTAGCCGCGGCCGCGGAACTCGCGGGCCGTGGCGATGGACAGCAGATGCCGGTGCGGTTCCTGGACGTGTGAGGACCAGATCAGGCGGGTGGCCGCGGCGGCGCGGCCGTAGTGGCGGCCGTAGGCGCGCCACAGGGTGGCGCGCTCGGACAGCGTCATGGCCGGTGACCTGCGGTGCGGCGCCAGCCACAGGGCGGCGCCGACCAGCCCGGCCGATTGGTCGACGGCCAGCTCGATGCCATTGCCGGACGCCAGGGCGTAGCGGGCCTGGAGTTCGAAGACGGTGTGCTGCTTGGCCAGTCGCGCGGAGGCGTTCGGATGCAGCCACATGGTCATCGGATCGTCCACGAAGGCGCGGGCCAGCAATCCGGAGACGGTGCGGAGTTCGGCCGTGGTGCCCTGGCGCACCGGTCTGCCGGTCGTGCGTCCTGCTTCTCTCACTCCGCCGATGCTACGTTCCCGCTCGGGCCCGCTCGCGAGCCAGGGCGCGGTCGCGCTGTTCCTCGAAGCGCGGGATGCGGATCCGCTCGAGGTCGTCGAGGAAGCCCGCCAGGCGCTCCCGGGCCTTTTCGCCGCGGGCGGTGAAGTCGGTGCGGCCGAAGATGTTCCATTGGCGGATGACCGGCATGAGCACCTCCTCCAGATGCTGGCGCAGGTCGTAGACGCCGTGCTTGGCCATGAGCACGCCATTGCGGCGAAAGTTCGGCATGCCGGTGCCGGGCATGCGGAAGTTCTCCACGATCGTGTCGATGGCCTCCATCGCCTGATCGGGCACCAGGTCCAGCGCCGCTCCGCACATGTTCCGGTAGAAGATCATGTGCAGGTTCTCGTCGGCGGCGATGCGCTGCAGCATGCGGTCGGCGATGGGGTCGTTGCAGACCTTGCCGGTATTGCGGTGGCTCACCCGGGTGGCCAGCTCCTGGAAGCTGACATAGGCGACCGAATGCAGGAAGCCGGCGTCCCGGGTTTCGCCGGGTGCGCCGAAACCCGCGGTCATATGCGCCATTCGGGCGTTCTCCAGCGCCACCGGGTCGACGCCGCGGGTGACGACGAGGTAGTCGCGCAGCACGATGCTGTGCCGGTTCTCCTCCGCGGTCCAGCGGCCCACCCAGGCGCCCCAGGCACCGTCGTGGGAGAAGTTCTCCGAGATCTCGCGGTGGTAGGAGGGCAGATTGTCCTCGGTCAGCAAATTGGTGATCAGCGCCGCCTTGGCGACCTCGCTCAGCTGGGATTGCGCTGGATCCCAGTCGGTTCCGCCCAGGGCGGCGAAGTTCCGCCCGTCGTCCCAGGGCACGTAATCGTGGGGGTGCCAGTCCTTGGCGATGGACAGGTGGCGGTCCACGCAACCGGCGGCCACCGGTTCCAGTTCGGTCAGGATCTCTCGCTGGGTCAGCTCGCGCGGCAAACCATGCTCCTCGCCCGATCTCGCGGTGCTGCACGATGAGCAGCAACCTGTTCGCTATCTAGATCATCAGGCGGGCCGCTGCACGGGTAGGGCCGAAAGTCCCCTCGGGCGAGTGCCCGCGAACAGCTCGTGCGAAACCGAATTCCCGCGAGAGCACAACGTCCTCGATTCGCATTCCGTGACATCATCTGCGCGATATGCGGCCTTATCCGGAATCGAAATGGGCCAACATGATTCGAATGCGGGCCAGGACACCCGCAACACAGCGAAATGTGCTCGAATAATAGGGCTCCTTCAGTCACCCCCGACACGCTCCCGGAGCGGGCCCCCGGAAGAGCTCGCACTCTTCGGGGGCTACCCGGGATCGCGCCCCGAATTACTGTTCGGTTTGTCCCCGATTGCCGGGTATGGCACAGTTCGAACCGCAGAACGGCGGTGCCGGGGCACCGGATGGGAGGGTGGCTCGGATGTCGTGGGAGCCGACGCAGTTCACTGGTCAAGGGCAGCTTCCTCAGGAGTTCCTGAACTACGACGGGGCGCCGCTGACCTTCGACCATCTGTGCTCGATGTCCGCGAGTCCGCCCGAGGCGGCTTTCCGTGTCGCGGTATTGATCCGGCTCTGCGAGATCGTGGCCTCGTTCGAGGAGTGTTCTCTCGTGCACGGCGATATCGCGCCGAAGAACGTGCTGTGGAGTCGAATTCAGCCCGACGCGTACATCGTTCCGAGCACGGCGCTGCTGCATCCCGCCGAGACCATCGCGCCGCGCGCGCCCGATGGCGCCGAGTGGTGCGACCCGCGCCGGCTCACCGGACAGGTCAATGCCCCCGACCGCTACAGCGACCGGTTCGCGCTCGCGGTGCTGCTGTATCGCGGCCTGTTCCTGGATTTCGGCGCACCCTCCATCCCGCACGGCAATTGGCGGGCCACGCTGACCACCGAAGTGCATCCGGACCTGCGGGCATTGTTCGAGCGCGCGTTCGCCGACCCCCTCGCCACCGATGCGCGCCCGTCGGCCGGGGAATGGCTGACGGCGCTGCGGACCGCGCATCCCCCGGTGCCGCAGCCCGCGTGGCCGCCGAACACCGGCGCGACTCCGGCTCCCGCGCCCCCGCGCGGCACCTCGGGCGCGCTCGTCGGCGGCATCGTGGCGGGCGTCGTCGCACTGGTCGCGCTGATCGCCGTCATCGTCGCGGTCGCAGCGCGCGACACCGGCGAGCAGAACACCGCCGCGGCCACCACGACCGTCGGCTACTCCCCGTACCCGACCAGCTCCACCTACGACACCGCGCCCACCACAACGGCTTTCGACTGGAACACCCTCGACTCCGCCGCCACCGACAAGACCCCGTTCACCGTGGACGCCCTGCTGCCGCGCAGCTTCCGCGATGCCAAGAATGTCGACTACACCCTGCGCACCAGCGGCGTGCACGAGTGCTATTCCTCCGACATGTCCTGGAACGTGCAGCAGACGCTGCGCGAATACGGTTGCACGCAAGCGGTTTCCGGGTCGTATATCGATCACACCGATCAGATTCTGCTGACCATCAAGGTTTTCGCATTCCAGAACGCCGCCGATGCCGTGCGGCTCTACGAGGGCATGCGCGGGCAGAATCAGGACTGGGGAATTCGCTGCCCGCTCGAAGGCGTCGGTTCCGAACCCTGCGATACCAATCCGGATTTCGCGGTGCAGGCCAGCTGGGGCGCTCAGCATTACCGCTATGTCTTCGAGGCCACCGCCCTCTACATCAATCTGACCCAGGACCGGAGCATCATGGAATGGCTCGATGCCGCGGCCAGCGAAGGGGTGAAACAGGCCGGGCCGGAGAACTATTGGCCCCGCTGAGGGCCGCCGATCCACTCGCCGATGCGGCGGCACACCCACTGGCCGTCGTCCACCGGCAGATCGTGACCGGCGGAGGGATGCAGCCGCATGGGCGCGCCGTAGCGCCCGGCGATGCGCTGCGACATCTGGAACGGCGCGAGCCGGTCGTGGGTGGCGGCCAGCACCAGCAGCGGAATCGGAATGCGCTGCGGCAGACGGAATCTCGCGGCGGCCACGACCTGGGCCAAGGCGTTCGCCGGGGCCACGGGGGTGTCGCTGTGATAGGCGGCCCACGCCTCGGCCAGCGCCACCCGGTCCACATCGGGATGATTGATGGTGAGCCGGCTGACGGCCGACTCGTGCGCCCGCGGCGTTCGGAACGACCGCCCGGCGAAGACCGACACCGGCTCCCAGCGCATGCGCCGCACGCTCGACACCTCGCGCGCACTGGTGTTCACGACCACGCAGCGCTCGAAATCACCGGGATAGCGCGCGCACCAGTCCATGGCGAGCATGCCGCCCAGCGAAATGCCCAGCACCGACCAGGTCCCGTCGCCCGGTTCGAATCGCGCGCGGAGGTCATCCGCGATCCCGGCGATCGTCCTCGGTGAGCGCCGCCGGAATTCGGTGCCGAAGCCGGGCGGATCGAGCAGCGCCACCGGCGCGCCGAGCTCGGTGGACAGCAGCTGCGGGAATGCGCCCCAATGCCTTTGATCGCGGGTCAGCCCCCGCAACAGCAGCCATCCGGTCATCGCGCCTCCCCACCGATCGCACCCGCCGCCCGGCGGTATCCCTACCTCCGGGCAGCCTAGCCGCGCGATCCCGCGCCACCCCGACATCCGGCCGAACTCTGCCCAAATTGCCCGATCCGTGATTAGCTGACAATAAGCCAGCACTCCGTCCGGCACCATCGAACCGCCCCAGGAGGATCGCCATGCCCACCCGTGATACCGCGTGGCCTCAGGGAACTCCGTGCTGGGTCGACTGCTCGGTCGACGACCCGGCCGCGGCCCGCGCCTACTATCACCGTTTGCTCGGCTGGGACGTGCAGGACAGTCCGCCCGAGGCGGGCGGCTACCTCATGGCGATGGTGAACGGCAGGCCCGCGGCGGGCATCGGCCCCAAGATGAGCGCCGCGCCCATGCCCTCGGTCTGGACCACCTATTTCGCCGCCGACGATGCCGATGCCGTCGCCGCGGCCGTCGGCGGCGCCGGCGGCATGGTGCTCATGCCGCCGTTCGATGTGCTGGACGTGGGCCGCATGTTCATCGCCGCCGACCCCACCGGCGCCATGTTCGGCGTCTGGCAGGCCAGGGCGCACCACGGCGCGGAGATCTACAACGAGAACGGGGCCTGGTGCTGGAACGATCTGCACACCTCGCAGTACGAGGTGGCGAAGGAGTTCTACGGCAAGGTCTTCGGCTGGACGTTCACCGAGGTCGGGCAGGGGCCGGACGCGCCGTACGCCACCTTCGCGAATCCGGGCGGCGACCCGGTCGGCGGCATCTCCGACACCACCAACCATCCGGGGCAGACCCCGCCGTTCTGGCTGACCTGGTTCCAGGTCGCCGATATCGACGATCTCATGGCCGAGGCGGTCAATGCCGGGTCGACGGAGCTCATGGGCCCCGAGGACGGGCCGTTCGGGCGCATGGGGATCCTGCGAGCGCCGCAGGGTGAGATCTTCGGCGTCATCACCTTGACCGGGCGCGGCTGAGGCGCGCACCGGACATCACCGGAAGGTCCGCGTTTCGGAGCGCAGCGGCAGCCGATGCAGATCGACTTCGGCTGCCGCGCCTTCGAACGGACCGGCCAGGCGCAGGGTATCGGGTGTCGACTGTGTGTAGCTCAGGGTCGAATCACCTACGCGCAGTCGCGATTCGGGCTCCTCGACGACGAGGTCGAACTCGAGCGGTTCACCATCGTCGCGGAGCAGGACCACCCGCTGGGAGCCCGGGCGGTCGTCGATCGCCAACCGCACCCAGCGCGGGCCACCGCCCTGGAACCGCTCCACCGCCCACACCCCGTCCAACTCCGAGAGCCTGTCGGTGTAGTCGCGATATTGATTGATTCCATTGGCCCCCATGCCAACCAGGACGACCAGCGCCGCCACCGCATGCGCGGCCACGCCCGCCCGGCGCAGGCGGAGGTCGGCCACCAGAGGGGTCCGCGGCAGCGCCGGTGAATCCAGATTGCGGATCATCACGTCGATCAACCGCGACCACCACGGCATGGACACCACCAGCGCCATGCCCAGCATCAGCAATGGCGTGAGCACCACCGGCACGTCATAGCAGATATTGAGGATGCTCACCTGGATCAGCGCGACCATGCTCACCAGCGCGCCCAGCAGCACGGTGCGGCGGGCAATGAGCAGCAACCCGCCCAGCACCTCCACCACACCGCTGATCACCGTGTAGGGCGTCGAGGTCGCCATGAATTTCCACAACATGCCCGACGGCGAGGACTCCCCCAGCGGAACCAGCATCTCCGATGGCAGCGTGAAGGTGATGAACTGCGTCGGAATCACTTTCACCATTCCGAACGCGATCATCAGCAGGGACAGCACGACCCGGATCGCGGTATACGCCCAGCCACGGATGCTCACCCACTGCCAACGAAGCGCCATCGATATTGGTTTCGCGGCTGCCATAAGCCGTGCTTATGAGGTGCTCGCATCTCGGTGGCTACCGGACGAGTCCGCTTCTCGCGATGGTGAATCGATGATCAGTGTGCGCGCGTGTGCGCCCGGGCTGCTCGTCGTGGCGGTCGTCGCCGCCGCCGCGACCGTGCTGGGCCGGGCGCTGCCCTTCATCGGGACACCGGTGATCGCCCTGCTCGCGGGTGCGGCGATCGCGGCGATATGGGCACGCGCGGTGTCGGATTCCGGTCCGCTGGGTCCCGGGCTCGGCGTCGCGCGGCAGCGGCTGCTCCAGGTGGCGGTGGTGCTGCTCGGCTTGGGGCTGCCGTTCGACGCGGTGCTGAATGTCGGCCGGCGGACCGCACTGGTATTGATCGGGACACTGGTCATCGGGGTGGGCGCGGCCTTCGCGGTGGGCCGAATGCTGGCCCTGGATCGCGAGTCCGCCACGCTGGTGGGCGTCGGGACGACCATCTGCGGCGCGTCGGCCATTGCCGCCGCCACCGCGGTGATCCACCCGCGGCGTGAGACCGCCGCCTACGCGCTCGGCACCATCTTCGTGTTCAATGTGCTTGCGGTCCTGGTATTTCCGCCGGCGGGACGGCTGCTCGGCCTGTCCGACGAGGCGTTCGGGCTGTGGGCGGGCACCGCCATCAACGACACCTCCTCGGTGCTGGCGGCCGGTGTCGTCTTCGGCCCCGCGGCAGCGCAATTCGCGCTGGTCGTGAAGCTGGCGCGCAGCCTGATGATCGTCCCCATGTGCCTCGGCCTGCATTGGGAACGCCGCAGGCACGCGCCTACCGGGGAAAAGCTGCAAGCCCGGCGGATCCTGCCGGTGTTCGTGCTGCTGTTCCTCGCGGCCTCGGTGATCGCCGGCACCGGGGTGATCCCGCCGGCCGCGAACGCACCGCTCGCGCACGTCAGCACCTGGCTCATCGCCGCGGCGCTCACCGCCATCGGCACCGCGCTCAGCTGGCAGCGGGTTCGCCAATCGGGCTCGCGGCCACTGCTTTTCGGCGGTATCCTGGGCGCCGCCCTGGCGATCGGCAGTCTCGCCCTGCAAACCGCCACCGGATGGCGGTGACCGGTCAGGCCGGAACGCTGGCCGGGGTGCGCGAGATGCGGCCGCCGAGCCGCTCGTTCACGGCGAAACCGTGACTGCGGCACCAATTGGCGAGAATCGGGACGGCGGAGTCGTCGTCGCGGAAGGTGGGGACCAGCTGGCCGACGATATACAGGTGGTGGGCGTCGGCGGCGCGGCAGAGGTGTTGCAGGGTGGCGGTGCCCAGACCGGCGCCGCGCAGTTCGGGATTGACGGTGATGTTGTCGAGTTTGATGGTGTCGGCATACACATCGAAGACGACCTCCACGAGCTGGTCGCTGCGGCGCAGGGTTTCGATATCCGAGGGGATGGGTCTGAGTACACCCGGCAAATGGTCGGCGAGTTTCTGGCGCGCGATATCGTCGGGCGCGGCGCGGGTGACGGCGATGACCTGATCGATGAGGTCGGCCACGGCGGCGCGATCGCCGACCGCCGCCAGCGGGCGCACCTGCGCGCTGGAGTCGGCGACCACGCGCAGTTGGCGCGTCCAGTGCGGGGAGGTCGCCGCATTGCGGGAGATCAGGTCGGTGAGGGTGTTCTCCAGGCAGATCGCCGCGCCCAGGCTGCGAATATAGCCGCCGGACAGCACACCCCAGCGATGGTCGTCCGCGCCGACGCCATGGCGTGCCAGATCGCGCAGCAGCGCGTCCCGGCGATGCATGGCATGGGCGATGGGACCGCCCGGCATACGGTGAAACCAGCGCTTCCACCCCGTGAGGTTGGCGCGGATACGGGTGTTCGCGATCTCGGCACTGGCGTCGAGATAGTTGCACAGTGCTTGCTGTCGCCGCTCCAGAAGCTCACGCGCGCGGTCGGTCCCCGTTCCCTCGGGAAGCGGTTTTCCCTCACTCATATTGGCAAACGCTATCGTTCCGGACCTGTGAGGCAAGCGACCGGCGCGCGTGTCATTGCGCTATCTGAGAATTTGCTCGCGCGGAGCATCGGGCAGCGCCGCCACCCGATCGATCAGATCGTTCTCGTAGCGCTGCGCCTGACGGCGGCCGAGGCGGGTGTGGCGCCGCAGCAGTGCGCGCGCCTTGCGGCGGCGGTGCTGGGTGAGCAGGCAGGACAGCTGCGCCTCGGTGCCGAGCGCGCGGGCGGCGGGCTCGGCGATGGTGGCGCGCAGCCAATTCCGTTCGGCGTGCAAGACCCAGCGGTAGGCCAGGGTGAAGATCGCCAGATCCACGAGGATCGGCAGGAACATCACCAGCCAGCCCGGCCCGGCGGGGCGCGGGGCATCGAAAATGAAATGCATGATGACCGCGCACAGGTAGAACAGGGCGAAAACCCCCAGCCGCCAAGGCCACGAGCGCTCCGTGCGGGTCAGCAGCACCACAATGCCCACACCCACCAGCGCCGACATGGCCCAGTGCGAGGTGAACGCCGTCACCAGGCGCAGCACCGCGACCATGAGCACATCGGCCACCGGATGCTGCGGTGCGTTCAGCGCGGTCTGCACGCTGTAGAGCCCGTCCTCGGCGATCTGCGCGCCCAGGCCCACCGAGCCGCCGATCAGGAAACCGTGTATGGGCCGGCTCAGCAGCGGGCGGAACAGCACGCACACCACCGCGATACCGATCGCCTTGATCAATTCCTCGTCGATGGGCGCGGCGATGGCGGCCGACCAGTTCGACGCAAAACGATCGCCGCCCAGATTCGTGACCACCCGGGTCACATGGTCGTTGGCCCATAGCGCCAGGCCGGTCCAGACCGTCGCACCCCAGATGAAACCCATGGCCATGGGAGCGCCCAAGCGGCGGCGGGCGCGGAAGGGATCGAGCCAGAACAGGATCGAACCGAAGACCAGCAGCGTCAGCAGCGTGATGGGCAGGGCCGCGAAGGCCGGTGCGCCCGCGAACCAGATCTGCCCGAACGATTGTGCCAGGAACAGGATCGGACCCGCGACCACCGCGGCGCAATACACCCAGAACAGCGCCGACCGAGGTTGGAACCAGCTCATGCCGTGTCCGCCGGGCATGAGCGGTGACCCCGCGTGGTAACGCTCCGCTGCCGCCTCCGGGCCTGACCAGCTCATTCGGTCACCGCCCGGCTGGATTCCAGCACCATGGCGATGAGCGCGCGCCCCGCCTCGCGGGTCGTGCCCGCCACCGTGACCGTCACCGCCACATCCCCGCTCGTGGCGACCGCGCACACGCCGCCGGCGGTATTGGGCAGCACGCAGGTCAGGCCCTCGAACTCCCCCGCCCGGAACACGCCGCCGTCGAAGTCCACCTGTTCCCCGGCGGCCCGCAAGGGCAGCAGCAATCGCGGTGCGGCGACCGCGAAGTCGGTGATGCCGTCCACCACCGACACCGACAGCCGCTGATCGTCCACCTCCGACCGCAGCACCGCGACCGTCTCGCTGCCGGTCGCGATCCGATCCATGGGCTCGGGGACCACGAAGGCGACCGCATTCGCGGGATCCTCACCACCGGAGAGCGATCCGACGCCCGAGGCGGTCAGCGTGATGACGGTCCCCGGCGCCACCGCGGTCTCGCGGGTCGGCACCGCGGCATCCAGGAGCGGCGGGACCGCGAAGACGGTGGCCAGCGCACCCACCGCCGCCACCGCGGGTCCCACCGAATGCAGCAGGCGCACCATGCTTTCCAGCCTCTCGGTCCGTGCCGCCACCGCGGCACAGCTGACGCGTGCCGAGAGTTAACCACAATCCGGAACCGGACCCGTGCATGCGCGCCGGACGAGGGCCGGAAATCGGTTACAGCAGATTAGCCAGCGCGGACAGCGGGCCGGGAAGGCCCTCCGCGTGCTTCTTCAGCCCGGTCACCACCGGGTGCGGCGTCTCCGCGCGCAGCCGATCCAGCTCGGTCTGCATGGTCGTCACGGTCTGCTCGTAGTACGAGTCGACCAGATCGGCGTCCTCGGGATCGCCCGGTTCGGTCGACCAGGTCAGCGCCGGCAGGAAGCTCACGCTCACGTGCGCGGGCAGCGGAATCTGCGGCAGGATCGGGGCCACGCCGAACGGCAGGCCGACGGTATAGGGAAACACCTTGGCGCGCACCAGCTTGTCCAGCTGCAACAGCTTGGCGGTGCGCTCGCCGCGGCTCAGAATGAAGATCGAATCGTGGCCGCCGTTGGCGACCGCCGGAATCACCGGCACCCCCAGCTTCAGCGCCAGCCGGATGAAGCCCTTGCGGCCGGCGAAATCGATCTTCCCCCGATCGGTCCACGGCCGGCACGCCTCCCAGTCGCCGCCCGGGTACACCATGACCGCGCCGCCGTCCTTGAGCCCCTGCGTGGCCGCGTCCTGCGAGGCCGGGATCACGCCGAACTGCTTGAGGCTGTCACCCAGTAGCGGTGCGCGCAAGAGGATCTCGTGCGCGACGCCGTGCGTGGGCTCGTCGGGGCGGCGCTCCATCATGGCCATGAAGGTGATCCACACCTCCGGCGCCCAATAGATCGACGAGTGATTGCCGATGATCAGCGCCGGCCCGGCGGCCGGCACATTCTCCACACCGGTCACGGTGGGTGTGAAGTAGTTGGTGTAAGCCCGGGCCAGGGGGAGCAGCGGGTGGTTCGGGTCCGGGATCACCTTGGTGTCGTTCATGAGTCGTTCCTGTCTATTGCCTTGCCGGTAGACGGGCACGCGCGCGACGCCACACGCCGGCGTCCTCCGAACAGACGCCTAGCCGAATTGAATTGCCCCCGGTCACATCCCCATTGATAGTTCCGCCGCGAAAAGCGCGGTCCGGTAAGGCTGAGCGCGTATCGCCACTTTGCGATCGATGCCCGTCACCGTCCTCCTGCCCTTCCGACGGTAGCAACCCAAGCACTTGCTTGGTAGGAAGTGTGCGGAACCCAACATCTTCCGCCGACCTCCCTGTGCTCCGGTTTTCGCCGATCTATGATGTGCCGCTTCATATTTCCCGGCATGCTGGACATACATGCCACAATGCGCATATCGGCGTAGAGGAATGCGATCAGGCGTTGCGCCGGCGGTACAGGGCGCCGGCGGCCAGGTAACCGGCGAAACCGATTGCGGCGCACCAAGCCAGGGCCAGCCAGGCACTGTCGCCGATGGGGGCGCCCATGAGGAGACCGCGGGCGGTTTCGGTGACCGGCGTGACCGGCTGGTGTTCGGCGAAGCCGTGCAGCCAGGCGGGCATCGTCTGCGGCGGCACGAAGGCGCTGCTGATGTAGGGGATGAACATGAACGCGATGCTGAACCCATTGGCGGCCTCCGGGTTCGAGGCGAGCATTCCCAGCGCGGCGGCCAGCCAGGACAGGGCGAGCACATAGGCGGTGACGATGCCGGCCACGCCGAGCCACTCGAGCGGATCGGCCGTCGGGCGGAAACCCATGGCGACGGCCACCAGGGTGACCAGACCGGTGGTGATCAGATTGCGCAGCACGCTCTCGGCCACATGACCGGCCAGCATGGACGTCCGGGAGACCGCCATGGCGCGGAAGCGATCGACAATGCCACTGTGCAGATCGGTGGCGACGCTCACGGCGGTGGCGCCGGAGCCGAAACCCGCGCAGAGCAGGATGATTCCGGGGACCACATAGTTGATGTACCTGTCGTTTCCGACCGACATCGCGCCGCCGAAGACGTAGACGAACATGAGCAGGATCATGATCGGGACGGCGATCGTCATGATCATGGTGTCCGGGCTGCGGAGCGTGTGCCGGAGATTGCGGCCCACCATGGTGACCGAATCCTGGCTCGCGGTGATCAGAGTCGTCATTGCACTACGCCTTTCGCGGGAGCGCCGGTCAGGGCGAAGAAGACATCGTCGAGATCCGGGGTGTGGATGGCCAATTGGTCGATGGTGATGGCGTGATCGTCGAAACGGTCCAGGATGCGGCGGATATCGTCGACGCTGCCGTCGGACGGGACCTGCAGCGTCAGTTGCTCGGCGTCGACCTCGGCGACCGGTACCGCGCGGGCCGCGGCGGCCAGGCCCTGCGCATCGGCGAAGCTCAAACGGATGTGGCCGCCCGGGGCCAGGCGCTTGAGCTCCTCGGCGGTGCCCTCGGCGACGATCTTGCCGTCATCGAGCACCGCGATGCGATCGGCCAGCTGGTCGGCCTCCTCGAGATATTGCGTGGTGAGGAAGATGGTCATGCCGCCGGCGACCAGGCCGCGGATCACCTCCCAGAGTTCGCGGCGGCTGCGCGGATCCAGGCCGGTGGTCGGCTCGTCCAGGAACAGGATCTGCGGTTCGCCCATCAGGCTCATGGCCAGATCCAGACGGCGCTGCATACCGCCGGAATAGGAGCCCACGCGCTTGCGGGCGGCCTCGGTCAAACCGAACTGCTCCAGCAATCGTGTTGCGCGGTACTCTGTTTCAGTAGCTCCGAGGTGGAGCAGCTTGCCCACCAGCCTCAGGTTCTCGATGCCGGTGAGCACCTCGTCCACCGCCGCGTACTGCCCGGTGACGCCGATGAGCTCGCGCACGCCCTCGGCATCGCGCACCGGGTCGCGGCCGCCCACGCGCACCTCTCCCCCATCCGGTGCGCTCAACGTGGCGAGAATGCGAACCATCGTCGTCTTGCCCGCGCCGTTCGGCCCGAGTAGCGAAAAGACCGTTCCGGCAGGAACATTCACGTCGATGCCGCGCAGGACGGCGTGCTTGCCGAAGGACTTCTCGAGCTCGGCGACCTCGATGGCGGGCTGCGGTCCGGATGTCGTCATGGGAACCCCCGTTCGGAAACTGTGTATGGAATACACTTTGTTTATAGGCTACACAGTTTCCGCGATGGCGCAAGATGGCAGGAGACAGAACGACGACAGGAGGTCGCAGTGGACGAGGTTGTCCTACCCAACTCGGTCCGGCTGCTGTGGGATCTGGGCGGCACGGGGACTCGCGGCCCGAAGCGCACGCTCAGCCTCGAGCAGATCCTGGACGCGGCGGTCACGGTCGCCGACGCCGAGGGGTACGCCGCCCTGTCCATGAGCCGCATCGCCAAGGAACTCGGCTTCACCACCATGTCGCTGTACCGCTATGTGGACAGCAAGGACACTTTGGCCGAATTGCTGCTGGACCATGTCTGCGGTCTGCCGCCCGAACTGCCCGCGGCCGATTGGCGCGCCGGTCTGGAAGCCTGGGCCTGGGCCGAGTTCCGCATGATCCGCGCCCGTGACTGGTGGCTCGACATCCCGCGATCGGGACCGCCCATGGGCCCGAACAATATGGCGTGGCTGGAAGCCGGCATGTCCGCCATGGCCGACGCGGGCATTCCGGAAACGCTCAGCCTTCAACTGATCATGAACCTGTCGATGTACGTCATCGGCCGGGCCGATTTCCTCCGCACCCTGAGCAACGCCGAGGATGTCGACTTCACCGCCATCCTCGCCCAGGTCATCGACCCCGAGCGCTTCCCCGCCCTCAACCGCGCCATCACCAACCGCGCCTTCGAGGACGACGACATCGATTGGGAGGACGCCGATTTCCGCTTCGGCCTGGACCGGCTACTGGACGGCTACGAACACTTCATCCACACCATGACGCAATGATCACCCGGTCGCCCAGATGAGCAGGGCCGCGAGCACGAGCAGCACGATGACGCCGAGCGACACCACCGCGATCCAGCGGTTTCCCCCGGCCGGCGGAATCGGCTCTCCAGAGCGCTGAGCGGGCGGTCGCATGGACGGGTGCTCCGCTGCTGGTCGCACGGAAGAGTGCTCCGCCGGCGGCCGCGCGGAGAACTGCTCCGCCGGCGGCCGTATGGAAGGTTGGACCGCGCCCGGCGGCGCCGGTGGCGGAGTGAAGACCGTGGTCGGATCATCGAGCACCGTGGTCGGATCATCCACCCGGGGCGAGGCCACCACCGTCGGTTCGGTGGGTGTCAGCGCACGCTGTGCCGCCGTGGCGAATTCGGTGCAGGTGGCGAAACGATCGGCTGGATTCTTCGCCATCGCCCGCCGCAGCACGCCATCCAGCGCCGGCGGCAGACCCGGCCGCCGAGTGGCCAGCGGCGGCGGCGGATCGTTCAACTGCCCGGCAATGATCGCCCCCGGATTGTCCGAGGCGAACGGCGTCGATCCGCACAACAGCCAGAACAGTGTGCACGCCAGCGAATACTGGTCGGCATGATGATCGAGCGGCTTCCCGCTGAGCTGCTCCGGCGAGGCATACGCCAGCGTCGCGGTGAACGTCCCCGCTTGCGTCACCTGCTTGGTGTCATCCCGCAACCGCCCGATCCCGAAGTCGGTCAACAGGATTCGCTCATCGTGCCCGAGCGCCGGCCGCGCCAGCAGAATATTGGCCGGCTTCACGTCCCGGTGCAGCACCCCCACCGTATGCGCGTAATCCAGCGCCTTCGCCGTCTCCGCGAGAATGAACATCGCCCGCTCCGCCGGCATGGTCCGCGACTCCAACGTGGACCCGTCCACCCCGTCCACGAACTGCATGGCGATCCACATCCGCCCGCCGTCCATCCCCCGGTCGTACACCGACACGATATTCGGATGATCCAGCCGCGCCACGAGATCGGCTTCCCGCTCGAACCGCGCCCGCGACTCCGCATCCGTCGCGAACTCCTCCCCCAGCAACTTCAACGCCACCAGCCGCGGCAACCGCGGATGCCGAGCCAGATAGACCTGCCCCATCCCACCCGCCCCCAGCCGCCGCTCGATGACGAACCCGGCGAAGACCTCACCCGCCTCCAGCATGCGGCCCCCTCTCGAACTGCGAGAACGATTTCAAAGGTACGCCGCCGCCTCCGCATTCAGCCCCGAAAACGACCGCGCCCCCTCCGGGATTCCGGAGGGGGCGCGATGGCGTACTACCCTACCTTTTGTATCGCTACGCCTTGCGATCCCGTTTCGCGCCCGGGGCCGATCACGACATCGCGCAAGCACGGGAAATTCAGCCGCGCCCCTTCCGGACTCGGAAGGGGCGCGGCGGTGGAGGTGCGGCCGGACTACTTCTTGCGATCCCGTTTCTCGCGGACGCGCACGTTGATGCGGACCGGGGAGCCGTCGAAGTTGAACTCCTCGCGCAGCTTGCGTTCCAGGAAGCGGCGGTAGCCGGCCTCGAGGAAGCCGGTGGTGAAGAGGACGAACGTCGGGGGGCGGGTGGAGGCCTGGGTGGCGAAGAGGACGCGGGGGAGGCGGCCGCCGCGCATGGGGGGCGGGGTGGCCGCCACGACCTCTTTGAGCCAGTTGTTCAGGCGGCCGGTGGAGATGCGCTTGTCCCAGGATTCCAGGGCGGTTTCCATGGCGGGGACGAGCTTCTGGACGGCGCGGCCGGTGTGGGCGGAGATATTGACGCGCTGGGCCCAGCGGACCTGGACCATTTCCAGGTCGATTTCGCGTTCGAGGCGCTCGCGGCGGTCCTCGTCGACGAGATCCCATTTGTTATAGGCGATCACCAGGGCGCGGCCGGTTTCGGCGACCATGGAGATGACCCGCAGGTCCTGCTCGGTGATGGGCTGGGAGGCGTCGATGAGCATGACGGCGACCTCGGCGGCCTCGATGGCCGACTTGGTGCGCAACGAGGCGTAGAACTCGGTGCCGCTGGCATTGGCGACCTTGCGCCGCAGACCGGCGGTATCGACGAAACGCCATGGCTTGCCGCCCAATTCGACCAGCGAGTCGACCGGGTCGACGGTGGTGCCGGCGACATCGTGGACGACCGAGCGCTCCTGGCCCGAAAGCTTGTTGAGCAGACTGGATTTGCCGACGTTCGGCTTGCCGACCAGGGCCACGCGGCGCGGGCCGCCCACCAGACCGCCACCCTCACGCGGGGTTTCGGGCAGCACTGCCAGGGCGGCGTCGAGCAGATCGCCGGTGCCGCGGCCGTGCGCGGCCGAGATCATGTACGGCTCGCCCAGGCCCATCGACCACAGCGCCGCGGCATCGGATTCGATCTTCTCGTTGTCGACCTTGTTGGCGACCAGGATGACCGGAGTCTTGGAGCGGCGCAGCACCTTCGCCACCGCCTCATCGGTGGCGGTGGCGCCGACGGTGGCGTCCACGATCACCAGGATGGCGTCGGCGGTCTGCATGGCGACCTCGGCCTGGCGGGCCACCGACTGCTGCAGGCCCTTGGCGTCGGGCTCCCAGCCGCCGGTGTCCTGCACCAGGAACTTGCGCCCGGCCCAGGTGGCCTCGTAGGAGATGCGGTCGCGGGTGACGCCCGGAATATCCTCGACCACCGCTTCGCGGCGGCCCAGGATGCGGTTCACCAGAGTCGATTTGCCGACATTGGGCCGGCCGACAATGGCGAGGGTGGGCATGGGGACGTGCTCGGCGTCCTGCTCGCCCTCGAATTCGGCGAGCTCCCAATCGGTTTCGTCGGTCCAGATACCGTCACCGGCGAAGGTGTCCTGCGTCACTGCGCTCCTCCTGCCGAAATCTGCTGCCGCACCACGCGATACAGCTCGTCGATGACCTCGTCCTTGTTCAGGTCGCTGGTGTCGACCAGCACCGCGTCTTCGGCGGGACGCAGCGGGGACACCGCACGGGTCGAATCGAGATTGTCGCGGCGCTGCACATCGGCCAGCACCGCCTCGTAATCGTCGCCGCGCCCCTCGGCGATGTTCTGGGCATTGCGACGGAATGCCCGGGCCTCGGCGGAGGCGGTGAGATAGATCTTCACATCGGCCTCGGGCAGCACCACGGTGCCGATATCGCGGCCCTCCACCACGATCCGGCCCGCGGCCACGGTGATCTCGCGCTGCAGGGCGACCAGCTGCTCGCGCACCTCGGGCACCGCGGACACCGCCGACACGGCCTTGGTGACGGCATTGCCGCGGATCTCGCTCGACACGTCCTCACCGTCGAGCAGGATGAGCTCGCGATGCGGATCGGTGCCGATGGTCAGCGGCAGCTCCTTGACCGCCACCGCGATGGCGGCGGCATCGTCGAGGTCCACGCCGCTGCGCAGCACGCGCAGCGTCGCCACCCGGTACATGGCGCCGGTATCGAGATAGCTGGCCTCGAGCCGCGTCGCCAGCAAGCGCGACACGCTCGACTTGCCGGTGCCGGACGGGCCGTCCATGGCGACGACCAGCGGCGCCGTCCCGGACAGCGCACCGGTCGCGTCGATCAGACTTCCCACACCGTTCACAACGACACCGCCTCGTAGAGCTTCCCGATTTCGTCCCGGCCCAGGGCGCGCAGCGTGCCCGGGCGCTGATCGCCCAGGGCCACCGGGCCCAGATGTGTGCGCACCAGCGCGGTGACGGGGAACCCGACCGCGGCCAGCAGGCGGCGCACGATGTGCTTGCGGCCCTCGTGCAGGACCACCTTCACCAGCGTTTTGCCCTCGCCGACCTCGAGCACCTGGAAGCGGTCGACGCCGGCCGGGCCGTCTTCCAGCTGCACGCCGTCCTTGAGGCGCTTGCCCACAGTGCGGTCCTTGATCTCGCCGTTCACGGTGGCGAGATAGGTCTTGGGCACCTCGAAGGAGGGGTGCATGAGCCGGTGCGCCAGATCGCCGTCATTGGTGAGCAGCAGCAGGCCCTCGGTGTCGGCATCCAGGCGGCCGACGTGGAACAGGCGCTGACCGGCGGCAACCCGCTCGGCCACGATATCGCCCACGCACGGGCGGCCCATCTCGTCGGACATGGTGGACTGCCAGCCCTTGGGCTTGTTCAGCGCCAGGTAGACCTGCTCGTCGCGGACCACGATGCGCACGCCGTCGACGCGCACCACCGCGTTCTGCGGATCGATGCGCAGGCCCTGCTCGCGCACGATCTCACCGTCGACCTCGATGCGGCCCTGGGCGATCATGTCCTCGGCCACACGGCGCGAACCGACGCCGGCCTTGGCCAGCACCTTCTGCAAGCGCTCGCCCTCGCCCCACGGGAGCTTCTTCGGCCCCTCGCTCGGCGTCTCCACATTCTGGCGACGCGCCGGCTTGGCATTGGAGATCAGCACCGACGCGGGCGCGATGCTCGCGGGCTTCGGCGTGGTCTTCTTCTTCACCGGCGCGGTGCGCGGAGCCAGCGGCCGATCGCCGCCGATCCGGCCGCGCGCGGCATTGCGATCCGCCCCGAAACCGGTGCGGCCGGAACCGAAACCGGTGCGGCCCTGGCCATCTCGGCCATCGCCGCCGCGACCCTGACCGCGCGGCGGGACATTGCCCGCGCGCGCCGACGGGGCGGTGCCGCGACCGCGCGAGCCTTCGCCCCAGGACCGCGAGTCGCCGTGCGAACCACCGCCCCGGGAATCACCGCGGGAGGAAGATCCGCCGCGGGAGTCGTACGAACCGCCACGCGAGGACGCGCCGCGCGAGTCATAGGAGTTGCCCCGCGAGGAGCCGCCGCGCGAGTCGTACGAGCCGCCGCGCGACGACGATCCGCCACGGGCGTCAAACGAACCGCCACGCGACGACGATCCGCCACGAGTATCGTACGAGCCGCGCGAGGAGCCACCGCGGGCGTCATACGAACCGCCGCGCGAGGATGCGCCGCCGCGAGAGTCGTACGAACCGCCACGCGCGGAGGAGCCGCCGCGTGCGCTGTCGTATGAGGCGCCGCGTGACTGCGGGGACCCGGAGGCCCTGCCGCGTACGGCGCGGGAACCGCTCTGCGGTTCGAATCCACGTTTCCTACGTTCCGGTGTGCCATCTCGGCGAGCGGGTGTATTCACGTTGTCCAATCAATCTTCGGTGCCGAGGTCGATATCCGCCTCGGCAGGCTTTTTGAGCCTGGTGTAGCGAGGGTCCGTTTCCAGGCTCTCGTTGATCTCGTCGATCAGGTCGACGCCCGGGAGCAAGGGCGCCAACGGCGGCAGATCCGCCAGGGACGCGAGTCCGATCCGTTCCAGGAACAGTTCGGTGGTGACGTACAGAGTGCCGTTGGTCTCCGGGTCCGCTCCAGCCTCCGCGATCAGCCCCCGCGCGAGCAGGGTCCGGATCACGCCGTCCACATTCACACCGCGCACCGCACTCACTCGGGCTCGGGTAACCGGTTGACGGTACGCGATGACCGCCAGAGTTTCCAAAGCGGCCCGGGTCAGCTTCGACCGTGCGCCATCCAAAAGCATACGTTCCACATAGGGTGCGAACTCGGTCCGCGTGTAGTAACGCCACCCGTCCCCGACAAATCTGAGATCCATGCCACTACGCCGCGCGGTCAGTTCTTCCGACATCTCCCGCAGCGCCACCTCGACCCGCATCGGATGATCGTTGAGCGCCGACGCCAGCAACTCGACCGGCGCGGGCGCGTCCACCACGAGCAGCATCGCCTCGAGCGCACCCCGGAACTCGACCTCGTCGAGCGCCTCCTCCCGATCCGCCTCGTCCTCCGGCAGATCGGAGGTGTCGTCGGCATCCCGCGCTGCCGAGTCCTCCCGCGAGTCGCCCGCGGCTCCCGAGTCGCCCGCGGCGACGGTGGGTGCCGTCTCGGTCGCGGGCGGCTCCGCGTCCCGTGCACGGAGGCGGGCTCCCTCGGCCCTGCCCGCCGCCAGGAACGCCGCGGCAGATGGCCCCAGACCAGCCCCCTCCGTCCGCGGCTGCCCCGAATCCGAGTCCTGTCCGTCCGCTGAATCCGGGGGCACCGCGGCACCGGAGTGCTGGATGTCGGAGCTCACGCCGCCGCCATGATCGGGAGCTTCCGCGGACGAGTCGGGCAGGGCCGGGTCCTGGGCGCTCTCGACCGATTCCGGCAGGTCTTCGCTCAGGTTCTGCACCTCGGTCACCCGTAGTCCTCCTCGATGGTCACCGGCTGGGCCGGTCGGTCCTGCGGCTCGCCGATCCAGCTGATCGACAGCGGGCCCAGCGGGTCCGGCTGTTCGAATTCGATCGTCTTGCCCCGGTAGAGCTCGAGCAGTGCCAGGAAGCGCGCGACGATCTGGATCGGCGTCTCGCAGTCGGCGCAGAGTTCGTGAAAGCTCGTCCAACCGCCCACGCCGGCCCGCTTGAGCATCTCGAGCACCAGGGCGGCCTGCTCCGCCACCGAAATGGCGTGCTGGTGGATGTGATCCAGGCCCACCTTGGGCGCGGGGCGCGGCCGGAAGGCGGCAGCGGCGACCTCCGCGAATCCCGCGGCGTCAACACCCAGCGTAACCTCCGGCAACAGCTCCAAGAAGCGCTCTTCCAGGGACACCGCGCGCGGATACCGTTGCAGCGCCGCGGCCTCGAGCTCGCCGAGCAATTCCGCCACCTGCTTGAAAGCGCGGTACTGCAATAGTCGGGCGAAGAGCAGGTCGCGGGCCTCCAGGAGTTCGAGGTCCTCCTCGTCGGCGACCTCGCCGGAGGGCAGCAATCGCGCGGCCTTCAGATCCAGCAGCGTGGCGGCGATGACCAGGAATTCGGTGGTCTGGTCGAGGATCTTGTCGGCGCGCAGCCCCTGTTCCTCGGACATGCTGGCGGTCAAAGCCTTGGTGTAGGCGATGAATTCGTCGGTGACCTTGTGCAGGGCGACCTCGGTGACATCGAGGCGGCGCTGGGAGATCAGCTGCAGCAGCAGGTCGAACGGGCCCTGGAAGTTGCTCAGGCTCAGATGGAATCCGGACTTCTTGTCCGAATTGTCCGACTCGGCAACGATATCGGCCACAACGGGCGAACCCGGGGACTCGTTCAGGTCCCCGGGCATGTCGGAATCCGCGTCCGCCGTCTCGGGCTCGGGCGCGGTGTCGAGAGCATCGTTCAACGGCCCGACCGGTGGATGACTTCCCGCGCCATGGCCCGATAGGCTTCCGCGCCACCGGATTTCGGCGCCCAGGTGGTAATGGGCTCACCCGCGACGCTGGCGTCCGGGAAACGCACGGTGCGCGAGATGACGGTGTCGTAGACGAGGTCGCCGAACACCTCGACCACGCGCGTCATGACCTGACGCGAATGCAGCAGACGGGCATCGAACATGGTGACCACGATGCCGTACAGGGTCAGCGCCGGATTCAACCGGTCCCGCACCTTCTCCACGGTGTCATTGAGCAGGGCTAGCCCGCGTAGTGAGAAGTACTCGCATTCCATGGGGATGATGACCCCGTCCGCGCACGCCAGCGCGTTCACGGTGAGCAGGCCCAGCGAGGGCTGGCAGTCGATGAGGATGTAGTCGTAGCGATTGCGCAGCGGCGCCAGCGCCCGGCCCAGCGTCTGCTCACGCCCGACCTCATTGACCAGCTGGATCTCCGCCGCCGACAGATCGATATTGCTGGGCAGCAGATCCATGCCCTCGACCTTGGTGTTCAGCAGCACATCGTCCACGGTCACCCGGCTCGGCCCGACCAAGAGGTTGTGCACGGTCTGATCCAGGTCGTGGTGCGCCACCCCGAGCCCCGCCGACAGCGCCCCCTGCGGATCCAGATCCACCAGCAGCACCTTGCGCCCGTACTCGGCCAGCGCCGCACCGAGATTGATGGTCGAGGTGGTCTTGCCCACCCCGCCCTTCTGATTGCACATGGCGACGATCAGCGCGTCGCCCGTGTGATCGGGCTGGGGAGGCTCCGGAATCTCCCGCATCGGGCGCCCGGTGGGACCGAGTTCCGCGCCGTCGGACACCACATCGGGTGCCTCCCACAATGTTTGCGCGGCGGTTTCGATCCGCTGGCCCGCACCACCGGCTGTCGTCACGTCCGCTGCTCCTTCGACGTTCCTGCCCTTGTCCGCTCCGGGCACCGGGTGGTGCCTGGAACGGCGCGCCCGGCCGCGTGTGCGGTCGGTACCTAATAGACGCTACCGTCTGTTCGCGCAAGACCCTCGCTCGGACACGCGCCCTAAAGGTGCACTTCAGACTGGTCAGCGGGCACGCGGATGCGCGGTTGCCCACACCTCGTGCAGCGTCCCGACGGTCACCAGAGTGTAGATCTGGGTGGTCGTCACCGAGGCGTGACCGAGCAACTCCTGGACAACTCGCACATCTGCGCCACCATCCAGCAGATGTGTGGCGAACGAATGCCGCAGCGTGTGCGGGGACACCTGAGCGGCGATTCCGGCGCGCTCAGCAGCGGATTGCAGGACCTGCCAAGCCGTTTGGCGGGATAGCCGGCCGCCGCGATGGTTGAGGAACAGGGCGCTGTTGCCTTTGCCGCGCAACGAAAGCGCGGGGCGGCCGCGGACCAGGTAGGCGTCCAGAGCGGACAGGGCGGGGCGGCCGACGGGGACCATGCGTTGTTTGCCGCCCTTGCCGTGCAGGATGACCGCGCGTCCTTCGGTGTCGATATCGTCCACGTCCAGGCCGACGAGTTCGGAGATGCGGGCGCCGGTGGAGTACAGGAGTTCCAGTAGGGCGCGGTCGCGTATGCCGCGGGGGCCGTCGGCCGCGTCTCCCCCGGCGGCTTCCAGCAAGCGTGAAATCTGGTCGTAGGGCAGGGCTTTGGGGAGGCGGCGGGCGGGGGTGGGTGGTTTCACCGGGTGCGCGACATCGGCGAGGGTGATGCCCTCGGCGGTGGAGAAGCGGTGCAGGCCGCGGACGGCGACGAGGGCGCGGGCGGCCGAACTGGCCGCCAGGGCGGGATGATCCGCGTCGCCGGCGCGCAGGGACACCATGAAATCGGCGATATCGGTTTCGGAAACCTTTGCCAGGGTTTCTATCCCCCGCGTATCCAGGAAATCCCGGTACCGGTTCAGATCGCGCCGATAGGCCGACAGGGTGTTCCGCGCCGCGCCGCGCTCGACCGTCAGATGGTCGAGATAGGCATCGACCTGACGATCCAGCGCGGCGATAGGCATGCGCGACATCATGGCAGCAGGCACCGACAAAGTCGGCGCCGAAACCGTGTTCGATACCGCTTGGTACCGAATCGTTCCCACACCCGCGGGCATCGACTCGTCATCCCGACATGGTTTTGGCCGGGATCCACAGTGGATTCCGGCCAAAGAGCACGCGGAATGACGGAGCTAGCGCTCGGCCTGCTCTGCCGCTTTGCGATCGAGGAACGCCGTGGGCATCCCGGGCCACGGCGCAGCGGCCGGGCGCAGCGTCGCCCCGGTGGCGCGGGCGGTCATCAGCGCGGTCACGCCCGCCACGGCCGTGGCATTGGTGATCTCGCCGCCGAGGGCCTTGCGCACCGCCTCCGCGAGGGGCATGCGGACCAGCTGGATGTCGGCCTCTTCCAGTTCCGGGTCGGGCCGGTCGGTTTCGTAGAGGTCCGATGCCAGATAGATCCGCAGCGCCTCATCGGTGAAGCCGGGCGACAGCGCGATATCCACCAGCACCGCCCACTCGCGCGCGGCGAGACCGGTCTCCTCGGCCAGCTCGCGCTTGGCCGCCTCCAGGGGATCCTCGCCCTGCTTGTCCAGCAATCCGGCGGGCAGCTCCAGCAGCCGCCGCCCGACCGGATGCCGGTACTGGTTGATCAGCACCAGATTGTCGTGCTCGTCCACCGCCGCGACCGCGACCGCGGCGTGGTGTTCGATCACCTCGCGTTCGGCGATCCGCCCACCGGGCATGACCACCTGATCCAGCCGCAACGCCAGGATGGCGCCCGAATACGCGATGCGGCTGGAAACGGTGTCGAACTCATGGGTGCCCGGAGATGTCACTTGGACACTTTCTCACCCTCGTCGGCTTTCGCCTCGGCCGGGATCTCCACCGGAAGCCGTTCGGCGGCCTTGTATTTCAGGGCGGCCGAGATCAGCGCGGCGAACAGCGGATGCGGGCGGGTCGGACGCGACTTGAGCTCCGGATGCGCCTGGGTGGCGACGAAGAACGGATGCTTGTCCTGCGGCAGCTCCACGAACTCGACCAGGTGGCCGTCCGGGGAGGTGCCGGAGAACTTCAGCCCGCTCTTGGCGATCTTGTCGCGGTAGGCGTTGTTCACCTCGTAGCGGTGCCGGTGCCGTTCGGACACCTCGGTCGCGCCGTAGGCCTGCGCCACCACGGAATCCTTCTCGAGGACCGCCGGATACGCGCCCAGGCGCATGGTGCCGCCCAGGTCGGCCTCACCGGCCACGGCCTGCTCCTGATCGGCCATGGTGGAGATGACCGGGTACTTCACATCCGGCTCGAACTCCGCGGAGTTGGCGTCCTTCATGCCCACCGAGCGCGCGGCCTCGATCACCATGCACTGCAGGCCCAGGCACAGGCCCAGGGTCGGAATGCCATGGGTGCGGGTGTACTTGATCGCCCCGACCTTGCCCTCGATGCCGCGAATGCCGAAGCCGCCCGGGATGAGCACGGCGTCCACATCGTGCAGGTGCTGACGCGCCCCGGCCTCGGTCTCGCACTCGTCGGACTGCACCCAGCGAATGTTGACCTTGGCCTTGGAGGCGAAACCGCCGGCGCGCAGCGCCTCGGTGACCGACAGGTAGGCATCGGGCAGATCCACGTACTTGCCGACCAGTGCGACGGTCACCTGCTCGCGCGGGTTGTGCACCCGATCCAGCAGGTCGCCCCACACCGTCCAGTCCACATCGCGGAACGGCAGGCCGAGCCGGCGCACCACGTACGCGTCCAGGCCCTCGCGGTGCAGCACCTTCGGAATGTCGTAGATCGACGGCGCGTCGGGGGTGGAGATGCAGGCATCCACATCCACGTCGCACATGAGCGCGATCTTGTTCTTGAGCGGCTGCGGCACGTCCCGGTCGCAGCGCAGGATGAGCGCATCGGGCTGGATGCCGATATTGCGCAGCGCGGCGACGGAGTGCTGGGTCGGCTTGGTCTTCAGCTCGCCCGAGGGGCCGAGGAACGGCACCAGCGTGACGTGCAGGAAGAAGCAGTTGTCCCGGCCCACCTCGTGGCGGATCTGCCGCGCCGCCTCGAGGAACGGCTGCGATTCGATATCGCCGACGGTGCCGCCGATCTCGGTGATGACCACATCCGGCACCTGGCCGTGCAGGTCCGGGCCCGCCATGGCGAGGATCCGTTCCTTGATGGCATCGGTGATGTGCGGGATCACCTGCACGGTGTCGCCGAGGTATTCGCCCCGGCGCTCCTTGGCGATCACCGACGAATAGATCTGGCCGGTGGTGACATTCGCGATCCCCGATAGATCGCGATCCAAAAAACGCTCGTAGTGACCGACGTCAAGGTCCGTTTCCGCGCCGTCCTCGGTCACGAACACCTCACCGTGCTGGAAGGGGTTCATGGTGCCGGGATCGACGTTCAGGTACGGATCCAACTTCTGCATCGTGACGCGCAAACCGCGCGAAGTGAGCAGCTGACCGAGGCTGGAGGCGGTCAGACCCTTGCCGAGTGAAGAGGCGACACCACCGCTGACGAAGATGTGTTTCGTGGCCGCGCGCGCCGGAATCCGTGATTGACCCACGGGACTTCACGGTAACACGGATCGGGGATGCCGATCGAATGCCACGCTCGCGAGGACCATGCGGGCTCGAGCTCCAGCCGTATTGGATGCGGGCTCCCAACAGTGCGAACACGGCCGATACCCAGCTAGCGGCGTCCTGCCGGCTGCGATCCAGCTATCAGCGTGGCATGGCCGCGACTGTGAGCGAGGTCGCCCGCGCGCCGGTCCCGTATCGCCCGGTCCCGCCGTTCAGCTGCTCGGTGAGGCCGAGCACGGTGGTGATGCGGCCGATCTCGTGATCCACATTGTCGACGGTGGTCACCGGGGCCAGCCCGGCCTCGGAGCGGGCCACCGCGATGGGCGCCGGGCCCTCGGCGGCCCCGTAACGACCGGCCAGCACCACACCGGCGCTGTGCGAGCGCAGACCGCCGGCGAAGCGGGCGATGATGGTGCCGCGATTGTTCTCGTCGGCGCGCGCCCCGTCGCCGGTGACCACCACGGCGAGATTGGCGGGCTGCACCTCGCCGGAGGTGAGGAAGCCGCCGCCGCGCAGGGTCTCCAGGGCCAGTTTGCGCTCCTGCTCGGTGCCGCGCGCCTGGCCGTTGGCCGGATCGGTGAGCAGCAGCTGGCCGAGCAGATCACCAGCCAGGCTGCCCTGGTCGGGTGCGTCGATCTTCAGCTGGGCGCCGGCCGGCACGACATTGGTGAGGGCGGTGCGCAGGCGGTCGCCCTCGGAGGAGTCGGTGAACGCGCCGGTGAGCGCCACCCGGCCGGTGACCGCGGCCCCGGCGGTGCTCAGCGCGGCCGCGACCGCATCGGCATCGGCGGTGTCCGCGTCGGGCGTGGTGACGAGCAGGACGCTGCGATTGGCGAGGCTGCCCGCGAGCAGCTTGCCCGCCGCTCCGGCCAGGAACGCGTCGGCCGCCTTCACCTGTTCGGCGAGACGGGCATTGTCGTCCTCGAGAACCTCGATGCGCTGCTGTTTGTCCCCGGCGCCGGGAATCAGCCCATCGGCATGGGTCCGTGAGCCCAGCACCACGCCGACCGCGAGGGCCAGGAAGATGGCGGCGATCGAAACGGCATGGTGGCGAAAGGAAATCATGCGTCCCCTATTTTTTCTGGTTCAGCTGGTCCTGGACCCATAGGTATCCGCGATCCCAGGTGTGCACGGTCCAGTCGACCACCTCGCTGCCCAGGTGCGTGGCCAGCATGGCGACGATCAGCGCCACCAGCGCGGCCAGCACCACCAGCGCCACCGCCCAGCCGGAGCCGCGGTGCCGGTACAGCGCCGCGACGGCCTTCGCGTCCATGAGCTTGGTGCCGATCTTCAATCGGGTCAGGAAGGTGGCCGGATTGGAGTCGCGGCGGCCGCGGTCGAAGAAGTCGTCGAGCGAGGCGGCCGCGCCGGCGGTGACGATGAGCGCCGCGCCGTGGTGATCGGCCAGCAGCAGCGCCAGATCCGCGGGGGCGCCCGAGGACGGGAAGGTGGTCGCCCCGATGCCCAGATCCTGGATGCGCTCCAGGCCCTTGGCGTGGCCGTCGGTGTCGGCGGGCAGGATGACCTCCGCACCGCACTTGAGCGTGGTGGCGGTGATCTCCTCCGGATCGCCGACAATGAGATCGGGCCGATATCCGTTGCGGGTCAAGGTATCCGCGCCGCGGCCGACGCCGATGAGAATGGGCGCGTACTCCTTGATGAACGGCTTGATCCGCTTGAGCTCCTCGGCGTGCTCGGGACCGTCGCCGACGACCACGACATGCCGCTTGCGCATGTCCAATTCGACATCCGGCACGCCGATTCCGTCGATGAGCAAGGAGGATTCGGTGCGGATGAACTCGATGGTGTTGCCCGCGAACGCTTCCAGGTGATCGGCCAGGCCGTTGCGGGCCTCGATCATGCGCTCGGCAATGCCGGCCTCGGTGAGCTCGATACCCTCGACGAGCGCCTCGGGCTCCTTCTTGGTCACCTTGTCGGCGTAGACCACGCCATTGTCGACGCGCACCTTGGCGCCGTCCTTGATCTTGGTGAAGACATCCGAGCTGACCGCGTCGAGCAGCTGAATGCCATTGGCCACCAGAACCTCCGGACCCAGGTTCGGATAGCGGCCGGAGATCGACGGCGAGGCGTTGACGACCACCGCCACACCGGCCTGCACCAGGCGGTCCGCGGTGAGCCGGTCCAGGTCCATCTCGTCCAGCACCACGATGTCGCCGGGACCGACCCGCTGCAGCAGACGCCTGGTATTGCGGTCGATCCGGGCCATCCCGGTGATCCCGGGCAGCGTTTCGGTATTCCGCGACAGCAGGGCCAGCATCCTCATAACGATCGATGATGATCCGAAAGTCTCAACCAATGGTGGAGGCGCGCCGGTCCCGCCGACCATTCGTCACAGTGATGGCAGTCTCTATCCGTTCCCGCCGCACGCTCTATGTGTTCCCGGCAGGCACGGATAAGCTCCGGGCAACGGTACGAGAGGAGACACCACCGTTATGGCCGCCACCAGCACCGTCGAGACCGTCATCGCCGCTCCCCGGGAGCAGGTCTACAAGCTCTTCAGCGAACGCGACAGCATCAATGCCACACTGCCGATCCAGGTTTCGCTCAAGAAGCCCGGCGCGGACATCCCCTCCGGCGTGGGCGCGCAATACGTGCTCGGCCTGGCCGGGGTGGGCATTACCGAGGAGACCATCGAACTGGTCCCCGGCGAGCGCATGGTCTACCAGGTCATCGCCGGCGCCCCGGTGAAGCGCCATGTCGGCACCATCGCCTTCTCCGACGCCCCCGGCGGCACCCGCGTCGTCTACACCATGGAGTCCGAGCCCAGCCTCCCCGTCCCGGGCAAGGTCCTCGAGGTCGGCCTGAAGGGCCTGATCAACGTGCTCATCGGCGGCGTCCGCCGAGCCGCCAAGTAATCAGGCCCCGCGCGATCATGCGGCAGGCGCCAACTGCTGCATGATCGCGGCCATATCCAGCCAGACCTGTTCCTTGCTCATCCGCCCGTCGCGCAGCTCGCAGACGTGCAGGACGCGGAAGTTCACCGGCCGATTCCCGCCCGGGATACCCAGGAACATGCCGGTTGCCCGCCCGTACCAATGGGATTCGTCGATGAAGAAATTCTCGCCGTAGTACCGGCTCAGCACCTCGAACTTGTCCTCGGTCAGGCCGTCGAAGAGCTCGACATAGCGTTCCCTGATGGCAGCGCGGTCGGTGAGCACCCCCCGGGGGTCACCGACCACTTCGTGCACCACCCCATCGGCAAGGGTGTCCATGATGCCGTCCACATCCTTGCGGCCCTCCGCGGCAGCGTGCCGCTCGAAAAGGGCATCGATCTCGTCGCGGGTCATAGCGACCACCTCCTGGTTTACGAGATAGTGCTATCTTCATGAGATGGGCGTCTCACGTCAAGAGAAATTTCTTACGAGCGGCAGACAGAACCAGAAACAGCGCACCCGCGACGCGCTGCTCGACGCCGCCGTGCGCCTCGCCCGCGAGGGCAACTCCACCCCCTCCATTGCCGAGGTCGCCGAAGCGGCCCGCGTCTCCCCCGCCACCGCCTACCGCTACTTCCCCAATCCGGCCTCTCTCTGGGCCGACGTGGCCAGCCGGATACAAACCGTCGCCACCGGTTTCCCGAACCTGCTCGACCGACTACCGGAGGACGCCGAGGGGCGCATCGACATGATCGTGCGCACGACCGCGGAAATGCAGCTCGCCGACGAAGCCGTCTGGCGCACCATGCTGCGCGCCGCCCTGGACCGCTGGTTCGAACAGGCGAATACCCCCGAGGCCGAACGGGTCCCGATCCGCGGCAGCACGCGGCTTGACATGGCCCAGGAAGCCGTGGCGCCCCTCGCCGACCGCCTGACCCCCGCCCAGCTGGACCACCTGGCCAATGCCCTCACCCTGGTCTACGGCATGGAAGCGGTCGTCACCACCCGCGACACCTGCGGCCTGGAACCCGAAGCGGCCATCGACACCATGGTCTGGGCCGCCAAAGCCCTGCTCCGCGCCGCCCTCGCCGAGGCGGATCAGCCGGAGGCGTGAGCATTTCGCCACCGGAATGCCCGCACCACCATGACCGTGGCCAGAACCGCATAGGCGGTAATCACGGCGATCCGAATCCCATTGGTGTCCATATAGCGCGTGTACGCCGCATGCAAGCCGCCATCGGCCAGCCACACCGACCCGGCGTCGCGCACCTCCTCGGCCCACGCACCCCACCACCAGATCCGGGTCACGAACACCGAAAGCTGTAGCGCCAGCGTGGTGATGATCAACCACAGCGGCACCCCACGCGGCCGCAGCAACAACAGCAGAACCGAACCGGCTACCCCCACAACCCCGGCCGGAATCACGGTCAGATCCGACAGCCGCTCATACCCCGCATCGAACTCCGCCATCCGCCCCGGCTCGACGTATCGCAGCGCGCGATGGTGCATGTGCGTCATCCAAGCCAGCCCGGCCCCGAACACGCCGGCCACCGCCGTCAGCACCAGCACGGGAAAACCCCAGCGCTCCTTCATGATTCCCTCCACGGTGATCCGGCCCCCACACCTCCACCGTGTCATCACCGCCCGCCCCCGACATCCGGCCCAAGCACGAATCCCCAAATACCTCTGCAGAAGTACGGCAACCCGCCCACGACCAGCACCTGAGACAGGCAAACCCCAGAAGCCCACGTGCACCAGCACATTCCCACCGCGCGAATCACATTGCGGTCAGAGTTGCCCCAGTCATCCCCGCGCGGTCTGCCCCCTAATCCCGGTGCGGCAGGCCCCGGTCATCACGGCGCAGTTGCCCTCGTCATCCCGGCGTGCTGTTGGCCGGGATCCCCCACCGTGCGGCAGATTCCGGCCAGAAGCACGCCGGGATGACAGGGCGGGCTTCCGTCCTGGGACCCCGGGTGCGGCGTGTTCGCCCGGGCGGGGTCAGCTGGCGGCGGAGACCTTTTCGGCGTGGGCGGTGGTGAGGAGTTCCCAGGCGTGGGCGCGGCCGGTTTCGGTGTCGCCGAGGCCGGCGAGCATGCGGGCGAGTTCGACTACGCGTTCGTCCTGAGTGAGGGCGCGAACGCCGGATTTGACGGCCTTGCCGTCGTCGAGTTTGTCGACGACCAGGTGGGTGTCGGCGAAGGCCGCTACCTGGGGGAGGTGGGTGACGACAATGACCTGGTGAGTGCGGGCGAGGCGGGCCAGGCGGCGGCCGATCTCGACCGCGGCGCGGCCGCCGACGCCGGCGTCGACCTCGTCGAAGACCATGGTGGTGCCGTGTTCGGAGCTGGCCAGGACGACCTCGAGGGCGAGCATGATGCGGGAGAGTTCGCCGCCGGAGGCGCTCTTGCTCAAGGGCAGGGGTTGCGCGCCGGAGTGGGCGGCGAGGCGGAATTCGACCTCGTCGACGCCGGTGGAGCCGGCGTGCAGGTCCTGGCCGTCGATCGTCAGGGGTGCGGAGTCCTGGACACCGGCGGGGACGGGACGGACGACGACCTCGAGGCGGGCGCGGCCCATGGCCAGGCCGCCCAGTTCGGTGCTGACGGCGGAGGCGAGCTTGCCGGCGGCCTTGGTGCGGGCGGCGGTCAGCTTGCGGGCGGTTTCGCGGACCTTCTCGGCGGCCGTCTCGACCTCGGCGGCGAGGGCGGCGAGGGCCTCCTCGGAGACGTCGAGACCGGCCAGGCGGGTCCGGGCGTCCTCGGCCCAGGCGATCACGCCATCGACGTCGGGGGCGTATTTCCTTGTGAGGGTTTTCAGTTCGGCCTGGCGGGTGAGCATGTTGTCGAGCGCACCCGGATCCGAGGGCAGATCCGACAGGTAGGAGCTGAGTTCGGTGGTCAGGTCGACGACCACCGAGATGGCCTCGTCCAAGCGCGGGGCCAGGCCGGTGAGCTTCGGGTCGTCGGAGGCCTCGATGCGGGCGCGGGCGGTGCCGAGCAGATCGAGCGCGCCCGCGCCGTCGCCCGGATTGTCGGCGGGTCCGGCCAGCGCGTCGTGAGCGGTGGAGGCCGCCTCGCGCAGCGAATCCAGGTCCGACAGGCGCCGCACCTCGTCGATGAGGTGCTTGTCCTCACCGGGTTCCGGTGCGATGGCGTCGATTTCGGCCAGCGACTGGGTCAGATGATCGGCTTCCAGGGCCAGTTCGCGGCTGCGGGCGGTGCGCTCCAGCAACTGGTTGCGGGCATCGAGCCAGGTGCGGCGGGCCTTCTGGTACTTGGTCAGCAGCGGGGTCACGGCGTCGGCGGCGAACTGGTCCAGCGCGTGCAGCTGCTGATCCGGCCGCTGCAACCGCAACTGGTCGTTCTGGCCGTGCACCGTCAGCAGCGGCGTGGTGAAATCGCCGAGCACCGAAGCGGGAACGCTGCGCCCGCCCAGATGGGCGCGGGAGCGGCCGTCGCTGCCGACGGTGCGGACGGCGATGATGCTGCCGTCGTCATCGGCCTCGGCCCCGGAGGATTCCATGACCTCCGCCACCTCGCCGCGGGCCCCATCGTGGACATCCTCCACGGTGAAACGGCCCTCGACGACCGCGCGCGAGGCCCCGAGGCGCACCCGCCCGGCATCGGCTCTGGCGCCGCTGAGCAGGTGCAGGCTCGTCACCACCATTGTCTTGCCCGCACCGGTCTCACCGGTCAATACGGTCAAACCCTCGTGGAATTGCGCGGTGGCGGTGGAAATTACGCCCAGCCCGTCAATCCTGATCTCTGTCAGCACTCGTGCTCTCCGTTCGCCGTCGGCCTCGCCAGCCTGTCACGGGCAACTGGAATTTGCGCACCATCCGGTCGGCGAAGGGTGCGGAATCGAGTCGCACCCAGCGCACCGGCTCGGTCCCGCGGACCGTCTCGACCCGGCCGCCCCGCGGCAGTGCGAGGGTGCGTCGGCCGTCGAGGAAAACTATCGCATCATGGCCGGTGGCAACGGTTTCCACGGCGATCAGCGAATCCGGGCTGGTCACCAGGGGCCGCGCGAACAGCGCGTGGGCGTTGCTCGGAATCACCAGCAGCGCTTCGAGTTCCGGCCACACCACCGGGCCGCCGGCCGAGAAGGCATATGCCGTCGAACCGGTCGGCGTGGCGATCAACACACCGTCGCAGCCGAACGAGGACACCGGGCGGCCGTCGACTTCCAGCACCACTTCGAGAACGCCCATGCGCGCGGCATTCTCGATACTGGCCTCGTTCAGCGCCCAGCCGCGTTCCACCACCTCGTCGTCCACGCGCACGCTGACATCGATGGTCATGCGCTGCTCGATGGTGTAATCGCGCCGCACCACCTGGGATAGCGCCTCATCCAGATGCTCGGCCTCGGCCTCGGTCAGAAATCCGATGCTGCCCAAGTTGATTCCCAGCACCGGCACCGACGCATTGCGCGCCAGTTCCGCCGCCCGCAGGAAGGTGCCGTCACCGCCCAGCGAGAGCACCATCTCGCACCCGGCGGCGGCATCCGGATTGTGTTCCATGATCCGCACCGGATACCCGTCGGGCGCGCCCGCATCGTCGATATCCAAACGCGTGCTGTACGCCTCGTCCTCGAGCACCCGCAGGCTGATGCCCGCCTGATCGAAGATCTTCGCCACGCGATGCGCCGTTTCGGTGATCTCGGACCGACCCGGATGCGCGACCAGCAGGATTTCCCTCGCGGTCCCCTGCGCGTTCACTGCGGACCCTCCTCCACCGCCCTGGCAATCAGCGCGGAGACCCGCGCCTGTTCCTCCGCATCGTAGGCGAATCCGGGGACATCTCCCCGCTCGCTATCGCCTTCGATACGGCTCGCGGCGGTTTCGTCCTGCGCTGTATCCATTTCCTTACGCAACCACAGGAAATACTCCACATTCCCGGACGGACCGGGCAGCGGGCTGGCCACCACGCCGCGCGTGCGCAGGCCCAGCTTGGCGGCCGCCGCGGCGACATCGCCGACGACCTCGGCGCGCAAGGCCGGATCCCGCACCACGCCACCGCTTCCGACGCGTTCCTTGCCGACCTCGAACTGCGGTTTCACCATGGGCAGCAGATCCGCGCCCGGCGCGCAGCACTGCGCCAGCGCGGGCAGCACCAGGCCGAGGGAGATGAAGGACAGGTCGGCGACCACCAATTCGACGGTGCCGCCGATGAGTTCGGATGTCAGCGCCCGCACATTGGTGCGATCGTGCACCCGGACGCGATCGTCGTTCTGCAGGCGCCAGATGAGCTGCCCGTAACCGACATCCGCGGCCACGACCTCCTTGGCGCCCTTGGACAGCAGCACATCGGTGAAGCCGCCGGTGGACGCGCCCGCATCCAGGCAGCGTTTCCCATCGACCGACACCCCCTGCGGCGCGAAGGCTTCCAGGGCTCCCAGCAGCTTGTGCGCCCCGCGCGATGCCCACTGCACCTCGTCGGGCTCGTCCCGCACCAGCAGCGGCGTGCCAGCTTCCACACCGGTCGCCGGCTTGGTGGCGACCGTTCCATTGATCAGGACGCGACCCGCCGAGATCAGTTCGACCGCGTGCTCCCGCGATCGCGCCAATCCGCGGCGAACCAGTTCCGCGTCCACCCGTGCGCGCCTGGCCACCTCAGATCTTGTCCACCGTGGCCAGGGCCTGCACCAGCACGTCATGGGCCTGCTCCAGAATCCGGGCGCGGCGCACGATATCCGCGCCCGCCTCCGCCGAATCCCGGCCGCCCGCCGATAGTTCGGCCAGCAGCGCATCCACCTCCGCACGCACCCGCTCCGGGTCGGCGAACTCCTGATTCGCGCCCGCCAGATGCTGCCCGGGCAGGGGCACCCCGGGACGGGGTCCCTCAGCGGGAATCTGCGGGCGTGGCATAGGCGTACTCATGGTGGCGACAACGCTACCCGAACTCCCATTCGAACACACGTATGCCGGCTCGTCCTCCACCCGTATTGTTCGCGGGCTCCCAATAGTCTCTTTTGAGGAAGCCTCCACAAAGGATGAGAATTGTTCCGATGAACCGGAGCTTCGATGACCTCGTGGACGAGGCTGCCACGGTATCCGTGGACGGCTGGGACTTCTCCTGGCTGGACGGCCGCGCGAGCGAAGAACGGCCGTCCTGGGGCTATCAGCGGCAGCAGGCGCAGCGCCTCGCGACCGCGCGCGCAGCCCTCGACATCCAGACCGGAGGTGGCGAAGTTCTCGCCGAAGCGGGCCGGTTCCCGCCCACCATGGTCGCCACGGAATCCTGGCCGCCGAATCTGGCCAAGGCCACCCGGCTGCTGCACCCGCGCGGCGCGGTCGTGGTCGCCGATCCGGACGAACCGCCCCTGCCATTCGCCGATGCGGCCTTCGATCTGGTCACCAGCCGCCATCCCGCCACCATCTGGTGGACCGAGATCGCGCGCGTACTCCAGCCCGGCGGAACCTATTTCGCCCAGCACGTGGGGCCTGCCAGCGTCTTCGAACTCGTCGAGTACTTCCTCGGCCCGCAACCCGAGGCACGGACCAAACGCGATCCGGAACAGGAGGCGGCCGAGGCGCGCGCCGCCGGGCTCGAGATCGTGCAGACCCGTGGCGAACGCCTGCGCATGGAATTCCGTGACATCGGCGCGGTGGTCTACTTCCTGCGCAAGGTCATCTGGATGGTGCCGGGGTTCACCGTCGAGCAGTACCGCGACCGGCTGCGCGATCTGCACGAGCAGATCACCACGAATGGGCCGTTCGTCGCCTACTCGGCCCGGACGCTGTTCGAGGCGCGTAAGCGCCCCTGAAACCAGAACACCCCTGAAACACGACGACCCCCGGCCGAGTGGCCGGGGGTCGTCGTCATTGTCATTGTGTCGGATTACTCCTGCGCCGACGGCGGCGCGGCTACCGCGATCGCACGGCCCGGATGCCGCGCCAGCAGCTCGGTGATCGCGGCGACGATATCGCCGTCGGCCACCGACAAGGGGGCGGTATCAGGAATCGGGTGATTCAGCGCATCCAGTGATTCCGCGATGTAGGTGGGCAACCGGTCCGCGGGCCGGGTGCGCAGATCCGCGAGGGTGCTCACGCCGGTGAGGACCATCAGCGATTCCAGCCCGACCGTGTGCGCGCCGTCGATATCGGTATCGAGTCGATCGCCGACCACGAGGGCGTCGCGGGTGCCCGCCCGCTCCATGGCGTCTTCCAGCAGTGGCGCATAGGGTTTGCCCGCCACGATGGGATCGCGGTCCGAGGCGGTGCGCAGGGCCGCGACCATGGAGCCGTTGCCGGGCGCCAGACCGCGCTCGTTGGGGAGAGTGGCGTCGGTATTGGCCGCCACCCAGAGCGCCCCCGCCCGCAGGGCATAGGAGGCCTCGGCCAGGTCGGCCCAGGCGGTCTGCGGGTTGTGACCCTGGACCACGGCCGCCGGGGCGCTGCCGTTGAACCGGCGGATCGGTTGCAGGCCAACGGCATCCACCTCGGCCATCAGGTCGTCGGTGCCCACCACGAGCACCGTCGCCCCGGGATCGAGGCGGGAGGCCAGCAGGTGGGCCGCCGCCTGCGCGCTGGTGACGACCTCGTCCTCGGTCGCGGCGTAGCCGAGCTCACGCAGATGCCCGGCCACCGCGGCGGCCGAGCGGCTGGCGTTGTTGGTGACGTACATCAGCCGCTGCTTATGGCCGAGCGATTCCGAAAGCGCCTGTGGCGCACCCGGAATCACCTCGTGACCACGGAACAGGGTGCCATCCAGGTCCAGCAGGAGTGCACCGAATCGATCCCTCAGGCGCATGACGCCGCCCCTCTCACAACTACTCGGCCGCGCCCTTCGCAGCGGTTCCCTCGGCTTCATCCTCGTCTGCGGCGACAGCTTCGAGTTCCTCGGCCGACTCCTCGGCCTCATCGGCCTCGTCGGAGTCGTCGTCCGAATCCTCGTCGTCCGAGTCCACATCCCACTCGGCCCGGTCGGCGCCGCCCTCGGCCAGTTCGGCGGCGCGATCCTCGGCGTCGGTCTCGCCGTCGAGGTCCGCGGACGCGGAGTTCATGAACCAGGTGAGCGCTTCCTCGCCGCGATCGGCGGCCAGCAGCGCCTCGGCGTAGGCGTAGAACAGCCGGGCCGCGGCCGAACCCGTGCGCGACGGATCCAGTTCCGAGGTCTGCAGGGTCACCACGGCCTGGTCGTACTGCCCCAGATCCATGCGCGCGCCCGCGACCACGATGCGCAGCTCGGTGGCCTCATCGCCCTGCAGGGCGCGCGCCTCATCGCTGCGGCCGAGTTCGATGGCACGCTCCGGGCGGCCCAGACCGCGCTCGCAGTCGGCCATGACGGCCAGCAGGCCCGAACCGCCGGACATGCGGCGCGCGGTGCGCAGCTCCGAGAGCGCCTCGGCCCACTCACCGGCGTGATACGCGGCCACACCGGCGGTTTCGCGAACCACCGCGATACGGCCGGCCCGCTGCCGGGCGGCCCGCGCGTGCGCCAGCGCCAGCTCCGGATCCTCGTCCAGCAGCTGCGCCACCATCACCAGATGCCGGGCGACCGCCTCGGCATTGCCCTTGTCCAGGCTCAGCAGGTCGCGGCGCACGGCCGGCTCGAGATCGGAGGCCTGCACGTCGTCCGGCAGCGCGGGCTCATCGGGGCGCGCCGCACGACGCTCGCCGCCGCGGCCGCCGCCGACCCGCGCGCCCTCGCCGCCACGCCGCCGATCACCGTCGAACGAACGCTCGGAGCGATCCGGACGGTCGCCACGGTCCGGACGCTCGGACCGGTCACGGTCGTACCCGCGGTCGGAACCCGACCGCTCACGGTCGAACCGCGCCGGACGATCCCGATCGGGCCGCTCGGAACGATCCCGCTCCGGACGATCGGACCGATCGAAGCGCTGCGGGCGATCCCGATCGAAGCCTTCGCGGCGATCGCGGTTGTACCCGCCGCCCGCATTGTCCCGGCGGTCGCCGCCGAATCCGCTGCGGCCGTAGCTCTTCCGGTCGTCCCGGTCGCCACGCTCGGCACGGTCCCGGCCGAAGTCGCGGCCGCCGTTGTCGCGGGAGTATCCGCGGCCACCGTCACGGCTGTCGCCACCGCGATCGAATCCGCCACGGCCCTCACCGCCCCGATTGAACCCGCCCCGGCTGTCACCGCGGCCTTCACCGCCACGGTTGAACCCACCGCGGCCGCCTTCCCGATTCTCACCACCGCGATAACCGCCACGGCCGCCCTCGCGGTCGCCGCCACGGTAGCCACCGCGATCGTTGTCGCGGCCCTCGCCGGACCGGCGGAAGCCACCTCGATCGTTGTCGCGACCCTCGCCGGACCTGCGGAAGCCACCTCGATCGTTGTCGCGGCCTTCACCGGAGCGGTTGAACCCGCCGCGACCACCGTCGCGGCTGTCATTGCCGCGGTTGAATCCACCGCGGCGGTCGGAGCTGTCGTTGTCGCGGCGGAAACCGGCACGGCCGCCCTCGCGACCTTCATTGTCACGGTTGAAGGAGCCGCGCCCGCCGTAACCGGGGCGTCCGCCCTCACGGTTACCGCCCTCGCGGTGGAAGCCACCGCGGCCGGCATTGTCACGGCCGCCTTCGCGGTAGCCGCCGCGGTCCCCACCGCGGCGTTCCCCCGAATTGTCTCGTGCCGGTCCCCCGAAACCTCCCTGCCCCGCTCCGCCGCTGCGGCGGAAAGGCTTCCGGCCTTCGTTCTGGTCCGACACGATGATCCCTCTCTGTAAGTATTCTGCGGTACCCAGCTCGCGGCGCTGGTGCGCGTGAGGGCCGGCGGGGCCATCCCCGCCACCCTGAATTCAATCACGCACCTTCGAGCGTCCTCGCGGCGCGGGGTGCTTAAACGCCGAATGGGGACCCAGTGATGGGTCCCCATTCGCGAATGATGTTCCGGCGGTGTCCTACTCTCCCACACCCTGTCGAGTGCAGTACCATCGGCGCAGGTGGCCTTAGCTTCCGGGTTCGGAATGGGACCGGGCGTTTCCCCACCGCTATAGCCGCCGTAACTCTATGAAACTATCCACCGCATGTGGAGAGGAGATCGAAGGGGCTGCACCCCTTCAACCCCATTTCGGGGGTTCGGGGGCGAAGCCCCCGAGAATCTCTTCTCAACACACAGCATGTGTGTTGTTTCAGATACCGCACAGTGGACGCGTAGCTTCTTTGTTGGTAAGTCCTCGGCCTATTAGTACCGGTCACCTGCACCCGTTACCGGGCTTCCAGTTCCGGCCTATCAACCCAATGGTCTGTTGGGGGCCTTACCCCCTCGAGGGGGTGAGAAACCTCATCTTGGAACAGGCTTCCCGCTTAGATGCTTTCAGCGGTTATCCCTTCCGAACGTGGCCAACCAGCCGTGCCCCTGGCGGGACAACTGGCACACCAGAGGTTCGTCCGTCCCGGTCCTCTCGTACTAGGGACAGCCTTCCTCAAGTTTCTGACGCGCGCGGCGGATAGAGACCGAACTGTCTCACGACGTTCTAAACCCAGCTCGCGTGCCGCTTTAATGGGCGAACAGCCCAACCCTTGGGACCTACTCCAGCCCCAGGATGCGACGAGCCGACATCGAGGTGCCAAACCATCCCGTCGATATGGACTCTTGGGGAAGATCAGCCTGTTATCCCCGGGGTACCTTTTATCCGTTGAGCGACACCGCTTCCACTTGCCGGTGCCGGATCACTAGTCCCGACTTTCGTCCCTGCTCGACCTGTCGGTCTCACAGTCAAGCTCCCTTGTGCACTTGCACTCGACACCTGATTGCCAACCAGGCTGAGGGAACCTTTGGGCGCCTCCGTTACATTTTGGGAGGCAACCGCCCCAGTTAAACTACCCACCAGGCACTGTCCCTGAACCCGATCAGGGTCCGAGGTTAGAGGTCCAATACGATCAGAGTGGTATTTCAACGACGACTCCCACCACACTGGCGTGTGGCTTTCACAGTCTCCCACCTATCCTACACAAACCGTACCGAACACCAATACCAAGCTATAGTGAAGGTCCCGGGGTCTTTTCGTCCTGCCGCGCGTAACGAGCATCTTTACTCGTAATGCAATTTCGCCGAGTCTGTGGTTGAGACAGCAGAGAAGTCGTTACGCCATTCGTGCAGGTCGGAACTTACCCGACAAGGAATTTCGCTACCTTAGGATGGTTATAGTTACCACCGCCGTTTACCGGGGCTTAAATTCTCAGCTTCGCGCCGAAGCGCTAACCGGTCCTCTTAACCTTCCGGCACCGGGCAGGCGTCAGTCCGTATACATCGTCTTACGACTTCGCACGGACCTGTGTTTTTAGTAAACAGTCGCTTCTCTCTGGTCTCTGCGACCCAACCCAGCTCCAGGAGCAAGTCCTATCACCAGATCGGGTCCCCCTTCTCCCGAAGTTACGGGGGCATTTTGCCGAGTTCCTTAACCACAGTTATCTCGATCGCCTTAGTATTCTCTACCTGACCACCTGTGTCGGTTTGGGGTACGGGCCGTGTACCAACTCACTAGAGGCTTTTCTCGGCAGCATAGGATCACTGAATTCGCCTCAATCGGCTACGCATCACGTCTCAGCCTGTATGAGTGACGGATTTGCCTATCACTCGGCCTACACGCTTACACCAGGTATTCCATCACCTGGCCCAGCTACCTTCCTGCGTCACCCCATCGCTTGACTACTACGGTCTGGGTCCTGTGCAGCCCCCTCCAGCTTCCCGAAGGAAGTCTTTTGGGTTTTGGACAGTTAGCAAAACCGGCTCGCCATTGGGCGCGGGTACACGGGTACGGGAATATCAACCCGTTGTCCATCGGCTACGCCTGTCGGCCTCGTCTTAGGTCCCGACTCACCCTGGGCGGATTAACCTGGCCCAGGAACCCTTGGTCATTCGGCGGACGAGTTTCTCACTCGTCTTTCGCTACTCATGCCTGCATTCTCACTCGCGCAGCCTCCACAGCTGGTTCACACCGCTGCTTCCCTGGCTACACGACGCTCCCCTACCCACCCAGTCGACTGGCCCGAAGGCGATCTGTATGACTGAGTGCCGCGGCTTCGGCGGTGTACTTGAGCCCCGCTACATTGTCGGCGCAGGATCACTTGACCAGTGAGCTATTACGCACTCTTTCAAGGGTGGCTGCTTCTAAGCCAACCTCCTGGTTGTCTTCGCGACCCCACATCCTTTTCCACTTAGTACACGCTTAGGGGCCTTAGCCGGCGATCTGGGCTGTTTCCCTCTCGACTACGAAGCTTATCCCCCGCAGTCTCACTGCCACGCTCTCACACACCGGCATTCGGAGTTTGGCTGACTTCGGTAAGCTTGTGGGCCCCCTAGGCCATCCAGTAGCTCTACCTCCGGCGTGAAACACGTGACGCTGCACCTAAATGCATTTCGGGGAGAACCAGCTATCACGGAGTTTGATTGGCCTTTCACCCCTACCCACAGCTCATCCCCTCAGTTTTCAACCTAAGTGGGTTCGGGCCTCCACGACGTCTTACCGTCGCTTCACCCTGGCCATGGGTAGATCACTCCGCTTCGGGTCCATAGTGTGCGACTACAGGGCGCCCTATTCGGACTCGCTTTCGCTACGGCTCCCCCACACGGGTTAACCTCGCCACACACCGATGACTCGCAGGCTCATTCTTCAAAAGGCACGCCATCACCCCACGTCGAAACGAAGGCTCTGACGGATTGTAAGCGCACGGTTTCAGGTACTATTTCACTCCCCTCCCGGGGTACTTTTCACCTTTCCCTCACGGTACTAGTCCGCTATCGGTCACCAGGTAGTATTCAGGCTTATCGGGTGGTCCCGACAGATTCACAGCAGATTTCACGGGCCCGCTGCTACTCGGGAGTCATCCACACAAGCCGTTGCGTTTTCGTCTACGGGATTCTCACCCTCTACGACAGGCCGTCCCAGGCCACTTCGACTAACACAACGGTTTCTGACTTGTGCCTAGTTCGGCAGAACTAGGAAGAATGATCCCACAACCCCGCATGGACAACACCTGCCGGCTATCACATCCACACGGTTTAGCCTCTTCCGCTTTCGCTCGCCACTACTCACGGAATCACTGTTGTTTTCTCTTCCTGTGGGTACTGAGATGTTTCACTTCCCCACGTTCCCTCCACACGCCCTATATATTCAGGCGCGGGTAACACGACATCACTCGTGCTGGGTTTCCCCATTCGGACATCCTCGGATCTCAGCTCGGTTGACAGCTCCCCGAGGCTTATCGCAGCCTCCTACGTCCTTCATCGGCTCCTGGTGCCAAGGCATCCACCGTACGCTCTTACACACTTACTAACAAAGATGCTCGCGTCCACTGTGCAGTTCTCAAACAACACACAAGACCAACCCTTGACTCAGCACCAGCCGGAACCAATGTCCCGCGGTATGACTGAAAGCCAGTCTCGTCGTTTTTTGCCTGGAAAGAACGTCTGTTCTTTCAGGACCCAACAGTGTGTCGATATATCAACCGCGAAGAAAGACTTGGCTTCCTCCATGTGCGGGAGAGGTTGTCAGCGTTCCACCCATGAGCGTCCGCAGTCCTACGTGTGAGGACTAAACGGTCTCTGGCACACCAGCTCTCACCTGTGTGAGGCGGTAGTGCAGAAGTGCTCCTTAGAAAGGAGGTGATCCAGCCGCACCTTCCGGTACGGCTACCTTGTTACGACTTCGTCCCAATCGCCGATCCCACCTTCGACGGCTCCCTCCCAGAGGGTTAGGCCACCGGCTTCGGGTGTTACCGACTTTCATGACGTGACGGGCGGTGTGTACAAGGCCCGGGAACGTATTCACCGCAGCGTTGCTGATCTGCGATTACTAGCGACTCCAACTTCACGGGGTCGAGTTGCAGACCCCGATCCGAACTGAGACCGGCTTTAAGGGATTCGCTCCACCTCACGGTATCGCAGCCCTCTGTACCGGCCATTGTAGCATGTGTGAAGCCCTGGACATAAGGGGCATGATGACTTGACGTCGTCCCCACCTTCCTCCGAGTTGACCCCGGCAGTCTCTCACGAGTCCCCGCCATGACGCGCTGGCAACATAAGATAAGGGTTGCGCTCGTTGCGGGACTTAACCCAACATCTCACGACACGAGCTGACGACAGCCATGCACCACCTGTACACCGACCACAAGGGGGGCCGTATCTCTACGGCTTTCCGGTGTATGTCAAACCCAGGTAAGGTTCTTCGCGTTGCATCGAATTAATCCACATGCTCCGCCGCTTGTGCGGGCCCCCGTCAATTCCTTTGAGTTTTAGCCTTGCGGCCGTACTCCCCAGGCGGGGCGCTTAATGCGTTAGCTACGGCACGGATCCCGTGGAAGGAAACCCACACCTAGCGCCCACCGTTTACGGCGTGGACTACCAGGGTATCTAATCCTGTTCGCTACCCACGCTTTCGCTTCTCAGCGTCAGTTACTGCCCAGAGACCCGCCTTCGCCACCGGTGTTCCTCCTGATATCTGCGCATTTCACCGCTACACCAGGAATTCCAGTCTCCCCTGCAGTACTCTAGTCCGCCCGTATCGACCGCAAGCTCGCAGTTGAGCTGCAAGTTTTCACGATCGACGCGACGAACCGCCTACAAGCTCTTTACGCCCAGTAATTCCGGACAACGCTCGCACCCTACGTATTACCGCGGCTGCTGGCACGTAGTTGGCCGGTGCTTCTTCTACAGGTACCGTCACTTGCGCTTCGTCCCTGTCGAAAGAGGTTTACAACCCGAAGGCCGTCATCCCTCACGCGGCGTCGCTGCATCAGGCTTTCGCCCATTGTGCAATATTCCCCACTGCTGCCTCCCGTAGGAGTCTGGGCCGTGTCTCAGTCCCAGTGTGGCCGGTCGCCCTCTCAGGCCGGCTACCCGTCGTCGCCTTGGTAGGCCGTTACCCCACCAACAAGCTGATAGGCCGCGGGCCCATCTCGCACCGATAAATCTTTCCACCACACACCATGCAGTGCGTGGTCATATCCGGTATTAGACCCAGTTTCCCAGGCTTATCCCAGAGTACGAGGCAGATCACCCACGTGTTACTCACCCGTTCGCCGCTCGTGTACCCCGAAGGGCCTTACCGCTCGACTTGCATGTGTTAAGCACGCCGCCAGCGTTCGTCCTGAGCCAGGATCAAACTCTCCGTTGAAGACTCTCAATCGATCCCGAAGGACCAATCAGAAAAATCACGTGAGTCCGAAAACCCAGCAAGATAACGCCAGCCGGAAATTAGCTGACTAAATGTCCGACCCTCACACGGGGGGCAAGAGCCGGAACCAAATTAAATATTTGGCACTGACATTCATCGACACACTATTGAGTTCTCAAAGAACAGGCGCACACACCAACCCATCGATCTAAGCGATTTCGTAGTGAGGCAACTTTTCCAGCCTAACCGCTGTTCTCCGCAGAGTCAACTCCGGGGTCCCAGGCGGTCTGCCTGTCTGCCAGGCGCTCCTCGTCCAACCTCGTTGTCCTGGACCGCGTTTCCAGCTTCTGAGCTGGGCTTTCGCGTTCCCGTCGGTGTCCGTGTCGCTCTGACCTGGAATAAGTTACGTGCTGGAAAACTGAACGTCAAATCCCCTGGTCGGCAAGCTGTTTGCGCAGGTCACGGGAGCGGGGATCGGGTCGATCGCCGGGCTGGGCCACCGGATTGTGACCCAGCTCATGACAATTCGATCCAGCCCTCTCGACGGAGCCCTTACCCCGCTCGCCGGACGCCCGCGAAGTTCTTCTTGCCCCGGCGCAGGACCAGCCAGCGTCCGTGCAGGTAGTCGGAGTCCGACGGCGTCCACTCGAGATCGGAGACGCGCTCGTTGTTCACGGACGCGCCACCCTCATTGACCGCACGGCGGGCCGCGCCCCGGCTCTCGCACAGTCCCGTGGCGACGAGCAGGTCCACGATGGTCGCGCCATTGACGGCCTCGGCGACCTTGCCGTCGACCGCCGCCTCGGTGAGCGCGGCGGCCAGGGTCGGCTCGTTCAGCTCGCCGAGTTCACCGCGGCCGAACAGGGCCTGGCTGGCCAGCTGCACCGAGCGGGTGTTCTCCTCGCCGTGCACCAGCGTCGTCATCTCGGCCGCCAGGCGGCGCTGCGCCTCACGGGCGTGCGGGCGCTCGATCGTCGCCTGCTCGAGTTCGTCCAGTTCCTCCTTGGAGAGGAAGGTGAACCAGCGCAGGTAGCGCACGACGTCGGCGTCGGCCGTATTCACGAAGTACTGGTACCAGGCGTAGGGGCTGGTCATCTCCGGATCCAGCCACAGGCTGCCGCCGCCGGTGGACTTGCCGAACTTCTTGCCGTCGGCGGAGGTCACCAGCGGGACCGTCAGGGCGTGCACGTGCTCGCCGTCGACGCGGCGGTTCAGTTCCACGCCGGCGATGATGTTGCCCCACTGATCGGAGCCGCCGACCTGCAGGCGGCAACCGTAGTTGCGGCGCAGCTGCACGTAGTCGTTGGCCTGCAGCAGCATGTAGGAGAACTCGGTGTAGGAGATGCCGTCGCCCTCCAGGCGCCGCTTCACCGTGTCCCGCGCCAGCATGACGTTCACCGAGAAGTGCTTGCCGATATCGCGCAGGAAGTCGACCGTGCTCAGCGAGCCGGTCCAGTCCATATTGTTGGCGATGACGGCGCCGGTGGGGGAATCGTCGAGATCGACGAAGCGCTCCAGCTGGGAGCGGATGCGCCCGGCCCACTCGGCCACGGTGTCGGTGGAGTTCATGGTGCGCTCGCCGACGTCGCGCGGGTCGCCGATGAGGCCGGTGGCGCCGCCCGCGAGCACGATGGGGCGGTGGCCGGCGCGCTGGAAGCGCTTGAGCGCCAGCAGGGGGACGAGGTGTCCGGCGTGCAGGGAGGCCGCGGTCGGATCGAAACCGGCATAGAGGGTGATCGGGCCCTTGGCCAGGTCCGCCCGCAGGGCGTCCAGGTCGGTGGACTGCGCGATCAACCCGCGCCAGGTCAGTTCATCGATGATGTCGCCGCTCACTGTCCCTATCTTTCCGCACGTATATGGAGGACCTTCGAACAGGTCTGGGTCGGACAACTCTCGTAACTCTCAGGGGCAAGCCCCTGAAACCCCGATGACGCTGTCAGGGGCAAGCCCCCGAACCCGATGACACTGTCAGGGGCAAGCCCCCGAACCCGATGACACTGCCACGGGCAAGCCCCCGAACCCGATGACACTGTCAGGGGCAAGCCCCCGAACCCGATGACACTGCCACGGGCAAGCCCCCGAACCCGATGACACTGCCACGGGCAAGCCCCCGAACCCGATGACCCGAAGCACAGGCCCGTGAGACCGATGACCCGAAGCGCTCAGGAGTGCGCCCACTCGGTTTGGCTGGACCGCCGCCGGCCCTGGTGGGTGAGCGCACGCCGAAGGTCCGCCGCCGAGTGTGGCTCGGCGGCGGACCGGTCGTCCAGCGGATTTCACCGGTTGAATGGAGTGGTGAGGATGCCGAAGGAGACTCGAGCGTTCCCGGACGACCCCGCGGAAGACGGCCCATCCGGGCCGGCGGGAGCTTATTTCTCGAAGGCGGCCTTGAGGGCGGTCAGGTGGATGCGGCTGGCGGTGGCGGCGGCTTCGGGGGTGCGGGCGCGGATGGCGTCGACGAGGACTTCGTGGGCGTGGTGGTCGGCGGCCGGATCGGGCATGGGGCGGATGCGGAGCATGTCGACCATGGCGGTGCGCAGGCGCGGGACGAAGGCGTCGAACATCTGGGTGAGGATGTCGTTGTGGGCGGCGGCGATGACCGTGCGATGGAAGGCGGTGTCGGCGTCGACGAGGGATTCGAGGGTGTCCCCCGCTTCCGCGCGGGCGGTGAGGGCGCGCCACAGGGCACGCAGGTCGGCGGGGGTGCGGCGGGTGGCGGCCAAGGCGGCGGCTTCGGCCTCGATGGCGATGCGGGCCTCGATGACGGTGACGATGTCGGCGCGGCGCAGCACCGTGTCCCAGTCCTCGGTGATGTCCAGGGCGGTGACGAAAACGCCTGCGCCCTGGCGGCTTTCGAGCACGCCCTTGCCGGAGAGCTCGCGAATGGCCTCGCGCAGGGTGGAGCGGCCGACGCCGAGCTGGGCGGCGAGGGTGGTCTCGCCGGGGAGCTTGTGGCCCAGCGCCCATTCGCCCGCGCGTATGCGGGTCAGCAATACGTCGGCGGCCTGGGCGGCGAGGGGGTGCCTCTGCACCTGCGACACGGGTCTTCGACCTCTCTACTTGTCTGAGGAGTGAATGACATCTAGTCTATGCCACATGCTTTCGGGTGCCCTTCTTCTTAGCCGCCGCGGCGGGGTCTGATCGACCGGCACCCTGCCCGCGGGCTGCTGTCTTGCGCCGGTCATCTCTCTCCGACGCGAAAGACAGCACTCGTGACCACTTCCTCCCACTGGAATCGCCAGCAGCCCTCCCTCATGCCGTCGCATCGGTATCGCAATGTGTATCAGCGGGTTTCGGTACCGCTGACCGTACGGAACTGGCCGTCGAACCGGATCACCGCGGCCCCGCTCTGGGTGCCGGTTGATCTGCGGGACGGCAATCAAGCGCTGGCCGAGCCGATGGACCCGCAGCGCAAGCGGCGGTTCTTCGAAATGCTGGTGGCCATGGGCTACAAGGAGATCGAGGTGGGGTATCCGAGCGCCTCGCAGACCGACTTCGATTTCGTGCGGCTCATCGCGACCGAAGGGCTGGCGCCGACGGATGTCACCATCGTGGTGTTCACCCCCGCGCGACGGGATCTCATCGAGCGGACGGTCGAATCCATCCGGGGCATCCCCAATGATGTTGTGATCCATATGTATACGGCGACCGCACCGGTGTGGCGCGATGTCGTGCTCGGCGCCTCGCGCGAGGCACTGACCGGGATGATCACCGCTGGCGGGCGCGACATTCTGGAGCTGGCCGGGGATCTGGCCAATGCGCGCTTCCAGTTCTCCCCCGAGGTGTTCATGCTGACCGAGCCGGATTTCGTGCTCGATATCTGCGATCGCATGACCACGCTGTGGGACGCGACGCCGCAGCGGCCGGTCACGCTGAACCTGCCCGCCACGGTCGAGGTGGCGACGCCGAATGTGTACGCGGACCAGATCGAGTACATGCACCGGAATCTGGCGCGCCGCGACAGCGTGATCCTGTCGGTGCATCCGCACAATGATCGCGGCACCGGCGTCGCGTGCGCGGAGCTGGCGGTGCTCGCCGGGGCGCAGCGGGTGGAGGGCTGCGTGTTCGGGAACGGGGAGCGCACCGGCAATGTGGATCTGGCGACGCTGGCGTTGAATCTGCATGCGCAGGGCGTGGATCCGATGATCGACTTCTCCGATATCGACGCGGTGCGCGAGACGGTCGAGTTCTGCACCCGCATGCCCGTGCACGATCGGCATCCGTATGCGGGTGATCTGGTCTACACCGCGTTCTCCGGCACACATCAGGATGCGATCAAGAAGGGATTCGCCGAGCATGCCGCGCGCGCACGGCGTGTGGGCGCGGCGGCGCGGGACATTCCCTGGGAGGTGCCGTATCTGCCGATCGATCCGGCCGATGTGGGGCGTTCGTACGAGGCGGTGATCAGGGTGAATTCGCAGTCCGGCAAGGGCGGGATCGCGTACTTGCTGCAGTCGGACTTCGGACTGGAGCTGCCGCGCGACTGGCAGATCGACTTCGCCCGGCATGTGCAACGGCATACCGACCGTACCGGCGCGGAGGTGTCGGCGGTGGAGCTGTGGGAGTTGTTCACTACGGTGTATGCCTCCGAGAGCAGTCGAATCGCCTTGCAGGAGCTGGGAATTCCGGAGGAGGTGGTGGTCGCGGTGATGGAAGCGGCCGACCGGACGCGTGCGGTGGCAGCGATCGGCAGGTGAGCGTGGGCGGCGTCGCACGAGCCGGTCATGCGACGCCGTCGCGGTCATATCGGGCGGGACGGACGTATCGGGCGGGGCGAGCTGTCAGGCGGGCTTGTCATCCTCGCCCGCGGCGCGCTGTTCACCGAGCAGGCGCTCGAGTTCGCCGACCCGGTCCTCCAGCGCCTGTACCCGCTGCAACAGCGTGACCACGGCGGCCGCGACCGGCACCTGGTGCGTGTGCTCGGGCTGCTCGCTCTCGGGCACGATCCCGATCAAGGTCATGACCTGTGGGCGCAGCCGCTTGGGATCCGCGCCGAGCTTGACCAGCACCTGCGCCGCCACGCCCTCGCCCTCCCGGCTCGCGGCCAGCAGGATGTGCTCCGGGCCGATGTAGTTGTGGCTCAATGCAATGGCCTCGCGCAACGACAGTTCCAAGACCTTCTTGGCGCGCGGGGTGAACGGAATATGACCGTCCATCGATTTGTCGCCCAACCCGATGATGTCCTCGACCTGGCTGCGCACGGCGTCGAGATCGATGCCGAGTTCGGTGAGCGCCCGGGTGGCCACGGTGTCGCCGTGCAACAGCCCGAGCAGCAGGTGCTCGGTCCCGATGTAGTTGTGGTTGAGTCTGCGGGCTTCTTCCTGCGCCAGGACGATGACCCGGCGGGCGGAATCGGTGAACCGTTCGAACATGGAACCCCCTACGGGCGCACGGCATTCACCTCCACCGTAGACCCCTGACGCCGGTCAGGCGGGCAGATCCAACCGCGGTGCGCGGGGACTGCGGCGATAGGCGGAGACGGCGGCGGAATCCGGGAGCCACAGCCGCCAGGGGCGGTCCGCGGCCAGGCTCACCCCGACGCGCGGGCCGACCGAAATCGCGGCCGGGTCGGTGATTTCGGGACCGAGCTCGAGGCGGATGGGCGAGGCCGCGTCGAAAAGGTGTATGCCGTAGTCGTCCAGCGTGATTCCGAGGGCGCTGCCGACATTGCCCGGCCCCTTGCCGAGATCGGCCTCGGTTCGCGCGGCGGGGCGGCGGGCGCGAGCCTCGTCATGGCCCGCGATGATCTCGCCGGCGCGAACGAGCACCGCGCTGGCGATGCCGTCGGGCCCGCTGGTGACGTTCACGCAGGTGTGCATGCCGTAGCTGAGGTAGACGTACAGCACGCCGGGCGGTCCGAACATGACGGCATTGCGCGCGGTGCGGCCGCGACCGGAGTGCGCGGCCGGGTCGTGCCAAGGGCCGGACGGGTCGCCGCCATAGGCCTCGACCTCGACTATCCGCATGCCGACCGGGCCCGACCACAGGGTCGCGCCGAGCAGTCGGCGGGCGGCGGCCAGGGGTTCGACGGCAAGCAGTTCGGGACTCACGACATCCCATTGTTCCGGACCGCGGCGAGTGCCCTCGGGAGAGCCGGCGGTCGGACCGCCGTGGCGGTTACGCGCCGGCCCGTCGCACGCCGCTGAGCTTGTCCGGATTGACCTGGAATCGGATGTTCTCGATATGGCCGTCACGAATGTCGTAGGTGAGCGCGCCGACGAGGTAGTCGCCGATGACGCCGACAATGCCGAGTTCGCCATTGATGACGGCCGGCTCCAGGCGAATGCCGGCGGAGACCGGCTTGGCCATGACGCCGAGCATCCAGCGGGCGACATGGTCGGGGCCGTGCAGCGGCCGGCGGGCGGCGGTGACCTTGCCGCCGCCGTCGTTCCACAGCGTGACCTCCGGCGCCAGAATCTCCATCAGGGCATTGAGGTCACCGCCGTGACAGGCGGCCATGAACTTCTCGGTGATCTCCTGGCGGGAGGTGTCGTCGGCGTCGAAGCGCGGGCGGCGGGACTGGACGTGACTGCGGGCGCGGTGCGAGATCTGGCGGATGGTCGCCTCGGGCCGGTCCAGGAAGCCGCCGATCTCGGCGTGCGAGTACCCGAAGACCTCCCGCAGCACGAACACGGCTCGCTCGACGGGAGTCAGGGTTTCGAGAACGACCAGCATGGCCGTGGAGACGGTGTCGGCCATTTCGGTCTCCTCGGCGGCGTTCGGGGCGGTGATGAGCGGTTCGGGAAGCCAAGGGCCGACATAGGTTTCGCGGGTGGCCCGGGCGGAGGTGAGGCGGTTGAGGGCGAGGTTGGTGACGGTGCGGACCAGGTAGGACTTCGGGTGCCGCACCGAATCCCGGTCGACGGCATGCCATTTGAGCCAGGCGTCCTGCAGGATGTCCTCGGCGTCGGCAACGCTGCCCAGCATCTGATAGGCGGTGCCGAAGAGCAGGCGACGGTGTTCGACGAAGGGATCGATCTCCGCGTCTCGGGTGTCGGTATCGCGAGTCTGGTCCTGCATGGGATTCATACCTACCGGTATTTCGGGGGTGGCACCACCGAACGGCCGGATATCCCCGGGGGATATTCCGGCCGCCGGCTGCGGCTCACGCGGTGGCGCGGGTCGCGCGGCCGCCATTGGTCAGCTTGACCGGGAGCTTCACGTGCTTGCTCATCTTGTACGCCAGCGGCGGGGTGCTGCTGACCGATTCCTTGTAGGCGACGGCGGCCTTGCCCTTCAGGTACCACCGGGTCGGGCTGTCATCGGCCTTGGTGAACTGGATGACCGCGTCCTTGCGGCCCAGGCTCACCGGCTGGTGGAAGTAGCCGATACGGAAGGGCTTGACCTTCTTGTCCTTCAGCAGCCGCGTGATGACGCCGGCGGCATAGGCGGCCGAGGCCACACCGGTCTGGCAGGTGCCGTGCACCTGCCCCCAGGCCTGGCGGATCAGCGCCGCGTCGCCGATGGCGTGGATCTCCGGGTGCGACACCGAGCGCAGGGTGGGGTCGGTGATAATGAGACCCTTTGCGTCGGTGGCGATTCCGGCCTGCGCGGCCAGCGGCGACACCTGCACGCCGGTGGTCCACAGGGTCAGGTCCGAGGCCACCAGTTCGCCGGTGTCCAGGCGCACCGCATCGGGCAGCACCTTGGTGACCTGCGCGCCGATCCTGCGCACCACGCCGAGGCGGTCGAAGACGCGGTTCATGTAGGCGCGGGCCTTGTCGCCCATCATCGAACCCGGTTCGGCCGAGCTGATCAGCGTGACGGTCAGTCCGGGGTGCGCTTCGGCGACCTCGGCCGCGGCCTCGATGCCGGTGAGCCCGCCGCCGCAGACGGTGACGGCGCCGCCACGGGCGGCGATCTCGCTCAGCCGCCGCGAGAACTCGTGCGCCAGACGGGGATCGTTGAGCGTCCAGGCGTGGTCGGCCGCGCCGGGCACGAGGCCGGTGTCGGTGGCGCTGCCGAGGGCGTAGATCAAGCGGTCGTAGCGCAGCACCGCGCCGTCGGCCAGGGTGACCGTCCGGGCGGCGGTATCGATGGCGGTGGCGGCGGTCTGCCGGAAGTCCACGCCCGAGCCCTCCAGCAGGGCGGGGATATCGAAGTGGGCCAGTTCCTGCCCGGCCGCGACCTGGTGCATGCGCAGCCGCTCGGTGAAGCGGGGCGACGGGTTCACCAGGGTGATGCGGACGTTCATCTTCCGGGTGTCGCGGGCCAGGTAGGTGGTGGCCAGCATGCCGGTGTAGCCGGCGCCGAGGACGACGATCTCGTGGGTGTCGGTGGTGTTCATCGCGTGCTCCAAGGGGCTTGTCCCGTTGTGGTCGACCATGGGACAGGACAGGTACCGCGAACGTGACAACTCCTCTTTGTGACCTGGGTCACGCCGGAATCTTCGACGGTCATTCGCGGTTGGCATTACCGGCGGCCGGCGCCCCGGCCTGCGAAAACTTCCGATTGATCGAGGTGTCATGGCTGTCGAGGTCGAGATCTGGACCGATATCAACTGCCCGTTCTGCTATCTGGGCAAGCGTCGTTTCGAGGAGGCCCTGGACGCCTTCCCGCATCGCGATCAGGTGCGGGTCGTGCACAAGTCCTTCGAGCTGGACCCGACCCTGCCCAAGGATCTCAGCGCGCCGGTGACCCCGCATATCGCGGAGAAGTACGGCATCAGCGAGGCGCAGGCCGCGGCCAATGAGCGCGGACTCGGCGCGCAGGCCGAGGCGATGGGGCTGACCTATCAGACCTCCGGCCGCGACTTCGGCAACAGCTTCGATATGCACCGGCTGCTGCATTTCGCGCTGGAGCAGGGCAAGCAGGAGGCCATGCTGGATGCCCTGTACGCGGCGAACTTCGCCGAGGAGCAGGCGCTGTTCGGCGACGCCGAGCGACTGGTTCGGGTCGCGGTGGATGCCGGATTCGAGGAGACGGCCGTGCGCGCGGTGCTCGACGATCCGAATGCCTACGCCGATGCGGTGCGCGCCGATGAGGCCGAGGCCGCGCGGCTCGGCGCCCGCGGCGTGCCGTTCTTCGTGCTCGACCGCAAATACGGTGTCTCCGGCGCGCAACCGGCCGAGGTGTTCGCCCAGGTGCTCGAGAAGGCGTGGAGCGATCACGCCCCGGAGCTCGAGATCGTCGCCGATGCCGATGCGTGCGGCCCGGACGGTTGCGCTCTGCCGGAACGGAATTGACCGGTCAGCGGTACTCCGGATTCTCGAAGTCGAAGCGGCAGCCCGCATCCCATTCACTGCGCTGATTGCCGTGCACCGGGAAACCGCCGGCGTCCTCGAGCAGCCGGGCCAGGTGCATGAGGTTCCAGGTCATGAATGTGGTGTTGCGGTTGGTGAAATCGTTGTCGGGGCCGCCGGATCCGGGATCCAGGTACGACGGTCCCGGTCCGGCCTCGCCGATCCAGCCCGCATCGGCTTGCGGCGGGATGCTGTAGCCGATGTGCTGGAGGCTGTAGAGGATGTTCATGGCGCAGTGCTTGATGCCGTCCTCGTTGCCGGTGATGAGGCAGCCGCCGACGCGGCCGTAATAGGCGTACTGACCGGCGTCGTTGAGCACGCTGGAGTTGGCGTACAGGCGCTCGATGACCTGTTTCATGACAGAGCTGTTGTCGCCCAGCCAGATCGGGCCCGCCAGGACCAGGATGTGCGCGTCCATGACCTGCCGTTGCAGCGCGGGCCATTCGTCGGTGGCCCAGCCGTGCTCGGTCATATCCGGCCAGACGCCGGTGGCGATGTCGTGATCGACGGCCCGGATCTGGGAGACCCGGACGCCGTTCTTTTCCATGATGCGGGCGCTGAGATCGATCAGGCCCTGGGTGTTGCTGCGGTCCGGGGACCGTTTGAGGGTGCAGTTGATGAACAGGGCGCGCAGGTCGGAGAAGTCTGTCATGACATCCCATCCTCTACCCCCGCGGCGGTGCGCGGACCGGAACGAGCGGTGACGAAAGTATGACGAGAGCTGGGACGATACCCGGTTCGGCGGGTTTCGGGCGGAAGCGCACCTAGGGTTGTCACATGCGCATTCTGGTGGCCGACGACGATCCGGTGGTCCGCGAGGTGGTGCGGCGCTATCTGGAGCGTGACGGGCTCGAGGTGGTGGAGACGGCCGATGGCCGGGCCGCGGCGGCTGCGCTGGAGCGCGATGACATCGATCTGGCCGTGCTGGATGTGATGATGCCGCCGCCCGACGGCATCGAGCTGATCCGGGCGGTGCGGTCCGGGCCGCGGCCGGAGACGCCCATCATCCTGCTCACCGCGCTCGGCGAGGAGGAGGATCGGGTGGTCGGATTGCAGGCGGGGGCCGACGATTACGTGACCAAGCCGTTCAGCCCGCGGGAACTGGCACTGCGGGTGGCCTCGGTGCTGCGGCGGGCGCATCCGGTGGTCACCACCGAGGACGTAGTGACCGGCGGCACTGTGGAACTGCGGCGGGCGGCGCGGACGGTGACGGTGGCGGGCAAGCCGGTGGAGCTGACGGCGCGGGAATTCGATCTGCTGGCGTTCCTGCTGGCCAATCAGCGGCGGGTGTACAGCCGCGAGGAACTGCTGGCGCAGGTGTGGGGGTGGAGCTTCGGCGATCTGTCGACGGTGACCGTGCACATCAAACGGTTGCGCGCCAAACTCGGGGCGGCGCATCGCATCGATACCGTGTGGGGTCGCGGATATGCCTGGGGCCGGGGCGATTCCGATGAGTGATATCCAAAGCCTGGTCGGCTATGCCCTGGCGGGTTCGCTGCCGGTGGTCGTGGTCGGCGCGCTGCTGCTGCGGCTCACCCGCAATCGCGCCATGACCACGAGTATGGCTGTGCTGGTGCTGATTCCGACGCTGGCCACACTGAGCGGCGTGATCGCGGTCAGCGGGCTCATGTTCACCGGCGAGTTCGCCAAGATCGCGGTGGTGCTGGCGGTGGTCACCGCGGTCACGGTGCCCGCCGCGGTGCTGCTGGGCCGGGCGCAGGCGCGAAAAACGGTGTGGGAGCGGGAGATGCTGGAAAAGGAGCGGGCCGCCGAACGCTCCCGGCGCGAGCTCGTCACCTGGGTCAGCCATGATCTGCGGACGCCCCTCGCCGGTATTCGCGCCATGGGCGAGGCCCTCGCCGACGGGGTGGTCGACAAGCCGGAGGACATCGAGCGCTACGCCGCACAGATCGTGCGCGAGACCAATCGGCTCTCGGACATGGTGGACGACCTGTTCGAGATGTCGAAGATCAATTCCGGCGCACTGCGACTCCAGCTCGAGCCGATCGATCTGCGCGAGATCGTGGACGAGGTGCTCGGCGCCTATCAGCCCGCCGCCCAGCGCGCGACCATCAGCCTGACCGCGCGCCAGCCCGGGAGCCGAATCATGGTGGCGGGCAGCGATCAAGCGCTCACCCGGGTGCTCACCAATCTGGTGGCCAATGCCCTGGCGCACACCCCGCCCGGCGGTCGCATCGACATCTCCACCGGCACCGACGACGGCCAGGCCTGGGTGCGCGTGGACGACACCGGTCCGGGAATCGCCGCCGACGATCTGCCGCGCATCTTCGAGGTCGCCTACCGCGGCACCTCGGCCCGCTCCCCCGCCGCCGCCGGACTCGGCAGCAGCAGCGGTATGGGCCTGGCCATTGCCGCCGGTCTCATGGCGGCGCACGACGGCAGTATCACCGCCGAAAACCTCATTCAGGGCAGCCGGTTCATGATTCGCCTGCCCCTGGCCCCGCAGCCGCGCAAGTGACGATCGCCGGTCGCTATCCGGCCGGGCGGCGGATCATGTGCGCGGCGTAGCGCGAGCGGCTCGTGTATCTGCCGCCCTCGCCGGCGCGGATCGTGATGATGTCGTCGGCGATGACGAAGCCGTAGGCGACGACGATCAGGATCGCGAGCTGCCCCCACGCCACCCAGACCACGCCGATGGGCGCGGTGGCCAGCACCGCCAGCGCGGCGATCAACTTCAGCCGGGCCCGGGCCAGGCGCAGGGACAGGCGGAAGCCGAACTGGCCCAGGAAGTAGAGGGCCACGCCGCCGGAGAGGGCCAGTGCCGCTGCGGTGGAAGCCGATTCGTTGCCATGCGCGATGGTCATGCTGATGCCCGCGGCGGTCATGACGATGCCGACCAGCAGCACGTAGAGCGAATAGCCGTAGGCCAGCACGCCGGGCCGGACCCGGGCCGGACCGGGCAGCGCTTCCAGGGCGTGTTCGCCGTGTTCGTCGTCCAGGCCGAAATACGCCCACCACAGCACGTAGACGAGGGTGAGGCCGAGGGCGACCATGGCGGTCAGGCCGACGGTGATGTCCTGCCCCGACAGGCCCGCGCCCAGGGCGACCACCGATTCGCCCAGCGCGACAATGACGACCAGGCCGTGGCGCTCGCAGTAGTGGGCTACGCGCAGGACGAAGCCGCCGGTGTCGACCAGGTACGGCGAGCTGATCTGCACGGCGAGCGCGAGGCCCCACAGGATGTAGCGGGGCCAGCCGTGAATCAGGCCGCCCGCCAGGACCAATCCCGCCGCCAGGGCGTTCATCGGGCCGATGGCCCGGATGGCGCGGACCGACGATTCGCCGCCGGATACCGCGAACAGGACCGTGTGGACGGTGTTGACCAGGACGTATCCGAGCCCGAAGGCCAGCCCGGAACCGGAGAACGCGCCCGGAATCGCCAGCGCGAGGACGAAGAAGCCGAACATGCCGATGAGCAGCAGGGTGCGGCGGCTGGAATTGTCGGGGGCGACCTCATTGGTCAGCCACACGTAGCCGCTGTACATCCACCAGATGATGCCGAAGATCAGCGCCACCTGACCCAGGGCGACCCAGCCGGGATGGTGAGTGAAGGAGTGGGTCAGCTGCGTCATGGTGAAGACGAAGACGAGGTCGAAAAACAGTTCCAGGGTGGAGGCGCGGAGCTGGCCGCCCTCGGCCCGGTCCTCGGCTTCGCTGGGGGTCTCGCTGGTCACGGAGGTGAGCGTAGAGGTGAATCGGGCAAATCACGGGACCAGGTGGCCGGTTTCCGGTGAAATTCGCGATCGGCGCAATCGGCGCGAGGTCAGCGGCCGATCCGGCCCGCCACCGACTCGGCGTCGGCCCGGGCAGGGTGTGGCTCAGGGAGATCTCGGGGTCCGGACGGGGTAGCGGATCGGGGCGCTCCTGGATGTGGTGGAGACCGGCTGTTCCTTAGCGTTTGCGCCATGGTGGCAGTACGGCGAATAGCGCTGGGTATCAGCGCGTTTCTGGTGGCGGCGGGAGTCTTGATCGGCGGTGGCGCGGTATGGGCGTACACCTCCGCCGACGTGTCCACGGCCGGGGCGGTGGATTTCGCGAACGAGCTGAGCATTCCGCCGCTGGCGGATTCGGTGGTCGAGGCCGACGGCACCCGGGTGTTCCGGCTCGACATGCGTTCGGGGCAGCGGGAGTTCCGGCCCGGGCAGAGGACCGAGACGTGGGGGTTCAACGGCGACTACCTCGGGCCGACCCTGCGGGCGCGGCGCGGGGAGAAGGTGCGGGTGCAGGTGAGCAATGGGCTCGACGAGGCCTCGACGGTGCACTGGCACGGCATGCATCTGCCCGCGGCCATGGACGGCGGGCCGCATCAGATGGTGGAGCCGGGCGCGACCTGGACTCCCGAGTGGACGGTGAACCAGCCCGCGGCGAGCCTCTGGTATCACCCGCATCCGCACGGGGAGACCGAAACTCATGTGCAGCGCGGGCTGGCCGGGATGTTCCTGCTCGACGACGAGGCGGCCGGCGCGCTACCGCTGCCGCGCACCTACGGGGTCGACGATCTGCCGGTCATCGTGCAGGACGTGCGCTTTCGCGGTTCCGAATTCGATACCGCGAAAACGATGTTCCGCGATGTCGGGTTCCTCGGCGAGCAGATCCTGGTCAACGGCACGCTCGCGCCGTATCGGACCGTCGGCGACGAACTGGTCCGGCTGCGGCTGCTGAATGCCGCTCCCGCACGGATTTTCAACTTCGGCTTCTCCGACGACCGGTCCTTCGCGCTCATCGGCACCGACGGCGGACTGCTGCAACGGCCGGTCGGGCTGGATCGGCTGCAACTGTCGCCCGGTGAGCGCGCCGAGATCGTGGTCCGGATGCGCCCGAACGAGCGAGTGGTGTTGCGCAGCAATCCGATCGAGGCCGGGCTGGGCTTCTGGAATCAACGGTTCAGCGGTGGTGACGATCGCTTCGATGTGCTCGAGCTGCGGGCCGCCGATACCTTGCGGCCGTCCCCGGCGCTGCCGTCCGAACTGGTGACCCTCGAGCTGCCCGAGGCCGCGGACTCGGTGCTCGAGCGACCCTTCGATCTGCAATTCGCGCAGATCAACGGCCGGGAAATGGATATGAGCCGGATCGACGCCACCATCACCCGGGGCAGCACCGAGACCTGGGTGGTGCGCAACAACGACGGGATGCCGCACAACTTCCATGTGCACGATGTGCAGTTCGCCATCGCCGAGGTGGACGGCGGCGCGCCGCCGCCGGAGCTGCGCGGGCCGAAGGACACCGTATTCGTGGCGCCCGGCGCCACCGTGCGGCTGGTGGTGCGCTTCGACGGGCCCGCGGATCCGGATACGCCGTACATGTTCCACTGCCATCTGCTCTGGCACGAGGACCAGGGCATGATGGGCCAGTTCGTGGTCGTGGAACCCGGCGGCGAGGCGGGTGAACCGCCCGCGCATCACTCCGGTCACTGAGCCGCTCCCCTCCTTCGACCCGCCGCGTGTACGTGCGACACGCGGCGGGTCTTGCGTTGTGCGCCCATCGAGCGCAGAATTCAACACGTAGTGAATTCAACACTTGATGAATTGAGGGTGACCGTGACCGCGCCCAACTCCGCGCCCGCCATCGCGATCGAGCACCTGCAGGTGCGCCGTGGCGGGCGGCAGGTGCTGCACAACATTTCGCTGACCGTGCCGCGCGGCAGCATCACCGGCCTGCTCGGGCCGTCCGGCTGCGGGAAGACCACGCTCATGCGGTGCATGGTCGGCACCCAGCTTGTCGAATCGGGCTCGGTGCGGGTGCTCGGCGAGGACGCCGGATCGCCCGGGCTGCGGCGGCGGGTCGGTTATGTGACCCAGGCGCCCAGCATCTACGACGATCTCACCGTCACCGACAATGTCGCGTACTTCGGTGCGCTGTACGGCTGTTCGTACGAGGATGTCGAAACCGCCATCGCCGCGGTGGGATTGAGCAGTCACGCGGGCAACCGCAGCAATCAGCTCTCCGGCGGGCAGCGCACCCGCGCCTCCCTGGCCTGTGCGCTGGTGGCCGATCCGGAACTGCTCGTCCTGGACGAGCCGACCGTGGGCCTGGATCCGGTGCTGCGCGCCGATCTGTGGGAGCAGTTCCACGAGCTGGCGCGCGGGGGCCGCACCCTGATCGTGTCCAGCCATGTGATGGACGAGGCCGAGCACTGCGACAAACTGCTGCTCATGCGCGAGGGACGGCTGCTGGCCCAGCTCAGTCCCGATGAATTACGTTCCGACACCGGCGAATCCAGCCTGGAGAACGCCTTCCTCGCGCTCATCCGAATGGGAGAACAACTGTGACCGCCGATCTGCTGACCCGTCCCGCCGGGCCGAAGCCGTTGCGCTGCTACGTCGCCACCACCGTGCGCATTCTCGAGCAATTGCGCGCCGACCATCGCACCGTGGCCATGATTCTCGTGGTGCCCGCGGTGCTGATGACGCTGCTGTACTTCATCTATCAGAACTATCCGACCATGCCCGGATCGACGCCGCTGTTCGACCGGGTCGGCATCACCATGCTGGGCATTCTGCCGTTCGTGGTCATGTTCCTCATCACCGCCATTGCCATGCAGCGCGAACGGGTTTCGGGCACGCTCGAACGGCTCATGACCACTCCCCTGTCGAAGTTCGATCTGCTCGCCGGATACGGCACCGCCTTCTCCCTCGCCGCGGCGGCACAGGCGACCATCGCCTGCCTGGTGGCGTTCTGGCTGCTGGATCTGGCCTCGGCGGGCAGTCCGCTGCTGGTGGTGCTGATCGCGGTGGTCGACGCCATTCTCGGGGTGGCGCTGGGTCTGCTGGCGAGTGCCTTCGCGCGCACCGAGTTCCAGGCCGTGCAGTTCATGCCGGTGATCGTGGTGCCGCAGCTGTTCCTGTGCGGGCTGCTGGTGCCGCGCGGCCAGCTGCCGGGCTGGCTGGAGGTGATCTCCAATGTGCTGCCGCTGTCCTATGCGGTGGACGCCTTGCAGCAGGTGGCCACGCACACCGGCGCGACCGGGCAGATGTGGCGGGATCTGGCGATCGTGGCCGGATTCGCCGTCGTCGCACTGGCTCTCGGCGCGGCCACGCTGCGGCGGCGGACCGCGTGACGGGCGAGAACGGCACCCGCAGCGGGCGACGGCCCGGACAGTCCGGCACCCGGGAGGCGATTCTCGACGCCGCCCGGGCGCGGTTCGCGGAGGTCGGCTTCGACAAGGCGTCGATCCGGTCGATCGCCGGTGCGGCGGGCGTGGATCCGGCGCTGGTGCACCACTATTTCGGGACCAAGCAGGAATTGCTCATCGCCGCACTGCATCTGCCGCTGGATCCGGACATCATCCGGGCGCGGATCGCCCAGGTACCCGATGAGGTGCTCGGCGAAGGCATCGTCCGGGCCGTGGTGGGCGTATGGGATACGCCGGTCGGCACGCAGGCGGTGGCTGCCATTCGCACCCTGCTCGGCGGCGGGGATGCCGCGCTGGCGCGGCACTTCCTGCTCGAGGTGGCCTTGAAAGACGTTCGCATGCGGGTGGATTCACCACCCGGCACGGGCGCCACCCGGGTCATGCTGGCGGCCTCGCAGATGGTCGGCCTGCTGGTGACGCGCAAGATCCTGATGATCGAGCCGATCGCCTCCATGCCGGTGGACGAGCTCGCCGCCATGGTCGGGCCGAACTTGCAGCGCTACTTCACGGGCGACTTGCCATTCAGCTGAGCCGCTGGAAACCCCGCCCCGGGTCTGAACGACCCGGGGCGGAGTGGAGCTGGGGTGGTTGGAACCCGGCCGGGGCGGGCGATGTCCGGGAGGAACTCGGCCCGCCGTGCTGGAGGGGTTCAGCCTTGCGCGGTGAAACTCGCGTGTTCGAGGTCGGTGACCTTGCGGGCCTCGTCGGCCAGCAGCACCGGGATGCCGTTGTCGATCGGGTAGGCGATGCGCAGGCGCTGGTTGTAGAGCAGGCTGTCGCCGTTCTCGTCGCGCACCAGCAGCAGCGGGCCCTTGTCCTGCGGGCACGCGAGCAGGCTCAGCAGGGTGGCGTCCAGGATTTCCTCCGACATGACCCTCAACCTACCGGGCCGCGCCGGCAGGCCGGGAATCGTGTGCGTCATGGGGGCCGTCGTGGGGATCACGGCGGAACGAGATGTGCCGGTGCCCGAAGAAGGTCACCGCCGCGACCAGGCCCATGACCGCCACGGCGGCCGGCTCCTCGGGAGCGTGGAACACCGAGACCACGAATTGCAGCAGCACCATATTGAGCACCATGCCGACCGAGTTCACGCCGACGAACGCCACGAAATCGCGCAGCACCTTCCCGCGCACGCGGAACACCAGTGTCCGGTGCAGCACGAAGGCGATGACCACGCTGATGCTGTAGGCCAGCACCACCGACAGGGCCGCGGCGATGTCCTTGGACACGGCCCCGTCCAGGATCTTCAGCCACATGATGGTGAGGACCATGCCCATCAGCGTGTTGAAGCCGCCGACGAGCGCGTAGGCGACCTCCTGCCGCCGCACCAACCGCAACAGCGGACCCGGGGGAAGGTCGGCCGGCTCGGACTCGCCCCGCCGCGCGGAGTTGGCGTCCGTCTCGACGGCGGCGATCGGCTCGACGGCCGCACCTGGCTCGTCAGCGACAGCCACCTCGGGCGTCACAGCCTGGCCGTTTGCCCGCCACGTGTCGGCGCCTGCGGTCCGGACTCCATGGGGCGCAAGAGCATTCACACGGTCCGTGGCGGTCGTTCCCGCCTCGCCGGTAGTCGGCCGGGGCGCGGGGGCGTTCACGGGGCCGTACCCACCAATTCGCGATCCGGCGAACCGTTCTCGTCCGTGGCGACGGGCGCGTCGTCCTTGCGGCGTCGGGAGCGGATCCACAGCCATTGCAGCACGCCCAGTCCGGCCAGACCGGCCGCGGCGGAGGCGAGGCCGATCTTCCAGCCCGGCGGCCGCCAGGAGACCTCGAGCTCGGCATTGCTGGTGCCCGCCGGGATATCCACGGCGACGAAGGAATTCGCGACCGTGGTGAACGGAATGGTCTTGCCGTTCAAGGTGACCCGGTAGCCGGGCCAGCCCAGGCGCGCCAGAGTCAGGCGGCCGCCGGATTCGGAGCTGACGCGCACCCGGCTGGTCTCGTCGGTCTCCCCCAGCGAGGTGGCGGTGACATCGCGGGCGTCGCCGATGCGGCCGTTCACGGTGGAGATGAGGCCGTTGTCGCGCTCGAGCACCCAGATGTACTTCTCGTGGCCGGGCACGTCGACGAAATGCCAGCCCGCCGGGGCGGGTTGGTTGCCGGCATCGGGGAACATGGCCTTCTGCAATACGACTCGGTCGATGAGCATCAGGTCGACCAGGGTGCGGCCGGTGCTGGGCTCGGGGGCGAACATGCGGCGGTAGGCATCCGGGCAGACGCTGCCGTCCCAGCGCATGCACAGCATTTCGCCGAAGTAGAAGTGCCCGTTGGGCGTATAGCCGTTGACGTAGTTCAGCTCGAGATCCTTGGCGTAGTTGCCCCACACCAGCGAGCCGTACGCACCCCGCAGGCTCTTCTCGGACGGCTGCACCAGGCCGCGATCGCTGAGCTGCAAGGTGGTGCCGGTGTCGAACTTGGGGAACGCCGCCCGCGCCTCCTGCCGGTTGGCGGGCAGGTCCCAGGACATGATGTTCGGATTCGCCGCGAGCACCTGGAAATACGCGATGGGGACCATGGCGCCGATGGTCAGCAGCACCGCCGCCGCCGTGCCCTTGGTGCGGCCCAGATACACCACACCGGCCACCAGCGCGGCCACCACGACCGCGGACAGCACATGCCACACCACATCGTGCGGATCGGCGGAGAAGGTGCGCACCCACAGCAGCAGGATGAGGACACCGGCGGCGATAGCGCGGTTACGCCAGTCACGTACCGTGCCGAAGCGGCCCAGCAGCACGCACACCAGCACCAGCAGGCCCAGCGCCAGCATGGGCAGCACGCGGGCGGGCCAGCGCAGCGGGCCGATGGTGCCGGGACCGGCGGTCCACATGAGCATCATGATGGCGAACAGCGCGATGGAGACGAGCTGCTTCCACTGCTCGCGCGCGGCCTTCCAATCGATGAAGGCCAGCGCCGGGATCAGGAACCAGGCGATGTAGACCATGGGCAGCGGCTGCACATAGCCCCACCAGGAACTGAACGCGGGCAGCGTGCTGGGCAGGCTGGCATTCAGCGATTCCGACCACGGGACGGTGAGGAACTGGTCGTTATTGATCTGGGCGGTGCCGCGCCAGCTCACCTTGGCCGAGAGCATGCTGGGCAGGAAGGTGAGCAGACCCGCCAGGCCCGCGCACAGAGCCACGACAGTCAACCGAGCGAGCGGGGCCAGCGCGGCCAAGCGACGCAGCGCTGCGGTCCAGGACGCCCACGACAGCCCGCGCAGCCAGCCGACCAGGAGGAATCCTCGAAGCGCGGTGATCCAGGTGGTCGCGGGCACACGGAGGGTCTGCCAGTTGAGTACGAGTTCACCGACCACGACGGCGAGCAGCATGAGCGCGGCTTCGACCGCCGGGAACACGTATTGCACCGAGATTGTCAGGTACAGGAACACGAAAACCGGGATCGGCCCGCTGTGCCCGCGGGCGTAGCGCACCGAGGAGGCCCAGGCGTGGATCATCCACGCGGTGCCGGTCATGGCGGTGGCCCAGCTGGCCGAATCGAAGAACAGGAAGAAGCCGCTGAAGGGGAAGGCCACGCCCGCGGCGGCGGCCCATTCGGGGCGGCTGCCGTAGGCCAGGCAGACGCGGTAGACGCCGAGGGCGGCGATGATCGCGAAGACGAGCTTCACGATGGTGGCGTACACGGCGAGATTGGGCACCGAGGGCGCGATCAGATCGATCAGCAGTTGCGGCGGGTTGAAAAGGCCCGCTTCCTCATTGGTGTAATTGCCCGACATCCACTGTTCCGGCGCCAGCAGCGGGAAATGCCCGTCGCGGAAGGCGCGCCCGAACATGACCCACAGTCCGGTGTACTGGGATTCGGTGTCATCAGTGAAGAAGTGGCGGGGATTGGCCAGCAATACCGCGAGATAGCCGAGCGCCACACCGATCGCGGTGAGGACGCCCCAGCGGATTTTCTCCCGCCTCGCCGAGCGCTCCCTGGGCTCGGAATCGGTGGACTCGGCCACCTTCGAAACTGCACTTTCCACCACGAGTTCCAGACCCTACAGGGACGAGCGCGGCGATGGCATGGGCCCGCCTGTTACACGCGGGGCGGAAGGCGCGAGGATGATGTCGTGATGACCTGCTGCGCCGATTGCCGCGACCTGCACCGTGTTAGAGTTTCCCGCGGCTCGGGCTCTGTTGTTCAGCGAGGAGTTCCGGCACGCACCGTCATCGAAAGTCGATTGAGCTGATGCCGATTCCGTCCGAAAGCACGTACCGGTCCGATACGACCGAGTCGCGCGAATACCGCGGCCCCGCCGGGCAGACGCGGGTGCATGCCGTTTCCGTGGTCGTTCCGGTGTATCGCGGGGAGGAGACGATCGGTCCCCTCGTCGCTGAATTGGACAAATTGGGCGGGCCGATGACCTCTCCCGGAGGCGCGGCCTACCGGGTGGACGAGATCATCCTGGTGCACGACCACGGGCCCGATCGCTCCGATGTGGTGCTGCAGGAGCTGGCCGAGACCTATCCGCAGGTGCGGGTGGTGTGGATGAGCCGCAACTTCGGGCAGGACGCCGCCACCATCGCCGGCATGGCGGCCGCGCGCGGCGACTGGACCGTCACCATGGACGAGGACGGTCAGCACGATCCGGCCTTCATCGGGGACTTCCTGGACGCGGCGCTGAATCAGCGGGCCGATCTGGTGTACTCCAAGCCCACCAATACCCGGCCGCACGGCTTCCTGCGCAATATCACCTCGCGGGGCGCGAAGATCGTGCTCGCGACGCTGTTCGCGTTCCCGGATTCCACCCGGTTCGAGAGCTACCGGCTGATTCGCGGCGATATCGCGCGGCAGCTGGCCGAGGTGGCCTCCAATGGCGTGTATCTGGACGTGGCGCTGACCTGGGTGGTCGGCGAGGTGGCGCAGGTGCCGGTGCAGTTGCGCGCCGAGGGGCGCGAGGAGTCCGGGTACAACTACCGGCGGCTGTTCTCGCTGTTCTGGAAGATGGTGCTGTGCAGCGGAACTCGCGGCCTGCGGCTGGTGAGCCTGCTCGGGGTGTCGATCGCCCTGGGCGGCGCGGTCATGGCCGGCTGGGTGGTGTGGCACGCGCTCACCGACAGCGGCGGCGATCCCGAGGGCTGGGCGTCACTGATGATGGTGCTGTTGCTCTGCTCGGGCGCGATCTTGTTCTCCCTCGGCCTGATCGCCGAGTATCTCGGAGTGGCCCTGCACGTGCTCGTCGGCAAACCGCTGTACCTGACGGTGGATTCGCCGACGCCGCGCCCGGACCGGCCCCGGCAGTATCAGCACAGCGACGCAGCGAGCAGGGGGACCGACCCGAGTGAGCACTGACCGCATCATCTTCAGCCGCCCGTTCCGCGCCTCCAAGGAACTGGCGAACGTCGGGGCGGTCCTGTCCTCGGACCACAGCCACGGCGACGGCCCGTTCACCTCCGCGGCCACGGCCAAACTGCGCGGCATCACCGGTGCGCCGTACGCGCTGCTCACCACCTCGTGCACGCACGCGCTCGAAATGGCCGGGCTGCTGCTGGAACTCGGGCCCGATGACGAGGTGATCGTGCCCAGCTTCGCGTTCACCTCCACCGCGACCGCCATGGCGCTGCGCGGGGCGACGGTGGTGTTCGCCGATATCGACCTGGAGACCGGCAATATCGATCCGGAGTCGGTGGCGGCGGCGATCACGCCCAAGACCAAGGCCGTGGTGATCATCCACTACGGCGGCGTCGGCGCGGATATGGAACGGCTGCAGCAGCTCGCGGACGCGCACGGCATCGCGCTCATCGAGGACAATGCGCACGGCCTGGGCGGCAAGTGGCGCGGCCGGCTGCTGGGCACCATCGGCACGGTCGGCGCGCTCAGCTTCCACGACACCAAGAACGTGCACTGCGGTGAGGGCGGCGCGCTGCTGCTCACCGACGAAATCCTCATGGCGCGTGCGGAAATCGTGCGCGAGAAGGGCACCGATCGGGCGCGGTTCCTGCGCGGCGCGGTGGACAAGTACTCCTGGCAGGACATCGGCTCCAGCTATCTGCCCAGTGAGCTCAATGCCGCCGTGCTCGACGCGCAGCTCGAGGAGTTCGACACCATCCAGGCCAACCGGCACCGGGTGTGGAACACCTACGCCGCCGGCCTGCCGGAATGGGCCGCCCGCAACGACGTCCGGCTCATGAAGGTCCCCGCCGACCGCGACCACACCGCGCACCTGTATTACCTGCGCGTCCCCACCGAATCCCGCCGCGACGACCTCATCGCCCACCTTGCGGCTCGAGGCATCTCGGCGCCGTTCCACTACATCCCGCTGGACTCCAGCCCCGCCGGCCTCAAGCTCGGCCGCACCCCCACCCCCTGTGTGCGCAGCGCCGAATTCTCCGGAACCGTTGTGCGCCTGCCTCTTTGGCCCGGGCTCACCGAGGAGCAGCTCGCCCGCGTCATCGACGGGGTCACCAGCTTCACCGTCTGATCGGATCGGGTCGTCGCCCGGCCCGATCGCACGCATTTTCACCCCCTTGACGTCGACGCACGTCCCCCTCCTTGCATATACGTATACTTCTACTTATAGTGAGTACTACGTATACATCTACTTATAGCCACACTGTGGCTGTGACCCGAGGAGCGCAGACATGCCCACCTTCCAGACCCCGGACCCGATCACCCTCACCGTCGAGGTACTCAGCGGCAACGTCACGGTGATCGCCTCCGACCGCACCGACACGGTCGTCGAGGTCCGCCCGGCCAACCCCGCCAAGAAGGACAGCGTCCGCGCCGCCGAGCAGACCCAGGTCAACTTCACCGGCGGCCACCTGGCCGTGACGACGCCGAAAGGCTGGCGCACCTACAGCCCCTTCAGCGGCAACCCCTCGGTCGACGTCACCATCGAGGTCCCCACCGCCTCCCGCCTGAACGCCACCACCGCCCTCGGCCGCCTCCTCGGCAGGGGTGAACTAGGCGAGTGCACCCTCGAGGTCTCCTCCGGCGACATCATCGTCGAACAGGCCCTCGATTCGGTCACCGCCACCACCGCCCAGGGCGACATCCGCATCGGCGAAGCCACCCGAGGCACCCTCCGCCTCGAAACCTCCATGGGCGAGCTGGAAATCGGCATCCACCCCGGCAGCGCCGCCCGCCTCCAGACCAACACCCTCCACGGCAACGTCCAGAACGTCACCCACCCCGTCCCCCAGGACACCAAGAACACCGTCGAGGTCTACGCCCGAAACTCCTACGGCAACATCATCATCCGCCCCGCCACCGCCGCCTGACCCCCTCCCCCACGCTACCGCCGCGTCGGCGGCTCGGCGGAGGTGGCCAAGGCGTTGTAGACCCAGTTGTGGGCCTGACCCACGGTGATTCGCGGGCTGAGGAATTTTGCTGTCAGGGTCCAGTAGCGGTGAATGCGGGGGTTGGCGTCGGTTGCATCGGCCAGGAGGTGCTTGCGGTAGTGCGGGGTGTCGCGGTAGCCCCGGGCGGTTGCGTGAGCGGTAACGAAGCGGTCGAGTTCGGGGCCGCTGCGGGGGTGGGTGCCTTCGGATACGTGGGGAACGACGTCGGTCATTACGTCGCCTACCTCGGCGTAGAGTTTTCGGCAGTCGTGGATCAGCTCTGGCTGGGATCGCCAGAGTTGCTGTCGCACGGCGGTGTTCAGTTCGGGGTCGGCGGCGAGGGTGGCCAGTTCGGCGTAGGCGACGACGTCGTCGACGGAGGGGTCGGCGGGGGGCTCGGGGACGTTCCAGCCGACGTAGATGTCGATGTCGCCGCGTGGGATGGGGGTGAGGATGCGGTGCCAGAAGTGCACGAGGGAATCATGTGCGGCGCCCCCGTCCTGGGCGGCGGCCAGCATGGCGAGGCGGGTGGGGCGCTGCGCCGGAGTGGCCGCCTCGATCGCATGGAGGGATGCTCGACGCCAGGACAGGGATCTGAATTCGAGGTCGAGTCGGGCGCTTTCGGCGGTGATGGCCTCGGCGATCGACTGGTTTCCGTGCAGCACATCAGTTATCGGGCCAAGCCCGAGACCGAGGGCACGTAAACGCCGGATCAGGAGTAGTCGTTCGGTGGCGGCGGCGGGATCGAACATGCGATGACCGCCCGCGCTGCGCTGGGATTCCAGAATGCCTTCGTCGCAGTAGAACCGGATTGTCCGCACCGCAAGTCCGGTGCTGCGCGCCAATTCTCCGATGCTCACGAGCGCATCGGCTTGTGTGTCGTCTGTCACAACCTCTTGAACCTCCACCCCGGTGGAGCACTTAGCGTACCGGCGTACTGCGGATGTGATTACAGAGGAGAGTGATTCGTGGCTACCACGCGGGAAGAGATCATCGCCGGCATTGCGGAGATCGTCGAGGAGGTGACGGGTATCGAGGCCGCCGAGGTGACGGCCGAGAAGTCTTTCGTCGACGACCTGCAGATCGACTCGCTGTCGCTGGTGGAGATCGCCGTCCAGCTGGAGGACAAGTACAGCGTGAAGGTCCCCGACGAGGACCTGGCGAGTTTGAGAACCGTCGGCGACGCGGTCGCCTACGTCCAGCGGATGGAGTCCCAGGAGCCGGAGCTCGCCGCGGAGATGGAGGCGAAATTCAAGGAATCCCACTCGAATTGATATGTGAGGCCCCCGATCCGCCAGTAATCGGGGGTCTTGCGCGCGAAGACATGTGAAACGACATCGACCGGGAACTGGTGGCGGCAAAGCCCGAGAAGGGTCCGCCACCAGTTCCCGGTCGATGATGTTTCAGATTGAGATGCGTGCCTGGACGGCTCGCGAGTGCTGATGGTCAGGCGGGTGTTGAGCCGTTTGTCTTGCGGGAGACAAGATTCGCCCGGTGGGTGGCGATGGTGGCGAGGACTCCGCTCAGCCAGGGGGTGTAGCGCTCCGGCGCGGTGTCGATCTCGGCGGGGAGCGTTTCCGGGTGGACCCACGAAACGGCTTCGACCTCATCGGGATTCGGGTGGGGGGTGGCGCCGTTGAGGTGGCCGATGAGGACGTGGTCGAATTCGAATTCGACGCGGCCGGTGCGGGGGTCCGAGGCCTGGTAGGTGAAGGTGCCGATTTCGGTGAGATCGGCGGACAGGCCCAGTTCCTCGTGCAGGCGGGTCGAGGCGGCTTCCACCACGGATTGGCCGGGGGCGGGGTGGCCGCAGCAGGTGTTGGTCCACAGGAGCGGGAAGCGGGTTTTCACGCCGGCTCGCTGTTGCAGCAGGACTCGGCCGGCGTTGTCGAAGAGCAGGACCGAGAAGGCTCGGTGCAGGCGTCCCGGCGCGGTGTGGGCCGCCGCCACCGACAGGGATCCGGCCGCGTGGCCCTGCTCGTCGACGAGTTCGACGAGCAGGGTTTCACGGTCGATCGCCGGGGTGGCGTCGGATGCGGTGGGGGTGCCGGTCACCTACCCACCTTATCGGCGGTGATCATGAGGTATTGGAAGCTGCCCTCCTTGTACGAGGTCAGGAAGGGTTTTTCCACGCCGGTGGCCAGTTCGGAGTGGGTGCGCAGCTCCCAGTAGGGGATGGTGTCGGGGGTGAGGTCGCGCACGGCGATCGGCACCAGGTTGTTGGCGGCGAGGGCCTTGAAGTACTCGCTGCGGGGATGGATGTTGCAGCCGTAGTGGGCGTCGATCCAGCTCACCGAGGCCGACCGGGCGCCGAACACGTCGTTCGAGCAGCCGGTGATGCAGACGTAGCGGCCGCCCGGTTCGAGCAGGCGGGAGAACTCGGCGAACAGCTCGAAAAGGTCCACGTACATGGTGGTCTCATTGGTCCAGATGCCGCGCTTGGAACCCGACTCGAAACCGGTGTCGAGCATGTTCTTGAAGTGGAACCGCACCTTCTCCGAGACGCCGCGCTCACGGGCCTGGTCATTCGCGAACCCGACCTGGTATTCGGAGATGGTGACGCCGTCCACCCGGCAGCCGAACCGCTGATTGGCCATGAAGCTGGTCCCGCCGCGCCCGGACCCGCCGTCCATCAGCTGGTCGCCGGGCCGCACATCACCGAGCTGATCGAGCAGCGCGTCGGCCTGCGCGGTCTCCAACCGGTGCAGTTCCTTGACCAGCCGATCCTGCCGGGTGTCCTCCGGGCCTTCCAGCACGGACAGATCGGGTTCGCCGATGCCGTAGTGATGGTGGTAGAGGCCGTCCACCTCACCGAGCTTGGTGTTGACGCGATCATCGTTGGGATTGTTGTTCCAGTACGCGGCCACCGATTTCTGATATTCGGTGCGCAGCACACCATCGGTCTCGGTCTGTGGCTCGAGTACGGTCATGGCGGTAGATCCTCTCGATTAGTCGTTGTATCGGCGGCTGTCGGCATGCCAGGCGCGGTTGCCGCCCATCCATGCCCACAGCCCGCCCAGGAAGCGGCGCAGTTCCGGGGATCCGGTGGCGGCCAGGGCGCCGGCTTCGGCTTCGAATCGGTGCACCAGTTCGTCGTGCACCGCGGCGGTGCGCTGCACCGCTTCCCGCCGCGAGCACTGCTCCTCCGCCGCCAGTACCGTCGGCAGATTGAATTCCCGGCCGTGGGAAAGGTCCTCGCGCGCCATGGAATACAGGTCGTTCACCATCTGGCTGGCCAGCGCCGCGGTGGTCACCACCCGCCGCACGCGCGGATCGGCGTACTCCGGTGCCGGTAGTTCGTAACCGCCCACGGCGTCGAGCGGGGCCATGCACGGCAGGAAACTGTGCGGCTGGCGATTGAGCAGGTACTCCCACACCGGCGGCATGCGCCCCGCGGCCCGCCAGCCGGCCTCCGCGCCGAGCGCGATGAACCAGCCCGCGATCTCGGTCCGCAATCGTGCCACCTGGGCGGGCGAGGCGAACTGCGCCAGATGCTCGAAGGAGGTCCGGAACGCCCGCAGAATCGGATCGCTCTGCATGGCCTTCTCCACCTGCACCTGATAGCGCGCCGGCAGATGTACGGGATCCATTGCCGCGGCGGCCAATTCGAGCCGTGGCCCGAGCTCGGCCTCCGGAGTGGACTTGGATCCGTCCGGCGCGATGTCGCTGGCGTCCTCCTCGCAGTAGTAGTCGTCCACCGACCACTCCGTCACCGCGCATTTGGCGGCCGCGAGCAGGCGATCCGCGTCGTCGCAGTCCGGATGCGCCAGCATGATCAGACGCCCGAAGTCGGCCTTGCGAAGATCATCGAGGCGTCCTTCGTACAGTCCGATCTCCTTGGCCCAGGCGATGATTCCTTCGTTCACCGCCTCCGCCAGCAGCGGGTCGTCCCGCACCGGCGGCGGACAGTACAGCGCCGGTATGGCCCGGCCCTCCGGTTGCGTGCGCCGAGTGGAGGATGTGCCGACTCCCTTGGGGCCCTGCGTAATCCGCCGCTCCGGATCTTCCGATTCGGGACCGGCCGGGGCCGGGAGAATCCGTCGCAACAGCGCCGACCCGGTACCGATCCCGCTGGGGGAAAGCGGAATTCGAGCCTTATCCGGAACCGAGGCTGCACCGGGAACCGGACTATGAGCCGTATCGGGACCATCGGGCGCAGCAACCCCCTGCCCGGCGCCGTCGCCGGGCGCGACGGGACGGGCGGCGAGAGCGGCAGCCGCACTGATGATCTCGGTGGCTGGCAGGTTGATCCGCAGGCTCGCCGCACCGAGCCCGCTGGGCCCGATGAGCCGCTTGGGTGCGTGCACCTCAGCGGCATCGGATTCGCCTATTCGTGGATCATCCAGCGGGGCGCCGGGTTCCACACTCTCCGGGACGGTGAGGACGGACGGCGCCGCGGGATCGAAATTCTTCAGCAGCTCCGCGACGGCCGCCGCCACCTCGTGGGTGGCGGGCGGCGCGGCGGCACGAGAGAGCACCGACATGGCGTGCTCCGATCAGTCGGACTGCCGGGCGACCAGCACATTGTCGAGAATGCCGAGCGCGTCGGGGACCAGGACGGCGGCCGAGTAGTAGCAGCTGACCAGGTAGGAGATGATCGACTGATCGTCGATGCCCTTGAACCGAACGTTCAGGCTGGGCTCGTACTCGTCCGGGATGCCGATCTGGTGCAGGCCGATGACGCCCTGATCCTTCTCGCCGGTGCGCATGGCCAGGATGGAGGTGGTCTGGGTGTCACTCACCGGGATCTTGCCGCACGGGAAGATGGGGACGCCGCGCCAGGCGGGCACACGATGGCCGTCGATCTCGACCGGGTCCGGGTAGAGCCCGCGCTTGTTGCATTCCCGGCCGAAGGCGGCGATGGCCTTGGGGTGAGCCAGGAACAGCTTGGTGCTGCGCCGCATGGACAGCAGCTCGTCCATATCGTCCGGGGTGGGCGCGCCGGATTCGGAGTAGATGCGCTGTTTGAGATCGCAGTTGTGCAGCAATCCGAAGTCGGGATTGTTCACCAGGTCGTATTCGCGCCGCTCGTACATGGCCTCGATGGTCAGCCGCAGCTGCTGTTCGATCTGGTCCATCGGATCGTTGAACAGATCGGCGACGCGGGTGTGCACCCGCAGCACGGACTGCGCCAGGCCGAGTTCGTATTCGCGGGGCCGCTCGTCGTAGTCGACGAAGGTGCCGTCGAGCATGGGCTCACCGGAATGGCCGGAGGAGACCACGATTTCGGCCTCGCCGTATTTGTTCTGCGGCCGGGACGGCGCGGCGGCGACGGCATCCAGATGTCGTTGCAGCGCGGGTACGTTCTCGGCGACTTCATCGAGGGTTTGCCGGGTCAGCACCAGCATGGTCACCGGGGTGACGGCCTTGACGGTGACCGGCCAGAAACCGGACGACTCGGTCAGCATCTCGTCGCCGAGGTAATCGCCGCCCGCCAGCATGCCGAGTTTGGTGGTCTCGCCGTATTCGCCGGTGCCGATCTTGGAGAGTTTGCCGTGCACGATCAGCATGACCTGATCCATGGGGTTGCCGAATTCGGCGACCACGGTGCCCGGCGCCAGATCGCGCTGTTCGAAACGCTGCGCGAGGGCCGACAGGGCCCCTTCATCGTCGAAGCCGCGCAATTCGGGCAATTCTTGCAATTCGAGCGGAATGACCCGGGCATTCGGGCCATCGATGACGAATTCCACCTCGCCATTGCCGACGGTGTGGGTGAGCCGGCGGTTGACTCGGTAGATACCACCTTTCACCTGCACCCACGGCAGACTGCGGGTCAGCCAGCGGGAGCTGATGCCCTGCATCTGGGGTTCGGATTTGGTGGTGTGCGCCAGCTGGTGAGCGGCAGCGGTGCTGAGTGATTTGCGTTGGCCGTTAGTGGTTGTCTGGGTGGGCATTTCGATGGTCATGCTGCGGTCCTCACCTCGAAGGGGCCACCGCACAAGGAAAGCGGTGAAGCCACGTCGATACAGCAGGCCGGAATTGGCCTGCGAAAACTAGTGATTTGAGTGAAAGAACAAGCGCGACAGTGCGTTCCAGCGATACCGATGGTAGGTCGCAACGTTGTGAATCGCAGCGAAACCGCATAAACAGAATGACTGGCACATAGCCATTGCGACACCGGAGGGCTTCGCCGCACTGGCAGCATCGCCCGCGTGTCCCTGAACTGTTCGGTATGACACGCATGGCGACCAGGTTCCCGTCGGCCGCTGGAAAGCGTTCGCAGGTTCACACCAATTTCCGACCGGTCGGATTCAAGGCGGCAGCCCGTACGGTCGGTCCCGGGGTAGCCCGCATGGTGCTGGTCACAAGCGCCCCGCAGTAGGCTGACCCTATGGGAAGCTCGTCAGGCCGCGTTGGGGCGGATAGCGCAGGTCACGAGCAGGGTAGGTCTGGGAGCAAAGCCGTGAAATTCAATACGAAGTCCGTTGTGGGGCCGATGCAGCGCCTGGTGGCGACTGCGCAGAACGGGCTCGAGGTGATCCGGTTCGGGGGACTGGTTCACGACATCGAATCCTCGCCGTACGAAATCGTCGAGCGTAAGCGCATGTACCGATTGCGCCACTACTTCCCGGACGACACCAGCGTCGACCGTCCGGTCGTGGTGCTGGTGCCGCCGATCATGGTCACCGCCGAGATCTGGGACGTGAACGGCCGGGACGGAGCGGTCGGCATTCTGCAGCAAGCCGGAATCGACTGCTGGGTGGTCGATTTCGGTTCCCCCGCCGTCGAGGAAGGCGGCTGGGATCGCGATCTCGCCGACCACGTCCTGGCGGTCAGCAGCGCCATCGACACCGTCAACGAGCTGACCGGTCGCGGCGTGCACCTGATGGGCTATTCGCAGGGGGGCCTGTTCGCCTATCAGACCGCCGCCTACCGCTTCGGCAAGGGCGTGGAGTCCATCGTCACATTCGGCAGCCCGGTGGACGCCGTGGCGGGCATGCCGTTCGGGCTGCCGCACGGGCTGGCCTCCGATATGGCCGACTTCCTCAGCGATCATGTGCTGAACCGGCTGCCGATCACCGATTCCATGGTGCGGCTGGGTTTCCAGGCCCTGGATCCGGTCAAGACCGCCAAGGCGCGCCTGGACTTCCTGCGTCAGCTGCACGACCGTGAGGCGCTGCTGCCGCGGGAACGCCAGCGGCGCTTCCTGGAAGCCGAAGGCTGGCTGGGCTACCCGGGTCCCGCGCTCACCGATCTGCTGCAGCAGTTCGTCAAGCACAATCGAATGATGCTGGGCGGCTTCGTCATCCGCGACCAGGTCATCTCGCTGGCGGAGATCCGCTGCCCGATCCTGGCTTTCGTCGGCGAGGTCGACGATATCGGCCAGCCGGCCGCCGTGCGCGGCATCCGCCGCGCCGCGCCGCATGCCGAGGTGTACGAAGCCAGTTTGGTGGCAGGGCATTTCGGCCTCGTCTCCGGTTCCACCGCGACCCGGCAGACCTGGCCGCTGGTGCGCGAATGGGTGAACTGGCTCAGCGGCCGCGGCGACCTGCCAGAGGAGATCGAGCCCATGAACGATCACGTGGCCCGCAAGCGGCCCGGCTCCGCGTTCACCCGCGCGGTGCACGCCATCGGCAGCCTCGCCGAGGCCGGGGCCGGGCTGGGCAAGGCCGTGGAGGGCGTGGCCGGGCAGACCCTGCGCGGCACCGTCGAGCTGACCGGCGAGGCGGCCCGCGCGCTGCCGCGACTGACCCGGCTCGGCATGATCCAGCCGCACACCCGCATCTCGCTGGGCCGCCTGCTGGCCGAGCAGGCCCGGCGGAGCCCGAATCAGGATCTGTTCCTGTTCGAGGATCGCGTGCACACCCAGGCGGCGGTCAATCAGCGCATCGACAATGTGGTGCGCGGGCTCATCTCCGTCGGCGTGCGCCCGGCCACCCGGGTGGGCGTCGTCATGGAGACGCGGCCCAGTGCGCTGGCGGCCATCGCGGCCCTGTCGCGCCTGGGCGCGGTGGCGGTGCTGCTCGCGCCCGGCAGCGAACTGCCCAAGGCGGTCGAGCTGACCGGCGCCAAGCTGCTCATCGCCGACCCGGAGAATCTCCGGGCCGCGGCCGCGACCGGCACCCGGGTGCTGGTGCTCGGCGGCGGGGAGTCCCGTGCACTGGACATTCCGGCGGGCTGCGATGTCACCGATCTCGAGCAGATCGATCCCGCGCAGGTGACGCTGCCCGCCTGGTACCGCCCCAATCCTGGCCTGGCGCGCGAGCTCGCCTTCATCCTGGTGACCGGCACCGGGCATCGCTTCGACGTCAAGCACGTCACCAACCACCGCTGGGCGCTGTCCGCCTTCGGCACCGCCTCGGCCGCCGATCTGGGCCGCCGCGACACCGTGTACTGCCTTGCGCCGCTGCATCATTCGTCCGGACTGCTGGTGAGCCTGGGCGGCGCGGTGGCGGGCGGCAGCCGGATCGCGCTGGCCCGCTCCATGGATCCCGAGCAGTTCGCCGCGGAGGTGCACCGCTACGGCGTCACCGTGGTCACCTACACCTGGACCATGTTGCGCGACATCCTCGATGCCGACACCTTCCCCAATGGCCTCCCGCACCCGATCCGCCTGTTCATCGGCTCCGGTATGCCCGCGGGGCTGTGGCGGCGTACCGAGGAGCGGTTCGAGCCCGCGCGCGTGCTCGAGTTCTACGCCTCCATCGAGGGAGATGTGGTGCTGGCCAATGTGCTCGGCGCCAAGATCGGCAGCAAGGGCCGCCCGGTGCCCGGCACCGCCCGCGTCGAACTCATCGCCTACGACCCGACCACCGACGAAATCCTGGTCGAGGACTCGGGTTTCGCGCGCCGCTGCGCGGACAACGAAGTGGGACTGCTGATCGGCACCACCACCGATACCGTCGACCTGTCCGCGGGCGGGCTGCGCGGCGTCTTCGCACCCGGCGACGCCTGGATGCCGACGGAGAACCTCTTCCGCCGCGACAGCGACGGCGACTACTGGCTCATGGACCGCCGCGACACCGTCATCCACACCCCGCGCGGACCGGTGTTCACCCAGCCCATTGTCGACATCCTCAACGACATCACGGCCGTGGACATGGAAGTCGCGTACGGACTGCAAGCCGGCGACCGCTGCCTCGTGGTCGCCGCCGTGAGCATCCGCGACGGTTTCCGCCTGGATTCCAAGGACGTCACCGAGGCCGTGCGCGCCCTGGCTCCCGACCAGCGCCCCGACCTCGTCTACGTCGTGGACGACATCCCGCGCAGCTCCACCTTCCGGCCCTCCACCCGCGCCGTCCAGGCCGCGGGCGGTCCGGCGCCGGGCGACCGAACCTGGTGGTACAACCGCGAATTGGAGTCCTACGAGGTGCTGACCCCCGACCTGGTGCAGCGCTTGTCCCTCTGAACAGACGATTCCCGGCCGCTGAAACCCGTTCACGAAACGGTCACGATCGGCACGGTGGAATAGCTCCCGAGCGGGTCGCCGAGACGGCAACCCACCCGAATGAGAGGACTACCGATGTCGATCGTGAAGAAGGCCCTGGGCGCTTCCGCCATCGCCCTGGGCGCCGTGGCCCTGGTCGCCGCCCCCGCCAACGCCGAGGAACTGAAGGTGGACGGCAACTACGCCACCGTCGAGGCCTGCGCCGCCGACGGCAACGGCGGCAGCTTCGAAGCCGGCGGCGTCCAGCTGCGCGGCGAGGACGGCTGGCAGTGGCGCTGCGACCAGGGCGCCGACGGCCTGTGGTACATGACCATCTTCCGCTGATCGAACGTCGCACCGAGCCGGTGCGAAAGGCCCCCACGCTGAAGCGTCGGGGGCCTTTCTCTTTCCTGCCGGAAGCGTTCGATCTCAAACCCGCCGGACGACTGCCCTGCGACCCTCGTCGAGGCAGCGCACATCGGCCCGGTCCAGCAACGCCACCAGGTCGAGCTCCCCGAAATGCTCTCGGCTGGGCACTATCGCAACCACGGCCCGCTCCCGATCCACAAGATTGAGCAACCGCACGAGTCCAGCCTCACTCATCTCCTCCGCATAGCCGATCATCGTCAGCACATGCCCCAATACCCTTGCCTCACGATGTATCTCGGCTTCATGCCGCTCACGCTCCGCCCCCGAAAGCCCGGTCACCAGAAACCCGATCGCCCGACTCATCACGCCCGATCACCTCCATGCTCGCTGTAGACGGGCCGCCTGATCGCGATCCGCCCCCGCTCGGTCGCCCTCCACCCCGCCGGCCCCTGTCGCATCCCGATCGCCAGCCCCGTCCGCGAAAGCCTCATCAGCGCTTTACGAATGGCCCCTCCGCTAGTCCCGTCCGCCGACTCAACTCCCGCACGATGACCGACCGCATCGTCCCGAGCCCCGACAATGCGCCCAGTACCTTTGCTTCGTGTTCGGTGAGAGCCATAACCGGCACGGTATGAGCCGCGAGCGCGTGCTCTCTACAAAACGGCCCTACCGGCGAAGGCGGTTCCCCTCGGCTCTGCGCCAAGGCATGGGACAGCCTGCGACGGCAAGCCCTCTACAACGACCAAGCCCGCGCTCGCATAGAGGCCGCACTGGCCACCCTGCCGATCTGAAACATCGCCGACCGGGAACTGGTGGCGGGCCCTTCTCGCGTTTTGCCGCCACCAGTTCCCGGTCGATGACATTTCACATCCTGCGGCGGTGTGTCGAGTCTTGGGATCAGGTTCGCGAGGTGATGCGGCGGCGGATTCGTTCGATGCGGCGGGCGGCCTTCTCCGGATCGGCCATGTTCCGTTCGGATCTGCGTTCGAGTTTGTGGATGACCATGTCGCTCAAGGGGGTGTCACGCCACTTGCGCCAGCGTTTGGTTTGCCACATCGACTTCTTCGCTTGCAGGTCGGTGGCGGCTTGTTCGCCGGCTTCCGTTGATAGGGAGCCGGTTGCCTTGGACAGGACCCGGTGTTCGCGGTGACGGTCGGCACGGTTGGGGATTCGCTTGTTGCGGCGGATGTTCTTGCGGGAGCTTTTGTCGTTTTCGCCGTAGTCGTTCCGGCGGTCCTTGGTGTAGCTGAGGGCCTTCTTCTCCTGGGGGCTTCGGCGCACCATGGTCGATCAGCTCCTTTCGGGGCCGCGCTGGCTAGTGAGTTCCCTTGTCCCGCTGGGCTTTGCGCTTGGCTCGGGCCATTCGCAGGAGGTAGGTCGGGGTTGGGGGGATCCAGCCCAGTTGGGCGGCTTGGCCCAGGTCGTCGCGGTTGGCCCAGTGTTCGATTACCTTGCCGTCGGCGATGCGGAGCCAGTGGGATTGGGTGACGGCGAAGGTTTTGCCGGTTGGGGGGAAGACCTGGTCGACTTGGCCGTTTTCGCTGTAGACCACGAAGGGGCCGACGTGGCGGCCGTGCATGGTGGTGTGCAGGGCTACCAGGTCGCCGTCTACGACTGCCGCTTCGATGGTGTGGTGCAGGTCGGCGTAGGCGGCGCGGAGCCAGAGGGCGGTGGCGTGGTAGGCGGCGGGGCCGCGGCCTCGGGCGGCGGGGGGTTCGGTTCTGCCCTCGCGGTTGGTTGCGTCGGGGTGGATTATCGCGTCGAAGTCGGCGCGGTCACCAGCGGCCATGAGGTGGACCGAGCGGATCGCCAGGGCGCGGGCGGTATCGGCCGCGGTTGGGGAAGGGGTGTCCATGGGGACCTCGCAATCGGGGGCGGGTGAGCTTGTCCCCTGGGTGTATCGACCGCGGCGGACTTTGCGTTCAATCCTTCAGCGGGGATCGAGGATGACAACGGGTATGGTGCGGTGTTCGGCGTTGCGCTGGTAGGAGTCGAAGGCGGGGAAGGCCGCGACGAAGCTAGGCCACAGGCGGTTTCGCTCTTCGTCGGTGGCAATGCGGGCGTGGACCGGGCGGACCTCGGCGCCAATCTGGACGGTGGTGTCGGGGTTGGCTCGCAGGTTGTGGAACCACGCCGGGTTGTCGGGCTGGCCGGCTTTCGATGCCACGACGGCCAGCAGGCCATCGTCCTGGTGGTAGATGACCGGGGAGGTTCTGGGGGTTCCGGTGCGGGCGCCGACGTGGTCGAGCAGCAGGATGCGGGCGGCCGGCCAGCCGAGGATCCGGCCGCCGATCCTGCCGTTCGACCAGCGGTACAGCGCCACATGCACTTTCGTCGACCGGCGGCCGAGGTAGAGGCCGCGCCGGTTCATACGCGCCGAGTTCGAAAGCACCAAATCGCCAAGAATCCCCACGGAATTCATTACACACGACGGCTGCGCGTCGTGCAGGCGGTCAGTGCTGGTACATGCTCTCGATCTCGGTGGCGAAGCGTTCGGCGATGACGTGGCGCTTGACCTTGAGGGTGGCGGTGAGTTCACCGGATTCCTCGGTGAGGTCACGGGCGAGGATGGCGAACTTCTTGATGGATTCGGCATGGGAGACAGTGCTGTTGGCATCGTCGATCGCCTGCTGGACCGCCGCCTGCAGGGCCGGGTCGGTGCGCAGGTCGGCGATGGTCGCGGTCGCCGGTTTGGCATTGGCCGACTTCCAGGCCGTGAAGGCCTCCGGGTCGATGGTGATCAGCGCGGTGATGAAGGAACGGCCGTCGCCGACCACCACGGCCTGGGAGATCAGGGTGTGGGAGCGGATGCGGTCTTCCATCGGGCCGGGCGAGACGTTCTTGCCGCCGGCGGTGACGAGGAGGTCCTTCTTGCGGCCGGTGATGGACAGGAAGCCGTCCTCGTCGATGGCGCCGAGGTCGCCGGTGCGCAGCCAGCCGTCGTGCAGGGCGGCGGCGGTGGCATCGTCGTTGTGCCAGTAGCCGGCGAAGACGACGCCGCCGGAGAGTTCGATCTCGCCGTCTTCGGCGATGCGAACCGCATTGCCGCCCAACGGCTGTCCCACGGTGCCGATCTTGATCGAGCCGGGCACGTTGACGCAGTGGGCCGCGGTGGATTCGGTCAGGCCGTAGCCCTCGTAGATCGGGACGCCGACACCGCGGAAGAAGTGCCCGAGGCGCGGGGCCAGCGCGCCGCCGCCGGAGATGGCGAATTCGCAGTTGCCGCCCAGGGCCGCGCGCAGCGGCGCGTACACCAGGCGGTCGCACAGCGCGTGCTGGGCACGCAGCAGCAGGCTCGGCCGGCTCGCGAATCCGCCTGTGTGGTCCAGGTTCTCGCTCCACCGGATGGCGGTGCGCTCGGCGAATCGGAAGACCGCGTCCTTGATCCTGCCGCCCTCGTGCGCCTTCTTGGCCGCGCCGTCGCGCACCTTCTCGAACACCCGCGGCACGCCGAGAATCGTGTGCGGGCGGAAGCGGGCGAACTGTCCGGTGATCGTCTTGAAGTCCGCCCAGTGCGCTTGGGTCATCCCGCCTTCGAGAGCGGCCAGCGACACGGCGCGGGCCAGCACGTGCGCGAGCGGCAGGAAGGTGAGCATGCGCCGGCCGGGGCGGGCGACATCGCCGATGCTGGCCTTCAGGATGCCGCGCACCTCCGAGAGGAGGTTGCGGTGGGTGAGCATGCAGCCCTTGGGCCGTCCGGTGGTGCCGGAGGTGTAGACCAGCGAGGCGAGCCCGTCGGCGCGCAGTCCGTCCAGCCGCTCCCGCACCTGCTCGTCGGGGATGTTCTCACCGTCCGCGATCAGGACGGCTTCGGCCCCGTCGTCGATGACCAGCATCCGGCGCAGCGTTTCCGGCGCGCCGTCGATCAGTTCCTTGTGCCGGGCCGTCTCCACCACCGCGAGCGCCGCCCCGGAGTCCTCGAGAATCCATCGCACCTGCTCGGCGGAGGACGAGTCGTAGACCGGGACGGTGACCGCGCCCGCCGCCCAGATCGCGAAGTCGAGCAGCGTCCATTCGAACCGGGTCGCCGACAGCAGCACCACCCGGTCCCCGCGCTGAATCCCATTGGCGATCAACCCCTTGGCGACCGCGGACACCAGGTCCGCGAACTCCGCGGCGGTGACGTCGACCCAGCGGTCCCCGGCGGGCCGGGAGAACAGTACCCGCTGCGGCGTCTGCTCGGCCTGGCCGTAGACCGAGCGGACGATGGTCTCGTCCTCGGCGATGGTGAAGGTGGGTGCCGCGGTGAACTCACGCATGCTCGTCTCCCATGGTCGATTCGGGGTGATGAAAGCGCCGGAGCGCGCGGGCGAAATCGGCGATCTCGCGCGGTGTCCAGTCGGCCAGGCGCTCGCCGAGCCGGGCGAGATCGTGCCCGTTGGCCGCCGCGAGCACAGCACGGCCCGCGGCGGACAGGGTCAGTGGATATCCGGCGTGCAGGCTGCCCTCCCCAGCCTCCACCCACCCGGCGTCCATACAGGCCCGCACCTGCCGCGACACCGTCGACCGGTGCACGCCGAAGGACTCGGCGATCTCGGTGGCCCGGCAGCCCGGATTCCGGCCGATATAGGACAGCGCCGCTTGCTGCGCGAAGGACGGCAGTCCCTCGGCGGCGGGGCGGCCCGCGATGATTTCGCGGACGATCTGCGTCAGCCCGTCGTGTACCGCGACGAGCTCGGGAGACCACCGCCCTGGTGGGTGTTGCATGGCGCAACTATAACCCCGCGGGTAACCGGGCTCACGCAGGGAGGCGGCGGCGGATGGCGAAAGCCCCTCGACGCAATCCGTCGAGGGGCTTCGCCCGGCCGCGGCAGTCGGTCAGGACTGCCCCTCGTCGAGCAGCCAGTCGTTGGGCGCGAAGAGTTCGAAATGCACTCGGTCGCCGGGGATTCCGGCCGCCATCAACTGGGCGCGGACCGATTGCAGGAAGCCCGCGCCGCCGCACAGGTAGTAGTCCGCGCCGGCGGGCAGATCGACCTCCGCCAGGTCCAGATAGCCGTGATCCTCGTCACGGTACCAGGTGCGGAAGGTGGAGTCGGGCAGGGCGGAGACCAGCTCGATGACCCGCTCCCGCAGCGGATGGTCGACGGCGGACCGGTCGGCGTGCAACAGGACCGTCCGGCGCGGGGAGTTCCCGGCCGCGAGGTACTCCAGGATGCTCGCCATGGGCGTAATGCCGATGCCGCCGGAGATCAGGACCAGCGGCGTGGTGGCGGTGGTGTCGACGGTGAGATCGCCGAAGGGCAGCGTGATCTGGAGCCGGTCACCGGTGTCGATGGTCTCGTGCAGCCAGGTCGAGACCTCGCCTTCCGGAGCGTCCGCCTCGGCGGTCACCCGGCGCACGGCGAAGGCCAGCCGGCCCGCGCCCGCGCGGTTCACGAGGCTGTACTGACGCAGCTGGCGAGCGCCGTCGGGAAGATCGGCGCCGACCGAAATGTACTGCCCGGGAGCGAAACCCGGCAGCGGATTGCCCGGGTCCATGGATTCGACGACGAATACGGCGACACCGGAGGGATCGTCGATGCGCTCGACCACCATCGTGTCGCGGAAGACATCGCCCGGCTCGACCCCGGCCTGCGCGTAGAGGCCGGCCTCGAAGTCGATGAGCGTGGTGGCCATCAGCCAGTACACGCGATCCCAGGCGGCCGCGATCTCCGGAGTCACGGTGTCGGCGCCCAGCACCTCGACAATGGCGGCGAACAGGTGCTCGTGCACGATGCGGTACTCCGCGGCGGTGACGCCGAGCGAGGCGTGCTTGTGGCCGATGCGCGACAGCAGTTCGCGCGGATGCGGCAGCGCCGGATCGATCAGGTGCGCGGCGAAGACCGCGATGGAGGCCGCGAGCGCGCGCTGCTGGGCGCCCTGGGCCTGATTGCCGCGATTGAAGCGATTGCGCAGCAGGTCCGGATGGGCGGTGAACATCTTCTGATAGAACAGCGGGGTGATCCGGTCGATGTGCGCGGCGACGATCGGCAGGGTCGCGCTGATCACCGCGGCATGCTCGGGCTCCAGCTCCGGAATCGTGTCGAGGGCGGTGTCCGGTGCGAGCGACATTGCTAACTCCTAATCGTTGACCAAGGTGGCCGCCGGGAAGGCCGGCAGATGCAGCAACTCGATGGTCCGCGGGGTCACCAGATCGGCCAGGACGTAGCGATCCAGTTCGGAGTAGAACGCCTCCTGCGCGGTGGCGAGAATTCCCCGCAAACGACAGGCACCCGCCAATGGGCACGGATTGTCGCCGACGCATTCGATGACTTCGGAATCGCCTTCGAGGTCGCGCACGATCCTGCCGATGGTGGCGGCGCGGCCGGCGTCGGTGAGGAAGATGCCGCCGGTGCGCCCGCGCTGCGAGGCCACGTATCCGAGATCGGCGAGTTTGGAGACCGCCTTCGCCACATAGTTCTCGGAGGCATTCACCTGTCGTGCAATGAGTTTGACGGTGACGCGCTCCTCGGCGCCACCGCTGACGGCCAGCCGCATGAGCGCACGGAGTCCGAGATCGGTGAACCGTGAGAGCTGCATGACTCCCACGGTACTTTTTCCGACTGAGAAAAGCTGATTTTGGGCCTGTGGGTTCAAATACGCTTTTCCATGCGGATTATGTTGCCTCGGTCACAGTCTCGGAATTTGCCGACAAACTGGCACGCAAATCTCCAGCTAAACCGTAGTAGACGACCAGTGCGAGCCCGCAGCCGATGAACCAGCTGTATTGCGCGGCGGTGTGCATCCCGGGCAGATCCTTGGCCAGCACCGGGAACACCGCGAAGACCGCGCCCACCACCGTCGCGACGACCGCGACCGGGTTGATTCCCTTGCGGTACCAATAGCTTCCGCACTCGGACATGGTGAACAGCTCATCGACCACGATCACGCGCTTGCGCACCAGGTAGTAGTCGGCGATGAGCACCCCGAACAGCGGTCCGATGAACGCCCCGAGCACTTCGAGGGTGTAGTGGATGACCTCCGGATTGTTGTACAGATTCCACGGCGTGATGAGCACCGAGCCGACCGCCGCGATCATGCCGCCCATCCGCCAGCTGATGCGCTGCGGGCTGACATGGGAGAAGTCGAAGGCCGGGGAGATGAAGTTGGCGACGATATTGATGCCGATGGTGGCGATGGTGAAGGTCAGCGCGCCCAGCACGATGGCGAAGGTGGAGTCGATGCGCGCCACCGTCTCGACCGGATCGGTGATGAGCTCGCCGTACACCGGCACGGTGAGCGAGGCCGTGATCACCACCAGCAGCGAGAAGGCCAGGAAGTTGACCGGCAGCCCGAGCAGATTGCCGCGCCGCACCGCCGTCATGGACTTGCTGTAGCGGGAGAAGTCGCCGAAGTTCAGCATGGGCCCGCAGAAGTAGGAGACCACCAGCGCGATCGCCCCCAGCATGACCGGCACCGATTCCCAGCCGCTCAGCGTGACCGCGCCCAGTTCGAAGTCGATGGCGCCCCAGCCGGCCTTCCAGATCAGGTAGCCGCACAGCGCGAACATGACGACATACACCGCGGGACCGCAGAAGTCGATGAACTTGCGAATCGATTCCATCCCGCGCCAGAACACCGCGGCCTGCACCACCCAGAGCAGCAGGTAGGCGCACCAGCCCAGCAGCGACAGGCCGAGGAAGCCGTAGTCCTCGGTGACCGCGTACGGCGCGAGGCCCGGAAACAGCTTGACCGCCACCACGATCAGCGCCGCCGAGGCGAGATAGGTCTGAATCCCGTACCAGGCCACCGCGATCAGGCCGCGAATGATGGCCGGGATATTCGCGCCGAGCACGCCGAACGCGCTGCGGCACATGACCGGATACGGCACACCGGCCCGCTGACTCGGCGCGGCGACGAGATTGCACAGGAAATACACCAGGGTGATGCCGATGAGCAGCGCCGCGAGCACCTGCCAGCCGGCCAGCCCGAGTGCGAACAGGCTGCCCGCGGTGACATAGCCGCCGACGCTGTGCACATCCGACATCCAGAAGGCGAAGATATTGTATGTGCCCCAACGCTGTTCACGCAGCGGGGCCAGATCCTCGTTGGTGAGGCGCGGGTCGTGGGCCGGGCCGGGCGGGGCCGCGGCCGTCGCGGCGGGCGTGCCGCCGTCGGTCGTGACGGGCGTAACGGCATCAGTCGTGGCGGGCATAACGGCATCAGTCGTGGCGGGCGTGACAATATCGGTCATAGCGCATCCGATCCGAGGTCCTTGGGTGGATCGGATCACGGTAGGAAAATGCCGTTGCCCCGGCATTGCACCGCTATTGCCCGGTCATTGCGCGATCGATATATCCGGTTCGGCGAGCAGGCCGTTCGCCTCGGGCAAGGTCCCGATGACCTGCTCCAGCCGCACATGATGCCGCCGCGCGATGGCCAGCAGCCGGTCCACGTCGCGGTCCAGGAAGGCGTCCAGCATGAGCATGTGATCGCCGTGCAGGCGTTCCCGATCGGCCTGGGACACGTGCACCATGGATTGCACGGGTTCGGTGACGTTCCAGGCGGATTCGAGCATGTGCACCAGCCGCAGCAGCCGCGACGGCCTGGTCAGGGCGAGGTGGAAGGTCCGCGAATGCCGGTGGTAGGCCACCGGGTCGGCCTCCCGGACGGCGCGCTCGAGCAGATCATTGGCCGCGATGAGCGCGGCCCGGTCCGCGGCGGTGGCATTGCGGGCGGCCGTGGCGAGGGCGGCCTCCTCCAATGTCTGGCGCACGATGTACATTTCGCGCAGCTCGGCGGCGGTCAACTGGGCGACGGCGTATCCGGCCCGCTGCTCATGGGTGACCAGACCCTCCCCCACCAGGATCTTGAGCGCGTCGCGCACCGGAATGTGGCTGACGCCGAACAGTTCCGCGATTTCGCGCAGCGGTATCACGGTCCCCGGCGGCGCGGCGCCCTCGAGGATGACCCGCCGCAGTTCACCCAGGATGATCTGCGGCCGGCCCGGTTGGTCGACCACCAGGGTGGCCAGCAAAGCGGAGCGTCTGCGTGCAGGCATAGCGCCACGGTAGGTGCCGCGTGTTCGGTTTCTCGGTCGGCCGTGTCACAACCAGGAAACACCTTTCACATCATGGTCGCCCGCAACCGGCCGACACCGGTGGTGATGCCGGGCCCGAAACAGCCCATGACCATATCGGGCGTCATCATCTCGTATTCGGCCACCACCTTGACCCAGGTGCCCTCCCCGAGGCCCGCGACAATCTGCAGCGGACCAACGGTGGGCTGCGACATGCCCACCGGCCACGGCCCCCACAATCGGCTGGATTCCCCGTTCGACCAGGTGATATCGACGGTGAGCGGGCCATCGGCCGGGTGCATGCAGTCCGAGGCGGCGACGTGCACCCCGGTGAAGGTGCCGCCGGTGATCCCCGGCCACCCGATGCAGTCCCACAGCCTGCCCACCGAGGCGAAGGTCAGCACCTGCGGGTTCATGCCGATGGCCCCGTCGACGGCGGTCCAGCGGAAGTCCCCGCCCCCGCACCAGCTCGACGGCGGCTCCTCGGGCGTCTCCGACGATCCGCTGTCGGGCCGCTGCGGTTCGGCTGCGGCCACCGGCAGCCCGGGCGCCGCCCCGCATCCGATGCAGACCCCCAGCGCTACCAGCGCTTTCACAGCCTTGACGCGCACTGCCTCCAGCACAACTCGCCTCCGCGGTGGTCGAGGTGAAGCACAGCAACAGGTCGATTCGCCTGATTTGTCCCGACCCTAAACCGCGCCTCCCGCACCTCCGCCGCGCCACGCCGTGTCACCCCCGCCGGGAGACGGCGGCCCGAGCTTGTTTGATGGTGTCCCACGGAATGGCCGGGCGGGGCAGCTTGCGGCGGCGCAGATAGGCCGTGGCGGTGCGGTGGCTGGTGCGGATCAGCCGGATGAGCTGCGCGGGCGAGCCCTTGTTGTCGTCGACCGTGGCGGGGGTGAAAACGACTGTGCCGTCACCCGTTTCGATGGTTCCGCGGGCGAGCACCGAGCGCATGTTCCAGCCCTGGTCGTCGTGATAGTGCGCGAGCAGCGCGGCGGGGCCGTCCACGGCGTCGAACCAGTCCGGCCGGTCGATCACCAGGGCGTCGCCCTCGAGCCGGGGCCGGCAGCGCAGGCCGACCGGATATCCGGCCGGATCGTCGGCGCTGAGCACGACACCGTCGCTGAAGCGCCCGAGCGCCGCGAGGAGCTCTTCGGACAGCGTGGTCACAGGATCACCTCCCGGGGTTCGGCGGTCATATCGCGGCCGGGCCACCAGCGCACCCGGATCGGGGTGATGTGGATCTTCAGGCGCATGTAGTACCACCAGAACAGGCGTTTGGTGATCGGGTCCGAGCCGATGCCCTTGGGCTGGGCGGTCCAGACCTTCGCCCACTGCCGCTCCAATTCATCGTCCCAGGTGATGATTTCGGAGACTTTCGCATCCCCCTGCACCAGGACGGCGGGCGGGTCGGCCAGGCCGCTGGCGGTGGCATTGGAATACAGCAGCGACACCTTGGGATTGCGCCGGGCATGAAAGGCCTTGTACGGCACGCCGATTCCGGTGCTCACCAGAATATCGCCGCGCTCGGGCAGCCACAGCGGCGCCACCGGAACGGTTACCGGGGTGCGGTCGCGGGCGTGGGTGGACAGTTCCGCGGTGAAGAACCGGTCCAGGACGGCGGTCACCTCCGCGGGCAATGCGGTTGGTTTGGTCACGCTTCACCATCGCGCCGTCCGCGGCCCGGCGCAACCGACCGGGCGGCACGCCCACCGCGCGCGACAGGCGGGTTACCACCTGGCAGCATGGCCCGCATGGATCTGATCGCGCGGATCGAGGCAGCAGCGACCCTGCTGGCACCGGTCATTCGACGTACCCCTGTCGTAGCGTCCCGAGTACTCGCCGAACGCACCGGCCACGAGGTGTGGCTCAAGTGCGAGAATTTGCAGCGAACCGGCTCGTTCAAGCCCCGTGGCGCCTACAACCGCATTGCCAATCTGCCCGAGGCCGAGCGCCGCCGCGGCGTGGTGGCGGCCAGCGCGGGCAATCATGCGCAGGGGGTGGCGTGGGCGGCGACCTCGCTGAGCATCGAGTCCACGGTGTTCATGCCGGTCGGCGCGGCGCTGCCGAAACTGGTGGCCACCAAGGCCTATGGCGCGACCGTGCATCAGGTCGGCGACACCATCGATGAATCGCTCACCGAGGCACGGGATTTCGCCGCGCACACCGGCGCCACGCTGGTGCACCCGTTCGATCATCCGGATATCGTGGCCGGGCAGGCGACGGTGGCGCTGGAAATCCTCGAGCAGCTTCCCGAGGTCGGGACGGTGATCGTGCCGACCGGCGGCGGCGGACTGCTCGCCGGGGTGGCCGCCGCCTTCCGGATCCTGGCCCCGCAGGTGCGGGTCATCGGCGTGCAGGCCGCCGATGCGGCCGCCTGGCCCGCCTCCCTGGCCGCCGGGAAGCCGGTCCGCCTCGAGCAGATGGCCACCATGGCCGACGGCATCGCGGTCGGGCTGCCCGGCGAGGTGCCCTTCGACCACATTGTGGAGACCGCGCCGGCCATCGTCACCGTGGACGAGGACGCCCTCTCCCGCGCCCTGCTGCTCTGCATGGAGCGCGCCAAGCTGATTGTCGAACCCGCGGGCGCGGCGGGCGTGGCCGCGCTCATGTCCTGTCTCCCCGAGGAATTGGAGTTGCGGGGACCGGTCTGCGCCATCCTGTCCGGCGGCAATATCGACCCGCTGCTGCTGACCCGGGTCATCGGCCACGGCCTCAGCGCGGCCGGGCGCTATCTGGCGGCCCGGGTCACCATCTCCGATCGCCCCGGCAGCCTGAGCCGCCTGCTCGCCGAACTCGGCCGCACCGGGGCCAGCGTGCTCGATGTGGTGCACTCCCGCACCGGGGCGTGGCTGGCCATCGACGAGGTGGAGGTGCTGCTCACCCTCGAGACCCGGGGCCCGGCCCATCGCGACGAGGTCCTGACCGCGCTGGCCGACGCCGGCTACGTGGTCCGCGTCGAGGACTGATTCCCGAGCGGCCCCCCGCACCGGCGGGGAGTCGCACGGGATCAAATACATGCAGACATACGCATGTGTTGATGTTATCGTCGAATCATGACGACCGCAGTGAACGACCCGCGAACCCACGGTGGTGCGGAATCGGGCCACGGCTCCTTCGGCGCGCGCCTGGAAATGCTCTTCGCCCTCGGCTCCGGCCTCACCTACGCCGGCGGCATGGCCACGCGGTACCTCTTCGACACCCCGTCCTGGGTGTCCACCGCACTCTTCGCCGCCACCTATCTGCTGGGCGGCTTCTTCACCGTCCGCACCGCCGTCGCGACCGTGCGCCGCGGCCGCTTCGAGGTGGACTTCCTCATGCTGGTCGCCGCCGCCGGCGCCGCCGCGGTCGGCAAATGGGCCGAGGGCTCGGTGCTGCTGTTCCTTTTCAGCCTCGGCCACGCGCTCGAGGAATACGCCATGAGCCGCGCGCAACGGTCCATCGCGGCGCTGGCCGAGCTCGCGCCGCGGACCGCGCTGGTGCGGCGCGGCCCGGATCGGGTGGACGAGGTCGACATCGACGATCTCGAGATCGGCGATACCGTTGTGGTGCTGCCGAACTCGCGCCTGAGCGCGGACGGGATCGTGCTGACCGGGGTCAGCGCCGTCGACGAATCCTCGGTCACCGGTGAGAGCATGCCGGTGGAGAAGCAGCCCGCACCCGATCCCCGCGCGGCGCTCGCCGCGAAAACACCGCTGCCGGAGGCGCATCGGGTGTTCGCGGGCACCCTCAACGGCTCCGGAGTCCTCGAAGTCCTGGTCACCAGCCGCGCGGCCGACAGCACCCTGGCGCGCGTGATCGCCATGGTGCGGGACGCCGACACCCAGAAGTCACCCACCCAGCGGTTCATCGACCGCTTCCAGCTGATCTATGTGCCCGCCGTGCTGCTCGGCGTGCTCGGCGTCATCGCCTTCGGCGTCCTGGCGCTGTCGGAACCGTTCGCGGACAGCTTCTATCGCGCCATGGTGGTGCTGGTGGCCGCCAGCCCGTGCGCCCTGGCCATCGCCACGCCCAGCGCCGTCCTGGCAGGCGTCGCCCGCGCGGCACAGGCGGGCGTGCTCGCCAAAGGCGGCGGGCCACTGGAGTCGCTCGGCCGGATCCGGTCCATCGCCTTCGACAAGACGGGCACCCTCACCTGGGGGCGGCCCCGCGTCACCGATATCGAGCCCGCCCGGCCCGGCCTGCGCGACGAGTTGATCACCACCCTGGTCGCCGTCGAGTCGTTCAGCGATCACCCCCTCGCGGCGGCCATTACGCGAGACCTCTCCCCCGCAGCCCCGGTCGGTGTGGAAAGCACGGCGACGCAGGTCAATTCGGTCACAGGGCGCGGGGTCACGGCGCTCGTCGCGGGCCGGCCCGCCGAGATCGGCAACCTCACCATGTTCGCCGAGCTCGACCCCGACGGCCCGCCGCCCGGCATCACCGCCCTCGTGGACCGGCTGCACGCCGCCGGGCGCACCACCATGATCGTGCGGCGGGCGGGTGTGTATCTCGGCGTCGTCGGCGTCATGGACGCCCCGCGCGCGGAGGCCAAGCCGGTCATCGAATCGCTTCGCGGCCTTGGCATCACCGATATGGTCGTCATCTCCGGCGACAATCAGCGCGTCGCCGATGCCGTGGCCGACGGGCTGGGCCTGGACGGGGCCCATGGCGGGCTGCTCCCCGAGGACAAGGTCGCCATGATCGGCCGCCTGCGCGCCCGCGGCGGCACGGCCATGGTCGGCGACGGCGTCAACGACGCACCCGCGATGGTCAACTCCTCGGTCGGAATCGCCATGGGCGCGAGCGGATCCGTCGTCGCCCTGGAGACCGCCGATGTCGCGCTGATGACCGACGATATCGGCCGCCTGCCGTTCGCGGTGGCCTTGAGCCGCCGCACCGCGGCCATTATTCGTCAGAACCTGATCGTGGCGCTGCTCATCGTCACGGCGCTGGTCCCCGCCACCCTGCTGGGCCTGCCCATCGGGCCCGCGGTGTTCGTCCACGAGGGCTCCACCCTGCTCGTGGTCGCGAATGCCCTGCGCCTGCTGCGGTTCCGCCGCGGCGCCGAGCACGACGGCATCGACCACGAACCCCGCCCTGCCTGAGCGATCCCCGCGGATCGCCCTGGGCGCTGCGATTCCGGCCGGACGCTCAGTGCGCTCCGCCCAATTCGAGGGCGAGCACGCCCGCGATCACCAGCCCGATGCCGCCGACCTGCACCAGCGTCAGATGCTCGTCGAGGAACAGCGTGCCGATGATCGCCACCGCCACCACCCCGACCGCCGACCAGATGCCGTAGGCGACGCCCACGGGCATACCGCGTTTCAGCGCCTGCGACAGGAAGTAGAACGCCGCCCCGTACCCGATCACCACGATGATCGAGGGCACGAGCTTGCTGAAACCCTCCGAGATCTTCAGCGAGACGGTCGCCGTGACTTCACACGCGATGGCCAATCCGAGTAGCAGCAAGGTCATTGCCGGAGAATAACCGGCCTTCCGGTACGGTCCGCCGACCGGTGCGATCACCGCCGGAAAAAAAATGGGATGCACGCCCGGCCGAGTTGTGCATACAGTGGTCGGCATGTGGATGCAGCTGTTCATCTAAGCCTCTTCGTCGTTCGCACACGACTTTTCGGCCTCCAGCGCCGATTCTCCGCCGCTCTACGGCCTTCCGATCTCGACCGGCCACCCCGGTGAGTCGGTCCACGCATCCCTGAGGAGGACCCATGCCCGATCAGCATCCGAATCCCGATTCCCAGCCCAATGACGCCGCCGACCGCCCGCTGTCGCGCCGCGAACGCCGCGGCAATGTCGCCAAGCAGCAGGCCTTCAACGGCAAGGTGCACGGCCCGGGCCGTACCGCCGTCCCGACGGCGAAACACCAGAACTACCGCCGAGGCTGACGAAAACGCCCGTGGTGGCCCCGAATCCGGGGGCACCACGGGCGTTCTACCTTCGGTGAGTATCAGCCGAGCCAGGTGCGCTGTTCCGCGGCAGCGGCGCGGACTTCCTCGAGCTGCTTGGCGACCTGCACGCCGGCGGTGCCGCCACGCGCGTTGCGGGAGGCAATCGAGCCCTGCACGGTCAGCACCTCACGCACGGCGGGAGTGAGCGCCGGATCGACGGCGGCGAACTCCGCATCGGTGAGTTCGTCCAGGCCGACGCCGCGGGCCTCCGCGGCGCGCACGCAGCCGCCGGCCGCCTCGTGCGCCACCCGGAACGGAACGCCCTGGCGCACCAGCCATTCGGCGATATCGGTGGCGAGGGTGAAGCCGGCCGGCGCCAGCTCGGCCATGCGGTCGGTGTGGAAGGTCAGGGTGGAGACCAGTCCCGCGATGGCGGGCAGCAGCAGTTCCAGCTGCGCGACCGAATCGAAGACCGGTTCCTTGTCTTCCTGCAGGTCCCGGTTGTAGGCCAGCGGCTGCGCCTTGAGCGTGGCGAGCAAACCGGTGAGGTTGCCGATGAGGCGGCCGGCCTTACCGCGGGTCAGCTCCGAGACGTCCGGATTCTTCTTCTGCGGCATGATCGAGGAGCCGGTGGACCAGGCGTCGGCCAGGGTGATGTAACCGAATTCCGGTGTGCTCCAGATGATCACCTCCTCCGCCATGCGGGAGAGGTCGACCGCGACCATGGCCAGTACGAAGGCGGCCTCGGCGGCGAAGTCGCGAGACGAGGTGGCGTCGATGGAATTCGCGGCCGCCGCGTCGAAATTCAGTTCGGCGGCAATGGCTTCCGGATCCAGGCCCAGCGAGGATCCGGCCAGCGCGCCGGAGCCGTAGGGCGAGATCGCGGCGCGCTTGTCGAAATCGCGCAGCCGGTCGATATCGCGCAGCAGCGGGTGCGCGTGCGCGAGCAGGTGATGGGCCAGCAGCACCGGCTGGGCGGCCTGCAGGTGGGTCTTGCCGGGCATGACCGCGTCCGGGTGCGCGGCCGCCTGGGCGACCAGTGCGTCGACCACATCGAGCACACCGGCGGCCACGCGGCGCACGCCATCGCGCAGCCACATGCGGAACAGCGTGGCCACCTGGTCGTTTCGCGACCGGCCCGCGCGCAGGCGGCCGCCGAGCTCGGTGCCGACGCGCTCGATCAGGCCGCGCTCGAGCGCCCCGTGCACGTCCTCATCGGAGTCGGCCGGACCGAAGGCGCCCGAGGCGACATCGGCGGCCAGCCGATCGAGCCCGGCCAGCATGCCCTCGAGATCGCTCTCCGACAGCAGCCCGGCCTTGTGCAGTACGCGCGCATGGGCTTTGGACGCCCGGATGTCATAGGGCGCGAGCACCCAGTCGAAGTGCGTGGACTTGCTCAGCGCCGCCATGGCCGCCGCCGGACCGGAGGCGAATCGCCCACCCCACAGCGCGCCCTCATTGGTGCCGTGCTGCTCGGTCATTCGATGCTCTCCTGTTCCTCGAATCTCGCGGTGTCCGGGTGCGCCCAGCGCGGACGGCCGCACCGTGCGCCACCCGCTATTGCACCAGTTGGCTCGCGCCGTGTGCCCGGCCGGGTTGCCCACCCCTCGAACGGGGCAGCCCGGCCATCGCGGTGCAAGCCGAGCGGCCCGCCGGAAGACGCCTGAATTCCGGCGGGCCGCTGACTAGTTCGTGCTACTTCTTGCTGTTCAGATCGCGACGCGCGGCGACCTTGGACGACAGGCCGTGGATCTGCACGAAGCCCTTGGCCAGCGACTGGTCGAAGGTGTCGCCCTCGTCGTAGGTGGCGAGGTTGAAGTCGTAGAGCGATTCGTCGGAGCGGCGGCCGTTGACGACCACATTGCCGCCGTGCAGCACCATGCGGACATCACCGGAGACGTGCTGCTGGGTCTCGGCCACGAAGGCATCGAGGGCCCGCTTCAGCGGCGAGAACCACAGGCCGTCGTACACCAGTTCGCCCCAGCGCTGCTCGACCTGCCGCTTGTAGCGGCCCAGTTCGCGTTCGATGGTGACGGCTTCCATCTCCTGGTGGGCGGCGATGAGGGCGATGGCGCCGGGCGCCTCGTAGATCTCACGGCTCTTGATGCCGACCAGCCGGTCCTCGACCATGTCGAGACGGCCCACGCCCTGGCGACCGGCCCGCTTGTTCATCTCGGTAATGGCCTCGAGCATGGTCACCGGGCGGCCGTCGATGGCCACCGGCACACCCTTGTCGAAGGTGACGATGAGCTCGTCGGGGGCCTCGAAGTTGACGGTCGGATCGACGGTGTAGTCGTAGACGTCCTTGGTCGGGGCGTTCCACAGATCCTCGAGGAAGCCGGTCTCGACGGCGCGGCCCCACAGGTTCTGGTCGATGGAGAACGGCGACTTCTTGGAGACATTGATGGGCAGGTTGTTCTGCCCGGCGAACTCGATGGCCTTCTCGCGGGTCCAGGCGTAGTCGCGGACCGGCGCGATGACCTTCAGATCGGGCGCGAGGGCGCCGATGCCGACCTCGAAGCGGACCTGGTCGTTGCCCTTGCCGGTGCAGCCGTGCGAGACGGTGTCGGCGCCGTGGTATTCGGCGGCCTCGACCAGGTGCTTGACGATCAGCGGCCGGGAGATGGCCGACACCAGCGGGTAGCGGCCCATGTACAGCGCGTTCGACTGAATGGTCGGCAGGCAGTACTCGTTGGCGAATTCGTCGCGGGCGTCCACGACGATGGACTCGACCGCGCCGCAATCGAGCGCGCGCTGGCGGACGTCGTTCATGTCCTCGCCGCCCTGGCCCAGATCGATGGCGACCGCGACGACCTCCGCGCCGGTCTCCTTACCGATCCAGCTGATCGCAACAGAGGTGTCCAGCCCGCCGGAGTAGGCGAGTACGACGCGCTTGGTCATAGTCCGTGTGCTCCTCGATTAGTACGTACAGGTCTGCGTTACCCGCCTCGGCGGGACTCCGCGGCCGCTCCGGTGCGCCGCTCGCGTCCCGCACCCTCGTCCTGCAAATGATTATGCATGATGATGCAATCCCATTCATAACCGGGGGGTGCCCACGCCGGGCGCGCGCACTGTTCGCGCACGTCACACGGTGTATGCGGTCAGCGTGTATAGCGGTGTTTGACGCCGACCGGGAAGTAGGCGGGATCGCCGGCCGGGCGCAGGTCGATGTGCGGGAACTGGCGATCGGCGGGGACGTAGTTGGCGTATTCGCTGTTGAGCCGGAGCAGTTGGGTGCGGATGGATTCGGCGACGGCCTGGGCGCGCGCCTCGGTCGCGGATTCGCCCGGCGCGAGTTCGACGGTGATCTCCAGACGGTGGTCGAGATCGCTGCCCTCGACGACGGTGAGCACGAACTTGCCGGTCACCCAGGCACTGACCGGATGCTGCTCCAGGCCGATGGCCACGTTCTCCGGATAGACGTTCGCGCCGAAGATGGAGACGGTGTGGAAGGTGCGGCCGAAGACGTAGACGAAGGGCAGGTGCGGGCGGGAATCGCTGGGCAGGGTGTGCCCGCGCTCGTGGCAGAACTCCAGCATGCGATCGTGCGGGATGAGCCCGCCGTGGTCGGCGATGTGGTAACGGATGAGCGGCACGCCGCCGTCGGAGGTGAACAGCAGTGTGCCGTCCACGGTTTCGAAGAAGCGGTCGGCCGGATCGTATTGCAGCAGGGTGGGCAGCCGGGGCTCGCCGAACAGGTCGCGGGCGGCCGCCGGATCATCGGCGAGCAGGCGGCGGATGCGAATGCTCAGCGGCGTCTCGTTGGCGAGCACGCCCCCGTCGGCCGTGCCGTAGAGCGAGGCCACATCGCGCAGCGGATCCAGCCCCGCGCGGGCGGCCAGCAGCGTGCGCCACTGTTCGCTGAACACCTCGCCCGCCGCCACCAGTTTCACCGCGTAGCGACCCCATTCGACGCCCTCGCGTATCCCGGTGTCGATCACGTCCTTGAGGAACGGCGGATACCCCAGCAGCACCACCTGATCGAAGTGGCGGCCGAGTTCGGGTACGACCCGCAGGATTTCGGCCTTGTTGTTGCCGGGGGCGATGACGGTCATCGGCAGTTCCTCGGCCAGCCGGCGCAGGCACGAAACCGTGTACAAGCCGCCGACCCAGGTGCCGAGCGGAAAACAGACCACCGCCAGGGTGCGCCGCAGCCGGGCGCCGAAAGCATCCACCAAGACCTGTTCGAAGCGGCGGGTGGAGGCGCTCTCATCGGCCGCCGTGCGCGGCCAGAAGGTCGGCGTACCAGTCGATCCCGAGGACACCGCGATCATGTCGCAGTGCGGCAGCTCGCCCCCGCGGCAGCGTTCTGGCAGCGAGTACTGCTGGTGATAGTTGGCCTTGGTGGTCAGCGGCAGCCGCCGGAACGCGGCGATATCATCGACCGCTTCCGGATCGATGCCCTTGTCGGCCAGGAACAGGCGATAGGCGGGCACGGTCTCGGCGGTCCGCCGGAACAATTCCAGAACAGACTTGTGGGTATCCGATTCCATCGCGACCTCGGCCTTCCCGCCCCGAAAACACTGCCTGCCCCGGACAATACTCCCCGCTAGGCCAGGGCCGGAACGACCTCGGTCGCAATGCGTTCGAAGACGGCGGGGTCGTTGTCGAAAACGGTGCCGGGTTCGGGCCAGTGCACCACCAGTTCGGTAATGCCCAGGTCCTCGTAGCGCCCGGCGATATCGGCGAAGGCATCGACGGAGGCCAGCGGGTTCTCCGGGGTGAAACCGGAGACATAGACGCGCTCGATGGTGTCGAGATCCCGGTCGATCGCGTCGCACGCCTCGGTGAGCGCGTCCAGCTGGCCGTCGATCAGCGGCATGACGGCTGCCGCATCATCGCCGCTCCGCCGAACGGGCAGGTCACCGTTCTCCTGAACTTATGCGACCTTGTTCAAGGTGCCGTCAGGTTCCTGCTTCACAGAGGCTGCTTGCCCGTCAGCGGTGCTGCCGCTGGCGGGTAGGGGCGGAGAACTCTCCACAGGCTGACACCGAGGAACTCCCGGCGAGTTCAACTGATCCAGATTCATCGCCGCGTTGACGTCGCGGTGATGAGTGGCACCGCAGGACTCGCAAATCCACTCCCGGACAGACAATGTCATGCGCTGCTTGGTTTTCGCGCGACATGCACTGCAGATCTTGGAGCTGGCGAACCAGCGATCAGCAACCACCAACTGCCGCCCGGTCAAGCCGGTCTTATACTCGAGCTGACGACGGAACTCGTAGAATCCCGCCTCTAGCACGGATTTCGCGAGATGACGATTACGCACCATCCCACGCACGTTCAAATCCTCGATAGCGATCGAGTCATAGGTCTCCACCAGCCAGGTCGTGAGCTTGTGCAGCCAATCACCGCGCGTGTCAGCAATTTTCGCGTGAGTATTCACGATCCGACGATGCGCCTTGGCCCTGTTCTTCGAACCCTTTCGCTTGCGGCTCAACGCTCGGTTAGCGCGCTTCAACTTGCGCTCTGCCTTGCGCAGCGCCCGTGGCGTCTCAAATTGCACACCGTCCTGTGTTGCAAATTCCCGGACCCCGACATCGACACCGACTGTTCGCCCGGTCGGAGGCAGCGTCTCGGGTGCGATAGTGTCGATCGTCAGTGCGGCGAACCACTGCCCGGCGCGACGAGAAATTGTCACGGCCTGGATGATGCCGTCGAAGCGCGGCAGCTCCGACATCGTTATCCAGCCGAGGTTAGGGACGCGAAGCCGGTTCTCGCTGACTTCGAAATTCCCGGATGACAGCTTGAACGCGTCATGGACCCCCTTCTTCTTGAACTTCGGGTACTTTGCGCGGCCACTGAAGAAGTTGCCGAACGCGCGCCCGAGGTTGATCAGCGCTTCCTGAGGCGCACACTTGGTGGACTCCAGCATCCACGGAAACTGTTCGCGCTTCAGCGCATTCAACACGCGGCGGGCCTCCAACTGATTGGGAGCACTCTCCCGTTCGCCGATCTTGAACTGCTCATACTCGGCTTGCCACCAATCCAGACCCCAGTTCCAGGCGAAGCGCGCGCACCCGGCCGCACGGGCCAGACCACTGGCCTGCTTGTTGTTCGGCTCAAGCCGAACCTTATGGCTACGCAGCATGTCGCAGAGTCTCCCTCCGAAGGCAGCGTCGACTCACTGTCGGCCTTCATCTAAGGACCTGGTGCGGTCACGAAGGTGAACTGTAGCCGCCTCTTTCGCAGATATGTTCGATCCAGCGCACGCCGGCCCGAACTCTCCCAGTAGGCCCAATTCATCGGCGCGCCGTCACCCGCCAACACCAGCAGCTTCGAGATCATCCGGGCGGGGTCCGCAGATCGATTCCCGCGTCCCGCAATCCGGGCGCGGCGGGCTCGGTCACCTCGGCCGCCTCGATCACCCGCTGAAACCAGCTCGGCCCGGCCGCCACCAGCACCGTGGGCTCCGCCAGCACGGTCACCGCCGGATCCCGCAGCGCCGCCACGGCGTTCGCGATATCCAGCTCGCGCAGATACACCCGGTCCGCCGGGTCTCCCACCACCACATCGTCCACGACGTTCCCGAGCAGCGCACCCACCGCGGGGTCGGCGACGCGGGCCACCACCCGGCACGCGCGACCGCGCGCGGCTTGCCGGACGAGGTCGACGTCCCCGGCCGCGACCGGCCCGATCTCGACAATGCTCGCCCCCTGCACCGGCAGCACCCGCACCGCGTCGCGCGCGACCGAGACCGGCACGGCGGCGCCGAATCGGCCCACCCAGTCCGGCGGCACCTCGGGATGATCGAACACACGCCGGATCGCGGCGCCGCCGCCAGGCAATCCGATGAGCACGGACAGGAATCGCAACGCCCCCGTCTGTGCCCGCCGCTCCCCTACGACAGCATTCGCGACCGGCCGCAACGGATGGTAGGTCCAATCAGGCACACCCCCATCGTCACACGTCCACCCGCGCCGACCACCCGTAATCTCCCGCACACGCCGCGCGGGATTTCCGGACAGATCACCCGGATCCCCCGGTTCCCGGCGCGTCCCCACCACCCCTGTGTCACCCTGATCATGTCCCCAGGTTCCAACCGAAGGGTCCCGTCATGCTTTCGACTCTCGCCCAACAGGTTTCATCCACGCTCGCCAGCGATGTCGGCACCATCGGCCGCGATATCCTGGCCATCGGCCAAGCCGCCGTCCAGTTGGCCCAGGACCTCATTTCGGTCACCACCCCCGACCATGTGCCCGGCGGCGCCGGCGCCGGTCCCAACCCGGGCGCCGGCGCCCCACCCGCGCAATATCCGTTGAACTGAGCGATCTCGAACAGAGCCAGTCCGCCCGGCGGCCGGGTCTAATCCGGCCGCGGGTATCCCAGCTGCGCGTCTCGTTCGCGCAGCACCTTCAGCTCGGCCCGGGACAGCGTGTGCAGCACCAATTCCGGCTCCCGCCCGGCCTCGATCAGCCGCCGCCCGTCCGGATGCCACACCCCGCTGCCCCCGCACGACTCCCACCCGGGCCCCGAGCCCGCGTGATTCGCCGCCACCGCGTACATCCGGTGATCCATGGCCCGCGCCCCGAGATGCAGGTCGATTCGCCGCACCTCGGCCATCGTGTACAGGCTCGACGCGAGATAGACGTGCGCGCCCGCGGCCGCCGCTTCCTGCGCGTGCCCCGGCACCCCCGCGTCGTAACAGATCGCGAGCGCCACCCGCCATCCGCCGAGCGCCACCAGCCCCACCTCGTCACCGGGCTCGAAGCACCGATTCTCCGCCCCGTGCAGATATCGCTTGCCGTACACCGTGATTCGCCCGCCGGGATGAAACACCAGCGAGGCGAGCAGCTTCTTCCCCTCGGCGGTCCGCACCGCCGCCCCCACCACGGTCGTGATCGGCGTCTCCCGCAACGGATCCAGCCGCGGATCCTCGAAGGTCACCCACAGCGAGGGATCATCGAGTTGCGTCAGCTCGTAGCCGACCAGTGAAAGCTCCGGAAACACAACGATTTCCGCCCCATCGGCGGCCGCCTTCGCGGCCCATTCCAGCGCTGCCCGGACATTCCGGCCGATATCGCCGAGGACCGAACTCGTCTGCGCCGCCGCAACCGTCAAAGTCTGCACGGCTACAACGTATTCCACTCAGGCGAGTTGTTCGATCTTCGCCGCCAGTTCGGCGCCGGTGAGCGGTTCGCGGGCGATGACGGCGATGGTGTCGTCCCCGGCGATGGTGCCGACGATTTCCGGCAGCGCGGCGCGATCGAGGGCGCTGGCCAGGAAGTGGGCGGCGCCCGGCGGGGTGCGCAGCACCGCGATATTGCCGCTCGAGTCGGTGGAGACCAACAGGTCCCCCAGCAGTTTCGAGAGGCGTTCGGTGCCGCCGGTGACGCCGCGGACGGGGCTGCCGTCCTCGGGCACCACGTAGACGCCCGCGCCGCCGTCGGCGGCGCGCAGCTTGACCGCGCCGAGTTCGTCGAGGTCACGCGACAGCGTGGCCTGGGTGGTCTCGATGCCCTCGGCGGACAGGAGCGCGGCCAGCTCGGACTGGCTGCGGACCTCGTGCTGGGACAGGATGGCCACGATGCGGGCCTGGCGGCCGGCGCGGGTGCGGGCAATGGCCGCACCCTTGCCGGTCGCCTGGCTACGTCGCTCGATGGTCATCGCGGGCCGCTTTCGAATTTCTCCAGCAGCCAGACGAGTAGCGCCTTCTGGGCGTGCAGGCGGTTCTCGGCCTCGTCCCAGACCGCGCTGTGCGGGCCGTCGATGACCTCGTCGGTGATCTCCTCGCCGCGGTGGGCCGGAAGGCAGTGCAGCACGGTCACATCCGGTGCGGCGCCGGCCAGCAGGGCGGTATTGATCTGGAAGCGGCGGAAGGGGGCGACGCGGTCGCGGCCGTCGTCCTCCTGGCCCATGGAGGTCCAGGTATCGGTGACCAGGGCGTCGGCGCCGTCCGCCGCGGCGATCGGGTCATTGGTGACGGTAATGGTCGCGCCGGTCTCGGCGGCGCGTTTCTGGGCCAGGTCCACGATCCACGGCAGCGGCTCGAAACCCTCGGGGGCGGCGATGGTCACGTTCAGGCCCGCGGTCACACCGCCCAGCAGCAGCGAGTGCGACATATTGTTGGCGCCGTCGCCGAGGAAGGCGAGCTTGCGGCCGGTGAGGTCGCCCTTGCGTTCCTTCAGCGTCTGCAGATCGGCCAGGACCTGGCAGGGGTGGAATTCGTTGGACAGCGCATTGACCACCGGAACCGTTGCGGCGCCCGCCATTTCGTCGAGCCGATCCTGGCCGAAGGTGCGCCAGACGATCATGTCGACATAGCGGGACAGCACGCGGCCGGTGTCGGCGAGGGTCTCCTCCCGGCCCAGCTGGGTGTCGCGGCCGTCCACCACGACGGCGTGGCCGCCGAGCTGGGCGATGCCCATCTCGAAGGAGAAGCGGGTGCGGGTGGAGTTCTTCTCGAACATGACCGCCACGCCGCGCGGGCCCGCGAGGGGCTTGCGGGCGAGCGGGTCCGCCTTGAGTTCCGCTGCCAGAGCGAGGACTTCGGCCTGCTCGGCGGGCGAGAGGTCGTCGTCGCGCAGGAAATGCCGGATCGTCGAATGATGCAGCGTCACTTGGTGTCCTTCTCCGCTGTGGCCTGCGCGGCATCCAGGATGCCGGGCAGGTCGGACAGGAAATTGTCGGCCTGGGTTTCGGTGAGCACCAGGGGCGGCGCCAGCCGGATCACAGTGGGCTTGGCGGGATTCAGGAGATATCCGGCCGCGCGGGCGGCCTCGTCGACCTGAGCCGAGAGGTCCCGGGTCAGCTGGATGCCGATGAGCAGGCCCGCGCCGCGCACGTGGTCGATGAGCGGGTGCCCGAGATCCTCGATACCGTCGACGAGAATCTTGCCGACCGACTCGACATGGGCGAGCAGGCCCTCCTCGTCGATGGTGCGCAGCACGGCCAGCGCCGCTGCGGCACAGACGGGATTGCCGCCGAAGGTGGTGCCGTGCAGACCGGGCTGCAGCAGCTCGGCCGCCGTGCCCTGGGCGAGCACCGCACCGATGGGCAGACCGCCGCCGAGCCCCTTGGCCAGGGTGATCACATCCGGCACGATGCCCGCCGCCTGATGCGCGAAGAACGCGCCGGTCCGGCCGATACCGGTCTGCACCTCGTCCAGGATCAGCAGTGCGCCATGCTCTTTGGTGATGGCGCGCGCCTTGGCCAGGTAATCGGCCGGCGGCACGACCACACCGCTCTCGCCCATGATCGGCTCCAGGAACACCGCCGCGGTGTCATCGTCCACGGCCGCCGCGAGCGCGTCCGCATCGCCGTAGGGCACGTGCACCACACCGGCCGGCATGGGTGCGAACGGTTCCCGCTTGGACGGCTGGCCGGTCAGAGCCAGTGCGCCCATGGTGCGTCCGTGGAACGCCTCCTCACAGGCGACGATCTTGTGCTTGCCGGTCAGCCGCGCCATCTTGAACGCGGCCTCATTGGCCTCGGTGCCGGAATTGCAGAAGAACGCCTTGCCGTGCCCGTCGCCGAAGTGCGCGAGCAATCGCTCGGCCAGTTCGATGACCGGTTCGCTGGCATACAGATTCGACACGTGCCCGAGCGTCCCCAGCTGCTGGGTGACCGCCTCCAGGATGGCCGGATGCGCATGGCCGAGGCTGTTGACCGCGATACCGCCCAGGAAGTCCAGGTAGCGCTTGCCGTCCGCGTCGTAGACGACCGCGCCCGCGCCGCGCACCAGCGCCACCTTCGGGGTGCCGTAGTTGTTCATCAGCGCGGCGGACCACCGCTGCTGGATGTCGGCTGTACTCATGAGGTCTCCTGAACGGGGGTCACCATCGTGCCGATGCCTTCCCCGGTGAACAGTTCCAGCAGCACCGAATGCGGCACCCGGCCGTCGATCACGTGCGCGGTCGGGACGCCGCCCGCCACCGCGCGCAGGCAGGCTTCCATCTTGGGCACCATGCCCGCATCGAGGCGGGGCAGCAACTTGGCGAGTTCATCGGTGTCGATGCGCGAGGTCAGCGAGGAGCGGTCGGGCCAATCGGTGTACAGGCCCTCGACATCGGTGAGGATGACCAGCTTCTCCGCGCCGATGGCCTCGGCCAGCGCGGCCGCGGCGGTATCGGCATTGATGTTGTGCACCACGCCGGCGGCATCGGGCGCGATGGTGGACACCACCGGAATCCGCCCGGCGGCGATGAGATCGTGCACCGCATCGGGATTCACCGAGGTGACGTCGCCGACCAGACCGATATCGGTGGCCTCGCCGTCCACGGTGACCGTGCGCCGGGTGGCGGTGAACAGGTGCGCGTCCTCACCGGAGATGCCGACCGCGTACGGGCCGTGGGCATTGATGAGCCCGACCAGCTCCCGGCCCACCTGGCCGAAGAGCACCATGCGCACAATGTCCATCACCTCGGGCGTGGTGACCCGGAAGCCGCCGCGGAATTCGCCTTGCAGGCCCAGCCTTTTCAGCATGGCGCTGATCTGCGGCCCGCCGCCGTGCACCACCACCGGATGCACGCCGACGGTGCGCAGGAACGCCATATCGGCGGCGAAGGCCCGCTTGAGTTCCTCGTCGATCATGGCGTTGCCGCCGTACTTCACGACGACGATCTTGTCGCGGAACTTCTGCAGCCAGGGCAGCGCGTCGGCGAGGACGTGCGCCTTGTCCAGGGCCGATAGCCCGTCGATCGGCGTGCTCATGAGCTGTAGGCCGAATTCTCTTCGACGTACCCGTGCGAGAGGTCCGTGGTGCGAATGGTGGCCTCGCCGTCACCCAGATCGAAATCCACGAGCACGTGAATGTCGGGGCCCGACAGATCCACCTGCCGCGCGCCGGGCGCGCCGGTGCCGTTGACGCACACCGGATTTCCATTGAACGACACCGAGATGCGGTCCGGGTCGAAGTAGATCGGAGCGATGCCGACCGCGGCCAGCACCCGGCCCCAATTCGGATCGGAGCCGAAGAACGCGGTCTTGACCAGGCTGTCGCGGGCGATGACACGCGCGCCGACGAGCGCGTCCTCCTCGCTGATCGCACCGGTCACGGTGATGTGCACCCGCTTGGTGACGCCTTCCGCATCGGCCATGAGCTGCTCGGCCAGATCGTCGCAGACCGCCATGACCGCGGCGTTCAGCTCGTCTTGGCTGGGTGCGACGCCGCTGGCGCCATTGGCCAGCAGCAGCACGGTGTCGTTGGTGGAGCAGGAGCCATCCACATCGAGGCGGTCGAAGGTCATGCGGGTGGCATTGCGCAGGGCCGCATCCAGCTGCTCCGGCGTGGCCACCACATCGGTGGTCAGCACCACGAGCATGGTCGCCAGCGACGGCGCGAGCATGCCCGCCCCCTTTGCCATGCCGCCCACATTCCACTTGTCTTTGTGATGGAACGCGGCTTCCTTCGGCACGGTGTCGGTGGTCATGATCGCCCGGGCTGCCTCCGCACCGCCGGACAGTCCGCCACCCATCTCGTGCACGATCTCGGTAACGGCCGGGATCAGCTTGTCCATGGGCAACCGGTCTCCGATGAGACCGGTTGAGCAGACCGCGATCTCACCCGCACCGGTCTCGGTCCCCCAGTTGCTCAACGCCTTCGCGAGCTCCTCAGCGGTCGCGTGCGTGTCCTGGAATCCACCCGGACCGGTGCAGGCATTCGCCCCACCGGAATTGAGGATTACCGCCCGCAGCCGCCCGCCCTTCAGCACTTGCTGTGACCATTGCACCGGCGCGGCCTTCACCCGGTTGCGGGTGAACACGCCCGCCGCCGCGTAGTCCGGCCCCTCGTTCAGAACCAGTGCCAGATCCGGCTTCCCGCTGGCCTTGATCCCGGCCGCAATGCCCGCGGCGCGGAAACCCAGCGGCGCGGTGACGCCCTGGGTCCGGACCAGCTTGCCGTCGTTGATTGAAGTCACGGAGCCACTCCTACGGTGGAAAGTCCTGCGGTCTCGTCGAATCCGACGGCCAGGTTCATGGATTGCACCGCGGCGCCCGCGGTGCCCTTGGTCAGGTTGTCGATGGCGCCGATCACCACCAGCAGGCCGGCCTCGGCGTCCACCGCCACCTGCAGGGTGACGGCATTGGATCCGAGCACCGCACCGGTCTGCGGCAGTACGCCTTCCGGCAGCAGGTGCACGAACGGCTCATCGGCATAGGCTTTTTCGTAGACCGCGCGGGCCTGGGCGGCGTCCACGCGAGCCGGGGCGGTGCAGGTGGCCAGAATGCCGCGCGGCAACGGGGCCAGCACCGGGGTGAAGGATACGGCGACGTCGGTTCCGCCCGCGGCCTTCAGGTTCTGGGTGATCTCCGGCGTGTGCCGGTGCGCGCCCGCGATGTTGTAGGCCCGCAGCGAGCCCATCACCTCGGAGCCGAGCAAACCCACATCGAGCTTGCGCCCGGCCCCCGAGGTGCCGCTCACGGCGACCACGTTCACGGTCGGCTCGATGATTCCGGCCGCGACCGCCGGGGCCAGCGCCAGGCTCGCCACGGTCGGATAGCAGCCCGGCACCGCGATCCGGGTGGCGCCGCGCAGCCGCTCGCGACCTCCCGGCAGTTCGGGCAGACCGTACGGCCAGCTGCCCGCGTGCGGGCTGCCGTAGTACTTCTCCCACGCCGCCGCATCGGTGAGCCGGAAATCCGCACCGCAGTCGATAATGACGGTCGATTCCGGCAATGCCTTGGCAATCGCGGCGGACTGCCCGTGCGGCAGTCCCAGGAAGACGACGTCGTGCCCGGAGAGGACCTCCGGCGTGGTGGCCTGCAGTACCCGGTCCGCCAGCGGCAGCAGATGCGGCTGCAGCTCCCCCAGCGTGCTTCCGGCATTCGACCCGGCGGTCAGCGCCCCGATCTCGAGGCGCCCGGCTCGGTACGCTGGATGTCCGAGTAGCAGTCGCAGGACTTCGCCGCCCGCGTACCCGCTCGCACCAGCCACCGCGACCCGCATCGTGGGTCCACCCGAGGTATCCGCCATGTGATGATTATGCACGACTGTGCAAGCTCATTCACCATCGGGTGGAGTTCGGGCGTCAAGTGCGGTTTTCCGGCACACTCGATAGAGCCATGCACGACGACGACACCGAACCCATCCCGGCCGTCCGCCGCCACCGCGGCAACCACCGAGCATCCGATGCGCCCGCCACCACCCCGGAGGGCCGCGGCACCCCCTCGGACACGGCCACCGCGGGGACCCGCCATGCCCGTCGTCGCGCCCGCGGCGGCAGGCACGCCGGCCCGGTCTCGCACCGGCGGCGATCGGAATCACATCGCCTGCGACGCATCGGACAGGCCATCTCCGCCGTGGCGGCGGTCACCATCATCGGCGTCTCCGGCGTGGCCTGGTACGGCGAGAACAGCCTCGAGGACGGCTTCATCCGATCCGCCGGCGGCATCGCCGAGGAAGACCGCAGCCTCGACGGCGATATCAATATCCTGCTCATCGGCCTGGACACCCGAAAAGACCTCAACGGCAACGACTTGCCGAAGGACATCCTCGACCAGCTGCACGCCGGCGACGGCTCCGAGGGCGGCTACAACGCCAATTCCCTCATCCTCGTGCACATTCCGAAGGATATGAAGAAGATCGTCGCCTTCTCCATCCCGCGCGACGACTACGTGCCGGTGACCGGCATCCCCGGCTACACCAACGTCAAGATAAAAGAGGCGTACGGCCTGGCCAAGTATTACGCCGAGCAGAAGCTCGAGGCGCAGGGCGTCACCGACAAGGTGCAGCTGGAACGCGAAGGGCGCGAAGCGGGCCGAGCTTCCATCGTGCGAACGGTGAAGGCGCTCACCGGCGTTCCCATCAACCGCTTCGCCGAGGTCTCGCTGGTCGGCTTCTACCATCTCGCCGAGGCCCTCGGCGGCGTGGACGTCTGCCTCAACAATGCCGTCGACGACAGCTACTACTCCGGCGCGGTCTTCCCCGCCGGCCGCCAGCATCTCGACGCCGCCAATGCCCTGGCCTTCGTCCGCCAGCGGCACGGCCTGCCCAATGGCGACCTCGACCGCACCCACCGCCAGCAGGCCTTCCTCACCTCGGTCGCCAATTCCCTCAAACAGGCCGGAACCTTCACCAATGTCGGCAAACTCCAGGACCTCATGGACGTGGCGCACCGCGACATCGTGCTCTCCGACGGCTGGAGCCTCACCGATTTCCTCATCACCCTCGGCCGCGCCGACTCCCCCCAGGTGGAGTTCCGCACCCTCCCGGTCCTGCGCTACGACATGATCAACGGCCAGGATGTGAACATCATCGATCCGGTCGCCATCCGCAAGGAGGTCCGCGCCGCCTTCGGCATCGAGGATCCGGCACCGCCGACAACCCCCGTCACCACGCCCGTCTCCACCCTCGACGTGGTCAATGCCAGCGGCACCTCCGGCCTGGCCGCCCAGATCTCGAAATCCCTGACCGCCAAGGGCTTCCCCGCCGGCACCGTCAGCACCGCCACCTACTCCGACGGCACCGCCACCGCCATCTACTACGGCGCGGGCGCCGACACCGACGCCGAGCAACTCTCCGACATGCTCGGCGGGATCACCGCCACGGCCTCGTCGGAAGTCACTCCCGGCCACGTGAAACTGGTCCTGGGCACCGATTTCGAACTTCCCGACGCCCTGGACCCCACCTCCGGTGCGACCACCGCGACGACGTCACCCCGCACTCCGGCCACCACCACGACCTCCGACGCCCCCGACGCCGGAAAGCCGGTCACCACGACCATCGGCGGCGGCATCCCCTGCGTGAACTGAACCGATTCGGCTGTCGCCTCGTCACCTGTCGCCTCGTCACCTGTCGCCTCGTCACCTGTCGCCGCGGTAGAGGAGAAGCGGGACATGCATTTCGGCGGAGGTCAGCGAGCCGTGCTGGCCCAGGAAGCCGGACTGGAGAGGTTCGATCGCCGAACGGGTGATGCCGCCGCGATTGCGCGCGACGGCGATGACATCGCCGATGCGGGCGGCATTCTCGGCGAAGACCGCCGGGCCGAACCAGCCGTCGCGAATCGCCTCGTCGCGGGTGAGCACGGCGAAGTTGTCGCCGAGCACCTCACGCCAGGTGGCGGCGACATCGGTGGCGGCGCCGTGCTCGGTGTAGACGTGGCGGGCGCGGGCCTCGCCGCCCAGATTCCGGACGCCGTCGTGCAGGGCGGCGGTGGTGTCGAAGTCGACGTGATCGTGCATGGCGACCATGCCGTGGTCGGCGGTGACGAGCAGGGCGGCGTCCTTCGGAAGACGCTCGGCGATGGCCCGCACGGTGCGGTCCACCATGCCCAATTCCAGTCGCCAGGCCGGGGATCCGGGGCCGCGGACGTGGCCGGTGGTGTCGAGGTCGGCGTGATAGGCGTAGACCAGGGAGCGCTCACCCTGGTTCAGAGCGGTGAGGGTGCCGTCGATGAGGTCGCCGAGGGAGACGTCGAAGCGGAACTCGCTGCCGCGGAACGAGGCTCGGGTCAGGCCGGAACCGGCCTGGAAGATCGGGCCGACATGGGTGACCGAGACGCCGTCGGCGGCGGCCCGCTCGAAGACGGTCGGATGCGGCTGGAACTGCTCGGGCGCAAGCTCTTTCAGCAGATCCACCGTGGGGCCGTCACCGAAGAGCCGCCATTTCAGCGGGCTCATCAGCCGGTCCTGCCCGGGCACCTGCAGCAGGTAGCCGACCAGGCCGTGCTCGCCGGGCGGCACCCCGACGCCGAGTGAGCTCAGGCTGGTGGCCGTGGTGGTCGGGAAGCCCGCGGTAATGGTGCGCGGGACGGCGCTGGACAGGAACGGCGCGTCCGCCGCGTACTCCGCGAGCTGCTCGGCCCCCAGCCCGTCGATGAGCAGCACGCAGACCCGCCTGGCGTCCAATTCCAGTCCGAGCCGGTCGATCTCACCCGGCACGCCGAGACCGGCCAGCAGGGACGGGAACACGTCGGCCAGCGAATTCAGGCCGTACTGCGGCAGTGTGAACACGAGCACCACCATTCCAAGACCCGGTGCCCGGAGCAAGGACGAAACGGCTCAGCGGCCGAATCGTTCCAGGCCGGTGACGCGCAGCAGATCCAGGGCGGAGGCTTCCCGGGTGCCGGGGGCAGCGGAGTAGACGATGACGGTCTGATCGGAATCGGGAACGAGCAAGGTGTCGCAGTCCAAGGTGAGGTGCCCGAACTCGGGATGGGCGATGGTCTTGGTGGACGAGCGCAGCTGATGGGAGCGCCCGCTGCGCCAGAGCTCATCGAATCGCGGACTGCGGGAACGCAATTCGCCGATCAGCTGGGTCAGGCCCGGATCATCGGAATAGCGGGCGCGCGCCGAGCGCAGGCAGCCCACGCAGTAGTCGGCGGTGGCGGCCTCCTCCTCGGGCGTCAGCCAGGCGCGACCGAGACCACCGCCCAGGAAACGCTGATAGATGAGGTCGCGCTCGCTCGGCGGCCATTCCGAGAAATCGCCGAACAGCGCGGCCGCCATCGGATTCCAGGCCAGCACATCGGATTTCGCGGACAGCACCACGACGGGCAGATCGGCCATGCGGTCCAGCAGGCGGTACACGCTCGGGCGGATGAGCAGGGGAATGCGACCTGCGGCCGGGGGCTCGGAACCCGCCAGGCGGAACATCAGGTTCCGATCGTCCTCGTCGAGTCGCAGCGCGCGGGCCAGCGCGCCCAGCACCTGATCGGAGGGTTTCGGGCCGCGGCCCTGTTCCAGCCGGACGATGTAGTCCACGCTGACCCCGGCCAGCATGGCGACCTCCTCGCGCCGCAGGCCCGGCACCTGATGCCGCGCGCCGGCCGGGAGCCCGACATCGCCGGGCGCGGGCGGTGCGCAGCACCGTGGCCAATTCGGTTCTGTCCACCTCCCCATGGTCGCGCACCGCGGGCGCGGCGGGGCGGTACCGCCGGCGCGTCACCCATGCCTTCCAGCCACTGCTGCCCGCGGCGGCGAGCACTCATCGCGGCGGCGCCGCTCGTCCTGATCGTTAGCCTGATGGCAGTGCTGTGGTCGTCCGAATCATCGAAGGAGAGCACCGTGGCAGAAGCGAATTCGAACGGTAGCGAGCGTGTCCTGTCGATCGGCCTGCATCCCAGCGCCGTCGATTTCACCCCCTATCCCGACCAGAACGAGGCGACGCTCACCGCGCGCATCAAGGCCGGCGAGGACGCCATGCGGGCCGCGGGCATCGACTTCGTGGCCTGCCTGGTGCCGCGCGATCCGGACGCGGCCGAGGCCAAGGTGCGCGAGTGCGCCGCCGACGGCCCGTTCCGGGTCGCCATGATCGGCGCGGGTGTGCGCATGGCGCCCGAGCTCACCGAGCTGTTCGAGCGGCTGATCAATACGGTCACCGAGGTGGCGCCCGGTATCCGGTTCGCCTTCAACACCTCTCCGGAGTCCACCATCGACGCCATGCGCCGCGGACTGCGCGCCAAGTGACTGGACACTGTGTACAGTGAGCCGCGATACGCGGCAGGCAGGAATGACCAATGGCTGACAAGACCGAATCGAAGCCCCTCACCCTGAGCGGGCGCTTCAATCACTTCTCGACCACGCGCCTGGGCGCCGTCACGCGGTTCTACGCGCGGCTGCACCGCCGGTTGTACGACCGGTTCGGCGGCACCCGATTCACGACGCTGCAAGGCAAGCCGGTGTTCCAGCTCATGGTCACCGGCCGTAAATCCGGGGAGCCGCGGCCGGTGATGCTCATGCTGGTGCGCGATGGCGACGATCTGCTGGTGTGCGGATCCAATGGCGGGAATCCGGGCACCCCGAACTGGTGGCGCAATCTGCTCGCGACCGAACGGCCGCGGGTGCGGGTCGGCCGGGAGTCCTGGCCGGTGACCGCGCGCGTGGTCACCGATCCGGCCGAGTACGAGAAGCATTGGCGCACACTGGTGGCCGGGTATCCGGACTTCGCCACCTACCGGGCGCTGAGCACCCGGAAGTTCCCCATCGCGGTGCTCACCCGGGCGTGATCGGGCACAGCCGCCTGCTCAGACCACCGACTGCCGGGTAATGCTCGACCACAGCGCATCGCCCTGGTCGGCGAAGCGCTGCGCCAGTTCGCCGCGCGCATCGGTGACGCCGGTGCCGGATCGTCCGCCCGAGACACAGAAGTGCGTCTCGGCGGTCGTCAGCAGTTTGACGTTGACCAGGCGGATCGGCCCCAGCGGCCCGTCCACCGTCGCGGGGACGCTCGCATCGGTCAGGCCCAGCAGCACGCACGCATCGCCCTGATCGTCGACGTACGTGCCACGCGCCTCGTCCGGAAAACCCAAGCCGGACAAGGTCATCGACAGCGTGCCGAAGTGTTCGAGGTTCTCGATGAAGCGCATCCCGTGCTTCGACACCGTCTGTGCCACCGACCACACCATCTGCCCGAGCCAGCTGTCCGAGATCATCTGCGCCGCAGGCCAATCCGCGGGCATTCCGGCGGCCGCGCCGTACACCTCGACGCCGACGCCGCTGACCGGCGCCGCATCGCCCCAGGTGTCGGGGAAGGACAGCCCGTACGAGGTGAGCAGCGCACCGTATTGCCGCCGCACCACCGCGAAGCTCGGGTGCTCCACGCTCGGCGGTTCCGGCTCCTGCACCCCCATGTGCTGCCATATCTCGGTGGGAATGAACCGCGACTGATAGCGCGGCGACGCCAGCGCCGGATCCAGTCGCCCCCACCCGTTCCAGATGCTGTCCAGCGCGCGCCACGTCTCGTCCGCGTAGCGCTCGGCCTCATCGGTTCCCGATTCACTCACGCCGCGACGCTAGCCGCAGCGCCGCGGTCGCCGCAATGCGAAAACGGGCATCCGCCGGACCGGTTCCGGCTCGGCGGATGCCCGTCGACCTCAGGACACGACGGCGAACAGCACCGCCGCGACGGCGAAGCTGACCACCGACAGCACCGTTTCCAGCACCGTCCAGGTTTGCAGGGTCTGCTTGACGGTGAGGTTGAAGTACTTGGCGATGATCCAGAAGCCGCCGTCGTTGACGTGGCTGAGGATGATCGAGCCGGCGGCGATGGCCATGGCGATGAGCGCGATGGCCATCTGCGAGTAGCCCTGATCCACGACCAGCGGGGCCACGATGCCGCCGGTGGTGACAATGGCGACCGTCGCCGAACCCTGCGCGATGCGCAGGCCGCAGCTGATCAGGTAGGCGAGCACGATGACCGGAAGCCCGGCGGCGGACATGGTGTCGGCCAGCGCGGTGCCGATTCCGGTGGCGGCGATGACCTTTCCGAAGAACGCGCCCGCGCCGACCACCAGTAGCAGCATGCCCACCGGGCGCAGCGATTCGGCGGTCAGGGCGCTCAATTCCTGCACGGTGGAACCGCGCCGGAGGCCGAGCACGTAGAAGGCGATGAGCACCGCGATGAGCAGTGCCACGGCGGGCGTGCCCAGGAAGGTGAGTACCTGCAAGGTCTTCGAGCCGTCGTCGAGCAGTTGGCTGCCGAAGGTCGCGCCCAGGATGAGCACCAGCGGGATGGCGATGATGCCGCCGATCAGGCCCACCGACGGGGCGCGCTTGTCGAGCACCGTCGCCGCGGCCGCGCCCGGACCGTCCCCGGGCTTCACGACCGTGCCGCCGGAGCCATTGGCCGTCTCGGACTTCACCAGGAACTCCGCGGGCACCTCCACGTTCACCCGCTTGCCGATCCAGCTGCCCCACACGATGCCCGCCGCGACGAATCCCGGTAGGCCGCAGACGAATCCCATGAGTATCAGCCAGCCCAGGCTGACGCCGAGCAGGCCGCCCAGCGCGACCGGACCCGGATGCGGCGGCAGGAAGGCGTGCGTCATGGACAGGCCCGCGAGCATCGGCATGGCGTACAGCACCAGCGAGCGCCCGCCGCGCTTGGCGGCCACGTAGATCAGCGGCGCCAGCACGAAGATGCCGATGTCGAAGAAGACCGGGATGCCGAAGATGAGCCCGAGCAGGCCCATGGCAATGGGAGCGCCCTTGTCCCCGAAGAGTTTCAGCAGCCGCTCGGTGAGCACGTCCGCGCCGCCGGAGCGCTCCAGGATGGCGCCGAGCACCGTGCCGAGGCCGATGATGACGGCGATGTGGCCGAGGATGCCGCCGAATCCGGTCTCCAGCAAGGATTCCCCGGCCTTCAAGGGAGTGCCGACGATCTTCGCCACCGGCAGCCCGGCCGCCAGGGCCAGGCCCAGGCCGGTGAGCAGCAGGGCGATGAACGGTTCCAGCTTGAACCGGATGATCGTCACGAGCAGGACGGCGATGGCCAGCCCGCACAGCACCAGCAGACCCGGCGTGGTGGTGCGCAGCCAATCGACTGTGTCGCCCATGGGGTACCTCAATTCATGGATCGAACGAACGATGCCGCGCGAGCGGCGATCTCGGGCCACCGGCCCGCGGCGACGTCGGCGGGAGCGACGACGTCGGTCCCGGCGGTGACGGCGATCGCGCCGTGCGCCAGGAAGTCGGCGGCGTTACCGGCATTGACCCCGCCGGAGGGGATGAGCTCCGCCTGCGGGAACGGACCGTGCAGGTCCTTCAGATACCCGGGCCCGAGCGCCTTCGCGGGGAAGATCTTCACCGCCGCCGCACCCAGATCCAGGGCCCGCATCACCTCGGTCGGTGTGAAAGCGCCCATGACGACCGGAATTCCGCGCTTCGCGGCGACCTCGGCGACGGTCTCCCGAATACCGGGGGTGACCAGGAAGCGTGCGCCGCTGTCGATGGCGGCGGCCGCCTGCTCGCCATCGAGCACGGTGCCCGCACCGACCACGGCGGTGTTCGCGCCGGCGGCCTTGCGAAGGCAATCGAGCACACCGGAAGTGGTGAAAGTCAGTTCCAGAGCCCGGATTCCGGATCCCGCGAGCGCCTCCGCGAGGGCCACCGGGTCGGGAATCTCGGGCGCACGCACCACGGTCAGCACGCGATCGGCGCGGATAACCTCCATGGCCTCGGTCATCAAAGTTCCCTCCACATAGTCGTCATCCCGCCCGCGCCTTCCGCCATCGCGGCGCACCCGCCGCCATCCGGCGTGGCTTCCGCCATCGCGGCGCACCTCCGGCCGTCCCAGCGCGCCCTCCGCCGCCCCAGCGCCTCTTCCACCATCCGGCTGACTTCCGCCATCCGGCGCGCCCGCCGCCATCCGGCCTGACTTCCGCCGTCCTGGCGCGTTCTTCCGTCATCCCGATGAGCTCTGTCCGTCATCCCGGCGTACTTGTGGCCTGCCTCGTCGTGTGGATTCCGGCCAAGAACACGCCGGAATGACGGAGGGCGGCCGGTATCGGCCGCGGCGGCGGTCACCGGGTTTCCTTGCGGGCAGGGTCCATGCGCAGGGCGCGGCCCGCGCGGGCGCCGGTCGCTTTGCCGTCTTCGAGCGCGAATTCGCCGTTCACCAGGACGTGGCGGATGCCCTGCGCCTGCTGTTTCGGGTTCTCGAATGTGGCGGTGTCGGTGATGGTTCGGGGATCGAAGGCCACCAGGTCGGCGGCGTACCCGGGTTTGACGAGGCCGCGGTCACGCAGTCGCAGGCGTTGGGCCGGGCGGCCGGTGAAATGGTTGACGCAGTCCTCGAGGTCGAGCAGGCCGAGTTCGCGCACGTAGTGGCCGAGGTAGCGCGGGAAGGTGCCCCAGGCGCGCGGGTGCGGGCGGTCGCCGACGAGGAGGGCGTCGCTGCCGCCCATGTGGCGGGAGTGCCGCATGATGGCGCGCACGTTCTCCTCGTGGCCGACGTGTTGAAGGATGGTGGTGGCCAGCTGGTCTCGGGTGAGCAGGTCGAAGAAGACCTCGACCGGCGGCATGTCCCGATCGGCGGCGATCTCGGCGACGGTGCGGCCGACGTATTCGTCGAGCGCGGTATTGCCGACACCGCTGATCTGGATGGTCGCCCAGTCGACGGTGACGCCGTGGCAGCCGTCGGAGCCGTGCAGGTTCACATCCAGGGCGATGCGGATGCGCGTGGATTCGTCGGCGATGCGCGCCAGCGCGGCATCCGGGCCGCCGGACATGGCCCAGCTGGGCAGCAGGGCCGACAGGGTGGTCGAGCCCGGCAGGTAGGGGTAGGTGTCGAGGGTGACATCGTGCCCGTCGGCGAGGGCGGCGTCGATCATGGCGAGGAATTCCGGTGCGCGGCCCCGATTCTCGCCGAAGTTCAGGGTGGCGTGGGTGAGGTGCAAAGCGCAGCCGGTGGTGCGGGCCAAGTCGATCATTTCCGCGTAGGCGTTCAGCGCGCCCGCGCCGTAGGAGCGGGTGTGCGGAGCGTAGTAGCCCCCGGCGGCGGCGACCACCTCGCACAGGGCGGTGAGTTCGGCGGTGTCCGCGTACATTCCGGGCGTGTAGGTGAGCCCGCTGGACATGCCGACCGCGCCCTCGGCGAGGCTGTCGGCCAGCAGTTCCCGCATGCGCCGGATCTCTTCCGGTGTGGCGGGGCGCTTTTCGGCCCCCACCACCATCAGCCGCAAGGTGCCCTGGGGGACGAGGTAGGCGGCATTGGGCGTGATGCCCTGGTCGAGGCGGTCCAGATATTCGGCGACGGTGCGCCAGGAGAAGTCGAAATCGGCGGGATTGCCGTTCCACCCGGCGATCTGGCGGCGCAGCACGGCCAGTGCCGCATCGTCGATGGGCGCGTAGGACAGCCCGTCCTGGCCGATCACCTCCGTGGTGATGCCCTGGCTGAGCTTCGGGAAATGCGCGGGCTCGGTGAGCAGGTGCAGGTCGGAATGGGCGTGCATATCGATGAATCCGGGCGCGAGCACCAGATCCTCGCCGCCGTCCACAATGCGGTCCGCGCCGGTGATCGCACCCGGCCCGGCGATCTCGGCGATCCGGCCGCGATCGACGACCACATCACCGCGATAGCGCGGCGCACCGGTGCCGTCGATGATGTCGATATTGCGGAAGAGCAAGTCGGCCACTGTATTACCGCCGATCAGAAGAAGGTGTGCACGAGATCGACCACCCGCGGCCGCGCGGCCCCGGCATCGTCGATCACCGGGATGAGTCGCCACTTGTCGAAGGCGGTGCAGGGATGGGAGAGCCCGAGCCGCACGACGCCGCCCACCGGCAGGTCCTGTGCGTCACCGCCCGGCAGCCGCAGGAAGGTGTGCTGGTCATTGAGCGCCGACACCGTCGCCTCCGGATTCAGCTTGGCCGCAGCCGGTCCCGCGATGAGCTGCGGCACGGGCAGGCCCTCGTCGAAGGGCAGATCGCGCTTGCCCGCATCGAGCAGGGCGAGTTCCGCCTCGGGGCGGGAGACCACGCGCGCCCAGCCGTGCATGGCCGAGCGCAGCGGCCGGTCGGCGCGACCCGCGGCCAGCGGGGAGATGCCGGAGTAGAAGCCGTCGTCGTGGATCAGGTACGCGCCCGACCGCAGCACGACGGTGGTCGGAACACCCTGCGCGCCTTCCTCGTCCGCGAGCCCGGCGAGATGCTCCACCACCAGGTCCGGGTAGGCGCTGCCGCCCGCGGTGATCACGGCCGGCCTCTCATACCAGCCCGCCGTGACGATCGCGCGATGCAGCAGCGCCACCTCGTCGAGGTACCGCCGCACGGCCGCGACCCCTTCCGGGCTGCGATCATGGGCGAGGGCGCCCTCGTATCCGCCCACCCCGGCCAGGATCAGCCGCGGCGAGCGGTGCACCGCCTCGGCCACCTCGCGCGCCGCCTCCAGGCCGCGCGCGCCGGTACGCCCGTGCGGCCCACCCAGTTCCACGATCACCGACAGCCGCACGCCCGCGGGCGCAGCGGCCAGATGCCGTTCCATCTCGCGCACCGAGTCGACGCCGTCGACCCAGCTGAACAGCTCGAACTCCGGATCGCGCGCCGATTCGGCGGCGGCCCAGCGCAATCCGACCGGATCCAGCAACGCATTGGCGAGCATGACGCGGGCCACCCCGAACGAGCGCGCCACCTGCACCTGCCAGCCGGTGGCGAGGGTGATCCCCCACGAGCCGGCCGTCAGCTGTTCGGCCCACAGCTGCGGCGCCATGGTGGTCTTCCCGTGCGGGGCCAGCCGCACCCCGGCGGCCGCCGCCCAGTCCGCCATGACGGCGAGATTCGAGTCCATGGCGGCGCGGTCCAGGGTCAGCAGCGGCGTCTCGAGCTCGTCGAGCAGCGGTGCGGCGGCGAGGTATTCGCGCACGGTCCGGCCCCATGCCGTCGGCGGCAGCGATTTGTGCTCCGGTCCCAGCGTCCGTTCGTGCAGCGCTGCGATGACGGCATTGTCGATGGCCACGGCACTTCCTTCCTCAGGTCCAAGTGTCATATCAACTGTGCATTGCATATTCTGCAACGCTTGTTGCACATCGTGTTTGTGGTGGTTATTCTGCATGCGACGACCGATAGCCGCAAGCACTCGAAGGAGATTGGTGTGACCCGAGCGACGCCGGCCCGCCCCCGAGCGGTCACCGTCGGCGAAGGACTCGCCGTCCTGATCGCCCGGCCCGGACCGCTCGAGGATTCGCCGGCCTTCGACCGGAGCGCGGGCGGGGCCGAGGCGAATGTGGCCGCCGTGCTCGCCCAGCTCGGGATCGAGACGGCCTGGATGTCCCGCGTCGGCGCGGATGGCTTCGGCCGCTTTCTGACTCGTCACCTGGGCGAACGCGGTGTGGACACCACCGCGGTCACCGTCGATCCGGCGCGGCCCACGGCGGTGTACGTCAAGGAGCGCGGCAGCGGGTCCGGGCGCGACGGCGATCTGCCCGCCGGATCCAGCCGAATGCTCTATTACCGCACCGGCTCGGCCGCCAGCGCCCTGTCCCCCGCCGATCTCACCGCGGCGTCCACCCTCCTCGACGGCTGCGATCTCATCCATTGCACCGGCATCACCACGGCCTTGTCGCCCTCGGCGACGGAGCTGACCGAAGCGCTCACCACGCTGCCACGCCACGGCCGCCTGATCAGCTACGACCTCAATTACCGCCCGGCCCTGTGGGCCCAGCGCACCGGCGATCCCGCCGAGATCCTCGCCCGGCACCTGAACGGGTGCGATGTGGTGTTCCTCGGCGCCGACGAGGCCGAAACCGTCTTCGGCACCGGCGATCCCGGCGAGCTGCGCGCCCTGTTCCCGCACCCGCACCACCTCGTGGTCAAGAACGACAAGCATTCGGTCACCGGATTCGCCGGCGCCGCACATCTGGAAGTGCCCGCCCTGCGCCTGGATGTCACCGAGCGCATCGGCGCGGGCGACGCCTTCGCGGGCGGCTATCTGGCCGCCCTGCTGCACGGCCGCCCGCACGAGGAACTGCTGCGCTTGGGCCACCTGTGCGCCGCGGCCGCCCTCACCGGCGCCGGGGATTTCGCCGAGCTGCCGGCGCTGCCCGTGCTGGAATCCCTCGCCGCCCGCTCGGATTGGGCCGAGTTGCGCTACGACCCGGCCGAGCTCGTACCGGAGAATGTGGCGTCGTGAGTCAAAGCCTGCATCGCGCCCTGACCATCCTCGCCGAGCTCGGCGAGGACTCGAAGACCTTGGACCAGTTGGCGACCCGGCTGGGCGTGCACAAGTCCACGGTGCTTCGGCTGCTGCAGACCATGGAGGGCGAACGGTTCGTCACCCATGACGCCGAACACCGCTACCGGCTCGGGTCCCGGCTGTTCGAGCTGGCCAACCGGTCCCTGGAGGGCCGCGATGTGCGCACCGCGGCGCGGCCGCACCTGACCGCGCTCAATGCCGAGACCGGGCAGACCATTCACCTGGCCACCTACGAATCCGGCGAGGCCATCTACATCGACAAGCTCGACGCCACCCAGAGCGTGCGCATGTACTCCCGCATCGGCCGGCCCGCACCGCTGCACTGCACGGCGGTCGGCAAGGTGCTGGTCTCCGCTCAGCCGCGCGGGCTCTGGCGCGAGATCGCCGAGGGCCTCGAGTACCGCCCGTTCACCGAGCGCACCATCCGCACCCCCGAGCAGTATCTGGCGGAGCTGGAACTCGTTGCCTCCCAAGGGTTCGCCGAGGATCACGAGGAGCACGAGAGCTTCGTCAACTGTGTGGCCGTCCCCATCCGCAATGGCACCGGCGCGGTCGTGGCCGCGCTGTCGATGTCGGTGCCGGACATGCTGCTCGATCACGACCAGGTGCTCGGACTGCTGCCGCGAGTGCGTGCGGCCGCCGACGCCGTTTCCACCGAGCTCGGCTGGAGTCCGGGCATCGACCACTGAAAGGTATGCACATGAGTGAGAAGATCGCCGTCCGAACCGATCTCGCGCCCGCACCCGCCCACACCTTCTCCCAGGGCGTGCGCAAGGGACCGTTCGTCCAGGTCTCCGGACAGGGCCCGGTCGACCCGGTCACCAACGAGTACCTGCACCCGGGTGATGTTGCCGCGCAGACCATCCGGACGCTCGAGAACGTCAAAGCCATCGTGGAGGCCAGCGGCGCCGGCTTCGACGATGTGGTGATGCTGCGCGTATACCTCACCAAGCGGGAGGATTTCGCCATCATGAACGAGGCCTACGGCAAGTTCGTCACCGAGCACACCACCGGCGGCGTGCTGCCCAGCCGCACCACGGTCTTCACCGGCCTGCCGCGCGAGGAGATGCTGGTCGAGATCGACGGCATCGCCATCGTCGAAGGCTGAGCCAGCGCAGGAGACCGATCCTCAGTCGACCATCCGGACCATCGTCCACATCCACCACGGCCGCCGTGGCACTTCGCAGCGCAGCAGTTGCACATGCCAATCCGTCCACTCCCCGGTCTCCGGCGACCGGACCACGATCGGGCGCCGCTCGATCTCGGAGGGCGGAATGTCGGCCGCCCACATCCGTTCCCACTCCGGCGCCCGTTCGAGCTGACGAGTGAGTTCGGCAATGCGTTCGGGCGGCATCATTCCCGGCGCCAGGTGGCGGAAGGCGTGCACCATCATGTGGGCGATGGTCTCCCAATTGCCGATCACCTCGCGGGCCCGCGGATCCAGCAGCGTCCACACGAGGACATTGACGCCGGCGTCCAGGCCCGGGAAAGCCCGGCGGTAGGGCTCGTTGGCGGCGACGCAGTCCAGCGCGGGCATGGTCTGATAGCACGCCGGGTACGGAATGCTGTCGAGGAAATCGAGTTCCGCCGCATCCGGGCCGTAACCGTCGGGGACGATCGCGGTCAGCTCCGGCTGCAGCAGGTAGGCGGCGTGCTCACGGACTTGCACCGGCACATCCAAGGCGTCGAACAGCGCACCGAGCGCGGTGGCGGTCGGGGGCCGGGTGCCCTGTTCGAGCTTCTGGATCAGCGCCTCCGAGACCCCGGCCCGCCGGGCCAGTTCGGCGCGGGTCAGCCCCGCGTGCTCGCGACGTTCCCGCAGATAGCCCGCGATTGCCGAATGTGCGTCGGCCACCTGCAGATACCTCCCGACCGAATGTGCTGTGTGCGCATCAAAACCTACCGTTTGGTCTTGAGAGGGTGTGCAGCAGTATCCCGACCGCAATGCCAAATCCGGCGACTGGGACAAATTGGGACAGGACCTCGCCTTGACGACAGGCCCGCTCACTCGGGATGCTCTCTGAGTCGCTCGAAGCCGAGCGGCTCAGACAGGTGCCAGCGGAGGGGACGGCACGTACGCCGGCCGGCTCGCTGTTCACGGAATCGCTGCGCGGTACGTGCCGCGTGGGGCATCCAGATCGGCGGGCCGGTCGCCGCGACCGGCCCGCCGTACGGTCTTCAGGACTCGTCCTGCCAGACGGCGAGCTCACCACCCGGCATGGAGGCGATCATGCTGCGCGGGCCGGAGAAGGTCCAGGCCTCGTAGTAGCGGTCCGGATCCACGATCAGATGCGCGCCGGAGTCGAGGGCGATGCGCAGGCCGCCCTGCTCGTTGATGCTGGCGGACTCGATCAGGCCGTCCAGGGCGCCGACCAGGTTGTCATGGGTTCGGGTGGGATCGCCGACCACGTGATGGACCGAGCCGCCCGGGGTTTCGATGGTCAGTTCACTACCGACGTGCAGTTCGTACACACCGATCCCGATGGCGAGCAGGGGTTCGGTGGACAGCACGCACAGTCGCTCTCCGGCAATCGGCAGTTTCATGATCGTTCCTCCGTTGCGGTTCGTCTGATTCCACTGTGCCCGAAATGCCAATCGGCCCGTTTCCGCAACTGCGGAGACGGGCCGATAGTGTGTGGTAGATCGCGTTTTCAGCGATTCATGCGGAGATCAGTTACCGCCCAGCACCGCCAGCACGGGCTCGGAGAGGAAGAACGGCTCCAGCCGCTCGCGAACCAACTTGGCCAGCACGCCGTTCCGCTTGGCGGCCTCCACCACGGCCGGGCCGTAGCGCAGGATCTCGGCGGCGACGGTCTCATTGGACAGGCCCAGCTCCGGCAGCATGGCCGCCAGGGTGTGGTCGCCGTACTTCTCGAAGAAGACCTCCACGCCCTGATCCACCAGGACGCCGAAGTACTCCTTCTCACGGGTGGTCAGCGCGATGCGGTAGATGATCAGCGCCAGATCCTGGAGATCCTGCTGAGACAGGTACTCCCGCAGTCCGCTCACCGGTTCGCCGGCGTGCAGATCCCAGAACTCCATGGCGGCGTCGTGCACGGGGGCGTCGCGCAGCATCTCGCGGATGGCGTTATTGGTGCGCTTGAGCGCGAATTGCGCGCCCTTCCCGGCCATTTCGCCCAGGAAAGTGCCGTCGCCGGCGGCCTTCTCGGCGGCCTTGCGGGCCTGCTTGGCCGCGGAGGTGCCGAAGGAGACCAGCGAGCCCACGCCCGGGATCTTGCCCGCGAGCTGACGGTTGGACTCCATGAAGTCGTCGATCAGCTTGTCCACGAACTTGGAGGCGACGGTGGCGATGAGCGGGCTCTCGGTGAGCCGCTCCAGAATCCGCTCCTGCGCCTGGTGCATGCCGAAGATCTTCTCCAGCAGCTGCTCCACCGGCTCGCGGTCGACCACGTCGCCGAGGGTGTAGTCGTTATTGGCGGCGATATCGTCGTAGAGCGAATTCGCCAGCGTGCCGACCATTTCGCCGAGGACCGGGCTGCCGCCGATCAGCTCGACCACGGTGGCCACGGTCTGCTTGGCCTGGTCGATCTCCACCACGTCGCGGAAGATGATGGTGTCGGCCACGCCGATCACCGCGTCCACGTCCCGGGCGATCACTTCGGCGAACCGGTCGCCGGTCACCTCGGCGACAATGTAGTCGACTTGCAGATCCAGCAGCCGTTCGGCGATCTCACGCGGCTTGGCGTCGGTCATAGGTTCCACCCTCGGTGTCGAGCGGACCACCCGGAAATCACTCGTTATCGTTGCCGTGCACCGATTTTCGAATCTTCTCCAGGCGCTCCCGCGCGGCTTTCTCCCGCGCGTCCCACTGTTCCTCGACGCTACGACCCACTGGTGTCTGCCGATCGAGTTCGCCCATCCCCCTGGCGGTGCCGTAGCGCTGCTCGACCTTATCGCGAACTGACTCGAAAGTAGGGACACCGGATTCCGAATACCCGCCCATCTCCCCGGTCACCGGAATACCCGCCGGAGGTACCACTGTCCCGGACACTGCCGGACCACCTCCCACCTGCCCGAACACACCGGGCGTATCCGATACCGGATGGGCCGCCGTCAGCTGCGTGTCAGGAGTCACATCGATGGCTTGCGGTGCATGACCCACCGTGGCGGCCACCGACGCCGCCACCGCGTGCAATGCGGCCAGCCCGGCCCGCCCATCGGTCGCCTGCTCCACCACCGCCGCGAGCTCAGCATCGGGCAACTGAGCCAACAGCACCGCGAGTTCCTTGTTGGCATCACTCATAACGCCCAGGCTACGCAGCCCCGCCACCTCCGGGCCGAGCATCGGCCGTGCGGTCACGCGGAATCGCGGGAGAGCGTGCGCGTCACCCACGCGGCGAGCGTCCCCGGCCATTCCGGGATCGCCACCAGATTGTCGTGCGCGGCCCCGGGGTAGATGACCAGCTCCTTGGGCTCGGGCGCCGCTTCGAACAATGCCCGGCCCATACTCACCGGCAACAACTCGTCGGCATCGCCGTGCATGATCAGCACCGGGCACCGCAGCCGCCGGATCCGCTGCAGGCTCGGATAGGCATTGGGCACGAACACCTTGGGCAGGAACGGGTACACCGCCTTGGCCGCATTCCGCAGCCCCGTGAACGTGGACATCAATACCAGCGCCGCGGGCGGATACGCATCCGCCAACTCCAGCAGCACGCCCCCGCCCAGCGACTTCCCCAGATACACAACCCGATCCGGATCCACTCCCCGCTGCTTCAGCAGTGCCGCACGCGCCGCCCGCGCATCCAGATAGGTCCCGCGCTCGCTCGGCTTCCCGCTACTGCGCCCGAACCCCCGGTAATCGAAGGTCAGCACATCGAATCCGGCCGCCGCCAGCAAGGCCAGCACCGGCGACCGATCCCCGATGTTCCCCCCGTTCCCGTGCGCGTACAGCACATGCGCCACCGGCTCCCCCACCGCCCGCACGAACCACGCATTGACGGTCTCCCCGTCACTGGTCCGCAACCAGAGGTCCTCGTACGCCACCCCGAACTGCTCCGGGGTGGCGACGATCCGCCGCTCCGGAAAATAGGTCAGCGCATTGAGGACAGCGGTAGCCGGATGCTGCATACCGGTATTCCTACCCCACCGGCCGCCCGCGACACCGCAGGGCAGACCGAATGGTGTAGAACCGATGGATGCCGGAGCCCAGCCGATACCCTCGAATCGTGGTCGTCATGGGCGTCTCCGGCTCCGGGAAATCCACCGTCGCCCGACTGCTGGCCGCCGAAACCGGCTGGGACCTCCTCGAAGGCGACGATCTGCACCCACCCGCGAACATCGCGAAAATGGCCGCCGGCCAACCCCTCACCGACGCGGACCGCCGCCCCTGGCTGGACGCCATCGTCCAATGGATGACCGCACAAGCCGGCGCCGGCCGGTCGGGCGTCGTCACCTGTTCGGCCCTGAAACGCTCCTACCGCGACCTCTTCCGCCACGCCCTGGCCGAATCCCCCGGCGCCCGTCCGACTTTCGTGCACCTCACCGGCACTCGTGCAGAACTCCTCCGCCGAATGGCCACCCGCCCCGGCCATTTCATGCCCGCCACCCTCCTCGACTCCCAGCTCGCCACCCTCGAGGACCCCGCGGGCGAACCCGGCGTCATCACGCTCGCAATCGATTCCACGCCGGCAGAGCTGGCGGCGGCGGCCCTGGCCGAGATCCGATCCGGCGACTGACCCTGCGAAGCGAGGGCTCCCGATCCACAGGGATCGGGAGCCCTCGCTTCCGTCGGGGTGACGTGATCAGCTGCGCAGTACCGCGCCGACGGCCGAGGCCGCCGCGGCGACGGCGGCGTCCCGCGCCGCGCTGGCCTCGTCCTCGGTGAGAGTGCGGTCGGGGGCGCGGAAGCGCAGGGCGTAGGTGAGAGACTTGCGACCCTCACCGGCCTGGGCGCCTTCGTAGACGTCGAAGAGGGAGATGTCTTCGAGCAGGTCGCCCGCGCCGGTGCGGAGGGCGGCCTCGACCGATGCGGCCGGGGTGGACTTCTCGACGCTGACCGACACGTCCTGGAGGACCGCCGGGAAGGCGGAAACCACGGGGGCGGGGCGGTTTTCGCGGATCGGGAGAGCGTCCAGATCGATCTCCACGGCGCAGGTGCGCGGGGGCAGGCTCGAGCGTTCGAGGACCGCCGGGTGCAGTTCGCCGGCGTGGCCGACGACCTTGCCGTCCACCACGAGTTCGGCGCAGCGGCCCGGGTGCCAGGGGAGGTGGGCCGCCGAGCGGCGCTCGATGACCACGCCGGCGGCATCGGCCACGGCGTCGACGAGGGCGAAGGCGTCGCTCGCCTCGACGGCGCGGCCCGGGCCCCAGGGCCCGCGGGGCTCACGCTTGCCGGTGAGCACCGCGCCCACCCGGACCGGCTGCTCGGGCAGCGAGCGGAGCAGGACGTCGATCTCGTCCGCGGTGGGGCGGCGGTCGACCGGGAGGGCGTCGACGGGAGCGGTCTGCGGGGTGGGCAGGGTGACCTGGCCGATGCCGTAGAGGGCGAGGTCGCGCTGGCCGCGGGAGATATTGCGGGCGGCGATCTCCAGCAGGCCGGGGAGCAGGGTGGAGGAGAGGTCCGGGCGCTCCGCGTCGAGCGGGTTCAGCACCTTCAACGTCTTGCGGCGCGGGTCGTCGGCGTCCAGGCCCCAGGTGTCGAAGACGGTGGCGGACATGAAGACCGGGGCCGGGACCTCCACACAGCCCTCGAAGGCGAGGGCCTTGCTCACCGCGCGGCGGCGGCGCTGTTCGGCGGTGAGGCCGCGGCCCGCCGGAGCGGTGGGAATGACCGACGGGATCTTGTCCAGGCCCTCCAGGCGCAGCACCTCCTCGACCAGGTCGGCGGGCTGGGTGAGGTCGGGGCGCCAGGTCGGCGGGGTGACGACCAGTTGACCGTGGCCGGATTCGCTGACGCCGACCTCGACGGTGCAGCCGACCTGCTGCAGGCGGCGGGTGGAGGTGCCCGGGGCGTAGTGCACGCCGGCGGTGCGATCGGCCAGGTCGATGTCCATGCTGATGGGCGCGGCGGCCGGGACCGGGACGCGCACGTCGGTGAGCACGGATTCCACGGTGCCGCCGGCGATTTCGACCAGCAGGGTGGCGGCGCGATCCAGCGCGGCCACATTCACCTCGGGATCGACGATGCGCTCGAAGCGGCGGCTGGCCTCCGAGGAGAGCTTGTGCCGGCGCACGGTGCGGGCGATGGCGACCGGGTTCCAGGTGGCGGCTTCCAGGAGGATGTCGGTGGAGTCCGCGCCGACCTCGGTGCTCGCGCCGCCCATGGTGCCGGCCAGGGAGATGACGCCGGAATCATCGGCGATCACCACGTCCTCGGCGTCCAGGGTGCGCTCGACATCATCGAGGGTGCGCAGGGTTTCGCCCTTGTTGGCGCGGCGCACGATGAGGGTGCCGTTGACCTTCGCGGTGTCGAAGGCGTGCAGCGGCTGGCCGAGTTCGAGCATGACGTAGTTGGTGACGTCGACGGCCGGGGAGATCGGGCGCACGCCCGACAGCATCAGGCGGCGCTGCAACCACCACGGGCTGACGGCCTTGGGATCGATGCCGGTCACGCGGCGCACCGCGAAACGCGTGCACAGCGACTCCGGTTCGATCTTGACCTGCCAGGCCTCGGCCTCCGCGCCGGGCAGCAGGCGCACGGCCGGATCCTGGTACTCCAGGTCGAAGCCGCAGGCGAGCTCGCGGGCCAGGCCGCGCGCGGAGAAGGCGTAACCGCGGTCGGGGGTGATGGCCAGCTCGATGACGGTGTCGTCCATGCCGAGCACCTCGTTGGCGTCCGCGCCCGGCTCGGCGGTCCCGGGCTCGAGCACCAGGATGCCATTGTGATCCTTGCCGATGCCGAGTTCGGCGACCGAGCAGATCATGCCATTGCTGGTGTGCCCGTAGGTCTTCCGCGAGGAGATCTTGAAACCGCCCGGCAGCTCGCCGCCCGGGAGCACCACGACCACCAGATCGCCGACGGCGAAGTTCCGTGCGCCGCAGACGATCTCCTGCAGCTCCGGCTTGCCGATATCCACCTTGCAGAAGCGGATGGGCTTCTTGAACTCGGTCAGCTCGGTGATCTCGGCGACCCGCCCGACCACGAGCGGATGCTCGATATCACCGGTGATCGGCCGGATCGGATCGACCTCTTCGACCTCCAGACCGACCCGGACGAAGCCCGCATCGAGTTCTTCCGCCGACACCGCCCAGCCGGGGGTGGTGCGCTGCAGGATTTCCGTCAGCCAGGACTGCGCTACTCGCACTTGACGTTTCGCTTCCTCGTATCGAAGGGGTCGGGATCAGGACTGGATGCCGAACGGCAGCGTGAAGCGCACATCGCCCTCGACGATGTCGCGCATATCGGACAGGCCGTTGCGGAACTGCAGGGTCCGCTCCAGACCCATGCCGAATGCGAAACCGCTGTACACCTCGGGATCGATCCCGCTGGCGATGAGCACCTTCGGGTTGACCATGCCGCAGCCGCCCCACTCGACCCAGCCCGGTCCGCCCTTCTTGTCCTCGAACCACACGTCCACCTCGGCGGACGGCTCGGTGAAGGGGAAGAACGAGGGCCGCATGCGCGTGGTGGTGTTCGGGCCGAACAGCGCCCGCGCGAAGGCGTCCAGGGTGCCCTTGAGGTGAGCCATGGTCAGGCCCTTGTCGATGGCCAGGCCCTCGACCTGCGAGAACACCGGGGTGTGCGTGGCGTCGAGCTCGTCGGTGCGGAAGGTTCGCCCCGGGCACACCACATAGATCGGCAGCTCCCGCGACAGCATGGACCGCACCTGCACCGGCGAGGTGTGCGTACGCAGCACCTGCCGCGAACCCTCGGGCGCGATGTGGAAGGTGTCCTGCATGGTGCGCGCCGGATGATCGGGCAGGAAGTTCAGCGCGTCGAAGTTGAAGTGCTCGGTCTCGACCTCGGGACCCTCGGCGACCTCCCAGCCCATGGCCACGAAGACGTCGGCGACCCGCTCGGACAACACGGCGATCGGGTGCCGGGCGCCCTCGGCGCGGCGGCCCGCGGGCAACGTCACATCGATGGTCTCGGCCACCAGCACCGCCGCGTCGCGCTCGGTGAGCAGTTCCGCCTGCCGGGTCTCGTACGCCTTCGACACCCGCCCGCGCGCCACGTTCACGCGCTTGCCGGCCTCGGCCTTCTCCTCCTTGGGCAGCGAGCCCAGCGAGCGCTGCGCGAGGGAGATGGGCGACTTGCCGCCCATGTATTCGGTCTTCGCGGCCGCGAGCTCATCCAGGGTCGCGGCCGAGGCGAACGCCTTCTCGGCGGCTTCCGCGGCGGCGGCGAGGGATTCCTCGGTCAAAGCCGCAGTCTGCTCGGCACGGTCGATATCGTCGGCCACGATGCTGGTCTCTCCCCTGGCTGGTAAAGGTCGGGCGATTGCCATCCCATTCTTGCTGGTCGAATCGTAGTCCTTGTAATCAGCCCGCTTCACTCGGATTTCCGCAGGCAGCGCGCACCCCGCTCGGCGTGGCGCGCGCCGCCGCGCCGAATCACGCTCGGGCGTACCGCTCCCGGAAGACGTTCCGGTCCAGGCTCCGGCGGCCCGGGTGAATCCGCTGTTCAGCGGGGTGACCGACGGACATGAGCAGGGCGATGGCCAGATCGGGCCGGTCCTCGATGCCGATGACCTTCTTGACCTTCTCCTCGTCCCAGCCGTTCATGGGCGAGGTGGCCAGTCCCCGTTCGGTGGCGGCGAGCATCACATAGGCGGCGGCGATCATGGCGTCCTTCACCGCGTACTCACGCAGCAGCCCGCGCTCGGCCAGTCCCTGCTGGAATTCGGTGGCGGCGGCCGAGAAGAAGGAGACGAACTCCTCGCTCCATGCCCCGGCCCGGTGCGCGCGCTCGTAGACGTCGGCCCGATCCTCTTGCCACGCTTGGCTTTCGGCGACGAAGACCAGCATGACCGGGGCCTCCTGCGGTTGCGGCTGCCCGCCGGTGGCCCAGGCCAGCCCTTCCCGCACCGCCGGGTCGGTGACCACGACGATCGAGCGGTCCTGCAGGTTCCAGCTCGACGGCGCTTCCATGGCGAGTTCCATCAGGGCGTCGATATCGGCGGCCGCGACCGGATCGGGCCGGTAGTGCCGGACGGTGCGGCGGGTGCGGATGGCATCGGCGACGGACCGCGAGGCGTTCATGACGTTGTTCATGAAACTCACTATTGGAGAGTGGCGAACTTCTGGGAAGAAGGCACTAAAAAGTGCGTTACTCTCTCCCTGTGCAGACCATTGTGGAATCGTCGGGCCTTCCCGCCGACTGCTACTCCCCCAAATGCCCCACCCGCCAGATCCTCGACCACATCGCCGGCAAGTGGACGGTCCTGGTGATCGACGCCCTCATGCACGAGGGCACCATGCGCTACACCGATCTGTCCCGGCGCATCGGCGGCGTCTCCCAGAAGATGCTCACGCAGACCCTGCGCAGCCTCGAATACGACGGGTTCCTTACTCGCACAGTGCATCCCACCATTCCCCCGCGCGTGGAGTACGACCTCACCGACCTCGGCCGCAGCCTCGCCGAACCCATTACGGCCCTGCGCCGGTGGACCGAGGCGCACATCAACGAGATCGAGGCGGCCCGGCGCTCTGCTCCCGCAGCGCGGTGACTTCCGCGCGCAGCGAACGGATCTCGTCGATCAGGGCGCTGAGCTCGCCCTCGGTGCGTTCGGCGGTCTTCTCGACGGTGCCGAATTTGTCGACGACCCAACTGGTGGTGGTGCCGATGGCGAAGCTGATCAGGCCGATGCCGATGGTCATGAGCAGCAGCGCCACGAGACGGCCTTCCGCCGTCACCGGGTAGCGGTCGCCATAGCCGACGGTGGTGACCGACACCGCTGCCCACCAGACGGCGTCGCCGAAGCTCGTCACATTGGCGCCCTCGGCGTCGCGTTCGGCGTCGTAGAGGGCCAAGCTGCACACGAACAGCAGGAGCAGTGAACCCGCGCCGACGAAAACCGACATGCGAGTGCGGGATTGGAAGCGACTGCGGCGGTCGGCGGCATCCAGCACGAGCAGGACGGCCCGCAGCAGGCGCAGCGGCCGTAGCGGCGGCAGCAGCACCGCGACCAGGTCCAGCCAGTTGCGCCGGACGAAGCGGCGGCGGTTGGTGGACAGGCGCAGGCGGATGCAATAGTCGACGGCGAACAGCGCCCACACGGTGACGTCGAGAACATTCGTCCACGTCCCGATCCACGGGTGACGGCCGGCGTCGAGCACATGCCAGGCGTAGGCGGCCAGGAACAGTAATGCCAACGCCGCCATGGGAATCGCGGTGGCGCGCTCCCATGCGACCCGGCGGGTGTGGGGTACGAGATCGGGCGGCAGTGCCGGTACCCGTTCGGTGTCGGTGTGCATGGGGATCTACCTGGGTCGATGCGGTCGAACCACCGCAGCGTAGCCCCCGCGCGCACTCCGGTGCGCCCCCTCCGCGCATCCGGGCGGAATCGGAGGGGGCGCGACGGATCAGGCGTCGAGGTCGGCGGCGACCAGGCCCGCGATCTTGTCCAGGGCGGCCTGGTCCTCGGAGCTGACGATCACTTCCGCGCCCTTGGCGGCGCCGAGGCTCATGATCATGAGGGCCGAGCCGGCGTCGACGGGCGCGCCGTCCGGGAGCGCGAGGGTGACCGGAACGCCCGCGGCCTGGGCGGCCTGGGCGATGACGGCGGCCGGGCGGGCATGCAGTCCGACGGCGGAGCCGACGATGACGGAAGTGCTGGGCATGGCGTGTTCCTCCTTGGTGATCACACGGCCGCGGGGACGGCCGGTGTGGTTTCGCGGCGTGGTTGGACGAGTTGCTTCGCGGCGGTCACGCACAGGGTGCCGACCGCGGTGCCCGCGGCCAGCGCGAGCAGGAACCAGAGCAGATGGCCGACGGCGAAGAAGACGAAGATGCCGCCGTGCGGGGCGCTCAGCGTGGCGCCGGAGGCCATGATGAGCCCGCCGGTGACCGCGCCGCCCGCCATCATCGACGGGATGACGCGCACCGGATCGGCGGCCGCGAACGGGATGGCGCCCTCGGAGATGAACGACGCGCCCAGCAGCCAAGCGGCCTTGCCGTTCTCGCGTTCGGCGGTGGTGAACAGCTTCGGGCGCACGGTGGTCGCCAATGCCATGGCCAGCGGCGGCACCATGCCCGCGGCCATGACCGCCGCCATGATCCGCAGTGTCGCCGGATCGTTCACGCTCAAACCGGCCACCGCGAAGGAGTAGGCCGCCTTGTTCACCGGCCCGCCCAGGTCGAAGCACATCATGAGCCCGAGAATGACGCCCAGCAGCACCGCCGAGGTCCCGGACAGGCCGTTGAGCCAATCGGTGAGCCCGCCGGTGATGGCGGCCAGGGGCCGCCCGAGCACGATGAACATGAGGCCGCCGACGATCAGCGAGGCGAACAGTGGAATGACCACCACCGGCATGAGCCCGCGAGCCCACTGCGGCACAGCGAGTTTGGCGATCCACAGCGCGGCGAAGCCGGCGATCAACCCGCCGACCAGGCCACCCAGGAATCCGGCTCCCACGAACACCGCGACCGCACCCGCCGTGAATCCCGGTGCGAGACCGGGCCGATCGGCGATCGCGTACGCGATATACCCCGCCAGCGCGGGCACCAGAAAGCTGAAAGCCAAGGCGCCCAACTGGAACAGCACCGCGCCGATATAGATCCGCAGCCCGCCGTCCGGCAAGGAGCTCAGCGTGTTGTCGAGCACGATCGTCTTCGCATCATCGGAGATCTCGTACCCGCCCAGCAGGAATCCGAGCGCAATGAGCAGCCCACCGGCGGCCACGAACGGAATCATGTAGCTGACGCCGGTCAGCAGAATCTGCCGCAACCGCGTCCCCCACCCCGGCGACGCCGAACCCGGTGTGCCGGAGGCACTCTGCACCCGCTCCACGGCGACCGTGCGCGCCCCCGGATCCAGCGCGGCCCGCAGCGCCTCGGTCACCATCGCATCCGGCTCATTGATCGCCCGCTTCACTCCGGACTCGACCACCGGCTTCCCGGCGAACCGGTCCCGCCCCTGCACGCCCACATCGGTCGCGAAGATCACCGCATCCGCCGCCGCGATGGTCGCCGCCGACAACGGCGTGCTCCCGCTCGACCCCTGCGTCTCCACCTGCACCGTAACCCCGGCCCGCTCCCCCGCGGCCACCAGCGAATCCGCGGCCATATAGGTGTGCGCGATCCCGGTCGGACACGCCGTCACCGCCACCAGGATCCGATCGGCCGAAGAGTACCCGGCGTCCTCGCCACCGACGGTAGCGCTGGACCCCGCCGTGGAGCGCGAGTAACCGGCTTGCACCCCAGCCGATTCCGCGCCGGTCCGCGCCGGAACTGCCGCATCGGTTCCATCGGATGCGTGCGTGCGCGACGATCCGTTCGCGGTGGTGTCCAGGTCGGGCCGCCCGGCGGGCCGACGCGAATCGCTTGCAACGGAACTCGCGCCCATCGCAGTCGCGTCATCGGCTGTCGCGGCCACTGCGGTCGAATCATGGCCCAGCGTGGCAGCGGTCGTCGCACGCGCGGCTGTCTCCTCGGTGCTCGCAGCCGAATCCGGCTGCGACCGTGTCGCTTCCGGCGGCGCGAGAACGCCATCGACGAGTTCGAGGACTGTGGCCGGCGTGTCGGCGGCGCGGAGTTCTCCGACGAACTCTGGTTTGACGAGCGCGCGGGCCAGCGCCGAAAGCAGTTTCAGGTGCTCGGCTCCCGCACCTTCCGGGGCGGCGATCAGGAAGACCAGATCAGCGGGACCGTCCGGCGCGCCGAAGTCCACCTTCGGGGCCAGCCGGGCGAACGCGAGAGAAGCGGCCGCGACCACCTCCGCGCGACAGTGCGGGATAGCGATGCCGCCGGGAAGCCCGGTGGCCGACTGGCTTTCCCGTTCCAGCGCCGCATCCCGTAGGGAGCCCGCGTCCGTGGCGCGGCCTGCCGCAGCTACGCGGGCCGCGAGTGCTGCGATCACTTCCTGCTTGGTAGCGCCCAGATCGGCGTCCAAGGTGATCAGTTCCGCGGTGATGATGGGATCGGCCATCAGATGTCCTTCAGCGATGGGGCGGGGAATCGAGGGCCGTCACGGCCGCCGGGTCGGGGGCCACGCCCACCGGGGCCGCGACCGGATGGCCGGCGCGGGCAGCGATCACGTCGTGTCCTGTGGCATCAGCGTGCAGGGCCACGAGATTCGCAGTGGTGAGGTCGGCCATCGGGATGTCCTTCAGCGATGGGGCAGGGGGTCGAGGGTGGTGACGGCCACGGCGTCGGGGGTGACGTGGTGTGGGCCGGGGAGGCCGGTGCCCGGGAGGGCGACGGCGGCGCTGCCGTAGGCGACGGCGTGGCGCAGGCGGTCGGGTGGGGGTGCGCCCGCCAGGTCGGCGAGGAGGTAGCCCGCCAGGGCGGAATCGCCCGCTCCGACGGTGCTGCGCGGGGTGATGTCGGGGGCGGTGGCGTGCCAGGCGCCCTCGGGGGTGATCAGGACCGCGCCTGCCGCGCCGAGGGTGGCGAGGACCGCGCCGACGCCGCGGTCGACAAGGGTGCGGGCGGCGCGGGCGGCGGTCAGGGGGTCGTGCAGGTCATCGGGGTCCGCGCCGGTGAGCTGGGCCAGTTCTTCGGCATTGGGCTTGAGCAGCTGGGGCGCAGCGGAATCGAAGCCCGCGGCCAGGGCGCGGAGCGGGGCGTCGGAGGTGTCGACCGCGACGCGGGTGCCGCGCAGGCGGCGGAGCAGGGCGACATACCAGTCGGTCGGGACCAGCGGCGGGAGCGAACCCGAGAGCACCACCCAGGCGGCGTCGGCAGAGAGTTCGACCAGCAGGTCGGACAGCCGCCGGAGGTTCTCCTCGGTCAGCGCGGCCCCGGGTTCGTTGATTTTCGTTGTGGTGCCGTCGGATTCGGCGAGGGTGAGGTTGGTGCGGGCGGAGCCTTCGCAGGGGACCGCGCGATGGTCGAGGCCGGTTTCGCGCAGGGCCCGCAGCAAGGGATCGTCGGAGCGGCCGGGGAGCACCGCGACGGTGGGGACGCCCGCGGCCGCGGCCACGCGGGAAACATTGATGCCCTTGCCGCCCGGCTGTGTGGTGACGGTGCGGGCGCGGAGCACGGCCCCGGAGCGCAGCGGTTCGGACAGCGTCACGGTGCGGTCGATGCTGGGGTTCGCGGTGAGGGTGACGATCATGCGGTCACCACCTCGATTCCACACTGCTCCAGCTCGTTTCGCAGGGATTGCGGCAATCCGGTGTCGGTCACCAGGACGTCGATCTCGTCGATGGCGGCGAAGCGCACGAAGTCCTCGCGGCCGATCTTGCTGGAGTCGGTGACCACGACCACCCGGTGCGCGGTGCCGACCATGGCCCGCTTCACCGCCGCCTCGTCGGTGTCCGGCGTGGACAGGCCGTGACCGGAGGTCAGCGCATTGGTGCCGATGAAGGCCACGTCCACGCGCAGCTCGCCGAGCAGGCGCAGGGGCTGCGGACCGACGGCGGCCTGTGTCACGCCGCGCACCCGGCCGCCCAGCAGGTGCAGTTGCACCCCGGCGTGTCCGGATAGCCGGGTCGCGATCGGCAGCGAGTTGGTCACGGCCACGAGTTCCCGGTCGGCGGGCAGCAGGGCCGCCACGCGGCCGGTGGTGGTGCCCGCGTCGAACAGCACGCTGCCACCGGAGGGCGGCAGGAAATCCAAGGCCGCCTTGGCGATCCGGTCCTTCTCCCCCGACTTGCTGTGCTCGCGCTCGGCGGTGCCGACCTCGATGGCCGTCAGCGCCGCGGCCGGTACCGCGCCGCCGTGCACGCGGCGCACCAGACCCATGCGATCCAGCACCGCCAGATCGCGGCGCACGGTCTCGGTGGTGACGCCGTACCGCTCGGCCAGGTCGGTGACGGCTACGCGACCGAGTTGCCCGACCAGGGTGGCGATGGCCTGCTGCCGCTCCTCGGCGTACATACCGATCCTCCAACTCGATGTGTGATTCTGTTGTTTTATGCCCGAACGTATTGCTTTGTCAAGGTTCGCAGGTAGCCTGGGTCACATTGATTCGAGACCGCAGGCCGGTCGCACTTGCTTTTCGAGAATGCGTGGAGGATCACCGCATGACCCGATCATTCCAGGAAAACCCCACTTCAACCGTACTGTACGGCACTCCGGCGGTACCGGGCGTGGTCGCGGCGCCGACGGTCCGGCCCGCGCCTCGGGTGCTCATGGAGACGGCGACGACTCCCCTGGCCGAGTCCGATCGGGCATCCGCGGCCATGGCTTTCCGCCGGGCCGCCTCCACGATTGCCGATCGGCTGCGCGCCCGGGCGGCGGCGACCACGGGCGCGGCCGCCGAGGTGCTGGCCGCCAATGCCGCCATGGCCGCCGACCGCGGCTGGCTCGACGCGGCCGAGCAGCGCATCGCCGCGGGCACGCCCGCCCCCACCGCGGCGGTCGCGGCCACCGAGCACTTCGCCGGACTGTTCCTCGGGTTGGGCGGTGTGATGGCCGAGCGCGTCACCGATCTGCGGGATGTGTGCGATCGCGTGGTGGCGGAGCTGACGGGCCGGCCCGAGCCCGGCATCCCGGTCCCGGACCGGCCGTCGATTCTGCTCGCCGAGGATCTCGCGCCCGCCGATACCGCCGGTCTGGATCCGAATCTCATTGTGGGGCTGGCGACCTCGCTCGGCGGTCCGACCAGTCACACCGCGATCATCGCGCGCCAGCTCGGCATCCCGTGCGTGGTGGCGGTCACCGGCCTGGATGGCGTGCCCGCCGGAATCGAGCTCTTGCTGGACGGCACGGCCGGTCGCGTCACCGTCTCCCCCGACCCCGAAACCACCAGGGCCGCCATGGTCGAATACCGCTCCGCGACAGAGCGCGCCGCCGCGTGGACCGGTCCGGGTGCGACCGCCGACGGACGCCGGGTCGAAGTCCTGGTGAATGTGCAGGACGGCGCGGGCGCCCGGGTCGCGCAACGGACACCGGCCGAGGGCGTGGGGCTGTTCCGCACCGAATTGTGTTTCCTGGAGCGGGGATCCGAGCCGTCGCGCGCCGAACAGGCCGCCATCTACGCGGACGTGCTCGCGGCCTACCCGGGCGCCAAGGTCGTCGTGCGCACCCTGGACGCGGGCTCGGACAAACCGCTGCGCTTCGCCGACCATCCGGACGAGGCCAATCCGGCGCTCGGCGTGCGCGGCATCCGTCTCGCCGCCCGCGACAGCGGCCTGCTGGACCGCCAGCTCGACGCCATCGCCGCGGCCGCATCCGGCCGCACCGCACCCACCTGGGTGATGGCTCCGATGATTTCCACTGCGGCGGAGGCGAAGTCCTTCGCCGCCCGGGTGCGCTCCCGCGGCCTCGTGCCCGGCGTCATGATCGAGGTCCCCGCCGCCGCCCTGCTGGCCGAGGCCATCCTCGAGCACGTCGACTTCGCGTCGATCGGCACCAATGATCTCGCCCAGTACACGATGGCCGCCGATCGCATGTCCCCGCAGCTGGCCGCGCTCACCGATCCGTGGCAGCCCGCCGTGCTGACCCTGGTGGCCCGTACCGCGGCCGCCGGTCGGGCCCTCGGCAAAGCGGTCGGCGTCTGCGGGGAGGCCGCCGCCGATCCGCTCCTGGCCTGTGTCCTCACGGGATTGGGCGTCACGTCGCTCTCGGCCGCCGCGCCGGCGGTCGCCGCCGTCGGCGCGACCCTGGCGGCGGTCACCTTCGAGGACTGCCGCCGTGCCGCCGAAGCCGTTCTGAGAACCACGGATCCGGCCGACGCCCGGGCAGCGGCCCGCACCGCACTCGGACTGTGAACCGACGCCACCGCGCCCTTTCCGAACCGAATCGGCAAGGGCGCGGTGCTGTTCGCGCTATCGCCGTCAGACGCTCGCCCGCTCGGGCCGAGTGCGGACGATGGCGGCCCGCACCCCGGCGGCGCCCAGCGCCGCCCACAGCGCGACGCCGATGTAGACGACCTGCTCGGGTAGGCGGAACCACAGCGGCGTGGCCGGATCGCCGTTGAGCGGGATGTCCTGCACCGCCGCATAGATATTGGCGGGCGTCATCAGCACGAACAGGATGGCCAGGCCGATCCCCGCGTACTTGCGGGCCGGGGTGAACACCAGGCCCGCCGCTCCGGCCAGTTCCAGCACCCCGGTCAGGTAGACCATGCCGCCGGGGAACGGCACGAAGTCCGGAACCATGGTGGTCAGGTCGTCGTGGCTGGGCATCGCGTCCACGGTGTCGGGGACGAAATGCGCTGCGCCGGTGAACAGCAGCAGCACGGCCAGTCCGTGCGCGAAGGACACTCGCCAGGTGGCGAAGCGCTGGACGCCGAGTGCCCCGAGAGCGCGGAAGGCGAGCGTGGGAACGAGCATCAGCATGAGGGTGCCGAACATGATCTTCTCCGAATCGAACTGCGGTGAAAGGGATTACGAAACGAGTTGCCCGGTGGGCGTTTCGACCCGGGTGGGCAGGAACAGGGAAACGACCACTCCGGCCGCGACAATGGCCGCGCCGGTCCACACCGCGGGCACCAGGCCGTCGACATAGCTGCCCGGCGACAGATACGACCCGCGAGAAGCGAAGACCGAGGCCAGGATTGCCACGCCCATGGCCACACCGACCTCCCGGATGGTGTTGTTGGCGCCCGAGGCCATCCCCTGATCGGACGCCGAAGCACTCGCCATGACCACCGTGGAGGCGGGCGCGAAGGTCAGGCCCATGCCGACGCCGCCCAGCACGAACGGCAGCACGTAAGAGCCGTACTCGGTTTCGGCGGTGGTGATGAACGCCATCCAGGCCAGCGCCACCGTGAGGAAGACCTGTCCGGACGCGACCAGCACGCGCGGCCCGACCCTGTCCACGATCAGCCCGGCCAGCGGGGCCACCACCATCGGCGCCATGGTCCACGGCAGCGTGCGCACACCCGCCTCCAGCGGTGAATAGCCCTGCACGACCTGGAAGTACTGCGCCAGCAGGAAGATCGAGCCGAATACGCCCACCGAGAAGGTGAACATGATCGCGTTGATGGCCGTGAACCCGCGGTCGGAGAACAGGCGCAGCGGCAGCATCGGATCGATCGTGCGACGTTCCCAGGCAATGAAACCGGCGAGCAGCGCCGCGCCGCCGATCAATCCGGCCAGCACCCCGGCCGAGGTCCATCCGTCGTCCGCGCCGTGAATGACGCCCCACACCACAGCCAGTACGCCCCCGGCCGAGAGCAGCAGCCCGATCACATCCAATCGGCGTGCGCCGCCGAAGGATTCGCCGAGCACCCGCGCGGCGAACGGCAGCGCGATCAGCCCGATGGGCACATTGAGCCAGAAGATCCACTGCCAGCTCAGCCCGTCCACGACCGCGCCGCCCACCACGGGCCCGAGCGCCACGCCCAGTCCGGAGATGCCGCCCCAGATGCCGATGGCGGCGCTGCGCATCCGCTCCGGGACCGCGGCGGTCAACAGGGTCAGCGACAGCGGCATGATGGCCGCCGCGCCGAAGCCCTGCGCGGCGCGCCCCGCGATGAGCATCCACGGTTCGGTGACCATGGCGCAGGCCGCCGAGGCGAGGGTGAACAGCGCGATGCCGAACAGGAAGACCCGTCGCCGCCCCAGCCGGTCGCCGAGGGCCGAGGCGGTGAGCAGCAGCGAGGCGAACGACAGCGTGTAGGCGTTCACGAACCATTGCAGATCCGCGAGCGAGGCCCCGAGTTCGGTGCGGATCACCGGCAAGGCGTTGGTGACGACGAGATTGTCCAGGGTCGCCATGAACATCGGGATGCTGACCGCGGCCAGCACCGCGCCGAGCGGTTTCGATCGGGCCGCGACTCCGGCGGCGGGGGTGGTTTCGAGGGTCCGGGTCATGCGCAGTCCTTTGTTGTAATCGACTGATTACAAGAGAGTATGCATCGACTGATAACATGTCAATGCGTAACCTGATTCCGACGGCGAGGAGGCCCCCGACCATGACCAGAACGCGGATGACCGCCAGCGAACGCGGCGAGCAGGTACTGGCCGCCGCCATCGCCGCTTTCGCCGAATCCGGTTACGCCGCAACGAAGACCGATGAGATCGCACGTCGCGCCGGGGTCTCGCAGCCCTATGTCATCCGGCTGTTCGGCACCAAGCAGCAGCTGTTCCTGGCCGTTTCCGAACGCGCCTGCGATCGCATCGAGGAGGTCTTCCGGACCAGCGCCGAGGCGGCCGATCCGGGCGCCGATGCCGCGGACAAGCTCCTGGCCATGGGCGAGGGCTACGAGGTCTTCCTGGCCGAGCCCGAACTGCCCCTGATCCTGCTGCACAGCTTCTCCGCGAGCGCGGACCCCGCGATCGGCGATCAGATCCGCGACCGCTACGGCCGCATGTACCACCTGGTCCGGGAGCTCACCGGCGCCTCGATCGCACAGACCCGCCAGTTCATGGCCACGGGCATGCTGCTGACGGTCATGGGCGCCATGCGCGTCACCGGCCCGCACGCCGTGCCCGCCGACTGGGCGCAGGAACTCATGCGGGACCTGGAGACCAACGGCATCTGACCGGGCGCGGGCGGACTAGCGCCCGTCCAGCACCTCGATATTGTCCGGATCGGCATCGGCCTCGATGATGTCCTCGGTCGGCTCGGGCAGCTTGCGCGCCAGCACCTCGCCCCGGAAGAACGGCGGCATGACCTTCGCCAGCACCAGGTAGATGGGCACGCCCAGCAGCAGCGTGCCCACGCCGAGCAGGAAGGTCGCGCCGATGTGCCAGTGCGGCGGGAACGGCAGCTGCCAGAACGAGCCGTCCTCCTCCACCCACCAGGAGGTCACCGCGGTCCAGCCCGCCGCGAACAGCAGCATGAAGCCGCCCGCCGCCGGCAGGATGCCCTTCATGACGAGAGCCCTCGGGTTCGAGGCGAATCGGTCGCGATACAGCCACGCGCAGCTGAGCCCGGTGAGGCCGTAGTACACGCCGATCGAGATGCCGATCGCGGTCACGGCCTGCGCGATGAGCCGTCCGCCCGAGGCGAAGTTCAGCGCCACGTAGAGCACCACCGAGGCCGCGCCGAACACGACGGTGGAGAACGACGGGGTGCGGAAGCGCGGATGGATCTTGCCGAACGCCTTCGGCAGGGCGTGATGCAGCGCCATCGAATAGGTGGCGCGGGCGGTCGGCAGGATGGTCGTCTGCGTGGACGCCGCCGCCGAGGTGAGCACCATCAGGAACAGCAGGTGCACCAGCACCGTGCCGACCGCGCCGTCGCCGAACACCGCGCTGCCCAGCGCGCCCAGCACATCGTCGACGTGATCGGGATTGGCCAGCCCCAGCCCCTCGGTCCCGGTCCCCGCGAAGGACTGGCTCGCCACGGTCACCAGCAGATACAGCGCCACCAGCGTGATGGTCGACAGCACCGCGGCCCGCCCCGGCGTGTGCCGCGGATCCACCGTCTCCTGGTTCACCGCCACGGCCGAATCCCAGCCCCAGTAGATGAACACCATGAGCAGCATGGCCGTCACGAAGTCCGAGAAGGACCCGATCTCGAACGGGTTGAACCACGACCAGTCCGGCAGGCTCGCCCCCTCCGGCGCGTTCCCGATCACCACCCGCGCGAGCGCGACCACCGCGAACACCACGAGCATCCCGAATTCGATGGTCAGCAGCCACTGCTGCAGCCGCGCCGACACATCGATGCCGAATACCGCGACCAAGGTCATCACGACCAGATAGACAATGCCCAGCAACAGCACCCACACATTGGTGGCGTCCCCGCCGATGCCGTGCGCCCCGAACAGATGGAAGGTGTACTGCGAGCTGATCTGCGCCAGGCTCGCCATCACCAGCAGATCGGAGACGACGATCGCCCACCCGGCCATCCACCCGGTGAACGGCCCGAACGCCCGCGTGGCCCACACGAACGTGGTGCCCGGATCCGGTTCCACCTCATTGAGATCCCGGTACCCGATGGCCACCAGCAGCATCGGCACGAAGGCCAGCAGCACGATGATCGGCGACTGCAACCCCACGGCGGCCACCACCAGTCCGAGCGTGGCGGTAATGCTGTAAGCGGGTCCAGCCGACGCCACCCCGATCACCACACTGGATGCCAGGGACAGCGCACCGGACTTGAGGGTGCTGGGCGATGTCACCGAGTAAGAGTAAGGGCAAACCCGCAGCACACCGAATTGGCACCCCACTCGTCGTTCCGGCGTGCCTTGACCGGAATTTCCGGCACGGGATCCCGGCCGCGAGCACGCCGGACGACCGGCGGTCAGTGCCGCGGCGTGTGCTGGACGCGTGCGCTCGCGTAGAGGCAGATGGCTGCGGCGGCAGCGAGATTCAGGCTCTCGGCGCGGCCGTGGATGGGGATGCGGACGCGGTGGGTGGCGCGGTCGGCGACGGCGCGGTCGAGGCCGTGGGCCTCGTTGCCGAACAGCCAGGCGACCGGGCCGGACAGGAGTTCGTCGGCCTCGTCCAGGTCGACTTCGCCTTTGGCGGTGGTCGCGAGGATGGTGATGCCCGCGTTCTCCAGGGCCGTGAGCGTGGCGTCGGTATCGCGCTCGCGGGCTACGGGGACGTGGAAAAGGCTTCCGGCGCAGGCGCGTACGCATTTGCCGTTGTGCGGGTCGACCGAATCACCGGACAGCACAACGCCGTTCGCGCCGACCGCATCGGCGACGCGGATGAGGGTGCCGGCGTTGCCGGGGTCGGCGATCTCCACCGGCACGGCCAGCAGGCGCGGCGCGGCATCCAGCACCGCGGTCAACGGCACGTCGACCTGACGGCACACCGCGACCAGCCCGGGCGGAGTCACGGTCTCCCCCAGCATTTCCGCGGCGCGATCGCTCACCAGCGTGGTGCGCACGCCCGCGGCGGCGGCACCGGCGACGAGCTCGTGCTCACGCGCGGCGGCCTTGGCGGAGTAGAAGAGTTCCTCCACGCGCTCGGTGTCCAGCGCCGACTCCACCGAATTGGCGCCCTCGGCGAGGAAGAATCCGGTCTTGCGGCGCTGCTGGGCGCGATGGAGTTTGACAGCGGAAACGACCCGCGGATTGCGCTCGGAGAGCGCATCCACGGGTCGTCCGGAATGCTGTGTCACGCAGTCCCGGCTCAGGCGGCCGGGGCGTTGACATCCTCGGGCAGCGCGGCCTTGGCCACGGCCACCAGACCGGCGAACGCCTCGGCGTCGGAGACGGCCAGCTCGGCGAGGATCTTGCGGTCCACCTCGACACCCGCGGCCTTGAGGCCCTGGATGAAGCGGTTGTAGGTGATGTCGTTCAGACGCGCGGCGGCGTTGATACGAGCAATCCACAGCTTGCGGAAGTCGCCCTTGCGCTGCCGACGGTCGCGGTAGGCGTAGGTGAGCGAGTGCAGCTGCTGTTCCTTGGCCTTGCGGTACAGGCGCGACCGCTGACCGCGGTAGCCCTTGGAGGCCTCGAGAACGGAACGGCGCTTCTTCTGAGCGTTGACAGCCCTTTTGACGCGTGCCACTTGTCAGTCCTTGTTCGATAGGGGGCGCTGCGGTTGCGCCCGGGTGTTGGTCGGTTTATGCGTCCGCGGGAACGGATCGCGAATTGGCTTGCTCGGCCGACTTACTTGGCGAGCAGCTTCTTGACGCGAGCGACGTCCGCCTTCGCCACGACCTCCACGCCGTCCAGACGACGAGTGCGGGTGGTCGGCTTGTGCTCGAGCAGGTGGCGACGGTTCGCCTGCTGACGGAGCAGCTTGCCCGAACCGGACACCTTGAATCGCTTCGAGGCGCCGCTGTGGCTCTTCATCTTCGGCATGGATTCACCATTTCTCTCGTGCCGGAGGCAGGGGTGAGCCCGCCTCCGCCAATGCTGTTCGTTATTACTGCTGCGGTTCGGCCGGGGCCTCGGTCGCCGCATCGGCGGCCGGGGCGCTGTCGGCGGCCGGAGCGCTCTCGCGCGCCTGCGACGCCGACTGCTGGGCCTTCACCCGCGTCTTCGCACCCTTGTGGGGCGCGAGGACCATGGTCATGTTCCGGCCGTCCTGCTTGGCCGAGGTTTCGACGAAACCGAGATCGGCGACGTCGGAGGCCAGCCGCTGCAAGAGTCGGTAACCCAGTTCCGGACGCGACTGCTCACGACCACGGAACATGATCGTGACCTTGACCTTCGACCCGGCCTCGAGGAACCGCATGACGTGGCCCCGCTTGGTCGCGTAGTCGTGGTCGTCGATCTTCGGGCGGAGCTTCTGCTCCTTGATCACGGTCTGGACCTGGTTCTTCCGGGACTCACGCGCCTTCTGCGCGGTCTCGTACTTGAACTTGCCGTAGTCCATGATCTTGCATACCGGCGGGCGCGCGTCCGGTGCGACCTCGACCAGGTCGAGGTCTGCCTCCTGGGCGACGCGTAGTGCATCTTCAACACGCACGATCCCAACCTGTTCGCCACCGGGTCCGATGAGGCGGACCTCCGGTACGCGGATGCGATCGTTGATGCGGGTCTCAGTGCTGATGGGGCCTCCTAGGTCAAGCGGTTCGTCAACGACCGCTAGCAATAACTGCAACCCCAATTTCAACACGAAAGCCCCGCGCCGGTATTTCACCAACACGGGGCCCGAGTCGACCGATCCACGACGCAAACTACTCGCATCGCACCCCGAACTGGGCGAACCCATCGAGGAACCCATCTCGGAAAAAGATGGGCGACCGGACCGTTCAACCTTGCGGCTGACGGTGGGAGTCGGGCTCCACTTAAAGCCCCGGTCCGGCTACGGGAACCGGTCTGGGGCGGTCGTCGCAGGTCAGTCTAACAGCCACCTGGGCGGATCCCGAAATCGGCCTCCCCCGCGACCTGGCCCGACCCGCTCGGTGCCATGCTCTACCCCATGAGTGAGGCAAGTGTGAACGAGGATTCGGCCCTCATCGAAGGCGAAGTGGTCCGCGAACTGGCCGAGATCCCCGCCGTGGAGGTTATCAGCCGTGCCGCCGTCATGCTGATGAGCTCCGCCGCCGAGAAGCTCGGCCTCGGCGAGGACGACCCGTCCGCCAGCCCCCACCTCGACCTCGACGAGGCCCGCCGCGTCATCACCGCCCTCGCCGGCCTGGTCACCGCCTCCGTGGAATACCTCGGCCCGCACGCCGGCCCCATCCGCGACGGCCTGCAGTCGCTGCAGCGCGCCTTCCGCGAATCCTCCGCTCACCCCGACGCCCCCGGCGCCGGCCCCGGCGAGAAGTACACCGGCCCCGTCTACTGACGCCGGACCGGCGCGCACCGCATCCGGATCGGCCCGCTGCGTAGGGCTGGGCTCGCGCCCGCCCGCTCTGGCAGGGTGGGCACATGGCAAAAATGGTTCTGGCTCCCGGATTCTGGCTCGGCGCATGGGCGTGGGACGAGGTCGCCGGCGAATTGCGACGCCGCGGGGACGAAGTCGTGGCGCTCACCCTGCCCGGACTCGACGCCGGCGACCCGGGTCGGCTCGACACCACGCTGGTGGATCAGGCCCACGCCATTGTCGCCGCCGCCCCCGAGCCGGTGGTGCTGGTCGCGCACTCCGGCGCCGCCCTGCCCGCCTACCTGGCGACCGACCTTGCACCGGAACGCTTCTCGCGCGTGATCTACGTGGACACCGCCCCGCTCCCGGACGGCTTCGTCGCGATTCCCGCTCTCGGCGACGCCCCGGAGTTCCCGCTCGCCGACTGGTCGCAGGTGGAAGCCGACGGCAACAGCCTCGAGGGCCTGGACGAGGCGGCGCTGGCCCGCTTCCGCGAGCGCGCGGTGCCGGTCCCCGCCGGTGTCGCGGGCGCACCCCTGAAACTCTCCGATTCCGATGCGCGCCTCTCGGTTCCGACGACACTGGTGTGCACCAGCTGGCCCAGCGAAGTGGTACGGCAGGGCGCGCAGGCCGGGCAGGTGCCGATTTTCGCGGAGGTCGCCCGCTTCGACACCGGCCTCCTGGACTACGTCGACCTGCCCACCGGCCACTGGCCCATGTGGTCGAAACCCGTTGAGCTGGCCGAGATCCTGCACGAAGTCGCCAACCGCTGACCCAGCGGCCCACGATCCGCGCCGCCGAACCCGCGCTGCCAGAACAAATCGCCGCAGCCTGGTCGGCGGCCGACCCGCCCGCGCTTTGGCCGGCGGTCGAAGCCATTACCGACGATGAAGTCGCGGTGCTTCGCCCGCCTCTTTTGGCGTCCTTGGCATTACGCCCGTCATCCGGGCGTGCTTGTGGCCGGGATCCACACCACCGGTGGCGCAGCCGATTTCAGTGGATTCCGGCCGAGCATCGCGATCGCGACCTCGGACAGGGGACGTTCCGCGAGGCGTCGACCGTTGCGGGTGGTTATTCCGGTTCGGGTGCGATGCCGGTGAGAAGGGCGGCGATCACCGCGTCCGGATCGGCTCGGGCGGGCGTGGCGTGGGAGAGCAGGGTGGTCAGGACTTCGTCGTGGCAGATGCCTGCCAGCAGGGCTGCGGCGGTGTGCGGGTCGGCGTGTGAGGCTAGGCGGCCCAGCTCTTTTTCGGCGGACAGGTAGTCGGCGAGAAGGGAGCGCCAATCCTGGTGGGGCTCTTCGGCTTCGGCGAGGCGGGCGAGGATCGACGGGCTGGTCAGCAGGCCCGCGTAGACCGGGAGCACGGTGCGGTGCAGGGTCAGGCCGGCGCGGAGGTAGGCGCGCAGGTTGTCCGCCAGGGCGCCGGTGCCCGGGGACGGGAGGTCGCCGAGTTGCGCGTGCGCGTCGACGACGTGGGCGGTGACGGCGGCGGCGAGGAGTTCGTCCTTGTCGGCGAAATGGTTGTAGAGGACGCCGTCGGCGACCCGGGCGGCGCGGGCGATGGCGCGGACGGTGAGGCCGGCCGCGCCCTGCTCGGCGATGAGGCGCTGGGCGGTGGCGAGCAGGTGGTCGCGCAAACCCTGATCGCCCGCGCTGTCGCGCAGGGCCGCGGCCTTTCTCGGGGACATGGGCGTTACGGTAGCGGGGTGGTGGCGGTGACGAGCCAGGCGGCGGTGCGCAGGCGGATGCCCTCGGGGGTGGCGAAGGGTTCGAGGGCGGCGGCGAGCGCGGCGCGGATGGCGGGGTCGGTGCGGAAGTTCATCCGCATGCGGTGGTAGCGCAGCGGTCCCCAGCCGATGATGAATTCGGTCGCGTCGGCGATATCGCGGCCCCAGACACCGTCGGGCTCCAGGTAGCGGAACGCGATGTCGACGAAGCCGGCTGCGGCGAGCAGTGCCCGCATGCGATTGGGATCGGCGAAGGGGCCGTGCGCGTGGGTGACCTCGAAGTCGTCGAGATGGGTTGCGGCCGCGCCGAATACCGTGCCGATGTCGGTGCCGTCCAGGGGTGGCATGGTGACGAAGGCGAGGCGGCCGCCGGGGCGCAGGGCGCTGGCGATATTGGTGAAGGCGGCGACCGGGTCGGCGAAGAACATGATTCCGGCGCGACTCAGGGCGGCATCGAAAGCGGCTGCGGGGAATGGGTGGATCTGGGCGTCGCCCTGTTCGAAGGACACATTGGCGACGCCTTCGATCGCGGCGCGTTCCCGGGCGCGCGCCAGCATGGGGCCGGACAGGTCGACGCCCGTCGCCGCGCCGTGTGCGGCACGGCGGGCCGCCAGTCGCGTCAATTGGCCGTTGCCGCAGCCGATGTCGAGCACGCGATCGGCGGGGCCGATGGCGGCGGCCGCCAGCAGGGGTCGGTTGCAGCCGCCGTTCACCGCGTCGTAGCGGTCGAAGTGGGCGGCCCAATGTTCGCCCTCGTAACCGTTCCACGCGTCGGACTGCGCGGTGTTGACGATCTCGGTCATGACGCCTCCTATTATGAACATACGTTCATGAACGTGTGTTCATCATCGACCGGCACATGGCCGGGGTCAAGAGCGCAGTGCGGAAAGCAGATTCAGCAATTTGCCACTAGGGCTTTCCGATCAATTGCCACAGATTTGCGGGAGATTTTCGCCTGGCAGGAATCCAAGAAGACCGGCCGGTCCGGCGCGGATTCTATTGCAACGGCTCGCAGTTGCCGTCACTTAAACATCATGCCGAGATCACGCTTCAGCAAATCGATAGCTACGCATCCGGATTGCCGGGCGAGGCGGCGCGCCGTACAAACGCCGGGCCAGCGTGTCCCGCAACGCCGCTGGTCAAGCACCTCGACTGAGGAATCCTCGTATTAACTTGCGGCCCTGCGTTATCGAACGCCGCACGGAAAACGATGTGGTGCTGAGTGGATGCCGCATTCCCACCTGAACCAGCGAAACGCTGGTGCGGTGCTGCATACTACTCCGGGGACAGCGGCTGCTGTCCTGACAACGGCGTTGAAACGAACTCCACGGGGGTTGTACATGATTGACTCTGTTTCGCGAGGGCGAACCCGCAGCCGGCTGCGCCGGTTCGCTCCGATCTTCGCCGCGGTGTCGGTAGCCGCGGCATTGGTGGCGGGCTGCTCGTCCTCCAGCGACGACACGGGCACCACCGCCGCCACTCCGCCGCCGGCCGAATTGCCGGACGGCGCGCAGATCGTGGCGGAATGCGCTCGCACCACCCAGACCCTGCAGTGGGTCCACTTCGACCTGTCGGTATCGAATGTGCCGAACCTCCCGGTGGAGACCATCTCCGCCGATGTCACCAACCAGCCGCAGGGGGCGGGGCAGGCGATCGGTGACGCGAAGGTGCGGTTGAAGCCGGAGGCCGAGTTCACCGACACCAAGTTCCTGGTCTACGACAAGACCCTGTACGCCGGCGACGGCACCAAGTACAGCAAGGTCGGCCCGGCCGAGCAGATCTACGATCCGGGCGTCATCCTGGACAAGGACAAGGGCCTGGCCAATGTGATCGCCCAGATCCAGAACCCCAAGGCCGAGGCCCGGGAGAAGATCGACGGCGTCGACACCGTCAAGATCACCGGCACCATCAACGGCTCGGTCATCGACCCGGTCGTGCCCAAGGCCGGCGACGGCGTCGGCTCGCTGCCGATCACGGTGTGGATCAAGGATGTCGCGCCGCCGACCGGCAGCGCCACCACGCTGCCGTCCGAGGCCGCCTCGCCCGGCACCGGCCCGAACCTGGTGAAGGCCGTGGTCACCAAGGACTCCGGCACCATTTCGGTGGAGCTGTCCAACTGGGCCAAGGAATTCACCGTCCCCAAGGTCGGGGGGTAAGGGACGCCTCGTCCCTGAAGTCTGAGTTCGGAACCGGTCCGGGAAAGCGGAACGCCGACAACGGCTGTAATCCGCTGGCCCGGGCCGGCTTTCGTATTGGAGGGCATTGTCCGCGGACAGGCCGTGCTAACGAAGCCATTGGTTTAAGAGATTGTTCAGTGAAATGCAAGGGCCCGCAACGATAGTTCATACAGAACGCTCGAGGGCAGTGTGTGATGAGGCCTGATCGGCGCAGAACAGGCAGGCACCGGCCGATCGGACACGGAGGAAAGAAATGACGACCGACCGCCAGGACGTGGACGAGCGCGGGCAGGACACGGGGGAGAGCGAATTCCGGCGCCCCGACGGCCCTCCCGGTCCGCCTCCGGTTTCCAATGTATGGGTCTACAACGGCAAAGCCTACGACCTGAGCGACTGGATCTCAAAGCATCCGGGCGGCGAGTTCTTCATCGGCCGTACGAAAAACCGGGATATCACCTCCATTATCGGCTCGTACCACAAGAACCCGGAGGGGATCTCGAAGCTGATCGAGCGCTACGCGCTCGATCGGGAAGCCCTGCCCGAGGATATCCATCCCAAGGCGAACGCGCCGGACTTCCTGTTCAAGGAGGGTTTCGACTCCTGGCGCGACACCCCGAAGTACCGCTTCGACGATAAGAACGATCTGCTGCACGCGGTCAAGAAGCGGCTCAAGGAGCCGGAACTGGCGGCGCGAATCCAGAAGATGGACAAGCTGTTCAACATCACCGTCGTGCTGATGGCCATCGCCTACTTCGCGGTGCAGGGCCTGCGGCTGGCGGTGCCGGCCTGGATGCCGCTGCCGGTCTTCGTCATCGCCATGGTGGTGCTGCGCAGCTCGCTGGCGGGCTTCGGTCACTACGCGATCCACCGCGCCCAGAAGGGCTGGAACAAGATCTGGGTGAACGCGTTCGACCTGAATTACGTCGCCCTGTCGTTCGTGACCGCGGACGGCCACGCGCTGCTGCACCACCCGCACACGCAGAGTGAAGTCGACATCAAGAAGAACGTCTTCACCATGATGACGCGCGTGCCGGTGCTGTACCGCATTCCGATCCACACCCTGCACAAGCTCGGCCACACGCTGACCGGCATGATCATGCGCCTGCTCGATGTCTGCCGCCTCACCCGCAAGGTGGGCATCAAGGACATGTACGGCACCTGGGGCGGCGCCCTGCCGCACTTCATCGGCTCGTTCGCGGTGCGCTTCCTGCTGGTCGGCGAGTTCCTCGCCTTCCTGATCATGGGCGATATCTGGGCCTGGGTGCTGCAGTTCGTGCTCACCCTGTGGGTCAGCACCTTCCTGGTGGTGGCCAGCCACGACTTCGAGATGGACACCGAGGAGGTCGAGTCCGATACCGAGGATTGGGCCATCAACCAGCTCGAGCAGGCCTACGACCTGAAGGTGATCGGCAACCGCTACGTCGACTGCTTCCTGTCGGCCGGCCTGAGCTCGCACCGGGTGCATCACGTACTGCCCTACCAGCGCAGTGGTTTCGCCAATATCGCGACCGAGGACGTGGTCCGCGAGGAAGCCGCGAAATTCGGCGTCGAATGGCTGCCGGCGAAGAGTTTCTTCACCGACCGTTTCCCGAAGCAGGTTCGCGTTTATCTCCTGTCCCGTTCCGATGAAGCGAAGGAACGCAATTGGGGATTCGTCCGGGAACATTTGTCGCCCGGCGCGCTGAAAACCTCCGCGGTCTACACGGTTCAAGGATTCACCGGAATCGGAACAGTCTGATTCTGTTTCGCTGACGGTCGAATGACCGCGCCGCCGCGTATTGCGCGGCCGGTCATAGCTTTATCGAAAGAAGGGGAGAATTTCGTGTCCATCACCATCGACGAGGGGGGCGCCGTGCCCGAGACCGCGACCCGGTTGGCCGCCGCGGCGACCCGGTTCCCGGCGGGCACCGAGCTCGAATACGGCTTCGGCGAGCAGGGCCTGCCGCCGACCCCGCCGACCACGGTCGGCGTCATCGAGGGCATTGCCACCGGCTCGCCGGAGCAGCTCTTCGAACAGGACGACGCCGCCGAGCGGGTGGCCCGGCGGTTCGCCGATCCGGCGCAGCAGGAACGCATCCGGCGGGTCTTCCAGAAGACCCGGATCGGCACCCGCCACCTGGCGGTCGATCCGCTGCAGCCGGAGTTCGAGGCATTCAGCAGCAAGCCCGCCACCATCCGGGAACGGATGAACATGTACTACGACTACGCGGCCCCGCTCGCGGTCGACGTGGCCGCGCGGGCGCTGGCCGACGCCGATGCCGCGGCGTCGGAGATCGGGCTACTGGTGTTCGTCACCAGCACCGGCTTCATCGCCCCCGGCGTGGACGTCGCCATTGTCAAGCAGCTCGGCCTGCCGAAGTCGGTCGGCCGGGTGGTCGTGAACTTCATGGGCTGCGCGGCCGCCATGAACGGCGTGCGCACCGCGGTGGACTACGTCCGCGCGAACCCGGACAAGAAGGCCATGGTGGTGTGCATCGAGGTCAGCTCGGTCAATGCCGCGTTCGGCGACGACATCATCGGCATCATCACCCACAGCCTGTTCGGTGACGGATGCGGTGCGCTGGTCATCGGCGCCTCCCAGGTGCAGCAGCCCCTGGAAGCCGGCAAGGTCGTGCTGCGCGATACCTTCAGCTACCTGTTCGACGGCGCGGAGGACGGCATCGTGCTCGGCGTCAACGACAACGGCATCACCTGCGAGCTGTCCGAGCACCTGCCGCAGTACATCTTCGACGGCGTCGATCCCGTCGTCTCGGATGTGCTGGACCGCAACGGACTACAGAAGTCCGATATCGATCTGTGGGCGATCCACCCGGGTGGCCCGAAGATCATCGAATCCTCCGCGGCCTCGCTCGGAATCACTCCGGACACCGCCGGTCCGAGCTGGGATATCCTTGCTCAGCACGGAAATATGCTCAGCGTCTCGCTGATCTTCGTGCTGGAGCAGATGATTCAGCGGGCCCAGACCAGCAAGCCCATCTCGACCGGTGTGGCGTTCTCCTTCGCGCCGGGCGTCACCCTCGAAGGCATGATCTTCGACATCGTTCGCCGGTAACGCGACGAACAGCCGTCTCAGAGAGCAGCAATCATGCAACTCATCCGATTTCTCATCTCCATCTCCTGGATGCGGATCGCGGCCGTCATCGCCGCGGGCCTGGTCTGCGGTGTGGCCAACACCTATCTGGTGACACTTATTCGGGGAGTGGTGTCACCGGAACCGCATCCAGCGGTCACCGTCCAGAGCTTCGCCGCGACGGTGGCGGTCATCCTGGTCAGTGGAGTGCTGTCGCAGGTGCTGCTCATCCGGCTCGCCCAGGATGCGATCTACCAGCTGCGCGCCCAGCTCAGCAATGGCATCGTCGCCGCTCCGCTGGAGCATCTGGAACGGCTGGGCATGCATCGTCTGATGGCGACGCTCACCGAGGATGTGCGGTCACTGTCGCAGGCCGTGACCGCCATCCCCAGCATCTGCATCGACGTCGCCACCATTGTGGGCTGCTTCGTGTACCTGTTCATGGTGGACGGCAAGGTGTTCGCGGTCACCGTGGCGGGCACCCTGCTCGGAATCGCTTCCGTGGAAGCGATTCTCAAGAAGGTGCGCAAGATCTACCAGCAGGCGCGCGAGAACGACGACGCCCTGCTGCGGTCGTTCACCTCGGTGACGCTGGGCATCAAGGAGCTCAAGCTGCATCGCGGGCGGCGCAAGGACTTCATGGACAAGCACCTGCTCGGCACCGCCGGGGAGCTGCGCGACCAGAATGTCGACGCCGGGTCGAAATTCTCGGTGGCGCAAGGGTTCGGGCAGCTGCTGCAGCTGGCCACCATGGGGCTCATCCTGTTCGTGCTGGCCAAGGCGTTCAGGCTGGACCGCGACACCATGTTCGGGTACATCCTGGTGACGACCTTCCTGGCCATGCCCATGCAGAACTTCATGCACCGGATCCCGGACCTGCTGCGCGGTGATGTGGCGCTGGCCAAGATCCGCTCCATGAGCCTGTCCATGGCGACACTGCACAACGAGGACGAGCTGCCCTATACCGAGCGGCCGATCGTGAGCCAGGCGCGGCTGGAGCTGTCGAATGTCGGCTACACCTATGTGGGCGAGGCGCCTTCGCAGGTTCCGCCGCCGCCGGGGTCCGAACCGCAGCCGGAAACGGGCGCACGCCGCCCCGGCCGGGGCGGACATACCGGCCCCGGACAGGGCGGACATCCGGGACCCGGTCCGGGCGCACCGGGCCGCGGCGGGCATCCGGGTCCGGGCCCGGGGGCTCCCGGTGCCGGGCACGGCGGGCATCCGGGTCCTGGGCCCGGTGCACCGGGCGGGCGGCACGGGGGGCATCCCGGTCCCGGACCGGGTGCACCGGGTGGTCATCCACGCCCCGGCGGGCCGGGCGGGCATCCCGGCGCGCGGCCGGATGTCAACGGCCACCGGTTCGTGAACCCGTTCTCCAGCAAGAGCATTCCGGTGCCGGTCAGCCATCCTCCGGCCGAGGATGTGGCGGGCTTCCATCTCGGCCCGCTCGATCTGACCTTCGAACCCGGGCAGGTCACGTTCATCGTCGGCGGCAACGGCAGTGGCAAATCCACTCTCGCCAAGCTGATCACGGGGTTGTACGTGCCCGAGACCGGGCATCTGACGCTGAACGGCGAGCAGATCGACCACGAGAACATCGAATGGTTCCGGCAGAACTCCTCGGCCATCTTCACCGATTTCCATCTCTTCGAGGACTACCTCGGCTTCGATCGCCCCGGCATCGACGACGAGGTGCGGCATTACCTCGAGGAGTTGCAGATCGCGCACAAGGTGACGGTCAAGGACGGGCGGCTGTCCACCATCAATCTGTCGCAGGGTCAGCGAAAGCGGTTGGCGCTGTTGACCGCTCTGCTCGAGGACCGGGCCATCTACCTGTTCGACGAGTGGGCGGCGGATCAGGAGCCCAAGTTCCGCGATGTGTTCTACCGGGAGATCCTGACCAAGCTGAAGCAGCGCGGGAAGACGGTCATCGTGATCACCCACGACGACCGGTACTTCGATCTCGCCGACCAGATCGTCAAGCTCGACTTCGGGCGCGTGGCGGAGGCCAAGCTGCTGGCGCAGCCGGTCGCGGAGTGAGAGAAGGGAATGGCCCCCACCCGACCGGTGGGGGCCATTCTCGTTGGCGGGGTGACGGGGTTCTCGCGCACGCCGCATCCCGCAGTGGCGCGGAGCACATGCGGGCCCGCTGATTACAGTCGTAAGGATGGGCAGTGAGACCTCTGCGGCGAAGCGGCTTCGACGAGAAGAACTGCGAGACTTTCTGCGTGCCAGGCGCGCGCGGATTTCCCCTGCTGACGTGGGATTGGTGAGTTCGGGCCAGCGCCGGACGCCGGGATTGCGGCGCGAGGAGGTCGCCCAGCTCGCCGGGGTCGGGGTGTCCTGGTACACCTGGCTCGAGCAGGGGCGCGATATCAATGTCTCCGCCGAGGTGCTGGAAGCCATCGGGCGGGCGCTGCAGCTGAACGAGACCGAGCGCGCGCATCTGTTCGTGCTCGCCGGGCTGAATCCCCCACGCAGCCACCAGATTCGGACGGCGCCGGTGAGTCCGGAACTACGGCGGCTGATCGACGGGTGGAATCCGCGGCCGGCGATCCTGCGGGACCGCTACTGGAATCTGCTCGCCTTCAATGACGCCACCCGGCTGGTCTTCGGCTACGACGACACCGACCACAACTGCCTGACCACCTTCTTCACCAATGCCCGCTACCGCGATATGCACACCGAGTGGGCGGAGATCGCCCCCGTCGTGGTCGCGGCCTACCGCGCCGACGTCGCCTACTCCCCCGCCGATCCGGAATTCCAGCGGGTGATCAGCGAACTCAGCAGCGCCAGTCGGGAATTCGCCGAACTGTGGGCCCGCCACGATGTCGCCGCGCCCACCCAGGGCACGAAGGCGGTCCGCCATCCGGAGGCCGGAGACCTGATCTTCGACAAGACCACACTCGCCCTGATCGACCAGCCCGACTGGCATCTGGAGTTCTACAACCCGCGACCGGGTACCGGCACCGAAGAACGCCTCGACGGACTGACCCGCAGCAGAGCCCTCGCATCGGCCTGAGGCACCCGAACCCTGGAATGACGGGGTGCGCGGCGCTGCCTGGTGGTGGCGGACCCATGTTGACTGCGCACTGTTTGCTCGATCCCCGGATCGGCAGGCTGATGCCATGACACAGAGCAACTCCCGCTTCACCGGCAAGATCGCCCTCATCACCGGCGGCACCAGCGGCATGGGCCTGGCCACCGCCCGCCGCCTGCTGGCCGAGGGCGCGCACGTGGTCATCACCGGCCGCGACAAGTCCCGCCTCGACGCCGCCGTCCAGGACCTCGCGGCCACCGCCCCCGATGCGGCGGACCGCATTCTCGCGGTGCCCGGCGACGTGGGCGACCGCGCCGACCGCGACGCCCTGATCGAGGCCATCCGTACCCGCCACGGCCGCTTGGACGTTGTCTTCGCCAATGCGGGCGTGGGCTCCTTCCAGCCGGTCGCCGCGGTCACCGAGGACGAGTTCGACCGGGTGATCGGCATCAACTTCAAGGGCGTCTACTTCACCATTCAGCAGGCCCTCCCGCTGCTGGCCGACGGCTCGGCCATTGTCATCAACGCCTCCTGGACCCTGCACCGCGGACTCACCGGCGCCACCGTCTACTCCGCCACCAAGGCCGCCGTGCACAATCTCGCGCACACCCTCGCCGCCGATCTCTCCTCCCGCCGGATCCGGGTGAACTCGGTCAGCCCCGGCTACATCGCCACGCCGATGTTCCACGACAACGTTTCCCCCGAGGCCCAGCCCGAGGTTCTCGCCAATGTGGCCGCCGCCCGCTTCGGCACGTCCGAGGACGTGGCCAATGCCGTGGCCTTCCTCGCCTCCGACGAAGCCTCCTACATCAACGGCCAAGACCTCATCATCGACGGCGGTCTGGTCTCCGCCATCCCGGCCCCCATGCTGTAGCGAATCGGACTCCCATGCTGTAGCGAATCGGACGATGCCCCGCACCGCAGCGGTGCGGGGCTCCGGGACCGCCGCGCTCGCGGAATGCGCTACCCGCCGCCTCCGCAGCCGCCACCCCCACCGCCACAGCCGCCACCGCCTCCGCCGCCATCACCGCCGCCCCCGCCACCGATATCCCAGCCACCGTCCCAGCCATCACCCACATGCCATCCGCCCCAGCCGGGTCCGCCCTCGTCACCCCATTTCTCGTCGTAATCCATCGAGCTGCAGGGCATATTTCCGGTACCCACGGTGATGCTGCCGGTCATCGCCAGTGCCACCAAACGCTTGAAACGCGATCGCGGCGTATTGAAGAAGCCTTCCGCCGGGCCGTCCTCGGATTCCTCCCCTTCGGGCTCGTCGCCCTCCGGCAGCGGAGCGTCCGCGCCCGCCCCGGCCTTCCTAACGGTATGGGCCGCAACGCTCTGCTGTGGCTCCTTCTCCCACCAATGATCCGGCTCTCCCCGCCACTCCTCGAGCAGCCGCTCCGTCTCCTGCCGCAAGGCGTTGAGCACCCGGCGACCGGCAACCGTCCGTTTCGGTTTCACCAGCAGATACAGCCCGGCCACGAGAACCGCCGCCAGCATCACGACTATCCAGACGTTCAGCGGATCGGTCACCAACCGGACCAGCACCGCGACCGGAAGCAGCAGTACCGCGATCACCTTGACCACGCGCCGCCGCCATTCCCCCGGAATCAGCCCCTCGGCGCGCAGCCGATCCCGCAGCGTCGTCAATTCCGCACGCGTGCGCCGTTTTCGAACCAGCGCCCGCAGCCGGGCGGGCGTGGTCAGGTCGGCGAAGACGGCCTGTTCGAGCTCATCGGCATCCGAGAGCGGCTCGGCTCCCGTCCGCTTGACCTTCGACTTCGGCCTGTTCGGCGCTACTACGCCATCGACATCCAGCGCGGTCACCGCCGTGACCAGCGCGCCGCGCGCGCCGGCGCGCAGGAATCCGATTTCGCTGGTGGACAATTGCCGATCGGCACGTGCGGTGAACGGCGGCATCCGAATCGCGACCGCGAGGAGCAGCAGTCCAAAGATCAACAACAGTAAGAGATTTCCCACCGAAAACACCCCCAGAGCTCACCGATGGTGATCCCAGTATGCGGCGGCGGCTCCCGGCGCGGCGAGCCACCAGTTCCGGTGGGCCCGAGGCGGATTACTCGCGGATCTCCAGTTCGGCCGCCACGATCACGCAATAGTTCAGCGGCAGGGTGGCCATGCCGATCGCGGTTCGGGCGTGCTGACCGATCTGCGGACCGAACACGTCCAGAATGAGATCCGAGAACCCGTTGATCACCGTGGTGGAGCCGGCGAAGCCGACATCGGCATTGACCATGCCCTGGACCATGAGCCACGCGGAGATTCGATCCAGATCACCCAGCGTGGATTGGAGATTCCCGAGCATGGCGATGGCGGCCGCACGGGCCGACTCGTAGGCGTGGTCCGGCGGGACCATGCTCGGAACTTTGCCGAAGGGGCCCGCCGGGCGGCCGTCCTCGCTCAGCGCCCCGTGCCCCGACACCAGGACGCGGGGACCGGAGACGCGAACCCAGGCGAAGGGCGTCACCACGCCCGGCGGGGGTTTGGGCGAGGGTGGAAGCTGGATGCCCAGCTCTGTCAGCCGCTTCGCGATGGTGCTCACTCCGCAAGTATGGCGGGTTCCCTATCGACGGCGAACCTCGTAGAAGAAGCATCCGTACTCCACGGCTCGCACGTGCACCAGAGCCACCTCCGGGTCCGAGAACGCGTCGGTGAGAGCGCGATCGACGTCTTCGTCGGACAACTCGGAGTCCTCCAGGAGCCGGCCGCCCAGAATCCGGCCGTCGGTGGAATACCGCCGCAGCACCCGCCGCGCATTCAGCAGCGGATAGCCGTCCTGCTCGGGAACAGCACAGTCATCGGCGTGAATGAACGCCGGACCCTGCTCGTCGTACGCGCCCGGCGCCGCACCGGTTTCGGCGGCCCAGCGCCGCAGCGGCGCATAGGAGACGAGGGCGATGCGGTCTCCGGGCTCACTGCGACGCAGGCAGCATCGCAGTGGGGCGCCGCCCTCGTCATCGGTGAACGCGGCCATCGGACGCCCCGCGTCGTCCGTGATGCGAAGTTCCTTCAGGGCCTCGGGGCCGATGGGAAGCGCGGTGTAGGTTGTCATGTCTCCAGCCTGGCCCGCCGGTGATCAACTCACCGGCGGGAATCAGACCTCGCCCACGAGCCTCAGCGCAGCGCCGCCGCCTTGCGACGAGCGGCCGACGCCTTCTTCACCGCGGCTGCCTGCTCCGGATTCTTCGGAGCGGCGGCCTTCTTGGCCGGAGCCTTCTTGGCGGCGGCCTTCTTGGGCTTGGCCGGGGCCGGGGCGGCGAGGACTTCCTTGAGGAACTGCCCGGTATAGCTTTCCGCCACGGCCGCAACGTCTTCCGGCGTGCCCTGGGCAATGACGGTGCCGCCGCCGGAGCCGCCTTCCGGGCCCATGTCGATGACCCAGTCGGAGGTCTTGATGACGTCCAGGTTGTGCTCGATGACGATGACCGAATTGCCCTTGTCGACAAGACCGTTGATGACCGTCAGCAGCTTGCGAATGTCCTCGAAGTGCAGGCCGGTGGTGGGCTCGTCGAGGATGTAGACGGTGCGGCCGGTGGAGCGCTTCTGCAGTTCCGCGGCCAGCTTCACGCGCTGGGCCTCGCCGCCGGACAGGGTGGGGGCGGACTGGCCGAGGCGCACATAGCCGAGGCCGACATCCACCAGGGTCTTGAGGTACCGGTGGATGGAGGTGACCGGTTCGAAGAACTCGGCCGCCTCCTCGATCGGCATATCGAGAACTTCGGCGATGGTCTTGCCCTTGTAGTGGACTTCCAGGGTTTCCCGGTTGTAGCGCGCGCCGTGGCAGACCTCGCACGGGACGTACACATCGGGCAGGAAGTTCATTTCGATCTTCAGGGTGCCGTCACCGGAGCACGCCTCGCAGCGGCCGCCCTTCACATTGAAGGAGAAGCGGCCGGGCTGGTAGCCGCGCACCTTCGCCTCGGTGGTGGCGGCGAAGAGCGTGCGGATCTTGTCGAAGACGCCGGTGTAGGTGGCCGGATTCGAGCGCGGGGTGCGGCCGATGGGCGACTGGTCGACCTGCACCAGCTTGTCCAGGTGGTCGAGACCGTTGACGCGGGTGTGGCGGCCGGGCACCTGGCGCGCGCCGTTCAGCTTATTGGCGAGCACGGTGGCCAGAATGTCGTTGACCAGGGTGGACTTGCCCGAGCCCGAGACGCCGGTAATCGCGGTGAGCACGCCGAGCGGGAAGTTCACATCGATGTTCTTCAGGTTGTGCTCGATCGCGCCCACCACCGTGAGCTGCTTCTTCTTGTCGATCGGGCGGCGCACCAACGGCACCTCGATGGTCTGGCGGCCGGAAAGGTATGCGCCCGTGAGGGAATGCTTGTCCTCCAGCAGACCCGGGTACGGGCCGGAGTAGACCACCTGGCCGCCGTGCTCACCGGCGAGCGGGCCGATGTCGACCACCCAGTCCGAGGAGTGGATGGTGTCCTCGTCGTGCTCGACGACGATCAGCGTATTGCCGAGATTCTTGAGGCGCGTGAGGGTTTCGATCAACCGGCGATTGTCGCGCTGGTGCAGGCCGATGGACGGCTCGTCCAGCACGTACAGCACGCCGACCAGGCCGGAACCGATCTGGGTGGCCAGGCGGATGCGCTGCGCCTCACCGCCGGAGAGCGTGCCCGCGGCCCGCGACAGCGTCAGGTATTCCAGGCCGACATCGAGCAGGAAGCCCAGCCGGGCCTGAATCTCCTTGACCACCTGGGCCGCGATGGCCGCCTGCCGGTCGTCGAGATCGAGGCTGTTGAGGAACTTGGCGGCCTCGCCGATGGACAGGTCCGACAGCTCGGCAATGGACTTGTGGCCGTCGATCGAGGCCAGGGTGACGGCCAGGATCTCCGGGCGCAGGCGGGCGCCGTTGCAGACGGGGCACGGGATATCCCGCATGTACCCGTCGTAGTGCTCCTTCATCGCCTCCGATTCGGTGTTGTCCATGCGCCGCTGCAGGAACGGCATGACACCCTCGAAATCGGCATAGTACGAACGCTTCCGGCCGTACCGGTTGGTATAGGAGACGTGCACCTGCTCGGAACTGCCCTCCAGCACCGCTTTGCGGGCCTTGAGCGGAAGGTTCTGCCAGGGCGTGTCCATGGAGAAGCCCATGGCATCGGCCAGACCCGACAGCAGCCGGGTGAAGTATTCGGCGGTCTGCCCGCGCGACCACGGCGCGATGGCGCCCTCGGCCAGGCTCAGCTCCGGATCCGGCACCACCAGATCGGGATCGACCTCCTTGCGGATGCCGAGACCGGTGCAGTCGGGGCAGGCGCCGTAGGGCGAGTTGAAGGAGAACGACCGGGGCTCCAGGTCCTCGATATCGAGCGGGTGACCGTTCGGGCAGGCCAGGCGCTCGGAGAAGCGGCGCTCCCGATCGTGGGCGTGCTCGTCGCGATCCACGAAGTCCAGCACCACGATGCCGTCGGCCAGCCGCAGCGCGGTCTCGATCGAATCCGTCAGGCGCTGTTTGGAACTCGGCTTCACGGCGAGCCGGTCGATGACCACCTCGACATCGTGCTTCTCCTGCTTCTTCAGCTTCGGCGGATCGGTGAGCGGATACACCACGCCGTCCACCCGCACGCGCGAGTAGCCCTGCGAGTTCAGCTGATCGAACAGGTCGACGAATTCGCCCTTGCGGGTGCGCACCACGGGCGCGAGCACCTGGAAGCGGATGCCCTCCTCCATGGCCAGCACCTGGTCCACGATCTGCTGCGGGGTCTGCTTCTCGATGAGATGCCCGCAGACCGGGCAGTGCGGGGTGCCCGCGCGCGCGAACAGCAGGCGCAGATAGTCGTACACCTCGGTGATGGTGCCCACCGTGGACCGGGGATTCCGGTTGGTCGACTTCTGGTCGATGGACACCGCCGGCGACAGGCCCTCGATGAAATCCACATCCGGCTTGTCCATCTGCCCGAGGAATTGCCGCGCGTATGCCGACAGCGATTCCACATAGCGGCGCTGTCCCTCGGCGAAGATGGTGTCGAATGCGAGCGAGGACTTGCCGGACCCGGACAACCCGGTGAACACGATGAGACTGTCGCGGGGTAGGTCGAGATCGACTCCCTTGAGATTGTGCTCCCGCGCACCACGCACCGTCAGGCGATCCGCCACAGGCCGTCCTTCCAACGTTTCGGCATCCAGAGTTACCCCCGACGCCATGCTAGGCGGACCCACCGACAAGTTTGCCCACGCATGTTGAAACGCTGGTCACAGTGGATTCGGAATACGAATCAGCCTAGTTTCTCGACCACCTCGAGCGCACCCGGCATTGCCGATCCGGCCGGAATCCGCCGCACGCACGAGGCGCTGATGGCCCGCGGCGCCAGCCCGCGATCGCGCGCCCGATCCTCGGTCCCGGCCGCCTTCACCAGTGCCAGGTCGCCATCGAAGCGGCGGTACAGCAACCGCCCGCGGCGGCTGTCCGGATCCGTATAGAACAGATACGGCATTCCGCCCAGGCACAATCGCGCGGCCGCCTCGTCCTCGCGCAGCACCGGTACGCCGTCCCGATGCTGGCGCACCGTCCGCACGCCGCGCGGTCCGGTCCAGCACACCACCGCATCCGCTCCGGACTCCGCATCGGTGAACAGATGCGCGTCGTAATCCATCGCATCCAGGACCCGGGTCGCCGCAGCCGCATTCACCACCTGCAACTGGCAGTCCTTGCGCCGCACGATCGGCCGCGGCTCCCCCGCCGTCGCCAATGACGGGCGCGACGGATCCGGCCAGGGCCGCGACAACTCCTCGGGCGGGCAGTCCAATCGCAGATCGAGGCGCTCCAGCGCGAAGGTCACCGCGAACCGCCCCGGCCCGGCGACCTGCACCCGGTACGCCTTCCCTTGCGCCCGGATCGCCACCTGAACCAGGGTCGTCACATCCTCGGAACCGGGCCGGTGCAATCGCGCCCGCACCGGCCCGTCCACCCCGTGGCGACGCAGTATCCTGCCGAGCCCGCGCACCACGCGGGTCACCTCGGCCGGTGGGACGGGTCCGCTGGTGGTCACCACGAAATCCGGATCGATTCCACTCGACCACACATCGAACGCGCCCATGCCGACCCCACTTTCCCGTTTCCGACCCGGCAACCGTGTCCTATCGCAACATGCCGTGGACCCTTCCGGACAGGGCCGAAGGTCCCGATCCGGACCACTTTCTTGGAAAATGATCCGCTAAAAGGTTGCAAGAAGGTTGGCACACCCGACGACACCCACGGATCGGTTCGGTTCACTCGTATCGAGCAGTCGGCAACTGTTCCGCGCGTAGACTTCTCGACGCAGTGTGCGCATCCGCCGGACAGCAGGACAACCATGTACGACGCCCACCGCCATGGCCCCTACTCGGTTCGTGAAACGCTGTCGCAACTGCGATTACGCGAATTGCTCACCGAGGTCAAGGACCGCGTGGAGCAGATCATCGACGCCCGCGATCGGATCGACGGGTTGGTCGAGGCCTTGCTCGCCGTCACCTCCGGACTCGACCTGGATCAAACCCTGCGCACCATCGTGCGCGCCGCCGTCGGCCTGGTCGACGCCCGCTACGGCGCACTCGGCGTGCGCGGCCACGACCGTCAGCTCATCCAATTCGTGTATCACGGCATCGACGAGCAGACCCGCGTGCTCATCGGAGATCTGCCCGAGGGGCACGGCGTGCTGGGACTGCTGCTGGTCCAGCCGCAGCCGATCCGGCTCGACGATCTCGCGCGGCATCCGGCATCGGTCGGCTTCCCGCCCGGGCATCCGCCCATGCGCTCCTTCCTCGGCGTGCCGGTGCGCATTCGCGGCGAGGTGTTCGGAAACCTGTATCTCACCGAGAAATCCGGCGGGCACCCCTTCACCGAGGACGACGAGGTGCTCATGCAGGCGCTCGCGGCCGCCGCCGGCATCGCCGTCGACAATGCGCGGCTGTACGAATCGGCGCGCACCCGGCAGGCGTGGATCGAGGCCACCCGCGATATCGCCACCGAATTCCTGGCCGACACCGATCCCAATCAGGTGCTGGCGCACGTGGTCGAGCATGCGCGGGAGCTCACCGGGTCCCAGCGGGCGCTGCTGGCCGTGGTGCCGGATCCGGAATCGCTGCCCGGGGAGATCACCGAACTCGTTGTGGCGCAATGGTCCGGGCCCGGGCACGAACACCGCGGCAATACCGTGCAGACCACCGGGACCGCCGTCGGCGAGGCTCTGCTCACCCGCACGCCGCTGCGCTTCGACGATGCCGAACAGGTGGATCTCGGCAAGACGATCGACGGCATCGGGCCGGCGCTGGTGCTGCCGCTGCACACGCCCGACTCCACGCTGGGCGTGCTGATCACCGTGCGCTCCGCCGAATCCGCGCCCTACACCGATGAGCTGATGGAGCTCATCGCGGCGTTCACCGATCAGGCGGCGCTGGCCATGCAGCTGGCGGTGGCGCAGCGGCGCATGCGCGAGCTCGACATCCTCACCGATCGCGATCGCATCGCGCGCGATCTGCACGATCACGTCATCCAGCGGCTGTTCGCCATCGGCCTCTCACTGCAGGGCACGGTGCCGCGCGCCCGGGTACCCGAAGTGCGGCAACGACTTTCCGACGCCATCAACGACCTCCAGGATGTCGTCGAGGAGATCCGCACCTCCATCTTCGACCTGCACGGCGGCAACGGGCACAGCACCCGGCTGCGCCAGCGCATCGAGCGCGCCGTCAAACAGCAGACCGCCAACACCGACATCCGGGCCCTCATGCACATCACCGGCCCCCTGTCCGTGGTCGAGCCCGGCCTCGCCGATCACGCGGAAGCCGTTGTGCGAGAAGCGGTCAGCAATGCGGTCCGTCATTCCGGAGGCGACACCGTGACCATCGACATCGGCGTGGCCGACGACCTCACCATCATCGTGGCCGACAACGGCTGCGGCATCCCCGACGACATCACCCCCAGCGGACTGACCAACCTCGCCCACCGCGCCGAACAATCCGGCGGCCGCCTCGCCGTCTACCCCCGCCGCGACCCCGCTGGGGAGGAACAGGGCACCAAACTGCACTGGAGCGTGCCGCTCCACTGAACTCTCGTCGGCGACTCTCGGGGGGATTCGCCCCCCGAACCCCTTGCTCAGCCGACCGGTCCCAAGACGACTGCGGAGTTGTGGCCGCCCATGCCGAGGGAGGTTTTCAGGGTGAGGCCGTCGGAGCCGGGGACCACGCCGTCGACGAGGCGGGCGTGGGCGGGGGCGACGATGGGGGCGGAGACCACTACGCCGCGTTCGTAGCCCAGGGCTATGGCGGCCACTTCCACACCGGCGGCGGCGCCTTGGCAGTGGCCGGTGAGGGGTTTGGTGGCGCAGACGAGGGGTTGGTCGTCGAACATCTTTGCCAGGAGGGCGGTTTCGGCGTCGTCGCATTGCCTGGTGCCGGAGCCGTGGGCGTTGAGGTAGGCGATTTCCTCGGGGCGGACGTCGGCGCTGGCCAGGGCTCGGCGGACACAGTCGAAGATCTGCTGGTGGGAGGGGTCGACGGAGACCACGTGGTAGCCGTCGTTGGACATGGCGCCGCCGAGCATGGCGGCGTAGGGGCGTTCGGCATTGCGGCTCATCACGAATGCGGTGGAGGCCTCGCCCATGCTGAAGCCGCGGCTGCCCTCCTGGAACGGGCGGCAGGCGGAGAGGGGTTCGGCATCGGTGACAGCGGCGCCCAGCTCGACGAAGTGCTCGACCATGTCGGCGGTGGCGGACAGGTCGGTGGCGACCACGATCACGTCGTCGGCGAAACCCTGTGCCAGCCACAGCTGTGCGGTGATCAGGGCGACATTGGCGGAGGAGCAGGCCGCCGACACGTTCATGGACGGGCCGTGAAAACCGAACTCCTGCATGAGCATCGACACCGGAGTGGACGGGAGCAGGCGCATGTAGTCGCGGGAGCGGCGGCGGCCGTGGTCGACGAGGTAGAAGTCGCGCCATTCGTATACATCGCCCAGCACGATGGCATGCAGAAGACCGACCGTTCGCCCTGGTTTCCAGCCGCGCGCATGCGCGTCGGCGATCGCCTCGCGCACCGATTCGTGTGCGGCGCGGGCATACCGGCTCGGCCCGATTTCCGGATCGCCACCTTCCGGCACGCGGGCTACCCAACCGTGCCGATCGCGTTCCGGCCCGTACCCTGGAAAGAGCCGGGCGGCCGGCTTGCCGCTCAGCAAACCCTCCCAGAGGGTCTCGCGGCCCCAGCCGTACCCGGTGACGGCACCGATACCGACGATGGTCATATGATCTTGATGCTGGTCTGCGGTATTCGGGATGGGGTTGGTGCCAGGCATTTGCATCGCTCCTTTCAGAGCCGGTGCCTGTAATGATCACCAATCGCAGCTCGATGATGTGCGGAACTGTGATTGATTCAATACGGTCGGCGCGGTGACCCAGCAACCATGCCGATACCACAATGGTGCCGTGCTCCAGCGACGTGTTACAACGACGATCAGGGGGTGCTTTAGGTGGTTGGTAACGATCGGGCAACTGCGCCGACCGATGCCGAACAGCTGGACCAACTCGCCCAGCGATACCGGTCTCTGGTCGAGTACAGCCCCGACGGCATCGTGGTGCACGAGCGCGGCACCGTCGTCTACGCCAACCCGGCCACCGTCAGACTGCTGAACGCGGAATCCGCCGACCAGATCGTCGGCCGGCCCATCACCGAGTTCGTGGACCCGGCCTCGGTCGCCCCGATGCTGGAACGCATCCGCCGGCTCACCATCGCCGGCACCGCCTCCGAACCCGCCGAGATGACCCTGCTGCGGGTGGGCGGCGGGACCGTGGACGTCGAAACCGTCTCCGTACTCACCCGCTGGCACGAACACCTGGCCTATCAAGTGGTCCTGCACGACCTCACCCCGCAGCGCCTGGCCGAGGCCGCCCAGGCGCGGGCCGAGCAGTTCTTCACCACCGTCGTCTCCCAGCTGGAGGAGGGCGTGGTGGTCATCGACCGGCACGGGCGGATCGAATCGGCCAATCCCGCCGCCCGGCGCATCTTCGGATACGACGCCGACGACCTGATCGGCACCCATATCGAGAACATTCCGCTGAACCTGCTCGACGCCAATGCCCAGCCCATGCCGCCGTCCTGGTATCCGGTCATCCGCACCCTCGCGACCGGTGAGACGGTGACGCGGTTCGTGTTCGGCGTGGACCGGCCCGACGGGCAGCGCCGCTGGCTGTCGGCATCGAGCCGGCTGCTCAATCCCGACGATCCGGATTCACCGGCGGTCTCCTCGTTCAATGACATCACCGAATTCCGGGCCAGCCGAAGGCAATTGGAGTACCAGGCGACCCACGATCCGCTCACCGGGCTGGCCAATCGCGCGCTGGTGCTCTCGCGGCTCGCGGCGGCGCTGGGCACCACCGAGAACCTGCCGGTGTCCTCGGTGCTGTTCATCGACCTGGACGGGTTCAAGGCCATCAACGACACGCTCGGGCACGCCATCGGCGACACCGTGCTGCAGATCGTGGCGCAGCGGCTGCAGCGCGGGCTGCGCTCCGACGACATCGTGGGCCGCATCGGCGGCGACGAATTCCTGGTGCTGCTGTCCGGCCGCACGCTGGGCGAGGATCTGGACGATCTGGTCACCCGGCTGCGGCAGACCATGGCCGAGCCCATCATCGCGCGCGGGCACCGCATCCAGGTCAATGCCTCCATTGGCATCACCCCGCTGCATGCGGGCGATTCGCGCACCCCGGAGGCCGTGCTGCACGACGCCGACCTGGCCATGTACCGCGCCAAGCCGGCGAATCACCAGAACGGGACGCTCGGCCGCCGCAGCGACAGCACGCACGCCTCATGAGCTGCTGATACGGCGAAGCCGGCCAAGGCGAACTAGACTCGACAACTCTGTTCTCGATGGTTCGCACGCCGTGCTGGCGCGCCGGTGTGGTGACAAGGAGTTCCGCTTTGCCCGACCTCACAGAGGAGCGTTCTGTGCCCGCGTCCGATCCCGCTGCCGCGGCGGACGTGGAGCGGGAGCAGCAGCATCTGGACCGGCTGTACACCCAGCTCGACGGAATGCGCGAGTACGCGCAGCGCCGCCTGCGCACCGTCCTGCTGGAGACCGGCGGCACCCCGCAGGCCCGCAGTGAGCGCGAATCCTTCACCCAGCTGTATTCCGAGGACCTCGCCAAATACGACGCCGCCGAGCACGGCCTGTGCTTCGGGCGCATCGACCTCGCCGAGAACGGGGACGGGCCGGCCGAGAACGGCAGCGGACCGGCCGAGGGCGAACGCCGCTACATCGGGCGCATCGGCATTCTCGACGAGGCGCGCGACTACGAGACCCTGCTGCTGGACTGGCGGGCGCCGCTGGCCCGGCCGTTCTACCTGGCCACCACCGCCGCGCCCGACGGCGTGACGCTGCGGCGGCACATTCGCTCGCGCAATCGCAAGGTGACGGCGCTCAATGACGAATACCTGGATCTGGAGGCGGCCCGCCGCGCCGGGGTGATCAATGGCGACGGCGGCGTCGGCAGTGAGAGCGCGCTGCTGGCGGCGCTCAATGCCGCGCGCACCGGGCACATGAACGACATCGTCGAAACCATTCAGAGCGAACAGGATGCGATCATTCGCTCCGAGCACAAGAGCGTGCTCGTGGTGCAGGGCGGGCCCGGCACCGGCAAGACCGCGGTGGCGCTGCATCGCGCCGCATACCTGCTCTACACCTACCGGCAGCAGCTGGACAAGGCCGGTGTGCTCATCATCGGCCCGAACTCCACCTTCCTCGACTACATCGGGCAGGTGCTGCCGTCGCTGGGCGAGACCGGCGTGCTGCTCTCGACCATCGGCAACCTGTATCCGGGAGTGCAAGCGACACTGGAGGATTCGCTGCGCGCCGGAGAGCTCAAGGGTTCGCTCGACATGCTCGACGTGCTCAAGAAGGCGGTGCGCGACTGGCAGGAGGTGCCCAAGGAGCCGGTGCGGCTGCACTTCGACGGGCACGACCTCACGCTGGATCGCAAGATCGTCACCAAGGCCCGCGGCCGCGCCCGGTCCTCGCGTCGCCCGCACAACCTGGCCCGGCCCGTCTTCGCCGCGGCCGTGGTGGACGCGCTCACCGATCAGCTGGCCGAGGCCATCGGCGCCAACCCGCTGGGCGGCCGGAACCTGTTGAGCCAGACCGATCTCACCGAGATCCGCGATGAAATGCGCGCCGACGCCGATATTCAGCGCGCCATCGCAGGGCTGTGGCCGATTCTCACGCCGCAGGACGTGCTCGGCGGGTTGTGGGCCGATCCCAAGCGATTGGCCACTGCCGCAGGGCATCTCAGCGAGGCCGATCGCGCCGAGTTGCAGCGCCCCGACAGCAACGAGTTCAGCGACGCCGACGCGCCGCTGCTCGACGAACTCGCCGAACTGCTCGGCGTGGACGACACCGAGGAACGCGAACGCGCCCGCCGCCGCTGGCGCGCCCAGCTGGCCGAGGCCCAGGACGCCCTCGACATCCTCACCGGCTCGGCCCCGCAGGACCTCGAGGACGATCTCGACCCGGAACTGCTCATGGCCTACGACCTCATCGACGCCGGCCAGCTCGCCGAGCGCCAGCAGGTCCGCACCAGCCAGACCACCGCCGAACGCGCCGCCGGCGACCGCACCTGGACCTACGGGCACGTCATCGTCGATGAGGCCCAGGAACTTTCGGAAATGGCGTGGCGAATGGTGATGCGCCGCATCCCCAACCGCTGGATCACGGCCGTGGGGGACGTCGCCCAAACCGGCGACCCGGCCGGCGCCGCCTCCTGGCAGCAGGTCCTCGAACCCTATGTGGCCAAGCGCTGGAAGCTCACCGAGCTCACGGTCAACTACCGCACCCCCGCCGAAATCATGGCCATTGCCGCGGACGTCCTCGCCGAAATCGATCCGAGCGCGGCCATCCCCCGCTCGGTCCGCGACTCCGGCTTCACTCCCCGGGCCCACCGCGTGACGATCGATGCCCTCGACGCCGAGGTAGGACGTCTCGTCGCCGCCGAGGCCGCCCACCCCGGCACCACCGCTGTCATCGCCCCCCACGATGTAGCCGCCAAACTGGCCCACCTGACCGACGACTCGACCCGGGTCCTCACCGTCCACGACGTCAAGGGCCTGGAATTCGACGCCGTGATCCTCGTCGAACCCCATCAGATCCTCACCGAATCCCCCCGCGGCCTCAACGACCTCTACGTAGCTCTCACCCGAGCCACCCAACGCCTGACCGTGGCTCACACCGAGGACCTCCCGGCGGTCCTGCACCGCCTGAACTGAATTGTGGGGGCTCCGCCCCCACACCCCCTGGGGGAAGAAAGGGGCGGGGGCAAAGCCCCCGAACCCCCTTCTGGGACACGCCCGCCCGACCCGACGGCACGCCCCCGCCCGACCGCGCGGCCCCGCCCGACGGCACGCCCCCGCCCGACCGCGCGGCCCGGCCCGACAGCACGCCCCCGCCCGACCGCACGGCCCGGCCCGCGGCATGACCCCCGCCCGACGGCACGCCCCGGCCCGCGGCATGACCCCGCCCGACGGCACGACCCTGCCCGGCTCTGGCCCTGCCTGGCAGCACGGCCCGCCCCGAGGGCACAGCCTGTTCACCAATAGCGAGGTGGCCGTGCCCATATGGGCACGGCCACCTCTTCGTCTTTGGGGGTTTACCCCCACGCTCTTTCTCCCTTGCGCGTCAGCGCACGGTGTGCACGATCAGGACGTCCGAGCGGGACTTGCGGGCTACGTCGGAGGGCACGGAGCCGAGCAGGCGGCCGGCGAGGGTGTTGAGGCCGCGGTTGCCGACGACGAGGAGGTCGGCTTCGAGCTCCTTGAGCAGGCCGAGCAGGGATTCGACGGGCTCGCCGACGACGGCCTTCTCGACGACGTTGACGGCGCCGGCGGCGATGGCCTTGTCGCGCGCCACGCGCAGGATCTCGCTGGTGGGAGCGGAGCCGCGCACCTGGTAGGCCTCGTCCTTGAGCACGTCGGCGGCGGCGGCCACATCGCGGTCGTCGGTGGGGTAGTACGCGCAGGCGATGTACAGCGTGGCGCCCTCGTCGCCGGCCAGAGCCGCGGCCCGCTCGACGGCGACGTACGACGAGTCCGAGCCATCGGTACCGACGACGATCGTCCGGTAGGCGGTCATTCTCTCCTCCAAGTACAAGGGTCGGGGCCGGGGCGGCTGGCCGCGCCCTGGCGAGCACAGCATGTTGGGGTTACCGCCGCGGCAACTCCGCCTGACAATAGCGGCATAAGCGGCGGAAATTTTCGATATCGCAACACATCACACTTACGTGGCGCGCCCGTTGTGACGCACATTCCACCGAGGGTCGGGAAAACAGCCTTGGCTACCAGCCAATTCGCGGGCGAAACGCGAATCTGTCCGAAAACGTTAACCCTATTGCGCCCCTGGGATTTTCATCACAGGGGCGCACTATCGGGTCAGAGGCTGAAAAGCGGCCCGGTGATGGTCAATCCGAGATCGCCGCCGACGTAGGCGAAGAAGGCGAACAGCATGAGCGCGGCGCCGGCCAGCGACACGTCCTTGTTGAACGAGATCATCTCGGTCTGCTTGGCCTGCGGATCGGTTTCCTTCCAGAAGTTGTGCATCAGGAAGGCGGTCGGCAACAGGAAGACCACCAGCAGCAGCGCGCCGAGGTCGGCCCACACCCCGAGCAGCACGCTCAGCCCGCCGAGCAGCAACAGCACACCGGAGCCCAGCACCGACAGTTTGGCCGCCGGGATGCCCTTGAACTGGGCATACTGCGCCATCGCGTCGGTCTGTGTGAGGTGCCCCAGCGCCGAGGCGAGAAAGATCACGGAGAACAGCACCCGTCCGATCAATACCACTACATCCATGGCCCGCTCCTTGTCTCGTTCACTTGCCATTGGGTGACACGGCAACCAACTTCATCAGTGCGAGCGTTATTCCCGGTGACCGGATGTCAGGAGATTAGCGAGGTCCGGGCGTATTCCAGCGGCGCCATCCCGATCTCCCGGGCGAATTCCCGCGAGAAGTGAGCCTGATCGAAGTAGCCGAGCTCCACGGCCAAGGCCGCCAGATCCGAGGTGCGGCCCTCGGCCAGCAGATGCGCGCCGTCCTGCAGGCGGTAGCGGCGCAGCACCCATTTCGGGCCCGCGCCGACATAGCGGCGGAACAGGCGCTGCAGGGTGCGGATCGGAATGCCGAACAGGTCGGTGACCTGGTCGACGCGGGTCAGCTCCCGGTTGTCGGCCATGGTGTCGATGATGCGCAGCAGCAGCCGGTACGAGCTGTCGTCGGCCACCGCCCGCTGCGCGACCGCCCCGACCAGGAATTCCTCGACCAGCGCCCGCCGCTCCTCGAGATCGGTGGCGGCCAGTATCTTCTCCGCCAGGCCCTCCGCCTCCGGCAGCACCTCGGTTAGCGGGACGGATGCGTCCCGCAGTGACCCGATGTCGAGCCCGGTGAACGCCCCGAAGCCGCCGGCCCGGAACTTCACGCCGAAAGTCTCACCCTCCCCGGCCAATTCGCGGACGTACTTCTTGGTCCACACACCGGTCACGAAGCCGCCGGTGCGATCGTGCGCCCGCTCGAAGGTCATGTTCACCGCGGGATAGGGCAGCACCTCGGCCATATAGGGCGGCATGCCGCGGCGATCCCAGCGCACCGCCCAGTACCACTCCACGAAGCGGCTGACCTGCTCCCCTGCCGCCAGCCGGGAGTGATTGCTGGTCCGGACCTGCTCGCGTGGGCGCAGAATGCCCTTCGCCGTCTCCGGCGGCGGCACTCGTCGCGGACGGTACAGCTCGTCATCGGCGTCGGTCATGCGCGGTGTCGCGTTCTTACAAGACCGGCGACCGGGCGCTGACAAGACTCGTATCCATGAGCGACGCAGTGCATCCCATCCCCGAGAACTACCACTCCATCTCCTGCTTCCTGGCCGTGCCGGACGGCAATGAGGCCATCGACTTCTACTCCACCGTGCTCGGCGCGAAGGTGCTGACCCGCAATGATCTTCCCGACGGCCAGCCTGCGCACGCCGAGCTGCTGATCGGCGATTCGACCATTCAGCTCGGGCTTCCCATGCCGGATATCGGACTGCGTGCTCCCGATGGCGAGTGGGTTCACACCAGCATCGTGCACTACTCCCCCGACACCGACGCCATCATCGATCGCGCCCGCGATAAGGGCGCCAATGTGGTGGAGGAACCGGCCACTTTTGTCACCGGCGACCGCTTCGGCGTATTCATCGACCCGTTCGGGCATCGCTGGGTTTGTATGACGCGGGTCGAGGACGTGCCTCGGGAAGAAGCCGAGCGGCGCGTCAACGAGTGGATGGCCCAGCAGGGCTGAGGGCTTTACACACCGATCGGCCGACGGGAGGCGCGGGATCCGTCGGTCGTGACGGTGGGTCTGATCAGGCCCGCTCGTGGCTGTGTTTAATTGCCTCCGCTTCGCTCCGGCGGGGTTCGGGGCCTGACAGTCTCGATTTTTCCCTCCCTCCGCGCACGCCGGAGCTCCTCCGCTTCGCTCCCCCGCTCCGACGCACGCTCCACTCAGTCCAAAATCGAGACGGCCCCGAACCCACACAGCGAGTCCACCAACTGTCATCCCTACAGTTCATTGACAGTTCGCCTGCGGCGGACCAACACACAGGCAGACAGGCTGATCACCGCACCAGCTGGTGACCAGACCGGCTCGACACCGGACCGGCCAGTGACCAGACCAACTCGAAGCCGGACCGGCCAGTGACCAGACCAACTCGAGTCCACACCAGCCCGCGACCACACCGGCTGGAGACCGATCGGGCCGGTGGGGAACCCCTTTAGCCGCGCCCGGCCGCGGCTTCGCTCCCCGCCCCACACAGACCAAAATCTCGACGACCCCGCCCCTTGCCAGTGGATGCGCCAACTGACATCCCTGCCGTTCATTGACAGTTCGCCTCGGCGAACAAACTCGGATAGACCAGCCTGGTTCTGGCGCTTCAGGGGTCGCCTTCGGCGGGCGGGCTCGGATAGACCGAGCCGGTCTCGGCAATTGACGGTTCGCCTGCGGCGGGCGGTTACTGGATGCCGGCGGCGTCCATGCCTCGGAGTTCTTTCTTCAGGTCGGCGATTTCGTCGCGGAGGCGGCCGGCCAGTTCGAATTGGAGTTCGCGGGCGGCGTTCATCATTTGGTCGGTCATGTCCTGGACCAGGTTGGCCAGTTCGGCTCGGGGCATGGACTTGATGTCGCGGCCTTCGTAGACGCCGGCGCTGACGGCGCGGCCTGGTTCGCCTTGGGCGCGGCGGCCTCGGGAGGCATTGCGGCCGGAGCCGCCAACCTCGACCTCGGTTTCCTCGGCTTCGCGGTAGACCTGGTCGAGGATGTCGGCGATCTTCTTGCGCAGGGGCATCGGGTCGATGCCGTTGGCCTCGTTGTAGGCGACCTGTTTGGCGCGGCGGCGTTCGGTTTCGTCGATGGCCTGGCGCATGGAGTCGGTGATCTTGTCGGCGTACATGTGGACTTCGCCGGAGACATTGCGGGCGGCGCGGCCGATGGTCTGGATCAGCGAGGTGCTGCTGCGCAGGAAGCCCTCCTTGTCGGCGTCGAGAATGGCGACGAGGGAGACCTCGGGCAGGTCGAGACCCTCGCGCAGCAGGTTGATGCCGACCAGGACGTCGTATTCCCCCAGCCGGAGCTGGCGCAGCAGTTCCACGCGGCGCAGGGTGTCGATCTCGGAGTGCAGGTAGCGGACCCGCACGCCGAGGCCGAGCAGGTAATCGGTGAGATCCTCGGCCATCTTCTTGGTCAGGGTGGTGACCAGGACGCGCTCGTCGCGTTCGGTGCGCAGGCGGATCTCGTGGACCAGATCGTCGATCTGCCCCTTGGTCGGCTTGACCACCACGTGCGGATCGACCAGGCCGGTCGGGCGGATGACCTGTTCGACGAATTCGCCTCCGGTCTGACCCAATTCGTAGGGGCCGGGAGTGGCGGACAGATAGACCGTCTGGCCGATGCGGTCGGCGAACTCCTCCCAGGTGAGCGGGCGGTTGTCGATCGCCGAGGGCAGGCGGAAGCCGTATTCGACGAGGTTGCGCTTGCGCGACATATCGCCTTCGTACATGCCGCCGATCTGCGGGACCGTCACATGCGACTCGTCGATGACGAGCAGGAAATCCTCCGGGAAGTAATCCAGCAGAGTGGCGGGCGCGGAACCGGCGGGGCGGCCGTCGATATGGCGCGAATAGTTTTCGATACCGGAGCAGAAGCCGACCTGCCGGATCATTTCCAGGTCGTATTGGGTGCGCATCCGAAGCCGTTGCGCCTCCAGCAATTTGCCCTGCTTCTCCAATTCCGCCAGGCGGGTTTCGAGCTCGGCCTCGATATCGCGGACGGCGCGCTCCATGCGCTCGGGACCGGCGACATAATGCGTGGCCGGGAAAATGCGCAACATATCCACCTGCCGCACCACATCACCGGTCAGCGGGTGCAGGTAATAGAGCGCCTCGATCTCGTCACCGAAGAATTCGATGCGGACCGCCAGCTCCTCATAGGACGGGATGATCTCGACGGTGTCCCCGCGCACCCGGAAGGTGCCGCGCGTGAAGGACATGTCGTTGCGGGTGTACTGCACGTCGACCAGCAGCCGCAGCAGTTTGTCCCGCTCCACCTCCTGCCCGACCTCCAGATTGATCGAGCGATCGAGATAGGACTGCGGCGTGCCGAGACCGTAGATGCACGACACCGACGCCACCACCACGACATCGCGCCGCGACAGCAGGCTGGAGGTGGCCGAATGCCGCAGCCGCTCCACATCGTCGTTGATGGAGCTGTCCTTCTCGATATAGGTATCGGTCTGCGCGATGTACGCCTCGGGCTGGTAGTAGTCGTAGTACGAGACGAAGTACTCGACCGCATTGTTGGGCAGCATCTCCCGCAGCTCATTGGCCAGCTGGGCGGCGAGGGTCTTGTTCGGGGCCATGACCAGCGTCGGACGTTGCAACCGCTCGATCAACCAGGCCGTGGTGGCCGACTTGCCGGTGCCGGTGGCGCCGAGCAGCACCACATCCCGCTCGCCGCCGTTGATCCGCCGCTCCAGCTCCGCGATGGCGGCCGGCTGGTCACCCGCGGGCTTGTGCTCACTGACCACCTGGAACCGGCCATCGGTCCGCTCGATCTCACCGATGGGCCGGAACTCCGAATGGGCCAGCGGGAGGTCGTCCGGAATCTCGGTTGCGAAAGCCATGCTCAACAGCCTAGGGCGCGGCACCGACAATTTCGCGGACGGGCCGCTCAGGGCCATTTTCCGACCGATCGGTCCGGTATACGCCCGGTGGCCGCCGCCGCGCCACGCCGAATGACGTTGCTCGGCGGCCGCCGGGGGCCCCGTCGCGGGGCCCGCCTGAAATATCCGATCGCTCAATGATCTTCGCAAGGATGCGGATCCGTGACAATGAAATTGCAGACCGCGCACGCAGGTTTTCCGCCCCGTAGCAGGTGTAACCTAATCAAGCAGTCGGACGAGTCCGGAAGAGGCGAGGCGATGACCGGTCTGTTTACGGCACAGCGGAATTCCATCAATGGTGCGGATATGCAACGTTTCAGATCTGCCACCCCCGCGGTGGCCCCACATCGCCCGAGACTCGAGTACTTCAACGTGCCCGAGCTGTCCTGGACCGACCATCGCGGCTTCCTGCACTCGGTCGAGCACATGCACGCCGAGCGCTGGGGCCTCTACGTCGAGCGCATCGTCGACAATCCACGCTTCCACTACATCGAGTCCTGGCTGCTGCCGGAGCTGTCGCTGCGGGTGACGGTCTATCACCTACGCCCCGGCCACGATCGCAAGCAGACCTACTACCTCGATATCGGTGAGTACGGCCCGGTCGAGGGGAAGAAGTGGCGCGCCGAGGGGCACTACCTGCACGTGGTGGCCCGCCCCGGCCAGGTGCCCGAACTGCTCGGCATCGACGAGTTGCTGGCCGCCCACGCGGCCGGATACTTCGATACCGCGCGCACCCACCGCGCCATCGAGCGCGCGGCGGCGGTGGTGGACGGCATTGCCGGCTGCGGTCACGATGTGGACCGCTGGCTCGTCGCGCAGGGCTACACGCTGAGCTGGCTCTGAAACGCAGACCACCCGGTCCGGCTTGCGCACGGACCGGGTGGACGAGTCGACTGTCCGTCCTCCGACTATCCGGACAGGCTCGGAATCAGGCCGCCCAGACCGCCGCCGCAGCCTCCGCCGCTGCCGGAACTGCCTGAGCCGCCCTTGGATTCGGCCACCTGCACGGTGATCGAGTCACTGATCAGGATCTGCCACGCCTCCAGCTTGTGCGTGCCCGCCGTGGTCGGCTTCCACTTGATGGTGACCTTGTTGTCGAGCAGCGACGGGGCGACCGGGCTGCCCGGGATGTCGTGACCGTTGTCGGTGAACTTCACCGTGCTCAGCCGGTCGACCTCGACCGAGGCGGTCAGCGTGTAAGTGCAGCCGACCTTGTGATCCTTGCCGGATACCTCGAGATTGCCGACCCAGGCGGCGGCCTGCGGGGCGGTGAGGGTCACGACCGCGCCCAGGGCGGCGAAGGTCAGCAGCCCGGTGCCGGCGCGCAGCTTGTATGCGTTCATACAGGTACTTCCCTTGTGTTGCGAGACCCACGCGAGTGTGGGTAGCCCGAAACATAGCGGAATGCATGTGTTTCACATTGAGTTTTCGTGAAGATTGCCCGGAGCTCTCCCCCAGGTCCAGCAACCGATCCGCGACGCGAGCACCCCTCCACTGGACGACCATCGCCCGACACGCGATGCTGAGTGCATGACTCAGGCGCCTGCGGTTCACCTGCACCGACCCAAGGTCGAGTACTTCAATGTCGACGAGCTCACCAATGTCGACCCGAAGGGCTACGTCCGGCAGGTCGAGCACTACCGGGACGAGCCGTGGGGTCTGTACATGGCGCGGCCCTCCGATCATCCGGAGTTCCACTACATCGAATCCTGGTTGCTGCCAAGCCTTTCCCTGCGGGCGACGGTGTTCCACTTCACCCCGGCCGACCTGCGCGATCAGGACTACTACATCGATATCGGCGAGTTCACGCAGGTCGAGCCGAAGCGCTGGAAGTCGGTGGACCACTATCTGGATCTGGTCGTGCGCACCGGGCGCGAGGTCGAGTTACTCGATGTCGACGAGCTGCTCGCCGCCCACGCCGCCGGCTACCTCGACCTCGCGACCGCGCAGCAGGCCATCGAGACCGCGACCGCGACCATCGACGGGATCGCGGCCCACGGGCACAGCTTCGAGAATTGGCTAGCGGCGCAGGGCATTACGCTCACCTGGAGATGAACAACTCTCGTAACTCTCAGGGGCTTCGCCCCCGAACCCCCAGGAGCGCGGACAAGGGATATCAACCGCACCCCAGGAGCGAGAGCCGGGACATCAACCCCACCCCAGGAGCGAGAGCCGGGACATCAACCCCACCCCAGGAGCGAGAGCCAGGGCATCAACCCCACCCCAGGAGCGAGAGCCAGGGGCCGCGGCGGCTCCGGCGGCCCCTCAGCCCCTTGCGAGGCGCGCGAAGATCGCGTCGAACCACGGCTCTTTGATCGAGTAGTAGGCGTCGGCCGCGGCGGTGCCGGTGAGGCCCGCCGCCTTCTCCTCGGCGGCGCGCTTGATGTCCAGGTATTCGGCGCGGGCCGCGGGGTCGGTGCGGAGCAGGTCGCGGAATTCCAGGGCGAAGCGCTGGCCGGGGGCGCCCTCGGCGCGGAGGTGCACATTGGCCAGGCGGCCCGGGTCGGCATTGCCGTGCAGGCGTTTCGTCCACAGGGTCGCGTCGGTGGCGGCGGGATCGGTGGCGGTGGGTTTCGGGTTGTCGCCGGTGATGTCCGGCTTGTGCGGAAATCCCGCCTCCGCCAGGCGGTCTCGCAGGGCGTCGGCGACGGCGAGATCGCGGACGGTGATCTGCAGGTCGATCACGTCCTTGGCGGGCAGGCCGGGGACCGCGGTAGAGCCGATGTGATCGATGCGCACGGCGTCGGCGCCGCAGACGACCCACAGGCGGGCGATGAGCCGCTGCGCCTGGGCGGCCCAGTCCGGGTTCGGTTCGACCAAGCGCATTCCGCCCTCGCGATGCGCGGGGACGCGGGTGCGCAGATTGCGTTCGAAGGGGATCAGGCGCTCGTCCCAGAGCGCGTGCACGGCGGCGTCGAGATCGCCATTGGCGCCATTGTTGTCGAGCAGCACGTCGGCGACCGCGCGCCGCTGGTCGTCGGTGGCCTGCGCGGCAATGCGGGCACGGGCGTCGGCCTCGTCGATGCCACGGAATTCCACCAGGCGGCGCACCCGGGCCTCCTCGTCGGCGAGGACGATCACGACCAGGTTCATCAGCGGCGCGAGGCCGTTCTCGACGAGCAGCGGAATGTCCTGGACGACAATGGCATCCGCGGGCGCGGCGGCGATCAGTTCGGCGGTGCGCTTGCCGACCAGCGGGTGGGTGATGCCATTGAGCGTCGCGCGAGCCTCGTCGCTGGCGAATGCCTTGGCCGCCAAGGCCGGTCGATCCAGGCTGCCGTCAGCGGCCAGAATTTCGTCACCGAAAGCGGCGACCAGGGCCGCCAGGCCCTCGGTTCCGGGCGCGACCACCTCGCGAGCAATCACATCGCTGTCCACCAGCACCGCGCCGCGCTCGGCGAAAATGCGCGCCACGGTGGATTTGCCCGCTCCCATGCCTCCGGTGAGACCGATTCGCAACATTCGACCAGTCTCGCACCTCCCCGAGGGCCTCGCATCAGCGCCCCTCACCTGCCGAAAAGTGGGATTACCCAGTCGGACCGGCAATTTCACAACCAGCCGCCGACTTTTCTCATTCCGTAATATTCACGAGACCATTCCGCAACTTTTTCGGTAATTCCGGACCGCTTGTCGGCAACATTCCGACACGCCAGGGCGAATGTCACGCAAAATACGGTGTCTCACACTTTTGTTCGGCTAAGGTTCGCCGCAGGCGATCCTAGGCCGGTAGCAACGCAAGAGAAGGAACACCATTGGGCACCAGAAACATCCAGACGGGTCGCCACCGTCTGGGACTGCCGGGCACGATGCACTGCATCGAGATCCCCGCGGTCGCGGCAGCGCTCGCCGAGCACCGTCGTACGTGGCTCTCCCGACTGATCATCCCCGCCCGCCACAGCTTCGCGGCCATGCGAAAACGCTCCGCGGTGGCAGCGGCCCAATGGCTTCCGGCGACCGTCGGCTGACTTCGTTCCGCCACCTCGGCCCAGTTCCATTCGGACTGGGTCTTTGTTGTGCCCGGATCCCCCGGTGTCGACAGCGCATGCCGTCTGCGCCGTCACATTCCTGACAGTCACTTGCAGGTACGCACCTTAGCACCCTACGCTGGCCGCAATACCTGATAGTCACTTTCAGGTGCTGACTCGCGGAGGGACCATGGCACAGCCAGTCGCACTCGACCGGCCCGATCCGGCCCGGCAATCCGACCGGTTCGGCATCGTCGGCGCCTGGGGCGTGCGCATGGCCCGGCATCGCCGCCTCGTGATGGGCGTGTGGCTGCTGCTCGTCGCGATCTGCGCGGCCGCCTATCCGGCGCTGCACGAACGGCTCGGCGCACCCGATTACAGCGTGCCCGGCTCCGAATCTAGCGCGGTGGAACACCTTGCGGCGGAATACTTCTCGCAGCTCGGCGCGGAGCAGGATCTGATCGTCTTCCATTCCGGCCGGTATACCGTCGACGCGCCCGAGTTCCGGATCGTCATCGACAACGCGCTCACCGCCGCCCGCGCCACCACCGGTGTAGCGGGTGCGATCGGACCGTTCGACGGGAACGCACGGCTGCAGATCTCGGCGGACCGGCACACCGCCTTCGGCATCGTCGGGCTCGACGGCACCATGTCCGAGCGAGTGGATGTCGCCGCCCGCGTGCAATCGGCGCTGACCTCCGCCGAGAGCGGCGAGGTCCGGGCCATGCTCACCGGTTACGCCCCGATCGAGGGCGAGCTCATGCGCACGGAGACCGCCGATATGACGCGCGCCGAGAGCCTCGGCCTGCCGGTGGCGGCGCTGGTGCTGGTGCTCGCGCTCGGCGCGGTGGTCGCCGCGACCATCCCCATTACCGTCACCGCGGCGGGTATCGCGCTGGCGGTGGGCGTGGTGTTCGGGCTGACCAGCCTGCTGACCTTCGACTCCCTGGTGCTGTCGGTGGCCACCATGATCGGCACCGGCACCGCGATCGACTACGCCATGTTCATCGTCAGCCGGTTCAACGAGGAGCTTTCCCGGCGCGGCGTGCGAGATCGCCGGGCGCACAAGGACATCCACGCCGCGGTCGGCGCGGCCATGGATACCACCGGCCGCACCATCCTGGCCTCGGGGCTGATCGTGATGATCTCGCTGTGCTCGCTGGCGGTGGTCGGCCTGCCCATGCTCAATGGCGTCGCCATCGGCGTGGTCACGGCGGTGGTCTCGACCCTCGCAGCGGCGTTCACGCTGTTGCCCGCCGTGCTGGCCGAGCTGGGTCCGACGATCAATCGCGGTGCGCTGCCCGCGAAGCTGCGTCCGGCCGAGATCAGGCGTCCGGACGAGAGTACGCCCCGTCATTCCGGCGCGCTTGTGGCCGGAATCCACCCGGCGGAGCGAGATCCCGGCCAAGAACATGCCGGGACGACCCGCAAGACTCATGCCGGGACGACCCGTAAGACTTCTGTTCGGACGCTCAGCGCGCCCACCGGGTCCAGCGCGTGGACCCGGTGGGCGCGCACGGTCATGGGCCGGCCGGCGCTGTTCGGGGCGATCGGCGTCGCGGTGCTGGCGCTGGCGGCCGCGCCGATCCTGGGTATCCGCTACGGCATCGATATGGGGCTGGGTTCGATGAACGACCGGCCCGCGGGGCAGGCAACCCGCTTGGTGCAGGACAATTTCGGGCCCGGTCTGCTGTCGCCGATTCAGGTGGTCGCCACCGGGGCGGACGATTCCGCGCTGTCCGGCAATGGCATCGTGGACATGAACCGCTTCGTCGCGGAGCTCAATCGCGATCCCCGCATCGCTTCGGTGCTGCCGCAGCAGGCCGACGGCCGGGTGCTGGCCCTGGTCGTGCCGAAGGATTCCTTCGACTCCACCGCCGTTGCCGAGCTGACCGCCGACATCCGTTCCGGTGCCCGTGGATTCGAATCGGCCGAAATCTCGGTCGGCGGTGTTCCGGCCGCCTTCGCCGATGTCTCCGCGCTCATTACCGGCCGCTTCCCCTGGGTGATCGCGCTGGTGCTGTCGGTGTCGCTGGCGTTCCTGGTCTTCGCCTTCCGCAGTATCGTGCTGGCGGTCAAGGCGATTGTGCTGAATCTGCTGGCCACCGGTGCGGCGCTGGGGATTACGGTCGCGGTCTTCCAGTACGGCCTCGGGGAGTCGGTGCTGGGCTTCCACAGCGCCGGGTTCCTGCAGGTGTATCTGCCCATGCTGGTGTTCGCCGTGCTGTTCGGATTGTCCATGGATTACGAGGTTTTCCTGGTCCGGCGCATGAAGGAGGCGTGGGATCGGCACCCGGACAATGCTGCGGCCGTGGCCGAGGGATTACAGCGCACCGCCCGTCCGATCACCGCGGCGGCGGCCATCATGGTGGCGGTCTTCGCCGCCTTCGTGACCGCGGATGTCTTGGAGCTCAAACAGATCGGCTTCGCGCTGGCGGTGGCCGTAGCCATCGACGCGGTGATCGTGCGACTGATCCTGGTGCCGGCGTTCATGCAGCTGTTCGGCCGCTGGAACTGGTGGCTGCCGAGCCTGCGCCGCACGCCTCAGGATGCGAAGATCGCCTCCAACGCCGAGACCAGCGAGTCCAGCGCCTCGATGTAGACATCCTGCAGGCGGCGCTCGAATCCTGTTCCCGCCCAGTGGTTCAGCGCCGCCACGCACCCCCAGATGGCGGTGGCCGCGGCCAGCCGGATCTTCATGTCATTGGCATCGCGCCCGCTGCGTTCGGCGAACAGCAGCCGGAACTGCTCCTCCAGATCCCGCATCTGCCGGGACTGCCGATCGCGCACCTCCGGAATCGTCAGCACATGCTGCATGCGCTGCCGGGTGCGCCGCTCCAGATCCTCGGTAATGATCGATTCGGTCAGCTCCGGAATCAGCGGCCGCCCGATGGCGAGCAACTCGGTGAACTCGAGCGTCTCTCCCCCACCGGCCACCCGCAGCACCTCGAGCACCTGCGGATCGGCCTCGTCGTAGAGGACCAGCATCTCCTTGGTCCCGAAATACCGGTAGATCGAACTGGCCGACACCCCCGCAGCCGCGGCCACCCGCTCCACCGTCACATCGCGATACCCGTGCTCGTCGAACAACTCCAGCGCAACCCGCTGGATCCGGCTCATCGCCTCGATCTTCCGCTGCTCCCACACCGACGCGGGAGTCTCCACCGTGGACTGGGACATATCAGCAACCAGATTACCTGCACCCGATCCTCCACCCCCGCCACTCGACGTGATGCGTCCAGCCCCAACGCAAATCCCCGGCGGACCGCCCCTCTCCCAACGCCAGTCCCCGGACGGAGCCCCCCTCCCCCAACGCCAGTCCCCGGACGGAGCCCCCCTCCCCCAACGCCAGTCCCCGGACGGAACTCCCCTCCCCAACGCAAATCCCCCCGGGTCCGTCAGGACCCGGGGGGATTTCGCTTATCGAGCTACTGCGTCAGCAGAAGCGAATCAGGCGTTGCCCGACAGCTTCTCGCGGAGCGCGGCCAGCTGCGCATCGCTCGCCAGCGAGCCACCGGCGGGCTCGGAGGTCGAGGAGGACGACGCCTGGGCGCCCGACTCGGAGGAGTAGTTCGAGGGACCGCCGTTGGCGGCCTCGGCGGCGGCGTCGGCCGCCATCTTCTCCATCTGAGCGGTGTGCATCTTGTGGCGACGCTCGGCCTCGGCGTAGCGGGACTCCCACTCCTCACGCTGCTTCTCGAAGCCCTCGAGCCATTCGTTGGTCTCGGGATCGAAGCCCTCGGGGAAGATGTAGTTGCCCTGATCGTCGTAGCTGTCGGCCATGCCGTACTTGGACGGATCGAACTCGGCGTTGTAGTCCTCGTTCGCCTGCTTCAGCGACAGCGAGATGCGGCGACGCTCCAGGTCGATGTCGATGACCTTGACCATCGCGTCGTCGCCGACGGCCACAACCTGGTCCGGGACCTCCACGTGGCGCTCGGCCAGCTCGGAGATGTGCACCAGGCCCTCGATGCCCTCCTCGACGCGGACGAACGCGCCGAACGGAACCAGCTTGGTGACCTTGCCCGGCACGATCTGGCCGATGGCGTGGGTGCGGGCGAACTGACGCCACGGATCTTCCTGGGTCGCCTTGAGCGACAGGGAGACACGCTCGCGGTCCAGATCGACGTCGAGGACCTCGACGGTGACCTCGTTGCCGACCTCGACAACCTCGGACGGGTGATCGATGTGCTTCCAGGACAGCTCGGAGACGTGCACCAGGCCGTCCACGCCACCCAGGTCCACGAAGGCGCCGAAGTTGACGATGGAGGACACGACGCCCTTGCGGACCTGGCCCTTCTGCAGCTGGTGCAGGAACTCGGAGCGCACCTCGGACTGGGTCTGCTCCAGCCAGGCGCGGCGGGACAGGACCACGTTGTTGCGGTTCTTGTCCAGCTCGATGATCTTGGCCTCGATCTCCTTGCCGACGTACGGCTGGAGGTCGCGGACGCGACGCATCTCCACCAGCGAAGCCGGGAGGAAGCCGCGCAGGCCGATGTCCAGGATCAGGCCGCCCTTGACAACCTCGATGACGGTGCCCTTGACGGCCTCGTCACGCTCCTTGAGCTCCTCGATCGTGCCCCAAGCCCGCTCGTACTGAGCACGCTTCTTCGACAGGATCAGGCGGCCTTCCTTGTCCTCCTTGGTGAGAACGAGGGCCTCGACCTCATCGCCCACGGAAACGACCTCGGCCGGGTCGACATCGTGCTTGATGGACAGTTCGCGGGAAGGGATGACGCCTTCGGTCTTGTAACCGATGTCGAGAAGGACCTCGTCACGATCGACCTTGACGATGGTTCCTTCAACGATATCGCCGTCGTTGAAGTACTTGATGGTCTTGTCGATAGCGGCGAGGAAGTCCTCGGCAGAGCCGATATCGTTGACGGCTACCTGCGGCGAGGTCACGGTGGTGGGCATGTGTTGGGAGGCTCCGGACGGATTGTGGTCGGTAGTGGACATGTGGGCTTTCGGTATTGCTGCGAACTCACAGCGATGGAACTAACGTTGGCCATGCAACAGCACATCGCTGCGACGGAGCACAACGCTGCACAAAGCATGCGGACTCACAGCACGATTGTCTGCTCTACCCGGGTCTTGCGATCCGAATACAGAAGACACTCGCGGAAAACAGCGTACGCGACGGGTGTTGTACCAAGCAAACACGGGTGGTACTCCGCAAGTCTATAGGGTGAGCCCATGGCCGAAGATCACCCCGCCCACACCGACGAAGCCCGCCACGCCGAGGCGAATGCCCTGCTGGGAACGGTGGGAGTGGGCCGCGCCAAGGTCGATTCGGAGACCAGTCAGCGCGCCAGCCGGCGGTGGTGGGATGCCGACGCCGCGGCCTACCACGACACCCACGCCGACTTCCTGGGCGTCGACTCCCCCGACGGCGAGTTCATCTGGTGCCCGGAGGGCCTGCACGAGGGCGACTGGCATCTGCTCGGCGACATCACCGGCAAGCGGATCCTGGAGATCGGCTGCGGCTCGGCCCCCTGTTCCCGCTGGCTCGCCGCGCACGGCGCGCACCCGGTCGGCCTCGACCTCTCCCGGCAGATGCTCGAGCGCGGCCTGGCCGCCATGGCCGCCGGCGGCCCGCGGGTCCCACTCGTTCAAGCCGGAGCCGAAGCCCTCCCCTTCGCCGACGCCTCCTTCGATCTGGCCTGCTCGGCCTTCGGCGCGGTCCCCTTCGTCGCCGACTCCGCGCAGGTCATGCGCGAGGTCGCGCGCGTCCTGCGCCCCGGCGGCCGCTGGGTTTTCTCCGTCAACCACCCCATGCGCTGGATCTTCCCCGACGATCCGGGCCCGGAGGGGCTGCGCGCCACCATCCCCTATTTCGACCGCACCCCGTATGTGGAGCTGGACGGCGAAGGCGAGCCGACCTACGTCGAACACCACCGCACCATCGGCGACCGCGTCCGCGAGATCGTCGCCGCGGGCCTGACCCTGGTCGACCTCATCGAACCGGACTGGCCGGAGTGGCTGGACCGCGAATGGGGCCAGTGGAGTCCGCTCCGCGGCGAGATCTTCCCCGGTACCGCCATTTTCGTCACCGAGAAGCCCGCCTGACCGTTATCCGCCCCGCCGCCGAATCCGGAGCCACCATGTGGGATCCCCAGCAGTACCTGGCCTTCGACGACCACCGCTCCCGCCCGTTCTTCGACCTGCTGAGCCGGATCGGCGCACAGCGGCCGCGTCGCGTGGCCGACCTCGGCTGCGGACCCGGGCACCTCACCGGCGCCCTGGCCGCCCGCTGGCCGGACGCGACCATCGAAGCCTCGGATTCCTCGCCGGACATGGTGGCCGCCGCACAGGCCCGCGGCGTCCCCGCCACCCTCGGCGACGTCCGGGACTGGCAGCCTGCCCCCGACACCGACGTGGTCGTGACCAATGCTGTGCTGCAATGGGTTCCGGGCCACCCGGAACTGCTGTCGAAATGGGTGGCGCACCTGTCCGCGGGCGCCTGGCTGGCTCTCCAGGTCCCCGGCAACTTCGACGGCCCCTCCCACCGCACCATCCGGGAACTCGCGGCCACGGACCGCTGGCGCGACCGCCTGGCCGCGACCGGCATCCTGCACGCCCGCGACGTCCTCGACCCGGTCGGCTACGCCGAGGTGCTGACCACCGCCGGAGCCGAGGTCGACGCCTGGGAGACCACCTACGTCCAGCGCCTCGAAGGCGACGACCCGGTGCTGTCCTGGATCAAGGGCACCGCCCTGACGCCGGTGCGCGAAGCCCTCGAGGACACCGAGTGGGAACGATTCCTCGCCGAACTCGCCCCGCTGCTGCGGGAGGTCTACCCTCGCCGCGCCGACGGCACCACCTGGCTGCCCTTCCGCCGGGTCTTCGCTGTCGCGCACAAGCTCTGACGGCCACCCCGGTCTCTCTCAGCAACTACCACGGAACGGCGGCAATCCGGCGAAGTCCGGGGCCAAGCGCATAGTAGGGACGGTGCGGGCCACCCATCGGCGAGCACGAGTCAGCGGATGGTCGGGGAATTGCGCATCGTAGTGGATGTCGTCGGCGCGGTTGTAGGGCAGTTGACCTTGGACGCCGTGCTGATACGGATGCGGCGGGAACATATCCTCGTGGCCGTGCATGGCCATCACCGTGGCCTCGCGTATCCCGGTGACGCCGCCCTCGGGGCAGAACAGCATGAGCGCCGCGCTGCAATTCTCCTTGGGCGCGACGATCGAGGCGGCGAACAGCAGTCCGGCGGGGCGGTCGGGCAGCGGCATCTTCTCCACCCGCAGCAGCGCGGGCTGGGAATCGACGCCGATGACGAAAGCTTCGACGAGACTACCGCTTCGGGCGTGGATCTCGGCGAGCCTGGCGCGCAGCACATCGAGTTGTTCCAGCGGCGCGGGCAGATCGGGCGGCAGATCGAAGTACTGCAACGCCACCATGTCCCCGGTGTCGGAGTTCACCCACTGTGCTGCCTGGGTTTGCTGGAATCCGGTGGTATCGAACGAGATCGGCACGCCGTCACGCTAGCGGAGCACGCCTTTGCGCCGCATGGCAGCGCAGTACCACCACAGCACGGCGGTCAGGGCGAGCACGCCGATATCGAAGAGGCCGAGGCGGGCGCCGAGGATCGACCAGCGGTCCATGAAACCGAAACTCACGGCCTGGAGGCACAACTGGGAGATGGTCGCGGTCGCCGCAGCGGGAACTGCACTGCGGGATCGGAGGAGGAGCAGTACAGCGGCTGCCAGCCCGGCGGCGATGTTGATCGTCCAGAACACCAGCGGGACCATCGGGTAGTCGGTGAAGTAGGCGATCTGGTCGGGGCCGTAGCCCTGGCGGGCGAAATAGTCGGCGTTGCGGGTGTGGGTTTCGACGTAGTCGTAAGCGCCGATCGCGTTGAGCAGCAGGAAGAACAGGCCGATCGGCCAGCGGTGCCAGGGTGTCGCCGCGCGGGTTGCGGGGTCGAGGCCGGTTGATTCCATCGACTTCCGTTCCGGGAGTGGCGGACAGGGAAGCGGAGGCCGGGAGTATGTCCCCGGCCCCCGCTGTTCAGTCGGATTTCGGTTCTCGCCCGGCCTGTTTGAGGGCCGTGCGGAGGGCGTATTCGATCTGGGCGTTGATGCTGCGCAGGTCGTCTGCCGCCCATTTCGCGATGGCTTCGTGAATGGCCGGGTCGAGCCGCAGCAGTACCTTTTTCGGCTCGCGCTTCGGCATTACGTGTAGAGGGAGCCGGTGTTGACGACGGGCTGGGCGGGGCGATCACCGCACAGGACGACCAGCAGGTTGGAGACCATCGCGGCTTTGCGCTCCTCATCGAGTTCGACCATGCCCTCGCTGGCGAGGCGGTCGAGGGCCATGCCGACCATACCGACCGCGCCTTCCACGATGCGGCTGCGGGCGGCGACCACCTGGGCGGCCTGCTGGCGGACCAGCATGGCCTGGGCGATCTCCGGCGCGTAGGCGAGGTGGGTGATGCGGGCTTCGATGATCTCGATGCCGGCGGTGACGGTGCGCTCGCGCAGTTCGACGGTCAGTTCGCCGGCCACCTCGGCGCCGTCGCGCAGGCTGGTGCGGTCGGCGTCGTGGGCGTCGTAGGGGTGGGTGGTGGCGAGGTGGCGGACCGCGGCCTCGGACTGCGTCTCGACGTATTCCTCGTAGTCGTCGACGGCGAAGGCGGCCTTGAAGCTGTCGACCACGCGGTAGACGACCACCGCCGCGATCTCGACGGGATTGCCGTCGGCGTCGTTGACCTTCAGCTTCTGGGTCTCGAAATTGCGCACCCGCAGCGAGATGGTGCGCTTGTCGGTCAGTGGGGTGACCGAGAAGAAGCCGGGTTCGCTCACCGAGCCGATGTAGCGGCCGAAGAACTGAATCACCTTGGCCTCATTGGGATTCACGATGGTGAGACCGGTGCTCATCAGCAGCAGCAGCGCGCCGAGCACGCTGAAGACGACGGCCGCGATGACGGCTCCCGCACCGGCGCCGTCCGCCGCCTTGATGAATCCCCATGCCGCTCCCGCCGCCACGGCGAGGAAGGCCACCAACAACACCGCGGCGACCACGAAACCATTCGCCCGGCGTGCTTGCCGAAGCTCCATTGCTATCCTCCCACTATCGAAGTGATATCACGACGATAGCTCGAGACGGGTACGCCGGCAAGGACGAGGACAGGCACACCGGCTCTCCGAACGCACAAGGCCGCCGCGCACCCGGCGCGGCGGCCTTGCTTCGAACACCCTCAGCGCGGGCGGATATTGCGGTTGAAGCGGAACAGGTTGTGCGGGTCGTAGCTCGACTTCAGGGCGGCGAGCCGGTCATAGGTGGCGGCGCTGTAGCCCTCGCGGGTCTGCGCCTCGTCGGCCCAGCTCCCGCCGCCGTAGAGGAAGTTGAGACTGTGACCAACGGTCCAGGGCTGCAAGGTTTTCCGCATCAGATCCAGGCGCTCGCGCACGGCGGCATCGGAATGCGGGCCGGGCAGTGAGATGGCGCGGCCGAGGTATTCGGCCTCGCGGTGATCGACCGCGATCTCGGCCGGGCCGCGGCGGCGCAGCGCACCGCCCAGATGCCGGAATCCGGCGACGACCGGCACCGTCGATCCGGGACCCGTCACCTCGAGGAAGGCATCGGTGGCCTCGGCGGGCAGCTCGCTCAACAGGGCGTTGGTGGCGGTGTAGGGGTGCGGGTGCGGCGGATCGCGATGGATCTCATGGGTGTCGGCATAGGGCATGACGCGCAGGTCGTCGGCCATCCGATCGGCGGCGGCGCGCAACGGGGCGACCAGGCGCTCGCCCTCGGCCTGCGGGCCGGTGAAGGCGATGCTGATGGTGGCGGTGTAGCGCCCGCGCAGGTGTTCGGGCACCTGCGGGATATCCGGGAGGGTGATCATGGAGATGGCCGAGGTCAGCTCGTCGGGGACGTCGGCGGTCCACAGCCGCCAGGCTTCCAGCGCCTGCGGCACGTACCGGGTGTCGAACTGCAGTTGACCGCCGTAAACCATTGTCACCGGCACCAATTCGATTTCCAGCGCGGTGACCACGCCGAAGTTGCCGCCGGTGCCGAGCACCGCGCCGAACAGTTCGTCGCCGGGCTCCAGGCGGCGCAGCCGGCCGTCGGCGGTGACCATCTCGATGGCGCGCACATGGTCTGCGGCATAACCGAATTCGCGGGCCAGCAGGCCGACGCCGCCGCCCAGGGTGTAGCCGACCACGCCCACCGACGGCGAGGAGCCGTTGAGCGGTGCGAGGCCGCGCGCGGCCGCGGCGTCGATGAGCCGCCCGGCCTGCACGCCCGCGGCGACCCGGGCCGTGCGGCTCGCGGCATCGATCCGGATATCGGTCATGCGGCTGGTGTCGATGAGCACGCCGCCGTCGGCCGCCACCGACAATCCGTGCCCGGTGGCCTGCACCGCAACCGGAAGGCCGTGGCGCGCGGCGTATTCCACGGCCGCGCGCACATCCTCGGCGTGTGCGGCGGTGACCACGACGGCGGGCCGATGCGTGTAAGCCGTTTGAAATCCCGCGATTCCGGCCTCGTAGCCGGTGTCGCCGGGCTGGTGGACCGGGCCGGTGGTCGCGGGCAGGTCGTTGATCGAGGACTCGCTGTTCGTCATGTCCATGACTCTGCCGGGGTCTAGATGATAACTCCAACAGATAGTTCTTCTCGAATCTAGAATCAGTAGTTATGGAACTTCGCCAGCTGCGCTACTTCGTCACCGTCGCGGAGGAAGCCAACTTCACCCGCGCGGCAGCCAAACTGCATCTGGCGCAACCCGGGCTCAGCGCCCAGATCAAGCAGTTGGAACGCGAACTCGGGCAGCAGTTGCTGGACCGTTCGACGCGCACGGTCACCCTCACTCCGGTGGGCCGGGCCGTGCTGCCGTGGGCGCGGGCGGCGCTCGAGGCGACCGAGCGGATCACGCACACGGTGGACGAGTTCACCGGGCTGCTGCGCGGGCACGTGCGGGTGGGACTCATCGGCGCGGTGGATCAGGAGATCGATATCGCCGCGGTGCTGGCCGGTTTTCACCGCGATCACCCGCAGATCGGCATCTCGCTCACCGAGGACGTCTCCGAATCCATGTACGCGGCCCTGCGCCGGGGCGAGCTCGATATCGGCCTGCTCAGCCTCTCCGGTGTGGATCTGGATCCGGCGGTCACGACCGAGACCATTTTCGAGACCGTCGTCGTGGCCGCGGTCGCGGTGGACGCGCCGGATTTCGGGGATCGGATCACCCTGGCGGAGTTGTGCACACATCCGCTCATCTGCCTGCCGCCCGGGACCGGCATTCGCGGGATGCTGGAAACAGCCTGTGCCGCAGCCGGTCTCACACCGAATGTGGCCTTCGAAGCGGTCGCTCCCCCGCTGCTGATGAAGCTGGCCGCGCACGGCCTGGGCACCGCGGTGGTGCCGCCGATTCCGCCGGAGGACGCCGCGGCGTTCGGCGTGCGCACGGTGGCGATCGATCCGCCCATGAACGGCCGCCTGGCCCTGGCCTGGAATGCGGAGCGGCCGATGAGCCCGGCCACGAAAGTCCTCCTGGGGCAGTTCCGTATCGCGCTGGCGTCGTGGAAGCACCCCGGACCCCGGATCGGGCCCGGGTAAGCGCGGTCAGCGGCGCGCCCGGCGCCAGGAGCGCATGTTCCATGAGCGGTTACCGCTGCCGACTCCCGCGAGATGGAGTGCGACGAGCAGCAATCCGAGAATGACGAACGTGCCTTCGGCGATCTCTCCGATCGAGGCATTCGTCAGATCGAGCAGCAATGCGAGACCGAATGCGACGGCGGCGGCGATGGCCATCATGTGAACCTCCCTGGTCTGGTCGCCGGATACCCGCAGGCCGGGGACACAAACCAGGATCGAATCAGGCCGCTTCCGGGCGTGTCGGTGTCAGTACCGCACGCAGCCCGCCGTCGAACGCGGCCTGAATACCGACCAGTCCCAACAGGACAATGCCGGTGACGATGTGCTGGATGGCATCGGTGATGTGATTGGGGAAGGCGAAGAAGAGCACCTGCTCGGAGAACAGCGCCCAGATGCCGACCACGAATCCGCCTCCGACAGCGGCGATTACGCAATACCAGGCCGCCCACCACTTGCGGGTGGCGGCGAGCAGCGCGGGGCCGAAGAGCGCCAGCCCGGCCACGGCATGCCAGCCGTTGTAGTCCATGCCGAGGACCGGGGTCGCCGGCGCGTGATGCCCCACCGCGAAGCTGGGCTCGGCGATCCAGCCCGCAATGGCCCAGGCAATGTGCACCAGACCAATGACGAGCACGGCCCATTGCAGAAAACTCCAGTGCGCCAAGGTGATTCGACGCTCCCCTACCGGCTGTGCGCTCATGGCGCCACCTCCCGCCGCGTGATGATTTCTACTACGCAGTGTAGTTGAGTTGCGACCGATGCGATAGATCGTTATCCCTATCACTCCGTAAACTTCCCTATTGTCGATATAGATAGATGCGTTTACAGTCATTTACATGACAGATCGACTGTTCTCGGTGGAAGAGGTGGCCGAGCGCCTCGGCCTGCACGTCCGCACGGTCCGCGGATACGTGCGCGACGGAAAGCTCGCCGCCGTCCGCATCGGCAAGCAGTACCGGATCGCGCAGGCGGACCTGGAAGCCTTCACCGGCCTGCCGGTACCCGATGCGGCCCGCGAGTCGACGCGCCGCGCCCGGCATTCCGAGGTGTCGAGCATTGTCGAGATCGACGCCGTGGACGCCGCGACCGTCGATCGCCTGACCACCCTGCTGACCGGCGCGACCGCCAATCGGTATCCCGAGGATCAGCCGATCCGAATCCAGACCATCCACGACGCGGAGCGCGCCCGCTTGAAGGTCATCATCGTCGGCGGCCTGGCCGATACCGGCCGCCTGCTGGAGTACATGGAAGGAGTGCTCTCCTCATGAGCACAAACGAGACCACCACCCGCACGGCCCCGATCTACAAGTCCGCAGCGGGCGCGGAGGCGATCCAGCGGAACTACCGGGAGATGTTGCGCGCCTGGCCCGTTCCTTCCGAGGAGCTGCGGATACCGACCCGCGAGGGCGAGACCTTCGTCATCGTCTCGGGCCCGCAGGACGCGCCCCCGCTGGTGCTGCTGCACGGCTCCGGCGCGAACTCGACCACCTGGCTCGGCGACATCGCCTCCTGGGCACGGCATTTCCGCACCTACTCCGTCGACATCGTCGGCGAGCCGGGCGGCAGCGCCCCCTCCCGCCCCGTCCTGGGCTCGGAGTCCATTGCCCTGTGGCTCGACGATGTCCTTGCCGGACTGGGCATTTCGCAGACCGCACTGGTGGGCATGTCCCTCGGCGGCTGGCACGCGCTGGACTACTCCATCCGCCGCCCGGACCGAGTGACCCGACTGGCCCTGCTGTGCCCCGGCGGCGTCGGCAAACAGCGCGTCGGCTGGCTGTTCAAAGCCGTGCTCGACCGTGTCCTCGGCCGCCACGACCTGGCCCGCTCCGCCAAGCTGGTGACCGGCCTGGACGACGCTCACCTGGCGCCGGTCCTGGACCAGGTCGTCCTGACCTTCACCCACTTCAACCCGCGCACCGAGAAGCTGCCCCTCTTCACCGACGCCCAACTCCACACCCTGACCATGCCCGTCCTGGTCATCGTCGGAGCCCGTGACGTCATGCTGAACTCCGCCGAAACCGCCCGCCGCATAACACGGAACGTCCCGGACGCCACCGTGCACGTGCTGCCGGACGTCGGCCACGCGGTCCTCGGCCAAACCGATACCGTGCTGAAGTTCCTGCAGGGCAACTGAATTCGTCGGCGACCGCGCCGAAAAACACTCGCCCCGCTCCGATACTTCGGAGCGGGGCGAATGAAATGTGTTTCCTCGCTAGAGGATTCGCGACAGGAACGCCTTGGTGCGCTCGTGCTGCGGGTTGGCGAGGACCTCGCGCGGGTTGCCGGCTTCGACGACCACGCCGCCGTCCATGAACACCAGCTGGTCGGCGACCTCACGGGCGAAGCCCATTTCGTGGGTCACGACCACCATGGTCATGCCGTCGGCGGCGAGTTCGCGCATGACGCCGAGGACTTCGCCGACCAGCTCCGGATCGAGCGCCGAGGTGGGCTCGTCGAAGAGCATGAGCTTCGGATCCATGGCCAGGGCGCGGGCGATGGCGACGCGCTGCTGCTGGCCGCCGGAGAGCTGCGCCGGATACGAATCAGCCTTGTCCGCCAAGCCGACTCGCGCCAGCAGTTCCTTCGCCCGCGCGACGGCGTCGGCCTTCTTGATCTTCTTGACCTGGGTCGGCGCCTCGATGATGTTCTCCAGCACCGTACGATGCGGGAACAGGTTGAAGTGCTGGAAGACCATGCCGATATCGCGGCGCTGCCGGGCCGCCTCGCGCGGGTGCAGCTCGTAGAGCTTGCCGTTCTTCTCCCGATAGCCGACGAGTTCGCCGTCCACGTAGAGTCGCCCGGCATTCACCTGCTCGAGGTGGTTGATGCAGCGCAGGAAGGTGGACTTGCCGGAACCGGACGGACCGATCAGGCACAGCACCTCGCCGCGCTTCACCTCCAGCGAGATGCCCTTGAGCACCTGCAGCGCACCGAAGTTCTTGCACACCCGGTCGGCGCGCACCATCAGCGCGCCGTCCGCGGGATCCTTCGTCAAGCTCGTGCTCACAGATCTCCTCCGCCCCGCAGCGCGGCCAGCGCCCGCAGCTGTTTCGCGGTCAGCTGCTTCGACATGCCACGAGAGTAGTAGCGCTCCAGGTAGAACTGGCCCACCATCAGCACGCTGGTGATGGCCAGGTACCAGGTGGCCGCGACCAGCAGCAGCGGGATGGGCTGGAAGTTGATGCCGTAGATGTCACGCGCGCGGCCGTACAGGTCGATGGTCAGCGGAATGGCCGTGACCAGCGAGGTGGTCTTCAGCATGCTGATCAGCTCGTTGCCGGTCGGCGGGATGATCACCCGCATGGCCTGCGGCAGCACCGTGCGGCTCATGGTCTGCGCCCACGACATGCCCAGCGCCGTCGACGCCTCGCGCTGCCCGTCGCCCACGGAATTGATTCCGGCGCGGACGATTTCGGCCATATAGGCGGCCTCGTTGAGACCCAGGCCGATCACGGCGAAGAAGAACGGCGCCGACCAGCCCTGCACATCGAAGGTGGTCAGCGTCGGACCGAACGGCACGCCGACGGTAATGGTCTTGTACAGCGACGGGAACAGGCCCCAGAACACCAGCTGCACATAGACCGGGGTCCCGCGGAAGATCCACAGGTACACCCACGCCACCGACCGCAGCACCGGATTCGGCGACAGCCGCATGACCGCCAGCAGCACGCCGAGCACCACGCCGATGGCCATGGCCAGCACGGTGAGTTCGAGGGTGACCAGCGCGCCCTTGGCGATATTGATGTCGCGCAGGTACTTCGCGTAGGTGTCCCAGTGGTACGCCTCATTGGTGGCGGCGCCGTAGACGAACAGGCCCAGCGCGATCAGAATGATCGCGGCGGCGATCCACCGGCCCGGCCGCCGCAGCGGGATCGCCTTGATCGGCTCGGGCTCGGTGTTCACATCGGTCGCAGCCGAGGCTGCGGAGTTGTTCTCAGACTGCGACATTGCCGGATATCAGCCCTGTGCGCCGTTGATGACCGACTTGGTGATCACGCCCTCCTGGACGCCCCAGTTCTCGGCGATCTTCTTGTACTGGCCGCTGTCGATCAGGCTCTGCAGGGCCTCCTGCAGCACCGGGCCCAGCGGCGAGCCCTTCTTGACCGGCCAGCCGTAGGGCGCCGAGTCGAAGATGGCGCCGGCGGCCTCGATCTTGTCCTTGTTCTGCTTGATGGCGTACGCGGTCACCGGGGAGTCGGCGGACATGGCGTCGACCTGGCCGTTCACCAGCGCGGTGGCGGCGGCGGACTGCTCGTCGTAGGCGACCTTGGTGATCTCCGGCTTGCCGGCGGCGACGCACGCGGCGCTCTTGGCCGGGATCTCGTCGGTGTCCTGCACGGTGGTGCGCTGCACGGCGACCTTCTTGCCGCAGGCGTCATTGGGGTCGACGGCCTTGCCGATCTGCTGCGCCCACTGGCTGCCCGCGTTGAAGTAGGTCACGAAGTCGGCGGTCTGCTCGCGTTCCTTGTTATCGGTGAACGAGGACATGCCGAGGTTGTAGGTGCCGGTCTCGACCGCGGGAATGATCTTCTCGAAGTCGGATTCCTTGTAGTCGGCGGTCACGCCGAGCACCTTGGCGACGGCATCCATCAGGTCCACGTCGAAGCCGACGATCTTGCCGGTGTTCGGATCCTTGAATTCATTGGGCGCGTAGGGGATGTTCACGCCCACAATGAGCTTGCCGGAGGACTTGATGTCGGCGGGTAGCTTGGCGGCGATGGCATCGACCTTGGTCACCTCGACCTTGGCCACCTCGGGGGTGTTGGTCTCGGTGTTGCTCGTACACGCGGTCAGCGCGAGAGCGCCGCCGGCGAGCACGCACACGGCCCGCAGGGTTCGCCCGCGGAAATCGAATCGACTAGACACAGCTGTCCTCCACAGTTCGGTTGCGCGACGTCCGGGTGTCGCCCGCCGTTTGAAATGTAGGCGAGTCGAACCACCCACGGTGGTCGGTAACCGAACATTAATCGGCGACACGCTGGTCGCGTGGCCGAACACGCCCGGTCCCGGAAGTGCGCGCTCACCAGCGGTGCAGCCGGGCCCGCACCTGCTCGGTGAATTCGGTGGTAGATGCTAACCCACCCAAATCGGATGTGGCGACCCCAGCCCGCAAAGTATCCGCAACCGCGTGTTCAATTCGCTCCGCCACCCGGTGCAGCGCGCTGTGCTGATCGCGGGTCGCCAGCCAGCGCACCAGCATGACGGCGGAGAGCATGAGCGCCACGGGATTTGCGCGATTGTGCCCGGCCAGCGTGGGTGCGGCGCCGTGCACGGCCTGAGCCATGGCCTGTGTTTCCGAGGTATTCAGCGAGGCCGCCATGCCCAGCGAGCCGCTCAGCTCGCCGGCCAGATCGGAAAGGATGTCGCCGAACAGGTTCTCGGTGACGATCAGGTCGTAGTCGCCGGGGGCGCGGACCAGATGCGCGGCCGCGGCGTCGACGTGCTCGTCATTGACCTCGATATCCGGATATTCGGCAGCGACCTCGTAGCACACATCGCGGAACAGGCCCATGGTCATGGGCAGCACATTCGCCTTGTGGACGATGGTGACCTTCTTGCGGCGGTGCGTGGCCACCCGGAAGGCCAGCTGGGCAATGCGCTCGCAGGCCTCGCGGGTGAAGACGCCGACGGCCATGGCCACATCGGGGGTCGGGCGGAACTCGCCCGACCCGGCCCACATATTGCGGTCGGCGTAGAGGCCCTCGCTGTTCTCGCGCAGAATCATCAGATCCATCTCGGGCACCACCGAGCGCACGCCCTCCAGGGTGCGCGACGGGCGGAAGTTCGCATACAGATCGAAGCGCTTGCGAATGGCCCCGGCCGGCGGCAGCCCGGTGCGGTAGCCGGCGGCATAGGAGGCGCTGTCGTGCGGGCCCATGATCCAGGCGTCCAGGCCTTCCAGGGCCGCGAGCGTCGGCTCCGGCACGGGATCGCCGTACTCCTCGATGCCGGCGTGCCCGATGAGCAGCGGGACCCAGTCCACGGGCGGCAAACCCACGGCCGCGAAGGCGTCGTCGACCACCGCTCGGGTGGCGCGCACGATTTCCGGGCCGATCCCATCACCTTCGATCAAGCCCAGCCGAAGGGGAGTCTCGCTGTCGTTCATGGCAGCCATCCTCGCGCAACCACGCCGGACGGCAACACGGCGGCACACGGTCACGCGGATTTCGAGACCTGGGCGTAAGTTCCGAGCGTGGTGCAATCGGTGGAACTGGTGCTGGACGAGACCACGGAGGCGGAGGTGCGCCGCCAGTGGGAGCTGCTGCGGGCGGCCGGACTGCACCCGCCGGGCGCCGGGCACCGGCCGCACATCACTGTCGCGGTCGCCACCGAGATCTGGCCACGCCTCGAAAAAGCTTTGGAGCAGGCGGAATTCGAGCCGATCGAGATCCGGCTGGGCGGACTGCTGGTATTCGGATCGCGCTCACCCATCCTGGTGCGCGCCGTGGTGCCGTCGACCCCGCTGCTCGCCTTGCAGCACAGGTTCTTCCGTTTGATCCAGGACTGCCCGGGCATCCCGGCCAACATCCGCCCGGACGCCTGGACCCCGCACATCACCCTGGCCAGACGGCTACGACCCGGCGACCTCCAGGCGGCGCTCCACGCGGTGGCTCGTGACAAGGATTTGCGGGCTACGGTTGTGGGTATACGGCGGTGGGATGGCGATCGGCGCCAGGAGTGGCCGGTTGCTCAGGGAAGAGAACCGTAAGCCCCGGTGTTGCACCCGCCGAACCCGACAGAGAGGAAGCCATGGCCACCCAGACGCTCACCGAGCAGAACTTCGACCAGGTAGTCACCGGAAACGACATTGTTCTCGTCGATTTCTGGGCGGAATGGTGCGGACCGTGCAAGTCCTTCGCACCCACCTTCGAGAAGGCGTCGGATCAGCATCAGGACGTGGTGTTCGGCAAGGTCGACACCGAGGCGGAACAGGGACTGGCGGCCGCCGCCAATATCCGCTCCATTCCGACCATCATGGCCTTCCGTGAAGGCGTCCTGGTCTTCGCCCAGCCCGGTGCGCTGCCCCCGGCCGCCCTCGAAGACCTCGTCACCCAGGTGAAGGCCCTCGATATGGACGATGTCCGCAAGCAGCTCGCCGAGCAGCAGTCCAAGGCCTGAACCGCGGCGGCAAGACCACCGTGTCGGCAGCACACAGCATGCGCCGCAACCCGAATGGGTTGCGGCGCATGTGTTTCAGCCCAGGGCGTTGATTCCGGCGATCATGGCGCGGACCGTGGACTCGGCCCCGTCGTCGGCGATGGCGGCGCCCCAGCCGCGGCGGCCGTTGAACTCGCACTGCACGAAGGTGGCGGTGCCGTGTTCGGTGCGGCGCTGGTGGAACTGGAGGATCTCCACCGGGTAGCCCTCGTCGTAGAGGGCCGAGGTGAGCGCGGCGACCGGACTGCCGGAGGCGGTCACCGTACGCAGGTGACCGGCGAATTCCAGCGTCGCGGTGAACTCCGCGGCCCGGCGGTGCGTCCATTCGCCGAGCTTGATCGGGCCCGCGTGATCGCAGTACCGATCATAGAACTCGGCGGGGCTCAGGCCGGTGCTCTCGGCCCGCAGGCTCGCGGGGGCAGCGGCGATGAACGTGTGGGTATCGATGGTGATGGTCATTGACAGGTCTTCCCGACTTCTTCCCAGAAATGGCAGAGGGGACCAGCAAAAGATGTTCAAACGGCCGCAGCGAGGGGCCGGTCCGAATCAGACCCCGCTACGGCGGAGAACTACGAGTACGCGCGCCACAGCCACCGTCGCGGTGAGCGGAATAAGCGCGGCGCGGTCGCGGTCGGCGACATCGAGCGCTGCGCTGCGGCTGTAGGCGGGATTCGGCACGGCACCGAGCATAAAGTGCCGATCACGCATTGGCAACCATATTCGCAATCGACCCACGAGTAACTTCGCCGCAGGTCACCCGGCATGCACCCGAACCTTTAGCAAGATCGGATGCCACAATGAGCAAACCCAGCCGGACGCTCGATCGAACCCTCCGTGAACACTGCCCCACCCCGGCACCGGATGTTGGAGGAGATTCACGATGACCGATCCGAATATCCAGACCACGATCAACGCCCTGCTCGCCTGCCACCGCACCTGCGTCCGCCAGATCATGACCTCCCTGGACGCAGGCGGCAAACACGCAGCACGCACCCACATCGCCCAGCTGATGGACTGCGCCGACATCTGCCGCCTGGCCGGAGATCTGCTCGACCGCCAATCCTCTTGGACCGCAACCCTTTGCGAACTGGCCGCCGAAGTCACCGCCCGCACCGCCGACACCTGCGAACGCCTGGGCGAGGACGCCTGCGCCAAGTCATGTAGCGCCGCCTCTAACGCCTCAGCCGCCCTCACCGCCCGATTCGCCCGTTAATCCCCCACCCCACCGAGCGCCCGAATCTGAAACATCACCGACCGGGAACTGGTGGCGGGGTTCACCGGCGTGTCGCCGCCACCAGTTCCCGGTCGGCGTCGTTTCAGATCTTGCCCGCCATCCGGATGCCCGCTTGGGGTGTTTTGGGGTTTTGTCTTTGAACGCAACCACAGCCAGACCCCCCGTACCCAACGTGAGTTACGGCTCCCAACCGGGGAGCCGAGGCCCGGTAGGGCAGACGAGGCGACCCCACCGATCGTTTCGCTCTGCGAACGCCGGCAGAGCCGCACCCACGGCCTCGGATCGAGGCGTATTTCAGACCCCACCGTCTCTCGACGCGGACACGCCGTCATCCACTGGGCGCGTACGCGGCCAGAACCGTGGTGCGGTCGAAATACACCTCTGGACAACGAAGCTCGTCATCACTGCCGGCGTGCGCAAAGACGAACCGATCAGTGGGGTCGCCTCGCCTGCCGTACCCGGCCTCGGCTCCCCGGTCGGGAGCCGTAACTCACGTTCCGGCCTGGCTGGATGGCCGTGGTTACGGTCAAAGACCAAACCCGAAAGAGCAAAAGCTCGAGTGATGGGTGGGGGCGGAGCCGGGTGGTTAGTGGGCGGCGGCGTCCCAGCTGCGGCCTACGCCTACGGAGACTTCGAGGGGGACCGAGAGTTCTATGGCGTTGGACATGTTTTCTCGGGCGAGGGATTCCAGTTGTTCCCGTTCGCCGGGGGCTACCTCGAAGACGAGTTCGTCGTGGATTTGGAGGAGCATGCGGGATTTCAGGCCGGCTGCGTGGATGGCGCGTTGGGTGTCGATCATGGCGACCTTGATGATGTCGGCGGCCGTGCCCTGGATGGGGGCGTTGAGGGCCATGCGTTCGGCGGCTTCGCGGCGCTGGCGGTTGCTGGAATCCAGGTCGGGGAGGTAGCGGCGGCGGCCGAAGAGGGTTTCGGTGTAGCCGACCTTGCGGGCCTGTTCGACGGCGTCGTGGAGGTAGTCGCGGATGGCGCCGAAGCGGGTGAAGTAGATGTCCATTTGGACTTTGGCTTCTTCGGCGCTGATCTTGAGCTGCTGGGAGAGGCCGTAGGCGGACAAGCCGTAGGCCAGGCCGTAGGACATGGCCTTGATGCGGCGGCGCAATTCGGGATCGACGTCCGAGATCGGGATGTCGAAGGCCTTGGAGGCTACGAAGTTGTGCAGGTCCTCGCCGGAGTTGAAGGCTTCGATCAGGCCCTCGTCCTTGGACAGGTGGGCCATGATGCGCATTTCGATCTGGCTGTAGTCCGCGGTCATGAGGGATTCGGCGCCGGGGCCGACGACGAAGGTGTCGCGGATGCGGCGGCCGGTGTCGGTGCGGATGGGGATGTTCTGCAGGTTCGGCTCGGTCGAGGAGAGGCGGCCGGTGGCGGCGACGGTCTGGTTGAAGGTGGTGTGGATGCGGCCGTCGTCGGCCACCGACTTCAGCAGGCCGTCGACGGTGACCTTCAGGCGGGTGGCGTCGCGGTGTTCCAGCAGGTGTTGCAGGAACGGGTGCTGGGTCTTCTCGTAGAGACCCTCGAGCGCGTCGGCGTCGGTGGTGTAGCCGGTCTTGGTGCGCTTGGTCTTCGGCATGTCGAGCTCGTCGAACAGGACGACCTGGAGCTGTTTGGGCGAACCCAGGTTGATCTGCTTGCCGATCACGCCGTAGGCGGCATTGGCGGCATCGGCTACGCGGTCGGCGAATTCGCGCTGGAGGTCCTCCAGTTGCGCGGAGTCGACGGCGATGCCGGCGTGTTCGAGGTCGGCCAGCACGCTCAGCAGCGGGAGTTCCATATCGCCGAGCAGGGCGGTGGACTCGATGCGCTCGAGTTCGGCGTCGAAGGCGTTGGCCAGATCGGAAACGGCGCTGGCGCGCAGGATTCCGGCCTTGGCGACCTCTGCGTCGACCTGGTCCTCGTCATCGAGGAGGGAGAGCTGGGTTTCGGCGCCGTTGTCGACGCGCAGCTCGCGGCTGAGGTAGCGCAGCGACAGGTCTTCGAGGTTGAAGGTGCGCTGGCCGGGCAGGATCAGATACGCGGCGAGGGCCGTGTCGCTGGTGAGGCCGCCGAGGGTCCAGCCGCGGCCGCGCAGGGCGTGCATGGCGGACTTGGCCTCGTGCAGGGCCTTCGGGGTATCGGGGTCGGCGAGCCAGGCGCCGAGGGCCTGCTCGTCCTCGGGGGTCAGGGCGACCACGTCGAAGTAGCCGCCTTCACCGTCGGCCGCCGCAATGGCGATGGCCTGCACGTCACCGTGGCTGGGCGAGCCATTGCCGATGACCGAAACACCGTGGCGGGCACCGGCCTTGGCGTGATCGGCCAGCCAGTCCGCGACCGCGCCGGGCGCGATGGCGCCGCCGCTGATCTCGAAGCCGGACTCGGCCTCGGGCTCGACGGGGGCGAGGGTGTCGAACAGGCGGTCCCGCAGCACGCGGAACTCCAACTCGTCGAACAGGCGGTGGATCTTCTCCCGATCCCACGGCTGCATGGCCAGCTGTTCGGGGGTGTAGGGCAGCGGGACGGTCTTCACCATCTCGGTCAGCTGCCGGTTCAGCACCACGCTGGACAGGTTGGCGCGCAAGGCATCCCCGACCTTGCCCTTCACCTTGTCGACCTGGTCGACCAGGGTGGCGAGATCGCCGTATTCGCGCACCCACTTGGCGGCGGTCTTCTCCCCCACACCCGGAATGCCGGGCAGATTGTCACTCGGGTCGCCGCGCAGCGCCGCGAAGTCGGGATACTGCTGCGGCGTCAGCCCGTACTTCTCCTCCACCGCGGCGGGCGTGAACCGGGTCAGCTCCGATACGCCCTTCTTCGGGTACAGCACCGTGACGTCATCGTTCACCAACTGCAGCGAATCCCGGTCCCCCGTCACGATCAGCACCCGGAAACCCTCCGGCACCGCCTGCGTGGTCAACGTGGCAATGACGTCGTCGGCCTCATAGCCCTCGATGGCCATGACCGGAATCCCCAGCGCCCCCAGCACCTCCTGGGTGGTCTCCACCTGCCCCCGGAACTCGTCCGGAGTCGAGATCCGATTCGCCTTGTACTCCGGATACGCCTCCGTCCGGAACGTCTTCCGATTCACATCGAACGCCGCCGCCACATGCGTGGGCTTCTCATCCCGCAGCAAGTTGATCAGCATGGCCGTGAACCCGTACACCGCATTGGTGGTCTGCCCACCCGCGGTCTTGAAGTTCTCCGCCGGCAACGCATAGAACGCGCGATAGGCCAGCGAATGCCCATCCAGCAACAGCAGCGTCGGCTGCTCCCCGGGGGTAGAAGCGGCTGGGTTCGATACGGACACGGCACTCGGACGCTGATCGGTAGAGGCAGAGGTCACCCGTCAGAGTCTAGGGAGCCCCACCGACATCCGTGTGCATCGGGCACACCCCGCCCGTCACCGCAGGTCCCGCCCCTGCCGGAAAACCGATTTCACCCCGGCGTCTCGTCCTGCTAACGTGATCACGCACCGAAGGGGCGTAGCTCAACTGGCAGAGCAGCGGTCTCCAAAACCGCAGGTTGCAGGTTCAAGTCCTGTCGCCCCTGCAAGACGCATCGGGCCCGTCACCCAGATTCCGGGTGACGGGCCCGATGTCTTTGCCCGAGGTGTCAGCCGACGCCGAGGTAGGCGGACTTGACCGCCGGGTCGTGCAGGAGCGCACGGCCTTCGCCGGTCTTGGTGACCTCGCCGGTTTCCAGGATGTAGGCGCGGTCGCTGCGAGTCAGGGCCTGCTGGGCGTTCTGCTCGACCAGCAGGACCGTGGTGCCCTGGGCGTTGATATCCGCGATGATGCGGAAGATCTGCTGGATGACCATGGGGGCCAAGCCCATTGAGGGTTCATCCAGGAGCAGCAGTTTGGGGCGGGCCATCAGGGAGCGGGCGATGGCCACCATCTGCTGTTCGCCGCCGGAGAGGGTGCCGCCCACCTGGGTGCGGCGTTCCTTGACACGGGGGAAGAGATCGAAGACCCAGTCGAGGGTTTTCTGGTACTCGGACTTTTCCTTGAAGGGACGGCCGTAGTGGCCCATGTCGAGGTTTTCCTGAACCGTCATGCCCGGGAAGACGCCGCGGCCTTCGGGGGCTTGGATCAGGCCCAGGCCCACGCGTTCGTGGGCCTTCATGCGGGTGATGTCGCGGCCCTCGAACAGGATGCGGCCGCCGGTCAGCGGGAGCAGACCGGACAGGGCGCGCATGGTGGTCGTCTTGCCGGCGCCGTTGGCGCCGAGCAGGGTGACGAGTTCACCGTCCGCGACCTTGAGTGAAATACCGTGCAGGGCTTGGATTCTGCCGTAGTTCACCACCATGTCCTCGACCTCGAGGAGGGGGGATTTCTCGAGTGCGGTCGGGGTCTTGTCGAGTGACGTCACTGCTGGTCACCTACTTCCTCGTCGGGCACGCCGAGATAGGCGGCGACCACCTTGGGATCCTCGCGAATGGCGGCCGGCAGGCCGTCGGCGATCTTGCGGCCGAATTCCAGCACCACGATGCGGTCGGTCACGCCCATGACCAATCGCATGTCGTGCTCGATCAGCAGGACGGTGAAACCGTCGTCGCGAATCTTGCGGATGAGATCCATGAGCGCCGATTTCTCCGACGGGTTGAAGCCGGCGGCCGGCTCGTCCAGGCAGAGCAGCTTCGGTTCCGTCGCCAGGGCGCGGGCGATCTCCAGGCGGCGCTGATCGCCGTAGGAGAGGTTGCGCGCCTTCTCGACCGCGCGCGGTGCGATGCCGACGAATTCCAGTAGCGCCATGCCTCTTTCGATGGCGTCGCGCTCCTCGCGCCGATGCCGTGCGGTGCGGAAGACCGCGCCGGGCACCGAGGTCTGGTGCCGGGCGTCGGTGCCGACCACCACGTTCTCCAGCGCCGTCATCTCGTTGAACAGGCGAATGTTCTGGAAGGTGCGGGCAATGCCGAGGCGGGTGATCTCGTTGCGCTTGGTCTTGGTCAACGGCTTGCCGTCGAAGTAGACCGTGCCCCCGGACGGCGGATACACGCCGCTGATGGCATTGAAGCACGTGGTCTTGCCCGCGCCATTGGGGCCGATGAGACCGAGGATCTCGCCGCGGCGAATCTCGAAACTCACATCGTCGAGCGCGGTGAGACCGCCGAACTTCACCGTCAGGCCTTCGGTGCGCAGCAGCGGCGCACCCACGGCGGTTTCGATTTCCCGGTGCGGGGCAACGACTTCCGCGACGGCGGCGGCATCGCCCATACCGAGTTCGGGCAGTACCTCGCCCACGTCCACGGTGCCCGCGCTGGCCTCGGTCTCCAGTTCCTGGTAGCCCGCGGCCATATCCTCGTTGTCGAACAGCGCGCCACCCGCGCCCGGCCCGGTCATCGCCGACCTCCACTCGTCTGCGCCGGCGGTTCCGGAGTCCGGTGCACGGCGCGATATATCTTGAGCCCGTAGGCGAGCAACTTCTGCCGGACCGGGAACAGGCCCTGCGGGCGGAAGATCATCACGACCATGAGCGCGATACCGAAGAACAGGTATTTGTAGTCGCCCAGGGATTGGTCGGCGACCTCCACCGACATGAACCGGTTGGGCAGGTACACGATCAGGAACGCGCCCACGATCACGCCCAGCTTGTTGCCCTGGCCGCCGATGACGACCGCGCAGAGGAACAGCATGGAGTTGATGATGTTGAAGCCGGTCGGGTTGATGAACTGCACCTGACCGGCGTACAGCGCGCCGGACAGACCGCCGACCGCGGCGCCGATCGTGAACGCCCACAGCTTGAACTTGAAGGTCGGCACGCCCATGATCTCGGCGGCGTCCTCGTCCTCGCGGATGGCGACCCAGGCGCGGCCCACGCGGCTGCGCTCCAGATTGCCGACGACGATCAGCACGACGATCACCAGGGCCATGCCCAGCCAGTACCACCAGGTGCCGGAGTTGGCCTTGTTCAACAGGTTCGAGGTATCCGGATTACCGAGGTTGCCCGAGGAGAAGTAGCCGTTGGGATGGGTCTCCGACTCGCCGATGCGCGGGTAGGCGATGCCCGCCAGGCCGAGGCTGCCATTGGTGATCTCGCCGAGATTGTCGGCGAGCAGTCGCACGATCTCGCCGAAGCCCAGCGTCACGATGGCCAGGTAGTCACCGCGCAGCCGCAGCGTCGGCGAGCCGAGGATCAGACCGGATATGGCCGTGATGGCGATTGCCAGCGGCACACAGGCCAGCCAGCCCCAGCCCTTGTCCAGCCAGCCGCCGTCGGTTTGATTCCACGGACTGTTGGGGCTGGTGAGCAAACCGACGGTGTAGGCGCCCACGGCGTAGAAGCCGACGTAGCCGAGGTCGAGCAGACCGGCTTGGCCGACAACAACATTCAGGCCGATGGCAATGAGCGCGACCATCGCGAACTGCGCCATCACACCGCCGAAACTGGTTCCGGGGGTGTCGAGCAATGGCGGGGGGAACAGCGGCAACAGCGCCAGCAACAGGATCGCCGGCACGCCGACGCCCCACTGCTGTGCCCGCGACAGCCCTTCCCACCAGGTGCGCAGCGCGTCGCCGAGGCCCCGCCGCTGCGGGGTATCGGTCGAATTTCCGGGTGCGCCAGGGGTTTTCGTCACGTTCGTCATACTCGCGCCTTCCCCAGACTCTCACCGAGGATGCCGGTCGGCCGGATCATCAGCACGGCCACCAGCACCACGAACGCGACCACGTCGCGCCACTGGGTGCCGAACAGGATCTGACCGTAATTCTCCGCCAGCCCGAGCAGCAGGCCGCCCAGCAGCGCACCGCGCAGGTTGCCGATGCCGCCGAGCACGGCGGCGCTGAAAGCCTTGATGCCCAAGATGAATCCGCCGGAATAGATGATGCCGTTGGGGATCTTGAGGGTGTAGAGCAGCGCGGCGGCGCCGGCCAGCAGACCGCCGATGAGGAAGGTCAGCATGATGACCCGCTCCCGCGAGACGCCCATCAGCGTCGCGGTATCGGGATCCTGCGCCACGGCGCGAATGCCGCGGCCGAATTTCGTTCTGTTGATGACGTATTCGGTCGCGATCGCGAGCACGATCGCCGCACCGATGATCACCAGGGTCACATTGGTCACCGAGGCGTCGAAGATCGAGAACTGCTCGGTGGGTTTCACCAGCATGATCGGCTGCTGGGCGTTGGTACCACCCAGGGACGGCCAGAACTTCGGCAGCACATAGTGCACGAATTCCTGAATCACGAAAGAGGCGCCGATGGCGGTGATCAGGAAGATGAGCGGTTTCGCACCGCGTTTGCGCAACGGCCGGTAGGCCACGCGTTCCAGGCCGACCGCGGCCGCGCCCGAGATGAGCATGCCGATCAGCATGGCCACACCCAGGAATACGACCGTCAGGACGATGCCTTGTGAATAAACGTTTCCGCTGGGACTGAACCCGAGCAGCATCAGGCCGACGTACTGGCCGAACATGCCCACCATGAATATTTCCGAATGGGCGAAATTGATCAAACGGAGGACACCGTAAACCAGGGTGTATCCCACCGCGACCAGTGCGTAGATCGAGCCGTAGGCCAATCCGTCAACGGTGAGTCGCCAGAATTGGTCGGCCACACCCGAGACGTTGAAATCGATGGACCCGTTCGCCAACAGGGCCACATCGACCAGTGCGGATGAAGTCATTCGTTACTCTCGCCATCGTGGAAACAGCGTGTGCCGGACGGACCGCCTCGTGAGCAGTCCATCGCAGATCCGGCACACGCTGTTTCGAATAGAAGGTGGTTACTTGACCTGGTACATCCAGATCAGAGCCTTGGCCAGCTCACCGGTGGAGCCCCACTGGTAATGGCGGGCCAGACCCTCGCCCGAGTAGGTCCGCACGTACTCGACGACGTCGGCACGCGAGGTCTTACCCGATGCGATGGCCTTCAGCACGATGGTGGTGAGGTCGTAGCCCTCGACCGAATAGGTGCCGGCCTCGAAACCGCTCGACTCCTTGTAGGCCTGGGCGAAGGAGTCCGGAGCCGGGCCACACGGGCAGGACAGCAGGGCGTCCTTGGACGCGTCGCCGGCCTGCTTGACGAATTCGACGTCCTTGGTGCCGTCGGCGGAGATGAAGGTGGCGGTGACGCCACCCGAACGCAGCTGCTGCACCAGCGGGGCCGCCTCGGCGTAGTAGCCGGCGTAGTAGATGGCGTCCGGCTTGGCGGAGTTCAGCTTGGAGACGACCGCGGAGAAGTCCTTGTCGCCTTCCTTGACCTCGGTGGCGCAGCTGGGATCCGCGATGGCGCCGAGGGTTTCGGCCAGGTTCCGGGCCAGGCCGGTGCCGTACTCGGTGTTGTCCTTGACCACGCAGATCTTCTTGTACTTGCCGCTGGCGGCCAGGTACTTGGCCACCGCCGGACCCTGCACCGCGTCATTGCCGAGGCCGCGGAAGAAGGTCTTCCAGCCGTTGGAGGTCAGATCCGGGTTGGTGGCCGACGGGGTCAGCGCGAGCAGGCCCGCATCGCTGAGCACCTGGCCGGTCGCCTTGGTCTCACCGGAGAAGGTCGGGCCGATCAGGCCGACGATCGACGGATCGTTGATGATCGTCGGGATGACCTGGGTGGCCTTCTGCGGATTGCCCTCGGTGTCGAATTCCTTGAGGGTGATCTTGCAGTCGGCATTGGCCTTGTTGAACTCGTCGATGGCGAGCTTCACGCCGCGGACGATATTGAGGCCGAGGTTGGCGTTCGGGCCCGTCAGCGGGCCGGCCATGGCGATGGAGGACGGGGCGCACTTCGCCTTGCCGTCGCCGGCCGCCTTGGCCGCCGCGGACGTGTCGGCCGCCGGGACTTCCTTGCCCTCCGTGTCCACCTGGACCACGGGCTGGATGGTCAGCGCGGCGCCGCCGCCATTACCGCCATTGCCGTTGTCGGCCGACTTGTCGCTGCAGCCCGCCAGTGAGAGAGCGGCTGCCGCTCCCAGAATCACCGCATTCCGCACCATACGGCCACGCCGCAGGGTCGACGCGGAACCACGCGTCATAGAACCAAGCACGAGATTCACCTCTATGTTCTGTGCTCCCCGGCGTGCGCCGGGGCGGCCGCCTCATCTATCGGCCCGGTCAGAACATAGCCCCGCCACGTTAGCTGCGCATCACATTCGGATCATCCATGTGACATCGCAACAAACTAATGCGCCTCTCGTGTTACATCCGTGTTAACTGGCTCAGCAAAATAGGGGCAACACGAGAGGCAATAGCGAGCGAATGCGTTACTTCGGTGCGAGGTTCTCCAGGACAACCTCGGCGACCGCCTTCATCGTGGTGCGACGGTCCATGGCGGTGCGCTGGATCCATTTGAAAGCCTGCGGCTCGGATAGCCCCTGAGTCTGCATCAGCACACCCTTGGCACGCTCCACCAGCTTGCGGGTTTCCAGGCGATCCGACAGATTCGCGACTTCGCCTTCCAGCGCGGTGATCTCGTGGAACCGGCTGGCGGCCAATTCGATGGCGGGCACCAGGTCCGATTTCGTGAACGGCTTCACCAGGTAGGCCATGGCGCCGGCGTCGCGCGCCCGCTCGACCAGGTCGCGCTGGCTGAAGGCGGTCAGGATGACCACCGGCGCAACGCGTTTCGACGCGATCTCCGCGGCGGCGTCGATTCCGTCGCGGCGCGGCATCTTCACGTCCATGATCACCAGATCCGGACGCAGCTCCTCGGCGAGGTCCACGGCCTGCTGCCCGTCGCCCGCCTCACCCACCACCAGGTACCCCTCTTCGGAGAGCATCTCGACGAGATCCATCCGGATGAGTGCCTCGTCTTCGGCGACCACCACCCGCTTGGGGGCGGACGCCGCAGCATCCCTCTTCGAACCGCCCCCTGCTGTCGTTCCCATAGATGAACCCCTGTCGCTTCCGATATCAACACCCGACGCACACCGGTCCGAAGCCACCCTCGACGGATCGGCACGTACCCGAGTACCCAAAGAGTACCGTTTGCCCCTCCACACAACCCATCTACCCAGCGCAAACCGACCAGTATCACAACACCACCCCACCGATTAGTTCCCCGAGCCCGCAACCCGCTATAGTCATCCCCTGGTGCGCCGGGTTGGCGGAACTGGCAGACGCGACGGTCTCAAAAACCGTTGTCCGAAAGGACGTGTGGGTTCGAGTCCCACACTCGGCACTCTTCGGAACCCCCCGAGACTTCTCGGGGGGTTTTCACATTTCCGGAGTTCATTTGCCGCATTGCCACTTTCGGGCGGATTCCTTGACCGCGGGGCGGGAGTGCGGAACGTGGAGGGATGGGAACGCGAACTCGGGACGAGTGGCTGCGGGACTTCGCGGTGCTCGCGCTACGGATCAATCGACACGCTACGGAGACCAGCGGAGGGACGCTGCTGATCTACAGCGGGCCCGGAGAGTGGGAGCGACGGGTGCGGGAGGAAGCGCTGCCCGCGGCGGAACAGCTGGCGGACGACTGCGCGGGGCTGCGGGAGGAGCTGCCGTTCGAGGGGAGGCGGGCGAAATACCTTTCGGCTCAGCTTCGTTCGATGCGGGCGGTGGCGGAGCGGCTGGCGGGTGAGCGGCTGCCGTTGACCGAATACGGGAGCCGGTGCCTCGGGGTGGAGGTCGGCTGGTCGCCGGAGGACGAGCTGACGGCCGCCCAGGAACGGCTGGAGGCGGCGCTGCCGCCGGGGTCGGGGTCACCGGCGGAGCGGTTGCACGAGTGGCAGCAGGCCCATGCGCTGCCGTCCACCCGGGGCGATCTGTTGCCCGCACTGGTGGACTCGGCGGTCGCCGAGACGATCGAGCGCACGGCGGCGCTCGTGCCGCTGCCGGATGGCATCGCCGTCGACTGTGCGATGTCGCCCGGACCGCACCGCGGGCATTACGCGGGCGGGCGGCGCGGCACCCTGTACATCAACGACAGCGTGCCGTTCAATCTGGCCGATCTCTTCCATGTCGTTGCCCACGAAGGGTTTCCGGGCCATATCGCCGAGTCGATGCTGAAGGACGTCCACTTGGCCGGGGAACAGCATCAGCTCGAACACCGGGTTCGGTTCATGATCTCCCCGTCCTTCGTGATCAGCGAAGGCATCGGGCTGCACGCGCAGGGGCTCATCTTTCCCGCCGATACGGCGCAGGCGTGGATCACCGACAATGTCCTTGTCCCGCAGGGCATGTCACCGGCGGACAGCGACTTCGCCGGGATTCACCGCGCCCGGGACGCGCTGTGGGGCGCGTGGGCCAATGCCGCGCTGCTGGCCGATGCGGGCCGCCCGGACGGGGAGATCGCCGACTATCTGCTCCGCTGGGCCCTGCTCACCGAGGCGGAAGCGAAGTGGGCGCTGGATTTCCTCCGGACCCCGGGCATGGACACCTATGTACTGGCCTACCACTACGGCCGACGACTGGTCGGGAACCGGCTCGACCACCCCGACCGGCAGGCCCGGGCCCGCCGGCTGCTGACCGAGCCCTTGCTGCCGTCCGATCTGGTCGCGGAGGCGTGACACCAGCGGGGCGTGGGGAGCCACTCAGTAGCCGAGGCGGGAGCGGAGGGTGGTGAGGGTGTGGGAGGCCTCGACGGCGCGGTCGGGGTCTACGGCGATGACGGCTTGGACGATTATGTCGCTCACCAGGAGTGAGGTCAGGGCTTCGGTGGTGAGGCCGGTGGGGGTGTGGGGGGCCGTGAGGTGGACGGTGACGCGGTTGGCGAGGGGGTCGGCTTCGTCGTCGCTGAGGAGGATGACTTTGGCGTCGACGTCGCGGGCGCGGGTGAGGATGAGGTCCAGTTCGGGGGTCATGCGGCCGGGGGCGAAGAGGACTATGAGGTCGGAGGGGGCCACCGAGAGGAGGTCGTCGGGGAGGCGGAAGCCGTCTGCGGTGATGCGGCGGGCGGGCTGGCCTATGCGGGTGAGGCGGAGGGCCAGGTGGTCGGCGGAGATGGCGGAGGCGCCGAGGCCGTAGGTGTGGGTGCGGCGGGTGCGGAGGATGAGGTCGACCGCGGCGGAGATGGCTTCGGGGCGGAGGTTGGTGCGGGCCAGTTCGATGCGGTCGAGGGCCTCGGTCCAGACGGTGGAGCTGATGGCGTCGTAGTTGCCGCCGAGGTGGTCTATGCGTTGGCGGAGGCGGACTTCGGGGGCGGTGGCGGCGGTGAAGGGGCCTGCCACTTGCTGTTTCAGGTCGGAGAGGCCGGTGTAGCCGAGTTTCTGGAGGGTGCGGACGACGGTGGCGTTGCTGGTGGAGCTCTCGGCGCCGAGTTCGGCGGCGCTGGCGTAGAGGATGCGCTCGGCGGTGGAGTGGGCGAGCAGGTCGGACACGGAGCGCTCCGCCTTCGACAAGGCGTCCCAGGCGTTGCGGACGCGAGCGCGCAGGTCGGTCAGACCGGAATTTTCCGTAACATCTGTTACCAAACCACCGTGATCTGTATCATCCATTCCACAGATTGTACTTCCACTCACTACGACTCGCCTGCGCGCCACTGCCGCGACCGGGCGGATGTCGGATACGAGGAATCGAAACCGGGATGAATCAGCTATCCATTCGCACCGTCGAGGTCTCCGGCTCACCGCATGAGCGCGGATATCAGTACGGGACGGCCACCGCGGACCTCATCGAGAAGGCAATCGCCTACTACGAGGAGGCATTTCGCGAGCAGACCGGCCTGAGCTGGGGTGAGGTCAGGGAGTTGGCGGCGGGGTGGGTGCCGCTGTGTGAGCGGGTGGCGCCGGAGGTCATGGCCGAACTGCGCGGGGTCGCGGCGGGGGCGGGCCGGGATGAACTGGATCTGATGGCGCTCAATGCGCGCGGGGAGATCATCTACGACCGCAGCCCGGGTGCTCGCACACCGGAGGTCGATGAGGAGGACGAGCGGGACAGCGCCGATGGCTGCACTTCGTTCTCGCTCACCGATGGCGCGGCCGGCGACGGCCACGTCTATGCCGGGCAGAACTGGGATTGGCGAACAGCGGTGCAGGACACCGTGATCGCGCTGCGCATCGTGCAGGATCCGCTGCCCACCCTGATCATGCAGGTCGAGGCGGGGCAGATCGGCCGGCACGGCGCCAACTCGGCGGGGATCGCGCTCAATGCCAATGGGCTGGGCGGGCGCTTCGATGCCGCGATCGGCGTGCCGCAGACCTTCATCCGACGCCTGGCGCTGAACCAGGCCGAGTTGCCGGACGCGCTGAACATGCTGGCTCGCACGCCGGCGCACATTGCCGGCAATGTCCTGCTCACCGACCGTTCCGGATTCTCCATCGACCTCGAGATCACCCCGCACGGCATCGGCTGGCTGTACCCGGAGGACGGACTTCTGGTGCACGGCAACCACTATCAGGGCACCGTCCCCCCGCAGCTGGCCGGCAGCTATCGCCCGATCTCGGTGGATTCGCTCATCCGGGTGCCGCAGGCGCGGCGCACGCTGGGCCGGGTCCGGTACGCCACCAATGGGACGGCCGTCCGCGACCGGATCCGGGCGGCCATGTCGGATCATCTCGGCTATCCCGAATCCCTGTGCACCCATCCGGACGAGCGCCGCCCCGCCGTCCGGCGCTGGTCCACGCTGCTGTCGAGCTGCGTGGATCTGACCGCGGGCGAGTACTACCTGACCAATGGCACGCCCTGCGCGCACGAATACGAGAAGCTGCCGTGGAACGTCTTCGACGGCCCCGGCTCCCGCTTCGCGGATATGACCGCCGCCGCGGCCGGATGAGGTATCCCCATGAAAGACCGCTTTTCCACCCGCCGGCGCGCGGTGCTGGGCGCCGCCGCCGTGGCGCTCGCGGTGTGCGGCTGCTCCGCCCCGCCGCTGGGCGCCGGTGAGATCGCCTTCGGCACGCTGACCGCTCCCCCATCCGGCCCGCTCGATTCGGTGACCTGGATGCTGCCCGGCGAGCCCACCACCTTCGACACCGATATCGACAGCGGCGCACAGGAGAACACCGTGCTGGCCAATGTCTGCGAGCGTCTCATGGAGGTGCAGCCGGATCTCACCACCGCGCCCCGCCTGGCCGCGCGGGCCGACTGGGTCGATGACACCCACCTCGTGTTCACCCTGCGCCGCGAGGCACGCTTCCACGACGGCTCGCCGATCACCGCCGACGATGTGCTGTGGAGCATGCGCCGGCACGCCCGCGACGAGGCCGACGAATCCGATGAGTACACCAATGTGGCGGCCATCGAGAAGACCGGCGACGCACAGATCACCGTGACCATGAAACAGCCGGATGCGACATTCCTGCAGGCCATGGCGGGCAATGGCGGCGTGGTCTGGAATCCCGGAGTGGTCCGGGCACAGGGCGATTCGTTCGGAACGCCGTCGAGCCCGGACGCCTGCTCCGGACCGTACCGCCTCGCGGAATGGAAGCCGGGCACCAGCGTGACCCTCGTCAAGGCCGAGAACTATTGGGACTCGAGCCGGATCGCGAATGTCGAACGCATCGTGTTCACCTGGGCCGATCAGTCCGCGGTGGTGAACTCGCTCATGAGCGGTGACGCGGACGGCGCCTTTCTGGGCGAACCGGCCGCCGCGGTGGCCCTGCGCCGCGCCGACAATGTCACTCTCGCACAGGGACCCGCGACCAATGCCTGGTCCCTGCTCACCACCGGTCGCGGCCCGGCGCGCGATGAGCGCGTCCGCCAAGCGCTTTCCCTGTCCCTCAATCGCGCGGGGATCACCAAGGCCGCCTTCGGCGGACTCGCGCAGCCTTGGAAGACCCCACTCGGCTCCGGGGCCTGGGGTTATCAGCGCGACGTCTTCCAGGCCGCCTACGACGCACTCACCGGCGCACCGGCGGAACCCACCGAGGCCGATCTCGCCGCGGCCCGCGCGCTGATCGCGGACATCCGGGATACCCTGCCGCCCTTGGTGATCGCCGGCGACGGCACCTCCACCCGCAACGTGATCGCCAGCGCTCTCGTCGACGCCGCCGGGAAGATCGGCCTGCGCGCCGAGATCCACATCGTGCCGCCGCAGCAGTACGGCGACTTCTACACCGACAAGACGCTGCGCGAACAGGCCGATTTCTGGATCGACGAGTACTACATCTCCAAGAACGACCCCATCGGCTTCTACAAGAACGGCGCCTCCACCGCCCGGGTCAACTTCACCGGCTTCAGCGATCCCGCCTACGACGCGAAAGTCAAACTCGCGCAACGCACCGTCGATGACAAGGCGCGCGCCGCCCTGGTCAACGAGCTGCAGGCGCGCTGGGTGCGGGCCGCCCTGTGGATTCCGGTGGTGCAGAGCCCGGCCACGCTCGCCATGTCCGACGCCGTCACCGGCGCGCCCTCGTCGGCGGCCTACCTGTACTACCCCTGGGCGGTCGCCCTGGGCAGCACCGAGAAGAGGTAACGAATGTTACGAGCACTGCGCCGCTGCGGCGGCATGGTCCTCACCCTCGCGGTGAGTTCGTTCCTCATCTTCGCCGCCATGTACGCCGCGCCCGGCGATCCGGCCACCTTCCTGATCGGCAATCCGGAGGAGGCCACCCCCGAGCGCATTGCCGCCATCGAGGCGCAATATCACCTGAACGAGCCACTGCTGAACCAGTATTGGCATTGGGCGAGCAATGCGTTCACCGGCGATCTGGGCACCTCGGCGCAATATCGCCAGCCGGTGGCCGACCTCATGGCGAGCCGGCTGCCCAACACCCTGTCGCTGGTCGGTTATGCCGCGCTGCTGTTCACCGGGTTCGGCATTCTGCTCGGCGTGCTCGCGGCGGTGCACCGGCGCCGGGCCACCGATTCGGTCGTCGTCGCCACCACGACCCTCGCGGCCTCGGTGCCCTCGTTCGTGATCGGCATTCTGCTGGTCTCGCAGTTCGCGGTCCGGCTGGGCTGGTTCCCGGTCGCGGGTGCGGGCGAGGGCTTCTTCGACCGCGTCCACCACCTGACGCTGCCCGCCGTGGCCCTGTCGCTCGGGGCGGTGGCCATCGTCTCCCGGGTGACCCGGCAGTCCATGGTCGAGCAGTTCGATGCCGAACATGTCGAATTCGCACGGGGTTTCGGTCTCTCCGAGCGCAAGGTGATCATCCGCCACGTGCTGCGCAATGCCTGGGGGCCGATCGTCACCATGATCTCGCTGATCATGGCGAGCATGCTCGCCGGAACCGTCGCCGTCGAAAGCGTCTTCGGCATCAGCGGCGTCGGCGCGCTGCTCGTCGACGCCATCAATGCGCACGACTTCGCCGTCGTACAGGCCGTGCTGCTGTACATGGTGGTGGCCTACATGATCGTCACGCTGCTCGTCGATCTGCTGCTGCCGCTGTTCGATCCACGCATCAACACCAAGGTGAAGGCGTCATGAGCACCACTCTCGCACCCGCCCTGCCGGTCGCGCCCGCGGCGACGGCGAAACGCGTCGGCCCGATGTACGCGGTGGCCGCGGGGTTCCTGGCGCTCGTGGTCGTCGCGGCGGTGCTCGCCCCCTGGCTCGCACCGCACCGCCCGGACGCCATCGACTTCTCCGCCATCTGGGCCGGACCCAGTCCGGAGCATCTGCTCGGCACCGATCAGCTGGGCCGGGATCTACTGTCCCGCTTGATATTCGGTGCACGCGCCACCCTGATCGGCCCGGTGGCGCTGTTGCTGGTCGCCACCGCGCTCGGTGTCACCATCGGCACCCTCGCGGCCTGGACCGGCGGCTGGCTCGACGCCCTGCTCGCCCGCATCACCGATGTCATGTTCGCCTTCCCCGGACTGCTGTTCGTCGTCCTGGTGGTGGCCGTGTTCGGCAAGGGTCCGGCCACCGCCGTGATCGCGCTCGGCCTGGCCTACACGCCGGTGATCGCCAAATTCACGCGCAGCGTGGCACTTTCGGAAATGGCCAGACCGTATGTGGACGCCTACCGGGTGCAGGGCGTGGGAGCGGCCGCATTGTGCGTGCGCTACCTCGTCCCGAACATGGCGCCGGCCCTGCTCGGCTATCTCGTGGTGCTCTTCGGTGAGGGGCTCATGGGCTTGGCCACGCTCAGCTTCCTGGGTTTCGGTGCGCAGCCGCCGAGTTCCGAATGGGGCCTGATGGTGCAGGAGGGTCAGGACGCCATCATTCAGGGCCGGTTCCTGCCCACCGCCGTCCCGGGGCTCGCGATCGCCGCGGTGGTCGTCGCCGTCAATATCGTCGGCGTCCGGGTCGCCGACACACTCGCCGCGCGGAGGTAGAGCGATGCTTCTCGATATTTCCGGACTCACCCTCGATTACCGGTCCCGGGGAATCAGCACCCGCATCCTCGATGGCGTGAGCCTCCGCGTCGAGCGCGGCGAGACCATCGGGCTGGTCGGCGAATCCGGTTCCGGCAAGTCCAGTACCGCGCGCGCCGCACTGCGCCTGCTCGACGACACCGCCGAGCTCACCGGGTCGGTGCGGATCTGCGGTACCGACGTCGCGGCCGCCGGCCCCCGGCAACTGCGCCGAATCCGTTCCCACGACGTGGGTTTCATCCAGCAGGATCCGCGCGCGGCGCTCAATCCGGTGCGGCGGATCGGCGATTCGCTCACCGAGCGGCTGGTCCACGTCCACGGAGTGTCCTCGCGCGAGGCGCGGGCCCTGGGGCTGGAACTGCTCACCGTCGTCGGCATCAGCCGCCCCGAACAACGCATGCGGCAGTACCCGCACGAATTGTCCGGCGGCATGCTGCAGCGCGTGGTCATCGCCACCTGTCTGACCCCGCGACCGAAACTGCTGTTCGCCGACGAGGCCACCAGCGCCCTCGACGCGACGACCCAAGCCGAGGTGCTGGCCCTGCTGCGCACGCTGCGGGCCGAACGCGATCTCGGCATCCTGTTCATCACCCATGATCTGCATCTGGCCGCCGCCTACTGCGATCGCGTGTACGTCATGCACCGCGGCCGCATCGTCGAAGAGCTCAGTGGCGGAGACCTTTTCGACGGCGCTCAGGCCCCTTACACCCGAAGCCTGCTGAGCGCCGTGCCGACCCTGACCCCGACCCGTGTGAAGGAAGCGATCCGATGACACCGGATTCCGCCGCGCCCACCCTGGTGGCCGAGAATCTGCACCGCACCTTCGCGACGGGCGGCTCGCAGCCACCGGTCACCGCCGTCGACAATGTCTCCTTCCACATCGATCCGGGCGAATCGGTGGGCCTGGTCGGCGAATCCGGTTCGGGCAAGTCGACCATCGCCCGCATTGTCGCCGGCCTCGAGCGCCCCGACCGCGGCGCCCTCACCGTGCACGGCGAGGACCGCCTCACCCGCGCGCGCGGCCGGGCCGCCCGGCTGCGCCGCGCCCGCGCCGTGCAGATGGTGTTCCAGGACCCCTACGGTTCCCTGGATCGCCGCCTCACGGTCGGCCAATGCCTGCACCACGCCATGGCGCTGCACGGCCACGGCTCACGCACCGAGATCCGCCGCCGGGTGCGCGAACTGCTCGATCAGGTCCGGCTGGAGGCCAAGCACGCCGATTTCAAACCCCACCAGTTGAGCGGCGGCCAGCGCCAGCGCGTCGCCATTGCCCGCGCCCTGGCCGTCACGCCCGGCATTCTGGTCCTCGACGAGGCGGTCTCCGCGCTCGACGTCTCCGTGCAGGCCCAGATCCTGGCCCTGCTCAACGATATTCGCGCCGATTCGGCGGTCGGCCTGCTGTTCGTCAGCCATGATCTGGCGGTCGTCCAGGAGGTCACCGACCGCGTGCTCGTGCTCTATCAGGGCGCGATCGTCGAAACCGGTGACACCGCCGCGGTCTTACACTCACCACAGCATCCCTACACCCGGCTGCTCGTCGCCTCGGCGCCGTGCGCGGGCTGGGATCCGACCGAGGTGATCACCAAACGCCGGGAATTCACCGAAACCTTGCGGCCCGCCGGCTGACGGTACCGAGGAGCGAGACGAATTCAGATGTGGACCACGGGATTCCGGGCGAGACAGAGGATGGTGTCGGCGCCCGGGCCGAGTGACGCGTCGGAATACTCCCAGACCGTGCCCGGCACGCCCTGGCAGGCGGAATCGATTCCGTAGCCTTCGGCCCGGGCGGTGACGCGGTAGAGCGCGGTAATGGCGCGGCAGTCGACCACGGCGATGCCGTCGGCGGCGGTGCGGACGCAGTTGCCGACCTCAGGTGGCGGCGGGGCCTCGGTGACGCTGCCGAACAGGCAGAACGTGGCGGCCACAGCGGCGGCCACGGTGATCGTGCCGGTGCTGGCGGGATGGTGAATCATCGGTGTGTCGCAATCAGGTTCGGGTGAATACACTGCGGTGATGCTCGATGCGCTGCTGTCCTTCGCCGTGGTCGCCGGTTTGCTGACGATCGTCCCGGGCCTGGACACCGCCCTGGTGTTGCGGGCGGCCGTGAGCCGGGGGCGCGGGTACGCCTTCGCCACCGCGACCGGAATCGGCTGCGGCACCCTGGTGTGGGGCGTCGCCGCGGCGGCCGGAGTCTCGGCGCTGCTGACGACCTCGCAAGCGGCCTATACCGCGCTGCGGATCGCGGGCGCGATCTACCTGGTGTGGATGGGTATCGGCATGGTCCGCGAGGCCCTGCGGCGGACCGACGCCGCGGTCGTGTCCGCGGAGGAGGCCGAACACCGCCTGCTGGGCGCGTGGGCGCGCGGGGTGGGGACCAACCTGCTCAACCCGAAGGTCGGCGTCTTCTACATGGCCATGCTGCCGCAGTTCCTGCCCGCAGAGGGCAATCACGTGCTCATGGGCATTGCCATGGCACTGGTGCACAACATCGAGGGCATGCTGTGGTTCACCGTGATCATCTGCGCCGCCGGCTGGGCCCGGACCTGGCTGAGCCGCGATGGTGTGCGGCGCGCCCTGGACAGTCTCACCGGCACGGTGCTGGTCGGATTCGGGCTGAAACTGGCGGCCGCGTCGAACCCGTGACACGCCCATCATCGCGCCACGGCGGGTAGCTCGCCCGCGAGCGCTCCACGCGTGGGATCGCCCCCGGCGCTGATCGCCGCGGCCGTCACACCTTTGAAGAGCGCGAGCACATCGCGCACGAAAGCTGTTCTGGTGACCCGCAATCGGCGCAGCGCCGGGCCGTGATCGGCGGCCACCACCACGGCCGCACCCAGCATGACGACCCACCAGCCCGCCAGCATGAGCACCCGCAGCGACCGCGGCGTCGGCGCGAAGGCCGCCCGCAGGCGCAGGCAGTGGAAGGGGACGTGACGGCGCTCGTCCTCGAGAATCAGGGCCGCCACCTGAGTGGTCAGCGAATCGGACGTGCCGTCGCGCAGCGCACGGTAGTAGCGCAGCGCCACCACCTCGGCGACCGAGAGGACCATCAGCTCCAGGCGCAGGCCCAGCGCGCGGCGCAGACGGACGAAGACCGCATCGGTCCAGTGCGATGAAATCGTCTCGTGCCCAGCGGAATTCAGCAGGTTCGCCAGCAGCCGCGCATGATTGATTTCCTCCGCGACGAACAATCGGGCGGCCGCCGCGTATTCGGGATCACCGGCCCGTTCGGCCTTGCGGATGAGATTCGCCCCGTCTCCGCTTTCCCCGACCTGGAATCGCTGCACGCTGCGCGCGACGACCGGATCGAGCCCGGCTCCCCTCCCCCATTCCGGATCGCCGGCCGCCGCCCGCGCCGCGGCCTTCGCCTCGAATTCCATCGTCCATCGCGTGAAATCACTGGTACGCCCCACGGCATTCCTCCCGTTCAGCCCCGTGATCGGGGTCGATCTCAAAGCCTAGGAACCAGGTGTGCGGATTAGTCGGCCCGTTTGTGGAGATTCTGTGTAGTGAGGGGCCTGAAAAAGGGAGGTGACGACATGTTCAAATCGCTACGGGCAGCTGTCGCCCGAGTTCTCGGCGGCGAGGCGATGATTCCGACGTCGCTTACTACCGATACGACGTGCAATACCTTCGATTGTGTGGACGGCGGCGGCACCGTCGAAACCGATCAGGAAGGCGCCATGTGGTGCCGCGGCGGCGTGCACGGCGACAAGGAAGTGCTGTAGTCCCGCGGGATTCGCGCCCAGCGGCCGATCTGCTCGTGCCTCGCGGGCAGGTGCGGCCGGTCCCGGGCCGCGCGGCCGGCGTGCTTCGAACCGGCGCGGTGCGGAAACCGTACTTCCCCTCGAGAGGCTCAACACGTGGAGGTCGCCCATGCGGGTGAACAGGGTGACGGCGGACCTGTCCGAGTACCCGGATCTGGTCGTGATCCTGCTCGGCATGCGGGTGCGCAAGCCCCGCGGCATACTGCGGCTGCTCGGCGTGGGGCCCAAGCTCTACCGGTCCCATCGGGACCGCCCCGACGGCCTGCTCGCGCACGAGGACGTGGTGTGGTCGATGTTCCCGCCGCACTGGGGCGCCCGGCAGTACTGGCGGGATCTGGAGAGCCTGGAGCGCTGGACGCGGTCGGAACCGCACCGCATCTGGTGGCAGCAGTTCCTGCGGGATTCCGGCGGCACCGGGTTCTGGCACGAGGCGTATTTCGCACGCGGCGGGATCGATTCGGTGTACGACGACATGTCGCCCGCGGGGCTGGCGCGGTTCGCGCCCACGGTGCCCGCGCGCGGCCGGTTGTTCTCCACCCGCGGCCGGGTACGCGGCGCGAAACCCGAGATTCCTTCCGTGGTCGGCGAATCCGAGTATTACAACTCTCGCGACAATCAACAGCGTGCCGCTATTGATTTACCGGCAGCAAACATTCATGCTCATATTCCAGGGCCGTTGACAGGCCGTGCGTCCGCCGAATCGGTGAACGCCGGCGAACAGCAGGCATCCGTAAACCTGCCACCGGATGAACTTCCCGGTGGAAAACTGTGATACGCCGTCCAAGATATTCTCGAGCGGCATTCGCACGCCTAGGTTGTGCCCATGCATGTGCTCTACGTGTGCAGCGGGAACGTTTGCCGATCAGTCATCGCCGAGCGCCTGACGCTCGCGGTCGCCGCCGCACACGGGCTGCAGGAGCTGTCGGCGGAAAGCGCCGGCGTTCGGGCCCTGGTCGGATTTCCGGTGGAACCGCTTGCCGCGCAAACAATTACCGGACTGGGCGGCGATCCGAGCGGCTTCAAGGCGCGCCGGCTGAAAGCCGATATGGTGCACCGCGCCGACCTGGTCCTCACCATGACCGAGAAGATCCGCGATCAGGTCCGCAAACTCGTGCCCGAGGCGCTGCCGCGCACCTTCACACTGCTGGAGGCGTATCGGATCGCGAAGGTCAGCGGCGCCCGCTCGGTGGTCGGACTGCACGCCGCACGCGACGATCTCGCCTACGTCGGCCGGGAGAACATCGCCGATCCGGTCGGCCTGTCCGCCCAAGCCTATTGCGAGGTCGGCGATGCCATTGCCGACGCCCTGGTCCCGCTGCTGCTGGCGCTGCACGCGCACGAGCATCCGCAGGCCACCATCCACCCCCGCACCGCCGCCGATGATGCCGGTGCCGCCCGCCCGACGCTGCTGGTCCTGGCCGGCGGCCGCTCCGAAGCCAAGCCGAGCCTCGAATCCGCCAAATCGGGAGTGGAATCCGCCGAACAGGGCTCGAAATCCCCCCGACCTGCACCGGAACCCTTCCAGCCGGAAGCGAAATCAGCCAAGCGCGCAGGCTTCTCGGCGGGGTAAACTCCAGCGTGTCAATGCACCTGTCTGCCCAGTTGGTCCGATAAAGGATTACACTCCCCGCGGAACACCACCGCCGGTGGTTCGACACAGGAACAGGACTCAGACATGCCGAAGCGAATTTCGGATGTTTCACTCCATGTTTACGTGACACCGCAGATCCTCGACCGCGTCACCGAGACGGTATGCCGCGTAGTCGATGAACACGTGGCCGATCGCGATATCTTCGCCTGGCGCTTCACCCTCCCCGTCGAATGCGACGATCCGACCCACACCGTCCTCGAAACACAGTGGCGTCTGGATCATCCCGCGGCCGACCCGGGCGAACGCCGCACCTACGAAATCGCCCTCAGCCTGGTCGGCGAAGCCCGCCAACTCACCAAAGCCGGTATCGCGAAACTCGAACAGCGCCTCGTCCTGGAGCTCTCCGCCGACGAGCCCATCCCCTACATCGTGCACGCCCTGCAGCGCGAGAACTTCGATCTCGAAGAGAACCGCGAACTCATCTGAGAAACACATCGGGCCGCACCCCGAGGGGTACGGCCCGGACGATGGTTCCCGGCTCAGCGGCGCGCCGGGAAGTGCCGGATCACGCCTTCCTGCACCGTCGTCGCCAGCAGATCCCCGCCGCGCGAGTAGAAGTGCCCGCGCGCCAGCCCGCGCGACCCCGAGGCCACCGGCGACTCGGTCGCGTACAGCGCCCAGTCGTCGAACCGGAACGGCCGGTGGAACCAGATGGAGTGGTTCACCGTCGCCGCGATGATGCGGTCCAGCCCCCAGGACAGCCCGTGCGTGGTGATGATCGAATCCAGCACCGTGGTGTCCGACGAATACGCCAGCGCCGCAACATGAATCAGCGGATCATCGGGCAACGCGCCGTCGGTGCGCATCCACACCCGATTGTGGTTGAGCGTCTCGCCGGTCCCCTTGAGGATCCACGCCGGATCGTTGGTGTACCGCATGTCGATCGGATGCGGTGCGTTCACGAACATCTCGAGCTTGTCCTCGAGCCCGACGAACGACTCCTCCACGCGCGGCAGCCCTTCCGGATCCGGCACCTCGGGCAGCGGAGCGCTGTGCTCGAGCCCCTTGCCGTAATCCTGGAAGGCCGCCAGCATGACGAACAGTTCCTGCCCGTCCTGGTAGGCGGTGACGGTCCGATTCGCGAACGCCCGCCCGTCCCGGTGCCGATCCACGTGGTATTCGATCGGCTGCTTGGGGTCGCCGCCGCGCACGAAATGCGCGTTGACGGCGTGTACCGGGCGTTCCGGTCCGACGGTCCGCCCGGCGGCGATGATCGCCTGGGAGACCAGCTGACCGCCGAAGGTTCTGCTCCACACCTTCTCCGGATGATGTCCGAGGAAGATGTCGGGCCCGTTCTCCTCCAGATCCAGGATGCTCAGCAGCACCCGCAGATCATCGGATAGGCCCGGCCCTTCGGGGTCCGCGACGGTCTCGCCCAGCGATGCACTCACCTAGTGGTCCTCCTCGCCGATACGGTGCACGTGGATCAGGTTGGTGGAGCCGACCGTACCCGGCGGGGAACCGGCCACGATCACCACCAGGTCGCCCTTCTTGTACCGCCCGATGGACAGCAGCGAATTGTCGACCTGATGGATCATCTCGTCGGTGGATGCCACCGGAGGAACGATGAACGTCTCGGTGCCCCACGTCAAGGCCAGCTGCGAACGAATCGCCGGATTGGGCGTGAAGGCCAGCAGCGGCAGCGGCGTGTGCAGGCGAGCCAGGCGGCGCACCGTGTCACCCGACTGCGTAAAGGCGACAAGCGCTTTGGCGTTCAACCGCTCGCCGATGTCGCGGGCGGCGTAGGAGATGACGCCGCGCTTGGTCCGCGGCACATGGGTCAGCGGCGGCACGCGGGTCGAGGACTCGCTTTCGACGGCGTGCACGATGCGGGCCATGGTGCGCACGGCCTCGATCGGGTAGTCGCCGACGGAGGTCTCACCGGAGAGCATGACCGCGTCCGCGCCGTCGAGCACCGCATTGGCCACGTCGGAGGCCTCGGCGCGGGTCGGACGCGAGTTGGTGATCATGGATTCCAGCATCTGGGTGGCCACGATGACCGGCTTGGCGTTCTCGCGCGCCATCTGGATGGCCCGCTTCTGCACCAGCGGCACCTGTTCCAGGGGCAGCTCCACACCGAGGTCGCCGCGTGCCACCATGATGGCGTCGAAGGCCAGCACGATGGCCTCGAGGTTGTCGATGGCCTCCGGCTTCTCCAGCTTGCCGACCACCGGCACCCGGCGCCCGACGCGGTCCATGATGTCGTGCACCAGTTCCACGTCCGAGGGCGAGCGCACGAAGGACAGCGCGATGAAGTCCACGCCGAGCTTCAGGGCGAACTCGAGATCCTCGATGTCCTTCTCGGACAAGGCCGGAACCGAGACGTCCATGCCGGGCAGCGAGACGCCCTTGTTGTTGGAGACGGGGCCGCCCTCGGTCACCTTGCAGACCACGTCGTTGCCCTCGACGCGCTCGACGATCAGGCCGACCTTGCCGTCGTCGACGAGCAGGCGGTCACCCGCCTTGGCGTCCTGGGCGAGCTCCTTGTAGGTGGTCGACACGCGGTCGTGCGTGCCCTCCACATCGTCGACGGTGATCCGGATTTCCTCACCGGTCGCCCATACCGTCTTGCCCTCTTTGAATCGTCCGAGGCGGATCTTCGGTCCCTGCAGGTCGGCGAGAATGCCGACGGCGCGGCCAGAATTGTCACTGGCCTGACGCACCTTCTTGTAGTTCTCGGCGTGGTCGGAGTGCTCGCCATGGCTGAAATTCAGCCGCGCCACATCCATACCGCTCTCGACGAGTTCACGAATACGGTCCTCGGAGGACACTGCCGGCCCGAGGGTGCACACAATCTTCGTTCGTCGCATCACATGCTCAACCCTAGACCTGCCGGATTCGTCCCGCTGACCGGGCACGGTCTGTTCGCAAGATATATGTTTCGCCGTCAGCTAATCCCTGGTCAACGCGCTACGTGCCGAGCGAGCCTGGTCTCCAATCGGGTCTGGCCGAAGCTCAAGATCAGGCAAATTACCCAGTAGTAGATAGCCGCGACACCGTAGAGGGTGAAGAACTCGAAGGTCGGCGCGGCCGCGTTCTGGGCGGTACGCAACAACTCGGTCACCAGGATGGTGGAGGCCAGCGAGGTGTCCTTCACCAACGAGATCAGGGTGTTGGACAACGGCGGCACGGCGATGCGGGAAGCCTGCGGCAGGATGATCATTCGCATGGTCTGCGAGTAGGTCATGCCGACCGCGTAGGAGGCCTCCCACTGGCCGTGCGCCACCGAAAGGATCGAGGCGCGAACGACTTCCGCGGCATACCCGCCCACATTGAGGCTGAAGGCGATGATGGCGGCCGGGAAGGGATCGAAGGAGATCCCCAGCTGCGGCAGGCCGTAGAAGATGATGAACAGCTGCACCAGCAGCGGCGTACCGCGAATGATCGAGATGTAGAAGCGGGCCGCCGCGGACAGCGGCCACACCTTCGACATGCGGGCCAGCGCCACGAACAGCGCTATGGCCAGGCCGATCACGAAGCTGATCGCGGTCAGCGGCAGCGTCTTGGTGACGGTGGCCTCCAACATGGGCCACAGGTTCTGCCGGATGAGAGCCCAGGTAGAGGCATCCATTGTCAGATGTCGCGCCCGGCTTACTTGCTGACGTCGGTGCCGAAGTACTTCTCGGAGATCTTCGCCAGGGTGCCGTCGGCGCGCAGTTCGGCCAGGGCGGTGTCGACCTGGTTGATCAGGTCCTGATCGTCCTTGCGGGCGGCGAAGGCCTGCTGACTGGTCTCACCGGTCTTGCCGGCGACCTTGACCGAGGAGTCGTTCTTGGTCTTGGTGTACTCCGCGAAGGCCAGGCTGTCATTGACGGTGGCCTCGACGCGGCCCTGCTTCAGCAGGGTGATGGCCTCCACGAAACCGGGCACGCCCTCGACATTGCAGCCCGCGGAACCGGCGACCTTGGACCAGTTGCTGGTGGTCGACTGCGCGCAGGTCTTGCCGCTCAGGTCGGCGAGATCGTTGATGCCGTTGGTGTCGGTCTTGGTGATGATGACGCCCTCGGAGACCGTGTACGGCTGCGACAGCGAGTACTTGCCCTGGCGTTCGGGATTCACCGTCACCTGGTTGGCGACCAGATCGAAGCGCTTGGCCTCCAGGCCCGCGAAGATGGCGTCCCAGGGGGTCTGCACGAACTCGACCTTCTTGCCGAGCTTCTCGCCGATCGCCTTGATGACGTCGACGTCGTAGCCGGTGAGCGAGCCGTTCTGCTCGTAGGAGAACGGGGAGTAGGTGCCCTCGGTGCCGACCTTCAGCACATTGGGGTCGTCATTGTCACTGCTGCAGGCGGTGAGCCCCGCAGCGGCCACGACAGCGAGCACGGCGGCGAACAGCTTACGACGCACGGGCGGATACCTCTCCTCGAGCGCGGACGCACCCGCGCGACACACAAACAACCGACAAAGGGTACGCCGGAAACCGACCGGACCGCACAACAACGATCCTGTTGCCTGCAAACCTTGTGTGGATCCGACGGTGATGATAGCGGCGGGCGGGCACCGCCCTGCCCAGTGGTGCCCGCCGGAATCGGTGTGTCGAATCAGTCCTTGAGCGGACGCCCCTGCGGATCCGGCACCTTGCCGGTGAGGATGAGAATGCCGTCGATGAGGGCCCAGATGCCGAAGCCGCCACAGGTGATCAGCTGCAGCACGCCGATGGTGGTGTAGCCCAGGTAGAAACGGCCGATGCCCAGCGTGCCGATGAGCAGCTGCAGCAGACCGGCGGTCAGCTTGGACTTGTCCGAGTACGGGACGCCGTAGGGGTCCCGGCCCCACGGGGCCTCCGGATCCGCGCCGTAGGGCATGGGCTGGCCGTAGGGCGCCGGCTGCGGCTGACCGTAGCCCGGCTGCGCGCCGTAGGGCTGCTGGCCGAAGCCGGGCTGCGGCTGGCCGTACCCCGGCTGGGGCTGACCGTATTGCGGGCCCGTCCCCGGGGCGCCGTATTGCGGCCCGGGCTCGGGCTGCTTACCGAATGGATCGGTCACTCGAATCCTCCTGAACTCGCGGGCCCCCGGCCGAGGCAGCCGGGGCATCCCCCATCACTGTCGAACCCGCCGTGCAGGTTTCACCACCCGTGGGTCAGGAGTCATTCTTGCCGAGGTCGGCCGATTTCGTCGCCTCAGCTTTCGAGGTCTCCGTCTCCCCCGGTGCGGAACCTTCGGATTCTGAGGAGTTATCGCCGTCCGTCGCGGAATCGTTGCCATCGGGCGAGGATTCGGCCGGGGATTCGGACTCTTCGGTCGCCTTCTCCTCGGCCACTTTCTCCTCGGCGGACTTCTCCACGGTCAGCGCCGCACCCGCCGCCCCGTAGGCGCGCAGCGCGGCGAGCTGCCACGGCCAGGGCCGTTCCACGCCCGCGCGAATCTGCTCGGCCGTCTCCCGCCCCCTGGTCGCGAGCAGGAAATACGCCACGGCACAGGCGAAGACGATGGCGGAGGTGAAGGAGTTGATGCGGATGCCCGCGATATGGGTGGCCTCGTCATCGCGCAGCAGCTCGACCCAGAACCGGCCGAAGCAGTAGATCGCGACATACAGCGCGAACAGCCGCCCGTGCCCGATGCGGAACTTGCGGTCGATGTAGAGCAGCGCCGCCACCCCGAGCAGATTCCAGATCATCTCGTACAGGAAGGTCGGCTGCACGACCTTGATGACCACGCCGGAGGAGACGCCATTCATCATGTCCGGCTTGATGCCGTCGAACCGCTCGTAGATCTCCAGGCCCCACGGCATGGTCGTCTCGCGGCCGTAGAGCTCCTGATTGAAGTAGTTGCCGAGCCGGCCGATGGCCTGCGCCGCCAGAATGCCCGGCGCGATGGCGTCGCCGAAGGCGGGCAGCGGCACCTTGTAGATGCGGCAGCCGATCCAGGCGCCCACCGCGCCGAGCGCCACCGCGCCCCAAATGCCAAGGCCGCCTTGCCAGATCTTCCACCAGTCACCCGGATTGCCGCCCGGGCCGAAGTACTTGTCCCAGTCGGTGGCCACGTGATAGAGCCGCCCGCCGATCAATCCGAACGGCACCGCGAACATGGCCACATCGAGGACCATTCCGGCCTGGCCGCCGCGTTCCTTCCAGCGCTTCTCACCCAGCCAGATGGCGAAGACGATGCCGAGAATGATGCACACCGCGTAGGCGCGCAGCGGGAACGGGCCGATATCCCATACGCCGCGGGGCGGACTGGGAATGTATGCCAGCACATTCACGGTCGGGACACTCTCGGCCATGGCTCGTATGGTCACGCGCCCCACCGTAGCGGAAATACGGCGCCGCCCCGGGCGCGACCTCGCCCGGGGCAGCAGCTGTTCAGCGCGTCGTCACTTCGCGTCGACGAGTTCCAGTTCCTGCTTGTGCTTCTTCTCGCTGATCATGGTGAGAATCAGCAGCAGCACCGCGGCGACGCCGCCGCCGATGAGAATGGTGAACCCGCCGTTCCAGCCGAAGTGGTCGACGGTGAAGCCGACCACGGCGCTGGCCGCGACCGAACCGCCGAGGTAGCCGAACAGGCCGGTGAATCCGGCCGCGGAACCGGCGGCCTTCTTCGACACGAGCTCCAGCGCGTGCAGGCCGATGAGCATGACCGGGCCGTAGATGAGGAAGCCGATGACGATCATGCAGGCCATGCTGACGCCGGGCTTGTCGGCGGGAGCCATCCAGAAGATGGCGGTCGCGACGGTCACCAGGCCCATGAAGAAGACGCCGGTGGCGCCGCGGTTGCCGCGGAAGACCTTGTCCGACATCCAGCCCGCGAGCAGCGTGCCCGGAATGCCGGCGTACTCGTAGAGGAAGTACGCCCACGAGGACTTGTCCAGGGTGAAGTGCTTGACCTCTTTGAGGTAGGTCGGCGACCAGTCCAGCACGCCGTAGCGCAGCAGGTACACGAAGACATTGGCGAAGGCGATGTACCAGAGCAGCTTGTTCGGCAGGATGTACTTGTTGAAGATCTCCTTGGCCGTGAGCTCCTGCTCGTCCTTGGCGGAGTAGTCCGGCGGGTAGTCGTTCTTGTACTCCTCGATGGGCGGCAGGCCCACCGACTGCGGGGTGTCGCGCATCAGGATGTAGGCGATGACGGCGACCACGACGGCCAGGAAGGCCGGCATGTAGAACGCCGAGCGCCAGTCGTGGAACCAGGCCATGCCGAGCAGGAACAGCAGCGGCGGCAGGCCGCCGCCGACATTGTGCGCGGTGTTCCAGACCGAGACGATGCGGCCGCGTTCCTTCTGCGACCACCAGTGCACCATGGTGCGGCCCGACGGCGGCCAGCCCATGCCCTGGAACCAGCCGCAGATGAACAGCAGCACGAACATGACCAGCACGCTGGAGGTGGACCAGTCCACGAAGCCCATGAAGATCATGACCGAGGCGGACAGGATCAGGCCCAGCGGCAGGAAGACGCGCGGATTGGAGCGGTCGGAGATCAGGCCGCTGACGAACTTGGAGACGCCGTAGGCGAGGGAGATGGCCGAAAGCACCAGGCCCATCTGGCCTTTGGAATAGTCGTAGCCGTGCTCGCCGTCGGTCAGGTACGGGATGGCGAGAGCGAAGTTCTTGCGGACCAGATAGTAGGCGGCGTAGCCGAAGAAGATGCCGATGAAGATCTGCCATCGGAGCCGCTTGTACAGGGGGTCGATCTCGTTCTCGGGCAGCCGCGCCTTATGGGCAGCGGGCGCGAGGATGCTCAGCATTGAGGCCTCCGGGCAGATGATTGGTTGCCCTGCGGATCGGTCACGAGGGCCGAAACTGAACGTTAGCTGAGCGCTGATTTCTAGAGCAAATCAGGTCACGCACGGAGGCTTTTCAAGCGAATTGAGCGGCGTGAATCACTTACTCTCGTGAGCTAGCCGCCGCGTAGCTATTGCATTGGTAATGCCGAGAACGCCGAGCGAGGCGAGAATGAGGATCGGAATTTTGATCGGCTCGTCCCAGAGCGAGGGCGCGACGGCCCTGCCGAAGACGAAGATCGCGACGACCAGCAACCACCCCGAGATACGCATTCCCGGGGATACGGACCGGACGCGCACCGAGTTCGACGCGCATGCCGGCTCGACCTCCACCCGCCTTGGACTCGGGCTCTCAAATGTGTTGCGGGGGAAGTCCTATGGAGAGACGGCTGCGGAGCGCACGCCCCGCGCCAATTCCTCGGTCAGCGCCGCGACCGCGCCCAGGCCCTCGGCGGCGGCGGTCACCAGAGCCGAGCCGACAATGACACCGTCTGCGTAGGAAGCGATTTCGGCCGCCTGCGCGCCATTGCGCACACCCAGCCCGACGCCGATCGGGATATCGGAGTGGGCGCGAATGCGGGCGCACAGCGCGGGCGCCATGGACGACACCGCGTCACGCGCGCCGGTCACGCCCATGGTGGAGGACGCGTAGACGAAGCCGCGGCTGGCCTCGAGGGTCTTCACCAGGCGCTCCTCGGTGGAGGACGGCGCGACCAGGAAGATGCGGTCCAGATTGTGCGTGGACGAGGCCACGAACCAGTCGTCGGCCTCCTCCGGGATCAGGTTCGGGGTGATGAGCCCGAGCCCGCCCGCGGCCGCCAGATCGCGGGAGAAGGTGTCGACGCCGTACTTCAGCACCGGATTCCAGTAGGTCATGACGACGGCCTTGCCGCCGGCCTGGGAGATGGCCTCCACAACCTTGAACACATCGCGCACCCGGACGCCGCCGGCAAGCGCCTGTTCGGCGGCATGCTGGATGGTGGGGCCGTCCATCACCGGATCGGAGTAGGCCACGCCGACTTCGATGACGTCGCAACCGGATTCGACCATGGTGCGGCAGACGTCGATGGAGCCCTGCAGATCCGGGTAGCCGGCCGGCAGGTAGCCGATGAGCGCGGCACGGTTCTCCTCGCGGCAGGCCGCGAAGGTATTGGCGAGACGCGACTGCTGGCTCACTGGCGGTCCTCCGGTTCTTTGTCGAACAGCCCGAACCAGCGGGCGGCGGTGTCCATGTCCTTGTCGCCGCGACCGGACAGGTTCACCAGAATGATTGCGCCCTCGCCCAATTCCTTGCCGAGCTTGATGGCGCCCGCCACCGCGTGCGCGGACTCGATGGCCGGGATGATGCCCTCGGTGCGGCTCAGCAGCATGAGCGCGTCCATCGCCTCGGTGTCGGTGATGGGGTAGTACTCGGCGCGGCCAGTGTCCTTCAGGTAGGCGTGCTCCGGGCCGACGCCCGGATAGTCCAGACCCGCGGAGATGGAATGGGATTCGATGGTCTGGCCGTCCTCGTCCTGCAGCAGGTACGAGTACGCGCCCTGAAAGGCGCCCGGGGTGCCGCCGGTGAAAGTGGCGGCGTGACGGCCGGTTTCGACGCCGTCGCCCGCGGCCTCGTAGCCGATCAGGCGCACGCCCGGATCGTCGATGAAGGCGTGGAAGATGCCGATGGCATTGGAACCGCCACCCACGCAGGCGGTTACGGCGGCGGGCAGCTGCCCGGTCAGCGCCTGCACCTGCTTGCGCGCCTCCAGGCCCACGATGCGCTGGAAGTCGCGCACCATGAGCGGGAACGGATGCGGGCCCGCGGCGGTGCCGAAGCAGTAGTAGGTGCGATCGGCATTGGTGACCCAATCGCGCAGCGCCTCGTTGATGGCGTCCTTGAGCGTCTGCGAACCCGTTGTCACACTGACGACCTCGGCGCCGAGCAGCCGCATGCGGGCCACGTTCAGCGCCTGCCGGGCGGTGTCGACGGCACCCATGTAGATGATGCATTCCAGGCCGAGCAGCGCGCACGCGGTGGCCGTGGCGACGCCGTGCTGGCCCGCGCCGGTCTCCGCGATGACGCGGGTCTTGCCCATGCGCTTGGCCAGCAGGGCCTGGCCGAGCACATTGTTGATTTTGTGAGAACCGGTGTGGTTCAGGTCTTCCCGCTTGAGCAGGATGCGCGCGCCGCCGGCGTGCTTCGCAAGATTCGCGCATTCGAACACCGGCGACGGGCGGCCGGTGTAGTCGCGCTGCAACCGGTCCAGCTCGTTGAGGAAGTTCGGGTCCAGCCGGCACTTCTCGTATTCGGCGGTGACCTCTTCGATCACGGCCATGAGCGCCTCGGGGACGTGCCGTCCGCCGTAGACGCCGAAGTGACCACCCAGGTCGGGCTCGTGCGCGCTCTTGTGCGCGACGCCGTCGCTGGCCTTCGGCAGGCCGAGGACGTCCTTAATGGGCCCAGTTTTCAGGTTCTCGGTCTGAGTCATCGCTTCTTTCACCGGCCCCGGCGGACCGGCTTCGGGCAGGACGGATGGGTTCCGGCGGTCACCAGCTCGGCCACCGCGGCGCGCGGGTCGCCGCTGGTCACCAGGCCCTCGCCGACGAGCACGGCGTCCGCGCCCGCACCGGCGTAGGCCAGCAGATCAGCGGTGCCGCGAATGCCGGATTCGGCCACGCGGATCACTTCGCTGGGCAGACCGGGGGCGATCCGGGAGAACACATCCCGATCCACCTCGAGGGTCTTGAGATTGCGGGCGTTCACGCCGATCACGGTGGCGCCGGCCTCGAGGGCGCGGTCGGCCTCCTCCTCGGTGTGCACCTCGACCAGGGCGGTCATGCCGAGCGATTCGGTGCGGTCGATGAGCGCGGACAGCTGGTCCTGCTCCAGGGCCGCCACGATCAGCAGGATGACATCCGCGCCGTGGGCGCGGGCCTCGTGGATCTGGTACGGGCCGACAATGAAGTCCTTGCGCAGGATCGGGATGTCCACGACCTTGCGGACCGCGTCCAGGTCGGCCAGCGAACCCTTGAAGCGGCGCTCCTCGGTCAGCACGCTGATGATGCGTGCGCCGCCGTCCTCGTACGCGCGGGCCAGTACGGCCGGGTCCGGGATGTCGGCCAGGGAGCCCTTCGACGGGCTGGCGCGCTTCACCTCGGCGATGACGCCGATACCGTCCGAGTGCAACGCGGCCTTGGCGTCACGCGGGGATGGCGCCGCTGCGGCAGCCTTCTTCACGGCCTGGAAATCCAGGAGGGCTTCCCGAGCGGCCACATCCGCGCGGACCCCGTCGAGAATCGAGTCGAGTACCGTCATCTGGCTCGAATCCTTTCTGGGGAGACGGACTTGCTGCCTGAGAATCCCCCCAGGCGCTGTCTCACCGATGCTGATAAAGAGTAAATGGCTATGTTCCCGCTCTTGACGGCGGGGTTGAAAGATGCACCCACTGCGGTCTCACCCCCTGTTCAGCGGGTTGTGCGGCCCGCTTCCCCGCTATCTGGATCATCGTGCGCGGCAGGGGTATTGGTTTCATCGTCGGTGGGATCCGCACCGGCATCGAGGGCATCCCAGAGCACACGGCCGGACAGGGGCTCTCGTGGCGCGTCCTGTGACCCGGCTTCCGCGGCCCGTTTCACCGCGTGATGTTCGGCAACCTGTTCGGCCGCCTCGGACTTCCGGAAGACCGGATTGTCGTACTTTCCGGACATCTGGGCGGTCTCCGCGGGCATGCGCGTCAGCAACACGCCGGCGGTGAAGGCGGCTACCGCACCGAGCAACGTCAGCACGGCGGGGAGTGTCGAGGTGTCAACCTCCCCGGCATGCTCCCAGGTGCGCAATTCGGCCAGCCGCGCGGCTCGTTCACCCGCCTTCCCGGCCCCCTGCACAAGGGCGTACGCAGGCACAGCGGCGACAGCGGCCAGCACCGCCACCACCACGCCGAGCATCCGTCGTAGCCAGCCACGAGCGGCGAAGACGGCCGCAATGGTGGCGAGCAGCGCGAGCGCCAGCGGCGTCAGCGCCCCGAACCACGTGCCGCCGTCCAGATCGACGGTGCGCGGCGACCCGAGCTCACTGGCGACCTCGAGACTCACCCACGTCATGCGCGACGACGCCCACAACAACCCGGCCGCGATCGCCAGCAGCACCACCGCGCCGATCGGCCTACCCCGCGCCTTCGCCGCCTCCGACGCGGCTGGGCGCGCGGCAGCGGCTTCCGCCCGGTCGGCCTCCGCCGCGCCGGCTGCTGCCGCGGTATCGGCACTCGCGGGATCGGCTGCCGCGTCGGGCCGGCCGGGTCCCGGATCAGCACTCGGCTCGAGACCCGAATCCGGTTGTGCGGTAGCCGCCTCGCCGGAATGGTCGGGCCCGGCGGACGTCTCCGTTGCCCGCGCGGCCCGTGGCGGCTTCACGCCCCCATCCGAATCACTGTCGGCGGCAGACTTTTCCGAGACCGGCTCGATATCCGGGTCGCTCATTGGCCATTGCCGCCCGGGCGGTAGGCGCGCACCGTTTCGGCGGCGGCGATCGCTTTGAGTACCGCCATGGCCTTGTTGCGCGATTCGACGTCCTCGTAGTCGGGATCGGAGTCGGCGACCACTCCCGCGCCCGCTTGCACGTAGGCGGTGCCGTCCTTGAGCAGGGCGGTGCGGATGCAGATGGCGGTGTCGGCGTCGCCGGCGAAATCGAGGTAGCCGACCACGCCGCCGTAGATGCCGCGGCGGGTGGGCTCGAGTTCCTCGATGAGTTCCATGGCGCGGACCTTGGGGGCGCCGGAGAGGGTGCCCGCCGGGAAGCAGGCGTTCACCGCGTCGAGGGCGACCTTGCCGGGGGCCAGGCGGCCGGAGACGGTGGAGACCAGGTGCATGACGTGGGAGTAGCGCTCGATGTGGCGGTACTCGGTGACGCGCACCGTGCCGGGTTCGCAGACGCGGCCCAGATCATTGCGGCCGAGGTCGACGAGCATGAGGTGCTCGGCGTTCTCCTTCTCGTCGGCGAGGAGGCCCTTCTCGAGCAGCAGGTCGTCCTCCTCGGTGGCGCCGCGCCAGCGGGTGCCCGCGATGGGGTGCGTGGTGGCCACGCCGTCCTTCACCGTGACCAGTGATTCCGGGCTGGAGCCGACGATCGAGAACGCGGTGCCGCCCTCGCCGTCCGGAATGTGCATGAGGTACATGTACGGGCTCGGGTTGGAGGCGCGCAGCATGCGGTAGAGGTCGATCGGGGTGCCGCCGTACTCCATTTCGAAGCGCTGCGAGAGCACCACCTGGAAGGCCTCGCCCGCCTCGATCTCCTTGACCAGGCGGCGCACGCCCGCGCCGAATTCATCGGAGGTGCGCTGGCGGCGGAAGTCGGGTTCGGGGCGGTCGAAGACCGAGACGGTGGATTCGGCGGGGGCGGCGAGGGCCTCGGTCATACGGTCGAGGCGGGCCACGGCGTCGTCGTAGGCCTCGTCGACGCGCTCGTCGGTGCCGTTCCAGTTCACCGCATTGGCGATGAGGGTGATGGCGCCCTCGTGGTGGTCGAAGGCGGCCAGGTCGGTGGCCAGCAGCAGGACCATCTCCGGCAGCTGCAGGTCGTCGGCGGCGAGGGCGGGCAGGCGCTCCATGCGGCGCACCGCGTCATAGCCGAGGTAGCCGACCATGCCGCCGGTCAGCGGGGGCAGGCCGGGCAGCCGCTCGGTCCGCAGCAGCTGCAGGGTTTCCCGCAGCGCGCCCAGCGGATCGCCGCCGGAGGGGGCGTCGGCCGGGGTCTGGCCGAGCCAGGCCGCTTCGCCGTCGACCACGCTCAGCGCGGTCGGGCTGCCGGCGCCGATGAACGACCAGCGCGACCACGACCGCCCGTTCTCCGCGGACTCCAGCAGGAAGGTTCCCGCCCGGTCCGCGCCGAGTTTGCGGTAGGCCGACAGCGGAGTCTCCGAGTCCGCCAACACCTTTCGAATCACCGGGACAACCCGGTGGTCGGCCGCGAGTTCCCGGAACTGGTCACGGGAGGTGGTGGTGTCGTTCGAGGCGCCGTGCATTCACCCATCATTCCAGGCCCGGCAACCGGGATCTAAATCGCTCCTGGCCCCAGCCGCGGACCGACCGGCCGCGAATACCCGATGCGGTCATCACTACACTCGCGGCAATCTGCTCCGGCAGAAAAGGAGAGGTCGCACGCGGTTCCCCCCATACGAGAGGAGTTCAACACAGATGTACCCCTCGCAACCGGTCGCACCGGAGGGCCCACGGCACGCAGCTCCGCAGGTCGGCCAGGGCTTGCCCGGTCAGCCGCCGCGGATGATGAACATGAACCAGCAGCAGAGCGGCAAGCACAGTGCTATCGCCTCGTTCGTCACCTATGTGAAGGCCCTCGAGGCGCTCGACCCGCGCAACTTCCCGGACGAGTACGCCGAGCACACCGACCGCATCAAGGAACTCAAGCCGTTCCTGCGCGCGCACGGCATCCTCGACGTCATGGAGATCAAGAATCCGGAGGTCGCCGCCCTCATCGGAGTCTGAGGGCGGGTTTTCCCCCGAGGGGTTCGGGGGCGCTGCCCCCGGACCCCCGAATGAATTGGGTTTGGGGGCTAAGCCCCCAAACCCCCTTAGGCTCCGCCGGATGGGCCCCCGACCCGTCGGCTCCGCCCCGCCCCATCGGCTCCGCTCGCCCGCCTGGGTCCGCTCGCCCGTCCGGGTTCGCTTACCCGCCTAGCTCCCTCACCGCCTGGCTCCGCCCGCACGGCCCGTCGGCTCGCATACCGTAGGGTGCGTTTCATGAAGGTAGGCCAGCTCGCTCCCAACTTCGAGCTTTCCGATCAGTCCGGCACCACGCGCTCGCTGGAGTCTCTCCTGGCCGGTGGGCCTGTGGTGCTGTTCTTCTATCCGGCGGCGAATACGCCGGTGTGTACTGCCGAGGCGTGTCATTTTCGGGATCTGGCAGGTGAATTCAAGGCGGCCGGGGCGAGCTGTGTGGGGATCAGCACCGATTCGGTCGAGGTGCAGGCCGGGTTCGCGGAGAAGCAGGGGCTGGGGTATCCGGTGTTGGCGGATGTGGGTGGGAAGGTCGCTGCCGAGTTCGGGGTGAAGCGCGGGCTGCTGGCGGCGATTGCGCCGGTCAAGCGGACGACCTTCGTCATCGACCCGGATCGGACCATTGCGAAGGTGATCAACAGCGAGTTGCGGGCCGCTGTGCATGCCGATGAGGCGCTGGAGTTCTTGCGCTCGCGCGGGTAGTCCGGAGTGGCGTTGCCCGGCGCGCTGGAGGTGCGGGCATACGCTGAGGCTATGACTACGCCTGGCTCGGAGACTGTGCCCAGCGGGGATGCGCCGGGGCGCTCGCGTTCGTCGTTCGTCACGTGGCGGAATCGGATCATCGCGCTGGTGGTGCTGGCGGTGGTGGTGTGGGTGGCGTATCTGATCCTCGCGGCGTTCATTCCGCGATGGTGGGCGCAGCGGATTGCCGAGATGGTGAGCGGGAGTTTCTCCAAGGGCATTTGGTACGGGTTGATCATCGGCATTGTTTGTACGGCGGTGCCACTTTTCTTGTTGTTGATCGCGGGGCTCAGTTGGCGAAAACGGGGCGGTCCGTTTATTGCGGGAGCGGCGGCGGTGCTCGCCATCATTACGGCCGTTCCGAATTTGATGACACTGGCCATCGTGGCGGGCAACTCCAATGCCGCACACGCCGGTGAGCGCATTCTCGATGTCGACGCGCCCGCCTTCCGCGGCGCCACCCTGGTGGGCGTCATCGTGGCCGCGGCGGTGTTCATGTTGGTGGCATTTCTCTTGGTACGCAGGCGGATTCGCCGACATCGTGCCGACAAGCAGCGGGCGCAGCAGGAAAAGCAGCGCGTGTCGCCGGAAACCCCCGCCGAGCCGCCCGGCACCCGGGAGCACTGATACGCGCACGCGACACGCGTGATCGATGTCACGTCATTCCAGAACGCCGTGACGGACGAGCGAAATCGTGGCAAACTTTGACGTGCAAGTGACTTTTCGTTGATGCTCCGCTAGCTGCCGGTCTGGCCGGCACAACTCGTCACTTGGCTGCTACGAGAGGGCTGGCACGGTGACCAAGTGGTTGAATCCCATCGAACAGCGAGCTTGGCGTACCGTCATAGCGCTGATGACCCGCTTGCCCGCTGCCCTGGACACCCAGCTGCAACGCGAGTCCGGGATTACCCATTTCGAATACTTCGTCATGACTCTGCTGTCCGAAGAACCGGGTCATCGGTTGCAACTGAGTGAGCTTGCGCAAAAGGCAAATGCATCGCTATCGCGCCTGTCGCACGTCGTTTCCAAGCTGGAACGCCTCGGCTGGGCCGAGCGCGTATCCATTTCCGGTCGCCGCGGCGCTCAGGCCGTCCTCACCGACGCCGGATTCCGCAAGGTCACCGAGGCCTCCCCCGGCTATTTGGAATGCGTGCACGGCTTGGTATTCGACGGCCTGGACAAGGAGCAAACCAAACAATTGCTCGAGCTCGGCGAAATCCTGGTGGCGCAGTTGGAAAAAGGCATGGGCCGTGGCCTGGGCCGCTCCGGGCGGCCCGTCACCCACCTCGAGGTCGACAACGGCGGCTGACCGCGCCGCCGCGAAAGGCCTTGCCGCTCAGTCCTCTTCGCCGAGCAGCCGATCACCCCGCGCCAGCAGCACATCGGTGTCGAAGCAGGTGTGCGTCCCCGTATGGCAGGCCGCCCCTTCCTGATCCACGATGAGCAGCACGGTGTCACCGTCACAGTCCAGGCGCACCTCGTGCACGTACTGCGTGTGCCCGGAGGTCTCCCCCTTCACCCAGTACTGCTGCCGCGACCGCGAATAGTAGGTGCCCTTGCGGGTTTCCAGCGTGCGGGCCAGCGCCTCGTCGTCCATCCACGCCATCATGAGCACATCACCGGTCGCCCGTTCCTGCGCGATGGCGGCGAACAGTCCGTCGGAGTTGCGCTTGAGGCGGGCGGCAATGGCGGGATCGAGACTCACCGGACCACGATACCTTCGTCGCGCATGGCGTCCTTGACCTGCGGGATGGTGAGGTCGCCGAAGTGGAAGACGCTGGCGGCGAGGACGGCGTCGGCGCCCGCCTGCACGGCCGGGGCGAAATCGCCGACCTTGCCCGCGCCGCCGGAGGCGATGACGGGGACGGAGACGGCGGCCCGGACGGCGCGGATCATGGGCAGGTCGAAGCCGGCCTTGGTGCCGTCGGCGTCCATGGAGTTGAGCAGGATCTCGCCGACGCCCAGTTCCGCGCCGCGCACGGCCCATTCGACGGCGTCGATGCCGGTGCCGCGCTTGCCGCCGTGCGTGGTGACCTCCCAGCCCGAGGGGGTGGGGGCGGAGCCTTCCGGAACGGTGCGGGCGTCCACCGACAGCACGATGCACTGCGAGCCGAAGCGCTCCGACATGGCGCGCAGGATCTCCGGATCGGCGATGGCGGCGGTATTGACCGAGACCTTGTCCGCGCCCGCGCGCAGCAGGCGGTCCACATCCTCGACGGTGCGGACGCCGCCGCCGACGGTCAGCGGGATGAAGATCTGCTCGGCGGTCCGGGTGACCACGTCGATCATGGTGCCGCGGTCGCCGGTGGAGGCGGTGACGTCGAGGAAGGTGAGCTCGTCGGCGCCCTGGGCGTCGTAGGCGGCGGCCAGTTCCACGGGATCGCCCGCATCGCGCAGGTTCTCGAAGTTGACACCCTTGACCACGCGGCCAGCGTCGACGTCCAGACAGGGGATCACGCGCACTGCCAATGTCATTGCTCTACCTCTCCTCGGACGTGATCGGCGGTCTCGCTGATCAGGTCCAGTAGTTCCTCGTGCACGCCGGGGGCGGCGGCCAGCACCGAACCGGATTCGATGGTCCAGTCCCGGCCCAGCAGATCGGTGACGACGCCGCCGGCGGCGCGCACCAGGGCCACGCCCGCGGCATTGTCCCAGGGGTGGTGGCCGAACACCACCGCGCCGCCCAGGACACCGGATGCGGTGAACGCCAGGTCGATTCCGGTGGAGCCGTGCATGCGAACCCGGCCGGACAGGCGGCTGAGCGCACCCAGCAGGTTGAAGCGGAAGATGCCCGGAATGCGGCCGGCGCCATCGATATTGAACGAGCCGAAGCCGATCATGGAGTCCGACAGCTTGCCGCGCTCCAGCGGGCGCATCTGCTGCCCGTTCAGATACAGCGGGCCGTCGGCGACGGCGGCGTAGCGCTGGTTCAGTCCCGGCAGCCAGGTCAGGCCGAGCACCGGCACGCCGTCCCGGACCAGCGCCAGCAGCATTCCCGAAAGCAGATGTCCCGCAGAGTAATTGAAGGTTCCGTCGATGGGATCCAGCACCCAGGCGGTGCCGGTGGCGAGCTGGGGCCCGCCGAACTCCTCACCGTGCACCGGGAATCCGGTGCGCTCGTGCAGCCGCGCCGACAGGGTGCGCTCGAGTTCCAGGTCCAGTTCGGTGGCGAAGTCGTTGCGCCCCTTCTGAACCGCGCTCGGCGCACCGATGCCCTCCACGAATCGTGGCGCGGCGTCGTCGAGCAGACCGCTGGCGATACCGAGCAGCTCGGCGAGTTCGGCGGCCATCGGCGCTATCGCACCGCTGCGAGAGCTTCGGGCAGGGTGAACCGGCCCGCGTACAGGGCCTTCCCGACGATCGCGCCCTCCACGCCCTCCGGGACCAGCGTCGCGATGGCGCGCAGATCGTCGAGGGTGGAGACGCCGCCGGAGGCGATCACCGGCGCGTCGGTGGCATTGGCGACCTCGGTCAGCAGATCCAGATTGGGCCCGCTCAGCGTGCCGTCCTTGGTGACGTCGGTGACCACGTAGCGCGAGCACCCGTCCCGCTCCAGCCGTTCCAGGGTCTCCCACAGATCACCGCCGTCGGTGACCCAGCCCCGCCCCCGCAGCCGCCACTCCCCGTCGATGAGCTTCACATCCATGCCCACGGCAATCCGATCCCCGTATTCGCCGATCGCGCGGCGGCACCACTCCGGATCCTCGATGGCCGCGGTCCCGAGATTCACCCGCGCACACCCCGTGGCCAGCGCCGCCTTCAACGACTCGTCATCGCGAATCCCGCCGGACAACTCCACCTTCACATCGAGTTCCCCGATGACCTGCGCCAGCAGATCGCGATTGGACCCCTTCCCGAACGCGGCATCGAGATCCACCAGATGCACCCACTCGGCCCCATCGTTCTGCCAAGCCAGCGCCGCATCCCGCGGCGACCCGTAGCTGGTCTCACTGCCGGCCTCTCCCTGAACGAGGCGAACAGCCTCACCATTGGCGACATCGACGGCAGGTAGCAGCACAAGACTCACGCAAGCATCGTAGTGGTTGCCGACCGATGCCCAGTCAGCGGCCTGGGCGAATCCCGCGGCTCGCCATGCCGCGGTTCAGCGGGCGGGATGGGAGTGGAGGTCCCGTACACTCGGCGGCGTGAATTTCCGATCCGGGTCGCGCCGACGGCCGTCCTCGCAGCGCCGCGGGGTGCTGTTCGGGGGCGCTGTGGTGGCGATCATCGGGTTGGTTGTGGGGCTGGTCGCGGTGTGCACGCTGGCGGATCGGGTGGGGATTTCGGCCGGTGCGCGGGGGCCGGAGGTGGTGGCGGCGGATGCCGCGCCCGTTGTCGCGGTGTCCGGTGGCGCTGAGCACGTTGCTTTTCTTGGGCAGGCGCCGGCTTGCCGGAAGATGCCCGAGCAGCCGGCGGCGCCGGTGCAGGCGGCAGCGCCGCATCGGGAGGATATTCGGCTGCCGCTGGCGATTCCCGATGCGCCGGTGTCGGTGATCGGCGAATGCCGGGAGTCCGGGGCGTTCGTGCCGATCGACGCGAGTGGGCCGCCGGTTTCGCCGTTGGATCTGACTACGGTCTTGCGGATTTAGACGACCCACGCGGTACCGCCTTGCCCGGTGGCGGGTGGATCGCGTTCGGCATGTCGTTTATTCGCAGGTCGCGCGTCCGCGGAGTGGGCGCGTGTAGTCAGGAGCACTCATTTTCATGTCTGATCGTTCGAAGCGTCGTACCCGGAAGCCGTCTGCCGCACCGGTTCCCACCGGGTTGCCCCTCCGCAAGATCGGGGGCGGGCTGGCGGTTTTCGCGGCCGTCGTGCTGCTCGTGCTGGCCATTTCGCAGATGGCGGGCAAGAAGGACGAGGACGGCGCGCAGGCCGGCAAGGAGACCTCACAGTCCGGGGATAGCGCGATGTTCCAGCAACTGGCCGCGCTGGCGCGCCGGGATGCCAAGGATCCGATGGCGCGGGGTGCGGTGAACGCGCCGGTGGTGATGATCGAGTTCTCGGATTTCCAGTGCCCGTACTGCAAGCAGTTCGCGCAGCACACCGAGCCGCAGTTGGTGCAGAAGTATCTCGACAGCGGGCAGCTGCGGATCGAGTGGCGGAATGCGGCGTTCTTCGGGGCGGAATCGGAGCTGGCGGCGCGGGCCGCGTGGGCGGCCGGGCAGCAGGGGAAGTTCTGGGAGATGCACGATCTGCTGTTCGCCAATTCGCCCGCCAAGAAGAACACCGGGGCCTACACCGATGACAGCGTGACCGAGTGGGCGGGGCAGGCGGGCGTGGCCGATCTGGCCAAGTTCCGGGCGGATCTGAATTCCGATGCGGCCAAGGCGGCGCTGAGCGCCGATGTCAACGAGGCGATCGGCATCGGGGTCAATTCCACGCCGGCGTTCCTGATCAATGGGCGGCCGGTGCTGGGGGCGCGGCCGGTCGAGCAGATGATGGCTGTTATCGAGGCGGGGTTGCAGGACAAGGCGGGCCAGTAATGACCTCCGGAATCGGATATGTGGCAGCGTTTCTCGGCGGTGTGCTCGCACTGCTCAGCCCGTGCAGCGCACTGTTGCTGCCGAGCTTCTTCGCCTATTCCTTCGGCTCCACCGGGAAGCTGATCTCCCGCACCGGAGCGTTCTATCTCGGCCTGTGCACCACCCTGGTCCCGCTCGGCGCGGCCGGATCGCTGCTCGGCGGCGTGCTGACCCGGCATCGGGAACTGGTGATCGCCATCGGCGGCTGGACCATCATCGCGCTCGGCGTGCTCCAGATCCTCGGCCGCGGTTTCGCTTTCGGCTTCGCGCAGCGCGGCATGGCCAAGCACAGCGGGTCCGAGAAATCCGGGGCCGTCTACCTGCTGGGCATGGTGTACGGCCTGTCCGGCTTCTGCGTCGGCCCGATCCTGGGCTCGATTCTCACCGTGGCGGCGCTGAGTTCCTCACCCGTGCACGGCGGTTCGCTGCTCGCGGTCTATGCCCTGGGCATGGCCATGCCGCTGTTCGTCATGGCGATCCTGTGGGACCGTTTCGATCTGGGCCGCCGCCGCTGGCTGCGCGGCCGCTCCTTCACGGTCGGCCGCCTGCACCTGCACACCACCTCGCTGATCTCCGGCGTGTTCTTCATTGCCGTCGGCGCCCTGTTCCTGCTCTCCGACGGCGGCAATGCCATTGCCGGAACCGTCAGCGCCGAAACCGGATTCGATATGGAAACCCAGGTCATGCGCCTGGGCGACGCCATCTCCGATACGACGGTGCTGCTCCTGCTCGGCGTGGCGGCCCTGCTGGTCGTGGCCTGGCGGCTGCTCCGCTCCGACCGCTCAGCGACTGTGCCGCTCCAAGATTCGGTTGAGCATGAGGATGAAGTTGGCGCGCTCAGCGGCGGAAAAGCCGACCAGTAGCTCATCCTGCGCGACGGCCAGCCGGTCGTCGAGCTCCCGCAGGTGATCGGCGCCGGAACGCGTGAGGCTCACGATATTCCGGCGTCGATCACCCGGATCGGGACTGCGCGTCACGAACCCGCGATCGGTCAGATCGTTGACCGCCGCGACCATATCGCTGCGGTCGATACCGGTGCGCCGCCCCAGCTCCGCCTGGCTGTCCGGCCCGAACTCATCGAGCGTCGCGAGCAGCGCATAGTGATACCGCCGCGACCCGGTCTCCGCCAGGGCCCGCTCGGTCGCCCGATTGGCGAGCAGGGCGACCTGATTGACCAGCCGCGTCGGCAGGGCCCGCAGCCGGCCGGATGCTCCCTCGTGCACGATGTCCACGACAAGCACTCTAAACCGACTCTCCGGACCAATTGAGAGGCAGTGGCTATGGCCGTACGATCGTACGCATGGCCACGAAGGTGACCGTACTGCTGCCGGATGAGATCGCAGTGCGGCTGAAGAAGGTTGCCGGAGAAGGTAAGCAGAGCGAATACATTGCCCGGGCGGTGCGGCAGCGAATGCTCGAGGACGATCTGCGCAAACTCGCCGCCTTCGAGGCGGAGCGGGGCGGGGCCGATATGACCTTCGCCGCGGAGGGGGCGCTGTTCCGGTCCGATGACTGATCCCGGTGCGCAAGGCGAGATCTGGCGGATTCGCACCGTGGCCGGAATGCAGTTCTCGGTGGTCATCGTGGACTCCGACGCAGTGGCCCGGTTACGGCCGTCGATCCTGTGCGCCCGGGTGCGCGAGGCGCGGGAGGTGCCGCCCTCGCTGGAACTGCTCACCGTGCGGCTGCCGGGCGACTATGTCATCGCGGTGCACGACATAGCCGCCCTGCCGAAGGATTACTTCATTACCCGGCAGGCCCGGCTGACCGAGGCCTCGCTCGAGGAGTTGAAGGTCGCGCTGCGGGCGCGGTTCGACCTCTGAATCCCGCTCGAATCCGATCAGATCGATTCGACCCAGTTGCGCAGCAGCTGCGCGCCGGCGTCGCCGGACTTCTCCGGGTGGAACTGGGTGGCCGACAGCGGGCCGTTCTCGACCGCCGCCAGGAAAGGCACGCCGTGTTCGGCCCAGGTCAGCTTGGGCAGGGCGATATGGCTGGCGGTCTCGTCGTTCCAGGCCCAGTGCTGGGCGGCATAGGAATGGACGAAGTAGAAGCGGGTGTCGGCGTCCATACCGGCGAACAGCACGCTGTCCTCCGGAGCCTTGACCGTATTCCAGCCCATGTGCGGCAGCACCGGCGCGTCCAGACGCTCGACGACGCCGGGCCACTCGGCGCAGCCCTCGGTTTCGACGCCGAATTCGACGCCGCGCTCGAAGAGGATCTGCATGCCCACACAGATGCCGAGGACGGGACGGCCGCCGGCGAGACGCTTGCCGATAATGCGATCGCCCCGCACGCCGAGCAGACCCGACATGCAGGCGGCGAACGCGCCCACGCCCGGCACCACGAGACCGTCCGCGTTCAAAGCGATTTCGGGGTCGGCGGTGACCGTCACCTCGGCGCCGGTACGCGCCAAGGCCCGTTCTGCCGAGTGCAGGTTGCCGGAGCCGTAGTCGAGAAGTGCGATCTTCTTGATGCTCATAGGGTTCCCTTGGTGGAGGGGATGCCGGTCACGCGCGGGTCGTATTCCACGGCGGCGCGCAAAGCCCGTGCGACAGCTTTGAATTCGGCTTCGGTGATGTGGTGCTGGTCGCGGCCGTAGAGGACCCGCACGTGCAGCGCGATACGGGCATTGAGCGCGATGGACTCGAACACGTGCCGGTTGATCACGGTCGAGTACGACGCGCCCCCGCCCACGCTGGGAATCACGGTGTGCAGCATGTGTTCCGGTTCACCGGTGTGCACGCAGTACGGCCGCCCCGAGACATCGACAATGGCCTGGGCGAGGGTTTCGTCCATGGGGATGAAGGAATCGCCGAAGCGGCGAATGCCCTTCTTGTCGCCGAGCGCCTGAGCGAGGGCCTGACCGAGGACGATGGCGGTGTCCTCGACCGTGTGGTGCGCCTCGATCTCGATATCGCCCTTGGCCGCGACGGTCAGATCGAAGCTGCCGTGCTGGCCGAACGCGGTGAGCATATGGTCGTAGAACGGGACGCCGGTGGAGATATCGGTCTTACCGGTGCCGTCCAGGTTGAGTTCCACCACGATGCTGGATTCGCGAGTGGTGCGTTCGACGCGGGCGATTCGGTCCATATTCGCTTCCGTTGTCATGAGGCGGCCAGTTCGGTCGCGACCAGTTTCGCGCTGACACGCAGGAATTCGTCGTTCTCGGCGGCCAGGCCGATGGTGGCGCGCAGATATCCCGGGATGCCGACGTCGCGAATGAGCACGCCGTCGTCGAGGTAGCGCTTCCAGCTGGCGGGCGCGTCGGCGAAGCGGCCGAAGAGCACGAAGTTGGCGTCGGAGGGGATGACCTCGTAGCCCATCTCCCGCAGCGCCGCCATGACGCGATCACGCTGCGCCGCCAATTCGGCCACGCTGCCGAGGGTTTCGTCGGCGTGCCGCAGGGCCGCCCGCGCGGCGGCCTGGGTGACCACCGACAGGTGGTACGGCAGCCGCACCAGCAGCAGGGCGTCGATGACGGCGGGCGCGGCCGCCAGATAACCGAGCCGCCCGCCGGCGAAGGCGAACGCCTTGCTCATGGTGCGGGTGACCACCAGCTTGGCCGGGTACCGGTCGATCAAAGCCAGAGCGCTGGGGGCACTGGAGAATTCGCCGTACGCCTCGTCCACCACCACGATGCCGGGAGCGGCCTCGAGGATCCGGACCAGGTCCTCCTGCGGAATGCTGTGGCCCGTCGGGTTATTGGGGCTGGTCACGAACACCACATCGGGGCGGCGTTCGCCGATGGCCGCGACGGCGTAATCGATATCGAGGGAGAAGTCGCCATTGCGCTTGGCCTCGATCCATTCGGTGTCGATGCCCTCGGAGATGATCGGGTGCATCGAGTACGACGGCACGAAACCCAGTGCGCTGCGGCCGGGTCCGCCGAAGGCCTGCAGCAGCTGTTGCAGGATCTCATTGGAGCCGTTGGCCGCCCATACATTCGACACCTGCACCGCGACGCCGGTCTGGCGGGTCAGGTAGGCGGCCAGATCGGTGCGCAGCCCCACCGCATCGCGGTCCGGGTACCGGTGCAGATCGGCGGCCGCCGCGCGCACGGATTCGGCCACGTCGTCGACCAGCGCCTTACTCGGCGGGTGCGGGTTCTCATTGGTATTGAGCTGCACCGGCACCGTCAGCTGCGGTGCGCCGTACGGGCTCTTGCCGCGCAGATTGTCCCGCAGCGGCAGATCGTCGAGGGAGATCTCGGATCCGGGAGCAGTCACAGCTTTCACCGCAGCTCTCCGAATCGCACCTGCACGGCCTGGCCGTGCGCGGGCAGGTCCTCGGCATTGGCCAGCGCCACCACGTGCCCGGCCACATCCTTCAGCGCGTCCTCGGAGTACTCGACGACGTGGATGCCGCGCAGGAAGGTCTGCACGCTCAAACCCGAAGAGTGCCGGGCGCATCCGGCGGTGGGCAGCACGTGATTGGAGCCGGCGCAGTAATCGCCGAGGCTCACCGGCGACCAGGCGCCCACGAAAACCGCTCCGGCACTGCGCACCCGGGCGGCGACGGCGGCCGCGTCCGCGGTCTGGATCTCCAGGTGCTCGGCGGCGTAGGCGTTCACCACGCGCAGGCCCTGCGCGATATCGTCCACGAGCACGGTGCCGGACTGCTTGCCGGACAAGGCTTCCGCGACCCGGTCGTGATGCTTGACCACGGCCATCTGCGCGGTCAGCGCGGCATCGACCGCGTCGGCCAGCGCCACGCTGTCGGTGACGAGCACGCTCGCGGCCAGCACGTCGTGCTCGGCTTGCGAAATGAGGTCGGCGGCAACGTGTCCCGGATCGGCGGTGGCATCGGCCAGAATCGCGATCTCGGTGGGCCCGGCCTCGGCGTCGATGCCGACCAGACCGCGGCACAGCCGCTTGGCTGCGGTCACATAGATATTGCCCGGCCCGGTGATCATGTCGACCGGTTCCAGTCGCGCGCCGTCGGTGTCGATGCCGCCGTAGGACAGCAGCGCGACCGCCTGCGCACCGCCGACCGCCCACACCTCCTCGACGCCCAGCAGCCGCGCGGCCGCCAGGATGGTCGGGTGCGGCAGTCCGCCGAACTGCGCCTGCGGCGGCGAGGCCACCACCAGCGAATCCACGCCGGCGGCCTGGGCCGGAACCACATTCATGACCACGCTGGACGGGTAGACGGCATTGCCGCCCGGCACGTACAGCCCGACCCGCTCGACCGGAACCCACCGCTCGGTGACGGTGCCGCCGGGCACCACCTGGGTGGTCTTGTCGGTGCGCCGCTGATCGTCGTGCACCGTGCGGGTGCGCTCGATGGCGACCTCGAGGGCGGTCCGCACCTGCGGATCGAGTTCGGCGAGGGCCTTCTCCAGTTCCGCCGCGGGCACCCGCACCGATACCGGCCGCACACCGTCGAACTTCTCGCTGAATTCGATGGCCGCCGCGACGCCCCGATCGCGGATGGCCTCCACGACCGGCCGCACATGATGCAGCACCGAGTCCACGTCGACGCCCCCGCGCGGCAGTGCCGCGCGCAGTTCGGCAGTCGTGGGCGTCCGTCCGCGCAGATCCACGCGGGCGAGCTCGATGCGGCTGGTCATAGCGCTGTGCAGTCCTTGTCTGTGCTGAATCGAAGCGGTCGCGCGCGCAGTCGAAACTGCTTGCGACCAGCTATCAGACTATCGGGTCGGCGCCAGCGCTTATCGCTCGGCGCGGGCTAGCGCCGCCGCCGGGCGCGGGCTAGCGCTCTTGCCGGGCGCGGTCGAGGGCCGCGCGCAGACCGTCGGGGGTGAGGTTTTCGACGTTCTGCCCGTCCACCCGCACCACCGGGACATGGGTCAGACCGGCGGCAATCGCGTCGCGACCGTGGGCTTCGACGAATCCGGCATACCGGTCCGAGGTGATGCAGGCCGCCACGTCCGGGCCGCTCGCGCCCGCCTCGGCCGCGAGCGCGGTCAGCCGGTCGTCGGTGAGACCGGGCCCGCCCTCGGCGGGTTGTGCCGCGAATACCCGCTGTTCGAAGCCGGGCCAGGCGTCCTTGTTCGCGACGGCCACGCAGACGCCGGCATTGGCGGCCCGGGAGGAGTAGCGGTCGGTGGAGGCGCGGTCGAGCACGGCTACGGTGTCGTAGTCGACGGCGGCCTCACCGGAGCGCACCAGGTCGGTGAGCATGGGGCCGGTGGTGGCGGTGAACTCGCGGCACACCGGGCATTGGAAGTCGGTGATGACCGTGACGGTCGTCGGCGCATCGCCGAAACGGAGCCTGCCGTCACCGGTGAAGACCGCGGGCGGGGCCACCGCGGCCGCGGCCTGCTCCTTGTCGCGATGCTCGGCGAGGAAGCTTGCCGCGATCACCACGATGAGGGCGATCAGCAGCACGGCGGCGGCCACCGTGAAGGGAGTGAAGTATCGGCGCGGGTGCGCCGCTCGCGCGACCGTGCGCCCGCTGCGGTTCTTGCTCACGGCGATCACGCTTCCTTTCGGTGAACTTATTTGATAGCTAGCAAATTGCTGGACCATTGATCAGGAAACTCAGAGAGATAATCCGTCAAGGCGTCCCGCCATAAAAATGCCGTAACTCTTATCCGCAGCGGACATCTCATTCGAGGGCTTTGACCTGGACATACTAACCGTTTGTAGCCCCGGTCACATTGACCGCCTCCGGCCCGTCTTCGGACCATCGGCTGATGACCTGTATCGGCAAACTCACGGCATTAGCTGTGTTAGTCGTATCCGCCTTTGCGGGCGCGGTACTCGAAACGCCGGTCGAGGCTGCGGCCGAACCGGCCACCGGGTGCGTCACCGACGATTCGGTGCCCAATCAGATGACCCTCACCTGCCCGCCGGGCGCGGGCGCCGGACAGCACGCCTTCATCCGGTGCCGCGATCTCGGCGGACTGCCGCACACCCGGATCGGCCCCACCCTGGGCACCGAGGGTGGCGTATCGCGAGCGAATTGTGCGGCCGGGGAAACCGGCCCGGCCTGAGTGCTGTTTCCTCCCGATCGAAAGGTTCCGTCCCATGTCCGCATCCCTCGTACGCACCCGGACGACCAAACGCGCCGCCCGGCAGCAGAAGGAGTGCAAGCGCAACCGCCGCGGTCTCTACGCGGCCGCGGCCTTCGCCTCCCTGGCCACCGTCATGGTGTCGACCGGTGAGGCCACGGCCCAGGCGCCCGCGCCGCTGGTTCCGCCCATCTCCCCCGGCGATCTGGCCCGGCCCGCCATCGGCGCGCCCGGGCAGCCGCAGGTCGGCATTCCGGATCTCGGCGTGCCGATTCCGGATCTGGGCGCTCCCCTGCCCGAACTCGGCACGGCCATCGGCAATGCCGTCCCGGATCTCGGCACGGTGCTCGGTCCGGACCTGGGATCCGCCGCGCAGGGGGTGCTCGATCAGGCCATGGGTGCGCTGAACGATGCGACCGCCGGAACCCCGGTGGCGCCGTTGATTCCCAAGGCCCCGCAGATTCCGGGTTCGGCCCCGTCGGGTCCGGCGACCACCCCCGCGGTCGGCACGGTCCCGGCCGGTGCGCCCCAGCTGTCCGGACTGCTCGGTCCGGTCGCCGCGCCCATTACCGAGATCGCGGCCGCCGCGGCCGAGGTGGCCGGTTCCGGACTGGATCTGCGGCAGCTGGCCGGTTGGGCCGACACCACCTTCCCGTCCGGTCCGCTGCGGCAGCCGGTGCAGGATCTGCTGAACTTCGTCACCCGCGCCATCGAGGCCGCCGGCGCCCGCCGCGATCCCGACAGCGCCCGGGACCCGATCACCGAACTCATCGATCGCGGCCGCGGACTGTTCAACTTCCCGGTCGACGCCGCGGGCGCGGGCGCGCTGCGGGAGGCGCTCGAGCCGTTGCTGGGCAATACGATCGGCGCGGGTGATCCGCTCCAGCAGCTCGCCGAGACCGTGCGCCGGCTGACCGCGAATCCGGCCGCCGGGCTGGAGGCGCTCGGCGCGGCCGTACTCGGTTTCGCCGCACCGGCTTTCAGCGGCATCGCCCCGCTGCTCGGCTTCCTGAGCCCGGTGCTCGGCTTCGTAGCCGATCCCGCGGCCGCGTTCGCACCGCTGCTGCGGGATCTGCGCGGCCTGCTGGACACCAGCGGTGTCCGGCGCAATGCGGCGCTGCCGGCGCTGGCGCTGCCGATCGTGGGGCTGTTCGCCATCGCGCCGCTGCTGTTCGCCGGCGCCCTGGCCATCGGCGCGATCGGCATAGGCGCGGTCGTCGTCCTCGGTGCGATCCTGCTCGCACCGCTGGTGATCGGCGCCCTGGTGGTGGGCGGCATCGTGCTCGCGGTGCTGGCCCTGCCGGTGCTGGCGGTGCTGGCGCTCATCGCGATTCCGGTGCTGATCATTGCCGCGCCGGTGGCGTTCATCGCCTTCCAGGTGCTGGCCCCGATCATCCTGGTCGCCGGTCTGGCCGCCTTCGCGACCATTGTGGTCGGCGGTATCGCGCTGGCCGGAGCGTTCCTGGCCATCGGCGGCGTGGGCTTGGCGGCCGCGTTCGTGGGCCTGCTCGCGGCGGGCCTGGTGACGAGCATCTTCGTGCCGTTCCTGGGCCTGTTCATCGCGCCGTTCGTGTTCTCGGTGCTGGCACTGGGTGGTTTGATCGTCGGTTCCATCGGCTTGGCGGCCATCGTATTCGGCACCCTCGCAACGGCTTTCGTGGCCGCCGCGGTGCTGGGCGGCGCACTGGCGGTGGCCTCGCTGTTCACCCCGTTCGGCCTGATCACGCTGCCCGCGCTGGCGGTGCTGGCGGTGGCCGCGCTCATTCTGTTCGCGGCGGCGGCCCTCATTGCGGGCACCGCGATCGGCGCGCTGTTCGTCACCGGTCTGGCCGCGCTGTCGGTGGTCGGCTCGGCGGCCGTGATCGCGCTGCTGGCACTGTCTCTGGTGGCGACGGCAGTGCACCTGGCCACCGCCGTGGTGCTCTGGTTCGGCGCGGCCGCGGCCACGCTCATCCTGGCCGCGGGCGGCGCCATCGCTTCCGGCGTCGCGGTCATCGCCGGCCTGATCGCCACCGCCGCACTGGTTTTCGCGCTGCCGGTGGTGGGTCCGCTGCTGGCCCCGCTGTTCCTGCTGGTGCTGGTCGGCATTCCGGCGGCGCTGGGCCTGCTGTTCCTGTTCGGCGCCGCGGGCGCCTCGGGTCTGCTGGTGGCGCTGTGCACCACGCTGATCCTGGTGGCGGCGGTGACCTGGGCGTCCGGCACGGTGATCGCGGGCGGACTGCTGATGTTGCTGATGCCGTACACGATTCCGTTCGTGCTGCCCGCGCTCATCGCCTTCGCGGCCATCGTGTCGGCGGCGGCGATGGGCCTGGTCGCGCTGAACTTCGTCTTCACCCTGGGCGGGTTCATCGCGCTGACCGGTCTCATGATCGCGTGGGCGCTGGCGGCGGTGGCGGTCACGGCGGTGGGCGGCCTGGCCATCAATGTGCTGTCCTTCGCCATGCTGACGCTGGCGCTGGGCGCGCTGATCGTCATCAATCCGCCGATCGCCTTGCTGGCCCTGCCGTTCCTGCTGGGCGCGCAACTGCTGACGGTGCTGGCCGGTATCGGCGGCACGGCGATCGTGACCGGCCTGCTCATGGGCCTGGTCGGCGTGCTGACCGTGGCCGGCGGCATTCCGCTGGCGCTGACCGCGCTGCTGATCATCACCTCGTTCGTCTACGCGGCCAGCTTGTTCCCGCCGTTCCTGCTGGTCGCCATTCCGGTGGCGATCGCCGCCACGGTGGTGGCCGGTGCGGTCATCAGCGCGGTGCTGGCGGCCGGATTGGCCATTCTCGGTGCGGAATTCGTGGCGGGCGCGGTCCTCGCGCTGGGCGTGGCCCTGGCCGCGGTGATCGCCATGCTGCCGGTCGGCGTCGCCGCGCTGGTGGCGGCCGCGGTGCTCACGCTGCCGTTCCTCATCGTGGGCCCGTTCGCGCCGATCCTGTCCACCGCGTTGTCCCCGGTGATCGCCCTCGCCGTGGGCGCGGTCTGGCTGCCGTTCCTGGTGGCCGGGCTGACCGTGGCGGGCGCGGCGCTGGGCATCAGCGCGCTGGGCCTGTTCGGCGTGCCGCTGCTGGCGCTCATCCTGGCCGGTGGATTGTGGTTCGCCGTCAAGGGATTCGCGCTGGCCGCCTGGCTGGTGTCCATGGCCGTCGACTTCTCCGCACCCGTCATCCTGGGCGTGCTGGCGGTGCTGGCCCTGGCGCCGATCGCGGCCGCGCTGGCGGCGCTGGTCGCGGCGGCCCTGCCGATCCTGGCCCTGGCGGCGCTCGGCGCGGTCGCGGCCGCAGCGGCTCCGGTGGTGGCCCTCGGCCTCGCGGCGGTCGCGGTGATCGGCATTCCGCTGCTGGCGGTCGGCGTGCCGCTGGCGCTGGTCGGCCTGATCACCCTCGCCCTGCTGCCGCTGCTGCTGCTCGCGATTCCGGTGGGCGCCTTCGCCATTGCGCTGGCGCTGCCGGTCCTGGCGGTCATCGCCGCCGGTGCCGGTGCGGCAGGATTGGGCGTCGCTGCGCTCGCCGCGCTCGCGGTGGTGGCCATTCCGGCACTGGCCGTGCTGGCGGCGATCGCCGTTCCGGCGCTGGCGCTGCTGGCCGCGGTGGCGATTCCGGCCCTCGCGATCGCGGCGGTCGCCGCTCCTGTGCTGGCCGGTGCGCTGGCCCTGGGGCTGCCGCTGCTGGCGGGTGGGCTGGCTCTCGGTGCACCGCTGGCCCTGGCGGCACTGGTGGCACTCGTGCTGCTGCCGCTGCTGTTGCTGCTGGATCCGGCGTTCCGGTCGTATGTCATCTCCGCTGTTCGCGCGGCCCTCGATGCGCAGGGCAGTGGCGGTGCGGCGGAGACCGGTAGCCAGTTCCTCGACAGCATTACCGATACCGCGAGCTTGGACCAGGTCATCGCGGGATTGCAGGCGCTGCTGGCGCCCGCGGCCCGTCCGGCCGCCGCTCCCGTCGCCCACGCCGAGATTCCCCTGGTCGGCGCGGATGCGGCGGACGGCTTGCAGGACAACGCCACCCGGCGCCTGGTCTCGGTCGGTGTGTGAGCGTCATCGAAATCCCTTCCCATCCATCGGAAATGAAGGAGTTCGTCATGAACGTCGAAACCAATGAGAACACCGCGGGATTCGATCCGGCCGATCCGGCGCTGCACCTGGAATACCTGTACGGCCCGCAGTGGCGGGCGGTGGTGCGGATCGTGGAGCGCGCCGCCCAGCTCACCGCCGAGGAGCGGGAACGGCTCAATGCCGAGGCGGGCAAGCAGATGCAGGCCGGAATGGCCGCCCTCACCGGGGGCGGCGCCGGCGGCCTGGCCGGGCTGCTGTCCGGCCTCGGGCAGCCGTCGGAGGATCCGCAGCCATTGCAGATCGCGAGCGAGACGGCCAAGGAGTTCGGCCGCTCCCGCAATGTGCAGATCGCGGGACTCGTTGCCGGCCAGTCCGTCTCGTCCGGCCCGGCCGCGGCCACCGGCGGCGATATCGCCGGGCTGCTGCAATCGCTGGGCTCCATCGGCACGCTCTCCGTGGTCAGCCAGGCCGTCACCGCGGCCGTGCTGGGCGACCTGGTCGGCCGCGGCCGGTTCACCCGGGACGTGTACGACGCGCTGCTGCGGCCGTGGACCGACACCATCTCCTGATCCGTCCCCGACGTTCGAGGAGTACGCCATGCTGGAGTTCCGATCCACCGGTACGAGTACCGTCGATCCGCTCGGCGGGCTGATCGACACTCGTTCCGCGCCAGTCGCTTACGGATACTACGAAGAGAATGTGGGCGAGGCGCCGCCGCTGCCCCGCCACCGCCGCCGCGGACCGGTGGGCTGGTGGAACCGGCACCGGCGGATCCGGCTCGGCCTGGGAATGGCCCTGGTGGCGAATCTGGGCTTTCTGCCCGCCGTGCAGAACGCCGTGCTCTCGGGGCTCGCGCATGTCGCCTGAATGGGCGCGCCGGGCGGCGATCGTCATCGTGGCGGCCACGATGACGATCGCCGCGCTGGCCGGCTGCTCGCGTGAGCCGGCCGCCGCCGGCGCGGCCCCGGATCCCGATACCGCCGACTGCACCGTCGGCAGCCGCAGCGTCGGCCGCCTGCAGAACACCTTCCGATCGCTGTCCGAGCAGCTCAATGGGATCGGACCGGCCTCCGAACGCGGTGACGTGGCCGAGGTCGGCCGCCGGGTGCGGGAGGCGGCGCGCCTGTCGGCCGCCATCGACGCCGAGTTCGACGCGGCGACCGATACCATGGATTCGCCCTTGTCGCGGCGGGCTTTCACAGCCGTCGCCGACGCCGGCTCCGCATTGCACGACGCCCTGACCCGGCTCGGTCAGGCCATCGACGGTGCCAGTCCCGCACCGGACACCGTCGACTCGGTACAGCAAGCACTGCACTCGCTCGATACGTCGGTGGAGGGTATGCGGTTGTCCTGTTCCTCGGTGCTCGCCGAATCCACGATCGCTCCGCAGCCCGGCCCGGGCGTGCGGCGGTAGGGGGCGCCCTTGATCGATCCGGGCGCGACTCGGCCTCCCCGCCAACCGGATTCGACCGGCGGGGCGGATCCGGGCGGCTGCGACGGCCGCGCCGCGTTCGCCGTGCGGCTCTCGGCGCTGTTCGCCGCCGCCGGCTCGCCGACGGTGAAATCGGTGATCCGCGCCGCCAACACCCGGATTCGCCCCGGCTGCACCCCGATCACCGCGCAGCGCATCAGCGATTGGCGCAATGGCCACCGCATCCCCGCCACCTTCGAATCGGTGCTGCCCGTGCTGGAAGTGCTGATCCAGCAGACCCGCGCCCGCCCGCCCGATCGGCGGCTCGATACGGCCCTGCTGGATCTGCCGCGCTGGCATGCGGAGTGGCAGAGCTCCCGCGCGGCGCAGGAGCCGCGGGCCGATACCGGCCGGGCGCCCTATCGCGGGCTGTCGGCCTACCGCCCGGAGGACGCCGATCTGTTCTTCGGGCGCGGTGCGGCGCTGGCGCGGCTACGGGATCTGGTCGAGGCAGCCGAATCCGGGCCCGGGCCGGCGCTGGTGCTGCTGCTCGGCGGGCGCGGCGTCGGCAAGTCCTCGCTGCTGGCGGCCGGATTGCAGGCCGATCCGGGACCGCGGACGGCCGTGGCGGTGGTGCCCGGCGACGATCTCGACGCGGCCCTGGACGCCGCCGGGCCCGGGCCCCGGCTGCTGCTGGTGGATCGCGGCGAGTTCCTCTTCGCCCGCTGCGCGGCCGAGGTCGCGGAGGGGTTCCTGGCTCGGCTGGTGGAGCTGTCGACGCCGGGGGCCGAACCGCGCACGACGGTCGTCTTGGCTTGTGACAGCGCCTATCTCACCGATCTGGCGAATCATCCGGCGCTGGAACCGCTGCGGAATCCGTCGCTGCTGCTGGAGCCGATGTCGGAAGCGGAGATGCGGGAGGCGATCACCCGGGCCGCGGCCGTGACGGGGCTCAAGATCGAGGACAGCCTGATCGAGGTGCTGCTGCGGGATCTGGCCGAGTTCGATCCGCACAATCCCATCCGCCTGCCCATGCTGTCCTATGTTCTCGCCACGACCTGGGAGAACCGGCGCGGGAACACCTTGTCGCTGGAGGCGTATCGCGAGTCCGGCGGTGTGGCCGGGGCGGTCGGCAAGGGCTGCGAGACGCTCTGGTCGGCAATGAGCGACCGCGATCGGGTGGCGGCGCGGAATGTACTGGTGAATCTGGTCTTTCTGGGACCGACCGCCGCCCAGCGCAATCGATTGTCACCCGAAACGCTGATTCTCGAGGCCGAGGATCCGGAGGCGACGGCGGCGGTCATCGCATGGCTGACCAAGGTGCGCATCGTGGTGCGGCACCGCGACGATATCGAGCTGGTGCACGACGGGCTGCTCACCGCCTGGCCCCGGATGACCGAATGGCTGGCCGAGGAACGGGAATTCGCGGCGGTGCGCCCCCGCATCGAGGCCGACGCCCGGGAGTGGGCGCGCCAGGGCCGGCCGCCGCGCCTGCTCTACCGCCGCACCCGGCTCGAGGATGCGATCGACTGGCTGCACCGCACCGGCACCTCGAACCGGCTGGCGCGAGAATTCCTGTCCGAGTCCATGATTCGGCAGCGCCGCCGCACTCTGCGCACACGGCTGTTCCAGGCCGCGATCGCGGCGCTCATCGCGGTCGTCGTACTGCTGGCCATCGCGGTGCTGACCGGATGGGTCCATGTGGCCCACGAGCGCGGTGGTACCGGGACGAGCGAGTTCATCGCCGCGGCGGAATCAGGGCACGGGCTCGGCTTCGCGCGCGTCCAGATGGCGGTAGACCAGATGCTGCTGCACGTAGGTCCAGGCGTTCTGGGTGACGAAGTAGAGCAGGATCGCCACCGGGAGCACCGCGCCGGCGACCAGGACACCGGCCGGGAAGACCCACAGCGATAGCTTGTTCATCAGGTTCACCTGGGGGTTCGGCGCGACGGCCGTCTCCTGCTGGCGGGCGATGGAGAAGCGCGCGGTGAAGTGGGTCGCGATGGCCGCGATGACCATGAGCGGAATGGCCACGGCGGCAACGGAACCGAAGGCGTCACCGGCGGTGCCCAGGGTTTCGGCCAGCGGCGCGCCGAACAGTTTCGCCTGTAGGAAGGACTGCACCTGGTCCGGGGAGAACACGTAGTTGGCGGTGTCGGCGTTCTGGAACGAGCGCAGGACATGGAACAGGCCGATGAAGACGAGCGATTGGGCGACTATCGGCAGACAGCCGAGCAGCACATTGACGCCGTGCTCCTTCTGCAGCTTCGCGATCTCGGCGGCTTGGCGCTCCCGATCGCCCTTGTACTTGCGCTGAATCTCCTGAACGTGCGGCTGCATCTTAACCAGACCGCGCTGAAAACGCACCTGGGCGAGGAACGGCCGCAACAGGAGTGCGCGCAGGGTCATGACCAGGAAGATGATGGCCAGCACCCAGGCCAGGCCACTGGCAGCGCCGAATATCGACGCGAACGCCGTATGCCACAGCCAGAGCACGCCGGACACGGGGTAATAAATGAAATCGAGCATGGAAACGGGACCTCACTGCGAGGCACCCGCGACAGCGCGCGGGTGAAGCGAATCGGGGCGGACGTCTGCCCGACCGTGCCGTTATCCGGGCAGGGTCAGGCCGGAACGGCCCCGGGAGCTCGTGGGCGCGGACGCCCCGCAGTGTCGGGATTGCTTTGCCGCAGGAACGCGCCGCGCAGCCGGCGACCCGCCGATTCGGGCGGCCCGGAATTCGCCGTGACCAGTACCAACGGCCCGCGGGTCGCGAGCAGGGCGGCGGTCAGCGCGACAATGGCGGCCGCACCGAGCACGATCAGCGAATTGGGCTCGGCGGCCGCCATGAAGAGCACGGTCCATGCGGACACGACGAGCGCGAACACCAGCAGCGCCGTCGATTCAATCCGCGAGATCACGGATTCGAGAGTACAGAATCGCGGGCCGCCCGCGCCCACCCCATCGACCAGGGTGGGCATGGCGCCCGCGTTCTCACTCCGCGACGAGCCGCCGGATGGTCATGGGCTCGGCGAGGATGCCGGCCAGCACGCCGACCACGTGATGGAAATGCGGGGTGAGGAGGTGCTCGTCGAGCGCGGCCGCGCCGGTCCACTCCTCGACCAGCACCATGTGCGACGGATCATTGGGGTTGGTGAAGGGCTGGTAGACGCGACAGCCCGGCTCGGCCAGCGAGGGCTCGATCATGGCCTCGAGTGCGGTGCGCAGCCTGTCCTCCTGACCGGCGTGGGCCCGGAATTCGGCGACGACGTGCAACGACATGGGTGAATCTCCTTGGAGCGGAACAGAACCGACGCTTTTCACGGAACCGTCACGGGCGGGCGGGGCCGGTGCCCGCGCCGGTGGCCATGATGGCGGCGGCGATCGATTCCAGGTCGGCGGGGGTCAGGGTCAGGTCGGCGGCGGAGGCCCAGCCGTCGATCTGTGCCGGGGTGCGGGCGCCGACAATGGCGCCGGTGATTCCGGGCCACGAGTTCACCCACGCCAGCGCCACTTCGGCGACCGTGACGCCGTGCCGGGCCGCGATCGGGCGCAGGGCGTCGACCAGTGCCAGGTTGGCGGGCAGACCGGTGGTGAAATCCGGGCTGGCCGCACGCCAATCGTCGGCGGCGAGCACGCGGTCGGCGGTGAAGGCGCCGGTGAGCAGGCCCGACTGCAGCGGCGAGTAGGCGATGACGCCGGTGCTGTGCGCGTGCGCCCAGGCGATCTCGGGGGCGGCGGAGCGGTTGATGGCGGAGAAGGGCGGCTGGATGGCGTCGACATGGGCGACGGCTTCGGCCCGATCCAGTTCGGCGGCACTGTGATTGGACAGCCCGATGGCGCGGACCTTGCCTTCCTTCTTCAGGTCGGCCATGACCTGCCAGTACTCCTCCAGCGGGGTCGGGGTGGCGACGCCTTCGCCCGCACCGCCGTAGACGAAGACCGCGCCGGTGTCGGGCCAGTGCACCTGGTACAGGTCGATCTGGTCGACGCGCAGGCGGCGCAGCGAGTCCTCCAGTTCGCGGCGGACCGCATCGGGACGCATGATGCGGCGCGGCGGACCGGAACGGTCGTCGCCCTCTTCCCAGATCAAGCCGGTCTTGGTGAACAGGTACGGCCGTTCCGATTCGGGGATGTCGGCGAGGGCCCGGCCGACCAGGGTCTCCGCATGGCCGAGGCCGTAGGCGGGGGCGGTGTCGAGCCAGTTGATGCCGCGGCCGATGGCGTGCCGGATGGCCGCGATGGAGTCGGCGTCCTCGGTGGCTCCCCACGAGTACTCCCAGCCGGAGCCGGCGATCACCCAGGTGCCGAAGCCGAGCGGGGTGATGTCCATGCCGGTGTCGCCGAAGGGACGAGTAGTCATTCGAAATCTCCCGTGTACGGAAATCGTGCGCGGCCCGAACCGCGCCGCCGGATCGGTTCCGGCTGTGACCACTACTTTCGTTATCCGCAAGCGGGGTAAACAGTGCCGCGCGAGCCTGGGCACGGCATGACCAGGCTCCGGTTTCCGCGCCCCTGGATACTGGTCGCATGACCTTGGACCGTCGTGCCGAACTCGGCGAATTCCTGCGCTCCCGCCGCGCCCGGCTGCGTCCCGAGGAGGTCGGCCTGGTGGATCACACCGCGCGCCGCCGGGTGCCCGGACTGCGCCGCGAGGAACTGGCGCTGCTGGCCGGGGTCAGCGTGGATCACTATGTGCGCCTGGAACAGGGACGCACCCTGCACTTCTCGGAGTCGGTCCTGGATGCGGTGGCGCGGGCGCTGCGGCTGAATCAGGTGGAACGCGATCACCTGTATCGGCTGGCGCGGCCCTGGGACGGTGAGGAGCCGCCCGCGAAGCAGCAGGTGCGGCCGGGCTTGCGGCGGCTACTGGACTCGGCCGCCGACGTTCCCGCCTACATTGTCGGCCGCGGCACCAACGTGCTGGCGTGGAATCGCTTGGCGGCCGCCCTCATCACCGATTTCGGCGCGCTGCCGCCGCGGGAGCGCAATCTGGCGCGGCTGGTCTTCCTCGACGAGGGCATGCGCGAGCTGTACGAGGATTGGCCCGCCAAGGCCTCCGATGTGGTGGCCTATCTGCGGCTCGATGCGACCCGCAATCCCGGCGATCCGGATATCGCCGCCCTCATCGAGGATCTGTCCGAGTCCGCGGAATTCCGCGCGCTGTGGGAGCGGCACGAACTCAAGGACAAGACCCACGGCCGCTATGTGTACCTGCATCCGGTAGTCGGCCGGCTCGATCTCGGCTTCGAAACCCTGCGGCTCCCCGACGATCCCGATCAAGGACTGGTCGCCCACACGGTGGAACCTGACTCCCCCAGCGCCGCCGCATTGCACCTGCTGGCCACGCTGGCCGCCGATACCACGGCAACTACAGGCGCTTGAACTCGTCGGCTTGTATCCCGGCGGTGAAGGAGTCCCACTCACCGGGCGTGAACACCAACGCCGGGCCATCGGGATTCTTCGAATCGCGAACCCCGACGTGACCGCGTGCGAGCCATGCGATTTCGACACAGTCGTTCTGAGCGCCGCTGTGCGACGACTTGAACCAGCATGCGCCGGTTAGGTCGATGGTCACGATTCGTATCTCCTTGCTATCTTCCTGATTCGATCTCTGGATTCCGATTCCGCCAATGAGGCGCTTCGGAGGATGTCATGCAGTGCGCGTACACGTTTCACGTCGTCTTGATCCTCGAACACCATCGAGCCTATTGCGGCTTCTGTGTAGACGACCGAAGGCTCGGTATCCGGGAAGTCGAGGATGTTGTGGGGCGGTATTACTGTCCCGGTCGGGAGTCCAGCCGTAAACGGAAGAATGCGAACAATCACGTTGTCGCGGGTGCTCAGGTCGGCTATGTGCCGCAGCTGAGTACGCATGATCGGAGGTGAACCGACGAGCGTATACAGAGCATTCTCGTGTAGCAGGAACTCGGCGTGGACAGGCATGTACGGGCGGGTGAGTATTTTCGCCCGCTGCATTCGGAGTTTCACGCGCGTTTCGATGTCATCCGCAGCACCGCCCGACGGGTGGAGGCGCTCCAATGTTCTGGAATAGTCGGGAGTTTGGAGCAGTCCATGGATCACGATCGGCTGATAGAACCAGAATTCGGATGCGAATGATTCCAGCTCGAGGTAGGTGCCGAATCCCGGAGCTATCAGGTGTCGATAGTCCTGGTACCAGATGGCCGTGCTATTAGCTTGGCCGACGAGCGATTTCAGGTACTGGATTCGGTCGTCGGGCAGGAGGTAATACCGGCACAGGTAGTCCACCTCCATGTCTCGGACCTTCTCGTACTGCCCTAACTCGATGCGGCTCAGCGTAGCTCGGCTGATGCGGGTTGCCGTCGCCACCTGATCAAGTGTCAAGCCGCGCCCCTGGCGAGCATCGCGGAGCGCACGGCCCAGTTGTCGGCGCGGAAGAGTCGTACCTGTCAGATCTGCCTTTCTCGGCATCGTGTGCCCCCTGTTTCTCAACCGGCGCACCTGTTGTTTCTCACCCAGAGAACCAGCGTAGGTGGCGCTCAAGAATCGTGCTGGGCGTTCGAGCCTCTTCGGTGAACCTCTCCGCTCGAGACTCCAGAGCCCTGTGACACAGGCCACCATATCGCGTGGACGAGTCAGTCGACATGGAACACCAACCAGAACGGAGGCACACGATGAAGTTTCGACCGACCGCGATCGGCTACGTCCGATCGGACGTCAGTGGTGTGAGGCAAGCGTGGGACGAAGCCGAGGTTCGTGGCACGGCAGCGTTGCGGGGCTTCGACTTCGCGAAGATGATCGTCATCGACGGGCGGACCGGAAAGCCGCTGCTCGCAGGGCTGAAGGCCACGATCACGCGCATCAATGCCGCAGCCGTATTCGTGCCGAGCGCAACACATTTCGAGGGCGGCACCGTACCCGGGGATCTCCGGCAGGTGGTGGACGTGTTCACCGTGAGCCCTGAAAACGTCTATTCGCGAACTGGTTCCGATGGACATCGCTGACGCGCTCGCGCTGATCGGCGAAGAACAGCCTGCCGGGTGGGTTCAGTACCACGACGGGTCATGGGCTCCCGTCTGGCGGAACGGGCAACTGGGTCCGTCGTTCACCATCTCCGAGCTGACCCAGCTGCCCACGAATTCAGCGTTTGCAGCGTTCCCGGACGAGTGCGACGCCGTCACCTTCGAGATCGTCCACGGCGACGCCGCGGCCGACCATGGCGAGGGCTAAGGCTTCTCCGGGCCCGCGCACGGCGGGACCGGTCCCCTTGGCCCAGTCGACATCCGTGGCCTCCCAGCGCAGACCCTTCATATAGCGGCCGGGCGCGGCGAACGGGTCGGGATTGCCGAGCACGTGGACCAGGCGTTCGCCGGGCACTTTGCGTTCCAGACCCAGCGGCCGCCGAATGTCCTGCTGGTGCACGAACGCATCCGATAGCGCCAGGCCCGGGGACAACTTGGAGAACCAGCCGAACCGACCGTCCAGGCGCTTCACCAGTTCCTCGGTAGGAACTTGACGGAATCGCTCGACAAGTGCGTCATTGATGCGGTTCACGGAGAACCGGTTGCGCAGGCCGAGCAGACCGTAGCTGGTCAGTGAGACGGTGTCGGTCTGCAAGTGGCACACCACATCCCGGACCGTCCAGCCCGTGCACAGCGATGGCGTCTCCCATTGTTCCGGGGACAGCGAACGAAGCAGTTCGACCAGCTCCCCGCGCTCGTCTCCGAGCATCTGGCGTACGTTCATAACGAAAGGCTAACCACCACAAGTGCATTGCGATAGAGGTCACACTTCGGCCTGCACCCGGGACAAGCGGACCGTGGCGGCGCACCTCACGATCACGGTCAGCCCCACCACGACCAGCCTGAAACCTCCTGTGCGCAGCCGTTCCTCGAGCACCGTCAGCCCGATGAAGGCAGCGGCGAGGGGTTCGGCAATGGCGACGGCGGGCAGTGAGGCCGCGAGCCCGTACAGCGCGCCGCCCGCGGCGCCGAACAGCAGGGCCCGGCGGGCCGGATCTCCGGTCGCACCCCCGGCCGCCACCGCCGCGCCGACCAGCCCGAGCAGAGCTGCCAAGGGGACTATCCAATCCGTGAGGGGCGCAGTGGAATTCCCCTCGGTTGGATTGCCGATGATCAGGAAGCACGCCAGCGCCGCGACCAACACCGCCCCCAAAGCGAGCGCGGCGGCCGGGGTAGAGCAGGCAGGGTCTTCAGGCGATGTCGTGAATGTTGTGCTGCCGCAACTCGGGTGCGTGGCGTGCCACGGTCGCGAAGTCGTTGTCGTCGTGCAGCACGGTCAATCCGTGGTGCGCGGCAGTCGCGGCGATGATGAGATCGATCGCTGAGGCGCTGCGGTGTTCGCCCGCGCGCGACACCCGATACTGCGTCGCCGCAACCCATCGATCGGCATGCTTGGGAACTGTGACGTCTGGGTACAGGTCGGAGAACATCTCAGTGATTTCGTCGTATTCGGTGCGATCTCGAGCGCTGTACAGGAACTCCGCACGCTGCGGAAAACATGAGCCGATGGCTTCGGCATCGATTGCGTCGAACCACGTATGCTGCAACTTCTCATTCGACAGCAATCGGACCAGGGCCGAGGTGTCGAGCAGGTAGATCACCGGGCCTTTTCCTCCTCGTGCCGACGAGCAGCTTCGTCGATCGCTCCCCAATGCCGCGCTCGCTCGAAGTGCTGGGCGATACGAGCGGCACGCTCCTGCTTCTCCGCGTAGAACCGCAGAGCCAGGTTCACCGCGTCCTTCTTGGTTTTCGCTTTCGATAGAGCCATCACGCGCTGTAGAGCATCGTCGTCGAGGTCGATCTGCGTGACTGTCATGACAAGCCTCCGCCTTATGTTGGTGATGTACAAATAACTGTACATCACCAACATAGATCTATCCGACATGTTCCCCGGCGACTGCGACTGCGGCTACGACGCAGCGAGACCGTCGACGGCCCGGAAATGCCACTGCGCCGCACCGGATTCCGGTGCGGCGCAGTGTTGTTGCCCGATAGTCGCGGGAGGCGACTGCTATTTGGTGTCGCTGTCGATCAGGATGCCGCTGCCGGTGTCGACCACGCGCAGTTCCACCGACTTGTTCTTGCTGCCGTAGGTCACGCTGGCCACCGCCATGTCCACCGAACCGTCGGAGTTCTGGCTGTCGTTGCCGCGCGCACCGCTGATCTCGGAGTACCGGGTGACCCGGTTCGAGGTCCAGTAGCTGGTGAAGGCCTGCTGGTTTCCGTACACCTGCTGGGCGGCGGGCGTCAGTTGCGACCAGGCCTCGGAGAAGTTCAGGTAGACGAGTCCGTCATAGAACTTCTGAATCACATCGGCGGCTTCCATAACGCCGATCTGGCCGGCGCTCTTGGTTTGCCCCAGTGCTGCGGAGCCCGCCTTGGTGGTCGAGGAGGTGGATTCGCGGGTGGCCGAGACGCTGCCCGAATCCGTGCCCGTATTGTCCGAGCCGCCGGAGCTCAGCACGCCGAAGACGACCGCTCCCGCCACGACGATGGCCGCGACCAGCGCCGCCACCAGGATCTTCTTCTTCGACTTGGGCTCTTCGTGATACGGCCCGGGCGTGGCCTGGGTCGGCGGCCCGGCCGAGATCGGCGGCTGCGGCGGCGGGGTCGCCAGCAGCGCGGCCTGGCTCATGGCGCCGGTGGGCAGGTCCACATTCGCGGCGCGCCGGTCCATTTGCCGGGTGACCGGGCGCGGCGCCTGCCGCGGCGGGCGCGGGGTGACCGGTTCGGCGGGCCGCTCCTGCACTCCGCCACGCCGGGAGGCCAGCACGCGGGTGGCGGCGGCATCCGGCCCGACCTCGGCGAATTCCGCCATGATGTCGCGCACCTCGAGCATGCTCGGCCGGTCCTCCGGCTCGAAGCTGAGCAGGCTCAGCAGCAGCTCGCCGAGCGGTCCGGCATTGCGCGGCTCACCGATCTGACCATTGGCCGCGGCGTACAGCAGCGCCAGCGGATTCGGGTTGGTGCCGTAGGGCGGTTCGCCTTCGAGCGCGTGGAACAGCGTCGCGCCGAGGGAGAAGACGTCCGCGGCCGGTGACGGCTCCGCGCCGCGGGCCACCTCGGGGGCGAGGTAGGCGGCGGTGCCGGAGATCAATCCGGTGGCGGTGAGGGTCACATCGCCCTTGGCCTTGGAGATGCCGAAGTCGGTGATCTTCACGGCGCCGTTGTCGCCGAGCAGGATATTGCCCGGCTTCACATCGCGGTGCACGATGCCGGCGCGGTGCGCGGCGATGAGCGCCGACGCGACCTGCTCACCGATGCGCGCGACCTGCGGCAGCGGCAGCGTGCCCTGCGAGGACAGCACCACGGCGAGGCTCTGCGACGGCAGATACTCCATGACCAGGCACGGGTCGCCCTCGTGCTCGGTGATGTCGAAGACGACGATGGCATTGGGATGCTGGAAGCGCGCGGCATTGCGCGCTTCGCGCGCGGCGCGCTGCCGCACGATGTCCTTGTCGGCAGGCGACAGGCTCGGCTGGGTGATGATCTGCTTGATCGCCACGGAGCGTTCCAGCCGTTCGTCGACGGCCCGCCAGACGACACCTGTGCCGCCGCTACCAATCCGTTCGACCAGGCGGTAATGCCCTGCGATCACTTGGCCGGTTTCGATGGCACTACTCCGAAGTTCTCCGAGACGACTGTGACGAGGCGGTTGCCCGCTTGTTTCCCCGCACGAGTGTAGCGGGCGTTGCGCGCCGCGCCGACGTCAGCGTGAGATATGAGCGAGATCTCGGTGAGATCTTCGCCGCATTCACGTGACGTCGGCGTGACAGTATTCAGATATCCGCAGGTCAGCGCGTCGAGGCCCACTCGGCCCGAGTGAGGATCGCCGCATCGGCGGCGTCGAGTTCGATGTCGAACACTTCCTCGAGGACCTTCGGCAGTTCGGCCGGTTCCAGCTCCCGGGTCTCGACGGCGCCGTCCGGGCGCACGGTGGTCCAGGTAGCGCCGTCGATGGTGTGGTGCGCGTCCGGGTGGAAACGCTGCACGAACGGGCGCGCGGTGAACGGCGACCGCGGTGAGGTGGAGACGAAGTGGTTGCCCACCGCGAAATCGATCCGGTACTGCGGGTTCATGGTGAAGGTGTGCCGGGAGATCCAGCCCTCCGGACCGAACTGGTGCAGGGTCCACAGTTCGCTGTCCAGCGCACCGGTGCCGCGTTCCAGGCGGTAACGCCATGCGCCGAGGGCGAATTCGCCGCGATCGGGGGTGAGTTCGACGGGTCCGAGCGGACCCGAGCCGAAGCCGACGTCGGCCAGCCAGTCGCGGTCGTCGTCGGCCGGGCTGACGCGCAGCAGGGCGTGGGTGGCGGGGCGCAGGGCGGTGGCGCCCATGGTGACGCGACCGGACAGGGCGGTGAACTCGAAGCCGAGCCGTTCGAGGGCGGCGGCGAACAGGCCGACGTTCTCGTAGCAGTAGCCGCCGCGGCGGCGCCGGATCATCTTGTCCTGCAAGGTCTCGAGGTCAAGGGGGATGCCGCGGCCGAAGATGATCTCCAGGTTCTCGAACGGCATGCTGGTGGTGTGCGCGTGGACGAGACCGCGCAGGGTTTCCAGGGTCGGCGTGCGCTCGCCGGTGTAGCCGATGCGCGCCAGGTACGCGTCCAGATCCAGTTCCGCGCCGTTCCACGTGTAGGTCGGATCCACCGGCGTGTTCATCGCTGCCTCCCTGTCCTGCGGGCTCGGCGTCGAGCCCCGACTCCCTCGAGCAACCGTAATACTCCTCGACGTGTTCCCGGCCCGCATATTTGGCGTAGCGCATCCGTAGCGGACCTGTAGTCACAGCCGATAGGATTGCGGGATGGGCATACCCGCCGAACTGCCTGAGATCCCGCAGCGTGAACTTCGCAACGAGGCCAGTCGAATCCTGCGCGAAGTGCGGGCCGGGCGGTCCTACACGGTCACGGTCGACGGCACCGCAGTCGCCGATCTGGTGCCGCACCGCCACGCTCGACGGCGTACGGCGGTGCCTCGTGACGAGGTAATCGCCGCATTCACGGGGCTTTCGGGCGGTGCCGAAGACAATGACTTCGTCGACGACTCGTTGTACGACCCGTACGACCGCGCCTATCGCCGTGGCGAGTTCGCGCCGGGCAGCGACTCGTGACCGCCGTCCATGAGCGCGGCCTGGTCGATACCAATGTGTTGATTCTCATCGATGCCGTCGATCCGGATGAGCTGCCTGCCGAGATCCTCACCAGTTCGATAACGATGGCCGAACTCGCCGCGGGACCGCACTTCACGACCGATCCTGCGGAGCGGGCCCGGCGCATCGAACGCATCCAAAACGCAGAGGCGCTTTTCGAGCCGGTCCCGTTCGATGCTCGCGCAGCACGACGGTACGGCCATATCGTCGCAGCAGTTCTCGCCGCTGGACGAAATCCGAAGCCGCGCAGGATCGATCTCATGATCGCGGCGATAGCCTCTGTGCACGGGCTGCCGCTCTTTACCGTCAACCCCGCCGACTTCGCCGGTATCGAGCAGGTGGTGACACTCTGCCCGGTCACTCGTCCCAACGCACGCTGATTGCGCGGTCACCAGCGGCCGCCCGATCGCACCGGGTCGTGGACAGGGCTGTCTGGGTCGGATTACGGTCGATCCATGATCGCGCTGCTGGATCGGCTGCGGCTGTTGAGTATTCGGGAATTCACGACGCACTGGGGGCGGACCGCGGCGTCGGTGTTCGTGATGGCGGTGTCGGCGGCATTCCTGGTGGCGGTGGTCGGGATCTCCGGATCGCTGACCGGGTCGGTCGAGCGGCTCGCCTCCGGGCTCGCGGGCGCGGCGGCGCTGGAGGTCTCCGGGGTCACCGATGCCGGGTTCCCGCAGGAGGTGCGGGCCGATGTGGCGCGGGTGCCGGGCGTCACGGCGGCGGTGCCGATGCTGCGAGCGACGGTGGGCCAGGACGCGAATCGGCTGCTGGTGCTGGGGGTGGACGCGTCCAGTGCGGCGCTGGACAGCGATCTGCGGGGCGCGGTGCAGGGCGAACAGCTGGCGGCGCTGCTGAGCACGCCCAATGGCGTGCTCGCCGGTCCGGCGGCGGGTTACGCGAAAGACGAGTCGCTGCAAGTGGGTTCGAGCCGGGTCACCGTCGCGGCCGTGCTCGCGGGTGAGGAGTTGGCGCGGCTCAATGGCGGCCACTATCTCGTGGCTCCGCTGCCCTTGGCGCAGAAGATCACCGGGCGGCTCGGGCAGCTCGACTCCGTGCTGGTCATGACCGCTCCGAATACCGATGCGGCGCAGGTGAGTTCGGCCGTCACCGCGGCCGTGGCCGGGCGGGCGCTGGTGGGCGCGCCGACCATGCGGGCGGCGCAGACCGGCAATGGCATTGTCATGCTGCGGTTCATGGCCGCGCAGGGTGCGGCCATCGCCTTCGTGGTGGCGGCCTTCCTCATCTACAACACCATGAGCATGGCCCTGGCCGGGCGGCGGCCGGTGATCTCCATGCTGCGCGCCATCGGCGGGCGCAGGCAGACGATCGTGCGCGATGTGCTGGCCGAGGCGGCGGTGCTCGGCGTGGTCGGCGGGCTGCTGGGCGCACCGCTGGGCGTGCTGGCCGGGAGGTATGCGATCAGCCTGCTGCCCGGGGCGTTCACGCAGGTGCTCGAGGCGCGCATGGAATACCTGTTGCCCTGGTACGCGATTCCGGCGGCGGTGGCGGCTGCCGTGCTGACCAGTCTCGCGGCCTCGGCGGTGGCGGCCCGGCAGGTGTATCGGGTGGCTCCGGTGGAGGCGCTGGCTCCGGTCGGGGGCTCGCAGGCCGATGCGCTGCCGCGCCGGTTGCTGATCATCGCGGGCGTGCTCGGGGTGCTGCTCGCGGGGCTGGCGGTGCTGGTCACGCGGGCGAATCTCGGGCTGTTCGCCTCGGCCGCACTGGGTGTCGCGTTCGCCGCGGAGATCGCGCTGGCCTTCGCGCTGACCGGTCCGATCGTGCGGTCGGCCGGATCGCTGGCGCGGCGGCTGGGGCCCGCGGGCGTGCTCGCCGGGGTGAATATCGATCGGGCGCCGCGCCGGGTGTGGGCGACGCTGATCACCGTGACCATCGCGGTCGCCATGACGGCGACCATTACCGGGGCCAATGCCGACGCGGTGCGTTCGGCGCGTGACACTTTCGCCTCCATCGGCGACAACGACGTCTGGGTGAGCGTCACTCCCGAGGACGCGGTGCCGACGCCGCTGCTCCCGGAGGGCTTGGCGGACAAGGTCGCAGCCGTGCCCGGCGTGGGCCGGGTGGTCCAGGGACAGCTGGCGTTCGCCTCGTTCGGCGGCACGAAAGCCCTTGTCTACGGGGTCGAACCGGACAGCAACTATGCGATGTCGCACGGGCTCGATACGCAGACACAGCGGCGGCTGCTGGCGGGCGAGGGTGTGGTGCTGTCTCGCGATCTGGCGCGCACACTGGGAGTTTCGGCCGGGGACGAGCTCGCGGTGCAGACGCCCAGCGGCGAGCAGCGCACCCGGGTGCTGGATACGGTGTCCTACTTCTCCGCGCTCACCGGCACCGCGTCGATCAGCCTGACGCTCATGCGGGATTGGTTCGACCGGCCCGGTGCCACCACCTTGCAGGTCGATGCCGCACCGGGCACCGAACCGAGCGAATTGCTCGCGGCCGTACGGGAAGTCGTGCCGCCGGAGATCCACGTGTACTCCGGGCCGGCCGCGCTCGACGGCGTCGGCAAGGCCATGCAGCAGGGCCTGGTGCTGTCCCGCATCATGCTGGTGATCGTGGCCCTCATCGCCGCCATGGCGCTGCTCAACACGCTGATGCTGGCGCTGCTGGAACGCCGTCGCGAGCTGGGCATTCTGCGCGCGGTCGGCTCGAGCCGCCGATTCGCGCTGCGCATGGTCCTGGCCGAGGCCGCCGCCATCGGCGTGGTCGGAGCAGGGCTCGGCGTCGCGTTCGGGCTCACCAATCAGTTCCTGTATTCACTGCTCGCCACCGACCTGATGGGCATCGACGTCACCTTCCGCCCGGGGCCGCTGCTGGCCGTATTCAGCGCCGGCGCATTGGCTTTGAGCTTGCTGGGCGCGATTCCACCGGCGTTGCGGGCGGCGCGATTGAATATCGTGGACGCGGTCAGCGCGGAATAGATTCGGAATCAGCCCGCGCACACGGCATTCGGCGGGGCCGGAGGCGCGGTGTCGACGCCGCGCGCCAGATCGATCAGATAGTCGTGGTCACCGCCGGTCACCGGTTCCGTGCCGAGCAGCAATCGTTCGACGACACAACCGGATTCGAAGAACGCCGGGCTCGGCCCATGAAACCCCGGCACCACGCGGCCGTCCGGATCACGGCCGGAGACAACGGTGTACACCGACACCGGACTACCGGAGAGTGCGAGTGCGGTCCGCATCTCCAGAGTCGTCGGATACGGCACCACCGCGTCATCCGTGCCGTGCACGAGCAGCGTGCGCCGCACGTTGATGCGCCCCGCCAGCAGCGCCGGTGAGCGGTCGGCATACGCCTGCGGGCACAGTACCGGCGAGCACCCGCCCGCATCCCGCTCGATCTGCGCTCGCATGTTCCCGTTCAGCAGTGCGGCTTTCAACCACGCGGTGAAACTGTCCGCATGCCCGAAGGTGTCGACCCAATAGTCATAGGTCCCCGGCGGCGCATAAGCCGCCGCTAGCCCGCTGGTGATACCGCCCTGACTCCACCCCCACAGCACGGTCCGCCCGATCCCCGGATTCTCCCCGCGATACCAGTGCGTGGCCGCCACCGTATCCCGCCACCCGGCCCACACATTCCACTCTCCGGTGCGCCAGCCACTCACGGCGGACCGCTGATCCATCGACAACACCGGCGTCCCCGTACGCCGCGCGAGCGCCATGAGGTGATCGCCGAAATCCTCGGACCCCCTGCCGTGCCCGTGCACCGCGACAATCAGATCCCGCACCGGCCCGCCCGGCTCGTACACCCGTCCCGTGGCCTCCTCACCGTCCACGATCAGCGTCACCGGCCGCACACCCACCCCGGAACCATCCGGCTCGGCCGACACCGCGGGCATCGCCACCACCATCGCGGCAACCGAGGTCAGCACCGCTCCGAAGATCGCCGAGAACCGCGACCGCACCCGCATGGCGTGATCATCGCACGCCCGCCACACCGAGCCCGGCCACCGCGCCGCAGCCGCCGGGCGCTCGATCGATCTCCTGCGTATCGACGCGCCCTCACCCATCCAGCCCACACGCCCCTCGTCATTCCGGCGCACACGCCCTCGTCATTCCGGCGCGCTTTTGGCCGGAATCTCACCCGTCGTGGGAGATCCCGCCCAAAAGCATGCCGGGATGACGAATAGGGGGTTCCGTCCCGCGGCGGGGAGTTCCTTGCCATGTGACGGGAGTTCCCGCCATGCGACAGGAGTTCCCGCCATGCGACAGGAGTTCCCGCCATGCGGCAGGAGTTCCCGCCATGCGACGGGCGTTCCTGTCGTACGTGGCAGGAGTTCCAGTCGTGCGCGGTGGCCGGGTCGGCGTAGCGCGGCCGTTGTCGGCGCCGGCGGCTACGATTCGCGCATGCGTTCGATGGATGCCGCGGAGCGGCGGGCTCGGCTGGCGGTTCGGCACAGGCTGGCGCCCGGCACGCGTACGGATGATGTCGATGAGATCGTGCGGTCCATGGTGGTGCTGCATGCCACCGATCCGGCGACGGTCTATCTGTCGGTCGCGGCGCGCTCACGGTCCATCGAGCCGGGGCATGTGGAGAAGGCGCTGTACGAGGATCGGACGTTGCTGCGCCTGCTGGCCATGCGGCGCACCATGTTCGTCGCGCCGATCGAGTTGCTGCCCGCGTTGCAGGCGTCGTGCGCGGACGCGCTGGCGCACAAGCAGCGCAAGACCTACAGCCGTTACCTCGAACAAGCCGGAGCGGTGGACGGCGATATCGCCGCCTGGTGGGCCGAGGTCGAGGCGGAAACCCATCGGGCCCTGCTCACCCGGGGTAGCGCCACCGGCGCCCAGTTGAGCAAGGATGTTCCCCGCCTGCGCACCCAGGTCGACACCGCCCCGGGCAAGCCGTATTCGAAGCCGACCAATATCACCACCTGGGTCCTGGTGACACTGGGCGCGGAAGGCCGCATTGTCCGCGGCCGCCCGAACGGCAGCTGGTCCAGCAGTCAGTACACCTGGGCGCCCATCGAATCCTGGCTCCCCGCGGGCATTCCGGAGATGTCCGCCGAGGAGGCCCGGGCCGAGTTGGTGCGAAAGTGGTTGTACGCCTTCGGTCCCGCGCCCGTGAGCGATATCAAGTGGTGGACCGGGTGGACTCTCGGTGAGGTCCGGAAGGCCCTCGCTCATGTGAAGACGGCCGAGGTGGATCTGGACGGCGGCACCGGGCTGGTGCTCGCCGACGATCTCGATCCGGAGCTCGCGCCCGAACCGTGGGCGGCACTGCTGCCGGCGCTGGATCCGACGCCCATGGGCTGGCAGGCCCGCGACTGGTATCTCGGCGCGCACGCGCCGGCGCTGTTCGATCGCAATGGCAATGTCGGCCCGACCATTTGGTGGGACGGCCGGATCGTCGGCGGCTGGGCGCAGCGGTCCGACGGCGAAATCGTCTGGCGCCTCCTGGAAGACGTCGGGGCGGACGCCAAAGCCCTGATCGAGTCGGAGGCCGCTCGTATGACCGCGTGGTACGGCGAGGTGCGGCCGATCCCCCGCTTTCGCACTCCGCTGGAGCGCGAACTCACCGCCTGAGAGTCCGTTTCGCGGTTACTCGAAAGTAGGTCCGCGGACCGATTGTCGGCGAATAAATTCGCAGGTACCTACCGGGCGGCAGACTGTTAGGGTGCGGTTGGTATATCAGCGCGTATTCGGAGTGTGTCATGGCCTTCCTGCACCGTCTCGTCTCCAATGCCCACTCGATCAGCCGGTTGCTGGAGAGCGCGCCGAAGTGGCGTGAGCAGTTGCTCACCAAGCGGAACGAGTTGCGGGGCGGGTCTTTCCGGGACGCGACCATGGGGATTTGCGCGCTCGTCGCGGCGGCGGACGGCAGTATCGATCCGGAGGAGCGGATGCGGGTGGCGCAGTTGATCGGCGCGGACCCGGTATTGCAGCACTTTCCGACCGATGAATTGCGAAATCTGTTCGAGGACAATTGCAATCGGATCACCATGGATCCGGCCTTCGGGCGCGCCTATGTGATGCAGCAGATCGCCAAGGCCACCGGGAAGGCCACCGAGGCGCGCGCGGTCGTGCAGATCGGCATCATGATCGGCAATGCCGACGGCAGCTTCGACGCCCATGAGGTGGCGGCGGTGCAGGAAGCCTGTCAGGTGCTGCATCTGGATCCGCGGGAATTCGGTTTGTAAAGACCGCTTACCGGCTGGTTGCTCCGTTTTCGGGACAGATCCCGCGGCAGGTCCCAAGATGTTTGGGAATCCCACTAGCCGCGAGGTGTATCAGCATGGCGTTTCGTGCGTTATTCCTGAATGTGGTCCTCGACAATGTCGCCCCCGAGCGAGGCTGGCGGTACTGCGGCTTCTGCGGCGGGGGCGGAAAACTGTTCGGCGATGACGGTTCGTACAGCTGGTGCCCGGATTGCGGCGGTTGCGGGACGATCAACGAACCCAGCTACCGCCGCTGAGGCGGAATCACATATCGACGCCCGGATCCGTCACATATCCAGGCCGAGATCCAGGACGCGCACCGAGTGGGTGAGCGCGCCGACGGCGAGGTAATCGACGCCCGTGCGGGCGTAATCGGCCGCGTCCGCCAGCGTGAGGCCGCCGGAGGATTCCAGTTTCGTCCGCGGTGAGCGGGTGTTGCGGCGCTGCACGGCGGCCTGGGTGGCCCACAGCGGGAAGTTGTCCAGCAGCACCAGTTCCACGTCCTCGGCGAGGACGGCGTCGAGCTGGTCGAGGCTGTCGACCTCCACCTCGCACTCGATGTCCGGATTCAGGTCGCGGACCGCGCGCAGGGCATTGACCACGGAACCGGCGGCGACGACGTGGTTGTCCTTGATGAGCGCGGCATCGCCGAGGCCCATGCGGTGGTTGACGCCGCCGCCGACCCGGACGGCGTACTTCTGCAAACCTCGCAAACCGGGCAAAGTCTTGCGGCTGTCACGGATTCGGCAATTCGTGCCCTCCACCGCGTCGACCCAGGCCGAGGTCGCGGTGGCGATACCGGACAAATGGCACACGAGGTTGAGCATGGTGCGCTCGGCGGTGAGCAGGCCGCGGGTCGGGGCCACCAGGCGCAGCACCGTGTCACCCGGCTGCACACGGGTGCCGTCGGCCACCCGCTCGGTGATCTCGTAGTTGCCCGCGCCGAGCACCTCGTCGAGCACCAGCAGGCCGGCATCGAGGCCGGCGATGGTGCCCGGCTGCCGGGACGCCATGGCCGCCTTGGCCACCGCATCGGCGGGAACCGTTGCGAGCGTGGTGATATCGGGCCCGTACCGCAGATCCTCGTCGAGGGCCGTGCGAATGAGCGCGAGCACCTCGTCGCGATCGAGTCCGGCATCGAGGGCCATTACTGCACTCCTTCTTCGATAACTCGCTGCGGTCGGCCGTCGGCGCCGAGCCGCACCGCAATGGACCGCCGCAGCTCGTCCCTGGCTTCCGGATAGTCGGAACGGGTATGGCAGCCACGGCTTTCGGTGCGCGCGGACGCCGCCAGCAGCAGCGCCCGGGCGGTCAGCGTGAGCGCCGCGTCCTCCAGATCGCGAATGACGGCGGCCGGATTCGCGTGCACCACCTCGCCGTTCGCGCTGTTGTCGGCGATCAGCCCCATGAGCCGCAGCACCGCACCGCGCAGGCCGTCGCCATCGCGGACCACGGCCGCATGCTGGGTCATCAGCTCCTGCAACAGCTTCCGATCCGCGCGCGGGTGGGCCTGCACGGTGACATCACCGACCCGCTCGGCCGCGCCGAGTCGCTCGGCCGCCGCGGTACCGGCGCGACCACCCACCACCAGACCTTCGAGGAGGCTGTTGGAGGCGAGCCGGTTGGCCCCGTGCAGCCCGGTGCGCGCCACCTCGCCGGCGGCGTACAGGCCGGGAACCGTGGTGCGGCCGTGGGTGTCGGTCACCACGCCACCGCACTGATAGTGAGCGGCGGGAGCGACGGGGATGAGATCGGCGCGCGGCTCGATCCCCGCGGCCCGGCACGACGCCGTGATCGTCGGGAAGCGCTGCTCGAATCCGTCCAGTGCGCGGGCATCCAGATACACGTGATCGGCGCCGAGGTCGCGCATGCGCGCCGCAATGGCCTTCGAGACGATATCGCGCGGAGCCAGATCCCCCCGCGGATGCACCCCGGCCATCACCGACTCCCCCAGGGAATCAACGAGAATCGCGCCTTCCCCGCGCACCGCCTCACTGATCAGCGGCCGCCGCCCCACCCCGCCCGGCGTGAACAGCACGGTGGGATGGAACTGCAGGAACTCCAGGTCCGACACCACCGCCCCGGCCCGCAGGGCCAGCGCGATCCCATCGGTCGTCGCCCCCGCCGGATTGGTGCTGCACGCATACAGCTGCCCCAGCCCGCCGGTCGCGAGCAGGACGGCGGGCGCATGCACGACGCCGAACCCCTTGTCCGACACCGCGACCACGCCCCGCACTCCTTCGGGCCCGGTCACCACATCCGCGACGGCGGCCCCGAACATGACCGGCAGCCCGGCCGCGTTCAACGCCCGCTGCACCTCCGCCCCGGTGGCATCCCCGCCGGCGTGGATGATCCGCCGCGTGCTGTGCCCGCCCTCGCGGGTCCGCGACACCTCACCGTCCCGGCCGTGGTCGAACACCGCCCCGAGCGCGGTCAGCGCCGCGACGGCCTCCACCCCGCCCTCGACGATCGACCGCACCGCCGCGACATCGCACAGCCCCGCCCCGGCGACCACGGTGTCCTCGACATGCGATTCCACCGAATCCCCGTGCGGCGCAACGACGGCGATCCCGCCCTGCGCATACTGCGTGGACGTGTCGGTCGGCCCGCCCTTACTGAGCACGAGCACCCGCAAGCCGCGCAGCGCGGCGGTCCGGGCGGCCGTCAGCCCCGCGACCCCGCCGCCCACCACGACCAGATCGGCCTCGGCTTCCCACTCCATCGAGTTGGACATCATCGCTCATTCCTCCGCCGTGAGGCGGAATCCCGTACCGCGCACCACCGCGCGACGCACCGTGCCGCCGGACGCAGCGCATCGCTCCCGTCGGGTGCGAGGGCCGCGGAGTCGTCGTCCCGCGGACCAACCGTGTGACCGGGATCCAGCGCGCCGCGGGAACGGCCGTGGGATGCCATGATCGAGGTATGGCCGACGGGATCGTGAAGTTCTTTCATGCCGACAAGGGCTGGGGTGCGATCAGTTCCGCGCAACTGCCGCCCGGATGCGATGCCTGGGTGCACTTCAGCGCGATCGACGACACTGGCTTCCGGGCGCTGGAAGCCGGTGAGCGGGTCAGCTTCGAGTACGAGGCCGCCCAGCAGGACAGCTTCCGGTATCGAGCGACCGTCGTCCGCAGGCGCTGAGGCTCCCGCCCGGTTCCCGGCGGGCTCGTCTGCCGCCGGGGGTCGGGGCGACATGGCTATTCCCCGCCGCCCGGATTGCCGATCTCGATCATGCGCTGGACCGAATTGCGAGCCAGGGCGGCGGTTTCGAGGTCGACGTGCACTTCGTCGCGGTTCTCCACCAGGCAGCGCAGCAGCGCGGCCGGGGTGATCATCTTCATGTACTTGCAGGAGGCGCGGTCGTTGACGGCTTGGAAGTCGATGCCGGGGGCGGCCTTGCGCAGCTGGTGCAACATGCCGACCTCGGTGGCCACCAGGACCTGGGAGGACTTCGCCGCCTTGGCGGCGTCGATCATGCCGCCGGTGGACAGGATGTGGACGCGATCGGCGGGGAATTCGCCGGCGCCCGCGAGGTAGAGGGCCGAGGTGGCGCAACCGCATTCGGGGTGCACGAACAACTCGGCGTCCGGGTGGGTGCGGGCCTGCTCGTTGAGCTCGTCGCCGTTGATGCCGGCGTGCACGTGGCATTCGCCCATCCAGATGTGCATGTTCTCGCGGCCGGTGACGCGCTTGACGTGCGCGCCGAGGAACTGATCGGGCAGGAACAGCACCTCGCGGTCGGGATCGATGGAGGCGACCACATCGACGGCATTGGAGGAGGTGCAGCAGATATCGGTCAGCGCCTTCACCGCGGCGGTGGTGTTCACATACGAGACCACCAGCGCGCCCGGGTGCTCGTCCTTCCAGGCGCGTAGCTCGTCGGCGGTGATGGAGTCGGCCAGCGAGCAGCCCGCCCGCTGATCCGGGATGAGCACCGTCTTCTCGGGGCTGAGGATCTTGGCGGTCTCGGCCATGAAGTGCACGCCGCAGAACACGATGGTGTCCTCGGGCGCCTCGGCGGCGATCCGGGACAGGGCGAGGGAGTCACCCACGTGGTCGGCGACGTCCTGGATCTCGGGCAGCTGGTAGTTGTGCGCCAGGATGGTGGCATTGCGCTCGCGCGCCAGTCGCTTGATCTCCTGCGCCCACTCGGGAGTGGCTTCGATGCCCGTGAATCCCGACGGCCCGTCCGCGATGCGCTCCGCGAGCGTCATCGTCGCACCTAGTGCAGCCATGGCATGGCTCCTTCTCTCATGCGCTCGGCCACTTCGCCGATTCGCATACAACCGGTTTTCGACTTAGAATCGAAAACGTGGCCCATCGTAGCACCATCCACGAAACGCTCACCGCGGTGTTCCAGGTTCGCCGCTTCCCCGAGAGCATCACCGCAGGTGAGAGCGTTTCCGTACCCGCAGGCACCCGCTGCCCGGCCGGTTTTCGAACCGAACTGGCGGTTCTGCTGTGGGAGCGCGCGCTGGATCCGGCCAAGGGCACCTGGTCGCTCCCGGGCGGTCGCCTGCGCGACGACGAGGACCTCGACACCTCGGCCGCGCGGCAGCTCGCCGAGAAGGTGGATGTGCGCGAACTCAATCACCTGGAACAGATTTCGGTCTTCAGCAATCCGGACCGGGTGCCCGGCGATCGCCGGATCGCCTCGGCCTACCTGGGTTTGGTGCCGTTGACCGCCGACCCGCAGCTGCCGCCGGACACGCGCTGGCATCCGGTGTCGGCGCTGCCGGACATGTCCTTCGACCACGCGATCCTGGCCCAGCACGCCCGCACCCGCCTGGCGGCGAAACTGTCCTACACCAATATCGCCTTCGCCCTCGCGCCGAAGCATTTCACCATGTCCACCCTGCGTGAAATCTACTGCGCGGCATTGGGCTACGACGTGGACACCACGAACCTGCAACGAGTCCTGTCCCGCCGCAAGGTGATCACCCCGACCGGCGACACGGCCTCCCCCGGCCGCGCGGGCGGCCGCCCCGCCGCCGTCTACCGCTTCACCGACTCCGGCATCCGCGTCACCGACGAATTCGCCGCCCTGCGCCCGCCGACCTGAGCCGCGAAACCCTCAGTCCGCCTTCAGTTCCGGTCCCGGTGCGGGGGCCTGGGTGCGCCGCGCCAGACGCGAGCAGGCCCAGAAGGCCAGCTCCACCATCCAGAATACGAACAGCGCGATGTGGATCACCGCTATCGGAATCGCGAGGAACGACAACGACAGCACGGCGATCAGCACCAGCAGCGCGAACTCCCCCGGTGCGATCCCCTCCAGCCGGGAGGCGAAACGCACCGCCGCCCACATCATCCAGCGCCGGGGCACCGAAACTCCGGCTTCCCGCAGCGCCCGCCGGAACAACCCGTCCGCATCGGCCTTCGACACCACCGCGGAGCGGATGAGGTAGTCGTGCAGGATCGCGGCTCGGGTGTAGACGCCGTAGCGCGGGATCAGCCATACCAGGGCGCGCGGCACCGACGCGAAATCGGTCTCGAACCCGAAAGGGACCGCGAACTCCTGCACCTCGGCCCGGTAGACCAGGGGTTCCCGCAGCAACCAGTATTTGCCATCGATTTCCTCGACCACCGGCCCTCCGCCGACGAAGCCCATGATCATTGCCCCTTCCGCACGCGGCCGCCCGCCGCACGCTTTCAGGCTACGACCCGAATGTGCAGCTCACAGCACATCTTGGGCCACCGTCGGGCGAATAGACCGTCACGGAGCGATCACCGGCGCGGCGTCACCACTCGCGATTGCGGTGTTTGCGGCCGCGGATGTAGCGGCGACCACTCGGAATCGGTTGCGCGGCATTGGATCGGCGCACCTCGTGGCGGCGCCGCCAGGCCGCGAGATCGGCCCGCTCGGTGGCGGCGGGCGCATCATCCGCAGGCGCCGAGCTATCAGCGTGACGGACGGCAGCCATGGCCGATCCCCCCTTCCGGATTCCGGTGAACAAGTCGCGGCAACGGTAGCCGGACCGTGCTCGCGGGGCCACCGAATTTCGGCGGCCCGGAGGGTCGACGTCAGCGGGAAGGGTCGGATTCCCGGACCTGGTCCGGCTTCTCGAACGGCACCACCGGATCACGCGGGCCGAATGGCTGCGGGCTCCCCGGATACGGGCCGTAGCTGATGGCGGAGCCGTACTGTCCGGGGGCGGCGATCATCGGCTCCGGGCGCTGACCGCCGAAGGGCAGGAACTGGCCGCTGCCCAGATCGTCGGAGGTGCTCAGCGAGGCCAGTACCAGCACCACGAACGCGGCGAGCAGCGGCTGCACGATGAGCGCCGGCCAGCCTTCGACCGTGGGCGCGAATTCGACGATGGTGTGCACCGCCGGATGCGCGGGCCGGCTGTGCAGCTGCTCGGCGACCGCCTCCCCGACGATGCGCATCAGCCACGCCCCGATCAGCGCACCCGCGAACACGCCCCCCAGCAGCACCGGCCCGCGCATGCTGCGCCAGCGCCAGGCCGCCGCGGTGCCGAGCACCGCGATCACCGCGCCGATGAGGATGAACAGGGCGACCGCGTCGAAGCGGTGCATGCTCTCCCCCGTCAGCGCCGCCCCGCGATCGGGTTCGACCACCAGCAGCTGTTCGGCCGGTGCGAGGAAGGCCCACACCACGCCGCCCGCCATGCTGGCCGCGCAGCCGGCGGCGAACACCGCCGCGGCCGCGCGGCCTTCCCGACGCAATACCCCGGCGCGGGAACCGGACTGCTCCCCCGCGGTGAATGCCGTTGCCACTAGCGGTGTTCCAGGCTCTTGGAGTCGAGCTCCCCGTGCCGGGAGCACTTGGCCCACCAGCCGTCGGGGCTGACCTGGACGATCATCCGCCGCCCGCAGTGCGCACAGAACCGCGGCGGCTCCAAACCCAGTGCGGCCGCGGCCGGCACCGGATCGTCCAGACCCGGAACCACCCGCTTGCCCGTGAAGGGGTTGTAGCGCTCCTCTATGTCCACGACCACCTCTTTGACTTCCTCCTGGCCCTGCAGGGCCAGGTTTCCTACGCGGAGCATGGTTCCTCCGTTCGGTGGGTTCCTGCTTCATCCCCGATTGCTCCGGCAATCCGAAGTCTCACATTAGGTCCACAGGCGTTTTGTCTCTCCGCCAGCCCGGCGGCGAGGAGATTCATGGCCGCGTTGATGTCTCGGTCATGGATCGCACCGCATTCGCACACCCACTGCCGAACATGCAACGGTTTCCGGTCACCGACCAAACCACACGCCGAACAGGTGCGCGTCGACGGGAACCAGCGGTCGATCCTTACAACCTCACGGCCCGACTGGGCCGCTTTCTCCGCCAACAACCGGGTCAAAGTCGCCCACCCGGCGTCGTGGACGGACTTCGCCAACCTGGTACGTGCCAAACCCGATACCGCGAGATCCTCAACGGCCACCACTTGGTTGTCGTGGATGAGCCGCCGAGCGAGTTTGTGGTGATGGTCGAGCCTGGTTTCCCGCACCTTCCGGTTCAGTCGTGCGACCCGTACCCGCGCCTTGTCTCGGTTATGTGAACCCTTTTCCTTCCGAGACAACGCCTTTTGTGCTCGCGCGAGACGACGTTCAGCGCGCCGCAAGTGACGTGGATTGGCGACTTTCTCCGAGCTGCCGTCCGAGTGCGCGATCACCGCAAGATCGTTGAGTCCCAAGTCCACACCGATCGCTGTCTCAGCAGGAGGCAGCGGCGCTTCGTCACGTTCAACCACGAACGAGACGTAGTAACGACCGTCGGCTTCCCTGATCAGGGTGACCGAGGAAGGAGCCGAGGGCAACTCCCTCGACCAGACGAGCTCCACATCCCCGATCTTCGCCAAGCGCACACCGCGTTCAGTAACGGTAAAACCGTTGCGGGTGAAGCGGATCGACTGCCGACTGTCCTTGCGGGACCGGAAACGAGGTGCGCCGACAGCACGGCCCTTCCGTTTCCCCACAACCGAGTCGTAGAAATTGCGGTAGGCGCGGCGCGCGTCCTGACACGCCTGCACCAAGACAACAGCCGACACCTCGGCCAGCCACGACCGCTCCGGCGTGGACTTCGCTTGGGTGACGACGAGTTTCTGAACATCGGTATCGCTGATGCGTTGACCATTGGCGCGGGCATCCTCCCGAGCACGGATCGCATCGTTGTACACCACGCGAGCGCACCCGAACGCCTTTGCGAGCATGCCCTTTTGCCCACCCGTCGGGTAGGCGCGGTAGCGGTATCGGACGAGCACACAGGCACAATAGCCGTGACCTATGACACTCGACGACGAACTCGAACCCGGCAGGATTCCGCTCACCGGCACGGATGGGACCCCTTCTCCACAACCCGCTGCTGTCAGAGGGTTTCGTTCAGCGCCTTGATCGGCATCTTCAGCTCACCCAGCAGATCCAGATCCGCCTCGGCCGGGCGGCCCAGGGTGGTCAGGTAGTTGCCGACGATGACGGCGTTGATACCACCCAGGATGCCCTGTTTGGCGCCGAGATCGCCGAGGGTGATCTCGCGGCCGCCGGCGAACCGCAGAATGGTGCGCGGCAGCGCGAGGCGGAAGGCGGCCACGGCGCGCAGGGCGTCCGCGGCGGGCAGCACCTCGAGGTCGCCGAAGGGGGTGCCCGGACGCGGGTTGAGGAAGTTCAGCGGCACCTCGTCGGGTTCCAGGGTGGCCAGCTGCGCGGCGAATTCGGCGCGCTGCTCCAGCGATTCGCCCATGCCGAGGATGCCGCCGCAGCACACCTCCATACCGGCCTCGCGCACCATGCGCAGGGTGTCCCAGCGCTCCTCCCAGGTGTGGGTGGTGACCACGTTCGGGAAGTGCGACTTGGCGGTCTCGAGATTGTGGTTGTAGCGGTGCACGCCCATGGCGGCCAGCTGGTCGACCTGCTCCTGGGTGAGCATGCCCAGCGAGCACGCCACCTGGATGTCGACCTCGTTGCGAATGGCCTCGACGCCCGCGGCGACCTGCGCCATGAGCCGCGCGTCCGGACCGCGCACGGCGGCCACGATGCAGAATTCGGTCGCGCCGGTCTTGGCGGTCTGCTTGGCCGCCTCGACCAGGCTCGGAATATCCAGCCAGGCCGCGCGTACCGGCGACTGGAAAAGGCCCGACTGCGAGCAGAAGTGGCAGTCCTCCGGGCAGCCGCCGGTCTTGAGGGAGATGATCCCCTCGACCTCGACCTCCGGTCCGCACCACTTCATGCGCACGTCGTGGGCCAGCCCGAGCAGTTCCTCGAGCCGGTCGTCACCCAGCCGCAGCACCTCGAGGGTCTGCTCCTGGGACAGGCCGACGCCCCGCTCGAGCACCTGCTCGCGGGCGATCGCCAGAATGTCTTCGCTTGCCGCACTGTCGGCTTCGGTCCTGACGGCTGCCTGGGTCATGTGCACGAATCCCTTCGTCCGGCCGGATGCGGCCGAGCAACTTGAACGGTGTTCAGGGTAGGCTAGCAGTCCGGAAAGTGAGCCGAAACACGAAGGGCCAGGTTTTCAGTGCAACTGCACCGCACGGACGTCGTCGACGGAGCCATCGCCATCCTGGATCAGTACGGCCTGGCCGATCTGACCATGCGCCGCCTGGCGAGCTCGCTCCACGTCCAGCCCGGTGCGCTGTACTGGCACTTCCCCAATAAACAAGCCCTGCTCGGCGCGGTCGCCGACCGCATCCTCGCCCCCATGGACGAGCCGGTGGAAGCCACCGAATGGTCCACCCAGCTGACCGAACTCGCCCACCGCTTGCGTACCTGCCTGCTCGCCTACCGCGACGGCGCCGAACTCGTCTCGGCCACCTACGCCTCGCGGCTCACCACCAGCAAGGGCCGGGAACGCATGGCGGGCACGGCGATTCGCGCGGGCATGACCCGCGAGGAAGCCGAACTGGCGGCCTACACGCTGCTCTACTACGTGCTCGGCCAGACCGTCGACGAGCAGTCGCGCATCCAGATGGATTCGGCCGGCGCGCTGACCGAGGAGAATTCACCGCTGCACGACACCGTCGACGCGACCGCCCGCTTCGATTTCGGGCTGCAGTTGTTCGTCAGCGGCGTGCGGCATCTGCTGGGAACACGCATCCGCTGATCGCCCCGGCGGCGAACCTGGACCAGACCGCACGGTAGAGTTCGGCGCGTTATCCCTGGCGGGTGCGGGAATCCGGTGTGAATCCGGAACGGTCGCGCCACTGTGATCGAGCGGTCCAGCACCGCCCGAGAGTCAGACCTCCCCCGCCGTGCAGTTGCTCTGGAGAGGCCGCGATTTGCCCGAAGAGGTTCGCTGATGAGCCGTGCCCGCACGTCGATCGTGCTGCCCGCGCTCGGATTGCTCTTGTTCTGCGCGATGGTGATCGCGACCGGATTCGGCGCCGAGAACATTCCCGTCCGGGACGTCGTGGAAGTCCTCACCCACCGGATCACCGGAACGCGCTCCGACATGGGCCTCGACACCATCGTGTGGCAGTTGCGAGTGCCACGGACCGTGCTCGCCGCAATCGTCGGAGCCGGTCTGGCCGTCGCGGGCGCTGCCATGCAGACGCTGGTGCGAAACCCGTTGGCCGATCCCTATCTCTTGGGAGTCTCGTCGGGCGCCAGCACCGGAGCGGCGGCCGTCATCACCTCGGGCGTGTTCGCGGGCGCGGGCCTGTGGGCGCTGTCGGCGGGTGCACTGACCGGAGCCCTGGTCGCCGCCGCGGCGGTGTTCGTGATCGCCCTCGCCCAAGGCGGCCTCACGCCACTGCGTCTGGTCTTGACAGGAACAGTGCTGGCATCGGCCTTCGCGGCATTGAGCAGCTACCTGATCTTCCGCAGCAGCGATCCGGCCGCCGCGCAATCGGTGCTCTTCTGGCTGCTGGGCAGCCTGTCCGGCGCTGACTGGACCCGAATCCTGTTGCCCGCCAGCGTGGTCGCGGTGGCGCTGGCCACGCTGATGCTGGGCGCGAATTGGCTGGACGCGCTCAATATGGGCGCGGATACCGCTGCCTCGGTGGGCATTCCGGTACGAGAACTGCGGATCGCACTGTTCGTGCTGCTGGCCGTCCTGGTCGGGGTGCTCGTCGCGGTATCGGGCTGTATCGGATTCGTCGGACTGGTGGTGCCACACGCCGCGCGCCTGATGGTCGGCCCGCGCCACCGTGCCCTGCTCCCGGCCGCGGCGCTGTGCGGGGCACTGTTCCTGGTGGTCGCCGATGCCGCCACACGAGTGCTCGTGCGTCCGACCGAGATTCCGGTCGGCGTGCTCACAGGGTTGATCGGCGCGCCCGCTTTCCTCCTGCTGATGGGCCGCCGCCGCTACCGTTTCGGAGCGACGGCATGAGCGGCGAGCCCGGTGCGGGTGCGCTCGAGGTGCAAGGGCTGGCGTGCGCCGCGGGGCGGCGGACCGTGGTCGAGGGCGTGAATTTCGTTGTGCGGCCGGGTGAGACCGTGGGGATTGTCGGGCCGAATGGCAGTGGGAAGACGACGCTGTTGCGGACGCTGGCCGGGCTGGTTCGGCCGGTGTCCGGGGAGGTGCTGATCGATGGGCTTGCGCTGCATCGGTTTTCGGGGCGGGAGCGGGCGCGGCGGGTGGCGTTGGTGGCGCAGGACGAGCAGCCGGGGGCGGATCTGCTGGCGGGGGAAGTGGTGGCGTTGGGGCGGACGCCGTATTTGCCGCCGTGGGGCGGGGGTGGGACGGAGGAGCGGCGGGTTGTCGAAGATGCCTTGCGCAGTGTGGATTTGGCGGGGTTCGCGGGGCGGCAGGTGAATCGGTTGTCGGGTGGGGAACGGCAGCGGGTGTTGCTGGCGCGGGCGCTGGTGCAGCGGACGCCGCTGTTGCTGTTGGACGAGCCGACCAATCATCTCGATATCACTCATCAGCTGGAGTTGCTGGCGCTGGCGCGAGGGCTGGGGCGGACCGTGGTCATGAGTCTGCACGATCTGGCGTTGGCGGATCGGTATTGCGATCGGGTGCTCGTCGTCCACGCGGGACGGACGCAGCCGCTCGAACCGCCCGAGATCGCTTTGCGGCCAGAGGTTCTCGACACCGTGTTCGGGGTGCACGCCATTCGCGTGCCGCATCCCGAGACCGGGCTCTCTCATTTGCTCATCACCGCTCGAAAGGCATGATCATGCGAAATCTGACCAGAGTTCTCACCGCCGCCGCAGTGGCGGCCGGCGTGGCGGGGTGTGGCGCGTCCGAGGAGCCGAAGGGCAATCTGACCCTCGCCAATTGTGGCGTCGACACGCAATTCCCGGCGCCCGCCCAGCGACTGTTCGTCAATGACGGCAACCTGATCTCCATGGTGCTGGCGTTGCGAGCGCAGGATCAGATCGCGGCGGTGTCGAGCATCCAGCGCGATGCCGACACCCTGCGCAGGCATTACGGCGATGCCGTGGACAGACTTAATTCCGTTGCACCCGAATACCCGTCGCGCGAGACGGTACTGGCGCAGCGGCCGGATGTGATGGTCGCGGGCTGGAACTACGGCTATTCGGAGGCCACCAACCTCACCCCGGACTCGCTGCGCGCCGCCGGTGTCGCCCCCTACATCCTGACCGAGAGCTGCCGCCAGACCGATGGCCAGCGCGGCATCGTCGACGCGTGGACGGCCCTGGACACCGACCTCACCAATCTGGGTGAGATCACCGGCCATCAGGACCGCGCCGCCGAACTCACCGGCGATATCGACCGCCGACTCGCCGCCCTGCGGGCCGCACCGCAGCCGGAGCGCCGCCCCACGGTGTTCCTGTTCGACAGCGCCTCCGACACCATCTTCACCAGTGGCAAATTCGGTGCGCCGCAGGCGATTCTGGATGCTGCGGGCGCACGCAACGCGCTCGAGGACGTCGAGGACACCTGGACCGCGGTGTCCTGGGAGCGTCTCGCGGCCGCCGATCCGGATGCCATTGTCTTCGTCGACTACCCGCCGCAGACCTTCCAGCAGAAGGTGGATCTGCTGCGCGGCAAGCCGGGCATCCAGAATCTGCGGGCCGTCACCGAGGGCCGGTTCCTCAATCTTCCCTATGCGCTGTGGACCAGCGGTCCGCTGAACATCGATGCGGCCGAGCAGGTTCGGGCGCAGCTGGAGCGGTGGAATCTGGTTCCGGCCTCGGGGATCCGCCCAGCCGCCGACGACACCGTGCGCTGATCAGCGGCCGGTGATGGTGTTCAGCGCGGATTCGCGCTGCACCAGGCGGATGAACGGCACCACCTGCTGTTCGATGGCGGTGTTGTATTCCTCGGGGCGCTGAATCGGGTTGGCGTGGCCGGTGCTTCGCGTGGTGACCACCAGCAGGGTGCCGTTCACGCCGCCGACTCGTTCGATGAGCGCCCGGTGCGAGTAGTCGACGTCCACGATCGGGTCGCGGGCCGAATTGTGCGGCCGGATGAAGACGATGGCGGGCCGGGGTTTGCCGTGGGCGGGGGCGGCGAGGGCGTCCAGGTCGCCCGCCGCGCCGCCGGCCACGATCGCCTTGAACTGCGCCGCGATCAAACCGTTGCTGGCGACATCGGTGCTGAGTATCTTGTCGCGCAGGACTTCCTGGAGCACTTCCTCGAGCCGTTCGCGGCGTATCCCCCAGTGCCCGCCGAGGAAGCGTTCGTGCCGGGCATAGATTTCCACGGCCAGCCGCAGCAGCCGGCTCTCGCGGGCGCCGGGCACCCAGCCCGCCCAGCGCAGCATCTCCTCGCCTTGGTCGCGGCTTTCCGCGCGGACGGCGTGCAGGTCGACCGGCGTGCAATCCAGGATGACCGCCAGCACCTTGCGCGGACTGCCCAGGTGCAGGTGCTTGGCGATCTCCAGGGCGATGACCCCGCCCATACTGTGGCCCGACAGCACGACATTGGGCACCTTCGCCGCCTCGGTGACCTTGACGATGAGGTCGGCGATCACCTTGGTGTCGATACCGTTGTTGTCGTAGCGCACCGCCCATACCGATCCCAGCCGGCTCAGCGCCGGGAGCGCGCGGGCCGTGTCGGTGGCGTCCAGGACGCCGAGTCCCACCAGATCGAAGACCACGGTATCGACCGCCCGCAGCTCCGCGGGCGCCCGGATCGGCACCACCGCCGGTTCGGTGCGCGCCAGCCGCGCGCGCTCGGGAGCCACGTCCCATTCCCAGTACTGCCCGAACAGCCCCAGCGCGATGAGCGGAATCAGCCCGGCGCGCAGCAGCATCCGCCGCGTGCGCCCCCACCGTCGCCACTGGTGGCCGAGCCGCGTCTCGCGCAGGCGCGAGCGCCGCCGCTCATCGTCGTACTCGGCGGGCATGGACGGATACGGGTAATCCGGCAACGCCATACCAAACCAGCGTAGGCACGAAGCGTCGCCGTTTCAGCCGCGCCGGGCTCAGCTCTGCGGGGTCTCCGGCGCCGAGCGCTCCGCCAGCTCGGCGAGTTTCGCCAGCGACATGCGGAAACCGACTTCATTCTCCGTGGCGGACAATCCGGGCGGCAGATTGTCGTGCCGGGCCATGACGCGGGTGCCGCCCGGCTCGTCGATCAGGGTGTAGGTAATGGTCATCTCGCCCTGTAGCCGCGGGTCGTCGGTTTCGAACTCGACGACCTGGACGACTTCGGTATCGGGTACCAAGCGGGTGAAGGTGCCGTGGAAGGTGTCGGTGCGCGCGGCGGTCTGCCCGGTCCCGGTGGGAACGTCGTAGGTCAGCGATATCCGGAATCGCCCGCCCACATACGGATTGAATTCATGAATCCGGCTGGTCATGCCGTCCGGAACCAGCCAGGTCCGCACCGACCGCGCATCCAGCAGCGCCCGAAAGACATTCGGTCGCAGTGCACTCACGAACCGCTCGACATGCGTGGAGGTCACATGCGTCACCATACGCCGGACCGAACCGCCGCCCGGGCAGGTTCGGAGTACTCGTGCGCTGGTCAGGCGCCCGGCACCGGCGGCAGGGTGAAGGTGGCGAGGGTCCCGCCGCCGGTGGCGGATCCGATTGTCACGGAACCGGAATGCACCTGCGCCACCCAGCGCACGATGGACAGTCCGATGCCGTGCCGCCCGTCCGCGCCGGTCACGCCGCGCTGGAACGGATCCGGCAGCGCGGGGTCCACGCCCGGACCGTGGTCGCGCACGGTCACCCGGCCCGCGCGCACGCCCACCTCGATCGGCAGCGCGCCGTGCACCAGCGCATTGTCGATGAGGTTGCGGACGGCCAGGGCCAGCAGATCCGGATCGGCGAGGACCTGCGTCGGTTCGGTCTCCACCCGGATGCCGTCGTTGCCGCATTCGGCGACCACGCCCTCGACCAGCTGATCCAGCCGCAGCCGCTGCGGATCGAGTTCGCCGAGCCCGGTTTCGGTGCGGGTGCGGGCGAGCAGTCCGGTGACGAACCGGCCCATCCGGTCGGTGAGCGCGCGGGCATCGGTGACCGCGCGCCGGGTGTCGTCCGGATCGCGCAGCGCGGCATCGAGATACAGGCGCAGGGTGGCCAGCGGGGTGCGCAGTTCGTGCGCGGCGTCGGAGAGGAAGCGTTCCTGTTCGTCGAGCATGCGGACCGCCGGGCGCATGCTCGCCCCGGACAGCAGATGCCCGGCGCCGGCGGCCAGCGCGATGAGCGCGAGCCCGCCGAATTCGAGGGCCAGCACCAGGCGGCGGTGATCGCGTTCCTCTGGTCCCGGATCGGTGGCGGCGAAAACCACCGCGCCGACGGTGTATTCGTCGTACCAGACCGGGGTGGCCGCCACCCGGGTCCGGTTCCCGGATCGGTCGGTGCGGGTGCTCAGCACCGTCTCCTCCGCGTCGGCCGCCTCCTCCGCCGCGCCGAGCAAATCGTCGGGCAGCGCCGGGCGCTGATGCGCGAACCGCTCCTGCCACGGCCCATCGGGTGTGCGCGCCACCACCGCGACGGCGATCTCGCCCTGGGACAGGTCGTCGTAGCGCACCGACTCGAGATCGACGCTGTCGTCCTCGTTCCAATACACCACGCGCGCCAGCCCGGTGACGACCCGATCGACGCTGTCGTCGAGGGCGCGGTTACGGGAGCGCTCGTCGATGCCGGCCGCCACGACGCCCAGCACGATCAGGCAGATGGCGGTGATCGCGGTGAACAATGCCGTCAGCAGCAGCCGGGTGCGCCGCAGCCGGCCCGGCGTGGTCGGCCGCCCGGCGCTCATGACGCGATCGTGAAACCGGCGCCGCGCACGGTTTCGATGAGCGGCGGTTCCCCGAGTTTGCGCCGCAGCTGGGCGATCACCACATCGACCACATTGGAGGCGGGTTCGGCCATTTCGTCCCAGCAGCATTCGATGAGCTCGGCCCGGCTGACCACGGTGCCCGCGCGTACGGCCAGCAGTTCCAGGACGCCGAACTCCTTGGGCGTCAAGGTGAGCAGCACGCCCGCGCGATGCACCCGGCGGCGCGGGCGGTCCACCACGAGGTCGCCGACCACGGTGCGGGTCGGGGCGGGCAGTTCCCGGCGCCGGCACAGCGCGCCCACCCGGGCGGCGAGCTCGTCCATGGCGAAGGGTTTGACGACATAGTCGTCCGCGCCGTGCGCGAAGCCGTCGAGGCGATCGGCCAGGGCGTCGCGGGAGGTGAGGATGAGCACCGGTGTGCGCTGCCCGGACTCGCGCTGGGCGCGCACCAGGTCCAGGCCGTCGCCATCGGGCAGGCCGCGGTCGATGACCAGGCAGTCGTAGGAGTTGACCGCGATCTTCAGGTCGGCGTCGGCGTAGTCGCGGGCCAGATCGGTGGCGAACCCGGCGGCGCGCAGCCCCGCGGCGACCTCGTCGCCGAGCTCTCGATCGTCTTCGCACACCAGTACCCGCACCTGCGCCATTACAGCACTGCCCGGATTCACGCGGCCACCACGCCCGGCAGGGGCCGCGGCGCACCCGGCAGGACGTCACCGGCGGGCACCCCGAACCAGCTCTCGGCGATGGTGGCGTAGAACTCGGTCATGTTGACGGTGGCGCGCAGATTGTCCTCGGCGTCGAGGGTCCGCAGGGAGGGCTGCTCACCGAAGACGCCCGCATTCGCAGGGCCGAGCAGCAAGGCGGTTCCGGCCGCCCCGTGGTCGAGACCGTCCGAACCGTTGTCCGGGACGCGGCGGCCGAATTCGCTGTAGGCGGCGATGAGCACCCGATCGGCGATACCGCGCGCGGCGAGATCCGCGCGCAACGCCGCCAGCGAGGCGTCCAGATCGCTCATGAGTTCCGCGTATCGCGCCGGATGGTCGGTGTGCGTGTCGAAGTCCGCGCCCATGGGCACGTGCACGATGCGCAGGCCGTGGTTGTCATCGGCGAGTAGCCTTGCGGCCAAACGCAATTGGATTCCCAGATCACTGTCCGGATAACCGTCGGCAGCCGGAGACAGTGTGGCGGCCACATCCGAGAACCGCAGCGCCGCAGCGCTTCCAGCACGCGCGGCGGCGAACAGCGGTGCATCGGCACGATCGGGGTGAGCCATGGCCCGCTGCGCCGCCAGCCAGGCGGCGCGCACGTTCTCATCCTCGAAAACCGGGAACAGCCCGTCGTTTCCGGCATCCACCGAGAGCGTGGTGACGCGTTCACACGCCAGCGCCTGCGTCGCCCCGATACCGAGCGCCACGCCGACCGCGGGCGCGCTCGGGTCGCCGAGGTGATCGCACAAGCGGCCCAGGAATCCGGTCCCCGGCCGCACGGTGCCCTCCGGGTCGCCGGTCTGCCAGCGGTGCAGCATTTCGAAGTGCGAGAGATCGGGTTTCGCGATCCCGACACCGGGCACCACCGCGACTCCGGAGGCCGCGAGCTTGGACAGCTCCGGGTGCAGGCCGAGCGTGGCATCGAGGGGGTGGACCCGTTCGGCGGATATCGCCGTCGCGCGCCGCAGGTCACGGTAGCGGGAATCGTTGTAGGGCACGGTCATCGACAGCCCGTCGCTCCCGCCGGCCATCTCGATCACCAGCAGGCGGCGGTGTTCGAGCGCCGCCGCGCGCACGGGTGGCGGCGGAGTCCACGCCGAGGGCGCCTCCCGCCCGAGCAGCCCGTGCGCGGCGAGCCCGCCCGCCACACCGGCCATTCCGACGCCGAGACCCGCGCGCAGCACGGTCCGGCGATCCACGGCGATCATGCGAATTCCTTTCCATGACAAGGCGGTCGGCAGGGCGGGATCCGGGGGCAGGGCATCACGCGAGCACGAATTCCGGTGCCGTGAGCACGAGGGCGAGCAATGCGGTCGCGGCCTGCTCCGGCTCGCGCCGCAGCTCGAAGACCAGGTCCCGGGCCGCCACCGCGGTCGCGGGCGTCGGATCGTAGATTCCGGCCCGCGCGAAGGCGACGGCCACCGGGTCCGAGGCTCCGGCGATCTCCTCGACGGCGGGTGCGTTCACCGCCAGCGCGGCCCGCGCGACCGCCGCGCCCGGAACCAGCCAGCGGACCGACGGCCAGCCCGCCACATTCGGCGGATAGAACGGCGACTGCCCGAGCGCGGTCATGGTGTCGAAAGCCGCTGCTGGATCGTCGATTCCGCACATGGCGAAGGCGGCGGTCACCCATTCCACCGGATAGCGCGGCCGAGCCCGGACCGCCGACAGGAAGGACGCATCGCGCAGAATCGCCTCCACCAGAGGCCGAATCCCCAACCGCGCCTGCACGAATACCGTGGCCAGCTCCCCTACCCGCTGATCCGACGGCGACTGCCCGACCAGGAACTCGTACAGTTTCCCCGCCACGAACCGAGCGCACTCGGGCCGATCACACAGTGCGTCGACCACATCGTGCACGTCGATGACCGACCGGCCCAGTAGTGGCACCGCCCTCGAATTCCCGCCGTCCGGATCGAATATCACCTGACCATCGGAGTCCACATCCCACCCGGACATCGCCGTTGCCGCGCCCCGCACGTCCTCCTGCGAGTAGTTCCCCCGCCCCAGCGTGAACAACTCCAGGAGTTCCCGAGCATGGTTCTCGTTCGGCCCCGACGCCACCGACCCGGCCCCGTCCAGCCACTGCAACATGGCCCCGTCCACCGTGATCGCCTGCGCCAGCTCCCGGAAGTTCCCCAGCGCATGCCGCCGCAACAGCACATGCTGCCGCCACATCAGCTCCCACGTCTCGACCTTGTCGTGACTGGAAGTGAAGTGCCCGTGCCAGAACCACACCAGCTTCTCGTGCACCCCCGCCGCCGGATCGGCCATCGACCGCAGCCAGCGAAACACCGGCCCGTCCTCCCCCGTGTCGGCCTCCTCGTCGAACACCGGATCCGAGGGCAGCAACGGCGGCGCCGACAACACTTCCGCGATCGCCGCCTCCGCCCCGCGCCCGGCCAGCTTCTCGGTCTGCCCCGGAAACGGCCCGAAAGTAGTGCGTCGCAAGATATGCGCCACGGCCGCCAGCTCATCCACGCTCTCACCGTGGCAGACGGCTCATTAGGAAATCATGAGCCCGTTCGCGGCCGCGACTCCTGAGCGCCGCCGCGCCTAGAGCACTGCCGCACCCTAGAGGCACCGCCGCGCCCTAGAGGCACCGCCGCGCCCTAGAGGCACCGCCGCGCGCCCTCCGAGCACCGCCGGGCTCCTGAACGCCGCCGCGGCTCCTGAGCACAGCACAGGTTCCCGGCGCCGCAGATGCTCCGCACGGTAGCGGCTGCCGATCCCCCGGGGCCCGACGGCCCCGGTCATTCCGGGATGACGGGAGCGGGAGGACAAGAGGCGGAGGCAGTCGGCGAGGCGGACAGTCGGCGGACAGTCGGCGGGCGGACGGCGGGCGGACGGACGGTGGGCGGACGGCGGGCGGACGGACGGACGGCGGGCACACATCGGGTGGGTGAGCTGCCGGGTTACGCGCTCAGTTGCCGGGATTCAAGTGCCGGGCGGTCCAGGCGGGGTCGAACCAGTTGGGGGCCACGGTGGTGAACAGTGGTGTGGGCCAGGTGCCCGCGCCTTCGGGCAGGGTGCCGACGATGTCGAAGCCGGTGACGGCGGGGAGGTCGGTGCGGTTGCATTCGGCGGCGAGGTCCGGATGGGTGGGCCAGGAGCCGATGATCAGGCCCGCGCAGTGCACGCCTGCGGATTGGAGGGCGCGGGTGGTCAATTCGGTGTGGTTGAGGGTACCGAGACCGGCGGCGGAAACGACTACGACCGGGGCGTCGAGCTTTTGGGCGAGGTCGAGCAGGGTGAACTCGCCCATGCGGACGAGCAGGCCGCCCGCGCCCTCCACCAGGGTGAGGTCGGCGTCACCGCACGCTTCGATGGCGGCCGCCGTTTCGGAGAGCGTCAGCAGGGGTTCGCCGCAACGGCGAGCGGCGGTGTCGGGGGCGAGCGGGTCCGGATAGCGGGCCAGCTCGACGGTGCGGGTGACGCCGGACAGGCGGGTGATCACCTCGAGGTCCCCGGGTTCGCCCGGGGTCACGCCGGTTTGGGCCGGTTTGCAGACGGCGACCTCGGCGCCCGCCGCGCGGGCGGTGGCGGCCAGGGCGGCGGTGACGATGGTCTTGCCGACATCGGTGGATGTGCCGGTGATCAGGAGAATGCTCACGCTGGGACTGCCCTCCGGTTGCGTGCGTCGGCGAGGACCTTACCGAGAATCGTTGCGATGGTGGCCAGTTCCGCCTCGGTCAGATTGGCGCGGGCGGTCAGGCGCAGGCGGGAGGTGCCCTCGGGGACCGACGGGGGCCGGAAGCAGCCGACGCTGAGTCCTTCGGCGCGGCAGGCCCGGGCGGCGTCGTAGGCGACCTGGGCGTCACCCAGCACGACCGGGACGACGGCCGAATCCGGTTGGGGCACACCGGCGATACGGGCCAGTTCGGCGGCGTGGTCGAGCACGCGGGTGGCCAGGTCAGGGTCGCGGCGCAGAACCGCGAGCGCCGCGCGCGCCGCGCCGACGGCGGCGGGGGCCAATCCGGTGTCGAAGATGAAAGTGCGCGCGGAGTCGATCAGATGGGCGCGCACGCGTTCACTGGCGAGCACTGCGCCGCCCTGCGCGGCGAAGGACTTGGACAGCGTCGCGGTAACGACCAGATCGGGTTCGCCGGCGAGACCGGCTTCGTGGACCAGGCCACGACCGCCGGCACCGCGCACACCGAGCCCGTGCGCTTCGTCGACGAGCAGGACCGCGCCGTTCGCCCGAGTCACACGGTGCAGCTCCGCCAGCGGAGCGAGATCGCCGTCAGCGCTGAACACCGAATCCGTCAGCACCAGAGCGCGTTCCTCGCGGCGCTCGGCCAGCAACCGGTCGACCGCGGCCGTATCGCAGTGCGGGGCGATCTCCACGCGGGCGCGCGAGAGCCGGCAGGCGTCCACCAGGGAGGCGTGGCTGCCCGCGTCCGAGACCACCAGCGCGCCGCGCCCGGCCAGTGCGGTGACCGCGCCCAGGTTCGCGGCATAGCCGGTGGAGAAGACCAATCCGGCTTCCGCACCCACGAATTCGGCCAATTCGGACTCAAGCTGTTCGTGCTCGGTGGTGGTGCCGGTGACGAGGCGGGATCCGGTGGCCCCGGCGCCCCAGCGGCGCACGGCCGCAATGGCCCCTTCGATCACCTCCGGGTGGTGCACCAGCCCGAGGTAATCGTTGGAGGCCAGGTCGATTGCCGCCGATTCCGGTGCGCGGGCGCGCAGCTCGCGGCGCAATCCGGCGTCGACGCGTGCGGCGGCGCGTTCGTCCAACCAGTTCAAAGGATCGGCACTCACAGCTCGGAAGCATACTTGAACGGCGTTCAGGACGGGAGCCCGGACTATGCTGGAAGGCATAAGGAGGCTGCGCGATGCCACGATGGGCAATAGTGGTCGAGCAGACGACCGGCTTCGGTGACAGCAAGAGTTGGTCACCGAAGGTTCTCACCGAGGTTGTGGGCACCCGCGAACAAGCCCTCGCGAAAGTGCCCGATCTCGTCAAGAAATTCATTCCCGATCATCCGAAGATGATCAGCCGCCGCACCCTCCTGCGCGACGGCGACACCTTCATGCTGATCGCCCGGGGTTGGTCCGATGACTACCACTGCGTATTCCGGGTATGGGAAGTGCTGTCGGACAGCGAGAATCCCGACCGAGTCAAGGAGAAACGCGTCAACCGCTGAGCGCGAGCGGGTCACACGGCAGCAGCCGCGAGCATGGCCGTGGTGATCCGACCGATGTCTTCGGTGGAGCTGATGAACGGCGGCATGCTGTAGATCAGGTTGCGAAAGGGCCGCAACCACGCACCGGACTCGACCGCGGCATGAGTCGCCTTGCGCATGTCCACCGGATGATCGAGTTCGAGCACGCCGATCGCGCCGCACACCCGCGCCTCCACGACGCCGGGCAGTTCCCGTGCGGGCGCGAGGCCTGCGAGCAGTTCGGATTCGATGCGGCGCACCTCGCCCCGCCAATCCCGCGACAGCAGTAGCTCGATGGACGCCACCGCGACCGCGCAGGCGAGGGGGTTGCCCATGAAGGTCGGGCCGTGCATGAGACCGCCGTGCCCGCGGCTGATGGTCTCGGCGATCTCGGTGGTGCACAGGGCGGCGGCCAGGGTCAGGTAGCCGCCGGTGAGGGATTTGCCGACGCACATGACGTCGGGCCGCACACCGGCCTGCTCGGCGGCGAAAAGCGTTCCGGTGCGGCCGAATCCGGTGGCGATCTCGTCGAAGACCAGCAGCACGTCGTGCTCGTCGCAGAGCCGGCGCAGGTCGGCGAGATAGCCGGGGTGATGGAAACGCATACCGCCCGCGCCCTGCACCACGGGTTCCACGATGACCGCGGCCAATTCGTGCGCGTGCGCGGCGATCACCCGCTCCAGCTCGGAGACGTACTGCGGCTCATAGTCTTTCGGCGGCATGGGCGCGAAGACCTGCGGGGCGAGCACATCGGTCCACAGCGAGTGCATGCCGCCGTCGGGATCGCACACGCTCATCGGGGTGAAGGTGTCGCCGTGATAGCCGCCGCGCCAGGTGAGCAGCCGCTGTTTCCGGGGGCGGCCCAGCGCGCGCTGATATTGCAGGCACATCTTCACCGCGACCTCCACCGACACCGAACCGGAGTCGCAGAGGAAGACCTTCTCCAGGCCCTCGGGGGTGAGCTGCACCAGCAGCTGCGACAGCCGCGCGGCCGGTTCGTGGGTGAGCCCGCCGAACATCACGTGACTCATGCGCCGCGACTGCTCGAGGAGTGCGGCGTCCAGCACCGGATGCCGGTACCCGTGGATGGCGGCCCACCACGAACTCATGCCGTCGACGAGCTCGCGGCCGTCGCCGAGGGTGAGCCGCGTTCCGGAGGCGGAGGCGACCACCAGCGGTTCGGTCGTCGCGGGAAATCCGCCATAGGGATGCCACACGTGCGCGGCGTCGATGGCGGTGATCTCGTCGGTACTCAGTGCCACGGGCAGTCCTTCGTCGGCAACCAACCTTGAACGCCGTTCAAGTTACCACCAACCGGGTCCGTTGCGTCCAGACCGAGGTATTCTTTGACAAAGTCAAACGATTGGAGCGTCATGCAGAACTCCAACTCTCCGGTGCCTCTCAGGGGCTTCGCCCCCGAACCCCCCACGGCGGCCCGCGCGGCCGGCGCCCCCGAACCTCCCACAACCGCCCATGTGGCCGACGCCCCCGCCACCGCCCACGCGGGCGAAGCACCAACCACCGCCCATGCGGGCGAGGCGGCAACCACAGCCCACGCGGGCGAGGCGGCAACCACAGCCCACGCGGGCAAGGACCCAATCACAGCCCGGGCGGGCGGGGCGCCGGCGACCGCCCGTGCGGTCGACACCTACGAGATCGCCGCCGTTCGCGACTTCAACCGGCGGTACACGCGAGTCATCGGCGTGCTGCGGGAGGGGCTCGTCGATACACCGTTCTCGCTCACCGAGGCGCGAATCCTGTTCGAGCTGGCCAGTTCCGGGCCGTGGGAAGTGGTGACGCTGCGGCAGACGCTCGGGCTGGATCCGGGATATCTCAGCCGGATCCTGGCGCGGTTCGAGAACGACGGGCTGATCGAGCGGCGGCGGGCCGAGCGGGATCGCCGGGTGCAGGAGGTGCAGCTCAGTGAACGCGGGTGGGATGTGTTCGCCGAGCTGGACGAACGGTCCAGCCGGGATGCGGCGAACCTGCTGGAGGCGCATGCGCCGACCGACCGGGATCGGCTCATCGGGGCGATGCGGACCATCGAGCGCATCCTGGAACCGGAGACCGACGCTGCGGACGTCACGCTGCGCGAACCGCTGCCGGGGGATCACGGGTGGGTGATCCAGCGCAATGCGGCGCTGTACGCGGCGGAGTACGGGTGGGACGGCGAGTACGAGGCGCTGGTCGCGCGCATCGTCGCCGACTTCCTGAATTCCCGTGACCCGCAACGGGAACGGATGTGGGTCGCCGAACTCGACGGCGAACCGGTCGGCGCGGTGTACTGCATGAAGGAGTCCGACACCACCGCCCGGCTGCGGCTGCTGCTGGTGGAGCCGTCGGCGCGCGGGCACGGCGTGGGCAGCGCGCTGGTGGACGAATGCCTGCGTTTCGCCGCCGCGGCCGGTTACGCCGAGATCGTGCTGTGGACCAATGACGTGCTCACCGCCGCCCGCCGCATCTACGAGCGCGCCGGATTCGAACTGGTCGAGGCGAATCCGCACCACAGCTTCGGCGCCGATCTGGTGGGCCAGACCTGGCGCAGGGGGCTCGAACCGGAGGCCCGGCCGGACCGATAGTGTCTGGGCATGGCTCCCGCGACTCCCAGCACGGCACCGCTCGGCGTGTGGCCGGGGACCGCGTACCCGCTGGGCGCCACCTACGACGGGGCGGGCACCAACTTCTCGCTGTTCTCCGAGGCGGCCAAGCGGGTGGAGCTGTGCCTGATCGGGGAGGACAACCGGGAGACGCGGATAACCCTGGACGAGGTGGACGGTTTCGTCTGGCACGCCTATCTGCCGGGGATCGCGCCGGGTCAGCGGTACGGGTTCCGCGTGCACGGGCCCTACGATCCGGCTCGGGGGCTGCGCTGCGATCCCAGCAAACTGCTGCTCGATCCCTACGGCAAGGCCTTCGGCGGCGATTTCGGGGCCGATGCCGCACCGTACAACCACGGGCAGAACACCCTCGGCCACACCATGACCGGGGTGGTGATCAACCCGTATTTCGACTGGGCCGACGACCGCTCGCCCAAGCGGCCGTATCACGAGACGGTCATCTACGAGGCGCACGTGAAGGGCATGACCCGCACCCATCCCGAGGTGCCGCCGGAGCTGCGCGGGACCTTCGCGGGCATGGCGCATCCGGCGATCATCGAGCACCTGAAGAGCCTGGGCGTCACCGCCGTCGAGCTCATGCCGGTGCACCAGTTCCTGCACGATCGCGTGCTGCTCGATCGCGGGCTGCGAAACTATTGGGGCTACAACAGTTTCGGCTACTTCGCCCCGCATCGGGAGTATGCCGCCAACGGCTCGCCCGGCGCGGCGGTCACCGAGTTCAAGGCCATGGTGCGCGCGCTGCACGCCGCCGATATCGAGGTCATTCTCGATGTGGTCTACAACCACACCGCCGAGGGCAACGAGTTCGGACCCACCATCAGCTTCCGCGGTATCGACAATGCCGCGTATTACCGTCTGGTGGACGACGATCCGCAGCACTACATGGATTACACCGGCACCGGCAACAGCCTCAATGTGCGCCACCCGCACACCTTGCAGCTGATCATGGATTCGCTGCGCTACTGGATCCTCGACATGCACGTGGACGGCTTCCGCTTCGATCTGGCCGCCACCCTCGCGCGGGAGCTGCACGATGTGGACCGGTTGGCCACCTTCTTCGATCTGGTGCACCAGGATCCGGTGGTGAGCCAGGTGAAACTCATCGCAGAACCCTGGGATGTCGGCGAGGGCGGCTATCAGGTCGGCAATTTCCCGGCACACTGGACGGAGTGGAACGGGAAATACCGTGACACCGTGCGTGATTACTGGCGCGGGCAGCCGGCCACGCTGGGCGAGTTCGCCTCCCGGCTCACCGGCTCCTCGGACCTGTACGAGGCCACCGGCCGCCGCCCCGGCGCCAGTATCAACTTCGTCACCGCGCACGACGGGTTCACCCTCGCGGATCTGGTGTCCTACAACGAGAAACACAATGCCGCCAATGGCGAGGGCAATCGTGACGGCGAGACCTACAACCGCTCCTGGAACTGCGGCGCGGAGGGGCCCACCGACGATCCGGAGATCCTCGCCCTGCGCGCCCGGCAGGTCCGCAATCTGCTCGCCACGCTGCTGGTGTCGCAGGGCACGCCCATGCTGCTGCACGGTGACGAGCTGGGCCGCACCCAGCGGGGCAACAACAATGCCTACTGTCAGGACTCAGCACTGTCGTGGATGGACTGGTCGCTCATGGAAACCAATGCCGAGCTGCTCGAATTCACCCGGCGCGCAGTCGCTTTGCGCACCGCGCACCCGGTGTTCCGGCGCCGCCGGTTCTTCGACGGCCGGCCCGCGCCCGATCACGACCATCCCGATGACATCGCCTGGTTCACCCCGGCCGGCGCCGAGATGACCGATGCCGACTGGGAGACCGGATTCGGCCGCTCGCTCACCGTCTTCCTCAATGGCGACGGCATTCGCGAGCCCGGGCCGCGCGGTGAGCACATTACCGACGACTCGTTCCTGCTGTGCTTCAACGCCCACGACGCCGCCCTCGGCTTCACCCTGCCCGATGCCGATCACGGGGCCGGGTGGACGGTGGCGCTGGACTGCTCCACCCCCACAGGCGAACCATCAGCAAACACAACGCACCCGGCGGCGTCCACCGTCGAAGTCCCCGCACGCTGCCTGCTCGTCCTCCGCCGTACGGCATGATTCATAGCGCCATGACCAGCACGCCCGAACACCACACCGACCCCATCGCCCGGCAGACCCCGGTGCGCAGCACCTACCGGCTGCAACTGCGCCCGGACGGCCTGACCTTCGCCGATGCCCGCGCCATCGCCGAATACCTGCAGCAGCTGGGCATCTCGCACCTGTACCTGTCGCCGGTGATGACCGCCGTGCGCGGCTCCACGCACGGGTACGACGTCACCGATCCCACCTCGGTCGCGGCCGGGCTGGGCGGGCCCGCCGGATTCAAGGCGCTCGCCGACGAGGTACGCGGCCGCGGCATGGGACTGATCGTGGATCTGGTGCCCAACCATGTGGGCGTGGCCGATCCGCGGCAGAATCCGTGGTGGTGGGATGTGCTGACGCACGGCAAGGATTCCAAGTACGCGCACTACTTCGATATCGACTGGAGCCCGGCCAATGGCGCGGGCGGGCGCATCGCGCTGCCGGTGCTGGCCAATGAGAACGATCCGGCGGCGCTGACGGTCGACCGCAGCGGGCTCGAACCCATGCTGGCGCTGCACGATATGCGCTTCCCCATCGCGCCCGGCACCGATGGCGAGAATGCGCTGCGCATTCACGACAAGCAGCACTACCGGCTGGTCAACTGGAAATCCGGGCTGTGCGGATACCGGCGCTACTTCACCGTGGGCTCCCTCGCGGCCATCCGGCAGGAGGATCCGGCGGTCTTCGAGGCCACCCATCGGGAGCTGGCCGCCTGGTGCGAACACGATCTCATCGACGGCGTGCGGGTGGACCATCCCGACGGGCTGGCCCGGCCCGCGGCCTATCTGAAGCAGTTGCGCAAGCTCATCGGACCGCATCGGCTGCTGCTGGTGGAGAAGGTGCTCTCGCACAGCGAACCGCTCGACGCCACCCTGCCCATCGACGGCACCACCGGGTACGACGCCCTCGCCGATATCGGGGCCGTGCTCATCGATCCCGACGGCGCCAAGCAGATGACCGAGCTGTCCCGCCAGTTCGCCGGGCACGGCAGCGACCGGTCCTGGTTCGCGGAGAACGAGCACCGCATCAAGCGCGCCGTCGCCGAGACCATGCTGGTGCCGGAGGTGCGCCGGCTGGTCGCGGCCATCAAACGCGATGCGCGCACCGAGGCCTGCGACACCATGGCGCTCACCAATGCCACCATCGAGGTGCTGTCGTTCATGCCGGTGTACCGCACCGATTACGCGCCGCTGGCCGGGACGGTGTCCGCCGTGGTGGCCGAGGTGGCGCGGCGCAATGGCGAGCTCATGCCACCGCTGCAGGTGCTGACGACGGCGCTGGCGGTGAACGGCGAGGCCGCCGTCCGCTTTCACCAGGTGGGCGGGGCGATCACCGCCAAGGCGGTCGAGGACACCATGTTCTACCGCGCCGCGCGGCTGGTGTCGCTGCAGGAGATGGGCGCGAATCCGGCCCGATTCGGTTGCACCCCGGTGGAATTCCATCTCGCCAATGCCGAGCGCGCCACCCGCTGGCCCGCCACCATGACCACGCTGTCCACCCACGACACCAAGCGCGGCGAGGATGTGCGCGCCCGCATCGGCCTGCTCTCGCAGGTGGCCGATATCTGGGCGCGGGCGGTCTCGGCGTGGAACGACATCGCGCCCGGGCCCGACGGCGCGACCACGATCTTCCTGTTGCAGAACATGTTCGGCATCTGGCCCGCCGATGGCCGGCCCGCCGCGGCCGTGCCCGGATTCCGGGATCGGGTGCATCAGTTCGCGGAGAAGGCGGTTCGCGAGGCCGGCACCCAGTCCTCCTGGGAGGAACCGGATGTCGAGTTCGAATCCGCGGTGCACCGCTGGATCGACACCGTCATCGATGGACCGGTCGGCGCCGAACTCGGGGAACTGGTCGCCGATTACGCGCCGTTCGCCTGGTCGGAGGCGCTGGCGCAGAAGCTGCTGCAACTGTGCGGCCCCGGCATCCCCGATGTCTACCAGGGCGCCGAGCTGTGGGAGGACTCCCTCGTCGACCCCGACAACCGCCGCCCCGTCGACTTCACCCACCGCTCCCTGCTGCTGCAATCGCTCACCGGCACACCGGATCTGGATCCCTCCGGCGCGGTCAAGATGTGGATCGTGGCCTACGCCCTGTGGTTGCGCCGGGAACGCCCGGAATGCTTCGTCGGCGGCACCTACACTCCCCTCTTCGCCAACGGTGATCAAGCCGGCCACTTCCTCTCCTACGCGCGCGGCCGCACAGGCGAGATGCCCGAGGTGATCGTGGCCGTCACCCGCCACACCATCCGCCTCGACGAGGCCGGCGGCTGGGGCGACACGGTCCTCGACCTCCCGCAAGGACATTGGACCGACCGCCTCACCGGACACACCTTCTCCGGCCGCTCCCGCCTGGAAAAACTCTTCGCCCGCCTCCCGGTCGCCCTACTTGTGCGCTAACCACGACTCCTGCTGATCATCCCGGCACTCCGGGTGTGACGAGGAGTGTTGCGGGACGGAGGCGTTCGGGGACAGGACGCTCACAAGGGCCGGTCCGGACGCAGGCGACGTGTTCGCCGGTGTTGTCGTATACCGGCCATTTCATGGCGGCGGCGGTCCTGGGTCCGTAGACGCCGTCCTGTTTCTCGCCGACCACGTCCTGGACATAGCGGACGTCGGTCTTGGTTGCCGGGCCGTAAATGCCGGTGCCATCGGCGGTCTCGTGGCCGTAGCACAGCCGAAGCGCCTCGTGCAGGGCGGTGACACCGGCCAGCGGCGCGGCGGGGGCGCTGCCGCGCGACTGGGATTCGACGACGGACGGGATGCAGCGGCGGTTCCCGTCCTCGGTGCTGGGCAGCACCCTATGCCTGCCCGCCTCGACTGGAACCGTAGTCGTGAAGTGGCAGCGTTCGCTCCGCGCTAGGCGGCGGATTCACCACCGGTGCTGTTGTCCGTCGCCATCAAGGTGGCGAGCCCGCCGCCGCGTCCCGGGCCCGGCTGCTGGGCCGGGTCCGGGGCGATCGGCGGGTAATCGGTGTACTCGATGTACCGGGACGGGATGTCGCCGCCCATTTCCTCCAGCCGCCGGCGCAGATTGGCCGGACGGTAGTTGCCGACCGAGGAGGCCAGATAGCTGTTCTGGTCACCGGGCTCGAGCAGGCGCCGCCAGGAATCCCAGTAGAACCGCCCCCGGCGCGGACTCCGAATCATGCGGAACGTGTTGAGGATCCGGTACGCGGGGCCGAGCGAATTGTGCCGCTCGCAGTGCTCCGCCGCGGACTCCGGGCAGTGCGCCAGCAGCTGCGCCAGGCGGGGATGGTCGAAGGCCAGGCCCTCCTTCTCCGCCTCGTCGATCATCCAGCGCAGGGTGATGTCGGACAGCGCGCATTCCGGATAGCCGCCGCCGATATCGCTGTGCACGCCCTCGAACCAGACCTGCTTGACGCGATCGCTGCGCCGGTACTTCTCCCCCAGCTCGACCGGGACCTCCCACAGGCAGGGCTCGAAGGCGCGCCGCCGCTCGTCGAGGGCCAGCGCCTGCCGTGCGCAGTACACGGTGCGCGAGAGCCGCACATCGTGGAAGCGGTGCCGCCACGAGGTGATGCCCGGAATGCCCATGGCGCCGACGGTGTCGAAGACGCCCAGGAAGTTGATCTTCACCGGGTCCGGGTAGCAGTACTCGGCCCGGAAATCGATCCATTCCTGCGGATCCGGCGCGTCCGGATCCTTGCGGGTCTGATAGATCTTCAGCGCGTCGGGATACTTGCCCTTGATCATGCCTTCGTAGTTGAGGATGCCGAGGCGGTTGATCATCCCGGCCAGGCTGCGGGCGGTGTACGCGCCGCGGCTGAATCCGAAGATGAAGATCTCGTCGCCCGGCTCCCAGTTGGAGGCCAGCTGCCAGTACGCCGAGGAGAGGTTCGCTTCGAGGCCGAGACCGAATGCTCCGCCGAGCAGCCGATCGGAGACGAAACCGCGGGCGCCGGGCCCGGAGATGTAGAAGACGCGCTGCCCGATCTGGGTGCCGTCGGGGCCCTTACCCGACAGCCGGACCGTCTGCGCGATCTTGATGATGTTCGACACCGTGCTGCTCGACTCGGCCTTCCACGTGCCGTCGCAACACACCACCAGCCTTTTCATGAACAAAGCCTCCCGCCCAGACTGTTCGGTTTCACGCGTAGTGGACTACTCGATTGATCGCATGAAGTGCGTGAATCCGTTAACCCAGATCTTGGTGGAGCTCACTTGCAGAGTTGTTAACGCTCGCTTATCACCGCGCGATCGCTCATGAATCGTTCACGATCGATATGGCACCGTGTGCCCATGCCCGACGAAGGAACGAGCCCCCGCAAGGTGTGGGTGCTGGTGTGCGAGGACGACGACGATCTGGGGGAACGCGTTGCGAGCGGATTGCGTGATGCCGGATTCATCGTCGATCTGACGCGCAATCTCGACGAGGCGGGCCGGCGGATCGGCGCACAGCTCTACGACTGCCTGGTGGTCGATCGCGGGCTGCCCGACGGCGACGGGCTGGATCTGGTTCGGCGGCAACGGAAATCGGGGCGCACCACCCCGGCGCTCATCATGACCGCGCGCGACAGTCCGGCCGACCGCCGCGACGGCTTCGCCAGCGGTGCGAACGACTGGCTGCCCAAACCGTTCTCCCTCGCCGAGCTGTCGGCCCGGGTGCGAGCGCTGTGCGTGCGGCGTCCCATCCCGCCCTCGCCCGTGCTCACCATCGGCGATCTGGTGGTGGATCGGCTGCGGCGGCGGGTGCAGCGGGCCGGGGTGCTGCTGACGGTCACCTCGCGGGAGTTCTGCGCGCTGGAATTGCTCGCGGCGCGCGCGGGCCGCCCGGTCACCCATTACGAACTCGCCGAATACTGCACCGAACCGCCGGCCGAGATCGGCATCGACGATGTGGTGCACCGGCTGGATCGCAAGCTGGGGGCGCCGCAGCTCATCCACGCCACCGAGACCGGGTATCTGCTGCGCGCCTGAGCGGCTCGGACCCGCGATCCCACGTGGGGGTGGATCGCGTTCGGCCGTCCCGGGCAGGGTTCCTTCCCCGCCCTGCCCGGGAACGCGTCGATCAGGTCAGATAGCGGTAGGCCGGGGAACCCGGATCCAGGCGCTCGCCCTGGATCGGCGATTCGTCCATGCGCTTGAGCAGGGCCTCCAGGCCGTCCGGCGAACCCAGTTCGATGCCGACCAGCGCCGCACCGGTCTCCCGGTTGTTGCGCTTGACGTATTCGAACAGCGTGATGTCGTCATCGGGACCGAGGACCTCGTCCAGGAAGCGGCGCAGCGCGCCCGGCTCCTGCGGGAAGTCCACCAGGAAGTAGTGCTTGAGCCCCTGATGCACCAGCGACCGCTCGATGACCTCGCCGTAGCGGGAGACATCGTTGTTGCCGCCGGAGAGCAGGCACACCACCGTGGTGCCCGGTTCGATATCGAGCTCGCGCAGGGCCGCGACCGAGAGCGCGCCCGCCGGCTCGGCGACGATGCCCTCGTTCTGGTACAGCTCCAGCATGGTGGTGCAGATCGCGCCCTCGTCCACGTGCATCATGCGGAAAGAGCCTGCGCCACGGTCGGATTCGGTCGTGGTCAGTAAAGGCAGCGAGGCGTGCGAGCGCACCCGGCCGCCGAAGCGCGAGACCGCGGTGAACGGCACCGCGCCGATGCGGCGCACGGCCGCGCCGTCCACGAACGGATCGATCTCGGGCAGCGTCACCGGACCGCCCGCCACCAGCGCGGCGGTCATGGACGCGGCCCCCGAGGGCTCCACGCCGAGAATGGCCGTCTCCGGCGCCCGCTCCCGCAGATAGGTGCCGATACCGGCGAGGCAGCCACCGCCGCCCACCGGCACCACCACCAGATCCGGTGCGTGGCCGAGCTGTTCGAGGACTTCCGCGGCAATGGTGCCCTGCCCGGCCGCGGTGCGCGGATCGTCGAACGGATGCACGATGGTCGCCCCGGTGCGCTCCGCATCGGCGAGGGCGGCCGCCGCGGCGGCGTCATAGGTGTCGCCGATGGCGATCAACTCCACGAATTCCCCGCCGTGCACGCGGATTCGATCGCGCTTCTGCTTGGGCGTGGTGGTCGGAACGTAGATGCGCCCCTTGATCCCCATCGCCTTGCACGCGAACGCCACACCCTGCGCATGATTTCCGGCGCTGGCCGCGACCACGCCCGCGGCGCGCTCCGCGGCGGTCAGCTGAACGATGAGGTTGTACGCGCCGCGCAACTTGTACGAGCGGACAGCGGTGAGATCCTCCCGTTTCAGGAAGACCTCGGCCCCGGTAGCCGCCGACAGCCGCGCATTCCTGACCAGCGGCGTCGGCTCGATAATGTCGGAAATTCGCTTGGCGGCGGCATCGATCTCGTCCGCGGTCAATTCAGGCAGCGGACCGGACACTTTCTCTGCTACGGCAAGCGGATCAGACACCCGCAACATGCTAGCCGGGACCGGCCGACGACCTGCGGGCGGAGCCGCCAAACGGGGCGATTCGCCCGGATCCGTGCGCGCGTGGGCCGTGGCGTGTTTCACAGCAGGCCGCCGAACTGGTCATTTGACTGTCAAGCACCCGGGGAGGCCGCACCTCCGCTTTGCCCGGTCAGCAAATGCGCAGCTAGCTTCGGTGGCGGTGTCGTCGCCCGCTACCCCTCATAGCGGGTGGCGGCGCCGCTTCTCGTCTACGCAATCCAGAAAGCCGACAACGCCTGATGAATCTCCGTAAGCCCATTGCCATTTCGCTCATCGCCGCGGCCCTCACCGCCGGTGTCGCCGCCGGCACCGCCGCCGCCGAGCCGCTCACCCTGGAGCCGGTCGCCACCAACCCGGACGCACAGAACCATGATCCGGTCGCCAATGGCGCGGCCGCGGGCGCGGGCATCGGCGCCGGCATCGGCGCGGGCAGCGCGGCGCTGTCCGCGGTGCCGCTGGCCATCCTGGTCCCGGGCCTCGGCTCCGCCGTCGGCGCGGCCAATGTCGGCCTGGCCGCCCTCATCTACGGCGGCATCGGCGGCGGCCTGGGCGCGGCCACCGGCGCGATCGCCCCGGATGTCGTGCCGCAGGTCCTGCCCTGAGGCGAGCCCGCATCGAGCGATGACCCCGAACAAAGAAAATGCCCCGGCCGCTGAGGTGGCCGGGGCATTTTCCATCGGCGCCGGATCCCGGGTGCGCGGGATGAGCGGCCGATCGCCGATCAGTCTCGGGGCGTGAGGACGAAGACGGGGATCACGCGGGTGGTCTTCTTGGTGTAGTTGTCGTAGTCCGGCCAGACCTCGGCCGCGCGCTTCCACCACAGATCCCGCTCGTCACCGGTGACCTCGCGGGCGTCGTAGTCCTTCACGACCGCGCCGTCACGGAGCTCGACGTGCGGGTCGGCCTTCAGGTTCCAGTACCAGACGGGATGCTTCGGGGCGCCGCCGAGCGAGGCGACGACGGCGTACTCGCCGTTGTGCTCCACGCGCATGAGCGCGGTCTTGCGCAGCTTCCCGGACTTCGCGCCGCGCGAGGTCATCAGGATGATCGGCTTGCCCTGCATGGTGTTGTGGGTGGCTCCATTGGATGCCTCGTAGCCCTCGGCCTGCTCGCGGGCCCAATCCAGCGTGCTGGGTTCGTACTCTCCGATTAGTGGCATGAATCGGCCAACAGCATGGGGTGTTGTTATGTTCCCGACAGAAAGTTCGGTGGACCGAACTTTCGGGGGTCGGGTAGCCTGACGTCATGGCAGTGGTTCACCCAACCCAGGCGCAGCGGGCGCGCGCGGCGACCGTGGATATCGCCGGCACCGCGTGGCCGGTGTACAAGCTCGAGGCCCTCGCCGCCGGGCTGGTGACCGCACTGCTGCTCGCGCTCATCACCGGATCCGTGCAGACCGCCGTCCTGGCGGCGGCGACCGTGGCGGCCCTGCGCTGGATCGCGGGCGCACTGCCGTCGGCGACCCGCCCGCGCCTCTGACTGTTCCGGTTCCGCGAATTTTCCTCGAATAGCGGCCCGTCAGCCCGTGTGTCATGCGGGTTGGTCATGCATGTTCTCTATTACCTTTATCGATATGCGGTTGTTCAGGCGGTTCAGACCGTTGTCACTAACCCTCCTATCGATCGGCGCCACGTCGATTTGCCTCCCGCAAGGCCACGCGGACGTCATCACGCTGCCGGCGCACGAGCAGACCTACCAATCGACATTCGGAAGCTTCACCGTCGGGCATGCCCCGGAGTACATCAACCGCATCCCGCCCCTGAACCAAATGGGCACCACCCGCGAGGCCCTCGTCACCACCGCCGCCTACGGCCGCATCAACGGCATGGCCGGCGGGACATTGAAGGTCGGCTATCACGTCGGCTGCGCGGTCACCATCGGCGCGGGCACCCTGGGCGCCACCCCCGACATCCCCGTCGGCTTCACCCCCAGTGGTCCGGACGCCCACTTCAACCCCAACCCGGTCGCCACCCTCAACCTCAATGCCGGTGAGGTGAAAGAGGTTTCACTGGCAGAGAAGGAAGTCCCCCCGGGCATCACGGCGACCACCATCATCCGCGACTTCCACATAGTGGTGAACCAGTGCACCGGCCCGGTCACCATCCGCCAATACGTCTATCTGTACGCCAAGTCCGCGGAGGTCGACGACAGCGGCGCCGTATTCGGCGACCCAACGTGGTTGTAGTCCTCCGTTCATAGAGGCCCCCTCCAAGGCGCCGAGGGGGCCTCGCCCAATTTCCGGCAAGCCGAAATACACAAATCTATTTGGACGAGATCCCAAAACACAGTGGGGGCTTTCCCAACGAAATCCAGCAACACTGAAGTCTCTCTACAAGTCCGATGACTTGCCTTGGCGCATAATGGATTTCACGCAAATCACTTCTTCGTTTCGGGTGCCCCGGGCGCTGTCCGGTCGTATGGTGAATGGGCAGCTGCACTCGTAATGTCCTCGAAAGTTCCGCGCTCCGTGCGTAATTCATGCGCGGCGAAAGGTGGTTTGCGATGGCACCGTTACCGAACGGCGTTTACGGAATCGGCCGCCCGGTCAATCAACTCTGCACACTGCTCGGCTCGGAGCCGGGCGCTCCCGCACTACTGCTCCCACCGACCGGCAATCCGGGCGAACAGGACTGGGAGCTGGAAGTACTCGCCAATGGCAATGTCACTCTCCGCAATGTCAAGGCCCAGCTCTATCTTGGCGTGGACGGCGATCTCATTCCCGGTCTGGCGGTCACCGGGACGCTCAAGGCCTGCGAATGGGCGCTCTATCAGAGCGCCGTCTCGTTCGCATTCCACATTGTGGTCCCGGGCGGGCCGATCGGCGGCGTCGAACTCGCCCTCGATCTCAACCTGTTGCAGATCACCCCGCCCCGCATAGGATTACGCGCCCTCGATGTGAACGACCAGTGGCAGGCCTGGCGCTTCTTCCTGCGCGAATGAGGTGAGATCGGCGCTCTGAATTCCTGTGCGTCGGCCGGGCCGCCGGCCGACGCACGGGGGTGCCGGACACTCGACGGCTAGCCCGCCAGGCAGCCCGGGCCGAGCAGGGCCTTGAGGTCGCCCATGAGGGCCGAGGACGGCGAAACCCGGAGGTTGTCGGCGACTTTCAGCACGGTGGTGCGTTCGCGGGAGCCGACGTGGCGGATGTGCACATTGGCGGTGCCGGGGTGGCTGCTCAGGACGCGCTTGAGAGCGCCGATCTTGTCGGGGGTGCACAGGCGGGTCGGGATGACCACCGACAGCGGCTTGTCCACGCCGATGGAGGAAAGATCCGGCACCACAAGGTCGTTGGCGATGAGCGAGACGCGGTCGTCGCGGGCGGAGACGCGCGCCTTCACCAGGACGATGGCGTCCTCGGTGACGTCCATGCCGTAGACCGAGTAGGACTGCGGGAAGAACAGGACCTCGATGCCGCCGGAGAGGTCCTCCAACTGCGCCGACGCCCAGGGCAGGCCGTTCTTGTTCACGCGGCGGGTGACATTGGCGAAGATGCCGCCAATGGTGACCTGCGCGCCGTCCTTCACCTCGCCTTCGAGAATGGCCGGGATCTGGGTGTCGGACTGCGCCGCCAGCACATGCTCGACGCCATTGAGCGGATGCCCGGACACGTAGAGGCCCAGCATCTCCCGCTCCAGGGCGAGCTTGTGCTTGGTCTCCCATTCCTCGTCGGGGACCTTCACATTGAAGACGCTGGCAATCGAATCGTCACCGTCGTCGAGGCCGCCGAAGAGGTCGAACTGGCCGATGGCCTCGGCCTTCTTGGTGGACATGACCGCGTCGATGGCATCGGAGTGCACCAGCATCAGGCCCTTGCGCGGATGCCCGAGCGAGTCGAAAGCCCCTGCCTTGATGAGGGATTCGGTGACCTTCTTGGTGCAGGCCACGGCATCGATCTTGTTCAGATAGTCGGAGAAGTCGGTGAACTTCGACTTCTCCTTGCGCGCCGCGATAATCGACGACACCACATTGGCGCCGACATTGCGGACCGCGCCCATGCCGAAGCGAATGTCATTGCCCACGGAGGCGAATTCGATCTCGGACTCGTTGACGTCGGGCGGCAGCACCTGGATGCCCAGGCGGCGGCAGTCGGCCAGATAGACGGCGGCCTTGTCCTTGTCGTCACCGACGGAGGTGAGCAGACCGGCCATGTACTCGGCCGGATAGTTGGCCTTGAGGTAGGCGGTCCAGAACGACACCAGACCGTAGCCGGCGGCGTGCGATTTGTTGAACGCGTAACCGGCGAACGGGAGAATCGTGTCCCACAGCGCCTTGATGGCGGGCTTGGAGAAACCGTTCTCCAGCATGCCCTTCTCGAAGCCCTCGAATTCGGCCTCGAGCACCTCGGCCTTCTTCTTACCCATGGCGCGGCGCAGAATATCCGCTCGGCCGAGGGAGTAGCCGGCGACCTTCTGCGCGATCTGCATGATCTGCTCCTGATACACGATCAGGCCGTAGGTATCGCGCAGGATGTCCTTCAGGGGCTCCTCGAGCTCCGGGTGGATGGGTTTGACCTCTTGCCGCCCGTTCTTGCGGTCGGCGTAGTCGTTGTGCGCGTTCATGCCCATGGGACCGGGGCGGTACAGCGCGAGCACGGCCACGATGTCCTCGAAGCCGGTGGGGATCATGCGGCGCAGCAGATCGCGCATGGCGCCGCCGTCGAGCTGGAACACGCCGAGAGTGTCACCGCGGGCGAGCAATTCGTAGGTGGCGGGATCTTCCAGCGGCAGGGTGTCGAGGTCGAGTTCGATACCGCGGTTGTTCTTGATATTGACCAGCGCGTCACCGATGACGGTGAGGTTGCGCAGGCCCAGGAAGTCCATCTTCAGCAGGCCGATGGCCTCACAGGACGGGTAGTCCCAGCCGGTGATGATGGCCCCGTCCTGGGGCCGCTTCCACACCGGGATGGCGTCGGTGAGCGGCTCGCTCGACATGATGACCGCGCAGGCGTGCACGCCGGCATTGCGGATCAGGCCCTCGAGGCCGCGGGCGGTCTCGTAGATCTTGTTGACATCCGGGTTGGTATTGATGAGCTCCCGGACCTCGGCGGCCTCCTTGTACCGCTCGTGCTCGGGATCCATGATGCCCGAGAGCGGAATGTCCTTGGCCATGATCGGCGGCGGCAGCGCCTTCGAAATCTGGTCGGCGATGGCGAAACCGGGCTGGCCGAACTGGACGCGGGCCGAGTCCTTCAGCGCCGCCTTGGTTTTAATGGTGCCGAAGGTGATCACCTGGGCGACCCGGTCGCTGCCCCACTTCTCGGTGGCGTAGCGGACCATCTCACCGCGGCGGCGATCGTCGAAGTCGATATCGATATCGGGCATGGAGACGCGTTCCGGATTGAGGAAGCGCTCGAACAGCAGCCCGTGCGGGATGGGGTCGATATTGGTGATGCCCATGGCGTAGGCGACCAGCGAACCGGCCGCCGAACCACGGCCCGGGCCGACATTGATGCCGACCGAGCGGGCGTAGGTGATGAGGTCGGCGACGATGAGGAAGTAGGCCGGGAAGCCCATCTCGTTGATGACGCCGATTTCGTAGTCGGCCCGGGTGAGGTATTCCTCCGGAACCCCGGTGGGGAACCGGCGATCCAGGCCCTTCAAGACCTCGTGGCGCAACCAGCTGGCCTGGGTCTCGCCCTCGGGGACCGGGAAGATGGGCATGCGGTCGCGGTGGTTCCAGACCTCGTCGTAGGACTGCACGCGCTCGCCGATGAGGACGGTGTTGTCGCAGGCGCCGGGGACTTCGGCGTCCCAGATGGCGCGCATCTCCTCGGCGGACTTGAGGTAGTAGCCGGAGCCGTCGAACTTGAAGCGGGTCGGATCGGAGAGGGTCTTGCCGGTCTGCACGCACAGCAGCGCCTCGTGGTTGGCGGCGTCGTGCTCGTGGACGTAGTGGCAGTCATTGGTAGCCAGGGGCGGAATGCCCAGTTTCTTGCCGACCTCGAGCAGGCCCTCGCGCACCCGGCGTTCGATGGACAGGCCGTGGTCCATGATCTCGAGGAAGAAGTTCTCCGGGCCGAAGATCTCCTGCCACTTGGCGGCGGCCTCCAGCGCCTCGCGTTCCTGGCCCAGGCGCAGGCGGGTCTGCACCTCGCCGGAGGGGCAGCCGGTGGTGGCGATGATTCCGGCGGCGTGCTCGGCGATGATCTCGGCGTCCATGCGCGCCCACTTGCCGAGCTGGCCTTCGATGGAGGCGAGCGAGGACAGCTTGAACAGGTTCCGCAGACCCTGCGCGTTCTCGGCGACCATGGTCATGTGGGTGTAGGCGCCGGAACCGGAGACGTCGTCGCTCTTCTGCGAGGGATCGCCCCACTGCACGCGCTTGGTGTTGAACCGCGAGTCCGGCGCGATGTAGGCCTCGATGCCGATGATCGGCTTGATGCCCTGCTTCTTGGCGGAGTTGTAGAACTCCGACGCGCCGTACATATTGCCGTGGTCGGTCATGCCCACCGCGGTCATCCCCAGGCGATTCGCCTCTTTGAACAGGGGCGTGATCTTCGCCGCGCCGTCGAGCATGGAGTACTCGGTGTGGTTGTGGAGATGAACGAATGATCCCGACGAGGCTGACACGCAGACATACTAAGCGCCCTCACCGACTGCTTCGGACGGGCGCGCGGAGGAGATCGGGAACGACGAGGTGGCCGGTCTGCGACAACGGCGTGCCGCCCCCGCGTGTCGTGGCGAATGTCACTGCGGCAACGGGCAGGTGATAATCCGGGGATGATCTGGTTGCCGCGCGGCGCCGCCGCCCGCACCGCCCGGACGGCGGCGCCGTGACCGCGACCGCCGCCGCCATTCTCGTCACCGGGGTGCTCATCGCGGGCGCGCTGCTGGCCTGGCCGCGCACCCGCCGCACCGTGACCACGCCCGCCGAACGGGCCGTGCACACCGCCTTGCAGACGGCCTCGCAGGCGGCGCGGCCGCTGCGGCGCGGGCTCACCGCGGACTCGGCGCAGGAGGCGGCGCCGCATCTGCGCGCGCTCACCGGGACGCTCGCCGTGGGCATCACCAATCCGGAGGGCGACATGCTGGCTTGGGACGGACCGCATCCCGAGCTGACGGCGCTGCTCGCCGACACCGCGCGGCGGGCCATGGCCAGCGGGCGGCCGGTGCTGGTGTCCGGGCCGGGCAGCGATGGATACACGCTGCTCGCGCAGCCGCTGGCCACCGAGTACAGCGGCATGATCGGGGCACTGGGCGTGGTCACCGCGGATCAGCCGGGGCCGGGCATGCTCGGGGCCGTGGCGGAGGTGGCGCGATATGCCTGCGGGCAAATCGAATTGGCGGAGCTGGACGCCTCGCGGGCGCGGCTGGATCGCGCGGAGGTGCTGGCGTTGCGGGCGCAGATCAGCCCGCATTTCATCTACAACGCGTTGAACACCATCGCGTCGTTCGTGCGGACCGATCCGGCGCGGGCGCGGGAGCTGATCCTCGATTTCGCCGACTTCACCCGGTATTCCTTCCGCGCCGCGGGGGAATTCACCGTGCTCGCGGACGAATTGAAGAACATCGACCGGTATCTGGCGCTGGAACGCGCGCGCTTCGGGGACTCGCTGCAGGTGCGGTTGCGGATCGCGCCCGAGGTGCTCGGGGTGGTGCTGCCGTTCCTGGCGCTGCAACCGCTGGTGGAGAACGCGGTGCGGCACGGGCTGGCCGCCAAGCCGAAGGGCGGGACGCTGACCATCGTGGCGGCCGACGAGGGCACCGACTGCGTCATCACGGTCGAGGACGACGGTGTCGGCATGGATCCCGAACTGCTGCGCTCCGGAGCGCTGGATTCCATTCAAACCGGCACCGGCCCGGCCACTTCCGGGGAATCGGCGCATGTGGGGCTGGCCAATGTGGACGACCGGTTGCGCGCGGCGTTCGGCGACGACTACGGGCTGGTGGTCGACACTGCGCCCGGCGCGGGCACCAAGGTGAGCATGCGAATCCCCAAGTTCCGCGCCGGAATTCACGCCTGATATCGCGAGGGCCTCACTGCCGCTGCCGTTTTCCCGGGGAGCGAGGGCCGGCGAGGGCCGCGCAGACCGCCGTCACCACGAGCAGGCCGGTGACCGCGACGGTGACCCGGAGCAGGCCGTCGGCGGAGGACGGCGCGGCGAAGTAGACGCTGCCCAGTCCGGCGACGGTCGTCGCCGCGGTGAGCATCGGGCCGGTGGAGTCGAGTGCCGACAGCGCCGAAGCGTGCTGCGGCTGCACCAGTGTCGTGAGGTGCGCGATCAGCGGGCTGTAGCCGGCGGCGTGCCCGGCGCCCGCGATCAGCAGCAGCGGGGCGGCGAGCACAGGGTTCCAGTGGCCGTGAACGAGTATGAGCACCAGCGTGATCGAGCCCGCGGCGAACAGGATCGGCCCTACCGTCGGCAACGCACGCTGCACGCGCTGCGGGTACCGATTCCAGCTCAGGCTGAGCGCGCCGAACCCAACGGCGAACGGCGCGAACGCCGATCCCGCCTGCAGCGGCGAGAACCCCAGGGCCGATTGCAGGTGCAGCGTCAGGGTCAGCAGAAACCCGCTGTAGCAGCCCATGATCAGGCAACAGGCGAGGAGTCCCGGCTTCACGCCCGGCGGCCGCAGTACCGCCGGATCCAGCACCGGATGCGGCGAATTCGTTTCGTAGCGAACGAATACCGCCAGCAGGAAACCACCGGCCGCGAGCGAGATCCATGCCCAGACGGGCCAGCCGAATTCCCGGCCGAAGATGAGCGGGAGGGTGAACGCGGTCATGGCCACCGTCAGCAATGCCACACCCGCCGGATCGAGGCGAACCCGCCCGTCCACCCGCGCGGCCGGCAGCATGCGCGCGCCCACGACCAGCGCGAGCACGCCGATCGGAAGATTCAGCAGAAAGGCCGGCCGCCAACCGAGTCCGAACAGATCGGCGCCGACCACCAGCCCTCCGGCCACCTGCCCCAATACGACCCCCAGCGCCAGCACCATGCTGTAGATCCCGATCACGCGCCGTCGCGCCGCCCCGTCCCAGTACAGCTGAATGAGCGAAAAGACCTGCGGCATGAGCAAAGCCGCGCCCACGGCCTGGGCGATCCGCGCGAGCACCAGCACGGTCGCGTTCGGCGCCACCCCGCACAGCAGTGAGGCGGCGGTGAACCATCCCAGGCCGATCAGGAACACTCGCCGCTGCCCGACGATGTCCCCGAGCCGCGCACAGGTCACCAGCAGCACTCCGGTGGTCAGCAGATATCCGGACACGATCAGCTGAATGGCCGCACCGCTCGCGCCCAGCTCTTCCCGAATGGTCTGCGCCGCCACCGATACGATCGCGCCGTCCATGGTCGCCATCAACTGCCCGATGAGCAGCACGGTGAGAATCCACCCCCGGCGCGTAGCCGAGTCCGTCGACGAAGCGAGTGCGATCATGCCCCCGAGCATCGACCGCCCGCCCCCGCCCGGTCTTGAACAAATATGCGCATCGAACCTGTCGGTCCCCACCCTTAAACTCACCTGGTGCTCCACGCGCGAACGGTGATCACCACCCCCCACTTCGTGATCCGCGCTGTCGACTGCACCGACGACCACACTCGCTGGTCGGCCGCCGAGGCCCCGCCCGGCCCGCAAATCGTCCTGGTCCGCCGCGGCCACTTCCGCCTCGATTCCCGAGGCCGCCACTTCACCGCCGACCCCACCGCCGGTTACCTGCACCGCCCCGGTGAAGAACTCCGCTTCGCCCACCCCGCCGGCGGCGACGCCTGCACCTCCATCACCTTCACCGACCACGCCCTCACCGAAGGCATGGAGTCCGCCCCCTCCCCCTCGATCCGCGTGGACCCCCGCCTGGAGCTGGCTCACCGAATCCTCCTCCGCACCACCCGAGACCCCGACTTCGCCACCACCGAAGCCGTAATCCACCTGCTGACCCTGGCCCTCCGCGCACAACCCACCGCCGCCCCCGCCCCCGGCCGAGCCGATCTAGCGGACCGGGCCCGCCGAGCAATCCTCACCGGCGCCCCCGCCGGCGCCACCCTCCTCACCCTGGCCCGCCACCTGAACACCTCCCCCGCCCACCTGAGCCGAACCTTCCATCACCACATCGGCCTCCCGATCTCCCGTTACCGCAACCGAATCCGAATAAGCGAAGCCCTGTCCCGCCTCGACCGAGGCGAATCCAACCTGGCCGCCCTGGCCGCCGACCTCGGCTTCAGCGACCAGTCCCACCTCACCCGAGTCCTGCGCCGCGAACTCGGCCACCCGCCCACCCGAATCCGCGCCCGCTTGAGTGATACGCCACCGACCGGGAACTGATGGCGGGACCTACTCGCGAAATGCCGCCACCGGTTCCCGGTCGACGCCGTTTCCGATTACTGGTGCGATGCGCGTCGGGCGGGTGGTTGTGGCGAAAGTGATTGGTGTGGCGGAAATCTACGGTGGCGAGAGGCGCTGGGGAGGGTGAGCGGATGACAAGATCGATCCATGTGGGGGGCGGGTTCGGTGTAGTATTTGGCGCAATTGAAAGACATTGCAGTGCATGTTTTTTGAGGTCTTGATCGAGACGCGGCTGTAGGGGGTACGCGGGCTGGAACTGAAGAACTCATCGAAGATGTCGTGGCGCAGGGGAATCTCGTCTACGCGGTGAGGGTGTGGACGGGGCGCGGGTCGATCGATGCTGAACTGCTTTGTATTGCGGAGTGCGCAGGTTGGGTCGGTCGGGAGGCGCTGCGGAATCTGTTGGACCGAATGCCGCTCACACAAAGGGATCTCGAGTGTTCGACAATTACCCCGATCACCCCGCCGAGCTTTCCGCCACTCCCACGGATCTATCACTGCTACTACGCCAGCCTCCGCCCGGCGCGCCCACCGATGTCGTGCGCCTGCACGACACCGACGGATTCCTGCTGTGGGCGGAGGTGCCGCCCATCCTGGTGATGGGCAGTTCCGGCGGGGCGGGCACCACCACCACGGCCCTGGGCGTGGCCGCCGCCGTCGCATCCGATTACGAGGAGCGGTCGCCGATCGTCGTCGATGCCAGCGCCACCGGCGGCGACCTGGCGCGGCGGGGGTGCGACAAGATCGACCCGGCGGGCACCGTGCAGACCTGGCTCAATATGGGGCCGCGGGGGCTGGCGCCCTCGGTATTGGACAGCTGCGGTGAGAACAGTTCCAGCTTCGGCGTGCTGCCGCGCGGCCCGGAGGCGCTGCCGCGGCGCGAGAGCTACTCCTCGGTGCATCGCGACCTCTCCGCCGCGGGCTGCCTGCCCATCTACGACGGCGGCTCCCCCGTCACCAATCGCATGGTCACCCCCCTCCTCTCGGACCCCCGCATCGCACTGGTGATCACGCTCGCCGCCCGCCCGGACGCGGTGAACCGGCTCAAGCCCGCGCTCATCTGGCTCGACGACAATTTCGGCGAACACCACTTGGCGGACGCCCTCATCGTGGTCACCCGCCAGCATCCGACCGACGGCCCCGGCGTCGCCCAGCACGCGCGCACCTACCTGGGCAAGTATGTGCGGGCCGTGACCGAGATTCCCTACGACACCCATTTGGCCGAAGGCGGCCCCATCACCTGGACCCAGCTGTCGCCGCCCACCCGCCTCGCCTACCGCAAGATCATCAACCTGCTGCGCTGAACCGTTCGGGTCCCGCCGCGCGCGAGGGCCGAGGTCGACCGTCTGGTTTGCACCGTACGATGGATCAGTTGTGACTCAGACCACCGACAGGGAGCCGGGCGTGCTGCGCGTGTTGGCCGTGGATGACGAGAAGCCGGCCTTGGATGAGCTGGTCTATTTGCTGCGGGCGCAGAGTGAGGTCGGGCAGATATACGCGGCGGGGGATGCCACGGCGGCCCTGCGGGAGTTGCGGGCGCACCCGGTGGATGCCGTGTTCTTGGATATCAATATGCCGGGACTGGACGGGATGGAGCTGGCGGGGATCCTCTCGGAGTTCGCGAATCCGCCCGCGGTCGTATTCGTGACGGCGCATGACGACAAAGCGGTGGCCGCATTCGATCTCGGCGCCGTGGACTATCTGCTGAAGCCGCTGCGGGAAGCACGATTGGCGGAAGCGGTGCGGCGCATTGCCGTCGGCCGGAATGCGCCCCCGCCCGGGGCGGTCCGGACCGATCCGCACGAGGTCATTCCGGTGGAACTCGGCGGGGTGACCACACTGGTGGATCGCGCCGAAGTCAGCTGGGTCGAGGCCGACGGGGATTACGCGCGACTGCACACCGGATCCGGATCGCATTTGGTGCGGATTCCCTTGTCGGAACTGGAGAACCGGTGGCGGGAGGCCGGTTTCGTGCGCGTGCACCGCTCCTATCTGGTCGCCCTGCGGCAGGTGACCGGATTGCGCACGGTGGGCACCGGGACGGTGGTGTGCCTACGCGCCGAAGGGGATTCGCCGGCGGTGGAGCTGCCGGTGGCGCGCCGGCAGGTGCGCGAACTCAAACAGCGGCTGGTCCCCAACCCGCCGCGGAACCGGACGCAGCGGTGAGCGCGGAGCGGCCCCGCCCCCGGGAGCGGGTCGTCCTCGCGGAACGGCGCGGCGCGCGCATGGTGCGCACCCGGGTGGAGGTGGCCGAACAGACCGAGGTCGGAGCCGTGCTGATCGGCGGCCTGATCCGCGCCCAGTTCGGGCTGGCGGTGCGGCTCGCGGTGGTGACGGTCATCGTGCTGGGAGCGCTGCCCCTGCTGTTCTCGACCGGCCTGGGGTCCGCCGAGGTGGCGGGCGTGCGGGTGCCGTGGGTGCTGCTGGGGGTCGCGGCCTATCCCCTGCTGTTCGGTATCGGCCGGATCTATGTCCGCCTTTCTGATCGCAATGAACATGATTTCGGCGAATTGACCGGTGACTGAGGTGGATTCGCCGACCATGCCGGGAATCACCTTGGCGGCGCTGCTGCTGGCGGCGATCGCCAGCGTGGGCATCGCCGTCTACGGCGTGCGGCTGGCCCGGACCACCTCGGATTTCCTGGTGGCCTCGCGCAGTGTGGGCGCGGGCTGGAATGCCGCGGCCATATCGGGGGAATACCTTTCGGCGGCTTCGTTTCTCGGTGTCGCCGGGCTGATCGCCAAGTACGGCGCGGATGCGCTCTGGTATCCGGTGGGCTTCACCGCGGGATATCTCGGACTGCTGTTGTTCGTGGCCGCGCCATTGCGCCGCTCGGGCGCCTACACCGTTCCCGACTTCGCCGAATTCCGGCTCGGCTCACTGCGTTTGCGGCGATTGTCGGCGCTCACCGTGGTGCTCATCTGCGCGGTGTATTTGATTCCGCAGTTCCAGGGCGCGGGCCTGACGCTGCGGATTCTGCTCGGCGTTCCGGGCTGGGTGGGCGCGGTCGCGGTGGCCGCCATTGTGATCGGCACCGTCGCCAGCGGCGGCATGCGCTCGATCACCTTCGTGCAGGCCTTCCAGTACTGGCTGAAATTGACCGCCGTCGCACTACCCGCACTGGTGTTGGCCGCGCATTTCCTGCGCGGTGACCGCGTCTTCGATACCACCGAACTCTCCGCGGCGGGCGCCGATTGGCTGACCCCGGGCGGCGGACTGGGCGGGCCGCATCCGATGTTCCAGGTGTATTCGCTGATTGCCGCGACCTTCCTGGGGACCATGGGGTTACCGCATGTGCTGGTGCGGTTCTACACGAATCCCGATGGGCGCGCGGCCCGTTCGACCGCGGTCACGGTGATCGGCCTGGTCGGCCTGTTCTACCTGTTCCCCACCCTGCTGGGCGTGTTCGCGCGACTCTACGTCCCGGGCCTGGTGAGCGCGGACAAGTCCGATGCCGCGGTCCTGCTGCTGCCGGGCTCGGTCCTCGACGGTCTGCCGGGCGAGCTGCTGGGCGCGCTGGTCGCCGCCGGCGCCATCGCGGCCTTCCTGTCGACCTCCTCCGGCCTGCTGGTCAGCATTGCCGGCGTTGTCAGTACCGATATCCTGCGCGGCCGCATCCGTGATTTCCGGGTGGCCGCGCTGGTGTCCGGCGCTGTGCCGCTGGGACTCTCGTTCGCGGTGGCCTCCCTGGACCTGTCCCGCACGGTCGGCCTGGCCTTCGCCGTCGCCGCCTCGACCCTGTGCCCGCTGCTGGTGCTGGGCATCTGGTGGCGGGGTCTCACGGCGCGGGGCGCGGCGGCCGGCTTGCTGGCGGGCGGGCTCACCGCGGGCACCGCCACCGTGGTCTCGGTCTCCGGCGGCGTCCCCGCGCATCTGGCGGGCGGCTGGCTCGCGGCGGTGCTCGGCTATCCGGCGGCGGTCAGCGTGCCGCTGGCCTTCCTGACGATGATCGTGGTCAGCAAGCTGAGCCCGGGCCAGTCCGCGCGCGAGGTCGGCCGCATCTTCGTGCGCATGCACGCCCCCGAGGGCCTGGGCCTGGGCGCGGACCGTGAACCCGGCTCACGCCAGGCCGGACCGCTCATCGCGCCGAAGCGACCGTTCACCGCACAGCCGGGCACCTTCGCCGAGTGACCCGCGCCACATCATGTTTCCGTCACACGGTCCTCGCTAACGTCCGGGGTACGTAAGCCACGTCACACGCTAGGACCCCTCGATGAGCAGCACCGATCTCGGCAAGAACCCGCCGAGTCCGCCCACGGCAGCGGAATTCACCGCCGTACAGGCCAGCCCGGAGTTCCAGGAACTGCGACACCGGTTGCGCCGCTTCGTCTTCCCCATGACCGCCCTGTTCCTGGCCTGGTATCTGGTGTACGTGCTGCTGGGCGCCTACGCGCACGACTTCATGGCGACCAAGGTGGTCGGGAACATCAATGCCGGGCTGCTGCTGGGCCTGGCCCAGTTCGTCTCGACCTTCGTCATCACCGGCCTGTACGTGCGATTCGCCAATCGTGAACTCGACCCGCGCGCCGCCGCCATTCGCGAGCACATGGAGGGCAAGCACGCATGAGCACCGGCTATCTCGCCGCCGCGGCCGTCGGCAATCCGGCCGCCAATATCGGCATCTTCGCGCTGTTCGTGGCCGTGACCATGGTCATCGTCATCCGCGCCAGCCGCAGCAATGCCACCGCCGCCGACTTCTTCACCGGTGGCCGCGGCTTCTCCGGACCGCAGAACGGCGTCGCCATCGCGGGCGACTATCTGTCCGCGGCAAGCTTTCTCGGCATTGCCGGCGCCATCGCGGTGTACGGCTACGACGGGTTCCTGTACTCCATCGGATTCCTCGTCGCCTGGCTGGTAGCGCTGCTGCTGGTGGCCGAAATGCTCCGCAACACCGGCAAATTCACCATGGCCGATGTGCTGAGCTTCCGGCTCAAGCAGGGGCCGGTGCGCGCGGCCGCCGCGCTCACCACGCTCACCGTGTGCCTGTTCTATCTGCTGGCGCAGATGGCGGGCGCGGGCGGTCTGGTCGCCTTGCTGCTGAATGTCAGCGACAAGACCGGGCAGGCGGTCGTGATCGCCGTGGTCGGCGTCCTCATGATTCTGTACGTGCTGGTCGGCGGCATGAAGGGCACCACCTGGGTGCAGATCATCAAGGCCGTGCTGCTGATCGCCGGCGCGGGCATCATGACCGTCATGGTGCTGGCCAAGTACGGCTTCAACCTGTCCGACATCCTGGGTTCGGCACAGCAATTCGTGTCGGAGTCGACGAACAAGACTGTCGCACAGCGTGATGTGCTGGCCCCGGGCGCACAGTACGGCGGCAGCTCCATGTCGAAGCTGAACTTCCTGTCGCTGGGCCTGGCCCTGGTGCTCGGAACCGCCGGCCTGCCGCACGTGCTCATGCGCTTCTACACCGTGCCGACCGCCAAGGAAGCCCGCCGCTCGGTGGTGTGGGCCATCGGCCTGATCGGCGCCTTCTACCTGTTCACCCTGGTGCTCGGCTACGGCGCCGCCGCCATCGTCGGCCCGGACCGCATTCTGGCCGCGGCGGGCGGGCAGAACTCCGCGGCCCCGCTGCTGGCCTTCGAACTCGGCGGCGTGGTGCTGCTGGGCGTCATCTCCGCGGTCGCGTTCGCGACCATCCTCGCGGTGGTGGCGGGCCTGACCATCACGGCCTCGACCTCCTTCGCGCACGACATCTACGCCGGAGTCGTCAAGCGCGGCAAGGCCGGTGAGAACGAGCAGGTGCGGGTGTCCCGCATCACCGCCATCGTGATCGGCATTCTCGCCATCGGCTTGGGCATCCTGGCCAATGGCCAGAACATCGCCTTCCTGGTGGCGCTGGCCTTTGCGGTCGCGGCGGCGGCGAATCTGCCGACCATCCTGTACTCGCTGTTCTGGAAGCGCTTCAACACCACCGGCGCGCTGTGGAGCATGTACGGCGGCCTGATCTCGACCATTGTCCTGATCGTCTTCTCCCCCGCCGTGTCCGGTTCCAAGACGGCCATGCTGTCCAGCATGGACTTCGACTGGTTCCCGCTGTCCAACCCGGGCATCGTGTCCATCCCGCTGGCCTTCGTGCTCGGCATTGTCGGCACCTTCCTCGGCAAGAACGACGAGGACCCGGCCAAGGCCGCCGAGATGGAGGTTCGCTCCCTCACCGGTGTCGGCGCCGAAAAGGCTGTCGCGCACTGATTCCGCGCCCCGGAACGCCCCCCGATTCGATTAGGAGATTTTCGCAGTGACCACCACGACCCGGCCCGACGAGACCACGACCGCGGAGCGCGTGCCCGTGGCCTACCCGCCGAGCGAGCAGTTCGTGGCGCAAGCGAATGCCGGATCGCCGCTGTACGACGCGGCGGCTTCGGATCGGGAGGCGTTCTGGGCCGAACAGGCCCGGCGGCTGCACTGGCATCGGCCCTTCACCGAGGTGCTGGACTGGTCCGGCGCTCCCGTGGCCCGCTGGTTCGGCGACGGCACGCTCAATGTGGCCTACAACTGCGTGGACCGCCACGTCCTCGACGGGCACGGCGATCAGGTGGCCATCCACTGGGAGGGTGAACCGGGCGATTCGCGGACCATCACCTACGGCGATCTGCTGGCCGAGGTGTCAAGGGCCGCAAATCAGTTCACATCGCTGGGGTTGACGGCGGGCGATCGCGTCGCCATCTACATGCCGATGATTCCCGAGGCGATCGTCTCCATGCTGGCGTGCGCACGCCTCGGGCTCGTGCACTCGGTCGTCTTCGCCGGTTTCTCGGCGAGCGCGCTGCGCCAGCGGGTGGACGACGCCGAGGCGCGGCTGGTCATCACCACCGATGGCCAGTGGCGGCGCGGCAAGCCCGCGCCCTTGAAGGAGGCCGTCGACGAAGCCCTTGCCGCCGAGGGTGATTCGACCGTCGAGCACGTGCTCGTGGTGCGCCGCACCGGCATCGACACCCCCATGACCGAGGGCCGCGACCTGTGGTGGCACGACACCGTCGCCAATGCCTCCGATCAGCATGAGGCGCAGGCGTTCGACGCCGAGCATCCGCTGTTCATCCTCTACACCTCCGGCACGACCGGGAAGCCGAAGGGCATCCTGCACAGCTCGGGTGGCTATCTGACCCAGGCGTCGTACACCCACCACTACGTCTTCGACCACAAGCCGGGGCAGGACGTGTACTGGTGCACCGCTGATATCGGCTGGGTGACCGGGCACTCCTACATCGTGTACGGCCCGCTCTCGAATCGCGCGACGCAGGTCGTCTACGAGGGCACCCCGAATTTCCCCGATGAGCACCGGCACTGGCAGATCATCGAAAAGTACGGCGTCAGCATCTATTACACCGCCCCGACGCTGGTGCGCACATTCATGAAGTGGGGTCGCGAGATCCCGGACTCCCACGATCTGTCGTCGCTGCGCCTGCTGGGCTCGGTGGGCGAGCCGATCAACCCGGAGGCCTGGCGCTGGTACCGGGATGTGGTGGGCGGCAACAAGACCCCCATCGTGGACACCTGGTGGCAGACCGAGACCGGCGCCATCATGATCTCCCCGCTGCCCGGCGTCACCGCGACCAAGCCCGGCGCGGCCATGACCCCGCTGCCCGGCATCTCCGCCCGCATCGTCGACGAGGACGGCAATGACCTGGGCGACCGCAATGCCGACGGACTGCTCGTCCTCGACCAGCCGTGGCCGTCCATGGCCCGCGGCATCTGGGGTGATCCCGACCGCTTCCGCGAAACCTATTGGGCGCGATTCGCCGCCACCGGCTGGTATTTCGCCGGTGATGGCGCGCGCCTCGACGCCGAGGGCGATCTCTGGGTCATGGGCCGCGTGGACGATGTCATGAATGTGTCGGGCCACCGCATTTCCACCGCCGAGGTGGAGTCGGCGCTGGTCGGTCACTCCGGGGTCGCCGAGGCCGCCGTGGTCGGCGCCTCCGACGACACCACCGGTCAGGGCATTGTCGCCTTCGTCATCCTGACCGCAGAGGCAGAGAACACCGGCGAAGCGCTGATCGCCGACCTGAAGGCCGAGGTCTCCCGCGAGATCAGTCCCATCGCCCGGCCCCGCGAGATCCATATCGTCCCCGAGCTCCCCAAGACCCGCTCCGGCAAGATCATGCGCCGCCTGCTGCGCGACGTCGCCGAGGGCCGCGAACTCGGCGACACCTCGACCCTGGTCGACCCCAACGTCTTCGAGGCCATCCGCGCCGACAAGAAGTAGTACCCGCACCCGCAGTAAGTAGGACCACGCCGCAGGCAAAGACCACGACGCCGAAGGCGAGGCGGACCCGGCCGCAATGAGGGGGCCGGGTCCGAATACTCCCGCGGTCACCTTTTCGCTCCGCCCTCCGTCAATGAATCAGAACACCGATTCAGACGGAAGGAGCGAGCACAATGAGCAAGATCGAAGTACACGGCACCGTCGCGGACGGATTCGAGTCCGTCCGTGCGGAATTCGCGGCCGTGGTGGCCGAGGAGGACGGCGAGTCCGGCGCCCAGCTGGCCGCGTTCGTGCGCGGACGGCAAGTCGTCGATCTCTGGGCCGGACCGGAGATCACCGGTGACACGCTGACGGGCCTGCACTCGTCGACCAAGGGCGCGTCCGCTCTGGTGGTGGCGCTGCTGATCCAGGAGGGCGTCCTCGATATCGACCGCCCCGTCGCCGACTTCTGGCCGGCGTTCGCCGCGGCGGGCAAGGCCGGCATCACCGTGCGGGACGTGCTGGTGCACCGGTCGGGACTCATCGGCGCCGACGGCGGATTCAGCCGCGCCGAGTTCGCCGACGACCGGGTCATCGCGGCACGGGTGGCGGGCCAGCGGCCCTATTTCGCGCCCCGCACCGTGCACGGCTACGGCGGCTTCGTCACCTACGCCATTGTCGGCGAGGTGATCCACCGGATCACCGGCTCGACCATCCAGGAGATCTTCGAGGAGCGCATTCGCGCGCCGTACAACCTGGACGTGTACCTGGGCCTGCCGGAGGAGCTGGATCACCGCTACCTGGAGATCCTGCCGTGGCGGGCGACGCCGGAGATGGAGGCGGCGTTCGCGGCGAATTCGCCCAACCCGCACAGCATTCCGGGCATCTCCTACAACCTCAACTACCGCGGGTTCACCCCCGCCGATGTGATGGCCGTGCCGAACAATCCGGCGGTGCGCCGGCTCGGCCAGGCCTCGGGCGGCGGTGTCGGCAGCGCCAATGGCCTGGCCACCATGTACGCCGCGGCCATCTCCGGCATCGACGGCGGCGAGCCGCTGTTGAAGCTGGACACCATTGTCGAGGTGGCCATGATCCATTCCGGCGGAAAGGATCTGGTGCGCGGCGAGGACGCGCCCTATTGCGTGGGCTTCGAGGCGAAGGGCCTGATGTACCCGTTCCTGGGGGTGCACGCCTTCGGCCACACCGGTTCCGCCGGGTCGGACGGCTTCGCCGATCCGCACAGCGGCCTCACCTACGGCTACACCCGCCGCCGGGCCGCCTTCGCCTTCCATGCCCCGGAGAACAAGCGGCTGGCCGCCGTGCTGCATCGCGCGGCCACCGAAATCAACGCTCACTGAGGAGAATTCATCATGACCCTGCGCATGACCAACCCGTTCTATCTGCTGCCCGAAGCGGGCACGGCGATTCCGAGGGCCCTCGAGCAGGCCGTCTTCAGCGCCGACATTCCCAAGTCGACCCTGGCCATAGCCGCCATGCGGGCCAGCCAGATCAATGGCGGCACCGCCTGCCTGTGGGCCGAGGTGCAGCTGGCGAAGAAGGAGGGCATCACCGACGACCAGATCGCCACCGTGGCCGCCTGGCGCAACGCCCCGTACTTCACCGACGCCGAACGCGCCGCGCTGGCCTTCGCCGAGGCCATCACCGGCATGGCGCACAGCGGCGGCGCCATGGTCTCCGACGAGCTGTGGGACGAGCTCTCGCGTCATTACGACGAGAAGCAGCGGGCGGCGCTGACGCTCTGGCTCGCCGGCGGCACCATGTTCAATATCGTCAACAATGTGGTCCGCGAGCCCGCCGGGCAGATCTGGGACAACAGCGAAGCGGGCGACTCGTGAGCGCCCGGTCGCGGGCGCTCACGGCGGCCCGGTGGATTCCGGGCACGGTGCTGCTGGCCGAGACCGCGGTGGGGTCGTACTGGGATTTCTCGCGGATCTCCTATGTGCGGGATGTGTTCGACCGCCTGGGATATCCGATGTACTTCGCCACCATCCTGGGTGCGGCCAAGGCGGCGGCCATCGCCGCGCTGGTCACGCCGGGACATCCCCGCACCAAGGAATGGGCCTACGCCGGACTGGTTTTCGTCTACGGCGGCGCGGCCGTCTCGCATATCGCGGTGGGCGACAAGCCCGACAAGTGGGCCACGCCACTGGTTTTCGTAGCCAGCGCGCTGGCCGCCCGGCAGCTGCAGAAACCCTGACCGCCGGATGCGAGCAGTGATCGCGGGGGTGGCGATGAGGACCGCCCCCGCGGTCTGCCGCATCCGGCACCATTCATGATCGACAGAAGACATCCGAGAGGGAAACACGTGAACGAGCTCGAGTTCCTGGCCGACCGGTTCGAGGACCACCGCGATCATCTGAGCGCCGTGGCGTACCGGATGCTCGGCTCGCTCACCGAGGCCGAGGACGCGGTGCAGGAGGCGTGGCTGCGGCTGGCCGGGACCGACGCGGATGCCATCGACAATCTGGGCGGCTGGCTCACCACCGTCGTCAGCCGGGTCTGCCTGGATGTGCTGCGCTCGCGCCGCTCTCATCCGGAGGAATCACTGGAGGCGCAGCAGCTGCCCGATCCGGTCATCACCCGCGACAGCGAGGCGAATCCGGAACAGCAAGCGCTGCTGGCCGATTCGGTCGGCATGGCGCTGCTGGTGGTGCTCGAATCGCTGAGCCCGGCGCAGCGCCTGGCCTTCGTGCTGCACGATATGTTCGCCCTGCCCTTCGATCAGATCGCCCCGATCGTCGATCGCACGCCGCAGACCGCGAAGAAGCTGGCCAGCCAGGCGCGCCGCCGCGTCCAGGGCGAGGTGCCGGTGCCCGATACCGACCGGGCCCGGCAGCGCCGGGTCGTAGACGCCTTCCTGGCCGCGGCGCGCGACGGCGATTTCCATGCCCTGGTCTCGATTCTCGATCCGGAAGTGGTGCTGCGCGCCGACGCCGGCGCCGCCCTGCCGGGTGGTCTGCAGGTGCTGCGCGGCGCGGCCACGGTGGCCGGGCAGGCCGAGACCTTCCAGCGCATGGCGCTGCTCTGCACCACCCACCCGGTGCTGGTCAACGGCCTCTCCGGTCTGGTCAACACCGCCGCGGACGGCGCGGTGGTCTCGATCATGAGCTTCACCGTCGCCGGCGACCGGATCGCCGCCATCGACCTGCTCGCCGACTCGGACCGCCTCGCCCGCCTCGATCTCGCCGCGATCCTGGACTGACGGCGAGAACGCCTGCGCCCCACGGCCGGACCGGCTAGCGGCCTCCGGTGAGATAGCGCTGGACCGTGGGGCCCAGCCAATCGATGAGTTCCCCGGTGGTCATGGCGACCACCGGCGGGACGCGCAAGACGAAGCGGCACAGCGCCACTCCGAGCAGCTGGGTGCCGACCAGGCCCGCCCGCGTCGCCGCCTCCGCCGGATCGATGCCGCGCGCCTGGATCATCGGCACCACCTGGCCCGCGAAGATGGCGCGCATCTTCTCCGCCGCACCCTCATTGGTGACCGCCGCGCGCAGCAGCGCGGCGAGGGTCTCATCGGATTCCCAGCGCTGGATCGCGAAGCTCACCAGGGCGTGTCCGAGCCCGTCCTCGGGAACATCGGCGAAATCCGGTAGCGCCAGGTCGAATTCGGCGGCCAGGGCGAAGAGCTTGTCCTTGGAGCCGTAGTAGCGCATGACCATGGCCGGGTCGATGCCGGCGTCGGCGGCAATGGCCCGGATGGTGGCGCGGTCGTAGCCGTCGCGGGCGAAGCGTTCGCGGGCGGCGGTCAGGATCGCGGCGCGGGTCGCATCGGACCTTCTGGTTCGTTCCGCAGTCATGTCAACGAGTGTAGGCCAACATGTGTTGACCAAACAGGACGGGGCGCTTACAGTTGTCAACAAGCGTTGGCCAACACAAGTTGACCTGATCGAAAAGCTTGGAGCACATTATGATTCCGGAAAAGACCGATGTCCTGGTTATCGGTGGCGGACCTACCGGACTCCTGCTCGCCGGGGATCTCGCCCGCGCCGGAGTGGCCGTCACCCTCGTGGAGAAGCACGCCCACGGCTCCGACCTCACCCGCGCCTTCGGCGTGCACGCCCGCACCCTGGAACAGCTGGACGCGCGCGGCATCGCCGAGGAGGTGCTCGCGGGCGGCGCCACCATCGACAAGCTGCGGCTGTTCGACCACGCCGAGGTCGATCTGGGCAAGCTCCTCGACAGCCGCTTCCCCTACCTGCTCATCACCCCGCAGACCCATGTGGAGGACGTACTCCGCAAGCGCGCACTGGAATTGGGCGCCAATCTGGTGACCGCGGCCGAGTTGATCACCTTCACCGACACCGGCGACGGCGTGGACGCGCAAGTGCGGCACGCGGATTCGGTGCACACCGTGCGGGCGCAGTACCTGGTCGGCGCGGACGGCTACCACAGCCGCGTGCGCGAGACTCTGGGCCTGGAGTTCCCCGGCAAGTCGGTGCTGAAGTCCATCATGCTGGCCGATGTGCGGCTGAGCGAACCGCCCACCGATGTCCTCGCGGTCAATGGCGTCGGCGACGCCTTCGCCTTCGTGGCCCCCTTCGGCGACGGCTGGTTCCGCATCTTCGCCTGGAACCGCCGCAACCAGCTGCCCGATACCGAGCCGGTCACCCTCGAGGAGCTGCGCGAGGTCGTACAACGCGCCCTCGGCACCGATTTCGGCATGCACGACCCGCGCTGGCTCTCGCGCTTCCACAGCGACGAACGCCAGGTCGAGCACTACCGGGTGGGCCGAGTCTTCCTGGCCGGCGATGCGGCGCACGTACACTCCCCCGCCGGCGGCCAGGGCATGAACACCGGCCTGCAGGACGCCGCCAACCTCGGCTGGAAACTCGCCGCCGCCGTACAGGGCTGGGCCCCCGACGGCCTGCTCGACACCTACCACGCCGAACGCCACCCGGTGGGCCAGGAGGTGCTGCGCAGCAGCGGCGCCATCATCCGCGGCGCCATGCTGGAATCCAAGATCGGCCAGCTGGTGCGCAATACCCTCGCCGGCGGCGCACTCTCGCTGCCGCCGATCGCCCACAAGATCGCCGGATCCATCTCGGGCATCGGCTTCACCTACCCGCACCCGCACGGCGCGAACCACCTGGTCGGCACCCGCGCCACCGACATCCCCCTCACCGGCGACACCGGCCGCCTCTACGAGGCCCTGCGCGCAGGCGCCTTCGTCCTGGTGACCCCCACCCCGGTGGCGGTGAACGGCCAGGGCGAGCGCGTCCGGGTCGCCCTCGCCGCCGACCCGGACCAGCGCCCCATGCTGATCCGGCCGGACGGCTACATCGCCTGGGTCGGCGCTCGCGGCCAGGCCGATCTCGATGCGGCCCTGGCGGATTGGGTCCACTCGGCCTAGGCCGCGCGGGGAGCCCATCGCTCACACCGCTGCCGGGGGCAGGCCGCCGCGGATCTGGCGAATCAGTTCCGCGGCGGCCCCGGACGTGTGCAGCCAGGCGCGGAAGTCCATCAGATCCGGGTGGGCGGCGCACAGGGCGGAGATGTCGTCGGTGGAGATGAGGTTCACCGGGACATCCGCTCGGACAGCGAGATTCACCAGCAACTGGCCGTCGGGGGTGACCATGGGGCGGTTGAAGGCGGCGAAGTTCTCCATGAAGAACACCGGGCCGCCGTTTCCCCCCTCGATCCGCGGTAGCGGCCCAAGCACCGCACCATCAATCGTTCAGATCGAAATACGCTTTGAGCGCCGCCCGCAGGTGGATCATCGATGCCTCGTCGAGAACGCCGTGTCGCTGCGTAAACCAGGAACACGGGAACGCGGCGATGTCGTACACCGCACCTACCGCTGCCCGGCCGGGGATGGGCACCGACAACAGGTTTCGTGCCGACGGCACGGTCTCGGTGTCGCGCACCCGCGCGATCGCTACCGCGTGGTCGGCGTGAATCGAATCGGTGCCGGTGATGACGACGCCGAGATATTCACGAGTGAGGTTGGCCGCCTTCACGGTGACCGTCCAGATTTCACCTTGTGCGGGCAATCCGCTCACTCGGCTGCCCACATGTCGGCGGCGGCGACAGCGGCATCGGTGGTGAACTGCTCGTCGTCGGTGGTGCGTGACGCGGCAGCGGCGGCAATTTCCCGGCGGATCATGTCGCGGCGAATGAGCGCATTGATGTACGCCGAGGCGTTGTCGAGATCTTTGATGTAGGCGGCGGTGTCATCGGCGAAGCTGACCGAGCGTTTCAGCGTCATGACACCCACGGTAACACCGCCGGTACGATCGCGCGGTCGGATCATAGACTTCCGTCTTCGGTGACAGCGAGGCCTCGATCAGGCCGCGCGGCGCTCGGTGCGTGTGGTGGTGCGGCGCGCGGCGCGTGCGCCCCGCACCACCAGCGGCAGCACCCACGCTGACGCCAGCTGATCGGATCCGATCGAACCGATGCCCAGTCGGTTGTGCACGAATCCCACGGAGATGCCGGTTCCGGGATCGGCCCAGCCGAAGGAACCGCCCATGCCGATATGGCCGAAGCCAGTGCGGGCGCCCGGCATGGGGAGCGAGTGGTAGCCCATGTGCCAGAGCATCGGGATGTAGAACAGGGCGTGGTCGAGGCGGTAGGACTCGATTCTGCGCATGGCCTTGACGGTGCGCGGGGAGAGGAAGCGGCGGCCGGCGATCATGCCCTCGTTGGCCAGCGGGCTGTAGAGGGTGGCCAGGCCGGTGGCGGTGCAGACGCCATTGCCGGCGGGCAGTTCGGTGGCGAGGATGGGCGGGGTGTCGCCCTCCAGGAAGGCGTCCAGGCCGGGCAGGAACAGGGCGCGCGCGGCCGCACCGGGAGCGCCGGGGAAACCGTAGGCGCGGCCCAGCACCAGCGAGACATAGGTGGTGCCGACCGGGGCGAGACGGTTGCCGAGCAGGATGGCGGCGGTGGTCGTGCTGCCGACCGGCGGGGCGCCCAGGTGAATGCCATCCGTGCCGAGGGGTTCGGCGATCTCGGTGCGGAACAGTTCGCCCATGCCGCGACCGGTGACGGCGCGGGCGAGGCCGGCCAGCAGCCAGCCGAAGGTCAGTGCGTGATAGGTCGGAATGCCCAGCAGGTGATCGGGTTTCGCGGCCGCGAGGCGCTCCTCCATGAGGCGGTGATCGAGCACGTCGTCGAGGCCGCGGGCAATGGGCGGCAGCCCGGACAGGCCCGCGCGGTGCGAGAGCAGCTGCCGCACCGTGATCCGCTCCTTGCCATGGGCGGCGAATTCCGGCCAGTAGGCGGCGACGGGCGCGTCGTAGTCGAGCAATCCGCGATCCGCGAGCCGGTGGATCACCGTGGCGGCAATGCCCTTGGTGGCCGAGAAGACGATGGATCCGGTGTCGGGTCCCCACTCCCGGCCGGGCGCGCTGTCGCCGACCCGGATCTCGACGAGCGGTTCGCCGTGCCGGAGCACCGTGAGCGCTCCCCCGCCTCCGGGATGACCGCCGACCAGGCGCGCGAAAGTTCGTACCAGCGGACCGAATCCGTCGACCGCGTACCCGCCCACACCGGTGGGTAGGTCCGAGAGTCCCGGGGAGGAAGCGACATTGCTCACCCTCACCACGGTACGAGCGGATACCAAGGCTGGGCAATGACTGGATCAGACAGTTATTCCCTTTGCCTCAGAGGTTATTTCGAGTGTCCGAAGGGTAATGGACATGTGACCTCGACCAGCGAGGTCGTGATCACGGCGGCCTGATCGGGCCCGCCGCGGACCCGCGCGGATCGAGTCCGGACCGCCGGGTCGGTGCGTACCCTGGGATCATGCGCGCGCTGCGGTCGCTGCTGCCGGCCCTGCTGGTCGTCATCGCCTTCGTGCCGGGCTGTTCGCAGACCCGGCCCGAGCCGGCGCCACGTGTCACCGGGGACTGGCACGGCACCATCGAGATGCCGGACAACCGGCTGGCGGTGGGCGTCAACTTCACCAATGACCGCCGCGCCACCATCGACATTCCGGTGCAGAATGTCATGACCCTGCCGCTCACCGAGGTGCAGACCGATCGGAACCTGGTGGCCTGGGCGATCCCCGAGGTCCCCGGGGACCCGTCCTTCCAGGGCAGCTACGACGAGGGCGCGAACCGCATCACGGGCGAGTTCACCCAATTCGGGAAGCAGGCGCCGCTCACGCTGATCCCCGGGCGGGTGCCGACCCCGCCGCGGCCGCAGGAACCGCAGCCGCCCTTCCCGTACCGGTCCGAGGACGTCGGCTATCGCAGCGGCGAGATCACCGTCGCGGGCACGCTGACCCTGCCGCAGACGCCCGGCCCGCATCCGGCCGTCGTGCTGGTCACCGGCAGCGGGCCGCAGGATCGCGATGAGAATCTACTGGGCCACAAGCCGTTCCTGCTGCTCGCGGACGTGTTCACCCGCGCCGGGTATGCCGTGCTGCGCACCGACGATCGCGGGGTGGGCGGCACCGGGGGCACTCTCGACCACTCCACCTATCAGGACCTGACCGACGATATCGCCGCCGGGGTGAGCTTCCTGCGCGGCCGCTCGGAGATCGACGGCAAACGCATCGGTTTGCTCGGCCACAGCGAGGGCGGCTACCTCGCGCCACTGGCGGCCACGCGACCCGACAGCGGAATCGCCTTCGTGATCCTGCTGGCCGGGCCCGCGGTGACGGGCTCGGAGGTGCTGCTCGAGCAGACCGAGCTCATGCTGGCCGCGGAGGGCGCGACACCGAAGGAGGTGTCCAGCGAGATCGGCTTCCTGTCCGGGCTGTCCAATATCTTCCGCATCGGCGATATGGAGGAGGCCCGCCGGTTCGCGCATCGCCACAATGAGAACCTGCCCGCCGAGCAGCGCGCGCCCAAGGAGGCGGTAGACGCCTTGGTGACCCAGTACATGGCGTCCCTGGTCGTCTACGATCCGGCGCCGGCGCTGTCGGCGCTGCGGATTCCGGTGCTCGCGGTGTTCGGCGGCAAGGACATTCAGGTGCCGGTCGCCCAGAACGAGGGCCCCATGCGCGCCCTGCTGGCCGCCGGCCCCGATGCCACCGTGCACGTCTTCGACGGCCTCAACCACCTGTTCCAGGCCGCGGACACCGGGCTGCCCGCCGAATACGCCACCATCGACACCACCATCGACCCGCAGGTTCTCGACTACCTCACAGCCTGGCTGACCCGCGTCGCTCCGCCGCGCTAGATCGTGGCGCGCACCGGCTTCCGCTGGGACAGTGGTGTGGTGGGAATTTACGAAGACCGGGTGCTACCCCGGTTCGTCGATCTGACGTGCGGCTCGAAGTTTCTCGACCCGATCCGGAAGCAGACCTGCGCCGGGCTGCACGGTCGCGTGGTCGAAATCGGATTCGGGTCCGGGCGCAATGTGCCGTTCTATCCGGAGGGGGTGAAGTCCGTCAGCGCGGTCGAGCCCGCCGATCTGGGCTGGCGGATGGCCGCGAAGCGGCTCGCGGCCGCCCCGGTCCCGGTCGAACGGGCCGGTCTGGACGGGCAGTCGCTGCCATTCGAGGACGACAGCTTCGACTCGGCGCTGTCCACCTGGACGCTGTGCACCATCCCTGATGTGAAAGCGGCGCTTTCGGAGGTGCGGCGGGTGCTGGTGCCCGGCGGCACTTTCCACTTCGTCGAACACGGACTCGCGCCGGACCGGAAGGTGCAGGTCTGGCAGCACCGGCTCAATCCCATCCAGAAGGCCTACGCCGGCGGCTGTCACCTCAATCGCGATATTCGCGGACTGGTCGAGGGCGCGGGTTTCGAGATTCGCGAGATCGATCAGTTCTACCAGTGGCCGAAGACCATGGCTTCCCTGACCCGGGGCGTAGCCGTCTCCGCCTGAACGACGCAGCGCCCGCCGCGTCGAATACGCGGCGGGCGCTTGCTTTCGGATGCTAGTTCGGCCAGCCGCCGTACGGGACGGTGATCAGCTCCAGGTAGTGGCCACTGGGATCCTCGAAGTAGATTCCGCGACCACCGTCATTGTGGTTGATCTCGTTGACGCCCTGCTTGCGCGGGTCCGCCCAATAGGTGAGCCCACGCTCCCGGATCTTCGCGTAGGCCGAATCGAATTCGTCCTCCGAGACCAGGAATGCGTAATGCTGCGGCTGAATGCCACCCGGCAGATCCGGGGGCACCGTAGCGAGATCGAAGGTGACGCCGTTGCCTACCGCGATCGGAATGAACGGCCCCCATTGATCTCCCACTTCCAATCCGAGAACGTCGCCCCAGAATTCGGCGGATTCCCGGTTGTCCTTGCATCCGACAATGGTGTGGTTGAACTGAATAGTGATTGGATTTCTCCTGTGCTCGTGGCGGTCCCGACCCTGGACCGGTACAAGTCGGCCGACAGGAGCACCGCCACGCATTCGAAGTTAGCCAAATCCCCTCGGCTTCGCCAAGTCCCCTGTGGCAGAGGCCACATCGGCGCCGAACCGCCCGGTCAGCGGGGTGCGGAGTACTCCTGTTCCGGGCGGCCGGTGGACCCGTAGCGCAGCTGCATGCGCAGGCCGCCGGTGGCGACGAGGGCGGCCAGATAGCGCTGGGCGGTGGCGCGGGAGATGCCGATGGCCGCCGACACCTGGGCGGCGGACATGGGCACGGCCGAGCTGCGGACGGCTTGCAGGACAAGATCTTTCGTCGGGGACAGGGCGGCCGCGGCGGCAGGGGCGGACGAACCGCCGGAGGGGGCGGCGGGGCGCAGCGCCGCCAGGGCGGACTCGACCTCGGCGGCGGAGACCTCGGGGGCCGACAGGATGCGGCGGTAGCGGGCGTAACCCGCCAGACGCGCGGCGAGGGTGGCGTGGTCGAAGGGTTTGACCAGATAGGCGAGGGCGCCGGCGGACACGGCCGCACGGACGGTCTCGGATTCGGTTGCGGCGGTGAGCATCATGGCGTCGCAGCGGAGCTCGCGGACCAGGTCGACCCCGGAGCCGTCGGGGAGGTAGACGTCGACCAGGGCCAGGTCGAAGGCGTCGGCGGCAATTGCCTCGCGGGCCGCCGCCAGGGTGTTCGCGGTCGCGCCGATGGCGAATCCCGGCAGCGCCGAGACGATTCCGGCATGCAGGTTCGCCACCCGGAAATCGTCGTCGACGACCAGGACGTTCAGATCTCCTCGGCCCACGCCGATTCACCTTCCTTCAACACACACGGCAGGCGGGCAATGAATTCCGCGCCCTTCAATGCGAACTCGGGACCGCGCGCGGGATCTGCCAGCCGGACATCGCCGCCCAGTGCGCGCGCCACCTGACGTGACAATGCCAGGCCGACGCCGCGACCGCCCGGCACGCCGCTGTCGGGCCGGGTGGACATGCCCTCGGTGAATACCGAATCCACCAATTCCGGCGGCACTCCGGCACCGCTGTCGGCCACGGCGATGTGCAGCGTATCGCCCTCCTCGACCAGCTCCACTTCCACGATTCGCTGCGCGGCGGCCTCATCGGCGCGGGCGGCGTCGATCGCATTGTCCAGCAGGTTGCCCAGTACGGTCGTGACGTCCACCGGGGCAACGAGATTCGCGTCGACCCAGGTATTCGGCCCGAGGCGCAGCTGCACGCCGTTCTCGCGAGCATGGGCGGCCTTGGCCGCCAGGAACGCCTGCAGGTACGGGTCGCGGATGGCGTCCACGCCCGGCATGGCCGCCCCCAGCGGTCCGGAGCCGAGCAGGCCGTCGAGATAGCGGGCCGCCTCCTCGGGGCGGCCGGTGTGCAGCAGGCCGCTGAGCAGATGCAGCCGGTTGGCGAACTCGTGCCGCTGGGCGCGCAGCACCGTGCTCATGGAGCGGACCGCATCCAGCTGGCGGGTCAGGGATTCCACATCGGTGCGGTCGCGCACGCTGAGCACCGCGCCGAGCGGGCGGCCCTCGCGCGTCACGGTGCGGGCGGTGAGGACCACGATGCGGTCGCCGACCGCGGCCTGCACGGGCAGGCCGTCCGCGGTCCGGAAGGCCTCCAATACCCGTGGGGTGAGGCCGATTCCGTCCACGGCATCACCATTGCCCGGGTCGATGCCGAGCAGCCGGCGGGCCTCGTCGTTGACGACGGTGACGCGCCAGCGGGTGTCGACGGCGACCACGCCCTCGCCGATACCGTGCAGCACGGCGTCCTGTTCCCGCACGAGCTCCGCCAATTCGGACGGTTCGAGGCCGAGCGTCAGGCCGTGCCAGCGACGAGCCAGCAATACCGAGGCGGCAACGCCCGCCAGCAGTGCGCCGCCGACGAACAGGCCCGCCTTGCGCAGATCGCCGAGCAGTTGCTCCCGCACGGCCGTGGTGGAGATGCCGACGCTCACCTCACCGACCACGCGGCCGGTATCGCCGGTATCCGGTGCGAGCACCGGCACTTTGGCGCGCACCGATTCGCCGAGCGTGCCGTGCTCGCGGATCACCACCTCCGCGCCCGCCAGCACGCGCGAGGGATCGGTGCTGACCATCTCGCCCAGGCGCTCCGGATCCGGATGCGCGAGGCGCAGGCCCGCATCGTCGGTGATGACCACGAACAACGCGCCGGTCCGCAGGCGCGCCTCGTCGGCGATGCGCTGTAGCGATCCGTCCGTGAGCTCGCGCTCCCAGTCCGGTCCCGATCGCGGGGGCGTCGCCGCATGCCGCGCGACCTCCTCCCGGACTTCCGGGTCCGAGGCCACGGTGCGGGCGATGGCCAGGGCCCGCTGACCGTATTCGTCGGAGAGCCGCTGATTGCTGACGTAGGCGAATATCCCGAAGGCCAGGCCGAGGGTCAGGCCCACCACGCCGATCTGCAACAGCACGATCTGGGTCCGGAGCCGGACGGAGCGGGGGCCTAGCGAGAACACGGCCGTCAGTCTAGACAACGCCTCGCAACTCCGAGCAGAACGCGCAAAACGTCCGAATTGCCTCTTGTGCGGGTAGCGCACACAACCCGGTCCGGTGTGACCCGGGCCACCTACATTCGCTTCCACGCCGCACGTGCGGCAGGACACAGGAGCTAGAAAATGACCAATCCGCTCATCGAACTGCGAGGCGCCACCAAGCGCTTCCCGGGGACCAATGGCGGCGTGCACACCGCGGTGCGCGACCTGAACTTCACGGTCGCGCCCGGCGAGTTCGTCGCCGTCGTCGGCCCCACCGGCTGCGGCAAGTCCACCACGCTGTCGCTCGTCTCCGGGCTCGAGCCCGCCTCGGCCGGACGCACCCTGGTGCGCGGTGCCGATGTGCGCGGCATCCCGGATGGCATCGGCTACATGTTCCAGCAGGATGCCGTGCTGCCGTGGAAGACCGTGCTCGACAATGTCGCGCTGGGACCGGCCTTCACCGGCGTCGCCAGGAAGCAGGCCCGCGAGCGCGCGGCGGCCTGGGTGGCCAAGGTCGGATTGGCCGGGTTCGAGGGCTACTACCCGCATCAGCTCTCCGGCGGCATGCGCAAGCGCGTGGCGCTGGCGCAGACCCTGGTGAACGAGCCGGAGATCCTGCTCATGGACGAGCCGTTCAGCGCGCTGGACGTGCAGACCCGCCAGCTCATGCAGGACGAGCTGCTGCGGGTGTGGTCGGGCACCGGGTCGGCGGTCATCTTCGTGACCCACGATCTGGAGGAGGCCATCGCGCTGGCCGACCGGGTGGTCGTCATGACCGCGAGCCCGGCCACCGTGTGCGGCGATTTCCGGGTCACCCTGGACCGGCCGCGCAATGTCGAGGAGGTAAGGCTCACCGAGGAATTCCGCGACCTTTACAAGGAAATCTGGGAAACGCTGCGCGATCAGGTCGAGGCGGCTCGTATGAAGGGAGCGGCCCGTGTCGCTTGATGTCATGCCCAGGATCGCCGAGACGGCACCAGAATTCGTGGCCGAGACCGAGGAGCGGATCCTGGCGCGGGTGCGCACCTCCGCCCGCCGCGCCAAGGCCCGCACCTGGGGGCTGCGCGCCCTGCTGGTGGCGCTGTGGCTGGGCTCCTGGGAGCTCACCGCCAGCCTGTGGATCGACCCGTTCTTCTACTCCAAGCCCTCGCTGATCTGGGATCGGCTGGTCGAATGGTTCACCGAGGGAACGCAATTCGGTTCCATCTGGCTGCAGCTGTACACCACCGTGCAGGAGGCCGTGCTCGGCTTCGCCATCGGCACGGTGGCCGGTGTGGTGCTGGGCGTGCTGCTGGGCCGCAGCCGCTACTGGGCCGATGTGCTGGCGCCGTTCATCAAGGCGCTCAACGCGGTCCCGCGCATCGTGCTGGCCTCGCTGTTCATCATCTGGTTCGGCCTGGGGCTGAGTTCCAAGGTGGCGACGGTGGTGGTGCTGGTGTTCTTCGCGGTGTTCTTCAATGCCTTCACCGGCGCCCGCGAGGTGGACGGCAATGTCATCAACAATGCCCGCATCCTGGGCGCGAGCCGCCGGCAGGTGCTGACCTCCATCGTGCTGCCCTCGGCCACCACCTGGATCCTGTCCAGCCTGCACACCGCCTTCGGCTTCGCGCTCATCGGCGCGGTGGTCGGTGAATACGCCGGCGCCAGCAAGGGTTTGGGCCTGCTCATCTCGAATTCGCAGGGCACCTTCGACGCGGCCGGCATCTACGCGGGCATGATCATCATCACCGCGGTGGCGCTGATCGCCGAGTGGATCATCGGCATGGCCGAGAACCGGCTGCTGAAGTGGCGGCCCTCGCAGGCCTCCGCCGGGCACGGGATGTGAGGCGCGATGAGGTATCGCAAGTCTCTCGCCGTCATTCTGCTCGCGGTCTCCGCGCTGCTGCTGGTGACGGGTTGCCGTGATTCCCGGCGCATTCCGATGGAGAACGGGCGACCGCAGATCACCATCATGGTCGGCGGCCTGGAGAAGGTCATCTACCTGCCCGCCATGCTCACCCAGCAGCTGGGCAACTTCGAGCGCAATGACATCGATGTGAAGCTGCTCGGCGAGCAGTCCGGCGCGAATGCCGAAACCGCGCTGCTCACCGGCGATGTGCAGGGCGTGGTCGGCTTCTACGACCACACCATCGATCTGCAGGCCAAGGATCAGTGCATCCGGACCGTGGTGCAATTCGCCGATGTGCCGGGCGAAGTCGAGCTGGTGTCCACCGAGGACGCGGCAACCATCAAGTCGCCCAGGGATTTCGCGGGCAAGAATCTGGGCGTCACCTCGCTCGGGTCGTCCACCGACTTCCTCACCCAGGGCCTGGCCGGTCAGGCGGGGCTGAGCACCGAGGACTACACGCGGGTGAAAGTCGGTGCGGGACAGACCTTCATCGCGGGCATGAACCACAATGGCATCGACGCGGGCATGACCACCGACCCGACCGTGGCCAAGATGGTCAGCTCCGGTGAGGCGCAGATCCTCATCGATATGCGCAATGAGGAAGGCACTCGCGCCGCTCTGGGCGGGCTGTATCCCGCTGCCTCGCTGTACATGCGCTGCGAAACCGTCGAGGCGCATCCCGATATCGTCCAGAAGCTGGCCAATGCCTTCGTGCAGACGCTGCGGTGGATCGAAACGCACTCCCCCGAGGAGATCGCGGCCAAGATGCCCCCGCAGTACGCGGGCGGCGATCCGGAGCTGTACGCCAAGTCGGTGCGCGATTCCATCGTCATGTTCAACGGCGACGGGCTCATGAAACGCGAAGGGGCGGAGAACGTCCTGCGCATCCTGGGCGAGTACTCCCGCAATGTGAAGCCGGTCCGCGACCGCATCGACCTCGACAAGACGTATACCAACGCCTTCGTCGAAAGGGCTCTGCAGGCGACAGCGCCCTAGCCGGAGGCCCGCCACACCCCCCGGTGAGAACCGCACACCTCTTTCACGAGGTGTGCGGTTCTACTCATTCCGGGATCATGACCGGCGTACGGCGGGAACGCCGCAGCGCGTCACCGGTGAAGATGGCCAGCGCCAGCCAGATGAGCGCGAACCCGGCCCACCGCGACGGCGGCATCGCCTCGTGCACCACCAGCACTCCCCAGGCCATCTGCAGGGCCGGAGTCAGATATTGCAGCAATCCCATGGTGGACAACGGCACTCGCGGCGCGGCCAGCGCGAACAGGATCAGCGGCACCAGCGTGACCGGCCCGGTGACCATGAGCAGCGCCGAATGCGACCAGCTCGACCCGAAACTCGCATTCCCGGTCACCGCCAGCGCGACCATGATGGCCACCGCGAACGGCGCCGCCACGATCCCCTCGGCCGCCAGCCCCGGCAGCGCCTCCAGCCGGATCACCTTCTTCACCAGCCCGTACGTCGCGAACGTACACGCCAGCACCAGCGCGATCCACGGCGGCCGTCCATAGTCGACCGTCAGCACGATGACCGCCGCCGCGCCCAAACCCAGTGCCACCCACTGCATCCGCCGCAACTTCTCCCGGAAGATGATGACCCCGAACGCCACCGTCACCAGCGGATTGATGAAGTATCCCAGCGCCGCCTCCACCACCTGCTCGGACATGATGGCGTAGACGTACACCCCCCAGTTGAGCGAGATGGCGAGCGAGGCCACCGCCGCCAGCCGCCAGGTCCGCCCGCCGGCCCGCCACAACTCCCGCATCCGCCCCGCAACCAGCAGCGCCAGCATCGACACCACCAGCGTCCACAAGATCCGAGACGCCAGTACCTCGACCGGACTCGCGAACGTCAGCAACCCGAAGAACGCCGGAAAAGCCCCCCAGAGGAAATAGGCCCCGGCCCCGAACGCCACCCCCACATCCCGGCCCGCACTCCCCCGGTGATTCTCGGACACTGCGGCGGCCCCGGTCTCCGGGGCGGAGGATCGTTCTGGCACCTCTCAACGTTAGCGTAAGCAACGATTCAGCGACATCGAATAATCATCCGATCATCATTGGATTACCGGCCGCGCCCGGCGGCACTTCAGGGCATTTTCAGGCGAGCGCTCTAGGCTGTCGGTCATGTCGATCACCGCGACACACGAGAGCTTGCCCGCGACGGGGCTGACTTCGGCCGAGGTCGAGCAGCGGCGGCGGGACGGGCTGACCAATGATGTTCCCGAGCGGGCTTCGCGCTCGGTGCGCGACATCGTGCGGGCGAATGTGTTCACCCGTATCAATGCCATTCTGGGTGTGCTGTTCATTCTCGTCATGGCCACCGGATCGGTCATCGACGGGATGTTCGGGCTGCTGATCATCGCCAACAGCGCGATCGGCATCATTCAGGAGGTTCGTGCCAAGAAGACCCTCGATCAGCTGGCCATTGTCGGGCAGGCCAAACCGGTGGTGCGCCGGGACGGGCGGGCTGCCGAGGTCGCGCCGCAGGAGGTGGTGCTGGACGACATCATCGAGCTGGGACCCGGCGATCAGATCGTCGTGGACGGCGAGGTGGTGGAGGCCGAGCTGCTCGAGGTCGACGAGTCACTGCTCACCGGTGAGGCCGATGCCATTGACAAAACCGTTGGGGCGCAGGTCATGTCGGGTTCGTACGTGGTGTCCGGCAGTGGGTCGTACCGGGCCACCAAGGTCGGCAGGGATGCGTACGCGGCCAAGCTGGCGGACGAGGCCAGCAAGTTCACCCTCGTCAATTCCGAACTGCGCAATGGCATCAACACGATCCTGAAGGTCATTACCTACCTGCTGATTCCGGCGGGTCTGCTGTCGATCTACAACCAGCTGGTCTCCAGCAAGGAGCCGTGGCGGGAGGCCGTCAACGGCATGGTGGCCGCGCTGGTTCCGATGGTGCCCGAGGGCCTGGTGCTGATGACCTCCATCGCCTTCGCGGTCGGCGTGGTGCGGCTCGGGCGGCGCAAGTGCCTGGTGCAGGAGCTGCCCGCCATCGAGGGCCTGGCGCGGGTGGACGTGGTGTGCGCGGACAAGACGGGCACGCTCACCGAGAACGGTATGCGGCTGTCGGAGATTCGGACGGTCGGCGCGGACGGCGCACCCGTGCGGTCGACGAACGGCGACTCCGCCGATGTCGAATCCCCGGCCGCCGAATCCAATGGCGCCGGATCGAACAGCGCCGGATCGAATCGCGAATCCCTCGGCGGCACCGAGGAGTTGCGGCAGGTGCTCGCGGCGATGGCCGCCAATGATCCGCGGCCGAACGCCAGTGTCGCGGCCATTGCCGAGGCGCTGCCGGATTCGCCGGGCTGGCGGGTCAGCGGGGTCGCGCCGTTCTCCTCGGCGAAGAAGTGGAGCGGGTTCTCCTTCGGCGAGCACGGCAACTGGCTGCTCGGCGCGCCCGACGTGCTGCTGGATCCGGACTCCGAAACCGCCGCTGTCGCACAGGAAATCGGAGCCAAGGGTCTGCGGGTACTGCTGCTGGCGCGCAGCGACCGGCCGGTCGACGCGGCGGATGCGCCCGGGCAGGTGGCGCCCGCCGCACTGGTGGTGCTGGAGCAGCGGATCCGCCCGGACGCCAAGGGCACCCTCGAGTACTTCGCCTCGCAGAATGTGAACACCAAGGTCATCTCCGGCGACAATGCCGTCTCCGTCGGCGCGGTGGCCGCCTCGCTCGGACTGCCCGGCGGTGACGATCCGGTCGACGCACGCACCTTGCCGACCGACCAGAACGAACTCGCGGATGTGCTGGACCACAAGACCGTGTTCGGTCGCGTCCGCCCGGATCAGAAGCGGGCCATGGTCGGCGCGCTGCAATCGCGCGGGCACACCGTCGCCATGACCGGCGACGGCGTCAATGACGTGCTGGCGCTCAAGGATGCCGATATCGGCGTCGCCATGGGCGCGGGCTCGCCGGCGACCCGCGCGGTGGCGCAGATCGTGCTGCTGGACAACAAGTTCGCGACGCTACCCTATGTGGTCGGCGAGGGCCGCCGGGTCATCGGCAATATCGAGCGGGTCTCCAACCTGTTCCTCACCAAGACCGTGTACTCGGTGGTGCTGGCCTTCCTCATCGGCATTGCCGGCGTGGGCTCGCAGATCTTCCATTACAAGGCCATCGGCTACCCGTTCCTGCCGCGGCACGTGACGATCGCGGCCTGGTTCACCATCGGCATCCCGGCCTTCATCCTGTCGCTCGCGCCCAATAACGAGCGCGCCCGCACCGGATTCGTGCGCCGCGTCATGCGATTGGCGATTCCCTCCGGCATCGTCATCGGCGTCATGACCTTCATCGCCTACCTCATCGCCTACCAGGGCCCCGAGGCCAGCGAGACGCAGAAGGTGCAGGCGGGCACCACCGCGCTCATCACCCTGCTGATCATCGCGGTCTGGGTGCTGGCCATCGTGGCGCGACCGTGGAACTGGTGGAAGATCCTGCTGGTCGCGGGTTCCGTTGCCGGATACCTGATCCTGTTCTCGCTGCCGTTCACCCGCGAGTTCTTCAAGCTGGACCCCTCCAATATCGCGCTGACGACCTCCGCGTTCATCTGCGGCGCCATCGGCATCGTGCTGGTGGAGGCGGCCTGGTGGATCAGCGCCCGGCTGCAGGGCGAGGCGCCGCACCTGCTGCCGGCCTCGCCCGGCGAAAAGCCCTGACCCCGGCAACATTCGGGCGAAAGCCACGGGCGGCGCACCCCTCGGGTGCGCCGCCCGTTTCCGTCCCAACTGGTCGCATGCTTTGGCTCGCCGTCAACGCCTTTGTCCCGTTCGGTCATTGAAAATCCAGGTACCTTCAGCAGCATGGAGGTCCTGCTGCACCAGATCGACGCGTTCGCCGACGCACCGTTCTCGGGCAATCCCGCCGCCGTCATGCCGCTGCTGTCCTGGCTGCCGGACGAGTTGATGCAAAAGCTCGCCGAGGAGAACAACCTCGCCGAGACGGCCTTCTACACCTCCGCGCTACCCGTGGACGCCGGTGCGCCACCGGACAACTCACCGGCGTTTCACTTGCGCTGGTTCACCCCGACCGTCGAAGTGGACATGTGCGGGCACGCCACGCTCGCGGCCGCGAAGCAGATCCTCGACGATATGCATCCCGGCGCGGATCGCGTCCACTTCTACACGCGCAGCGGGTGGTTGCGCGTCGACCGGGATCGCGATGATCTCGTCCTCGACCTGCCGGTGGTGTCCTCGGTGGAAATCGATGTGCACGACGATGTTCCGCGCGCCGTCGCCAAGGCGCTGGGCGTGCGGCCGCTGCGCGCCTTCGACGGGACCGATGTGGTGCTCATGCTCACCGCCGAACACGAGGTGCGCGACGCCCGCCCGAACTTCTCGGTCTTCCCGCAGCTCAACCGGGCGGCCATCATTACCGCCTCCGGCGACAGCTCCGATTTCGTGTCCCGGCTCTTCGCGCCCGGGCAGGGCATTCCGGAGGATCCGGTCACCGGATCCTCGCACGCGCAACTCACCCCGCTGTGGAGCCGGGAGCTCGGACGCACCACGCTGTCGGCGCGTCAGCTCTCCCAGCGCGGCGGCGCCATGCGGTGCACCCTGACCGGCGAGCGGGTCCGCTTGGCCGGCCGCTGCCGCCGCTATCTCGACGGCGTGGTCCGCATCCCCGACCGGCCGGACTAGACCGCCGCGAGATCAGTTGTGCGCGAGGATCTTCCGGGTCAGATCGTCGAGGTCGTCCGCGCGCAGCCCGGGGTAGCCGTGCAGCATCGCCCGCCAGTCCTGCGAGACGGCCGAGGCGCCCCACCGCGCGCCGAGCAGGCCACCGGCAATGGCGGCCGTGGTGTCGGTGTCACCACCGGCGCGGACCGCGAGTTCCAGTGCGCCGGGCAGGGAATCGGAGTGCGTGATCGCCCACCACGCCGTCTGCAGCGCGTGCACCACCCAGCCGTTCTTCGGGAAGTCCGCGGGCGCGCCGTTCTCTGCGGTATCCAGCAGCGGCCCCCAGAATCCGCCGTCGACCCACGAAAGCGCTTCCCGCACACCGTCGAAGGTCCCGTGCAGCACCGCGTGCCGGATGGCGATGGACCAGAGCGTGCACGCCTGCATGGCCTGCGGGTCGTAATGGGTCAGCGAGCTGATCAGGGCGGCCGCCTTGGCGCAGTGCTCGATATCGCCGAGGTAGAGCAGTGCCACCGGCGCGGTCCGCATGAGCGATCCATTGCCGGCCTTCAGCCCGCCGAGCTCGTGCGCGCGGATCTGCATCTCCCGCCCGGTCCCGCTGCGCCACTGCAGGACCTCGCTGGTCTGGAACCCCACGTCCTTGGGCTGGGAATCCCACCACGCCACGAACTCCGCCGCGACCGCGTCCAATCCGCTCGGCTCGTGCAGGTTTCCGGCCGCCGCGGCCCCGCGCGCCACGGCGATCGCCATGGACGTGTCGTCGGTCCACTCGCCGGGCTCCCACTGGAACGACCCCCCGCCCTTCATGAAGATCTCGACCTCCGGCCCGGGATGGGTGAATTCGTATCCGGCGCCCAGCGCATCACCCGCCGCCGTCCCCAGCAGCACCCCCGCCGCCCGGTCGGCCTGCTCCGCGCTCAGTTCCATCCGTTCCCCCGTCCGTATCGATGATCGAGTGCCGCAAGTATGAGACCACGGTACGACAGCCCCGGCCGGACCGGCGGCGACCGCTGCCGCGGCCGCGATCGGCGAGGCGCGCCGGTCACCGCACCCGGAGCCGGGCCCGCGCCTGCACTACGCTCGTGATCACTCCGGCCCACCGCCGAAGTTGTGCAGCACTCCGCTCCCCCACGCAGATGGAAGATTTCGGAGGTCGGCCGATGATGGACCAACTCACCCAGCCCGCGATCCCCGCGGACCCCGCGCACCCGATGCTGCGGCCGCTCGCCCCCGTGCCCTCGTCCGGGCACATCTTCGATATCCGCAAGCGGCTGGGCACCGTGGACATGGACGAGGACCAGAACCTGCGCATCGACGGCATCGCCCGGCACATCCAGGAGGCCGGGGTCGATCATCTGCGGCACACCGGGGCGCTGGAATCGCATCCGCACTGGATCGTGCGGCGCACGGTCATCGACGTGCTGCGGCCCATTGCCTGGCCGGCGCAATTGCGGCTGCGGCGCTGGTGTTCGGGCATCTCACCGCGCTGGTGCACCATGCGCTGCCGGATCGATTCGGACAATGGCGGACTGGTGGAGACCGAGGGATTCTGGATCCACATGAACAAGGAGACGATGAGCCCGTCCCGGGTCTCCGACGAATTCTTCGACATGATGACCACGACCACCAGCGAACAGCGGCTGCGCTGGCAGCAGTGGATCGATGCGCCGCTGCCCGCCGCGGGCGGCGCCCGGTTTCCCTTGCGGCGCACCGACTTGGATCACTTCCAGCACGTCAACAACACCGCCTACTGGCATGCCGTTCACGAATTCGCCTCGGAGTCGGCCGATCTCACCAAGGGCCCGCACCGGTTCGTGCTCGAATACAACAAGCCCATCCGTTACGGCGAGAACCTCGACATCCACACCGAGCGCGGCGCGGACGGTCTCGGCATATGGTTCGCCGTCGACGGTGACGTGCGGGCGGTGGCGCGGCTGAGCGCTACCCCCGCGCGGTGGGAATAGCGCTCTGCCGGAACGGATCTACTCGGCGCGCGGCGTATAGCCGAACGACTCGAGCGCGACCCGGGCGGCATCGGCGACCAGACCGTTGTCGGCCTGCGCGTCCTGCTCCGGTTTGGTGGTCAGCACCGCGATGACGATGGGCGCGCTATTGGGCGGCCAGGCGATCGCCACATCGAGCGCGGAACCATAGGCGGGCGACCCGGTCTTGTCGCCCACCGCCCAGCCGTCCGGCACGGCGGCCCGGATCCGCTTGTCGCCGGTCGTATTCGCGATGAGCCAGTCCTGCAACCGCGTGCGCTCGGCCTCCCCGAGCATGTCGCCGAGCACCAGCTTGCGATAGTCCGAGACCAGCGCGGCCGCCGTGGTCGTATCGCGCTCGTCGCCCGGGATGGCGGTATTCAGCTCGGTCTCCCACCGATCCAGCCGCGAGACGTCATCGCCCATGCCGCGCAGGAACGCGGTGAACCCGGCGGGCCCGCCCAGCAGCTTCAGCAACTGATTGCCCGCCGTGTTGTCGGACAGCGTGATCGCCGCATCGCAGAGCGCACTGACGGTCATCCCGTCCTCGACGTGCTTCTCCGTGGCCGGCGAGTACTCCACCAATTCCGATGCCGGATACCGGATCACCTGATCGAAATACCCGCTCGACAGCGGATGCTCCCGCAACAGCGCCCCGCACGCGAGCCCCTTGAACGTCGACGCCATCGGGAACCGCTCGCCGTCCCGATAGGCCACGGTGTGCCCGCTGCCGGTGTCGACCGCGTAAACCCCCAGCCGCGCACCGGCTTTCGTCTCCAGATTCGAGAAGGTCAGGGCGGCGGCGGCCGACGCGGAGGAACTCGGCGTGCCCGAACCCGGTGCGCCGGTATCCGCATCCGATCCGGAATCGCACGCGGCACTCACCGACAGCGCGGACACGGCCAGCGCGGCGGCGAGGAACTTCCGGCCACGCGCGCCGATCCGGCGACCAGGCGCGGTTCCGCCGTCGCCCGGCAAAACCCGGTCGGCAATCGGGACCGCCCCGGCGTGCGGCGCGGTGCGGAGCCCGGCCCGCTCGGAGCCGGTGAACAGGAATCCCCGGCGGCGAGCCGGGCGAAGGTGGTCGAACGCTGCGAAAGTCACCGCCGCAGCAGACCACCGCCCGCCGCGTCCCGGCCAATAGCGCAACCCCGCCCCCACGAGTCGTAGCCACTATCGACGCAGGTCAGGCACACGCGATTGGCGCATTTACCGAGCCTCGCCGCACCGCTCACCCGGTCCCGCCGCACTCGGCTGGTTGAATTGCCGCATGGATCTCGTCCGCCACCTCCGCTTCTTCGTCGCCGTCGCCGACGAGGGACATTTCGGCCGGGCGGCGGCAGCGCTGGACATGACCCAGCCCCCACTCTCCCAGGGCCTGCGCCGCCTCGAGCAACATCTCGGCGTCGACCTCATCCACCGCACCCGCCAGGGCGCGGTCCTCACCTCCGCGGGCATCCAGCTCCTCCCCCGCGCCCGCCTCCTCGTCGACGACGCCGACCGCCTGCACGCCGAATCCCAGCGCATCGCCAACTCCCGCGGCGCCATCCACTGGGGCGCGACCGCGGCCCTCCCCGATGCCATCGTCACCGCCTGTGTCACAGCATTGCGGGCGCGGACCTCCAGTGTCACCACCGCAACCGGCAGCGGCGGGCGAGCAGCCGCCGAGGGACGCACCGCCCGGGCCGATCAGCAGGGCGGCACAGCCGGGACGAGCCGGCGCGATGCCGCAGCGACGGCAGATCCGTCGGCAATCTCCCCCGCGAGCGATGCCACCGACGGGCAGCACGTGACAGCGAGCGGAGGCGCGGGAGCGACCGGCGGAACCAGCTCCGGCCCACGGGGCAGAGCCCCTGCGGGAAGCGGCGGTCCGGCTTCCAGAAGCGGAAATGCCTTGGCCGGCACGGCAACCGGCGGCGCCGGAGCAACGGCCGACGCCGGCAGCGCGGCAGGCGGCGCCGGTGCGGCGGGCTTCGGCGCCGGGTGTGATTCGGGGGCAACGATTTCGACGACGATCGGCACGACTGTCGAACTGGTGAACGAGGTGCGGGCGGGAGTGTGCGATTTCGCGGTGGTGGAGCATCCGGCGCTGGTGGACGGGGTGGAGGCCGGGCCGGTGGTGAAACTGCCGCGCTGGGTGGTGGTTCCGGGTGATCATCGCAGCGCCGGCGCTGAGCGGCCGACGTTTCCGATGTTGGCGGGGCTGGCGTTCGCCGGGCCGCCGCGGGCGGCCAATCCACCGGCCTTCGATACCGTCGTGGATCTGTTGCGGGAGCGGGGGCTGGATGTGCCGGTCGAGGTGGCGCGGGATGATCGGACGTTGTTCGCGGCGGTGGCGGCGGGGACGAGTTTCGGACTGACCGCGACGCCGCCGTCCGGTACTCCGGGGGTGGCGTGGCTGCGGTTGGCTCCGCAGGCGATTGCCTTGCGGCTGCGGGTGATTCGTCGGCCGGAGGCCGCGGCGCACGCTGACGTCATCGATCGGGTGCTCTACCGGGAGCGGTTGCGATGAATGGAATGTCGCGCAGCGAGGCGCGGGCCGGCGGCGGGGTAGCGGAGCGCGCCGTTGTGGATCGCATTCGCGCGGTGTTCGCCGATGCGGGATGTACAGGGTGGTTGCATGCCCGGCGCTGTGACGACTCGGCCGCCGAGATCTCCGTCGGTGGTGACGAACGGGTGGTGACCGCGTCGGTGTACAAGCTGCCGTTGTTCATCGCCTTCTGCCGGGCGGTCGATGCGGGGCGGATCGATCCCGCGGCCCGGATCACGGTCACGCCGTCCGAATGCACCCCGGGGCCGACGGGAATCGCTGTCCTGCGGGATCCGATCACCATCAGCAGGCGCGACCTGGCCACGTCCATGATGACGGTGTCCGACAATGCCGCCGCCGATGTGCTGCTCGGGGAGATCGGGCTGGCCGCCATCGACGAGTTGCTGGGCGAGCTCGGGATGACCGAGACCCGCATTCTGGGCGGCACCGCCGATATGCACGAGAGCCTGGTGCGCGATACCGACACGCATACGACGGCCGAGGCTTTCGCGGCCCTGGCCGACAATGACGAAGCCTGGTCGGTGTCCGCATACGACCCCTCCTACGCCAGTGCGACCACACCGGCCGAGATGACCGGATTCCTGAACGCGCTGTGGTCGGGCGCGATTCTCTCGCCCGCGCAGACCGAGTTCGCGTGCACGGTGCTGCGCAGTCAGGTCTGGTCGCACCGGATCGCCTCGGCGTTCCCGCATCGCGATATCGCCGTCGCGGGCAAGACGGGCACGATCGGCATCATCCGCAACGAGGTCGCGGTGATCGAGTTCCCGGGGGAGATTCCGGTCGCCGTAGCGGTTTTCACGCGCGCCGCGCGCCCGGATCCGGTGTTGCCCGCGGTCGACGCCGCCATTGCCGAAGCCGCCCGCATTGCCGTCACCGACCTGCGGCGACCGCTGCCGGAGTAGTCCGCCGCCGCACGATTTGACCTCGAGGTTTATTGAGGTTTTAGCGTGGGCGGCATGACATCAGACCAGTTCCAGGTTGCCCTGATCTGCGGCAGCGTCCGCGAGGGACGCTTCGGCCCCACCGTCACCTCCTGGATGGGATCTCATATCGACGACCATCCCGAGATGAAGCTGGACACCATCGATCTCGCCGACTTCCCCATCGCCCTGGACCACTCCGCATCCCCCGCTCTCGACGCCCTGTCGGCACGCCTCGAATCCGCCGACGCCTTCGTGATCGTCACCCCCGAGTACAACCACAGCTATCCCGCATCGCTCAAGCTGGCCATCGACTCCACCGGCCCCGAATGGCGCGCCAAGCCAATCGGTTTCGTCAGCTACGGCGCCATCTCCGGCGGCCTGCGCGCCGTGGAGCACCTGCGTCCGGTCCTCGCCGAGCTGCGCGCGGTCACCATCCGGGAAACCGTCAGCCTGCCGCAGTACTGGCAGTCCGTGACCGCCGAGAACACCCTGGACCTCGCCCCGTCGGTCGATGACGCCGCGCGAGCCATGCTCGATGAGCTCTCCTGGTGGTCGAAAGCCCTGCGCCACCCGCGCAACACCACTCCCTACCCCAACGCCTGAGGTCAATTCTCGGGAACGGGAGCGTCGTCGGAGCCCGGTTTCGCGAAATCCTGGTATTCGGGCAGCAGGGGTGAGACCGCGAAAACCCCTGCGGGCGCGTCTGCCGGGAGGGCTTCGACGGCGCGAACTCCGGGAAGAGCGGCCAGATTTCGGAGTTGGTCGAGGGTGCCGTGCAGGACCAACCCGACCAGGCAGGCGCAGTTCGCGCCGAGCCGGGTGGCGGTCAGCCGGTTGGCGCGGGCCGTGCGGTCATCGTAGGCGCGCACGGCTCCGGCTTGGGCGGCAGCGGATTTCACGGAGGCGACCGCGACCTCCGCACCGGCCGGCAGCGTGACGGCGATGATCGGCATGGCCACACCGGGGACGGCAACGTGGTAGATCGCCTGGGAGATGCGCAGGCCCGCACTGTATTCGGGGATTCGATCGGCGGTGATGCCGTCGGTGAACGAGATCAGTGCCCAATGCTCGTCGGCATCGGCGCCCTGCAAGGAATCTCGTGCACGGCTCAGGTAGTCCGGGATGGCCTCACTGTTCTCGGGCCCCAGGCGATCGGTGGAGATGACCGCCGGGCGTGGCGGAATGGCCACGCCCAGCGAGACGATCAGCATCGCGAAGGCCACCGCCAGGACGACGGCTCCGATACGGCGAGCGCGGGGCTCACCCACAATGCGCGGCACCGTTACACAGTACGGAGAACGTCGAGGGCGTGTTCGAGATCGGCGGGGTATTCACTGGTGATCTCGACCCAGCGACCGTCGGCCGGGTGGTTGAAACCCAGCTGCCGGGCATGCAGCCATTGCCGTTCCAGGCCCAGCCGTTCCGCCAGCCGCGGGTCGGCGCCATAGGTGAGATCACCGCAGCACGGATGCCGCACGGCCGAGAAGTGCACGCGAATCTGGTGGGTGCGACCGGTTTCCAGGTGGATGTCGAGCAGGCTCGCCGACTGGAACGCCTCGATGGTGTCGTAGTGGGTGACCGACGGGCGGCCGTCCGCGGTGACCGCGAACTTCCAGTCATTGCCGCGCGCCCGGCCGATCGGCGCGTCGATGGTGCCGCTGGACGGATCCGGATGCCCCTGCACGAGAGCGTGATAGCGCTTGTCCACGGTCCGGTATTTGAAGGCCCGCTTGAGCTGGGTGTACGCGTGCTCGGACTGCGCCACCACCATCACCCCCGAGGTGCCGACGTCCAGGCGGTGCACGATGCCCTGGCGTTCGTGCGCGCCGGAGGTGGAGATGCGGTAGCCCATGGCGGCCAGTCCGCCGACCACGGTGGGCCCCGACCAGCCGACCCCGGTGTGCGCGGCCACGCCGACCGGCTTGTCGACGGCGACGATATCGTCATCGGCGTAGAGGATCTTCATGCCCTCCACGGGCGTGGCCTCGACGGTGAGTTCGCGCTTGGGCTCCGGGAATTCGACCTCCAGCCAGGCGCCGCCGGTGAGCCGGTCGGACTTGCCGGCGGCGACGCCGTCCAGCTGCACCGAGCCCTCCTCGGCCAGCGCCGCGACCGCGGTGCGCGACAGACCGAGCAGCCGGGACAGGCCCGCGTCGACACGCATGCCGTCCAGTCCGTCCGGCACCGGCATACTGCGGGTTTCCCTCATACCGTCTTCTCCTCCGCGTTCTCGTCCTCCTCGTGCCCGTGCCCGGCGCGGGTGCCATCGGGTTCGAAACCGAACACCGTCAACGCCACCAGCAGGATCGCCCCGCAGACAATGGCGGAATCGGCGACATTGAACACCGGCCACCAGCCGACCGCCACGAAGTCCACCACGTGACCCTGCAACGGTCCCGGCGCGCGGAACAGGCGGTCGACGAGATTACCGAGCGCACCGCCCAGCACCATGCCCAGGCCGATGGCCCACGGCAGCGAGCGCAGCGTGCGGCCGATCCGGACCACGCCGATCACCACGGCGGTGGCCACCAGGGTCAGCAGCCAGGTCATGCCGGTGGCCATGGAGAAGGCCGCGCCCGGGTTGCGCACCAGCGTCAGGCGCACCGCATCACCGATCAGATAGATCGGCTTACCGGGCTCGATGGTCGCCACCACCAGGCATTTGGTGAGCAGATCCAGCGCGAAGATCACCACGGCGACGATCAGCAGATTCCGCAGCCGCAGCGGCCGCCGGGCGGCCACCGCCTCGCCATCACCGGCCTCCGCCTCACCATTTCCGGCCGCAGCGGACGCCTCGCTCTCGCAGTTCTCCGCGGGTGCGCTGCCACCGGGCGAGGAGTCGGGTTCGTCTGCGTCGGTTTCGCGCGGGCGGTCGGTACTCACGGTGGACATCATTCCCTATGGAATTTCGCCGCCGCCGATCAGCGTGGCGCTCCTCAGGAACGACCCCGCTCCCATCCCAGCTGATTATCAGGAACGGGCCGTAACCTGTCTGACGTGACGGTGTTGTCTTCCTCCCCCAGCTCGGCCAACGCCACCGCACGCTGCCCGGGTTCGCCCGGCCGATCCGGCTCCCCGCGCCACGCCCGCTCCGGGCTCCTACTCATGGTGCTGGCGGTCGCCCTCTCGGCCCTGGGCACCGGATGCAGCGCCCGGTCGGAGACCACGGCCGAGGCCGAGGGCACCGAACCCGTCGGAATCGGCAAAGAGGTCACCATGCCCATCCCGGCGGTGACCACCACGGTCGTCGACGCCGGTGACGAACCGCGCGCCGCGCTGCGGCCGGTGGTGACGCCGGGCACCGCGCAGCAGGTGACGCTGCGGACCGACCACCACATCGAGCAGCAGATCAACGAGCAGGCGGTGCGGGACTTCTCGCCGCCCTCGGTGACCATTCCGCTGACCGCGCAATCCGATGCCGACGGGGTCGACCTGACCCTCGGCAATGTGACGTCCCCCGATCCGGCGCTGGCCAAGGCGCTGCTGCCGGCCGACGGCTCGCAGGTCGGGTTCGACATCAACGAGCTGGGCGCCATTACCGCGCTGCGGCTGGAGCCCAAGCCCGCCACCTCCGATGCCGCGCGCGCGGCGCTGGAACAGGCCTTCTATCAAGCGGTGTACCAGTCCATCGCCTTCCCGGACGCGCCAGTCGGGGAAGGCGCGGTGTGGACGGTGCGCCAGCAGGTGTCCGGCAGTGTGCCGCTCGAGCAGGTCACCACCGCGACGCTCACCCATCGCGAGGGCAATCTGCTCACCATCCATCTGAATGTGGTGCAGACGCCGAAATCCACGGTGTGGCATCTGCCCAATGAGGCGGGGCAGCTGGAGATCGTGGACTACCTCATGCACGGCGCCGGCGATATCACCGTCGATCTCGGCCTGCCGCTACCGGTTTCCGGCGCGGTGGAGGTCGGCGGCAATCAGACCTACCGGGATCCGCGCAGCGCGGTGACGCTGCGCCAGACCCTGCGCACCCAGGTGCAGTGGGGAGCCTGACGGCGGGCGGCCCGCGCACCGGGCAGAATGTGGCGGTGACCGTATCCCCGTCGATCCGAGGACCGCGCACCGCCGGGTCCGCGCGCGTAATGGCCGTGCTCGCGAGCGCGGTGGCCGTGACCGTCTCGGCGTGCGGTTCCGGGGAATCGGCCGCGCCGCTGCCGAGTTTCGGGCCGGTGGTGCAGCCGCCGCCGCATGCGACGGCCGCGCCCATCACCGATTCGGTGGCGCTGCGCAACGAGTTGCTGGATGTCGGGCAGCTACCCAACGGCTATGCGGCGCTGAACGATCCGCCGCCGGGCGCCGGCGGCGGCGCGGGCGCGCGGACCGATCCGGCGCAGTGCGCGAAGGTGCTGGCGCCGGTGTCCGAGCAGGCGCCGGGCGCGGCGGCGGAGGCCGTCGCGCAGTTCAGCGGACCGGACTTCGCCAGTGTGGACATCGATGCCGCCTCGTATGCGAATGACGGAGCGGCGCAGGTATTTTCCGCCATGCAAACGCTATTGCGGGAATGCACAACATATTCCGGCAAGGATGCCGACGATACCGCCGTGGAATTCCGGGTGGGCGGTTTGGATCAGCCCGGAGAAGGTGATGCGTCCACCGCTTTTCGGGTGAACACCACCAGCAGCGGACTCACCCTGTATTCCGCGGTGAGCCTCGCGGTGGTCGGCTCGACCGTCGTGCAGATCGCCATGTCCGGTGCCACGGAACCGGATCCGCAGCAGCTCAGCGCCCTGACCGCGGCGCAGGTGCGCAAGCTGCGGGGCGTGGCGGGGCCCTAGGCCGTCAATCCCCCTGAATTAACTCTCCACGACATATCGTGGAATTTTTCCGGCGCACAATGCATTTCGCTTGATCAAGACGACAATCGCGTATTTCTTGTCGGTGCACCGGCCTAGGCTCTGATCCGTCCGATAACAATTCGATCGGAGGATTCCGATGCCCGCTGTCAATCCGATTCCCGAGGGCTACCCGGTCGTCAGCCCCGCGCTCGCCGTGAACGGCGCAGCGCACGCCATCGACTTCTACAAGCGCGTGTTCGGCGCCGCGGAGCGCTTCCGCATGCCCGGGCCGAACAACACCATCGCGCACTGCGAGCTGCAGTTCGGCGAATCACTGGTCATGCTCGGCGATCCGGCGCCCGATATGGGGTTCCTCGACCCCAAGACCGTCGGCGGCACCCCCGTCAACCTCTACACCTACGTCGAGGACGTGGATGCCACGCACGCCGCCGCGCTGGGCGCCGGCGCCCAGGAAACCCAGGCGCCCGCCACCCAGTTCTACGGCGACCGCACCGCCGCGTTCGAAGATCCCTTCGGCCACAAGTGGACCATTGCCACCCATGTCGAAGACGTCACCCCGGAGGAGATGGAAAAGCGGATGGCCGAGATGATGCAGGGCTGACCGCACAACCGCCTCCGCACCCGCTTCAGTGTCGAAACGGGTGCGGATCGCCGTCAGCGGGTCAACGCCAGCCGAGCACGTTGATCGGGCCCGGAGTCCACAGTCCGGAACGGGTTTCCGGGGTGATCACCGGCCGCGCCGTCACCGCATTCGGGTCGATGCGGCTGAACTTCTGCAACTCGCCCCAGTCGATGCGCCACGCCTCGTTCAGATAGGTGGCGATGGTCTGCGGGCGCAGCAGCATGGAACTCCAGCCGAGCGGGCCGCCGCTGTCGTGGCTCTCCCAGCGGTTCGTATCCTTGGCGCCGCCGCGGTCGGGCAGGATGCGCCACTCCGGGGTCTCGGCAATGCCGTTGTGGTGCTCATAGGGCCGCTGACACGGAACCTGCAGGCCCACAGCCCAGTCCAGCAGCACGGGGGCGTCGGAGCCGACGACCTCCTGCAAGGTGCGGGTCTGCGGGACGCGCGGCGGGGTCAGCGCCACCCACTGCTTCCAGTTCTGATCGCGATCGGAGGCGACCAGGCGGATCACCGTGGCCTCGGCCGGGATATCGGTGAACGGGACCCGCAGATTGCGCCAGGTCGGGGCCGGACCGATATCGATGGGCGCGACCCGGCCCAGCTCCTGCACGGCGCCCGCCGAATCGGCGATGCCGTACTCGATTTCGACCGACTGGCCGGGGGTGACCACGCCGTGCGGATCGACCGAGCGGACCCGGCCGGCGGCCGACACCGCGATGATGCCGCTGCGATCGCTCGCCGCGGGCAGGCGATACCAGCCGGTGGTGAGGCTCGCGGCCGATTCCGCGGTGCCATTGCTGCCCAGCACCGGGGTGGTGGCCGGGTTCAGCCCGAACGGCAGTGCGGCCGTGGTGGTTCCGGACGACTCGTCCTTCTCGGTGCTGTTCAGCGCGGTGGTGATGGCGCTGGTGTCGACCTCGTCGTCGGCCTTCAGATCCGTTGCCACACCGCCGGGGGTGAAGCCGACCGCATCGGCGGCGAAGGTGCTGAAGGCATCACCGCTGAGCGGTGCGAGCATGCCCGCGTTCGGGTCCATCTCCACCAGGACCTCATTGGCGATGCCGCACGGCTTGCCCAGTACCGCATTGATATTCGATTTGGCGAGGGAGAAGCCCGGGTACTGCGTGACCGCGCCCTTGGCGAGCGAGCCCACCTCGAACAGCACCATGAACGCGGCCACTACGGTCAGCGGCGGCAGGGCCACCAGGCGCCAGACCGGGCGGGAAATGCGGTGCGGGGTACCGGGTTCCGGGGCGCGCACATGGAACCACCCGGCCACCGCCAGCAGCAGCAGAGCCAGCAGCAGGAACAGTTTGTTCACGCCGATGCCCGCCAGGACGACGGTCTTGTCGTTCCACGGGATGCCCCAGTTCGACACATACCACCAGCCGTTCATGGTGGAGAACGTGATCGCCAGCACGAAGGCCACGATCGCCGCGAAGAGTGCGCGGTTGCGCGGCGAACGCATCACCCGCGGCCCCACGGCCACCGCGGTGACCACGGCCACCGAGCCGGCGAGCCCGGCGTAGATGCCGTTGTGGTGCGTCCACTTGGTGGGCGTGGTGCTCATCAGCAGGATGACGCCGACGCAGGTGCCGAGCAGGCGGCGCACCGGGCCCGAGGCGGTGAACGGAATCCGGCCACCCTTGCGCAGCAATACGAATGCGCAGACGGCCATGCCCAGCCACAGCATGAACATGCCGAAGCGGCGGGCCACCGAACCGTCGATGGTGGGCATGAACAGGTACTGGTAGCGCAGATACTCGTCGTACCACTTCACATTCGGGCCGACGATCTCGTGCACGTGCTGCATCTCGAACATGGCGGCCAGGGTCTGATCGGCGAAAGCGACGCTCAGCACCACGGTTCCGGCCGCGGCCAGCGGCGCGACCAGGGCCAGGTACGAGCCGAAGCGGGTGCGCAGCACCGTCCAGAAACCGGCATCCGGGGCGACCGGCTTGCTCAGGGACCGTGCACGATCATCGAGAATGCGCCACAGCGGGCGGATTCCGGCCAGCAACGGGGCGACGCAGATGATGCCCGACGGTCCGGCGGTACAGGCGAAGGCGCCGATCACAGCCGCGATGGCGTACGGCAGCAGCCGGCGCGTCGCAATGGCGCGCTCCACCGAGACCCAGGTGAGCAGCACCGAAATGGCCACGGCCGCTTCGGGTCGCAGGCCATTGTTGTACGGCAGCCAGACAGCCAGGAAGCCCAGCGCGCCGGTCCACACCGCGATCCGGTTGCGCGGAATGCGCGCTCCCAGACGGGGGATGACCTCGCGGCTGATGACGAGCCAGGAGATGATGCCGAAGAGCAGGGCGGGCAGGCGCACCCACGGGCTGGCGGGAGAGATCAACGCCAGGTAGCCGAACAAAGAGTGGTAGGTGCCGACCGGGTTCTCCGGAACGCCGAAGTAGGCGAAGTAGTTGGCCATATAGCCCGACGGGATGGAGGCGCGGCCCATACCGAACAGGTAGCCGTCATCGGCGGTCGTGGCGCCGATGAAATGCCACAGCACCAGGGTGCCCAGCACCACCGCGTCGACCGGCTGGAACGTCCACCACCGCTGCGGCAGGAAGCGCCGCCTGCTGCGCCCGTCCCGGCGATCCAGGCGGTACAGCGCGAACAGGGCCAGCAGCGTCCCCAGCACCGCGGTCCAGATGGCGATCCGCTTGAGCACCGTCGGCGACGAGGAGAACCGACTGTCGACCTGCGCGGTGACCTTCGTCCCATCGGCGGCCGGGAGATCGCTGAAGATCCCGACCAGCTGCGGCCGGTAATCACCGTCGAGCGTGACCGGCGCGACCGTCGTGCCCGTGAGCGTCGCGGTGGCCTGCGTCATCCCCGCGTGCACCACGAACGAGCAATCCGCCCCCAGTTCGTCCACGGGCACGCTCACCAGCGACTGATCCCGCAGCACCGCCTGCAGTTTGGCCGGCGTGGTGGTCCCGTCCTCGGCCGTGCTCCCCGCGCTGACCCACGCGATGAACCCGTACCGCCACATATCCGGCGCGCCGTTCGGCGCCGTGGCCACCAGCGTCCCGCCCTGCGAAGCGAGCTGCGCCACAACCGAACACGGAATCGTCGCATCGAACGTCACCGGCGCATAGGAGACCAGCGGCGCCTCCACACTCCGCGCCGAACCTCCCTGCGGCCACTCCAGCGTCGCCGCCTCCACCCGCACCGGCAATAGCGGCACCGCCACCGCCGCCAGCACGGCGACCAGCCCCGCGATCAACGCGACCGCCCGTTCCCATCCCCCGCGAGCCCGCCCCGCGGGCTCGCTCCCAGCTCTCCCGGCGGACTCTTGCCCCGCCCTCTCCATCACGTCGGTCACGACCGCCGATCCTAAGCGGCATTCCACGCATTCCGCCGCCCGGTCACCGCCCATTCCCCGGAAACCGCCTCCCCCGCCGCCCCACGTTCTCCCTCCCGTCCCGCACGAACACCCCGCTACCCCCTTCCGCAACCCTGTCCCGATCCCACACCCCCACCACCGCCCCATCCCCATAACCACGCCAAACCCCATAAACCCACCCACCCGACCCCCTCCACCCGCACCCCGGTGCACCCGAACGCACGGCGCGGCTCCCGGTTCAGGCCCGATCCGACGGCCCAGGGTACGCCGGAACCTCCGGCTCCACCGGCAGCTCAGGCCGCGGTGGTTCAGGACAAGTAGGCGGCGCCGGGTCCGTCGGCGGCCCAGGGTCCGTCGGCAGCTCCGGCTCGGGTTCTGGTTCCGGCTCCGGCTCCGGCTCCGGCTCCGGCTCCGGCTCCGGCTCCGGCTCAGGTTCTGGCTCGGGGTCAGGTTCCGGCTCGGGTTCTGGTTCCGGCTCGGGCTCGGGCTCGGGCTCAGGTTCCGGCTCAGGCTCAGGTTCCGGCTCGGGGTCAGGTTCCGGCTCGGGCTCAGGCTCGGGCTCAGGCTCGGGCTCAGGTTCCGGCTCGGGCTCAGGTTCCGGCTCGGGCTCGGGCTCAGGTTCCGGCTCCGGCTCCGGCTCGGGTTCTGGTTCCGGTTCAGGCTCGGGCTCAGGCTCAGGCTCCGGCTCAGGTTCCGGCTCGGGCTCCGGCTCCGGCTCGGGCTCCGGCTCAGGTTCCGGCTCGGGCTCCGGCTCCGGCTCCGGCTCCGGCTCCGGCTCGGGCTCCGGCTCCGGCTCGGGTACCGGCTTCTGCTTTGGCTTCCAGACACTCTCGTCCGGGGCGGCCGGTGCCTCATACGGAGGCGCGGCTGGAACTACGTCGGGAGGGGTGTACCGCGGGGTGTACGGAATCTGCGAGGTCGTGCTCGGCACCCACTGATTCGGGTTGCGGGCGGGCGTCTGCTCCCCGTCGGCATCCGGCAGCGCCGCACCCTCCGGTGTCTGCTCACCGCCCGGGTCGGGCGTGTGCGCGGGCTCGGGCGTCGATTCGCCTTCCGAAGTCTGCTCGCTGGTGGTGGAGCGGGCCGGGGCGGAGGGTTCCGGGGCGGTCGTATCGAGGCCGGGTTGGTGCTCGGGCACACCGGCGCGCGGTTGGGGCGCACGGGATTCCGGGATGGACGGGCGAGGAGTGCTGCCGTCCGCGCCCTTGGGCGGGGACGACTGCTGGCGGCCGTCGCCGGAGGTCGAGCGATGTTCGGACACACCGGAAACCGGGCCGCGATTCTCCGACCCGGTCGCCGGACGGGAGCCGGATTCGCCGGCAGCCGACCCGGCCGGGGCGAACGGCTGTCCGGCCGGCACCGCGGCCGGGGCCGTGGCTCCCGCCGGAGCGGTCGGCGAATTCCGTTCGGCCACACCGGAATCACTGTCGGCACCGGCGCGCGGCCGTTCGGCCGAACCGTCAGAATTGCCAACGGAAGGCCGCTCTGCCAAACCGTCGGAACTGCCGACGGAAGGCCGCTCTGCCAGGCCGTCAGGATCGCCGACAGAAGGCCGCTCTGCCAACCCATCCGGCTTGATGGCAGACGGTTGCTCGGCAATGCCGTCCGGCTTCCCCGTGCTGGGCTGCTCGGTCACACCACCGGGCCGACCGGCATTCGACTGCTCTCCGGCGGGCCGACCGACATTCTCCTGTGGACCATCCGGACGGCCTGCATTCTCCGGCGGACCATCCGGACGGCTCGCGTTATCGGACACGGGCTCGGCTCGACTCGAATTCTCGGGTGCGCCTTCAGGTTTCGGCGAGATATCCGGCTCGCCGTCCGGACGGATCGCGTTCTCCGAGGCAGGCTGCGACTGTTCCAGAGCGGACTGTGGGTTCTCCTGGGTGGTTTCCGTTCCGGCCGAGGGCTGTTCGGGCGTTGCGCTCTTGTCGCCGGGGGAATCCGGCTGCTGCGCCGACGGCGGCTCGCCGGATTCCGGGGCGGACTCGCGCGGTGCGGCCGGGGTCGATTCGTCGCCCTGGTTTCCCGTGGATGGGGCCTCGGATTCCTTGGGACCTGCGGAGATATGGGGGCCCCGGTCCTCCCGAGTCGGGGACGAACCGGCATCGCCGCCTTCGGGAGCGCCAGCGCGCGGCTGCTCACCCGAATCGGCTTGGTTGGCACCGTTGTTGGCGGATTCGCCTGCGCGCGACTGGCCGCCGGTTCCGTTCTGGCCACCAGCATTTGACTGGCCACCCGCACTCGACTGGCCACCTGTGCTCGACTGCCCACCGCCGTTCGACTGCCCGCCAGCGTTCAACTGCCCGCCGGTACTCGACTGGCCGCCAGAATGCGACTGGCCACCGGCGTTAGGTTGCCCGCTGGTGTTCGGGTCGCCGCCGGTGGTCCGATTGCCGGGGGCGTTGTGGCCGTTTGCGCCGTTCTGGCCGCCGGTGGCGGTCTGGCCGCCCGTATTCGGCTGGGCGCCAAGGTTGTTCGCGGTGGAGGCGGGAGTTCGGGTTTCGCCGCCGGTGGTGGGTCTGGCGGGGCTGCTGCCGTCCGGGTCGCCGAAGCCTGCGGCGCCGGGGCCGTGGTAGCCGGGGATGCCGGGGCCCGAGCCGGGGTGGGGGCGGGTGCGGCCGCCTTTGGCGCCGCCGGAGAGGGCGCCCATGGCGGCGCCGCTGGTGAGGACGCGCGGGTCCCAGGTGCTGGGGTCCATGGTCATGCCGTTGAAGAGGCCGCCGCCCACGTAGGAGGCTACGGCGCCGACCATGCCCGCGCCCGCGCCGACGGCCGCGCCGCGGAGGGCCTTGTCCCATGGGGACATTGCGGGGTTGATCTTGGCTAGCTTGCCCAGTTTGTCGCCGGCGGGGCCGCCCGCCGCACCGGCGATGGCGGCGGTGTAGGCGGTGGTGCCGATGCGCTGCCAGTCGACGTTCTTGCGGTGGCCGACGGCCTGTTGATAGAGCTGTATGCCGAGGTCTTGGCCGACGCCGAGCACGGTGCTGATCATGACGTGTTTGGCGAGGAACTTCGCCAGGGCGGCGGGGGCCATTTTGGCCACGTGGACGAGGGCGCGTTTGAGGCCCAGCTGCGCGAGCTGGCGAATGCCTATGCGGGTGGCCGCGATTGCGGCGGCTTCGACGGCGGGGGCGGTGGGCGGGAAGATCCAGGCCAGGGCGATCTCGGCGGCCAGCATGATCAGGGAGGTGACGATGAGGATCTTGGTGTACTCGATCTCGGTGGCCAGGCCATCGGCGCCGTCGGCCACCAGGTCGAGGACGCGGGCGAATTCCTCGACCGATTGCGGGCCGTCGACCAGTTTGTCGAGGGCTTCGACGATCTTCTCGACGCCTTCACCCCAGGGGTAGGCGTCGACCGTGGCCGACTTGGCATCCTCGATCTCGTCCAGGAGATCACGCAATTCGGTTGCGGCCGTGCGCCAGTCACTTGCCAGCGCCCACATCCGGTCTTCGTCGCCCTCGGGCCAGTCGGAACCGGCGACCCAGCCGAGAACGTCGGGCAGATCGACACTCAACGCGATTCAGTTCCGCCCGAAGCCCTGACCGTTACGCTTGTCCATCCCGGCCAATAAGGTGGCCGCGTCCCTCTGGCCGTCGGCGTAGGACTTGAATGTCGTTGCGAGCTTGCCGAATCCGTCCTTCAGATTCTCGTGCGCGGTCAGATAGCCCTGGTCGCCGTCGGCGAAGCTCGCGCCGTAACTGTCATTGCCCCACGGCTGCCCCTTGCCCGCCAGCGCGCCCTCCAGCTTGCTGAAGATGCCGTTCACCCGATCATGCAGCGCCTGCATCTTCCCTGCGGCGGAACGCAACCGCTCCGGTGTGGCACCGACCTTCGACACGACCCGTCACCCTCCTGACACGAAACAAGAGCATGACGATCACATGACGCGAACCCGGCCGGTAAGAGACGCGAACCCGATTTAACGGGAATCTGATATGCCCTGCGGCGCACAGCTTCTCGCCTTGACGGGTTGTTTACGCCGCGAAAACGCGAACGGGCCCGTCACTCCCACGCGGGGAGTGCGGGCCCGTAGCGAGCGAACTACGCGCAGGCCGGGGAGGTCTGGTTGGCCAGCGACAGGGTGTTGCAGATCCATTCCTTCTGGACCTTCCACTTGCCGTCCTCGGCCACGAACGGAACCACGACCTGGTTCGGCGCGCCGCCGTTGATGGAGACCGTGCCGTCGGCGGTGATGGTGCCGTTGCCCAGGTCGGTCACACCGGTGACCGTGATGGCGGCGCCGTTCTGCTTGTACGCCTCGGCCAGGCGGGAGGGCAGGCTCGGGTCGGCCGACACGCCCTGCATCATGTCCAGCTTCTCCGCGTCCGGAACGTTCGGATCCAGCGCCTTCTGCAGTTCAGCATTGAGATCCGCCACCGTCGGGGCCGGCGGGTACTGGGCGTTGGCGGTGGTCTTCGCGGTGGTGGTCTTGGACGGCTTGGTTTCCGTCTTGTCACCACTGCCACACGCGGACAGCCCGAGTGCGGTGGCCACAGCCAGGGTGGCGACCGCGATTCGTCCAGTCTTCTGAAGCTTCAACTGCTCGTCCTTTGCGTTCGAGTAGGTCCGTCGGACAACGATGGGTCAGGCTACCAACGAGGGTGCCAGTCAGCCGACTCCGTAGGGGCTGGCGCGCCACTTTCAGGCCGAATCCTCATAATTGGCGCATCCGCGCCTTAAAAGAGGGGGACTTCTCAGGGGCAAGCCCCCGAAACCCCAAGTGGGAAGAGGGTGGGGTGCTCAGCGAAGGCTGCCGAGCGGGTCCGCTTTGCGCAGTTCCGGGTCGTCGGCGGCGAAGGTTCGAGCCGGTCCCGGGCCGGTGGATCGGGTTTCGAATCTGACGGTCACCACGCCGTGACCTGCGCCTTGCACCCATCCGTGGCCGTATTCCGGATGCTCGACATCGAGTCCGGGATACCAGTTTTGGGTGGTATAGGAACGGGTCGCGGGCGGCACCTCCGGCTCCGGGCCGAGGGCCAGGCCCAGGGTGGGTTCTTCGGAGACGGATTCGGTGTCGACGGTTTGGTCGAGTTCGGGGAACAGCGATTCCTGGCGAATCTCGGACAAACCAGCAAAACCCACGCCTACCAGGCGAATCGGACCCAGCTCGGCCGGATCGAGGGCCGAGCGCTGGGCGGCGGCGGTGAGCGTGGCCAGATCCTCGGTGGCGTAAGGGAGGGTGGACGAGCGGGTCACGATGCTCATATCCGCCTTCTTGAGTTTGAGCACCACGGTGCGCGCGGCGCGGCCGTCCTCGATGAGCCGCCGGTGCGCGGAGACCGCCATGGCGTCGATGGCGGGGCGCAATTGCGGGAGCGTGACGATATCGGTCTCGTAGGTGGTTTCGGCGCTGATCTGTTTGGCCTCGGTGCGTTCGGCCACCGGATTGTCGTCGATGCCGCGGGCCAGGCGGTGCAGGCTGACGCCGATGGCCCCGCCCAGAATGGACACCACTTCCGATTCCGGCAGCGCGGCCAGCGCCCCCACGGTCTCGATACCCAGAGTGCGCAAACGGCTTTCGGTCACCGGTCCGACTCCCCACAGCTTGCGCACCGGCAGCGCCGCCAGGAACTCCTGCTGCTCATCGGGCGAGATCACCCGCACCCCATCGGGTTTCGCCATGCCGGAGGCGATCTTGGCGAGCTGTTTGCCGCTGCCCGCCCCCACCGAGGACACCAACCCGGTGCGCTCCCGCACCACCGCCCGCAGTTCCTCACAGAATTCCAGCACCCGATCCGCGGTGGCCCCGGCCAATTCCGCCGGCTCCCCGAACGCCTCGTCGAACGACAGCGTCTCCAGCACCGGTATCCGCTCCCGCAGCGTGTCGAACACCTGCCCGCTGAGCTCGGCGTACACCGCCCCGCGCGGCGGCACGATCACGCCCTTCACCCCGACCAGCCGCCGCGCCTGATGCATGGGCATGGCCGAGCGCGCCCCGTACACCCGCGCCTCGTAGCTGGCCCCCGCCACCACGCCGCGCCCACCCATGCCGCCCACCAGCACCGGCCGCCCCCGCAGGGTCGGCCTGGTCAGCTGCTCGACGGAGGCGAAGAACGCGTCCATATCGATGTGCAGCACCCACCGCCGCCCGGCCCGGCCGCCCCCTGGGAACGCACCGCCCGGGGCTGGGAGCCGACTTCCGATCCACTGTGAATCCAATACCGCGCCACCCCGCTGAACAGCCCCCGCGCCGGCCCCCGAATGCGCGCTCCGACCAGGCGATATGCGCTCCTCGGCAGGGTGGGCAGGGGTGTTCACAGTGCCGAATCTACGCGCGACTACCGACAGGTTGGTCCTCCCAGGTGTGTGATGATCGGGTTATGACGATTCGCAAGGCCGTGATCCCCGCCGCCGGTATCGGCTCCCGTCTGCTCCCGCTGACCAAGGCGATCCCCAAGGAAATGCTCCCGGTCGGCGACAAACCGGTCATCGAGCACACGGTTCGCGAACTGGTCGCCTCCGGCATCACCGATATCACCATTGTCGTCAGCGGCGGAAAGTCCTTGATCGAGGACCATTTCCGCCCCAATCCCGCCCTGGTCGCCCAGTTGCGCTCCGACGGCAAGGACGCCTACGCCGACGCCGTGCAAGAGGTCAGTGATCTGGGCCGCCTCGGTCACATCACCTACCTCGACCAGCACGGCCCGTACGGCAATGGCACCCCCGTCCTCAATGCCGCCCGCAACCTGGGCGACGAACCCATGCTGGTGCTCTGGCCCGACGACGTCTTCGTCGCCGACGTGCCGCGCGCCCAGCAGCTCATCGACGCCTACGAGAAGACCGGCGCGCCCGTACTGGCCCTGCTGCCCATGGATCCGTCGGAATCCCAGCGCTACGGCGTGCCCGTGGTGGAGGAGACGGTCACCGAGGGCCTCATGCGCATCAGCGGCCTGAAGGAGAAGCCCAAGCCGGCCGACGCCCCCTCGGCGTTCGCGGCCATCGGCGGTTATGTGGTCACCCCGGGCATCATCGAGGAGCTGCGCCGCCAGGTCGACAACTGGTACACCCACCGCACCGGCGAGGTGTACCTGACCGATGCCATCAATATCTTCGCCGCCGACAATCCGGTGTACGGCCAGGTGATTCGCGGCCGCTGGTACGACACCGGCAATCCGGCCGACTATCTGGTGGCCCAATTCGCCTCCGCGCTGGCGCATCCCGAGTACGGCCCGCTGCTGCGCCAGCTCTGCCTCTGAGATTTCCCGGCGGTCAGGGCACGGCCAGGATGAACACCTGATCGTCGGGAATCGAGGCCACCCACAGCGCCTTGTCGCCGGGCGCCAACTGGATGTCCGCCGGACCACGCAGGCCGGCGGGCACCGGAATCCGCTGCACCTCGGTACCGTCAGGTTTGTAGATGGTGATGACACCGGCGCTGTCGTCGGCCGAAACCCAGTCGGACACCACGAGATTCCCGTCCCGCAGGATCTGCACGCCGTCGAGGATGCCGTGCACGGTCCCGACCTTGCGCATCACCACCGGCGCGGGGCCGAGTTCGACGGCCCACAGCTCGCCGCCCTGGTTCTGCGCACCCGCCGCGGCCACGTAGGCGAGCCCGCCGGAGTTGTCGATCGCGATCCCGTTCGCGCCCGGTATCCCGTCGGCGAGGGTCTCGAACTTCCGGTTGGCCAGATCGAGGGTGTGCACCTCCCCGCGCGCGGAATCGGTGACCAGCAGCGTGCCCGGATCGCGCACCGCGATGTCATTGAGCAGGCTCGGCGCGTCACCCTCCACGGTGGCCTCGAAGACCTGCGCGAAGGTGTCGAGATCGAAGCCCACCACCCGATCGATATCGGCCACGAAGACGGTGTGGTCGATCGACGCCATCCCCTTGGGCGCGTTCAAGGGCGGATCCCCGGGCCGCGGCACCACCTTGCTGTTCAGCGCGGACCCATCGGATTTCAGTTCGGAGACGAACCCGTTCCCGTCCTTCGCCAGCGGATCCGGCGCACCCATATTCGAGACGAACCACCGATCCCCCACCGGCAGCGAGCTTTCCGGCGACACGAACCCCGCCAGTACTGTGGCCTCGGCCGAGCCCATGGTGGCGGGCACCGTCTTCTCGACGCCCGCCCCATTGCACCCGAGCACCGCGCCGGCCAGCACCAGCACGCCGCAGCCGGCGACGGTCCGCCGGAGGGAACCCTGGACGTCCATTCGATCCTCGCTCTCACTCGAACCGATCACCGCCCAGTGCGGCGTAGCCACCCTATGCAGCGCGCGGACACCGCCGTCGGACCGACACACCCGGCCGAACGGCACGTCCGTCCCGGCCGAGGACTCGGAACGCCGCAGCTCAGGGCAGCGGGACGATGACGACCCGGTTGTCGGGCATAGCTGGAATCCACGCGTTCCGCGCCGTCGCATCGAGCGCGAAATCGGCGGGCCCGTGCGTGTTCTCGGGCAACTGCACCGCCGCCACCAGCGCGCCGTCCGGCCCGTACACGGTCATCGCGCCGGGCGTCTCGCCCGCCGAGACCCAGTCCGAGACGACCAGATTCCCATTGGCCAGCACCGCGATTCCGTCGAGCACCCCGTGCACCGCGCCGACCCGCTGCGGCGCGGCCGGGCGCTGGGCGAGGTCGAGCCGCCACACGTCGCCGCCGCGGAAATCGGCGCCCGTCCCGGCCACGTAGGCCGCCGCCCCCGCCGCGTCCACGGCGAGCCCGTTCGCGCCCGGGATGCCGGTGGCGAGCGGTTCGAACAGGCGGGTCTCGGTGTCGAGCAGGTACACGATCCCGCGCAGCGAATCGCTGACCAGCAGCGTGTGCGGATTCAGCAGCGCCAGATCGTTGAGCAGCGCGGGCTCCTCGCCGGTCACGACCGCCTCGAACACCTGCCCGTGGGTGTCCATGTCATAGCCCACCACCCGGTCGATATCGGCCACGAACACCCGATTGTCGGTGTAGGTCATGCCTTTGGGCGCGTGCAGCGGCGGATCGCCGGGTCGCGGCATGGCGCGGCGCGCGGTCACCGTCCCGGCCGAGTTGAGTTCGGTGAGGAAGCCGTCGCCGTCCTCGGCCACCGGCTCGGCCTGCGGGCCGATATTGGAGATGAACCACCGGTCGCCCGCGAACAGCACGCTTTCCGGTGTCGAGAAGCCCTCGAGCGCACCGGCCTTGGACACCGTCCCCGGACCGGCATTGGCCGTCGGGGCCTCGTCCGCGGCCTTGCCGCATCCCGCCACGGCCGCGAGCAGCACCAGCGCGCCGAACCCGGCCGCCATCCGCCCGCGTGTTCTCCAACCAGCTCCGGCACGAACGTCCGATCGATCGGACATGACGTCAACCTTCCAGCGGAGGGTACTGCCCACCTCTCGGGGCTCTCGGGGGCCGCGCCCCGAACCCCGCCTCACCCCGACCGGCGAGACGGCATCAGTCTAACCAGACCGGTACTACGAACCGACCGAAATTCATTGAACTACAACTAGTTTCGTACACATATCAACTATTCGTCGGCGGCGTTGTAGCGCATCAGATAACCCGCGAAGCGAGCTATGTCCGCATCATCCCAATCCTGGAGCCGATCGGCGAAGGCGTCGGCCCGGCTGCGCGCCGCGGCGCGGGCGATCCGGCGGCCCTCCGGGGTGGCGCGCAGCACATGATTGCGGCGATTGGCCGGATCGATCTCCCTGATCAGGTAGCCCTCCTGTTCGAGCGCCGCCACCTGCCGGCTCACCGTGGACTTGTCCAGGTGATAGTGCCCGGCCAGATCCGCCGCCAGGCAGCCGTCCCGCTCGATCACGAGATCGAGAATGCTCGACGCCACCAGCGACAGCTCCGGATGCAGTTCGGTGGCCCGCCCGCGAGCGCGCCGGGCGAAGGCGGTGAGCTCGCGCTGAATGGCTTGAATGGCCTGGTCCCGTCCGGCCGGCGCGGCCTCGGCCCGGCCCGGGAATACCGCGTCCGTCTCCATAGTTGTAGACTACAACCCTTACATGGTTGCATTTACCAACTATTCGGAGTGAATCTATGGCCTCGCATCAGATCCGGCATGTCGCCACCCATCTGCTGACCCCGCTGCTCATGTGCCTGGGCATGGGCCTGGCATATCTCGGCGCCTTCCATCAGCCCGAGCCCAATCAACTGGCGATCGCGGTGGTCGGCGAGGCGCCGCAGGATCTGGTGCTGGCGCAGACACTGAAGGACGAGGGCGGCAAGGCGCTCGACGTCATCACCGTGCCCAGCCGCGACGCGGCCGTCGCCCAGCTGCGCGACCGCGATCTGGCTGGCGCGTTCGTCCCCGACGCACAGCGTCCCGAACTGCTGATCGCCTCGGCCGGATCCGATACCACCGCCATGGCCGTGGAAACCTTGTTCCACAGGGTCACCGCCCAGCAGGGCGTGCCGCTGACCGTCACCGACATCGTCACCCCGAGCCCCGGCGATCCGACGGCGCAGGGCATCTTCTTCCTCCTGGTGGCCCTGAGCATCGGCTCCTACGGCAGCGTGGCCGCCATCGGCGCCGCGGGCGCCTGCCTGCCCATGTGGATCCGCGCCCTGTTCGGCCTGGCCACCTCGCTCATCGTGAGCCTCATCGGCCTGGCCGTGGCGGGCCCGGTCTTCCATGTGGTCGACCATGATCTCGGCGCCGTCTGGGCCATGTCCTGGCTCTACTCCGCGGGCATCCTGGCCATCGGCATCGGCCTGCACACCTTCCTGAAGCGCTGGACCACCCTGGCCATGATGGCGCTGTTCGTCATGCTGAACTTCACCACCTCCGGCGGCGTCTACAGCCCGATGCTGCAGAACGACTTCTTCGGTGCGCTGCACGGCTTCTGGACCGGCGCGGGCTTCGTCGAGGGCGCGCGCAGCCTGCTCTACTTCGACGGCGTCGGCCTAGGCTCGCGCCTGGCGAGCCTGTTCCTGTGGCTGGCAGCGGGTCTGGTGCTCATCGTCGCCGCCCACTTCACCGAAAAGCGCCGGGCCGCAAGCGACTCCACTCCGGCCGAGCCGAAGCACGCGGCCCCGGAGGCCGAGGAGGCGGCCGAAGAGGAAATGGAAGAGGCGGTCGGCGTCTAGGGATTCAGCGCCGGATATTCAACTGCGACAAGGCCGTCCGCACACCCGCGCGGACGGTCTCGCCGTCCCCCACGGCGCCGCTGATCGTCACGCCGTCGCGCGTCAGCAGCAGCGCGCGGGCGGCGTCCTCGGCGTCCTCGTGCCCGGCGGCGCGCAAGCGTTCCGCCATGAGATCGCGGAACCAGGCGCGATATTCGTCGACCACCTGCCGCACCGCATGGTCGGGCCTGGGGAATTCGACCGCCGCGTTGAGGAACGGGCACCCGCGGAATCCGGGACCGCGGCTGAGCTCGCTGAGCGTCTCGAAGATGGCGATGATTCCGTCCACGCCCTGCTCCGGCACCGCCTCCAAATTGCCGCGCTGCCGCGCGTATTCGCGCGTCAGATAGGCGACGACCAGGTCTTCCTTGGTCTTGAAGTGCCGGTAGAAGGTGGCCTTGGCGATCCCGGCCTCGGCAATGATCCGGTCGATGCCCACGGTGTGGATGCCCTCGGCGTAGAACAGCCGCGTCGCGGTGTCCAGCAGCCGGTCGCGTGCCTCGCTCATGCGCGCTCCTCTCCGGATCGAATCGCGCTATTGACGATAGCAGACAGGTCTGTCTACCCTGAGCTCCGGACGTGAACAGACAAGTCTGTCTAGGAGGAACGCAATGACCACTCTCTTCACCTCTTCCGCCACCTCGGTCGGCCGCGAGGGCCGCTCGGTCAGCTCCGACGGGTACCTCGATCTGAAGCTGGCCCAGCCGAAGTCGGTCGGGGGCAGTGGCGACGGCACCAACCCGGAGCAGCTGTTCGCGGTCGGCTACTCGGCCTGCTTCGCCGGCGCGCTGCAGGCCGTCGCCAAGAACCAGGGCGTCGACCCGGGCGACACCTCCGTCACCGCGGATGTCAGCCTGCACAAGTCGGAGGAGACCGGCTTCTCCATCTCCGTCGTGCTGCACGTCGAGCTGCCGGAGGAGCTGAAGAACGACAAGGGCCGGGCCCTCGTCGAGGCCGCCCACCAGGTGTGCCCGTACTCCAAGGCCACCCGGGGCAATATCCCCGTGGAACTCGTTGTGGAGTAAGCGAACTCAGTAGAAGCGGCGAATATCGTAGATCTCGAACTGCGCCAGCGGGGTCAGTCCCACCGGGACTCCCCAGGTCGGCGCATTGAGCACCTGCCCGCCTCCCGCGTAGATGCCGACGTGGGAGGCGTCGCCATTGAGGATCACCACATCACCGGGCTGCAGCGCGCCGAGCGGGACCTCGAGTCCGGCCCGGGCCTGCTGCCAGGTGGTCCGGGGCATATCGATGCCGACGCTGCGATAGGCCCACTGCACCAGCCCGGAGCAGTCCCAGGCGTCCGGGCCGACGCCGCCCCATTCGTACCTCTTCCCGGTCTGCGTGGCCGCCACGCCCAGCGCCGCCATGGCGCGCGGGCTGGCCAAGGGCAATTGCGCTGAGCCGCTGGCGCTTCCGGACGCCGAACCGCTGGCGCTGCCGGAGGCGGACCCGCTGCCCGAACCCGTCCCGGAGCCGGTGTCGGCGTGGGACGCGCCCGCCCACAGGGCGGTCACGAGAGTCAGTGCCGCGGTGGTCGTCGCCAATGATGCGCAGCGATGAAGCAGTCTTCGTGCCATGTACTCGCCCCTCGGGTCTACGACCGGAACTAGCGATACAACTCGGAACTGCCGTGACAGAAGTTAGCTATGCGATAGCTGTTCTATCGCAGTTCCGATATTCGGCACAAGAAGACTCGGACTGGCGTGTCCGCCGGACCTACCTCACGCGCGCACCGCGCTCCCCGCGACCACGGGCAGCTCACCGGTGCTGGGCACACCGGTCCCGCGCAGCGACGCACCGACCGTCTCCCGCAGGAATGCCAAGGCCACGAGCCCGACCAGACAGCCGCCGACCATGTACACCGCGGGGAACAGCGTCCACCCGGTGCCGTCGATGACGGCCTCGTTCACCAGCGGCGCGGTACCGCCGAACACGGCCGTGGACACGTTGTAGCCGAGCGCGAAACCGGCGTAGCGGACGTGTGTCGGGAAGATGGCCGGGAAGGTCGCGGTAATGGTGGCCAGCTGCGGGATGTAGAGCAGGCCCAGCACCACGAATCCGAGCACCGCCCACGCGGCGCCCTGCCCCATGAGCGCGTACATCGGGATGGCCAGCACGGCCAGGCCCACCAGCGAGGCGAACCACAGCGGCCGCCGCCCGGTGCTGTCGGAGAGCCGGCCGAAGAACGGCAGCGCCAGCATCATGACCACCTGGCCGATGAGCATCATGGTGGTCGTGGTGGATTCGTCCACGCCGATGGTCTTCTGCAGGTACGTCGGCTGATAGGTGAGCAGCGTGTAGTTCACGATATTGAGCGCCACCACCAGGCCGGCCAGGGTGAGCAGCTCCCGCCGGTATTCGGTGACCAGCACCCGCAGCCCGGTGCGCGGCCGCACCTGCTGCTCCTGCACCTCGGTGAACACCGGCGATTCCGCCAGCCGGTTGCGCAGATACCACCCGATCAGGCCGAGCGGCACGGCCAGCAGGAACGGAATCCGCCAGCCCCACTCGTACATGGCGTCCTTGCCGAGGGCGAGCTGGCAGGCCAGCACCACCGCCGAACCGCCGACGAAACCGCCGAGGGTGCCGAATTCCAGGAAGCTGCCCAGGAAGCCGCGCCGCTTGTCATGGCAGCTCTCCGCGAGGTACGTGGCCGCGCCGCCGTATTCGCCGCCGGTGGAGAAGCCCTGCACCACGCGCAGCGCGATCAGCAGGATGGGCGCGAACACGCCCGCGGTGGCGTGGCTGGGCAGCAGGCCGATGGCGCCGGTGGCCGCGGCCATGAGCAGGATCGTGATGGCGAGCACCGCCTTGCGCCCGATGCGGTCCCCGAGGGGTCCCCACACCATGCCGCCCAGCGGCCGCAGCACGAACGACACCGCGAACCCGAGCATGGTGCCCAGGGTCCCCAGCTCGCCCGGGAAGAACGCGGCCGTGATGTAGGTGGCCGTGGCGGCGTACACGCCGTAGTCGAACCATTCGGTCGCATTGCCCATGGCGGCGGCGGCCACCGAGCGCCTCTGTTGTACGGATTTCGGGTCGCGGGTCGTCACGACGCTCCTCTGCCCTACTAGCGGATAGCGGTGCTCACCGTGGGGCGCACGGCTCACACAGACCCTTCGGTTACCCGCCGGCGTACCCAGCAAACAGCAGCGACCGCGAAGCAACCCCGAAACGGCGCGTTCTACCTGGGGTGTCAAGGGGAATGTGACGTGCACCGCAAAGTCTCAAACGAGACAGGCAAACTCCTGCGACATCGCGACAACGCGGAAGGGGCGAGACCGAATTCGGTCTCGCCCCTTGCGCGGCCTCCGGCGGATGCCGGAATGCGGTTTACGCCTTGGTGACGGATGCCTTTACGCCGCCCACGATCTCGGCCGCCGCCGCGCCCGCGTCACCGAAAGTGAGGCTGGTGGCGAGGATTTCACCGGCGATCAGCTCGCGGTGGGTTTCCGCCCACGCCGCGCGCTCGGCGGGAACCTCCAGGACCACGCTGATGCGGTCCGAGACGTCCAGCCCGAGCGACTTGCGGGTCTCCTGCAGATCGCGGATCAGGTCGCGCGCCCAGCCCTCGGCCTCCAGTTCCTCGGTGACCACCGAATCCAGCACCACCAGACCGGTATTGCCGGGCAGGGCGGCGGTGGACTCCGGTTCGGCGGCCACCAGGCGCTGGGTGTACTCCTCCGGCAGCAGCGCGATGCCGGCGGCGGTGACGGTGCCGTCGGCGGCCTCGCTCCACTGTCCGGCCTTGACCGCCTTGATGACCGTCTGCACGTCCTTGCCGAGGCGCGGACCGGCGGCACGGGCATTGACCACCAGTTCGAAGCGGCCGTGGCTGGCCACATCGGTGGTGAGGTCGACCTTCTTCACATTGACCTCGTCGGCGATCAGATCCACGAAGGGCTGCAAGCGTTCCGCGTCGCCGGCGGCCACGGTCACCTCCGACAGCGGCAGCCGCACCCGCAGGTTCTGCGCCTTGCGCAGGCTCAGCACCGTCGAGCAGACCGTGCGCACCTCGTCCATGGCCGAGACCAGCTCCGGATCCTGCGGCAGCTCGGTGGCGGCGGGCCAGTCGGCCAGATGCACCGAGCGGCCGCCGGTGAGGCCGCGCCAGATCACCTCGGTGATCAGCGGCAGCAGCGGCGCCGCGAGCCGGGTCGTCACCTCGAGCACGGTGTGCAGGGTGTCGATGGCGTCGCGGTCCTCCTCCCAGAAGCGCGAACGCGACCGGCGCACATACCAATTGGTGAGGGCGTCGGCGAAGGAGCGCAGCTCGTCGCAGGCGCCGGCGATATCGTTGACCTCCAGGGCGGCGGTGATGACATCGCGGGTCTGCGCCAGCTTGGCCAGGATGTAGCGGTCCAGCACATGCGTGGAATCCGTGCGCCAGGCACCCGGCTTCGAGGCGTAGAGCTGCAGGAAGGTCCAGGCATTCCACAGCGGCCGCAGCGCATGGCTGACGCCCTCGCGGATACCGCGCTCGGTGACGATGAGGTTGCCGCCGCGCAGGATCGGCGAGGCCATCAGGAACCAGCGCATGGCATCGGAGCCGTCGCGGTCGAAGACCTCGTTCACATCCGGGTAATTGCCCTTGGACTTGGACATCTTCAGCCCGTCGTCGCCCAGCACGATGCCGTGCGCGGCAACGGTTTTGAAGGCCGGCCGGTCGAACAGCGCGGTGGCCAGCACGTGCAGGGTGTAGAACCAGCCGCGGGTCTGGCCGTTGTACTCGACGATGAAGTCGCCCGGATTGTGGCCCGGTTTCGGGTCGCCGCCGGAGTCGCCGTGGCCCCCGTCGAACCACTCCTTGTTCTCGAACGGGTAGTGCACCTGCGCGAACGGCATGGAGCCGGATTCGAACCAGCAGTCGAGCACCTCGGGGGTGCGCCGCATCATCGACTTCCCGGTCGGGTCATCGGGATTCGGGCGCACCAGCTCGTCGATCATGGGCCGGTGCAGATCGGCCGGGCGCACGCCGAAGTCGCGCTCCAGCTCGTCGAGCGAGCCGTACACGTCCACGCGCGGGTAGGCCGGATCGTCGGAAACCCACACGGGGATGGGCGATCCCCAGTACCGGTTGCGGCTGATGTTCCAGTCACGCGCGCCTTCGAGCCACTTGCCGAACTGGCCGTCGCGGATGTGCTCGGGCACCCAGGTGATCTGCTGGTTGAGCTCCACCATGCGGTCGCGGAACTTGGTGACCGCCACGAACCAGGACGGCACCGCCATGTAGATCAGCGGCTGGCCGGAGCGCCAGCTGTGCGGGTAGGAGTGCTCGATGGTCTCGTGCCGCAACAGCTTTCCGGCGGCCTTGAGGTCCTTGATGATGACCGGGTTGGCGTCGAAGACCATGAGGCCCTCGTACGGCGGCACCATGGAGGTGAACTTGCCGCCCGCGTCGAGCGGCTGCACCAGCTCGATGCCGTTGGCGGAGGCCACATCCATGTCCTCCTCACCGAAGGCCGGCGCAAGATGCACGATGCCGGTGCCGGAGTCGGTGGTCACGTAGTCGGCGGTGAGCACGCGGTGCGCGTTCGGGTGGCCGAGGAAGAAGTCGAACGGCGGCCGGTAGCTCAGCCCCGCCAGCGCGGCGCCGGCGTACTCGTGCAGCACCTGGAAGCCGTCGGCCTCCTCGCCCAGTTCCCGGGCGTAGTGCGAGACCCGTTCGGCAGCAAGCAGGTAGCGCTTGCCGTCCTTGCCCCGCACGTGGGCGTAGGTGACGTCGGGATGCACGGCGATGGCCAGGTTGGACGGCAGCGTCCACGGCGTGGTGGTCCAGATGACGGCGTTCGTGCCGTCGAGGGCGGCGAGGGGATGCTCGGCCGGGACCGACAGCACCATGTCCACGGTGACCGCCGGATCCTGGCGCATCTTGTACGCGTCGTCCAGGCGCGTCTCCTGATTGGACAGCGGGGTCTGCTCGTACCAGCTGTAGGGCAGCACCCGGAAGCCCTGATAGATCAAACCCTTGTCGTACAACGACTTGAACGCCCACATGACCGACTCCATGAAGTCGAGGTCGAGGGTTTTGTAGTCGTTGTCGAAGTCCACCCAGCGCGCTTGACGAGTCACATAGTCGCGCCACTCACCGGTGTAGCGGAGTACCGAGGATTTACACGCGGCATTGAATTCCGCCAGCCCCATGGCATCGATCTGTGATTTGTCCGTGATACCGAGCTGCTTCTCCGCTTCGATTTCCGCGGGCAAACCGTGGCAGTCCCAGCCGAATCGGCGTTCGACCTTCTTGCCGCGCATCGTCTGAAATCGTGGGATCAAATCCTTGACATATCCGGTCAGCAGATGACCGTAATGCGGCAAACCATTGGCGAACGGCGGGCCGTCGTAGAAGACGAATTCCTCTGCATCGGAACGGTTCTCGATGCTGGCACGGAAGGTGTCGTCGGCGGCCCAGTAGGCGAGCACGCGCTGTTCGAGCTCGGGGAAGTTCACCTGCCCGCTGGAAGCGCCCAGGTCGGCGCGCGGGTAGGCATTGGGGGTCGGGGTCTCGCCGGCCACGGCGTCGGTCTCCTCGTGCCAGTAGTGGGCACGGGGACGATCTCGGCGCCGGTGCGCCGGTACCGCGGTACCACCCCGCTTGCCCGATCAGGAACGACCGGGCCTCTCATTGCGAGCTGTGACGGGCTCACCCGTTCGGTTCTACTGAGCGCTCGCGCGCCGTTCTTCCGAAGACTCCCCGGTGATAGCCGGATCAACGCCGAAACTTCACCCGACTCTCAGGACTCTCAGGGGCTTCGCCCCCGACCCCCCGGAGCGGGATGGGTTGTCTCGATTCTAGCGGGGCGAGTCCAGCGGATATTCCCGCCCCCGCCGGCTAGTGCTTCGCGTGTCGCCCGCCCGGGCGGGTCTGGGAGTCCTCATCGTTCTCCCGCATGGACAGCGCGCTCACCAGCAGCAGCACCGCGCCGATCACGCAGACGACGATGCACCCCCACGCCCAGATCACCGATCCGGTGGTCAGCGCGGTGACCAGCAGTCCGAAACCGATGGCCGCGAGGACCAGTGTGACAACGAGCATGAGGACCACCCCCTCGTGCGGTGTCGTGGGCCGGCCGGACGGTGGCGGCGCCGCGCTGATCCCCGAGGGGGTTCACAACGCGGCACCAATGGCCGTAGATACGACTTTACTTGCCGCCCTTGAGGAGTGCGCCGTTGCCCGAGGCGCCCTCGCCGAATTCGCCGCCGTCGACCGGGACCGCGGACCCGCGGTTCTCCAGCTCCTCCAGCTGCGACTCCAGGTAGGACTTCAGGCGCACCCGGTACTCGCGCTCGAAGGTCTTGAGCTGCTCGATGCGGCTCTCCAGCACGCTGCGCTGCTGGGTGATGGTGGCCATGATCTCGGTGTGCTTGCGCTCGGCGTCGGCCTGCAGGGCGTCGGCCTTCTCCTTGGCCTGGCGCAGCTGGGAGTCGCTGCGGGTCTGCGCATCCGACAGCATGGCCTCGGCCTTCTGGCGGGCGTCGGCGATCATGGCGTCGGAGCGGGTGCGGGCATCGCCGACCAGACGCTCCGAGTTCGCTCTCGCATTGGCGAGCAGCTGCTCGGCCTCGGTCTTGGCATCGGAGGTGAGGCGGTCTGCCATCTCCTGCGCCAGCGAGAGCACCTTGGCGGCCTGCAGATTCGCATCCGCGCTGGGGGCCTCGGCCTTGACCGGGACCGGCGCGGGAGCGGGCATCGGGGGCGGCGGCGGGGCCACGGCGGCCTTCACCGGCTCCGGCGCGGGCGGCTGCTTCACCGCATTGACCGGGCCCCGATTCTTCTTGGCGTCAGCGAGTTCCGCATCCAGCTCGGCAACCCGCTGGCGAAGATCTGCATTCTCCTCGATGAGGCGTGAGAGCTCCTGCTCGACCAGGTCGAGGAAGGCGTCGACTTCATCCTCGTTGTAGCCGCGCTTCCCGATCGGTGGTTTGCTGAACGCGACGTTGTGAACATCGGCAGGGGTCAGCGGCATGGAACGATCCCTTCACGCTTCGTATGGAGATCTAGCGGTAGATCTGGGCAAGCTTTCTTTCCGGCCATTCTGTCACATCTCAGCTACGCGGCACCCTGGCTGCCCGTGATGGACATCAGGAAGAACACAACGAAAAGCAGGACCATAATCGACAGATCGAGCCGAATTCCCCCAAGATTCACTGGCGGTATCAAACGCCTCAGTAGTTTCACCGGAGGGTCGGTGATCGTGAAGACGATCTCCAGGATCACCACGACGAAGCCGGTCGGCCGCCAGTCGCGCGCGAAGCTGCGAATGAACTCGACGATGACTCGGCTGATCAGCAGCAGCCAGAAGAGGAACAGCAGTAGGTTCAACACCTGGAACAGGGCCACAGCGTTCACTCTGCCTCAGAAACACTGCCTTGCAAAATGAAACGCGGATTGTCGCCGCTCACAGTACGGTTCCGAAGGTATCGGCCGTAGTCAAAGGCATACGGGCGCTACGACTGTGAGTCCGGACGATCCCGGCATCTGAGACTAACCGAACGGCTCGCTGCTCGCTCTCGATCGGGTGCAACCGGCCCGAATCCGGGCCGGGCCATCCGATAGGCGTCACAAACGCGCCACTAACCCCCGTTGACGGCTGCCAGGTGTTTGCAGCCCTTCACGCCCGGCCCTCGCGCCGGTCGTGGCGGTGCTCTTACTTCTGGTTGTAGAAGCCGTTTTCGGCGATCCGGCGACGCTCCTCGGCGGAGACGTCCACATCGGCCGGCGACAGCAGGAAGACCTTGGTCGCGACCTTGTCGAAGGATCCGCGCAGCGCGAAGGCCAGGCCCGCGGCGAAGTCCACCAGGCGACGGGCGTCGGAGTTGCTCATCTCCACCAGATCCATGATCACCGGGGTGCCGTCGCGGAAGCGCTCGCCGATGATGGCGGCCTCGGCATAGGTGCGCGGGCGCAGCGTGGTGATCTTGGACAAGGGCCCTCCGTCCTCGAAGATCTGGGAACGGCGGGGCGCGGGCGGCTCGACCCGGCGCTCCTCCATCCGCAGCTCTTCCATGCGACGCTCGGCGTCGGTGTCCACCGCGAGCGCACCCCGGGTGGCGCCGCGCATCGCCGGCGCGCTGCCGCCCATGGAGCGGGTGCGGCTGGACGGGGCGGTGTCGATACGGGTGGGACGGCGCGGCGCGTCGTAACGGTCGTCCGGGTACTCGTCGGCGTAGTCGTCCCGGCGCGACACGCTGTACCCCGGCTTGTACGGGGCCTTGTACGGCGGCGGCTCGGAGTAGGCGGGCTCGTCGTCGTAGCGATCGTCGGCGTAACGGTCGTATTCACGCTCGGCGTAGGACCGGGACGAACGACGCGCACCACCGCGTTCCTCGGCGCCGCCTCGGGGTCCGCGGTCGTCGACGTAGTCGTCTTCGTAATCCTCGAGCGGAACCATCCCGAAGTACGCCTTGAACTTGTGCAGCGTGCTCATCTGGTCGACCTTCCTTCGGCCCCGGTTGGCCTGGGGTGTTGTCCTGCTCAGTCCTCGTCTGTCACCAAGCATATGTTTCAAATGTGACTGATGAGGTTTCTTTGCTACGCCGAGGTTATCGGTCGAGCGCCCATCAAAGCGGTACCGACACGCACGCACGTCGATCCATGGCGGATCGCGGCCTCCAAATCGTTTGACATGCCCGCCGACAGCTCCGTGGCCTGGGGATGTTCGGTCAGCAGAGCGGCGTGCAGGCGCGCCAGGCGGGCGAAGGCGACGTCCGGTTCGAGGTCCAGCGGCGGAATCGCCATCAGGCCGCCGAGCTGCAACGATGCAGACCGTGCAACGCGGTCGGCGAGGGCGAGCAACTCGGTCTCCTCGACGCCGCCGCGGGCCGGATCGGCATCCAGGCTGACTTGCAGCAGTACGCGCAAGGGGGTGGCGCGCTGCCCCGCCTCGAGGGCCGCGGCGGCCCCGGCGTCCAGGGCCGTCGCCAACCGGTCGGAGTCGACCGAATAGACGGTATTCGCCCAGCGTGCAACGCTTTTCGCCTTGTTGCGCTGCAACCGCCCGATGAATTCCCAGCGCACATGCGACAGATGGCGCAACTGCGCCACCTTGTCGGAAGCCTCCTGCTCACGCGATTCGCCGAACTCGCGCAGGCCCAGTCCATAGAGGATCTCGATATCCGAGGCCGGATGGAACTTGGTCACCGGCAGCAGCCGCACGGTGGCGCGATCGCGCCCGGCGGCCGCGCACGCTGCGTCGATACGCGCCTCGAGGGCGGTCAGCGCCGCCGACAGCTGCGCGATGCGTTCCGGCGATCCAGTGATGCGCGCCTCGCCGCCCGCATCGGCCCGCGCCGCAGCGCCCGGACCGGAACCGGTTGCGACGTCGTGAATCTCGGTCATTCTGCGTTCCCCTCCGATGACATCCAAATCACACCGGCGAGTCTGCCTGTCGGCGCGCCGCGCCGGTGACTGAACAGGGTCTTGTCCTCGATGGTGCACCGCGGATCCACCGCGACCGCGCCCACACCCGCCGCTTCCAGCTGCCGCCGGATCCCCGCCCGCAGATCCAGCCCCGGTGTGCCCTTGGCGGTCGTGGTCGCACTCCCCGGCAGATGCGCCTCCACATCGGCGCGCATGGCGGCGGGCACCTCGTACTGGCGACCACTGGCCGCCGGTCCCAGGAACGCGCCGATCCGCTCCGCCTTCGCCCCCACCGACACCATGGCCTCCAGCACCCGCGGCACGATCCCGATCCGCGCCCCGATCCGCCCCGCGTGCACCGCCGCGATCACCCCCGCCTCGTCATCGGACAGCAGAATCGGCACGCAATCCGCGGTGAGCACCACCAGCGCCACCTCCCGCTGCGTCGTCACCAGCGCATCCGTGGCAGGCACCGGCTCACTCCGCGGCCCGTCCACGATCTCCACATTCCGCCCGTGAATCTGTTCCATCCAGACCAGTCGCCCCGGATCCAGCCCGATACTCTCCGCAAGCCGAACCCGATTGCGCCGCACCGCCTCCGGATCATCCCCGACATGGTCCCCAAGATTGAACGAGTCATAGGGCGCAACAGAGAAGCCCCCCGCCCGCGTCGTCACTACCCGCCGAGTCCGATAAACCGGTGCCGCAGAAGTCATGCCCCCGAGCGTAGTAGCCACCACCGGGCAATCCCCCACTCGCCAACCACACCCCAGCGCAACCGCCCACCCGCGACCGACACTCCAGCGCAACCGCCGCCCGCCCGCGATCCGCACCCCAGCGCAACCGCCTCCCCGCCATCCGTACTCCGGCGCAGCCGCCCTCCCGCGATCCGTACTCCGGCGCAGCCGCCCTCCCCGCGATCCGTGCTCCGGCGCAGCCGCCCTCCCGCGATCCGTACTCCGGCGCAGCCGCCTCCCCGCCATCCGCGCTCCGGCGCAGCCGCCTCCCCGCCATCCGTACTCCGGCGCAGCCGCCTCCCCGCCATCCGCGCTCCGGCGCAGCCGCCCTCCCCGCCATCCGTACTCCGGCGCAGCGGCCCTCCCGCGATCCGCCCGACAGTCTTCGGGGTCAAGGGGCGGAGCCCCTTGTGGGGGTGCGGGGGCTAGCCCCTGCGGGGGTGCGGGGGTGTCCCCCGCCGGGGGCCGTGGGGGTGTCCCCCACAAATCAAACACAGCCAAAACCGTATTCAGCACAGAACAGCGAACGCGCCCGCTCATCTGCGGGCGCGTCGTATCAACAGTGGCGGTACCGCGCTCTCTCCGGTTCCGGAGCGCGGCTCACCACAGCCATTCTCTCTATCTACCGCCGCATGAACGACGGCACGTCCACATCATCGTCGTCCGCGTCGGGCGGCTGGATGTGGTTGCGGGAGTTGTGAGCCACCGTGGGATCCACCGCAGGCCGTGGCGATTCGTAGGACGGCGCCGGGCCCCGGCCGGCAGACGGCGGCGTCTGGCTGATCGGCGGCGCAGGCTCCGGCCGCGACTGGACCGGATCCGGCGTGCGGGCGGTGGTGAATTCGGCACGGCTGCTGACTTCTCCGGCACTCGCGCGAGCCGTGCCGAAAGAACTCCCGGTACGACCGACCGTGGGCTCGATGCGACGGGCGGGAGTGCCACCGTCAAAACCCGCGGCGATCACCGTGACCCGCACCTCGTCGCCGAGGGAATCGTCGATGACCGTACCGAAGATGATGTTGGCTTCGATATGGGCGGCCTCCTGCACCAGCGAGGCCGCCTCGTTGATCTCGAACAGGCCGAGATCCGAGCCGCCGGCGATCGACAGCAGCACGCCGTGCGCACCGTCCATCGACGCCTCCAGCAGCGGCGAATTGATGGCCGCCTCGGCGGCTTTCACCGACCGGCCCTCACCGCGGGCCGAGCCGATGCCCATGAGCGCGCTGCCCGCGCCGGACATGACCGACTTGACGTCCGCGAAGTCGACATTGATCAGGCCCGGGGTGGTGATCAGGTCGGTGATGCCCTGCACACCGTTGAGGAGCACCTCGTCGGCGGAGCGGAAGGCGTCCATGAGGCTGACCGCGGCGTCGCCGAGCTGCAGCAGGCGGTCGTTGGGGATGACGATCAGCGTGTCGCAGGACTCGCGCAGCGCCTGGATGCCGGCCTCGGCCTGATTGCTGCGGCGCTTGCCCTCGAACGAGAACGGCCGCGTGACGACACCGATGGTGAGCGCGCCCAGCTTGCGGGCGATGCTGGCCACGACGGGCGCGCCGCCGGTGCCGGTGCCACCGCCTTCACCGGCGGTCACGAAGACCATGTCGGCGCCCTTGAGCACCTCTTCGATCTCGTCCTTGTGATCCTCGGCGGCCTTGCGGCCCACCTCCGGATCGGCGCCGGCGCCCAGTCCGCGGGTGAGTTCGCGGCCGACATCGAGCTTGACGTCGGCATCGGACATCAGCAGCGCCTGCGCGTCGGTATTGACCGCGATGAACTCGACTCCCTTGAGTCCCTGTTCGATCATTCGGTTGACGGCGTTCACGCCGCCGCCGCCGATACCGACGACCTTGATCACAGCAAGGTAGTTGTGCGGGGGCGTCATGGGCGTTCGCCTTCCTTCGATCTGAAACAGCTGTCGTCTTCGAATACCTGACCGACGCTGAATCTTTGGTCTCGGTCCGATAAAGCCTCAACCATAGGTTTAGCGTTATGTCAAGTATCCGACTGGTGCGGAACGGTATTAGCCACCACCGCGTTACGGGCGCAGGCGCGCCGAAACGAGTGTCAGAATCTTGTGTGATTCACCTCGTCCGACCCCACCTGGCATCGTATCGTGGACGGTTGCTCTCCGGTGCCGGATAGTCGCCGACGGTGACATTCCGGCAAGCCGCCGAATATTTCGGCGGCCCAACGGGTATCGCTCACTTTACCGTGACCAGATTCGGACTCGAAATGTCGAACACCGTGCCGGGCTGGGTGAGCAGCGGCCCGACCACGGCGGCCTTGCGCGCCGAATCGCTCTCGCCGCCCCACAGCACGGTCCGGCCGTCGCGCAACTCGAGGGCAATATCCGAAACCGAACGGGCCGCAATCTCTCCCACTTGCAGGCGTAGGTCCGGCGGCGCGGCGGCGAGCACGGCGACCGCGGCCCGGGTGGCCGGATCCGCGCCGCCCGGATGCGGGGTGACCAGTCTGGGAATGCCGGGCGGCGGCGGCTCGATCGCGAATTCCACGCTGTCCCAATCGACCAGGTGCGGCCCCTCCGGGCTGTCGAACCAGAGCACGGCGGTGCGCTCCTCGACGGTCACCTTGACGCTGGACGGGAACACCCGCTGCACCCGCACCGATCGCACCTTGGGCAGGGCGGCAACGCGTTCGGCCATGGCGGTGGTGTCGATGCGCAGCATCGACAGTCCCCGTGGGACTTCCAGCGCATCGAGAACCTGTTGCTCCCCCACGGCGGCGAGGCCGTCCACGCGCACCGTGCGCACCGACAGCACCGGCGTGAAGTAGGCGACCGCGCCGAGGGCGATCAGCAGCACGACACCGACCGCCGTGCCGATGCGCACCCGCGGTGACCGCCAGGCCCTGGACAGCCGGGAGTCCGGGCGCCCGCGCCGCAGCCGGGCCCGCCGGGCCGCGGCGGCCGCGGCCCGATCCGGGCCCGGTCCGGGCGCCTCGTCCTCGTCCCAGTCGTCCGCGGCGTCGGCCGCTCTGCCGTCGTCCGCTCCCCCACCCGAACGCATGGGCGCTTACCGCCCGTGCGCCGGCCGCGCCCGCAGCCCGTCGAGGATCTGGCTGCCGAGCATGGTGACATCGCCCGCGCCCATGGTGATCACGACATCGCCGGGGCGGGCCAGGGCGGCCACCTGCCGGCCCACGCGCGACATATCCGGCTGGTAGTGCACGGGTTTGGTGACGGCATTGGCCACCAGCGCGCCGTTCACGCCGGGCAGCGGTTCCTCGCGCGCGCCGTAGACGTCGAGCACGACGACCTCGTCGGCGAGGGACAGGGCCGCGCCGAATTCGGTCGCGAAGGTGGCGGTGCGGCTGTAGAGGTGCGGTTGGAAGACCACGATGACCCGGCCCGGCCGCGAGCGCGCGCCGTCGCGGGCCTCCTGGGCGACCAGTTCCGCGGCGGCGGAGAGCACCGCGCGCACCTCGGTCGGATGGTGGGCGTAGTCGTCGAAGACGCGGACGCCGTTCTCCCGCCCGGTCAGCTGGAAGCGCCGGTGCACACCGCCGAAACCCTCCAGGCCCTGGATGATTTCGCCGAGATCGGCGCCGCCCGCGCGGGCGGCCAGCAGTGCGCCGAGGGCATTGAGGGCCATGTGGCGGCCGGGCACCGACAGCCGCAGCGTGCGCGGGGCGGATTCGTCGGAGAGCTGGAACACCGCCACCCCGCCGACATCGCGCGGTTCCCAGGATTCGAGCCGGGCCCCGAGCGGCACGGAGGAATCGGCGAGTTCGCCCGAACCGTACCCGATCACCTCGATACCGCGCGGGTCGCCGGCGAGCCGGGCCACCGTGCGCTGCGCCAGCCCCAGCGAGCCCGGATCGTCCACGCAGACGACCAGCCGACCGCCGGGCTGCAGCCGGTCCACGAAATCGTCGAAGACCTGGACGTACGCCTCATCGGAGCCGAAGTAGTCCAGATGGTCGGATTCGATATTGGTGACCACCGCGACGTCCGGCGCGTACTGCAGCAGCGAGCCGTCGCTCTCGTCGGCCTCGGCCACGAAGATGCCGCCGGTGCCGTGGTGGGCATTGGTGCCCGCCTCGTTGAGTTCGCCGCCGACCGCGAAGGACGGGTCGAAACCGCAGTGCTGCAGGGCGACCACCAGCATGGACGTGGTCGAGGTCTTGCCGTGCGTGCCCGAGACCAGCAGCGTCTTGTGGCCCTGCATGAGCGAGGCCAGCACGGTGGGCCGCAGCAGCACGGGCACGCCGCGCTTGTGTGCTTCCACCAGTTCGGGATTGGTCTTGGGGATGGCGGCATAGGTGGTGACCACGGCGGTCGGGCCATCGGGCAGCAGGTCCAGCGCGTCGGCCGCGTGACCGATGCGCACCTGCGCGCCACGGGCCCGCAGCGCCAGCACGCCCCGGCTCTCCTTGGCGTCCGATCCGGACACCATGCCGCCCCGCGACAATAGAATCCGGGCGATTCCGGACATACCCGCGCCGCCGATGCCGATCATGTGCACCCGCTGCAACTCTTCCGGCAGGTCGGTTTCCCGCACCACCGTCTCGGCCCCCGTCTGTTCGGTATCCGGTGCTTCAGTCACGACCTGCCACCTCCAGAACGATTCGCGTCCGCCACGATACTGCCGCCGGGGCGACAACCGGGCGCGCGTCGAGTTCCGGCACGATCTCCGAGCGCGGCCGCTCCACTGTCACCTCTTACCTCGTTCGTCTCTCGCGTGTCTCATTGGATAGCTGGGCTCCCAGGCGCGGGTGCTGCGCCACGATTCGGTGGAGCGGCTGGTGCGCCGGGCCGAGTCCGAATCTATCGACCGGCGCGGGACCGGATCGGAGCCGCCCCGGCCGCGGCCGCCGGGCGGTAGCGCCCGGCGCGGGGGCGCGCCTTTGATCTTGGCCTCCTTGCCCGGCTTGGGTTTGGCTTTCGGCCGCGATCGCGCGGCCTGCGCCCGTGCGGGCGAATACATCTCGGGTTTGGGCAGGCGCAGCAGTCGGCTCACCCGGCCGTCCTGCCCGGCGTGCAGCGCCGCCACCGCCTCCGGCTCGTGCCGGGCGGCATTGGCGATGATGCCGAACATGAACAGGGTGATGGCCAGCGAGGAACCGCCGGCCGAGACCAGCGGCAGCTGCAGACCGGTCACCGGCAGCAACCCCACCACATAGCCGACATTGATGAGCGCCTGACCGGTGATCCAGGTGGTGGCCGAGGCGGTCAGCAGCCGCAGGAACGGGTCGATCGAGCGGGTCGAGATGCGCAGGCCGGTATAGACGAACAGCGCGAAAAGCCCGAGTACCAGCGCACATCCGAGAAATCCGAGCTCCTCGCCGATAATGGCGAAGATGAAATCGTTGTGCGCGTTGGGCAGATAGCTCCACTTGGCCCGGGACTGCCCCAGCCCGCGGCCCCAGATGCCGCCGTCGGCAAGCGAATACAGCGCCTGGCGGGCCTGATAGCCGATGCCCTGCGGATCGTCACCCGGATTGAAGAACGCGCGCATACGGTCGGAGCGGTAGCCGGCCGACAGCGCCAGGATCGCCGCCGCCACACCGCCGGAGACCGCGATGGTGACGAACATGCGCAGCGGCAGTCCGCCGAACCACAGCAGCGAGGCCAGCACGATGCCCAGCGCGATGGTGGTGGACAGGTTGGGTTCCAGCACGACCAGGAAGCACACGATCAGGCCGGCCGGCACCAAGGGCATGAGAATGTCCTTGTACCCGGCCTTCTCGCTCATGCGCGAGGCCAGCAGGTGCGAACCCCACACCACCAGGGTCACCTTGGCGATCTCGGAGGGCTGCACGGAGACGAAGCCGAGGTCGAACCAGCGCCGCGAGCCCTGCACCTCGGTGCCGATGCCGGGAATGAGCACCAGCACCAGCAGGATCACCGACAGCACGAACACCGGGAACGACAGCTGCCGCATGAGCCGCATGGGAATCCGCAGCGCGATATAGAACAGCACCGCGCCGAAGGCCGCCAGCACCGCCTGCTGGATGAACAGCGAATACGCGGACTTGCCACCGGCATAGGACTCCACGCTGGAGGCGGAGAGCACCATCACCAGGCCGAGCACGGTGAGCAGCACCGCGATGGCCACCACGAGATGGAACGACGCCAGCGGGCGGGACAGCCAGACCGCGAACCAGCCCGCGGCGGGCCGCCGGGCCGCGGTCTTGGCCGCCGGTCGCGACGCGGGGGCCGCCGACCGGGCGGCCCGCCGCGGCGCGGCGCTCACTGCGGGCTCCCGATGTCCTTCTCGTCCAGGGCCTGCACCGCCGCGGCGAAACTGCGGCCGCGATGCGTGTAGTCGGCGAACATGTCCAGCGAGGCCGCGGCCGGGGCCAGCAGCACGGTGTCGCCGCGGGTGGCGAATCCGGCGGCCACCCGGACCGCGCGGGCCATCACCGCTTCGGGCTCGATTTCGGTGAAGGGGTCACCCATTCCTCGATCGTCCCCCGAACCCAGCGTCACGACCGGGACATCGGGCGCGTGTCGCGCGAGTGCGGCCGCGATCACGGGCGCGTCGACGCCCACAAGCACGGCGGCGACGAGATGCTCGCGCACCTCCTCGACGAGGTCCTCCACATTCGCACCCTTGAGCTGACCGCCGGCCACCCAGATCACGTTCTGGTGGGCCAAGATCGACGAGCGCGCGGCGTGCGGGTTGGTGGCCTTGGAGTCGTCCACGAACTCGACGCCCGACAGCTCGCGCACGAAGGCGGCGCGGTGCGGGCCCACCTTGTGTTCCTGCAGGCCCTCTTTCACGAACTGCGGGGCCACATCGATGGACCGGGTGAGCGCGGCGGCGGCGAGGGCGTCGGCCACACCGGCCGGTCCCTGCGGGCTGATATCGCCGGTCTCGGCCAGGATGGCGGCCTTGGTGAAGGCGCGATCGAGCAGCTTGCCGTCCACCACGCCCAGTTCGCCGTCGGCGGGCACGCCGATGCGGAAGCCGACGGTGCGGCGCGCCTTGGACTTTCGGGCCAGCGCGGCCGCGACCTGATCGTCGAGGCCGACCACGCCGACCCGCCCGGTCAGCGCGCGCGCCTTGGCCGCGGCGTAGGCGTCCAGGCCGCCGTGCCAATCCAGGTGATCCTCGGCCACATTCAGCACCACACCCGCCTCCGGGCGGACCGAGGGGGCCCAATGCAGTTGGAACGAGGACAGTTCCACCGCGAGCACCTGCGGGCCCGGATTGCGGCGCAGCGCGTCCAGGATGGGCAGCCCGATATTGCCGCAGGCCACCGAGGGAATCCCGGCCGCGCGCAGGATGGAGTGCGTCATCTGGGTGGTGGTGGTCTTGCCATTGGTGCCGGTCACCACCAGCCACTTGCGGACCGGCCCGTAGATGCGGGCCTGATCCACCCACCACGCGAACTCGACGTCGCCCCAGACCGGAATGCCCTCGGTGACCGCCGAAGCCAGCACCGGCGAATCCGGCCGCCAGCCCGGGCTGGTGATGACCAGCGCGAACCGTTGCAGCGCACCGGGTTCGGCCAGTTCGGCGCAGGTGGCGGTGGCCAGCCCCAGTTCGGCGGCCTCGGCCAGGGCCTTCTCGCCATTGTCGGTGACGATCGGCCGGGCGCCGATATCGTGCAGCGGTTCGATCAGCGACCGGCCGGAGACGCCCCAGCCGGCGACGAGAACGTCACGCCCACGCAGGAATTCGAGCATGGGTCCCGGTGAACGCAGAACCCGCGGAGAATGTTCGACCATTGCTTCTCACTCACCCGACCGCGGAAAGGTAATCGCTGTAGAACAGGCCAAGACCGATTGCCGACGCCATGCCGGCCAGCAACCAGAATCGTATGATCACAGTCGTTTCGGCCCATCCGCTCAATTCGAAGTGATGATGGAACGGTGCCATCTTGAACAATCGGTTGCGCGTGGTGCGGAACACCGCCACCTGCAGGATCACCGAGAGCGCCTCCATCACGAACAGCGCGCCGATGACCACCATCAGCAGCTCGGTGCGGGTGGTGACGGACAGGCCCGCGAGCAGGCCGCCCAGCGCCAGCGAACCGGTATCGCCCATGAAGATCTTGGCGGGCGCGGCATTCCACCACAGGAAGCCGATGCAGGCCGCGCCGCCGGCGGCGCAGACCAGCGCCAGATCCAGCGGATCGCGCACGTTGTAGCAGCCCGCCTCCGGATGGGTCGAGCAGGCATTGCGCCACTGCCAGAAGGTGATGATCATGTACGCGCCCAGCACCAGTGACATGGAACCGGCCGCCAGACCGTCCAGGCCGTCGGTCAGGTTGACCGCATTGGACCAGGCCACGACCACCAGGCTGACGAACAACAGGAAGATGACCACGCCCATGGACACCGTCGTGATGTCCCGGGTGTAGGACAGGTGGCGGCTGGCGGGGGTCAATCCATTGGCGCCCTTGAACTGCAGCGCCAGCACGCCGAAGATGACCGCCGAGCCGAGCTGGCCGATGTACTTGCCGGCCGCGGTGAGACCCAGATTGCGCTGCTTGCGCAGCTTGATCAGGTCGTCGAGGAAGCCGACGCCGCCCAGCGCGGTGGCCAGGCCCATGACCAGCAGGCCCGAGGCCGACGGGCCGGGCTCGCCGTAGCTCATCGAGATCAGGTGCGAGCCCAGGTAACCGGCCCACATGCCGGCCAGGATGGCGACGCCGCCCATGGTGGGGGTGCCGCGCTTGGCCTTGTGCGATTCCGGGCCGTCGACCCGGATCTCCTGGCCGAAGCCCTGTTTGGCGAAATACCTGATCACCACGGGGGTGAGCAGGATGGACACGGCGAGCGCGATGGCCGCCGAGAGCAGAATCTGAGTCATCGGGCGGCCTCCACGAGATGCTCGGCCACGGCCCACAGGCCCACCGACTTCGACGCCTTCACCAGCACCACGTCACCCGGCCCGAGCTCGTCGTCCAGCAGTGCGATGGCGGATTCGATATCCGGCACGTGTATGGCTTCCTCACCCCAGGAACCTTCCTGCACGGCCCCCTGGAACATGGCGCGCACCGGACGGCCCGCGCCCACCACGACGAGCTGATCCACGTCCAGGCGCACCACCAGGCGGCCGATCTTGTCGTGTTCGAGAACGGATTCCTCGCCCAGCTCGCCCATTTCGCCGAGCACGGCCCAGCTGCGGCGCGGCTCGGCGCCCGACTTGGCCATGGTGACGAGCGCTTTCAGGGCAGCGCGCACGGAATCCGGGTTGGCGTTGTAGGAGTCGTTGACGACGGTGACGCCGTCGGCGCGGGTCCGCACATCCATGCGGCGTTCCGACACCGCGGTGGCCTCGCCCAGCGCCCGGGCGACCGTCGCCAGGTCCGCGCCCTGCTCCAGGGCCACGGCGGCGGCCGAGAGGGCATTGCCGACCTGGTGCTCACCGTGCACGGCGAGCCGCACCGGCACGCTCTCGCCCTTGTGGTGCAGGGTGAATCGCGCCCGCGCCTGCTCGTCGAGCACCACATCGGTGGCCCGCACGTCGGCGGTCGACGCCTGGCCGACGGTCACCACGCGCGCCCGGGTGCGCTCGGCCATCCGGGCAACGAGGTGGTCGTCGGCATTGAGCACGGCCAGGCCGGTCGGCGGAAGGGCTTCCACCAGTTCGCCTTTGGTCTGCGCGATCACTTCCCGGCTGCCGAACTCGCCCAGGTGCGCGGTGCCCACATTGAGCACGACGCCGACGCCCGGCGGGGCGACCTCGGTGAGCGCCTTGATGTGGCCCGGGCCGCGGGCCGACAGCTCCAGCACCAGGAAGCGGGTATCGGCATTGGCGCGCAAAGCCGTCCAGGGATGCCCGATCTCGTTGTTGAACGAGCCGGGCGGCGCCACCACCGGGCCCAGCGGGGCCAGGGCGGCGGCGATCAGATCCTTGGTGGAGGTCTTGCCCGAGGAGCCGGTCACGCCGACCACGGTCAGCCCGCCGGCCGCCACCAGGCGATCCACGCTGACGCGGGCCAGCTTGGCCAGGGCCTCCAGCACGGCCGCGCCGGAGCCGTCGGCGTCGTGCGCCAGCGCGATGGCCCGGCTCGCGTGCGGCTGCGGCGTCACCACGATGGCGGGCACGCCCACCGGCCGCGCGGCCAGCACCGCGACCGCGCCCTGCGCGCGGGCCTGGGCCGCGAAGTCGTGGCCGTCCACGTTCGCTCCCGGCAGCGCCAGGAACAGGTCACCGGAATCGATACGGCGCGAATCGAATTCGGCCGTCCCGGTGACCTTCGCGTCGGGATCCGGGACGTCGTGCAGCGTACCGCCCACGACGTCCGCGATCTCCCGCAAAGTCATCTCGATCATGAATGCGTCAGGTCCCTCGTCTTCCGCGACAGCGCTGCCGCGAGCACCTCGCGGTCGTCGAAGCGGTGCTTCACGCCTGAAATCTCCTGCCCTGTCTCATGTCCCTTGCCCGCGATCAGCACCACGTCACCGGGTCGCGCCCAGTCGACGGCGGCGGCGATCGCCGCGGCCCGGTCCCCCACCTCCCGGACCTCACCGCGTTCGCCCGGGGGAACCTGTTCGGCCCCGGCCCGGACCGCGGCGCGGATGGCCGCGGGATCCTCACCGCGTGGATTGTCGTCGGTAATGATGAGCAGATCGGCCCCGCGCGCCCCCGCCGCCCCCATCAACGGGCGCTTCCCGGCATCGCGGTCACCGCCCGCGCCGACCACCACCGCCAGCCGGCCCGCGCCCCGTTCGGCGAGCAGGGCGCGCAGCGTGGCCACCACCGATTCGATGGCGGCGGGCTTGTGCGCGTAATCGACCACCGCCAGGAAGTCCTGCCCCTCGTCCACGCGCTGCATGCGCCCGGGCACGTCGACCTCGCCCAGCGCCGCCGCGGCGGTCGCCGCCGGGACCCCGGCCGCCGCGCACACGGCCACGGCCAGCAGCCCGTTGGCGATGTTGTACGCACCCGGCAGCCGCAGCCGCACATCGACGTCTCCCCGCGGGCCCGCGGCGGTGAACTCCTGGATGCCGCCGACGCCGGCAGTCGCCGCGCTCGCAGTCCAGTCGGCCTGCACGCCGGGACGAGTCGCGACGGTCACCAGGCCGGGCCGTGCGGCAACGCCGGCCTCCCCGGTCATCCCGGCGTGCTCCCCGGGGTTCAGATCGTCGGCGATTTCACCGGCGAGGCGGCTGCCCCACTCGTCGTCCACGCATATGACCGACGTGCGCGCGGCCACCGAAGGGCGCGGCGAGGCAGCGGTGTTCGGTCCGTCCGGAATGAACAGGCGGCGCTTGGCGGCGAAGTAGTCCTCGAAATCGCTGTGGAAGTCGAGGTGGTCCTGGGACAGGTTGGTGAACGCGCCGACGGTGAAGCTGACGCCGTCCACGCGGCCCAGCGCCAGGGCGTGGCTGGAGACCTCCATGACCACGGCCTGCACGCCCTGTTCGACCATGAGCGCGAACATGGCGTGCAGCTGCGGGGCCTCGGGGGTGGTCAGGGCGCTCGGCACGCGCACGCCGCCGATGCGGGTCTCGATGGTGCCGATCAGCGCGGTGCGCAGCCCGGCGGCCGCGAGCCCGGCCTCCACCAGATACGAGGTGGTGGTTTTGCCGGACGTGCCGGTGATGCCCACGATGCGCAGTTTGCGAGACGGATCACCGTAAAGAGCCGAGGACAACTCGCCGAGCACCGCGCGCGGCGCGTCGTGCACCAGCACCGGCACCTCGATATCGCCGATGAGCTCCGCCCCCGCCGGATCGGTGAGAATCGCGACCGCGCCGCGCGCCACCGCGTCCCGGGCGAACCGGGCGCCGTGCGCCTTCGCCCCGGCCAGTCCGGCGAACAGATCGCCCGGCTGCACGGCGTTCGAGCGCTGCTCGATGCCGGTGATCCGCACGTCCTCGGGTATCGAGTCCTGCACCGGGCGCGCGCCCGTGCGTGTGGCCACCTCGCGCAGGGCGGTCACCGGCGGTGCGGTGGGCCGGAGCACCTGCGGGTTGGTCTGCGCGGGCACGAAGCTCCTCTCGGAATCTGGTCTGGTGTGAATCCGGGCCATACGTTTTCGGTCCACGGATTCGGATCGACGAGTCAGGTTACCTGTGTTGGATCGCCGTGCGATCGGCACGGCGCAGTTCCGTCACCCGCCGGTGCGCGCGCCGGGGGCGGTACACATCACGTCCATCCCTTACCTGCTCTAACTCGCCTGCAGAATCAGCGGTTTGGCCGGTGGCGACGGCGGCACCCGATCCCGCTGCAGGGCCCAGGACGCAATGCTGTGGAACAGCGGCGCGACCGATCCGCCGCCACTGCCGTCGGAGCTGCGCACCGGCGCGTCGAGCATCATGCCGATCACATAGCGCGGATTGTCGGCCGGCGCGATACCGGCGAAGGTGATCCAGTAGCGGTCGGTCGAATAGCAGCGGCACTTCGGATCGATCTGCTGCGCCGTCCCGGTCTTCCCGGCGATCTGATAGCCCTCGATGGAGGCCGGCGCGCCGGTGCCGGTCTGCACGCCGCGCGGATCGCGCTGCACCACCGACTGGAACATCTGCCGCAACGTCTGCGCGGTCCGCGGGCTCACCACGGTGACGCCCTCCGGCTGCTCCTCCTCGGTGCGGGAGCCGTCCGGGGCGATCTTGGCCTTCACGATGCGCGGCGGAATCCGCACGCCGTCATTGGCGATGGCCTGGTACATGGCGGTCATCTGCAGGGTCGTCATCGAAAGACCCTGGCCGATGGGCAGGTTGGCGAAGGTCGAGCCGGACCACTGATCGCGGGCGGGCAGCACGCCGGGACTCTCGCCCGGCAGGCCCACGCCGGTGCGCTGGCCCAGGCCGAATTTCCGCAGCATGTCGTAGTAGCGGTCCTCGCCGATGCGCTGCGCCAGCATGAGCGTGCCCACGTTGGAGGACTTGCCGAAGATGCCGGTGGTGGTGAACGGCGTGGTGCCGTGCTCCCAGGCATCGTGCACGGTGACGCCGCCGGTGAAGATCTCACCTGGAACCTGGTGCACCTCATCGGGATTGGTGAGCCCGTACTCGATGGCGGCGGCCGCGGTGACGATCTTGTTCACCGAGCCGGGCTCGAAGACCTCCTGCACCGACGGGTTGCCCAGATCGGAGGAGGACCAATGTTCGGGCCCCAGCGCGGGATTGAAGGTGTTGTCATTGGCCATGGCCAGCACCTGACCGGTGTGCGCGTCCAGCACCACCGCCGAGGCGGCCTGGGCGCCGGACAGCTCCCGGGCCTGCTGCACCTGTTGCTGCACGTAGTACTGCAGGTCCGAATCGAGCGTCAGCTCCACGCCGTGGCCGTTCACCGCGGGCTGCCGGTCGCGCCAGCTGCCCGGGATCACCGCGCCGTCGGAGCCGCGGTCATAGGTCATGGACCCGTCAGTACCCGCCAGGATGGCGTCCATGGCGGACTCCAGCCCGATCTGCCCGTGCCCGTCCCAGCCGGTCGCGCCGATCACATTGGCGGCCAGTGAGCCGCCGGGATACTCGCGCAGGTCCTGGCGTTCGACGCCCACCTCGGGAAACTTCAGGCTGATATCGGAGGCGATGCGCGGGTCCACGTTCTGCACCAGGTAGACGAACGGATCGTCACTGCGCAGCTTGGCCAGCACATCCTTCTCCGGCGCCGCCGCGCCCAGCTTCTCGTGAATGTATTTGGCAATGGCCTGTAGTCGAGCGTCCGGTTCCGGCGCCGAGGACCGCTTGGCGTGCGCGTCGGCGAGATCCTTGCGCACCTTCACCGGCTGGAAGCTGAGCTTCTTGGCGGCGATGGTGAAGGCCAGCGATTTGCCGTAGCGATCCAGGATCGGCCCGCGGGTGGCCGGGTCCGCGAGCGTCACGCTGCGCTGATCGGCCGCCTCCGCCGAGAGCTTCGGCGCGGAAATGCTTTGGATCCAGAGCAATTGGGCGGCGGTCACCAGCAGGGCCACCAGCATGACGATGCGACCCACTCCGAACCGGAACCGCGTGGAAGCGTCCATTCCCGGAGCGGGTCGCGGTCTGTGCTGACGGCCCGGCCCGGAACTCGCTCGGCCCGAGCCGGACCGGCCCCGGCCGGAGGCGGTACGCCCCCGGGCGGAATCGGAACGGCCCCGGCCGGAGTCGCGGCCGCGGACCGAAGGGCTCATCGAGCCGCCCCATCCGGCGCCGCCTGCAAGGATGGGGCCGACGGCGCGGGCGGCTGCGGGAGCTGATTCGGCGGCGCCGGATTCTGCTGCCCCGGCTGCTGCGGCGCATTCGCCAGCTGCTGCGGCGCCTGGGCCGGATTCGGGACGGTGGCCGGCGCATTCGGCGTCGGCGGCGCGGTGGTGGTCACCGGTATGATCTGCTCGCCCTGGGCCTGCACCAGTGCGGGCGGCAGCGCCGACGGCGCGGGCGGGGTGGTATTGAGCGGGGGGACGGGCGAACCGGAGGCGGGCTTGGGCTCCCCGACCACGATCACCTGGCCGTCCGGGCCCACCACCAGGCGGGCCGGATCCTTGGCCGGGATCATGCCCAGTTCGGCCGCGCGCGCGGCCAATTCGGGCGCGGAATCGGCGGCCTCGACCTCGCGCGCCAGGGCATCGCGTTCATCGGAGAGCTGCCGGTTGGTCTTGCGCGCATCGCTGAGCTGATAGCTGTCCTCGGTGGCGCGGGTGGTGAGCAGCAGGGTCAGCGCCAGGCCGCAGCCCAGCAGCGCGATGATGGTGGCCACGAACGACATCCGGCCGCGCGGCATGGGCGCCCCGGTGCGCTTGAGCATCGGCGGCAGTTCCACCCGGCCCTGTTCGCGGCTGCGCCGACGCGCGTAGGCCCGTTGCGCCGCACCGGATTTCACCCGTTCCGCGGCCTGCACCCGACGAGCCCCCCGGCCCGTCGCCTGCTTCTGCATCGTCATAGGGCGGCTCCGAACGAGCACACCCGTCGGCGTCGATTCCGGAACTTCATGACTGCTCCTCCCCTGCGATCCGTTCCGCCGCCCGCATGCGCACCGGAGTGGCCCGCGGGTTCTCGTCGATCTCCTGCTGTGTCGCCTTTTCCGCACCGCGGGTGAGGATCCGGAATTCCGGTCCCATCCCGGGCAGTTCGACGGGCAGGTCCAGCGGGGTGCGCGAGGCCGCACGCTTCGCGAATTCCGCCTTGACCACCCGGTCTTCGAGGGACTGATAGCTCATGACCACGATGCGGCCGCCCGGCGCGAGGGCATCGAGGGCGGCGGGCAGGGCGGCTTCCAGGGATTCGAGTTCCCGGTTGACCTCCACCCGCAGCGCCTGGAAGGTGCGCTTGGCCGGATGGCCGCCGGTGCGGCGGGAGGCCGCGGGAATGGCGTCGTAGAGCAGCTCCACCAGCTGGGCGCTGGTGGTGAAGGGGGTGCGCTGGCGGCGGCGCACGATCTCGGCGGCGATCTTGCCCGCGAATCGTTCCTCGCCATAGGTTTTCAGCACCCGGGCCAGCTCACCGTGGCTGTAGGTGTTGAGGATGTCGGCCGCGGTGGGGCCGGTGCTGGAGTCCATCCGCATATCCAGCGGCGCGTCGATGGAGTAGGCGAAGCCCCGGTCGGCCTCGTCCAGCTGCATGGAGGACACGCCCAGGTCCATGAGAATCGCCCGCACCGAACCCCGGGCCGGTAGCCCGGCCTCCTCGAGCGCGTCGGCGATGCCGTCATACCTGGTGTGCACCAAGGTGATCCGGTCGGCGAACGGCTGTAGTCGCTCACCGGCCAGCTTCAGCGCATTGGTATCGCGATCCAGCCCGACCAGGCGGATATTCGGATAGGTCCGCAAGAAGTGCTCGGCATGCCCGCCCAGCCCGAGCGTGCAGTCCAGGTAGACGGCGCCGTCGACGGATTCCAGTGCGGGACCGAGGATTTCGTCTGCGCGATGGAGGAGAACCGGAACATGGCGGGGGCCGTCACTGCTGCGGTCCATTGAGCCCTCCCGGATCCTGCCTCACGTTCGTTCGCACGGCCGCGCGGGTCGCTTGCGATTCGGACTTCACTGAATGTCTCAGTGGCGGTGGCCAATGCCCCGTGGTCTCTGACCGAAGCACCGCACCTGGCGTTGGGGAAGTACGTCAGGGTCGGTGTCGGGCAGAGGCCGCAGGGCACTCGCCTCGCTGCGGGCTAGAAAATCCCGCCCAGCGACTCGTCTCTGGCTTGCGAGTAATCCTCCTCGTGCTCGGCGAGGTACGAATCCCACGCCGCCTTGTCCCATATTTCGAGAAAGTCGACCGAGCCGATCACCACGCAGTCCTTCGTCAGGTTCGCGTAGCGGCGGTGTTCGGCCGACAACATGATCCGGCCCTGTGCGTCCGGCCGCTGTTCATCGGTGGAGGCCGCCAACGCCCGGACGAAAGCCCGTGCCTGCGGGTTGGACCGGGATGCGGCCGCGGCTCGCCGCGCCAGCGCGGTGAACTCGTCCTTCGGATAAACGGCAAGGCTGTGGTCCTGTCCTTTCGTGACCATCAACCCTCCCGCCAGCTCGTCCCGGAACTTCGCAGGCAACGTGAGTCGCCCTTTGTCGTCCAATCGGGGGGTATAGGTCCCGAGAAACAAGTCCCGACACCTCCTACCGGATCACCCCTCGACTGTTCGGCTCCCTGTAGTGCGCGCTCCACATTACCCCACTTTCCCCCACTTTCAATCGAAAGCGGCGGTGATCTCGGTCCCCGGTTGGCGAACTTCGCAGGTCACACCAGCTATCACGGGTGTGGGGAGATTTCCTCGCAGTTCCCCCGACACGCGCGACGCGCGCCGACGGGGACCCGACAACTACCAGCAAACCCGCAGATAGCGCGCATTTCCGGCACGCGTGGGGCGCGGTGGGGGATCTTCGTGGGGAGCTGTGGGGAGTCCCGGGGACGTCCGACACGCCGTACAAAGATGCACAAGAAACGCCGTGGCGCCACACCTCGAATCGGTGTGGCGCCACGGCGTGTCGCGCTCGTTTCAGTTAGCCGATCATGCTCGGCCCTCGCACGGGTGCGAGGCGCCCACTGCGGAGATCAGTTGTCCTGCTCGAACCTTCTGCGGAACCTGTCCTCCATACGGGAGGAGAACCCGCCCTGCTTGCGCTGTTTGCCCCGGCCGGCCGGACCGGCGCCGGGGGTGGGATTCGCATCGGTACCGCGGGTGCCCTGCGAATTCATTCGGGGGCCACCGATCAGCAACAGCACACCGGCGCCGAACATGACGATGAAGCCGATGAGCGAGATGATCGGGAAGTCGCCCAGCTTGATCGGCGCCGCGATACCCGCGACGAGTAGGAACAAGCCGATGGCGAAGAGCGCTGCTGCTTGAAGTCTGCGTCGTCCGGTGGCAGAACGTAGCCGTCCGCCCCGGACCGTCGAGGCGAACTTGGGATCCTCAGCATAGAGCGCGCTCTCGATCTGTTCGAGCATGCGCTGCTCGTGCTCGGAGAGTGGCACGGTACCTCCCCCGGCACTAGGTAGTGGCAGTCGCCTCCGGGATAGCGACAGATAGCCGACCTTGGCGGCTGTCTGCCACCAATAATACGAGTTCGATCAGAGTGCGACCACCTACTCGCCGATACTCACGCCAGCATTCCGGCGACCCACCCCGTCGAGGGCTTCAACCTGGCCGCCGAGGCCAGCAGATCTTCCACGTCGTGCAGGAATGCCCCTACCCGCGAAGAGAACTCGTCGGCGCGCTGATCATCCACGGGCCGCGGCAGGCCGGCCTCCAGGGCGGCGCGGGTCTCGGACTGGGCGCTGAAGTAATCCGCCCACATCACGAATTCCGGTGCGGCGTGTTGCATGAGCACCCAGGCATTGCGGGAGCGGGCCCGGGGAGCGCGGTCGGCGCCCGTGAGAGCCAGCACCGCGCCCGCGCCGCGCAGTGCCGCCAGGTAGGCGGTGCGGAAACGCTCCGCCGGCTCCTTCTCCCCCGCCGCCTGCATGAGCAGATTGTCGGCGCGCCGCAGTAGTTCACCGGCTCGGCCAGGGTGAGCCGGGCGCTGATTTCCACCGGTCATCGGGTACCTCCCCACTCGCATACCCCCGACAATCCCGGCACTCGGGCCTCTAGGAAGATCGAACAGGTATTCGAAGGATTCAATTGAGTTTGAATATAGAGAGACCCACCGACAAGTTCCGGTGCACGGCATCGGCGCTATCGTCGGACCCATTGTCCGCCGCCAACGAGAGCCGCGCCTGCCCGATGACCGCCGTAACCCCGAACACCACGCCCGCACCCGTCGTCGTCGATCTTTCGGCCGCGACCCTGCGCGCCCGGCTGTCCGATGCCCTGGCGGTCTACGTCGCGGCCATGGACTATCCGCGCGGCACCGAGCACCAGCGGGCGCCCATGTGGACCGAGCACACCACCCGGCCGGGCTGGCAGGCCGTGGCCGCGGTGCTGCCCGATGACGACGGCCGGCTGGACCTGCGCACCGCGCCGATCGTGGCCATTGCCTACGGGTATCACGGTGCGCCGCACCAGTGGTGGCATCAGCAGGTGTACAGCGGCATGCGGCGCACCGGGTGGCCCGAACACGCGGCGCGCGACCTGCTTTCGGACTACTTCGAGCTGACCGAACTGCATGTGCACCCCAGCGCGCAGGGACGCGGCATCGGGGAGACCTTGCTCACCCGGCTGCTGCAGAACCGGCCGGAACGGACCGTGCTGCTGTCCACGCCCGAGGTGGATCGGGAGGCGAATCGGGCCTGGAAGCTGTACCGGCGGGCCGGATTCGGTGACGTGGTGCGGCATTTCATCTTCTCCGGCGATACCCGGCGGTTCGCGGTGCTCGGGCGGCGGCTTCCCCTGTGAGTGCGCGAACCAGAGACGCTGTGCCAGTGGTGATCATCGGCTCCGGCCACAATGCGCTGGTCGCCGCCTGTTATCTCGCCCGCGACGGGCACCGGGTGGAGGTGCTCGAGCGGGATACCGTGCTGGGCGGGGCGGTGTCGACGGTGGAACGGTTCCCGGGCCATCAGGTGGATCGCGGCTCCTCGGCGCACATCATGATCCGGCACACCGGGATCATCGAGGAGCTGGGGCTGGAACGCTTCGGGCTCCGTTATATCGACTGCGACCCTTGGGCTTTCGCCCCCGCACCGCCCGGGACCGACCTGCCGCCGATCGTCTTCCACCAGGACCTCGACAAGACCTGCGCCGCCATCGCGGCGGCCTGCGGCGAGCGCGATGCCGCGGCGTACCGGCGGTTCGTGCGGGTGTGGGGACCGCGGACGGCGCGGGTCATGCGGTCGTTCTCCGGTGCGCCCACGCCGGGGCGACTGCTGCGGTCGTTCTGGGGGCTGGACGCGAAGAACGGCGGCAGCGCGCTGTCGCGGGAGTTCCTCCAGTCCGGGGATGCGCTGCTGGACAGCCTCTTCGACAGTGAGCGGCTGAAGGCGGCGCTGGCCTGGTGGGGTGCGCAATCCGGGCCGCCGATGTCCGAGCCCGGCTCCGCGCCCATGGTCGGGTTCGCGGCGCTCATGCACACGCTGCCGCCGGGTCGCGCGGTCGGCGGGAGCGGGGCGCTGAGCGCGGCGCTGGTGGCGCGTTTGCGCTCCGACGGCGGGATTGTGACAAGCGGGGACGCGGTCACCGCCCTGGCGCGGGCGGGCAAGGGCTGGCGGGTGCGGACCGCGGGCGGCCGAAACCTGTACGCGGACACCGTGATTTCGGGCACACATATTCTCACCACGCTGAATCTGCTGGAGCAGGGCGGATTCGACGCCGCGCCGCTGCGGGACTGGCGGCGGCGCATCCGAGTCGGCCCCGGCATCGGCATGGTCGTCCGGGCGGCGGCGAGCGAGCTGCCACGGTATCCGGGGGCGACCACCGGCGAATCCGCCCACGGACTCCAGCTGCTGGTGACCGACCGTCGTCAACTGCGGTTGGCGCACGGCGCGGCGCTGGCCGGCGAGCTGCCGCCACGGCCGGTGGTGCTGGCCATGAGCTTCTCCGCGCTGGATCCGAGCATCGCCCCGCCGGGCGAGCATCAGCTGTCGCTGTGGGCGCAATGGCATCCCTACGCGCTCGCCGACGGCAGCTCCTGGGCGGACCACGCCGAACGCGAGGCCGATCGCATCATTGCCGAGGTCGAGTCCTGCGCACCGGGTTTCGCGGGCGGCGTCCGGCAGCGATTCGTGCAGACACCCGCCGATATAGAACGCGAAATGGGCCTGCTGGGTGGCAATGTCATGCATGTCGAAATGTCACTGGATCAGATGTTCATGTGGCGGCCGATCCCCGAACTGTCCACCCACCGAGTCCCCGGCGCAGCCGGTCTTTATCTCACCGGCGCCTCCACCCACCCGGGTGGCGGTGTCTCCGGTGCCAGCGGCCGCAGCGTCGCACACCTTGTCCACCGCGACCTACGCCGAACCCGGATACCGCTACTGAATCGATGATCGAAGACTCTCTACCTCAGCCCGAACCGCAGCAGCCGCCCGCTGCGGCCCTTCCGAGACACGCTGCCGGAGGCGACGATTCGCGTCGCCACCGGCCCGCCGCCGCGCACGGCCTCGCGCAGTGGGATCCCACCACCTTCGAGGAGCGCCAGGACGAGGCGATCGCCGAGTTCTGGCCGCGCGGCGCGGGTCGGCTGCCCCGCCGCGAGCCGGGCGCGGAACTGCCGGACCGGCCCGATCCGGTGCCGGGCCTCGGGGCTCCGGCCGCCGAGGCCACGGTGGACATCGCCGTGGAGGCCATGAAATCCGCCGTGGATACCACCGTGGACGAGGCGCATCGCGGGCCGCGCGGCGTGCGCTCGAATCCGCGCAAGGCGGCCAGCTTCTTCCAGGCCCGCCCACATCAGGAGGAGGCGGCCACGCCCGGAGAGGCGGCCGGCGCGCGGCCGGATCCGGAATCCGAACAGTGACTCCGGAATCCGGGCAGTGAGCGAGCCGGTCGCGATCGGCTCGGACGACGGCACACGGCGGCTCGCCGCGGCGGCGCCCGCGGTGCTGCTGGTCGCGGTGCAGATCGCGTACCCGCTGACCCAAGGGGCCGGACGCGACCGGGTGACGGTCGCGGTCGTGGTGCTGTCGGCGCTCACCGCGCTGACGCACGCCGCCCTCACGCGCGGATTGCGCTGGGCGGCCGGGCTGCTGGTGATCCTGTCCGGAGCCGGCCTGGCGGCCGAGGTGGTGGGGACGGCCACCGGAATGCCGTTCGGGTGTTACGAGTACGCCAGCGGGCGGCTGGGGCCGGAGCTGGCGGGCGTGCCGCTGGTGGTGCCGCTGGCGTGGACGGGCGGGGTGTATCCGATCTGGATCGTGGCCGGGCTGCTGGGATCGGCTGCGCGAGCGCGGATTCCGCTGACCGCGCTGGGCGCGGTGGGCTGGGATCTGTTCCTGGATCCGCAGATGGTGGCCGATGGGCAGTGGACCTGGTGCTCGGGTGTGCCGGGACTGCCGGGGCTCGGCGATATTCCGGTCACCAACTATCTGGGCTGGTTCGCCGTGGGCTTGGTCATGGCCGCACTGCTGGAACTCTGGGATCGGACGGCGGCGGACAACCGGGCCGCGCTGGTCGTTCCGGTCGCGGTCTTCCTGTGGACATGGCTCGGCTCCGCGCTGGCGCACGCGGTGTTCCTGGGGCTGCCGGTGTCGGCGGCATACGGGTGCGCGGGGCTGGCGGTGCTGGGGATTCCGCTGGTTCGGGGGCTGAGGGCCCGTCGAATCACGCTGGGGCCGGTGGGCCATGGCACGATGTGAGCCGTGCAGCCGAGCCCGAACCCCGCCACAGCAGACGACACGCACGAGCCGGTGACCGCGGTGCGCAGACACCGCCGGTGGGTGCGGATATCGGCGGCCGTGCTGTTCGCGGCGCTGGCGATCATGCTGACCGGATGCCTGCGCGTGCAGGCCTCGATGGGCGTGTCCTCCAATGACCGGGTGTCCGGGCGGATCGTGGCCGCCACCATCCCGCAGAACGAGAACGACAAGGGGCCGCAGCTGAAGGCGCCCGACGCGCTCGCCGCCAAGGTGCGCGTGACCCCCTACACGCAGGACGGCTACGCCGGCAGCCAGGTGTACTTCGACGATCTCACCTTCGGTGAGGTGCAGCAGCTCGGGGCGCTGTCGGATCAGACCCAGGGCATGTTCCAGCTGACCTTCAGCCGCGTCGGCGATCTGGTCACCCTCAATGGCCGCATCGATTTGAAGAGCCTGCCCCCGCACGGCTCGGATGTGCAGTTCACCGTGGCCTTCCCGGCCCGGGTGGCCACCACCAACGGCACCCGCGAGGGCGATTCCGTGGTGAACTGGAAGCTGCCCGCCGGCGAGGTGTCCACCCTGAAAGCCGAAGTGGGCTACTCCGATCCGAACACCCGCTCCTTCGCCGGCTGGGCCGGCATCGTCGGCGGCATCACCCTCGCGGTCGCGGCGGTGGTGGCGGTCCTCGCCTATATGACTCGCAACCCCGACGCCCCGGCCTACGTGCGCGCCGCCCGCTGGGTGCGCCCGGACCGCGACCACCGGTGATCGGATCCCGCACCGGCGAGTTCGCGGTGCGGGCCGGAACCGCGGTGGCCGCGCTCGGCGCCGGTCTCGCCCTGCTCAACCGGATCACGCTGCGGCAGTTGCGCAATGGCGGACCGGCCGTGATCGAGCCGGTCACCGTCTGCGTGCCCGCCCGCGACGAGGCCGGGCGGCTCCCCGCCCTGATCGCGGATCTGCGGGCCCAGCAGGGGATCCCGCGCTTGCGCGTGCTGATCCTCGACGACACCTCCACCGACGACACCTACCGTGCCGCGCTCGACGCCGTCGCCGGCGATGAACGATTCACCGTGGTGCGCAACGAGTTCGAGCCGCCCAGCGGCTGGACCGGCAAGAATGCGGCCTGCACACGATTGGCCGCACTCGCCGGCGTCGGCACGACCGCTCCTCCTCCGCCGCCCGACGACTCCCTTCGTCATTCCGGCGCGCTTGTGGCCGGAATCGACCGGACCGGTGCGGATCCCGGCCGAGAACACGCCGGGATGACGGGCGGACGTTCTGCCCGCGCGGTCGGCGTGCTCGTCTTCCTCGACGCGGATGTGCGGTTGACGGAGTATGCGCTGGCGGCGGCGATCGGCGAACTGCGCCGGGCGCGCGCCGATCTGGTGTGCCCGTGGCCGCGGCAGCGGGCCGAATCGGTCGCCGAGCGGCTGGTGCAGCCGCTGCTGTGCTGGTCGTGGGCCGCCTCGCTGCCGGTGGTCGCGGCGAATCGGAGTCTGCGGCCGTCGACGGCGGTGGCGTGCGGGCAGTTCCTGGTCTTCGATGCCGCGGCCTACCGCGAGATCGGCGGGCACGCGGCGGTGGCGGATCGGGTGACCGAGGATCTGGCCCTGGCCCGCGCACTGCGCCGCGCCGGTCGGCGTACCGCGCTGGCCGCGGGCGGACGGCTGGCCGAGACCCGGATGTACCGGGGCGCAAGGGAACTCGATGAGGGCTATACCCGCTGGTTGTGGTCGGCGTACGGCGGCCGGGCCGGAAGTCTCGCCGTCGGCGCGGTGGCGGCGCTCGCGTTCTGGGCGCCGCCGCTGGCCGCGCTGTTCGGGCGGGGGCGGCTGCGCCGCGCGGGCGCGATCGGCTACGGCGCCGCGGTGGCGGGCCGCGTGCTGGCCCGCTCCACCGAGTCCGGCGGCCGGCTCACCGGCGCGGATGTGATTGCGGCGCTGGCGCATCCGCTATCGATAGCGGCCTACTTCCGCTTATCGGCAAGATCACATCGAGCTCAGGGCGGCGGCACGCTGACGTGGAAAGGCCGCTCGCTCAACGACAGCCGGTGACCGCACGCGATCCCGGGCTCAGGGCACCGGCGTGATCCCGACCGTCGGGAAGAAGAAGCAGGAGCTCTGGCCATTGCGGACCAGGCCGAACATGGCGGCGAGGACCGTGCCGGAGCCGGTGTCGACGGGTACCGCGCGGACGCCGCCCTGCGGCAGGGCGCCGGCGAAGTAGTCGTGGACCGCGCGCTCGACGACGGGGCGGAGCTCACCGGGGACCGCGGGCGGGATCATGCCGCTGAGAACCTGGTTGAGCGGGCCCATGGGGGTGAAACCGCTCTTGCCGTTGCTGAGGTTGAGCCAGGCCACCTGCATGCCGGCGGTGTCGGCGCCGTCCGGGTTCAGGCCGTAGGGGACGAAGGCGAACATGGCCTGGCCGGCTTTGACGGCCGAAAGGTCCAGTCCGGGAATGGAAACCGTGTATCTGGGCCAGGGGCCGGGGATGGTGCCCGCGACGGCGGGGGCGATGCCGAGCGTGGTGCTGCCCAGGCAGAAGGGGGCGGCGGTCGGGTAGAGGAACGGGTCGACGCCCAATGCCTGCAGGCCGCCCAGGGTTTCGCCGTAGGCGGTGAACCAGTCGGAGGGGGCCGCGGTCTCCCCCGCGCGGCCGAGGGCGGCGATGACCGGCGACGCATCGGTGGCATCGGCTGCCGCCGGGGCGGCGGATTCCTCGGCCGGGCCGCCCGGGGCGGCGGCCGCCGGGGCCGCGGTCAGCACCGCGCAGGCGCTCAGGGCGCCTGCGACACGGACGAAGTTCTGCAACACAGACATGCGGGGGCCACCTCTCAGCGCCTTGCTCCTCAACGTCGCGGTGAGGACGCACGCTACTCCGCTGACCAGCCCAATCCCGACATTTCGCCCGGCACGCCGGGTCGGTTCAGGCGTGCGCCGGGGCGGCGGTGACCGTGTAGCCGAGGTTCGCCAGCACCTCGCTGGTGGCCTTGGCGAAGTTCAGCGTAATGAAGTGCAGGCAGGGCGCGCCCTCGTCGATGAGGCGCTGCGCCATCTCGGTGGCGATCTCGATACCGGCGGCGCGCACCGCGGCGCGATTCTCCTCCGGGCCGTCGCCGGCGGCCTTGCGCAGGCGGGTCATGACCGCCTCGGGCAGTTCGCGGCCGGAGAGCTCGACCGCGCGCTCCACGGTGCGCAGCGAGGTGATGGGCATGAGCTCCGGGATGATCGGCTTGCCGCCCTCGACCGGATCGGCCTTCACCGCGCGATCACGCAGCCGCAGGTAGTGCTCGGCGTCGAAGAACATCTGGGTGATCGAATACTCCGCGCCCGCACGCAGTTTCGCGAGCAGGAACTCGGTGTCGGAGTCCAGGTCGGCCGAGCGCGGATGCCCCTGCGGGAACGAGGCCACGCCCACGTGGAAATCGCCGAGATCGCGCACCATGCGCACCAATTCCTCGGCGTACTCCACGCCTTCGGGATGCTTGACCCACTCGCCGAGCGGATCGCCCGGCGGATCGCCGCGCAGCACCAGCAGATTCCGGATACCCGAGTCCGCGTACGCGCCGACGATCGAACGCAGTTCGGCCACACTGTGATCCACCGCGGTGAGATGCGCCACCGTCAGCAGCGTGGTCTCGCGTGCCAGCTGGCCGGTCACCCGGATGGTGCGATCGCGGGTCGACCCGCCCGCACCGTAGGTCATGGACACGAAGGCCGGGTGCAGCCGCTCGAACTCCCGGGCCGCCCGCCACAACCGCGCCTCACCGGCCGCGTCGCGGGGCGGATTGAACTCGATCGAGAACGGGATGGACCCATCGGGCCGCGGGCCCAGCTGCTGCACCACCGAGGGAGTTCCGGACACTTGCGGTGTGCGGGAAACTCGGCCAGGGGTCGAATATCCCCGTACATTGTCGAAACTCACCGGGCCATTTTAAGGGGCGCACGCCGCCGGCTCGTATTCCCCCTGGATTCGGGGGAAATATCCGAGCACGTAGCGCGCCCGCGCGGGGCTCCGGCCCCGGCCACCCGACGGATTCGCGCGGTATGACCGGCTCGCTGCCGATCCGGGCTGCTCGGTACAGTCGGGGGCGTAACTCGCCCGCGGCCACCACGACTCGCAGCGCGGCTCTCACCCCAGGAGGTTCCCCTGTCCGCCGGACCCGGTACCCCGACCCGCCAACCGGTCGGCGCGGGATCGCTCGTCGCCGCCGTGGAGGACCGCCTCACCGGCTTCTTCCGGACCCGGCGGGAGATCGTCGAACCCCTCGGACCGGTTTTCGTGGCGGCCACCGAAGCCCTCGAATCCTTCGTGCTGCGCGGCGGCAAGCGCACCCGGCCCGCCTTCGCCTGGACCGGCTGGCTGGGCGCGGGCCGCGATCCGGAGGATCCGCAGGCCGATGCGGTGCTGACGGCCTGCTCGGCGCTGGAATTGGTGCAGGCGTGTGCGCTGATCCACGACGACATCATCGATTCCTCGCGCACCCGGCGCGGATTCCCGACGGTGCACGTGGATTACGAACAGCGGCACCTGGATCGGCGCTGGGCCGGGGATGCGGCGCAGTACGGGACCAGCGTGGCCATTCTCATCGGCGATCTGGCGCTGGCCTGGGCCGATGACATGACCCGCGATGCCGGGCTGGACGCCGGGGCGCAGGCGCGGTTCGCGCCGGTGTGGGCGGCCATGCGCACCGAGGTGCTGGGCGGGCAGCTGCTCGATATTCACGGCGAGGCCGGCGGGGACGAATCCGTCGAGGCCGCCATGCGCATCAATCGGTACAAGACCGCGGCGTACACCATCGAACGGCCGCTGCACATGGGCGCGGCGCTGGCGGGGGCGCATCCGGAGCTGGTCGCCGCCTATCGCGAGTTCGGGACCGATATCGGCATCGCCTTCCAGCTGCGCGACGATCTGCTCGGGGTGTTCGGGGATCCGGCCGTGACCGGGAAGCCGTCCGGGGACGATCTGCGCGAGGGCAAGCGGACCGTGCTCATCGCCGAGGCGCTGCAGCGCGCGGACGCGAAGGACCCGGCGGCCGCGGCGCTCATCCGGACCAGCCTGGGCACCGATGTCACACCGGAGCAGGTCGCCGAATTGCGCACGGTCCTCACCGAACTCGGCGCGGTGGACGCGGTGGAGATGCGCATCACCAGCCTCACCGAGCAGGCGCTGACCGCCCTGGACGCCAGCACCGCGACCGCGGACGCCAAGCGGCAGCTGCGGGCCATGGCGCTGGCCGCCACCGCGCGCGCCTACTGACCGGCGTGGCCGGGAACTCACGGAAGTCATGGGTGGGATGAAAACTGTTGCGGGACCTTCCGATCGGATCGTCGTGGTCGGGGCCGGGCTGTCCGGGCTGGCGGCCGCACTGCATCTGGCGGGGGCCGGGCGGCGGGTGACGGTGCTGGAGCGGGCCGATCAGGCCGGTGGGCGGGTCGGGCGGTATCGCGGGGCGGATTACGAGATCGACTCCGGGGCAACGATTCTGACGGTGCCGGAGTTGATCGACGAGGCGCTGGCGGCGGTCGGGCAGAACCGCGAGTCGGTGGGGCTGCGGATCCTTGAGATGGCTCCGGCCTATCGGGCGCGGTTCGCGGACGGCACGGTCGTCGGCGTCCACTCCGATCCCGAAGCCATGGCGGCCGAGATCGCGCGCGTGCGGGATGCCGGTGCGGCGCAACGGTATCGGCGGCTGCGGGAATGGCTGCGCGCCGTGTACGAGGCCGAGTTCGGGCACTTCATGGACACCAACTTCGACTCGCCCCTGGACATGGTGCGGCACCCGGCCAAGCGGGCGGCGCTGGCGAAACTGGTGGGGCTGGGCGCTTTCGGGCGGCTCGGGCCCAAGGTTTCGCGGATCATGGGTGACGAGCAGCTGGCGCGAGTGTTCAGCTTCCAGGCCCTGTTCGCGGGCATGGCGCCCAATCGGGCGCTGGGCGTGTACGGCGCGATTCCGTACATGGACACCTGCCTGGGCGTGTACTACCCCGAGGGCGGCATGCGGGCCATTGCCGACGCCCTGGTGCGGGCACTGGTCGCCGCGGGCGGCACGGTCGAATTCGGCGCGCAGGTCGTGGGGATCGACTACGCCGGCCGCCGGGCCACCGCCGTGCACACCGACGACGGGCGCCGCTGGCCCTGCGACGCCGTGGTGGTCACGGCGGATATCGGATCCATCGAGCGATTCGGGCTGCGCCGCCGCCGCTGGCTGCGCGCCTCGCCGTCCGCGGTCGTCGCGCACGGCACCATTCCCGCCGAGGTGGCGGCGCGCTGGCCGGTGCAGGCGCATCACACCATCGACTTCGGCCGCGCATGGGATCGCACCTTCACCGAGATCGCGGCCGGGCGCGGGCGGGGCAGGCTCATGAGCGATCCGTCGCTGCTGCTCACCCGCCCGGCGCTCACCGATCCGGGGCTCTATATCGACCGCGACGTCCGATATGAGCCACTGTCGCTGCTGGCCCCCTGCCCCAATCTCGACGCGGCGCCCCTGGACTGGGACAGGCTGGCGCCGCACTATCTGCGCGAGCTGCTGGAGACCCTGGAATCCCGCGGATACCAAGGCATTTCGCAGTACTTCCGGATCGACCACCTCGACACGCCGCGCACCTGGAAGAACAAGGGCATGCTCGCGGGCACCCCGTTCTCCGCCGCGCACCTGTTCCGGCAAACCGGCCCGTTCCGCACCCGGAACCTGGTGCCGGGCCGCGACAATGTCGTTCTCGCAGGTTCGGGGACCGTGCCCGGGGTGGGCGTGCCCACGGTGCTGCTGTCCGGAAAACTCGCCGCGACCCGAATCACGGGTGATCTACGACATGCCCGGGCCGGATCCGCCGACGCCGACGCGGTGGCCACGCCGCACAAGCACTAGACTGACCGGCGTCCTGAACCCACGCGGCTGCCGCCGCCGACTTTTCCTGGGGGGAATGCCCGCCAATGCCGACCCCCGATATGGACGCCGCCATCGCCACCACCGCCGCCCCCGCCGACCTCCTCACCACCGGCGCGGTCACGCACGGCAACTGGATGCGGCAATGCGCCGACTTCGCGCGCAGCCAGGAAGGGCATGCGGCCCTGCTCGGATTCTTCGGCGCGATCATGATCACCTTCGGCGGGTTCGGGGCGGGCAGCACCCGCCGGGCCGACCCGCTGCTGGAAGAGGCGCACCTGTCCTGGCTGCGGTTCGGGCACGGCTACATGCTCTCGACGGTGATCGTGTGGATCGGCGTGCTGGCCATGATCACCGCCTGGGTGCGGCTGGGCCGGGCCACCATCGGCACGGTGCCCGGAGCGAAGGTGACGCTCAACGAGCTGCGCGCCATTGTCGGCATCTGGGTTTTCCCGCTGCTGTTCGCGGTGCCCATGTTCAGCCGCGACGCCTATTCGTATCTGGCGCAGGGCGCGCTGCTGCGGGACGGATTCAATCCGTACGCGGTGGGCCCGAGCGTGAATCCCGGTGTGCTGCTGGATAATGTGAGCTCGGTCTGGACCAACACCACGGCTCCGTACGGGCCGATCTTCCTGTTGATGGCGCGCGGGATCACCTCCATCACCGGTGACAGCGTGGTGGCGGGGACCATTGCCCTGCGCCTGGTCATGCTGCCGGGTCTGGCGCTGATGATGTGGGCCATCCCGCATCTCACCAAGCATCTGGGCGGCAAGCCGACCACCGCGCTGTGGCTGGCGGTGCTCAACCCGCTGGTGCTCATCCATCTCATCGGCGGCGTGCACAACGAGATGCTCATGGTCGGTCTGATGGCGGCCGGTATCGCGCTGGTGCTGGAACACCATCATGTGGCCGGCATCGTGGTGGTGGCCATCGGCGTGGGTGTGAAGGCGACGGCGGGCATCGCGCTGCCGTTCCTGGTGTGGATCTGGATGATTCACGAACGCGAGCGGCGCGCCGAGCGGGGTGAGGGCGAGCTGCCGCATCCGGCCATGATGTTCGCCAAGATCGCCGGGCTCGGCGTGGCGGTGTTCGCGGTGGTGTTCGCGGCGGCCTCGGCGCTCGCGGGCGTCGGCATCGGCTGGCTGACCGCGCTGTCCGGGTCCAAGAAGATCATCAACTGGCTGTCGCTGCCGACCATCATGGCGCACATGGTCACCTGGGTGACCCCGTGGCGGCAGGAATCGGTGCTGTCGGTGACGCGCTCCATCTGCGCCATCGCGCTGGTGCTGATCCTGGTGTGGGCGTGGTGGCGGTTCCGGCACACCGAACGCGAGGCCGTCTTCGGCATTACCGTGGCCTTCGTGGCCATTGTGATCCTGTCCCCGGCCGCGCTGCCCTGGTACTACTCGTGGCCGCTGGCGCTGGCCGCCGGATTCGCCTTGTCGACACGGACATTACAGATTCTGGTCGGGCTCTGTACGTGGCTCATGCTCGTGTTCCAGCCCGACGGCAATCCGGGCCTCTACACCTTCTGGCATGTCGCCGCGGCGACCTTCGCCGCGATCGTGGCGGCGGTGGCGCTGAAGAAGGTCGACCCCCTCAAACTGCGCGCCCCCGCGCCCGCGAGCACCGAGCACAACCAGCCCAGCGCGGCATGACCGCGCTGGACCTCGCCTACCAGGACTGCCGCCGCATCGCCGCCCAGCACGGGCGCACCTACTTCCTCGCCACCCGGCTGCTCGGGCCGGAGCGCAGGCCCGCGGTGCACGCGCTCTACGCCTTCGCCCGCATGGTGGACGATATCGTCGACGACAGCGCCGCACCCGCGCGCGCGGAAGAGTCCGCGGCGCAACTGGATCGGATCGAATACGAGCTGCGCGGCCGCCTCGCCGACCCGTCGGCCTACCTCGACGGCACGGAATCCTGGCCCGGATCGCCACTCCAGGACCGCATCCTGCTGGCCGTCTCCGACACCATCCGCCGCTATGCCATTGCCCCCGAGCACTTCTGGGTCTTCCTGGAGTCCATGCGCATGGACATCCCGGGCAGCCCCCAATTCCGCGCCCACTACCCCACCATGGCTGCCCTGCGCACCTATATGCGCGGCTCCGCCGCCGCCATCGGCCTGCAACTGCTCCCGGTCCTGGGCACGGTCGTTCCGGTACCCGAGGCCGAGCCCGCCGCGGCCGCTCTCGGTGAAGCCTTCCAGCTCACCAATTTCCTCCGCGATATCGCCGAGGACCTCGACCGCGGCCGCGTCTACCTCCCCGCCGACGAGCTCGCCGCCTTCGGCGTGGACGGCAACCTGCTGATGCACTGCCGCACAACGGGCCGCACCGACCAGCGCGTCCGCCGCGCGCTGTCCCATCTGATCGCCGTCAACCGCGATATCTATCGCACCGCCACCCCCGGCATCGATCTGCTCACCCCGCGCGTGCGCCCCGGCATCCGCACCGCCGCCGTCCTCTACAGCGGCATCCTCGACCAGATCGAACGCACCGACTACGCCGTCTTCACCCGCCGCGCCGTCGTCCCCAGGCACCGCCGGCTCCGGGTCGCCGCCCGAGAACTCGCCGCGGCCCAACCTCTGCGCCGGACTTATGTCTCGTAGGGGCCGTGTTCATCGGCCAGCCTGATTCGGCCGCCTCGCTCTCCTGGTTGCCGCGAGTCGACAGCGTTGAGAGCGCGTCCAACCAGGGACGCTCGTGGCTGTGTTTGATTTGCCTCCGCTTCGCTCCGGCGGGGTTCGGGGCCTGACAGTCTCGATTTTTCCCTCCCTCCGCGCACGCCGGAGCTCCTCCGCTTCGCTCCCCCGCTCCGACGCACGCTCCACTCAGTCCAAAATCGAGACGGCCCCGAACCCACACAGTCGATGCACCAACTGTCATCCCTACAGTTCATCGACAGTTCGCCTGCGGCGGGCGAGATCAGATAGACCAACTGGCATCCCTGCCGTTCATCGACAGTTCGCCTGCGGCGGACAAACACACAGGCAGACGGGCTGATGACTCGACGGGCTCGTGTCCGCACCAGCTCGAGCACACACCAGCTGGAAATCGCACCAGCTCGCGATCCGACCGGCTGGTGATCGGACCGGCTGGAGAGTGGACGGGCTCGGATAGACCAGCCTGGTTATGGCGCTTCGGGGTTCGCCTTCGGCGGACGGGCTCGGATAGAGCAACTGGCAGCCCTGCCGTCGTTGGCAGTTCGCCTGCGGCGGACACTTACGGCCTGGCCCGCCATGAGGTTCGTGCGCTAGGCCTCATCACCAGCCGGGTCCGGCATCCGGCGTGAGCCCTGCCGAGAACTTTCGGCCTTAGCGGGGTGGACGGGGCGGGGTCCGGCAGCACCGGGCGCCTTCAACCCACTTTTCCTCCGCACCCGGTGCGTCAGCACCGGGTGCGAGAGAATCTCAGAGATCAGAAGGGGTCGGCGGCTGCGCGGCGGATGACCTCGCGGGCCAGGGGGCCGTGCAGGGCGTCGATGGGGCGGCCGGGGAGGCTGTCGTCCTCGGTGTAGATCCACTCGAGGATTTCCTCATTGGTGTACTTCGAGTCGCGCATGACCGTGATCAGTCCGGTGAGGTGTTTGGCGACCGCACCGGTGGAGTCGAAGAATTCCTTGGGAATTCCGGCGATGCCGTCGCGGCGGACCGCGATGAGCTGATGCTCGCGCAGCATCTGGTGTACACGGGTGACCACCATGCCCAGCTGCTCGGCTACATCGGGCAGCGGGATCAGGGTCACCGAATCCGGCAGGACGTCATCGCTGCATGGGAAGGCACTCACCCGGATAACGGTAGTCTCTCGCGCCGCCGCCGTCGCATCACACCCCGGCACGACTACCATCGGGTGAGCCGCACGGGGCGGCGCGGAAGTCGGAAGGGTATCAGTTCATTGATCGGCCAGATGCTGGAAGGGCGCTACCGCATCGACGCGCCGATCGCGCGTGGCGGTATGTCCATGGTGTTCCGGGGGGTGGACACTCGGCTCGACCGACCGGTCGCCATCAAGGTAATGGATCCGAAGTTCGCCGCCGATCGGCAATTCCTGACCCGCTTCGAACTCGAGGCGCGCGCGGTCGCCAAACTCAAGCACCCCTCCCTGGTCGCGGTATACGACCAGGGCATCGACGGCGACCATCCGTTCCTGATCATGGAATTGGTCGAGGGCGGGACGCTGCGCGAGCTGCTACGCGAACGCGGGCCCATGCCCCCGCACGCGGTGCGCGCCGTGGCCGAACCGGTGCTGGAGGCCGTCGGCGTTGCGCACGCGGCCGGGCTGGTGCACCGCGACATCAAGCCGGAGAACGTCCTCATCTCCGATTCCGGCGAGGTGAAGATCGCCGACTTCGGCCTGGTGCGCGCGGTCGCCTCCGCCAACATCACCTCCGACTCCGTCATTCTCGGCACCGCCGCCTACCTCTCCCCCGAGCAGGTCACCAGCGGCAATGCCGACGCCCGCAGTGATGTCTATTCCGCGGGTGTACTCATCTTCGAAATGCTCACCGGGCGCACGCCGTTCACCGGCGACACCTCCATCTCGGTGGCCCTGCAGCGCGTCGAGAAGGATGTGCCCGCCCCGAGCCGCTTCATCGCCGGGGTGCCGCCGGAGTTCGACGAGCTGGTCGCGCACGCCACCGCGCGCGAGCCCGCGCACCGCTTCGCCAATGCCACCGAGATGGCGGGCGAGCTGCGCCGCATCGCACGGGAACTGCAACTGCCCGGATACCGCGTGCCCGCGCCGCAGGATTCGGCCGAGCACCTCAGCGCCAGGTACCGGGTCGGGCCGACGCCCGCCCCGCAGCCCGCGCACGCCGCATTCGGCGCCACGGAGATGACCACCCGGATCCCCGCCGATCCGCCGACCGTGCAGGTGCCGCCGCAGCATCAGCACACCCGGGTGATGACCGCCGCGCGGGAGATGGCCCCGGACTACGCGCCCCGGGCGCCCGCCGATCCCCGTCAGGGACCGCCGAATTCGGGCTATCAGTCCGAGTTCATCGAGGATCGCGGCAAATCCCGCCGCACGGTGCTGGTCTGGCTCGGCATCGTGGTCACCCTGGCCCTGCTGCTCGGCATCGGCGGCTGGTGGCTCGGGGTGGGCAGATATGAGGCGGTGCCCTCGATCGCCGGGCTCGACACCCAGCGCGCGGTCGCCGCCTTGCAGGCCGCCGGATTCGAGACGGAGACCAAGAACAAGGCCTCCGACATCATTCCGGTCGGCAATGTGGTCGGCACCGATCCGCCGGCCGGTTCGAAGGTTGTGAAGGGCTCGACGGTCGCCGTGCTGGTCTCCAGCGGCAAGCCCAAGGTTCCCGAGATCACGGCCGGACAGGACGTGAGCGCCGCCAATGAGGCCATTCGCGATGCGGGCCTGACCCCGGTCGACTCCGGCGAGGTGGGCAGTTCCGCTCCCAAGGGCACGGTCGCCAAGGTGGAACCGGGTCCCGGCACCGTTCTTCCCGCGGGCGGCACCGTGAAGGTCTACCGCAGCAGCGGTTCCAAGCCGGTGAAGCTCCCCGATGTGCGCGGCAAGACCGAGGAGGAAGCCCGCGCCGCCCTGCAGAGCGCAGGCATCTCGGTCTCCTCCACCCGCACGCAATTCGACGCCAAGGTCAAGCCCGGCCAGATCGTCGGCACCGATCCCGCCGCCGGCACCACCGTCGACTCCGGCAATGGCGTGGTCCTGATCATCAACGACGCCGTCGAAATGCCGTCGCTGCTGGGCGACAGCGTGGGCGCCGCGCGCGCCGAACTCCAGGCCCTCGGTCTCCAGGTGCAGGTGCGCCAGCTGGCCTCCAATGACAGCTCCATCGTCATCTCGCAGAGCACCAGCCCCGGAGCCAGCGTGGAAGCGGGCTCGACCATCACCCTGGTCGCCCTCCCTTACGGCCCCCCGGAAACCCCCCCCCCCCCCCCCCCCGCCGTGCTCGAATTCGAGCGCGGCGGGTCTGCTTTCCCCCTCGCGCGAGTTGGTCGTGCGATCACCGGGAATCTGTGGCGGCATTTCGCGAGAAGGGTCCGCCACCAGTTCCCGGTCGATGATGTTTCAGTTTGGGGCTCGTCCGAGTCCTCGTCGATCGGAACGTCGAAGGGCCCGAACCAGCGGCTGGTTCGGGCCCTTCGCGTCGATCATCCTGTCAGCGGAGCATTTCCGCGACGAGGAAGGCCAGCTCCAGCGACTGCTGGGTATTGAGGCGGGGGTCGCAGGCGGTCTCGTAGCGGCCCTCGAGGTCGGCGTCGGAGATGTCCTGGGCGCCGCCCAGGCATTCGGTCACGTTCTCGCCGGTGAGCTCGATGTGCAGGCCGCCCGGGTGGGTGCCGAGGGCGTGGTGCACCTCGAAGAAGCCCTGCACCTCGTCGACGATGCGATCGAAGTGGCGGGTCTTGTAGCCGGTGGAGGCCTCGTGGGTATTGCCGTGCATGGGGTCGCACTGCCAGATCACCTGGTGGCCGGTGGCCTGCACCTTCTCGATGATGGCGGGCAGCACGTCGCGGACCTTGCCATTGCCCATGCGGGCGACCAGGGTGAGGCGGCCGGGCTCATTGTTGGGGTCGAGCCGCTCGACGTACTCCACGGCCATTTCGGGCGTGGTGGTCGGGCCGATCTTCAGGCCGATGGGGTTGGCCAGCAGTTCGGCGAAGGCGATGTGCGCGCCGTCGAGCTGGCGGGTGCGCTCGCCGATCCACAGGAAGTGCGCCGACAGGTCGTACAGCACCGGCTCGCCGGTGACCGGGGACTCGCTCAGCCGCAGCATGGCGCGCTCGTAGTCGAGCACGAGGGCCTCGTGGCTGGCGTAGAGGCGGGCGCTGGACAGGTTCGGGTCGTTCACGCGACAGGCGTTCATGAACGCCAGCGCGCGATCGATCTCGGCGGCCATGGCCTCGTAGCGGGCGCCGGCCGGGGACTGGGCGACGAACTCGCGGTTCCAGTCGTGCACCTTGTGCAGATCGGCCATGCCGGCGGAGGTCAGCGCGCGCACCAGGTTCATGGCGGCGGAGGCATTGGCGTAGGCGCGCACCAGGCGCGACGGATCGTGTTCGCGCACCGCGGCGTCCGCGACCAGCGAGTTGATCATGTCGCCGCGGTAGGACTTCAGGCCCAGCGAATCCACGTCGGCCGAACGCGGTTTCGCGTACTGGCCGGCAATGCGGGCGACCTTCACCACCGGCAGGCTCGCGCCGTAGGTGAGCACCACGGCCATCTGCAGCAGCGTGCGGATATTGCCGCGGATATGCGGTTCGGTGTTGTCGGCGAAGGTTTCCGCGCAGTCGCCGCCCTGCATGAGGAAGGCCTCACCGCGCGCCACCTCGGCCAGTCGCAGTTTCAGCTCCTCCACCTCGGCTGGCACGCAGATGGGCGGAACGCTCTCCAGCACGGTGCGCATGTTCGCGGCCTGCTCGGGGTCCCACGACGGCTGCTGCAGGGCGGGGCGGGCGAGCGCATCATCGAGGCGCCGACGCAGCTCCGCGGGCAACGGGGGGAGTTCCGGCAGGCGATCGATGGGTACGTCGACGGTCCAGTTCACCCGTTCAGGATACGGACCGACTCCGGTCATTCGGGACCACACCCAGGGCTGGGATTTCTCACACCGTGCCCGCTGAACCTGCGACCCGCGACCAGGCGTATTGCCGTCACCGGTCACTCCGGCCCGCCCGCGGGTCCCGGCCCGGCGGCCGGAACATAGGGTGGATGGGCGGATGATCTGCCCGGATCATCCCCATCCCCGGCGCCGGTGGGAGGTACCGGCCGCCGCGAACTGAGGAGAGACCCATCTCGCTGCGGTATTTTTACGATTCGGAATTCATCGAGGACGGGGTCGTCATCGACCTGGTCTCCATTGCGGTCGTATGCGAGGACGGCCGTGAATACTATGCGGTCTCCACCGAATTCGATGCGGAGAAGGCCGGTCCCTTCGTCCGCCGCAACGTGCTCCCCAAGCTGCCGCCGCCGTCCTCCCCGCTGTGGCGCAGCCGTGAACGCATTCGCGACGACCTGTACAAGTTCCTGGTCCCCCGCCCCGGGGTGGAACCGGAGCTGTGGGCCTGGGTCGGCGCCTACGACCACGTGGCGCTGTGCCAGCTGTGGGGATCCATGGTCGATCTGCCCACCGCGCTCCCCCGCTACACCAACGAACTGCGCCAGCACTGGGTGCAGCACGGGTGCCCGCCCTTGCCGCCGGTGCCGAAGGACGCGCACGACGCGCTGGCCGACGCACGGCACAATCTCGCCAAGTTCGAGGCGATCGAGGCGCATCGGCGGCGGCAGGCGTCCTAGGCTCGGGTCATGGCCGGCAGTGACGGGGTGTGCGAGTACTTCGCCGGGAAACCCCGTGCCTTCGAGATCTTCTCGGTGCTGCGCGCGCTGATCGAGGAGCAGGGCGAGGCCGCGATGAGCGTCGGCGCGCAGATCTCGTTCGGCGGGCGGCGCAAGTTCGCCTGGATCTGGCTGTACAACATCACCGGCGCGAATCCCGAAGGGACCGTGCAGATCATGCTCGCGCTGGGGGAACCGCACGAGGGGCCGCCGGTGTATCGGGTGACGCCGATCGGCAAGTCCCGGTGGAACCATCTGGTCGTGGTGCACACCCTGGCGGAGGCGCGGGATCCGCGGCTGGCCGCGCTCATCGGCGCGGCCTACCGGTACGGCAATTAGCCGGCCATGGTCTGCGGCATGCGGTCCGCGTCGGGGCGGCTGCCCGAGGGCACGCCCTTCTTGAGGCTGGCGGCGTAGACGTCGACGTATTCCTGACCGGACATGGTCATGAGCTCGTACATGATCTCGTCGGTGACGGCGCGCTCCACGAAGCGGTTGCCGCCCATGCCCTCGTAGCGGGAGAAGTCGATGGGCTTACCGAACTTGACGGTGACCTTCTTGCTCCGCCAACGGAACGGGCCGGGTGGGCACACCTCGTCGGTGCCGATCAGCGCGACCGGGATCACCGGAATGCCGGTCTCCAGGGCGAGGCGTGCCACACCGGTCTTGCCCTTGTAGAGGCGGCCGTCCGGCGAGCGCGTGCCCTCCGGGTAGAGGCCCACCAGCCGACCCTCCTCCAGCAGCGTGCGCGCGGTGTTGAGGGCGCTCTCGGCGGCGTCCGCACCGGACCGGTCGATCGGGTACTGGCCGGCGCCGGAGAAGAACCACTTCTGCAACCGGCCCTTGAGACCGGGAGTCGTGAAATATTCGGCCTTGGCCAGATAGGTGATGCGCCGCGGACTCATCAGCGGCGTGAAGAGCCAATCGGTGAACGACAGGTGATTGCCGGCCAGGATGGCTGCACCCTTCGCTGGGATGTTCTCGACGCCCTCGACGCGAGGTCGGTTGACGAGATGCATCCATGGACCCGGGAACACATACTTCAGCAGCCAGTAGAACATCGCGTCCTTTCCCCTGTTTTCGATACCCGGGACCGGCCTCGTTGCGGGCACCACACTCAGGTGCCGACTCTACCGCTGTGACGTTGCGGGAACCAACCGCTGGGGGTGTGGAATGTCACCGGCGCGCCGGTGCGACCGGCACGGCCTCGTGCTGGGCCACGAGCGCCGCCCGCGCGAGTTCGGCCGCGCCGATCATGCCCGCCGCCTCACCGAGCTGCGCGGTGCGAATGCGCGCCAGCCGCCGATGCCGCGCGCCGGTGATCGACGCCGCGTAGTGCTCGCGCGCGTCATCGAGAAACAGTGGGGCCGAAGTGCTCACACCGCCCGCGACGACGATCAGGTCCGGATCGAAGATATCGCTGACGAAGGCCAGCCCGAGCCCGAGCCAGCGCGCGAAATCGGCCAGCACGTCCAGGGCCACCAGATCGCCGTCCTGCGCCGCGCCCGCGACCCGCCGCCCGGTGAGCGAACCCGGATCGCGGCCGGCCTCGCGCGCCAGCACCGTCGACCGCTGCGGATCGGTGGCCAGCATCTCCAGCGCGGTGTCCACCAGAGCGGTTCCGCTGCAGTACCTTTCCCAGCAGCCGCGCTTCCCGCAGGCGCACGGCCGCCCCTGCGGCACCACCTGCAGATGCCCGAGTTCCGGCGCCACGCCGAAGCTGCCGCGATACAGCTGCCCATTGGCCAGTAAAGCCGCCCCGATGCCGGTGCCGATGGCCACCAGCACCACATTGCGCCCGCCGGCCGCGGCGCCGAACCGGTATTCGGCCCACATGGCGGCATTGGCGTCGTGCTCGAGGATCACCGGCAGCCCGAGCCGATCGGTGAGCCGCTGCGCCACCGGCGCGTCCTCCCACGGCAGATGCGGGGCGAACCGCACCGTGGCGCGGTCCTCGTCCACGAATCCGGCCACCGCCAGGCCGACCGCGCCGATGGCGTGCCGCCCGCACAGCTCCCGCACGGTGCGCGCCAGGCAGTCCTCCAGAGCGCGCGCCGACTGCGGCGTCGGCGCGGTCACGGTATCGAGCACCTCGCCCGACCCGTCGACCACGGACGCACGAATATTGGTGCCGCCCACATCGATTCCCACGGTCAGCGGCACCTGTCCACCGCCCCTCATGCCTTGATCGTCACAGTGATGGGGACGTACCCGGATCGCGCCCCCTGTCCGCCGGATCGCCCGCCGCGCCCGGGTGGCTGACTGCCGGGCCGCCGCGCCGTGCCCGGACCGCGCCCGAGCGGATCGGCCTCGCCGTCGTCGCGCACCCCGCCCGGAGGCGGCGTGTCGCCGGACGCCGATGTGCCGGGCGAACCGCCGTCGGCCACACCGCTGCCGGTCGCCGGCATGGCGCCCGACCCCGAAGCACCCCTGGTGGCCGGACCGCTGCCGGTAGCCGAGGGGCCGCCCGAGCCCGAAGCACCGCCGGTGGCGGACTCGCCACCCGAGGCCGGAGTATCGGCCGAGCCCGGTACGCCGCCCCGACCCGGCGCGTCATCGTGTGCGTGCGATTCGCCCCGCATGCCCGCGACGAATCGGGCGAACAAGCCGGCACCGCCTGCTCCCGCGCCGCCGCCGAGGCCCGCGCCGCGGCGGGAACCCGACGCGCCGCGGGACGCGGATTCGCCGGAATCCGCACCGCGCGAGTCCGATTCGTCGCCGGTTCGCGCATCGCCGGATCCGCCGCCCTGCCCTGCCGGATCATCGCCGAAGGCATCTTCACGCATTCCGGGCTCGTCCCCGAGGTGCGTCGAATAGTGTTGCCAGGCATGGTATTCCGGCGATTCGGGATCGAGATCCGGTGGTACGACCGGTTCGACCGGGACGCCAGCGAGGGCCTCGCGCAGCACCGTGACAATGGCGGTGCCGTGGTCGGCGATGGCGGCGACCACATCGTGGTGCTCCCCGCGCACCACCGCGGCCGCGGCGCAGACCGGGCACCAGCTGCAGCTGTCCCAGTTCACGCGGCCGTCGGCGGCGGTGCGGCGCAGCACCGGTTCGACGCGTTCGAGGACGGCCTCGGCGAGCAGCCGCAGCTCCTCGGCGAGCTCCTTGAGATTCTCGTCCGGATGCCCGGCGCGCGGCCGGTCGTGGGAGGTGGTCATTTCGGCCATACCTTCGGATCGGGCCGGAATCGGATCACCAGCTGGTCGCCGTCGAGTTCGGCGGCCTCGACCGTGCACCGCCGCAATACCGGCGCCAGCCGCAGCCGTCGCCGGACCCCGTCCGCTCCCACGATCAAATCGTCCTCCACTCGTCCCAGCTGCAGGGTCGACGGATCGACCACGGGTAGATGCATGCGCATGGCGAACACCGAATGCACGCCCGTCCCGGATTCGAGCCGCACCACCGGCTCCGCAATACCCGTTCCAGGAGTGGACAGCACACCGTCCGCATCTGAGCCAAGCATAGGTACAGGTCGCTGTCCCACCCAGTCACCACTCGCGTCGACCGCGTAACTCAGCGTCTCCAGCGCGCCGAGCCCCACCGGTTCGGGGCCGGTATGGCCGACGACCTGCACCGGCACATCGCTCATCCGCTTGCGCAGTTCCGCCACCACGGCCAGCTGCTCGGCACGCCGGTTGCAGTACCACTGCACCGCGGGATGCGGCGGCGCCACCGCGACGGTCGACGGCGCGAAAGGGTCCGGCGCATCCGAACCGAAGAGCGCAGCGGCGGGGTTCGACGCCGCGGGGCGTCGGGGTTCACGCGGCCCGTACGACGCCTGCGCAGTGCGCGGTGCGGCGGTCGCGGCTGGTCCCGATCCATAGGGCGCACCCGGGCCGCCGGGCGCCGCAGCCCCATAGTCCTGGCCAACGGCACGGACCGAGGCGGGATCTCGCGCGTCATCGGACAGACCGAACTCGGGCCGAGCCGGGGTTTCCTGACCCACCGGAGGCCCGAACGGGCCGCGGCCTCGCGCTTCTTCGGCGATGCCGTGCGGTGCGGCCGGATCGGGCGGCCGGGTGTCGTGTGGCGCTCCGGAATCTTTGGGTCCGGGCATTTCCGGAAGGACCTTGTTGACCAGTACCGCGTCCAAGCGCAGGCCCAGCAGGGCGGCGGCCGAGCGGACGCGGGCCGATTCGGCGATGGCGACGTGTTCGGGGGCGGTGACCAGGCGGGCGCCGGTGCGGGAGTGATCGGCGAGGAGGTCGCGGGCCTTCGAGATGGCGGCGACGATCTCCTGGACGGTGACCGCGAGGACGGCGCGGCGGAAGTCGAGGCCGCCGGCGGTCAGGGCGCGGGAGTGTTCGGGCCAGACGCGGTCCAGGTAACCCAGCACGGTGCCGGGGGCGGTGATGATGCGGAGCATATCGGCCGAGGGCGGGCAGTCCAGGACGATGACGTCCCACTGGCCGCCGTCGGCGAAGTCGGTGATCTCCAGCAGCGCCAGGATTTCCTGCACGCCGGGCAGGCCGGTCAGTTCGGCGGGATCCAGTGCGCCCAGGTCGAATCCGTGCTCGTGGCCGGAGCCGGAGAGCATGATCGCCAGCTGGCGGAAGCGGTTCTCCAGCAGCGCAAGGGAATCCACCTCGATCACATCGAGGAAGGGCTGCACCTTCGCCACGGCGGGCGCGGCGCCCGGCTCGTGGCGGAAGCGGAATCCCAGTGCGTCGCCGAGGGAATGGGCCTGGTCCAGGGAGGCGAGCAGCACCTTTTGCCCGGAGCGCGCGTAGGCCAGCGCCGTCGCGCAGGCCAGCGTCGTCTTGCCCACCCCGCCCTTGCCGACGAACAATTCCACGCGGGTGGTCGGCCGCGCCGGGCGACCGGTCGTGCTCGTGGTCAGCCTTCGACCCGTTTCTTGAGTTCCTTGAGGGCCGTATCGGTGATGACCTTCTCGGCCTTGCGTTTGAACATGCCGATCATGGGGATGTTCAGGTCCACCGTCAACTCGTAGACCACCTGGGTGGTGCCGTCGGACAGCGCGATGAGTTCGTAGGTGCCGTCCTGCGCCTTCTGCAGATCACCGCTGACCAGGGTCCAGCTGACGGCCTTGCCGTCGGGACGCCAGGTGTAGGCGAGCGTGTAGGTGTCCTTCACCACTCCGGCGTCGAGGACGAATCGCGCGGTGCGGGCGCGGCCGTCGGGATACTTGTCGACGACTTCGACCGAGCGGGCCGCGGCGACCCATTCCGGATACGACTCCAGGTCTGCGATGACGGCCATCACTCGATCCGAGGGGGCGTCGATCACGATCGACCGTTGAGTGCGATCGGCCATGGGTGCCAACGCTTCCTTTCCTAGGCGCAGAGGGTGCAGCCGATGACGGCGAATACGGCTACCGCGCGGCGGGTGCGACGCCGGCCTTGCGACCGGCCTCCAGACGGGCCTTCACCTCGAAGGACATCTTCTTGCCGGCGACGCGGCGGGCCCGGTTGGCGGCCATCAGGTCGCGCACCGACATGCGTTCCGGGCCCTGCGGTTCGGCGTGCATGAAGTAGTGCAGGATGACCCCGTCCAGCATGGGCTCCAGCCACACCTCCATGGTGCCGTTCACGGGTCCGCTGACGGTCCAGCGAATTCCCTTGTCGGCCCGGTCCTCCCGCACGCTGAGTTGCAGATCCGGCCACCAGGACTTCCAGCGGGCACGATCTGCCAGCAATTCGCCGACGGCCGAGCCGGGCGCGGCGACGAAGGTCTGGTCGGCAACCTGGATACTGCTCACGCGGCTGAGCCTAGCTCAGAGTGCGTCACGACTCGATCGCACGTTCGTATCCAGCAGTTCCCGCAGCCGCGCGCCCATCCGGTCCCAGCGCCACTGCTGCTGCACCCAGGCGCGGCCGGCTTCGCCCATGCGAGCGGCGGCATCGCGGTCGGCGAGGATGTCGGCGATGGCGTCGGTGATCTGCGCGACCGAGCGGCCGTTGACGACCCGGCCGGTCTCGCCTTCCTTGACCGTCTCGGGCGCGCCGCCCGAATTGCCCGCCACCACCGGCACACCGGAGGCGGAGGCCTCCAGATAGACGATGCCGAGACCCTCGACGTCCAAGCCGAAACCGCGGGTGCGGCAGGGCATGGCGAAGACATCGGCGAGGGTGTGGTGGGCGGCCAGCTCCTGCGACGGCACGCGCCCGGTGAAGACGACATCATCGGTGACGCCCAGGGCCTCGGCGAGCTGGTGCAGCTTCTGCTCGTACGGCCCGCCGCCCGCGATCACCAGCACCGCGCCGTCGACGCGTTTGCGAATCTCCGGCATGGCCATGATCAGCATGTCCTGCCCCTTGCGCGGCACCAGCCGCGATAGGCACAGAATCGTGGGCCGATCCCCCAGCCCGTACCGTTCTCGCAGCTCGGCCCGCGCCGCCGGATCCGGCTTGAACACCTCGGAATCCACGGCGGGCGGCAGGTATTCGAGCGCGGCCTGCGCCCCGAACGCCGCCGAGAACCGCCGCCGCGTGTACTTGCTGACGTAGGTGACCACATCGGTGTTGTCCCCGATCACCCGCAGGGCCTGCCGCGCGCCCGGCAGCATCGACCATCCCACCTCGTGCCCGTGCGTCGACGCCACGATGCGCTCGGCCCCCGCCTTGCGCAGCAGCGGTGACATCAGGGCCAGCGGCGCCGCCGCCCCGAACCACACCCGATCGCACTGTTCGTCCCGCAGCAGCTTCGCCGCCCGCCGCAGCACGAGCGGCGTGGGCAGCATCAATGTGGTCGGATGCCGCACCACCTGAAACGGCTGCTCGGCATCGAACTTCCAGTGCGAATCCCCCCGCCACCGCGGCGCGTAGACCACCAGCTCATCCGGCGGCAACTGCATGGCCAACGCATGCAGATAGGACTGGATACCTCCCGGTCGCGGCGGGAAATCATTGGTAACCAGCAGAGTTCGCCCCATGCCCCAAACCTACTGCACCCCGCCTCACGGGAACGGCACGGGCACATCCGGTAGCCGGCCGCCGTCGCGGCCGAGCAGGCCGGCGGATGCGCCCGCGCCGCGGTCTCGACCAGCCCGATCACCTCGGTGATCAACACCTCGTCCAGCGCGTCGCGGAACGTGCCGAGATCGAGTTCTATGGCAGCCAGCGCGAGGGCCGCACCTTGGCGAGCCGATGATCGAGATGTTCGCCGAGGAACGGATCGACCGGCCAGGTGTGGGCCCTGCTCGCCGACTACGGCAACGACCCGCGCTGGCGGCGCGGGGTGCGCACGATGGATCCCCGCCCCGCCGGCCTCGTCGCGGTCGGCGCGCGCACCGCCGAGGAACCCCGGTTCGCCGGGCGCGCGTATGACAACGACGGCGAGGTCGTCGAGGTTGCTCAGGCGCCCTCGGTGGTACGGCTGGTGATCCAGGCCCGCCAGTCGGTGAGCAACGTCCGGTAATCGGTGCCGAGAGTCTCCCGGAGCAGGGTGTCGGTGGCGGGCCGGTCCTTCGGGCCGGTGGCCAGCTGCCGGTAGAGGGTGACCAGTTTCGGTTCGCCGAAGCGGTCGGCGATGAAGGCGCAGGCCGACCACGCCTGTTCGTAGGCGGCGGCCGCTTCGCCGCTGGCGGGTTCGAAGAGCGCGTCGGCGGGCAGGTCTGCGGGAAGGTTGCCGGCGCGGGCCCGGGTGGTGAGGGCGGGGGCGATGTCGGCGATCGGGCGGTGGGCCCCGCGGTGCGCGGAGTACTCGGCGAAGCCCTCGAGCATCCACTGCGGCGAGCCGTCCACGGTGACCGCGCGGGCGGCAATGTGGGTGAGTTCGTGGCGGAGCACCGATTTCAACCCCTCCGCGCCGAGACGGCGACCCGCTTCGGGGCCGAAGACGACGCGCTGGCCGGTGGGCCGAGCGCCCGGGTGGAAGGCGTCGGACACCGTGGAGGCGGCGACCTCGGCCGGGACCAGATCGGTGGAGTTGGTGAGGGCGGCGAATTCGGCGGGGCCGGAGGCGACGACCACAACCGGGGCCTGCGACCAATCGGTCCCCCACAACGAGCTGACCGCCAGTGTCGCGGAGGCGAGTTCGCTCGAAAGGATGTCGATATCGTGCTGGCGGGCCGGATGTCCGAGGACGATGCCGACCTTTCCGGCGCCGGTCGCCACCGGCTCGGCGACCACCTTGCCGTAGGAGTCCATGACGTGGTGCAGCTTGGCGACCTGCGGATCCGAGGCGTTCAGGGCGCTGGTGTCGCTACCCGGAACCACCGCCCGAATCTTCGGCAGCACCGAATTGGGCACCATGAGCAGGGCGCCGCAGGCGGCGGTCAGAGCGGCCACCATGGCCACGGTGAGGCAGAACTGGAATCGGCGCTTGGCCGCCAGCCAGCCGCGCACCTGCCGCAGCGCGCTCATCGCGGGCTCGCCGGGTGCATCGGGGCTCGGTTCGGCACGAGTGCGAACCCTACGCGGTCGCACCGGCGGTCTTCGCGACCTCCCGGTCCGCCGGGACCGCCCGTGCACGAGAGCGGCGACGGCGGCGCTATTCGGTTACGCAAGACTGCCTCCTCCGTGCGCACCGCGTCGTGGCGGCTGGGGTCGTGCGAGCAGCGGCGGAGCGGGCGTGGTTCGCACGCTTCCCTCCTCCGGCCCTGGCCACTGACATCGGCCGGATCAGTACCGTCGCGCCGAGTGGAACGGGGTGGATCCCATCGGCGCGACCTGCACGGGAACGCCGAAGGTCGAGGCGTGCAACATCAGGCCGTTGCCGGCGTAGATGCCCACGTGCGACACCTCGGGATAGAAGAAGACGACATCGCCGGGCTGCAAATCGTTCTGCGAGACCGGGGTACCGAAATTCGACTGCTGCTGGCTGGTGCGCGGCACGCTCTTGCCGACCTGTTTGAACGCCCACTGCACGAGACCGGAGCAGTCGAACTGGTCGGGGCCGGTCGCGCCCCAGACATACGGGTCGCCGATGCGGGTGAGCCCGGCGGCCAGGGCGCTGGTGCCGCTGCCGGGGACGAGGCCGCGCAGCAGGGTCTCGCTGTCGAAGCCGGGCGGGAAGGCCGATCCGGCCAGGGCGGCCTTGTCGCCGGCCGATAGCTGGCCCCAGGCGGCGACCACGCCGGCAATGGAGCCCTGCAATTCGGCGCGCTTGTGTTCGAGGTCGGTGCGCAGCGCGTCGGCGGCCGCGCTGGCGGCCTGGGCCGCGTCCGCGGCGGTGCGGGCGGTGGCTTCGGCGGCGGCGGCCGCGTCACTGGCCTGTTTGTATTGGCTCAGTTGATCATTCGTGCGCGCGCCGACCAGGTCCACGATGGACATCTGATCCAGCAGCTGCTGCGGCGAACTGCTGACCAGCAGCGAGGTGAGGCGGTTGGTGCGGCCGGAGAGCAGGGCGGAGGTGGCGGCGCGGTCGATGGCCGGGCGGAAGCGGTCGATCTCGGCGCGGGCGGCGGTGAGCACGCCGGCGGCGTCCACGGCCACCTGGTGCGCGGCCTGCGCCGCGGCGATCTTGTTGTCCAGATCGATCTGGGCGTTGAGCGCCTGCTGGTTGAGCTGTTCGGAGGCCCGCGACAGGTCCATGAGTCGCTGCACCGCTTCCCCGGCTGTCGCCGGTGCGGCGACCGGGTCGGCGGTCGCGGGTCCGATGCCGTAGGAGCCGATCATGATGGCCCCTACCGCGAGTGCCCCACCCACCAGTCGTTTCGTGCGATACACCTGATGCGCTGCCACCGTTGGCTGTGTCCCGTTCTCTTGCCCCGAGCTGGAAAGGAAGGTCTCGAACAGATTACGAAACGGCGACCGCTGATGTCCAGTAGGACACGGAATCATTACGGTCGCCGCTTCACTCGCAGGTCAGCGACCTGCGGAGGTCGTATCAGACGCGCACGGCGCCCGCGAACGGCATCGAGGAGATCGGCGCGACCTGGACCGGCTGGCCGGAGGTGGACGCGTGCACGACCTCGCCGTTGCCGACGTACATGCCGGAGTGGCCGCCGCCGTAGAACGACACGATGTCGCCGGGCTGCAGCTGATCCATCGACACCGGGGTGCCGGAATTGAGCTGCTCGTAGCTGGTACGCGGAATGCTCACGCCCGCCTGGGCGTAGGACCACTGCATCAGGCCGGAGCAGTCGAAGGCGTTGGGGCCGGTGGCGCCGTAGACGTACGGCGAGCCGACGCGGCTCAGGGCGGCGTCGACGGCCTGCTGGTGGACATCCACCTGCGGGGCCGGCGCGGGAGCGCCCGGGGTCTCGACGCCCGGGATGGCCGGGATCTGCACCGGAAGCGATTCCGGGACACCGGGAATGCCGGCGGGGAGCTGGATCTGGTCCGGCACCTCGAAGGTGCCGACGCCGGGAATGGTCACCGGCTGCGCCGATGCGGGTGCGGCGGGCAGCAGCAGCGCGCTCAGCGTGGCAGCGCCGACGGCTCCGGCCGCGACGGCCCGCTGCGCACCGCGCTGCATGCCCCGGACCTGTCGCTTGACGGTGTTGCTCATGGTGAGGAACTTCCAATCTGCCCCGCGACGCCGCACCGGTTTGGTGGGTCGGACTCCGCGAGGTCTCAGGAAGATTACGAGCACATAACGGTGGCTTGTAAAGCCGCGACCAACGTTCGGCAGCTCGAAATTGTTAGCAGTCACCATTCCGGTGCGATAAAAGTCACAGCAATCACGAAACGATAACTGTGATCGTTTTTCCGGGAGCGTCCGAGCCGCTACCCACGGGTAGTGAAGGCGCCCGAAAAGCCCCTCCTTACAGGAGGGATACGGCATAACAGCAGGTCAGAGCCCGACGCCATGACCTGGGCGGACGCCACGCCGATGCGCGACGCGCCCGACCGCGTGATAGCGACGCAGCATCCCCGCCAAGCCGCCGCGGACCAACCGGCCCGTCGCCCGAAATTCATGCGCGAAATGAATTAGTGTGACCCTGGTCACAAAGGCGCATATTTGCGCAATTCGGGGATTTCATCTCGAGAAGCTCGAGGGGAAATTCAGACATTTCACCGGTTCGGAATTGTATTGGCACGCAGCTGATTCGGAGCATTTCGGGCCATATGCGCAGGTAGGGCGTCCAGGCCCCTAGCACGGGTAGCTGATCGCATCCTGAGTGTCGTACCCCCGGCCTACGCTTGGTGCCCGTGTCCGGACAGCTGGCCTTCGACGAACTCGAAACACCGCTCTACGACACGACGTTCGTGGTCGTCGACCTCGAAACCACTGGTACGAGCCCCGACGGCGACGCCATTACCGAGATCGGCGCGGTCAAGGTGCGCGGCGGCGAGGTGCTCGGCGAGTTCGCCACCCTGATCAATCCCGGCCGGTCGATCCCCCCGCAGGTCGTCCAGATCACCGGCATCACCACCGCCATGGTCTACGACGCCCCGCGCATCGAGCAGGTGCTGCCCGGATTCCTGGAGTTCGCCTCGGGCGCCGTCCTGGTCGCGCACAACGCCCGCTTCGATATGGGCTTCCTGCGCGCCGCCGCGACCCGTTGCGAGCTGCCCTGGCCCGCCTTCCAGGTGCTGTGCACCGTCCAGCTGGCCCGCCGCGTCCTCGGCAAGGACGAGGCGCCCTCGGCGCGGCTGTCCTTCCTGGCCGAACTCCTCGGCGCGGAAACCCGCCCCACCCACCGCGCCCTCGACGATGCCCGCGCCACCGTGGACGTCCTGCACGCCCTCATCGCCCGCGTGGGCAATCAGGGCGTGCACAGTCTCACCGAGCTCATGGACTACCTCCCCGAGGTCACCCGCCGCCAGCGCGCCAAACGCGTGATGGCCGCGGACCTCCCGTCCACCCCCGGCGTCTACCTCTTCCGCGGCCCCTCCGACGAGGTCCTCTACATCGGCACCGCGGTCAACCTCCGCCGCCGCGTCCGCACGTACTTCACCGGCTCCGACACCCGCCCGCGCATGCGCGAAATGGTCCAGCTGGCAACCCGCGTCGACCACGTCGAGTGCTCCCATGCCCTCGAGGCCGGCGTCCGCGAACTCCGCCTGCTCCTCGCGCACACCCCGCCCTACAACCGCCGCTCCAAATTCCCCCAGCGCGCCTGGTGGCTCACCCTCACCGACGAGCCCTTCCCCCGCTTCGCCGTCTCCCGCACCCCCACCCGCGATTGCCTGGGCCCCTTCGCCTCCCGCACCGACGCCCAGGAGATCGCCGCCACCATCGCCGATCACTCCGGCCTCCGCACCTGCACCACCCGTATCCCCAGAACCGGCCACCACGATTGCCGGCCCGCCATAGTCGGCGGTTGCCCCGCAGCCGCCCAAAACAGCCCCCTATATATAAAGGAATACGCACCGGCCCCCGAAGCGGTCCGCGCCTTGTTCTCCGGAAGCTCCGGCGCGATCCTCCACACCATGGTGGATCGAATCGAATCGCACTCCACCGCAGAACATTTCGAGGCCGCCGCCCGCCTCCGCGATCGCACCATCACCGTCGTCCGCGCCCTGCGCCGCACCCAACGCCTCACCGCTCTCGCCCGCATCCCCGAACTGATAGCTGCCCACCCCGACGGCGCCGGTGGCTGGCAGTTCGCGGTCATCCGCCACGCCCACCTCGCCGCCGCCGGCACCGCCCCCCGAGGCATCTCCCCCATGGCCGTCGTAGACCGCCTCGCCGCCTCCGCCGAAACCGTCATCCCACCCCGCCTCACCACCCCCACCCCGAACGACGAATCCCCCTATCCCCCACTACACGGCGCCCTCCCCGAAGAAGCCGGCCTCCTCGTCCGCTGGCTCGAACAGCCCGGCACCCGAATCGTCCGCACGACCGACGGCTATCACGAACCGCGGCTCGGAGCGGGCTCATGGCTGGCCTGGCTGGAGCGTGCCGAAGCCGCCGCAGCGGCGCAATCGGACCTCCGATAGCGGACGCACCGAGCGGATCGGAATCACGCCTACCTGTCGATGTCGTGGCGGCGCGTGGGCGGATGGCCGTGCCAGCGGTGGTGGGCGTGGGTGAGGGCGGCGGTGTCGGCGTAGCCGAGGCGGCGGGAGACGGCTTCGACCGTGAGGCCCAGGTCCAGGAGTTCGGCGGCGAGCTCCTGACGAATGCGGTCGACCAGAGCACGAAAGTTGGTGTGCTCCTCAGCTAGTCGGCGATGCAACGTGCGGCCGATCGAGTTGCCCCTCGCCACCGCCGAGGGCAGCCCGGACATCGCGGGTGACTACGAGGGATTGAGCGCCACCGATACCGCCTGGCCGAGCCGGCATTTCCTGGGTGATCCCGCCGAGACATGGGTCGGCGAGGGCGAGCTGATGGTGCTCGGCTGCAACTGCGGAGTCGGCGGATGCTGGCCACTGCTCGCACAGCTGGAACTGACCTCGGAAACCGTGGTGTGGCGCGATTTCCGCAATGGCCACCGGGATTGGGACTCTCGGCGCTCGGCTCCTTCGTGTTCGACCGCCCCCAGTACGAGGCCGCGCTCGCCCGCACGCAGCGGCGCTAACGGATTCAGCTATTCCTGTTCCAGGATGTCGAAAGGGATGGTCGCTTCGACAGGCTCATCGAGCAACAACACCCGCCGATGTACGGTGTGCGCGCGGTACCGGCGACCGGACCAGTCGAGGCGGTATTCCTCGATCTCCTCGATCCGTTCTTCCTTCTGATCCAACCGAACGATGAGGTAACGAGGAATCCCCGCCGTCGCGTACTGGATTCGCTTATCCGTGATGTCGGTATCGATCGTCGACTCGGAGGTCACCTCCACCACCAGCAGGATGTGATCTCGGACCGTGTTGACCTCGTACGGCTCGCAGTCTCGAATCCAGATGTCGGGGTAGCGGATGTTCAATCGCCGATCCGCTGCCGCGGACTCGGCATCGGCGAACCGCGCGGCGACATCGGAATCCACCACCATGCATGGCCCGCCTGAACGGCGCGCCGCCTCCAATAAGCCGGCCAGCCGCCTTACCACCCGGCTATGCAATCGGCTCTGGGCCATCAGCCGCACGACACGCCCGTCCACGATCTCGATATCGCCGAGTTCGGCTGCCGCACCGTCAGCGAATTCCTCGGCTGTCAGGTGCAGTTCGTCGTGCTCGTCGGGAGCGCTCATACCTCACATCATTGCAGGCCGGATAGCACACGACCACTGTGGCAACGGCCCCGATGCCGTTTGGCTGGAACGGGGAAGGCCCCGAGTCGTATTCGACTCGGGGCCTTCCCGTGTGACGGACCACTATCAGTGGCTGTGCTTGCCTGCTCCGCTGTCCTGGGCGGCTTCCAGGGCGGCGAGCATGTCGTGCTCTTCCTTGTGGGCGAGTTCGGCGTTCTGCTCGACCTCGGTGGGCGGGTCGGCCCGGAGGAATGAGCCGGAGCCGGGCTTGCCGGCCGAGCCCAGCTTGGACATCTTCTTGGGCACCGGGGCGCCCTGGTACTCCAGCGGGATCGGGTGGCCGTGCGAGTCGACCGGGCCGAGGGGCTGGTGCACCTCGATGTACTCACCGTGCGGCAGGCGCTTGATGACACCGGTCTCGACGCCGTGCTCGAGCACCGCGCGGTCGCTGCGCTGCAGGCCGATGCAGAAGCGGTAGGCCACGAAATACGCGAGCGGCGGGGCGACGAGCAGCGCGATGCGGAAGAACCAGGTCGTCGCGTTCAGCGAGATCGAGAACTTCAGCGCGATGATGTCGTTGACGCAGGCCAGGGTCAGCACCAGGTAGAAGGCGATCGACATGGCGCCGATGGCCGTCCGGACCGGCACGTCGCGCGGACGCTGCAGCAGGTTGTGCCGGGCGTCGTCGCCGGTGAGCTTCTTCTCGATCCACGGGTAGGCGATCAGGACGGTGAAGACCAGGCCCATGATGAGCGCCACCCAGAACACGGCCGGAACCGTGTAGCGGCCCAGGTAGAGCTCCCACGGCGGCATGAGGCGCGCCATGCCGTCGGTCCACATCATGTAGAAGTCCGGCTGCGAGCCCGCGGAGACCTGAGACGGGTTGTAGGGACCCAGGTTCCAGATCGGGTTGATCTGCAGCACGCCGCCCATCATGGCGATGACGCCGAGGGTGAAGGCGAAGAACGCACCCTGGTCGGCGGCGAACACCGGCACGATGCGGGCGCCCACCACATTGGTTTCCTTGCGGCCCGGACCGGGGAACTGGGTGTGCTTCTGGTACCAGACGATCGCCACATGCGCCGCGATGAGCGCCAGCATGATGCCCGGGAAGAGCAGCACGTGCGCGATGTACAGGCGCGGGATGATGATCGTGCCCGGGAAGTCACCGCCGAACATGAGCCAGTGAATCCAGGTGCCCACCACCGGAACACCGATGGTGATGCCCGAGAAGGCCGCGCGCAGACCGGTACCGGAGAGCAGGTCGTCCGGCAGCGAGTAACCGAAGAAGCCCTCGAACATGGCCAGGATGAGCAGCAGCGAGCCGATCACCCAGTTCGCCTCACGCGGCTTGCGGAACGCGCCGGTGAAGAAGATGCGGAACAGGTGGATGATGATCGACGCCGCGAACAGCAGCGCCGCCCAGTGGTGCACCTGGCGCACGAACAGGCCGCCGCGCACCTCGAAGGAGATGTTCAGCGCGGTCTCGTACGCCTTCGACATGGTCACGCCGCGCAGGGGCTGGTAGGCGCCCTGGTAGACGGTCTCCGACATGGAGGGGTCGAAGTACAGCGTCAGGTACACACCCGACAGCAGCAGGATGATGAAGCAGTACAGCGCGATCTCACCGAGCAGGAACGACCAGTGGGTCGGGAAGACCTTGTTGATCGACCGCTTCACGAACGCCGCGGCGTGGTACCGCTCGTCGATCTCGTTGGCCTGTGCGGCCGCTTTGCTAGGGCTCATGAACGACGCTCCCAGAAGGCCGGGCCGAGGGGCTCGATGAAGTCGTGTACGGCTACCAGGTAGCCCTCGGCGTTGACGGTGATCGGCAGCTGCGGCAGCGCGCGAGCGGCGGGACCGAAGACCGGCTTACCCCATTCGGTCGCGAGGAACTGCGACTGGTGGCAGGGGCAGAGGATCCGGTTGGTCTGCTGCTCGAACAGCGAGGTGGGGCAGCCCAGGTGGGTGCAGATCTTCGAGTAGGCGAAGTAGTCGCCGTAGTTGAAGCTCTCCTGGCCCTTGCGCTTGATGGCCTTCTCGGCATCCTCGGTCCGCAGGCGGATCAGCATGACCGCGTTGCGGATACCGCGCAGCGACTGGAAGGTCGCGTGCTCGTCGCCGCGCCACTCTTCCTTCCAGGGGAAGACGGTTTCCATCGCGCCGGCGTCGAGATCCTCCGGGCGCACCAGGACGATGTCCTCGGGGCGGCCGGTGTCGCGGCGCAGGTAGATGGTCTGGCCCGGGTAGTCCGGGGTCCAGCCGGAGACCCACAGCGGCGACTTGTCGCCCTTGGCCCACGGGTTCTTGACCATGCCGCCGACGAATACGAACAGCGCGCCGACGCCGAGCAGGCCGGCGCCCAGGCCCGCGGTGCGGGTGATCAGCTTGCGGCGGCCCAGCGTGGAGGTGTCCAGCGCGTCGGTCAGCTCGGCGACCAGGGTGCGGCGGTTGGTCTCGGAGGACTTGCCGTCGTGGCGGTCCTGGATGGAGATCTCGGCCGGGATGAACTTCTTGCGGATCAGCACCACGGCAATGCCGATGGCCAGCACCGAGATTCCCAGGGTGAGGCCGTACAGCGGGGTGGTCAGCGTGTAGGCGGCGTTGCCGTCCTCACCGCGGCCCTTGTACTCCCAGGGCCAGAACAGGAACACGCCGATGAGCGCGGCGGCCGCGAGCGCGGAGATGCCGAACCACATCGCCACCTGACGCTCGGCCCGCTTCTCGGCCCGGGTGCCCGGAATCGGCCAGCGCGGCGCGCGGTAGGCGACGTCCACGCCGTCGAGCTCGGTGCCGAGCTTGACGAGCTCGTCGCGCGACATGGCGTCGAGCTGCTCCTCGGTGAGGTTGTCCGGGTTGGGGCTGTCCCCCATCTTCTTAAGCTCCTGTTCGCTCATGACCGGGAACCGATCCACATGGCCGAACCGACCAGTGCCACGATGCCGACCAGCCAGACCGCGAGACCCTCGGTGGCGGGACCGAAACCACCCAGGCCCCAGCCGCCCTCGGACTTGGTCTCCATCCGGTCCTTGATGTAGGCGACGATGTCCTTCTTCTCCTCCGGCGTCAGCTGCCGGTCGGAGAACTTCGGCATGTTCTGCGGGCCGGTGAGCATGGCCAGGTAGATCTGCTGCTCGCTCGCCGGCTCCAGCGGCGGGGCGAACTTACCGGAGGACAGCGCGCCGCCCTTGCCGGTGAAGTTGTGGCAGGACGCGCAGTTCATGCGGAACAGCTCGCCGCCGCGGCCCAGATCTGCGCCCTCGATGAGGGACTCCTGCGCGATCTCGCCATTGGCGTCGCGCACCACGGTCGGACCGCCGCCCTGAGACTGGATGTAGGCGCCGAGGGCATCGGTCTGGTGGGCGTCGAACTTCGGGGGCTTGCGCATGATCTGCGCTTCGTTGCGGACGGCCGGCATACGACCCGAGGACACCTGGAAGTAGACCGCCGCCTCACCGACGCCGATCAGGCTGGGGCCGCGATCCTGGACGCCCTGCAGGTTGGCGCCGTGGCAGGTGACGCAGGAGGTGTCGTAGATCTGCTTGCCCTCGCGGATCAGCGCGGACTCGTCCTGGTTCGCCGTGGCGACCTGCGCCTGCGGAGTCAGGGCGGCGGCCGCGAAGCCGGCTCCGACGAGGCCCATCAGGAGAACCATTGCCCCGGCGAAACGCCGACGCAGGCGGCGCTGCTTGCGCGTCTTGGTGGCCTTGCCGATCCCTTCGGGATCGGGCACTGACGGGGGAGATGAACTCATCTGTGTCCCTTTGGAGTAGACGGAACCGACTTGTACAAGAGTTTGGGCGCCGGCGGCGGGCTGGGCCTCGGCGGTCCGGGCTAGCGGACGAAGTAGATCGTGGCGAAGAGCCCGATCCAGACGATGTCGACGAAGTGCCAGTAGTAGGAGACGACGATCGCCGCGGTGGCCTGGGCCGGGGTGAACTTGCTGAGCGTGGTGCGGATCAGCAGGAACACGAAGGCGATGAGACCGCCGATGACGTGCAGGCCGTGAAAGCCGGTGGTGATGTAGAACACCGAGCCGTACACGCTGGAGGAGATCGAGGTGCCCTCGTGCACGAGGTTGTAGTACTCGTAACCCTGGCCGAGCACGAAGAACGTGCCCATGAGCAGGGTGATGAAGTACCAGCGGCGCAGGCCGAAGACATCACCCTTCTCCGCGGCGAAGACGCCCATCTGGCAGGTGAAGGAGGATGCGACCAGCACGGCGGTCACCGGTACGGCGAGCTTCATGTTCAGCTCGGTCGGCTCCGGCGGCCAGTTGCCATGGGCCTGCGCGCGAGCGACGAAGTACATGGCGAACAGGCCGGCGAAGAACATCAGCTCGCTCGACAGCCAGATGATGGTACCGACGCTGACCATGTTGGGCCGGTTCAGCGAGTGCACACGCTGAGTAATGGCCGATCCTGGGGTCCCTACTGCGGTCGTCACGCCGGTAAGTATGACTTGTCGTAGTACGACAGGAGTAGCCGGGTACGAAACTTCGTCGTTCGTGTCGGAAACCGCAGGGCGAGCGGGCCTCTCGCCGGGGGCCCGGCGTGTCACGGAGCAGCCTAGATTGCCCAGGTAAGAGAATGCTGAGCCGCTGTGGAGGCGACTATGGAAGCGACATCGTGGTGGCGGCGGCTGCGGCGGCGCACCGCGCCAAGGGAACTGGATCCCGGGCGTGGCGATCTGGTGGTGGTGGCGTCGAGTTTCGATGACGCCGAAGCCTGTTCGGCCGCCTTGGCCAGGGCCGATGGGTGGATCGAGGGTGAGCCGGCGGTGCTGCGCCATCACCTGCGTGTACCTGCGGCGCAGGTGAATGCGGTGCAAATCATTGCCGCGCAGGATGGCTATCAGACCAGCTCAGTGGATGAATCCGACCCGGCCCTGCTGATCTTGCATCGAGTGCAACTGCTGGACGCCCTGCACTGTTCGCAGGAGCGCTCGCGCATGGCGGGCCTGGCCCAGCGGCACGACGGCGACGCGCTCGGCTGGGAGGCGCTGCAACCCGGGCCGCTATAACTAGGGGACAAGAAATCGTTGCTCCGCACTAGGCTTGTCCGATAACACCGGCGTAAGGACAATCACGAGTCCGCGGGGGTTCGGGGGCGAAGCCCCTGAGAGTCCCCGAGTTGGGCCGATACGAAAGAGAAGAATCATGGGCGCGCGCAGCTGGAGGGAAATCCTCGGCATCCTCACCGACGGCAAGGGACTGTCCGAGGACGAGGCCGCGTGGGCCATGAACGAGATCTTCACCGATAACGCCACGTCGGCGCAGATCGCGGCATTCGGCGTCGCCATGAAGATGAAGGGCCCGACCCCCACCGAGCTGGCGGGCCTGGCCTCCGGGATGCTCTCGCACGCCCGCCGGGTGCGCTACGACGGCGCGGCCGTGGATATCGTCGGCACCGGCGGTGACCGTTCCGGCACCGTGAACATCTCCACCATGTCCTCGATCGTGGTGGCCGCCACCGGGATTCCCGTGGTCAAGCACGGCAACCGCGCGGCCTCCTCCAAGAGCGGCGGCGCGGATGTGCTGGAGGCGCTGGGCGTGAAGATCGCCCTGGGCCCCGAATCGGTCGCCGAATGCGTGCGGCAGCTGGGCATCGGCTTCTGTTTCGCGCCGGTCTTCCACCCGTCGCTGCGTTTCGCCGGTCCCGCCCGCAGTGAGATCGGCATCCCGACGGTCTTCAATATCCTCGGCCCGCTGACCAATCCGGCCCAGCCCAAGGCGGGTCTCATCGGCTGCGCCTTCGCCGACCTGCTGCCGGTGATCGCGGGCGCGTTCACCGATCGCGGGGCCTCCGCCCTGATCGTGCGCGGCAATGACGGCCTGGACGAGATCACCACCGCCAGCACCACCGACGCCTGGGTGGTGTGTGGCGGGCAACGCTACGAAACCACCATCGACCCAACCAAACTCGGCATCGAGCGGGTCGAGCCCGCCGCCCTGCAGGGCGGCGACGCGGCCATGAACGCCGTGATCGCCCGCAATATGCTGGCCGGCGAGCCCGGCCCGGTCCGGGACGCGGTGCTGCTCAATTCCGCCGCCGCGGTCGTCGCCTTCGAACTGGTCCCCGAGCAGGTGGCCGGCGATATCCACGACAAGCTGGGCGCCGCCCTCGAACGCGTCGCCGCCGCCATCGACACCGGTGCGGCCGCCGACCTGCTCGACCGCTGGGCCGCCCTCACCAACGAGCTCGGCTCGGACTGACCGCTCGACCGGCCGCCGGGCATACCGGGCGGCCGGTTCACTCTCCCCGGGTGGGATACTGACCTCCGCGCCACAGTTTCGGCTCTGATCAGGCAGTTTCCCTCAACCTAGGGAGTACAGCGTGAAGCGATACGGACTGATCCTGCCCGGCCTGCTCACCCTGGCGATCACGCTGGCCGCGCCCGCGGCCGCCGCGCCCGGCACCATCACGGTCAACGGCATGGACTGGGTGGACCCCTCGGGCTGCGTCAATGTCGTTCCCCAGGGCATGAACCTGGAGATCCACAACGACACCTCCGGCGCGGTCACCGTCTACACCCACGCCGACTGCCAGGGTGACGCCACCGGCACGGTCGACCAGGGTTCGACGAACACCTTCTACGGCGCGTCGGTCATGGCGCCCTGACGACCGGCCGACCGGCTACTCGCCGATCGAGAAGCCGGCCTCGACATCCGCGCGCGAGTACGACTTGAACGCGATGTGCGTGTCGGTGCGCACCACGCCCTTGGTCTTGTTGATCCGCCCGGTCACCACCTTGGCGATCTCCTCGTGGTCGCGCACCTTCACGATGGCGATCAGATCCACGTCCCCCGCGCACGAATACACCTCGCCCACACCGTCGATATCGGCCAATTCCTGGGCGGTCTCAGGAATCCGGTCGGACTCGGCGTGGATCAGCACGATCGCGGTAATCATGCGCCCAACTCTAAGTGATCACCGTCCGCCGTACGCCGTCCCCGCCGATCCGACCTGGACAACAGCCCGATAGACCGAGTCCGCCACTCGATTCTCCGGCGGCGACATCTTTTCCGAATTCCTGTACCGGCCGGTAGGCCACGAGTGATCATGAGGGAGCAAGATTGTGAAACATCACGCCTTCAGTGCGTGATTGTCAGGGGGTTTCCAATGCCCGCTCCGTATCCGGCCGTTCCCGCCCTCCGCCACTTCACTCGAAACACCGCCCGATTCGCCGCGCGCACACTGCTGGTGGGCGCCACCGTCACCGTCCTGGCCCTCGGCGCCGCCCCCGCGCACGCCGAACCCGTGAGCCCGGTGGAGGGCATCACCACCGAGGTGATGTCGATGATCAACTCGGTCACCACCTTCCGGCTCCCCGGCCTGGACCTGCCCGCCCTCTTCAGCCCGAAAACCGCCATCGTGGTCCTCGGCTACGGCCTCGAAGACGATGGCGAGATGCGCCCCGAACTCGTCAACCGCCTCTACGCCGGGTACGTCTCGGCGCTGCTCTCCCCCGCCGCCCCGGTCATCGTGACCGGCGGCAATCCGGTCAATGGCATTACCGAAGCCCAGGCCATGGCCGACTGGCTGATCGAGCGCGGTATCGAGGCGCATCGCATCTTCACCGAGACGCAAGCGAATTCGACGGTCCAGAACGCCGCGTTCTCGGCACAGCTGATGGCGGCCATCGGCACGCACACGGCGATTCTCATTACCTCCGCCGATCACATCGCCCGCGCGCTGAGCAATTTCCACGCGGCCGGAATCTCGGTGGTGGCCACCATGACTCCCGATCACACGCCGCTGTCCGCAGAACCGTTCGGCCCCGGCGAGTAAGCGCGCAGACCGAAGTCCCACCCGTCATCCCGGCATGTTTTTGGCCGGGATCCACACCGTCCTGTGGATTCCGGCCAAAAGCACGCCGGAATGACGCGGAGAATCCTCAGGCCAAGTAGCGAGCGAGGCTCTCGGCGACACAGGCGATTCGGGCTTCGCCGTCGATCTCGACCTCGAGGGTGACCTTACGCTCGGCCTGCACGCCGCCGCGGACATCGGTCACCGCGGTCAGTTCGACCCGGGCACGCAGGCGACTGCCGACCGGGACCGGGTTGATGAAGCGAACCTTGTTGAGCCCGTAGTTGATTGCCATGCGCGCGCAGCTGACCGTCGCGACCTGCGCGGTCAGCGGCACCATCAGCGACAGGGTGAGGAACCCGTGCGCGATGGTGCGGCCGTAGGGCCCCGCCGCCGCCCGCTCCCGGTCGACATGGATCCACTGATGGTCGCCGGTGGCCTCGGCGAACCGGTCGATGCGGTCCTGGTCGATGGTGATCCAGTCGCTGACACCGATTTCGGTGCCGACGGCGGCGCGCAGGGCGTCGAAGTCGGTGAAGTCGATCATGGAACGCTCCCGGTCAGAGCCGGCGGCCGCCGTCGACGTAGATGGTCTGGCCGGTGACGAAGGAGGCGTCGGCGGAGACCAGGAAGGAGACCACGTTGGCGATGTCCTCGGGCTTGCCGACGCGGCGCAGCGGGGTGATCTCGGCGGCCTTGGTGCGGAATTCCTCCGGGCTGACGCCGACCCGGGCGGCGGTGGCATCGGTCATCTCGGTGACGATGAAGCCGGGGGCGACGGCATTGACATTGATGCCGTAGGGGCCGAGTTCGATGGCGAGGGTGCGGGTGAAGCCCTGAATGCCCATCTTGGCGGCGGAGTAGTTGGCCTGGCCGCGGCTGCCCAGCGCGGAGACGCTGGAGGTGTTCACGATCTTGCCGGACTTCTGCTTCACCATGTGCCGCTGGGCGGCGCGGCTGCACAGGAACGCGCCCTTGAGGTGCACGTTCATGACGATGTCCCAGTCGTCGGCGGACATCTTGAACAGCAGGTTGTCCCGCAGTACGCCGGCATTGTTGACCAGCACGTCGATCGAACCCAGTTCCGCGGCGACATTGTCGATGGCGGCGTCGACCTGGGCCTCGTCGGTGACATTGCAGCCCACCGCGATGGCCTTGCCGCCGGCGGCGACAATGGCGTCGACGGTGTCCTTGCAGGCGGCCTCGTCGAGATCGGCGACGGCGACGGTGAAGCCGTCGGCGGCCAGCCGGGCCGCGGTGGCGGCGCCGATGCCGCGGGCCGAACCGGTCACGAAGGCAACGTTGGACATGTGAATCTCCTTGTCAGAGGATGGCGTTCACGCCGGTGAGGGCGCGGCCGATGAGCAGTTTCTGGATCTGGCTGGTGCCCTCGTAGAGGGTGAGCACGCGGGCGTCGCGCAGGTATTTGGCGACCGGGTACTCGTCGATGTAGCCGTATCCGCCGAATACTTGGATGGCATTGTTGGCGGCCTGCACCGCGGCCTCGCTGGCGAACAGTTTGGCGACCGAGGCCTCGGTGCCGAACGGCTTGCCGCGCTCGATGAGATCGGCCACCCGCCAGGTGAGCAGGCGCGCGGCCTCCACCTCGACGGCGATATCGGCGAGGAGTTCCTGAACCAGCTGGTAGGAGGCGATGGGCTTGCCGAACTGCTCGCGTTCGGAAGCGTATTTCACCGCGGCCTCCAGGCAGCCGCGGGCGACGCCGACACACCCGGCGGCCACGCCCATGCGGCCCTTGTCGAGGGCGGCCATGGCGATCTTGAAGCCCTGGCCCTCGTCGCCGAGGCGCGCGGAATCGGGAACACGGACCCGATCGAGGACCAGTTCGGCGGTCGCCTGGCCGCGCAGGCCGAGCTTGCCCTTGATCTCGGTGCGCGTGAATCCCGGTGCGTCCGTGGGCACCAGGAAGGCGGTCACGCCCTTGGGGCCGGGACCGCCGGTGCGAGCGAAGACGAGCGCCACATCGGCCCAGGTGCCATTGGTGATGAACATCTTGGTGCCGGTCAGCAGCCAGTCGTCGCCCTCGCGCACGGCCTTGGTGAGGAGGCTCGCGGCATCGGATCCGGTCCCGGGTTCGGTGAGCCCGAAGCAGCCCAGCGCTTCCCCGGAACACAAGCGCGGCAACCATTCCCGCTGCTGCGCCGCGGTGCCGTAGGTCTTGATCGATTTGCCGACCAGCCCGAGCGAGACCGAGACGATGCCGCGCACCGAGCTGTCGCCGCGCCCGAGTTCCTCCAGCACGACGCAGTAGTCCAGGGCGGTGCCGCCGGATCCGCCGTACTCCTCGGGGATCTCGATGCCGAGGAATCCCATGGCGCCGAGTTTGCCCACGATGGCGGTGTCCACCGATTCCGCCCGGTCCCAGGCGGCGGCGTGCGGCACGACCTCTTTGTCCACCCAGTCCCGGGCGAGGTCACGCAGTTCCCGCTGTGCCTCGCCGAGTTCGAAGTCCACGAACGCTCCTAACCGAACGTTGTTAGGTTTATGCTCCGAAGGTAACCTAACGATGTTCGGTTTTTCAAGAGTCCGCAGGAGGTGAGCCGATGCCCAGGCCGAGGGTGCCGCTGCTGAGCCGTGACCGCATTCGCGACGCGGCGCTGGCGCTGATCGATCAGGGCGGGTTGTCGGCGCTGTCCATGCGCAAGCTGGCCGCGGACCTGGGGGTGCAGGCCGCCTCGCTGTACGGCCACTACCCGACCAAGGACGAGCTGCTCGACGACATCGCGCAGCACATCATGGCGCGCGTGGACGTCTCGGCGTTCGAGCGCGGGGATTGGCGGCAGGCGCTCATCGACTGGGCGCGGTCCTATCGGGACGCCCTGGTCGCGCATCCCAATTTCGTGCCGTATCTGTCCACCGGCCCGGGTAAGCGCGATGAGCATCTGCGCTTCGCGGACGCCGTGCACGGCGGGCTGGTGGGCGCGGGCTGGCCGCCGCGCGAGGCCACCATGATCGGCGCCGCCACCCGGTATCTGGTGATGGGCGCGACCATCGGTTCGTTCTCCCGGGGGTTCGTCGATGACGTGCAGGTCTATCGCGACCGCTACCCGCACCTGGATCAAGCGCATCTGCTGCGCGCCAAGGCCGATGAAATCGATTCCGAGAGTTTCGAATTGGCGTTGACCGCCTTCACCGACGGGCTGCGGCTGCGCTATGAGGCGCTGCCGCGGCGCCGCCGGTAGGGATGGCTCAGGAGAGCCCGAATTCCGATTTGACCCGGTCCTCGGTGAGGCCGTAGTCGGCGAGCGAATAGCGGTGCGCCGGTTTGCGATCGCCGCTCTTGCTCTCCTCGTCCAGCGCGAGCATGGCCGCGCGGGCGGGCTCGGTGAACTCGAGACCGAACCGGCCGTAGATCTTCTCGACGGTGCCCATGGGATCGGCGCGCAGATCCTCGAATTCGATGTCCAGGAACTGATTCGGGTTGTAGCGCGCCCGGGCCGTATTGAACTCGCGCAGGCCCCGCGACCACAGCTCCAGCTGGGTCTCGCCGATCCGCTCCCGGGTGAAGGTGGTCGACCAGCCGCGGGCGGCGTGCTCGGACAGGCTGCACGAGGAGCCGACGATGGTGACCGGGTCGCGGTGGGTCTGGATGATCAGCGCGTCCGGGTACACGCTCATGAGCGCGTCGAGGGCGAACAGGTGGCTGGGGTTCTTGAGCACCCAGCGGCGGCTGTCGCCGAGCCCGATGAGTTTCAGGTTCCGGCGGTGCCGCACATAGGCATTGGTCCAATCCTGTTTTCGCAGCCACTGCGAGTAGGTCGGCAGATAGGCCAGGGATTCATAGGAGATGGACTTGACGGTCTGCCGCAGCAGCTGCCAGCACTCCTCGACATCGGCCGCGCTCATGTAGTGCAGGCCCATGAATTCCGGATTCTCGACGCGATGCTGTGCGAATCCGGCGTCGATCTGCTGATAGACCGGGTGCTGCGCCCAGGTGTCGCGCGGCGGGCGCGGCTGCGGGAATTCGGCCAGCCACATCTCCAGGGCCTGATGCTGCGGGTCGGCGGCGAGCAGGCGGTGCAGGGCGGTGGTGCCGGTGCGCGGCAGCCCGGTCACGAAAATGGGCCGGTTGACCGGGGTTTCGGCGTGATCGGGATGGGCCTTCCAGGCGGCCTCGCTCAGCGCCCGCGCCACCAGCGCGCCGCGCAGGAAGTAGCGGCTCATCTTGGAGCCGAGTTCGGTGAGCCCGGCATCGCGCTGATAGGACTCCAGCAGGACGCCGAGCGCCTCGCGGTAGTCGTCCGGACCGAAGTCGTCCAGCCCGCTGACCTTGGTGGCCGAGGCGTGCAGATCCTCGACGGTGCCGACGTTTGTGCGTCCGCTCATGGGTAACTCCTTGTGGTGAGCGGGGATCCTGGCGACTTCGGCCTCCCGTTGGGCCGGCACCCCATGGATCCCCGCTCGATCGCTATACGTGGTACTCGCCGCAGTTCACGTCGAGGGTCTGGCCGGTAATGGCATTGGCCCAGGGCGAGGCGAGGAAGACGACGGCGCGGGCGATCTCGTCCGGCTCGGGCAGCCGCTTCAGATCGGATCTGGCGGCGGTCTGCTCGTAGACCTGCTCGGGGGTGATGTTGTACTTCTTGGCGATCTCGCCGAAGTACCACTTCAGCTGGTCGGTCCAGATGTAGCCGGGCGCGACGGTATTGACGCGAACACCCTTGGGCCCCAATTCCGTCGCCAGCGTCTGCGACATGGCCAGCAGCGCCGACTTCGCGACCTTGTAGCTGCCGTAGCGCGGTTCGGAGTGCCGCAGCACCGCCGAATTGATCATGACCACCGAGCCCTTGGTCTCGGTCAGCGCCTCCGTGAACGCCTGCGTCATCCGCAGACCGCCCAGTACGGTCAGATCGATGCTGTCACGAATCTGCTGATAGTCGGTGCGGGCCAGCGGCTTCATGGACGGCACCGCGAAGGCGTTGTTCACCAGCGCATCGACCCGCCCGAAGGTCTCCAGCGTGCGCGCCACCAGATTCCGCACAGCCTCGTCATCGGTGATATCGGTGGCAACACACAGGGTTTCACCACCCTCGGCCTCGATCTCGGCGGCAACCTCCTTCAACCGAGACTCGGTGCGCGCAGCCAGCACGACCTTCGCCCCGGCCGCGGCGGCCTCCAAGCAGATCGACCGCCCCAAGCCCGGCCCGACGCCGCTCACCACGACCACCTGATCGGCCAGCAGACCGGTCTTCAGCCGAGCCCCGATCACGTGGTCGCGGGCCGCCCGCCCCCCAACACTCTCCGGGGCGCCAGCAGCCTGCCCCCCAACACTCTCCGGGGCGCCAGCGGCCTGCCCCTCGGCGCCCTCCGGGGTTTCAGGGGCTTGCCCCTGAGAGCTACGAGAGTTGTCCTCACTCATCCGAGCATCCTTTCGCCGAATCCGCGCTGCCGGGCCGCGATGCGCTCGCGCCAGCCCGCGTCGTCGATTCGATTGTGGGTGTGGTGCGGCAGCCGCTCGGCCACCTTGTCGAAGGGCACGAGTTCGACGGCGGGACCGTCGGATTCGGTGATCGGACGCCCGACGCGCTGCCAGCGGAACTGGAGAATGCCCCGGGTGCGGCCGGTGGTCTCGATCCAGTTGGCGATGCCGGGATTGCGGTGCGAGACCACCATGCGGATCAGGCCGTCCGGATCCACCTGGGCCTGTTGATGATTCAGGCTGGTCTGGTGGTTGACGTAGTCGAGGGAGATGTACCAGCGGCTGCCCAGCTGGAAACCCTGGTACGGCGCATCGGATTTCGGGACCGTGATGATGAGCGCCTGATCGTCGGCCAGATCGTAGTGCCCCACCGAGGAGTACTGCGTGCTCAGACCGCCCGGGGTGAGCCGCGGCTCGGTCAGGGTGTTGACCGGCAGATCCAGGTAGAACCACTTGGGGAAGTTGAACCAGGTGTGCACGCGGGTCAGCAACATGCGCCCGGCAGCGCGGTAGCGCTTACGCAGTTGCGCCACACCGGGTTCGGCGGGCGCGGTGCCGACGGTGTCGACCCGCTCGATGCGAATGGAGCCCTTGCGCTCGGCATTCCAATCGCCGTAGACCTCCCGCACCGCGAGCATGGAGGCCCCCTCGCCGAGCTGGAAATACCCGGGTTCCGGATTCTCCTTCGGCGGCCCGAACCGCAGCTGATAGCTGCCGTCCTCGGCGATATCGAGCCGCCGGTCGTCGAAGGCGTCATCCCCATTGGGCACGTCGGTGGCGGTGTAATCGCCCTTGAGCACCTGGAAGCTGAGGTCGACGGTGCTGCCGCGCACGCCGGTGAGCAGGTATTCGCCCTGCGGATCGACATTCGCGTGGTAGTACAGCGTGTCGGGATTGTCGAGGCCCATCTTGGTATAGGGCCCGGTGGAGGTCACGAAGTACGGATGCGAGGTGCCGTGCGCCCGCGACAGCTGCAGCACGGCGGCGATACTGCCCTGCAGGTAGTCGTAGCCCTCGGCCAGATCGTGCTCGTCGCGAATGAATTCCGCGGTGGCGACGAGCTTCTCCGCCTCGGCGACCGCGGCCAGGAAGGGCTCGGTGAGCGGCAGTTCCGCCTGTTCGATATCGGATTGGTCCATCAGTTGTCCGTGATTCCTAGTTCTCGGCGAATGTTCCGGGCGATGTCGGCGGGGGTGCCGTCACCGGGCGTAATGGTCAGCTCGGCGTACTCGGGCCGCTCATAGGGTGAGTCGATGCCGGTGAACTCGCGCAGCTCCCCGGCGCGGGCGCGTTTGTACAGGCCCTTGGGGTCGCGCAGCTCGCACTCTTCGAGCGGGGTGTCGACGAAGATCTCGTAGAAGCGCAATCGCTTGTCGTCGTGCATCTTCCGGGCATCGCGGCGCTGATCGCGGAACGGGCTGATGAGCGAGACGATGGCCACCACCCCGGCATCGGCGAACAGCGCGGCCACCTCCGCGACGCGGCGGATGTTCTCCCTCCGGTCCGCGTCGGTGAAGCCGAGATTGCTGGTCAGGCCGTGCCGCAGGTTGTCGCCGTCGAGCAGGTACGCGGGCTGGCCGGAGGCGATCAGCTGGCGCTCCAATTCCACTGCGATGGTGGACTTTCCGGATCCGGACAGCCCGGTGAGCCAGATGGTCGCGCCGGTGGACAGCCGCTGGGTGCGATCGACCGCCGACTTGTGCCAGACCACGTCCTGGCGCGGCGGGCGCAGGCTGTGACCGGGGCGGCCGCTGGGGAGTTCGGCGGGTCCGGAGCTGCGGCCGGTGATCATGCCCGCCGCCACGGTCTGGTTCGTGGTCTCGTCGACGAGGATGAAGCTGCCGGTCGCGCGATTGTCCCGGTACGGGTCGAACATGATCGGCGACCGGCTGTGCACGGTCACCCGCCCGATATCGTTGAGCGCCAGCCGATCCGCGTCGGTGAGCCGGTGCAGGGTGTTCACGTCGAGCCGGTAGTCCAGCTCGCTCACCCGCACCTTCGAGGTCTGGGTGGCGGTGCGGATCACATAGTCGTTGCCGGCGCGCAGTTCGGTGGTCTCGGAGAACCAGCACACCATGGCGTCGAGATCGCGATCCAGATGCGGTTGATTGCCGGGCCGGGCGAGCATATCGCCGCGGCCGATATCGATATCGTCGTCGAGGGTGAGCGAGACCGCCATGCCGGTGTACGCCTCGTCGACCTTGCTGCCGCCCGGTCCCCAGATCTGCCCGACCCGGCTGGCGCGCCCGGAGGGCAGCACCACCACCTCGTCGCCGGGTTTGAAGATGCCGCCGGCGATGGTGCCCGCGTAGCTGCGCTGGTGGTCGCCGTGCGGGCGGATCACGTACTGCACCGGCAGGCGTGCGTCGATGAGATTGCGGTCGGAGGCGACGTGCACCTCCTCGAGATGCCGCAGCAGCGGCGGTCCCGGATACCAGGGGGTGCGGGCGGAGGCTTCGACGACATTGTCGCCGTGCAGTGCCGAGAGCGGCAGGAAACTGAGGTCGCCCACATCGAGCTTGGTGGCGAAATCCGCGAATTCCGCGCGGATCTCCTCGAACCGCTGCTCGGAGAAGTCGACGAGGTCCATCTTGTTCACGCACAGCACCAGGTGCCCGACGCCGAGCAGTGCGGACAGGAAGGCGTGCCGGCGCGTCTGCTCCGAGACGCCCTTGCGGGCGTCGACCAGGATGAGCGCGAGGTCGGCGGTGGAGGCGCCGGTCACCATATTGCGCGTGTACTGCACATGCCCGGGTGTATCCGCGATGACGAATTTCCTTCGGGGCGTGGCGAAGTAGCGGTAGGCGACATCGATGGTGATGCCCTGCTCCCGTTCGGCCCGCAGCCCGTCGGTGACCAGTGACAGGTCCGGGCCGCCATTACCGCGGGCGATGCTGGCGCGTTCGATGGCGTCGAGCTGATCGGTGAACAGCGCTTTGGAGTCGAAGAGCAGGCGCCCGATGAGGGTCGACTTGCCGTCGTCCACGCTGCCCGCGGTGGCCAGCCGTAATAGGTTGCGGCGCATCAGAAGTAGCCCTCTCGCTTGCGATCCTCCATGCCGGAGTCGGAGATTCGGTCGTCGGCGCGGGTGGCGCCGCGTTCGGTGAGCCGGGTGACGGCGGTCTCGGCGATGACCTCGGCCGGGGTGGCGGCCGTGCTCTCGATGCAGCCGGTGCAGGTGGCGTCGCCGACGGTGCGGAATCGCACGGTGGTCTCGAAGGCCCGCTCGCCCGGGCGCGGGGTCAGGAATCGGTTGTCCGCCAGCAGCATTCCGTCGCGCTCGCGGACGGTGCGCCGATGCGCGTAATAGAGCGGCGGCAGCTCCACCTCGGCCTGGTCGATGTACTCCCAGATATCCAGCTCGGTCCAGTTCGACAGCGGGAACACCCGGATGTGCTCGCCCTGCCGGTGCCGGCCGTTGTACAGATTCCACACCTCGGGCCGCTGCGCCCGCGGGTCCCAGGCTCCGTACTCGTCGCGGAAGCTGAACACCCGCTCCTTGGCGCGCGCCTTCTCCTCGTCCCGGCGCGCCCCGCCGAAGACCGCGTCGAAGCGGTATTCCCGGATGCTGCGCAGCAGGGTGGTGGTCTGCAATCGATTCCGCGTCTCGCCGGCGCGCTCGGTCACACGGCCCGCGTCGATGTCCGCCTGCACGCTGCCCACCAGCAGCTGCGCCCCGAGCCGGGCGGCCGTGCGGTCCCGGAAGTCGATGACCTCGTCGAAATTGTGCCCGGTGTCGATGTGCAGCAAGGGAAACGGCAGCGGGGCGGGCCAGAACGCCCGCCGCGCCAGCTCCAGCATGACCGCCGAGTCCTTGCCCCCGGAGAACAGCAATACCGGCCGCTCGAAGGTGGCCGCGACCTCTCGAATGATGTGCACCGATTCCGCCTCCAAGGCGGCCAGATGCCCCAACTCGTACCCCGTGCGCATAGTCACTCACTCGCCGCGCCATCCGCCAACTTGCGTTGTCGAATATTCGACGCTATTGTTCGATAATGTGACATCGACGATAGGGCGACAGCCCGCGCCGGGTCAATACCTCGCGCGGTTTTCACCCCTACGCCGACTATGACCGTCTCGACCCGCCGCCACCCCCGTAATCGCACTACGTCATCCGCATTCCGACTACGACCGCACCGAGGACGACTTGCCTGAAATCAGCACCGCCACAGCGCTATCCGCAGCTTCGGACGAGCCCGTAGCGGTCGCCGGTTCCCCCGAGCCTCCCGCCTCTCCGCCCACCCGGCGCGTGGTTCAGGCCATCGAATTGCTCTCCCGCCACCCCGCCGAGCACCTTTCGCTGGCGCGCATCATCCGCGGCACCGGCATGTCCCGCGCCACCGCGCACGCGGTCCTCAGCCAGCTCACCGCCGACGGCTGGACCGTTCGCGACGAGGACGGCAACTACGGCCTGGGCCTGGGCCTGCTGGCGGTGTCCCGCCGCGCCGAGGCCGCCTACCCGCTGCGCCGGGTGGCCCTCGACGCCATGCGCAAACTCTCGGCCCTGCACGACATTCCGGTCTTCCTGGCCGAACGCGACGCCGACTCGATCCTCATCACCGAAGTCCTGGGCACCCCCTCGGTCCCCTGGATCCGCATCGGCCGCCGCCTACCCCTCGCACCGCCGGTGGCCCGCGAATTCATCGCCTGGGCGCCGGATTCCGAACGCCGCGCCTGGCTCGACGCCGCCGATCCGGCCCAGCGCCCCCGCCTCGAATCGGTCCTCGAGGCCATCCGCACCCGCGGCTACACCGTCGAACGCCTGGCCGACGACTCCGCCCCCATGCTGGAGGCCCTCGCCGCCCTGCGCCACTCCCCCGTCACCGACCCCCTCCGCCACCGCCTCAACGCCCTCATCACCGACCTCATCACCATCGACTACCTCCCCGACGAACTAACCGACCACAACGCCGTCGTCTCGGTAGCCGCCCCCCTCTTCACCGCCAATCGCGTCACCGCCTCCATAGTCGCCTGCCCCGACACCAACCTCTCCGCCACCGACCTCGAAACCCTCGCCGCCGACACCATCGCCGCCACCCGCTCCATCCCCCGCTGAAATCGCCCGCGCCGCCAGCACCTCGATGGCGTGCACGCTCGCCCGCTCCCCGGGCGAGAGCTCACCGCCCAGCACTTCCCGGCACAGCTCCGCAACCAGGTCCGGACGCCCCACGCGCAGCTGATAAACCGCCATGACGCGCACCAACCGCGGTGTGCGCGACGCGTTCTCGGCCAGCCACCCGACTCGCCACCCAGCCCGCGCCAGCTCCTCACCGCCAACGGCCGGGCGACTCAGCCTCCAAGGCGCAACCCGATTGACCCTGCGGGTACTGGCCACGAACCCCATGGCGCGCCGCCTCTACGAGGACATGGGCTTCGAGGTCGAGGGGATTCTGCGCGGCGAGTTCATCATCGAGGGCGGGCCGTTGATGACATTTTCATGGCGTGCGCTGTGTGACGTGTGGTCGGCGGGCAGGATCGGGTCATGGAAACGCTTCGCTCGCGTGAGGTCTATTCGAATCAGTGGATCACGGTCCGCGAGGACGTCATTCGCCAGGCGGATGGCGCACCCGGGATTTACGCCGTGGTCGACAAGTCGGACTTCGCGGTAATCATTCCGCGGGACGGGGATCGGTTTCACCTGGTGGAGCAGTTCAGATATCCGCAGCGGAAGCGGTGCTGGGAGTTTCCGGGCGGGGCGGTGCACAATGGCGACGCGTTCGATGCGACCGCGACGGCCCATCAGGAACTGCGGGAGGAGACGGGGCTGCGCGCCGGGCGGATGACCTATCTCGGCCGGATTTCACCCGCGCCCGCGACCTGCAGTCATCATGGGCACATATTTCTGGCGACCGAGCTCGAAATCGGTGAGCCGGAACGGGAGCCGTCCGAGCAGGACATGCGGGCGGCCTGGTTCACGCGCGCCGAGCTGGAATCGATGATCGCGAGTGGGGAGATCACCGACGGCGACACGGTGGCGGGCTACATGCTGCTGCTGTTGCACGAACGGGCGAACCCGGCCTGATCTCGGCGAATCCCGGCGGGCCGGCAGCCACCGGTGCGGAGCCGACCCGCTGCCGGGGGCCGATCCGAGCCCGCGGCCGATCCGAGCCCGCCGCACCCGAAACAGGTGCGCACCAACGGAATCCGGCTACGGATGATGGGCGGGTGCGAGGGCGGTGCGGGCGTCCATGAGGGCGAAACCGAGGAGGTTGTCGCCGCGCCACCGGGCGGGGTCCTGGGCGGCGGGATTGTCGGCGCCCAGGCCGATGCCCCAGATGGTGTCGCCGGGAGCGGCTTCCACCAGGACCTTGCCGGCGGTGGCGAGCAGGAAGTCCCGGAGTTCGTCGTGCTGGCCGAATTTGGCGATGCTGCCGCGGACCACGATGTCGTAGCGGTGCGCCACCCAGGCGTCCTGGTCGAAGCCGCGGACGGCGCGGCCGATGCGTTTGGCGTCGGCGGGGGTTTCGCTGTCCAGGACGCGGGCGCGCATCTCCTCGTCGCCGAAGAGGCGGGCCTTCTCGGCCATCATGAAATGCTCTGCGCTGCGGTAGGTCTGGCCGTCCACGGTGAACTCGACCGGCCACCACTGGCTCAGGACCCATTTGCCGACCGCGTGGCCGGGGGTGCGGGTGTGGCCCCAGAAGAAAAGGAACTCCGGTCTGGAACCGTCTGCCATCTCAGCTGTCAGCTGCGCCCTGTCCACGACTCCGGACGATAGCCCACACCTCTGACAGCGTCCGCTGATTATCCGGCGCGTCACACGACCCGCCGCGGGGCTGTGTCGCGCGGCCCGTCGGGTCGGCTCGACGGTCGCGGCCGGTCAGCTGGCCAGGTCCCGCAGGCGCGCCATGACCGACGGCGCGGGATGGTCGTCCACGCGATACCGCGGCGGATCGTATCCGGGTGCGGGCGTGAGGGTTACGAGCGCGGCCACATCGGACCAGGCGACGCGGAAGGCATTGGTTTCGGTGATGACGAACAGGATGTAGTCGGCGTGCGGAAGCAGCGTGGGCGTGCCGCCGGTCCAGGGCGTCATGGTGTGCTCGGTGCCGTCGGGCGCGCGCAGGTGCATGAGGGCGCTGATGGCCTCCTCGCGATTGTCGTCGGCGCGCAGCTTGTCGGTCTGCCCGCCGTAGACGGCGGCGGCCAGGCGCGTCTCGGCGTGCCGGATGGACTGCCAGGCCGGGTGCCCGGCGGGGACCCGGTAGGGAATGAGCTCGCCGTCGTCGTCAATGGTGTAGGGCACGGGTGAGAGCGGCCGCAACGCCTCGTCGTAGCGTTCCTCGGCCAGCGCGAGCACCTGGTCGAAGGTATCGGGATCGCCGCCCAGGATCACCAGCATCCCGGCATGCCCGGGCAGGAAAACCACTGGGCGCGTACCGCTCCGGGCCTCCGCGCCCGCCAGCCAGCCGCCGACCAGCGGTAGCGAACCGACATAGGAATCACCGTCCTCGTCGGCGAAATCGAGCACCTGGGCACCCGCGGCCGGTTCGAACGCCGACAGCGTGCTCATGGCGATATCGGACAGGTTGTAGTGCGCGGTGCTGAAGACCTCGTCGGCCTCCACACCCCAGGCGGTGAGGTCGGCGGTGGTGACGAAGCGCATGGTGGACGGATTGTCCACCACCACCATCTCGCTCAGGAACGGCAGCACGGGACGGGTGAGCAGCACATCGCGGGCGCGGATGCCCGCCATGCCGAACTGGCTCCGGTCCGCGGGCCGCAGCACCGGCCGCAGCCGTTTGGCCGCCTCCCCCCAGGGTTCGGCCTGCTGATCGGTCAGGAACGGCTCCACCAGATCCGCCACCCGCTGCACCCGCTCGTGCTCGGGCCGGCCCTCACACCGCTTGAACAGCGCCTCCAGGCTCAGTTTGGCGTAGCTGTCGCTGCCCCGCCGCCGCACCACGACCTCGAACGCCTCCTCGTCGAACTCTGCCGATTCCACGGCGTCGTACGCCAGCACCTGGGCAAGAACCTTGTTGCCGAACCGATTTCGCGCCGACCCGAAGACACCACCGAGAAAGCCCATGAATCGGACTATACGCACGGCGGATGACAGTCCGGCTACACCGAATGCGCATCCGACACACCGCGCTCGTACCCGGAATTCGCGGACGTGTCCGGCACAGTTCAGCTGATGTTGAGCTCGCTGATGAAAGGTCGGCGCATGGCTACATTCTCGCGACGCACCCTGTTGCGCACGTCCGCCGCCGGGCTGGTCATCGCCCCCGGCCTGGCGGCGTGCTCGTCCGATAACGGTCCCGGGCTGGTGCGCGAACGGCCGATAGTGACGCACGGGGTCGCGGTCGGCGATCCGCGCAGTGACGGCGCGCTGATCTGGGCGCGCTCGGACCGGCCCGCGAAGCTCATTGTCGAGACCGCCGCCACCGAATCCTTCAAGGACGCCAAGCGTTTCGAGGGCCCCATGCTCACCCCGGCCTCGGACGGCACCGGGCGGATTCGCGTCAACGGCCTGCCCGCCGGGCAGCAGGTGCACTACCGGGTGACCCTGGAAGGCGAGGGCGGGGCGGTCTCCGAGGCCGTCACCGGCGTCTTCCGCACCGTGCCCACCGCGAACTCGGATATCAAGCTGCTGTGGTCCGGCGATACGGCCGGGCAGGGTTTCGGCATCAACCCGGATCTGGGCGGTATGAAGATCTTCTCCGCCATGGCCGCGCGCGATCCGCACCTGTTCCTGCACTCCGGCGACTGCATCTACGCCGATAACGCCCTGAAGGAATCGGTCACCCTCCCGGACGGCCGGATCTGGCGCAATACCGTCACCGAGGCCAAGAGCGCCGTGGCGCAGACCCTCGACCAGTTCCGCGGCAACTACGCCTACAACCTCAGCGACGAGAACTACCGCCGCTTCAATGCCTCGGTCGCGCAGCTGGTGCAGTGGGACGACCACGAGACCGTGAACAACTGGTTCCCCGGCGGCACGGTCGCCGACGGCAAGGGCTACACCGAGCGCAGCATGGACACCCTCGCCCTGCGGTCCTGGCAGGCCTTCCACGAGTGGATGCCGGTGGAGCCCAAGGAGGCCGTGGACGGCCGCCTGTTCCGCAAGGTGTCCTACGGTCCCCTGCTGGACGTGTTCGTGCTCGATATGCGCACCTACAAGGACGCGAACAACGCCAATACCGCCCCGGACGGCCGCATCCTCGGCCAGGCGCAGACCCAGTGGCTCATCGACGGCCTGCGCGAGTCCCGGGCCACCTGGAAGATCGTCGCCAATGATCTGCCGCTGGGCCTGATCGTCAAGGACGGCGACACCGCCTTCGAAGGCGTCGCCAATGCCGACCCGGGCGCCCCCTCCGGCCGCGAATCCGAGATCGCCAAGGTGCTGTCCGCCATCAAGGCGAACAAGGTGACCGGCGTCGTCTGGCTGACCGCCGACGTGCATTACACCGCCGCGCACCGCTATTCGCCCGAGCGGGCCGCCTTCACCGATTTCGATGAATTCTGGGAGTTCGTCTCGGGCCCGCTGAACGCCGGCGCGTTCGGTCCGAACAATCTGGACGGAACCTTCGGCCCGGAGGCCGTTTTCGTGCACGCGCCGCCCGCGCAGAACACGTCTCCGCTGGATGCGGCGTACCAGCATTTCGGCGAATTGACCATCGACGGCAAGTCCCGCGAACTCACGGTGAACCTGTGCGACGCGACCGGAAACGTGCTGTTCACACAGCGTCTGAACCCCGCTCGCTGAGACGCCGGTCCAACCACGAGCACGATCGGCGCGACTGTGGTTAGCTGTAGCGCCATGAGCACGCCCGTCTCCACCCACCCGGATGAATTCCTGCCCCGCGACACCGCGGATGTCGTTCGTACCGTTCGGGATTCGCGCAAGTCGACGAAACCGCTGATCATCCGCGGTGGGGAGCGGCCGGACGAGGAGCTGGCGCCGCCCGAGCAGGGTGCGGTGCTGTCCATGCGGAAGATGAACCGCGTGCAGGTGGTCGACGCGGACGCCCGGACCGTCCGGGTGCAGGCGGGGGCGCGATTGTCCGATATCGACCGCACCCTCGCGGCGCACGGGCTGGGACTGCCCATTGTCGGCGACCATCGGGATATCACGGCGGGCGGATTCGCGGCGGTGGGCGGGCTCAGCGCCGCCTCACACCGGTTCGGCATGTTCTCCGACAATGTGGTGGAGCTCGAATACGTCGATCAGGACGGGCGATTCGGCACCTGCGGGCGCACCCATCACACCGAGCGGTTCCGGCGGATCCTGGGCGGGGGCGGGCGCACCGGGATCATCACCGCGCTCACCCTCGAGGTCGCGGATATGGACAAGGACCGCATCTGGCTGACCACCGACGCGCACCGGTTCCTGGATTTCGATACCTGGGTGGAGCATTCGTTCAAGGAGATCCAGTCGCCGGGCGATTCCATGCTCCAGGTGGGCCGCTGGGTGGATACCGCACCGCTGAAAGTGGCGCGACCGGTCGGTACGGGAACCGTCCAGCTGGGCACCGTCCGCTTCGGCCAGTGGTCGAGCCTGCACCCCACCACCCCGAACCTGTCGCTGCGCGCCCGCCGCGAGGTCGGCGCCCGCGCCCGAAAGTCCCTGGGCGCCATTGCCGCCTCCGCGGGCGGCCGCGCCGGTATGCCGGTCCGCAATGCCGCCGCCGGTGCGCTCATGTTCGCTCCGAAGGTGCTGACGCTGCGCGATGCGGAGTATCTGGCCGATACCGTCATCTCCTCCTCGGAACGCGGTCCGGCCTACCGCATCTCGGTGTTCGCGCCGCTGACGAACTACACCCGGGTCTTCCACGGCCTGCACGACCTGTTCGCCGGGCATCGGGAGAAGACCGGCTGCTTCACCGTCATCTCCGCCATGACCTATGGCGTGCGGTCCCGCTACCTGCACGAACTCGATAACGAGGACCACGGGTTCATTACCTTCACCTGCCGTTTGCGCCCGGCCGCGCTGCCGTCGGAGTTGTTGCGCGACATCGTGTCCGGAATCGACGAGATCTGCGTCGCCGAACGCGCCCGGCGTTATGACCCAACCGATTAGAATGTGTTCCGCCGCACTTCCAGCAACGGGCTAGCAGCCTGACCGGCCGCGAGCCCTGGGGAGTGCGGCGCAGTATCGGTACTGTCGGCGGGGCGCCGGTGCCATCATCGTTCGTGAGTGAAGGTTGCCTGTCCCATGATCGAATTCCGTGCTGCCCGCCGTCCCCGCCCCGCCGGCTCCATATCCGGAAAACGCATAGTCATCACCGATGCGTGCTCCGATATCGGTCGCGCCAGCGCCCGACTACTCGCCTCCCACGGCGCCGAGGTTCTGCTCGTCGCGCGCCGCGGGAGTCAACTCGTCGAAGACTGCGCCGCCATTATCGAATCCGGCGGCCGCGCCCACTGGCATCGCTGTGACATCTCCGCCCTCGGCGATGTCGACCAGCTGATCGAATGGCTGCTCACCGAATTCGACAGCATCGACGTCCTGATCAACAATGCCGGCCGCCCCGCCCGCCGCCCGGTCCTGCAATCGCTGGACCGCTTCGCCGACTACCAGCGCATGATGGCCGCCAACTACTTCGGCCCTCTGCGCCTCACCCTCGGCCTGCTCCCCGCCATGCTGGCCGGCGGCTCCGGTCACGTGGTCAATGTCGGCCCCTGGTCCCTGGCCACCGGCGCCGCCCCCAATTTCGCCTCCTACGCCAGCTCCCAAGCCGCCTGGACCACCTTCGGCCAATGCGCCGACGCCGAACTCTCCCCCCGCGGCATCCACATCACCGCCGTCCACTACCCCGCCTTCCGCATAGACCCCACCGCCCCCACCTACTACACCGAGAACCCCCTCCTCGACCCCGCCGAAGCCGCCCGCTGGATAGAAACCGCAATCCGCACCCGCCCCACCCAAATCCACCCCCGCTTCCCCCGAGCCCTCCTCGGCCTGGCCGGCATGGCCCCCCGCTCCACCACCCGCCTCAAACACGCCCTAGGCATCTGAACTCGCCCGCCGATGAGGGGAAGGCGGGGCCGTACCCCTTGCGGCCCCGCCTTTCACACCTGGACAAACGATCACCGGGAACTGGTGGCGGCATCGACCGAGTAGACCCCGCCACCAGTTCCCGGTCGATGGTGTTTCAAATTTGTGCTCGATGCGCGACCCGCCTCCGCTCCCCTCGCCTGCGGCGGCAGCCGTCATCTCCCCGGGGCGCCCCGTCTCCTTCCTCTCCTCTGCCTCCCGGCCCCTTCCTCTCCTCTGCCTCCCGGCCCCGCTGCCCTAGCAGCGGGGCCGGGCACAGCAAAGCGCCCCATCCAAATCCGGATGGGGCGCTTGGTTGCTCGGCTCAGTGCTTCTCGGGTCCGAGGTGGTACTCGAACACCAGACCGCCGGCGGCGATCAGCACGCAGATGACGCCGACGCCGATCAGCCACGGCTCGAAGAACGCGAAGCCGAGCGCGGTCACGGAGCCCGCGGCCGCCAGCGTGATGGGCCAGAACGAACCGGGCGAGAAGAAGCCCAGATCGCCGGCGCCGTCGACGATCTCCGCCTCCTCGTAGTCCTCCGGGCGGAGGTCGAGGCGGCGCGCCACGAAGCGGAAGTAGGTCGCCACGATGAGCGACAGACCCGCGGACAGCACGATGGCGGTGGTGCCCGCCCATTCGACGCCGGTGCGCGACTGGGCGGTGAAGTAGCCGTAGACCACAGCCACGATCACGAAGAAGACCGTGATCAGTTCGAAGATGCGAGCTTCGACCTTCATGTCAGTTCAGTCCTCACTTGGCGTACGACGCTTCGACCCCACGGCCGGTGCGGTCGGTGTTGAAGGGCTTGGTGGAGGTGGCCACCGGCGACTCGTTGATGGCCTCCAGCGCCTGGGCGTTGGTCCTGCCGGCCTCGCGAGCCTCCAGGTACGTGCGGAACTTCTCCGGGGAAACGACCCGGACCTCGAAGTTCATCATGGAGTGGAAGGTGCCGCACATTTCGGCGCAGCGGCCGACGAACGCGCCGGTCTTGTCGATCGGGCCGACCTGGAAGACGTTGTCGGAGTTGTTCTCCTTGGGGTTGGGCATGACGTCCCGCTTGAACAGGAACTCCGGCACCCAGAAGGAGTGGATGACGTCCGCGGCGGCGAGCTGGAACTCGACGATCTGGCCGGACGGGATGACCAGCACCGGGATCTCGTTGGAGGTGCCGACGGTCTCGACCTTGTCGTAGTTCAGGTACGAGATGTCATTGGCCGGCAGGCCGTTGTTCGGGCCGGGCTGCGGGTGGCCCTCCTCGTTCTTGCGCTCCTTGTACTCCTCGCGCAAGTCGGTGTTCATGGCCTGCCGGGTCTGGTCCACGCCGTCGTACTTCCAGCCGGACATGTCGACCTTCTGGTAACCGAACTTCCAGTTCCACTGGAATGCGGTCACGTCGACCACGACATTCGGGTTCTCCACCTTCTCGTGCACGTAGTTCTGCACGACCACGGTGAAGTAGAACAGCACCGCGATGATGACGAACGGCACGGCCGTGTAGGTCAGCTCAAGCGGCACGTTGTAGCCGGTCTGCCGGGGGAACTCCGGCGAGTTGGGCTTCTTGCGGTGGAAGGCCACGGTCCAGAAGGTCAGACCCCACACCAGCACGCCCATCGCCAGCGCGGCGACCACGGACCAGGTCCACAGCTCACGCATCCGGGTGGCCTGCGGCGTGATGCCCGAGGGCCAGCCGAACCGCAGCCACGGATTGTCGATCGAGCAGCCGGAGACGAGCATCGCGGTGATCCCCATGGACACCGCCAGCCCGGCCCGCCGAAGGATGCGGCCCCGCCGACCCTGGGCGGGTCGTGCCCCTATCGCTTCGCTCGCCTTGTGCGCCACGCTCAACGCCTTCCTGGTCGTCTCTCCGACTCGGCGCCGCCCGGACTCCCTTCCGCCGGACGACCCAATTTCAGCTCTTCTGGGCCCTCGGATCGACCGCGTGGGAACGCGTGATCAACCCTGAGAGTTTCCCAAGTACTACGGAGCGTAGACCAAACCGGGCGTCGCGTTGTGATCGGGTCGCATTCGACACTCCGGAAACTCCATAAGCCGTGGATACGGGCTCTCGCGCACGATCCGCGCGCGTGCGGCATACTCGGACAGAAGGTTTCGCGTTCCACGCGCCCGGCCGCTCACCGCGGGCCGGGCCGCCATCCCCCGACTCCGGAAACGAGGTTCTCCCCGCAGTGTGTGGTCTGCTCGGATTTCTGACAGCTGACACGGCTCCAAGCAAGGATGGGCGGACGGTCGAGACCACCGCGGCACAGGTCTACGAGGCCCTGCACTGCCAGCGGCACCGCGGCCCCGATGAGAAGGGGACCTGGCACGACGAGCGCATGATCTTCGGCTTCAACCGCCTGTCGATCATCGATATCGAGCATTCGCATCAGCCGCTGCGCTGGGGCCCGCCGGAGAACCGGGAGCGTTATGCGCTCACCTTCAACGGTGAGATCTACAACTACCTGGAGCTGCGCGAGGAGCTGCGGGCCGAGCACGGCGCGGAATTCGGCGACGAGCCCATGTTCGCGACCGAGGGCGACTCGGAGACCATTGTCGCGGCCTTCCACTACTGGGGAGCCAAGGTGCCCAGCCGTTTGCGCGGCATGTTCGCCTTCGCGATCTGGGACACCGAGCTGAACAAGCTGTTCATCGCGCGCGATCCGTTCGGCATCAAGCCGCTGTTCACGGCCACCGGTCCGGGCGGCACCGCCTTCTCCAGCGAGAAGAAGAGCCTGCTGGAACTGCTGCCGGAGCTGGAGCTTTCGGATGGGCTGGATCCGCGGGCGCTGGAGCACTACACGGTGCTGCAGTACGTGCCGGAGCCGGAGACGCTGCACAAGGACATCCGGCGGCTGGAGTCGGGCTGCTACGCCTGGATCGAGCCGGGACAGGCGCCGCAGATCACCCGGTATTTCAACCCGCAGTTCCGGGTGTCGCCGTTCGCGCCGGGCACCGCGGACAAGCGATACCGGGAGATCGCCGAGGCCCTGGAGGACTCGGTCGCCAAGCACATGCGCGCGGATGTGACCGTCGGCGCGTTCCTGTCCGGCGGCATCGATTCCACCGCCACCGCGGCGCTGGCCATGCGGCACAACCCGAACCTGATCACCTTCACCACCGGCTTCGAGCGCGAGGGCTATTCCGAGGTCGATGTGGCCGCGGAGAGCGCGGCCGCCATCGGCGCGCGGCACATCGTGCGCGTGGTCGGCCCGGAGGAGTACGCGGCCTCGATTCCCGAGATCATCTGGTACCTCGACGATCCCGTCGCCGACCCGGCGCTGGTGCCGCTGTACTTCGTGGCCAAGGAGGCCCGCAAGCACGTCAAGGTGGTGCTCTCCGGTGAGGGCGCCGACGAGCTGTTCGGCGGCTACACCATCTACCGGGAGCCGTTGTCGCTCAAGCCGTTCGAGTACCTGCCCAAGGGGCTGCGCAAGCTGGCCGGGAAGCTGTCGGAGCGGATTCCGGAGGGCACTCGCGGCAAGAGCCTGCTCAACCGCGGCTCGCTCACCCTGGAAGAGCGCTACTACGGCAATGCCCGCAGCTTCAACGACGCCCAATTGCGTTCGGTGCTGCGGGAATTCCGCCCCGAGTGGACCCATCGGGACGTGACCGGCCGCATCTACGGCATGCAGGGCAATCACTGGGATCCGGTGGCGCGCATGCAGCATCTGGACCTGTTCACCTGGCTGCGCGGCGACATCCTGGTCAAGGCCGACAAGATGACCATGGCCAACTCCCTGGAACTGCGCGTGCCGTTCCTGGATCCGGAGGTCTTCAAGGTGGCCGAGAAGCTGCCCTACGACCAGAAGATCACCAAGGAAACCACCAAATACGCGCTGCGCCAGGCCCTGGAGGGCATTGTTCCGCCGCATGTGCTGCACCGCGCCAAGCTCGGTTTCCCGGTCCCGCTGCGGCATTGGCTGCGCGGCCCGGAGCTCTACGACTGGGCCCGCACCCAGATCGCCGAATCCGGCACCGATCACCTCCTCGACAAGGCCGCCATCTCCGCCATGCTGGAGGCGCACCGCACCGGCCCGGTGGATCACAGCCGCCGGCTGTGGACGCTGCTGTGCTTCATGATCTGGCACGGCATCTTCGTCGAGCACCGCATCAAGCCGGAGATCCAGGAACCGGTCTACCCGGTCAACCTGTAACCCAAGGGTTTTCGACACAGCACGGCCCCCGCGCTCACCAGCGCGGGGGCCGTTCGGCATTCATCCGAGCCGGATCACTTCTCGTCGAAGATCTTCAGGGCCTCGGTCACATCGAACATGGTGGCGGTTTCCCGGGCCGAGGGCGAGCCCGCGTCCGGATCGGCGCCCGCCGCCAGCAGGGTGCGCAGGATACCGGGTTCGCCCTTGAAGACCGCGCCGGAGAGCGGGGTCTGACCGGCGGCATTGAGCAGGTTGGGGTCCGCGCCGTGCTGGAGCAGCGTGGCCACGGCGGGCTCGTGGCCGTAGTAGGCCGCGAGCATGAGGAGGGTGTCGCCGCGGCCATTGGTGAGGTTCGGCGGGACACCCTCGTCCAGGTAGGCGGCTAGTTGGTCGGCGTCGCCTTGGCGGGCCAGGTCGAAGACCTTGGTTGCCAGTTCGATGACCTTGTCGTCGTCAGCGTCCACGGTTCATTCCTACCAGGGTCGGCGGAGCGGCGATACGCGCGAACTTTATTTACAAAACTCCGCGAGATACACAAAACTCCGCGAGCCGATCGGCGGGCGTGGTCGGATTACCGGCATAGATCGACACTGTGGCCTGCGCCTCGGCCTCGGCTGCCGGGCGCGGCGGACGGGAGTACAGCGATGACACTGGCAGAGGTACGCGGCCAGATGTTACGGCGCAAGCCGATCACCGAGGTGGAGGAGGACGTCCGGCCGGATGAACGGCTGGCCAAACGCCTGGGTCTGTGGCAGCTGACGGCCATCGGCGTGGGCGGAATCATCGGCGCGGGGATCTTCGCGCTCGCGGGCAGCGTGGCGAATCAGACGACCGGGCCGGCGGTGCTGCTGTCGTTCCTGGTCGCCGGCATCGCCAGCGCGGCGGCGGCGCTGTGTTACGCGGAGTTCGCGGGCATGGTGCCCAAGGCCGGCTCGGCCTACACCTACGGGTACGTGTCGCTGGGCGAGATCGTCGGGTGGTTCATCGGATGGGATCTGCTGCTGGAGTACATCGCGGTGGCGGCGGTGGTGGCCATCGGCGTGTCCGGGTATTTCGGATTCCTGCTCGACCAGATCGGAATCACCTTGCCGCAGTGGATGCTCGGCGCGCCCGGCACCGGTGACGGGAATGTGGTGGACGTGTTCGCGGTGCTGTTCTGCCTGGGTTCGGCCTGGGTGCTGACGCGCGGCATCCGCAGCGTCGGGCGCTTCGAGATGGTGACCGTGGGCATCAAGGTGGCGCTGGTGCTGCTGATCATCGTGCTCGGCGTCTTCCACATCGACAGCGCCAACTACTCGCCGTATTTCCCGTACGGCACCGGCGCGGTCATGACCGGTGCCGCCACGGTGTTCTTCGCCGTGTTCGGTTACGACGCCATGAGCACCGCGGCCGAGGAGTCGGTGGACGGCAAGAAGCATCTGCCCAAGGCGATCATCTACTCGCTGGCGATTGCCATGGTGCTGTATGTCCTTGCGACACTGGTGCTCACGGGCATGCAGAAGTACACCGAGATCAATCCCAAGAGCGGTTTCTCCAGCGCCTTCGAGGCGGTCGGGATGCCGGGCATCGCGAATATCATTGCGGTGGGCGCGATTGTCGGCATCATCACCGTGGTGCTCACCTTCATGCTCGGCGTGACCCGCGTCTGGTACTCCATGAGCCGGGACGGGCTGCTGCCGGAGTGGTTCGCCAAAACCCATCCGGTGCGCAAGGTTCCGACCCGGGTCACCTGGATCGTGGGCGTGGCCTCGGCCGTGCTGGCCGGACTGCTGCCCATCAATACCGTTGCGGAGCTGACCAATATCGGCATTCTGAGCGCCTTCGTGGTGGTGTGCGTGGCGGTGCTGGTGTTCCGCTACACGCGTCCGGAGGTGCCGCGCACCTTCCGGATTCCGCTCATGCCGGTCATTCCGATCATCGGCGTCGTCTTCTCGGTATGGCTGATGCTGTCGCTGCAGGCCGCGACCTGGGTGCGCTTCGCGGCCTGGCTGGTGCTCGGCCTGATCGTGTACTTCGGCTACTCCCGGTTCCACTCCAAACTGCAACAGCCAGGCCCCGTCGCGCCTAGCGGCGGCCCGGTCGCGCAGTAAGCAGCGCCAGACCCCCGGCGAGCACGGCCAGTCCGCACCAGGACACGGCGGGCAGCCGTTCCCCGAGCACCGCGACGGCGAGCACCGCCGCCACCGCGGGCTCGGCCAGGGTCAGCGTGGTGGCGGTGGCGACGGTGGTGTGCCGCAGGCCGTATCCGAACATCCGGTAGGCCAGGAACGTGGTGAACACCGCGAGATGCAGGGCCACCGCCGCCCCGCGCAGACTGCCGAGCCACTCGCCGCCCGAGACCAGCACCACCGGCAGCACCAGCAGCCCCGCCATGCCGAACATCAGCCCCATGACCGAGCCGGACGGCTTGCCTTCGGCAATGAGCTCACCACCGATGAGCGAGTACACGACGTAGGCCAGGCCGCCGCAGAGGGCGAGCCCGATACCGAGCGGATCCACGGCGGCAGGTTGGCCGGTCAGTTCCGGGCCGAGTACCAGTGCGACACAACCCACTACGGCCGCCACGGTGGCCCACACCCACCGTGCGCTCGGCCGCGACCGCCCGGTCATCCAGGCGGCCAACCCGGTGAAGACCGGTGCGCTGCACAGGGCTACGACGGTGGCGACCGCAACTCCGGTGCGCGCCACCGCTGGATAGAAGGTGACCGGATACGCCGCGACCGCCACCGCCCCGGCGATCAGCAATCGCCATTGCGCCCAGGTATAGGTCGCCTTGGTCCGCCAGGTCGTGAGAAACAGCAGGAGGCCGCCGAGAGCCAGCCCCGCGGAACCGATCGCCGCGGCGGGCGCTCCCGCCGGTGCGAGGGAACTCGCGGTGCCGGTGCTACCCCACAGCACGGCAGCGCCGAGGATCGCCGCCGGACCGCGCAATGCACCCGCAGGCCGCGAAACAGCTTCTGCGGCAGCATTGTTCCTGCCCGCGGCAGCTGACGCGGACTGTTCAGTGGAAACCACCGCTCGCGGCGCGTGGCCTGCTGCCGCGCGCGAAGACTTGATGACGTGTTTGGACACGAAAAAACTTCCGTTCTCGAGTACGTGATCGGCGTATTCGGAACGGGCGCACGCTGAATCAGCCCTGGCCGTTCAGGATCGGCGGAGGCGGGAAGCGAGAATGCCGCTGGTGCGCCCGGTCAGGCGACCGGGGGCGGGGTGACAGCGTGCCAGTAAGTGCCCACGCGACGATGCTAGCGGTTCGCCGCCGACGAGAACAGCCGCACCCTGGTTCGGGTGCGGCCGTCCGTCTCGCGCGTGGTTTCCCGAAGCCTGCCGCTCCGGGGGGTGGCTCAGCGGCGCAATACCTTCCTGGCCAGCCAGTTGCCGAGGAACTGAATCCCCTGCACGCCCACGATGATGATCAGGGTCGCGACCAACGTGACTTCCCAATCGAACCGCTGATAGCCGTACACCAGCGCGAAATCTCCGAGGCCACCGCCGCCGACGGTGCCCGCCATGGCGGACATGTCGACAATGGCGATGACCACGAACGTGTACCCGAGCACCAGCGGGCCCAGCGCCTCGGGGATGAGCAGCGTCAGGATGATCCGCAACGGCCCCGCCCCCATGGCCCGGGCCGCCTCGATCACTCCCGGATCCACGGTCACCAGGTTCTGCTCGACGATCCGCGCGATGCCGAACGACGCGGCCACGATCATGACGAAGGCCGCCGCCTCGGTGCCGATCGTCGTCCCGACCACTTCGAGGGTGATCGGCCCGAGGGCCGCCAGCAGGATGATGAACGGGATCGGGCGGACCACGTTCACCAGCACATTGAGCACCACATTCACCGGCGCGTTGGCCAGCAGCCCGCCCTTGCGGGTGGTGTACAGCAGCGTGCCCAGCGTCAATCCGATCACCCCGCCGACCACGAAGGTCAGCAGCACCAGGTAGATCGTCGTCCCGACGGCCTCGCCGAGCACCGGCCGCAGCTTGTCCCAATCCGTCTGCACAGCAGCGAGATTCATGCGCTCCTCCGCTCGGTCCCGGTGCGACCGCCCGCGGCCTCGATTTCCGGTCCACGGTCGACTCGACCGGCCGCGTCCGCTTCGCCGGTCGCGGCACCGCCCGAACTCGAGAGTTCGGCGCCTTCCACCGCAGCACTCCTACTCCGCGACACCTCGCCGGCCGGGAAGGCACCCGGCTCGCGCGCATACGACTCGGACGAGTGCAGGTCCCTGCCGTCGAGCGCCGGATAGGCGGCAGGCGCGGACGCTTCCTCCACGGCGGCTTCCCTTGGCGCGACACCGGTCTCCGGCCAATCGGCCGTCAACCCCTGCTCCGGTGCGCTGCCGGTCGCCGGCAGGGCTGCCGCATCGACCGCACGGGTACCGCCCGCGGCTTCGGCAGCGACAGCGCTGCCAGGATGCGTCAGCTCATCGGCGACCTGCGCAACTGCGCCGTCCGGGCCGTCCAGCGCGAGGGTGATGCTGCCGAAGGTCTTGTCCTGCAACGAACTCACGCCGCCGTAGACGACCTCGACGCGGACACCGGCCTGTGCGGCCACGAGGAGGGCGTCCCCGATACCGCGGTCATCATCGATGTCGACGGTGACCAAGCGGCCAGAGTGTTTCTCCCCCAGCAGCTTCAGTTCCTCGGCGTTCGGGCGATTGTGCAGCACCGTTTCCACGAAGGAGCGGGTGGGTGCGGCCTGCGGTGCGGCGAAGACGTCGAATGTGGTTGCCAGTTCGACGATTCGGCCCTCGGCGAGCACCGCCACCCGGTCGGCGACGGCGCGGATGACATCCATTTCGTGGGTGATCACGATGATGGTGACGCCGAGTTCGCGGTTGACCTTCTTCAGCAGGCGCAGCACCTCTTGGGTGGTCTCCGGGTCCAGGGCCGAGGTCGCCTCGTCCGCCAGCAGCAGCGACGGCGAGGTGGCCAGGGCGCGGGCGATGCCGACCCGCTGCTTCTGGCCGCCGGAGAGCTGGTCCGGGTAGCTGCGGGCCTTGTCCGAAAGTCCCACGAACTCCAGCAGTTCCGCGACGCGGGCCTTGCGCTCGGCCCGCTTCCAGCCCGCGACCTTGAGCGGGTATTCGATATTCCCCGCCGCGGTGCGCGAGCGGAACAGATTGAACTGCTGGAACACCATGCCGATATCGCGGCGCAGCTGCCGCACCCGGGACTCCGGGACCCCGGTGATGGGGTTCCCGGAGATGAGCACGGCGCCGCTGGTCGGCTTCTCCAGGGCGTTGATCAGCCGCACCAGGGTCGACTTGCCCGCCCCGGAATAGCCGATCACGCCGAAGATCTCACCGCGTTCGATGCGCAGGTCCACCTCCCGCAGCGCGGTGTGGGTCTGCTTGCCGACCTGGAATTCCTTGGTGACCGACCGGAATTCGACCGCCGCGACCTGGGTGTCCTGCCCGCTCACTTCTTCTCGCGGATGGTCTGCTGCACCCGAGCCAGCACCTGCTCCAGATCCGGGCCGTCGCGCTTGACCTCGACCGCGGTGCCCTTGGAGGTCTCCTGAACAGCCTGCTGCACCTCTGCGCCGTGCCAGATCTCGACCAGCTTCAGGTAGGTCGGGTTGTTCTTGTCCTCGGCGCGCGTCACGAAGGCATTGATGTACGGCTCTGCGCCCGGGCTCTTCGGATCATCCTTGAACAGCGCGGATTTCGGGTCGATGCCGGACTTCTCCAGGAAGGTGTTGTTCACGATCGAGCCGTCCACCGAGGCCAGCGACAGCGCGGTCTGGGTGGCGTCGACCGGGGTCACCTTCACCTTGGAGGCGGCCTTGTCGACATCGGCGGGGGTGGGCTGGCGGACATCGCCGGACAGCTTCAGCAGTCCGGCCGACTGCAGCACGAACAGCGCCCGCGCCTGATTGGTCGGATCGTTGGGAATGGCGATCTCACCGCCGGCCGGGATATCGGCCACCGACTTGTGCTTCTGCGAGTACAGGCCCAGCGGCACCACCTGGGTCGCGCCGATCGGCGTCAGGGTGTCGTTATTGGCGACGTTGTACTGCCCCAGGAACTGCAGATGCTGGAACAGGTTGACGTCGACCTGCTTCTGCGAGAGCGCGGTATTGGGCTGCGAGTAGTCCGAGTAGTGGGTGATCTGCAGCGTGATCCCGTGCTCCTTGGCCTTCTCTTCGAAGACGTCCCACTGCCGGTCGGTCTCCGTGGTCCCGATGCGCACCACGGTGCCCGAGCTGTCGTCGCTGCTGCCGCAGGCCGTGAGGGTGAGGCCCGCTACCGCCGCTACCAGGACCGGGATCGCCAGTACCCGATTGAATTTCACTCGTGCTCCCGCAAATCGTTGAAACTGAACCCGGCAATGCAATCGTCCCGGTTACCCGCTGGCTATGGTTGCGATCCGGGCGATCCAAACCCTCGCGCCGCGGCCGAGTCCGCGCCTAGCTTGGCTGAAATGCGAAAACTGCGCCGTTACCTGGCGATTCCGCTCCTGTTCGCGCTGGCGATGACCGCCGCCTGTGGCAAGGAACACCGCGCCGACGTGGTGCGCATCGGTGTGAACGATCTCGCACTGCCGCACTGGGAGGTGTTCAAGAAGAAGGCGGCCGAGGCGGGCATCACCGTCGAGTTCGTCAACTTCAGCGATTACAACCAGCCGAACCCGGCGCTGAAGCAGGGGCAGATCGACCTCAACAAGTTCCAGCACGTCCGCTACCTGGCCAATTACAACGCGCGGAACAATGACACGCTGGTGCCGATCGGGGCGACGGAGATCTTCCCGCTGACGCTGTACTCGAAGAAGCACAAGTCGGTGAACGAGATCCCGCAGGGCGGTGAGATCACGCTGAGCAACAATCCCGCGAATCAGGTGCGGCCGCTGCTCGGACTGTCCGCGGCCGGGCTGATCGTCCTGAAGAACGGCGCGAGCTGGGATTCCAAGCTCGAGGATGTCGATACGGCCGCGTCCAAGGTGCGGTTGAAGACCATCGATCCGACCTTGACGGCGCAGTCCCTCGACAGCGTCGACGCCGCCTTCGTGGACGACACCTTCGCCGGACCGGCCGGGCTGACCAAGAACGAGATCATCTACACCGATGACCCGAATCGGCCCGAGTTGAAGCAGTACATCAATATTTTCGCCGCGCGCGCCGCCGACAAGGACAACCCGACCTACCTGCAGCTGACGCAGATCTACCACGATCCGGAGGTCGAGGCCGCCATCCAGGCCGAAGCCGATTACCAGGGCATCTTCAAGTACAACGATCCCGCTGACCTCCAGGCGACCCTCACCGAGCTGGAAAACAAGTTCCGCAAGTAAGCCGTCGCTACCGCCCGCGAACGACCTTGACGCGGGCGGCGGCGATGATCGCGATCAGCAGGACCGTCATCATCTGCAATGCGGTCCAATCCGTCGGCTCCACAACCGGTTCGGGGACTTCCCGAGCCTGATAGGGCGCCGGGACAACGGGGGCGGGCGGCACGATCTCCGGCTCGGGTACGTCGATGGGCTCCGGCACGGGCACGGGAGCCGGAACGGGAGCGGGCGCCGGAGCCGGAATCTCCAGCGATTCGGCGAATTCGGGCGGGCTGACCGGGAGCAGGAGCAGACAGGTCAGCAGCGCGCTGCCGGTCACCGCACTACCCGCGACCACGCTGCCCGCCCCCGACGAGCCGGGACCGACCAAACCGCTGGAACCCGGGACGAATCCGGGCCCGATCAGGCCGGAGCCGAAACCGCTGCCGGTGATCAGGCCGGCGAGTACGGCCGAGCCCCCGACCATCGCGCTGCCCGCGCAGGCAGTCAGCACGCTGCCGTTGTCCAGGCCGAAGGTTTCGCCGAGGGTGCTCGGCGCGGCGATCGGCTCCGCCTGGATGATCGGATCCGCCGGGGAGATCGGTTCCGCCGCAGCGGTTTCCGCCGGACCTGCCGTGGACCCGGTGGACAGGCCGAGACCCGCGCCCTCGCCGAGCCCCACGCTGCTGCCGGTGGATGCCCCCGCGCCGGTGCCGCCCGAACTTCCCGACAGCGCGCTGCCGCTGCCCAAGCCCAGCGAGCTTCCCGATGGCGCATCGACGAATTCGGCGGAATCAGCGGGCGAACCCGCACTCCCGCTGATGATGTCACCGATGCCCGGTATCCCGGGATCGGCCGGCGCCGGCCCGGCCTGCCCCGCCAGCAGCGCCGCCGCCAGCGGTACGGTCACGAATCCTCGTGTAGCCCTGCGCACTACCGGACCTCCGCGGGTCACCGTCATCTCCGGATGCCTTGTCGTGGGCGGTCGATGCCTCAGCGCGGCAGCGCATTCGACGCGGATTCGGCGGACGCGATCTGCTGGAATCGCGCCAAGGCCAGTTCATAGGCCTCCCGCGACACCACATTCCAGCCCGCGAACGGCCGATCCAGCTTGTAGATGGTCAGCACGATCGCCCCGACCACGAATCCGAACATGGCGGTCATCACCACGCTGCGCTTGGTGACCATCACACCGGAGAACACGCCGCCCGCCAGCAGCATGACGGTGCCGAACCACAGTGCGATGTACAGGAATACGGGCAGGCTGTACCCGGCGTCGAGCGCCCGGTCGTACCTGGCCTCCGCCACCGCATCGAGCGATTCGCCGATCGTCTGCCGCGCGTCCAGCACCGCCGGATCAGCGGACCGCACCGCCGCCACCGCCGCTCGCAGCTCGTCGAAGGTCTCCTGGGTGCCCCCGCTCAGGCTCTTCCGATCCCGCATGGCAACCCATTCCACGGTCACCACCTGCTCGGTGTACTCGCGCACCAGGCCCTGCACCCGGGAGCGATCGGAGTCCGGCAGATCGCCCGCCGTCTCATAGGCGACGACCAGCGCCTTGCCCTCGGCCACGGTGTGCGCGGTGGCATTGTCGTACTGCTGCCACAGGATCACCACCACGAAGGCGACAATGGCCGCGAAGAACATATTGACCATATCCAGCACCATGCCGTGCGCGCCCTCATCGTCCTCGCGCTGCCAGGACACCGGCCGGAACCGGTCGCCGACGAGGAATACGGCCACCGCTACGACCGCGAACAGCATGAGTACACCAAGCTGCAATGCCATGCGCGACTCCGTCTCCTCGACGAGGGGCAAATCGATCATGAGATATTCGCCGCCGCACCGAGGCCGGATGACTCGCAAACAATCTGCTACCGGGCTCCGGCGGATACGTCGGGGCCGCGTCGATTCGTAGTCGAATCGGCACGGCCCCTTGCGATTACGCGTCGCCGAGCAGCGCGTGGTACACGGCCACCCACTGATCCGGGTGCACGTATCCGACCACCGTGTCCGGTGCGATGCCCGCGGCCGCCAGCGCCCGGTCCACGCCCTGATAGCGCGTGCGCAGCGAGGCCCGGACCGATCCGCCCACACCGGTGAAGCCGAGTTCCACCAGTTCCCGGAACGCGCGCCGATCCGCCACCAGCGGTTCGAGTCGCCGCCGGATGCGCAGGATCGCCGAATCCACCGCCGGCACCGGCCGGAAGCTCTCGCGGCCGATCCGCCCGCACAACTCCCAGTCGAACCACGGCCAGCTCGCGACGGTCACCAGACTCCACCGCCCGTAATCACCGGTCCGCTTGCGCGCGTACTCCGCTTGCGTGAGCAGTGTCGCCGAGGTGAGCATCGGCGCGTTCAAGCACCAGTCCACGATCCCGGCGGTCACCGAGAACGGAATATTGCCCACCACCGCGAACGGTTCCCGCGGCGCCCTGGCCTTGGTGAAATCGCCTCGTACCACCCGTATTCCAGCGATTCCCCGAGTCCGTGCCGAGAGCTTGCCCGCCAGCAGCGGGTCGATCTCGTACGCCGTCACCCGCGCCCCGCGCTCGGCCAGCTCTCGCGTCAGCGCGCCTTCCCCGGCCCCGGGCTCGAGGATGAGCCCCACCGGATCGGCCGCCTTCACGATCAGATCGACCGCATGCCGATCCACCAGGAAATTCTGCGACAACTCCCGCCTGGCCCGGTCCCGCGGAGTTCTCCCTCCCCCGCCCCCGACCTTGCCCTGGGTATGCGAGAAGTTCCCGTAACCGGATTTGTGAGATGAAAGATTCTTCGCCACTGCAGTTGCCCTTCCGGGTCTTCGAGATGAACAGGTCTCGAAGGGCCCTGGGCGCGCCTGCAGACGCGTCTACGTACCTGCGCCTGCTAGCGGGCCAGAGCCCGAGCAGAACGCAGCCGCATGAAACAGCAACATGACATGACCGCCACCCTAGAAACCCCCGCCCCGCCAACGCAAACCATTTATCCCGCACCGCCGCGACTGCGGCCGCCGGTGCGCGGTCATACCCAGAAGGTCAGCACGGCCGCGCCGACGGTGACGGCGATCTCGAGCGCCGCACCGAGCACATCCCCGTTCAGCCCGCCGAACCGGCGCACACAATGGCGCACCAACACCATCGAGACAACGAGCGCCACACCGACGGCGATCGGCCCCAGCCACCAGCTACTGACCACGAAACCCGCTGCCCCCAGCGCGATTCCAACCCAAAGCAGCCGAACTACCACCCCTTGCGTGCCCGCCACCAACGCCCCGAACCCCGCACCCGCCGCCGCCCTGATCCCCCGCCGACAGGCCAGCACCACCGCCACCCGCCCCACCGCGACAGCCATCCCCACCGCCGCCCACCGCCCGGCCTCCGCCAGCGCCGCGAACGAAACAGCCTGAATCCCAAGCCCGAACACCAGCGCCGCCACCCCGAACGGCCCCACCCCGCCACTCTTCATGATCTCGCGAGCCCGCTCCGGCGGCCCATAACTCCCCAGCCCATCGAACGTGTCCGCCAACCCGTCGATATGCATCCCCCGCGTAATCAACGCCAACCCCGCCACACCAAGAAACCCGGCCAACAACCACGATCCCCCCAGCGCCACAACACCCCACATCAACCCCGCCGCCCCAGCCCCCAGCAGCACCCCCACCACAGGCGCCCACCCGATCGCCCGCCCGGCCACCGCCCGATCAACCTCCCCCAGCCCTCGAACAGGCAGCACCGTCAACCACGAAACCGCCAACCGCACCCCGTTCACGCGCCGACCACCATGAGACCTCCCGCCACACCGACCCGAGCCGCAAACACCCCGTCGAGCCGCGTCGAAGGAATGCCGGGTCCCACCACCATGTCCGAGATGCCTTGCACCACCGACGGTTCCGTGATCGAACTCGGCGAGTTCACTGCCGGCCGGCTCGGCGCAGTCGTAACCAATGCGGCGGCGAGCATCGGCGCGGCCCGCCTCGTGTGCCGTGTGCACCACACGTATGGCGCGATGCGCGATGCCGAGGTCAATGCGAACCGTCGTGACGGACTGGCTCCTGCTGGCCCGCGGCCTGTGCTTGCGGTGAGCCGTGCGGCGGCATACTCCAGTGCCGCTGTCCGGCTGCCCGCGCCGACGATGAACCGTGCGGCGGAGAGCTCCAGTGATTCGGGCGACCGAGTCCGCATCGGTGTTGCCGGGCCGTGGATGGGCCCGGGTCGCTGCGGCAAGGGCTCAGGTGCCGGGCGGCTCGGGCCGGAGGTCGGTGGCGCGATGTCAGACACCAGCGTCTTCGGTGACCGCGTCGGCGGTGCTCACTCCCGCTTCCGCGAAGGTCGCCATCTCGGCGAGGGCGGCGACCGCGGCGCGAAGGATGGGCAGGGCGGTGAGAGCGCCGGAGCCTTCGCCGAGGCGCATCTGCATGTCCAGCAGGGGTTCCAACTGGAGGCGGTCCAGGGCGATCTTGTGGGACGGCTCGCTGGAGAGATGGCCCGCGACCCACCAGGCGCGCGCGCCGGGCGATAGGCGGTCGGCCACCAGGGCGGCGGCGGTCACCACCACACCGTCGAGGATCACCGGGGTGCGGCGAGCGGCGGCACGAGCCAGGAAGCCCGCCATGGCGGCGATATCAGCGCCGGATGCGGTGCGCAGCAAGGCAACCGGATCGTACACCAGGGGCCGGGCCCGCCACATGGCGTCGCGGATGGCGGCGGTCTTGCGGATCCACCCGGCGTCGTCCACGCCGGTGCCACGTCCCACGGCAACGACGGGTTCGGTATCGGTGATGGCAGCGATCAGCACCGTCGCGGGCGTGGTGTTGCCGATGCCCATATCTCCGGCAATGAGAAGGTCTGCGCCGGAATCGATTTCCTCGTCGGCGATAGCGGCGCCCGCAGCGAGCGCGGCCTGCACCTCATCCTCGGTGAGCGCATCCTCGCGATCAATGGACCCGCAGGCCCGCCGCACCTTGTACTTCGAGATCTCCGGCGCCGTATCCCCATCCACCGCAAGGTCTTCCACCCGCACAGTGGCATCCGCCAACCGCGCCAGCACATTCACCGCCGCCCCACCGTTCAGGAAGTTGGCAACCATCTGCCCGGTCACCTCACTGGGATACGCCGACACCCCGTGCCGCGCCACCCCGTGATCCCCCGCGAACACCACCACCCGGGCCCGCTCGAACTGCTTCGGCGGACACACCCCCTGACAGGCCGCCACCCAATTCCCCAACGCCTCCAACCGCCCCAACGCCCCCGCCGGCTTCGTCAACTGCAACTGCCGCTCCCCCGCGGCCCCCCGCACCCCGGCATCCGGCCCAGCCACCGGCCCGAACTCCGCCTTCTCCAAAGCCTTCTTCGAAAGCTCCAGCGCGCCACCGCCATTGCCCCCGTCACCCGATGCCGCAGCGCCAACAGCAGCACCCGCGATGGCAGACGCGGCACCAACAGTCTTGCCGCCCGAACCGGCCACTGCGCCAGCAGCCGCATCGCGGCCGGCGGTACTCGAGGCCTCCGCCAGCGGGTTCCCAACAGCGGCAGCATCGCCCGCCGTGCCAGCCGATTCGGCTGCTGCGGCGGTAGCCCTACCGGGGTCGGCGGCTGCGGCCGCACCACCTGCCGAAGAGGGCCTCGGAAGCGAGACCGGTCGAGCGGTCGGTTGATCCGCCGCGGTGGTGCCAGTGGCTGCGGCCGCGGCGGCCGAATCCGATGCCACGTGGGCCGAACCGGCCGCCGCGTCGATGGCCTTGCCGGGGTCGGTGGCACTCGAAGCAGTGCGGGCCACCAGTGGATCGGCGGCGTCACCGCCTGTCGAAAGGGTCGTGGCACGCGAGACTTGCTGGGCGGCCGGTTGATCGGCCGCGCTGGTCGCTGTTGCGGCGAGTGCACCGACGGCAGCCGACGTCGCGTGTACGTCCGTGGCGGGTGTCGCGGTCCCAGACTGCAAGTCGCCGTGCCCGGCGGTCGAGGCGGCGAGGCTGCCGGTGGCGACCGCCGCGTTGGAGAGGGCGGCGGCCGAGGCGGTGGCGTGGTCGGGCTTCACTTGGATCGCCTGGCCGGCGACGATCAGGTAGACCTCGTCGCATACCTGCGCGAGGCGCTGGTTGAGGGTGCCGAGTTCGTCGCGGAAGAGGCGGCCGGAGTGGGTGGCCGGGATGACGCCCAGGCCGGTTTCCGGGCTGACGATGACCAGGCGGTGCCGGTAGCCGGCGACGGCGTCGACGAGGGCGTCGAAGTCGGGGGCCAGGGTGCCGCGGGGGGATTCCCAGACGGCGCGGGCGTCCATGCGGGCGGTCAGCCAGGTGCCGAGGTCGTCGATGAGGGTAGCGGGGGCCGGGGCGGACAGAGCCGCGACCGGGTCGCCTTCGACGACGGTCCAGGTCGCGGGCCGCCGGGCGCGGTGCGCCGCAATGCGTTCGGCGAAATCGGTGTCGGCCGGGTCGGGGACCGCGGTGGCGACGTATCGCACCGTCTCGGCGGCGAGCAACTGTTCCGCGTAGGCCGATTTCCCGGAGCGGGCCCCGCCGAGCACCAGCGTCCGCAGTGGCCGATCGGTTGTCTGAGCAGTGTGCGACACGCCAGAACGGTATCAACCGCGCCCGTCGCCCCGCCGCCTAGGCACGGTCTCCCGCTACTGGTTCTGCACCGCGAGCCGCCCGGCCAGCGCGAGGAACGACGCGCCGAACACCCGCCGCACCCAGTTCACCACCGCGGGCCGCGAGATCACATGGTTGCGCACGGCCGCCGCGCACACCCCGTACACCGCGAACACGACGAATGTCGCCAGCCCGAACAGCGCGCTCAGCTCCAGCATGCGCACGGTGGCATTGGTCGACCCGGTGGGCACGAACTGCGGCAGGAACGCGAAGAAGAAGATCGTCAGCTTCGGATTCAGCACGTTCAGCAGCACGGCCGACAGGATCACCCGCCCGGCCGACGGCGCCGCCCCCGCGCTCTCCTCCGGCACCGCGAGAGCCCCCTTGTCCCGCAAGGTCATCCACGCCATGTACACCAGATACGCGACACCCAGATACTTCAACGTCTGAAACGCGACCGCACTCGCATTCAACAGCGCCGCCAACCCGGTAATCGCCGCCACCATGTGCGGCACGATCCCGAGCGTGCACCCGAATGCCGCCACCACACTGGCCCGCACCCCCCGCGACAACCCCGCGGCCAGCGTGAACAGCACCCCCGTGCCCGGCGTCGCCACAATGACGAGCGTCGTCAGCAGAAACTCAATGCTCATCCCCCACACGCTAACCGGACAAAGCCCCAGACAACACCCTCGATTTCACCGGCTGGCGCCAGGACTCCTACGCCGTCCCGACCTATGCGAGCACACGATTCGGCCTCCCGCGAGTGCGACCTCACTCGCGGTTCCGCGGAACCGGTGCCCAAGCGCGAACACGCCGGCCCGACGCACCGATACCAAGCTGGACGTGCGATCACCGGGAACTGGTGGCGGCATCGCCCGAGAAGCCCCCGCCACCAGTTCCCGGTCGATGTCGTTTCAGACCGCGGTCTAGGGGCCGCGTACCGGAGGGGCGGCGCGCGCAGCCGGTCAGTGGGCGGGGGTCGGCACGCGCGCGCCGAATCGGCGGCGGTATTCGACCGGGGCGATTCCTACGAGGCGCTGGAAGTGGTGGCGCAGGAGGGCTCCGGAGCCGAAGCCGCAGCGGTGGGCCAGGGTCTCCAGGTCGATGTCGGTGTCTTCGAGGAGGTGCTTGGCGAGCAGGATGCGCTGGCCGGTCAGCCATTTCACCGGTGTGGTGCCGGTTTCGGCGGCGAAGCGGCGGGCGAAGGTGCGGGTGGACATGGCCGTGCGGGCGGCGAGTGATTCGACGGTGTGCGGGAGTTCGAGGTTCTCGCCCATCCAGTGCAGGGTTTCGCTGAGGCTGTCGGAGCTGCATTCGACGACGGGGCGCTCGATGAACTGCCGCTGCCCGCCGTCGCGCTGCGGGGGCACCACCATGCGGCGGGCGATGCCATTGGCGGCGGCGCTGCCGAGTTCGCGCCGCACCAGGTGCAGGCAGGCATCGATGCCGGCGGCGGTGCCGGCGCTGGTGATGAGGTTGCCCTCGTCGACGAACAGCACATCCGGATCGACCGTGGCCAGCGGATACCGTTGCGCCAGTTGCTCGACATAGCGCCAGTGCGTGGTGCACTTGCGCCCGTCCAGTAGTCCGGCTTCACCGGCGAGGAAAGCCCCGGAACACACGGTGAGCACAGTGGCCCCGCGCTGCGAGGCATCGCGCACGGCGTCGACCACGCGCTCGTCGAGATTCTTGCCCGCCGCGAACGGAAAGGCCGGAATCGCCACCAGATCCGCGTCCCGCAGCTCTTCCAGACCGTATTCCGGAGTCAGCGTGATCCCGGGAGACGTGCTGTTCAGCGGCTTGCCCGGCTCGGCCCCGCACACCCGGAAGTCGAAGCCCGGCAGCCCGTCCCCGGTCCGGTCCAGACCGAAAACCTCACAGACGACGCCGAATTCGAACATGGCGAGGCGGTCGTTCAACACGACGGCGACCTTCGACAACATAGGTCTCACCATACCTGGCTGAATCTTTGCGATCAATGTCAGAACAGCCACTGTTGGCAGGAACTGTTCTAGAGAAAACTTACTGCCATGCAAGGCATCACCGCAATCGTCACCGCCGGGACGTTCATGAGCGCGCTCGGCTACCTCACCTACGCCGCCATGGCGTGGGGCACAACCGAATCCCATGAAGGCGAGGCCTGATCATGACCACCATCACCGCCCCCGCGTCCCTCGTACGCGGCAGCACCGAAGACCACACCGAAACCGAAGCCACCACCGTATTCACCCGATTCGTCGCCCTCCTGGCCGCGGCTGGACGGGCCATTCCGTTCCACCACGACAGCATCCGCTGGAACCTGGCCGGATCCACCAACGTCTTCGACCGCGATCACGACCGCGCCGCCGGGGAACTGCGCGCCATCGCCTCGATGCGCTCGAGCATCGAAGAACTCGACTACCTGTTCGGCAAGCGCGGCTGAGCATGATCCGCCGCACACCGAAACAGCTTGACCTGAACCGTTGTTGAGGATTCAAGATCGTTTCATGAGCACAGCGAGCACCCAGGCGCCGACCGTCGTGGACACCACCGTCGACCACGAGGACGACATCCGCGCCATCGAACAGATCATCACCAATGTCGAAACCGCCTACAACACCAATGACGCCGAGCTCATGACCGCCGACTTCACCGCCAACGCGGCGGTCGTCAACGCCATGGGCACTCTGATGGTTGGCCGCGAGGCCCTGCTCGCGGCCAACCAAGCCGGCCTCGCCGGCTTCCTGAAGGACGAGTACGCCCGCTACGACGTCCTGGACATCACCTTCCTGCGCCCCGACGTCGCCATCGCCCACAAGGTCGCCCGCGCCACCACCCCCGACGGCGCCCTCATCGACCAGGACCCGGCCATGATCGCCCTCTACGTCCTCACCAAACAGGACGGCCGCTGGTGGACCGCCGCCCGCCAGAACACCCTCATCCCGCAGAAGTAGCGCACGGCATTGCCGGTAGACCGGCGAATGCCCGATGCGCAACTCGCGTTTCGACAACAGCCCAGACCGTACGGCCTACCGTGCCAAGTCACAGCCCACAACGCGATGATGGCCCGCAGTATCTAGCTGCGGGCCATCGCACGTATCCAGCGCGGGCCGCTTCACACGTTCTCAGCACAGCACAGCCAGCGCTTTCCAGTGCGCGTGCCGCGCGTTTCAAGCCGCACACCGGAAAACATGGCCAGGAACCTTACCTGCGGCTGTTGGCTGCGAGCCGCGAACGAGACTTGGGCCATGAACCCGGATCTCGAGTCATCGCATTCACACGCGAACCGTGGCCCGCGAGCCGCGAGCGCGGGCCGCTTGTCATAGCCAAAGCTGACGGGCCGGGGCCCGTTTGCCGTGGCGGGAGTTGAATCAAACGCTGTCGCCCGGGCTGACGCGGGGCTTCGGGGCACGCATGCGGCGGACCTGCGAGGCGCGGACGAAGGCGTACCAGCCGAGCGAGAAGCTCGAATCGGTGGCATCCGGGAAGCGTTCGCGCACGCGGTTGTTCACGATGCGGCCGAGGATGATGCCCTCGATGATCATGAACAGCATCATGACCAGCATGCCGAGGGTGACGATGGCCTGCAGGGCGGGCGTCAGGATCATGCTGACGATGAGCACCAGCGCGAGCGGCATGAACAGGCCGAGCAGATTGCGGCGCGCGTCCACGATGTCACGCACGTAACCCTTCACCGGCCCCTTGTCGCGCGGCAGCAGGTACTGCTCCTCGCCGGCGAGCATGCGGGCCCGGCGATCCTGCACATCGGCGCGGCGCTGGGCCGAGGCGGCCTTGCGCTCCTCCTTGTTCCCGCGCAGCGCCTTGCGACGCGCCCGGGCCTCCTTGGAGGTTTTGGGTGCGGGCGCGACCGGCCCGCGACGGCGGCCTTCGGCCTCGCGGCGCTTCGGGGTCGGACGCCCCTTTCCGGCGGTGACCGGCCGCTCCGCGACCGTCGCCGCACCACCGGAATCGGCGGTGGAGGTGTCGGAGGTGGGGGTGGACTCGCCACGGCGCAGGAACTTCACGCCGACCAGGCTATTCGATGACGCGTCCGCCTGAAAAACCTGGTCCGTCCGATTGTGCCCCCGGCCGCCGTCCGCGCTACTCTCCGGCGACCCCAATCCCTGCTCCTGGCGGCGCAAACTCCGCCGCGTAGGATTGGGAATAGCCACGAGCGAAGTGGCGTTGACAGCCAGCGAGCCGTGCGTCTCTCACGGGTTGACTATTGGTCCTTTAGGAGAGTTCATGACTGTGCAGAACGAGACCACCACTCACGGTGTGACTCTGACCGACGCTGCCGCCTCGAAGGCGAAGGCGCTGCTGGATCAGGAAGGCCGTGACGACCTGGCCCTGCGCATCGCCGTGCAGCCGGGTGGCTGCGCCGGCCTGCGCTACCAGCTCTTCTTCGACGACCGCAACCTCGATGGCGATCTGACCGTCGAATTCGGCGGCGTCAAGCTGATCGTCGACCGCATGTCCGCCCCCTACGTGCAGGGCGCGTCGATCGACTTCGTCGACACCATCGAGAAGCAGGGTTTCACCATCGACAACCCGAACGCCACCGGCTCCTGCGCCTGCGGCGACAGCTTCAACTGAGATAGCGCCATCAGCGCGGAACATCCCTTGCGGAGGTTCCGCGCTGTTGTGTGCCCGGGCCCGGCTCTCGGGCGCTGCGCCACCGAACTTTCGGAAAGGGTGACAGCGCCCCGGAGAGTGGGGTCAACCCCGTCTCGGACAGTGTATTTTTTAGGTGCGATCTCTGCCCATAACGGGCACTGCGGTCGCATCTCCCCCGTCCACCGGCCCCGCGTCTGCCGTTCCGCATACAGGTGTGTGCAGCGCACGTCATCGAAGGATCGACGCTCGTGACCATCGCCGTGTCCGCTTCCATTGCGACCGACCACCTGATGCGCTTCCCCGGCAAGTTCTCCGATGCGCTGCTGGCTGATCAGCTGCAGCACGTCTCACTCAGTTTCCTCGTCGACGATCTGGTGATCCGGCGCGGCGGCGTGGCGGGCAATATCGCCTACGCCATGGGCCTGCTGGGCCGGCGCCCGCTGCTGGTCGGCGCGGTCGGCCCCGATTTCGGCGAATACCGCAGCTGGCTGGAGGACAACGGCGTCGACTGCTCGGCGGTGCGGGTCTCCAGCACCGCGCATACCGCACGGTTCGTGTGCACGACCGACGAGACCATGGCGCAGATCGCCTCCTTCTACCCCGGCGCCATGAGCGAGGCGCGCGATATCTCCATCGGCGACCTGGCGCAGGGCCGCGACCTGTCGCTGGTCCTGGTCGGCGCGAACGATCCGGACGCCATGGTGCTGCACACCGAGCAGAGCCGCGCCGCGGGCATCCCCTTCGCCGCCGACCCCTCCCAGCAGCTGGCGCGCCTGGACAGCGAACAGGCGCTCTCGCTCATCGACGGCGCCGCCTACCTGTTCACCAATGAGTACGAGTGGGGCCTGCTGCTGCAGAAGACCGGCCTCACCGAGGCGGAAATCGGTGAGCGCGTTGGCATTCGCGTCACCACCCTGGGCGCCAAGGGCGCCAAGATCGTCGACCGCGATGGCACCGAACTGCATGTCGACGTGGTCCCCGACACCGCCAAGGTCGACCCCACCGGCGTCGGTGACGGCTTCCGCGCGGGCTTCCTCACCGGCCACACCGCCGGCCTGTCCCTGGAACGCTCCGCCCAGCTCGGTTCGCTCATCGCAGTCCTCATCCTGGAAACCGTCGGCACCCAGGAATGGACCCTCGACCATGACGTCGCCATGAAGCGCCTGCGCGCCGCTTACGGCGCCGAAGCAGCGGCCGAGATCGAAGCGATTCTGCGGCCCTGAGTCGATTCCCTTGCCACACAGCTGAATCAACCACTGTCCGGCCGGTTCATCCGCGCCGGATCGGCTGACAGCCACCCGCAGATCCGCGCCGCGCTGAGCACTATCCAGCGCGGCGCGGCCTTGTACGCGACACCTCGATTGCGCGGCCTTGCCGCGCTCCTCGGACAGGCCGGAGCCGTCCTGGATCTCGATCGTGTTCCCCGTGCCGGCGACCTTGTCCTTGAGGCGGACGCCCGCAGGCGGTGGGTGCGACGGGGTGGAGCAGGTGTGCGAGGGCCGCTGAGAGGCGACGCAGCCGGGGTTCGACCATTGGGCATCTGACCTGCAAACTTCTCGTCGAGAGTTGTCGATTCGGCGCGCTGATTTCGTAACCTGGCCGACTTTTTCGTCCGTCACACTGACCGCGTGATCAACGGTCGGAACCTCGTGCCGCCAGGGTGATCACTGCGGTCCTGGACCGCGCTTTGTATGACAGCACGTTTCGAAGGACCTGATGATGGTGGTACGAGTCGGCCTCGTCGACTTGATCTCGATGTCGCCGGACAGCATGACGCGGCGGGTGTTCCTGGCTGCGGTCGCAGGCTCGGAAGCCCGCACCGATCCCCCGGCCGGTCTCGCATCCGGCATGGGGACAACAGCTTTCGCCGACCCCGAGGTGAAGGTTCTCGCCGACCCCGAGGCAACGGTTTTCACCGACCGCGAGAAAACGCCCTTTGCCACGCCCTCGGGTTCCGCCTATCTCGAGGCCGGCTCCGCCGGGGCCGCGACAGCAGTCCGCACCGATGTCCCCTCGATCGCTTCCGCAGACGTGTCGACGGCCAGTTTCTCCGAGGCCGGCGCCTCGGCCGCCCGATTCCCCGAAGTCGAGACGACAGTATTCGGCATCGACCCGAGCACCCCCACCGACGAGATCGACTGGCCGGCCCTGACCGCCATGGACGCCCTGATCGTCAGCGGCAGCGAACCGCTCGGCACCACCATCGGCACCGAACCGAGTCTGCGCATCATCGCCCGCATTCTCCAGGAGTGCTCCGCCGCGACCTCACTGCTCTTCTCCTGCCAGTCCGCCCACGCGGCACTGCATCTGCTGTACGGCTTGGAGCGCCACCGCCTTCCCCACCGCCGCCACGGGCTCTTCGCGCATACGGTGGAATCCGGCCGCGCCGGCGCGCGGGCCGTCGCCGAGCCGCCTCTTGTCCTTGCCGACAGTGTTCTCGCGGACAGCGAATCGGTGCACCCGCTCAACGCTTTCGACCCCACCGCCACCGATGTGGGCGCACGCCTCACCACGGGCATGTCCGGACCGATCCTGGTCCCCCATTCCCGCTGGAACGAAATGACTTCCGCAGATCTCCGCGCCGCGGGCGTCCCCATCCTGCTGGACTCCCCCGAGGCCCAATGGCAGCTGGCGACCTCACCCGATGGTCTCCGCCACGTCTTCCTCCAGGGCCACCCGGAGTACTTCGCCGACACGATGGCCCGCGAATACCGCCGCGACCTCCGCCGCTGGCTGGCCGACCCGACCCGCCCCTTCCCTCGGATCCCCGTCGGCTACTTCCCCGCCGCCACCCACGCCGAGTTGGTCCGGCACGCCGAACTCGTTCGCACCCAACGCGACCCAGCCCTCCTCGACAACTTCCCGCTGCCATCGGGCTACGCCGACACGGCTCGAGACTGGTCCGCCCATTCCCGCCAGTTCTTCGCCAACTGGCTCCAGGCAGTCTACGAGCAGTGCAACCCCGACGAGCTCCTCGCCGCCTGACCGCCCCTCACATCTGAAACAGCGCCGACCGGGAACTGGTGGCGGCGGCTTCTCGACCGATGCCGCCACCAATTCCCGGTGATCACTCGTCCAGTCCGAGTGCCCGGGATGTCGCGACTCGACCGCGTTTCGCGCGGATCCGAGTGTGGTGGCGGGGCCGACGCGCAATAGGCTGTGCCCCATGGCCTCGGACCGTTTGTATTTTCGCCAGTTGCTCTCCGGCCGCGACTGGGCCGTCGGCGATCCCATCGCCACGCAGATGCGCAACTTCGCCTACCTGATCGGCGACCGCGAAACCGGCGAATGCGTGGTCGTGGACCCGGCCTACGAGGCCGCCCAACTCGTCGACGTCGCCGAGGCCGACGGCATGCGCCTCACCGGCGTCCTGGCCACCCACCACCACCCCGACCACGTCGGCGGCACCATGCTCGGCTTCACCCTCCGCGGCGTCAAGGAACTCCTCGAGAAAACCGACGTAGCAGTCCACGTCAACACCGAGGAACTCCCCTGGGTAGCCAACGTCACCGGCATCGCCCCCAGCGAACTCACCGGCCACTCCCACGGCGACAAGGTCCCGGTAGGCACCTTCGAAATAGAACTCCTCCACACCCCCGGCCACACCCCCGGCTCCCAGTGCTTCTTATTCGAAAACCGCCTGATCGCCGGCGACACCCTCTTCGTAGACGGCTGCGGCCGCACCGACTTCCCCGGCGGCGACTCCGACGCCATGTTCCGCAGCCTCCGCTACCTGGCCGACCTGAAGAGTGACCCCGTCGTCTACCCCGGCCACTGGTACTCCGAAGAACCCAGCGCCACCCTCTCCCACATCCGCGACCACAACTACGTCATGCGCCCCAAAACCCTCGACCAATGGCGCATGTTCATGCCGAGCTGAGCACTCGCGGGGGACCGGGCGGCCCGCTCCCGTGAAACAGACGCGTTGCGCACCTTGCGGCCCAACGCGATCGCAGCTCGGCTAGCTCGCTACCTCGAGGGGTGCGCCGCCCACTCCACCAAATGTAAACGCGCCCGCCCCGAATTCTCTCGGGGCGGGCGCTTTTCGGTATTCCGAGATCAGGCGAGGGTGCGCATCCAGTTGTGGGTGTCGGCGAAGGTGCCGCGTTGGATGCCGGTGAGGGTTTCGCGGAGGGCCATGGTGACTTCGCCGGGTTCGCCGCCGCCGATGGTGAATTCGCCGTCGGCGGAGTTGACGGAGCCGACCGGGATGACGACGGCGGCGGTGCCACAGCCGAAAACCTCGGTGATTTCACCGGATTCGACGCCCTTGCGCCATTCCTCGACGGAGATCTTGCGCTCTTCGACGGGGTAGCCGGCGTCGGCGGCGAGGGTGATGAGGGAGTCGCGGGTGATGCCGGGGAGGAGGGAGCCGGATAGTTCGGGGGTGACCAGGCGGGCGTCGGAGCCGGAGCCGAAGACGAAGAACAGGTTGTTGGTGCCCATTTCCTCGACGTAGGCGTGGTCGCAGGCGTCGAGCCAGACGACCTGGTCGCAGCCCTTTTCGGCGGCTTGCTGCTGGGCGAGGAGGGAGGCGGCGTAGTTGCCGGCCACCTTGGCTTCGCCGGTGCCGCCGGGGGCGGCGCGAACGTATTCGGTGGAGAGCCAGACGCGGACGGGCTTGAGGCCGCCGGAGAAGTAGGCGCCGGCGGGGGAACCGAGCAGCAGGTACTTGTAGGCGTTGGCGGGCTTCACGCCGAGGCCGGACTCGGTGGAGAACATGAACGGGCGCAGGTAGAGCGACTCCTCGCCGCCGGCCTGCGGGACCCAGTCCGCGTCCGCCTCGAGCAGTTGGCGGATGGATTCGATGAACAGCTCGTCCGGGAGCTCGGCCATGGCCATGCGGGCGGCGGAGCGGCGGAAGCGGGCGGCGTTGGCGTCGACGCGGAAGGTGGCGATGCTGCCGTCGGACTGGCGGTAGGCCTTGAGGCCCTCGAAGATGGCCTGGCCGTAGTGGAAGACCATGGTCGCGGGATCCATGGACAGCGGGCCGTAGGGCTCGACGCGGGGGTTGATCCACTCGCCGTCGACGTAGTCGATCGACACCATGTGGTCGGTGAAGAACCGCCCGAACCCGGGCTCCGCGAGAATCTCCTGCCGCCGGTCCACGGGGACGGGTGCGGGGTGCGGGGTGCGCGTGAACTGGGCGGCAACTGTCATGTTCGGGAGTCTAATTCGCCCGGCTCGACACGCCCTTGCCGCCTACCCAACTTTCTCGGGTCGAATCGCACATCGGTGCGGTTTTCTGGCAGGAGAGACCAGGAAAGCCGGGCCAGCTTGCCGCCTATAGCGCAACCTGCCGGCCAGGACGCTCGAACCGGCGAAGAGGACGAACCCGGTGGCTTCGGATCGGGTGCGCTTCAGGCCGCCGGTCGTGGGCCGCTCCTGCTCGCCAGCAGGGATGACGGCGGGTTGAGGGCGACCGGTCCCGCGCGGCTCATACCCGGCGCGGCAGCCAATTCATGCCCGGCTCGGTAGCCAGGTCATACCCGGCTCGGCAGCCAGCGTTCTTCGTAGCCGAGGCGGCGAGCCAGGCCGGCCAGTCCGCCGAGCACCACCCGCTGCACCGGAGCGGGGATACCGGCCAGGTAGCCGTCCTGGTAGTCCCACAGCAGCGCGAGGGCCAGCGGGTTGCGGGGCGTGCCCCCGCGCGTGGTGCGACCGGCGGCGTCGAGGGCCTGCCAGAGCCGGAACATCTCCCAGTGCCGCAGGGGCGGGCGGATTTCATGGTCGATGACGGTGTCGGGCAATTCGCTCGCGAACCGGTGCACCGTACCGGCTGGCGCAAAGTGCGAATCACCCTCCTCAGCAACGATTTCCGATCCATTGATCCGGAATCGCAGCCGCCCTTGCCGCACCGTCCACCGCTCGGTCAGCACCGGATGCCAGTGCGGTCCGGCCTGCCGCCCGGGTTCCGGCAGGAGATGCCGCAGCCGCAGGTACGGCCCGCGCTCGTCGGATCCGCGCTCGACCAGCGTCACCTGGTGACCATTGCGGAAGGTGAGAGTTTCCATATCCCAGATATAAAGGTAACCTTCATATCGTGTCAACAGTCGATCCCAGCCTTCTGAAACTGCTCGTGCAGGTAACCCACGCGTTCGAGCAGGAGCTGAACCACGAGCTACGCCTGGAGCTGGACGAGAGCCTCCGGCCCGCCCACTACGCGGTGTTCCGGCACCTGGCCCCGGAGGGATCGCGCGTCACGGCACTGGCCGAGTCCGCCGGCATGACCCAGCAGTCGATGGGCGAGCTGGTGACACACCTGGAGAACTGCGGTTACGTAGAACGCCGCGTCGACCCGGAGGATCGGCGCGCCCGGCTGGTGGTCGCCACCGAATCCGGGCACGCCGCACTGACTTTCGCCGCGCGGCAAATCAAGTCCATCGAGGACGGACTGCGCGCGGAGCTGGGCGAGGACGGCATCGCGGAACTGCGGCGCCTGCTGAGCAGGTCGCAATCCGCCCTCGCACAGCGGGTTTCGAACCGTTCGTGAACGGTCAGGCGGTGCGCGCCTCCACGAACGGCGGCCGCACGACCTCGCAGCGCAACCGACGACCGCGCACATCGACCTCCACCTCGTCACCGGGCGCGATCCCGGACGCGGTATCGATCAGAGCCAGTGCGATACCGATCTTGAGCGTGGGAGAGAAAGTCCCGGAAGTGGTTTCACCAACCTGTTCGCCCCCGCGCAACACGGCCTGCCCCTGCCGCAGCACGCCGCGATCCTTGGCCTTCAGCCCGAGCAGCAGCCGCCGCGGCCCCTCCGCCTTCTCCTTCTCCAGCGCGTCCTTCCCCCAGAACTCCGCCTTCTTCCAGCCGACCGCCCACCCACAGCGCGCCTGCACCGGCGAAATATCCACGGACAGTTCATGTCCGTGCAACGGATACCCCATCTCGGTGCGCAGCGTATCGCGCGCCCCCAGCCCCGCCGGCTGCCCACCGGCCGCCTGCACCTGCGCCACCAGCGCCCGGAACACGGCCTCCGCGTCCTCCCACCGCGGCAGCAACTCATACCCGTGCTCACCCGTATACCCGGTGCGGCACACCCGAACCGGCCGCCCCTCCCATTCGGCATCGGCGTAAGCCATGTACTCCATATCGGTCGGCAAACCCAGCGCCGCAAGCACTTCCGCCGACTTCGGCCCCTGCACCGCGAACACCGCATAACTCCGATGCTCGTCGGTGACGGTCACCCCCTCCGGCGCCACCTGCTGCAGCTCTGCCACCACGGTCGCGGTATTCGCCGCATTCGGCACCAGGAAGACCTCGTCATCGCTCACGTAGTAGGCGATCAAATCATCGATCACCCCACCCTCGGGCGTGCAGCACAAGGTGTACTGCGCCTTCCCCGGCCGAATCCGATTCAAATCATTGGTCAACGCCGAGTTCACGAACTCCGCCGCACCGGCCCCCTTCACGGTGGCCTTGCCGAGGTGACTCACATCGAACACACCCACCGTGGTCCGCACGGCCGTGTGCTCACCCACCGTCCCCGCATAGGAAACAGGCATCTCCCACCCACCGAAGGGGGCAAAAGTAGCGCCGAGCTCGACATGGACAGCGTGGATAGGGCCTTGCAGCAGCTTCTCGTCGGTCACCCCAGGGAGCTTATCGGTCGACCCGATTGCGTGTGATTCGCCCGACCGGATTCGACGGCCCGATCCGAGCGGAACCTTCACGACCTGACCTGCGTCGATAGTGATGGCAGACAGCTATCAAGGTCATGATCTGCGATAGAGTCTGCGGAAAGTTAGCTGACCGCACATCCGGGGAGGGAGATTCCACGATGTACGTCGATATCGAACTCCTGCACCGGCTGGAAAAAGCATGGCTGGAGACCTCCCGCGAGATCAAGACCGTGCCCAGGGAAGGCATCGCCGACTTGGAAGGCGAAATGCCGGGGTCCCTGTCCGAGGCGGCTCTGCGCGATATGGGCACCGACGTCTACGAGGCGTACCTGGAAGTCGCCTATCACTTCGACAGCCTCGGAAAGCTGACGCGCGGCGCCAACGACACCTATCAGGTCACCGACCAGCAATGGGCCGAACAGCTGGCCAAAATGGGGCGGCGATGACGTACACGGTCGGCGCGGTACGCCGCTGGCGCCCGGAATCACTGTCGGATCGCGCCGCAATCCTCGCCAAGGGCGCCGACCACACGGTCCAGACCCTGGACGCGGCCTGGCGCGAAGCCGACCAGATCGCCGCGGGTGGCTGGACCGGCGCGGCCGGCACCCAGGCGTATCAGCGAATCGAACGCGAGCACCGAATGGGCATGCGCATCGTGGGCGCGGTCCGAGACCTGGTGAATGCACTCGAGAGCGCGGCAGGCCAGCTGCGGTCCGTCCGCGATCACGCGATCGGCGCAGTCGATACAGCGATCGGCGACGGCTTCACTGTCGGCGACGACTGGCAGGTCGGACCAACCCCGGACGGCAAGGACGAGGAACGACGCAGCTATCACATCGCGCAGATCTCCGGCGCGCTCCGGCAGTTGACCGATGTGGACCGAGCGGTGTCCGTCTTGCTGGACGCCAAGACCGACGAGATCCGCGCGTCGAAAGACGATGCGGCCTCGGGACGCGAGTACACACCACCATCCACCACAGCACAGATGTCCGCCGACGAAGTCCAAGCGTTGATCAATGACCCGCGATTCCGGGAATGGGTCGAGCATCATCCCGATGCTGCCAAGACGCTGCTCGACAGCGCCGTAGATTCCGGCAAGCTCGACCCGACCAAGAAGTTCTACAAGACGTTCCTCCAGCATTACTGGCAACGAGAGGCGTTGGAGCAGGCCGGAATCGACCCGGCCACATGGCGGCCGGAATTGGGCGCGGAGGCCAACAAGGACACCATCGTCAAGGTCTATCAGTACTATGGCCGCCTGTTCCTGGACCACCCCGAGCTCCAGTGGGCCGGCATGGCGAACATGATCGGCCCCTCGTTCGCGGGTGGGTTCTTCGATCTCGATATGCTGAAAGACGCTGCTCGCGAGGCGAATTGGCCGACTCCGGGCGAGAATCCGCTCGGTCATCTCACCGCCGAGGAGATCCGCTTCTACGAAACCACTCTGCTCGGGATGCAGAAGAACATCTTCAACGATCAGGCTGCCATGCACGAGGCCTACCTCACGGGCGGCATGGCCGAAATCGAACGGATGTCGGACGCCGGACTACTGGATCCCCGTGCGGAGAAGGCTTGGCAGAATATTCACGACGGATACGTCCGAGACGATTCGGCGCTGATCGCGCTGGGCAACAAGGATCTGCTGTGGCGTGAACAGTGGCAGATCATCGCCGATGACTACGACGTAATGCGTGAACGCCCGAATACCGGCGGATTCGTGACCTGGGGCATGACGACAGTCGGCGCTCCGTCGATACCCGGAGCCCACACGTTCCCCGATGAGTTTCCCCGGACGATCGACCTGCCCGGCCCGATCCCCGGGGAAGTCGTGACCCCATTCCCGGACGGAAACATCTCCTACCGCGACCAGAGATGGGCGCTGATCGAGCAGGACACCCTTCCGGCATACCAGCGACTGCTGACCGAGGATCCGGCTCGAGCACGCGAAATCATCGCCTCCGACTTCGGGACTCGGATGGACGACCAGCGACTGGCGAACCGATGGGACGAAATCTTGACCCACTTCAATTGGCATTGGGGATACCGCCCATGACCTTTTCCGCCACCCTCACCCGCTCGATAGCCGCTGCGGCGATGCTTTTCCTCACCGCCACTGCGTGTTCCACCCCTTCCAGCAAGGAGGAGCCGATGCCGCCGAGCTCGGAGTTCTCACAACTGACCGATGCCGGGGTCGCACAGATCAAAAGAACCCGTCACGCACGATTCGACTTGCGCAACCATGAACTCACCAAGGCAGCAGTCGGTCTCGAAGGCCAGGACCGCGGTCCGATCATCGGCGGCGCCGACCAGCCCATGATCAGCCTCGAACTCCTGGGTCCGGATCAAGCCGAGACAGTTGAGACGAGCACGATCATGTTCCTCTCTCCGAGCGCCGACAAACCCTACGCCGGCATCGTCTACTGGCGATCGTTCGAAACTCCGCAGGAGTGCCTGGAGGAATTGCGCGACGACATCACTCGTTGGGGGCTCAATGCCAAGCGCGTCGACATGTGGGAGGAAAACAGCCAAGGCGAGTCCGATTATCAGCAGGTCGTATCCATGGGTGTCGGTCGAAGCGGTCTCGTCATCAGCGTCGAGGCATACCTGAAGCGCGGGAAGCCCCTGCTGAAATACGACATCTACTTGGAGCCCGAGTACTACACACCCGAGGTCCAGCAAACCATCCGAGCAACCGGCTTCTCGAAGTAGCAAGGCCGACAACGCGATGCCCGAGCCAACGTGGGCCAGCTTCGAACCGATACCTCCGTGCACCGAGAAGCCCTCGAAGCCAGCACGATTCACGGATGAGCAGCGATTCTGGGTCGCATCGACGTGGAGTGTCCCGGCGCTGTTGCTCCTGGAAACGCTCGTCTTCTGGCGAATCGCGGCGTCGATCGACGTGGACGAACACTGGCTGCCACTTCGCCCCTTCATGCTCACCGCGGCAATCAGTGCGGCGCTGGCAGCGGTCCTACTCTGGCGAACCAGAGGAACATGGCGCGCCCTGGCGTGGGCAATGGCCGCGACCAGCGGAGTGTGGACTGCGGGCGTCGTGTTCTATCTGCTCGTACTCGGCGGCGTCGGGATCACATGGTGATGTCTGCCGAAGGTGAGACGAGTCGGCTCGGGCGAGGTCCCTGGTTCGGGCGGCAATCGTTCATGTGGGCGGCCGTCGGCGGATTCGTGAACGTGGTCCTACCGATCACGCTCCATCTGTTCTTCTTGTTCTTCCTGTTCCTCGGCCCATTGCTGTATGCAGTCGAACTCCTTGTCGTGGCCGTTCTTTGGGCAATTGGCGGGCGAGCACGTCAAGCAGGAACCGGCATCGCTATCTCGACTGCCGGGGCGCTGGTAACCCTCGTCGTGGTCGGCGTTCTGGTCTCAACCACCGGTCGCTAGTTGTAATCGGGCGCAGCGACGAGGGCTGATGCGGGCTGAGCCGTCGCTGTTCGGTCGAGGTGCGCGAGGAAGCGCTGCTCATCGAGGACTTCGATCCGTTGGCCTCGGGTTTGGAGCTCGGCGGCGCGACGGGCCTTGGTGGTAGTGAAGGCGGTGGGATCGTGGCCGGTGAAGCCGTCACCGATTACCAGGCATGTGGTGCGGCGGGTGACGTTTTTCGCAGGGGTAGCACCGTGAGCCGCGATGGCGTTCCACGCTTCCTGGCGAGTAAGGGAGGCGAGTTCGCCTGTGAAGACAACGGTTTGGTTGTAGAGCGGGTGGGTCGGGTCCGCGCCGGTCACCTCAGGGGCGATCAATTCCTCACGGGGGAAGAAGGATCGGCGTGGGCGGCGGTTCGGCCGGTGTGCGCGGTAGGGCCGGTCTACACCTGATTGCTCGAGCTCGGCCAGGGAATTCACCCCGGCTCGGGCTGCGAGAGCCAGCACGATGTCGGCTGCCGCGGCAGCGTCGGCGGCCGCATTGTGGTGGGTGAGCAACTCGATGCCGAGGGCGTCTGCGACGTTCGGAAGTCGATAGCTCTCGAGGTCGAGATGCCGCCGCGAGATATACAGGCTGCAGCTGAATTCCCAGGCGGGAACTTCGATTCCGCTGTGGGTGCACGCTTCTCGGATGGCACCGCTGTCGAATCCCGCGTTGTGTGCGACCAGCGGCAGCTCAGCGACCACACTCCGAATCTCCGGCCAACGCTGCGCGAACCCGGGTTCGTCCGCGACCGCGGCAGAGGAAATGCCGTGTATGCGAACATTGCGGCGCGCGAAGAAGTCCACAGCTGCGGGTGGGCGACACAGCCAGGAATGGGTCTCCAACCGCACACCCTCACGAACCACCGTGACACCCACGGCGCAAATGCTGCCGCGAGCGGAGTTGGCGGTCTCGACATCGATGGCGGCGAACGACAGGCCCGCCATGGTCACCGAACCGTCAGAGGCAGGGGGCGTGCGACGGGACCGCCGTGATCGATGAGGAACGACCGTGCGAGGCGCAAGGATTCAAGAGAGGACCAGGCTTCGGCCAGATCCGCGATGCCCCGCGCCAAGAGCAGTGCCGGTCGAACTTCGTCGCTGACATCATGTACCGGCTGTCTCGCATCGGAAGGGTGCACGAACTCCGGCCATTGCGGACGAATCAGTTTGTTCGCGACCGTGGACTGATGGGCGGTGAACAACTCGTCGATCTCGGCCACCTCTGCTTGCAAGGTACGCACGGTCGCGTCAACGTCGACAATGCCCGAAACCGAGATCCCCTCCGGCACTGTGATTTCACCATCACAGCGAACAATCCGATGCCCGGCAACCAGCGTGGTGATCGCCTCCGATTCGTCCCGTTCGAGCACCCACGCGCCGGACAACCGCGAAAGGCCAATGGCCTGCCCGACATTCACATGCCAGACGACAAGGCGGCTGCCCACCTCGTTCAGCACGACCACCAGTGAGAGAACAGTCGCTGCGGGGGTGCTCATCAAGCTCCGTTCGATAGCGGACGGTGTGCAACCAGACACGGTAGAGCATGGCACCGACAGGCTCGCACGCAACGCCATATGAGCAGGTCATGAATGAAATGCCCACTGCGGGAGCATGATTAGACTTGACGGTCTGATTCTGGGGGAATCAGACACAACAGGGATTCGGATCGAGGTGACTCGGATTGCATCCGGCAGACGCGGTGACCAGACCGTCAGAACGCACGATCCGAGGTATCCCTTTCGAACTCCCCGTCGCCTCCCAGGTTGATAAGGTCACGCAGCGAGACTTGGTGTCTCCCTGTTGTTCCCGCGTGAAAGTGACATCATTGAGCGTCGAGTCCTTCGAGATCGAGAAACCGTTCCTCCTGGATCTGCTGAATCAGGCCCGGGATGGCCGAATTCAACTGCCGGAGTTCCAGCGTGGCTGGGTGTGGCCGGAACCGAACATTCGTGGCCTCCTGAGTTCCATCTCGCTGGGCTTTCCGGTCGGGACCTTGATGATGCTGCGCGCCGGTGGTGAGACACGGTTCAAGCAGCGCCCGCTCGAGGGCGTCGAACTACCGGCAACGGTATCGGCAGAGCGGTTGTTGCTCGATGGCCAGCAGCGACTCACTTCGATGTATCAAGCCCTCATGCTGGACCGGCCCATTCTCACCCTCGACGAGAAGAAGAAGCCCATCGAGGGCTGGTTCTACGTGGATATGCGAGCCGCATTGGACGACGGCACCGACCGGGAAGAAGCGTTTCGCTTCGTCCCCACCGACCGGCGAGTGACCTCCAATTTCGGCCGCACCGTGGACATCGATCTTTCCACGCTCGACGGAGAGTGCCGAGCGGCATGGTTCCCGATGACCCGCGCATTCGACGCCGATGATTGGGCAGAGCATTTCCGCGAGTTGCACAACTACTCCCCCGAAGCGCGCGAACTGTGGCGCAACTTCAATCGCCAGATCCTCAAGCGGTTCGAGCAGTATCTGATCCCGGTGCTGGACCTGGCCGCAGCCACACCACGGGAAGCGGTGTGCCAAGTCTTCGAGAAGGTCAATACCGGCGGTGTCACGCTGACGGTGTTCGAACTGCTCACCGCCACCTATGCGGCCGACGAATTCGATCTGCGGAAGGATTGGGAACGCTGCCGCGAGACCTGGGGAGACGGCAAGTACCGGGTGCTGGAGCAGGTATCGGAAACCGACTTCCTACAGGCTGTCACCCTGCTGGCGACATTTCGCCGCCGCGAGACCGCCGGACTCGTCGATCCGAACAGCGGGCCTCGCGTGGGCTGCCGCCGCGCCGACATCCTGCGGCTACCGCTCGATGAGTATCGGATCTACAGCAAGCAGATTGTGGAGGGTCTGCTGGCTGCCGCGAAATTCCTGCACGAGCAGCACATCTTCGATACCCGATTCGTTCCGTACGGTACGCAGTTGATTCCGCTGGCCGCGATCCTGAGCGTGCTGGGTTCGGAGTGGAACGCGCACTCCGCCCGGCAGAAGGTGGCACGCTGGTTCTGGTCCGGCGTCTTTGGCGAACTGTACGGCTCGACGACCGAAACCCGTTTTGCCCGTGATCTTCCCGATGTCGTCGACTGGGCACTGTGCGTAACCGATGCCGAACCCCGCACGGTCGTCGACGCCCAGTTCACCGCGGGACGGCTACGCGCCCTGCGGAGTCGGAACAGTGCCGCTTACAAGGGCATCTACGCGTTGCTGCTGCGGACGGGCGCACGGGACTGGCTCAGTGGGAATTCGATCAATGGCGCGACCTACTTCGACGAGGCCGTGGATATCCACCATGTCTTCCCGAAGGCCTGGTGCGCCCGGCAGGGCATCGACCGCACCGTGGGCGATTCGATCCTCAACAAGACTCCGCTGTCTGCCTACACCAACCGCTCGATCGGCGGCGCGGCGCCATCCAGCTACCTGTCCACTCTGGCCAAGAACGGCGGGGTCGACAAGCAGAGTCTGCATACGCATGTCGAGTCCCATCTGATCGATCCGGAAACCCTGCGCCGCGATGATTTTCAGCGGTTCATCGGTGAGCGCGAAAAGGCGTTGATGGCGCTCGTCACCGAGGCCATGAGCGGAACCGGGACACCGCAGTCATCGCCGGCACCCGGGATGCCGGGCACACAGCCCGCACAAACGCCGCGATCCGCACCGGCCACCGCGAGGGTCAACGCCGCACAGGGGCGTCGCCGCCCCTGGACACCGGCGGATGCGGTTCTGGCAGAAGAGGTGTGGGACCTGTTGACCGCACGGGCGCGGGGGCTGTTCTCGATTCTGATCGACAATCCGGGCCGTCAGTACTCCGGCGCTGAACTGGCCGAGCTATTGAACCTGCCGAACAGTCAATCGACAGCCGCCGTGCTGAGCCGGCCTGGAACGCTGTGCGCCGAGGTGCAGCGCCACTACATGTGGTCCTGGGAGTACCTGGGCGATGGCAAATGCTACTACTGGATGGATGACGAGAAGGCCGCGCTGTTCCGAAAGGCGCGTGGCTGAGCGCACTTCGAAGGTTCCGGCGGAACCGGTGCGAGCGCCGAGTGTTCGCCGGCCGACCTATTCGAAGACAACCCCCGCCCGCCGCGCCGCCGAGGTGACGATCTCCGTCACCTCGGCGAGGAGCCGGCCGGAAGCAACGTAGGTTTCGAACACCTCACCGTCGATGGTGCGCGCACGCTTGGTCACCGATCCGCTCCCGGAGATCGCGTACGCGCGAATCCATGCTTCGCGCGCATCCTTCGTGAGCAGCTGGGAGGTCAGTTCGAGCAGCGGCGTGGCGACGACATTGGCGATCTGATCGATGAGAACGTGCTGTTCGCTCGGATTCGGCGTGCCGCCCACCCAGCGGGCGGGCTGCTGGAGTAGCCCGTAGATCCGGTGCTGGAGCCCTTCGCGCAGATCGGCGACCGGCTGCAGGTGCTCGTAGTGGTCGTCCATCGCGAATGCGAAGCGCCGGGTCAGCGCCTTGACCTGACTCCAGTGCGCGGGCGACACGCCTTCCTCAAAATCCAGCGACAGCATGGCCTTCCACATCGCCTGGAAGTCCGAGGTGGCCGCGGTGATGCCGTCCACGAGTTGAACGGTGCGATAGACCGGCCGTCCCTCGCCGGTGTCGTCTGCCAGGTCGGGGTGCGCGATCAACTCCAGCAGCGCATTGAGCTGCTGAATGGATCGTTTACCGGCTTTCTTGTCGCTGAGCTGCTTGTCGATTCCACCGACGAAATAGGCCGCACGATCCAATCGCTGCCGTAGGACTCGTTCGGCGGCTTCCAACGCCTGGTCACCGTGCTGCGCTTCGGCACGGAACAGGGCGAGCACATTGGCGACCGATTCGCGGACGTGCTCCTCGCGGGCACTGAAGGTATCGAGATTGTCACCCCTGACCTGGTCGAAATGCGTGAAGAGGAAGTGAAGTTTCGCGGCGTGCCCGGACATCGCGATGCTCTTCAGCGCGGCAACGGCGGCGGCTTGCATCGGTTGTTCCGCATTGTCCACGAGCAGCACCGCGTCCACCTCATCGAGTCGGCGTGCGACGTGCGTGGACAAGGTGGCCGCGGATTTGGCGGTGTGGCCGAGCCCCTCACCGTCGATCAAAACCAGCTTCGGTCGCGTGGTCGCCCAGCCGGGTACGAAGGGACCGCTGACGCGCACCGCGTTCACGAGTGGCGTCAGCAAGCGACCGAACAACTTGGCATTGTTGCTGGAAAATCGCGATACCACGGTGAGAAAGTGGCGGCGGTCGTCGCTGCTCCAGGACCAGCTGATCGGCCAGCCATCGACATCGCAATGCAGATCACCGACTTCCAGCGCATCGAAACGCTTTTCCATTTCGGCCAGCAGTCGATCGACGATGTCATGGAACTCCGGGTACTCGCGCAGGTCGGCGTCGGCGTTCAACTCGACGAATCGCTGGAGGTCGGCGTCATCGACAGGGGAACGCGCCTCGGTGGCATACCGATTCATCAGCGCCCGGATTGCGCTCACCGCGCCGGTGAGCGCGTGGGCGGTGCTTTCTGAGTCGACGTCGCCGTATTCGGCGGGATCCGGTTCGCTGTCCTCGGGCCCATCGTCATCGTCATCGATGTCGTCGGCCGCCGGATCGACGATCCGGCCGAGCACGTAGCTGAAGCGGAAGCGCTGGTTGACATGATCGAGCAGGGACCGCCCGATCTTCTCCACCGACTTGCCCTCGAATGCCGCCAGCGCGGCAGCCACCACATTCTCTTGTAGATGGGTTTCGATAACGGCGCGCGGTGCGAAAGTGATCGCCGTGCGAAAAACCGGCTGCTCGCTGACGATCAATTCCATATCCGCGACGGTGGTCTTGGCCGTGGACGTGGACGGAAATCGTTCGGTCCGGGGATGCGTTCCCAGCAGCTGCCGGACCACCGTCGTCTTTCCCGCACCCGTGGTCCCGAGCAGCAGCACGCGCTGGTAGCCGTCGTCGGCACCCGGGATGGGGAGGATCTCGTCGCGCAGGGCCGCGAACTCGGAGCCGATGTATTCGACGCCGGATTGAGCTGTCACTTTCACCTTCTGTGGCAGATCGATGGGTTACGGCCAAAGGCGACCTCTCGGATGGTCGCAGCGCCACTGCGAGTCGGGCAACTCCGTGAATCCGTCGCCGAATCGGTCAAGCGCTGGACAAGTTAGGCTTCCGCGATTGTCCTCGGGTGGGGAAAGGATTGTCAGTGGTGCATCAGATCAAACTGCGGCACGCGGCCGGCAATGGACCGAAGGCCATATTGATTCGGCGTATTGCCGTGATCTTGGCCGAAACTCCGTTTCAATCCGCCCAGCAGATCAGCCCGCGGCTGGGCGTCCCGGATGCGACGGCAATGGTGGTGCTACGACTCCTGCAGAGCGAGCCGGATCTGTTCGAAATCTGCGGGCCCGAACAGCCGCCGATCTGGGCCGTGCGAGTCGAGGCGGAAGCACAGGTCGAATCCTGGCGTGCGGCGGCGGACGACACCGGCGAGGATCGGCATGACGATCAGATACCGAGCGCGCCAGCGGACCCGAAGACCTGTTATGCCGGACCGTCGCTGCGCGCCTGGCAGTCCGAGGCGCTGTATGCCTGGATGGATCATGGGCGTCGTGGTCTGGTCGAGGCGGTGACCGGATCCGGTAAGACCACGGTCGGGGCTCGGGCAATCGCCATGGCTCTGGACGAGGGCCGCCCCGCGGTTGTCCTGGTGCCGGGCATCGACCTGCAGAATCAATGGTTCGAGCGCCTGCGCAGCGCATTGCCGTCCCACCGCATCGACCGGCTCGGCGGCAATGGCCCCGCCCGGCCGCCCGCCCACTGGGACGTCCTCGTCGCGACCGTCCAAACCGCCTCGCGCACCCCGATTCCCACGCCTGCGGGTGCACTGCTGGTGGCCGACGAGGTCCATCGCTACGGTGCGGGAACCTTCGCCCAAGCGCTGCTGGCTCAATATGAGTGGCGGCTCGGGCTCACCGCGACCTTGGAGCGCTCCGACAATGCGGTGGAGGAGATCCTGCTGCCGTACTTCGGCACACTGGTGCCCGGATGCGACTACGCCCGCGCCCAATCCGACGCCATCCTGGCCCCGGTCAAGGTCGCCCTGGTCGGCGTGCACTTCACCGCGCGCGAACGAGCGCGCTACGACCGCGCCGACGAAGTGGCCCGGAAAGCCCGAAACCTACTGGTGGAATGGTATGGCGCGCCGGAAGAACCGTTCGGCGAATTCATGAAGTACACCCAGCTGCTCGCCAAGGACGACGGCGGCGACGGCTCACGTCACGCCCAGCGTTTTCTGAAGTACTTCGCCGAGCGCCGCGAAGTACTGGCCGACTGCGCCGGGAAACTGGAATTGGTGCGATCGCTTCCGATCGCCGACTTGGCCGCGACACAGTCGATTGTCTTCACCGAACGGACGGGCACCGCCGAGACAGTGAGCGCGACCCTGCTGGAGTCGGGCCTGGCTTGCGGCTACGTCGGCTCGACCTTGAAGTCCGGAGAACGCGCCGAGGTGCTCGACGAGTTCAGAAGCGGCGCTCTGCGCGCGCTCGCCGCCCCACGGGTGCTGGACGAGGGGATCGATGTTCCTGATGCCCAGGTCGGCGTTGTGCTCGCAGCCAGCCGCACGCGGCGACAGATGATTCAGCGGATGGGCCGGGTGGTGCGTCCCAAATCCGATGGCAGGACGGCGATTTTCGTGATTGCGTACGTCTACGGAACCCCGGAGGATCCCGCGCTCGGCGCACATGAGGCGTTCCTGGAGGACCTCGAATTCATCGCCGATGAGCGGCGAACAGTCGATGCGGCAGAGCTGGGCCCGCTCCTGCGCTCGTGGTTGACATCGCCCCCTACGAGTCCTATGCCAGCCGCACCGAACCGTCCGGCAACTGTTGTGCCACAGCCGGATTCCCGTGCGGGCTTACCGACGCCACTGGAGATGATGGCGCGCATACCCACGCGCGTGATAGTGCCTCCCAGCCACCCCTCACCCCAGGACGATAACGCGCCTGCGCAGCAGCCGATCACGGATCCGCCCAGCAGCGAAGCAGCCGACCAAGCCGATCCGAGCGTTCCTCATAGCGCCGAAATCAGTGGGCCGGAATCCGATACGCCGCTGAGTGACCTCCTTCCCACACCGGTCGCGACCACCACGAACGCGGACGATGCGCCACCTGTGGTCGGTTCGACACCCGCTGCGCAAGCCCTCGAGCCCGCCGTCACCGAACCCACGACGAACTTGGCCCAGCTCGGAACGAAACTCGGTCTCGCTGACGCGTCCGCATTGTGGGCGCAGGCCAAGACAGCCCGCCCGTGGCTGGACCCGGAGTGGGAAGCGTCTCGGCTACTGTCGCTGGCGCGTTCCCGCGGTCGCGATGACTTGGAAGAACGAGCGGCGCTGCGCGTCGTGGTCGACTACGCCACCGAGTCACCCGATCCGATCGGCCAGTTCGCCGAGCTGACCCGCAGATTGGGCCTGATCGGCCCGAACCGCACGGAGTTGCTCGTGCTCGTCGCGACCATGCGCGGAGTGGATCCGGTGGATCTGCTGTAGTCACCGGATCCGGTGACTACAGCAGTTTTCAGTTCGCGACGCTGACCTGCCTGGCAAGCGGCAACACCAGCGCGAGCATCGCAATGGTGTTCTCGGTCAGCCGAGTCTGGCCGACGGCATTGATCACCGCCCGGAAAAGAGCCGCCCGATCGTCCCAACCGAGCGCTTCGGCATGATGCGCCATCATCTCGGCTAGCTCCCGGGGCGGCATCTGCTCGATCTTGCGCGGTCCCAGGTCTCGCCACGACGTGGCGGGCTGCTCGGGCATGCGGTAGGTGAACAGCGCCGGATCCCCGGCATCCAGATCATCGCTGACGAGCAGCTTTCCGGTGGCGACGGCGGCTTGCAACGCGATATCGAGCTTCCTGCGCACATTGTCGCGTTCCCGGGTGCGCGCCGCGGTGACGTAGGCGGCGCGCAGCCGCGCGGCTGTCACCGGCCCCTCGGCCGCCACGATTCGAACGAAATCCGCCACGATGGTGGAATGTCCTGCCGTCGTCGGGCTTTCGAGGGATCCGCTGAAGGCCGAGTACGCCTCGATGGTGCGGGTAGTCGTCACCGCGGGGCTGGCCGTCGCCGCGGCTGCGCCACTGGCGTCGACGCCTGCGCCAGCAGCGGCTCGCGGTGCGGCATGCCCGTTCCGCCACGGGTCATCCTCATGCACTGCGATTTCGCCGTGACCATTCGACGCGGGCGCGCGATCGTCGGTAGCGGATCGCACGACAAAGGGCTCGATCACCGAGGCGGGGGGCTCGGCGTCCGTCATCGCCGGATCGACGACCACCTCGGCCACCGTCGACGCCGGTTCACGGTCTTCCCCGCCGCTCCGTGCTTCTCGCTCCAGAGTTTCCGGCACACGCGGCGTCTCGTGTCGCTCGGTCGCAGTATCGTCGACGACGACATCGACCGGCGTGTGTGCGCCCGAACCGGCCGCTTCCGGCAATACGGCGGCATCACCCATCAGCTCTAATTCATCACGCCCGCTGCCGATTTCACCGTCCAGCAGCTCGGTCTGCGCCTCCGACGCAGTCGGCCGGGCGACCTCCTCGCCGAGCTCGGCGCGTGCACTCAGACGCACCTCGCCGATGTCTGCCGGGTCCTGATCCTCATCGACCAGCACCTGTTCGACACGGTGGCGCAGCTCCGGGCTGTCCGGCCGAACCGGGACGGGCTCGTCGCGGGTCGCGAACAGCTGCGCCAACCGGCGGTTCTCCTCCTCGGCGCGGGTGTAGATCCCGTTGTGCTCCAGCAGTTCCCAGAGTTCGGCCAGGCACCGGTCCGGATCGGCGATGAATTCGGCGGCACGGATGCGATGGATCGGCCAGCCGCAGCGTTCCAGGTCGCGCTGACGGGCGAGATCGCCACGGTAGTGGTCCGGGCCTTCCCATCGGTCGCCATCGCATTGGATCGCGACCTGTCCCCCGCTGCCGGTCACGACCATGTCGATGTCATACCCGGTTTCGGTGTGGTGCGGGCTGATCCGGTAGCCACGATCCGCTATCCGGTTGAAAATCCGCTGCTCGAACAGCGATTCGAAGGGTTCGACCAGGCGGTCGTCGGGGAACTGCCGGGGCAGTTCGTCATCGACGGTGGCCTGCTCGACACCGAGGCAGTAGTCGAGCAGCCGGAAACGTAAGTCCTCGGCGTTGGTGAGCTGGTCGGCGGTGACCGAGTGGAACAGCCACAGCTGATCGCGCGCACGCGATACGGCGACGTTGTAGCGCTGGACGACACCGTCGGCCGTCTGCGCGGACAGCCGACGATCCGGACCGGGAGCCGCCACCAGCGACAGGAAGACGATATCGCGTTCGGCGCCCTGGAAGTCGGCGGCGTCACCACAGTGCAGCTGGCGACCGTCCAGCTCCTCCGGGGGAATCCGGATCATGAGCTGTTGCCGAATGTATTTCGCCTGAGCCGTGCCGAGCAGCGAGATGACTCCGAAGGTCTTCCCGTCGTATCGGGGATCGGCCAGGCACTGTTCGATCCGGTCGACTATGCGGTCGGCTTCCACCGGGTTGACCTTGCTCGACGATTCGTAGCCGTCGGCGACGTGCACCGTTCGAATCGGTGGAAGCCGATCGCTGCCGTAGCGACGCACCGGTATGAGCCGCACCCCCTCCGGCTCGTAAGCGATCTTGTTGGAGAATCCGATGATCTCCGGGACGCAGCGCCGGTGCTCGACGAGGGTGAGCCGCGCCGGATATCGCATGACGGCGTCGTCGAACAGGCTGCGCTTGGGGTTCTTCCAGGAGTCCCGATACCGGTCGTCGTACAGATACTGCCCGGCCAGCCGCTCCAATTCGGATTCGTCCACGCCGACCGCGGCGGGCGAGACCTGTTTGTCGTCGCCGATCACCACGATGCTCGGCGCGAGATACTGCAGGAACACGGCCTCCACCCCGGCCTGCGAGGCTTCGTCGACCACCACGACGTCGAACATGTCGGCCGTGATGGCGAACTGTTCGACGACGCGGTAGATCGGCATGATCCACACGGGCACGGCGGATCGGCAGTTGCCTAGCGCCCGCTGGATATCGGCGCGTTTGCGTTCTGCGTACTGACCGGTGCCCTTGCCGAGGCTCTTGACCAACTGCGCGTACTGCCGCAGATCGGCCTGGGCGCGATTGGTGAGCCGGCCGACCGCGCGTTCCCAGGCACGCCGGTCCGCGAGAACCGTGGCCTGCTCGCGCAGTCGGTCTTCGACGGCATCGAGACGCCGGCACAACTCGTTGACGCCGCCGGCATTGTGCACCGACAGCCACCCGCCGACGGCCGCCCAGGCCCACGCCGGCTCGAATGCCCGCAACCGTGGCGCCCATTCCGGGTCGGCGGGACGCTCGACAATGGCATCGCGCAGGTGCGGCACCGCGGCCATGAGGGCGGTGAGCTCGACGCGCCGCGCGTGCGCGCGCCGCAGTGCATGCAGTTCGCCGAGCCGCTGTCGAGCGTCCGCGTAGGCCATGCTGTCGCGCTCCCGCACCGCCTGGCCGAGCCGGTGCAGATTGGCGGTGGCGCGCGGGTCGCGGCCGAGGTCGTCGAGTCTCGCGGCGAGTTCGTCGAGTGGCGTGGCGGCCCGTCGCCGAGCTTCCTCGGCGGCGACGGCGTCGAAGGCTTCGAGCACCGCCCGCACCGCGATGACATCACCCCAATCAGGAACGGGCAGACCGGCTTCCCGCAGTCGAGTGGTGCCGTAGTCCAGTCGGGAGCCGTAATCGAGGATCTGCAGCAGGAGTTCATGGGCGACCCGATGGCGATCCCGGCGTTCCCGCGGGGTCCCGCTCGTGACGCCGAAAAGCTCTGCCGGCCAGGAGGCATCGAGCTGATGGAGGATGCGGTTGCCGCGATCCGCGTTCAGGAGCTGGGTCAGCTGCTCGGCGCCGGTGGGGATGCGGCCGTCGACTCGGACGTGCTCGAACAGCGGTCCGGCATCCTTGACAACGCGCGGGCTCATGATCCCGACCTTCGGACTGCCGTCGGCCTGGATCTTGATCGGACCGTGCGCATCGATGTGCGCCAGGAGCTTCTCGGCCAGCGATACCAATGATCCGGAATCCTCCACGGCGACCCGGACATCGACATAGCCGAGCGCCTCGATCGTCTCATCCGCGCGCTGGAGCAGATCACCGAGAACGGCTGCGCGGGTCTGCCATTCCAGCGCGTGCCCGGCGTGCACATCGCCGAGGGCGGCCGGGACCCATGACTCGGATCGGCGTCGCAGATCGCGGGCAAGGCCGGCGATGTCACCGAGCATTCCCTGGATCTGATTCCGGTCGGCGAGCAGCAGCTCCGGTATGCGGGCGACGGCGGGATCGCCGTCGTAGCGCGCGAAGCTCGCCCGATGCCGCGCGGCCGCGAGCTCCTCGTCGCACAGTCGGGTAAACAACTCGGCATCGGGCACCTCGGATGCCGAAACAAGGTCGGGGGCAGCGGTTTCCGGGTCGGCGAGGGTCTCGTCGAGCAGCAGCGTCCGCCATTCCTCGAGCAACGCGCCCGACACCGGGCTCTGCTCATCAGGGGCGGGGGCTACCAGGTCGGCGATCCACCCGTACTCGAAGCGTTCTGCGCGCCAACCGGTCGCGATCTCGGCAATCGTTCCGGAGCGGCCCGCCACGGTGTGCGTGACGACATCGTGTTCGCGCAGACGCAGCAGCTCCGCCTGCAGCCCGGCGCGCTCGCCGCGCAACTTCTCGACGGCATGCTCGGCCGCCGCGATGATCCGCTGATTGTGCGCTGGGTCGAATTCGGCGGCCTCGTGTGAGATCCGGTTGACCGATGCTTTCAGATCCTCGAGTTCCCGCCGCGAGTCGCCGACGACCGCGACACACAGATCTTTGATCTCCTCGGGCAGCTTGTTGCGGACCTCGTGCAGCGCACGATCGGTGTGGGCAGTGATGAGTACCCGTTTGCCCTGGGCGAGCAGATGGGTGATGAGCGCGGCGGCCGTATGGGTCTTGCCGGTGCCGGGCGGACCCTGAACGAGGGTGTGCGCGCGGCGGTCGACATGATCGATGATTCGCAGCTGAACCTCGTTGAGCGGCAAGGGCAGAAACTGATCGTCGCCGTCCGCCACGATCGCGCCCGCGCTGTCCCGCGCAATCGGAACCGGTTCATGGTCCGGATCGATCAGATTGCGGATACCGCCGGGCAGTTCACCGGTATCGCGGATGGTGTCGGCAATCGTGCGCAGCGCCGTCACCATCCCGCGGTTACCGCGTTTGCGCAGGATGATCGCGGGCGCGTAGGCGGCGGTGGGATGTGCCGTCGGGCTACCCGGCCGCATCTCGTCGGCGTACTCCGCGTCGGGATTGATGCAGTTGACGAACATACGCACCAGCGCGCCGACGTTCTCGCGGTCGAAGGGTTCGATATCGCCGGAGCGGGCCTCGCTTTCGGCCTTCATCAGCTCGCCGGCGGCGGCCATATGCGTCGGATCGATGATCTCCTGCAGCTCGGCGCTGTATCCCGTCGCGGCCGGATCGATCGATACCGAGATGGCGCCGTAGCCGGAGTCGAAGCGGATGTCGACGGGCATGGTCAGGACATGCCGCTTCACGGTTCCGATGCTCGCCGCTTTCCAGCTCAGGAAGCCCAGTGCGAAAACGAGTTCGAGCGTCTCCGTCGCGCCCTCGTAGCGCGTGTACATCTCGTACATCGTCTGATACAGCCGGTGCACAGCGGCTTTGGGTCGCGCGTCGGTCGCCCACTCCCGCCACGCCGGCAGCCATTCGTCGAAGGCCGCCGATACCTCGGCGTGGTCGGCGAGGCGGATGTGCTGTCCCGCGGCATCGGTACGGATGGCCCGTAGGGTGGGCTCGTCATCTGGTTCATTCCAGCCCTTGTCGAGCCAGGGCCGGAGATTCGGCCCGGGCTCCGGTGCGGCGGGCACGCTGACCTTCTGCACCATGAGGAATGGGCTGCCGGGATCGGCCCGCCGGTATTCGACGGCCGCGTGCTCCGGCAATTCGGCGATCCACAGGACTTCGCCCTCGCTCTTGTAAGCGGCGATGTCCTGGATCCGGGATGTTCGAAGGGCTTGCACCTTCGCCAGATATTCGAACAGGCGGGCGCCGCGATCCGCGAGCTCACTCGCCATGGGCGTCCGATCCCCACCCGTGCTCGGCACGCAATCCTCCATACTTCTCGGCACGACAGCCACGGCAGGCTATCGGTCCGGCTCCTGCATGTGCTACTCGGCAAAGCCGCTCACCTGCGGTTTTGCCCTGTTCATCCGAAATTTGTCACGTTGCCTTGATGTGTGTGATCTGCGCTGCCAGGTCGATTACCCGTTTGTCCTGTTCGCCGTAGCGGACCGCCATCTGGCTGTGCAGGCGCTTGAGCCGGGTCAACGCAGCCCGGGTATCGCCGATGTGCACATGGCAGGTGGCGAGTTGCCGCTGGCAGTACATGACGTCGTCGTCATACGGACCACGCTCGGCGGTGAGATCGTCGATGAGGGTGCGATACAGGTCGGCGGCCCCGGCGTAATCGGCGCTCTCGAATCGCAAATCCGCGAGTTTCAGGCGGGCCTCGACCACATCGGCATCGCGTGAACCCAGCAGCGGCACGGCCTTGTCCACGACCGTCTTCAATTCGTGAATGGCCGGGCTGTAGCGGGAATCGTCGGCGAGATCGCGCGCGCGGCGAATTGCCCGGTCGATATCGCCGCGACTGAAATCGGTGGGCTCGTGATTCGGAACTACTTGCTCCCCACCGGAATTCCCGCTCGGGCTGCCGACCGGCCCGGGGATCACCCGCGTTGGAGCCACCACGGTCGGGGCGGTCCGCGCTCCCGGAGTCACACCGACCGCAAGGGAGTACATGCGCGCGGGGCTGTGCGTGTCGTTCACTTCGGGCAGCGAGTCCAGACCGGTCGCGTACCGGAGCAGCACCGTATGCACGGTCGCGGCATCCTCCGGACGCTGGTCCGGAGACTTGGCGAGCATGCTCATGATCAAACGAGCCATCTCCACGGGGACATCGCGGCGCTCGTGCCGGATATCGGGCGGCGGAAGATGAACCTGGTTCTGCCACACCACATAAGGCGATGTACCCGTCATCACCCGGTCGCCGGTGAGCAGCTCGTGCAGCACCAGCCCCAGGGCGTAGAGGTCGGTTTGCGGGACGATCGTCTTGCCCTCGACCTGCTCGGGCGCCATGAACGCGGGCGTACCGAGCGTGTGGCCGGTATTGGTGTATCGGGTCATATCGGCGTCCAGGGCTATGGCGAGACCGAAGTCGAGCACCTTCACCGTCCCGTCGTCACACACCATGAGGTTGGACGGTTTCAGATCCCGGTGGTAGATGCGGTTGCGGTGCGTAGCTGCCAGCACGGCCGCCGTCTGCGCGCCCAGGGCGGCCACCACCCCGATCGGTAGTGGACCGCGATTGTCGAGGAGTTTGTCGAGGGTGATCCCAACGACGAATTCCATGACCAGATAGGGCCGTTCGGGTCGTCCCGGCACCGTCGCGGTCCCGGCGTCGAAGATCGTCGGCATGCCGGGATGATTGAGCTGCGCCATGAGCTCGGCCTCCCGGAAGAAGCGTTTGCTCCAGTCCGGATCCTGGTCGAGATTCGGGTGGGTGAACTTCACGGCGACCCGGCGCTTGAGGTGGCTGTCGAAGCCCTCGTACACCTGGCCCATGCCACCGGAGCCGATTTCTTTGATCAGCTTGTACCGGCCGTCGACGACCTGCGGTTGCACCGCCGCTACCTCCGTGAGTCCAGAAAAACCGACACGCAAACCTACTCGGTGACGCCGACGGGACGGAGTCGCCCCTGCGCCAGTCCGCCGAATCCGACTCGCACCAGGCGCTCGATGCTCGCGCGCTGCCGATGCCAGTGTGCCTCCAGCTCGCTCAGTTCTTCGAAGGCGGCGGCATAGCGCCGCTGTTCGGCGAGTGGTATGCGCGCAATCGCCACCTGATAGAGGTCGAGGTGATTCCCGTCGACGGCGTCGACTGCGGCGCGCAGCACACCCGCCAGAAAACGCGGATCGATCGCCGGTGAGGTGACACGGACGAGCTGGATGCCCGATCCGAGCAGGACGCCGTCCTGGTCGCAGACCCGGACCGCCTTCTCGGTGCCGCTCACCACGGCGATATCGCCGCTGCGCACGGTTACCGCGCCGGGAACTCCGTCCTTGCCCCACCGCGACGGCGGGCGGCCGAGACGAACATCCTTCGCGGTCAACATGGGCAGGTCAGCGCCGTGTGAGCCGACGATGATCGGCGCCTCGTGAATAACGATGGCTTCGGCGTCGACCAGCTCCTCCAGCGTGAGCGTTCCGTGCGCGGCCGGATCCGGTCGCAGTTCGGGTGGCGCCCAGGCCGGTTGCCCGAGAATGTCGGCGCGCAACGCGGGATAGTCGGGGATCCGGTCGACGAGGCTGCCGCGCGGGCTCAGATCGATTCTGTCGTCGAGGAGGTCGACGATACGCACGGCATAGGGCGCCGAGGCACGGTCGACCGGATCCGCGTCGAAGGCTCGCCAGACCAGCAAAGCACCCTGCGTCTCACCGGCGGCATCGAGCAGCAGCACGTGCGTGGGCGGCCTATCGCACGGCCGACGCAACAGCCACAGGTCCGGAGCGTCGGCAATGCCGGAGATGATCGCGCGCAGCACACCATTGCGCAACAACGTACTTCGGAGCATGCGAGCGTCCGGGCTCGTGGCCGCGGTCGCGGGCATGGTGACCGCGACGAGACTGCCGGGCTCGGCGTGGCGCAGGCAGCTGTCGATCCACGCGCCCGCACCGTCCACCGTGGACCAGCGGCGATCACCATTGACGTCCAGATGGCCGGGATCGTAGACCACAGCGTCGAATTCGCGTTCGGCCAGCGCGCGATGCTCGTGCCGCGCGGGATCGTTCGTCGTCACGATCGGTTGCCTCCCCCCATGGTTCGAACCCCCGCCGCAATGGCGGCCGAGTGGAACGGTAGCAGCGCCGCGCCGAATGCGACGCCCGAACGAGCATGTGCGGTAACGGCTTCGATCATTCGTGTTCGCTCGCTTCGGCCGAGTCGTCATCGGGCGCGAGCGCACCGGCGGTCAGTCCGGTCGTCACCAGTTCCGCGGTGTGCTCGGCGGCATAGGTGGCGCGCCGCGCGGCCGTACGCACGTTGAACAGGAGGCGGAACAATTGACCGTAACGTTGCTGTTCGGCCAGGGCGAGCACGGGAATCCGCAGTCGGCTCGGATCGAATCGAACGGTGGATGTTCTTGTCGCCGAGACATTCTCGGCGCCCGTAAGGAAGCCCGCGAGGAACCAGGGGTCGAGGCTTTCGTGCGCGACGCGGAGCGTGTGCACATGGGGGCCGAGAATGGCTCCCGCGTCGTCCGGACCGGCGACCCGTGCGCTCCGGCCGCCGGTCCGGTCACTGCGCACCGCTGGGATGAGCACATCGCCGAGGGCGACCTCGCGGATCACCGAGGGCGCCGACGAGGCCAAAGTTCCCGAGGCAGGACTGCCCGTCGCAATGTCCGGCGCGGTGAGAACGCGCCGGGGATCACCCGCCCGCTGTTGGTCCGTGCTCGGTGGCTCGGATCGAATCCACTGCAACTGTTCGTGATTCAGCATCTCCCCGATGGTCCTGAAGCGCCAGGAGACCCCTGGCGACTCCGACCATCCGCCCAATGCGTCCGCCGCGGAGAGCAACTCGGTCGCGGCGCGGGTGAGCCTGTGGACGGCCGCGCCGACTTCGTCCGACACCGTGCCCGAATCCAGGGCGGAGCGGACGTACCGGGCGGGAGTGAGGTCGACATCGTCGTCGAGGACTTCCACCAACCGGACCGAGGCGGCCACACCGGAGACGATGGCGTCCTCGGGGACAGGCCCGTCGAAGGCCCGCCACGCCCGCAACACCGCATCGGCGACGGCGTCCCACCCGTCCGTCTCGGCCGACAGCGCGGTGGTGTCGACGAACAGCATCGAATCGGGCGCGGGTATCCCCGGCTGCGGGCGTCGCAGCACCCAGATTTGGAGTCCGACATGCCAGGGTTGCGCGGTGCCGGGCGCCAACCCGATCACGGCCCGGAGAGCGCCTTTTCGAACCAGGTTGGCGCGGATCCTGCGGCCCGACGGCCGGGTCGCCACGGCGGGCGGGAGCAGCAGGACCGCAGTACCGCCCGGGCGCAGATGCGCGATCCCGTGCTGTACCCAGGCCAGCTCCGATTCGAGGCGCGGCGGTGTGCCGTAATCCCAGCGAGTGTCCATGGACAGGTCGCCCGAGCCCCAATCACGTTGCCCGTAGGGCGGATTGCAGAGCACAGCGTCGACCGCTAGATCAGGGAAGGCATCCGAGGCCAGGCTGTCGCCACTGCGGACGACGGGGGCCAGGCCGGCTTCGGCTTCGAGCAGCAGGCGGGTGCGCTCGACCTGGATCGGCAGGAGATCTTGACCGTACACCTCGCTCACACCCACTCGGGCTGCCGCCAGCAGCAATGATCCGCTGCCGCAGGATGGGTCGAGCGCACTGTGCACCGCCGGCGTCGCGGGTGAGATCAACAGCTCCGCCATAACCTTCGCGACCTCGGCCGGCGTGCTGTACACACCGGTGGCCGTGGTGTCCGCGAGCGCACGGTCGGCGAGCACGTCAAGCGCGGCACGGGTGCCGTGCTCGGCGGCTGCCCGCGCTATCGCATCCGGAATCCTCGCAGCGAGATCGGCATGCACATCGCCGAGCCCATCCATGACCCAGCCGTCGGTCGAGTACCGGAGCGCGGCCAGCACCAGCGCCACCGTGTCCGGTGTGGCGTGCGACCGCACCAACGCACGTAGCTCGGATATCGGCGTTTCCGCTGCCTCGACGCCGTGCTCGGCCAGCCAATCCTGCACCTCGTGCAGGTCGAATACCGGCCGGGCCTCGGTGCCGCCCGTGGCCGGTTTGGGGAAGTCGGCGTGCCGCCTCCGCCAATTGCTGACCGTCGCGCGCGTGACGCCGGCGAGCCTGGAGATCTCCGCGGCATTGACCCTCGATATGGGCTTCGACATGCCTCTCCTCTCGTTTACGTTCCCCCCACCCTGCTGCATGGGTGAGCAAAAATCAATCTCCATATTCGCGTTGACATAGCTTTCACGCACACCGTATGTTTTGCATCGTCGCCGCAGCGACCAGCTCGAAAACGATTGCTCAATGCCAGGAGGTAGACATGATCAGGCACCGCCGCTCGCAGCCCCGTGGACACCGCCGCTTGCACCGCGCCGGAGGCGGGCTCGCACTGCGACACGGCGACGATCTGAAGAAGCGCCCGGCGGGCATTCCCACGACCCGTTGCTTCGTCGGCAAGCGGCGGTATTTCGCACGGCGCGATGCTGAGTTCGTACTGGCCGTCATCGACCGCGGTAACACGGTCCGGCGCGAACAGCGGTCCTACCGCTGCCCGGTGTGCCACGGCTGGCATCTGACCAGCTGGTCGCTGGAGAAGTTCGAGGCCCGCGTGACGGTCGCGAAGGGGGCGACCGGCACGGCCGGGGCGCGGGAACGCCTCGATGCGGGTTCGACCGTCGCGGGCAGCGCGGCCGTGCGGGAACCCTTCGACCTCAGCTGGATCGTGCCGGACCCTTCGGTGGTACCGACACCGCTGGCGGTCGCCCTGCGAACCGCACCGATAAGGCGGGCCGAGGCGGCGCGAGCGCGGGCCGAAGCACTATCGGTCTCGAACAGTCGGCAGCGCAGCACGATTCGCATCACCCTCCGCGCCCGAGTGCACGGCGCACTCCATCGCATGATCCGGCGCCTCCGCCGGATCTGACCTCCAGCCCACCGACACCGCGGCCCGCCAGGAGCCGCGGCGATCACCCACGCCCACAGGACCCGTCATGACCAATCCGCCCGACCATCCGATCGATCTGCGGAAACCCGCTCAGCCGCCCGCACCCGCGGAGTCCGAGGCTCCGACGCCCTTCGATCCCGCCACCACTCCGTATCCCGCACCGTCCGAATCCGAGTCGGCCCCGCGCGACGTGTACCCCCGCCCGATTTCCGAGCAGTCCGCGCCGCCGCCGGTGCCCTACCCGCCCCACCGTCAGCAGTATCCGAACCAGCCCCATCCCTCCGACCCCCATCCGCCCCAGCCTTTTCCGTCCTACCCGTACTCGCCACAGCCCTATCCGGCTCAGCCCCAGCACTATCCGCAGCAGCCGCCCGTTCCGATGCTGAATGTGGTGCAGCAGAACGTGAATGCGGGTATCGGCCACGGCCCGATCGTCATCCGCCCCGCCTTCCCGCACACCGTGCACCTCATCCTCACGCTGCTGACCTGCGGGCTGTGGGCGCCCATCTGGCTCATCCACTACATCGTGTCCGGCAACCGCTGAGACCTGACCCGCCACGACCAACTCAACCGCAATACCGATAAGGAACCGAAAACCATGCACCGCACGCTCTTCACCGCTCTGATCAGCGCCGCCCTCACCGCCCTCACCGCGACCGGCATCGCCCACGCCGACCCGGCCACCAAGCTCCGCGAGGGCATGCAGGTCGTCGGCGAGGACGTCGCGCCCGGCACCTACTACACCCCCGGCCCCCGCGAGAAGGACTACGGCGCTTGCTTCATCGAGTGGCTGCCCTACAAGGGAGCCAAGTCCTCGGAGCTGCTCGATATCGAGTCCTACACGGGCGCTTCGTATGTCCGGCTCAACGCGGGTGACGTCATCGATGTGACCGGCTGCAGCTGGACCCTCGGATAGCCGATCCCGCTCCGGGTGCCGCCTCCGGCGGGCGGCACCCGGCAATTCCTTTCAGCGCCGTCATCGGTCCTCCGGCAGCTCGCCGAAGGCCGCGACCCACGCCTCAGGAGGCCGAATGTCCTACCAGCAGCCCCACCACCAGCAGCCCTACCAGCAGGGCCCCGTCCCGCCGCAGTATCCAGTGCCCGCCCCGCCCAAGAAGTCGAACACCCTCAAGATCATCTTGATCGTGCTCGCCGCGATCGTCGTCCTGTGCGGCATCGGCGGCGCCCTCACCGGCAAGAACGACAAGGCGTCCCGGGGCACTTCGCCCACCGGCAGCCCCGCCGCCGCACCCGCCGAGGACAAGCCGACTCCCGGCCTGAACACCCCCGTGCGCGACGGCAAGTTCGAATTCGTCGTCACCGAGGTCCAGTCCGGCATCCGCACCGTGGGCACCAACGAGTTCCTCCAGCAGACCGCCCAGGGCGCCTACACCATCGTCTCCCTCACCATCCGCAACACCTCCGACAAGCCCTACGGCTTCTCCCCCGCCAACCAGGACCTCTACGACACCCAGAACCGCAAGTTCGGCAACGACGCCGCGGCGGCCATCAACCTCCAGGCCGACACCAGCCTCTACGCGAACATCAACCCGGGCAACACGGTAACGGCCCAGATCGTCTTCGACCTGCCCGCCGACTCCACCCCCGACCATATCGTCCTGCACGATTCCATGTTCTCCGGCGGCGTCACGGTCTCGCTGCGCTGACCACTCCGCGCTCGCCCGATCGGGTCAGGCGCGGACCTGACCCGATCCATCCACCCGCACCAGCCAACGCACCCGCAACCCATCAGGAGACCACGATGACCATCGCGATCGATCCCCGATTCCTTTCCAAGCCACAGGATTCCAGCACCTATCTGGCCCTCAAGACGACCCAGGGCGGCCGGTCCGTCTACTCGACCCGCGTCCCGCTGCTCGACCTGCCCACCATCCTGCCGGTCCCCGACCCGAACAATGTCGACAAGGACAACCGCAAGGTCGATCGCCTGCACGCCAAACACTTCGGCGAATACCTGGACGCCAAACAGGATTGGGTGGCCCCCGCCCTGCTCGCCCGCGACGGCGGCGGCTGCGTCTTCGAGAAGGCCGATGACGACGGCCGGGTCGGCTATCTGACGGTGCCCTGGGCCATCGGCGGCATCGCCACCCTGCGCACCATCGACGGCCAGCACCGCGTCCTCGGCGTCTCCATTGAGAAGCAGCGCATCACCGACGCCATCTCCGCCATCGACCGCGAGCTGGCCCGCAAGGTCAGCGTGGAGAAGGCCGCGAAGCTGCAGGCCGAGCGGGACAAACTGGTCGAGCAGATGAATCGCCTCAAGCGCGAATACGTCGGCGTCGACATCTACGTCGAACCCGACCCGATCAAGGCCCAGCAGATGTTCGTCGACGTCGCCGACAACGCCAAGGGCATCAGCAGCGCCGTCCGCGCCCGCTTCGACAACTACAAGGTCGCCAACCGCACCCTCTCCGACGTCATCGATCACCCCCTCCTCAAGGGCCGTGTCGACGCCGAACAGGACCGCATGACCGCCAAGAACCCGAACCTGCTGGGCGCCAAGCACGTAGCCGACATCACCCGCGCGGTCATCGCCGGTGCCGGCGGTCGCATCAGCAAGCGCGCCGAACAAACCCTCACCGACGGCGAAGTCATCGAACAGGTCAAGGACTTCCTCGACGTCCTCTCCACCGCCTTCACCGACCTCGCCGCCATCACCGAGGAAGACCCCGAAACCCCCCGCACCCCAGGCGAACTCACCCTGTCCCAAAAACTCCGCCGCACCTCCCTGCTCGGCTCGGTCGGCATGCTCCGCGTCCTGGGCGGCGTCTTCCGCGAACTCCGCTCCGGCGACAACCCCGCCGACCTCGGCGACATCACCGAATTCTTCAAACGCCTCGACCCCCACATGTCCGCCCCGGTCACAGAATCCAGCCTCTGGCGCACCAGCGACGCCAACCCCGACTTCGAACCCGACGCCGCGGCCCCGATCATGCGAACGCAGAACATCGTGCACCTGGTGGGTGTGATCGCGGGGTGGTACCGAAAGGCGCCCGGTGGGCTGTAGAGCCGATGCTCGGAGTCCCCGCCGTTCCGCGAGATGACGCCACCAGCGGAGCACCGGAATGGCGGGCGCTCGCCCTCCATCGGCGCTATTCTTACTCTTACGCGTAAGAATCTTACGGAGGACTCATGCGGATCACCTCGAAGGGGCAAGTCACGGTGCCCAATGAGATTCGGAAGCAGCTCGGGTGGCATGAAGGTACCGAGGTCGAGTTCGTGGTAGACGGCAACACCGTGCGAATCGTCCGGATCGAGGGTGCCGAGACCCGGGGCCGCGCACTGGCTCGGAAACTACGCGGACGAGGGGGTGCAAGCGGCATGGGTACCGACGATCTGATGAGGCTGCTGCGTGGCGAAGAATGAACTCACCCTCCTCACCCAACCCGTCACGCTTGTCGACTCCTGCGTCCTCTTCGACCTGCTGACCGAGGACCCGAAGTGGTGCGAATGGTCGGAGTCCGCCCTGGCACAGGCTGCTGACGAGGGCCCACTGATCATCAACCCCGTCATCTACGCGGAGATCGCCGCAGACTTCACTACCATCGAGGACCTCGACGACGCCCTCCCCTCGACGGAATTCCAGCGTGAACCGCTGCCGTGGGACGCCGGCTTCCTCGCCGGCCAGGCCTTCGTCCGGTATCGCCGCCGCGGTGGCACAAAGCGATCACCCATCGCCGATTTCTACATCGGAGCCCACGCGGCCGTACGCGGCTACCGCATCCTCACCCGCGACACGACCCGGTACCGCTCCTATTTTCCCACGGTGCCGCTGATCGGCCCGGATTCGAACAGTTGAGGCATCCGATTCGGCCGTTCGAACTCTCACGCACCGACCTGGATACGCGGCTCCGCGAAGCGGAGATCCCTCATCGCCGCGATCGCACCGGGATGCACCGATTTCGGCAGCGCGGCAGGCGCATTCGCCGACTCGTGGAACGAGCATCTCTGTTCCCGGGTTTCGGGTAACACATCCCCGCAACGCCCATATTGACCCGAGCGAACCGCCACCGACCGACGGCCGTTCTCGTCGACCTGATCGGCGAACCGGTCGATTCAGACCGCGACCTCGGCCTGCGACACCCCGGCCACCGCACCGTCCGGATTGGAGCCGGCGCCACCGTCGATCACCTGTACATGGACGCACCCTCCCGCCCGGCGTTGGCGCGCCGAGACGATCGAAACCTGTTGATACTCAGATGATCCGGGAGGGTTCATGCTCCCGGTCATCGACAGGTTCCGATCATCGATCGCCGGGTACTTCTTCCTCGACGGCACATCTCCATCCTCTCTGACAGATGATGAAGTCTCCGAATATGCCGGGATTCAGACTGGTCTTGCTCGACGGGCACGGTGGCCGAGCGATCGCGGTGCCCTATTGTCCGGTCGGACTTGTCGGATCTTTGTCTTCGTGTCGGGTCATGTCGTTAATGTCGAGCGCATGGACGCGGTGCAGGTACAGAAAAAGCTCGAGCTCACTCCCGATGAGGATTTCATCCTCACGGTGTGGCAATACCGGATGATGCAGCGCGACATCGCCGCATCGAAGGGCAAGCACCTTCCGTCCAAGCGCGAAATCCGCAATGCCTTCCGCGACAAGGTGGTTGCGGCCATCGCGCAGCGCAACGAGGAAGACTGGTCGCCCGCTGTCGCCGAGGTTGTCAGTCAGATCTTGGTGGAGGGCGAGTCTCCGAATCTCGAGGCGCTCGAATCCGCTGGGCCAGAGATCTTCTCGGTGGTGGCGCGAAGGTCTCGCGCTCTGCTTCTGCTCATCGACTTGTATGGCTTCGAGCCCTGGGTGGAGGGCAAGTGGCAGAAAGCGGTACGCACAGAGGCTCTCATCGCAGCTCATGGATCGATGGACCAACTGCATCCCGAAGACCTCCATGCTGTGGAAACCGCATACAAGGTCGCGATCAAGAAGCTGTCGAAAGCCAGTAACTGGAGCAAGTTCGCGCTGCTCGCCGGGGCCGGCCTCGGACTCGGAGTCTTGACCGGCGGTCTCGCCGCACCAGCAATTGGGGGAGCGTACGGAGCGCTCGTTCTCGGCTATTCGGGCGCGGTGGCAACTTCCGCGGGCCTGGCCGCGATCGGCGGCGGATCCCTTGCCGCCGGTGGTCTCGGGATGGCCGGTGGCACCGCCATCATCACCGGTGTCAGCGGCGCGGTAGGAGCCGGGGCAGTCACGCTTGCGGGTAAGGCCGCCGGGCTCACAGCAGCTCGCATCGCTGCCGACGCCATCCGACTCCACGTCGTGACCCAGCTTGTCCTTCGCGATGTCGACGGCAACGAAGAGGCCGCGAAGGCTGTCATTGTCAGCCTCCGCGAGCGAGTCACCAACCTCGGCAAGACCGTTGCGGCCCTCGCCGAGCGAATCGACGATCTTCGTGCGCAGCTCGAGGCCAAGCAGGCGGAGGTGGACGCGGAGCGAGGTCAACGCCTGGCGGCCGAGGATCGCGTCGCCCGCTTCCGGGTCGTCGCCGACCGGCTCAAGGAGCGGGTCACCGGCCCTGAGAATGATGAACTTCAGGCCTTGCTGGCCGAACTCGAGGGCCTCGAGGGCGAGAAGAAGACCGTCGAGAGCCTTGCCCAAGGCGTCTCCATACTCGCAGACGATCTCGAGGATGCCGCGTGAGCACCGCCGACGGCAACTCCAGCGACCGGATCTCGCCGATCGATGACGACTACATCGGCAACTTGGACGCGCTCACGCGTGACCTCGACGACGTTGAAATGATCGCCGCCTCAGCGCTTTCCGGCGAGCCGATCGACCACGCGGTGCGAGAGCGCATCGCGAGCACTCCGACAGACCTCACCTATTCCGAACTCACAGCCCGTCATCAGGATCGGCGCGCGGTCGAGGGATGGGGCGATCCCGAAATAGCCGACATCCTCGACCCGATCGCACTGGAACAGCTCGATAAATGGCGGGCAGCCCAACGGACTACGTGGGAACGAAGCGACCTGGTGGTCGTCGGCATCTCCGGTCTCATCGGCGCACTCGGCAACCTGTACGACAACCACATGGACACTGCGGTCCTCAGTGGACTGTCGTTGTTGAAGAAGAGCGACCTGCTGCGCCGGTGGGAGAAAGAGGCCGCCCGCCTGCCCATCGATTACACCGGTCCGAAATTCGGCGGCCCGGCACATCGCGTCCGATCCGCCGGCCACGACATCGGGCGATTCTTCACCGCCCTCAATCAAATCCGCACCGGAACCTTCGAAGGAACCTGGTGGGAAGACGGGCACCGGATGATCGAATACGTTACGGCAACCCGCTCCGGTCTGCCGTTCACGCAAGCACCCGAGCCGCATCTCGCAGTCGCGCTGTTGCTGAAGCACTGGGCCGCCGACTTTGTCACACCGATGAACCTTCCGCTGCCCGGCTGGACACTTCTCTATGAGATGCCGAACTCCGACTTGCGGAAGTTCGCACATGACGCGTACGCCGGCACGAAATCCGGCAGCGGGCTGAATCTTCGCTCCGGAGTGTTGACACCTGGTCTGGGGATGGTCGCGACCGACGTCGTCGTGCGAACCCACTCACACCTCGGGGCCTACCGTTCCACAGGCACTGCACGCCTGACCACCACCGCGGGGGCCAAACACACGGAGATGCTGCTCGCCGCGCACTCGGTAGCCGGAGCGATCAGCTTATCGAAGACCGCCGCGGCAGCGATCGCTGGTGAAACCGTAGTTGCCGCTCGACATCTCAACATTCCGGTTCTCATGCGGATCGGCATGCTCGCGTTGAAAGTCCACTCCGATGCCGCAGCCCGCGCACAAACCGGAGCACTGTCGTGGGAACAGCTGCTCGCTGCCGAAGCCGCGACTTGGACCCTGCCAGAGGCAGTCACCATCGCGGACCTATTGACGAACTAGCGCACCGGCTCTCACACCCGGAAGTGAGCCTTGATCCACTGGTTCCACCTGACGTGTTCGGCGAGCAATGAGCTGTTCGGTTCAGCGCTTGACCGGTCGAATCTTCGACAGATAGTCGGGAATGAGTTCATCTGGAAGGCCTGCGACCCCGTCCAGCTCAGTACCGATCAGTGTCGCGTCAGCGTCATCGACCTGCAGCAGCGGACGGCGGAGCCGGATTGACCAAGCCCCTGGACGCTTGTCCGGGAAGGCATTCAACCTCGGCAGCAGCGTTGCGAGATCTACCCCGACGAGATAGGGGCACAGCTGATGAATTGTGATACCGCAGCCACGAGTGAAATCGCGCCCGGCGATCGTCACGGGCGCGTCGTACATACTGACCCGGGTGCTCACCTCAGCCGAACCTATAACCCTGGTCCGATCCCGCGTGGGGTTGTGCCAGCAACCACGCGTGGTCAGCAGCAGCAGACGATCGCCGGTTTGCAGTCGGTTCACCTCGGCGCGGTTCGTGGCGGGGAAGGCCATGCGCGATTCGCGCAGTACCCACGCAACAGCCTCCCGTTCACTGAGTATCAGCAGGTACGCGTTCGCCGGCGACATCCCAATCTCCCATGACCAGAGGCATCCTCTTGTTTCACACACAAAGATATTCGCCGACCGCATGACGCCCGCGCTTGCTTGCGTCTAACGTTGAGAAGTAGATCTTGTTCGGGTGGCGCGGTCGATGATGGGGAGGCGACGACAGCCTTGAGCGGCCAGTGGCATTTGGGCGACAAGGACCACCAGGGGTTCTATGGCGAGTGCTTCGTCCAGGCTCTCGCGGCGGCTGCCGGACTGCAGGCCGCCAAGCCCTATCCGGACTGCACCGGCATCGATCTGCAACTGACGCTGCCGACCGAGCGGGAGGGCGACTTTCCCCGGATGGAGGTACAGGTCAAGAGCTGGTCGAAACCGAAAGGCCGAGACGGCTACTGGCACTACCGTGGCCTGACCGAGAAGCAGTTCAACGCGCTCGCTGGAAGGCGGCGGGTGCCGCGGTTTCTGATTCTCGTCGTCGTCCCCGACTGCTCGACGCGATATGCGGTTGCTGCGGAATCCGGGCTGATGCTGGCTCATGCGGCATACTGGCGCTCGCTGGAGGACGAGGAACAGATTCCTGATCCGAGCACGATCGCCCACAAGAAGGTGCTGGTGCCCGAGGCAAATCTGCTCACTGTCGACACGCTGCTCGAGTTGTTCGCACCGCTGCGGGAAGTGCACGAGCCATGACCGAACCGTTGATGCCGATAGCGCCCGCATCCTTGAGCGGGTATCTGGCCAGTCGCGGATGGCGACGGGAGGGGACGTGGCGCGGAGCTCAGGTGTGGGAGCAAGTCGAGGTCGGACGGCTGCTCGTGCCGGCTCGTCTGGAGTATCCCGACGATGCGGAACTCCTGCACACCGCGGTCCGTCAACTCGCGAACATCGAAGGTCGCGCACCTTGGGAGGTCGCACTCGACATCGCCGAGCCCGAGATGGATATCCCGTCGTTCCGGCTGCAACCGGATACTCCGAGCGGAACGATTCCGCTCCCGTCGGCGCTCAAAGCGATGCAGGGCATTCACGATCTGTTGAAGGTCTCGGCGCAGACGGTTGAACTCGGAACGCGCCTGCTCTATGTCGGCCCCCGCTCCAAGCAGGTGGACAACTTCCTGCAACGGGTTCGGATTGGGACGACGCGCCCTGGGAGCTATATCTTCGACGCCCGCGTCCCGGTTTCAACTCCCGCCCAATTGACCCTCGACGCCGAGTGGAGCAATGAGCTGGCTGGACGTGTCGTGACGACCGGCCTCTTCAAAGCGGTGAACGCCGCGCACGCGGCCGCGGCCAGCGTCACACGTGGTGATGCCGGATTCGGATGTTTCGACGATGCGGTCGAGGAGGGGGTTTCCGCGAATCTGTGCGCCGCATTGGGCAATCTGGGTGGCGCTGAGAAGAATCGGCCATTCGAGATCGGCATTGCGTGGGCACGCTCCGAGACGGCGGAATTGCCCTCGCGCACCCTGTCATTCAGCCACCACATGGTGCGCGCACTGGTGTCGGCCAGTTCGGAGCTCGAGAAGCTCGCCAAATCGGGGCACGCCACCATTACCGGCATGGTGGAGACGCTGGACTGGCATGCGAACGAGGAGCCCCGCGTCCGTGTCAAAGGGGAACTTCAGACGAGAGCGGACACGTTTCAGCGCTCGATCTGGATTGTGTTGTCGCAAGAGGACTATCGGCGTGCATTCGCCGCGCAGGAGACACAGCGGCCACTGCGGGTGCGCGGGGAGTTGACCCCGGCGCGCAAGCGCCTCGAGATGCGCCCCGACCCGGACGGGTTCGAAGTGCTGTAAGGCGCGGTCCGTCGCGACCATGACCCACTTCACTCACGACAATTGCGAACTATCGGACGCGACAAGGGCGATACCTGCGGAAACACGTATTCGCCATCAACCGACACTAAGTTGAACAAAGACCATTGACCCACCAGGAGCGCCATTCATGACCGTTGTCGAAGAGCACGATCTCCTCAAAGTCGCACCCGGCTCGATTGTCGTGGTGCGGGACGAGGAGTGGCTGGTCACCTCGGCCGAGCAGGGCTCCGACGGCTGGCTGTTGCGGGTGCGCGGTCTGTCCGAACTGGTGGCCGAAACGACCGCGACGTTCTATTCCAGCCTCGATGACATCGAGGTGCTCGATCCGGCGAAGGCCGAGGTGGTCGCGGACGGTTCCTCCGGTTACCGGGATTCGCGGCTGTGGCTCGAATCGCTGCTCCGCAAGACGCCGTTCCCCTACGGCGATCAGACGCTGACCGTGTCGACCCGGATGTTGGCCGACTCCCTCGGATACCAGCGCGCCGCCGTCGCGAAAGCCCTTGATCCGCAGCATATCCGGCCGCGCATCCTGCTCGCGGACGCGGTGGGCCTGGGTAAGACGCTCGAGATCGGGCTGATCCTGTCCGAGCTGGTGCGCCGTGGACGCGGGGAACGCATCCTGATCGTGACACCGAAGCATGTGCTCGAGCAGATGCAGCACGAGCTGTGGACGCGGTTCGCGCTGCCGTTCGTCCGGCTGGACTCGGCCGGTATTCAGAAGGTGCGCCAGAAGCTTCCGGCGACACGCAACCCGTTCACCTATTACAAGCGGGCGATCATCTCGATCGACACCCTCAAAAGTCCCCGCTACAAAGCGCATCTGGAACGCCAGCATTGGGATGCGGTGGTGATCGACGAGTCGCACAACCTCACCAATGTGGGTACGCAGAACAATGAGCTCGCCCGGGTACTGGCCCCGAACACCGAGGCGTTGATCCTGGCTTCGGCCACCCCGCACAACGGCCGCGAGGAATCGTTCGCGGAGCTGCTGCGTCTGCTGGATCCGACAGCGGTCGCCGCCGACGGCTCGTTCACCAAGGACGATGTCGCCACGCTGCTCATCCGGCGGCATCGGCATCATCCGGAGGTCGCGGCCGAGGTGGGCAGCGACTGGGCCGAGCGCGCCGAACCGGTGCACCGGCTGGTTACTCCGTCGCCTGCGGAAGACGCGGTGGCACAAGAGCTTTCCCAGGTCTGGTTGCATCCTCGCTCCGGCAGCTCACCGTACTCGGGGGAAACCAAAGCCCTGTTCCCGTGGACGCTGGCCAAGGCGTTCCTGTCGTCTCCGGCCGCTTTGCACGAGTCAATCGACCAGCGGCGCAACAAGCTTCAGGACAAGAAGGCTCCGCGCGGACCGGAACAGCTGGGCGAGCTGGCGGCGCTGGACCGGCTGGCCGAGCTGAATGCCAAGGCGTTCAACGAGTCCGCAGGTAAGCAGGCCGCGCTGGTGGAGCGACTCCGTGAGATCGGCATCGGACCGAAATCCGCCATGCGGGCGGTGGTTTTCGCCGAACGTGTCGCCACCTTGAAGTGGCTCACCGAGCTGTTGCCGGGTGCGCTCGGACTGAAGCCGGAGAACGTCGTCATGCTGCACGGCGGGCTCTCCGATGTGGATCAGCAGGACATCGTGGACAGCTTCAAGCTGGAGACCTCACCGATCCGGGTGCTCGTCACCGGTGATGTTGCCTCTGAGGGCGTGAACCTGCACGCGCAGTGCCACAACCTGATTCACTACGACATCCCGTGGTCGCTCATCCGCATCGAACAGCGCAACGGCCGCGTGGACCGGTACGGGCAGAAGTTCCCGCCGGTGATCTCCTCGCTCATCCTGGAGCCGTCCGATCCCGAGTTCTCCGGTGATCTGCGCGTGCTGTCGCGCCTGCTGGAGCGGGAGAACCAGGCTCACACCACGCTCGGTGACGTGGCCTCGTTGATGGGCAAGCACAGCGTCGGCGACGAGGAAGCCGCCATCCGGGATGTGCTGGCGGGCAAGTCGACCCTCGAGGAGCAGGTGCGCAGTATCGAGGAGGTCGTCGAAGGCGATGATGTGGACGCCTTCTTCGCCCAGTTCGATCTGAGCGAAGAGGAGCCGCCCGCGCTGCCGGAAGCGCCGCGCCAAAGCCTCTACGCGGATGACATCAGCTTCCTCGACGAAGCATTGCGGGCTGCCTTCAATGATGTGCCGCATGCCGATCCGGCGGCCGGCGGCATCGGCTGGACCGTCCACGCCAACCACGGCATCGCCGAGCTCATCCCGCCGAAGGATCTGTGCCAGCGGCTCGGGCAGCTGCCGCAGAACTATCTTCAGCACGGTCAAGTGCTGAAGCGGCTCAAGCTGGCCACGTCCAAGGCTGTCGGTGACGCACAGCTGCGCGCCGCCAGGCAGGGCAAAGGCATCAATGACACCACCTGGCCGGAGGCGCACTTCCTCGGACCGCTGCACCCGGTGCTGGACTGGGCGAGCGATCGCGCGCTGAGCGCGCTGGGCCGCAATCAGATCTACGTGATCCGCGGTGAGGTGGAGGCGGTCACCATGCTGCTGATGGGCACCCTGATGAACCGGCGCGGCCAGCTCATCTCCCGTGTTTTCTCCACCGCCGTATTCCCGAATCCGGATAACCCGGTCTTCTGTCTTGTCGAACCCCTCGAAGATCTGGACTTCCTCATCGCCGAAACCGGATTGAAGCCCGGCACCGCGAATCCGGGTCCGGTCTCCGAGCCGGAGCAGTACCGCAGGCTCGTCCCGGTGGCCGTCGAACGCGCCACCGATGTCATGAAGATGGCTCTCGACGAGCAAGAGGAATTCGCGAAGCAGCGTCTCGCCCAATGGCGTAAGCGCGCCGACCGCTGGCATTCGGGCGCGGAGCAACTGGAGCTGTTCGGCAGCCGCAAGAACAAGGTGAGCAAACTGTCCCAGCGCATCGCCGAGGAACAACGCCTCGCCGAATCCCTCGCTCCCACCCAGCAGCTGGTGCGTCCCCTGCTCGTGATCGTTCCCGGTAAGGATCTGTAATCATGGCTTCCTTCGATTCCATCGTCATCGGCGAAGACTGGATCAGCGAGCACTACTTCACCACCGACTCCACGAAGGAGTCCTTCAACGGCAAGGTGATGGAGCTGCGCAAGCTCTGGGACGCCGAGGCCAAGGAGGACCGCCCGACCGTCCGTGCCTCCCTGCTGGCCGCCGCCCGTGACCTGCAAACGGCCCTCGCCGGTCTCGCCGAGAACCCGGACGCAGCGCCCAAAGCGCACGCGCAGGTCCGGGCGGCCCTTGGTTACCAGGGTGAGCTGACCTCCTTCACCGCCGAACGCGCCGGGTCCGATCTGGAGATCCCCGACGCGCAACTCCCCGGCGTGCCGAATGTGCTCTTCCTCCAAGCGAACCCGGTCTCCGCCATCGAAGATCTCCTCGATCCCGAGACCGGCTGGCTGATCACGCCCGGCACCGAGGACGGCAAGCCGATCGAAGCCGTCTCCAAGGCGGTCTCCGCGGCCTTCCGCTCCGACACCCCGCCCGCCTTCATCGTCGTCCAGGCCGGCCAGTGGATACTCCTCGCAGAAGCCGAACGCTGGGCCGAAGGCCGCTACCTGGCCGTGGACATGCTCGTCGTCGCCGAACGCCGCCACGAGGCCCGCGGCGGCGAAATCGACCGCGTCGCGGCCATCTTCGGCTACCAGGCCCTCAAAGAGGATGCCGACGGCAATATCTGGTGGACCGGCGCCCTGGAAGACTCCGTCAAACACACGGTCGGCGTCTCCAAAGACCTGCGCGAAGGCATCCGCCTCTCCATCGAGATCATCGCCAACGAGGTCGTCCGCCGCCGCCACGAACGCGACCTCACCATGGACGGCATCGACGGCCAGGAACTCGCCAAACACTCCCTCCGCTTCCTCTACCGCATCCTGTTCCTGCTCTACGCCGAAGCCTCCCCCGAAATGCAGGTCCTCCCCACCGGCGCGGCCGAATACGAGGAAGGCTACGGCCTCGACCGCCTCCGTGAACTCACCCTCACCGAACTCGTCTCCCAGCGCGCCCGCACCGGCACCCACCTCTACGACTCCCTGAAGAAACTCTTCGACCTCGTCGACACCGGCCACACCCCGAAGACCCGCGAACACATCACCGACGACCCCGCCCCCGGCCTCGAATTCAACCCCCTGCGCGCGGACCTGTTCTCCCCCAAGGCAACCGCCCTCATCGACGAGGTAAGCCTCGGCAACGAAGCCACCCAGCAGGTCCTCGAACACCTCCTCCTCACCAAGGAAAGCAAGGGCCGCAAGGGCGCCGACCGCGGTTTCATCAGCTACGCCGAACTCGGCATCAACCAACTGGGCGCGGTCTACGAGGGCCTGATGTCCTACACCGGCTTCTTCGCCGAGGAGGATCTGTTCGAGGTAGCCAAGAACGGCGACCCCGAAAAGGGCTCCTGGGTAGTCCCGGTAACCCGCGCCGACCACCTCTCCGAATCCGACTTCGTCCGCGCCGAGGATCCGAATACCCACGAACTCAAGCCGGTCGTCCACCGCAAGGGCACCTTCGTCTTCCGCCTCGCCGGCCGCGAACGCCAGCAATCCGCCTCGTACTACACCCCCGAGGTGCTCACCAAGTTCGTAGTCTCACAAGCCCTCGAAGAACTCCTCGACCAAAACGGCACCCGCACCACCCCGGAGGAAATCCTCCAACTCACCATCTGCGAGCCCGCCCTGGGCTCCGGCGCCTTCGCCATCGAAGCCGTCCGCCAACTCGCCACCGAGTACCTGAAGCGCAAGCAGGAAGACCTCGGCAAGCGAATCGACGCCGACAAGTACCCGATCGAACTCCAGAAGGTGAAGGCGCACATCGCCCTTCACCAAGTCTACGGAGTCGATCTCAACGCCACCGCCGTCGAACTAGCCGAAATCTCGCTGTGGCTCGACACCATGGTTGCAGGCTTACAGGCACCCTGGTTCGGTCTGCACCTGCGGCGCGGAAATTCGCTCATCGGAGCTCGACGAGCGGTGTACACACCGAACCTCCTCGCAAAGAAAGCCTGGCTGAAGACACCCGCCACTGACGTCCCTCTCGACGAAGAGATCGGCACGGGCATTCACCATTTCCTGCTGCCCGCTGAGGGCTGGGGTGCGGTAGTCGACACTGCCGAAGCCAAGACTTATGCCCCGGAGAAGCGGGAAGAACTGCGCCTTTGGCGCAATGAGATTCGCAAGTCGCCAAGCAAGGCGATCATCAAGCGTCTAGCTGCCTTGGCTCAACGTGCGGAACGGCTGTGGGAGTTCACTTCACGTCGACTCGAGATCGCGGAGGCCGAGATCCGGCGAGACCTCCACCTGTGGGGCTCGGAACCGGTAGAACACACCCCAGTCGTAACCCGAGAGCAGATCGAGAACGTTCTCAATAACCCGAACGGCGCTTACCAGCGCCTTCGGCGTGTCATGGACGCCTGGTGCGCCATCTGGTCCTGGCCGCTCACCACCGACACCGAGCCACCGGACTGGGACACATGGGTCGGCGGCCTGGAGGCCGTTCTCGGCATCGCGCCGAAGGAAACCGCCGCCGAACGCCGCGGCCAGCTGAGCATAGGCCGCGACGCCAACTGGCAGGAACTCGACGTAGCTGAAGAGAACGACCTGCTGCTTTCCCAAGCCGCTGCCGTGGGCCAGGTAATCCATCAATTCCCATGGCTGGCCGTTGCGCAGGAAATTGCCGAACGCGCGGGCTTCTTCCATTGGGAACTCGACTTCGCACATGCATTTACACGAGGCGGCTTCAATCTGCAGGTTGGCAATCCGCCCTGGGTGCGACCAGGATGGGACGAAGCAGGAATGCTTGCCGAGGTCGATCCCTGGTGGCAGTTGACGGACAAGCCCGCCGAGGACGTCAAGCGCCGAAAGCGTGACGAGACATTGTCGCACACTGGAGCCCTAATTGCATTGCTCGATGAGCGCGCTGAGCAAGCCGGAGCAAATGAACACCTTGGATCCAGCATTTATCGGCCAGCGCTGACAGGGCTGCAGCCGGACCTATATCGGTGCTTCATGGAGCAAACATGGCGGTCAATGAAGCCGAACGGAACTGTCGCACTCATTCACCCCGACAGTCATTTCACGGAACTGCGGGCAGCCATGCTGCGACGAGAAACCTATCGAAGACTGCGGCGTCATTGGCAGTTCCGAAACGAGCTTAGCCTTTTCGAAATTGACCATCACAATATTTTCGGTATCCACATCTATGCGCAACCGTCTGCAATAAACTTCCTGCACGGGTCGACCCTCTATCATCCCGAGACAGTCACAAGGTCATTTCAACACGACGGTTCAGGCTCCGCACCAGGCATAAAAGATGCGGACGGAAGGTGGGATATTCGCCCTCATGCGGAGCGAATAATCCATATAACCGAGGCACAGTTGACAACATGGGCAAGCCTCGTCGATGAACCCGGAACTCCGCCAAGTGAAGCGCGCATGCTTTATCCAGTGAACCGCGCGAGCGAGGACGTGTTACAGAAGATTGCAATGGCGCCGAGGCTTGGCGATGTTGTAAAGAACTGGTCACAAGGGTGGCATGAATCCGCCGATCGAAAGAAGGGCTACTTCGAAGCCCGCTCCGCAGTATCGGATAACTGGCGGGGAGTGATACTCCAAGGTCCGCATTTGAGCGTAGGCACACCGTTATTCAAGCAGCCCAACGAGACGATGCGAAACCGGCTGGACACTTCCCTTATCGATCTCGAATCAGTCGGCGAATCATTCATTCCACGTACGAGCTACCAGATCGCTAGACCATACGATGAATACATCGCGGCATACCCTCATTGGAATAATCAACCCAGCTGCGACTACTTTCGTGCCGCATGGCGCGAGATGGCAGAAACCGGAAATGTCCGAACAATGCATTCCGCGCTAATACCACCCGGACCGACCCACGTCAACACAGTCCAGACCTTCACCCTGATTGATCAGCCCTCTCAACTTGCTTTCATTGTCGGCGTGAGTCACTCAATCGTGACCGACTTTCTAGTCAAGGTCATCGGCAGCGGGCACATCAAGGCTTCGACCTGGTCACAGATACCGTTTCCCTACGAGCACGCCCTTACTCCTCACTTGGTCCATCGCACACTGCGGATGAACTGCCTCGTCAAACCGTATTCCACGCTGTGGGAGGACCTGTTCGACTCCAGTTGGAAGCTGGATTCGTGGACCCCCCATGTCGGCGTGGATTACGCGAATCGCGCGCAACTGGGTGCGGTCGATCAGAAATGGAGTCCGGCTGTACCGCTTCGACGTGCAGCCGACCGTCGTCAAGCCCTAATTGAGATCGATACACTCGTAGCCATCATGCTCGGCATAACCGCGGACGAACTCGTCACGATCTACCGCACTCAGTTCCCCGTCCTGCAGAGGTACGAACGCGAGGCCCTCTACGATGCGAACGGCCGACAGCTTCCCACCAAGCTGGCTTCCGAGTACCGCAAGAGGGGTTCCCTGAAGCCGTCCGATCTCACCGTCGACGGCATCACATACCAGGAACCTTTCGTCGGCGTAGACCGCGAACGCGATATGGAGCTTGCGCACAAGCACTTTTCCGCGCTGCTGGCGGGGATGGAGGAATGACGTGATCCGGGAGGAGCACGGCGATCTGCTCCGGGCGGAGGCGGATGCGCTGGTAAATCCGGTGAATACTGTCGGCGTCATGGGTAAGGGGCTCGCCCTGCAGTTCAAGCGCGCCTATCCGGAGATGTTCCGGGCGTATGAGCGCGCGGCGAAATCCGGTCAGGTGCGTGTTGGTGAGATGTTCGCGTGGGAGACGGGGGTGCCGGACGGCCCCCGGTTCATCGTCAACTTTCCGACGAAGCGGCATTGGCGCTCGGCGAGTCGGCTTTCGGATATCGAGGCAGGGCTTGCGGACATGGTTGCCGTGATCGAGAAGCTCGGCATTCGGTCGATTGCTGTGCCGCCGCTGGGCTGTGGACTCGGCGGGCTGGACTGGGGTGAGGTCGCGCCACTGATCGAGAGGGCCTTGGGGCCCGTCGCGGACACGGTGGATGTGCTCGTCTACCCGCCCGCAGACGTCTCCGCCCGCAGTTGACTGCCGGTCTTGCCGAAACACGTGGCGAATCCTGCTGGAACGTTTCGGCAAGACCCTCCGATCTCACAGTTGCCCACGTCGACCGCAGAACCGGATAGAGCTCGCGCGCACAGGCTTTCACAGAATGGCCGGAACAGGAGAACACCTTATGCACAACAGAGCGGGCGGATGGACACCGTACCCGTTGTGGACGCCGTCCGACGGCTGGGCCGGGCAAGAGGTGGTCGGGACGCACGCGTACCTGAACAATGTGCGGCAGATGTTCGGCCGGGGCTTCGATCCCGCGGGCTCCGAGCTGAATCGGACGGTTCAGCTCATTCCGGAGCCGGAGAACCCGCATGATCGGAATGCGGTGTCGGTCCGGTGCGAGAGCGGGACGATCGGTTATCTGCCCCGCGAGGATGCCGCGCGGTTCCAGGCTCCACTGCTGGAGCTGATGAGTCAGGGGTATATCCCCACGGTGAACACGCGGGTGTGGGCGCGCGAATACGACGACTGGGACGACCACGGTCGCAAGATACGGACGCTCCATGTGAACGCGAACCTGTATATCGCGGACCCGGACACCATGATCCCCTGTAACGATCCCCCCGCGCAGCCGTACACGCTGCTCCCGCAAGGCGGTTCGGTGCAGGTGGCGAAGACCGCAGATCATTTCGATGTGCTCGGCCACTACCGGCCACCGAACGGCGTCGGCTCGCTGATCGTGACCATGGAGCCGATCGAGCAGCGCACCGCGCGAACTACGAAACGGCTGGCCGAGATTCGCCTCGACGGCGCGCACATCGGGCAGCTGACGCCCGCGATGAGTGAGAAGTTCCTCCCCGCGGTCGATCATCTCCTGGCGCGCGGGCTGACACCCGCGATGTTCGCGGTGCTCAACGCCTCCCCCGTGTCCGCGACCGTGTCGCTGCGGGCGCAGAAGGCGTTCGAGCTATCGCCCGAGGTGTTGAACGGGCCGCCCGTGACGATTCCCGCACGCGGCGTACCCCGCCCGGCGCACGCCATCGGAGGCGCCACAACGAATCCCGATGACGCGCCGGCCGTGGAAGTACAGACCGCTACGACGGCCATGGGCAGCCGGATCACCGTCACCGAATCCCCCGCCGACCGGGTCGTGACCGTATCCATCGAGTTCGCCCAGCCACTGACCGCATGGCAGTCGCGGACCGCGACCGATGTGCTCGCCACGGGACAGCGGCTGCTGACCTCGAGCGGATTACCAACTCAGGCACCGCAACTCACCGCGACCAGCCTCACCTCGACGGCTCCGCTCGACCAAGCCCAACCCTTCGTCGACGCATTGCTGGGCATCGACGATTCGGATTTCGGCGCGGCACAGGAGTTCAACACGCGATAGTCGTCGAATCAGCGGCCTGACATCCGTCCATCCGGCGATTCCATCGTGGTTCGACGGCCGATCGTCGGCTGCCTAGACTGGGTCGAATCGTCCGGCCTGCACGGCTTGGTTGAACCGGTCCCACGCCGGGCCGTCGAAGACCAGCACCGGGCTGGCGGTTCCCAGCTTCGAATCCCGCACGCCGACCTTGCCCCCGATCAGGTGGGCCGCCTCGACGCACTCGCCACCCGAACTGCTACGACTCGACTTGAACCAGATGGCTCCGGACAGTTCGATATTCACTTCCGATACTCCTTGGCTATCGACAGCACAAGCTGCCTGGTCGCGGTCTCATTCAACGCTACCCGGCTGATCTCAGCGAACGCGTTCCGATACTGCGTCACCTCGGTCTCCCGTTCCAGGTACAAGTCTCCTGCGTATCCTTCCACGTAGACCATCGGCGGCTCGGTCAATCCCGTGGCGGACAACTTCGGAAACTCCAGTAGCACAAACGATCCCACGCGCGAGCCAAGGTGCCCCGGAGCATCGAAGGGCACCACTCGTACCGACAGGTTCGGCTGCTGCCCAACATCTGCCAGTCTCTCGAGTTGGTCGGCCATCACACCCGGGCCGCCGATCTGATCCCGCAGAACCGTCTCCGACAAGACGATGTCCACCATGAAATCGGGCTCCTCGAGTCGAGCCTGCCGCCGCACGGCCATTTCGACGCGCTTCTCAACCTGGTCGGATGGTTTGCCGGGGTACTCAGTCCATGCAACGGCTCGCCGGTACTCAGGCGTCTGGAGCAACCCCGGAACGATGGCCAACTTCCAGACCGCTAGTTTGCTGGCACCGTCCTCGAGCCCCATGTAATGGTCGAAGCCAGCGTTCATCTCGTCGGCATATGCGCGCCACCAGCGGCCGCCGGACTTCTGGGTCGTCCGAACCTCGAGTGCGAGCTCCAACAGCATTGACCTTTCCGGGTCGGTTGCCGCATACGCGTCGCACAGCGCGTTGATGTAGAGGTCGGAGACCTTGGTCGGCAACCCGTCTTCCATCCGCCCGATGGTCTGCGGTGATACCCCGATGACCCGACCTGCGGCGGACTGGTTCAACTTCTTCGCTTCTCGTAGACGCTTCAACTCCCGGCCCAAGGCTCTGCGGGCGAGCGTCGATCCGGTCCCCATCTCGTTAGCCTCACTATCGGATGCACTGGATTATGGAAAGCCCTGCCGTGGAAACACCCGTGCAGAAAAAGCGGTGCTACTACGACCCGATCGCGCGTTTTTCGATTTCAAACGAATGTGATTGGGAGTGTACTTGCCGTATTCCACGGAGACCGGGAATCCGGTCGGCCCGAACAGAATTGACCGCAGAGAAACGTTGGGGAGGTGACCCGAGATGCTCGACCTGCCGCCGATCAACCATGCCAAGGTGTCCGAATCCACGCTGACGACACCGCGCGCGCATCGAATCATGCAAGAGCACAGGCATTGTCCGATCTCGGTCTGCGCGGCGAAGGCGCAGGCCAGACAGAAACTGATCGCAGCGGGGAAACTGGTGCCCGCCGATGCCCCGCACATCGGGAGCTGAGCCGATGCTTGACAATCCTTCGTTCCATCAAATGCCCGACTATCCGGTTTTGAATCTCGAAGTGGCACAGCATGCTTTGAACCGGCATAAGGACTGCCCGGACGATTGCGAGGCGAAGCGCTATTTCAGCGACCTGGTCCCGTACCTGAAGCGCGGTCACAGCACCTGGAACATCTGGTCGCCACGCCGGTAGCGGCGGCCGCACCCGCTCCACAGCGAACCACCAACGGTAAGGCAGGACAATGATCGGAGAATTCACCTACCTCATGCTCGGCACCGGAATGGGAATCATCCTCGCCTGGCTGAGCACAGCGGTCCGCGGCGCCGGGCACGCCGCACGGCTCGAGCGGGGAACCACCGTCGCCGAAATACAGGCCCGCCTCGAACGGGAGGACCGCTACCGGCGGGCCGCCGCGACCGGCCGACACTGCACATGACCATCGTGGATCGGCCGAACCCGGTCCCGATGGTCCCGCACAACGGAGGCCGATCGAGATCAGTGCCGCCGGTGATGATCTCACCGCCCGACCGACTCGACGTGGCTACGCTGGGACGGGTGGATGGAAGCACCAGCGGTCCACCGGAGGGCCAGCGCCAACGCGGTGGACGATCACCCGGTAGACAACCATCCGGTGAGCGACCACCGGACGGCCAACCGCCGGACAGCGAACCGCCGGGACGACGGCAGGACCCGGCGCGACCGAGCATCATCGAGCTTGGGCCGGTATGGATTACGGCGATCGCCGCATTGATCACCGCGCTGGCCGGCGCCGGATTCTTCCTCGGCCGCGCGACGGATAACCGGTCGGAAACAACCGCCCAGCCCCCGCCTACCACGGTCACCCTGGCACCCTCGGTGTATCCCACCGCTCCCGCACCCAAGGCCGTGGATCCGACCGGCGCGGACACTCCGGACGATGCCCGAGCAGGCATGCTGATCGCAAGCTGCCCGGCCGTGGATTTACCTGTCGGACAATCGATGATCGTCAAGCCGCTGCCGCAGTGCCCCGCACCCGGCGATGCGCACGGAACCGGGATCTCGCTCGCCGTGACCGGCGTGACTTATGCGCAACTCCACGTGCAGGGTGCGACTCGTCAGGCATTCTTCAGCGGCTCGAATCCATCGTATGACGACTGTCAGAACGCCAGTCGCTACATCAATGGATCCTTTCTGGACGCAGGCGATTTCGTGGGCCAGTCCATCTGCGCCACTGCGTCCAGTTTCATGGTCGCCATCAGGGTTGTCGCCGTGGATAATTCGTTCGGGAGTGTCTCCCTGAGCCTGACGATCTGGCAGCGATGACCGCTTCGAGATCCTCCACCCGGTAAATGCGTCAGACCGCTGTGCCGCGGTTGGTGGTAAGCGGCGGAATGATGAGTAGGGAGTCCATCTCCTGACGTCGACATTTTTCGGCGAACTCGACTGCGCTGGCCGGGTCGTGCATGAACTTGTCGAAAGTGGACTGGTCGATCTCGTAATACTCTTCGTAGTCCACGATTTGAGCGCTGACCGGGATGGACAGATAGTGCTTTCCGGTCTCCTCTTCGATGCCGAGCGAGAACCAGTGGTCCCGGGACACGAACTTATCGTCGAATTTCATTTCGCTCCACCTGTCGTGACAACTGATACGTGGTAGTCGACGCCCGAAGTCATTCCGGGTGCGTCGATGATCGCCTCCCGGGCATCTCCGGGCAGTCTTCCGCCGGGGATCCATTGAGAGTTCGCGCCAGCCTCGTTGCCCGATGGTATCCGCAAGCCGTGCGCGTTGGGGTCCGGGATGTCGACGCGCACGAGGGTGTTGTTCTGCAGGAACCCGTCCTGGAGCCCGAGCGCCTTCTCGAGCGCCGCCCGGTCCCCTTTGGTCGCTACGAGCAGGGCGTCCGCCTCGGCCTTGGGCATGACGAATGATGTTCCGTCGCGCTGGCCGATACCGTATTTCGCCAGCCCCGTCTCGCTTTGGAAACGCACTGCGCCGTCCTCGAATTGGGCGAGGTGGTATTTGACGTAGTCGGGTGACAGGTACGTCGTGGGGTCGGGGCGGGAGCCTTTCGGGGTGGCGAGGATATCGTCCGCCACCTGCTGCGTCAGGCCACTGTCGGGTTCTCCACGGCGAAGAAACGGGAGCAGCTTGGGTCTTGCCGCGTCAACCCATTGGCCAACCTTGTCGGCGAGCGCTCGCGCCCGGCCGACGAGAGTCTCGGTGATCCGGGTCGCGATGGCGCGTGCCCTGGTCGCGAGGTTCGCGATGATGGTGGCGATGCGGCGGGCCTTCACCGCGATCCGGGCGGCCATGGCAGTGTTGCCGACAACCTCCGACAGGCCGGCGGTGACCGGTGCGAGCACGGCGAAGGCAACCTCGCCGGCGACGAACTCGACTGCGAATTCCTGGAGTTCTTCGAGGATTTCGTGATGCGCATCGTCGAGGTGCTGGGCATACTCACCGCAGGCGTCACCCACCAGCTGATAAATGTCACCGAGGTTGGTCAGGTCGGATTGGCGTTCGGTACACGCACCGATGGCCGCGGGGATCTCGTCGGATTGCTGGTTTTGCAGCAAACCCACAGCCCGGGGAACCCGGGCCGCCAGCAGACGATAGTCGGCAGCTGCTGTGTGCCAGGCTGTTTCAGCCGAGCGCAATTGGTCCTGATGACCGTTGGGCCACGCCCACCCCACCAGGTCTTTGACGATGGACCAGCCGAACGGCTCGGGGATGCCATCACCCGCTGCCGATGCCACGGAGTCGATCAGACAGGGCGTAGGCAGCAGCTGAGGTGGCGTCGGAGGTGACACGTTGCCGTGATCGGCGGCGGCCTCCGCGACGGCATGATTGTGAACCGAGATGGCGATCAGATCACGGGTCTGCCCGCAGGCGGTGGCGAGATGCCCCGAAGCCGACAGCGCCAGCCCGGCGGCCTGGTCGTAGGCGGCCGCCCATTCCTCTCCGACGCTGTCGCTGCCGGCCATACCCGCGTTGGCGGCCAGTACACCCACCAGACTTGTGTGCGTGGCCTGACCGTCGGTACAAATCTCCCCGAAAACCTCACCGGCGGAGTTGTATTCGTCGGCTCGGCAGAGAATCAGTGGAACGGTCACGGCCACATCCCCTGATTGGCGGGGCCGACCGCACCGTAGGCGCTGTGTGCGGCGTGTAGTTTGCCGCGCAGGTCACGCAGCGCCTCGCGCATCTCGGCGACCGCGGCGACGCGCTCGTCGTGCGCGGCCTTGTGCGCGACGGCAGCCTCGCCGGACCAGTCGACATGCAGTCCGTCGACGCGTTTCTCGATCTCGGCGATTCGGTCCTCGATGGCGGATTCGAGGGCAGCGGCGCCGTCGATCAGCCGCTGCAATCCGGTCAGGTCCACTCGGTAGTCGGCCACGGCTACACCACCGGTGGGAGGTCGAGGCTGGACCCGGCCGCCTCGATCGATCCGGCTCGGGCTCGGTCGGTGGCGGTGTATTCGGCGGCGGCCTGCCGCAGCAGCCCGGCATCGGTGCGGAAGGAGCCGACGATGCGGCGAGCACCGTCCTCCCAGTCGGTCCACGGATTCTCATGGGAGGTCGCGGCCGCACCCTGCCAGTCCGCGCCGAGGAACGCGCGAACTTCACGCATCTGTTTGTCCACCGAATCGGCGATCTCCCGCGCCAGCTGGTCAAGCTGGTCCGCGGTTGCTCGGAGCTCCACCGGGGTGACAGCAACCTCTCCTGCCATACCCAAGAGGCTAACTTCCAGCAATCACCGGTTGCGAGTCGGGTAAGACTCCGCTGAAGACCGCCGGTAAGCGGTCGCCAACTGGCTTAAGCCGCGCGGCGAGCGCCATATCGCCAGTGCATAGCCGGGGTTAAGTGCAGCGACCTAGGTTATGGTTGAGCGAACGACAATTTGCGGATGAAGGAGTGGCGTGACCTGGCCCCGACGGCGGTTCGAAGAGCCACTGCGGAACCCTCGCCCACAGCGAGGCGCCGGTCACACCAGACAGGTGGGATTTCCCACGCCCGCACCTGTTTCGCCTCGGGCGGGCTGATCGAATCGATTCGAAGTCCTGTCCGAATTTCATGACGTAGACAAGGAACCGAGGCGACCATGGGGGCCCTCCTACCGACCCTGCAGGCCAACCGTTTGCGGGAGGGATTGACCGATTACCTCGCTACTACTTTCGCACTCACCGATCCGGACGCGCAGGGCGCTCTGACCGACTTCGTCGGGCACCCGGTGTCGGGGATGTTCAAGGGGCCGTATGTGCGGCTGCGCCTGCCGTTCGCGTCGGCGCGCGGCAACTGGGGGATGCATCTGGACTGGTGGCCCGAGGGTTTCACGCCTTACGGCCACCAGGCGCGGGCTTTCGAACGGCTGTCGACGAAGTTCCAGCAGCGGCCGCAGCCGACCCTGGTCACCACGGGCACCGGCTCGGGTAAGACCGAATCGTTCCTCATCCCGATCCTCGACCATGTGATCCGGGCCAAGAAGGCCGGGGTCACTGGGATGAAGGCGCTGATCATCTACCCGATGAACGCGCTGGCCAACGACCAGGAACAGCGCCTGGCGAAATTGATCACCACGAATCCGGAGCTCGCGGGCGTCACCGCGGGCCTCTATACCGGTGAGCAGTCCTCCGGCGGCCGCACCATGGTCTCCGCGGACGGGCTGATCACCGATCGCAGGCTCATGCACGATTCGCCGCCGGACATCCTGCTCACCAACTACAAGATGCTCGACCATCTGCTGCTGCGGCCCGACCGGGCGGAGATGTGGCGCAAATCGGCGGATTCGCTGCAGTACGTGGTACTGGACGAGTTCCACACCTATGACGGCGCACAGGGCACCGACGTGGCGATGCTGTTGCGGAGACTCGGTCTGACCGTCAAAGCGCACTGGACCGAGGCATCCCCGGTCACGGCGGAGGACCGGGCGCGGCCGCTCGGGCGCATGACGCCCCTCGCCACCTCCGCGACCCTCGGCTCCAAGGCCGCGCCGACGGCAATGCTCGATTTCGCGCACACCGTGTTCGGCGAGACCTTTACGGCCGACACCCTGATCGGCGAAACCCGCCTGACGCCGCATGGAGTGGCTCGCCGACCGGGGCACCACGCTGGATGGCCTTTACAAACCGATACTCCCGCTGATCGAGACCGCTCTCCCGGAATTGGACAAGTTCGCCGCGGACTCGCCGTCCAATGCGGCGCTGACCGCGGCGGTGCTGGCCACCTTGTTCCGGCGCACCGAGAATCCGAGCGATGACCTGCGCCGCGCCGCTGCCGATCTGCGGATGCTCGAGCCCACCGAACAGCTGGACATGCTCAAGGGGCACGGCGAGGTGTTCGTCCCGCTGCTCACCGCCGCTGTCGACGCGGTATCGCTCGCCGACCTGACCGAGACGATCTTCCCCGCCGCCACCGCGGAGCAGGACTCCCCGCGCGCTCGCGCAGCCCGCCGGCGCTACCTCGACTACCTGTTCGCCGCGCTGTCGCACCTGCGCGCGGAGATCGGCCGCAGTGCGCTGAATGTCGATGTGCACCTGTGGATTCGGGAACTTTCCCGGATCGACCGAGCCGTCTCGAACGCCACCAGCTACCACTGGGCCGACGACGGCGCCGCCGAAGATCCGAGCATCATGTACCTGCCCGCCCTGTTCTGCAGGCATTGCGGGCGGTCCGGTTGGGGCGCTCGCCTCGCGCCGACCGGCAATTCACTCGACGTCTCCGACGAATCCATTCGCGCCCACCACGCTTCCGGCGGCGCCCGCTTCCGCGCGCTGATCTCGGCGCCATGGAGGCTCAACTCGGCAAGCAGGTCGAGGGCTGCGCTGGCTACGCATCGACGATCGCGAAATCAGTGACGAGGAACCGGATTCCGAAGGAGCGGAGGTCCTGGAAGGCCGGGTGCTGCCCATCCTCGTGCTGCACGGGTCCGAGGCCGAAGACAATTCGCAGAACGATATGTGCCCGGCATGCGGCAGCGTCGACGGCATCCGATTCCTCGGTAGCGCCGTGGCCACCCAGCTGTCGGTGGCCTTGTCGAGCATGTTCGGCGACGCCGAACTCGACGCCGAGGAGAAGAAGGCGTTGATGTTCACCGACAGCGTGCAGGACGCCGCGCACCGCGCGGGCTTCGTGCAGGTCCGCTCACACACCCTGAGTCTGCGTTCCACGCTGCGAAACGCCTTGGGCGACACGAACTCCGACTCCGGCATGATCACGCTGACCGAACTGTGCCAGGCGGTCATCGAACGAGCCGGCAGCGACCCCATGCGCCGCTACCATCTGCTGGCCCCCGATATCGTCGAGCACGACGAATTCACCGCCTTCTGGCAGCTCGACAAACCGGCAGCCGAACGCCGCAAGGCGAGCCGGAATGTGCAGCGGCGACTGCAATTCGACATCGACCTCGAGTTCGGTCTGCAATCCCGCCTCGGCCGCACCCTGGAACTCACCGGCAGCGTGGTCGCCGAGGTCGACCTCGGCTCACCCGAACGGGTCCGCCGCCTCGGAATGGCGGCGCTGAATGCCACGGCACACCAGCTGAACCTGAACGAGGCCGATTCCGAAACGGTGCTGCCTTGGGTCCGAGGGACCGTCGAACGCATGCGCACCCAGGGCGCGATCCGGCATCCGTGGCTGCGCAAATTCGTCGAGAAGGACGCCAATCGGCGATGGGTGTGGGGCGGCCGCCCCAAGGGGCAAGGTATGCCCGCCTTTCCCAAAGGGCGTCCGGCTCCGGCATTCCCCGCGTTCGGCTCTCGCACCATCCCGGAGGGTTTCGACCCCATCACCGCGGCCTCGTCGTGGTACGCCCGCTGGGCCTCACAGTGTCTGAACGTCTCCCCACCCGAGGGCGGCGCCCTGGCCAGATCCCTCTTCTCCGTGCTGGCCGAGCAGCGGATCCTGTCCGCCGCGCTGACCGAGAACGGCCACACCGCTTACGAACTCGGCGAGGACGCCGTCCTCGTCGGCGTACCCGAGCCCGATGACCTCCTCGGCGGCAAGCATCTCCTTGTCTGCGATGTATGCCAAACCCCCAACCCCGGCACCATGTCTGTCGTCGACCAATTGGAAGGCGCCCCATGCCTTCTCGTGCGCTGCCCCGGAACCCTGCACCGCGCCGCCCGCAAGGACAACTTCTACCGCACCCTCTACGACTCCTCGGAGATGAAGCGGGTGGTCGCCCGCGAGCACACCTCCCTGCTGCCGACCAAGACCCGGCTCGAATACGAGAACAAGTTCAAAAGCGGCGGCGCGGACCCGACCGCACCCAACGTCCTGGTCGCCACGCCGACCCTGGAAATGGGCATCGACATCGGCGACCTGTCCACGGTCATGCTCGGATCCATGCCGCGCACCGTCTCGTCGTATCTCCAGCGCGTCGGGCGCGCGGGCCGCCTCACCGGCAACTCGCTGGTCCTCGCCTTCGTTCGCGGCCGCGGCGAACACCTGCCGAAGCTCTACGATCCGAAATCCGTCATCCAGGGCGATGTCCGCCCGCCCGCGACCTTCCTCACCGCCGAGGAGATCCTGCAACGCCAGTACGTGGCCCACATCGTCGACAGGCTGGCCCGGCAACCGGGTGCCGAGGACCCGGTCGCCGCGCGCGCGGTGCTCGCGGGCTTCGATGAAGGCAGTTGGATGGCAACGCTTCTCGAAACCGCGGACGAGGATGCGGACGAGCTGGTCGACGGATTCCTCGCACAGTTCGGCGGCCTGCTCGACGCCGGCACCCGGGAAACATTGCGCGCCTGGGCGACACCGCCCGGCGGCGGCGCACCCAGCGGTCTGGTCGCGCAGTTGCGCGAAGCGGTGCACCGGTGGAACCGCGATGTCACCGAGCTCACCGCACGCCGCACCGCCATCGAGGCCGCCCTGCCGGAATTCGAGCAGCGCGCGAACTCACCGGCCGCCACCGACGACGACCGGCGCGATCTGCGCACCGCCCAGGGCACCATGCGCCTGCTCGGCGCGCACATCAACCGACTCACCACCGAGCACTGGGTCGGCGTCCTCGAACGCTACGGCGTGCTGCCCAACTACACCCTGCTCGACGATTCGGTGACCCTGGACGTCGGCATCACCTGGATCGACCCGGATACCAATCAGTACACCGGGGACTCGCAAAGCTATCAGCGCGGATCCCGCGTCGCGCTCACCGAATTGGCACCCGGCGCAACGTTTTACGCGCAGGGGCTGGCCGTTCAGATCGATGCCGTCGATCTCGGCGCGGGCGAGTCGAACATCCACACCTGGCGGATGTGCCCGCAGTGCGGCTGGGCGGGCATCAGGCACGCGGGTGAGGAAGCGCCCGCCCCGGTCCAGTGCCCGCGCTGCCACTCCGGGGCCATCGCCGACATCAGCCAGCAGCTGCAGGTGGTCGAGATGTCGCGGGTCTCCGCCGAGGTGCGGCGCGACGAAGCTTCCATCAGCGACGCCCGTGACGAACGCAAGCGGGAGACCTTCACCGTCATCACCGCCGCCGACATCGATCCGGACAATATCGCCAAACGCTGGTTCGTCACCAATCGCGATTTCGGCGCGGAATACCTGCGGCGCATGGACATTCGCTGGTTGAACATGGGCCGCAGGACCTCACAGGGCAGCAAGCGCACCATCGCCGGGACCGAGACGACCAATGGGCTGTTCCGAGTCTGCTCGGGCTGCGGCCAGCTCGACCGCTATGCCGGAACCAATCGCCCGAACGAGCACCGCAGCTGGTGCCGATACCGCAAGGCGACCGACGAAAAGCACGTCCGGGAAATCGCTCTCGCACGTAGCCTGCGCACCCAGGCCGTGCTGCTGCACCTACCGAGCTGGCTCGAATACGACCAGTTCGCGCACCCGAGTCTGAGCGCGGCGATTCTGCTCGGCTTGCGGCAGGTCATCGGCGGTTCCCCGGAACACCTCGACGTCGTCACCATCACCGACGCCTTGCACGCACCCAACCAGCGGGCCCTGCTCATCCACGACACCGTGCCCGGCGGCACGGGCTACCTCGCGGAATTCGCCGACGCCGCGAAGGTGTGGTCGGTGCTGGTGGCGGCGCGCCAGGTGGTCAAGAACTGCGAATGCGCACAACAGGACCGACTCGCCTGCCACCGGTGCCTGCTCCCCTTCGCACCTCCGCACGAACTCGACAAGGTGTCACGCCAGACCGCCGCGAAGGTGCTCGATGTGCTGCTCGATTCGAAGGACATCGAGCCCGTATGGGAGCGGTGGGCGGAGTTCATCACGGAGGAAGAACCCGCGAAGAAGGTCGGCAGCGAGGAATCTCCGCTGGAACGCGAATTCTACGTCGAGTTCATCAAGCGCCTGCGCGCCATGGGCGCCACCGTCAAGGAGAAGCCGGGAACCTACGGCAACTCCGCCACGATCACGCTGCCCGGCAAGAAGATTCGCACCTGGACGCTCATCCCCCAGGTGCTGATGGGCAACGCCAAACCCGATTTCGAGCTGAGCACCGTCGACTCGAACATCCCGATCATCGCGATCTTCGCGGACGGCCGCAGCTTCCACGCCATGCCGGGCAAGGACACCAACCGGGTTGCCGACGACGCCCAGAAGCGCGCCAACCTGCGCTCCGGCCCGGTCCTGGTCTGGTCGTTCGGCCATGAGGATCTACAGCGGTTCAAGAACAACGAGCCGGTGCAGCCCTCCTGGTACACCGAGCAACGCGCCAAGCTCACCATGAGCAACGGTACGCTGAAGCCCGCGGTGTTCAAGCTGGCCACCACCGCCGACCCGATCACCCAGCTCCTGGAGTTCATCTGCGATCCGGACCGGGAAGCATGGGCGAATGTGGGCCGCTGGCTGCCGCTCATGTTCATGCGCAAGGACCAGGCCAAGGGCGACGGCGCCGGCATCGCCGAATGGGCGCTCGACATTCTCGACGGCAAGCAGCCGTCGCTCGCTCCGGGAACCTATGCGTGCTGGTCGTATTCGGACGGCCCGCTCGCCGTCACAGCAGCGCTACGCACGGACACCAAGACCATCTCGGCTGTTCTCGCCCTGGACGATCGGGACGAGAAACTCGAGCTTCGCAACGGCGATGCATGGAAGGAGTGGCTACGGCTGTCGAACTGGTTCGGACTCAGTGACGGAAACCTCGTCACCACCCGAAACCTGCTCTCCGCCAACAGCGCCACACCCGATCACACGCCGGTCGCGACGGGGGACAATCTTTCCCTCGCATGGCAGCAAGTACTGGCCGAAACCATCTCCACCGCGGAGAAGGAACTCGTGCTCGCGCTGGCCGAAGCCGGGACGCCTGTGCCGATGCTGGGCTTCGAAACCGACGAGGGTGAAGTCATTGATCTGGGTTGGCCGGACGCCCGGATCGGCGTGCTGATCAACGACTACGCGGACACGGCTTCTACGATGTCCGAGCTCGGGTGGACGATCTGCCCGCCGGATCCGGCGCAGATCGTGGCGATCTTGAAAACGAACGGGGTGATGTGATGCCGAATATCGTGATGGCGACCAATACCAAGGCCATGGGGAAGCTCGACGGGTCCATCAAACGCAAGGTGTGGGATTTCCTCGAGAAGCTGCAAGTCGACGACACCACACCCGGCCTGCACATCGAACCGCTCAAGGGAGCCGTCGATTCCCGGGTGCGGACGGGGCGAGTCGACCTCCAGTATCGGGCGATCCTGTTCCGGATCGATCCCAAAGGCGGTGACACGACCTACATCTACATGGGTACGTGGAACCACGACGAGGCCAATGCTCTGGCCGAGCGCTCGACGCTGCGGGTCAATCCGATCACCGGCACCCTCGAAGGCATCATCGGCGAACTCAATGGCGAGGCCGATCGCAAGAAGCGCTCGGTCGTGCCCGATGTGCGTGGGGAGATCGGCAAGGCCGTCGCGGAGCAGAAGCAGCCGTACCTCGTCGGGTACACGCTCGCCGAATTGACCGAGCAGCTCGGTCTCGATCCGGTCCTCGCCGAGCGGGCGCTCGCCGCCACCGATGAGGACGCCATCGCCGAGCTCGCCGCCGAAGCCGAGAAGGCGGGCAGCTGGCAGGGCCACGCGTTGTTCGACCTTGCGCTCGGCATCAGCATCGACGACATCCGCGACAAATTCCGGCTCGACGAGAACCCGGTCGACGAGGCTCTCGACGAGGATTCCCAGATCATGGCCGCGCTCGATCATCCGGTGTCGAAGATGCAGTTCACCTATGTCGGCGACGATACCGAGGAATTGCGCCGCGTCATCGAAGGCGGCGATTTCGCGGCCTGGCGCATCTTCCTGCATCCGGAACAGCGCACCTATGCCGAGAAGGGCTTCAACGGCGCGTTCCGGCTATCCGGTGGCGCGGGCACCGGTAAGACGGTGGTCGCTATCCATCGCGCCCGGAACCTGTGGAGAAAGAACCCGGATGCCCGAATCGTCCTGACCACCTTCAACAAGACCCTCGCGATGGGGCTCAAAACAGATCTGAAGATGCTCGAGCCCGGTATCAGAATCGCGCACAAGCCGGGCGACCCCGGGGTTTACGTCGAGGGCATCGACAAACTCGCCAGCGACATCCTGAATCAGGCCGGGGACCTCGGGGCGGCCACCGAAGCGCTGTTCGGCGCCCGCTTCGATGTGACCTCAGCCCGCACCAACAAGGACAAGGTGTGGCGAGATGTCGTGCAGACGGTCAGCAGCGGGTTGGATCATCGCCTCGCGACGCCGGCGTTCCTCGACAACGAATACGTCGCGGTCGTCCTCGCCAACAAGGTGACCACGCTGGAGCAGTACGCGAAAGTGGCACGCGCCGGGCGCGGCGTGCGGCTGAGCCGCCCGCAGCGAATGGCCGTGTGGAAACTGGTGGACGCCTACCGGCGCCGCAGCCGCATGGACGGCAGTCTCAGTTTCCCGGAGGTCCTAGCGCTCGCCGCGGAATACCTGCGGCAGTGCGCGGATTCGGGCGCGCCGTTCCTCGCCGACCACGTGCTCGTCGACGAAGCGCAGGATCTGCATGCGACCCACTGGGCGCTGCTGCGGACCCTGGTGGCCGAGGGACCCAATGATCTGTTCATCGCCGAGGATTCCCATCAGCGAATCTACGGTCAGCCGGTGGTGCTGGGGCGCTTGGGAATCAAGATCCGGGGCCGGTCACGTCGTCTGACGCTGAACTACCGCACCACTGCCGAGAATCTGAGGTTCGCGGTCGACATCCTCTCCGGCGGGCAGTACCACGACCTGGAAGACGCGGATGAGTCGACCTTCGGCTACCGATCCGCCCGGACCGGACCGATACCGGAACTGCGCGCGTGCGATTCGGCCCTCGACGAGCTCAATGAGGTTGCCGACCAGGTGAAGAGGTGGATCGCCGAAGAGGTCGAGCCTTCGACGATCGCCGTGCTCACCCGCGGGCAGAACGACCGCAGCCAATTCGTGCGCGCACTGGGCGAACGTGGCGTCGAGGCCCGCGCGCTCGATGACAACCCGGCGACCTCGGGGCATGTCCAGGTGCTGACAATGCATCGTTCCAAGGGCATGGAGTTCTCGCGGGTGATTCTCGCCGGTATCGACGAAGCGCACGTGCCATCCAGGGCGGCTCTCAATACGGTGCCCGAGGAGGAGCAGTCCGAAGCGCTGCTGCGGGAGCGTTCGCTGCTGTACGTTGCGGCAAGCCGGGCGCGGGATGCCCTGGTGGTGACGTGGAGCGGTAAGAAGTCCGAACTCCTGGGCTGAGGCCCGAACATCGATGTCCCCGCGGGGCGCGGGGACATCGACATCATGATCGATTCAGGCTCGAATAAGCATGGCTGCCAACCGATCCGGATCCGTTTCCTCGACCCCGACGACCTGGTAGCCGTCGACCTCGAGACCGCGGTCACGGTCCGCGTCGACACCTTCGACCAGCGCGACGCCGACATCCGGCCAGACCGCCTCCACGGGCCAGTAATGCGTTCCCAGGTCGACGCCGATCTCGGGCTCGGCCACGCCCTTGCGGGACAGTGCGGCCAACAGGTCGACGACGGCTTTCGACATGAACACGGGGTTCACACCCCATGGCCCCTCCAGCTCGGAGGTGGTGCCGAGCACCTTCAGCTTCGCGAAGATCTCCAACGCTCCCGCACGCGAGAGCCGGTCGTGGACACGATCGTTGCGGAACGAGCGCAGGCAGCCGTAACACGAGGTCTCCGAACCGCAGTCGCAGGAACTGACCCGATCGACCGCGTGCTGGATGACCTTCTCGAGGTGCTCGGCGATCTTCTTCGCCGCCCCCGCCCCGGCCGGCACCGTATCGAAGAGCACGATGCTACGCCGACCGTCGGCACTCCACGACAGGGTGCCATCGATATCATCGCGGCTGATCTCCAACGCCTCGGACGCGCCTTCCAACAGCGCGTAGAGCACCGAGAGCCACTTCGATTCGGACTCCTTGTCGTAGGACATATCCGCGAAGGTGAACTCGGCGACGTCGGTCTCGTAGCGGTGCGCCAGCGAGACCACTTGCAGCGGGCCGCTACAGGAGCTCCCGTAACCGGCCGCGGGTGCGACCCCTTGTGCGGTTTCCCGGTGGCTGCCTGCGCCCATCCGCACCAGTCGCACAGCAGAAAGCCTCGGCCACCGCCATCGGAGATCACCGCCATCCTCGCGCGGGTGCCGGCCCGAGCCTGGATCTCGACGCCGACGGTCGACTGCCACTGGAAGGTCTCGGTCACGTCGCCAACGCTCTCGACGTAGCTGGATCCACCCCATACACGTTGCGGCGGTTCGGATTTCACCTCCTCGACCTGGCGATCGGCCACGAAGCCGAACTCCGGCACGACACAGGTGCGTATCTTGCCGAACTGCTGATCGCAGTTGGGGCACACCGCGGTCACATCGAGTCCGTGACCGCATTCGAAGCGATTGCATTCGCGGCAGACTCGATACTGGAGTTCCTCGAGCTCACGCTTCGGCAATTTGTGCAGCCCCCGCGAGGTCCAGACCTTTCCGCCCGCCACGATCTGATTGCCGGGCGCATAGTCGAAGATGGCTTGACCGAGATCCCGCGACAGCTCCAGCTTGCCGCCGATATCCCCTTCGCAGTGCGCGGTTCGCAGATCGACCGTGTCCACCGGGAAGCCGTACTTCGGCAGGATGTTCTTGTTCGCGAGATAGCCGATGAGCTGTCTGTCCTCGATGGTCCGCAGGGTCTTCTGCAGACGCCCCGCCAGCGAGTACTTCTGGGCGGCGGAAGCCTCCTCGATCAGATTCCGGAAAGTCGTCACGTCATTGCGGATGTCCTGCTCGGCGATGGCGAGCAACTCGCACAGCCGGCCTACCCACGAATCGTCGTCGACACCGATTGCCGCGGCGACATTCACCGGCAGTACGGCCCGCAAGGCTTCCCTGATTCGGAGCGGTACCGGTGTCAGGAAATCCCGGATCTGCGCGGCGGCCGAGTCCGCATCGCCGGGCCCGGGCTCGAAGAACGGACCCGCGTGTCGCCAGATGAGCCCGTCGCGCTCGAATCGATGCCGGAAGTACGCGGCCAGCGCGACCGAATGCGCATGCCTGCGCCCGATCCGCTCATTGTCGATGGGAATCCACGGGATACGCATCTCGCCCGCGATCATCGTTTCCGGCTTCTGGAACTTCGACAGATCGTGAGAGCTGCGCTTGGCATAGGTGAGCACCAGCGCGGCGGATGCCGCGCGGCGGCCCGCCCGACCGGCGCGCTGGACGTAGTTCGCGGTCTTCGGCGGCATATTTCGCAACACCACCGACTGCAGATCGCCGACATCGACGCCGAGCTCGAAGGTTGTCGAGCACGACAGCACGTTCACCTCGCCGGTGATGAATCTGCGCTGGATATCGGCGGCCTCCGTGGCCTCCCACTGCGCGGTGTGCTCCTCCGCGGACAGTGGCGCGGGGACCAGCGTCCGGTACATCGAGCGATAGTGATTCGAGTCCCGCTCCACCGGGGGCAGGACGAACTCGGTCAGCGTTCCGTCGCACGCGCCTTGGGGGCACAGGTTCCGAATGTTGTTGGCAGTCAGCCGACGACAAGCCGAGCACTGGTACCAGGTGCAGTCGTGGTAGCCCGGATCCGCAGTTGTTCATGATCGACCTGATAGACATCGCCGGCGAACTTGTCCCGCTCGAGCACGACGTAGCACTCCTGGACCAGGAACCGCCAACAACCGTCGAGCAGCTTGTCCGCGGGCAGGTGCGAGTCCAGCGCGGCCAGCACCTTGCGCGCGAACAGAATTCGATTGTTCGTCGTGCCCGGCCGACCACCCGGCAGCCAGCTGATGATGCGCCGGGTCCGATCCGAATCCATCGACCGGATCCGGATCCGGGTATTGCGCGGCTCGAATATCGCCTGTTTGATGTCCACCTCCGGGAGCAGGGTCATCGCGCCCTGCAGCCGGACGGTCTTCACCAACTCCTCGAGCAGTCCCCAGCTTTCGGCCGCCGAAAGCCCCAACTGCGTCAGGCCTTTCGGCGGCGCGGTCTCGAGGAGCGGAACAGCGATACCCGCATCATGCCAAGGCCCTCGAGCGATTGGCGCTGATCCATCGTCATCAGCTCGGCCATGATCCACGGATTCACCTCCCGCAGCATGCTGCGCCGGGTTGCCCGCTCATCGAAGTGCTGCGCCTTGACGGCGGCGGCGCGCACATCGGCGGCCAGATCCTCCACCGACAGCTCCTCACCGCCATTGCGCGGATCGAACAGTGCCTGCGTCAGGTAGCGCCGCTCCAGCATTCGACCGTAAGTACGCGCGAGATACGGTGCGGCGAAGGCCGCGGCCTGGCGTGAGTCGGAGAACATCAGCAGCTTCCGGCCCGCGCCGACCTGCTCGGCGGACTCGTCGCTCGCCGCGGGCAGATGCTGATAGAGCGCGGTGGTGATGACCGCCGGCGCGGCATTGACGTCGGTGCGCAGCCGGCGGATCACCTGTCGTGAACGAGCTCCGCATTCCGTGCACTTGCTCATCACCCGGGCCTGCGTGCCATGCTCCCGCACGCGCAGCACGGGCGCGCCGGGACATCGTGGACCGCCGCAGCCGCGCGATCGAGTCGTGAGCGCGCCGCAGCCGGTGCACAGCTGCCGGACGCCGGTCGACGCCTGAGAATCAGCATCCTCCGACAGCGTGACCTCGTCCTCGTCGACCACACCCTCGCTGTCGGAGTCGGTCAGGACCAGCCACCGTACCGATTCCGCGTTGTCGTTCGCGGCGGGCCGGAAGTACTGGCGGCCCTCGTGCGCGCTCAACTGCCCGGCCAAATGGACCGCCCCGCAACGCTGGCAGGTCCCGAACTCGAACACCGCGCGCCCGGTCTCGGGATCGATCTCGTGCCTTCCGAGAAATACTCGCGGCGCACCCTCGGTGAAACTGACGTACGCACCCTCGGTGGCGCGCACGAACATGTGATAGCGCGCCGACAACACCGGATTACCTTCAACATCCAGTACTTTCGAGCCGAGCGCGACGAGCGCCTCGAGTTTGATCGCGGCGTGCGGATCATCCGGCCACAGCTTGGCGGCGAGAGTGTGCACGTCGACCGGACCGCGGGACACGATCGCCTTCAGATCACTGATCCGGCGTTCGTCGTGCAGCGCGTCGGCGACATCACCAGCGGCGGAACGCGATCCGAGCGGGGACAGATCAGCGTCCGCGTCCGCCAATGCGATCAGCTCGTCGTCGTCGATGGTCCAGGTCGGCGCGTCCCGGCGCGGCAGTCGCGTCGCCGTCACCAGATCCTGCTGTCGCTCATCGTCGATGACGAATTCGAAGGAGCATCGAACAACTTGCGAGCGAACAAGGTGGCTTCGGCGCCTTGCGACTCCTCGGTGCTGCCGGTCAGCGAAGCCGACGTCGCGATGCACTGCAAGCTGGAACCCGGGGCGACACGTTCACGCAGACGCCGCAACAGCAACGCCACCTCCGAGCCCTGCGCACCGTCGTACACGTGCGCCTCATCCAGAGCGATGAATCGCCAGGTGCCCGCGTACTCGCCGTCGAAGAGATCGAGATCCGCGGGACGGAGCAGCAGGTATTCGAGCATGGCGTAGTTGGTCAGCAGAATATGCGGCGGGGTGGCGCGCATCTCCTGCCTGCTGAGCAGCTCGTTGGGCAGCCGCCGCTCACCCGGATGCAAGGCCCGGAACATGGATTCCGCCTCGGCGGGCGCCTCTTTCGTCTCCCCGGTGTAGCGGCCGAAGGTGAGATCTGGCATCTGCGCCAAGAGCTCACGCAGTCGCTTCAGTTGGTCGTTGGCGAGCGCGTTCATCGGGTACAACAGCAGCGCCCGCACGCCCGGGCCGAGAGTTCCCGCGGCCCGTTCGGCAACAAGCGCATTGAGGATGGGCAGCAGGAAGCTCTCGGTCTTTCCCGATCCGGTGCCGGTGCTGACCACCAGGTTCCGGCCTGCGACAGCTTTACGAACGGCAGTCTCCTGGTGCCGATACAGCGGCCGGTCCAGATTGACGGTGCCACCCAAGTCGGCGAACCCGGGATGCAGCACACCCTCGGAGATCAACTGCCGCAACGACATACCCGGCGCATAGGGCGGCGTGAGCTCGAGCAGCGGCCCCTTCGTCAGCAAGGTGGTCTCGTCCACGGCCCGATCGAACGCAGCCGCCAGACCCGGATCGCGCGGCGCCAGCAATGTCTTGAGATACCGCTTGTAGCCGGCCTCGATATCGGCGCCCGCGGCCAACGGGTCGAGTCGGTCGGTCATTCATGGTCTCCGATCAGGTCTCCATGGGTCACAAAACTGGCGATCGCATCGGCGATGAGCAAGTCCGTCGCAGCCATCGAGGGACAGAGATCCGCCATGCGAGCCCACGCCTCCCGCATTTCGGACGTCATCGGCGGGCTGTCGAACCGGCCGCGGGCATCCAACCGCGCCAGGGCCGCCATTGTCAGCGACTGCAACGACAACCACATCCACGGGTGTGCGACAACATCAACGCCGTCCAGCACCTCGTTGCGCGCACGGATCACGTCGTACATCAGCGGAGCGGCGTGCTTTATCCGCCGCAGCGCGACCGCCGTGCACGAAGTGAGGATGCCACGGGCAGGCTCGCGGACCCATTGTTCTCGCACGTGGAAGGCCGCGACGGTCGCGCTGGTCCGAGTGTCCCCGTCGAGCAGTGCGCCGGGCACCAGCCGGAAGGCCTCGAACATCGCGTCGACCTGATCGGGTGGGAACGAGTGCACGCGTTCGACATTCTGGTCGAAGACACCGACGCGCGGATCGCCCACCCGGCCTCGCAGCAGGTCGACCAGCCACTCCCCGCCCCGGTCTTCGAGATAGCCCACCGCTCTGGACCGTTCGGTGGGCAATGGCCCGAGTGTAGCGAGATCAGCGATTTCAGCCAGACATCCCACCCAAGGGTTGGCGTGCAGGCCCTCCCGCACGACCTCGGTCGAGTACCCGCGGTCGACCAGTCCCGTGCGAATCAGCAGCGGAACCATCTCATCCGCCGGAATGGTACTGCCGCCCAACGCCTCCAGTGCCGCGCGGGCGTCCGTGGCGAGCACCCGGATCAGCGAGCCGCGCAGGCGCTCGGTGGCCGTGTCGGACCGTTGGGCAGGCAATGTCGCCAGCGCCGCCCACACCTCGCTCATCGCTTCGGCCGATCGCGGGGCAGGACCTGCCGCTGCCAGAAAGCGCGACAGCTCGTCCCGCGCAGGGTCCTCATCGCGGACCCATCCGGATTGCGCGACCCGGATCGCAGCGGGTTCGGGCTTGCGCGGCGCCGGGATGCTGATCCACGGATCGTCCACGAATACCTGGACCAGTAGCGGCCCCGCGTCCCGCAACTCCTCCGGCAAGACCACCCGGCTGCCACTGATGGCGAGTTGTTCCGGTGGCCGCCATGGCGCCGTTGTGGCCCAGACGAAGGCTCCGAGATCCTCATCGGCGAGTGCATCGAAAACGAGCAGTCCATCCTCGATGCGCACACCGCCGCACAACCGCGCCGGTCTGATGTGAGCCATCGTGACCTGATGTGAGCCGCCCTCGGGATCATCGATCCGCGCAACCAACCTGCCCGCGCCGATCCGGCGTACGGTGTCGACAAAGACTCGGCTCGAGATCTGGAAGACGTTGTCCGCCGGAACATCCGGAACCTCGGTCTGCAGCACCGAACCCGACGAATCAAGCAGGGCGAAATCGACCACGACCTCCCCCGGCACCCGCGCGGCAATCAGCGCATGCGCCTCGAGATCGGCGGGGGCGAGCACATGTGCGGCGGTGCGCCATTGGGCGGGTGCGCCGATCACGTCGATCCGGGATTCGACGTGGGGCGGCTCGAGCACCAATTTGTGAACGTAATCCCCACTGCGAACCAGAATCTGAGATTCGCGGGCGTCGACATCGAATCCGACCGATTCCCGATCGACCGACAGCGGCGATTCACAAGCGATCCGGGTTGTACTGGGCGACAGACCACCGGGCACCGGAGAGCGGAAGTAGATGCCGTGGTCGACGGTGAGCCCTTCCGCCATGAACACCATGCACCGCAGATCCGACCCAAGCGGACCGCTCACGATCACCTCGAAATGTCCGAGTAGTCCTCGTGGCAGACCCTCGAAGGGGTCCAGGCAGGCATGGTCCGTGCTCGACTCCCACTCGTCGGTCACCAGCCACTCCGCACGGCCCGAACGGCGCACGCGAACGCGCCAGACCGCGGGCTCGGATCCCATATATGGCGGCAACGTCACGAGCGGCCTGGTGGAATACACCGAGAGCCCGCTCGCCGTTCGCACCCCGTCCAAGGCATCCCCGAGCTCGAGCGTTGGTGCGCCGACGGCGCGCACCTCCCGCACCGCCCCGAGCCCAACGCCCTTCCGGCGCAGCTGAATCGAGCCATGTCGGCTCAAATCGACGCAGTGCGCGAGCCAACCGCGCCACCCGGACGGCATCCGGATGTCCTCGTGCGAGGTCACCGGCTCGCCCGACACGGCATCGACGATGACGGCGTCATGGGGATGGACGGCGAGGACCACATCGCGCGGGAGCGCATGGCGGCGTGCGATGAAGCCGCCCTCGACGTCGAAGAGGAGCAGTGGATCATTCTTGTCCACCAAGGCAATTCGCTGCTGTGCCCCCGATGCGTCGTGACGTAGCACGACTTCGCGGACAGGTCTGGTCACCGGAACCGGTGTCAGTGGATGCTCACCGTCCATGTCCACGGCCCAGCCCCGCTCCGCGTACACCTCACGAGTGTCGCCGTCGAAGGAGACTTTCCACGGCAGCTCCGGCGCACTCAGGGGATACGGGATGCCGACAGTGATCTGGTCATCGTGCATGGAGTACGCGATCGCCGGTGACCTTCCGCGCGCCACCGATACGGTGCCCGCCATGCCGTTCCCGAACGGGCGTTCGCGTAGTCGTTCGATCAAGCCGTCGAGCAGCATGGAGGGCAGTCCGGTTGTCGATGTGTCCAGATCGAGGTCGTTCCATACGCCGGGATGCTCGGCCGTGAACTCGATGAAATCCAGGATTCGATCGATGATGTCCACGGCGATTTCTCCGCCCAGCTGCAGGAAGTTCCGCACCGGAACGTCGAGCTGGCCCATCCGATAGCCCATCCCGGGTTCGGTGAGCCATTCGAACACCGCAGCGCCGCTGGACGCACGCCCATGGGTCAGATGCTGTTCGATCACGTCGATCAGATCGCCGAGGCAATGCACAGGAATCCCGGCGTGCATTGCCATGATTCGGACGTAACTTCCGGCCAGTTCAGGGAACTCCCGCAGTCGGAATCGCCGCAGCAATCCACCCAGTTCGTTCCGTAGAATGTTCTCGAACTCGGGATCACGCTCGAGTCCCAACTCCGCCCAGAAGCTCTCCCAGTAACGCCCCTGCTCGTAGGAGAGGCCGGCGTGTCCGATGAGCGATGTCAAGGTCAACGCCGGAAACTTCCGCACCAACCGTCGGGGACCATGCGCCGGAACGATCTGGGCGGCGACTCGCCCATAGATCTCCTGCGCGCGACGAATATCGTCCTCGTCGAGATTGAGTTCGAAGAACAGTGCGACCCTGTCGAGTTCCCGGCCGAGCCTAAACTCCTCGTCACCTGCCAAATCCCACAGCAACGACCGCCCCACCGGAACTCCCCCAAATCGCTCGAAGTCTCGCCCTCAGACTTTCCCACATCCGTCCGACAAGTCATGAATTTCGAGCCGATGCAATCCGACTTGCGCCGACTCGGTCCAACCCGCGCATGAGGATCATGCAATTCCCACAATTCGAACATATTAGCGAAAATCGTGTTGATGGGCACGAAGCGCCACACCGTCCGCATGGCGACGTGCATGCTCCGAACCCCGATCGGGCAGGCGCCAGACCATGTCCGTGGAGATGCCCGCCTACATCGATCTGCACTGGCCGACGCTGTAGGCCGTTATCACGCTCGGCGGCTCGGCATCCATCGAGGAAGCTCGACAGTGCAGTGATCGAGCGCGAGGGGTTCACCGAGAAGGGGCGCATGGTGCGTCGAGAAGTTCGGCTAGCAGCACGACCAGTGTCGCCGCAGTGCCCTCCCGCACGTTCTCACTGCCTTGGATCTCATACCGCACGATTCGTCGATTCGGAGTCTCCTCCAGGCGTCCCCCATCGATGAGCTCCAGATTCTGCCCGCTTTGCCGACGGCTGCGGCCTTCTCTGCACTGAGCGCCGCCCTCGCCTCCGCAGCCGGATCCCTCCAGCCGGGCGCGATCGGGTTCGTCACCGGCTCAGGTGGGATGGCAGAGCATGAACAGATCCCCGACGTCCACCCGGCGGAACCCTCTGGTTGCAAGTTGAGCAATCAGGTCTTCCGTTGCGATAGGCCCGTTCGCGACAAGCATGCGAATTGCCTTCTGTAGCTCTTCTTTTCGGCCTTGCTTCACTGTTCCCCGGTGACACGGCTGTGCAGAACAGAACATGTTCACACACGCGCCGGGATCCTGCAGCCCGAATACCGAATCCGGGGACCTGCCTCGGCCCGAAGTGGACCTCTGACCGATCGTGCCATTGTCGGCGTTCCCGTATTCGCGCCGGTAGATCCGGAAATACATTGCTACACAGAGCAACTCAATCGATCAGCGGAATGAGCTCCAGCGCAGGGATGGCGCGAGCGGCCACCGCGCTGAGGGAGAAGGGGGACCGCGATGGTCGACATGAGGTTCGAGCGACGGCGTCAGTGGGTGGAGCGGCAGTTGGACGGCTTGCCGTTCTTGTCGGCTGCTCAGCGACGATTTCTGTCGGTGCCACTGATGCGAAGCGGTTGGCATGTGCTGATCGAGAAGGATCGCGGGCCTGCACTCGAAGGTCGCGCAGCCGCATTCGCAGTTGGTCCGGGTGGCGTATTCGCATTCGTGTTCACCGAGGGCATTCCACCGAGGACCGAGCTACGGGAGATCCGCAGGCGTGCGGAGGAGACCTTTGCGAACCTGACCTCGGGGCGAAACCGGTACGTGCCACACATGATCGACCTGATGCTCCTCATGAGCAGCGCTGTACAGACCGCGGCCGAGTCGCAGTTCATCGCAGCGGATCCGACATCTCTGCCACGTCAACTCTTCAGCGAAGCCAAACTGTCGAAACAGAGCGCACGTCAGATCGCCTTCACCGTCGCGGCCCGGAACACCTGGTTCGAGCTGATCTCCAGTGACAGTGCACCGGAGACCGAGGTGCTGGTGGGTGAAGCGCTCTTCACCACCTCATCGCTGCACGAGGACGAGCGAACGAAAGCACTTGTGCGGCCGTTCAAGGAGTGGATGACGTTCCTGGATCCGAGTCAGCTGGAGTTGGTGCACCGAAACTTCAACGGGCCCGCACGATTCAGCGGCCCGGCCGGCACCGGGAAAACCGTTGTGGCGCTGCACAGGATGGCGCGTCTTGCGAAGAACCAGCCAGGCTGGCTGCTATTTACCAGCTTCGTGAAAACCCTACCGGCATATCACCGATCGGGATTCCTGCGTCTCGCCCCGCACGCGGGTGACCGGGCGGAGTTCATTGGGCTGCACGCATGGACCTTGCGATTCCTCAACGACCGGAGGGTTACGGTCAATCTCCAGGAGGGGGCGGTCGAGAACGCGTTCAGCCGGGCTTGGCTCGACACTGCTCGCGATCTGCTCACACCGATCGAGCCGAGTCCGACGTACTGGAAAGACGAGATTCATCGAGTGATCAAGGGACGTGGGATCACTACCTTCGACGAATACAAAGGCATCGAGCGCGCCGGCCGCAACCGTCTGAGTCTCGACGGAGCTCGCCGAGAGATCGTTTGGGAGAGTCTGTTCCTGCCCTATCGGCGAAACCTCGAAGCCCGCAAGCTCGACGACTTCAACGACGTCATCGACAAGGCGATCACCGAGCTGCGGGAAGCACCGATCGACGATCCTTACGCGCTTGTCGTCGTCGACGAGGTTCAGGACTTCACGCTGATGGAACTGAAGCTGGTCCATCAGATCGCCGGCGGTAGCTCGGCTGCTCCCCTGCTTCTTGTCGGTGACGGCCAGCAACAGGTCTATCCCGGCGGCTGGCGGCTCTCCTCAGCAGGAATCCCGATCGTCGGCCGCGGCGCCGTACTACGCACCAACTATCGCAACCGCCAAGCGGTTCACGACTACGCCAAACAGGTCGACGCCACCAACACGGTGGACGACCTTGACGGAGCCCCGGCTTCGTCCTGCGCGACACCGATGTCGTCCTCCCCGGCGGCACCGCCAAGTCCGAAACCTTCCCGCGCCACGAGGCCGGTACCCGCCTCGTTCAAGCAATCTCCGATTGCGACATCGACCGTTCGGATATGGCTGTCATCACCGCTACGAACAAGGACTCCGACCGGTACCGAGCCGCCCTGCGCCGCGCGAACATCCCCACCTTGTCCCTCGAACACTATGACGGGACATACCAAGACGCAGTCAAGGTCGGCACAGTCCATCGCGCGAAGGGCATGGACTTCGCCGCGGTCTTCCACATCACCGAAGCACCATCGAAGCCACTCGAAGAGCTCACCGGCGCCGAACGCGATCGAGCGGAATTGACTGCGCGACAAACCATGGTCGCCCTGACTCGAGCACGGGACTACATCTGGATCGGATTCATCCAAGGCTGACTATCGGATTCCAATTCGCTGTAGATACGCGAAAGGCCCCCAGCTGATGCTGGGGGCCTTTGCGAATGATGTTCCGGCGGTGTCCTACTCTCCCACACCCTGTCGAGTGCAGTACCATCGGCGCAGGTGGCCTTAGCTTCCGGGTTCGGAATGGGACCGGGCGTTTCCCCACCGCTATAGCCGCCGTAACTCTATGAAACCAAGGGGTTCGGGGGCTTAGCCCCCGAAACTCCCCACACGGTCGGAGACCGGAGCCTCCAACACGGTGTGTGTTGTTTCAGATACCGCACAGTGGACGCGTAGCTTCTTTGTTGGTAAGTCCTCGGCCTATTAGTACCGGTCACCTGCACCCGTTACCGGACTTCCAGTTCCGGCCTATCAACCCAATGGTCTGTTGGGGGCCTTACCCCCTCGAGGGGTGAGAAACCTCATCTTGGAACAGGCTTCCCGCTTAGATGCTTTCAGCGGTTATCCCTTCCGAACGTGGCCAACCAGCCGTGCCCCTGGCGGGACAACTGGCACACCAGAGGTTCGTCCGTCCCGGTCCTCTCGTACTAGGGACAGCCTTCCTCAAGTTTCTGACGCGCGCGGCGGATAGAGACCGAACTGTCTCACGACGTTCTAAACCCAGCTCGCGTGCCGCTTTAATGGGCGAACAGCCCAACCCTTGGGACCTACTCCAGCCCCAGGATGCGACGAGCCGACATCGAGGTGCCAAACCATCCCGTCGATATGGACTCTTGGGGAAGATCAGCCTGTTATCCCCGGGGTACCTTTTATCCGTTGAGCGACACCGCTTCCACTTGCCGGTGCCGGATCACTAGTCCCGACTTTCGTCCCTGCTCGACCTGTCGGTCTCACAGTCAAGCTCCCTTGTGCACTTGCACTCGACACCTGATTGCCAACCAGGCTGAGGGAACCTTTGGGCGCCTCCGTTACATTTTGGGAGGCAACCGCCCCAGTTAAACTACCCACCAGGCACTGTCCCTGAACCCGATCAGGGTCCGAGGTTAGAGGTCCAATACGATCAGAGTGGTATTTCAACGACGACTCCCACCACACTGGCGTGTGGCTTTCACAGTCTCCCACCTATCCTACACAAACCGTACCGAACACCAATACCAAGCTATAGTGAAGGTCCCGGGGTCTTTTCGTCCTGCCGCGCGTAACGAGCATCTTTACTCGTAATGCAATTTCGCCGAGTCTGTGGTTGAGACAGCAGAGAAGTCGTTACGCCATTCGTGCAGGTCGGAACTTACCCGACAAGGAATTTCGCTACCTTAGGATGGTTATAGTTACCACCGCCGTTTACCGGGGCTTAAATTCTCAGCTTCGCGCCGAAGCGCTAACCGGTCCTCTTAACCTTCCGGCACCGGGCAGGCGTCAGTCCGTATACATCGTCTTACGACTTCGCACGGACCTGTGTTTTTAGTAAACAGTCGCTTCTCTCTGGTCTCTGCGACCCAACCCAGCTCCAGGAGCAAGTCCTATCACCAGATCGGGTCCCCCTTCTCCCGAAGTTACGGGGGCATTTTGCCGAGTTCCTTAACCACAGTTATCTCGATCGCCTTAGTATTCTCTACCTGACCACCTGTGTCGGTTTGGGGTACGGGCCGTGTACCAACTCACTAGAGGCTTTTCTCGGCAGCATAGGATCACTGAATTCGCCTCAATCGGCTACGCATCACGTCTCAGGCCATGTGTCGTGCGGATTTGCCTACACGACGCCCTACACGCTTACACCAGGTATTCCATCACCTGGCCCAGCTACCTTCCTGCGTCACCCCATCGCTTACCTACTACACCCAGGGTCTCGTGCAGCCGCTTTGAGCCTCCCGAAGGAGGTCTCGCCACATTTGGACGATTAGCACAGATGATTCGATATTTGGCGCGGGTACACGGGTACGGGAATATCAACCCGTTGTCCATCGGCTACGCCTGTCGGCCTCGTCTTAGGTCCCGACTCACCCTGGGCGGATTAACCTGGCCCAGGAACCCTTGGTCATTCGGCGGACGAGTTTCTCACTCGTCTTTCGCTACTCATGCCTGCATTCTCACTCGCATGGCCTCCACGGCTGGATCACTCCGCCGCTTCCCTGGCCATACGACGCTCCCCTACCCATCCGCACTCCTGGCCCGAAGGCAAGATAATGTGCGAATGCCGCGGCTTCGGCGGTGTACTTGAGCCCCGCTACATTGTCGGCGCAGGATCACTTGACCAGTGAGCTATTACGCACTCTTTCAAGGGTGGCTGCTTCTAAGCCAACCTCCTGGTTGTCTTCGCGACCCCACATCCTTTTCCACTTAGTACACGCTTAGGGGCCTTAGCCGCGATCTGGGCTGTTTCCCTCTCGACTACGAAGCTTATCCCCCGCAGTCTCACTGCCACGCTCTCACACACCGGCATTCGGAGTTTGGCTGACTTCGGTAAGCTTGTGGGCCCCCTAGGCCATCCAGTAGCTCTACCTCCGGCGTGAAACACGTGACGCTGCACCTAAATGCATTTCGGGGAGAACCAGCTATCACGGAGTTTGATTGGCCTTTCACCCCTACCCACAGCTCATCCCCTCAGTTTTCAACCTAAGTGGGTTCGGGCCTCCACGACGTCTTACCGTCGCTTCACCCTGGCCATGGGTAGATCACTCCGCTTCGGGTCCATAGTGTGCGACTACAGGGCGCCCTATTCGGACTCGCTTTCGCTACGGCTCCCCCACACGGGTTAACCTCGCCACACACCGATGACTCGCAGGCTCATTCTTCAAAAGGCACGCCATCACCCCACGTCGAAACGAAGGCTCTGACGGATTGTAAGCGCACGGTTTCAGGTACTATTTCACTCCCCTCCCGGGGTACTTTTCACCTTTCCCTCACGGTACTAGTCCGCTATCGGTCACCAGGTAGTATTCAGGCTTATCGGGTGGTCCCGACAGATTCACAGCAGATTTCACGGGCCCGCTGCTACTCGGGAGTCATCCACACAAGCCGTTGCGTTTTCGTCTACGGGATTCTCACCCTCTACGACAGGCCGTCCCAGGCCACTTCGACTAACACAACGGTTTCTGACTTGTGCCTAGTTCGGCAGAACTAGGAAGAATGATCCCACAACCCCGCATGGACAACACCTGCTTACTATCACATCCACACGGTTTAGCCTCTTCCGCTTTCGCTCGCCACTACTCACGGAATCACTGTTGTTTTCTCTTCCTGTGGGTACTGAGATGTTTCACTTCCCCACGTTCCCTCCACACGCCCTATATATTCAGGCGCGGGTAACACGACATCACTCGTGCTGGGTTTCCCCATTCGGACATCCTCGGATCTCAGCTCGGTTGACAGCTCCCCGAGGCTTATCGCAGCCTCCTACGTCCTTCATCGGCTCCTGGTGCCAAGGCATCCACCGTACGCTCTTACACACTTACTAACAAAGATGCTCGCGTCCACTGTGCAGTTCTCAAACAACACACCCGCACCGGATGGGATTCACAAGACCGTCAGAGTGAAAACCCTGGGGTATCAAGGAGATCCGGGCGGATCGTTTTTTGCCTGGAAAGAACGTCTGTTCTTTCAGGACCCAACAGTGTGTCGATATATCTTCTCCAACAACCACATGGGGTTGTTGTTGATGAGAAGAGGTTGTCAGCGTTCCACCCATGAGCGTCCGCAGTCCTACGTGTGAGGACTAAACGGTCTCTGGCACACCAGCTCTCACCTGTGTGAGGCGGTAGTGCAGAAGTGCTCCTTAGAAAGGAGGTGATCCAGCCGCACCTTCCGGTACGGCTACCTTGTTACGACTTCGTCCCAATCGCCGATCCCACCTTCGACGGCTCCCTCCCCGAGGGGTTAGGCCACCGGCTTCGGGTGTTACCGACTTTCATGACGTGACGGGCGGTGTGTACAAGGCCCGGGAACGTATTCACCGCAGCGTTGCTGATCTGCGATTACTAGCGACTCCAACTTCACGGGGTCGAGTTGCAGACCCCGATCCGAACTGAGACCGGCTTTAAGGGATTCGCTCCACCTCACGGTATCGCAGCCCTCTGTACCGGCCATTGTAGCATGTGTGAAGCCCTGGACATAAGGGGCATGATGACTTGACGTCGTCCCCACCTTCCTCCGAGTTGACCCCGGCAGTCTCTCACGAGTCCCCGCCATAACGCGCTGGCAACATAAGATAAGGGTTGCGCTCGTTGCGGGACTTAACCCAACATCTCACGACACGAGCTGACGACAGCCATGCACCACCTGTACACCGACCACAAGGGGGCCGTATCTCTACGGCTTTCCGGTGTATGTCAAACCCAGGTAAGGTTCTTCGCGTTGCATCGAATTAATCCACATGCTCCGCCGCTTGTGCGGGCCCCCGTCAATTCCTTTGAGTTTTAGCCTTGCGGCCGTACTCCCCAGGCGGGGCGCTTAATGCGTTAGCTACGGCACGGATCCCGTGGAAGGAAACCCACACCTAGCGCCCACCGTTTACGGCGTGGACTACCAGGGTATCTAATCCTGTTCGCTACCCACGCTTTCGCTTCTCAGCGTCAGTTACTGCCCAGAGACCCGCCTTCGCCACCGGTGTTCCTCCTGATATCTGCGCATTTCACCGCTACACCAGGAATTCCAGTCTCCCCTGCAGTACTCTAGTCCGCCCGTATCGACCGCAAGCTCGCAGTTGAGCTGCAAGTTTTCACGATCGACGCGACGAACCGCCTACAAGCTCTTTACGCCCAGTAATTCCGGACAACGCTCGCACCCTACGTATTACCGCGGCTGCTGGCACGTAGTTGGCCGGTGCTTCTTCTACAGGTACCGTCACTTGCGCTTCGTCCCTGTCGAAAGAGGTTTACAACCCGAAGGCCGTCATCCCTCACGCGGCGTCGCTGCATCAGGCTTTCGCCCATTGTGCAATATTCCCCACTGCTGCCTCCCGTAGGAGTCTGGGCCGTGTCTCAGTCCCAGTGTGGCCGGTCGCCCTCTCAGGTAAGCTACCCGTCGTCGCCTTGGTAGGCCGTTACCCCACCAACAAGCTGATAGGCCGCGGGCCCATCTCGCACCGATAAATCTTTCCACCACACACCATGCAGTGCGTGGTCATATCCGGTATTAGACCCAGTTTCCCAGGCTTATCCCAGAGTACGAGGCAGATCACCCACGTGTTACTCACCCGTTCGCCGCTCGTGTACCCCGAAGGGCCTTACCGCTCGACTTGCATGTGTTAAGCACGCCGCCAGCGTTCGTCCTGAGCCAGGATCAAACTCTCCGTTGAAGACTCTCAATCGATCCCGAAGGACCAATCAGAAAAATCACGTGAGTCCGAAAACCCAGCAAGATAACGCCAGCCGGAAATTAGCTGACTAAATGTCCGACCCTCACACGGGGGCAAGAGCCGGAACCAAATTAAATATTTGGCACTGACATTCATCGACACACTATTGAGTTCTCAAAGAACACACGCACACAGCATCTCGCGGATTCTTATCCGTTCGATTTCTGCGGCTGCTTCCAAAGCTTAGCCCAGACATTTCAGCGAAACAAATTCGCTGGTAGCCGAACCAATGTGATGGTCAGGCGCTCCTCGTCCAACCTCGTTGTCCCGGACCGCATTTCGCGTCCTGGTCGGTGTCCGTGTCGCTCTGACCTGGAATAATTTACGTGCCACGACGTGCGGAGTCAAATCGCTATCCTGACCAGCACTAACAAGTCGATAGCCGTGTCATGAGCCCGCATCGAGCCCCCGGCGGGGCATCATCAATTCACTGGCACTCTCACAGCAACAGGAGTCTGCGTGGACACATCGGCGGGCATGAAGACATCCGAAGGTGGACAGCCGGCGGGAGCGGACAACCTCGTACACGTCGTCTTCATTACCGCCGCGGCGGCAATGGGCGGATTCCTGTTCGGGTACGACAGCTCCGTCATCAACGGAGCCGTCGAAGCCATCCGGGACAGGTACGACATCGGGTCGGCGGCGCTGGCCCAGGTTGTCGCCATCGCATTGATCGGGTGTGCGATCGGGGCGGCGATCGCCGGGCGGATCGCGGACCGGATCGGACGCATTCATGTCATGCGAATCGCCGCGGCGCTGTTCACCGTCAGCGCACTCGGGTCGGCGCTGCCCTTCGCGCTCTGGGATCTCGCGATGTGGCGAGTGCTCGGCGGAGTGGGGATCGGGATGGCGTCGGTGATCGGCCCGGCCTACATCGCCGAGGTGTCACCGCCGGCCTACCGCGGGCGGCTCGCATCCTTCCAACAGGCGGCGATCGTCACCGGTATCGCGACGTCTCAGCTCGTGAACTGGGCGATCCTCACCTTCGCGGATGGCGAGCAGCGCGGAAAGATCGGCGGCCTGGAGGCCTGGCAGTGGATGCTCGGCGTGATGGTGGTGCCCGCGACGCTGTACGGACTGTTCTCCTTCGTCATCCCCGAATCGCCCCGATTCCTGGTCTCGGTGGGCCGGATCGACAAGGCGAAGAAGGTCCTCTCGGAAGTAGAGGGCAATAGCGTCGACCTCGATGCCCGGGTCCGCGAGATCGAGCGGGCCATGCACAGCGAACACCGATCCACCTTCCGCGACCTGCTCGGCGGCCGGTTCGGTTTCCTGCCCATCGTGTGGATCGGCATCGGGCTGTCGGTATTCCAGCAGCTGGTCGGCATCAACGTGGTCTTCTACTACTCCTCCACGCTGTGGCAGTCCGTCGGCATCGACCCGAAGAGTTCGTTCTTCTACTCCTTCACCACCTCGATCATCAATATCCTCGGCACCGCCATCGCCATGGTGCTCGTGGACCGGATCGGCCGGAAACCCCTGGCGCTCATCGGCTCGGCCGGCATGGCCGCGGCCTTGGCGGCGGAAGCCTGGGCCTTCTCCGCCAAGACCGGATCCGGCGACAGCGTCTCCTCCCCACCACACAGGGAACGGTCGCCCTGATCGCCGCCCACGTGTTCGTGCTGTTCTTCGCCCTGTCCTGGGGCGTCGTGGTGTGGGTCCTGCTCGGCGAGATGTTCCCCAACAAGCTGCGCGCCGCAGCCCTGGGCGTGGCCGCCGCGGCGCAATGGATCGCCAACTGGGTCATCACCGCCAGCTTCCCGAGCCTGTCGGATTGGAACCTCTCCGGCACCTACGTCATCTACACAGCCTTCGCCCTACTGTCGATCCCCTTCGTGCTCAGGTGGGTTCCGGAGACCAAGGGGAAGGCATTGGAGGAGATGGGCTGACGCGTATGCGGCTCCGAATCAGCGTGTCTGATAGATCGCGGGCAGAGCCAGGATCTGGCGGGTGAATTCGCTGTCGGTACCGGATTCGATGAAGAAGATCTCCACCCCGAAGTCGAGCTGTGCGTGCGATGCGATCTGCTGGATCAGGTTGGCCGTCCGATCTTTGACGGTCGAATCCTGATCCAGCAGTTCGATACCGAGGATGAACGTCGGCGACGCGTCATCGACCTGCATGAGTCCGAATCTGGCGGAGCGGATCTCACTGGCAGTCGCGAACTCACGGGTCAGGTGATGGAGGAAATCATCGGGGTGCCGGGCCGGCTGGCCGATTCTGATGTTCGAGCCAGCGGTCACCGTCCCGGAATCACCGCGCAGAACCGCAATTCCGGCGGGAGTGATCGGCAGGCCAGGCGCCGCTGCCCGCCAGTTCAATGCGATACCGACGCCAGGTGGCATCCGGTCCATCAGTTGAACGACCGGTAGCTTTGCCCACGAAACGTCCCCCGACGCGAGCCGGAGTTGTTCGGCCGAGGAGTACGCGGGGACATACTGCGCACCGTCGATCGTCACGCCGGGGAGGGCGACCGAGCCAGCCGACTCGTCATAACCCGCGGTCGGGATGTAGAGACTCGATCCCCGAATGCCGTCTAGCAGCTCAGCGTTCGAAACCCCACCTGCCTTGGCATCCGCGAGCAGGTGCTCGAGCGCGTTCTCAGGAAAGGCCATCGTCGGTTCCTTCAACCAGTATCCGCCGCAGGGTCTTCAGCTCATCGGTGAAGGCCAGGTTCACCTTCCGGCGCTCGTCGAGCTCTTTCCGGGAGATATAGAAGTCACCGATGTTCCGGCCACCGGAATACAGCTGCCGGACAAGCCGCGCCGCCTCCTCGACGACTTCCACGTCATCCGCATCGGGGTCGGCGAGAACTCGCACGATCGCCACGAACCGGGACCGCCAGTAGATGGCTTCGCGGTCCTGCTGCTCCTGCTCCAGCAAGGACACGACCCGGGATGCCGTTGCCGCGGCATCCTGCCGAGTTCGCCGGTACTTTTCACTGCTCATTTCAGCGGCCACGACCTCATGACTTCAGCACCTATGTTCCACGGCTCATGGATGTAAATCTGGTCCACTGTGCCACCCAGGTACACCCCGGACTGGTAGCCAACCGGGCCAACATACACTTCTGTACCCGCTGGGATCTTGATCTCGAAGACGGTGTCGATGGGCGAGGCACCTGTGTACTCACCCGTCTTCGGATCAATCCATTGGGGCTTCACCGCGGTGTCGATTCGTACATTGGCCACCGAGGAGGGTGGTTCGAAGGTGAACCATCGCCCGAACTCCTTGTCGGCGGTTCCACCCCGGTACATGACCACGTCTTCCTTCAAGACCACGCTGTTGTACCTGCCACCGGCGAAGGCCGCGGCCGGGTTGGAATCCAGTGCCGCCAGCGGTCCCGGGTTTTCGATCATGTTGAACTCGTAATGCGATGCGCCCGACCGTGAACCGTACACGGCCAGCCTGCTTCGAGCCGCCGTCACCCACTGGGAAACCTTGCCTCCCAAGGCACGTGCGCGCTCGACCAGTGCGAGGACTCGCGCCGCCACAGCGCGCGCCTTGGTGGCGAGCTCGGAGATGATCTTGGCGATGCGAGTGGCCCGGTAGGCCGCCCGGGCGGCCAGAGCCGCATTACCCGCGACCTCGGATATGCCGGCGGTCACCGGGGCGAGCACGGCGAAGAGCACCTCACCCGCGACCGCCTCGACGGCGAAATCCTTCAGCTCCTCCAGGATTTCGTGATGCGCGTCATCGAGATGCTGTGCGTATTCGCCGCACGAGTTGCCGAGCGCCGCACAGATATCGGCGAGCTCGTTCAGGTCCGTCTGTCGTTCGGTGCAGGCGGCGACGGCGGCGGGGATCTCCTCCGACTGCTGGTTCTGCAGCAGGCTCACCGACTGCGAGACTTGCTGCGCCAGGATGCGGAAGTCCGCGGCGGCGGTATGCCACGCGGTATCCGCGGCCCGCAACTGGTCCTGATGACCGTTGGGCCACGCCCATCCGACCAGATCCTTGACGATGGACCAGCCGAACGGCTCGGGCAGACCGTCGCCCGCCGCGGAAGGAACACTGTTCACGAAGCACGGTGGCGGAAGCAGTTGCGGCGGTTCCGGTGCAGGCACATCGCCGTGGTTGGCGGTGGCTTCGGCGACAGCGTGGTTGTGGACACCGGCCGCGATCAGGTTCCGTGTCTGGGCGCAGGCCGTCGCCAGATCCGCCGAGGCGGCGATGGCCAGTGATGCCGCTTGATCGTAGGCCGCAGCCCATTCCTGGCCGACGCTGTCGCTGCCCGCCATGCCCGCGTTGGCGACCAGCACGCCGAGCAGGCCCTCATGGGTGGTCTGCGCACCGGTGGCGATCGTCCCGAATATCTCGCCGGCAGAACGATATTCGTCGGCACGGCAGACGATGAGGGGAACGGTCGGCGTCGGGCTCACGGCCACATCCCCTGATTCACCGGACCGACCGCACTGTAGGCGGCATGTGCGGTCCGCAGCCGGTTGCGCAGGTCCTGGAGCGCTTCACGCATTTCGGCGACGGCCGCCACCCGCTCATCGTGTGCGTTCCGGTGCGACACCGCCGCGTCGCCGGACCAGTTGATGTGCAGCTCGTCGATACGCTTCTCGACCTCGGTGATGCGGTTCTCGATCGTGGTTTCGAGCGTTTGGGCGCCATCGATCAGGCGCTGCAAGCCGGGCAGATCCACCCTGTAGTCGGCCATCGCTACACCACCGGCGGGAGGTCGAGGCTCGAACCGGCGACCGCGACCGCTTCCGCCCGGGCGCGATCGGTCGCGGCGTACTCGTTCGCCGCCTGACGCAACAATCCGGCATCGGTGCGGAAGGAGCCGACGATGCTGCGAGCGCCGTCCTCCCACTCGACCCAGGGATTCTCATGAGAGGTCGCGGCCGCACCCCGCCAGTCCGCACCGAGGAACGCGCGAACTTCCCGCATCTGCTTGTCGACCGCCTCGGTGATGTCCTGCGCGATCTGATCAATCCAGCCTGCGGCCGCGCACAGCTCCTCCGAGCCGACAACAACCTCTCCTGCCACGCCGAAGAGGCTAACCCGCAGCTACACGATTTGTCGCGCCGCATCCAGTCCGGCTCCCCGTGCTTGCGCGCTCATCCGGCCTGGACGTCGGCGCGGAACGCGACGCTGTGATGACGGACACGAGAATCGGGGGTTGCGGGGGCGGCGGATCCACTACCCTTCGGCTGTGGCGGATAGGGATTCGTTCCGCGAACTCGCCGACGCCCTCAGGGGCGATCCCCTGAGGAGCAGCTTGCTGCGCTTGCGGATCTGTTTCGGCCCGGGGGCCATTCGAGGGCAGGCTGGCGCCGATGCCGGAGTGGCCGCGGCGGGCGCGGCGGGGAGAGACCGCGACGTATCGGGTGCGGGTGGAGTCGGTGCGGGCCAATGGGCGGATCTGGCGGGGGCTGGACGTTGCCTCGGATCTGTATCTCGATGAGGTGCACGAGGTGCTGCAGGCCGCCTATGGGTGGAAGGACAAGCAGCGGTATCGGTTCGGATCGGCGGCGGGGTTCGGGGATCGCGAGACCGAGCACTATTTGTGTCCGATCGAGAGCGGGCAGTGGCGGCAGGGGGTGCCGCAGGATGAGGTGCGGCTGGACGAGTTGCTGGTCGAACCCGGGGACGAGCTGTTTCATCGGTTCGATTCGGGGCAGGGGTGGCAGCGGGTGGTGCGACTGGAGGACGTGCGGGAGTTCGGGGCGGACTCGCCGCGGGCCGTATGCGTGGGCGGGGCACGGGATCTCGGAGCGGTCGATCTCGCGTTGAGTGTGTTCGGGCGCGGGGTCGCGGACGAGTCGGCGATCGACTGCGCCGAGCTGCCGGATGTCTTCGGCCGCATCATCGTGCCGCGGGCGTCGGGACGCACTCGGCGGCAGCTGCGACATCTGTTGGGGCAGGCCATGATCGACCTGCCGGTGCGAATGGACGCGAAGACGGCGGCGGCGGTTGTGCGGCCGTACTCGTGCCTGCTCGAGCATATCGGGATCGACGGGGTCGGGTTGAACGAGTGGGGTGAGCTGCCGCCGGCGACTGCCATGGCGATATTCGCGGAGGCCGCGATGAGCGAGCGGTGGATCAGGCGGCGCAGCGAACCGACGCCGATCGCCGAATTGCGGCGTACGGCTTATCAGTTCGGGCTGACGCGACAGGAGAGCCGGCGGCTGCGGCTGTCCGATGTCGGGTTGCAGGCGCTGGTGGATCCGGTGCTGTTGTGGTGGCATATCGCCGAATACGTGCCGTGCACCGCGCCGAAGCCGGCGGATCGGGATGTGGCGGCGCTGTATGTGCTCGCGGCGGCGACCGATACCGATGATCCCGCGGGCACCGCCGCGCCGCTGCTCGACGGGATGGGGCGGCGATTGGGCGCGCAGACCGTCAGCACCGGGCGCGATGTGGCGGGGATGATCTTCGAGACGCTGCGGATCTTCAAATGCCTGGGCATGACGCCGCGAGACCGCTTCTCGTACTACCGGATTCGGCAGCACGGCACGCGCATGTTCGCGCGGGCGGTGCTACAGCGATGGCCGAGAAGCGATCTGCGGCAGTGGCCCCGGACGGAGACCTGAATTCGTCAACCGGCAAGAACCGCACGGAGTTTCGCGGCGAATGCGTCGGGATCGCCCTGCTGGCCGTATTCGCCGCCGAGGAAGCCGGCGTGATGGCTCGGGAAGATCACCGGCTTGGTGCCCAGGCGTTCCGCGATGCCCTCACCGCCGCGGTAGGCCAGGGTGCCCTCGCCCTCGATGCCCACGGCGAGCACGACATTGGTGGTCGCATCGCGCAGAGCGTCGAAATCGTGCTCGTAGTGGGTGCAGGTGACGATGTTCTGGCCGACCAGTGGATCGTCGCGGGTGCCGTCGTCCTCGGTGGGCAGGCCGAACATGGCCGGATCGACCGGCTGATCACCGAAGTCGGCGGGAATCTCACCCTGAATCGACACCAGGCTGATGAACTTGGCCATCGCCGGGCCCAAGCCGTCACGCAGGTAGGTCTCGTGGATATTGGCGGTCGCGGCGAGCGCGTTCTCGCGATCCTCGAGGACCTGGCAGGCGGGCGGCTCGTGCGCGACCAGCGTGCGGACCTGCTCGGGATGCTCGGCCACCAGGGCGAGCGCGTTCACCGCGCCGCCGCTGCTGGCGAAGATGTCGACCTGGCCGCCGACGGCCTCGATCACCTTGCTCAGGTCGTCGGCGTGCTGATCGGGAGTGGATTCGCTGACCGGATCGGCCTTGGTGCTGCGACCGGTGCCGCGTGGGTCATAGGTGACGATGGTGCGGTCGGGGAACCGCGCGGCCAGGCTGACGAAACCGCTCGCGTCCATGGGCGAGCCGATCAGCAGCAGCGGCGGCTCGTCGGTGGCGGATTCCGGCTGCCGCACGTCATAGGTGAGGACGGCGCCGGGCGCTTCCAGGGTGAAGGTCTTCGGATCGGTCATGGTGGTCGCTCCTTCTCGGGGGTTCGCGATGTAGACGAGCGGCGGCCGTGAAACTCATCGGTCGGAGGGATCGGGGCGGTGCACCGATACCTGAGTGTGCCCGGTACGAACCACAATCCGAGTCTGCCTCGCGAGAGATCCGCCAGGAGGTGATCGACCATTGCCGTTTCGCTTCGCGCCCGGGTCGCCGATCTACTGGGCCGCCGCGTCCGGGCGGCCGCGGTCTGCGCCGCCATGACCGCGGCGTCGGACGCCGCCCGCGCGGGCGATCTGGAGACCGCCCGGCGCTGTGTGCTGCTGGCCGAGACGCTCGTCGCCGAAGCGCGAGCCCATCCGCCTACTTGATGATCTTGGTGATTTGTCCCGCCCCCACCGTCCGGCCGCCCTCGCGAATGGCGAACTTCAACCCGGGCTCCATGGCGATGGGCTGAATCAGCTTCACCGTCATCGAGACATTGTCGCCCGGCAGCACCATTTCGACGGCCTCCGGCAGCGTCACCACGCCCGTCACATCGGTGGTGCGGAAGTAGAACTGCGGCCGGTAGTTGTTGAAGAACGGCGTGTGCCGCCCGCCCTCCTCCTTGGACAGGATGTAAGCCTGCCCCTCGAATTCGGTGTGCGGAGTGACCGAGCCGGGTTTGATGACACACTGCCCGCGCTCGACCTCGTCGCGCCGGATACCGCGCAGCAGCAGCCCGACATTCTCACCGGCCTGGCCTTCGTCGAGCAGTTTGTGGAACATCTCGATACCCGTGACCGTGGTCTTGGACGTCTTCGGATGAATGCCGACGACCTCGACCTCCGCGCCCACCTTCAGCACGCCGCGCTCGATGCGCCCGGTGACCACCGTGCCGCGCCCGGAGATGGTGAAGACATCCTCGATCGGCATCAGGAACGGTCGTTCGACCTCACGGGCCGGGGTATCGATCCAGCTGTCGACGGCGCCGAGCAACTCGACGATCCCCTCGCTCCACTCGCCGGTCGGATCCCGCAGGGCCTGATACGCCGACACCCGGACGATCGGCGAATCGGCCTCGAAATCGTATTCGCTGAGCAGATCGGAGATCTCCAGCTCCACCAGCTCCAGAATCTCCTCGTCATCCACCATGTCGCACTTGTTCAGCGCCACAACGATTTTCGGCACGCCCACCTGACGCGCCAGAATGACGTGCTCCTTGGTCTGCGGCATCGGCCCGTCGGTGGCGGCCACCACCAGGATGGCGCCGTCCATCTGCGCCGCGCCGGTGATCATGTTCTTGATGTAGTCCGCGTGCCCCGGGCAGTCGACATGCGCGTAATGCCGGTTCTCCGTTTGATATTCGATATGCGCGATGGAGATGGTGATGCCGCGCTGCCGCTCCTCCGGCGCCTTGTCGATCGCCTCGAACGGGACGAACGGATTCAGATCCGGATGTTTACTGTGCAGCACATTGGTGATCGCCGCGGTCAGCGTGGTTTTACCGTGGTCGATATGACCGATGGTGCCGACATTCACGTGCGGCTTGGTCCGCTGATACTTCGCCTTCGCCACTGGGATTCCTCCTGCGCGCCGTGGATCCGAAGCGGGCGGCCGGGGGCTCGACACCGCGAGGCTGGCCCGACGACGGTGTCGTTCCCAGCGTATGAGCCGAGGCCGGACAAAGGTCGGGAACTGGGCGAATAGCTGTCCAGGCGCGTTGACGAAAGATGACTCGTCACAAGGACAAAAGGCGGCGGCCGATGAGACACCCGGTCTCGTGGCCGCCGACGCGACAGTGGGTCAGCCGCGGAACCACATGGGCCGCAACGTCGGACCGTTCTCCGGCAACAGGATCGGGTTGCCGTCGCGGACGAAGCCGCAGCGCTCGTACAGGCGGGCCGAGCGTTCGGTGCTGGCCTCCAGATAGGCGGGCACGCCGGCTTCGGAGGCGGCCTTCACCCGATTGGTGATGATCGCCGCGCCCGCACCCTTACCGCGGTGCTGCGGCAGCGTGACGATGACGTGGAGATAGCGGTGCGGGAAGACCGGCGGATGATTCGCCGCCACCGCGGCCGTGACCGCCGCCATGCGCCGGAATGGTTGCAGGCCGGTGTTTTCCGAGAGCTCGCGGGCCTCGGCGGCCTCCCGGTGCGCGCGGTCGAGGGAGGTCACGGTCTGCCACAGCGAGACCGCCCAGATGTCGTCGCCGGAGCCCGCCAGCCAGACCTCGTCGTCGCGCACGGCGTTCTCGATGAGGTCGTGGGCGTGCTGCATCCGGAACTGCTCGGCGACCTCGGCATGATCCTCGAGGATCCACGCGGTGACCACCTCGTCCAGCGCCGCCTCGGCGAAGACCGCCGCGACCGTATCCACTTCGTCCGCCTCGGCGCGGCGGACCAGCAACTCGCTCATTCCAACCTCCTGGTGTGAACAACGTTCTGAACACCAAAGTAGGAAGCACTAGCGGGACTTACGACCATTTCGTCACACTGGAAGATGTGATGAAATCGGGAACCGCCTGTGTGGTCTGCGGCGTACCGGCCGTGCAGCCCGAGCGCGGGCGGCGGCGCCGGTACTGCTCGCGGTCGTGTCAGGCGCGCGCCTACCGGGCCCGTCGCGATGCCACTCCGCCCCGCGGCGGCCACGGGGTACGCGGCTCAGCACCGTCGGAATCGTGCGAGCCGCAGTCGAATTGGCCGATCGCGAGGGCTTGGCGGGCCTGTCCATGCGCCGCCTCGCCACCGACCTGGGCATCGCCACCACCGGTCTGTACCGCTATTTCCCGGATCGGGACGCCCTGCTCGCCCAGATGGCCGAGTTCGCCCTCGCCGAAGCCCCGCCCCCGGCCACCGCGGGCGACTGGAGTGCCCGCCTGATCGCCGAGGCCCGCGCGGAATGGCGGCTCTACCGGCGCCACCCGTGGATGCTGCCCGTTCTCGCCCAGAACCGCCCGCCGATGGGGCCCGCGCTCCTCGACACCCTGGAACGCTCGTTCGCCGCCCTGGACGAGCTGGGCCTGCCGCCCGACACCATGCTCTCGATCTACCTGTCGGTCTCCGGCCTGGTCCAGGGGCTGGCGCTGCTCCCGGGTTCGGAGGGCGAACGCCTGGGCACCGGCTCACCCGCCGCCGAAGCCGAGCGCACGGCCACCCTCGAACAGGTCTCCCCGCGACCCACCCGACCCTCGCCAAGTACTTCGCTCCCGACGGCGACCAGCTGCCCGGCGATTACGACCGCTGGCTCGAAGAGGGTCTCGCGCTGCTGATCGACGGCATCGTCGCCCGCCACCTCACCCCAGCCGCGAAAAACTCCGCCCAGCGGGCTGACCGCGCTCGTCCGTGAACCCTCAGCCGGCCCCCATCGCCGACCGGGCCAACTCCCGCTCGATGGCATCGGGCGGGTGGAGACGACACCCATCACCGCCATTGCCAAACGGTCGGCGCCGACGACCTGAGCGCGCCGGCCGAAACAGCCACGGGCACACAACCGCCCGGCGCACGCGACCAGGGGATCGGCTCAGCGCTCGCCGGGTACCGCGGTCGGCGCGTCGGGCACATACGGTTCGGCATCGTCGCCGCCCTGCTCCTGCGGGATGCAGATCCAGCGGCCGTCGGGAGTCAGACCCCACTGCGCGACGATCCCATCGTGCGAGCAGTCATCGCCGACCTGATGCGGATCCCGGCCCTGCTCCTGCGGGATGCACACCCAGCGGCCGTCGGAGGTCAGACCCCACTGCGCGACGATGCCGTCGTGGGAGCAGTCGTCACCGACCTGATGCGGGTCGCGGCCCTGGCCCTGGGGTTCGCACACCCACGTCCCGTTGCGCAGATTCCATTGCGCCACAATGCCATCGTGCGAGCAGTCGTCGCCGATCTTGCGGGCCGCTGACCGGAGGTCGGTGTGGGCGGGGCGGTCGTCGGCTTGGGTCCGCCGGTGGGCGGGGGTGCGGGGGCCGCGGTGGTCGAGGTGACGGGCGAGGTTGACGTGGTCTTGGTGTCGGAGCCGCTGTCCGAGCGGTTCACCAGAACCCCGATCGCGAAGGCCACCGCGAGGGCCGCGACCGCTACCGCGGCGATGGCCACCGTGCGTGCGGTCTTGTTGCCCTTGTCCGGCGGTGGAGTGTCGTAGCCGCTCGGTGCCGTCATTGCCGATCCCTTTCGTCTCATGCGAACGCTGACCCGAAAGCTCGTGCGATCAGGCACGTTACTCCCATGCCCACCTGCTATGACGACCCGGTCCGACCTGGGGCGCGCCCGCCCGGCGACGGCTGGACACGCCCAGTAACGTGGGGCGCATGACAGCTGTTGCAGATCGTTCGCTCGGACCGGAACTGGCGCGCACCGAGACCATCGGCGAGGCCGATGTCCTCGTCATCGGACTCACCAACTCCGACGACGGACCCGCGATCGCCCCGGCCGACGCGTTCGGCGATGTGCTCGATGCCGACACCCGCGCGGCGCTGCTGACCGCACTGAACGCCGTGGGCGCGAAGGGCAAGTCGGAGGAGCTGACCCGGGTGCCCGCGCCCGCCGGACTGCCGGTGGACAGCGTGCTGGCCGTGGGCCTGGGCGCCGCGGACAAGGTCGACGCCGAGCAGGTCCGCAAGTCGGCCGGTGCGGCCGGGCGCGCCCTGGCCGGGTCCGCCACCGCCGTCACCACCCTGTCCGGCCTGGATCTGGGTGCGGCCGCGGAGGGCTTCTACCTGGGCGCGTACCAGTTCAGCACCTTCAAATCGGAGAAGTCCGCGCCGAAGCCGGGCGATCAGCCCGTGCAGCGGGTCGAATTCCTGGTTCCCGAACCGGGATTCGGTGAGGAGGCGCTGTTCCGCGCGCAGGCCGTGGCCGAAGCCGTCGCCACCGCACGCGATTTCGTGAACACCCCGCCCAATGCCCTGTTCCCGGCCGAATTCGCCAATCGCGCAGCCGAATTGGCCAAGGCCGCCGGACTGCACGTGGAGATCCTGGACGAGAAGGACCTGGAGGCGGGCGGTTACGGCGGCATCATCGGCGTCGGCAAGGGCTCCTCGCGCCCGCCGCGGCTGATCCGCATCACCTACGCGGGCGGCGATCCCAAGGTCGCTCTCATCGGCAAGGGCATCACCTTCGACACCGGCGGCATCTCCATCAAGCCGGCCGCCAATATGGAGAACATGACCTCCGATATGGGCGGCGCGGCGGCGGTCATCGCCACCGTCCTGCTGGCGGCCCGGCTGAGCCTGCCGCTCACCGTCACCGCGACCGTCCCGATGGCGGAGAACATGCCCTCGGCCACCGCGCAGCGGCCGGGCGATGTGCTCAGCCAGTACGGCGGCACCACCGTCGAGGTCATCAATACCGATGCCGAGGGCCGCCTCATCCTGGCCGACGCCATTGTGCGCGCCGCCGAGGACGAGCCGGACTACCTCATCGACGTCGCCACCCTCACCGGCGCGCAGATGGTCGCGCTGGGCACCCGCACCCCGGGCGTCATGGGCACCGACGAGTTCCGCGACCGGGTCGCCCGCATCTCGCAGGCGGTCGGCGAGAACGGCTGGGCCATGCCGCTGCCCGCGGAACTGCGCGCCGACATCAACTCCAAGGTCGCAGATCTCGCCAATGTCGCACCGCACCGCTGGGGCGGCATGCTGTCGGCGGCGATCTTCCTCAAGGAGTTCGTGCCCGAGGGCGTGCAGTGGGCGCACCTGGATGTGGCGGGCCCGGCCTACAACACCGGCGGGCCGTTCGGCTACATCGGCAAGGGCGGCACGGGCGTGCCGGTCCGCACCCTGATCGCCACCCTCGAGGACATCGCGGCGGAGTAGCCCCGAGTGCTGCACGGCCGCACCGACCTTCCGAGGGCGGTGCGGCCGTGCCGACCCTCCGAGGGCGGTGCGGCCGTGCCGACCCTCCGAGTGCCGTGCGGCCGTGCCGACCCTCCGAGTGCCGTGCGGCCGTGCCGACCCTCCGAGTGCCGTGCGGCCGTGCCGACCTCCAAGTGCCGTGCCGCCATGTCGACCCTCGAACGCCCCAGCCCGCAACGGGGTTCGGGGCGGAGGCCCCGACGGGGGCCTTGGGGCTGGCCCCCGACCACCGGGGGTCCGGGGCAGAGCCCCGGGGAAAGGCACGGCCGTGCAACCGAATTGCGGGCGTGTCATAATTTCAGACCGTTGTAGTCGATCGGCGGCTCACCGGTCCGGGCCGTTTCGGGAGGATCCTGGATGGCCACGCGCGCACTGGGCAAGCACGATTTTCAGCAGACGGTGACGAGCAATCACATTGTGCTGGTGAACTACTGGGCGGATTGGTGCGGCTGGTGCAAGCGGTTCGCGCCGGTGTACAAGGCCTCCGCCGAGACCCATCCGCAGATCGTGCACGCCACCGTCGAGGGCGAGGTGGAGCGGGAGCTCTCCGCCGCCATCCAGCTCACCGGCTTCCCGACCATCATGGCCTACCGCGAAGGGCTGCCGGTGTACAAGAACGCCGGCTTCCTGACCTCCGCGCAGCTGGAAGATGTGGTGCAGCAGGTCCTCTGGATGGATATGGACGAGTTCCGGCGCAAGAACGGCATCGAGCAGCAGGCCCAGCAGCAGCGGGCGCCGGCCGCGCGACAGGCCCCCCGAATCCGAACCGCGCCGGGTTGGCCGGCGGCGCGCCGCAATACGGCTGGCCGGGGCTGCGCACCCACTGACACGAGAAGAACAGGCCGCCGCCGGGTGTGTGCACCGGCGGCGGCCTTCGCAGTCGGCGGGTAGATCCCACGATCCGCCGACGGAGCAAGTGAGGACTTCAGATGCCCTCGAGGTCCGATCGCCGCCGCAGGATCCGGCGGCGGGCGTCGTAATCGCGCATGCGCTGCGGATAGCCGACCTTGCGCACGTCGTAGACCGGCACCCCGAGCGAGGCGGAAAGCCGCTGCGCGCCACGTTCGCCCACCACGCGCCGGGTCCACTCGCCATCGTGGGCCACCAGCACCACCGTCACATCGGTGACCGTGGTGCGCGGCTCGACATAGGCCTCCACGCCGTAATGCGTGCGTGCCCACTGCGCCAGATGCGCCGCGTCGGCGGCGTCCACACCGCGCGTGCGCATCGTGCCGCCGCGCAGCTTGTCCAGGAAACCCATCCGGGCAACCTCCTCTCCGGAAATCCCGAACTGCCGGAAATCCGGTCTGTCCTCCTTCGATGGTGCCGTGCTCCGGACCGGCGCGCCGCCTCGCGGACGAATCCGAAGCAAGACCACAGCCGGCGCTCAGCAACGCCTCAGCCGCCGCGACGAAAGATGTATTCGACGTATCCGATGGAAGTCACCGGCTATCACCGCTGTTCGGACACGCCCGATCGGCCTCACGATCGCGTTTGCGACACTGCAAGGTCGACCGAACCGCCGCCCTGTGACACGCCGCACCCGGCGAAGTGCAAGGATGGGTAGCTGGAACAAGAACCAACACGGATCTCCGGTGCCGCCGGAATTAATCGGTGACAATCGGGCCGCCACCACGACCAGTCGTGAACGCCCGCCGAGAGACGAACTGTTTAACCCGACGAGCAGTCAGAGGAGTCAACGGACATGGCCTTCTCCGTCCAGATGCCAGCTCTTGGTGAGAGCGTCACCGAGGGCACTGTGACCAGGTGGCTGAAGCAGGAAGGAGACACGGTCGAGGTCGACGAGCCGCTGCTCGAGGTCTCCACCGACAAGGTCGACACCGAGATCCCGTCCCCGACCGCCGGTGTGCTGGTCAAGATCGTCGCCAAGGAAGACGACGTGGTCGAGGTCGGCGGCGAGCTCGGTGTGATCGGCGAGGCCGGAGAGGCTCCGGCTCCGGCCGCTGCCCCGGCCCCGGAAGCCGCCCCCGCCCCTGCTCCGGCCCCCGCGCCGGAACCCGCCCCGGCCCCGCAGGCCGCCGCCCCGGCTCCCGCGCCCGCCGCGGCCGCGCCGGCTCCGGCCGCCGCCTCCGGCACCCCCGTGAAGATGCCGGAGCTCGGTGAGTCCGTCACCGAGGGCACCGTGACCCGCTGGCTCAAGCAGGTCGGCGATTCGGTCGCGGTCGACGAGCCGCTGCTCGAGGTCTCCACCGACAAGGTCGACACCGAGATCCCGTCGCCGGTCGCCGGCACCCTGCTGGAGATCACCGCGCAGGAAGACGACGTGGTGAACGTCGGCGGTCAGCTCGGCGTGATCGGCAGCGGCTCCCCGGCCGCCGCCCCGGCTCCGGCCCCCGCGCCTGCGCCCGCTCCGGCTCCCGCGCCCGCTCCGGCCCCGGCTCCGGCCCCGGCTCCGGCCGCCGCCGCTCCGGCCCCGGCTCCGGCCGCCGCCGCTCCGGCGCCTGCCCCGGCTCCCGCGCCCGCCCCCGCTCCGGCTCCGGCTCCGGCTCCGACCCAGAAGCCCGCTCCGGTTCCGGCCGGCGCCACCCCGGCCGACGAGCCGTCCTCCAACGGCGGCCCCTACGTCACCCCGCTGGTGCGAAAGCTGGCCGCGGAGAACGGCGTCGACCTGAACACCCTCAAGGGTTCCGGCGTCGGCGGCCGCATCCGCAAGCAGGATGTGCTGGCCGCCGCGGAGGCCAAGAAGGCTCCGGCTCCCGCCGCCGCTCCGGCCGCCGCCGCTGCCCCGGCCGCGCCCGCCGCCACCGCGGCCCCGCGCCCGGCCCTGTCGCACCTGCCGGGCACCACCCAGAAGGCCAGCCGCATCCGGCAGATCACCGCCACCAAGACCCGGGAGTCGCTGCTCACCACCGCGCAGCTCACCCAGGTCCACGAGGTCGACATGACCAAGGTGGCCGCGCTGCGCGCCCGCGCCAAGTCGGCGTTCCAGCAGCGTGAGGGCGTGAACATCACGTTCCTGTCCTTCTACGCCAAGGCCGCCATCGAGGCCCTGGCCGTGCACCCGAACGTGAACGCCTCCTACAACGAGGACACCAAGGAGATCACCTACCACTCGGTGGTCAACCTGGGTATCGCGGTCGACACCGAGCAGGGCCTGCTCTCGCCGGTCATCCACAATGCCAACGACCTGTCGCTGGCCGGGCTGGCGCGCGCCATCGCCGATATCGCCAACCGGGCGCGCAATGGCGGGCTGAAGCCGGACGAGCTGTCGGGCGGCACCTTCACCATCACCAATATCGGTTCGCAGGGCGCGCTGTTCGACACCCCGATCCTGGTTCCGCCGCAGGCGGCCATGCTGGGCACCGGCGCGATCGTCAAGCGCCCCATCGTGATCAGCGACAACGGCAACGAGTTCATCGGCATCCGCTCGATGGCCTACCTGCCGCTGACCTACGATCACCGCCTCATCGACGGCGCCGACGCCGGCCGCTTCCTCACCACCATCAAGCACCGGCTGGAAGAGGCGGCGTTCGAGGGCGACCTCGGCCTGTAGGCGGCAGCCGTATGAAGGTCGTGGTCGCCGGCTCGTCCGGGTTGATCGGGACGGCGCTCGTCGCGGCATTGCGCCGCGACGGGCACGAGGTCACCCGTCTGGTGCGCCGCCCCGCTCGGGCCCGTGACGAATTCCGCTGGGACCCGGCCAGTGCCGATCTGGACGACCGCGCGCTGCGCGGCGCCGACGCCGTGGTGAATCTCTGCGGCGTCGGCGTCGGGCGGCGGCGCTGGAACGGCAGTTTCAAACAGGAGTTGCGCGACAGCCGCATCGTCCCCACCGATGTGCTGGCCTCCGCCGCCGCCACCGTGGGCGTGCCGACGCTGGTGAACGCCAGCGCCGTGGGCTACTACGGGGGCGACAGCGGCGACCGCGTGGTCACCGAGACCTCGCCCGCCGGAACGGGATTCCTGGCGAGCCTGTGCCGGGACTGGGAGGCCGCCACCCGTCCGGCCGGTGATGCCGGGGTGCGGACCGTGCTGTTGCGCAGTGCCATCGTGCTGGCGCGGCACGGCGGGCTGCTCGGCATGCTGTACCCGCTGTACTCGCTCGGCCTCGGCGGGCGGCTGGGCAACGGCCGCCAGTATCAGCCGTGGATCTCCCTCGACGACGAGGTGGGGGCCATCATCTACGCCCTCGAGCACGAGTCGCTCTCCGGTCCGGTGAACCTGTGCGGTCCCGCGCCGGTCACCAATGCCGAGTTCACCCGCGCGCTGGGCCGCGCGCTGCACCGCCCCACTCCCCTGGTGGTGCCCGGCTTCGCGCTGCGGCTGGCGGTGGGCGAGTTCGCGGAGGAGGGAATCCTGCACGGCCCCAGGGCGATTCCCACCGTGCTGGAGGACGCGGGATACCACTTCCAGCACCCCACCATCGGCGCCGCGCTCGCCGCCACGGTCGCGTCCCCGCACTGAATCCGACCTAGAGGTGCCCCTGTTTCACACTGGACGGACGCCCGAGTAACCTGACCATAGCGATTGTCGATAACTCCTCTTACCGGACCCGAGGTTCGTACGGGCCACCGAACAAGGGGGTACTTCATGATCAAATCGATCATCGCCGAGCTCGTCGTCGCATTGGGCGTGCTGTTCGCGGGCAACGCCATGGCGAACGTCGACGACCCGGTTCACTGCGCGGGGCTCATCATGACTCCGGGCAAGCTGCTGCAATGCCTGGACGACTGACCGCGTCGCACATCACACCCCGTATCGATACCGTGTCCACCGTGAGCAACGACCCGACCGTGCTCGCGCCCGCCGATCTGCTGGTGCGCGATGCCCGCGAGAACGATCTGCCGGAGATCCTGGCGATCCACAATCACGCGATCGCCGAGACGACCGCCATCTGGGATACCGAACCGGCCGACCTGGCCGAGCGCCACGCCTGGTTCGAGGCGCGCCATGCCGCCGGCTACCCCATCCTGGTCGCCGAGATCGACGGCCAGGTGGCGGGTTACGCCAGCTACGGCCAGTTCCGGCCGAAGTCGGGATACCGGTTCTCCGTGGAGAATTCGGTGTACGTGGCCGACCGGTTCCACCGGCGCGGCGTGGCCACGGCGCTCATGACCGAACTGCTGGCGCGGGCGCGCGGCGGCGAGGTGCACACCATGATCGCCGCCATCGAGTCCAGCAACGCCACCTCCATCGCCCTGCACGAGAAGTTCGGATTCCGGGTGGTCGGGCAGCTGCCCGAGGTCGGGCTGAAGTTCGGCCGCTGGATGGATCTGACACTGATGCAGATCGTCTTCGCCGAGGGAGTAACGTCGCAATCGTGAGCGAAAGCACTACGGCCACGGCCCCGTTACCCCGTGGGGCATCGGCCCGCTTCGACGAAACACCCATGATCGTCGAGAATCTGGGCCTCATCGACTACCAGCGGGCGTGGGATCACCAGCGCGAGATCGCCGCCGAACGCGCCGAGGGACGCGGCCAGGACCGGTTGCTGCTGCTGGAGCATCCCTTCGTCTTCACCGCCGGCCGCCGCACCGAGGCACAGGACATGCCGATGGACGGCAGCCCGGTCATCGAGGTGGACCGCGGCGGCAAGATCACCTGGCACGGTCCCGGGCAGCTGGTCGGGTATCCGATCATCCGGCTGGCCGAACCGGTCGACGTGGTCGCCTATGTGCGCCGTCTGGAAGAAGCGCTGATCACCGTGTGCGCCACCCTCGGCCTGGAAACCGGCCGGGTGGACGGGCGTTCGGGCGTGTGGGTCGCCGCCGACGAGTTCCGGCCCGAGCGCAAGGTCGCGGCCATCGGGGTGCGCGTGCAGCGCGGGGTCACCCTGCACGGCGTCTCGCTGAACTGCAATTCGAGCCTGGACGGCTTCAACGCCATCGTGCCGTGCGGAATCCGGGACGCGGGCGTCACCACGCTGAGCCGGGAACTGGGCCGCGAGGTGACCGTCGAGGAGGTGCGCCCGCTGGCCGCCGACGCCATCATCCGGGCGCTGAACGGCGATCTGCCGGTCGCCGAGCACATCGTGACCCGCCCCAAGGCGGTCACCGAGGACACTGTCGACTGCTCGATGCCCCTCGCCGCAGCGGTGCCCGCCAAGGCCGAATGATCACGAGCGTAGGGTGGACAAAGTGACCTCCGTCGATACCCCGACATCGAACAACCCGGCCGCAGCCGACCCGAACGCGGCCTCCGCGGGTCCCTCCGTGGTTACGCAAGCTGCCGCCTCCGGGCCTGCCGCTGCGCCCGCCGGCCGCAAACTGCTCCGTATCGAGGCGCGCAACGCCGAGACCCCGATCGAGCGCAAGCCCAAGTGGATTCGCACCCGCGCCACCATGGGCCCGGAGTATTCCGAGCTCAAGGGCCTGGTGAAACGCGAAGGGCTGCACACGGTCTGCGAAGAGGCGGGCTGTCCCAACATCTTCGAATGCTGGGAGGACCGCGAGGCCACCTTCCTCATCGGCGGTGAGCAGTGCACTCGCCGCTGCGACTTCTGCCAGATCGACACCGGCAAGCCCGCCGCGCTGGACCGCGACGAGCCGCGGCGCGTGGCCGAGAGCGTGCAGGCCATGGGCCTGCGCTACTCCACCATCACCGGCGTGGCCCGCGACGACCTCGAGGACGGCGGCGCCTGGCTCTACGCCGAGACGGTGCGCGCCATCAAGGCGCTGAACCCGAACACCGGCGTCGAGCTGCTCATCCCCGACTTCAACGCCGTGCCCGAGCAGCTGGCCGAGGTGTTCTCCTCGCGGCCGGAGGTGCTGGCCCACAATGTGGAGACGGTGCCGCGCATCTTCAAGCGCATTCGCCCGGCCTTCCGCTACGAGCGCTCGCTCGCCGTGATCACCGCCGCCCGCGAGGCCGGCCTGGTCACCAAGTCGAACCTCATCCTCGGCATGGGCGAGACGCCGGAGGAGGTCACCCAGGCCATGCGGGATCTGCACGAGGCCGGGTGCGACATTCTCACCATCACGCAGTACCTGCGGCCCTCGCCGCTGCATCATCCGGTGGATCGCTGGGTCAAGCCGGAGGAATTCGTCGAGCATTCCCGCGCCGCCGAGGAGATGGGCTTCGCCGGCGTCATGGCCGGGCCGCTGGTGCGCTCGTCCTACCGCGCGGGTCGCCTCTACGCGCAGGCCATGCGGCACCACGGTCGCGAAATCGCGCCGGAGATGGCGCATTTGGCCGATGAGGGCACCGCTTCGCAGGAAGCCACCAGCGTTCTCGCGCGCTTCGGCTCGTAAGTCCTGTCGCAATCGAGAAATGTCCGCCCGGATGCATTCGCATCCGGGCGGATATTTCTGCACGGTGAAGCTCCGGAAACACGCCGAGGGAATGCCGGTTAACGCCATCTGGCCGGAATCGTGGACGCGATCGGCCCGGCGGTGGGAAGCTCGAAGTACGGCATCAATCGACCCCGGAGCGAGCCAGATGGTCGAGAGGACGAGCAGCCGGCAGGCGCCAATGGCAGGGCAATAACGGCCGAACGGCCGGAAGACATACGCAATGTGGTGCTGGTCGGGCACAGCGGATCAGGGAAAACCACATTGGTGGAGGCCCTCGCCGTGGCGACCGGAGCGGTGCCCAGAGCGGGCAGAGTCGAGGACGGCACCTGCGTGTCGGACTATGACGATATCGAGCAGCGACAACATCGGTCCGTACAGCTTTCGGTGGTGCCGATGCGGTGGGATCAGATAAAGGTCAACCTACTCGACACCCCCGGCTATGCGGATTTCGTCGGGGAACTCAGGGCCGGTCTGCGGGCAGCGGACGCGGCCCTTTTCGTGCTCTCCGCCGCGGCCGGAGTGGAGGGGGTGAGCGGGGCGACGCTGGCATTGTGGGAGGAATGCGCAATGGTCGGCATGCCGCGCGCCATCGTGCTCACCCATTTGGATACCGCGCGCGCCGATTTCGAGGACATGACCGATACCTGCCGGGAGATTCTCGGCGGCGGGGCGGCGGAAAGCATGCTGCCGCTGCATCTTCCGGTGTACGGGCCCAAGAGCGCCGACGGGCACCGGCCGGTGACCGGGCTCATCGATCTGCTGACCCAGCACGTGTACGACTATTCCGCGGGCGAGCACACCGAAACTCCGGCCTCCGAGGAACAACTGGAGTTGATGGCGGAGGCGCGCAATCGGCTCATCGAGGGCATCATCGCCGAGAGCGAGGACGAGACCCTCATGGAGCGCTATATCAGCGGTGAGGAGATCGATCTCGCCACGCTGGAGGCCGATCTCGAAAAAGCCGTCGCCCGTGGCAGTTTCCATCCGGTGCTGATCGCGGCGCCGCCGCCGGAGGGCGCCAGGCAGGGGCTGGGGACGATCGAGATTCTCGACCTCATCGCGCGCGGATTCCCCACCCCGCAGAACATCCGGTGTCCGCCACCGGCACGACGGGCAAGTCCGCTCCCCTGATCTGCGATCCCAAGGCTCCGCTGGCCGCCGAGGTCATCCGCACCGCCTCCGACCCGTACGTGGGCCGGGTGTCGCTGGTGCGGGTCTTCTCCGGCACCCTGCATGCGGACGATACCGTCCACGTGTGCGGTCACGGCCCCACCGAAACCGCGAATCACGATGCCGACGAACGCATCGGCGCGGTCACCGCTCCGTTCGGCAAACAACAGCGCCCGCTCGGCGAGGCCATTGCCGGCGATATCGCCTACGTCACCAAACTCTCCCGGGCCGAAACCGGGGACACCCTGTCCGCCAAGGACTCTCCGCTGCTCATCGAACCGTGGTCCATGCCCGATCCGCTGCTGCCGGTGGCCATCAAGGCGCACGGCAAGGCCGATGAGGACAAGCTCTCCCAGAGTCTGGGCCGCCTGGTGGCGGAGGATCCGACGGTGCGGCTGGAGCAGAATCCCGATACCCATCAGCTGGTGCTGTGGTGCCTGGGCGAGGCGCACCGCGACGTCGCCCTGGAACGCCTCCGCTCGCGCTTCGGCGTCCAGGTCGACGTCATCGATCACAAGGTGGCGCTGCGGGAAACCTTCGCCACCTCCGCATCCGGCCGCGGACGGCATGTGAAGCAGTCCGGTGGTCACGGCCAGTACGCCATCTGCGAGATCGAGGTCGCTCCCCTGCCGGAGGGGTCGGGCATCGAGTTCGTGGACAAGGTGGTCGGCGGCGTGGTGCCGCGCCAGTTCATCCCCTCGGTCGAGAAGGGCGTCCGCGCGCAGGCGCAGCGCGGCGTGGTGGCCGGATATCCGCTGGTCGATGTGCGGGTCACGCTGTTCGACGGTAAGGCGCACTCGGTGGATTCCTCCGACGCGGCCTTCCAGATGGCCGGCGGCCTGGCCCTGCGCGAAGCGGCCGCCGCCGCCCGCATCAGCCTGCTCGAACCCCTCGCCGAGGTCCGCGTACTGGTCGCCGACAGTTACGTCGGTCCCGTCCTGGGCGATCTGTCCAGTCGCCGCGGCCGCGTCCTCGGCACCGAGCCGGACAGTATGGGCCGCACCGCCATCCGCGCCGAGGTCCCGGAGTTGGAGCTGAGCCGCTACGCCGTGGACCTCCGCAGTCTGGCCCACGGTGCAGCGACATTCACCCGCACCTACGTGCGGCACGAACCGATGCCCGCGCAATTGGCGGACTCGATACGTGAGAAATCGAAGAGCTGACTAGTTCTCGCAGGCGACGCCGTCGCCGTCGCGATCGAGGGCCGGGCGGTATCCGGCCTCGCCCTTCAGGATGGGGGCGGCGCGGCGGCGCGCGCCTCGGAGCAGTTCTTGTAGTACACGTCCTGGGCGGCGGCGCTGTGCGCGCCCAGCACGGTGGCGGCCGTCAGGGTGGCGAGGACGCCGAATCCGGTCACGAGCTTCTTCATTCTGAGCACTGTGGCTTTCTTCGGCGGATTTCGAATCGGCCGGCGGATAGGTCGCTGCCGAGCTGCCGGTACCCGGCCACTATCCTGGGTGCCATGGCAGCAGGTAAGGGCGGCGCCAAGCCGTCGAAGGAAGCGAAGGCCGCGGCGAAGGCGGCGCGCAAACAGGCGTCGAAGGAGCGCCGCCAGCAGCTCTGGCAGGCGTTCCAGATGCAGCGCAAGGAAGACAAGGCGCTGCTGCCGCTGATGATCGGCGCGTTCGTCGGCGTGACGGTGCTCTTCCTGGTGATCGGTCTCCTCTTCGGATTGCAGTGGTTCCTGCTGCCGATCGGCCTGCTGCTGGGCGCGCTGGCCGCATTCATCATCTTCGGACGCCGCGTGCAGAAGAACGTGTACGCCAAGGCGGAGGGCCAAGCCGGCGCGGCCGCCTGGGTGCTGGACAATCTGCAGGGCAAGTGGCGCGTCACCCCGGGCGTCGCCGCCACCACCCAGCTCGACGCCGTGCACCGCGTGGTCGGGCTGCCGGGCGTCATCCTGGTCGCCGAGGGCTCCCCGCAGCGCGTGAAGTCGCTGCTGGCGCAGGAGAAGAAGAAGGTCGCCCGCCTGGTCGGCGATACCCCGATCTACGACGTGGTCATCGGCACCGAGAAGGATCAGGTGCAGATCAAGGATCTGCAGCGCTACCTGACCAAGCTGCCGCGCAATATCGACGCCAAGCGGATGGACCTCATCGAGGGCTCTCCGCGCTGGCGACCCGCGGCGGCCCGGCGCTGCCCAAGGGTCCGCTGCCCACCGGCGCCAAGATGAAGGGCGTGCAGCGCACCATCCGCCGCCGCTGACGAACAGCTCCGAGGCCCGCGTCCACTGAGGACGCGGGCCTCTTTTTGTGCGCATAACTGCTGGTAGAGGACGGATTCGGCTGTCGCCGCGCGGTTCTCGCGAAAAAGTTCGCGCGGGCGGGAACAAAGCTCCCGCTTCTAACCTTCTATAGATCAATAGCTGGTTAGAGATGCTGATCGGCTCGAGCGATAGGACGATGAGATGACGAACGTGCGCCACAACACCGTGGAGATCCAGGGCCGGCAGGTCTTCTACCGTGAGGCCGGCGATCCGGCGAATCCGACACTGGTGCTGTTGCACGGATTCCCCACCAGTTCGGCGATGTTCCGCAATCTGCTGCGCGACCTCGGCGAGCATTACCACCTGATCGCCCCGGACCACATCGGCTTTGGTCAGTCGGCCATGCCGAGCGTCGACGAATTCGATTACACCTTCGACAAACTCACCGAGATCACGCTGGAACTGCTCGACACTCTCGGCCTCGACCGGTTCGCCCTCTACATCCAGGACTACGGCGCGCCCATCGGCCTGAGCATCGCCTCGCGCAATCCGGAGCGGGTCACCGCGATCATCACCCAGAGCGGCAACGCGTACCTGGAGGGCTTCACCCCTTCTGGGAACTGTTGTTCGCGCACGCCGAGGATCACGTCACCCACGAACCCGCGGCCCGCAAACTGCTCGAACTCGACGCCACCGAATGGCAGTACCGGCACGGTGTCCCGGCCGACCGCCTGCCGCTGCTCAGCCCCGACACCTGGACCCTCGATCAGGCCTACCTGGATCGCCCCGGCAACAAGGAAATCCAGCTGAAGCTGTTCCGCGACTACAAGTTCAACCTCGACAAGTACCCCGGTTTCCAGAAGTACTTCGCCGAGCACCGCCCGCCGGTCCTCATCGCCTGGGGCGAGCACGACGAGATCTTCGGCGCCGAGGGCGCCCGCGCCTACCTGCGCGACCTCCCCGACGCCGAACTCCACCTGCTCGACGCCGGCCACTTCGCCCTGGAAACCCACGGCCCCGAAATCGCCGGTCTCATCCACGATTTCCTGACCCGCAAGCTCGCCTGACCACCCGTCGCGCTATGACCGGGCGCCGAGCAGCCAGCCGATCCGGTCATAGGCGAGCACCTGATAGACGATGAGGATCGCCGCGGACACCAGAGCCCACCGCGGCAATCCCGCCAGCCACAGCGCGGCCACCCCACCCCCGAGCACGAGCACCTCGACGAGCAGCCGCACCGGCCCGCTCACGGCCACGCTCGCCTCCCCGCTCCGGCTCGGATCCCCCGGCACCGCGAAAACACCCCACGCCATCGCCGCCAGAAACGGCAGCAGCACAACGAGAACGAACTTCCACGGGGCATCGACCACCCGCCACCCGAGCGCAGCGAACGACCCCAGCGCGACCAGCTCGAGCAGGAATCGCACGCCGAGCATCACGGGATTGAGCGACATGCCCCGCAGCCTAACCCCGAAATGTGAAACATCATCGACCGGGAACTGGTGGCGGCGACACGCCGCGGAACCCCGCCACCAGTTCCCGGTCGGTGTCGTTTCACTCCCCGGGACGGGAAGGCACAGGGAGGCGCCGGGGCCGAAGTCGAGCCAGCGCCCTGCGGGGGTGGCGGTCAGGCGGAGGACGATCGCGGAGCAATGCGCGCAGCGGGCCACGGTGCCGGGGCAGTGGATGTAGACGAGGGCGCGCGCCAGGGGTTCGACGACACCGCATGCGCCGCAACGACATCCGCAACCAGTGAGGTCGGCGGCGAAGATTTCCGACAAGGCACCGGCCAGCGCATTGCCGTCCAGGTGCGACTGCTCGTCGGCTCCGGTGGCGTAGGTGTAAGGGGTCGGCATGGTCACTTCCTGTCGGTCCGAAGCGTTCGGTCTTGATCATGGCCGGATCATGCCCAGCGGAAACCAGTGCTGCGGCGGCGAATTCGACGAAGGGAGTGGGGCCGCAGACGAAGCACGTGACATCGGGGGCAGGTGGAAGGGCGTAGGCGGCGATCTCCTCGGCGGTGAGGCGGCCGGCGGATCTGGTGAATTCGGGTGGGGTGCCGCGGGTGAACGCGAGGAGCAGGTCGATGCCTTCGGCGATCGGGACAGGCCCGGCGCCGCCGAGTCCACTGCCGCTCAGCCCTCCGCCGCTCAACCCGCCATCGCCGTCCGGCCCACTGACACTGCCCGCCCGATTGCGTCCGGCCGATCCGTCACCGTGGTCCGCCGCGCCGTCGTCCTGCCGATCGAATTCGCCGGGCCGACTGGATTCACCGAGGACGCTGCCCGCTTCCGCCCCGCCACCGTGGCCGGGGCCGCGCGGCCGATCGATTTCGCCCGGCGCATCACCGCCGCCGAGGGCGCTGTCCGGCCGCGGCCGATCGCCTTCTCGAGGCCGATTGCTCGCGGACGTGTGGTCACGTCCGACCAGCTCCTCGCGGTAGTACATGTCGGCGGGGTCTCGCAGGGAGTAGATCAGACGGAATCTACTGGTGTTTCCCGACTTTCGCCGAGCACGGAGCATGGCGGCGAGCGGCACTATGCCGGAGCCGCCCGCCACCAGGACGGCGGGGCCGCCGGTTTCCGGGTTCCAGACGAACCAGCCGCCGATGGGGCCGCGGACTTCTATCAGGGCGCCGACGGGGTAGTGGTCGACCAGGTAGCCGGAGACTTCGCCGTCGGGGACGCGTTGGATGGTGATCTCGACGGTGTCGCCGGCGGCGGGGCCGAGAGCGAGTAGCTGCGTTCGGCGCGGTAGCCGTCGGGAGCGGTGAGGCGGACGTCGAGGTGCTGGCCGGGGAGGTGGCCGGGCCAGCCGGGGATGCGGAGGGTGAGGGTGCGGGCGGAGGGGTTTCGAAGTGGGCCGCGAGGAGTTCGGCGGGCTGCCAGCGCATCAGTCGCCCTGGTATCGCTGCTCGCGCCAGGGGTCGCCGTAGCTGTGGTAGCCGGCGGTCTCCCAGAATCCGGATTCGTCGTGGTCGAGGAGCTGGATGGACTTGACCCACTTGGCGGATTTCCAGAGGTAGAGGTGCGGGACCAGCAGGCGGGCCGGGCCGCCGTGCTCGGGGTGCAGGTCCTGGCCGCCGTAGGTGTGCACGATCCACGCCTGCCCGTCGATGAGGTCCGCGAGGGGCAGGTTGGTGGTGTAGCCGCCGTAGCTGGTGATGTAGGCGAATTCGGCTTGGGTTTCGACGTTTTCGAGGAGGATGTCGAAGGAGACGCCCTGCCAGTCGGTGTCGAGTTTGGACCAGCGGGTCACGCAGTGGATGTCGACGTGCGGCCGGTCCTGCGGCAGCGACATGAATTGCGGCCAGCTCCAGCTGTATTGGCGGCCGAGCTCATTGGTGATGCTGAACTGCCAGCGGTTCAGGTCGATGCTCGGGGTGGGGCTACCGACAGGACCGGGAAGTCCTCGGTGAGGTATTGGCCGGGCGGCGTCCGGTCGCTGGGCGGGCGCGGGCGGCCCTGAAAGCCGGGCGAAAAGATGCTCATGCGATCGCTCCTCCGGAGAACGGCAGGTCACTGCATGGATCCACTGCGCTGGAGTCAGCGTACGCCCGTCCTCGGCGGAAACCCGGCCTTTCGGGCAGCCGTGAACGGTGTCCCGCGTTCACCCGGGCCGGTATCGCCGATTCGCCGGGAACTGGGTCAGCCCGCGTACTTCCCCAGGAACCGGACCACATCCGGAGTGATGGTGCGCCAGTACTCCTCGGTGTGCCCGCCCGGCGTCACCAGCCCGACCTCCGGGCGCGCGGTGGCGATGAACCGGCGGCCGCCCTCCACGAACTTGTCGCGGTCGCCGACCCACAGGCCGATCGGAGACGGGCCGAGCTTGTCGATATTGCGCAGCGGGTCGAGGGCGGCCCATTCCTCGGCATTGTCGAAGGCATTGCGCTTGCGCATCTCCGACCACGAGGTGATCAGCCCGGGCGAGATGGTGGCGATGGCCTTGGCCGGGCGACCGCGTTCGGTGCGCCGCCGCGAGTACAGCAGCGCCCCGAATCCGCCCATGGAGGTGCCGGTGCAGGCGAACGGTTCGCCGCCGGGCCCGCCGAGGCCGCGTTCGGCCAGCCAGCGCGGGGCGTCGTCGAGCAGCATGCGCATGGGGTCGTCGCCGCTGTGGTGCTCGTGCCAGTAGTTGTCGCCGCCGTCGACGGCCAGGAAGCCGAAGGCGGGCACCAGGCGGGCGGCGACCATGGCGGCCAGCACGCCGCCGAGGTCGCCGACGGCCGCCTCGTGGGCATTGCCGTGCAGGCCGTGCAGCAGCAGCGACATCGGCAGGCCCTCGGTGCGCACGCCCGGCGGCAGGATGGTGACCACATTGACCGCACGACCGCGCGCGGCGGAGTGCAGCCGCTCGGAGCGGATGATCGGCGCGATGCCGAGCAGCGTCTGCCCCGGCTCGTCCGAGATGTGTCCCGCGTGCAGCACCCGGCGCACGCCGTCGCCGCCGGTCGCGGCGTTCCCTCCGGCGCTCACCGCCGCTCCGGCCGCGGCCAGACCCAGCAGCCCCGTGGATGCGAACAGCGACCGCCTGCTGATCTTTCGCGCGGCAGCTCGATAGTTCTCACCCATTGATCCTCCAACAGCACAGCAACAGCTATCTGCCGTGGCCCGAGCTCAGCGGCCCGGCCACGGCAGACGGCCGCCACGATACCGATCGAAGGCAACGCGCGGTGAACGTTCGGCTACAGGTGATTCTTATCGGCCGTAGACCAGTGCGGTGCCGGTGGCGCGGTCGTGCATGCCGCGGCCGTCGCCATCGGTGAACAGGGCGGGGACGACGAAGACCAGAATGATCTGCCGGGCCAGGGCGCGCACGAATCCGACGGGCACGGCGGCGTCCACGCGGATGACGCGGATCTTGAGGAAGTACTGGCCGGGAGTGAATCCGAACAGGGTCACCGCGGCGATGCCGAGGACGAACCAGACCAGCAGCGTCGGCGTCGACAGCGAGCCCATGACCACCAGGAAGTCCGGCGGCGGCGCCTCGCCGGGCTGCAGGTTCATCTTGCTCACCAGCTCATCGGCATCGGGCCGGATGATGAGGGCCGCGAGGCCCATGGCGATGAACCAGTCCACCAGCAGCGCGGGCACCCGGCGCACCATCGGGGCGAGGGCGCCCACTCCGGATTTCGGCAGCCCCAGCTCCTTGCCCTGATAGTCGTTCGGATCGTTGCCGGAATCGGCGTTGGGTCCGGACAGCCAGGAGCCGGTGATGCGTGCCATGACCTCCACCTTATTCGGCGAGCGGACGGTGGCCGCAGGGCCCTCGCGATCCGGTCGCGGGCAACTTCTCGGCATACGAAGTAGCCGGAAAGCTGCCCAACCGTGAAAATTCTCACCGTGACCGGCCGCCACACGGTAAGACCCCTATCTTTTCAGCGTCTTAACAGCCTTCCCGCCGAGGTCGGTGGCAGGATGTCGGTGCTGGTCGAGCATCTTTCGATGACCGAAGCGGCTGTCTCGCGAACCCGGAGGCACCGTCGACCTCGGGGCCGGCACTACGTGTAACACTGGCGAAACACAGTCTTGATTGCGGGGAAACTTCGCGTCCATACCGTCTGGTCGCGACGAACCCATGCAGTCACCACACTGGCTGGGAACCGATCCGTAAGGAGTACTACGTGGCATTCAGCACTGCCGACGAGGTCATCAAGTACATCAAGGAGGAGGACGTCGAATACGTCGACGTTCGTTTCACCGACCTCCCCGGTGTGCAGCAGCACTTCTCGATCCCGGCAAAGGCGTTCACCGCCGACCTCGCTGAGGAAGGCCTCGCGTTCGACGGCTCGTCCGTCCGCGGCTTCCAGTCGATCGACGAGTCGGACATGCTCCTGCTCCCCGACTTCAGCACCGCTCGCCTGGATCCCTTCCGCGCCGCGAAGACCCTGAACCTGAACTTCTTCGTCCACGATCCGTTCACCCGTGAGGCGTACTCCCGCGACCCGCGCAATATCGCGCGCAAGGCGGAGGAGTACCTGAAGTCGACCGGCATCGCCGACACCTGCTACTTCGGCGCCGAGGCGGAGTTCTACATCTTCGACTCGATCCGCTACGACTCGGCCATGAACGGCGCCTTCTACGAGATCGAGTCGATCTCGGGCTCCTGGAACACCGGCGCCGAGTACAACCCGGACGGCACCCCCAACCGCGGCTACAAGGTGCGCAACAAGGGCGGCTACTTCCCCGTCGCCCCGTACGACCACTACGTCGACCTGCGCGACAAGATCTCGACCAACCTGCAGAACGCGGGCTTCGAGCTGGAGCGCGGCCACCACGAGGTCGGCACCGCTACCAGGCCGAGATCAACTACCGCTTCAACACCCTGCTGGGCGCGGCCGACGATCTGCAGCTGTTCAAGTACATCGTGAAGAACACCGCGTGGCAGGAGGGTAAGACCGTTACCTTCATGCCGAAGCCGCTGTTCGGCGACAACGGCTCGGGTATGCACGCCCACCAGTCGCTGTGGAAGGACGGCAAGCCGCTGTTCCACGACGAGGCCGGCTACGCGGGCCTGTCGGATCTGGCGCGTCACTACATCGGCGGCATCCTGCACCACGCCCCGTCGCTGCTGGCGTTCACCAACCCGACCATCAACTCCTACCACCGTCTGGTGCCGGGCTACGAGGCCCCCATCAACCTGGTGTACTCGCAGCGCAACCGCTCCGCTGCCGTGCGCATCCCGGTGACGGGCTCCAACCCGAAGGCCAAGCGCATCGAGTTCCGCGCGCCGGACTCCTCGGGCAACCCGTACCTGGCCTTCGCCGCCATGCTGATGGCCGGCATCGACGGCATCAAGAAGAAGATCGAGCCCCTGGCCCCGGTCGACAAGGACCTCTACGAGCTGCCGCCAGAGGAGGCCAAGAACATCCCGCAGGCCCCCACCTCGCTGGCGTCGGTCATCGACCGCCTCGAGGCCGACCACGACTACCTCACCGAGGGCGGCGTGTTCACCGAGGACCTGATCGAGACCTGGATCGACATCAAGCGCACCCAGGAAATCGCGCCCGTCAATCTGCGGCCGCACCCGTACGAGTTCGAGCTCTACTTCGACGTGTAAATCGTCGAACGGCAAGCGTTCTCGTGAAGCCCCCACCCGCTCCGGCGGGTGGGGGCTTCGCCCTTTTCGGGCGTCCTGGGCGCAGCCCTTTTCAAGCAAGCGTCGCGGGCGCAGCCCTTGTCAGCGGCCTTGGGCGCAGCTCTTTTCGGGCTCCTCGGGTGCGAAGCCCTATGAGTGGTCGGCGGCGTGGCGGGCGGCCAGGTAGGCGAAGACGAGGGCGGGGCCGATGGTGGCGCCGGGGCCGGCGTAGGTGTGGGCCATGACGGGGGCGCTGGCGTTGCCTGCGGCGTAGAGGCCGGCGATCGGCGAACCGTCTCGGCGGAGGACGCGGCCGGTGGGGTCGGTGGTCAGGCCGCCCTTGGTGCCGAGGTCGCCGGGGACGAGTTTCGCGGCGTAGTAGGGGCCTGTTTCGACGGCGCCGAGGTTGGGGTTGGGGTGTTGGCGAGGGTCGCCGTAGTAGCGGTCGTAGGCGCTGGCGCCGCGGTGGAAGTCGGTGTCGTGGCCGGTTCGGGCGAAACCGTTGAAGCGGCGGACTGTTGCCGTCAGGTGGTCGGCGGGGACGCCGATTTTGCTTACCAGTTCGGCCAGGGTGGGGGCGGTGGTGAGGGCGCCGGATTCGAACCAGGCGCCGGGGAGGGGCTGACGGGGTGGGAGGCCGGCGAAGGAGTAGCGGTTGCGGTAGCGCTGGTCGAAGATGAGCCAGGCCGGGAGGTTTTCGGCCGGGCCGTGGCCTTCGCCGTTGTCGCCGCCGTACATGCGGTGTGTCGCCTCCACGTAGGGGAGGGACTCGTTCATGAAGCGTTCGGCGCGGGCGTTGATGATGAGACTGCCGGGGAGATTGCGTTCGGACAGGCAGAACCAGGGCTGGCGCGGGAGGGGGATGGAGGGGCCCCACCAGGCGTCGGACATGAAGGCCACTGCGGCGCCGAGGGATTGGGCGGAGCGGATGCCGTCGCCGGTGTTGGACGCCGCGCCCACCGTCCATTCCGTTCCGATCGGCTCGCGCTGGTATTGCTTGCGCATGGCCTCGTTGTGCTCGAAGCCGCCGCTGGCGATGAGCACACCGCGGCGGGCGCTGATCACCTGTTCGATGCCATTGCGCCGCACCACGACTCCGGCAACGCGGTCGCCGGTGGTGCGCAGCTCGAGCAGCGGGGTCTCGAGCCACAGTGGAACGTTCGCTTGCAGCAGGCCGGCGCGGAGCATGGCGCTCAGGGCTTGACCGCGGGCCAGGAGGTGCTGGCGGAGCAGGTGTCCCTTGAGCCAGCGACCGGCCAGGCGCAGGCCCCGGAAGGGCGCGCGGGGGTTGCGCAGGCCCAGGTGCAGCTGACGGAAGTCGGCTTGGGTGAGGGCGACGTTCTTCGGGGAGGGGGCGTAGTCGGGTTCCAGGGTGGCCAGTTCCGGGCCGAGGGACTTCGCGTTGTAGATCCTGGGCTCGACCGAGCGGCCGGAGGCGCGTCCGCCGGGGGCTTCCGGGTAGTAGTCGGAATAGCCTGGGACCCATTGCAATTGCAACGGCGAATTGGCCATCAGGAAGTCGAGCGCCTCGGGGCCGCGATCGATGTAGGCGTTGATCCGGTCCGCGTCGCCGTACTCGCCGATGATGTGCGTGAGGTATTTGCGGGCGGCTTCGATATCGTCGCCCGGGTTCTCGCGTTCGAGAACGGAGTTACCCGGGATCCAGAGGCCGCCGCCGGATCGAGCGGTGGAACCACCCCAGTGCGTGGCCTTTTCGACGATGACGGTGGTCAGGCCATGGTGGGCGGCGGTGAGGGCCGCGGCCATACCGGCTGCGCCCGAGCCGACTACGACCAGGTCGAAACTGTCGGCGGGGACTGGATCGTGCTGCATGTGGAGCTCCAGGTTCATTCGTACAGTGCGGCAGTGGATTGTGCCGCGAAAATAGAGGGGGTCCGAGGGGGCGGCGCTCCGCGGGCGCCGGGCCACGGCCCGGGCCGATGATCATTGTGGCCGGATCGCCGCCGGCGAGCGCGTCGCGGCAAGCCATGCGGCCCACCGATCAGGACGTCAATCGCGCCAACGGTCGTCGAGGACAGCGGCGAGCGCGCCTTCGACGCAGATCGCCAGGGAGGCTCCGGAATCGGCCGGGGCGCGCAGCCATTGGAGGTAGCCGAATTCGGCGGCGGCGAGCATGAGGTGGACCAGCAGGCCGGGATTGCTGTCGGTTTCCGGGTCGCGGGACATGCGCCGGGCGATGAGGTCGACCAGGCGGGTGCGGTGTTCGGGGGTGATGAGGGCGACGCGGTCCAGCAGGTGCGGGGCGGTGCGGAAGGCGGCGCGCCATTGCTCGAGTTCCGCGGGGGCGAGGGTGGTGGAGCGAGTCAGGATCGATTGGGCGAGAGCCACATCGGCGGGTTCGGCGTCCGGGCGGGCCTCCAGCAGGTCGGCAATGCCGGCGCCGCCTTCGCGCACCGGGTCCAGCAGCAGGTCCTCCTTGCTGCGGACGTGCCGGAAGTAGGTGCTGGGCGAGATGCCGGCGGCCGCCGCGATCTGCTCGGTGGTGACGGCGTCGAATCCGTTGGCGGCGAACAAGGTGAAGGCCGCGTGCTGGATGTCGGCGCGGATCTGCTGTCGTTGCCGCTCACGTAGTGACATCGGCGCTCCTCCCGCTGTGTGCGACCAGATCGCACGATGAGAGTATCTCCAGATATGAGAGTTACTGTCAATAGCGCAGTTACATCCAGTCCCGGTCAGCGGCCGGAGGATCTCGCTGACCGACAGAACCGTCCCGTAACGCGGATCACACTCCTACTGTCCCGCGCATGAATTTCAATTCGCTTGTACGCGTTAAATTTTCAATAGTTTCCCTCACGGTTGCGGCACTGGCGGTATGCGGGGTGGTTGCGGCCGTGCCCGCGCCGACCGCGACCGCCGAGCCGGTCATGACGGCGGCGACGAGGATCGATTTGCAGGGCGCGGTGAATGTCCGTGATATCGGGGGTTATTGGACTTATGACGGGTCCAAGACAAAGTCCGGGAAAGTTATTCGATCGGATGCGCTGGGGAAGCTCACCGACGCCGATGTGGCCAAACTGGGGACTTTGAAGCTGCAGAAGGCGATCGATCTGCGCACGCCCGCCGAGGTGCAGGGCATGGGCGCGGATCGGCTGCCCGCCGGAGTTCCACTGGTGGCGCGGCCGATCGATGACACCGGCATGTTCGTGAAGATGTTCGAGGCGATTTCGTCGCGGGACCCGCAGAAGCAGCAGGATCTGCTCGGGGACGGCAAGGCCGAGCAGATCATGGGCGATGTGTACCGCAGCTTCTTCACCGCGGATTCGCTGAGCAAGTTCGGGCAGACCGTCAAGGACCTCGCGGAGACCAATACCGTCACGCTGGTCCACTGCACGGCCGGCAAGGACCGGACCGGCTGGCTGACCTATGTGGTGCTGCGCGCGGTCGGTGTGCCGGAAACGGTGGCGCGGCAGGACTATCTGCTGTCCAACCAGTACCGTCAGGCCGCCGACGCAGCGCTGCGCGACCAGCTGAAGCAGGGCGGGATCATGCAGAATCCGGATCTGCTCATCCCCTTGCAGGAGGTGCGCGACGCGTACCTGGATATCGCGGTCGAGCAGGTGGAGCAGGAGTACGGCGACTTCGGGAATTTCCTCACCGACGGGCTGGGCCTGGACGCCTGGACCATTCTGAAGCTGCGGAAGAACCTGGTCGGCTGAATCAGCCGAACCCCGGGCGGGCTATGGGCCCGAGGATGCTGAGGTCGAGATCGCCTGCGGCCTCGGTCCATCCGGTGGCGTGCAGCTCGTCCGGGGAGCCGACGCCGAGCGCGTCGTGCAGGCCGATGGCGGCGGAGCGGGCCAGGTCGATCAGGCTGCTGGGCGGGCGGGGCCACAGCAGGGTGCGGCGCCAATTCTCGATTTCCCGGTTCATGGCCGGGGCGGACCAGCCCAGATCGCGTAATCGTTGCGCGGCGGATTCCGGAATCGGTTCCGCGAGATAGTAATTGCCGGTCAGCTCGGCCGATAGCTTGATGTCGAACTGCTGAAACTGCACGTAGCGGTTGCCGGTGGCGGCGATGACCACCGTCGCCCGCGAGGGTAATTCTGCGAGTAATCGAGCCAGTGCCTGGACGAACTTATCCCATTCCGTTGTCACTGCCCGCTCGCTCTGCCCCCGCATGATGCCCATCGGGGCCGATCCTACGCCGTCAAATCGTCTGGGTCACTGCGAGTTCTACGGCGAAACACACAAGGGAGCCGCGGCTGCGTCGACTGTGCAGCCGCGGCTCCCGGGTGATCGGCTACCGCCGCGCGGCGCCGAGGACGGCGGTCGGAGCGTATCCGGCCAGCCGTACGTCGCGTTCCTCCCGGGTGAGGGTATGGCGCGCAACGAATTCCCGAATCTCACGGCGCAGCGCCTCGAACACCGAGGACGCCGGCGCAGTGCGAACGACAGCAGACATTCCGCTCATTGCACTCTCCCATTTGTGATTTCACGACATCTGGCAAATCATTCTTCCAACGTAGCGACCCGGCGGCCGTAAATCTCCCGTGAAAATTTACGCACCGTCAGGCACCAGGCCGTTTACCGTGGTTGGCCTTCTTCTTACGGCGGGCCCGCTTCTTGGAGGCACGCTTCGACATGGTTGTTCCACTCCGTTCGGTCGGGTGAGCTACCGCTCGGTGTCAGGCGAGCAGCGGCCGGTGAGCTTGGCCAGCCTGGTCCGCGCGGTCGCGTTGTCCACCAGCGCAGCCGGTTTCGCCGGTTCGCGGCGGTCGTAGTAGCCGCCGTTGATCACCGGGCGCTCGGGCGGGCAGTAGTCGGCCAGGATTTCGGCGGCCTCCGCGGGTGACGCGCCCCGGGTGTCGTAGATCCGCAGCAGCGGCGTGCGCACCGTGCCGGGATCGACGCTGACCACGCTGATCTCGCCATTGCACTGCTCGGCGAAGGTGCGGCCGAACATGGTCAGCGCCAGCTTGGCCTGGGCGTATACCGGCAGCGGCAGGTAGAACTTGTTGCGCGCCAGATCGTTCCAGCCGATGCTGCCGGCCTTGTGCATATCGGAGGACACGTTCACGACCCGGCCGCCGACCTCCGCCAGCAGCGGCGCGAGCAGGGTGGTCAGCAGCACCGGTGCGAGATAGCCGACCTGCAGGGTGATCTCGTGGCCGTCCTCGGTGAGGGTGCGGCCCTGCGGGCCCGCCATGGCGGCATTGTTGACGAGCGCGTCGAGCCGCTCGATCGTCCCGAGGACGGTCGCGGCCAGCTCACGCACCTCGCCCAGTCGCGCGAAGTCGGCGACCACCAGACGCAGGCGCAGCGGTTCGGCGCCGTCCTTGACCAGTTCTTCCAGAGCGAGGTCGCCCTCGGCCCGGCTGCGGGCGTGCACGAGGACGGTGGCGCCGTCGTCGACCAGGCGGCGCGCGAGGGCGAAGCCGAGGCCGGAGGTGGCGCCGGTGACGAGCACCGTGCGGGTCGGGTGCGGGAATTCGGACATGACTCCATCCATGAGGGGTCGGCGCACGGCGACTCGAGCCGCACGAGAATGCGGCCCGCCGCCACGCGCGATGAATTACGGAAATCGCCGAATGGCGAACCGGGTCGGGCGATGTGGGAGTGCGCGGAAGTCAGCGGAGCGGGGAACCGGATCGCGGAGGCTCGTCCTCGCTGCCGAATCCGGTGCGTTCCAACTCCGAGGGCACGACATCCCGGGAAACAGGCCATGCGACGCGGCGTCCGGATATCCCGGAGGCGCGGCTCAGCGCGACGGATGCTGCGCATGTGCGGGCCATGTCTACACCGAACCGGAATGGGCGGCGGGCGCGCAAGATTCGCGCCGCCGGATTTACGTTTCCTTTTCAGGGAGCCCTCGCCACGCTGTGACGGTTGCCACCGCGTCGATAGAGTGAGAAGATTTGAGCGTAACTCTCTCAGCCTGTCGGGATGGCGCCGTCAGGACAGTGATCAAAGGAGCTCACCGTGACCGCCGCACTCGCGCAGACCGATCATGAGACCCGGGCAACCCGCCCGGAACGCCGCCCATTCGGCCCGGACTCCCGCATGTGGCAGGACACCGGCCTCATCACGTTCTCGCTCACCGCCGGGTCCGCCTTCCTGCTGCAGACCATGGAGCCGACCATTGCCGCGGTGGTGGACGAGCACTCGACCTTCCGCACCGACGCCATGGGCCGCGCGGCCCGCAGCATCGCCTCGGTCATGATGTGGATCTACGGCGGCGAGGAGGCGCTCGCCGAAGCCGACCGGCTGCGCACCATGCACGCCACCCTGAACTCCACCGACGCCCATGGCGTCAAGCACCGCGCGCTGGCCTCCGGCCCGTGGGCGTGGGTGCTGCACACCGCCGTCTTCGCCTTCACCGAGGGCAACCGGTACTTCTCCAGCGCGAAGCTGACCGAGGCCGAGATCGAGGCGTACTACCAGGAAGTGGTGCAGCTCATGCGCAACTTCTCGGTGGCGCCCAAGGAGATTCCCGCCACGTATGCCGAGTGGCTGCCCTGGTTCGAGGATCAGCTGGAGAACCACCTCGTTCCCACGAACGTGGCCTACGACTACCTGAAGACGGCCCGAACCCTGGCCCCGCCCAAGCAGATCCCCGCTCCCCTGCGCCCGGTCTGGCGCGCCGCCGCCCGCCCGGTCGGCCGGTTGCAGTACTTCTTCACCGTCGGCACGACGCCCGAGGTCATCCGCGAGAAACTCGGCCTGGAGTGGACCGACAACGATGAACGCACCCTGCGCGCCCTCGGCTGGATGATCGGCCACACCGTGCCGCTGCTGCCCGAGCGCGTCCGCTACTTCCCCATCGCCTACGAGGCCCGCCGCCTGGAGCGCGACCGCGCCCGGCTGCGCAAGATGATCGACCTCCGCCCCGTCTGATCATCCCGTTACACCCTTTTTCCGGGGCTGGCCTGCGCGGGCAACACCGACCAAGGTCACTATGGTGAGCATGCGGATGGTGTTGTGGCGGGTCCTGGTCGGCCTGTTGCTGGTGGCGGGGGTTGTGGCGGCGCCGGGACGGGCGGGCGCCGAGACGGGCTATCAGTGGCGGCAGGAGTACATCACCGCGGCGGACGGGACCCGGCTGCACGCCGATGTGCTGCGGCCGGAGGGGCTCGCCGACGACGTGCGGACTCCGGTGATCATGACCGTGAGTCCGTACCGGGCGCATCTGGCGTATCTGAGCGACCCGCGACCCAAGGGCGGGCCGTCGACGGAGAACCTCGAGGTGGGGATGTTCCTCGCCGCCGGCTACACCTTCGTGATCGTGGACCTGCGCGGCTTCGGCGGCTCCAATGGCTGCCCGGACTTCGGCGGACCGGGCGAGCGGTCGGATGTGAAGGCGGCCGTGGAGTGGGCGGCGGATCAGCCGTGGTCGACCGGCAAGGTGGGGATGTTCGGCGTCTCGTACGAGGGCTGGACCGGCCTCATGGGGTTGGCCGAGAAGCCGAGGGGCCTGGCGGCGGTGGGCTCGTTCGAGCCGGTGGTGGATCCGTACGCCTACCTGTACATGCAGGGGGTGTCGTGGAAGTTCTCCGGCAAGCCGATCACCGAATACGGTGTGCGGCCGGGTGATTTCGCGGGGTTGGAGCATCTGCTGATCGCGACCACGCCCGCGCATTGGGCGGATTCGGCCGAGTACCAGGCGAATGCGATCAACTTCGACACCGCCTGCTATTCGAAGTACCTGAACGACACCACCGACCACGACGGGACCACCGCGTTCTGGCGTGACCGCGACCTGGTGGAACGCCTGCGCGGCAATACGATTCCGTTGTTCCTCGGCCAGGGCTTCGTGGACTACAACACCCGCGCGGACCGCGTCTTCCAGGTGTGGAACGGGCTCGGCGCGGGCGAACACAAGGCGTGGTTCGGGCAGTGGGGCCATCGCACCTGCCACACCAAATGCGGCACACCGCATTTCGACACCGAGCTGCTGGCGTTCTTCGACAGGCATGTGGCCGGTAAGGATGTGACGATCCCCGGACCGCGCATCACGGTCAGCCAGTTCGACGGCGGCTGGCGCTCGGAGCAGGCGTGGCCGCCGGCCGACAGCCGCGCGCTGACCGTCGATCTGCGCCCCGGTGAGTACATGGACCGCGGCCTGGTGCCCGGGGCCGATCGGGAGATCTGGACCATCTCGCAGCCGCTCGAATCGGATCAGCACATTTCCGGTGCGGCCTCGGCGACCCTGACGCTGGACGATCCCCCGCAGGCCGCCACGGTCACGGTCGAGGTCTACGACATCGCCCCGGACGGCCGGGCCACCAATATCACCCGCGGTATCGCGCCCGCGACCGCCACCACCCAGGTGCGGCTGCTGGCACAGGACTGGCCGGTCGCCGCCGGGCATCGCCTCGGATTCCGGATCACCGACGTGGTGGACGACGTCTGGTCGCACACCCCCGCCTTCGCCCGCGTCACCGTGACCTCGGCCCAGTTGCGGCTGCCGCTGCTGTCCGAGGTGCGCACCCCGGACCTGCAGGGCGGTCTCACCGAGGGCATCACCAAGTGGCGCGCCGAGCGGTCGACCACGCTCGCGCCGAATCTGATCGACAATGCAACGGTGACCGTCAACTTCCCGCCGAGGACCGGTGACCGATGACCCGAACCGCACCCGCCGCACCCACGGTCGACGATGCCACGGCCGAACGCCTGGCCACGGCCCTGCGCTGCGTCACCCTCTCGCGCGAGGATCCGGCGGAGACCGATCCGGTCGAGTTCGACCGGCTCGCCGAACACCTCGAAACCGCGTTCCCGCTGGTGCACTCCCAGCTGACCTGGGAGACCTTCGGCCACAGCCGGTTGTACCGGTGGGCGGGCACGCCCGACACCAGCAAGGTGGCGGCGATCCTGCTGGCGCACATGGACGTGGTGCCGGTGGACGATGAACAGGGCTGGACGCATCCGCCGTTCTCCGGAACCGTGGACGACGAGTTCATCTGGGGGCGTGGGGCGATCGACGACAAGAGCCGCGTGCTGGCGATTCTGGAGGCCGTCGAGGCGGCGCTGGCCGACGGCGTGCAACCGGAGCGCACCATCTACCTGGCCTTCGGCCACGACGAGGAGGTCGTCGGCGACGGCGGCGCCTCGCGCATGGCCGCGCGGCTGCGGGAAACCGGGGTGCAGGCCGAACTGCTGCTCGACGAGGGCGGCGTGATCACCACCGGCGTCGCCGTCGGCATCGAGCGCCCGGTGGCCACGATCATGGTGGGCGAGAAGGGTTTCGCGACCGTGCGGCTGTCGGTCTCGGCGGTCGGCGGCCACTCCTCCATGCCGGGCCGCCAGACCGCGGTGGGGCGGCTGGCGCGGGCCGTCGCCCGCATCCAGGACAATCCGTTCCCGCTGCGATTGACGCCCGTGACGGTCGATATGGTCACGCGCCTGCGGCAGGTCATGTCCGAGCCGCAGCGCACCCTGCTCGGGCTGGCGAAGGTGGCCGGGCCCGCCATCACCCGCATCCTCGCCATGCGGCCGCAGACCGAGGCCATGGTCCGCACCACCACCGCGCCCACCGTGATCCACGGCGGCGTCAAACCCAATGTGCTGCCGCAGCAGGCCGAGGCCTTCGTGAATTTCCGCATCCTGCCCGGGGATTCGGTCGCGGACGTGGTGGCGCACTGCCGCCGCGTGGTCCGCGACAAGCAGGTGACGATCGAGCTGCTCGGTTCCGCCTCCGAGCCGTCCGCCGACCCGTCGGCGGGTCCCGCCTTCGATCTGGTGGCGGAGCTGGCGCGCGAGGTCGTGCCCGGCATCGCGGTCACGGTCGGCATCGTCCCCGGCGCCACCGACTCCCGCCACTACGACGGCCTGGCCCTGACCCGCTGCAATTTCGCCCCGATCATTCTCACCGCGGCCGATCTCGAGCGCATTCACGGCACCGATGAACGCATCTCCCGCGCCAACTACGCCCGGCTGATCACTTTCAACCGCCGTCTCATCGACCGCCTCGCTCACTCCTGATCCGCAATAGTGCGACAATTCGGGCGGCACATGCTTCGTGGACGCGCGACGAAAGGGAGCGACGATGACCCGGACCGAGACCGGCGAATTCCAGGGCAACGGGGGCGCGTGTTCTGGCAGGCGTGGTTGCCCGACGGGGAGCCGCGCGCGGTGGCCGTGATCGTGCACGGGTACGCGGAGCATTCGGGGCGGTACGCACACGTGGCCGAGCGGTTGAACGACGCCGGGATCGCGGCGTACGCCCTGGACCACATCGGGCACGGGCGCTCGGACGGCGGGGTGAACGCCAATATCGAGTCGGCGGATGCGGCGGCCGACAATGTGGCGACCATGCTGTCGACGGCAGCGCGGCGGCATCCCGGACTGCCGAAGTTCCTCGTCGCGCACAGCATGGGCGGGCTGATCACCGCGTATCTGGCCACGCGGGCGCCGCTCGACGTGACCGGTATCGCGCTGTCGGCGCCGGCGGTCGATATCGACGCGGGCAATGCCGTGCAGAAGCTCCTCGCGCCGCTGCTGTCCCGGTTCACGCCGAATCTGCCAGTGCTGAAGATCGATTCGAATCTCGTCAGCCGGGATCCCGAGGTGGTGCGCGCCTACGACGCGGATCCCCTGAACTATCACGGCGGGCGCCGGCGCGCACGGCCACCGAGATGCTGAAGGCGGGCGACTTCGTCAAGGCGCACGCGAGCCAGCTGACGGCGCCGCTGCTGGTCCAGCAGGGCACCGCCGACGGGCTGGTGTCGATTACGAGCAGCGATGTGCTCGAACAGGGCGCGGGATCCACGGACAAGACCGTGCTGCGCTATGACGGGCTGTACCACGAGATCTACAACGAGCCCGAGCAGGACAAGGTGCTCACCGATCTCGTCAACTGGCTGGAAGCGCACATCCCCGCAGTCGGGTAAGAGTGCGGCACAGGCGGTTTCATTCGAGTTGCCTCAGTTGTAGGTGCTGAGGCAGGTCTGCTCACCATCCAGCACGCCCGTGCGGAAGGCTTCCAGGCGCACGAATCCGCTGGAGACGACCTCGCCGTTGACATCGCTGGCGGCCAGGCCGTCCGACAGCAATCCGGACACCGCCTCGTCGAGATCGTCCGCGGAGAGCCGGATATCGCTGCCGGGCTCACTGAGTGTGGTGGTGAAGGCTCCGGACAGGCAGGCGGTGCGCAGGCCCGCGGTGTCCGCGCCGGTGACGCCCAGGTCCCGATCCTGTTGTACGGCAAGCATGTACCGGGAGATGAGCAGGATGAAGGCGGTGTAGTCGCCGGACACCTCGGCGGGCAGCAGCTCCCCGCTGTCGTTCCCGCGGGAGAGCCTGGCCAGGTCGGGCACATCCATGCCGATCGTGCCGGTGGCCGGGCAGTACGAAACCGGGTCCGTGGCAGTCACATTCGCGCACGGGTCGACCCCGCTGTAGTCGAACAGCAGTTGCGACCGGACCGGATAGGCGCGCGCCAGGGTCTGCCCGACCAGATCCAGCGACTGGCGGTCCACCAGCAGCTGGGCGGATTCCTCGCCCGGCAGGAAGCTGGTGGGCAGGGTGCCGCGGCGCTGTTCCAGTTCGGCGCGGTCGATCTCGATACAGGCCTGGGCGCCGTCGGTGTAGCCGATCTGCACGGCCGTCACGCGTTCGAAGGCGGTGCCGTGCTCGTTCTCCGAGGCGCCGGGCTCCTGATCGCGCACGGCGATGGTCGCGCCGAGCACGCCGTTCAAACCGTCGGTGGTATTGATGGTGAAGTGCCGCGAATTCCCTTCCGCCACATGGCGAAGGAATACGCCTTCGAAGCAGTCGGCCTGCTGTTCGAGCACGACGGTCGGGGTGAGCATGCCATTGAGCCGGGCCATGGCCTGCAGGGCGTGGCCGTATTCGTGGGCCATGACCATGACCACGGACATCTGGCCGAACTTGCTCACCAGTTCCGGCAGCAGCACGCCGCGGTCCCAGCCGATGGACCGGTCCAGGGTGCAGTAGGCGGCATTGATCTGCTCGAAGGTGGTCTCGCGGCAGAAGTCCGGGGCCCGGCCGCGCGGGGCGGCGGCATCCCAGGAGATGAACCCGCTGGGCGGTTCGAAGCCGCCGGGGAAGAACTTCGGGTACTCCGCGCTCCAGAACTCCTGGAGATCGGCCATGGCATTGAGGGCCAGCCGGTCTTCGAGGCCGCCGTCGGTGTTCACGGCGGTGAGCGTGGTGTCCGGAACGCCGGGGCGTAGACCGCTCGGTCCGGTCGCGGAGGAGGAGCCGTTGATATCGAAGGGATTGTCCATCCCGCCCGAAAGATTCTCGGCGCCTTGCTTTATCGCGTCACAACCGGTGAGGGCAACCCCCGCCACCAGCAGAAACGCGACCAGCCCGGCCCGCAGTCGCGAAATCCGCATCTCGCCTCCCGAGTACCGCTCCGGGCAGGCCCCGCACCGGCCCGGGAACTCGGGACGGCGGACTCAGCAAACCCGGCGTCTTCGAGTATCCCCCGGTTTATCGCTCAAAGGCGCAGTCTCGCAACGACGGCGCGATGATCGGTGCCGGGGATGGTGATCGATCGAATTTCAGTGGCGTGCCCGCCCGCGACCAGCACCCGGTCGATGCCGATGAAGGGGCCGGAATCGGTCAGCGCGCCCATGGAGTCGCCGTCCGGCCAGGTCGGCAGCGCGCCGACGCCGAGCAGTTCGGCGGAATCGGCGTAGCGGCCGCGCAGCAGGTCGCGGTAGGGGGCGTGGTCGTAGGTGGCATTGAAATCGCCGCCGACAATGACCTTGCCCGGTGTCTGGTCGAGCAGGTCGCGGATGGTGCGGAGCCAGCACTCGAACCACTCGACAGTATCCAGAATCGTGGAATTCTATGGTCCTGGTTGACTCCGCCTCACGGCGAAGAAGCGGTACTGCATCCGCGTAGTTGTCGCTCCCGAAGATCGGCAGCCCGCACACCCCAGCGGGCACAAAACCGGCTGTCAACCTCCGCAAGAGTTCGCTCCTTGCGCAGATAACGGTAACCGTCCTCGACCCGGGAACGTCCCCGGCCGCTGCGGGCGGCATTGATATCGGCTAGGAGCTTCTTACCGCAGAACCGGCACACGAACCGCTTCTGGGAAGTCCTGTTTCGCTCGTCCACGTACCCGCAGCCGCAGCATTCCTGCGACGTGTACGCCGGATTCACCGCCGTGACGGCGATACCGTGGGACTGCTCGAGATCGGCGAGTTTCGCTTTCACCGCGGCCCGCCCGGCACGGGTCACGATGCGGTTCAACCGCTTCGACAACCCACCCATGCGGAAGTCCAGCGCCTCCACCACGAGCTCACGGATATCGCAGGCGGCCAGCCGGTTGAGGATCCGGTTCACCTCATTGCGCACGTAGGCGCGAATGCGGCGATTCAGGTTCCGAAACCGCTTGCAGCTGCTCGGTGCGATCCCGGCGCGTTGCAGCGCGGCAGCGAGCTCGGTGAGCTCGCGGTCGCGCTCGATCAACCACGAGTACAGACGCTGCCCCAAGATCCGGCCGTCGCTGGTGGTGAAGACATTCGTCAAACCCCAATCGGCCCCGACGATTTCACCGCCCGAACGCGGCGCTGCATCCGCCGACTTCTTCACCAGCCCGAACGACACCTCCCCGCCGCTGACGGTGACCTGACAGAAGTTGCGCACCTGCCCGGCCGCCTCGTCGAAGTAGCCGTAGCCATGCAACGGGATGTACACCGGCTGCCCTGTGACCAGGGTCGAGACCCGCACCCAGTAGTCACCGTGCGCGCCGGCGGCTTGGCCTACCTGCGCGATGGGGCCATCCATCAGCATCGTCCGAACCCGGCTCAAATTCGGGAACGGGTGACGGCGCAGCCACGCCTGGATAAGCTCTGCGGCGAGGGCTATCGCCCGGTCGGACACGGTGACCGCACCCTTGGCATCCAAGATGGGGTTCGTTGTCCACCACGCCCTGTACGCGTTGATCCGGTACAGCTGCATGCGGAGTTCTTCGTCGGTGAGGTCGAGTTCGCGAATCATGTCGCCGATACCGCGTTGCGCGCCAGCCAGCCAGGACTCCAGGGCGGCGTTGACCTGGTTGACGACCGACTTCCATTGCCGCTGCGACAAATAGCCGGGCAACGCCTTGGCTTCCTCGCCACCGATCCAACCCAGCTTGGTCACACCGTCCTTCAGCTTCCGCGTCTGGAGGTACTGCACATGCACCAGCCCGCGCTGCCACAGCGGCAGGATATCGGCCACCGCCGCGAGCTTGCCCGGGTTCGCCGTCGTCGGGAGCTGGTACCCACGCATCATGCCAAGCCCCCGATCCCGCCGTGGTCGATTGCATTCGGTGCTCCGTCCGGGACACTCACGGCTGGTGAGCTCGCGGGGAAGCTTTCGGTGACAGAACACTATCGCGGTGATCGAAAATCCGTTCGAGATCGGTCGAGCGAGTCGGGAATCGCCCGATTCAGCACGGAACTTGGTGTACCGCACGAAGGGCAGCAGTCATCGCCCTACCTGGACCGCGCTTCCACGGCGGTTGACTCGCGCCCGGTCAGGAGATGCCCCTGCACGCCCCGCTCCGATCGTGGCAGAGTCGATCGAGTGGGCGAAGACCTACGCCGCCCACCAGGACCGCAACCGTGAAAGGACACACCGTGAACGAGGCCGTCATCCCGATCCTGCGCGTCGCCGATGCGGCGGAGGCAGTCCGCTGGTACGAGCGCCTCGGTTTCACCAAGCAGTGGGAGCACCGCTTCGAACCCGGATTCCCCGCATTCGTCGAGGTCGCCCGGGGTGAGGTAGCGCTGTTCCTCTCCGAGCACACCGGCGACGCCCGCCCGGACACCCTGGTGTACCTGCGTGTCCGCGATATCGACGCCATCGCAAAGGAATTCGGCGTGGAACCCGAAGAGATGCCGTGGGCGCGGGAGATCGAGCTGAAGGATATCGACGGGAACCGGCTGCGCATCGGTACGCCGACCGAGTAGGCATCCGCACCCGCCTCCCATACGAATCACCACCGATCCGGGCACGCGCTGGAACCGGGTGCGGATTCCGCGCGTCCAATTCCGGTGAATGGAATTCGACAGGAAGGTCGAGGTCGTCGGACCCGACGGCCCGACACCGTTCCCGACGCATCCGATCGGCGTGGGCACGGCCGAGGCGATGGGAGGACGCCGATGGATCCGGAGGCATTGCGCCGCAACGCTCAACAGAGCCAGCGCGGCGCGGAGCAGGAACAGCGGCGGATATCGGGCAGCGCCGTGGACCCGGATTACGTGCAGCGCCTGGAACATTTCGGCGGCCTGTCCCACGAGCAGATCTACGCAGCCGTCCAAGCCATGAACCCGGGCGACATGCACACCGCCGCCGAGACCTGGGTGGATATCGCGGACAACCTCTGCGGCGACATCCACGGCCTGATCATCACCGTGCAGGGCGCACTCGCCGACGGTCTCGCGGGCCGGATCGCCGACGCCGCCGACATCGCGGCCCGCCAGTTCGCCGGCCAAGCCATGGACGTGGCGGAGATCCTGCACAGCACCGGCCATCGCATGGCAGCCGCCGCCTACGGAGCGGAGGCATTACGCAAAACCGTTCCCCCACCCCCGGTCCCCCTGCAAGGCGACCAATCCGACCCCACCGCAACCTATCTCGCCCTCATCCTCGGCGCGGCCCCCGGCGATGCGCACAGCTTCGAAGCCGCCCGCGAGGAGCAATACCGCCTCGCCCTCGCCGCCCTGGAAGCCAACTACATCCCGATCTACCCACCCGCCGGATCAGGCGTCCCCGCGTTCTCCCCGTCGAGATGCCCGGCGCGAACGGCGACGACCCCGCAGGCTCTGCGCCCGGCTCCTCCGCAAGCCTCGGCACCTCACCCGCATTCGTCAGCCCCGTCCGGCCACACCTCGCCCCTTCCGAACCGATCGGCTACGGCAGCACGGACGGCTCGGCCACCAGCCCAGCCGCCGCAACGACCACCGCCCCGGAACCGGCCCCCGCACAGTCGGTTCCCAGCGCAACCCATTCCGATACGGCCTCCTACTCCCCATCGCGCGACCGCGAGATAACCACCAAACCCGCAAGCGTCGACGACGCCGGCCGCCCACTTTCCCCACTCACCCCGGTCCCAACGGGCACTCCCTCCGTCCCCGGATCCCCCGGCAGTACTCCTGCCCCGCGCGCCCCGGGCCGCAGCCTCCCCGGACCCGCCACCCCCGGAACCCCCTCCACCCCATCCCTTTCCAGCCCTCCCCCACGCACCGCCAACCCCACCATGGGCTGGATGCCCGGCATGTACCCACCCGCGGCCCGCCCCACCACCGACTCCGACGCCGCCCACCCCACCCCCGCCTGGCTCATCCGCAACCGCGAACAGGAACTCCTCGGCACCCCACCCTCAGCCATCCCTGCCGTCCTCGGCGCCGACATCCCCTGCGCCCGAACCGACCTCACCACCGAGGACGATCCCACATGAAATGAGAACTCACCCCGGACGAGCTCCTCCCCGCCTCTGGCAGGAAGCCCACACCGACCGCGACCCTGCTCCTCCTGCGCACAGCAAGACGACCACCCCGGCACAGTCGAACCGCTGCCCTTCTTCGCACGGCTGGATCGTCGCAGCCTCACCCCCTTCGTGAACCTCGCAGCAAAACCGCACTCTCCCTGCCCCTCTCCGGCGCCCGCCAATGTCGCCGCGCCCGAACCGACCTCACCACCGAGGACGATCCAGCATGAAATGGGAGCTCACCCCCGACGAGTTCATTCACCTCTGGCAGGAAACCCGCACCGACCGCTACCCGTTTCCCCTGCGCCTGCGCTCCTCCTGCGTCTGGCAAGACGACTACGCCCACCTCACCCGCGCCTTGTCCGCCCGCCACCCCGCAGGCGCAGATCGCGACCTCACCACCGTCCTGCACCTCGCGGCCAACCCCGCAATCTCCCTGTCCCTCACCGGTACCCGCCGCCATCCCCTGCGCGCCTACGCCGCCATCGACAGGAATGCCGCTGTGACGTTGGTCCAACGTCCCAGCCGAGACCCCGGCACCGGCGCGAACATCGTCATCGAGGCGGGCACCCCGCTCTCGTGCCGAAAGTGTTCACGGCGGTAGCGGGCCCCACCCCCGCAGGCCACCTGCCCGCCCACACCGAAACCCGCGAATCCCTCCGCCGCCTCCTCGAATCCACCCTGCCCTCGAGCCACCCCGCAGCCGGGCTCCGAAAACTGCTCACCGCCCCGCGAGGCGCAACCGGCCACATCGCAGCCCACCACGCCCTCCGGTCCCCGACCCCCGCCCCTCCCGAATACCTGAGCTGGTTCGACGTCACCGCCGACGGCCGCTACACCTACCGCTACAACGGCCAGCGCTTCGCCATATCCCCCTGCGCCCCAGCAACTCTCATGCAGGAACTCACCCGCCTGTGCACTCCGCCCGCGCCCGCGCACTGACCGTCGATCAGCCTCACTCCGCCAGCGCGCCGCAATGTCATTACCTGCCAGAGCGCTTCAGGCCTTGCTCTCGGGGTTTCAAGCACACCGGTGCACCGGCCGACCGCGAATCGACGGCCGGGTAACAGGCACGACAGCGCAGGTCCGCAGCCGAGCCGGGGGTGTTGGGTACGGTTCGACGCGGTGACCTCCGATGACGCTGCCGGCGGTCCTCGTCGCGGTCGGGGCGGGGCTGGCGGCGGGCTAGTTCTCGCCGCCGAAAACCCGCTCCACCACCGTTTTCGCGCGGCGGGTGACCCGCATGTAGTGATCCAGGAATTCGCTGCCGTCGTCATTGGGCCAGCCGGCGACCCGGGCGATGGCCGAGAGCAGGCGGCCCGGACCGGGGAGTTGGTCGGCGGGTTTGCCGCGCACCAGGACCAGGGCATTGCGGGCCTTGGTGGCGGTGAGCCAGGCGTCGCGGAGCAGTTCGGCGTCGGCGGAGTCGATGAGTTCGGCCGCCTCGATGGCGTCGAGGGATTCCAGGGTGGAGGTGTTGTGCAGGGCGGGAACCTCGTGGGCGTGCTGGAGTTGCAGCAGTTGCACGGTCCATTCGATATCGGCCAGGCCGCCGCGGCCGAGTTTGGTGTGGGTGGCCGGGTTGGCGCCGCGGGGCAGGCGTTCGGAATCGACGCGGGCCTTGATGCGGCGGATCTCGCGGACCCCTTCGGGCGACATGCCGCCCGCGGGGTAGCGGATGGGATCGATGGTGTGCAGGAAGCGCACGCCGAGATCGCGGTCGCCCGCCACCTGGTGGGCGCGCAGCAGGGCCTGGACTTCCCAGGGCTGGGCCCATTGCTCGTAGTAGGCGGCGTAGGCGGCGAGGGTGCGGACGAGCGCGCCGTTGCGGCCTTCGGGGCGCAGGGCGGCGTCGACCTGGAGCGGCGGGTCGGTGCTGGGCGCGCCGAGCAGCCGCTGGACCTGTTCGGCAATGCCGATGGCCCATTTGACGGCGACCGTCTCGTCCTCGCCGGGGCGCGGATCGCAGACGAACAGGACGTCGGCGTCGGAGCCGTAGCCGAGCTCCGCCCCGCCGAGACGGCCCATGCCGATGACCGCGAAATCGGCGGGCGCGGGCCTGCCGAGTTCGACCTCGCTGGCGCGGATGGCGGCCTGCAGCGCGGCCTCGAGGGTGGCGATCCACACCGACGACAGCGCCGCGCAGACCTGCGGGACGTCGAGCATGCCGAGCACGTCGGCCGAGGCCACGCGCGCCAGTTCGTGGCGGCGCAGCGAGCGGGCGGTGGCGACGGCGCGTTTGGGATCGTTGTAACGTCCGGTGCCGGAAAGGATTCCGCGCGCGACATCGCCGGGCGCGGGCGCCAGCAGCAGCGGGCCGTCCGGGCCGTCGGCGTACATGCGGATGGTCTCGGGCGCGTTGATGAGCAGATCCGGCAGGTATGCCGAGGAGCCGAGCACGATCATCAGCCGCTGCGCGATCGCGCCCTCGTCGCGGAGTTCGCGCAGGAACCAGATCTCGTTGTCGAGCCCCTCTGAGACGCGCCGATAGGCGAGCAGGCCCGCATCGGGATTCGGTGTCTCGCCGAGCCATTCGAGCAGGGTGGGCAGCAGCAGCGCCTGGATGCGCCCCTTGCGCCCGACCTCGCCGGTCAGCGCCTTCAGATGCCCGAGCGCGTTCTCCGGCGCGACATAACCCAGCGCCGCCAGCTGCCGCACCGCCGCCTGCGGGCTGAGCCGCAGATTGTCGGCGTCAAGGCGCGCAACCGATTCCAGCAGCGGCCGGTAGAAGAGCTTGGCGTGCAATCGCCGCACCCGCATGGCATTGCGCTTGATCTCGCTGGTGAGCACGCCGACCGCGTCCTGCCGCCCGTCGGGCCGCATGTGCGCGGCGCGCGCCAGCCAGCGCATGCCCTCCTCGTCCTCGGGGGCGGGCAGGGTGTGGGTGCGCTTGAGCCGCTGCAACTGCAAGCGGTGTTCGAGCAGGCGCAGGAATTCGTAGGAGGCGGTGAGGTTGGCGGCGTCGTCGCGGCCGACGTAACCGCCCGCGGCCAGCGCGGTCAGCGCCTCCACGGTGCCCTGCACGTGCAGTGACTCATCGGCCTTGCCGTGCACCAATTGCAGGAGCTGGACGGCGAATTCGACATCGCGCAGACTGCCGTGCCCGAGTTTCAGCTCCCGCTCGCGCAGATCGGCGGGCACCAGATCTTCGACCCGGCGGCGCATGGCCTGCACATCGGCGACGAAGTCCGGGCGTTCGGAGGCCGCCCACACCATCGGCATGAGGGCGTCGCGATACTTCTCGCCGAGTTCGAGATCGCCGGTGGCGGGCCGCATCTTGAGCAGCGCCTGGAATTCCCAGGTGCGCGCCCAGCGCTTGTAGTAGGCGATGTGCGAGTCGAGGGTGCGCACCAGGGCGCCGGCCTTGCCCTCCGGGCGCAGTGCCGCATCGACCTCGAAGAACGCGGAGCTGGCGACGGTCATCATTTCCGCGGCCAGGCGGGTGGCGGTGGTGTCGGCCGGTTCGGCGACGAAGATGACGTCCACGTCGGAGACGTAGTTCAGTTCGCGCGCACCGCATTTGCCCATGGCGATGACCGCCAGCTGCGACGGCACCGGCCGGTCCGCGCACACCCGGGAGACGGCCACCGACAGCGCCGCGGTCAGCGCGGCGTCGGCCAGATCGGTCAGATGGCGTCCCACCCGCTGGTACGGCAGGACCGGTTCGTTCTCGACGGTGGCCGCCAGATCGATGGCGGCCAGCAGCATGAGCTGATCGCGATACTGCTTGCGCAGCAGCGCGATAGCCTCCGGTCCGGAGATACCGGCGCGGAACATCATGGGGCCGGCGTTGGGGCCGGTCTCCGGTTCCGCCTGGACCGCGGCCAGCAGGTCCGCCAGTAGCTCCTCGCGCGAGGGAGGTCGTGCCGCAGCGAATGCCAGGCGCCGGGATCGGCCACCAGGTGATCGGCGAAGGCGCTGGAGGATCCGATCAGCGCCAGCAGGCGGCCGCGCAGGGCGGAATCGGTGCGCAGGGCGGAATCCAGGATCTTCCAGTCGGTTCCGAGCCGCTCTCGTAAACGGATGAGGGTCAGCAGGGCCAGATCGGCGTCGGGGGAGCGCGACAGCGCCCACAGCAGCGGGACGCTCTCTACGTTGTCCCAGGCCAACTCTCGCAGCGAGTCGGCGGCAGTCGGCTCGAGCAGGCCGAGCCTTCCAACACCTGGGACAGCGGAACGGGCAGTCGGTGGCCGGACCATGTCCATCAAATTACATGTCACCTACTGGGGGCGTCCTGGGCAACCCTCTCATAAGGGACATCGTTGCCGGTTCGCCGCCGGGTCGATGCGGCGGAGGGAACTTCGCCGGGGTGGGGCGGAGCTACGGGGGTCGGCCTACGAGGCTGCGGCGGTTTGCTTCGCTAGAGGTGTTGGGGCTGTGTTCGATCTGTGGGAGACACCCCCACACACCCCGCGGGGGCGCCGCCCCCGCACCCCGCCGGGGCTGCGCCCCGGAACTCCCTTCCAGGGGAATCCGGGGACGGGGAGGGCTACAGGCCCAGGTACTCCTTGAGCTCGTAGGGGGTTACCTGGTTGCGGTAGCCTGCCCATTCGCGGCGCTTGTTGCGGAGGAAGAAGTCGAAGACGTGCTCGCCGAGGGTTTCGGCGACCAGTTCGGACTTTTCCATGTTCTTCAGGGCCTCGTCCAGGCTGGTAAGCAGTTCGCGGAAGCCCATGGCGCGGCGCTCGGCGGCGGTGAGCGACCAGACGTCGTCCTCGGCCTCGGGGGCAGTGTGTAACCCTTTTCGATACCGCGCAGGCCGGCGGCCAGTAGCACCGCGAAGGCCAGGTACGGGTTGCAGGCGCTGTCTGGGCTACGGATCTCGACGCGGCGCGAGGAGGACTTGTTGGGGGTGTACATCGGGACGCGGACCAGTGCGGAACGGTTGGAGCGGCCCCAGGAGGCGGCCGTCGGGGCTTCGCCGCCGTGCACCAGCCGCTTGTAGGAGTTCACCCACTGGTTGGTGACGGCGCTGATCTCGTGCGCGTGCTCGAGAATGCCGGCGATGAAGGCGCGTGCGGTCTCCGAGAGGTTGATCGGATCGTCCGGATCGTGGAAGGCGTTCTGCTCGCCCTCGAACAGGCTCATGTGCGTGTGCATGGCCGAGCCGGGGTGATCGGCGAAGGGCTTCGGCATGAACGTGGCGCGCACGTTCTCGTCGATGGCCACTTCCTTGATCAGGTAGCGGAAGGTCATGACATTGTCGGCCATGGACAGCGCGTCGGCGTAGCGCAGGTCGATCTCCTGCTGGCCGGGCGCGCCCTCGTGATGGCTGAACTCCACCGAGATGCCCATGGACTCGAGCGCGTCGATGGCGTGGCGGCGGAAGTTCGGGGCCTCGTCGTGCACGGCCTGGTCGAAGAAGCCGCCCTGATCCACCGGGATGGGGGTGGAGCCGTCCAGCGGGCCGGGCTTGAGCAGGAAGAACTCGATCTCCGGATGCACGTAGCAGCTGAAGCCGAGATCGGCGGCCTTGTTCAGCTGGCGGCGCAGCACGTGGCGCGGGTCGGCCCAGGACGGGGAGCCGTCGGGCATGGCGATATCGCAGAACATGCGCGCGGAGTGCTGGTGGCCCTTGGAGGTGGACCACGGCAGCACCTGGAAGGTGGACGGGTCCGGCTTGGCCACCATGTCCGCCTCGGAGACGCGGGCAAACCCCTCGATGGCCGAACCGTCGAAGCCGATGCCCTCCTCGAACGCGCCCTCCAGCTCGGCGGGCGCGATGGCGACGGACTTCAGATAGCCCAGGACATCGGTGAACCACAGCCGCACGAAACGGATATCGCGCTCTTCGAGCGTGCGGAGGACGAATTCCTTCTGACGGTCCATGACCGCGAGCGTAGGGAACCGGAGTTAAATCCGTGTTACATGGGGGATGCCAACTCTCGGGACTCTCAGGGGCTTCGCCCCCGAACCCCCGAAAACAGTCGCTACGCTCTCAGGGGCTGCGCCCCGAACCCCGCCGAACTCGTCGCTGCGCCCGCGAGCGCCACACTCCCGAACCCCCGAACTCGTCGCTCCGCCCGCAAGCGCGGGCGGAGCGGACCCGGGGTCGCCTCAGCAAGTGAGGCCCTGGGCGGGTTCCTTCAGGTCTACGAGGTAGGCCATTACCGGATCGTCTACGCACGACTCGCCCGAGAGGGCGATGGTGTGGCGGGTGCCCTTGTAGGTGATCAGCGAGGCGCCCAGTTGGTCGGCCAGGTCGACGCCGGCCTGGTAGGGGTGGCCGGGTCCTCCGTGGTGGAGATCACGACCAGTTTGGGGAGGCCGGGGATCGAAATGCGGTGGGGAGTGCTCGTATTGGGGACCGGCCAGGTGGCGCAGAGTTCCAGGGGGCGGCGTCGCTGCCGTGGCCGTCGTCGATGAAGGGGCCACGCGGCGGTATTCGGCGTCCTGTTTGGCGGCGACGGCGCGGTCGGTGACGGGCGGGTCGTCGACGCAGCGGATGGCGTTGAAGGCGTCGCCGCTGTTGTCGTAGGTGCCGTCCTCGCGGCGGCCGTCGTACATGTCGGCGAGGGCGAGCAGGGTTTCGCCGCGGCCCTGGGCGAGTTCGTTCAGGCCCTTGGTGAGGGCGGGCCAGAAGCGGGTGGAGTAGAGGGTCTGCTGGACGCCGGTGATGGCGTCGCCGTAGTGCAGGCCGCGGCCGTCCTCGGTGGGAACGGGCTTGTCCCACAGGGGGCTCACCAGTTCGCGGAATTCGGCGACGGCCTGGGCGGGATCCTGGCCGAGGGGGCAGGCGGGCTTGGCGGTGCATTCGGCGGCGTAGGCGTCGAAGGCCTTCTGGAAGCTGGCGGCCTGCAGCACCGATTCCTCGACCGGGTCCTGCTGCGGGTCGAGCGCGCCGTCGAGCACCATGGCGCGCACCTTGTCCGGGAACTTCTCGGCGTAGGTGTAGCCGAGGCGGGTGCCGTAGGAGTAGCCGACATAGCTGAGCTTCTCATCGCCGAGGGCGGCGCGGATCACGTCCATGTCCTGCACGACCTCGCGGGTGCCGACGTGGGCGAGGAAGTCCTTGCCGGTGCGCTCGACGCATTTGTCGGCGTACTGCTTGTTGTCGGCCTCGGCGGCGGCGATGCCCGCGGGTGAGTTGTCGGTATTCGGTTCGGCGCGTTCGGCGTCGTTCTCGGTGGCCGTCAGGCAGGTGATGGCGGGCAGTGAGGCGCCGATGCCGCGCGGGTCGAAGCCGATCCGGTCGAAGCGCTCGGACAGTTCGGTGCCGTCGGCGATGCCGGCCATGGACAGGCCGGGCACGCCCGGGCCGCCGGGATTGAACAGCAGCGAGCCGATCTTGTTACCGGTGGCCTTGATGCGCGAGATGGCGATCTGCGCCTGCGCCCCGTCCGGATTCTCGTAATCCACCGGCACTTTCACGCGCGTGCACAGGGCGTCGGCGGGCATCTCGTCCTCGACGAAATCGGCGCAACTGCCCCAATCCAGTTTCTGGCTGTAGTACTGCCCGAGTCCCGCGGGTGAGGTGGCCGACGGGTTCCCGTCCACCGAAAGGGAGCAGGATGTCGCCGCCAGCGCCAGCGCCAGCGCAAGGAGCGCGGCCCGGCCGGTTCGCATCAACGCCATGCCCCGATGTTGCCAGCTCCTCCGCCTCCCCCGATATTCGGCGCCCGGCTGAGAGCCGTTCACAGTTGGCAACGCGTGCCGCCGGATGGGAGCCGACCCGATTTCGGACGTACCCCACGAGTTACCCGGACCTTGCGAAATCAGTCGTCCCGTCACCGCAGGAGTTCGTCGCCACTGCGTGCGGGGGCTGGATGTGAGGAATTACATCCTCGAGCGGCAGCTCTGCGGTGGCACACTGAGGAAAGTCAGACAAACCCGGGGACCCGCGCATGGGCCTCGAGGAACGACGAAAGAGGGACGATGATGTCCGTATCCGATGCGGAAACCCCTGCCTACGGCGCCGCACCGACCAAGACTCCCGCGAAGCGCAAGACGCGCGTGCATCATCTGCAGCAGATGAAGCAGGCCGGTGAGAAGTGGTCCATGCTCACCGCCTACGACTACTCCACGGCCCGGCTGTTCGAAGAGGCCGGTATTCCGGTGCTGCTGGTCGGCGATTCGGCCGCCAATGTCGTCTACGGCTACGACACCACGGTCGCGGTGTCCGTCGACGAGCTCATTCCGCTGGTGCGCGGCGTGGTCAAGGGCGCGCCGCACGCGCTGGTGGTGGCCGATCTGCCGTTCGGCTCCTACGAATCCTCTCCGGAGCAGGCCCTCGCCACGGCCGTGCGCTTCATGAAGGAGGGCGGCGCGCACGCGGTGAAGCTGGAGGGCGGCGAACGCGTCGCCGACCACATCCACAAGATCACCGCCGCCGGCATCCCGGTAATGGCGCACATCGGCTTCACCCCGCAGAGCGTCAACACCCTGGGCGGCTTCCGGGTGCAGGGCCGCGGCGACGGCGCCGAGCAGCTCATCGCCGATGCCATCGCGGTGCAGGAGGCGGGCGCCTTCTCGGTCGTGATGGAGATGGTTCCGGCCGAGCTGGCCGGTCAGGTCACCCGCAAGCTCACCATCCCGACCGTCGGCATCGGCGCGGGCGTGGACTGCGACGCGCAGGTGCTGGTCTGGCAGGACATGGTCGGCTACACCAGTGGCAAGACCGCCAAGTTCGTCAAGCAGTTCGGCAATGTGGGCGCCGAATTGCGCAGTGCCGCAGCCACTTACGCCGATGAGGTGCGGCGTGGGGTGTTCCCGGGACCGGAACACAGCTTCTGAATCGACCGGCCACGGAGGGTGCGGAACGTAACAACTGATCTCGTAAGGTCCGGGTAACTCGTCGGGTACCCCCAAAATCGGATCGGCTCCCAACCGCTGGCACGCGTGCCCAACGGCGCACGGCTCCCCAGCCGTGCGCTGAAGGCGCGGAGAGGCGGGACAGTGGCAGACTCGATTCCACAGAGTCATCGATCGATCAAAGGGAACCAATGTCGAAAACCCGTTGGACGAGCATCCTCCGGAACCGGCGTGCGCCGTTGTTGCTGGTGGCCACGGCGGCGGCCGTCGCCCTGACCGCCGGCTGCGGAGGCGGTACGACCACCGGGTCCGGGCAGCCGAGCGGCTCCAGCGCGCCCAGCACCTCGAAGGCGCCGACCACCACCGGCGGCACCTCGGGCGCGCCCAGCACCGAGGGCGGCAAGGTCAGCGTCTCCGACGCGGCCGCCGTGCAGCTCTGCGATCTCATCCGCCCGCAGCTCTCGGATTGGCGGGTGCAGGGGCCGACCCTGGGCTCCATCGCGCTCAACACCACCGTGCACGAGTGGGCGCTGCGCAATGGCGGCATCAATGTGCAGGTGCTCGGCGACAAGGACGTGGTGGATCGCCTCATGATCGCCAATTGCCCGGATGTGCGGGATCAGGCGCTGTCGGCGCTGAACCTGCAGTCCATGGCCTCGGGAATCGCGTTCTGATGCGCACCCTGTATCCGCCGATCGAGCCGTACGAGCAGGGCCTGCTCGACGTCGGCGACGGCCAGCAGATCTATTGGGAGGTCAGCGGGAATCCGGCCGGCAAGCCGGTGGTGTTCCTGCACGGCGGGCCCGGCGGCGGTACCGCGCCGTTCCATCGGCAGTTCTTCGATCCCGCGGCGTACCGGATCGTGCTGTTCGATCAGCGCGGCTGCGGGCGGTCGGTGCCGCACATTGCCGACGGGGCATCGCTGGAGGCCAACACCACCTGGCATCTGGTGCGCGATATCGAGGCGCTGCGCACGCATCTGGGTGTGGAGCGCTGGCAGGTGTTCGGCGGCTCCTGGGGTTCGACGCTGGCGCTGTCCTACGCGCAGACCCATCCCGACCGCGTCACCGAGCTGATCCTGCGCGGCATATTCCTGTTGCGGCGCAAGGAAATCGACTGGTACTACAATGGCGCCGCGGGATTCGTGTATCCCGACGAGTGGGAGAAGTTCCTGGCACCGGTGCCGGAGTCCGAGCGCGGCAAGGATCTGGTCGAGGTCTACCACCGCTTGCTACATTCCTCCGACGAGAAGCTCGCCACCGACGCGGCGGTCGCGTGGTCAACCTGGGAGGGCGCGACGAGTTCCCTGCTGCCCCAACCGGATCGGGTCGCCGAATCGGCGGATCCGCGCTTCGCGCTGGCCTTCGCCCGCATCGAGAACCACTACTTCCAGCATCGCGGCTTCCTCGACGAGGGCCAGCTGCTGCGCGATATCGACCGCATCGCCCACATTCCCGGCGTCATCGTGCAGGGCCGCCACGACATGGTGTGCCCGGCCGTGAGCGCCTGGGATCTGCACCGGGTCTGGCCGAATTCGGAACTGCACCTGGTGCCCGACGCCTACCATGCCGCCGCCGAACCCGGCATCACCCACCATCTGGTGGAAGCCACGGACAAGTACAGGACATAAATGAGCACCACAGCCGGTCCCGCCCTGATCGCCGCCCTGAACGACGATGTGGACCGGCTGTGCGATGCCGAACCCGATGTGCGCGCGGACCTCCCGGACTCGGTACACCAGATGCGCGTGGCGACCCGGCGGCTGCGCAGTGTGCTGCGCTCCTACCGGCAGCTGTTCCACCGCGAGCAGGTCACCGAAATCCGCGACGAATTGCGCTGGCTGGCCGGGCTGCTCGGCGTCGCCCGCGACGCCGAGGTGCGCGCCGATCGGTTCGCCGCCCTGCTCGGCCAGAACGGCGTCCCCTTCGACGAGCAGACCGTGCCGCTGGGTGAGAAGTCCGCGCCCCACCCGGATTTCGGCGCCCAGCTCATCGCCGAACAGCGGTCCCGCTACGCCGAAGGACACCGGGAAGCGGTGCGGGCCTTCGACAGTCGCCGCTACCGCGCCCTCACCGACCGCCTGCACGCCATGGTCGACGCCCCCACCCTGCGCGCCGCCCACGCGGGCAAACCCGCCGCCGACTTCTTCACCAGCGTCCTCAAACACGACTTCCGCGACCTACGCCGCCTGGTCCGCGCCGAACCCGCCCTCTCCGAAGCCGAGCGCGTGGAACACCTGCACGACATCCGCAAGGCCGCCAAACGATTGCGCTACTCCGCCGACGCCGCCGCCGAAATCCTCGGCGACCCGGCCACCGCTCTGTCGAAGAACGCCAAACGCCTGCAAACCGTCCTCGGCGACCACCGCGACGCCGTCGAAGCCCTGGAAACCCTGCGCGCCCACGCCGCCGACGCCGACGAAGCGGGCTACCAACGCCTCTGCGACGCCGAGGAAGCCGCCGCCGCCAAGGCCCTCGAGCAATACCCGGCCGCCATCGAATTCCTCCGCCATCACGCCCTGTAAGCGGCCAACCGCCGTACTGACCTTGTCGTACGCTGTGCGGGAGTGAGTACGACAGGGGGAGATCGGCTTTGGGGAAACAGAAGCGGGACCGGCACCGGCGGATCCTGGAGACCTTCGAGAGTGTTCGGTCCATGCGTGGTGGCCCGCCGAAGGGCGCATCGGATGCCGAAATCGACCGATTCGGCGCCGAACAGAACGTCGCGGTGGTTCCGGTGGCCGTACGAGAGGTGATGCGGCTGATCGGAGCCGACCCCGGTCCGTGGTTCGTGGGCAGCGATTTCGGGATCAGGATGATCTCCGCCGGCACCAAGTGGCAGGCGGTCGCGACGGTCGAGGAATTGATCACGACATGCGGGACCCGCAGGGGATGCTGGTCCTGAGCAGCCATGGCGGCTACCAGTATTGCGTGATCGACGGGGCAGACCTCCATATGGCCGATCCACCGGTATGGCACATCCTCGAAGACACGCATGCGATACGCCAGTGCCCGCGCGTCTCGGACTGGTTTGCCGAATTCACCCCGAATCGAAGCGGTTCCCACCATGACTGAGCCAGACCTGCGCACACTGCTGCGCGCACATATTCCTGCGGAGTTTCACTCGGATATGGAAATGGCGGTCCGGGAGGGACTGCGGCTACGCCATGCGGGTGGCGGTAAGGAGATCATCGGCTATTTCGGTGGTCTTCCGGAGCTGCCGGACGGATTCCCCTGGCCCGGCGCCGATCACGGGCACTACGAGCACGTGGCCTCCATCGATCTCGGGAAGCTGCCGAGGCTGGATCTGAACCTTCCTTCCTCCGGACGGATTTCGGTATTCGGCGACACCGACGGCTGGTCGGGCGCGTTTCTGTACTTCCCCGATGACACCGTCCTGCGCGAGGTGCCGCTACCGCCGGATCTCGCGGCAGCGGACCGGATCATTCAGCGCACGGAAATGACCTACGCGGTGGTTCCGACGATTCCCCCGACACAGTGGTTCATCGAAAACCTCCTCGACGGCAAGGACCATGATGACGGTATCTACGAACAATTCGAAACGTTCGGCGATGCCTTCTTTTCGCACTCGTGGTCCTGGCATCAGCTCGGCGGATGGGCCACCGAGATCCAGGGTGAGCTGGACCGCGGGCTGCTGCCGGGCTCTGTCGCGGCTCGGCACTTCGAGCAGGCCCGCTCGTCAGGGCCGGTGCTGCTCGCGCAGTTCGACACCGATCTGGAAATCGGCATGGGCTGGGGCGATTGCGGAACGCTGTTCTGCTTCATCGCCCCGGAGGATCTGGCCGCGCATGACTTCAGCCGGGTCGACGTCCACTGGGAGTGCTATTGAGGAGTTGCCTCCGCGGGGAAGGTGAAGGTGACGGTGCGGGTGGTGGGGTCGGAGGTGGTGAGGCGGACTCGGACCTGTTTGCCTTCGGGTGGGGAGCCGGTGCATTTGGCGAGGACGGGTGGGTCGGCTACGAAGATTTCGGCGGGGCGGGTGCCGTTGGCTTCGCGGAGGACCACGGCGTCGAAGTCGGTGCCGAGGCGTTGGGCCAGGACGGTGGATTCGGTGAGGTCGAGGCAGGCGCGTTCGACCTTGCCGGCGGTGGTGTCGGTGCGGCGCATGGTGTCGGCGACGGTGGTGAGGCCGTCGCGGACCCACTGCGGGACCGGGGCGCCGGCGCAGTGGGACAGGCAGATCTCGGTGGCGTAGCGGTCGGCGAGGCGGCGCAGGGGGCGGTGACGTGGGCGTAGGGGGCGCCGATTGCGCTGTGCTGCACGGTATCCGGCTGCTGGCCGTTCAGGATGGTGTAGGAGGCGCCGCGCAGCAGGCCGGTGGCCTCGGACATGAGCACCAGGGCCGGCGGGGTATTGGGGTCCAGGCCGGCGAGCATGCGGCCGACCTGTTCGTCCGCGGGCCAGTCCACGCCCACCGCGGCGGCGGTGCGGCGCATGGATTCGATGGCCGCCGGAGCGGGCGGGGGCATGGTGCGCAGCAGGCCGAGGCGGTCGGAGCCATTGCCGTCGAGCATGATTCGGGCGGCGCAGATGCCGGTGAGCAGGGAGACCTGTTCGTTCCAGTCATCGGCGGCGGTACGGGGTTCGATCACCAGCTGCCAGTGGTTGTCCTTACCGTCCTCGTCGTGGCGGATGACGCTCTGGGCGGGCAGGCGCAGGCTGATGGCGCCGCGCTGCAATCCGGCCTCGATGCGCAGCCGGCCGAACGCCGGCAGTGCGGTGATGGACGGGTGCAGACGGCCGGCGTCGGCGTCGGCCTGCACGGTGGCGTAGTCGAGGCGGGCGCGGGAGCGCACCAGGGCGCGCTCGACCGAATACCGCAGCGGCTCGGCGTTTTCGTCGAGTTCGATGGTCCACAGGGCGGCGGCGCGATCGACCTCCGGAAGCAGGCTGGCGCGCCCCTCGGACAGGACCCGGGGATGTAGTGGGACAGTGCCGTCGGGAAAGTAGAAGGTCTGGCCGCGGGTCAGGGATTCGCGGGCCAACGGCCCGCCGGGTGTCACGAACGCGGCGACGTCGGCGATCGCGTAGTGCAGCAGGAATCCGGTGGCGGTGCGCTCCAGATACAGCGCCTGATCCAGATCCATGGCGCCGGGCGGGTCGATGGTGACCAGCGGAATGTCACGCCGGTCCGTTCGGGACCCCGCGAACGCGTCCACCGCGTCGCGGGCCTCGAGACGGCCTCGGACGGGTAGTCCGAGGCCAATCCGAATTCGGTTCGGACGGCGCCGAAATCAACCGGCGCCGACACGATCCTCTGATGCAGTTCCACTGCGCTGTGCTGTCCCTTACTGGAGGGCCAGCATGGTCCCGTTCAGCTGATCGAACGGACCGTACACGGTGAACACCACCCGGCCGGCCGGATACTGCGACGACAGCACCGCCGCCGAATCCAGCGAAGCGCCGAACGATGCGGCCGAGGGATGCGGCAGGCCCGCGATAGCCATACCGATGTGGTTGTTCGCCACCCACTGCGTATCCGCGGGGCTCAGATCAACCTGCCATCCACCCGGCAGCGGGGTCACCGCGACCGCCGAAGCGGATCCGGCGCCCAGCACAACCGAAACGGAAGCAGCAGCGGCGAGGAGCGCACCCGCTGCCAGTTTGCGAGCAATTCGCATATAGACGAGACCTGCTTTCCGACGTTCGTTGACACCCTTGCCCGTTGCCCTTCGCAACGGAACTTTCCAACGCGCAACACTTTATGACGACGATCACGTCCGGGGCCAGTTCCGAGCAGATCGCCCGCTCGACACGCCGAGCCGCGCCGATACGAATCGTGTGGCGCGTCGCCATTGTCGTCCAACCCGGCGGTTTGTGCACACCGTTACGAGAGCGGCGTCGCTCACGCCACCCGCACACGCGCCCGCGACGGTGAGCCCTAGCCACCGCGGCGTGACGCTAAACCCTTCGCGGCCCGCCTATCTGCCGCGAATCCCGCCCGGCAGCACCGCCGAGAGCCACTTGAACAAGTACGCGACGGCGAACAGCACGAGCACCGCCAGCGGCTGGATCAACATGGACACCGACATCGATCCGCACCTCATCCTTCATTGCCGGACGCGCCGGGATCCACTGCCCGCGGCGGCGCCGCTCTGTCATTCGAACTGGCTATTACCGGCGGGGTGTCGCGCCCGTCCGACCTGGCTCCGGAGGGCAGTTCCGCCGGAGTGGATTCGCCGAGCGCGGCCGGGGACCCGCGCGCCCAGGATCGTTTGCCACGGCCGGGAATTCCGTGCTCGTGGCCGACTCGGCGCCCGTGACCGGCGTGGCCGTACCCGTCTGCGGCTCGGCAACACCCTGCGCGGCCGCCGAGGGGCCCGGCGTCGCCCGCTCCAGGAACCGCAGCAGTTCCACCGGGAAGGGCAGCACCAGCGTCGAATTCTTTTCGGCCGCAACCTGTACGACCGTCTCCAGCAGCCGCAGTTGCAGCGCCGCCGGGGACTGCGACATGCGGGCGGCGGCATCGGCCAGCTTCTGCGAGGCCTGGTACTCGCCGTCGGCGGAGATGACGCGGGCGCGCCGCTCGCGTTCGGCCTCGGCCTGCCGCGACATGGAGCGCTTCATCGAATCCGGCAGCGCCACATCCTTGATCTCGACGCGGTCGATGTGCACGCCCCAGCCCAGGGCGGGCGAATCGATCATCAATTCCAGGCCCTTGTTGAGCTGTTCGCGATTGGAGAGCAGATCGTCGAGATCGCTCTTGCCGATCACCGACCGCAACGAGGTCTGGGCGACCTGGCCGACGGCGTACAGATAGTTCTCCACCTCGACGATCGCGCGCAGCGGATCGATGACCCGGAAGTAGACGACGGCGTCCACCCGCACGGTCACATTGTCGCGGGTGATGCCCTCCTGCGCGGGCACCGGCAGGGTGACGACCTGCAACGACACCTTGCGCATCTTGTCCACCGCCGGGATCAGCAGGCGCAGCCCCGGATCCCGCACCTCGCGCACCCGGCCGAGCCGGAACACCACGCCCCGCTCGTATTGATTGACGACCCGCATCCCCGCGGCGATCGCGGCCGCCACCGCGGCCACCGTCCCGGACGAGGCGATCAGTAAGAGTATTTCCATCGCGTGCCCCGCGAATTTCCCGCAGTGCCACGGATATCGGACCGCGGCCCACCATCCATCATGCACCCGGGCGCGGTCCCCCGGAAAGGGGCGGACGAGTCGGTCTGTAAGCCGGATCCTGTCCCCGGTGCGAGCACCGGGTGGCGACCATCCATCTGGACACACCGTTGCCGGGTGCCTCGAGCAGTCCACCCGCAGGCTCGGGCGAGCAGCCCTCGAACGCCTGCGCAGCCGCACTCTCGCGAATGCGACCTTCGACCTTGCTCCGGGCGGGGTTTACCTAGCCGCGCCGGTCACCCGGCGCGCTGGTGCGCTCTTACCGCACCGTTTCACCCTTACTGGCGTCACCACCAGCGGTTTGTTTTCTGTGGCACTGTCCCGCGGGTTGCCCCGGGTTGCCGTTAGCAACCGCCCTGCTCTGTGGAGTCCGGACTTTCCTCGGCGACGGGCGGCGGCATTCGCATGCCCGTTCCCTTCGCCGCGGCCGCCCGACCGACTCGTCCGCGGGACCCAAGGTACCGTAATGGGCCATGGAGCGTGTCGAGGTGGGGTTCCCCTCCGGTGGTGATCAATGTGCGGGCTGGCTCTATCTCCCGGACGGCCCGCCCAGACCCCGCCCGCTCGTCGTCATGGGACACGGCCTGGGGGCCGACCGGGAAATGGGCTTGACCGCTACGCGCGCCGGTTCGCCATGGCGGGAATGGCGGTGCTGGTGTTCGACTATCGGGGGTTCGGGGCGAGCGGCGGGGAGCCGCGGCAGGTGATCAATATCGCGCGGCAGCGCGAGGACTGGCATGCGGCCATCGCCTACGCGCGCACCATCCGGGGCATCGATGCGACGCGAATCGCCCTGTGGGGCAGCTCCTTCGGGGGCGGGCATGTGCTGTCGGTGGCGCCGGACGACCATTACATCGCCGCGGTGGTGGCGCAGTGCCCGTTCACCAGCGGCTGGTCCTCGGCCATGGCCAAGGGGCCGATCAGCCTCACCAAGACGGGCACCATCGCGCTGACCGACATGATCATCGGGCCGATCATCCGCAAGCCGATCAAGGCGCGGCTGGCGGGCAAGAAGCATTCCGCCGCGCTCATGAGCGCCGCCGACGTGCCCGAGGGCTTCGGGCGACTGGCCGAGGAGAGCAGCCAATACCGTCCGAAAGTCGCTGCCCGGGTGGGTGTGTCGACGCTCTTCGATTCCCCGCCCGCCGCGCCAAGGACATCAAGGCGCCGGTGTTCTACGCCATCTGCGACAACGACACCGTCGCCCCGGCGGGCCCGACGCTGAAGGCCGCCGAGCGCACCAAGCACGCTGTCGTGAAGCGATACCCCATCGGGCATTTCGACATCTACTTCGACGACTGGTTCGAGAAGGCCGTGTTCGACCAGACCGAATTTCTCTCCGCCGTCCTGCGGCCGTGATCGCCCGCGCCTCAGGCTTTCTCGTCATCGGCGGGATCACGGGGCGGTAGGAACGGTTCCTCCTCCGGCGGCAGGCCGCGCTCGATGCCGCGGGCCCGCGCCAGCTCGGCGTCGAATTCCGCACCCAGCAGGACGGCGATATTGGTGAGCCACAACCAGATCAGGAACACCACCACGCCCGCCAGCGAGCCGTAGGTCTTGTTGTACGACCCGAAATTCGCGATGTAGACGGTGAATCCGGCCGAGGCCGCCACCCACACCAGCACCGCCAGCACGCTGCCGGGCGTCAGCCAGCGGAAGCCCAGCTGCCTGGCATTCGGTGCGGCCCAGTACAAGAGGGCGAAAACCAGGCTGATCAGGACCGCGAGCACCGGCCATTTCACGATGCCCCACACCGTGACCGCCGTCTCCCCCAGGCCCAGCCAGTCCCCGACGCGGTCGGCGAGCCCGCCCGTCACCACCACGCCCACCAGGGTCGTGGCGAGCAGCAGGACCAGCAGCGCCGTCAATCCCACCCGCAGCGGCAGCAGCTTCCACAGCGGGCGGCCCTCGGGCATCTCGTAGATGGCATTGCTCGCCCGCATGAACGCGCCGATGTACCCGGAGGCCGTCCACAGCGCGATGAACACCCCGGCGATGGCCAGCGGTCCGGCCAGCGGCTTCGCCTGCTGCAACTCCTCGATGGCGGAGACCACCAGATCGGTGCCGCTGCCCGGCCCGACCTCCCGCACGGTGTCGACCAGCGACTGCGTCGGTTCCGGCCCGAGCAGCCCGAGCACGGCGATGAGCACCAGCAGTCCCGGAAAGATCGACAGCACGCTGTAATACGTCAGCGCCGCGGCCCAATCGGTGATGTTGTCCTTCTGGAACTCGGTGACGGTGCGCCGCAGCACACCCCACCACGACCGACCGCTCAGATCCGATGGACCGTGCGGCGCCCCGGACTCGCCCGCGACCGCTTCCCGCATGTGACTCACCTCCGACGCCGCCGACATACCCGGCAGCGCCGGGCGCAAACACCGGCGTCAGGCGGTGATCACAGGTAGGAGGTGTCGTTCACCAGCCGCACCGAGGATCCGCCGTCCGGATAGAACTCCGCGATCGACAGCGACGCCAGATCCAGGTGCAGGCGATACAGCAGCGACGGCCCCACGCCGAGAGCCAGTTGCAGCAACGTCTTGATCGGCGTGACATGGCTGACCACAAGCACATTCGCGCCCGGATACAGCGCCACCAGATCCCGCCGCACCCCTTCGATGCGCTCCCGCACCTGATCGAAGCTCTCCCCGCCCGGCGCCGGCAGCGCCGGATCCCCCAGCCACCGCGTGTGCAGCTCCGGATCCCGCTCCCGCGCCTCCGGGAACGTCAGCCCTTCCCACTCCCCGAAATCCGTCTCGATCAACCCGTCCAGCACCCGCACCGGCACGCCCAGCGCTCGCCCGGCGGCCTCGGCCGTCTCCTGCGCCCGCCCCAGCGGAGAGCACACGATCGCCTCGATCCCGCCCTTGCCCGCAAGCATTTTCGCCGCCCGGGCCGCCTGCTCCCGCCCCAGCTCCGTCAACGGCGGATTCCCCGCCCCGAATACCGCCGCTGCACCGACAATTCGGTCTGCCCGTGCCGCAGCAGCAGCAATCGCGTCGGCCGCCCGACAGCTCCGGTCCAACCCGGGGCCGCGGCCCCCGCGGACGCCGTCGCTGGACCGCCCGCGGCTGGAGTCCCGGTCGCGCTGTATTCCACGCCGCCCGCACCAGCTGCCGACTTGTCCTCGGCGCCTGTCGAGTCCGCACCGCCGGGTACCGAGTCGGCGGCCGCGGACGACTCCTGCGTCGACAGGGCGGTCCGCACCTCGTCGACGAGGTGCGCGTCGTCCATGGCCTCATTGGCCAGCCGGTCGGCGTGCGAGTTCTCCTTACGTGGAATCCACGCATAGGTCACCCGGTCGAATCCGGCCACCAGCTGCCGGGCCCGCTCGGCGAGCGGAATCATGGCCTCGTGCTTGATCTTCCAGCGGCCGGACATCTGCTCGACCACCAGTTTGGAGTCCATGCGCACCGACACCTCGCGGGCGCCCAGCTCGGCCGCCGCCTCCAAACCCGCGATCAGGCCGCGGTATTCGGCCACATTGTTGGTGGTGACGCCGAGGAATTCCTTGCGCTCGGCCAGCACTTGCGCTCGGTCGCCATCCCACACCACCGCGCCGTAGCCACGGCCCGGGATTACCGCGCGAGCCGCCGTCCGCTTCGACGATCACCTTGTCCGTCACCGCTCACCCTCCATGCCGGCGGGCGACCCGGAACTCGCGGGCCGCCAGTGCATTCCGACCTGCTGTCGATTCCTGTACCGCGCGGAGCGCGCGGTGATTCACAGTCCTGATTGCTTGGTGCGCACCAGGATCGCGTTGCATTCCGGGCAGCGGACTACCACGTCGGGGGCGGTCTTGGCGATGCGGGCGATCTCGCCGCGGTCGAGTTCCATGCGGCAGGCGCCGCAGCGGCGGGCCTGCAGCAGGCCGGCGCCGACGCCGTACCCGGCGCGCTGCTTGTCGTAGGCGGCGAGCAGGTCGGCGGGGAAAGCCTTGGCGAGGGCGGCGCGGTCGGATTCACAGCGCTGCTGGGCGACGGTCAGATCGGCCAGGGCGTCGTCGCGGCGGCGTTCGGCGTCGACCAGGTCCTGTTCGGCCTTGTCGAGGTTGGCGCCGGCGTGGTCGTGATCGGCGGCGGCGGCCTCGCGGCGCTCCATGACCTCGATGAGGTCGTCCTCGAGGACATTGCGGCGGCGTTCCAGGCTGGTGAGCTCGTGCTGCAGCTCGGACAGCTGCTTGGCGCCGACCGAACCGGCGGTCAGCATGCCCTTGTCGCGCTCCTCGCGCTTGCGGACGGCGTCGATCTCACCCTCGAGCTTGCGAATATCGCGATCGAGATCGTCGATGAGGATCTCCACCTTGACCGCGGCATCCTTGCGGGTCGTCCGTTCCGCCTCCAGCTGCCGCACCTCCTGCTCCTCGGGCAGCACCTTGCGGCGATGCTCGATCCTCGTCAGCTCGGCGTCGACAGCGGCGAGGTCGAGCAGCTTGGCCTGGATCGATGGTTCGGCATTCAACGCGGAAGGTCTCCTGGACGCTATGGACGGTTCAAGACTCCCACCGTACCCGCCCGCAGAGCCCGCAATGCCCAACCCCACCGCATGCTGGACATTCGTTCGGCGAGGACCTGGGCGGGTGCGGAAAACGCCGCGCGGCCGGGTGACGGATGTGACATCGTCGCCCTATGGGAGAGCATGTGTACGAGGTCGAGGTGACGTGGTCGGGCGAGACCACCGGGTACCGGTCCTATTCGCGGGACCACGAGGTGCTCGCGGCGGGGAGGCCGCCGATTCCCGCGACCTCCGACCCCAAGTTCCGGGGTAGCAAGGAGCGCTGGAATCCGGAGCAACTGCTGGTGGGGGCGCTGTCGGACTGCCACATGCTCTGGTACCTGCACCTGTGCGCGGAGGCGGGCGTGGTGGTGACGGGCTATCACGACACCGCGGTCGGAGTGATGGACGACGAGCGCTTCCAGCGGGTCACGCTGCGCCCCCGGGTCACCGTGACCGACCCGGAGATGATCGAGCTTACCCTGGGGTTGCACGAGGAAGCGCACAAGAAGTGCTTCATCGCCAATTCGGTGAATTTCCCGGTGGCGCACGAGCCCACGGTGATCGCGGGCTAGCCGACGACGGCCGCCGCTGCCTCTCGGTGGCCGCGGCTGATCAGCCCTCTGCCGCGCCGATACTCCACGGATCGGTGCGCTGCGTGGACACCCGCGTCCCCAGGGACGGCAGCGCCGCGCGGACAATGCCCTCCGCCTGTGCGCACCAAGGGAACTCGGTCGCCCAGTGGGCGGCGTCGACCAGTGCCGGACCGCCGGCGCGCAGATGCTCGTCGGCGGGGTGATGGCGCAGATCGGCGGTGACGTAGGCGTCCACGCCCAGCCGGGCGACCTTGCCCAGGAAGGAATCCCCCGCGCCGCCGCAGACCGCCACGGTCCGGATCACCCGATCCGGATCACCGGCCGCGCGCACGCCCCACGTGGTCGCGGGCAACCCCTTGCGCACGCGAGCGGTGAACTCCCGCAACGACTCCGGTGCGGCCAGCTCGCCGACGCGGCCGATGCCCAGACCCGACGGGAGCGCCGCCCGCTCGGTCACGTGATAGGCGGGTTCCTCGAACGGATGCGCGGCCCGCAAGGCCGCCAGCACCGCCGCGCGCTTGCCCGGGGATGCGACGACCTCGATGCGGTCCTCGTCCTCGACATGCAGTTCGCCGATCGCGCCCAGGGCCGGATTCGCGCCGTCGAGGGGCCGGAACTGCGCCGTTCCCGCTGCGCGCCACGCGCTGTCGTTGTAGTTGCCGTCCGCGCCCGCGCCCGCCGCGAACAGGGCGGCGAGCACCGCCTCGGTGTGGGTGCGCGGCGTCAGCACCGTCCATTTGTCCAGGGCGGTGAGCGGTTTGGGATCCAGCGGCCCGGTGACCGTCAGCCCGATGGCCTGCGCCAGCGCATCCGAGACGCCCGGGTCGGCGGAATCGGCATTGGTGTGCGCGGTGAACAGCGCGCATCCGGACCGGATGAGGCGGTGCAGCAGCGCCCCTTCGGCGTATCCGCCGCCACGGTGTCCACCCCGCGCAGCAGCAGCGGATGGTGCACCACCAGCGCTTGCGCGCCCCATGCGATGGCCTCGTCGACCACGGCCGCGGTGGCGTCCACCGCGAACAGCACCCGCGACACCGCGTCCTCGGGATCACCGCAGACCAGTCCCACCGAGTCCCACGACTCGGCCAGTTTCGGCGGATACGCCGCATCCATAGCCGCCATGAGATCCGCCAGCCGCACCGCCGTCACCACAACCGAACCTCCTCCGAGACAGTCACATTCATACGGACTTCAGCACATCCCCGATGGCGGCTCACAGCCCGATCTCCCGAATGGCCGCCACCAGCCGATCCACGTCGGCGGCGGGCCGCACCGCCAGCCGCAGGAATCCCGGCCCCAAGCCCGGAAAGGTATCCCCGCGCCGCACCGCGATACCCTTGTCCGCGAGCCGCTTCCGCAACAATTCCGCATCCGGGACCCGAATCAGCAGGAACGGCCCCCGGGCTCCGTGCACCTCGACCCCGAGCTCGCGCAACCGCGGAATCATCGCATTCCGATCAGCGGCAATGCCTTCCGCCTTCCGCTGCGACTCCGCCACCGCCCCCGGCTCGGCGGTCGCCGCAATGGCCTCCAACGGCAATGTCCCCAACGGCCAATGCGCCCGCCCGTGATTCAACCGCGCCAGCAGCTCCGGATCCCCGAGCACATACCCGCACCGCAATCCCGCCAACGCCCACGTCTTGGTCAGGCTCCGCAATACCAGCACATCCGGATAACTCTCCCCGGCAAGCGATTCCGGCTCCCCCACCACCGCATCGGCGAACGCCTCGTCCACCACCACGATCCGCCCGGGTCGCCGCAACCGCCGAATGCTCCCGGCCGAATGCAGCACCGACGTCGGATTAGTCGGATTCCCCACCACGACCAAATCCGCCTCGGCAGGTATCACCGCCGACTCCAGCGTGTAGGGCGGCTCCAGCACCACCCGTACGACCGGCACCCCGGCCTCCCGCAAGGCCAGCTCCGGCTCGGTGAACGACGGATGGATCACCGCCGCCAAGCGCAGCCCCCGGCCCTCTCCCGCCGCGCCACCGGGGCCCGCCCCCAACCGCGGCAGCATCGCGAACCCTTCCGCCGCCCCCGCCAGCAACAGCACTTCCTCCGGCCTCCGCCCATGCCGAGCCGCCACGGCCGCCCGCGCCCTCCGCTCGTCGTCGCCGCCCGGATACCGGCCGAGCTCGGTGAGCCGGGCCGCCAACCGCTCCCGCAACCACTCCGGCGGCGCGCTCCCCTGCACATTGACCGCGAAATCGACCATCCCCACCCGCGTCTCGACATCCCCGTGATGCCGCAGCTTCGCAAGGTCGACTTCCCCCGCCCCGGCGCCGCCAGCCGATGCGCTTGCCGCACTCCCAGCTTCGGAACCCGCGGGTGACACCGACGGCGGCGCGTCAGTCGCGCGGATGGCCGCGGCACCCGGTCGCGTTTCCGCAGCGGGGTCCGAGTCGCCGCGCGCAGCAAAGTCCGACTCATGGCCAGTGGCAGAGCCCACGTGGCGGCCAGCGACGGAGCGCAACTCGCCACCAGTGGCGGAGCTCGCTGCGCCGCTGATTGCGGGGCTCGCGGCGCGCGGGGCCACGCAGTCCGCTTCAGGCTCGACGATTCGGGGGCTCTCGCTCATCACCGCGGCGTCATCCACCGTCTCGGCGGCGGCAGGGCTCGAGGCACGGCGTACCGCGGCCTCCGGGGCGTGGGTGGCCGCGGGGGCCGGGGCGGGTTTGGCGGTGTCCTCCGGCACAGCGATCCACCCTACGTGGCCGGGTGCGGGGGCCAACCGACAGAATGGCTGTCGTGGGCGAGCTGCATGTGACCTTCATCTGCACCGGGAACATCTGCCGGTCTCCGATGGCCGAGAAGATCTTCCTGGCGCATCTCGAGCGCGCGGGGCTCGCTGACCGGGTGCGGGTGAGCAGTGCCGGGACGGGGAGCTGGCATGCCGGGGACGAGGCCGATCCGCGGACGAATGCGGAGTTGCGCGCGCACGGGTATCCGGTCGGGCATGCGGCGGCGGTGATCGGGGCCGATCACCGGGACGCGGATCTGCTGGTGGCGCTGGACACCGGGCATGAGCGGGCGCTGGCGCGGCTGGGGGTGCCGTTGGCGCGGCGGCGGTTGCTGCGCAGCTTCGATCCGCAGGCCGACGGGGCGGATGTGCCGGATCCGTATTACGGGGATCAGTCGGATTTCGTGCTGGTGCGCGAGCAGATCGAGGCGGCCGTGCCGGGTCTGCTGGACTGGGTGCGCGAGCAGCTCGGCGAACCCGTGCGGGGTGAGCGGGCATGAGCGGCTCGAGGCTTGCGGGGCTGCGGCGGCTCGGGTTCCTGCTGCGGCCCAGCTGGGTGATCCTGGCCGCGGTGGTCGCCGGGTTCGCGTATCTGTGTTTCACCGTGCTCGCGCCGTGGCAGCTGGGCAAGAACACCTCCACGTCGGAACGCAATCAGCGGATCGCCGACTCGGTGGAGGCCGCGCCGGTCGATATCACCACGATTCTCGGCGGTCCGGGCAAGGACACCGAGTGGCATCGCGTCACCGCCAATGGCAGCTACGTCCCCGATTCGACCGTCCTGGTGCGGCTGCGCCATCTCGACGGCGCGCCCGCCTATTCGGTGCTGGCGGCCTTCCGGCTCGACGACGGCCGCACGCTGCTCGTGGATCGCGGCCAGATCGCCGCGATCAATGGCACCCGCGCGCCCGAGATCCCCGCCCCGCCCACCGGCCCGCAGCATCTCGAGGCCCGCGTCCGCGCCTCCGAGGGCATTGTCGAATCCAAGCCGCCCATGACCGAAGACGGCTACCGCCAGGTCTATTCGACCGACACCGAACAGGTCGCCACCGTCCTCGGCCTCCCGCTCACCCCCATCCCCACCGACGGCCGCGGCGGCTACCTGCAACTGGACCCCGGCCAGCCCGGCGTCTTCACCCCCGTCGCCCTCCCCCAGCTGGACGCCGGCCCCTACCTCTCCTACGGCCTGCAATGGCTGGCCTTTGGCATCATGGCCCCCCTCGGCCTCGGCTACTTCGTCTACGCCGAACTCCGCGCCCGCCGCCGCGAACGCGCCGCCGCCCCAGCCGAATCCGCCGCCACCGCCGGAGCGCCCGCCTCGGCCGAGCCGAAAGCCGCTACCGCGCAGACGCCCTCGGCCGAAGCGAGCGCCCCCGCTCGGCCAACTCCGGCAACCGAGCCGAGCGCCCAGGCTCCGAAACCCACCTCCAACGAGGCCCGCCTCGCCGACCGCTACGGCGGCACCCGCCGCTGACCGCCCCGAAAAACCCCGCGAACCTACTCCCGGTCGAGTGCTCGCCCCGTCGTTCCAGCGCGTCCTGTGCCGGAATCCACCAGGCGGGGTGGAGCCCGGTCACGAGCACGCCTGGATGACGAACGGGACTTCGGTCCTGCCGCTCGGCTCACCCGCTCACGGCGGTTCCGGACCGCATGCCGGCGCGTTCGCTCACCGGGTGCACGGTGGCGGGGCGAATCGGGTGTTCGGCTAATCTCGCCGGGTGCGTGGGACTTCGACTGCGGTGGGACTGGTGCTGGGGTTTGCGCTGGATCGGGCCCTCGGCGATCCGCGCAGAGGGCATCCGGTGGCGGGATTCGGTTCGGCGGCACAGGCACTGGAGAAGGTGACCTATCGCGATCATCGGGCGGCCGGGGTCGTGCACGAGGCGCTGCTGGTGGGGGTCACGACCGGGCTCGGAATCGGCTTGTCGCGAGCGGTGTCCGGGAATCGCGCCGGGGAGGTGCTGGTGACGGGGGTGGCCACGTGGACCGTGCTGGGCGGGACCACGCTGGCGCGCACGGGGCGGGATATGGCGGATCGGCTCGAAGGCGGGGATCTGGCGGGGGCGCGGGCGTTGCTGCCTTCGCTGTGCGGGCGGGATCCGGAGGTGCTCGACGCGGACGGGCTGGCGCGGGCGGCGCTGGAATCCATTGCGGAGAACACCTCGGACGCGACGGTCGCGCCGCTGGTCTGGGGTGCGGTGGCAGGAGTTCCGGGGCTGCTCGCCTATCGCGCCGTGAACACGCTCGATGCGATGGTCGGGTATCGCAATGAACGCTACGGGCGGTTCGGGTGGGCCGCGGCGCGCACCGACGATGTCGCGAATCTGGTGCCCGCTCGGGTGAGCGGCGCGATCACCACGGCCCTCGCACCGCTCGTCGGCGGCCGGCCCGGCGATGCCCGGCGGGCGTGGCGGCGTGATGCGGCCCAGCATCCCAGCCCCAATGCCGGTGTGGCGGAATCCACCATGGCCGGGGCGCTCGGCGTCACCCTCGGCGGCAAGACCGAATACCGCCACGGTGTCGAGATGCGGCCCACGCTGGGCGACGGTCCCGCCCCGGTGGTCCGCGACCTGCGGCGCGCCGTCCGGTTGTCCGAGGCCGTGCAGCTCGCCACCGCTCTCGCCGCCGCGGCATTCGCCTGGACCCGCCGCCGCGGCGCGTAGTCGCCGACCCGCGCGACCGACCAGTCGGATTGGAATGTCACAGTTATCCGGTCTGTTTCGTCGATTCGGTGACTCGCCCGAATGGGCGAGTGGGAACGAACGGTGAGGGCTATGAGCAACGACGAACGGCGGGGTGTACCCGATCAGGCCGAGCTGGCGCGGCAGTTCGAGGAACATCGGAACTACCTGCGGCGGGTCGCTTACAGCACGCTGGGCAGCCTCAGCGACGCCGACGACGTGGTGCAGGAAGCATGGCTGCGGTTGCAGCGGTACTACGAGACCAGCCCGGAGGGCGCGGATATCGAGAACCTGCGCGCCTGGCTGACCACGGTCACCGGGCGGCTGGCCCTGGATCACCTCGGCTCGGCGCGGGCGCGGCGGGAGCAGTACGTCGGCGAGTGGCTGCCGGAGCCGGAGATCACCACCTGGGACGATCCGGCCGATCGGATCTCACAGGACGAGCGGGTCACCACCGCGCTGCTGGTGGTGCTGGAATCTCTTTCGCCCGCCGAGCGCACGGCTTTCGTCCTGCAGGACGTGTTCGGCATGACCGGCCCGGAGGTGGCGGAGGTGGTCGGCCGCACCCCAGCGGCCGTGCGCCAGTTGGCTTCTCGCGCCCGCAAACATGTCGAGGCCGGCACGCCGCGCTTCCCCGCCAGCCCGGACGAGCACGAGAAGGTGGTGTCCGCCTTCGCCGTGGCGTGGCGCTCGGGCGATCTGAGCGCGCTACTGGGCCTGCTCGATTCGGATGTCACCTTCACCGCCGACGGCGGCGGCAAGGTGCAGGCGTTCCTCGATCCGCTGCACGGCGCCGACACCGTGGCCAAGACCTTCCTGGGCTTCCTCAACCACGCCGCGCACGTGGGCGGGGCGTGGGGCCGCTCGGTGCTGGTCAACGGCCGCCCCGGGCTGGTGGTATTCGACGGCAAGCACACCGGTGTCTTCTCGTTCACCATCGACGAGGGCCGGATCACCAATATCGACGTGGTCCGCAACCCGGACAAACTGCAGAACCTGCCCACCGAGGGCGAGCCGGACTGGCAGCTCGGCAGCCCGGAATCCACCGAGGGCTCGGAAAACCCGGCCGACTGATCGCCGAAACGACGGGCCCGCAACCGGATTCGATCCGGCTGCGGGCCCGTCGCCGTCAGCACCGGGTCGCCCCGGATCAGCCTTTGCCCTGCGGGGTGCCGAGAATGCTCAGGAACGTCGTCTTGCCCGCGGGCTGCAGGCCGTGTGCCGCGGCGACTTCGCGGGAGAACAGCTGGCCGCCATCGGCCGTGAGCCCCTGAGCCAGACCGGGATCGGCGTCGCAGGCCGCGCGCCAGCCCTGATCGGCGATGGCGCGCGCATAGGGCAGGGTGGCGTTGGTGAGCGCCCACGTGGAGGTGTGCGGCACCGCGCCCGGCATGTTCGCGACGCAGTAGAACAGCGAATCCGCCACTCGGAAGGTGGGTTTCGCGTGCGTGGTGGGGCGCGAGCTCTCGAAGCAGCCACCCTGGTCGATGGCGATGTCCACCAGCACCGATCCGGGCCGCATACCCGCGACCAGGGTGTCGGGCACCAGTTTCGGGGCGCGCGCCCCGGGCACCAGCACCGAGCCGATCACCAGATCCGCCGCCAGCACCGTCCTCTCGACCTCGGCCGCATTGGAACCGAGCGTCGTGATGCGACCGCCGAACCGCGCGTCCAGCTCCCGCAGGCGCGGAATATTGGTGTCCAGCACGGTGACCCGCGCACCCATGCCGACCGCGACGGCCGCCGCGCTGCTGCCCGCCATGCCGCCGCCGAGCACCACCACATCGGCCTGCCGCACCCCGGGCACGCCGCCGAGCAGGACGCCCGCCCCGCCCTGCGGGGTCATCAGGTGGTACGCGCCGACCTGGGTGCCGAGCTTTCCCGCCACCTCGCTCATGGGTGCGAGCAAGGGCAGCGAACCATCCGCAGCCCGCACGGTTTCATAGGCGATGGCGGTGATCCCGGAGTGCAGGATCGCATCGGTGCACTCCTTGGAGGCCGCCAGGTGCAGGAAGGTGAACAGCACCTGCCCCGCTCGCATGCGCGGATACTCCTCGGCAATGGGCTCTTTCACCTTCAGCACCAGATTCGCCACGTCCCAGACATCGTCTGCCCTGGTCAGCAACTTGGCGCCGACCGCGAGGTAGTCGGCGTCGGCGAACCCGGAGCCGACGCCCGCGCCCTCCTCCACCACCACCTCGTGCCCGTGCCGCACCAACTCCCCGGCCCCCGCCGGCGTGAGCGCGACGCGGTACTCCTGCTCCTTGACCTCCCGTGGGACACCGATCCGCATACCGCCCATCGTGGACCAGAACCCCTGCCGCGGCCATGAGCGCCACGATGCGAGTTCGGATCCGCAATCCGATAGCAATCGGAGGGAGTGCGGGGCTGTGTCCCCGGACCCCCTTAGGAGGGAGAGGTGGCGGGGGCTGAGCCCCCGAACCCCCTCAGCCAAGCCGCCCGACCGAGCCGGGCGACAGTGGGACCGGCCTCAGGCGAGTCCTGCCCTGATTCAGGCTGTCACCGTGAGCAGTTCGCCTGCGACCGGGATGCGCAATTGGTCGGCGCGGCCGGCGTAGTCGAAGTTGCGGACGAGGTAGTCGAGGGATTCGGAGAAGTGGGCCCAGCCTTCGGCGTGCACGGGGACGATGAGGGCGTTGCCGAGGGCGGCGGCGGCTTTGACGGCGGTGCGGCCGTTGAGGGTGACGTCGATGTCGCCGAAGCGTTCGACATTGGCCGCGCCGACGTTCAGGATGGCGAGGTCGATGCGGCCGATGCGGGTGGCGATCTGCTCGACCAGGTCGACGGAGGCATTGTCGCCGGAGACGTAGACCGTGGGCTGTCGGTCGGCTTGCAGGACGAAGCCGGTGACCACGCCGGAGAAGGCTTCGGCGCCCTCGGGCCCGTGCAGGGCGGGCACGCCGGTGACGGTGACGTCGCCGATGCGCACCGACTCCCAGTTCCGCAGGCCCTGAACGCCTTCCATGCGGCCGGCGGCGTCGGGGGTGGACAGCACGCGATCGACCGTGGTCAGGAATTGCCGTCCGGACCTGTCCAGATTGTCGGGGTGCTGATCGTGCGAGAGCAGCACCACGTCCACCGCGCCGATGCGGTCCGCGGGCACGGCCGGGCCGGTCAGCTTGCGCAGCGTGATGCCGACGTCGTAGCTGCCGGGCTCATCGAACGTGGGATCGGTCAGCCAGGTCAGGTTGCCGTAGCGGAAGCGCACGGTGGGCCCGCCGATGTGCAGGATCTCGATGGTGGCGGAAGCGATCGTGTTCGTCATGGCGTCGAGTGTCGTCCGGGGGCAACCACTCCGACAGTGGCCCGAAGGCCGCATGTCGATAATATCGGGCCATGCATTCGGTGGCCGTGCTCGCGTTCGATCAGATCAGCCCCTTTCACCTGTCGGTGCCCAGCCTGGTATTCGGCCGCGTCGGCGCGGGCGAGGAGCACGGCACGCCCTATCAGGTCCGGGTGTGCGCCGAGAGCCCCGGAATCCTGTCCACCCCAGCCGGATTCGACATCATCGTGCAGCACGGCCTGGAGGCGATGCACGAGGCGGACACGGTCGTCGTACCGAGCTGGCAGCGGCACCGCCCGCTGCCCGACGCGAGCCGCGAGGCCCTGCGCCGCGCCCACGAGCGCGGAGCCCGCATCGTCGGCCTCTGCCTGGGTTCCTGGGCGGTCGCGGCCAGTGGTCTCGCCGACGGCCGCGAGCTCACCACCCACTGGTCCGCCGCCGCCGAACTGGCCCGCGCCTTCCCGGCGGTCCGCGTCCGCGCCGACACCCTCTGGTCCGATCACGGCGATGTGATCACCTCCGCCGGCGTCGCCGCCGCCCTGGACTGCTGCCTGCACCTGGTCCGCGCCGACCTGGGCAGCCGCACGGCCACCGACCTGGCCCGCGCCCTGGTTCTGGCCCCGCATCGCAGCGGCTCCCAGGCCCAGTACATCCCGGTGGCCGTACCCGACGCCCTCGACGACGATCCGATGGAGCACGCCATGGTCTGGGCCCGAACACATCTCGACGAAGCCATCGATCTCGACTCCTGGGCCCGCACCGCGCTCATGTCCCGCCGCACCTTCACCCGCCGCTTCCGCGAGCGCACCGGCTCCAGCCCGCAGCAGTGGCTGCTGCATCAGCGCATCGATCGCGCCCGCCTGCTGCTCGAATCCACCGACGACACCATGGACCGCATCGCCTCCGACGCCGGTCTGGGCACCGCGGTCAATCTCCGCCACCACTTCCATCGCGTCCTCGGCACCACCCCGGCAGCCCACCGCGCGCAGTTCCGCCTGCAACCCACCCGCTAGGTTCTGGAGCCATGATCATTCAGCTGGGCGAGCATTCGCCGGAGATCGATGAGAGTGCGTGGATCGCGCCCAATGCCAGCGTGATCGGGCGTGTGCGGCTGGGCGCCGAGGTGAGCGTCTGGTATTCGGCGGTGCTGCGCGGGGATATGGACGCGATCAGCGTGGGTGATCGGTCGAATATCCAGGACGGGTGCGTGCTGCATGCCGATCCCGGGTTCCCGTGCACGGTCGGCGCCGGAGTTTCGGTCGGGCACAACGCGATTCTGCACGGCTGCACGGTCGGCGACGATGTGCTCGTCGGCATGGGCGCCACGGTGCTCAATGGCGCGGTGATCGGCGCGGGCAGCCTCATTGCCGCCAATGCCCTCATTCCGGAGGGCGCGCAGATCCCGCCGGGTTCGCTGGTGGCGGGCATTCCGGGCAAGGTGCGCCGTGAGCTGGGCGAAGCCGAGCTGGACCGGATTCGCCTGAATGCCGCGGCGTACCTGCACAACACGAGCCTGCACCGGGCCGGTCAAGAGCGGTGACCGACGGGGGCCTGTGATAAGGACCACACTGAACAAGCGACCATATAACCCGCTGCTAGCATTCTCGATGCGTTCCCGGCGGCCCGGGTTATGCCGCCGCTTGCCGGGTGCGCGCTCGGGCTAGCAGGAGGTTTCAACGGTGTCGTACGAGCACGACGGTATGCACCGACGGCGGATCAGCGTGGCCGATATTGCGGCCCAGCCGGGGGGCATCGAGGCACTACAGCGCCGGGTTCACGAATTACGTTCCAGCGGTATCGATTTCGCGGCCAATGCGATCGAGAGCGAGATGGCGGCGCTGAAGCTGCACTAGCGGCGGGCCCCACGCCTGCACCGGTGAGGCAGTGAGATAATCGCTGCGCCCCAGCCGCAACGTCGCGGATGCCAACCGATCGACTGGAGACTCGATGCCGTCCGTGCCCGCCATCCTGCAACGCATTCTGGAAAAGCCGCGGGCCGAAGGCGAGCAGCTATTGGAGAGCGCGCTATCGGCGTTCCTCGACTTCGGGATCAAGCGAACCAGCATGGGCGAGATCGCGCGTCGCGCCGGGATCAGTCCCGCGACGCTGTACCGGCGGTTCGAATCCAAGAACGATCTGGTCGAGGCCGTGAGCGTGCGCGAGGCGCAGCAGTTCGTGGCCGAGATCGACAAGCGGGTGCAGGAGGTCGCGCACAATGGCGCCTCGGTCAGCGAGCAGCTGGTGGAGATCTTCGTCGCCTTCATCACCAATCTCGCCAACAACAAACTGCTGCAACGACTCCTGCGCACCGAACCGGACGTGATCCTGCCCCGGCTCACCACCGATGCCGGGCCGGTGCTGGCGGTCGGGCGCACCTACCTGGCCGAAAAACTGCGCACTCTCCAGGAATCCGGCAATGTGAACGACTTCGACGCCGAGCTGGTCGCGGAAGTGCTCGCCCGCCTCGGCCAGTCGCTGGTGCTCACCCCGGACGGGCTCATCCCGCTCGGCGACGAGCAGGCCGCCCGCGATTTCGCCCGCCGCACCATGCTGCCCATGGTCGGCGTGCAGCCGGACTGACCACAAGAGATCGTTAAGCCGATCCTGGGTGCGGCGCTGCCAGACTGACGCCATGAAGCTCCGACCCTTGCCGCAGTCCGTCCGCACCCGGGCCGCCACCTGGCTGCGGCCCCGCCGAATCGCGAAACTGGCGACCGCCGTGGTCCTCGCCGCACTCCTGGTGGGCGCCGGCTCGGTGCTGTGGGTCCGGTTCACGACCGACGAGTACCTCTACAGCGCGCCGAACGTCCCGAACGCCGATGTGGCGATCGTCTTCGGGGCGGAGGTCTACAGCGACGGCACGCCCTCCGAATTCCTCGCCGCCCGGCTGGATCTGGGCAAGCGGCTGCTCGACTCCGGCAAGGTGAAGGCGATCCTGCTCACCGGGGACAATGGGCGCGAGACCTACAGTGAACCCGACAGCATGCGCCGATACCTCATCGGCAAGGGCGTGCCCGCCGCCAAGATCGCGCTCGACTACGCGGGGTTCAGCACCTACGAATCCTGCGCCCGCGCGCACCGCATCTTCGGCGTCGGCAGCGCCATCGTGGTGACGCAGGACTTCAGCCTGCCGCGCACGGTGGCCCTGTGCCGTTCGGTCGGCATCGACGCCCTGGGCGTGGGCGATGACGGCCGCCGGCACGACACCACCTATCGGCGCAACTGGCTGCGCGATCAGCTGGCGACCACCAAGGCCATCTACTCGATTGTCGCGCAACCGGATCCGACCTTCCTGGGCAGGCAGGAGACCACCGTCCGCGATGCCATGGCGGCGGATCCGCGCTAGTCAGGGCCGATCCGACTCGGCCGAGTCCCGCTCCCCCGCCGTCTCGGCTCGCTCCGCGTCCCGCCCGGCGCGGTGGTGCTGCCGCCACTTCCAGCAGATCAGGCCCAGTACCGCGACCACCGCAGCAGACACTCCCTGGTTCAGGCTCCGGCGTGCAGCGCCTTCACCGTCGGCGAGCTTTCCACGGTGGCCGAGTCCGGGTAGGTGCGTAGTACGCGGTCGGCGGTGCCGGAGGTGGTCACGGTGAACCAGTAGTGCTCGTTCTTGAAGTGATGCAGGCGGTGATTGCGCCAGACCGCCTTGAAGAGTGTGGTTTTCGGCTTGTAGTCGGTGTGGATCAGGTAGTGCGTCCACTCGTAGTTCAGGCCGAGCACGCCGAGCACGGTCAGGAAGGTGAGGCCCATCCCGAGCCGGGGGAAGGCCAGCAGGCCGAGGGCGGCGAGGGCGGGCAGCAGCCACAGGAAGGTCTGCCACGGAATGAAGATGAGCGGGATCGCCCGCGGATCGGTGTGGTGCTCGCGATGTTTGCGAGCCAGTAGCGAATCCACGGTCACCGGGCCGAGAGTGCGCGGCCGCCAATGCAGGACGCAGACGTGGATGAGCCATTCGGTGAACGGGAACAGCGCCAGCATGATCACCGGGACCAGGGCGTCGGTCCACTGCCAGTCGCCGGCGAGAATGCGGGCGGTGAGCGCGGTGACCAGCATTCCGGCAATGATCCACGGCGAGGGATGTCGCAGGAATTCCCGGAAGGCCGCCCCGAGGGTCAACTGCTTGCGCCGCGGCCGGGCCTCCTCGGCGGCCAGCCGGGTGCGGGCCCGTGCGTCGATCGCGGCCTCCTTGGCGCGGCGATGTCTGATTCGCGTGGCGACGTTCATTGTTCCGTTTCCTCCATCCGGCGCATCACGGTCTCGAATTCCGTGCCCGCCAAAGCCAAGAGCTCGCCCGCGGACTCGCGAGCGGCGGCGCTGTCCCCGGCCGTCACCGCGGCCGCGAGCCGCCGATACCGGTCGATCTGCCCGACCTCGGCGGCCATGACGCCCGCGAGCGCGACGATCGCGGGTTCGTACACGGCCTTGAGGTTGTTGAACAGCAGCCGGTAGACGATCGAATCCGCGGCATCCACCAGGTGATCCCAGAAGCCGAGCGCCTCGATCTGCTGGGCCACCGGATCCGACTGCGCGGCAAGCGATTCCAGCGCGTTGCCGAGCTCGGCGGCAATCCGCGCGCCGCCGCGCGCCGCGGCCAGGGCCGCGATCTCGCTCCCCATGGCCCGCCGCGTCTCCAGCACGCTGCGAATCACCGCCGGATCCAGCCGCCCCTTGCGAATCAGCAAGCGCGGCAGCAGATCCAGGCCGGCATAGCGCCGGAAGTCGCGGACCGTGGTGGCCCCGCCCTGCCGGACCTCGACCAGCCCGCTGTGCGCCAGTCGCTGCAGCGCCTCCCGCACGGTCGGCCGCGACACCCCGAGGGCCTCGGCCAGCTGCCGTTCGGCGGGCAGCGCCGCACCCGGTTCCAGTTCCCCGTCGAGCACCTCCCCGACGAGTTGATCGAACACGGTGTCCGGCACGGTGCGCCGATCGATTCGCTTGATCGCCATGCCACCGACGGTACGATCCGAGTGGCCAGGTGGTCAAGTGGTCAGACCAATTTAGCTTTATCCAGGTCAGGTCGAGAACGGTGAGCCCGCACCCTCGGATCGGGTCTGCCCGCCCCGCCCGGTGACCGACAGCGGCAGCGCGATGTCCTCGAGCGCGCGGCCCTCGGCATCCACGGCCAGGGCCCGCGCGATCAGCCCGCCGGTGATCATGACCGCCGCGCCCATCAGGTAGCCCAGGAACAACCGGCCCGGTTGCGAGCCGTCGCCGATCAGCGCGCCGTAGATGCCCGGACCGAGCGCCCCCACGCACTGGCCGATGGCGAAGAACACCGCGATGGACTTCGCCCGCACCTCCAGCGGGAAGATCTCGCTCACCGTGAGATAGGCCGAGCTCGCACCCGCGGAGGCGAAGAAGAAGATGACGCACCAGCACAGCGTCTGGGTGACCGCATTGAGCCACCCGGCGTAGAACATGGCGGCGGAGCCGGCGAGCAGCACACCGGAGAGGATGTAGGTTCCCGAGATCATGGTGCGCCGCCCGACGGTGTCGAACAGATGCCCGATGGTGAAGGGCCCCAGCAGATTCCCGGCCGCGAACGCGATCAGGTAGATGGGTGTCTCGGAGGCGGGCACGCCGTAGAACTTGCCCAGTACCAGCGTGTAGGTGAAGAAGATCGCGTTGTAGAGGAACGACTGACTGATCATCAGCGAGGCGCCCAGTATCGCCCGCTGCGGATACTCGCGGAACAGTACCCGGGTCAGCGCCACGAAGCCGATCCGCTCGGCGGGCTTGACCTCCATGGCCTTCGACTCGTCGATCGGCGGCAGCTCGTGCCCGGTCGCCGCCACCTCCCGCTCGATGCCGGCGATGGTGATTTCCGCCGCCCGCTCGTGCCCGTGCATGATCTGCCAGCGCGGGCTCTCCGGCAGATGCCGCCGCACCAGCAGAATCACCACGCCCAGCACCGGGCCGATCAGGAATCCGATGCGCCAGCCCACCGACAAACTCATATGATTCAGCAGAATGTAGGTGCCAATGGTGCCGATAACCGCACCGGCCCAATAGGTTCCATTCACCGCAATATCAACTCGGCCGCGATACCGCGCGGGAATCAGCTCGTCGATGGCGGAATTGATCGCGGCGTACTCGCCGCCGATGCCCATGCCGGCGATGAATCGCGTGACATACAGGAATGCGATCCAGCCGGGCCCATTTCCCAGCGTGAACGCGGTGAGCCCGCTGCCGATCAGATACACGGCCAGCGTGATCATGAACAGATTCCGCCGCCCCAGCCGATCGGACAGATTGCCGAAAAACAACGCCCCCACCACTTCTCCGGCCAGATACACCGTCGCCATCAGTCCCACCGCGGTCGAGGACAGGGCCAGGGTCTCCGGTTCGGTCAGCGTCTCCGCCACCGCGCTGGCCACGGTGATCTCGAGCCCGTCGAGGATCCACGCCACCCCCAGGGCGACCACCATCCGGGTGTGAAAGCGCGACCACGGCAATCGATCGATACGCGCCGGAATCAAGGTCCGAACCGCGCCCTCCGCCACTTCCGGCGACCCCGACATCACGACCTCCCTGAAGTTGAAAACTGCAGTTCGGACTACCCGTCACCAATCCGGCCAAACAAACTGAACCCTACTTCAGTCTGTTATTACGTTTCGATAACACGGGATTGGGTATTCCAGGAAGGTCGGATTCTCTATGAGATCGAGGAGCAGCAGATGCCGATCACCGACGCTCGACCGAATCGGGCGGAACACACCGCCGACCCCTACGAGAACGTCGAACCCTGGTTCGACAAGATGGCCGCGCTGGCGCCGGATGACCCACAGCGCAGGCGAATTCGCGAGGAAGTCCTCGAGATATGCCGCCCGTTGGCCGAGCACGTCGCCCGGCGATTCAGCGGCCGCGGCGAGGAGTTCGACGACCTTTATCAAATCGCATCACTGGGATTGGTCCTCGCCGTCGATCGCTTCGACGTCACCCGCGGCAGCAACTTCCTCTCCTTCGCCGTGCCCACCATCATGGGCGAGGTCCGCCGGCACTTCCGCGACCACACCTGGGCGGTGCGAGTTCCACGGCGCACCAAGGAGATCCAGCATCGCCTCGGCCCGGCCATCGAGCTGCTGACGCAGCGGTACCGCCGCATGCCCACCGCGCGCGAACTCGCCGCCGAGCTCGAGGTCGAACTCACCGAGGTCACCCAGGCGCTGGTGGCGCGCAATGCCTACAAGGCTCATTCCCTCGAGGCCGCCTCGGATACCGACGAGGGCACCGTGCGCTCGGTCGTCAACACTCTCGGCGCAGACGAGCCCTGCTACACGCTGATGGAGGACGCCATGGCGGTGCGCCCGCTCATCGCCGAACTGCCCGAGCGGGAGCGCAGCGTGCTGATCATGCGTTTCTACGAGCACATGACGCAGTCGCAGATCGCGGCGCGCCTACACGTGTCGCAGATGCAGGTCTCCCGCATCCTGAGCCGCACCCTCGCGACCCTGCGCACGCAGGCGCTGAGCGACGGCCGCTGCTCCTGATCCCCCGCGTGGCTCGCGTACCCGATTCGGGTACGCGAGCTTTCGTTTATCCAGCTCCGGAAACCGCCTGCCCGGCCCCGCGAAACCGCCTGCCTAGCTCCGCGACACCCTGGTCTCGACGCCGTCGCGCACCGACTCGACCAGCCGCGTCCCGCGCTCCCGGGCCGTCGCCGCCAGTTCCGGTCCGCGGCCCTTGACCAGTTCGGCCAGTTCCGCCTCCCATTCCCGCACGGCCTCGGCCAGTTCGGCCTCCTTCTCACGCAGGGCCTCCGCCCAGCCGGGGCCGCGGTCCTTGGCCAGCTCGGCCAGCTCCGCGCCGCGTTCCCGGGCCAGCTCGGCCAACTCCGCGCCGCGCTCGCGGGCCAGCTCGGCCAGCTCCGCGCTCCGATGCCGCGCCGTCTCGGCCCATTCCGGCCCACGTTCCTTGGCGATCTCGGCCCATTCCGACCCGCGTTCGCGCGCCAGTTCGGCCAGTTCCGCACCCTTGTCCGCCGCCATTCCCGCCAGCGCCTTGGCGCGAATCGCCGTGTCGTGCAATTGTTCCGTCAAGGCCTCGCCGGTATCGCCGGATGCCCCGACCGGAATCGCCGCCGATACCGCGGCCGCCGCACTGCGCGCCGCCCGCCGCCCGCGCCAGCCCAGCGACGGCTTGCCCTCGGTATCGGCGCTCGCGATGAGCAGGCCCCCGAGCAGGCTCACATCCTTGAGGAACGCGTTGCGCTTGCTGGCCTTCCGCTCCGGATCCTTCTCCGCCCAGAAGTCCTGTTCGATCAGCGCCGAGGGCACCACCGTCGCCGCCAGCACCAGCGCCGCCGCCCGCGGCGCCCGCCCCAGGGCCAGCAGCACCCCGCCCACGACCTGCGCCCCGGCATTGATCCGCACCACCAGCTCCGGATCATCGGGCAGCTTCGCGCCGATGTCCTCGGTGCTGCGGTCCTTGGCCTGCCGCAACAGCACCCCCGCCACCTCGACCCGCTGTTCGGGATGCATCAAGGTGTCGACCCCATCCACCACAAACGCCGACGCCAGCAGCGGCCGCGCAACTCGTCGTAACAACATGAACATCCCCTTTATCTAGATTTGCCTACCGATCGACCGGATACCTCCCCAACCTCGAAGCAAACGCCGAGGACCGGTACGTCAGCGCGGGAAAACGAGCGGATCCATAATCAGGTAGGCATATGTTAACGTCGCGATATGGAGTCGATTCAGCAGCGGGCCGCGGCCTTCGCACGCGACCTGGACCGGAGACACCTGCGCGCGAACGGGCACGACTGGTCCTATTACCGTGGCGGACAAGGCATTCCCGTACTGCTCCTGCCCGGTGGGGCGGGCATCGCGATCAGCTGGCTCGACCTGACGCCCGCGCTGCTACCCGATTTCACCGTGCTCACCGCCGACTATCCCGCCACCGCAACGTCATTCGACGAACTCGCCGACGGCCTGATCGCCGTCCTGGATGCGGAGCACATCGAATCCGTGCACCTGGTCGGCCAATCCGCGGGCGGCATGCTGGCCGAGGTGCTCTCGCGCCGCGCACCGCGACGGGTGGCATCGATCGTGTTCACCGGCGCCGGCCTGTATGGGCCCGAAGACATCGATCGGCTGAAAACCCGTGTGGCAGCCACGGAATCGATGCCCTGGGCGGAGACCCGGGCAGCCGCCCGGCGAGCCTTGCGCGCCGCCTGGCGGGATTCCGCCGAAGCCGAATTCTGGGTCGGACAGGTGGACGCCGCCTACGACCGCGCCGGCCGGCAGGGTTCCGCCAATGCCCTGCGCTGGCTGCTCGATCTGGCCGAGCGCCTGCCCGAGTTGCCACAGCGGCCGCCGTGGCAGGGCCCCACCCTCATCGTCCGATCCGACGACGATCCGCTGATCACCGAGGCCCACACCGGGCGCCTGCGCGCACTGCACCCGCACACCGAATTCGAGACCTTCCCCACCGGGGGCCACTCCCTGCTGGTGACCCGGCCGGCCGATTACGCGGCCGTCGTCACCGGCTTCCTGCGGCGCCGGACAAGCGGATAGCCCGCGCGTACGCTCGGGACAGCGAGAGATGACGGAAGTATGACGTGGCCCGACAGCGGGGAAGGTCGGTGCGGGGGCGTCGGTTGTACGTGTGGCCGAACCGAGGAGGTCAAGTGGCGCAGGAATACAACCGGAATCCGGCGGCGGTCGCGGCGCTGTCGCCCGAGCAGTACCACGTTACGCAGGAGAACGGCACCGAGCGGGCGTTCACCGGCGAGTACTGGGACAACCACGAGCCCGGAATCTATGTGGACGTGGTGTCCGGGGAACCGCTGTTCGCATCGGTGGACAAATTCGACAGCGGGTCCGGATGGCCCAGCTTCACCAAGCCGATCGACGGCGGCAATGTGGTCGAGAAGAAGGATCGCAGCCATTTCATGATCCGCACCGAGGTGCGGTCCACGCACGGCGACAGCCATCTCGGGCATGTGTTCCCCGATGGGCCGCGCGATGCGGGCGGGCTGCGGTATTGCATCAACTCCGCGGCGCTGCGGTTCATTCACCTCGATAACCTCGAGGCGGAGGGCTACGGGCAGTACAAGACTCTCTTCACGAAGGAGGAAGCGTGACCGACACGCGCAAGGCGATTCTGGCCGGCGGATGCTTCTGGGGCATGCAGGATCTGATCCGCAAGCAGCCGGGAGTGGTGTCGACCCGGGTGGGCTACACCGGCGGGGTCAACGACCACCCGACCTATCGCAACCACCCGGGGCACGCGGAGGCCGTGGAGATCATCTACGACCCGGCGCGCACGGATTACCGGGCGCTGCTGGAATTCTTGTTCCAGATCCACGATCCGACGACCAAGGATCGCCAGGGCAATGACATCGGCAGCAGCTACCGGTCGGCCATTTTCTATCTCGATGACGAGCAGAAGCGGATCGCGCTCGAGACCATCGCCGATGTGGACGCTTCGGGGCTGTGGCCCGGCAAGGTCGTCACCGAGGTGACGCCGGCGAGCGAGTTCTGGGAGGCCGAGCCGGAGCATCAGGATTACCTGGAGCGGTATCCGGAGGGCTACACCTGCCACTTCCCGCGGCCGGGCTGGAAGCTGCCCAAGCGGCAGACGACCGCCTGATCGCCTGAAACGAGCACAGCCGCAGGTCGATGACCTGCGGCTGTGCTCGTTCGGTGGAGCGGTCAGTTGGCGGGAGTAGTGGTGACCGGCGCCGTCGTGGTGGTGGGCGCGGTGGTCGTCGGGGCGGTGGTGGTCGGCTGCGTCGTCTCCGGCAGCGCCACCTCCGCGGCGGTGGTGGGCGGGGTGGTCACCTCCGGGGCGGCGGTCGTGGTCAGCGGCACCGCGGGATCGGTGGTGGTCGGCGCGGTCGTCGTCGGCGGCGTCGTGGTGGGCGCGGTCGTCGTGGGCAGCGTGGTCGTCGGACCGGTGGTCGTGGTCAACGCCTTCGGGTCGCTACCCGGGGTGGTGGTGACCGTGGTGGTGCCCGACGTCGAGGTCGTGGTCGACGCGCCCGAGGTGCTCTCCGGCGCGGCGGCCAGCACGGCGGCATTGGCCGACGGCTTGGCGGTCGTGGTGTTCAGCTCGCCGGCCTGCGCCTTCTTCGCCAGCTCGGTGAGCCAGGCCGCCGCGTATTCGGCGGAGGTCAGCGGCTTGCCGTCCGCGGGGTTCGCATCGCGCCAGTAGTCGAAGTGGTGGCCGGTGCCGTTGGGGCCGAGGGTGAGCTTGTACGGGTCGCTCATGATGACCGGAATGGTGTTCTGGTTGGTCACGATGAGGCCCACGATCTCGTTGAAGATCTTCTGCGGCAGGTAGGCCAGCGGCGACATCTGTTCGGCCGCAATGGAGTCCGCGGCCGCGGGGGCCTTCTTCTCGCCCGGCTTGTAGGCCGGATCCGACACGCGCAGCAGCACCGTCAGGAAGGTCTCGTCGCTGGCCATCCAGTTCGGCTGCGAGGCGATGTCCGCGAACGCCGCCATGGCGATGCGGCCCAGCGCGGCGGCGACATCCTGTCCGGTCGCCGGGGTGAGTCCTTCGCGTTCCAGCTGATCGGCGTTCACCTGCCGGCCCACGTTCACCACCAGTTGCAGCAGCGAAATGTTCTGCGGCGCCGAGCAGGTCAGGTCGCCGTCGGAGCAGAACGAAGCGATCTTGCCGTTCAGTTTGCCGAAATCGCCGCTGGTGCCGGGCAGTGCGCCCTGCCCCGCCACCGGCTTCGCGCCGTTCTGATACTTCTGGTCGAACCCGTCGGGGTTGCTGAACGGATCCTGCGCGCCGATGAACGGGCCGTCGCCGGCCTGACGACCGGAGTCGGCGAGGATGACCACGCCGACCACATCGTCCGGATCGACGATTCCGTATTCACCGTTCTGGCCGGGTTCCTGATTTCCGATCTTCATGGCCACGCGGCGCACCACATCCGCGCCTTCGCTGTAGCCGACGATCGAGAACTTGGTATCCGGGCAGGCCGCCGAAATCTCGGTCATCACTCGTTCGGCATTGGCCACACCGGTGTTCACGGCATCTTCGTAGGTGGCCATATTCGCCGGGTAGGCGATATAGACGGCGGCATACGAATCGGGATCGACCGAACCGTCCGGCGCATTCACGACCGGGTCCAGCCATTCGCTGGAATGATCACCTGCCAATGCCGCGGGCAACTCCTCGCCATTGGCTCCCACCAGCAGTTTCGCCTCGCCGGTCCGCGGCGTGTCACCACGTCCGGCGACCGAGATGGTCACCATGTCATGGCATTCCGTGACCGAGGCTTTGAGCTGAGTTTCCGTGGTGTCATCCGGTGTCGACGACGTCACCGAAAACGTCGCTGCGACAGCCACTGCCACACCCAGAACCGCGGGTGCGGCGACGGCGGAGGCTATGCGATGACGCGCGAAAAAATCGCCAAGAGCCATGCCCTTATTCCCCATTCCAAGAACAACTACAAGCGGACGGACAGGCTCCCGACAGACCGGTCCACGAGTCACGGGGAACGTCGGAGTTGGACGCTCGAGTGTTACAACGGCGCTATTGCGGGCGCGTCACGAATTCGCTGAGCTGCTAACTCAGTCCGGCCACGGCCCGCATGGCGGCGCGGCCCCGCTCGGCGGCGGACGGGTCGTTCAGCAGCTGGATCTCCTCGTTGACCGACATCGCGGTGCCGATCAGGACGGTCGCGATCTCGCGCGGCGGCCGGTGCGGTCCGGGCAGCTCGGCCTGCGCGGCAGCCACTTCGGCCGCGAGGAAGGCGCGCCACTCGACGGCGACCGCGGCGAGCCGGTCCCGGAGCGCCCCGGGCCTGCCGTCGAGTTCGGTCGAGGCCGCGGTGACGAAACAGCCACCGGGAAACGGGCACTCGGCCAGGTACTCGATCCAGCCGTCGATCAATCGCGTCACACGATCCGTGCCCGGCGGGAATTCCGCCAGCGGTGCGATGACGGCCGCCCGGAAGATCTGCCCGGCTTGTTCCAGCGCGGCGGCTTGCAACTGTTCCCGGGACCCGAAGGGCCCGACCACGCCCGCCTTGCTCATGCCCAGCCGGTCGGCGAGCGAGCCGATGGTCAAGCCCTCCAGTCCGATTCGCGAGGCTTCGTCGACCGCCGTCCGCACGATCCGCTCCCGGGTGCGGGCGGCATCGGCGAATGAGCTACGCGGAGACATGAATCCGACTATAGCGTCCGATCGTTCGCTATAGTGATAGCGAACGATCGGACGCTAAAACCGGAGAATGCCTGATGAGCGAGCTACTACGACTCGATGCGACGGCCCTGACCTTGATCGGCCATGACATCGCCACCCTCGACGAGAGCGATCTCACCGCGCCGACGCCGTGCGCCGGGTGGAATGTCGCGGACCTGATCGACCACATGAACGAGCGGCACGAGCGGATCATCGAAACCGTGCTCGGCCCGCTCGATGAGCACGCCGCCGATCGGCGCGATGGCTTCGCCCGGATCGCGGCGCGCTGGATGGCCGCCATGGAGCAGACGGGCGATATCGTGCGGCTCCCGCAGACCGGGCCGATCCCCACCGATATGGTGCTGCGGATCCACTTCGTGGACATGCTCGTCCATCGCTGGGACATCTCGCGCGCGCTGGGCCGTCCGTGCCCGGTGCCCGCCCGCCTCACCGAGCTCGCCCTCCCCATGGCGCGGGCCACGACGGCGCCCGGCAGCCCGCTCAATGGACCCGGCGGCGTGTACCACGCTCGCCTGCCCGAGGATGCGTCGCTGACTCCCATGGACAATATCGCCGCACTTCTGGGCCGGGACCCGCGGCGCGAAAACCATTGGTAGGGCGCTCGTATCCGCCGCTACAGTTCCGGCATGACACGTTTGAATCAGATTGTCGCCGTAGAGAAAGGGATCAAGTCCCGGACCTTCTCCGAGCTCACCGAGGCCCATCACAAGCTGGGTAAGAACCCGCTGCTGAGCGGTATTTCGCGCACCTACCGCCCCAAGGACGAGGAGGGCGAGCAGCTGCCGCCCGAGTCGACGCGCGTACAGGTGAAGTCCGAGGAGGTCTTGAAGACCACGGCGGAAATCCTGACCAAACTGTTCGATGTCGTCGCGACCAAGGATTGGGCGAACTGCACCGCCCGCGCCGATGTGGTGGTCGACGGGCGCACACTGATTCAGGACGCGCCGGTCACCTATCTGCTGTTCCTGGAGAAGCAGCTGGTGGACCTGCACACCTTCGTGCGCAAGCTGCCCGTGCTGGATGCCTCGGAGTCCTGGGAGTACGACGCCTCCGCCGACTGCTACGCCACCGAGCCGGTGCAGACGGTGCGCACCAAGAAGATTCCGCGCAACCACGTGAAAGCCGAAGCGACGGAGAAGCATCCGGCGCAGGTCGACGTGTATCACGAGGATGTGGTGGTCGGCTACTGGCGCACCATCAAGTTCTCCGGCGCGCTGCCGGCCAAGCGCGTCAACGAGCTCACCGAGCGCGTCGAAAAGCTGCAGCAGGCGGTGAAGTTCGCCCGCGAGGAGGCCAATAATGCCGAGATCACCCAGCGCAAGCTGGGCGCGGACGTCTTCGGATATTTGTTTGGCTGACCGCCGCGCCACCGGCTACTGTCGGTGGTGCGCAAGGAGCGCAAGCTGAAACAGAAGTTCAATGTGACAGGCACAGCGGCACAGTGGAGGTTCGAATCCTCCTCCCGCCACGCACGGCGGGATAGCCCAACCGGCAGAGGCACCGCGCCCTCAAACTCACGTTATCGCTCCAGTTTCAGCATTCGCCGCCGAACGCCGAATCGAGAGAACGGTTACTCAACGTGAAGGCTGCGGGTTCAACTCCCGCCGGCCCAGCCACCAATGGGCCGTAGCTCAATCGCAGAGCGTCACGTCAACGTGAAACTGATCCCGTTCTTAAACGTGTCGGCGTGTTGCAAATGGGCGGACACCGAAGCCCCGGGGCAGGCTAGGCCCCGGGGTTTCTTCATGGGTTAGCGCAGATGAGACCGGTTGTTACGATGCCGGATTCGACGGTGCGGGTGGGCGACGAGCGGTAGCATCGAAGCCAGGCTGGCCTGACCATTCAAAGTCCTTGTGTCAAACCACATTTCGTGAGTCCTGCGCTGCCGTGATCACGAACGGTGTTCGGGCGGAACAGGATCGAAAGGATGCGGTCATGTCAGAGGCTCGTCAGTATCAGTTGCGCTTGCTGGCCCCCGACCAGGAGGCGATGGCCGACGCGGTCGTCCAGGCCCTGCTCACCGGCTCGACCGCCGGGGTTCCCGAATACCTGGCCGACGATATCGCCGCGGTGCGCGGTCAGAGCAGTCTCGGCGCGGTGACCATCCATCGCGAGAAAGGCGTAGCACTCGACGGGTTCGCCGCGCGGCCACTGCTCGGGGGCCCGCACCCGCTGATCGTCATGCCCGCGGGCTTGGACGCCACCGGCTGGAAGATGTACGCCGGAGCCATCGTTCGGCTGCTGATGCGCGGTTATGCCGTCGTCGCCTATACCGAGCGCGGACTGCCGGGCTCCGGGGGCGAGCTGACCGTCGCCGGGCCCGAGGACGTCGCGGACGGGCTCGCGGTAATCCATTGGGCCATCGGGAACGCCGACCTGAACATCGATGAGAATCGCATCGGCATGGCCGGGATCTCCTATGGCTCCGGCATCAGCCAGCTGGTGGCGAACAATCCCGAATCGAAGGTCAAAGCCGTTGTCGCCCTGAGTACTTGGGCGGATCTCGGCGAAGCACTCTACGACAACCAGACCCGGCACATTCAGGCCGCGAACGCCCTGGGCTCGGTCAGCGAGAATCCCAGTGCCGAACTGGAGAAGGTGCTCGCCGACTTCCAGGCCAACACCAATATCGAAGGGGTCCTGGACTACGCGAAACCCAGGTCGCCCGCGCAGATCCCGGAGCAGGACCTACGGCCCGTGCCGACCTTCTTCACCAGCTTCTGGCACGAGACGATCTTCCCGCAGAACCAGTTGCTCGCCTATTTCGACCGCTTCCCCGGCCCGAAGCGGCTGGACCTGGCGGTGGGCGACCATGGCGCGGTGGAGATTCCGGGTCTCATGCTGGGCGTGTACACCCGCACCACCGAAGCCGCCTACGACTGGCTCGACCACTATGTGCGCGAGCAGGACAACGACATCTCCCGGGACGGCGCGGTCCACACCGAGTCCATGCACGCCTTCACCTCGGCGGCAGCGCCGGATCTGCGCTCCTGGTCGCTTCCAATGCGCCGCTACCATCTCACGGCGCCGAACCCCGAATCCCCCGACGGCACGCTGACACTCAACCAGCCGTCCTCCTTCAGCCACAGCTTCCAGGCGGGCGAGAAGCAGGTCCAAGCCGTGGAGAAGCTCGTCTTCGACGGCTTCGCCGAGCGCCTGCTCATGCCCAAGCGCCAGCGCTTCGCGGAGGTCGACCGCACCGCGGCCGCGGTCTGGACGACCAAGCCCGCCTTCCTCAAACCACAGCACATCGCGGGCATCCCCGCCCTCGAATTGACCGTCACCCCCTCCAGCGAAACCGTCACCCTCGTGGCCTACCTCTTCGACCACAATCCCTTCACCGGCGCCATGCGCATCATCACCCATGCCGCCACCACCGTGCACAACCAGCAGCCCGGCCAGCCGAAACCGGTGCGGTTGCGCCTGCAGGCCACCGACTATCGCATTCCGGTCCTGCACCGCCTCGTGCTGATCATCGACCCGAAGGATCCGCTGTACGGCGATGAAACCGCTGCGGGCGCCACCATCACGCTGTCCAGCGGACAGGACGGGGCCTACATCGACATCCCTATGACATCCTGACCGGACTCCCGCCGAAAGCCCCGGGCCGGTCCCGGGGCTTTCGGCAGATCGGCGGTCAGTTTCGCGCGCCCGCACCGTCTTCATCCGTAGCACCGCACCACGCCGGATGGAGACTCGTCATGACCGTCACAGCCACCACCACATCGGCCCGCCGCCTGATCCCCGCCATCGGCGCCGGCTCCGCCCTGTTCATCACCGCGGGAATCATCGGCGGGCTCACCCGCGCGGGCTTCGACATGGTCAAGAACCCGCTGAGCCAGTTGAGCACCGGCGATCTCGGCTGGCTCAATATCGCCAACTTCGTCGTCTCCGGCCTGCTCATGCTGCTGGGCGCCTACGGCCTGCGCGAGGTCCTCCGCGGGCAGCCCGCCGGGACCTGGGGCCCGCGCTGGATCGCCCTCAACGGCGTCGGCCTCATCGCCGGGGGCGTCTTCGTCACCGATCCGGCCTTCGGCTACCCCGACGGCGCACCCGCACTCGCACCGGACACGCTGAGCTGGCACGGCTGGCTGCACGCCGTCGCACCGATCATCGGCATGATCGGCGCCGTCGGCGCCATGGTCGCCTTCGCCCTGCGCTGGCGCCGCGCCGGCCATACCGGCCTCGCGGTCTACACCGTCCTCACGATGATCGTTTATGTCGTCGGCGGCTTTTCGGTCCAGGCCACCCAGAACGCCGAGGGCTACTACAACTTCATCCCGCTGTGGATCACGGGCGTCATCGCCGCCGTCTGGATGATCGTGCTCTCCGCCCGAGTCCTGTCCGAAACCCGCGCGCAGTAACCGATTTCACTACTCACGGCGCGGCGTCGTCCCGGCGTAGGTCGACCCCGCGCCACCGATGATGGCCAGCAACGTCTTCCGCAGCCGCTGCACCTCGGCCCGCCCGCCCGGTCATGGCCGCAGGGGCCGCCCTGCTTTCGGCAACCGCGCCTCGATCGGCTTACCTCCGAGGTAATCGACGCGCCGCAGACCCTCTGCAAACATCGTCTGTGCCACCAGCCAGCGAGAGCAGGAGAACCGAATGACCGCCGCCGAGGCCACCCGCACCACCGTCGATGCCTTCCTCGCGGCCCGCGCCGCCGCCGACACCGCCGCCATGACCGCCCTGTTCGCCGACGAGGTCGACTGGGTGCTCGCCGAGAATCCCGACGTCCCCTGGATCCGTCCCCGCCGCACCGCCGCCGAATGTGCCGCCCAATTGGACGAATTGATGTCCCACGTGGTCCCCGAGGAGGCCTCGGCCACCATCGACACCTTCCTCGTCGACGGCACCGACGCGGCGCTCTTCGGACACGTCGCCGGTAAGGTCCGCGCCACCGGAAAGACCTTCGAAGGCCCCTTCGCCCTCCGCCTGACCGTCGAGAACGGCCGCATCACCCGCCACCACCTCTACGAGAACAGCCTCTCCATCGCCCGGGCCTGCACGCGGTGAGCACGCGCCGCTGATCGCTCGGCTGTCGGCTGTTTCCGTGGAAGATGGTGACCGGGCCATCTACTCGAGCGAGCCGGAGGAAACGAATTGTCCAGTCCCGCAGCTTCATCGCTGTCTTCAGGGGTCTCCGGTCGTGCGCTCGCCGTGGCGGCCGCCCTCGCCGCGGTGCTCGCCGCGGCCTTCGTACTCGCCCCGCGTCCGCTGGCGGCGAGCGGGCCGGGGGACGGCTTCGCCGATGCGGAGGACATTCGGGCCTCGTTCCGGGCGGCGTTCGTCGAGTATTGGGGTTCCGGCAGTGCGGAATTCCCGTCCGGGATGGCGCGGGTCGTGGATTTCTGGTTTCACTACCACATGGTCAAGGCGGTGATCGCGGCATTGCTGCTGGCCGTGCTCGTCTGGCTCGGCGTGCTGCTGTGGCGGGCATTCCTGACCGCCGGGGGTTTCGGCGCGGGCCGGAAGGCCGTTCTCGCGTCGGGCGGCGTGGTCGTCACGATGCTCGCGCTGTTCTCGGTGGTATTGGTCATGGCCAATATTCAGGGTGCGGTGGCGCCGTTCGCCTCGCTGTTCCCGATGCTGACGGACGGGGCTGCCGATGCCGAGCTCGCCGCGACGCTCGATCGGGTCCGGCAGGGGCTGGGCGACTCCACGGATCGCCCGACCGCACCCGCCCTCGAGGTGATGATCGACGACTTCGCCCGGTATCACGTGGTGATGGCCGTGATCGCCGCGATCGTGGCGGTCGTGCTCATCGGCCTGAGCGCGCTGTCGTGGATCGGCGTCGCACGCTGCTCCGATAGGCGGACGAGACGCGTACTGGGCTCGTTCGGCGCCCTCTCGGCAGTGCTGTCGCCGGTCGCGATCGTTGTCGCGGTGGCGAATACGACCACCGCGGCGGATTCGGCCCCGGCGCTCGCGGCGCTCTTCGAGGGCGGCTGGTGATTCAGTCGCCGATACGGGCGATGGTCTCGGCGACGCGTTCCAGGTGGTCGGCCATGGCGAGGCGAGCCCGTTCCGCGGAGCGGGCCTCGATGGCGCGCACGATGGCCTCGTGCTCGCGGTCGGAGTCGGCGCGGCGGTCCTGGGTCAGGTTGAGGAATTCGGACTGCACGTCCAGGGCGCGGCGGGTGTCGGCCACCATCGAGGTGAGCATGGTGTTGCCGCTGGCCGCGGCGATGGCGGTGTGCAATTCGCCGTCCAGGCGGACCCATTCGTGGGCGTCGGTGGTGGCGGCGAGCTGGTCGAGGATGTCGAACAGGCCGCGCAGCTGCTCGGGCGAGTGGCGGTCGGCGGCGAAGCCGGCGGCGGGGATCTCGACCAGCTGACGGGCTTCGATGAGGTCGCGGGCGTCGATGCCGGCGAAGGTCAGCTTGGCGCTCTCCTTGGTGGAGATGACGAAGGTGCCGCGGCCGGTGTGCGTTTCGGTGAGACCCAGAATGGCGCAGGCCTGCAGGGCCTCGCGGACCACCGGGCGGCTGACCCCGAATTCCTTGGCCAGGGCGATTTCGCCGGGCAGGCGATCGCCCACGGCGTATTCGCCGTCCTGGATCAGGCTCTTCAGTCGACGAAAGACCGCCTCCGTAGCGCCGATGCGCTGCACTTGTCCCTCTCCGACCGTCACGCGACCAGTATGGTGACTCGGCCGATGCGGCGCAAAAGCGCTCGGCCTGCGTTTTCACTGGGTGAGACGCTCGGCTCGCACCGGGTGGGACCCGCGGCATTGACAGCGGGTGTGATCCCAATTACCTTCTACCTGTCTTACAGCCTGACAGCCTTACTGCACGAGCGCTCACCTCCCCGCGCTCACGAGGACTGTCGGGGTCCGAGGAAGGTTTTCCATGCAGCACCAAGAACTGCCGCCGCCCGCGGCCGGCACCCCCGCGCCCCGAGTCGACCTGGGTGACGTCGGCTACCAGAAGGGCCTGCGCAAGCGGCACATGCAGATGATCGCCATCGGCGGTTCCATCGGCACCGGCCTGTTCCTCGGCGCCAGCGGCCGCATGGCGCTGGCCGGGCCGTCGCTGGCCATCGTCTACATCATCTGCGGCATCTTCACCTTCATGGTGGTGCGCGCCCTGGGCGAGCTGGTCATGTACCGGCCCTCCTCCGGCGCATTCGTCTCCTACGCCCGCGAATTCCTCGGTGAGCGCGGGGCGTACTCGGTGGGCTGGCTGTACTTCCTGAACTGGTCCACGACCCTGGTCGCCGACATCACCGCGGTCGCGCTGTACGCGCACTTCTGGTCGTTCTTCGTACCGGTGCCGCAGTGGGTGCTCGCGCTCATCGCCCTGGCGGTCGTGGTGGTGCTGAATGTCGTCTCGGTCCGGCTCTTCGGCGAGATGGAATTCTGGTTCGCGCTGATCAAGGTCGGCACCATTGTGGTGTTCATGCTGGTGGCCATCGGCTTCATCGTCACGGGCACCGCCATCGACGGCAATGTGCCCGGCATCTCCACCATTACCGACAATGGCGGTCTGTTCCCGAAGGGCCTCGCGCCCATGCTGACCATCGCGCTCGGCGTGGTGTTCGCCTTCGGCGGCACCGAGATGATCGGCGTGGCCGCGGGCGAATCCGACAACCCGCGCGCCGTGGTGCCGAAGGCCGTCAACTCCATCATGTGGCGGATCATCCTGTTCTACGCCGGTTCGGTCGTGCTGTTCACGCTGCTGCTGCCGTGGACGGCCTATTCCGGGGACGAGAGCCCGTTCGTCACGGTCATGAGCAAGATCGGCATTCCGCACGCGGGCGATGTGATGAACCTGGTGGTGCTGACCGCCGCCATGTCCAGCCTGAACGCGGGCCTGTACGCGACCGGCCGCACCCTGCGCTCGATGGCGGTGGCCGGGGCCGCGCCGCGCTTCGCCGCGCGGATGAACCGCAATGGCGTGCCCTACGGCGGCATTCTCATGACCAGCGCGGTCGGCATCGCGGGCGTGGTGCTGAACATGGTCATGCCGCACAAGGCTTTCGAGATCGTGCTGAATCTGGCCGGCCTCGGCATCGTCGGCACCTGGGCGTCGATCATGGTGTGCCACTGGATCTTCGTGCGCAAGGCCGAACAGGGTGAATACCAGCGGCCGGAGTTCCGGCTGCCGTTCGCGCCGGTGCTGAATATCGCGACGCTGGGCTTCCTCGTCGCGGTGGTGGTGCTGATGTTCTTCGACGAGGAGATCGGGCGGATCACGCTGGTCGTGTTCCTGGGCGTGGTGGCCGCCATGGTGGCGGGCTGGTTCCGGGTGCGCGGGCGGCTCGATCCCGAGGTGCTGGCGCCCATCGGGGCGAGTGACGAGGCCAGGGGCCTATGAGCGACGGTCTGGGAATGACCGCGGCACAGCGGGTTCCGGAGTTGCGAGTCGACCTCCTCTATACCGGGGGCACCTTCGGGATGATCGATCTCGGCGACGGACTGCGCCCGCGCTCCGGGATCGGCGGTGAGATCGCCGCCGTGGTGGATGAATTCGCCGCCGACCGCGGTATCGCCGTCACCCTCCGGTACTCCGAGCTCGACCAGGTCATCGACAGCGCCAATGCCGACGGCGGTACCGCGCGCCGCATTGGCGCGCGGGTGCGAGCGAATCTCGGCGCGACGCCGTCCGATGGTGTGATCGTCATCCACGGCACCGACACGATGGCCTACACCGGGGCCCGGATGGCCTTCGATCTGCACGACATCGCGGTGCCGGTGGTGCTTACCGGGGCGCAGATACCACTGGGACAGGCGGGCAGCGATGCCCGGGACAATCTGCGCCTGGCCCTGGATTCGATTGCCGCCTATCCGGATCCGGGCACCTTCATCGCCTTCGGCACCACGCTGCATCCGGCGGTGCGGGCCAGTAAGCGCAGCTGCGACGGCTACGACGGGTTCACCACCCTGCGGAAGTTCACGCCGCCCGCGCCGCCGGTCACCATGCCGGCCGGGACCGGTGAAACCCATTTGCCGGTGGGGCTTTTCACCGCGTTCCCCGGTATGGACCCGGACTTGCTCGACGCGGCCCTGCGCATCTATCACGGCGGTGTGGTGCTCGAATGCTACGGCGCGGGCACCATGCCGATGCACGGCTCGGCGACCGTCGAGGCGGTCCGGCGAGCCACCCGGCGCGGCACGCCCGTCGTCGTGATCACCCATTGCGACAGCGGCTCGGTCGATCTCGGCCTGTACGAGCCCGGGCGGGCCCTGCTCGAGGCGGGCGCCATCGGCGGCGGGGACATGACCCGCGAGGCCGCGCTCGCCAAGTTGTCCCATCTCGCCGGTCTCGGGCTGCCCGCGGCCGAGCTGCGCCGGTGGATGACCACCAATCTGCTCGGCGAACTCTCGAATTCCCCTGTCTCCCCATCCATCGACGAAGACTGAACGCGACCGCACGGAGCCGACGATGACCGCTGAAACCCGCACCGAAAACGATTCCCTCGGCACACTCGAGGTGCCCCGCGCCGCCTACTGGGGCATTCACACCGCCCGCGCGCTGGACAACTTCGCCATTTCCGGCGACAGCATCGGGCGGTATCCGGCGCTCATCGCCTCGCTGGCGGCGGTGAAACAAGCGGCCTGCCATGCCAATCGGGAACTCGGGCTGCTCGACGACCGCCGGGCGGAGGCCATCGAGGCGGCCTGCGCCGAGATCCGGGGCGGCGCGCTGCACGATCAGTTCCCGATCGACCCGATCCAGGGCGGCGCGGGCACTTCGACGAATATGAACGCCAATGAGGTCATCGCCAACCGGGCGCTGGAATTGCTCGGCCTCGAGCGCGGGACCTACTCCGAGCTCGATCCGCTCGATCACGTGAACCTCGGCCAGTCCACCAACGACGTCTACCCCACCGCGGTCAGACTCGCTGTCGTCCAGCACATTCGGCTGCTGGTGGACGCGCTGGGACGGTTGATCGATGAATTCGCGGGCAAGTCCGCCGAATTCGCCGATGTCATCAAAATGGGCCGCACCCAGTTGCAGGACGCCGTCCCCATGACCCTCGGCCAGGAGTTCGGCACCTTCGCGGTCATGCTGCGCGAGGACTGCGCCCGCCTCGAGGAGGGCATCGCCCTGCTGCGCGAATGCAATCTCGGCGGCACCGCCATCGGCACCGGAATCAATGGCCACCCCCGCTATTCGGCGCTGGCCTGCGCCCACCTGAGCGAGCTCACCGGCGAGCACGTGATCCCCGCCGAGAACCTCATCGAGGCCACCCAGGACTGCGGCGCCTTCGTCCAGGTCTCCGGCATTCTCAAGCGCGTGGCCGTCAAGCTCTCCAAGATCTGCAATGACCTGCGCCTGATGTCCTCCGGCCCGCTCACCGGCCTGCGCGAGATCAATCTGCCTCCGGTGCAGGCCGGTTCGTCGATCATGCCCGGCAAGGTGAACCCGGTCATTCCCGAGATCGTCAACCAGGTCGCCTTCGAGGCCATCGGCGCCGATCTCACCGTCACCATGGCCGCCGAAGCGGGCCAGTTCCAGCTCAATGCCTTCGAGCCGATTATCGGCTACAGCCTGCTGCGCACCACCGCCCACCTGACCGCCGCCGCCGACACCCTGGCCACCAAGTGCGTCACCGGCATCACCGCCAACCGCGACCTGCTGGAACAGAACGTCCACCGCTCCATCGGCATCGTCACCGCCCTCACCCCCCATATCGGCTATGCCGCCAGCGCCCGAATCGCCAAGCACGCCCTGCAGACCGGTCAACCCGTCAGCGAAATCGCCACGGAATTCGGCCTGCTCGAACCCGAAACGGTGAAAGCCCTACTCGCCCCGCACCGCCTGGCCGGCCTGCCCGCCCCCGAACCGGCCGCCAGTCTCTAGCTATCCGCACACGGCGTCGTGGATCATCCGATCCACGGCGCCGCCGGACGCGCCGGTGATCGAGAGCGTGATCCCACGGCTGCCGTCCGCACTGCGCAGGGCGTGCGAGCTGAATCCGTTGACGTACCCCTCGTGCCCGTAGGCCACGCACCCGTCGCCGAGGTAGTACTCGTAGATCCCGAGACCGTATCCGTAGGAACCGTTCACGGGCCGCACGGCACGCATCTCGTCCAGCAGGTGCGGCGGCAGCAGCCGCCCGCCGAGCAGTCCCGCCAAGAATGTATCGAGATCCCGTGCAGTGGAGACGATTCCACCCGCAGCCCAGACATACGAGGGATTCTGATCGGTCACATCGACCACCCCGCCGCCGTAGTCGTAATACGCGCGAGCTTTGGGCCCCAGGATGGTCTCCGCCGTCTGCGGAACGCTGGTGGCGAACATCAACAGCGGCAGCGTAATTCGAGCGTAAATGTTGGCGTGATAAGGCAGTCCCGAAACTCTCTCGATGAGCAGCCCCGCGAGAATGTAATTGGTATTCGAATACGCCCAGCTACTACCCGGCGTGAACTGCAACGGCTTACTGGTCGCCCAATACACGAAATCCGAAGGCTCCCAATCCCGCCGAATATCGGCCAGCGTATCGCGCACCAACGGCCCATGCCCCGCCCCGCCATTCAGGTAGTCAACCAGCCCGCTCGTCTGCCCGAGCACCATCCGCACGGTGATCCGAGGATCCACCCCATACTCCGGCAACCGATCCGCGACCGCGTCATCGAGCCCGATCCGCCCCTCCCCCACCAACTGCAGCAGTGCGGTAGCAGTCATGGTCTTGGTGACGCTCCCGATCCGGAACCGCCCACCCCCCAGCACCGGCACCAGCCACTCCATATCCTCCACCCCCGCCGACCCATCCCACTCCCCACCCGGCCCGTGCACATGAGCCTGCACCCCCGCGGCCCCCGCCGCGACAATGCGATCCAGCGCCCCCTGCCACCGCCCGGCATCAGCAGCGGCAGGAGTCTCAACAGCGCCCGCGAACACCATCGCGGCGGACAGGACGAGCAGCACTCGACGCATTTCGCGCACAGTAATACCCAGCAAACCCCGAGCATCGGCGACACGCGCAGCCGAGCCGGATGGGATCGGCAGTCGCCGCGAATCAGCCCGCTTCGCCCGGTTTCAGGACGGTCACGTTTCCGGCGAGGAAGACATTGACGTAGACCTTGTGGGAGGAGGGGTCGACGGCTACGGCTTGGGGGCTGTCGCCGACCAGGAGGGTGGCGGTGATGGCGTTGGTGTCGGTGTCGATGACGACGACGGGGCCGCCGTCGCCGCCTGCTTCCTTGGGGCGGACGTCGTTCTTGGTGAGGTAGAGGGCGCAGGCGGCGGGGTCGAGCGACATGCGGAACGGGGTGCCGCCGACCGGGATGGTGGCGAGCAGGCGGCCGGTCCAGGTGTCGATCACGGTGACCGAGCCGTCGTCGTTGGCGCAGTAGACGCGTTGGGTGGCGGGGGCCACGGCTACACCGCGGGGACGGCCGCCGCAGTCGAGGGTGCGGGCGATGGCGTTCGTGCGGGTGTCGATCACGGTCAGGCGGGAGGTGCCGAAGTTGGCCAGGTAGAGGCGGTTTCCGGCGGGGTCGAGTGCCATGTCGTCGGTGTAGGTGCCGATGGGGATGGCGGTGGTGACCGTGCGGGTGACCTGATCGATGACCGAGAGGTAGTCGGCGCCGAAATGCGAGACGTACAGGGAATTGGTCACCGGGTCGAGGGCGAGCACGTCCGGGCGGTTGCCGATGGCGATGGTGGCGGTGAGCGACTTGTCGTCGATATTGACGACCGAGATGGTCTGGGCCTGGTAGTCGGCGGTGTAGAGGGTGCGGGTGTCGGGGTCGAGCGCCAATCCCTGTGCGCCCGCGCCTACTTCGATCTTGTCGATGACCTTGTCGGTCCGGGTGTCGATGACCCAGACCAGACCGAGGAAGTCACTGGCGTAGAGGGCATGGGCGGCGGGGTCCACGGCGAACTTGCGGACCGTGCCCTGCATCGGAATGGTCGTGCCCACCTGGGTGGCCGGGCCGACCATCCCACCCTCGTCGGTATTCGAGCAGGCAATGCTGCCGGCCAGTGTCGCGCCGAGCACGATCGCGCGAACGACTGACATGAACGAGGGCATTCCGAGCCTCCTGCATCACCGGATAACCGGGCGTTGCGAACATTTCCCCCACACGATCGCGTCCCCGGCTTCCGATGTCTTCGAAACCTCGAGAATTCAGCTCGGATCGATAGCATTCATCCCCGTTCATCGCGGCGGACCGCCGTCACGGCCTTGCGGGCGGCCACCAGGACCGGATCCCAGACCGGGGAAAACGGTGGGGCATAACCGAGATCGAGGGCGACCATCTGCTCGACGGTCATGCGGGCGGTGAGGGCCACGGCGGCGATGTCGATGCGTTTGCCCGCGCCTTCGCGGCCGACGATCTGGACGCCGAGCAGGCGTCCGGTGCGGCGTTCGGCGAGCATTTTCACTGTCATGGGGGCTGTACCCGGAAAATAGCCGGAGCGGCTGGTGGATTCGATGACCACGGTCACGAATTGCAGGCCGGCGGCGCGGGCGTCCTTCTCGCGCAAGCCGGTTCGGGCCACCTCCAGATCGCAGACCTTGCTGACGGCGGTGCCCACGACGCCGGGGAAGGTGGCATAGTCCCCGCCCACGCCGGAGCCGATGATCTGGCCGTGCTTATTGGCGTGGGTGCCCAGCGGAATGTGGCGCTGCGAGCCGGAGACCAGATCGAGCACCTCCACGCAATCGCCTCCGGCCCAGATGTTTTCGTGGCCGCGCACGCGCATGGCAAGGTCGGTGAGCAGACCGCCGGAGGCGCCCAGGGGCAGGCCGGCGGCGCGGGCGAGATCGGTGGCGGGGCGGACGCCGATGCCCAGAACGACCACGTCGGCGACGTATTCGGCATCGGCGGTGGCGACGGCGCGTACCCGATTCGCGTCGTCGGTGCGGATCTCGACCACTTCGGCGTCGTCGATTACTCGAATGCCCATGCCCTGCATGGCCTTCCGGATGAGGACACCCATATCCGGGTCGAGGGTGGACATCGGTTCGGGGCCGCGGTTGAGCATGGTGACCTCATAGCCGCGGTTGATGAAGGCTTCCGCCATCTCCACCCCGATATAGCCCGCACCCACCACGATCGCGCGGCGACCCTCGGTGGACTCGAGCGTATCGATGAGCGCCTGCCCATCGTCGAGGGTCTGCACCCCGTGCACTCCCGCCGCGTCGATCCCGGGCAGCGGCGGCCGGATCGGCGTCGCCCCGGTGGCGATCACGAGTTTCCCGTACTCGGTCCAGCCCTCCGCACCGGTCTCCAGATCGCGAGCACGCACCCGCTGCCCGTCGATATCGATCTCGACCACCTCGGTCCGCAATCGCAGATCGATCCGCCGGGCCCGATGTTCCTCGGGCGTGCGCGCGATGAGCTGGTCTCGATCCTGCACATCACCCCCCACCCAATAGGGAATCCCGCACGCCGAATACGAGGTGAAATGCCCGCGCTCGAACACCACGATCTCGAGCTCGTCCGCCTTCTTCAACCGGCGCGCCTGCGACGCCGCCGCCATCCCGGCCGCATCCGCGCCGATGACCACCACCCGTTCGCTCATGCAGACCACGTTACGACCGGACGAAGGCCACATAGGCGGCGAGCCGGGTGTAGACGCCGGGGAATCCCGGGCGAGCACAACCGCTTCCCCACGACGCCAGCCCGGCGAGCACACCGTGCACGAGGGCGGGCCCACCGCTGTCGAAGTTGCAGGTGTCCTGGCCGGGCGCGGCGGCGCACACCATGTGCGCGGGATCGAAGGACGGACCGTAGGCGGCGGCGCAGGCCGAGTCCTCGATGATCGCGACCGTGGTGCGGCGGAGCCGGTCATTGGACGGATCCGCGGCGGAGGTCTGCCCCCAGCCCAGTACGAGGACCGCGGCGCCGGGCGCGTACAGACCGGGCCGATCCCGATCGGGCAGCGCGAGCGTGGCCCGTTCCGGCAGCGGCGGATCAATCGTGACTGTCGCAATGTCGTTGTAGCGGACAGGATTCGACTCTCCGCCCAGCGAAATGAACGCCGAATCCGCGTATCCGGGATGCACACGAATCGCGGTGGCCGTGACCGTCTCGCCCACATCGGTGGTCAGGTCCGCACGCCCGAAGGTCAATCGCAACAGCCCCGGCGCGGCCCGGAAGTGGTGCACGCAGTGCGCCGCCGTGACCACTGTCGTGGCGCTCACCAGTTGCCCGGCACAGAACTGCCCCGACGGCCGGAGCGGTTCCGCGGCAGGAAGCCGGACGGCCGCCAGCCACGGTGGCGGATCCGGCTCGATCGTCCCGCCGACCACCGCTCGCGCCGGCGCGGCCAGGCCCAGCGCCATCGCCGCGATCACCATGATCGAAGCGCGGTTCCATCGTCCAGCCATCCGGGAAGTAGTCATATCAAATGACTATTCTTACTGCTCACATCGGCGGTTCCCGGTATTGGGCGAGGCCGTGGCTTCTCCAATGCGAAAGCCCAGCGGGAACTCGGCTGGGAGCCGAGCTACCCGTCGTAGCGGGAAGGCTTCCGGAAGGAACTCGTATAACAGCGTTCGGCCGCCGCGGAAAACCGCGGCGGCCGAACGGGTTTCGGGTCCGAACTACGCGTCGGCAGCGACCAGCACGGGGGCATCCTCCTGCGCACCCGGTCGCGGGTACGTCGGGTATTCGATGCCCGAGATGTACTGCACCGTACGGACAACCTGGCACGAGTAGCCGAATTCGTTGTCGTACCAGAGGTACAGGATGGCGGTGTCGCCGTCGACGATGGTGGCGTTGGCGTCGACGATGGACGCGGCGCGGGATCCGATGAAGTCGCTCGAGACGACGTCGGTGGCCGCGGTGTAGTCGAGGTTGCGGCTCAGCGGACCCGACAGCGACACCTGGCGCAGGTACTCGAGCACTTCGCTCGTGGTGACCTCGCGCTTCAGCTGCAGGTTCAGGATGGCGACCGAAACATCCGGCGTGGGAACGCGAATCGAGTTTCCGGTGATCTTGGCCTTGAAGTCCGGCATGGCCTTCGCGACCGCCGAGGCGGCGCCGGTCTCGGTGAGCACCAGGTTGAACGGCGCGGAACGCCCACGGCGGTCGGCCTTGTGGAAGTTGTCCAGCAGGTTCTGGTCATTGGTGAACGAGTGCACCGTCTCGACATGCCCACGGACAATGCCGAATTCGTCATCCATCGCCTTGAGCGGCGGCACGATGGCATTGGTGGTGCAGGACGCGCAGGACACGATCTGCTCGGACTGGTCGAGCGCGAGGTGGTTGACGCCGTGCACGATATTCGGGACGTCGCCCTTGCCGGGCGCGGTGAGCAGCACCTTGGCGATGCCCGGCCGCAGGTGCTGCGACAGCCCCTGCCGATCCCGCCACTTGCCGGTGTTGTCGATCAGGATGGCGTTGTCGATCCCGAACTCGGTGTAGTCGATCGTGGTCGGGTCATCGCTGTAGATGAACTTGATCACACTGCCGTTGGCGGTGATCGTATTGTTCTCCGCGTCGACCTTGATCGTCCCGTTGAACTGCCCGTGCACCGAGTCCCGCCGCAGCAGCGACGCCCGCTTGGCCAGATCGCCCTCGCCGCCCTTGCGCACCACCACGGCCCGCAGGTTCAGCCCATTGCCCGACCCGGTCTTCTCGATGAGCAGCCGCGCGACCAGCCGCCCGATCCGCCCGAACCCGTACAGCACCACATCCCGCGGCCCCTGCGCCTCGGCCTTGTTGCCGCCGGTCACCTCCGCCAGCACCGCCGCGGTGAACTCCGGCACCGACAGCCCCCGCGCATCGGTGCGGTACGCCATGACCAACCGCCCGAGGTCGATCTTGCACGGCCCCAGATCCAGGCCGCTGAGCACCTCGAGGAACGGCAGCGTCTCCTCGACCGACAGCTCCTCCCCCTCGATCTGCCGCGCGAACCGATGCGTCCGCAGAATGCTGATCACCGACTTGTTCACCAGCGACCGGCTGTGCAGCAGAATCGTCACCCCCTTCTCGCGATACAGCCTTCCAATAATCGGAATCATCGCCTCCGCGGAAGCCTCGTGAGCGTTCCAGCGGTCAAGGTGGTCGTTAGTCAACACAAGTCCTCGGGGTTTCCTCGATCTGTTTGTCGATCGATGCTATCCAGGGCCGCACTATCACAAGGCTCCGCTACCCCCTTGTGAGGTCAGCCAGCCTTTCGGCGGTGATGCAGGCCACACGGGAGGTCACGCCGCACCGGGCCACCATCTCTTCGGGCTCGCGCTCGGCCGCACCTGTGGCTAACGTCGTCAGCCGGCGTTGTTCGGGGGCACGGTGAAAGGAGATCCACATGGGTTCAACGATTTTCGCGGTTCTATTGCCGATTGCGCTGGCGTTGATAATGTTCGGGCTCGGGTTGACGCTGACCGTCGAGGATTTCGCGCGGGTGCTGCGGTATCCGAAGGCGGCGGTGATCGCGCTCGTGTGTCAGATGCTGTTGTTGCCGGCGGTCTGCCTGGGCCTGATCTACCTGTTCGGGCTCGAGGGAGCGCTCGCGGCCGGGATGATGCTGCTCGCGGCCTCCCCGGGCGGACCTTCGGCCAATCTGTTCAGCCACATCGCGGGCGGCAATGTTGCGCTCAATATCACTCTGACAGCGGTGAATTCGGTGCTGGCGGTGTTCACCCTGCCGCTGGTGGTGGCCCTGTCCTTCAGCTTGTTCCTGGACGATTCGGAATCGATCGGCCTGCGTCCCGACAAGTTCGCCCAGGTCTTCGCGATCGTGCTGATCCCGGTGGCGGTGGGCATGTACGTCCACCACCGCTACACCGCCTGGTCCGAACGCATGCGCGGCGCCGTGAAGATCCTGTCGATCGTGGTCCTCGTCCTGGTGGTCACCGCCGCCGTCGCCAAGAACTTCGACACCCTCACCGAGAACATCGGCAAACTGGCCTCGATCTGCCTGCTCTTCGCCGTAATCAGCCTCACCGTAGGCTATTTCGCCCCCAAACTCTTCAAGGTCGAAACCGACGAAGCCATCGCCTCCGCCATGGAGATCGGCATCCACAACGGCGCCATCGCCATCGCCGTGGCCACCTCGGTCCTGCACAACAATCCGATGGCGGTCCCCGGCGCCGTCTACGGCGTCCTCATGAACATCCCCGCCGCCGCGGCCGCCTACCTCCTGGCGCGCCACACCCGCCGGACTCGGGCGGTCCCACAGCAAACCGCGACGGGCGCCGCCTGAGCCTTGGGCACGGTCCGTGACTACTCCGCTGCCGCGACCGGCATCCTGGTCGCGGCGAGGCCGCCGATTTCCTGCGCGACCGCTGCGGGATCGGCGGCGAGGGTGACATGAGCGATCTGGTCGAGGCGGCCGCGAATCGGGTGATCAGGTGGTTGCGTCGGATGTCCTCATCCCCGCAGCGTATTGATACAGACTTGTGCCTACGAAATCACCCCTGCCACAGCCACGATCGGTAGCCGAGAACCCACTCATGACCTGGGTTCTCGGCCGACTCGACAGGTTCAGCGGGTGACGATGGTCGCCGAGCCGTGGCCGAAAAGTCCTTGGTTCACGGCGATTCCCGCGCGGGCGTTCTCGACCTGGCGGCCGTCGGCCCGGCCGCGCAGCTGCCAGGTGAGTTCGCAGATCTGGGCGATGGCCTGGGCGGGGATGGCCTCGCCGAAGCAGGCCAGGCCGCCGCTGGGGTTGACCGGGATTCGGCCGCCCAATGTTGTTGCGCCGCTGCGCAGCAGTTCTTCCGCGCCGCCTACCTCGCAGAGGCCGATGTCCTCGTACCAGTCCAGTTCCAGGGCGGTGGACAGGTCGTAGACCTCCGCGAGGGACAGGTCTTCGGGGCCGAGGCCGGCCTCTTCGTAGGCGGCGTGGGCGATGGCGGAGCGGAAGGTGTGGGGCGGGGGTTCGACGGCCACGGCGGAGTCCGTGGCGAAATCCGGGAGATCGAGGACGGTTTTGGGGAAGGTCGGGGTGACCGTGGACAGGGCGCTGATGCGGACCGGGTCGGTGATGCCGCGGCGACGGGCGTAGTCCATCGAGGTCAGTACCAGCGCGGCGCCGCCGTCGCTGGTCGCGCAGATGTCGAGCAGCCGTAGGGGATCCGAGACGATCGCGGAGGCGGCGATCTCCTCGACCGAGACCTCCTTGCGGTAGCGGGCGTACGGGTTGTTCAGGCCGTGCCTGGCGTTCTTCACCTTGACCGCGGCGAAATCGTCGAGCGTGGCGCCGTGCAATGCCATGCGGCGGCGGGCGTACAGGGCGAAGTAGATGGGGTTGGTGGCGCCGAGCAGGTGGAAGCGCAACCAGTCCGGGTCGTCCCGGCGTTCGCCGCCGACCGGTTGGAAGAAGCCCTTGGGGGCGGCATCCGCACCGACCACCAGCGCTACATCGCACAATCCGGCCAGGATCTGGGCGCGGGCGTTGGCAATGGCCTGTGCACCCGAGGCGCAGGCGGCGTAACTGCTGGAGATCCGTGCACCCGACCAGCCGAGGGCCTGAGCGAAAGTCGCGCCGGAGACGAAGCCGGGGTAGCCATTGCGGATGGTGTCGGCGCCGGCGATGTACCCGACATCGAGGTGGTCGATGCCCGCATCGGCCAGCGCCGCACGGGCCGCGACCAGCCCGTACTCGACGAAATTGCGCCCCCACTTCCCCCATTGGTGCATGCCCGCGCCGAGGACGGCGACATCGCGATTCGTGTCAGTCATTGACCGGCCTCCACATCCACACCGTGTGCTCTGCCTCGTCGTCCTCGTACAGCGTGCCGACGGTCAACTCGACCGGCATGCCGACGGCCAGGTCGTCCACCGTGATGCCGCGCACGACCTGCCCGAGGATCACCATCTGCTCGACCTCGAGCTCCACGGCCGCGACCACGTACGGCTCGAAGGGATCCGGCGAGACATAGGGCGCGGGCGGCTTGTACCGGGCGTCGGCATACGACCAGATCCGGCCGCGCGTGGAAAACAGGTACTCGCCGAGCTCGGAGCCGTCGTGCGGACCCGTGCACCGGGGATTCCGGCAGGCCAGCGTGTTCTTCGGGAAATACGGCGTGCCGCAGGCGCCGCACCGGCTCCCCTTCAGCCGCACCGCGCCATCGTCCGCGGTGAACCAGTCCGCCACGGCAGGGCGTTGTTCTTTCTGCACAAGCCCGACGGTATAGGAACACGTTCTACTTTGGGGTGGAATTCCGCTCCGCCGACGCGCGGCCGACGGTACGGTGAGTCCAGATTGAGGATGCGCCGACCTCCTCGAGTCGATCTGGAGTACCGCAACGCGATGGGCACCAAAGCCATTGACCCGCAGTCGATCCGCAATGTCACCCTGATCGGCGATCCCGCCGAGACGACCCGGCTGATCCATCGGATCCAGCACAGTTCCGGCAAGCCCGGGTCCGGTTCGGCAGCCACGGTCACCTGGTCGGCGAACCACGTCGAGCACACGATTCGCCTGTCCGAACTGCCGAGCCGCACACCCATCGCCGGCCTGGAACGGTCGATCCGGGTGGCGGACAGCGTGATCGCGGTCGTGAACGCCGCCACCCACGGCATCCCACGCCTCGAAACGATGCTGCGAATCGCGGACGACCATCAAGTCGCGCGGCTGTGCCTGATCACCGGCCTCGATCACCCCGACGCCGACTTCGATCGGTGCGTCGGCGCCATCTCCGCTGTGCGCGGCGCGGTCCCATTGACGCTGCACAACCCGCTCGGCCTCGGCGCCGACTTCGAGGGCGTGATCGACCTGATCGCGATGTGGGGCCTCGAACCGCTGGCCGCCGAAATCTATGGCAGCCATTGGCAGATCGCCGAGCAGCGCTACCGCACCCTCGTGAAAAACCTGGTCGAACAGGGCAGTTCGGACCCAACCGCCTGTGGCTCGCGTGAGATAACCCTCGCCCAGCTCCATGGCCGCATCCGCTACCTCACGCGCATCGGCGACATTGTGCCCGTCCTGTGCAGCGCGTCTCCCACCAGCAATGACATGGCTCCGTTCCTGGACGCCATCGTCCGATACCTGCCCTCCCCCATGGACATCTGCCAACCAGAAGCCGCTCTCGACTACTGACTCAGGCCCCGGGCGGTCGCACCGCGAGATACACGCTGCTCCACAGTTGCGCCGCATTGGATTCGGTGACATCGGCGGTATTCGCCCCGAACGGGGTCGACCGGAATGCGCCGTTCTCGAATCGCCAGCCCCAGAGTTCGGAACTCCGCATATCCGCCGCCGCATTGATCGCACCCCACAGCGAGTCCTGGGCCGCCACCAGCCGATCCCGGACCGGGCCCGGCAGGTCGGTGCGCCGAAGCTGGCGTTCCAGACCGCTGGCGAATGCCGCCTGCACCCAGGACCAGACCACCGTGCCGTGATAGTCGTGCGTGGTGAACCGCGCCTGCAGATCCGGGCTCGCAAATACCGGGTTGGCCACGACCATCCCGGCTCCGGTCAGCAGGCCGAGCGGGAACGGGCGGATCAAGGTGCTCACCTTCGCCTCGAGTTCGTCGGGCGTGGGAGCGCCGAACAACAGGTCGAAGACATCGTCGGAGTGGACGATCGGGATCGGTTCGCCGTCCGCGCCGAGCGAAACTGCCGGGAATGTCACCGGATTCGGCCCGGCCGCCGGGGAGGGAACGCCGATGCCCGTGGCGTAGGCGTCGATCGCCTGCTGGGCCTGTCGCGGGTCGACGGTCACAGTGAACAAGCGCGGCGCCTCGGCCCGCCAGATCTTCGCATGCGGCGCGGCGAACGACAGTTCCAGGCGCGTTTCGTCGTCGAGGAATGGCGCGAGCACGCCGCTGTCCAGCAGCCGCGCCGTCGCCTCCAGCGCGGCGGGCACCAGGATGGCATTGACGTCGTACGGATAGCGACCGCCACCGAGCCCGATATCGCTGTCGCGCCACTGCCCGGAATCCCGGCCCGCCTGCAATGCGATCAGATTCCCGAACCGCGGATCGCCGGCGAAGGCCGCAGCGCTCGACACCACCAGCCGCAGATTGCGGACCAGGGCCTGCCCGAGGTCGCCGCGCAAATAGGCGTCCGCGCGTCCCGCGCCCGCCCGATCGTCGAGCAGGTAGGCGGCGGCAACCGGGGCGAGCAGATAGCTTTCGTCGACCATGTTGTAGTCGAGAATCGGCTCGCCGGTCAGCACCGCATTCTGCTGTTTCCGGGTGAGCACCGCGAACTCCGACAGGGACTCCTCGTGAGCGACAGTCCCGTCCGGGCCGAGCCTGGTCAGCACGGCCCGCAGGCCCGCCTCGGTCGCATCCGGGGCCAGCACAGGCATCAGCATCATCATCGAGATCAGCGTGTCACGGCCGAAATACGTGTTGTATTGCCAAGATCCGCCGAGAAACTTCTCCCGGTAGCTCAGGAAGGTGAGGGTGTTCCTCGCACTCTCGTTGTCGGCCTCCGAACCGTTCAACAGCTCGTTTCCCGCCAGCGGCGCGAGCGGTGTATCGCCGGTCATCGCCGTGACGCGCAGGCCGATCCGGCCGTCGGCACCCGCCGTGATCACCTCGCCGGAAGTCGCCGTGCCGTGCACGACCTCGAGACCGAGCCGGTAGCCCGGCCCGCCGTCGAGCCGGTCACGATCCCAGGTGAGGGTGCTTCCCGAAAGCGTCGGCGGTACAAGAACTTCGGCCGGTGCGATGCCCTTCTGGTTGTAGTCCCGCAGTACCCGGACATTCGAGAGCACGGCCTGCCGCACCGTCAGACTCGGCGCCGCGACCGACGCCTCGAACTCGATCCCGCGCCGCGGCCGCCCACGAGAGTCCGTATCCGCCCGCGCCTCCGGAGCTGCGTCGAGCTCCCATTCGGCCCCGGTGGCGAGCGGTTCGAACCACACCCCGGTTCCGCTGTTCCCCGCCGGAAACGCCACCACGATCCGCAGGTTCTGCCCCGACCGGAGCACCAGATGAGCCGCGCTCTCACCATCCCGGAAGAAGTAGTTGAGATTCGATCCCTCCCGCACCTGGAACCGAAAACCCGTGGCAGCGACATCCTTCGCCCCGGTATAGCCGGTTACCACGAACAGCGCCACAGCGGCGAGCAGCGCGACTCCGTACCTGCCGAACGACCTCGCCACCCGCATGATCGAGCTCCCTAGTCGACGTACTCCGATGTGTACAGCGATCGCAATTGGCGCTTGTAGATTTTCCCACTGTCGTCCCGCGGCAGTGCGTCGACGATCCGAATCGTGGTCGGAATTTTGTAGTCCGCCAGCCGCCCGGTCAGAGCGTCCCGGACGGCGTCGTCGCTGAGCCCCGAACCCGGACGCGCCACAATGTGCGCCGCCACCGCTTCACCGAGATCACCGGCATCGGGAATGGCGAATACGGCGGCATCGTCGACACCATCCAATGCCATGAGCGCATTCTCGACCTCAGCGGGATAGATGTTCACACCCCCGCGAATAATGATCTCGCTACTGCGACCGGTCAGATACAACCAGCCCTCGGCATCGACCCGGCCGATATCTCCCACCCAAATCATGCCTTCCACAAGACTTTCCGGCGCGCCCTGCCCCAGGTAGGTGAATGTCGGCCAGTAATCGGCCCCGCGCACATAGACCCGGCCGACCTCGCCGGCGGGCAGCGGCTTGCCGTTCTCGTCAGCGATGAGCACCGCCGACCCGTCAACCGGCCGACCGACGCTACCCGGGTGCTCGAGCCATTCCGCGGCGCTGATCCAGGTAATGGTCCCGGCCTCCGAGCATCCATAGAACTCCCACAACGCATCCCCCAACATGCTGATAGCAGCCCGTTTCACGCTCGGTGCACACGGTGCGGCCGAATGAATGACGTGAGTCAAGCTGGAAATGTCATAACGCCCGCGAATTTCCACCGGCAGCGACTGCACCCGCGACAACATGGTCGGCACCACCTTCACCTGCTGAATCCGATGCCGATCGATCAACCGCAGGAACTCCTCCCCCGTGAACCGCGGCATGATCACGATGTCCGCCCCCATCCGCAATCCCAAGACCGCCACCGCATTCGGACTCGTGTGATACAGCGGCCCCGCAACCAGCATCCGCACCCCCGGCCCCAACCCCATCCGCTGAGCCGTGGCCCCCGCGATCCCCAGCACCTGCTCCGCCGACATCCGTTCCCGCACCACCCCTTTGGGCGCACCAGTCGTCCCGGACGTGTAGGTCAACCCCAAACTGTCCGCAATAGCCCCCTCGACATGACCGAGCGGCTCCCGCTGCCCCTCGATCCACTCCTCCATCGTCGGAAAATCCACCACCATCGGCGTCACCGCGGCATCCGCCACGGCCGCTTCGACAACCGGCAGAAACTCGGCCTGCGCGAAGACCACCCGCACACCCGCGTCGCCGAGCACGTGCGCCACCTCCCGCGCCCGCCATCGCGTATTGACCGGCACCGGATTGGCCCCGCAATTCGCCGCCGCAAGCGAAATCTCCAGAAACTCAATCGAATTCCGAGCCATGATCGCCACCCGATCGCCGCGCCCAACCCCGGCCCCCACGAGCGCCGCAGCCAACCGCCCAGCCCGCTCGAGCACTTCGGATTGTGTACGGACGAGATCTCCACAGGTGACGGTCGGCGCGCTCGCGAGGCTCATGGTCAGCCAGTCTGGCACGAAATGCCGTGCCGCCCATCGATGTGAAGCAGCCCACATTCGGCTATTGAACGTGATCCAGGTTGATGCTAGAACTTGGTGGCATAACTCGCAATCACCGTTGCATAATTTGCAATCGCCGAGCGTGACTTAGAAGGTACCGATGTCGCACCGAGATTTCCGGCCCAGAGTCGTTGGCGGACTAACGAAACGCGCACTCATCGCTGGAGCGGCGATGTTCCTGTTCGCCGGATGCGCGCCGGTGCAGTCGGGCCCGGCGGGCGAGGGCGGCGACGCGAAGACCGGCACCGTCCGGGTCTGGCTGTTCGACGAGGCCAACCGCGCCCCCAAGGAGGCGGTGATCAACGAGGCCATCGCGGAATTCACCTCGGGCAAGCCGGATGTCGCGGTCGACGTGCAGTGGGTGCCGGTGGCGGCCCGCGCCGACAAGTTCGCGGGCGCGTTCAACGATCCGAGCAATGCGCCCGATCTCGCCGAATTCGGGAATACCGATCTCGCGGGGTATGCCGTCACCGGCGCGTTCGCCGATCTCAGCGCCGATATCGCGTCCTGGCCGGAGGGCGGGGACCTCATCGACTCGGTGCTCGACACGGCGAAATTCGAGGGCAAGACCTACGGGTTGCCGTGGTTCACCGGTATTCGCGCGTTGTACTACCGCACCGACGTGTTCACCGAACTGGGACTGCGACCGCCGGCGACGCTCGCCGAGCTCGCCGATACCGCCCGGCGCATCCGCGCCGCCAAACCCGAGCTGTATGGAATCGCGGTGGGCGGCAAGTACACCTACGCGATGCTGCCATTCCTGTGGGCACACGGCGGCGAACTCGCGGTCAATGACGGCTCCGGCTGGAACGCCGCGGTGAACTCGGATCGGGCGCGGGAAGGCATCACCCGCTACACCGAACTGATCCGTGACGACATCTGCCCGCCCGCCCAGTGCGCCGATCTCACCGGCACTCAGAGCGTCACCGCCTTCGCGGGCGGCAAAGCCGGCATGACCATCGGCGGCGACTTCAACCGCAAGGCCATGGATCAGGGCGCGGTCAAAGGCAATTACGCGGTGATTCCGCTGCCCGGCACCCGAGCCGATTCGGTCGCACCGGCATTCGCGGGCGGCAACCTGCTCGGCGTGTTCAAGGCCAGCGAACGGCGCGGCCTGGCCGTCGAATTCGCCGAGCTGCTGGCGGGACCGAAGTATCAGGAGAAGATGTACCAGGCGATGGGCAACCTGCCGACCTTGCGCGGCGTCCAGAGCAAGCTCGCGGCCAATGATCCGTTCCTGGCGCCGTTCGTCCAAACCCTGCAAGCGGGAACGAAGTTCGTGCCCAGCACGCCGGCGTGGTCGAAGATCGACAGCCAGAACATCCTGCCCACCGCGCTGCAGCGGATAGCCACCGGCGCCGAAGGTCCCGATGCGGCGCTGGACGCCGCGGCGGCCGAGATGAACAAGGCGTTCGAGTAGGCCCACCGATGGCTGTCCAAGAACTACCGGTGCTGAACCCGGCAGCCACGCCCGCCCCGAAACCCCGTCGCCTGAAACGAGATACCGTCACCGCGTGGCTGTACCTCGCCCCCGCCGGGTTGCTGCTGCTCGCGATCCTGGTGTATCCGATCTACCAGATCGTGCTGATCTCCTTCTACGACTACGGGCAGGAGCAGGCCGCGGGCGCGGCGCCGCTGCGCTGGGTCGGGCTCGGCAACTATCGCGCGCTGCTGGGTGACAGTCAGTTCTGGACGGTGCTGGCCAATACCTTCGGATTCGGCGCGGTCTGCGTGATCGGCGCGCTGACGGTCGGCACCGGTCTGGCGGTGCTGGCCACCCGGGTGCGCGCGCTGCCGCGCACGCTGTTGTTCCTCGCCGCGCTCGGCGCCTGGGCGACGCCGGCCGTCGCCGGTTCCTACGTCTGGCTGTTCTTGTTCGACACCGACTTCGGGTTGGTCAACGAGACGCTGTCCGGCATCGGATTCCGCTCGATGGAGGGCCACTCCTGGACCTACGGCACCTTCAGCGCGTTCGGATTGGTTGCCGCCGAGGTGATCTGGTGCTCGTTCCCCTTCGTCATGGTGACCATGTACGCGGGCATCAAGGCGATCCCGCGCGAGGTGCTCGAAGCCGCGGCCCTGGACGGCGCATCGACCTGGCGCACCACGATTTCGGTGATCCTGCCCATCCTGCGACCGCTGCTGTTCATCGCGACGGTGCAGTCGATCATCTGGGATTTCAAGATCTTCACCCAGATCTACGTGATGACCAATGGCGGCGGCGTGGCCGGGCGCAACCTGGTGCTCAACGTCTACGCCTACCAAAAGGCTTTCGCCGGACAGGAATACGGTCTCGGCTCGGCGATCGGCGTCATCATGACCCTGCTGCTGTTGTCGATCACAGGACTCTACGTCCGCACCCAGCGACGGAGCGAGCCATGATCGTGAAACCTTTGTCGCCCAATCGGACTCGCCCTCGCCGAGTAGGTCGTCTGATCACCGAAACGATCACCGTGGTGATCGCCGGCCTGGTCGCCTTCCCGCTGTACTGGATGGTGCTCTCGGCGATCAAACCGCCGGGCGAGATCCAATCGGCCACACCGAAACCGTGGACGCTCGCCCCCAGCTGGGACAGCTTCACCCGGGTGCTGTCGATGAACGGCTTCGGCCGCTACTTCCTCAACAGCCTGCTGGTCGCCGTTGTAGTGGTGGCATTCTCCCTGCTGCTGTCGTTCCTGTCAGCGGTGGCACTGACCCGCTTCCGCTTCCGCGGCCGGACGGTGCTACTGGTCATGATCCTGGTCGCCCAGATGATCCCGGTAGAGGCGCTGACGATTCCCCTGTTCTTCCTCATGCGCTCCATCGGCGACACCGCCCCCGCCTTCGGCCTCAACGAACTCGGCTCGATCATCCTGGTGGACTTGGTATTCAGCCTGCCTCTCGCGATCTGGCTGCTGCGCGGCTTCACCGCCGCGGTACCGATGGAACTCGAGGAAGCCGCCAAAATCGATGGCGCGAGCCGACTCCGATTCACCTGGCAGATCCTGATGCCGCTGGTCCTGCCCGGCCTGGCGGCAGTGAGCGTCCTGTCCTTCATCCACGCCTGGAACGACTTCCTCTTCGCCAAGACATTCATCATCTCCAAAACCGAAAACCAAACGCTGCCCCAAGCGGTCCTGGTGTTCTTCAAACCAGAGGACACCGACTGGGGCGCGGTAATGGCGGCCTCAACCCTGATGACAATCCCAGCGCTGGTGGTGTTCATCCTGGTGCAACGCAAACTCGTATCCGGTCTCGACGGGGCGGTGAAGGGCTGATGTCCAGTGATAAGGGGCTGATCCCAGGTTTCGACACCCTGCTCCCCCGCCCAGTCTCGGCCACCCCGCTACCCGGAACCTGCCCCTACCCCACCGACATCGTGGAGCACACCGACCCCACTGTCCCCGCCGAGGGCTACCGCCTGACCATCACGCCAACCGGCATCGAGCTACACACCTCCGATAACGCGGGCTCGTTCTACGCCCGGCAAACCCTACGCCAACTGGCCGGACCCGACGCCTTCCGCGCCGCCCCCATCCCCGGCCGGCCCCTCACCATCCCGTGCGGCGTCATCGAAGACCACCCCCGATTCGCCTGGCGCGGTTGCCTCCTCGACGTAGCCCGCCATTTCCGCACCAAGTCCGAGATCCTGCGCTTCATAGACCTCCTCGCCGCCCACAAACTCAACGTCCTCCAACTACACCTCACCGACGACCAAGGCTGGCGCATCGAAATCCCCGACTTCCCCCGCCTAACCCAAATCGCCTCCTGGCGAACAGGTTCCATGGTCGGCCGTCACGACGGCCCAGAACGCGACGGCCGCCCCCACGGCGGCTACTACACCACCGACGACCTCCACGAAATAGTCGCCTACGCCGCTGCCCGAGCAGTCACCGTAATCCCCGAGATCGACGTCCCCGGCCATACCCGAGCCGCCATAGCCGCCTACCCCGAACTGGGCCCCGCCCCCGAAAAGCCTTGGGGAGTCTGGACATCCTGGGGCATCAGCACAAGCCTCCTACACCCCTCCGCCCACGCGCTGGACTTCTTCCACCGCGTCTTCGACCACGTCCTCACCATCTTCCCTTCCCCCGTCATCGGCCTAGGCGGCGACGAAGCCCCCGGCTCCACCCCCGCCCACGGCCAATTCGTCGCCGACCTGGCGACCTACCTAAAATCTCGCGGCCGTACCCCTCTGGGCTGGGACGAGGTCCTCGACATCGACACCCTCCCACCCATGGTGATCGGAGTCTGGCGCGACGACGCCGAGGCCACCCGCGCCGCCCACGCGGGCCACCAGATCGTCCTATGCCCGGAAGACCACTTCTACCTAGATCATCGCCAGTCGGACCACCCCGACGAGCCCATCCCCGTCGGCTACCTCCACACCCTGGAACACGTCCACTCCTACACCCCACCGGACGATCCCCACATCCTCGGCCTCCAAGCCCAAATCTGGACCGAACACCTGGACACGGCCCGCCGCGTCGACTACGCCACCTTCCCCCGCCTCTGCGCAATCTCCGAAATAGCCTGGAGCCCACCCCCTCACGACTACACCGAATTCCTCCCCCGCCTCCGCGATCACCACCTCCCCCGCCTAGCCGCCCTAGGCGTCGAATACCGCCCCCTGACCGGCCCCCACCCCTGGCAAACCCGCCCCGACGTCCCGCACTCCGCCCATCGCCCCCTGCCGAACCGGAGTAACGCCCCGCCCGAACAATCACGTGCTTCTCCGGCAGTTTCCGTTCCAGGAACCTCCTCAGCTTGACAGTGCCGGGCCACAAACTGTTCCACGACAACGTGGACCTGATCACGAAATCCAGGTCTAGCGGTATCTCAGTTTGTTCTGGTGTAGGTCACGCCCGTCCGCACGCCTCCTGCCGACGGAGAACTTGTACACCAATTTCGCGCCCACCGCTGTCTGCGCTCCCGGTCACGAGCAATCCAGTCCCGGCCCTCGGTGGCCACCGCTTCGAATATCTGCAAGGCGCTCTCGAATGCCGAGAACTGCGCGTATCTCGCATCCTCAGGCTCGTCACCCGCCACCGTTCCGCCATCTCCTGTCTCTCGGGAGTACTCCCGGACTTCGGCGATGCAGGTGCCGTTGAGCAGGATCAGACGAAACGCTCGCTTGGTGAGGTTGTCGGTTGAGGGATGCCCGTCGGCCCGGAACTTCCGAATTCCCTTCTCCACTACAGAAGCCGATGCGACAGCATCATACGTGCACATCTGGCGCTGTTCATTTCGCACATCGCCGGTGGTGAAATTCAAATATGTTCGCGTAGTTCGCATTCCGTATTGAGTGAGCAGGAAGACATGAACCAGATAGGCCTCATAGCGGGGCGGCCCGTCGATGAACCTGGCTTTGCGGGCGTAGGGCGCCCGTTCGGTCATCACCACGTGCGTCACCAGGTCACGTTCGCGAAGATTCGCTCGCCGCAGCGCATCATTCTTGAGGTGAGTCTTGTCCAAGGCCAGCCAGCGCGCCATCTCCGCATCGGTCGGACGGTCAGCCAGAGCTTGGATCCACCAGTAATACTCTGTCAATTCTTCGGTTAGGAGCACTTCAGCATCCTGATCAAGCAGACCTCGTACTCGTGAGACCGAGCGAATGCGAGCGATACCGCGAATACCCCACCAGCCGCCAACCGCGAGGAGAAGGGCCATGAAGTGGCCGATGCCCGCCAATAAGATTGGTACGCTTCCCCACACCACTAAGCCAATGATCCGCAGGTTTGCGGCCCGTTGCGTACCGGATGACTCTGCCGTTGGATAGTAGTACTGTCGCCCAAACCGCGTGTCATGCCACATGATCAGCCACTTCAGCTCGGCGGAGCGACAGTCGTCAGCATCGTACTGCTGCTGAAGCCTACGTTTGAGACATTCTCGATAGCCTGCTGAAATTTCCCACAGACCGCTGGAATCCCCATCCCGAAAACACTTATCGACCAATTTGCCAAACTCCGTCTCCTGCAGATCGGGCCGCGGCACGCAATTCGCCCACGCGCTATCCGTATGCCGCACATGGGTTTGCCACACTGTGGTGCAACGTATCGCCAGACAGCAACCGACCACGATGGATACCACCCCGATCAGGGAGATGACGGTGATCCCATCGAGCAGCATGGACCCCATCGCCAGTGCTAGTGCGACAGATCCAAAGACCGCGTCCCGCCAGTCGGCAACCGAGGACGGAGTCGGCGGCGTCAACCATTTCGCCGGTGGTCGAGGATCAGCTTCGAAGAACTTCCACGCCCGCCTGGCCCGGTTGCCACTCATCCGTTCCACTGCGACCTGGTGTTTGCGCTCACCGGTAAGCCGCTCCTGCACAGCGCCACCGAGAATCAGGTCCATGTGCCTGGCGATCTCGTCTTGCCGATCCGCGTTCAATGCGCCGAACATCTGCAGCGCGGACGCCAGTTCCTGCTCGACAGATCCCTGACCGAACTCCGCGATGGCGTAACGCAGCAGCCTGTCGACTACCTCGAGCGCTTCCTGCCAATCATCTCTCGGCTCTTTTGCAGCCATGCTCATGACGATGCGGATATCGCGTGACTGCTCGGCGGTGATGTCGGTGAACGGACGGTCGCTGAGCACCGAAAGGACATAGAGGTAGGCGCGTTCGGTGGTCGCGTGACCGTTCATGACCAGATCGCGCAGGATTTCCTCCGCTTGGCGGGGACTGCCGCCGTCGATGTGCGCCCGGGCCACATCTTGCCTGTGGTCCGGTGAATCGCCGGAGACGTAGGTGTAGAACGTCGCATCGTGTAGAACGGCTCCGTCGAGTTGCACACCAACCTGCTGTCCGACATGCGCTTCGCCGGTCGCGGTGACGTCGCTGTCCACCGATATTCCACTTTGTGTGGGGTGAACGGCTGCATTCATATTTGCCCCCAGTTGAGCTGCACACCAACCTGCTTGTCGACCTTCGCCTGATCACGCGCGATCACCTTGCTGTTGATCGCCGGCAAGGTCGATGCCGGCGGAATGGGCGGGGCTGGCGTCGGATCAGGTTCCGAGTCGAGGAGAACGGCCAGCTCAATGGCGAACGCAGCAGCATTTTGCGCGGCGATCGATTGACCGCCTGCGCGGTCCGCACTCGCTTTCATCCCGTCCGCGTGGTCACTGATACCGCGGACCACAACCGCAGGCGCGTGATCGCCGAGGGCGGCCGCATGCGCGAACCCTGACCCCTCCATTTCCACTGCGATCGCGTCGTTGAAGGAAGAGCGGATGCGGCGAGCAAGTTCCGATGTGGTGGAGTTCAACACCACATCCCCCACTGCGATCGGCTCGAAGTGCACATCGGGCTCGGCCGCTCGTTCGCGCTCTGGCAGCGAGCTGTACCAGCTATTGCCTCTGCGCAGCCGCCGAGCCACCTGGTCGATCCGATGTGAAAGCTCCCACGAACGTGGCCGCACCAGAAACGCATCATCCTCACTGCGACCGCCCTGGTACGAATGCACCTTGGTGGCCACCACCACGTCACCGATGGCCAGCCAGTCTCGCAAGCCACCGGCGATGCCGACGAACATCATTGCAGCGGGCGAGAATTCGGCTCGCGCACGTTCGGTGAGCGCCGCCGCACTGGTGGTACCCGCCCCGGTGATCCCCACAGCCACACGATGCCCTGGACGTCCGGCGATGGTACCCACATCGAACAAAGTGCCCTTGTCGTGCGCATGCACTTCGATGTCGACCAGATGCCCCAGAACGGCGTCCTGTTCGACACCGAGGGCAGTCAGAATCACGATCATTGTTTCTCCCCAACGTGATCGGAGCGGAGCATCCATCGAGCCCCTCCGCTGAGCGACGCTATCCGCCTGTATGCTTTACGTCAATAGGACGTAAAGTCTCGAAGAGGAGGCGGACATGACCGAAAACAGCTGGCAAATCCCCGAAGTCGCCATCGCGGTCGACCTTGCTGTACTCACTGTGCGGGATGGCCGGCTGCAGATCTTGTTGGTAGAACGGGGAATCGAACCGTGGCGAGGCTTCCTCGCCCTGCCCGGCGGATTCCTCGACAACAACCGTGAAGACCTGGACACAGCGGCAGAACGTGAACTGGCCGAAGAGACCGGCCTGGACCTCGGCCACGCACACCTGGAGCAACTTCGCACCTATGGTTCACCGAACCGGGATCCACGCAGACGCGTGGTGACCGTCTGCTATTTGGCTTTCGTTCCCGACCTTCCAGCACCGGAAGCAGGCGGCGACGCGCGTGCGGCGGCATGGCTACCCGTCGAATCCGTACTGTCCGCTGGCGGTTCGGTACGCACCCGGCTGGCCTTCGACCACGAGCAGATCATCTCCGACGCGGTCGAGCGAGCCCGAAACAAACTGGAGTACACCACGCTCGCCACCCGGTTCTGCCCAGCGGAGTTCACCGTCACCGAGCTCCGCAGGGTTTACGAGATCGTCTGGGGCGAAACCTTGGACCAGCGGAATTTTCACCGCAAGATCACTAACACACAGGGAGCGTTGATCCCCACCGGGGAGCAGACCAACCGCCACGGTGGCCGCCCCGCAGCGCTCTATTGCCGCGGCCCCGCAGAAATCCTGCATCCGGCAATACTGCGCACAACCACCCAAAGCCAGCTCGAACAGAATCGATCCGAGATCTGATGGGAAATCTTGTTCGGACCGCCGGGCGGTGGTCCGAACAAGATTCTCATGGTGGGCGCAGAGGGGTTCGAACCCCCGACCGCTGGTGTGTAAAACCAGTGCTCTACCGCTGAGCTATACGCCCCGGGTGCGCCGGGTGTGACGGCGCAACGGTCTATGAATCTAGCGCGGTGAGCGCTTTCTCCCAAGCCTGCTGGTCACGGGGCTCTCCGGGGCCGTTCATTTCGGCGAAGCGGATGATGCCGTCCTTGTCTACTACGAAGGTGCCGCGGTTGGGGTAGCCGGATTTTTCGTTGAAGACGCCGTAGGACTGGGCTACTGCGCCGTGGGGCCAGAAGTCGGAGAGGAGGGGGAAGGTGTAGCCCTGTTCGGCGGCCCAGATTTTGTGGGTGGGCGGGGGGCCTACCGAGATGGCGAGGATTTCTGCGTTGTCGTTCTGGAACTTGGGGAGTTCGTCGCGGACCTTGCAGAGTTCGCCCTGGCAGATGCCGGTGAAGGCGAGGGGGTAGAAGACGATCAGGACGTTCTTCTTGTCGCGGAAGGACGAGAGGGTTACTTCCTGGTTGTTCTGGTCCTTCAGGGTGAAGTCCGGGGCGACTACGCCGACCTCTAGTGGCATGCGGGAACCTCCATCTGTCGGGCATTCGGGCAGGCGGCGACTCACCGGGGGTGAGCGCCGTCTGGCGAAAACCTTAGCGAAGACGCGAGTTAGCGCTGCTTCGAGGGCGTTTTGGGCTGGGTGAGTTTGGTACCGGTCCAGGTGCCGAGGCTTACCGGGGTGGTGGAGGTCAGGCCGGCCGGGGTGGCCGATTCTGCGATCTCGCTCGGGTCGACATGCCCTGGCTGGCCGGTTTTGGGGGTGAGGACCCAGACGACACCGTCGTCCGCGAGAGGAGTGATGACATCCATCAGCTCGTCCACGAGGTCGCCGTCGCCGTCCCGCCACCAGAGCAGTACGACGTCCACCACCTCGTCGGTGTCCTCGTCCAGGAGTTCGGAGCCGACGACCTCTTCGATATCCGCCCGCAGGTCGTCGTCGGTATCCTCGTCCCAGCCCAGTTCCTGAACCACCATGCCGTGTGCAATGCCAAGCTTCTGAGCGTAGTTCTGCGCGTCCGCCGCGGCGACCACGGTGGTGTCCTCCTCAACTCCCGAGACAATAGGTAGTTGCAAGCGAACATGGTTATGGGCTTCAGCGCAAGCCGATCGACCGAATTCGCACCCTAAATGTCTTATGTGAGACCCGAGAGTCTGTGCACCGACACGCCGCGCCGGACACATTTCGCCCGACACGCCGCCCATATTCGCCCCGCTCACAACCGGTTTCACCAGACGCGCGCTCGCTTCGCATCGCCTCCAGCGCATGAGTCATCCCGCAAGGCTCGCTTCGCATCGTCTCATGCGGATAGCGAGCCTCGCTTCGCGTCGGCTCGTGCGCGCTGCCAACCCACAGAGCTCGCTTCGCATCGGCCGATGCGAGTCGTCAGCGAGCGGGGCAGGTGCTCCGTACCGCATTGAGCGCGTCGTTGACCGTGCGGCTCGCCTCGTTCAGCGGCGCCACCGACGACGTCGACGACATCTTCCGCACCTCCGCCGCCAGCGCCCGGGCCGCGTTCACGTAGTCGGTCAGCTTCGTCGCCAGGTCCGTCGGCAGGTCCGCGCCCGACGCGTTCACCTGGGTTTCCACGGTGCGCGCCGCGTCGTCGAGGGCATTGGCCGCGGTGTCGCGCTTCTGCGCCTGGTCCGCGGTATTGCCGTCGTGGGCGTCGACGAAGTCGTTGTAGCGGTCGACTGCCGTCCCGGTGGTGGTGCGGAACGGATTGCAGTTGTCGGCTATCGCCTTCGCTTGGGCGGCGGCCTTCTTCGACGAGGTAGCCGCTGCCGAAGAGGAGGCCGCTTCGGCCCGAAACGACGTGGCCGCAGCCTGATCGGCTGTCGGGGTACCCTCGACCGAGTTGGCGCAACCTACGAGAACCAATCCCGCGCCAAGGGTCGCAGTAGTGCAAAACATCCCGAACCCACGCGGGTTCAGCAGCTTCATCGTCCTCCCCGTTCCGCCTAGGCCGGTTCCCTGGAGACCGTACTGGATTTCCGGCTGACATGATGACCTGGGACGCATCATGCACGAGGATGTGAGATGCGCCCCAAACCAATCGTTACGGGTATGCCGTCCATCAGCGGCTACCCGGGGTACTGACGCCATGATGTCCCACCCCTGTGTACGAGGAGCAAATGTCTTGACCGACCTGATGCACCCGATCTCTTCGTCGAGTCCCACAAACGGCCCGGCGCGCAAACCCCCGGCGGGGGGCCGGGTCCGAGTGATCCGCGAGGGGGTGGCGTCATACCTGCCGGACATCGATCCGGAGGAGACCAGCGAATGGCTGGACTCCTTCGACGAGATGCTCGACCGCGAGGGTCCGGGCCGCGCCCGCTACCTCATGCTGCGGCTATTGGAGCGCGCCGGGGAGCGCCGCGTGGCGATCCCCGCGCTGACCTCGACCGACTACGTCAACACCATCCCCACCGAGAACGAGCCCTGGTTCCCGGGCGACGAGGAGGTGGAGCGCCGCTTCCGCGCCTACATCCGCTGGAACGCCGCGGTCATGGTGCACCGCGCGCAGCGGCCCGGTATCGGTGTGGGCGGCCACATTTCGACCTACGCGTCCTCGGCGGCGCTGTACGAGGTCGGTTTCAACCACTTCTTCCGCGGCAAGGACCACCCGGGCGGCGGCGACCAGATCTTCATCCAGGGCCACGCCTCCCCCGGCATCTACGCCCGCGCGTTCCTCGAGGGACGCCTGTCCGAAGACCAGATGGACGGCTTCCGCCAGGAGTACTCGCACGGCGGGCCCGGCCACGGCCTGTCCTCCTACCCGCACCCGCGGCTGATGCCGGACTTCTGGGAATTCCCCACGGTCTCCATGGGTCTGGGCCCGATGAACGCCATCTACCAGGCGCGCTTCAACCACTACCTGCACGATCGCGGCATCAAGGACACCGCCGATCAGCACGTGTGGGCCTTCCTCGGCGACGGCGAGATGGACGAGCCGGAATCGCGCGGCCTCATCCAGGTCGCCGCCAACGAGGGCCTGGACAACCTGACCTTCGTCATCAACTGCAACCTGCAGCGCCTCGACGGCCCGGTGCGCGGCAACGGCAAGATCGTGCAGGAACTGGAGTCGTTCTTCCGCGGCGCCGGCTGGAATGTCATCAAGGTGGTGTGGGGCCGCGAATGGGACGCCCTGCTGCAGGCCGACCGCGACGGCGCGCTGGTGAACCTCATGAACACCACCCCCGACGGCGATTTCCAGACCTACAAGGCCAATGACGGCGCCTACGTCCGCGAGCACTTCTTCGGCCGCGACCCGCGCACCAAGGAACTGGTCAAGGGCCTGTCCGACGGCGATATCTGGAACCTCAAGCGCGGCGGCCACGACTACCGCAAGATCTACGCGGCCTACGCGGCGGCCATGGCGCACAAGGGCCAGCCGACGGTCATTCTCGCCAAGACCATCAAGGGCTACGGCCTGGGCAAGCACTTCGAGGCCCGCAATGCCACGCACCAGATGAAGAAGATGACCCTCGATGATCTGAAGGCGTTCCGCGACGTGCAGCGCATTCCGATCACCGATGCGGAGCTGGAGCGCGATCCGTACCTGCCCCCGTACTACCACCCCGGCCAGGACGCCCCGGAGATCCAGTACATGCTGGACCGCCGCAAGCAGCTGGGCGGTTTCCTGCCCGAGCGCCGCACCAAGGCCAAGCCGCTGCCGCTGCCGGGCGACGAGCCCTACCGATCCATCCGCAAGGGGTCGGGCAAGCAGTCCGTCGCCACCACCATGGCCTTCGTCCGCCTGATGAAGGAACTGCTGCGCGACAAGGAGATCGGCAAGCGCATCGTGCCGATCATCCCGGACGAGGCCCGCACCTTCGGTATGGACTCCTGGTTCCCGTCGCTGAAGATCTACAACCGCAACGGCCAGCTCTACACCTCGGTCGACGCGGAACTGATGCTCGCCTACAAGGAGTCGAGCGTCGGCCAGATCCTGCACGAGGGCATCAACGAGGCCGGTTCGACCTCGAGCTTCACCGCGGTCGGCACCTCCTACGCCACGCACGGCGAGCCGATGATCCCGCTCTACATCTTCTATTCGATGTTCGGCTTCCAGCGCACCGGCGACGGCATCTGGGCGGCCGCGGATCAGATGGCCCGCGGTTTCGTGCTCGGCGCCACCGCCGGCCGCACCACGCTGACCGGTGAGGGCCTGCAGCACAACGACGGTCATTCGCTGCTGCTGGCGTCCACCAACCCGGCGTGTGTGCCCTACGATCCGGCGTTCGCCTTCGAGATCGCCCACATCGTGCGCGACGGCCTGCGCCGCATGTACGGCGGCGGCGTGTCGAACGGCTATCAGGAGGCCCTGCCCGGCACCGATCCCGAGGCGCACTCGCAGCACCACGAGTTCGGCGGCGAGGACATCTTCTACTACATCACCCTCTACAACGAGCCGCAGCCGCAGCCGGCCGAGCCGGAGAACCTGGATGTGGAGGGCCTGCTCAGGGGCATCTACCTCTACAAGCCCGGCGCCGCCGGCGAGGTCCGCGCGCAGATCCTGGTCGCGGGCGTCACCATGCCCGACGGCCTGCGCGCCCAGCAGATGCTGGCCGAGGAGTGGGGCGTGCAGGCGGACGTGTGGTCGGTGACCTCGTGGGGCGAGCTCCGCAAGGAGGCCCTGGCCAAGGAGATCGCCAAACTGCGCCACCCGGAACAGGATCCGGGCCTGCCGTACGTCACGCAGGTGCTCTCGCAGGCGCAGGGCCCGTTCGTGGCCGCCTCGGACTGGATGCGCGCGGTGCCGGATCAGATCCGCCAGTGGGTCCCGGGCCGGTTCATCTCGCTGGGCACCGACGGGTTCGGCTTCTCCGACACGCGCCCCGCGGCGCGCCGGGTGTACAACGTGGACGCGGCCTCGATCGTGGTGGCCGCGCTGTCCGGTCTGGCCGCCGAAGGCAAGATCGACCAGGCCAAGGCCGCCGAGGCCGCCGCGAAGTACCGCATCGACGATGTGAACGCCGCACCGAAGGCGGCACCCGGTTCCGAGGGTGGCGACGCATAACGCACGATTAACACCGTGGAACGTAAACCGCCGAGGCCGCGCCGGATCAACGAAGGCTCCTCCGAACACGAGGTCTACCTCCCGACCGGCGCGCTCTCCCCGAACCGGCAGACCCGCGATCCGCTTCCCGACACGCTGCTCAAGCGGGTGAAGCAGTTCTCGGGCCGGCTGTCCACCGAGGCCGTGGCCTCGATGCAGGAGCGGTTGCCGTTCTTCGCCAATCTGGATGCCGCGCAACGCGCCGGCGTGCAGTTGCTGGTGCAGACGGCGGTGGTGAACTTCCTCGAGTGGTTGCAGGACCCGGAAAGCGATATCCGGTTCAGCCTGGACGCTTTCCAGGTCATCCCGGACGATCTGGCGCGGCGGCTGACGCTGCGCCAGACCGTCGACATGGTCCGGGTGGCCATGGAGTTCTTCGAACAGTGGCTACCGGCGCTGGCGCGCAACGACCGGCAGCTGGTGGCGCTCACCGAGGCGGTACTGCGATACGGGCGTGAGCTCGGTTTCGCGGCCGCCTCGGTGTACGCCAGCGCGGCGGAGTCCCGCGGCGCGTGGGACACCCGATTGGAGGCCCTCGTCGTCGACGCCGTGGTGCGCGGCGACACCGGCCCCGAAATGCTCTCCCGCGCGGCGACTCTCAACTGGGATGCCACCGCCCCCGCGACGGTCCTCGTCGGCACGCCCCCGAAGGATCAGGTGGCCGCCGTGGTCGGCTCGGTGCACGGCATCGCCGCCCGGCACGGCCGCAATGCCCTCGCCGTCGTGCAGGGCACCCGCCTGGTGATGGTCGTCAGCGGCCATCTCGGCGACACCATGTACCCCTCCCCCTTCCTGGCCGACCTGCTCGGCGAGGTCTTCTCCGACGGCCCCGTGGTCATCGGCCCCACGACGCGCACCCTGTCCGCCGCGCACATCAGCTCGGTGGAGGCCATGGCCGGTATGGAGGCGGTGGTGGGCTGGCGCGGCGCGCCACGCCCGGTGCACGCCTCGGAATTGCTACCCGAGCGAGCCCTGCTCGGCGATCGCGCCGCAGTGGAGGCTCTCAACGACAACATTGTGTTACCGTTGGCCGCCGCCGCGGACCTGTCCAATACCTTGGACGCCTATCTGGATTGCGGTGGAGCGGTCGAGACCTGCGCTCGGCAACTGTTCATCCATCCAAATACCGTGCGTTATCGGTTGAAGCGCGTGGCCGACATCACTGGTCGCGATCCGATGAATCCGCGCGATGCCTACGTGTTACGTATCGCCGCCACCATAGGCAGGCTGACACGAACCCGTAACGAATCACCTACTCCTACCTCAGAGATCCCAGTTGTCACAGATCCGAAAGAGGGGATGTAACGCGTCCACCGAATCGGACGATCGGCGCAACTCACCTCCCCTTTTGTGGACACCCCACAAAAGACCTCCGGAAGCTTCATTCGTGCCGACATCTCTGGAGACCGGCCTCACAGTGTTCTCTTAGAGGCGTGATCGCATTGCTCGCCCCTGGACAGGGCTCTCAGACACCCGGCATGCTCACCCCCTGGCTCGAACTTCCCGGCGCTGCCGATCGCATCGCGCTGTGGTCGAAGGCCTCGGGGCTGGACCTGCTGCGGTTGGGCACCACTGCGACCGCTGAAGAGATCACCGATACTGCGGTTACCCAACCGCTGGTCGTCGCGGCTGCCCTGCTTGCTTTCGCGGAAATCCCGCAGGAATCGCTTCCCGCGGACACCATCGTCGCCGGTCATTCGGTCGGCGAACTCGCCGCTGCCGCCGTCGCCGGAGTCATCTCCGCCGACGACGCCGTGGCCCTGGCCGCCCTCCGCGGTGCGGAGATGGCCAAAGCGTGCGCACTCGAGCCGACCGGCATGTCGGCGGTGCTCGGCGGCGACGAAACCGTCGTGCTCGCCCGGCTCGAGGAACTCGGCCTGATCCCGGCCAACCGCAATGCGGTGGGTCAGATCGTGGCAGCGGGTAAGCTCGGGGCGCTCGAAGAACTCGCGGCCAACCCGCCCGAGAAGGCTCGCGTTCGAGCGCTGCCGGTCGCCGGCGCCTTCCACACCGCGTTCATGGCTCCGGCCCAGGACGCTGTCACGGAGGCAATTTCCAAGATCGTGCCCGGCGAGCCGACGCGAGTGCTGCTGTCGAACTTCGACGGCCAGCCGGTCGCCTCCGGCCAGGATGCGATCGACAAGCTCGCCGCGCAGGTCACCCGCCCCGTGCGCTGGGACCTGTGCACCGAGACGATCCGCGCGGCAGGCGTTTCCGCGGTGGCAGAACTGCCGCCGGCGGGCACCCTGGTCGGCATCGCCAAGCGGGAGCTCAAGGGCACCCCGAACCTGGCGCTGAAGACACCCGCGGACCTCCCCGCGCTGGCAGAACTCACAGCCGCGGACTAGCTTGACTCGCGGTCTGCTCCACCAACGGCGATGGGGCGCGTAGACCGCGGCAGGAAATCAACACCCCACATCCCCACTACACGAAGACAAGAAGGGAGCCACCACAGTGGCCGCTCTGACCCAGGAACAGATCGTCGAAGAGCTCGGCAAGATCATCGAAGAGGTGACCGGCATCGAGCCCTCCGAGGTGACCATCGAGAAGTCCTTCGTCGACGACCTGGACATCGACTCGCTGTCGATGGTCGAGATCGCCGTTCAGACCGAGGACAAGTACGGCGTCAAGATCCCCGACGAGGACCTGGCGAGCCTGAAGACCGTCGGCGACGCGGTGGCCTACATCCAGAAGCTCGAGGCCGAGAACGCGGACGCGGCCGAGGAGCTCAAGGCCAAGTTCGGCGACAAGTAAGGCCGACACGTGACCACTCCTTCCACCTTGAATGGGAACTTCCCCAACGTCGTCGTAACGAGCATGGCGGCGACCACGTCGATCGCCGGTGACGTCGATGCGACGTGGAAGGGCCTGCTCAACGGCGAGAGCGGGATCGACGTCCTCGAGGACGACTTCATCGAGGAGTACAACCTTCCGGTTCGGATCGGCGGGCACCTGAAGGTGTCGCCGGACACGCTGCTGGATCGCGTCGAGATCCGCCGCATGGCTTATGTCGAGCGGCTCGCCATGGTCCTCGGTCGTGAGGTCTGGAAGAACGCCGGCTCCCCGGAGGTCGACCCGCTGCGGCTGGGTGTGGCCATCGGCACCGGTCTCGGTGGCGGCGATGCCCTCATCGATTCGGTCGACAAGCTGAAGAACGGCGGCTATCGCAAGATCTCGCCGCTGGCTGTTCAGATGGTCATGCCGAACGGTCCTTCGGCGGTCGTCGGTCTCGAGCTCAAGGCGCGGGCGGGAGTGATCACTCCGGTCTCGGCGTGCTCGTCGGGTTCGGAGGCCATCGCCAATGCGTGGCGGATGATCGTCATGGGTGACGCCGATATGGTCGTCACCGGTGGCGTCGAGGGCTTCATCGACTCGGTGCCGATCGCCGCGTTCTCGATGATGCGCGCCATGAGCACCCGCAATGACGATCCGAAGGGCGCCTCGCGTCCGTTCGACAAGGATCGCGACGGCTTCGTCTTCGGCGAGGCGGGTGCGCTCATGGTCATCGAGACCGAGGAACACGCCAAGGCACGTGGCGCCACCATCCACGCCCGTCTGCTGGGCGCGGGTATCACCTCCGACGGCTTCCACCTGGTGGCGCCGGATCCGGAGGGCAGCGGTGCGGCACGCGCCATGCAGCGCGCGATGCAGACCGCGGGTCTGTCCGCCAAGGACATCACCCACGTCAACGCGCACGCGACTGCCACCCCCATCGGTGACACCGCGGAGAAGAACGCGATTCACAAGGCCGGCGTCCAGCACGCCTCGGTCTACGCGCCCAAGTCCGCCCTGGGCCACTCGATCGGCGCCGTCGGCGCGCTCGAGTCGGTGCTCACGGTCCTCAGCATCCGGGACGGCATCGTCCCGCCGACGCTGAACCTGGACAACCAGGATCCGGAGATCGACCTGGATGTCGTGCACGGCGAGGCTCGCCGCCAGGACATCGAGTACGCGATCAACAACTCCTTCGGTTTCGGTGGGCACAATGTCGCGCTCGCCTTCGGCCGGTACTGACACCAGATCCGGTCAGTAAGACAAGCGGTCCCGGCGGGGGCTCGGATGGCGATCCCGCACCGAGTTCCCCGCCGGGACTTTGACATTCGCAGCCGCTTTCCGCGACCGCACTTCTCACCAGGAGTTTGCGATGACCATCATGGCTCCCGCGCATGCCGATACCGCCACCGATCCCCGTGACCCGCTGGGCCGGTTGCAGCGCTTCTTCGATCCCGGCACCGTGCTCCCGCTGCATCCCCGCGACAAGTCCGGCGTGCTCGCCGCCATCGGCGAGGTCGACGGCGTGCGCACCGTCGCCTACTGCTCCGATGCGACCGTGATGGGCGGCGCCATGGGCGTCGAGGGCTGCAAGCACATCGTCGATGCCATCGATACGGCCATCGAGTCCAAGATTCCCGTTGTGGGACTGTGGCATTCGGGCGGCGCCCGCCTCGCCGAGGGTGTGGAGGCGCTGCACGCGGTCGGACTGGTCTTCGAGGCCATGGTCCGCGCCTCCGGTCAGGTCCCCCAGATTTCGGTGGTGCTCGGCTTCGCGGCCGGCGGCGCCGCCTACGGTCCCGCGCTGACCGATATCGTGATCATGGCCCCCGAGGGCCGTATCTTCGTCACCGGCCCGGACGTGGTCCGCAGCGTCACCGGTGAGAACGTGGATATGGCGACGCTGGGCGGGCCGGTCACCCACGGCAAGAAGTCCGGCGTGTGCCATATCGTCGCCGATGACGAGGCCGATGCCATGCACCGCGGGCGGCGGCTGGTGTCGATGTTCGCCGAGCAGGGCGAATTCGATTTGGCCGCGGCGGCGCACGGCGATGTCGACCTCAAGGCCATGCTGCCGGAGTCGGCCAAGCGCGCCTACGACGTGAAGCCGATCATTCACGAACTGCTCGACAATGTCGGCGAGGAAAGCTCTTTCGAGGAACTGCAGGGCGGGTACGCCCGCTCCATCGTCACCGGCCTGGGTCGTCTGGGCGGGCGCACCGTGGGCGTGCTGGCCAACAACCCGATTCGCCTCGGCGGCTGCCTGAACTCCGAAAGCGCCGAGAAGGCAGCGCGTTTCGTGCGGCTGTGCAATGCCTTCGGCATTCCGATGATCGTGGTCACCGACGTGCCGGGCTATCTGCCCGGCGTGAGCATGGAATGGGAGGGTGTGGTGCGCCGCGGCGCGAAGCTGCTGCACGCCTTCGCCGAGGCCCGCGTGCCGCGGGTGACCCTGGTGACCCGCAAGATCTACGGCGGCGCCTACATCGCCATGAACGCCCGCGCGCTGGGCGCGACGGCCGTATACGCCTGGCCGGGCTCCGAGGTCGCCGTCATGGGCGCCAAGGCCGCCGTCGGCATCCTGCACAAGAAGGCCATCGCCGCCGCGCCGGAGGAGGAGCGCGAGGCGTTGATCGAGCGGCTGACCGAGGAGCACGAGCGGATCGCCGGCGGTGTGGAACGCGCCATCGCCATCGGTGTCGTGGACGAGGTCATCGACCCGGCCAAGACCCGCTCCACCATTGCCGCAGCGCTGGCCGCGGCCCCGGCCCGGCCCCAGCACAACAAGAACATTCCGCTGTAAGCAGTACGAACAGGGAACGCGGGCGGTCTCGCCGTTGAGACTGCCCGCGTTCTTGAAGGTGGAGTACCCAATCCGGCGGCGACTATGCACGCATCCCGCCGAGTGGGACGGCGGGCGGGTATATGGATTTGGTTGCCGTGGGCAACAACGTGGACATCGTGGCTTCACATGCCGCTTCTAGCGTTCCGGCATGTCCGAAACACTCGAGAAGCCCACGGAATCGGCTCCGGTGCGCCCGCCCTGGTATCGCTCCCTGTTCGCGCAACTCGCGGTGGCGGTGGTCGCCGGGATCCTGGTCGGCGAGCGGGTCGAACCTCTCGACGATCCGGATCCGATGTCGGATGCCGCCACCCGGCCGGCGGTACCCGAGTCGGCATGATGCTCGGTGCATCATTCGGCCGAGCGCGTCTGCCTGCTAATACGTGAAGGGTTGGTAGGGTCGCGACGGTGCGTACCCCCACCAGGATTGTCACCCTGCTCGCGGTGCCCGCATTGGCACTGGCCGCCTGTTCCTCGGGCCCGGAGCAGCCGGAGACGGTCGCCCGGCAGTTCGCCGAGGCGTTGAACGCCGATGATGTCGCGGCCGCGGCGGCGCTGACCGATGATCCGAACGCCGCCTCGACCGCGCTCGGCGGGCTCTACGACGGGCTGGGCCACGAGGTGCGCTTCGAGGTGCGCGAGTCCGGGAAGGACGGCGACAAAGGCACTTTCGATCTCACCGCCACCTGGAAGCTCGGGACCGGCGGCGAGCACGAGTGGTCCTACACCACCTCCGGCACCGCGGCCGAGTCCGACGGCTGGAAAGTGCACTGGGATCCGGCCACCGTCGCACCCGGCCTGGATCAGGGTCCGCTGTCCTACGGCCCCTCCTATCCGCAACAGCCCGCCCGGGTACTCGACTCGACGGGCGGCGAGCTCATGGCCCAGCAGGTCGTCACCCTCGTGCAACTCGCGCCCGGTGCGGACACCGGCGCGGTAGCGAGCCTGCTCGGCCCCATCGCCCCCGGCATTACCGCCGCCTCCCTGCAATCGGAACAGGACGGCGCACAGGGGAAGCCGATTACCGCGATCACCCTGCGCCCCGCCGATCTGGCCCCGATCGAAGCGCAACTCGCGGCCCTGCCGAATGTCACCCTGGCGCCGCAGACCCGGCTGCTGACCACCGACAAGTCGCTCGCCTCGCCGACGCTCTCGGGCCTCGCCGAGCTATGGCAGCAGAACACCGACGCCGCCGCCGGCTGGGCGGTGCGGGCGAAGACCGCGGATGGCAGCACCGTCCGTATCGCCGGACAGGATCCCAAGGCGACCACGGACATTCGGACCACGCTCGACCTCGCTCTCCAACAGGCCGCCGAATCCGCCCTCGCCCCGGTCGCGCAGCCCGCCGCGATCGTCGCCGTGCAGCCCTCCACCGGCAATGTGCTTGCCATGGCCCAGAATTCGGCCGCCGACGCGCAAGGCCCGATCGCGCTGACCGGGCTCTACCCGCCGGGCTCGACCTTCAAGACGGTGACCGTCTCCGCCGCGCTGCAAGCGGGCATCGTCACCCCGGATACCGTCGTCCCCTGCCCCGGCAGCGCGAATATCGAAGGCCGCCGCATCCCCAACGACAATAACTTCGACCTCGGCCAGGTCCCGCTGCACACCGCCTTCGCCCAGTCCTGCAACACCACCATGGGTCAGCTCGCGGTGCAGCTGCCCGCGGACGGGCTCACCAATGCTGCGGCCCAGCTGGGCCTCGGAATCGATTACGTCACACCCGGACTCACCACCGTCACCGGGAAGGTGCCGCCCGCCGAGACCCCGGCCGAACGCGTGGAAGCCGGGATCGGGCAGGGCAAGGTCACCGCGACGCCCTTCGGCATGGCGCTCGTCGCCGCCTCCATCGCGCATGGTTCCGTGCCCGCTCCGGCCATTGTCGCCGGGCAGCCCGGCACCCCGGACCGCGTACCAGCGGCACTGCCCGCGGGCATTGCCGAGCAGATCAAAACCATGATGCGCGAGACGATTACCGGCGGCACCGCCACGGCCCTGCGCGATATCCCGGGCTTGCTGGGCAAGACCGGCACCGCCGAGTACATCGACGACAAACATGCGCACGGCTGGTTCGTCGGCATCGACGGCGATCTCGCGTTCGCCGTATTCATCAGCGACGCCGGCAGTTCCGGTCCGGCGGTGGAGGCTGCGGGTCGAATGCTGCGCGCCCGCTAGCCGGGCGTTCATCACGCCGGCTTGGTCGGACGCACACATTCTCGAATCGTGTTCCGGCGTACGGCCATAGAGTGAGTGGTGCGCGTCACCCTACTTTAGATACCATGCGCTCTCTAACTTTATGGCTGACGCCGGTGCTCGTCATCCTGGCCGCGCTCGGGTACGGTCCGGCCCGCGCGGCGGCGGAACCCGCACCGCCCCATCATGTTCCATGGGGTCCGGTGGAGAATCTGGCCGGGATCCTGCCGCATGTGATCGACTTTCGCGGCACGCCCCCGGGGGCCAACGATTGGAACTGCAAACCCGGTGCGGCACACCCGGAACCGGTGGTGCTGATCTCGGGCACCAGCGGCGGGCCCGCGCAGAACTACCGGTACATCTCACCCTTGCTGGCCAACAACGGGTATTGCGTGTTCACGCTGACCTACGGCATCGATCCGAGCACGGTCGCGGGGATGCTCGGCGGGTTGTCGCTACCCGGGCATGCCGATATGCGCGCGGTGGCGGCGAACGAGCTGGCGCCGTTCATCGATCGCGTGCTCGCGGCCACCGGGGCCGAGCGGGTCGATCTCATCGGCCACTCCCAGGGGACGGTGATGCCGCGTTGGTACATCAATGTGCTGGGCGGGCATGCCAAGGTCGCCAAGTCCGTCAACATCACACCGCTGTGGAACGGCTCCACCCTGCTCGGGCTGAATCACCTGTACCACGCGCTGAACGGCATCGGACTGGGACCGGTGACCGATGCCGTCGTCGGGGTCTTCAGCAAGTCCGTGCTCGACTTCCTGTCCGGCTCCGACTATTTGAACACCGTCAATGCCGGCGACCCGTTCCCGGCGAGCATCGAGTACACCAACATCATGACCCGCTATGACGAGGCGGTCATCCCCTACACCAGCGGCATGGCGCCGCCCGCGCCGAACATCACCAATATCGTGGTCCAGGACGCCTGTCCCGCCGACTTCAGCGAGCACATCTTCATGGCCGCCGATCCGATTGTCGGACAGCACATTCTGAACGCGCTCGATCCGGCGCACGCGGAGCCGATCGACTGCGCCGGGGTGCCGCGCAACAGCGGCTAGCCGTCAGGAGATGAGGCGGACCTTGTCCTGGGATTCGTTCTGGCTGGCGCACTGCTGGAAGGGGTTGGGATCGCCCTGGCGTTCGCCGCAGACCCAGCGGATATTGTCGACGGTGACGGGGATATCGCCCTCGGGCTGCTGGTTGCGAGCCTCCGCGTAGGCGTTGACCACGGCCAGGGCGGTGGGGCAGAAGTCGGGGCCCTTGGTGGTGAACGCGACTACAGCGAGGCCGAAGGGGCCGGTGCCGCAGTGGACCGGATCGCCGAGGGTGGGAGTGTCGTCGGCGCGCACGGTGGTGCTGGGTGCGGGGGTGGTGTGGCCCTCGCGGGAGTCGGCATCGTCGGAGCAGGCCGCCAGGGTCAGGGCGAGCGCGCCGGCGGCGATCAGGGTGAGTGGACTACTGGTCCACCGCTTCAAGGGAAACTCCTTTCGTGGCAACCGGTTCGAGACCATCCGGGGTGGAGCGGCTCGGCGCGCTCGATTCGTGCGGGGTCACACAGCGGGGCAGGTCGCCGCGGCCGCCGGATCAGCCGACGTCGCGGCGCAGCCAGGTGATCTCGGCGCCTTCGCCGCCGAGGCGGTAGGGCTCGAGGGCATCATCCCAGGCGGTGCCGAGGGCGCGGTCGATTTCGGCGGCGATGTCGGAGGCGGAGTGGCGACCCTGAGCGCGGGCCGATTCGACAATGGCGCGCAGGCGCATCTCGCCGACCATGACATCGCCATTGGCGCTCATGGCGCCGTTCCAGAGACCGAGGCCGGGGACGAAGCTATAGCGTTCGCCGTCCACGCCTTCACTGGGGTCCTCGGTGACCTCGAAGTAGAGCACGGGCCAATCTCGCAATGCCTTGGCTAACCGGCCCCCAGTACCGACCGGACCGTACCAATCGGTGGTGGCACGCAGACTTCCCGAGGATGCGGACTGCGCGGTCCAGCGGAGTTTGGCGGGCGCCTTGAGCGTCGAGGTGAGCGCCCATTCGATATGCGGGCACAGCGCGGCCGGCGACGCATGAATGTAGACGACTCCAGACGTCGCCTCGGCGAACTGACTAGACGCGCGCACCACTGACACCTCCGGCTTCGACGAGGGACGTCTTCCCCAACGACCCCGAGAGCCGGCGTTGCCCGAGTTTACTGGAGTGCCCGGAGTTACGAGTGTTACTTCTTGGACGTGTCGGAGTTCTACGCAAACTCCGCGATCACGGCATCGCTGAGGGTCGGCCACGCCATCCGCGCCCAGTCACCGAAATTTTCGTCCGCCAGCGCCAGACACGCCATGCCGACGTCCGGGTCAACCCACAGAAAAGTACCGGATTGTCCGAAATGGCCATATGTTCCGGGCGAGTTCGAACCGCCCGTCCAGTGCGGCAATTTGTGATCGCGGATTTCGAAGCCCAGGCCCCAGTCGTTGGGACGCTGCGACCCGTAGCCCGGGAGCACGCCATTGCGATCCGGGAATTGCACTGTGGATGCTTCGGCGAGCAATTCCGCACTCACGATCTCGGGATTCAGCAATTCGACAGCGAACCGCAGCATGTCTGCGACCGAGGAGCGTGCGGCGTGTCCGGCGGACCCCGAGAGCGCCGAGGAGTTCATGCCGAGCGGCTCGAAGACGGCCTCGTGCAGATAGCGGGCGAACGGGATCCCGGTCTGCGCGGCCACGAAGTCGGCCAGCACCTCGAAGCCGGCGCTCGAGTAGATCCGTCGCGCGCCCGGTTCGGCCAGCACCTCGGTGGTGTCGAAGGCCAGGCCGGAGGTGTGCGCCAGCAGATGCCGCACGGTGGAGCCGGGCGGACCGGCAGGCTGGTCGAGTTCGACCGCGCCCTCCTCGACGGCGACCAGAACCGCGTACGCCACAAGGGGTTTGGTCACCGACGCGAGCCGGAACACCCGATCGAGATCACCCTCGGAGTCGACCACTCCCCTGTCCTTGACCGCGACACCCGCCGCCGCATGTCGAACCGGCCACCGTTGAATCTGCTCCAGCGCTCGCACACCAAGAGCCTACGAGCTTTATGGGAGGGGTTCGGGGACGGGGGGTTCGGAGCGGGCGGGCTTGTTCAGGGCGGAGCGGCGGCGGCCGTAGGTGAAGTAGACGACCAGGCCGACGGCCGACCAGAGGGTGAAGGCCAGCCAGGTCACGCCGGGCAGGTGAGCCAGCAGCCAGACGCACATGGCGACGCCGAGCACCGGGACCAGCGGGACCAGGGTGCGGAAGGTGCGGGGCAGATCCGGCTTGGTGCGGCGCAGCACCAGGACGCCGATATTCACCAGGGCGAAGGAGACCAGGGTGCCGATATTGGTGGCGTTCACCAGTTCACCCAGCGGGACCAGCGCCGAGAGGACGGCGACCACGCCGCCGACGACGAGCGTGTTGATGGTCGGCACCCGCTTGGCGCCGACGCGCGAGAGCACCTTCGGCATGAGCCCGTCGCGGGACATCGCCACCAGGATGCGGGTCTGGCCGTAGAGCACGGTCAGCACCACCGACGCGATGGCGATCACCGCGCCCGCAGCGAGAATGGTGGCGGGCCAACCCTTTCCGGTCACCTGCTCGAGAACGGTGGCCAGCGAGGCGCCCGAGCTGCTCACATCGTCCACGCCGACCGCCGCGACCGCGGTCAGCGCCACCAGCACGTATACCAGCGTGACGATGCCCAGCGAGATGATGATGGCGCGCGGCAGATCCCGCTGCGGATTCTTGGCTTCCTCACCCGCGGTCGACGCGGCATCGAAGCCGATGAACGAGAAGAACACCATCGACGCGGCCGCCCCGATACCCGCGACACCCGCGGGCGCGAACGGCTGCAGGTTATCGGAGTGGAAGGCGGTCACGGCCACAACCACGAAGAAGATCAACACCGAGATCTTGATGAGCGTCGTGATGGTCGTGACCCGCGCGCTCTCCCGCACGCCCTCCAACAGCACCGCGGTGGCAATGAGCACGACGACCGCCGCGGGCAGATCGATGATGCCGCCCTCGCTGGGCGCGGCCGACAGCGCTTCAGGAATCCGCCACCCGATCGTCGAACCGAGGAACTCGTTCAAATACGAGCCCCACCCGACGGCGACCGCCGCCACCGAAACGCCGTACTCCAGCAGCAGGCACCATCCACAGACCCAGGCGACAATCTCGCCCAACGTCGCATAGGTATAGGAGTAAGCCGACCCCGACACCGGCACCGCGCTGGCGAGCTCCGCATACGACAGCGCCGAGAACAACGCCGCCAACGCCGCGATCGCGAACGAGATCACCACCGCCGGCCCGGCCAGCGGCGCGGCCTCCCCCAGCACCACGAAAATTCCCGTCCCCAGCGTCGCCCCCACCGACAACGCGATCAGCGGAACCAGCCCCATACTCCGGCGCAATGCGCTGTGCTCCCCATCCGAGGCGAGCTGCTCAACAGGCTTCGTCCGCAGCAATGACGCGGTAATCCGATTCAGTCCCGGCACGTACGGCCACGCTACCTGGTCAAACCCCGCAAACCCGCACAGGGTCCACGTGTCCCCCACCCGTCAGCTACCCAACGGCACCGACTTCACCCACCCGGCGACTTCAACCGCCCTCATCCTCCTCATCGTCCTCGCAAACCTCGGTCGGCTTCGGATCCACTTCCGCGAGGTAGACGTAAGTAATGCCGTAATACAACCCGACCAGCACAAGAGCCACTACCAGCCAAGTCAGCAGCACCGCCGTGGACCCGCCGCCCCCTTCCCGCACAGACGCGGCGATCGAATACGGAACAATCACCAGCACCACAAGCCAGCAGATGGTGAAGACCACGAACCCCGGCCCCGCAGGCGGCTCACGCTCAGCCATGCCCGAATTGTCCGCCTGCCACGGGTTTCCGGCCACAGCCGCAGCTTCGCCACCGCCCGGCAGGCGCGAGACCGCTGCCCACGGGTTCGTATCGGGGCTCGCGAGCGATTACGCGTCCGCGGCGAGTTCGGGGTGGATGGCCGGTTCGGGGTTGACAGGGTTGGCGAGGAGGGATTCTCGGTGGCGGGCGAGGAGGGTGTGGCGGCGGGTGAGGTTCTCGATCTGGGATTCGAGGTGGGACAGGCCGTCGGCGACCACTTTTCGGGAGTGGGCGCAATGCTGGTAGCCGGTGTCGGTGGCGCACGGGAGGAGTTCGCGGATGGCGCGGGTGGGGAGACCCGCCTCGAGGAGGTCGCGGATGCGGGTGACGGTGGCGGGGGCGGAATCGTCGTAGGTGCGGTAGCCGTTGGAGTCGCGGTGCGGGACAAGGAGTCCCTGTTCCTCGTAGTAGCGGAGGAGGCGGGCGGGGACGCCGGTTCGCTGGGACAGCTCGCCGATCAGCACTGTGACCTCCCGCACATCGAATTGACCTTCACACCCATGTGAATCCCTAACGTCGGCGGCATGACGAACATTTCAGCACCGGCCCCCGTCCTCACCACCAGCGTCACCGGCTCCGGCCCGGCGATCGTGCTCGCGCACGGCGCCGGCGGCGGCATCGCGGCCAACTTCGGATCGCTGATTCCGGTGCTGGCGCCGCAGCACACCGTGATCGGGTCCGACTACCCCGCGGATGACACACCACTCGAACTGGATTCGCTCGCCGATGCTCTGGTGGCCGAGGCGGTGGCGGCGGGAGCCGAGGAGTTCACGATCATCGGCTATTCGCTCGGAACCGCGGTGGCCGTGCGCGCCGCGGTACGGCATCCGGACCGGGTGCGCGGGCTGGTGCTCACCGCCGGCTTCGCGCGAGCGGACAATCGGGCGCGCGCCAATGTGGAGCTGTGGCAGCGATTGCTGGCCACCGGTGATCGGGAACTGTTCGCCCGCGTCGCCCTGCTCGCCGGATTCAGCGCGGACTTCGTGAATGCGATTCCGGCCGACCAGCTTCCCGGCCTGCTCGACCAGATGGCCGCCGATGTCCCGGGCGGCACCGCCGCCCAGGCAGCCCTGGTCGCCGCGGTCGACATCACCGCGGACCTCCCCCACGTCGCGGTTCCAACCCTCGTCATCGGCCTGTCCGGAGACCTCCTCGTCGACCCCGCCGGCGCGCGCGAGCAAGCGGCCGCCATCCCCGGCGCCGAGTACCTCGAACTCCCCGGCGGCCATGTGGTGATGATCGAGCAGCCGGACCGCTGGCATGCCGCCATCCTCGAATTCCTGGCGCAATACCCGGCCACCGCGGCAGCCTGATCACCACGCGAAGCAGCCCGACCCCGAGCGGCACGGCTCGTCCATAGGGCGACGCAGCCCGATCAGCAGGCGATCCAGGCCCGACCGGCGAGATGGCATTCGGTGGGCGTGGGGGCGGTCGTCGCTGGGGTGGCATTGCTCGGTGGGGTCGATACGATCTGGGCATCATGAGTGCGCATGTTGAGATCCACGGCGAGGTGGAGTCCGGGTTCGGGCCGGTGGCTGATGCTTTTCGCCGGAACTTCTCCCAGCATGGGGAGATCGGGGCGGCGGTGGCCGTGTACGACGGGGATCGGCCGGTGGTGGATCTGTGGGCGGGGTATCGCGACCGGAGGCGGACGAAGGCTTGGGAGCGGGACACCATGGCTCCGGTGTGGTCGTCTACCAAGGGGATGACCGGGTTCGTGGTGGCGGCGACGGTGTCGCGGGGGTTGCTGGAGTACGAGGCGCCGGTGGTGAAGTATTGGCCGGAGTTCGGGGCGCATGGGAAAGAGTCGATTACCGTGCGACAGCTGCTGGATCATCAGGCGGGGCTGGCGGCGCTGGATCGGCCGGTGCGGTTGCAGGATATGGGGGATCTGGATGGGCTGGCGAGGATTCTCGCTGATCAGAAACCGTTGTGGCGGCCGGGGACTCGGCAGGGGTATCACCCGATTACGGCGGGGCTGTATCACGGGGAGTTGATCCGGCGGGTCGATCCGGAGCATCGGACGCTGGGGCGGGTATTCGCGGAGGATTTCGCGGGGCCGCTGGGGCTGGACTTCTATATCGGCCTGCCCGAGGAGATCTCGATGGACCGGGTCGCGGAGCTGTCGGCGACCGAGGGACTGGATGTGCTGCGGTATGAGCGGGATCTGCCGGTGCGCATCGGGATTCAGTTGTTCGCCAAGCGCGGGCTGTCGTTCCAGGCGCTGAACAGCCCGCAGGTCGGTGCGCCGGCGCGGGCGGCCCGGCGCGAATTCCTGGCCGTGGAGAGCCCGGCGGCCGGTGGTGTGGGTACGGCGCGTGCGCTGGCGCGGGTCTATGGCGCGGCCGCCGGAGCGACCGGTGAGCTGCCGGTCGACCGGGATGTGCTGGAGCGCTTGGCGTCCGCCGAGACCGCCGATGACGTTCCGGCCGAGGATCTGGTGCTGCTCACGCCCAGCCGCTACCACCTGGGTTTCCGGAAGTCGCGGGGCAGTTTCCGTTTCGGCTCGGACAAGCGCGCCTACGGCACCACCGGCTACGGCGGATCGTTCGGATTCGCGGACCCGGCAACGGGTCTGGGCTTCGGATATGTCATGAACCGGCTCGGCATGGCCGTGCTGGACGATGTCCGCTCCCGCAATCTGCGCGCCGCCCTGCTGCTCTGCCGTTGAGCCGATGGGCGGGCGGCCCGTGATCGGGCCGCCCGCTCGCTCACTCGTATTCGGTGCCGCCGTCGCGCAACAGGTAGGCATTGGAGACGATCTTGCCGATGGCGCGGCCGCCGAGAATCGGCGACTGCCGTTCCACCGCCGGGCGAACCACCAGGCCCTCACGGATATTCGCCTCCGACCCGGAGACGGTCTCCTTGCCTTCGGCCAGGTCCAGCAGCAGCTCGGCGTCGTACGGACCCTCGTAGAGCACCGGCACCCGTGGCACGGTGACCCCGAGATCCGCCAGGACAGCACCGATTTCGGCATGGCCGAGCCAGCGCGCCGGCTCCGGCGCGGGATCGATCACCACATCGAACAGCGCGAACCCGAGCGTCTCGTCGTGGGCGGCGGCCGCACCGTAGTGCAGGTCCTGCACGCCCGCGCCGTACACCTCGCCGAAGAACCCGACGCGAGCCAGGCCGAGCGCTTCGCTGAGCTTGCGCGCCGCCTCGACCAGCCCGAACTGCCGGATGGCGCGCCAGTACAGATTGCCGTCGGCGGGCACCAGCGCCAGCGACTGGCCGCCGAGTCCCTTGGAGGACACCAGCACCTGATCGCCCTCGCGCAGATAGGTCATCAGGCAGGCGCTGCCGTGGATCTTCTCGGTGGCGACGACCGGCTCCCCGGCCTCGAAGATGCCCGGGTAGCGCTTGATGTTCTCCACGTCGATCCAGCGGATCAGATCCGGCGCGGACTCCACCTGCCCGGACATCGAGACCGGTACCGGCGGTACCCATTTGGTGACGCCGAGCAATTCGGCGAAGTCCGTCCGATCGGCCTCGGCCGCGGCCAGATCGACGCCGGCCAGCGCGGCCGGCAATCCGACGATGCCCTGCGAGACCTCCCCGCGCAGCCGCACCGTCTTCACCCGATTCTTCTGGGACCCGGCGAGTTTCCCGGTCAGCCCGAGCTCGGTGATCAACTCCTCGGGCAGGATCGCCTGCTCCGGAATGTATATCGCATAGTCACCGGTCTTGAACTGCCCCTTGGCGATAACGGCGCGGTACAGCCCGACCTGGGCCAGCTCGAGCCGGTCCGCGTTGGCGTGCGGATGGACGAGCAATCGTTCGACGGTGACCTGCAGGGTTGACATCAGGAAATCCCCTCCTCTGGATCGCGTCAGCGTAGGTCCCGGCCCCGCGGCCGGTCCACGGGATTTCCAGCGGAATCGGCTTGACTAATTTTTTAGTCAGGATTAGCTTGGTGATCGCCAGCGGGCCACCCGATCGAGCGGGCGGCCGACGAACGAGGAGCGATTGCCATGCAGCGGCGTCAGTTCATGCAGGCCGGAATGGCCGTGGCGAGCGCCGTGCTCGCGGGATGCGGTTTTCCCCCGCGGCAGTCCCCCACCGGTGTGGAGGATGAACGTATGTGGCGTATGCCCGATGAGGCCGCCCGGCACCAGCGCACCTGGATGGCGTTCGGCGCGAGCGCGAAGATCTGGGGCGATGAGCTGCTGCCGGCGGTCCGCCGCGATCTGGCCGCCATCGCGCAGGCCATCGCCCGCTTCGAACCGGTGTCGATGCTGGTGCGCCCCGGCGAGATGGATCTCGCCCGCAACCTGCTCGGCCCGAATATCGAACTCGTCGAGACCCCGATGGACGACCTGTGGCTGCGCGACTCCGGCCCGGTCTTCGTGGCCGGCTCGCACAAGGCCGCGGTGAACTTCAACTTCAACGGCTGGGGCGAGAAACAGGACTACGACCAGGACGCCCGGCTGGCGGCCTTCATCGCCGGGCGGACCGGCGCCGAGTTGCTCGAAACCGATCTGATCCTCGAAGGCGGCGGCCTGGAGGTCGACGGCGAGGGCACGGCGATCATCACCGAGAGCTGTGTGCTCAACAACAACCGGAATCCGGGGTGGAAGAAGGCCGACGTCGAGGAGGAACTGCGGTGGCTGCTCGGCATCGAGAAGGTCATCTGGCTGCCGGGTATCGCCGGGCACGACATCACCGACGGCCACACCGATTTCTACGCCCGCTTCACCACACCCGGTGTGGTGGTGGCCGGGCTGGATCAGAACCCGGATTCCTTCGACTACGACGTGACCCGCCGCCACCTCGACATTCTGCGCGCGGCAACCGACGCGCGCGGGCGGCGGCTGCAGGTCGAGGTGCTCGAGGCGCCGGCCACGGTGCGCTCGGAGTGGGCGGGCGAGGATAACGAGGACTTCGCGGCGGGCTACATCAACTTCTATGTTTGCAATGGCGCGGTCATCGTCCCCGAGTTCGGGGATCCGATCGCCGATCGCGCCGCCGCGACCACCCTCGCGCGACTCTTCCCCGGAAGGCAGATCGTGCTGGTCGCCATTGATGCGCTGGCGGCGGGGGGCGGTGGCATCCACTGCACCACGCAGCAGGAACCCGCGCTGTAGAGAGAGGTTTTTCGTGTCCGACCGCCAGACCCGGATCCTGGAGGCCGCCGTCCACGTCATCGCACAGGACGGCGTCCGCGGCCTGCGCATCGAGAAGGTGGCGGCCGCGGCGGGAGTGTCCACGGCGCTGATCTACTACCACTTCAAGGATCGGCGGGGCGTGGTGCTGGCCGCGCTCGCGCACATCGATCACCGGGCCGCCTGCTACACCGACCGGACCTGCGCCGACGCGGACGCGCGCAGCCAGGTGGAAGAGGTGCTGCTGCTGGAACTCCAGGAGACCGAGGAGGTCCGGGAGAACAGCATCGCCTGGGGCGAGCTGCGGGCCAGCGCGGTGTTCAATACGGATCTGCGGGAACCGCTGCGGGTTTCGACGCAGTCGTGGACGGACTACATCGAATCCCTCATCCGGCAGGCGCAGGAAGAGCAGTCGGTGCCCGCGGGAGTCCATGCGGCCGATGCCGCGGAACGGCTGACCGCCCTGGTCGAGGGCCTGAGCGAGCGCTGGCTCAGCGGCTCGATCACCCTCGACCGGGCGCGCCGGTTGCTCTCCGGCGCGGTGGCCGCCGAGCTGGGCTAGACCTTCTCCACGTCGTGCACATGGTGCACGAGGTCGTGGATGAAGTAGATGCCCAGGGATTCCACGGTGAACCGGGAACCGTTGCTGCGCTTGGCCGTCCGGCCGAGTTCCTCCGCGGGCACCGCGGCGAAGGCGCGGGACACCGCCTCGGCGGCCGTGCCGAGTTCGGTCGCGACCGCGGCGGGCTGCTGGCTGCCGTAGTCCTCGGCAATGGCGGTGACGTCCTGATCCCAGTTGGCGAACATGGGAATTCCGGCGTCATCGATGGTCACCGACGGGTCGTAGCCGCCGATCACCGGCCCGGGCCGCGCGGACGCGGTGCGGGTGATATCGAGCCGATGCTCGAAGATGCGGCAGACGTCGCGGACATGGGCGGCGTACTCCAGGGCCGACCAGGTCGAATCATCCGGGCGCACAGCGGCGTCCGGGCGTTCGAGGGCGGCGCTCAGGCGCGCGGCGCTGTCGCGGGTGAGACCCGGGACCGCCTCGAACGAGGTGGCCGCCGGATCGAATCCGCAATCGGTGCAGGTGCGCTCGAGCACCCAGGTCCAGTCCTTGGCATCGGGAACGATCGACATGACCGATAATCTACGGTGTCAGAATCTTTTTGAACAGCAATATTCTGCCAACGCTCGGCAACATCGCGACAAGTTCGCGGCAGGGCCCACCGAGCAGACGAATCCGCCCCCGCCCGATGTTCTCGGACGGGGGCGGACAGGCGTGGACCGCGCTCAATCCATGAGCTCGTGCGCCTTCTCGAAGAGCTCCAGCGTGATGGCGTGCAGGAAGTCGCCAACCTGCTTGGGCGCCTTGCCCGCCGCCGCGCGCGCATACGTGCCTTCGAGGACGATGCCCAGCTTGAAGCAGGCCAGCACCGTGTACCAGGTGACCTGACTGATGTCGCGATCGGAGAACTTGGCGTAGTGGGCGGCCATCTCCTCCGGGGTGGGCAGGCCGCCGACCGCGCCGAGGCTGCCGACCAGGGCGGCCCCGGTGGTGCCGGGCTCGAAGCGGGTGGCGATCTGCCAGCCGAGATCCAGCAGCGGGTCGCCGATGGTGGACATCTCCCAGTCGACCATGGCGGCGACCTCCGGACCGTCGTAGCGGAACATCATGTTCGCCAGATGGCAGTCGCCGTGCAGGATGCCGGGGCGGGCCGCGGCGGGGCGATTGCGGTCCAGCCAGTCCCCGACGCGCTCGAGGCCGGGGATCTGCGGACCTCCGTAGCCCGCATTGGCGCTGTAGCCCTCGAGTTCGGAAAGCCAGCGCGGGACTTGGCGTTCCAGGAAGCCCTCGGGCTTGCCGTAGTCGGCCAGGCCGAGCGCCTCGTGATCGAGGGAGCCGAGGCGGGCGATGGCCTCGACGGCGGACAGGCCCATCAGGCGGCGGATCTCGGGATCGCCGGCGTGCAGTTCGGGGAGTTCGGTCTGCGGGTTGAAGCCGGTGATCGGCTCCATCAGATAGAACGCCGCGCCGATGAGGGCTTCGTCACCGCAGGCCGCGATGACCTTGGGCGCGCGGATGCCGGTGCCGTCGAGCGCGCCGAGAATGCGGGATTCGCGGCGGATGACATTGTTGCTGGCGGTGCGCAGATGCTTGGGGCCGCGACGCAGGACGTAGTCGCGACCGCCGCGGGCGAAGCGCAGCATGATGTTCTGCGTTCCGCCGCCGAGGGGTTTGACGCCGGTGAATTCGCCACCGGGCAAGCCCTGTTCATCCATCCATTTACCGACGATCGCGAAATCCACGACGTCGCGATCCACCTCGACCGGCTGCGCTACAGACATGCCCAACATTGTGCCGTAGGCCACCAATAGAACTGAAGGCATATGCCAGCAGTATCTACTCCCGAAGAATTCCCCCAGGTCAGGAGCATGCGTGTCGCGGGCACCGGTACGCGCCGGCCACTGCGGGTAGGCGTAATGTGCGTGCCAAATGCGCACGCTGCTGATCGACAACTACGACTCGTTCACCTACAACCTGTATCAGCTGATCAGTGAGGTGAACGGGACCGAACCCGTGGTCGTGCGCAATGACGAGGTGGCCAGGCTGGCCGAACTCGACCTGGACGGCTTCGACAACGTCGTCATCTCCCCCGGCCCGGGACGGCCGGATGTTCCCCGCGATTTCGGTATTTCGGCGGAGGTGATCGCGCGGGCGGAGCTGCCGTTGCTGGGCGTGTGCCTGGGGCATCAGGGGATCGTGATCGCCGCGGGCGGTGTGGTCGCCGCCGCACCGGAGGCGCGGCACGGGTATCCGGATCTCATCACCCACGACGGCAGCGAGCTGTTCGCCGATGTGCCGCAGGGGTTCACGGCGGTGCGCTATCACTCGCTGTGCGCGGCCGCGCCGCTGCCGGACGAGCTCGCGGTGACGGCCACCTCGCCCGACGGCGTGATCATGGGCGTCCGGCATCGCACCCGGCCGCAGTGGGGTGTGCAGTTCCACCCCGAATCCATTGCCAGCGAGCACGGCACGACGATTCTGCGCAATTTCGCGAAGCTGACCGAGGGGCGGCGGAAAGCTCCGATCGCCTTCCGAAGAACCGAAGCGCCGCAGCGCCTTTCGCCCTCATCTACGGAAGGGCGGCCGCTCGACGCCGGTGTCGAGTATCGCGTGGAGCAGATGGTGCTGGAGCGGGCCGTGGACGCCGAGATCGTGTTCGATCGGCTGTATGCCCGGTCCCCCAGCGCCTTCTGGCTGGACAGCGAGCATGTCGAACCGGGACTGGATCGGTTCTCGTTCCTCGGCGACGCCTCCGGACCGCTGGCGGAGACGGTGCGCTACCGGGTGGGCTCGGGGCAGGTGGAGGTCGAATCCGCGGCCGGGCGGCGCTTCGTTCCGGGCGGGGTGCTCGATTACCTGGCCGACGAGCTACGCCGACGGCGGATCGAATTCCCGGACGTTCCTTTCGATTTCGTCGGCGGCTATGTCGGATACCTCGGGTACGAGATGAAGGCCGATTGCGGCGCGACCGCGGCGCATCGCGCACCCACGCCGGATGCGCAGTGGATCTTCGCGGATCGGCTGATCGTGGTCGATCACGAGGCCGGGCGGACCCATCTGCTGGCGCTGGCCGAGGCGAATTCCCTTGCCGCCGCGCGGGAGTGGCTCAGCGCGACGGAAGCCATCCTGGAAACCGTTCCGAATTGGGAGAATCCGCCGGATGTGGTGCTGCGCACCGAGGAGCGCACCGTCGCGCCGCTGCTGACCCGGGGCCGGGACCAGTATCTCGCCGATGTCGAGGCGTGCAAACAGCAGTTGCACGCGGGCGAGTCCTACGAAATCTGCATTACCGACAGCGCGTACGTGCCCGCCAAGCCCACCGCCGGCAGTGCGGGCCTGAGCGTCTACCGCACCCTGCGCCGCTGCAATCCCGCACCGTACGCGGCCTTTCTGCGCTTCGCGGATCTGGAGGTGGCCTGCTCCTCCCCCGAGCGCTTCCTGAAGATCGATCGGGCGCGCACGGTCGAGAGCAAGCCCATCAAGGGCACCGCCCCGCGCGGGCACACCCCCGCCGAGGACGAGGCGCTGGCGGCCGACCTGGCCCTGAGCCCCAAGACCCGCGCCGAGAACCTCATGATCGTCGACCTGCTCCGCAACGATCTGGGCCGGGTCTGCGAGGTGGGTTCGGTGCACGTGCCGAAACTCATGGCCGTCGAGACGTATACGACCTTGCACCAACTGGTTTCGACCGTGCGCGGCACGCTGCGGCCCGATCACGACGTCATCGACTGCCTGCGCGCCTGCTTCCCCGGCGGCTCCATGACCGGGGCGCCGAAACTGCGCACCATGGAGATCATCGACGAGCTGGAAACCGAGGCGCGCGGCATCTATTCGGGCACCATCGGCTTCCTCGGCCTGGGCGGCACCGCCGATCTGAACATCGTCATCCGCACCGCCGTCCGCCACCATGGCCGCTGGCGCGTGGGCGCCGGCGGCGCGATCGTCCTCGACTCCGACCCCGAGGACGAGTACCACGAAATGGTCTGGAAGGCCGCGGCCGCGTTGCGCGCCCTGCCCGGCCTCGGCGTGACGCCGTCCGCGCCGCTCCCTTCGGCCTGACCGAGCGCCGGACGGTTACCTCCGCCGGCCTCGGGGCTTCTCCTGCGGCGGTTCGGGATCGGGGGTGGAGCGGGTGCCGGTGAGGCGGCCCAGGAGCGAGGCGCCGGGAAGTTTGTCGAGGCGGGTGAAGAGCTCCTCGGTGAGGGCGGTGACGCCCTCCAAGCGGGTGAGCATGCGGTCATAGGCCGCGAAGGCGGGTTCGGCCAGCGCCAGGGTGCGGTCCAGGCGGTCGATGGTGGAATTGAGGCGGTCGACCGCGATGGTCAGGTTCTCGATGAGATCGGGAAGCTGGGCGGCCAGCTGAACCGAGGCCGGTGGCAGGCGGACCGCGGTGTCGAAGGCGGTGCTGGCGGTGAGCTGGGCCGAGTCGAGGGCTTGGCCGGCGGCGGTCTGCGCGGCTTCGACGGCGGCCTGGGCGGCCGCCAGGATGTCGGCGGCGGTGGGGACGCGGGAGGTCTGGGGTTTGGCGCGCGCTGCCGGGGGCTTGCGGGCGGGGCCGGTCGGAGTGGTCATGGTTCCACTGTGCATCACGTAGTGGTGCGGGACTGTTTCGGATAGGGCACAGAGTGTTCCCACCGGGCTGTGCTGCGGCCCGGCGGGCGTGTCGGAGTCGCGTGGCAAACTTCGATCACAATGAAACTCACCAAGGGTGGCCATGCGCCGGTTCCGACATCGCTTCTGACGGTTGTCCTTTCGTGGCAGTCGGAGCACGAGGTGGATGCGCATGCCTTACTCCTGTCCGAGGCCGGGCAGGTGCGCTCGGATCGGGATTTCGTGTTCTTCAACGCACCGCGGCACGTGTCGCAGGCGGTGACGCTGGATCTGGAACCGGGGCCGGGAACCGCGCGACTGTCGGTATCGCTGCCGCGCACGGAATCCGAGGTGTCGCGGATCGTGCTCACCGGATCGGTGGAGGGCGGGTCCTTCACCGAGGTGCCGGGTCTGGTGCTGACGGTGTTCGACCACAATCGCCCGGTCGCCTGGTTCGAGATCGCCGATTCGGACGCGGTGCAGGCCATGATGTTCGGGGAGTTCTATCGCCGCGACGGGCAGTGGCGATTCCGCGCCATCGGGCAGGGGTGGGCCAGCGGGCTGGCGGGCATCGTGACCGAGTTCGGCGTCCAGGTGGACGAACCGGGGACGCAGACTCGGACACCGGATCAGGAGCAGCGCACGCCGGATCAGGCGCGGCAGACGCGGGATCGAGAGCAACGCACGGCCGATCGAGACCAGCGGACGCCGGACCGAGAACGGCGCACACCCGATCATGGTCAGCGCACACCGGATCCAGGACGACGCACGCCCGGTCGAGACCAGAGCACGCCGGACCGAGACCAGCCCGCGCCGGATCCGGACCAGCGCACGCCCGATCGGGGGCGCACGCCGGAATCCGGGCAGCGGATGCCGCGGCGCGGGTTCTCGCTCGAGCGCGAACGGCCGGAGATGCCACCGCCGCCGCCGCCGAATCCCGAACGCGCCGACTGGCATCCGGATCCGGAGCAGGCGGGGCGGCTGCGGTGGTGGGACGGGTCGGAGTGGACCGCGGCGACGCGGCCGCAGTTGCCGGTGGACGCCCGGCATTGCCCGCGGTGCGGGCGGCCGCGGCGGTGGCGGTTGTTCGGCGCGCCCGCCCCCTGCCGGGAGTGCGCCGGGGAGATCGACGACTATTTGCTGGCCTGGCGGGGTCGGGTCGAGCGGGTGCTGCGCACGGTGGGCACGCAGGGCGAGGACTGGGACGCGCTGTGGACGGCGCTGCGCTATCAGCAGATCGATGTGACGCGGGCGCTGGAATCCCTGCGGCCGCTCGCGCACGACCATGTGGAGCGGCTGGTGGCTTTCGCCTTCGCCGATGGCGCGATCGAACAGCCGGAGATGGAGGCCTTCGACCGGGCGGTCACCGCGTTCGCGCTGGGCGGGCCGCTCATCGAGGATCTGCGCCGGCGGATGCAGCGCGGCCGCATGCTCACCCGGTTGCGTTCGGGGGAAATGCCGGTGCTGCCGGCCACCGGGCTACATCTGGATCCGGAGGAGCAACTGCACCTGGATGTGCCCGCCATCCATATCCGCCAGCTGGCGCGCGGGCCGAAGCTCACCGAGGGACGCCTCATCTGCAGCAATAAGAAGCTGCGCTTCACAGGTTCCGACACCGGCGCCGAAATGCTGTGGACGCGTGTGGTTTCGGTGACGTCGGAGGGCGGGCGGGTGCTGGTCGCCGCCACCTCGGCGCGCGGCGGGGCGGTCTTCGAGGTGGCCGATCCCGATCATGTGGCGGCGACCATGGAAGGCGCGCTGCGTGTGGCGAAACGGCTCGCGCTCACCCCGGGCCGACGCGACACGCGTTCCATCCCACAGGAAGTCAAGGCGCAGGTGTGGCAGCGCGACGGCGGCAAGTGCGTGGAATGCGGGGACAGCCACTATCTGGAGTTCGACCACATCATTCCGCTCAGCCGCGGCGGGGCGACGAGCGCGGCCAACCTTCAGATCCTGTGCCGCGCATGCAATCGCGCGAAGGGTGCGCGGATCTGACGGCGGTCGCCGCGGCGTCATCCAACCGCACCGACGCGCGGACGGCGCTGGAATGTGGGCCGTCCGACACGATGCGATGAATCATGTTGAGTACCGGTTCGAATGGTCCTAGCGTCCGAGTAGAGCGCATCGGGAAGGGGATTCGACATGCAGGTAGCGGTATTGGGCGGGACCGGAGTGCTCGGCGCCCCGGTGGTGCGCGATCTGGCGGCGCGCGGCCACACCGTGCGCGTGCTCACCCGCACCCCGCCCGCGGATCCCGTGCCCGGAACGGTCCACCATCCGGTGGATCTCGCTACCGGGGCGGGCCTCGACGAGGCTCTCGAAGGCGTGTCCACGGTCGTCGACGCCGCCAACCACACGGGCGTGCGCAGCGCGAAAGTCCTGGTCGAAGGCGTGCGTTCACTGCTGGCAGCCGAGCAGCGCGCCGAGGTCGGCCATCACGTGGAGATCTCGATCGTAGGCTGCGATCAGGTGCCGTTCTCCTACTACCGTTCCAAGGTCGCCCAAGAACACGTGGTCACCCAGGGCCCGATCCCCTGGACCCTGGTGCGCGCCACCCAGTTCCACGAACTCATCGACCGGATCCTGGGCCTGTCCGCGAAACTGCGCCTGGCGCCGCACGGTTCGATGCGCTTCCAGCCGGTCGATGTGACAGCGGTGGCCGCCCGCCTCGCCGACGCCGTCGAAGCCGGACCGTCCGGCCGCGTCCGCGACGTGGGCGGCCCCGCCGTCCACACGCTGACCGAACTCGCCGCTGCCCGCCGCGCAGTGCTCGGCCGAACCCTCCTTCCCGTTCCGGTGCCGCCCCTGGGCCGTGTCGCCCGACGACTGCGCGACGCTGCGCTGTGCCTCGACGACAGTGGCGAGGCGGTGTCGTTCGACTACGCCGAATGGGTGCGGCGCCGGTACGGAAAACCGGGAACCTGATCCGATTTCGAATCGCTGACCTGCCTCCATCCTGGTCGCGCAGCACGCCTTCGAACATCGGGAATTCCCCCGATAAACCCCGTATTCGCGCCCGGGTCGAGTGCGCCGGAAGAGGTAGGCCCGAGCCGCCTGCCATCCGACTTCGAGCCGGTTCGTGTCGGCTGGTCAGCGCATGACGCGGCCGACGGCCGGTTCGGCGCAGAACTGGGCGGTGGCCTCGTCCGGTGTCAGGCCGAGTTCGGAGAGGCCGCCGTCGTCGGTGACCTCGCAGGTGTAGCCGGTGACCGCGCCGCTGCGGTCCTCGGTGGGGCGGACCTCGGCGGTGACGAGGGCGCGCAGGGCATCCGCGTCGAAGGTCCAGAATTCGATGTCCCAGCTGGCGTGGGCGGTGCGGGCGGAGACCACGGTGTATCCGGCTTCGGTGGTGTCGATGGCGATGCCGGCCAGTTCGCCGGCGCGGCGCATGTCGGGGGTGTCGGCTGTGGCGCGGTAGACGGCGTAGCGGGTGTTCGCTTCAGCGAGTGCCAGCGGGATCATGAGCTCGTCGCGGCCGTCGGCGTCGAGATCGCGCACGCGCGGGCCGGAGGGGGCGCTGGTGTCCTTCTCGGTGAGGGTCTGTAATCGGGCGCCGGTGCCGTCGAGCACGGTCACGGTGGTGACGGTGTGCCCGTCGCTGCCGGAGTGCCGGACCTCGAAGGAGAGCCCGGTGCTGTCGCGGGATTCCAGGAGGCAGTCGGGAGGCGTTGCGGCCGTGCCGATATCGCCGCACGGGGGTAGGTCCGAGACCGGCTCGCCCGGGCTCGCCCCGGTCGTGGGTGCGACGCCCGGTCCGGCCTCCGGCGCGCCGGATTCGGGCTGCGCGGTGCCGTGCACGGTGCAGCCGGTCATTGCCAGCGCCGAAACCGCGGCCAGGCAACAGGCCGCCAGGTGCCTCCCCATGAGGGCGAGGATAGCGACGATCTGCCTGGGCCAACGGGGAACAGGACAATTCGGCAAATTCGGTGCACAAATCGTGAGCAGGGACGATATCGTTCGCACCGCCCTTCATGAGACATCATGTGCACACCTGCGCACTCATTGGCCTATAGTGGGCGCATGATTGGCGTACTGCGGCACCGGAGGTTTCGGAGGTTGTACACCGCGCAGGTGGTCGCGCTGACGGGCACGGGGCTGCTGACGGTGGCTCTGGGACTGCTGGCCTACAACCTGGCCGGAGCGGACGCCGGGGTCGTCCTGGGAACCGCGCTGGCCATCAAGATGGTGGCGTATGTCGGTGTGGCGCCGGTGATTTCCGCGCTGGCCGAACGAGTGCCGCGGACCGTGCTGCTGGTGTCGGCGGATGCGGCGCGGGCCGGGATCGCGGTGTTGCTGCCGTTCGTGACGCAGGCGTGGCAGATCTACGTGCTGATCGCGCTCCTGCAGTCGGCGTCGGCGACGTTCACCCCCGCGTTCCAGTCGGTGATTCCCACGGTGCTGCCCGACGAGGAGGACTACACGCGAGGACTGTCGCTCTCGCGGCTGGCCTACGACCTGGAATCGCTGCTGAGCCCGATGCTGGCGGCGGCCCTGCTCACGGTGATCAGCTATCACCTGCTGTTCGTCGGCACGGCAGCGGGTTTCGTGGCCTCGGCGGTGCTGGTGCTCAGCACCCGGCTGCCGCGGCTCAGCGCCGATCGCTCGTCCGCGCCGTTCCCGCGACGGGTCACGCACGGGGCGCGCGTCATGTTCGACCGGCCGGTGCTGCGCGGCCTGCTGGCCATGAATCTGGCTGTGGCGGCGGCGTCTTCGCTGGTGATCGTGAATACCGTGGTGTACGTGCGGGATCGGCTCGGCGGCAGCAATACCGGCGTGGCACTCGCGCTGGGCTGCTTCGGATTCGGGTCCATGGCGGTGGCGCTGACCGCACCGCGCGCACTGCGCGCCTTCGGCGAACGCAGGTTCATGCTGACCGGCTGCCGGATCCTGCCGATCGGCTTGGGCGCGGCCGTGACGATTCCCCTGCTTCCGCCGGTCGCGGGCGCCGGATTGCTGGCCGTCACCTGGGCGGCCCTCGGCGCGAGCACCTCGATGATCAACACTCCGGCCGCCCGCCTGCTGCGCGCCCAGACCGATCCCGGTTCCCGCACCGCCGTCTTCACCGCGCAGTTCTCGCTCTCGCACGCGTGCTTCCTGCTCACCTATCCCATTGCGGGCACCCTCGGAGCAGCGGCCGGCCTGCCGATGACGGCGGTCACACTGGCCATCCTCGCTACACTGGCAGCTACAACAGCTGCCCGCGTCTGGCCGGTATCCGTGCCGGTGGGAGTCGAGGCGGTGGTAGCGGCAGGAAGGTGACTCGATGGTGAGCAAGAGCAATGCGAAGGCGTTGCCCTCCGCCAGCCTCACCCATCCGGTCGACCCGGATCAGGCTCGCCTGGACGCGGCGACCGCCACCTTCCGCATGCTGTCCGACCCCACCCGCCTGCACATCCTCTGGATCCTCGCCGACGCCGAGGCCGATGTCACCGCGCTTACCGAGGCCTGCGGCGCCTCCCGCACCGCGGTCAGCCAGCACCTGGCCAAACTCCGCTTCACCGGCCTGGTCGACACCCGCCGCGACGGCCGCCGCATCATCTACCGCATTCGCGACGGGCACCTGGCCCGCCTGGTCCGTGAGGGCCTGAATCACGCCGACCACGTGGTCACCGGCGAACCGGTCCACGAATAACGTTGGGCCGCACGCCTCCGGATCGGCTCGGCGGAGACGCCCCTCATTGACGCCTCCGCCCAAACCATGCACCGGCCTCACAGGAGGACGCCGGGCTCCGGCGAGTCACTTCTCGCCATAGGTTCATGATTCCCCCTCGCCCGGTGATCACACCACCGAAATCGCAAGTACGGCAATGTCATATCTGCGAAGTGTTCACCTCACCGGCCCCGCGCCCGCCGAGTGAGCCCCCACCGAGCTGGACGAGCGATCACCGGGAAACCATGGCGGCATTTCGCGAGTGCACCCCGCCACCAGTTCCCGGTCGATGATGTTTCACCTTTGTACGGGCTCCTGGTCAGTGGGACGAGGGGTCGCGACCTGGCATTCGGAACTCGACGATATGCCTATTCGAAATACCGCTAGACGAATGTTGAGAGGTCGCGCATGCATCCCAGCGCCGGGCAGGGCAGTCCCCACGATGTGATCATCATTGGCGCCGGATTCGCCGGACTCTATGGCGTCCATCAGGCGGCGCGGGCCGGGCTGAACGTGCTCGGACTGGAGGCCGGGGAGGATGTGGGCGGGACCTGGTTCTGGAATCGGTATCCGGGGGCGCGCTGCGATGTGGAGAGCGTGGACTACTCGTATTCGTTCGATCCCGAGCTGGAGCAGACCTGGACGTGGACGGAGCGGTTCGCGGCGCAGCCGGAGATCCTGGCCTACATCCATCATGTGGCGGATCGGTTCGGGCTCCGGGAGCGGTATCGGTTCAACCGGTTCGTGACGGCCGCGCATTTCGACGAGGCCGAGTCGATCTGGACGTTGCGCACCGAAGGCGGGGAGGAATACCGGTCCCGCTTCGTGATTTTCGCGACCGGCTGTCTGTCCGCGCCGATCAAGCCGAATATCCCGGGCGTGGAAACCTTTGCGGGTGAGGAGCTTTTCACCGCGCGCTGGCCGGAGGAAGGCGTGACGCTGGAAGGCAAGCGGGTCGGCGTGATCGGCACCGGGTCGTCCGGAATCCAGGTCTCCCCCATCATCGCGCGGCAGGCGCGGGCGCTCACCGTCTTCCAGCGGTCCGCCAATTTCAGTGTGCCCATGCCCAATCGGCCGTGGACCGCGGAGGAGCAGGAGCAGATCCGCGCGACATACCGGCAGCGGCGGGAGAAGTCGTTCTACGCACCGGCCGCGACGCCGCACCCCAGCTTGCAGACCAAGGCTCTGGAGCTGAGCGCCGAGGAACGCGAAGCGGCCATGGAGGATCGCTGGAATCGGGGCGGGGTGCTGTTCAACAAGGTCTTTCCCGATCAGAACAGCGATATCACCGCCAATGACCTGGTTCGCGAGTTCGCGGTGGCCAAGATTCGCGCCAAGATCGACGATCAGCGGGTGGCGGATGATCTGATCCCCACCGATCATCCGATCGGCACCAAGCGGATCTGCACCGATTCCGGCTACTACGAGATGTTCAACCGGCCCAATGTGTCGCTGGTGAACCTGCGGCGCGAACCGATCGAGGAGATCACCCCGACCGGCGTGCGGACCGCGGACAAGTTCATCGAGCTCGACACGCTGGTCTACGCCACCGGTTTCGACGCCATGACCGGTGCGCTGCTGCGCATCGACATCCAGGGCGCGCGCGGGTCGCGGCTGGCGGAGACCTGGGCGGACGGGCCGCTCACCTATCTCGGGTTCGGCATCCCCGGATTCCCGAATATGTTCAGCATCAACAGCGTCGGCACCCCGTCGGTCATGGCGAACATGGTGCTGCACTCCGAGCAGCAGCTGGATTGGGTACTCGCGCTGGTAGAACACTGTCGCACCAAGGGAATTCGCCGCGTCGAGGCCAGCACGGAGGCGGCGGTGAAGTGGACCGACCACCTCATGGAGGTCGCCGAGGGCACCCTCTTCGTGCGGGCCAACTCCTGGTACATGGGCGCCAATGTGGAGGGCAAGAAGCGCGTATTCATGCCCTACATCGGCGGATTCGGCACCTACCGCCGCTTCTGCGATGAGGAGCGCGACAACGGCTACCCCAACTTCGAACTCGGCGAGTAGCCGGAGGGATCAGGCGGGCAGGCCCAGTCCGGCCGCCAGCACCGGCCACGACTTCTTCAGGTCGTCCTGCCAGTAGCCCCAGGAGTGGGTGCCGGTCGGCTGGAAGTCGAAGGTGGCGGGAATGCCCAGCTGATTCAGCTTGGCGGCCAGGTTGTGGGTGCAGTAGTTGGTTCCGGCCTCGATGACGCCGCCGACGGTCACCTGATTGGCCAGGCCGCCCGGACCGGGCAGCGTGTGCGGGCCGTCGAGGGTGTCCCACTGGCCGGGGACGCCGGAACCGCTGGAGATGAACAGATTCAGCCCGCGCAGCTGGTCGGCGTGCACGTAGGGATCGTTCTCCGCCCACATGGGATCGCCCTTGGGGCCGTACATATTGTCGGTGTTGCCGCCGCCGGCGGCGACCACCAGATTCACCATGTCATAGCCCAGCGGATCGCTGATCTGCGCGCAGCCGCTGTAGGACGCGACCGACTGGTAGAGCCCGGGCTTCGCGATCGGCAGCTGCAGCACCGAGGTGCCCGCCATGGACAATCCGGCAATGGCATTGCGGCCGTTGGTGTTCAACGCGCGGTCGATGAGCGGCGGCAGTTCCTCGGTGAGGAAGGTCTTCCACTTGTTCACGCCCAGTGTGGGATCCGGTGCGCGCCAATCGGTGTAATAGCTGAATGCGCCGCCGACCGGTTGCACGACATTGACGTTCTTGTCGGCCAGGAAGTTCAGCACATCGGTCTGCTTCTGCCAGGTGGCCTTGTCCTCGCCGCCGCCGGCGCCATTGAGCAGATACAGCACCGGGGTCGGTCCCGAGGGGTCCGCGGCGCGCTGCACATCGACCTCGATGTTCTTGCCCATGGCCGCGGAGTAGACCTGGAGTTTGATCGTGCGGTCGCCGGTGGTCTCGCTCGACGCGATCCGCGAGCCGTCCGCGGAGGTGCCGGCGGCATTCAGCGCGGGCGCCGGAGCCGCGGTCGCGGCGCCCGCGGCGACCGGTAGCAGGACGGTAGCGGTCAACGCTACAACTGCGCCGCCCCAGGTCTTCGATACACGCACGCCGGATAACTCCTCAGCAAATCGGTGAATTTTCCAATCGGAAAGATCAACCGCTCACACTGCCGGAATGCGCTGAGCATTTGCTGGCCTAAAGCTGACAGCAGCCTGAGAGCGCCGTTACACAATCCCGGATCATCTCCCATCGCGCCGCCGGTGTGCGCCGGGTCACCACCGTGCGCGGCCGCGCCGACAGCGGCTGTCGGTGGACTGTCAGCGCGCTATCAGCGGCGGTCGGCACTGTGAGTGCACACCGGATGCCGGGCCGAAAACACCAGGGCCGGGCACGAACTGAGAGAAGGACTGAGGAAATGTCGAACGCTGAGCTGCCGAATGTCGCGCTGTCGGAGATCGTCGAGGCCACGGCCACCAAATTCGGGGTGCCCGGCATGGCGGCGGGCGTGTGGGTGAACGGACAGGCGGTGTTCGCCGCGCACGGTGTGACCAGCATCGAGAACCCGGTTCCGGTGAACGAGGACACGCTGTTCGCCTTGAGCTCGATCAGCAAGTCGTACACGGCGAGCGTGATCATGAAGCTGGTCGACGAGGGCCGGATCGACCTGGATGCCCCGGTGCGCACCTATGTGCCGGAACTGGAGCTGTCCGATGAGCGGATCGCCGCCCGGATCACCGTGCAGCAGCTGCTCAACCACACCGCCGGGCTGGAGTGGAGCATCATCAACGACACCGGCGAGGGCGATGACGGCCTGGCCAAGTTCGTCGCGGAGCTGAAGGCCATCCCGCTGATCGCCGAACCGGGCACCCGCGCCTCCTACAGCCAGGCGGGCTACAACCTGGTCGGCCGGATCATCGAGAACGTCACCGGGCTGACCTACGAGAAGGCCATTGCCACCATGATCCTGGAACCGGCGGGCCTGAACGCCACGTTCTTCGGCCGCGACGAGATCATGACCCGCCGCTTCGCCCTCGGCCACGAGCGCGACGAGGACGGCAATCTGGCGGTGCAGCGGGTGTGGAAGGGCACCCGCGCCAATAATGCGGGCGGTGGTATCGCCGCCACCGCCGCCGACCTGTTGCGCTGGGGCCGTGTGCATCTCGCCGACGGCCGTGCCGAGAACGGCGCCCAGATCCTGCCCGCCGCCCGCGTCCGCCAGATGCAGCAGCAGACCGCCGAACTGCGCGCCAGCGCCCTCGGCGACGGCTTCGGCCTGTGCTGGTTCCTCCGCGAGATCGACGGCGTGCGCACCTACGGCCACGGCGGTTCCGGATTCGGCCAATTCGCCGAACTGCTCATCGTCCCCGACCGCGATGTGGTCATCGTCGTCATGTCCAATGCCAGCCCCGACGGCCTGGGCGCCAACCAGTCCATCGTCCGCTGGGCGCTCGAGCACTACCTCGGCATCATCGACGCCGATCCGCAGCCCCTCCCCCACGACCCGGCCCGCGCCGCCGAGATCAGCGGCCAGTACGAGATCGACGCCATGACCGCCGTCATCGCCACCGACGGCGACACCCTCACCCTGGAGTGCAGGATCCGCCCCGAGATCCGCGCCGCCTCGGAAACCGAACTCCCCCAGGATCACCCGCCGTTTGTCCTCGGCCTCCTCCCGAACGACGAATACATGATCACCGAAGGCTCCTTCCAAGGCCAGCGCGGCTTCTTCAGCCGCAACGAATCCGGCGCCATCACCGGCTTCGACCTGGCCGGCCGCCTCTTCACCCGCACCTCCTAACCCCCCGCCCCGCACCCGACTTCGGCCGGGAATCGGTAGCCGCCTCCGCCAGGAGCCCACCCCCGATTCCCGGCCACCGGCATGCCCGCACTCGGCACCGCTACACCCGATCACTCCTGCGGAGCTTGTCTCGACGCAGTTGCCCAGCGGCGTGCAACCTGCTTTCCGCCCATGCTCGATCGTGCCGACGAGGCTGAGACCACCTGGGCAATGAGTACGCCACCGTCACGGCGCGCGGCGGACGTGTGAGGCCCTCGCGGCGGGACGGTGGCGTGGGCGGTGAACTAGCGGTGCAGCCTCGCGCGGCACGATGCGGGCGGCGACTGCGCTACGGGGTTGTCAGTGGTGGGGCGGAGGCTGCGGATAGGCGGTTCAGGGCTTCTTTCCGGGGCAGGACGGTGCCGCGGCGGTAGGCGGCGTCGAAGGCTTCCCGGCCGAGGCGGGTGACGAGTTCTGTTTCGAGGGTGTGGAGTTCGGGTTCGCCGGAGTCGAAGATGCCGCGGATGGCGACGGTGGTTCCGAGGGTGGTGGCGGCGGATTCCGGGGCGTCTTCCAGGAATTCGAGTGCGGCGAGGAGTTCGGCGGCTCGGGCGGTGGAGTGGGTCGTGGCGGCCGCGTCGCCGCTGGCGCCGATCCCGGACAGGACGTCCGGCAGGAGGGCGCGGGCTTGCGGGGCTTCGCCGGCGGTGAGGCGGTTGGCCATGCGGGCGAGGAGGATTCGATGGGTGGCGGACTGGACGGTGGCCGCGGGCAGGCGCTCGAGCAGCTGTTCCAGGTGGTCGATATCGCGGTCGGCTCGAGCGATGTCACCGGCACGGCGGTGGGATTCGGCGCGGAGGAGCAGGAGCAGAGCGGCCAGGCGGGCGTAGCCCAGGTCGGTCGCCAGGCGCTGCGCGGCTTCGATATCGCGCAGGGCCGCGGGCAGGTCCCCGGCACGCATGCGTTCATTCGCCAATTCGGTTCGGCTGGCCAGGATGTCGTCCTCCATGCCGAGTTCGGAGGCCACCGCCACAGCGCGGGAGAAGGCGGCGATGGCGGACTCGTGGTCGCCGCGCAGTGAGTGATCCCGGCCTTGGGCGAGCAGCGCCATACCCAAGCCCCAGCGATCACCCACGGTCCCGAAGCCGAGCAAGGCTTCTCGCCGGGCATCCGCACCGGCGGGCTGCTCACCGCTGCCGGTCAGCGCGATATCACGGGCGAAATGCGCACTGGCCCGCACCCAGGGATCGGGCCACCCCAGCGCCAGCTCGAGCTGACGCGCCCCGAGTTCGGCATTGCCGGTGCTCGACGCCAGCAGCGAGGCCCACAGCGGCAGCGCCGGGTGGAAGTGCAGCGCCCCGGTGTACTCGCTCTCCGCGAGCAGTGCCTCCGCCGCAGCGAACCCCGCCCCGCCGCCACCGGCCATCGTCTGAATCACCCGCAAGGCAACGCCCGTCGCCGCGGGCAGCGCATGGCCGAGCTGCAGCACCTCGGCGAGGGCGGTCTCGAACTGCGTGCTCATTCCGCGAATTCCCCAGTACCAGAACAGGGCACGCACGAACCGCGCCGCCTGTTCGGCCTCGGGTACCCCCGCGTGCCCGCCCACGACAGCGGCCTGCCCCACCGCGGCCGCGGATCGGTCCCCGGCGCACGGCGCAACGTTCATCGAGTGCATCGATTGATCCGAAACAGCCGCCGAGTCGGAACCGGCCGAGTCAGCGGCCGCCGCTCCGGTTACGGCGGATCCGGTGGTCGCCGCGCCGGTCGTTGCCGCGCCCGTGGCAGACGAGGCCGCGACCGACGAGGCCATGGCAGCCGAGGCCGCGACCGACGGGGCCGTGGCAGCCGGGGTTGCGGCGGAGTTGGCGGCCGGTGCATGACCGACCGGACTCGGGGCCGAGTTCGCGGAGGCAGAGGCAGAGGCGAGCGTAATGCGTAGGGCGGCGGCCATATTGGCGTGTTCAGCGTCGAAAACGGCTATGGCGTGGAGTTGTTCGCCGGTGCGGAGGAGAGGTTCGGATTCCTCGGCCACGGTGAGGAAGTGGGTGGTGAAGCGGGTGGTCAGGTTGTCGCCGGAGCGGGTCAGTTGGTCGGCGGCGTAGGCGCGGACGGTTTCGAGCATGCGGTAGCGGGGGTTGTCGTCGGCGGATCGGGTGACGATGGACTTCTCGACGAGGGTGTCGAGGGTGTAGACGATGTCGTCGGCGGGGAGGTCGGGGGTGGAGCAGATTGCTTCCAGGGCTTCCACCGTCGCGCCGCCGGGGAAGAGGGAGAGGCGGCGGGCCAGGGTTCGTTCGGGGTCTTCGAGGAGGTCCCAGCTCCATTCGACCAGGGCGAGCAGGGTGCGCTGGCGTGGGAGGGCGGTGCGGCTGCCGGAGGTGAGGAGGCGGAAGCGATCGTCGAGGCGGCGGGCGATCTGGTCGACGGTCATGGAGCGGAGTTTGGCGGCGGCGAGTTCGAGAGCCAGGGGGATTCCGTCGAGTTGGCGGCAGATCTCCACCACGGGGGCGACGGTGCGGTCGTCGAGGGTGAAATCGGGGCGGACGGACGTGGCGCGATCGATGAACAGCTGGATTGCCGAGAATTGTTGTGCGGCACCAGGTTCGGGAGTGCCGGCCGGTATTGCCAAGGGGTCCAGATGCCACAGGGTCTCGCCGGTGATGGCCAGCGGTTCGCGACTGGTGGCGAGGATGCGCAGGTGTGGCAGGCGGTCGAGGAGGTGTGCGGCCAGTTCGGCGGCGGCCTCGATGAGGTGTTCGCAATTGTCCAGGACCAGCACGGCGGCACCGACATTCAGGAGTTCGGCGAGGCGGGCGGTCTGGTCGGCGCGGCGTTCGTCGGAGCGGTCGTCGAGGGCGCCGGCTACGGCGTCGGCGAGCTGGTCGGGGGCGCCGACTTCGGCCAGGGGCACGAAAAAGACTGGGCCGCTGGTGTATCGGTCCATGGCCTCGAGCGAGAGGCGGGTCTTGCCCGCACCGCCGGGGCCGACAATGGTGACCAGCCGGGAATCGGTGAGCAAGCGGCCCAGTCGCTCCAGTTCGGTATCGCGGCCGACGAAGCTGGTCAATCGCGCGGGCAGCCGGTGGACGGCGGGTTCCCGTCGCGCCACGGGTGTTTCGAGTTCGCCGCGCAGCAGGGCCAGGTGGGTTTCGCGCAGCTCGGCGGACGGGTCGATGCCCAGCTCGTCATCGAGGCGTGCGCGCATCTCCTCGTACACCGCCAGTGCGTCGGATTGCCGCCCGGCCGCGGTCAGCGCCCGCATCCGCAGCGCCGCCAGCCTTTCGCTGAGCTGATTCTCCGCGGCCGCGGTCTCGAGTTCGCCGAGGATGTCGGCGTACCGGCCAATGCGCAGTTCGGCGTCGAAGCGATCCGCCATCGCCGCGGCGCGCAGGTCGTCCAGTCGCGCGGCGACCGCACGCACGAACGGCGCCTCGGCCACATCGCCCAGCGCCTCCCCGCGCCACAGGCTCAATGCTTCCCGCAGCAGCGAAGCCGCCGCCTCCGCGCGTCCGGCCGCGAGGTCCGTGCGCCCTTGCCGCACCAGGTCTTCGAACCGCTGCGCATCCAGCCGCACCTCCGGCAGCCGGTACCCGCCCGCCCCGAACTCCACGGTTCCCGCACCGCGCAGCGCCTTCCGCAACCGCGACACCAGCGCTTGCAGCGCACCCGCGGCCTCCGCCGGCGCATCCTCACCCCACAGCCCGTCGATGAGCGCCCCCACCGGCACCGCCCCACCGTTCTCGAGCGCCAGCCGAGCCGCCAGCATCCGCACCCTGACCCCGCCGATCTCCACCGGAGACCCGTCATCCGCGACAACCTGAACCGGCCCAAGCACACCTACCCGCACCGGGAGAGTCTCGCAGAACCCCGCCGGCGGCGACACTTCCGCTGCTCGGCGCCTTTACCCGACAGGTAATCGACCCGCCGCACTCCCTGCGGCAGAGTCGATCTCATGACCGATATCGAAACCGTCCTGGATCCCCTCGGCACACAGCTGTTCGCCACCATGCCATTCAGCGGAAAACTCGGCATCGAGGTGCTCGAACACGCCCCCGAGCTGGTGCGCAGCCGATTGGCCTGGGACGAATCGCTGTGCACGCTGGGCGGCACGATCCACGGCGGCGTGCTCATGTCGCTGGCCGATTCCACCGGCGCGGTCTGCGCATTCCTCAACCTGCCCGAAGGCACACAGGGCACCACGACCGTCGAATCGAAGACGAATTTCCTGCGCGCCGTCCGCTCCGGCTACGCCACCGCCTCGTCCCGCCCCATCCACGCGGGCCGCAGCTTCATCGTCATCGAAACAGAAATCCACGACGACGCCGGAAAACTCGTTGCCAAGGTCACCCAGACCCAGGCAGTACTCTGACGCCTACCGCCGGCTCGGGTTTCCAGGAGCGCCGACGGCCGACCCGCCCGCGCGGAGTTTCAGGGGAACCCCTGAGAGTTCCGGGAGTTGATTAAACCGGGGTGCACTCGATCGTCTCGAACTTGGCCTGCCCACGCCATTCCGGGCGGGCCGCGTACCGCGCCTGGTTCTTGCCCTTGCGCACCTCGACGGTGACGGCGGGCAGTGGATTTCCGGACCAGTCCTCCGCGGTACAGGTGTAGGTGTAGCTGACCTCGGCGTTCGCGGTGCCCACGGCGGTGAACGAGAGCGCCGACAGTCCCATGGCGGCGGCGACGGACCAGCGGACGATATTTCCAGTGCGCACGAAATCTCCTGCACGGATCGGGGTCACGAGCACGCCGATTCTCGCATGATCGTCGCGGATTCGCGGCGGGAGGCGAGATATCGGCTGCTCGAGCGCCTGTGCCGGGTGCTCCGGATCAGGCGTACAACTCTTCGATGACGCTCGCGTAGCGCTCGTTGATCGGCTTACGGCGCGGCTTCATGGTGGGCGTGAGGAATTCCCCGCCGGGCTGCCAGAACTCGCTCACGATGCGGAACTTCTTCACCTGTTCGATACGCGAGAGTTTGGCGTTGGCCTGGTCGATGGCCGCGCTGACGAGCCTTTCCACCTCAGGATTCGCCGCCAGCTCCGCGGGATCACAGGCAATGCCGTGCTTTTCGGCGAAGGCGGCGGCCGCGTCCGGATCCAGGGCGATCAGCGCGCAATTGTATTTGCGATTATCACCGATGGCGATGGCCTGCCCGATGAGCGGTGCGAACGCCTTGATCCAGTTCTCGATATTGGACGGCGACATATTCTTGCCGCCGGCATTGATGATGAGTTCCTTTTTACGGTCGACGATTCGCAGGTAGCCGTCGGCGTCGACTTCGCCGATATCGCCGGTGTGCAGCCAGCCCTCCGGATCGATGATCTCTGCGGTCTGTTTCGGCTGGTTGAGGTAGCCCTTCATGATGAGCGGCCCGGCCACCAGCACCTCGCCGTCCTCGGCAAGGCGGATCCGCATGCCGTCCACCGGCTTTCCGACGGTGCCCAGCCGCAGCTGTCCCGGCGGGCACAGCGTCGCCATACCCGACAGCTCGGACATGCCCCACGCGTCGCTGACCTCGATGCCGAGCCCGTTGAAGTAGCGCAGCAGCTCCGGCGAGACCGGCGCGGCGCCGGAGATGGCGACCTTGATGTCATTGAGGCCCAGCGCGGCGCGCACCTTGGACAGCACGAGCGCGTCGGCGATGGCGTGCTGAATGCCCAGCAGCGGGCTCACCTGCCCGCCTTCGAGCCGCGCGTCGGACACGCGGCGGCCGACGCCGACCGCCCAGTGCGCGAGTTTCGCTTTGGCGCCGGTGGATTCGGCCAGCTTGTCCTCGATACCGGTGCGCAGCTTCTGCCACACCTGCGGGACCGCGCCGAGCAGGGTGGGACGGCAGTCGGCCAGGCCCGGCGCGAAACCGGTGCGATCGGCGACGGTCGTGATGGTGCTGCCGACGTACATGCTCAGGTACAGCGCCGACCAGCGATCGGCAATGTGCGCGGACGGCAGGAACGACAGCACCCGCTCGGTATTGTCGGCGCCGGCCAGGGTGACGGTGGCCCGCACCATGGCGACCATATTGGCGTGCGTGATCTGCACGCCCTTGGGCGCGCCGGTGGTGCCGGATGTATAGATGAGGGTCAGCACGTCATCGGGTTGCACCGCGCGCCAAGCGGATTCGAAGTCGAAGTCGGGATCGGCCCGTGCGGTGAGGTCGTCGAGACTCATGGTCTCCGCATCGCCGCCGTCGATGCACACCACGTGCTTGACAGCTGTTCCCTTGCGCCCCTTGGTGATCACCGGCAGGAACTGGGATTCACAGACCACCACCTCGGCCCCGGAGTCGCCGAGCAGGTGCTGGAGCTGCTCCGGCGAGGAGGTGTTGTACATCGAAAACGGCACGGCCCCAAGGTGAACCACCGCGGTATCGATCGGATAGAACTCCGGCCGGTTGGCCAGCATGAGCGCGACCTTGCTGTCGCGCCCGACGCCCAGCGCCGCGAATCCGCCCGCCAGCGTCCGCACCTGCCGGCCCCAGTCGCCGAAGGTCAGCGTGCTCGCGTCCCCGGCCGTGCGTACCGCGACCTCTCCCGCATATCGGGCGATCGTCGCCTGAAACGCCGCGCACATGGTGACCGGTGCTGCTGTCATGGATCCGGGTACTCCTCGTTCGATCGGTTCGACCGCGCGTCAGCATACGCAGGGTGAACCGATTTGCCCGATTCCGGCAGCGAAAGCCCGTTTCTCAGCAGCAGTTCGGATCCAGCACCAGGCACAGTGCCGCGAGTGCGTCACGCCGGGCGCCGTGCTGCACGGTCATGCCCTGCCGCTCGGATTCCACGAAGCCGGCCTTGCGCAATTGCCCCAGGTGATGACTGACGGTGGACTCGGCCAGCTCCACGATGGCGGCCAGTTCGCCGGTGCTCATGGTGCGGCGGGCGGTGAGCAGGATCGACATGAGCCGCACCCGCGCCGGATCGGCGATCGCCTTGAGCCGCAGGGCGACTTCGAGCGCCATGGTGTCGTCGATCGGCTCCGCGGCAACCGGTACGCAACAGACCGGGGCGGACATGTCGATCACGGGCAGAGATTTGGGCACGAAACCACCCTACCGGGGATATTGACATATGTCGAAAGGGTGGCCATGCTGAAAGCGTCCGACTTATTCGATATATGTCTCACAGGTAGGCGAAGCCATGACCGACCCGAACGCGGACCAGATCTACGAGGCCGTACGTGCCCGATACGCCACGGCGGCAACATCATTCAGGCAGGAAGGCACCGGCTGTTGCGGTCCGGGCGGGTGCGGCGGCGCCGAGACCTTCGATGAAGCGGGCTTCGGCAATCGGCTCTACACCGCCGCCGATCGCGAGGCGATTCCCGCCGATGCGGTGGCCGCGAGTCTCGGCTGCGGCAATCCGACGGCGGTGGCCGAGTTACGCGCCGGGGAAACCGTCCTCGACCTCGGGTCCGGCGGCGGTATCGACGTGCTGCTGTCGGCACGGCGTGTCGGGCCGGAGGGCAAGGCCTACGGCCTGGACATGACCGATGAGATGCTGGACCTGGCCCGCGCGAACGCCGCGGCGGCCGGTGCGCGCAATGTCGAATTCCTGAAGGGCGCCATCGAATCCATTCCGCTGGCCGACGCCGCGGTGGACGTGGTCATCTCCAACTGCGTCATCAACCTCTCGCCGGACAAGTCCGCCGTCTTCGCTGAAACTTTCCGGGTGCTGCGTCCCGGCGGCCGCTTCGGCGTCACCGATGTGGTCGCCGAGGACCATCTCACCCCCGCCGACCGCGCCGCTCGCGGCGATTACGTCGGCTGCATCGCCGGCGCCCTGACCATGGCCGAGTATCGCACCGGCCTGGCCGCGGCCGGGTTCACCGAGATCGAACTCATCCCCACCCACCAGGTCGCGCCCGAGATGCACTCGGTGATCGTGAAGGCCGTCAAACCGCGTTAGCTCGGCGGCTGCACGGTGTATTGCCCGGCGATTGGATATGAGTCACTATCGATGAATGCCGAAAGCCGGGCGGCTGCACCTCACGGTCGTGCCCTCCACCTCCTGCGGAGCCACGCCCCTGACGCGAGCACCCCTGTCCGCCGCGGCCGCCACCACCCTGGCCCCCGCCTTCGCCGCCCTCTCCGACCCCCTGCGCCTCCGCATCCTCAGCATGGTCGCCGCCCACCAGGGCGGCGAGACCTGCGAATGCGATCTGGCCACCGCCTTCAATGCCTCCCGCCAAACCCTCGCCCTCCACCTGCGCATCCTCCGCGAGGCCGGCCTCCTCTCCCGCGAACGCCGCGGCCACCAGCTCTACTACCGCGTCGAACCCGAAGTGCTGCACCAGCTTTCCCAGCTCCTGGGCACAACCCTCGATTCGGTGTTCATCGACCGCTGATCCTCACAGCTGCACCGCGCCACATGCCGGGCAGGTCACCGCCCCCTCCTCGAAGTCCGCCGAACTCACCTCCACGGCCACCTTCTGCAGCCGATCCTTGATCTCCAGCACCCGCGCCTCGTACCGCAGATGCCCATCCAGCCAGGCCGACACCTCGAGCCCGCTCTCCGCCGCCATCCGCTCGAGGAACCGAGCCGCCGTCTCCCCCAGCTCAACCGTAATCGGCTTCCGCATAGCGCCAGATCCTACGAGCGCCGCACCCCCACTGCCGCCGAACCCCGCAAACCTGTCCGGAACGTCCCGACTGCAGATCTCTTCCGTGCCATAGTGATTCGATGTTCGGCCTGCGCCTTGCCGCTGTCGCCGCCATAGCGCTACCCGCGCTCGCGCTGACCGCGTGCGAAAGTTCCCCCGATTCAACCGATGCCACCGCATCGTCCGCCTAGCCGTGGAACTCCCCGGCACCTTCGCCGCCATCGCCCCCGTCAGCGGCGGCTTCATAGGCCAAACCGTCGAACCCCCCACCTACAAACCCACCACCCCCACCCCCGTCCTCACCTTCCTGGGCGGCCGCGACCGCACCATCGACCGCTTCGAACAAGGCATCACCCTCTGGCAAGAACGCCTATCCTGCACCCCCGCCACCACCATCGCGACCTTCCCCTGCGGCATCACCCTCACAACGGCAACCTGCGCCGACGGCAGCGAAGTCCAAACCTACCGCCTCCCCGAAATGTTCCACTACTGGCCGGGCGCAACCACCGGCGAACTCAACGACCCCACCGCCGGCCTCACCGCCACCGACCTGATCTGGGACTTCTTCAAAACCCACACCCGCTGACAACTTCTGCCGCAAGGCATTCGACACAATACGAAGCACCTCAAACGAATTCGAGTGTCCACCGCTGGCTGGCGTTGTCCTGCGCGGGGCGGGTGACGACGCGGAAATCGTTGGCCTCGGACTCATGGGCGTCCAGGAATCGGTTGGTGGACAGTTGTTGAATCGTGTAGATCCGCGGATTTCCTGCGATCGACAGCATGGCCCACCGTTGGGTGTCGTCGGTCTGCGCGAGGCGGGTGACGGCCCGGAAATCCTCGGCCGCCGATTCATAGGCGTCGAGATAGCGATCGGTCGACTTCTGCTGCAGGGTGTAGAGGCCTCCGATCGGCGCGAGCAGCCAGAACTGACTGGTGTCGGTTTGCGGCGGCCGGGTCACCACTCGATAGTCGTTCGCGGACGACTCGTACGCGTCGAGATAGCGATCCGTGAATTTCTGTTGCAGGGTATACCCGCCCCCGACCTGTGTCAGGACCCAGTACTGGGTTTCGTCGGTCTGCTGCGGACGGGTGACCGCGCGGAAGTCGTTGACGGACGACTCGTAGGCATCCAGGAATCGACCGTTGGACAACTGCCGGATCGTATAGGTCCGCGCCTCACCGGCAACGGGTGATACGACCCAGCGCTGTGTGTCATCGCCCTGCGCGCCGCGGGTGACGACACCGAAGCTCTCGGCCTGGTACGCATCGAGAAATCGTCTCGTGGACTTCTGCTGAACGGTATAGATCGCACCGATCGGCGTGAGCGCCCAGCGTTGGGTGTCATTGTTCTGCGCCGGGCGGGTCACGGCACGATGGTCCTCGCCCGCCGACTCGTAGGCGTCGAGGTAGCGCTGATTGACCTGCTGCTGGATCGTGTACCGCCCCTGCAAGGGCGGGTCGATCGCATTGGCGAGAAGGAGCTTCGGGTCGCGATGATTGGCGCCGTCGCGAACCCACCCGGGTGACCCCCACACCTCGAAATGCAGATGCGGTCCCAGTGAGGTGCCCTCGCTTCCGACGGCCGCGATCTGCTGTCCCGCGCGGACCTGGTCACCACGGGTGACGAGGATGTCCTCGTGCCGCATATGCCCGAAGATCAGATCGACGCCCGATTCGGCCTGCGCATTGAGCCAGATCCAATTCCCGAATCCGGATACGTCGCCCGGTGGCCGATCCCGTCCCTGCACGACAGTGGCGTCGACCGGCGCATGGATCGGCGTACCCAGCGGCGCCCCGATATCGATCCCGCGATGATCCGGCCGTTCGGGAGTCTGATAGTCCGACGTGATCCGAAAGCGGCTCGCGATCGGTCGGATAACCGCCATTGCCTTCCCTTTTCGCTCGGTGGATCCACGACTCCGGCCCGGTGTCAGCTCGGGCCGATCGCAACACCCTGATATGTCTCGTAATACGGGGAATCGGCGATTTTCCCGAATGCGTCGTAGCAGCGGATGAACACGTCCGTACCGTTCGAGCCCGACGGATGCCAGGACTCGATCTTGCAGTACCTGCCATTGAGGAAGGCCAGCGGCGCGGCGCCCGCCCACACCGAGTTGGGCGTGGATCGCAACGCGCTGTGATGCATGCGGTACAGCCCGACACCCCTGCGGAAAGCTCGATTGACACCGGGCGATTCGGCGATCGCGCCGGTGTTGTACGACCGCGCCGGCGTGTACGAGGCGGTATCCCATCTATCGGCGTAGGCGCGGGCGGCCTGGTGTGCGGGCGGACCGAGACGGGTGACCTCCTGGTCGTAGTTGAGAATGAAATCGGTGTCAACGCGGTCGGTTTTGTCCCACCCATGAACATCGATACGCAATCGCGTCCGATCGGTCGTTTCGACGGGCGGCAACGCCAGACAATGCGTGGCCCCCTCGCCGAGCGCGGTGACCTGGGCGAGCCCCGGATTGGAGGTACCGAGCCCTGGAAGAATCACCCGATAGACACCTTTGGACACGTGTTCGACCGTCGGCAGATCAGACAGCGCCGCATCGGATTTCAGTATCGCGGCCGCGCTCACCGAACTCTCGGCATAACCGCCGTGAATCGGCACCGGTATGCGCGCGATCCTCGCGCCCTTGTCCGCAGTCTGCAGAAATGCCCCGGTGCCCGATAGCCCCGGCCGGTCGAGCGAGATCCCAGTGAAGGAGAAGACGAACTGGGAATCCACACCGTGGCCGTCAGGATTGACACAAGCGACGAAAAAGCGCGTGCACCAGCCGGGGCCGTCGCGGTCCTTGCACGGCCAGGGCAGCGGGCGCGCGTAGAACTTGCTGCGAACATTGTCCGTACCGTAGGCAACGACCTGCGCCTGATACGGCCGAAGCACGTCGTGTGCGCCGACCGTCACGGCATACAGCCCAATTCCGGTGTGCTGCACCGCAATATGCGGCAGAACCCCGTCCGGCCGTGGCGAAGTGTAGGTGGGGTTCGGGTAATACGACTCGCCGAAGTCCGCACCCTTGCGCTCGGCCCAAGCAAATTCCTGGCATCCACTGATGGGCATGACGCCCCTCCCACCACCCGGCATTCGATCTCGGCGCCGAAAACCTGAAAGAGACGGCCCGAGTACAGGATTGCCCGACCAATGCTAGTGCACCAAGGGATTTATACGTTATCCGAATCAGCGTCGGTCCGGCGAGTTCTCCTACACAGCAATCAGTGTCGGCGAACAACGGCGAGCCTCCCCCGAAGGATCGGTTCGCCTTGCCTGCTACCGCAAGCCAGACTGCATACGTGGGCGGGCGGGGCTCGAACCCGCGACCAATGGATTATGAGATCAAAGGAGTCTGGCGCTGTCCTGACCAGCAAAAACGCTGCGTTGCGGCAAGTCTGACACCCAAATACATTGGTCTTCGAGACTAACTCATCGATCTTGCGCGAGACACGAACTTTGCGGCCACAGCCGCATTCGGCGGACTACCCGTGATGCGTCAACTGGAACCATCGCCCGGGACAGGCGTTCGGGCGGTGTGCCTGATCGCGGAATCGGCGATGAGTAAGGTCCTTCCGCCGTGACTACAGCGGCGATCACGAGCAACGCTACGGCGGCGCTGATTCGCCGGAGGGCGGAGGAACGTCTCGGAACCGATCCAAATCTCTGGCGCTGCTGTCATACGGAAAGGCTGTCAGCTGGCCTACGAGCGTCCACATGATTCGTTCGTCATCCAGCGTAGCGGGCGGCAAGAGGCCCATGGCGGAGATAAGAGGCCGCCTTCCGCTCCTGGGCCAGGCTGCCCCCGAAATCCATTCAGGGCTATGTCGTGATGTAGATCACGGTTGCAGTTGACCTTAGGTCAGGGTGGACGCTCTTCGCAGCGGCATGACGCCGACCGGGACACAACCGATTTCGAGGAGAAACCACCATGTCGATCGCCCTTTCCGCCCACGACGAGAGCACCCTGCGGACCGCCGCGTACGGCGCCGTGTCGCTGATGGCCGCCGCCACCGGCTCGCCCCGCACGGCCGCCACGAACGCCACCGTCGCCCTGAGGTCGGCGACCGGTCTGGTCGGGCACGTGCTCGCCGCGAATGTCAAGGACGTCGCGCTGCAGGGCAAGACCGTCGCCGAACTCGCCGACCGGGTACTGCCGGCCCTGACCGCGGCCGTGGAACTGCTCGGCAAGCAGGATCCGGTGGAAGCCGGCAACTTCCGCAGCACCATCCTGCTCGCCCTCGACGCTGCCCAGGGCGATCCCGAAAAGCCCAGCCCCGCAGCGGCCGAAATGGCCCGCAAGGTCGCCGCGGCCCTCGACGCCGCTGACCCGGTGGCTGCTGCGGGCGGTGCTGCCGTGCCGGAGTTCGGTGCTGGACAGGAGCGTCCGGAGCTGCAGCAGGTGATCGAGGAGATCGTCGATTCCGGGTTCGTCGGGGTGTCACTGCGCGTGAACGACGAGCGAGGCGAGTGGGTCGGCAGCGCGGGGTTGGCCGAGTTGGGCGGCACCGCGAAGCCGCCGATCGACGGGCATGTCCGGATCGCCAGCAACACCAAGACCTTCACCGCGACCCTGGTACTGCAATTGGTGGCCGAGGGCATGATCGGGCTCGATGTTCCGGCAGTGCACTACCTGCCCGAGTTCGGGCTGGACGAGAGGATCACGGTGCGAATGCTGTTGCAGCACACCAGCGGGGTCTTCAACTTCACCGGCGAGATCTACGAGGACGGGACGATCGTGCTGGGGATTCCCGCACCGGGCACCCCCTTGGGTGAAGAGTGGGCGGACAAGCGGTTCCACACCTACCGGCCGCAGGAACTGGTGGAGCTGGCGCTGTCCAAGCCGGCGAAGTTCGAGCCGGGCACGGGCTGGAGCTATTCCAACACCAACTACGTGCTGGCGCGGCTGCTGATCGAGAAGGTCACCGGCCGGTCCTTCGCCGAGGAGTTGGGGCACCGGATTCTGAACCCACTCGGGCTGTCGGGCACCGTGGCGCCGGAAACCTCACCGGAGCTCCCCGAACCGTATGCCCGCGCTTACTACCGCTACGAGCGGGATGGCGCCGAGAAGATCCTCGACGTCACCCGCCACAACCCCTCCTGGAACCCCTGCGGCGGTGACATGATCTCGACCACCCGAGACCTGCACACATTCATCTCCGCGCTGCTCAGCGGCAAACTGCTTCCGGCCGAACTGCTGGCCCAGATGTGCACACCGCACCCGACGGGCATCCCGGCCATGGACTACGGCCTGGGAGTGTTCGTGCGGGATCTGGGTCCCGACGGCGGCGCGGTCATCACCCACAACGGCGGCCACGCGGGCTACGCGACGCTGATGTACAGCACCCCCGACGGCTCCAAGACCATGACCGCCTTCCTGACCTGTGTGGACGACTCCGCTATGTCCATCGGCGTGCCGTTCCACGACGCACAGCAACGGCTCCTCGCCGAGGTGTTCGGCGGCGAGTAGACCGATCTCGATGACACCCACGCGATCGGCGCCACACCGCCCACGACCGGTGCGGTGTGGCCCGGCCACGCGTTCTGTCCGCCGGACCCGGCCCGGCGGCACTCTCCGGCTCATTCCAAATACCGCACCCCTATTGACTGTTCGAGGAACTCTTGAAATGCACACCTTGGAGGACGCGCGACCGAACGGAATCCTCGCGCAGCTGCTGGGCGATCGCCCTGCACAAGGACATCCGGCTCTCGATCGAGGACATCCGGCTCTCGATCGGGATGCACGTCGGCGTCACCTCGATCGTGGCGACGCTGGGCACCATCGCGTTTGTGCTGAATCTCCTCTCATGAGCAAGGCTGAGCGCATGAGGAACGGAGTCACGATCGGGCAGGCGGCGGCATTCGTCGGCGTCACGGTGAAGACAGTGCGGCATTACCACAAGCTCGGCCTGGTCGCCGAGCCCGAACGCGACACTTCCGGTTTCCGACGATACGGATCGGCCGAGTTGCTACGGCTGGTGCAGGTCCGGACACTGGCCGCCGCCGGGGTGCCGCTCGCCGAGATCGGACCCATGCTCGACGCCGACGCGACCTCGTTCGCCATCGCGCTGGCTGACGCCGAGCGGCAGCTCACCGCACGGATCGAGGAGTTGATCGCGCGGCGTGACACCCTGCACCGGCTCGCCGACGGTGACCGTGCCCTGCTGGGAGACCGCGCGGTGGCGCTACTGGGGCGGATGACCGGACTCGGCTTCCCCGCCGACGAGGTGGCGACCGCCCGGGAGGGCTGGGTTCTGGCCAAGGCACTGGTCCCGGACGGCTTCGACGACTACCTCACCCATCTCGACCGCGCGCTCGATGACCCGCAGTACGTCGCCCTGATCAAGCGCGCCGCGCAGGCCACGACCTGGGAACCCGACGACCCCCGCATCGCCGAGCTCGCCACCGCGATGGCCGACCACTACCTCGCCAACCCCGAACACCTGAAGGTAGTGACCGCCCTGCAAGCCCGCACCGACACCGCGGCCCGGTACACCCTCATCGCCCACCACGGTGAAGAACAGACCTCGGCCATGGCACGGGCTGCCGCGGTGTTGGAGACCAGACTCCGCGCCGCCGGCATCCGTATCCCCAAACCGGACACCCACTGACTTCGGATCAGAACAGGCTGTCACGGACCCGCAAACCCGCTCGGGCCGTCACGCCCGGGTAATCACCGGCGGTCTCCGCCCATATCTCAGGAGGAAATTTGACACGCGAACTGGTCTACACGGGATTCATGTCGCTGGACGGTGTAGTCGACTCACCAGGCGGCAAGGAAGAGGGACACCGCAGCGGCGGCTGGGTGATGGACACCGAGTTCGTTCCCGAGGCCTACTCGCTCAAGAGCGACGAACTCGCCGACACGACGGCACTGATGTTCGGGCGGCGCAGCTACCAGGCCTTCGCTCCGTTTTGGCGCGAATCCGCCGATCACGCCGCGTACAAGGGCCTTCCCAAGTACGTGGTCTCGACCAGCCTCACCGACGACGACCTCGTCGAGGGGTGGGGTCCGATCACGATCCTGCGGTCGCTCGACGACATCGCCGCGCTGAAGGCCGAGGACGGTGGTGCCATTTTCATCCACGGCAGCGCCGAGCTGGCCCGGCGCCTGTCGGACGCCGATCTGATCGACCGATACAACCTGCTCGTGTTCCCAGTGTTGCTGGGAGCGGGCAAGAGTCTGTTCAGCCGAGCCGACCACGACAAGCAGCAACTGCGCCTGCTGGAGTCGGCGACCTACTCCAACAGCGTGACCAAACTCGTCTACGACGTCGTGCACTGAGCATGAGTTACCGTACGGCATGTCCTGGCGTGCCGTACGGCAACGCGAGATTCAAGTGCGCTGCGCGTTCCCGCTTGTATCTCGGACCAGGCAGCACCCGGCTGATGGAGGTAGCCGAGTGGGCTTGTTTGTGAAATCGATTGGGCCGAAGGCTATCACGACATCACAGCCGTGGACCGTGACGGAAGGCTCCCCGGTGACAACACCGGCGTTCGGTGCACTGATCAGCGACCGCTCTGCGGCATTATGGGATGTCCGGCTGCCGTCGCCACGATCGGCCCGCACAGCAAATCTGGAACGTGTTCCCCGAGGGGTCACCTGTTGCCGGTGGTCCCACGACTGGCAACGTGGTGGTCCCTTCACGTTGGCAGGCGACAGATCTGGCTACCTCGATCCCGGAAGCGAGTCCGGTAGTCGGCTAACTGTTCGGATGCCCGTTCCGTACCGAGAGCGGGGCGGGGCAGGGTGGGGCGCGGAATTGTATGGGTGCCGCCCCCTGCCAGATTCCAGGGTCCGCGCGCCCACTCGACCGAATTTCCCTGCGCCGGTTTGCGATCAATGCCCGGCCCGGTGATGGAAATTCGGTCGGCGCGCCCCCTGGAATCTGGAGCCTCTGCGGCACCCTCGGCGGGCCGATGAGCGGGCAGGCGGTGGCCTGCCCGCCTCATTTCCGCGCCCCACCTCACCACTCCTAGAGACCGCCGGCATCGCGCGCCATGCGAAGTCCGGTCACGGCCGTGACAAGTAGGAGCCCCTCCGCCGCGATCAGGACGCCAAAACCCGGACCGAAGTGGACGGCCCGCGCAGAATCGCCGGTGTCCTGCCAGTAGTAGTTGTTGATGGCTTGTATCGTGACGAGCAGCGCCGAACCAAGCACGGCCCCAGCGGTAAAGAGCGTCCAGCAGCGCATCAGCGCGCGCGACACGGTGAGCCGATACTGGGTGACAATCGCCAACGCTATCGCCACCAGACTCGAAGTCGCGAACCAAACTATCCCGGCCCACGGCCGCCCGAACTCCCATGCATACGTGGCGCTGGTGGAACTCTCACCAGGGGGATACGACCATCGAATAGTTGTCTGCACAAGACAATTCGCGATTGCGACGACCACGCTACCCACCAGCAGGAAGGCACCCAGGAGGCGGTCCGAGATCGCAACCGGCGGCCCGAGCGTCGGCCGCGTGGTTGTCATCGACCCCGCTGTTGGCCGCGGTCTGACGGACACCATCGCACCGACCACAGCTGCGACGACGCTGAGCGCCACCTGCAATGCAGTGACCACCAACAGACCCAGCCGCAGGTACCCGCCGACGTCGTTGTGGAAATACTCGAAGACCAGAGTGTGGTCCACTGCTGAACTAACAGCGCCACCGAGTATCAATCCGAGCGCAAGGAACCCAACAGCCATGGACAGCACGGTGCGGCCGGAGAACAACAGACCGATCGCCACCGCAGCCGCGGCGACGGCGAACGCTGAGGGCAGGTAAGCGAGCATCATGGACCACCACGGACCGAATATCCCGTAACCGCCCAGCCGAAGCAGCAGCGACAGTATGAACTCAACAACCACCAGTACGGCACTGATTAGCAAGAGGACCGCGAAGCCCCGATATCGTCCGGTGGCACTGCTGGCATTTCCGGCCTCCCGGGACCCTTCGATTGGATCGGCCATATCTTCCCCCTGCGAAATGCGTGCTGGCGACCGGCCTAGCCACGAACCGAACCATCAGCCGCGCGGATTCGCCGATTGTGCCCCGTCAGCTGTCGCACCGGCAATTGATTCGGCCACAACCGAATTCCCTTAGCAGCGCCCTCGCCGTGGTGGGAGTGCACGCCCACCGCATACCGCCCTGACCGAAGCGGCTATGGACCACGGCTGCAAGGTAGCTACGTTGATGCCGGGATCGGTGTCGACGGGTGGGCTGGTAGAAATGGGGCGGAGCTCGTGCCATGTAGAAGATGGCACGGGCTCCGCTTGTCGGCGTTCAGTTGGTATTCGGTTGTGTCCGGAGTGGTTCAGCCGAACAAGGTCAGCTGGTGCTGGTGGGCTTTGCGGTCGCAGTCCTCGCGGCAGAGCTTGGCCAGCCGTTGCGTCGTGGTCTTCGATAGCTCGAAGTCGACGGCGAGCGCGACCCAGTTACGGCCCTGGTCGTACTGCTGTTGGATCTGCTTGCCCAGCATCAGTTGCTTGCGGCGGCTGAGTGGTTTCTTACAGGATGTTCCGAAACTGCAGCCTCAGTGGCAGCAAGCGCATCGCGGCTCGGAACTCCTGGTTGACGGCTGACCGGTCAGCCGGTTGAAATGGCCGAACCATGACAGACCATGACCCGACCGAACCAACCCTCGAAATCGCTCGCCAGCTCTACCCGGTTGGCCAGCACGTGACCGGCAGGGTCACGCTGATCCCCCGACCGGGCACCGTGGGGTTGTTCGTCGACTTGGGCACGGGCAAACCGCCATGGGGATTCGTCGACGTACTCCATCTCCCTGACATTCCAGACGAGTGGCCGGCCCTCGGCACCATCACCGAGTTCGAGGTCGTCCACCACACTCACGATGGTCACCAGGTCCGGCTCGTCCCGCTCGACCCTGCATACCGTTCACGTCCCCGACCGCCGATAGACGAGCAACGTCTATACGAGCTGAAGCAGCTCCTTTCGGGCGATCACGCATAGCCACGCCCCGGACAGTTACCGACACGGTCCCTTCCTCATGGTGCGTTCGCTGACACATCCAGGCAGCCGGACATGCAGACTGGGGCCATCAAATTTCGCCGATGCCAAGAGATCTCAGCCGCGCCGTCCGAAGGCATGGTCAGCGTGCGTACACGCCGACGGTGCTCTGCGGCTCACAGGCCCGAGACCGCCCATTATCCGGCCCAGAACACCATGATGTCTTTGTTGGCGGCCTTCGCTGCCCGCATCCACTTGATGCGTGATTCGAGATCTTCGTGCACGTCCACGCGCAACCTGGCACGCACCGCCGGATCCGAATTCTCCCACCGCTCGAGCTGATCGGCGCACAGCTGATTGCCCCAACTGCCGCCGTTGGCCCCGTCTGGTTCGGGCAGACCATGGCGCGACGCGAAGCTGTAGAGCAGATCGATTCTGCCCTCATCATCCATCCCCAACCTCCCGAAAGCCTTGTCGAGCCTCTCCTGGAACGAGTGGTGGAAGTCCTCTTCATCGATGTCCTCGCCGAAGTACGCGCAGATTCGCTCGCACGCGTCCAAGTATGCGTAACCGCAATCCTCGGTGTAAGGCCCGCCGTTGATGACAGCACGCAGCGCGCTCTTGGCATCGAGCGCCACGTCTCCGCACCCGCACATGCGCTCGCCGTCCTCCTCGGATTCATGCCAGTGCTCTGCGATCGCCTTGAACAGCGTCTCGTCCTTCGAACCGATGGCGGCCTCGACGGTAGCGCGATCGACCAAGTACACGGTCATTACGGAACTCATGGCGGCATCCTAAAACGACCGGCCGACAGGGCAACACGGTCCAGATGGTGCCGGTAACCCATCCGGGTGCGGCACCCGACGTCCGCCTGAGCCCGCAGGCATGTGCGGATATTGCGACGGTTCCGGGATAACCCGGGGCGTTGATCTTTGGTTTGGTCGTCCTGACCGCTGCAGGCCGCGCGGGAAGCGGCAATACAGGACGTTTCAACCGCTGCCCCACCCGTCGTGTCTCCGCAGGCCGCTGGGTCGACGAGACGATTCGATCAGGGGCGGTCGTGATCGCCAGATATGGCGTGTCTGGCCAGGCTCTGGATCAGCGGTCACAGTTGATCTCCGGGCCCTGGGCTGGCCGGTTCGGTCCGCACGGTCCGCGACAGTAGCGTACGTTTGCGCCACAGCCGTTCTCGCCGTCCCAGCTACGCTGAGCACACTCCTGCGCCCGCTACCAGGTAGACGGCGTAAAGACATGCAGCACCCGCAGGATTTTCTGGAACCACTGCCACCCCCGCCCGGGGGCGCCTTGCGGATTCATCGTGAAGCTGTCAGCGGGTGATCGGTCGGCCTGCTCGCTCGGCTGGGCATTCACTCGCCATCGACTCCTTCTGCTTGTTCCTGGCAACCGCCATTGTATTGGGTCTATATCGGCTATAGCGGGCCGGAGCACACCGCTCGATGATCGCCCTGGTACATCAACCGGCCGCAGCCTTCTCGCACACCTCGCTTCCGTAGTGCCAGCCGGCGCTGCGCAATCGGACCTTTGGACTGCACGGAATTCGGCATTACAGTGCGTTCGCTGGACACATCAGGAGATCTGCGGACGCGCTGGTCGGCGGGGCCAATATCCGCCGATACCGGCCGATCTCGGCCGCTCCGGTCGATTCCGAAGGCCCCCCGCGAGCTGATACCGGCTCGGTGAACAGCACCGTATGCGATGGCCGAGATCCCTAGAAGGCGAGTGGAATTCGGTCGCTCTCGATCGTGTCGCTGGTGATGCCTTGCAGGTTCCGCCGGAGATGGACAACGGCGAAGAACTCTTCCCCGCCCAACTCGGTGTCGAGGAAGATCTTCGTGACGTTGAAGACGAAGCTTCGTGTTTCCATGGGGCCGGCGGGTTTGAACTCGCGGATGGCGTGGTTCTTGATGTGGTCGTGGTCGCCGCCGAACGGTTCGTCGCTGTCATCCTCGAAAAGCGCAACGCTTTCAGCGAATCCATCGGCGAAAGCGAGGTCTGAGGAATTGAACGATGCGGTGTAGGTGACGGTGAACTCGATGTTGAAACCCACCGGCTTGGCGCTGATAGTGGGCTTCCCGACAAACGATGCCATGACTTGCTCCTCTGGGCTGGGGCTCATGCATTGCCCTGTAACCAGGCATGATGCGGCCCCAAGGTCTGCCGGTCATGAGTAGCTGGCTACTCGAAACCGGCGGACCAGTCATTTGCCGTACTAATACGCGCTCAGTTCTGAACGATGATGTCGACGACTTCCTTTGCGAATGAACCGATACCGGAGTCTAAGACTTCAGTACGGTAAGCCGCCCAATCAGCAAGCTTGGTGTGATCTCGCTCGGCACCGCGGCGGATCATCCTTTCGCGGATCACTTCTGGGGTAGCGCACATCCACACAGTGCGGACGTCCACCACTCGATCGGACCTTCTACTGATGTACCCCGACAAAGACAGTCCCTGGCGGTGAGCCGTCCGCACCTAGTCGATGAATGGTGCATCGACAATCACGGTGTGATGTTCGCCGACTCGCAGCGCGTTCCTCACCAACGTGTCGTAGATATGTGGCCCGAGTACTCGCCGATAGATCGCGCTGTCTCGATCATGCGGGTTACCGGTCAGCTCGGCCATCACGGATTCCTCGAGCGCCGGCGCGAAGGCGTCCTTATCCAACACGAGGGCTGACGTCTCGGTGGCCAGGAGCCGGGATGCACTCGACTTTCCGGCGGCGGGAAACCCGCATACGACTACGACGCCTCGAACGAACCCATGGACTGCATCCAGCAAGGCTGCGCAGGTCGTACCGGACAACGCGGGATGCATATCGGTCATGGGGTTCACCTAGAGTTTGTCGCGAGGCGGGCGCGGCGGTGTGCGGCCTTTGCGCGCTCGTCAGCAACGGACTTGCCGTAGCGATCGAGCATCTGCCGGGACCGCCAGCCCGCGAGCATCATGAGGTCTTGTTCCTGGCCTCCGTTGGCCAGCCAGGTGTGGGCGAACCAGTGGCGGAACTGGTGTGGGTGGATGTGGCCGATACCGGCTGCCGCAGCACGCCGTTCGAGCATCTGGCGGATGCCGTGGTCGGTCATGCGGCCTTGAACGCCCAGCCAGTGTGCTGGTTCATCCTTCTTGGCCTTGGGGTGCTTGGCGCGTGCCCGCAGGTACTTGCGGAGGGAAGCTCTGGTCTTGTCGCCGAACGGGGCGGTACGTGGTCGGCGCCCCTTCCCGAGGACAAGTGCGGTGTTCTCGGCAAAGTCCAGGTGGTCGACATCGAGTCCCGCGATTTCACCTGCGCGGCAACCAGTATCGGCGAAAAGCCGAATGATGGCGGTGTCGCGGAGGGCGTTGAATTCGGTACCGGAGCATTCAGCGAGCAACTGCCGGAGCGCATCGTCGGGCGGGACTGCGACGAGTTGCTCGGGCGCATCGGGAAGGGTCATCTTGTCGAACGGGTCGGCGTGGATGATGTCCTCTGCGGCAAGGTATTTGAAGAACTGCTGCAGGGCTCGGTAGTGGCTGCGGGCGTACTCCGGAGCGAGGGGACGGCCAGTTCGCTTGTTCGGGCGAGTCAGCAAGGACTCGATGAAGGCGCCGAGGTGGTCGCGGGTGATCTCGGGACCGGTTGTCGGCAAGTCGTTCTCGACGAGGAAGTCGATGAAGTAGTCGATGCGTACGAGGTAGCCGTCGATGGTGACCTTGCTGCGGTTCCGTCGACGTAGCTCAGTGGCGAAGTCGTCCTTCAGTTCCCGGAGATCGTCCAAGTTGAACGTCTCCATAGAGGCAGATCCTACGCCAGAATACAACGCTGGCGGAGCTTTGTACTCGAACGTCTTACGATCTTGACTGGCTGTTTATGCTGGTCAAGGGGCGAAAGTGGGGCGGGCGGGGCTCGAACCCGCGACCAATGGATTATGAGTCCACGGCTCTAACCGACTGAGCTACCGCCCCCGACCGCTGGAGATCTCCGCGGGCCTCGCGATGCTACCGCTTCGAGGGGGGCGATGCATACTCGGACGCGGGATGATCTTACGGTGGCGTAGGTAGGTCGCTCATTGGGAGGAATGATGGCGAATCTGTTCGTGCACGTGCTCAGGGCGCATCAGTGGGTTTATGAGAACAGTCGGGGGGTGGTGGGGCATCGGCTGTTGTTCGGGAATCCCACCTTGTTGTTGCGGACGGTGGGGAGGAAGACCGGCGAGGCGCGGACTTCGGCGCTGACGTATGCGCGGGATGGGCGGGATTTCATTGTGACGGCTTCGAACGGGGGGTCGGCGCGGCCGCCGGGGTGGTTGGCGAATGTGAAGGCCGAGCCGGAGTGTGAGATTCAGGTGGGGACGTCGCGGATGGCGGTGACGGCTCGGGCTACGTATCCGGATGATCCGGAGTATGCGCGGCGGTTCGGGTTGGCGGACAAGGTCAACCGGGGGCGTTATGCGCAGTATCAGAGGATGACGTCGCGGCCTATCGCTGTGGTGGTGCTCAGTCCCAGGTAGGGATGGAGCGAACTGGACAGATGAGTTAAGGGTCGGCTATCCTGTGGCGCAGAGGGGAGTACTTCCCAAGAATCATTCCGGTCAGTACGGGTTACGCGGTCGTGGCCCCCGGGTGGTTGCCCACGGACATGGGTGAAGGAGACCTCGGCTGGTTTGCCATGCCCGAGGAGGTCCTGTGAATTCGTCTGTTCTGGCTAGTTCTGCCGCTATCGAGAGTGTCGGTACGCCCTGGTTGTGGGGTGGAACGATCGCTGTCGTGCTGGCGCTGGTGGTGCTGGACTTCGCGCTGACGCGGAAGCCGCACGAGGTTTCCATGCGGGAAGCGATCGGGTGGACGGTCTTCTATATCGCGCTGCCGGTGGCGTTCGGCGTGTTCCTGTGGTTCAACAATGGCGGCACGGCGGGGATGGAGTTCTTCACCGGCTATTTGCTGGAGAAGTCGCTGTCGGTGGACAACCTGTTCGTGTTCATGCTGTTGCTGTCGGCGTTCGCGGTGCCTGCCGCGCTGGCGCAGCGGGTGCTGTTGTACGGCATTGTCGGCGCGCTGGTGTTGCGCGGCATCTTCATCGCGCTGGGTGCGGCGGCGCTGGCGACGTTGGATTGGGCGTTCCTGCTGTTCGGCGTGATTCTGCTGATCACGGCGGTGAAACTGCTGGCGGATGCGGCCGGCGGGCACGAGCAGGAAGTCGATATCTCGAAGATGCGCTCGGTGCGGCTGATGCGCAAGCTCATGCCGGTCACCGATGACTACCGCGGGACGCGGATGACCGTCATGGAGGCCGGGCGGCGCGCCCTCACCCCGCTGGCGCTGGTCGTCGCCGCGGTGATGGCCACCGACGTGGTGTTCGCCGTGGACTCGGTGCCCGCGGTGTACGGCGTGACCGGTGATCCGTTCCTGGTGTTCGCGACCAACGCGTTCGCGCTGCTGGGTCTGCGCGCCCTGTACTTCGTGCTGCACGCGGCGCTGTCGCGGCTGGTGCACCTGGCCTACGGCCTGGCGGTGATCCTCGCCTTCATCGGAGTGAAGCTGGTGCTGCACTGGGCGCACGGCATCTGGAGCGGGGTGCCGACCATTCCGACGGCGGCTTCGCTGGTGGTGATCGTGGTGGTGCTGGTGACGGTGACGCTGACCAGCCTGCGCGCCACTCGCGGCCAGGAGCCGGAGAAGGAAATCGAGCCCTCCACCACTGCCTGACCCCAGAATCGGCGCCATGCGGCCGATACCGGCCCGACGTACCGTGAAGCATGTTGCTGCAACGTTTTCGGCGCCCGGGGATCGACGAGATGAACGCTGTTGTGGACGCACTCGAGCTCCCGGACACCATCTTCAAGAAATGTCCCTGGGGGCCGCGGGAACTCGTGGAAACCGGTCTGCGCCAATGGTTGCGCTGCTGCGGGGCCGCCATGCGGGACGAGCAGGTGATCGGAATGCCGTCGCAGGCGGTCGACGAGGCCTGGCACGGGTTGATTCTGTGCACGCTGCGGTATGCGCGCTTCTGCGAGGCGGCGTACGGGCAGTTCCTGCACCACTATCCGGCCGATGAGGGATCGCGCGATACTTCGGCGGATCCGATGGTGGATCAGCTGGCCCGGACCGTCGTGGCGTGGTCGCTGGTGGCGCGGCCGGGTGAGGAGTGCGTGATCTGGGATCTCGACACCAGGGTCGGGGTGGAGGATCCGTGGGGCATTCCGGCCGAACGGGTCGCCTTCATCGAGCGCTCGCTGCAGGATCGAGCGTGATCGGAGACGGACGAGAGCCGGTGCGGTACAACCGCACCGGCTCTCACGTGTTGGCGGGCGTTACGCCTCAGCAGCCGCCGCCACCTCCGCCGCAGCCGCCGCCTCCGCCGCCGCAGCCTCCGCCGCCACTTCCACCGCCACTGTCTCCGCCGCCGCTGTGGCTTCCGTAGTCGCCGCCGTAGTTGCCGGAACTCCCGGAACTACCGGAGCTGCCCCCGGAGTATCCGGCCCACCGGCGTGAGCGATGGCGATGGTGATAGCCGCTCCGGCTGTCGCGCCACATCGCATACCCGCCGAACACCGCGGCGACGCCGATCAGGACAGCGATGGCGATTCCTACTGTCATCATGGGATTCCCCTCCCCCGCCCACCGGCTACCGGCCGAGTCCCCCTGACTGCGGCTCCCCCGAGCGAGCGGCACTTCCATTGTGCAAGCCGAAAGCTACTGGCGCACCGACCGCTTCGACAGCCCCAGCAATCTGGGGAACCCCACCGGGTGTGAAGGGACCACCCGGTGGGTACGCAGGGTGCCGGTTACGTCAGCTTCACCCGCGCCGCGAAGAACCGGGCGACCGCCGGCGCGAACCGGTTGAACCGGTACTGCATCCATGCCTCGGGCGTCACCGGAACCACATCCCGATCCCGTTCGACCGCCTTGACGATCTGCGCCGCCACCTTCTCCGGACCGTATCGCCGCGCCTGGTAGAGCTTGTCGTACTTCTGCTGCTTGGCGGCCTCCTCCTCGGCGGAGACGCCCGCGAAGCGAGTGGTGGCGACGATATTGGTGTGCACGATGCCCGGACAGATGGTGTGCACGCCGATCCCCTTGCCCGACAGCTCCGCTCGCAGGCAGTCGGAGAACATGAAGACCGCCGACTTGCTGGTCGAGTAGGCCGAGAATCCGCGCTGCGGCGTATAGGCCGCCATGCTGGACAGATTGACGATGTGCCCGCCGAGCCCGCGGTCGGCCATGGCCTTGCCGAAGGCGCGGCAGCCATTGATCACGCCGTGCAGATTGATATTCAGCACCCGGTCGAATTCGGCTGCGGGAGTGTCGAAGAAGTCACCGGCCTGGCCGACGCCCGCATTGTTGATGAGGATATCGGGCACGCCGTGCTCGGCGATGACCGCCGCGGCATGCTCGCTCACCGCGGCATCGTCGGACACGTCCAGCTGGTAGGCATGCGCCGTACCACCCTCGCGCGCAACGAGATCCGCGGTCTCCTTGGCCGAATCGAGATTGATGTCCGACAGCACCACCTCGGCCCCGCCGCGCGCGAACGCCAGCGCCGTCTCCCGGCCGATACCGCTGCCGCCGCCGGTGATGACCAGCAGCTGATCCTCGAATACCCGCTGCTCCCGGCCGACTTCGGCGCGACGCAGTGACCGCGGCATCACACCGGTGCGCAGCGCGTCGATGAGCTCGGCGGTCGCGGTGGCGAGCAGTTCGGGATGCGAGAACGGCAGCCAGTGCCCGCCGCCCACCTCGCGGCGATACAGCGTCGGCGCCCAGTCCCGGGTGTCGTCGTATCCGGCCGGCCGCACCGCCACGTCGCGGCGGGCGATAATGAGCTGCACCGGCACTTCGGTGCGGCGCTCACGCGGTTCGGCCATGCGGCGCAGGATGTTCGCGCGATAGATGCGCATCCCGTCGAAGAAGTCGCGGCGGAACTCCGGCCCGAGTTTGATGTTCTCCGGCGAGGTTTCGTTCATCAGCCCCACGAACCGCGACCACATCTTCTCGGTGCCCAACGGCTTGAGCACCACGCGCGGCACGCCCGGCGTCATGAACAGCCCGGTGTAGGTCGAGGACAGCAGTTGCGTGAGCGGACCCCACACCTTGCCGCGCGAGAGGTTCCCGCGCACCCACGCCCCGAGGTGATCCAGATTCGGACCGGACACCGAGGTGAAGGAGGCGATCCGCGCAGCCGCCTGCGGCTCGCAGACCGCTTCCCACGCCTCGACCGAACCCCAGTCGTGCGCCAGCACGTGCACCGGCCGATCCGGCGATACCGCGTCGGCGACGGCGAACAGATCGGCGGCGAAGTTCTCCAGCCGGTAGTCCTCGGTGCGATCGGTCCGGGTGGAGCGTCCGTGCCCGCGGGTGTCGTAGGTGACGACGTGGAAGCGGTCGGCCAGCAGTGGCACCACCCGATCCCACAGATGGTTGTCATCGGGCCAACCGTGCACCAGCACAATGGTTTCCGCGGACGGCTCACCGTACTCGTAGACGGCGAGCTCGAAATCCCCATTGCGGACGATGCGTTCGGCGGCGGGGATGATGGTCGATTGATCGGTCACGATCTTCTCCTGAAACGGGTGCTAGAGGTCCAGCACCAGGCGGTCACCGTCGCAACGGGATACACAGATGAGCATGTCGCCGGCGTCCCGCTCGGCAGCGGTGAGCACGGTGTCGCGGTGGTCGATGTCGCCGGAGACCACCCGCACCCGGCAGGTGCGGCAGAAGCCCTGGCGGCAGGAATACGGGCTGTCGGGGCGGACTTTGAGGACTTCCTCGAGCACCGACTTGTCCGCGGGAATCTCGACGATCTCGCCGGTGCGGGCCAGCTCGACCCGGAACGCGGTGCCGTCGACGACCGGCGGCGGCGAGAACCGCTCGGAATACAGTTCCACGCCCGGCATGTCGCGCACGGCGTCGGCGATGACCTGGGTCATCACCACCGGGCCGCAGCAGTAGACCGAGGTATCGGTGCCGACGCCCGGCAGCAGCGCCCGCGCGTCCGGCAGCCCGTGCTCGTCGTCGGTGCGGATGGTGACGCGATCGCCGAAACTCTCGACCTCGCCGAGGAACGGAATGGTGTCGCGGCTGCGGCCGGCGTACACCATCGTCCAGTCCACGCCCAGCCGGTGCGCCATGCGCACCATCGGCAGAATCGGCGTGATCCCGATGCCGCCCGCCACGAAATGCACTCGGGCGGCGGAGGATCCGTAACCGGGCAGTACGAACGGGAAGGCATTGCGCGGCCCGCGCACCGTGACCGGCGTACCGATCTTCAGCGCGTCGTGCACCTCCAGCGATCCGCCGCCGCCATCCGGAATGCGCCGCACCGCGATGCGATAGGCGTGCCGATCGGCCGGATCGCCGCACAGCGAGTACTGCCGCACCCGCCCGGACGGCAACTCCAGGTCCAGATGCGCGCCCGGCCGCCACTCCGGCAGCTTCCGCCCATCGGGCGCGGTGAGCAGCAGGCTGATCACATCGGTGTCGTGGGCCTCCACCCGGCGTTCCACGACCACCAGCGGCAGCCGCCGGTCGTCGACCCGGGCCGGCGGTTCCTTCCGATTGACGAAAGTGGTCCAGCGCAACCGGGATTCGGCGATGAAGTCCAGGACCCGGGTGGTGCGGTCGGAGCGGTCCTTGCCGTACAGGTCGAGCGGCGGCCGGCTGGGGACCGGTCGAGTTCCGCTCACGAGGCCATCATCCGGGCCGCCGGGGACTGCGCCAGATAGGCCACCGCCTGGGCGGTCGAGCCCACCGTCTCCGGGGTGTAACCCGGCTTGAACGTCGACAGCGCGCTCACCAGCAGCGACGGAACGCCCGGCACCGCACCGCGCCACATGGACGCGAAGATGCGGAGGATGAGCATCGGATAGCGGTGGTTCGGCAGGTTCGGGTCCTGGTGCACCAGGAACTTGGCGCCGCGCACCAGCAGCGCGATGAAGATCGGGAAGACCATCAGCATGAGCGCGCCCCGGCGGACATAGCCGACGTCGAAGTATTCGGCGACGTCGTGGGCGACCATGCGATGCTCGACCTCCTCGGCGCCGTGCCAGCGGAACAGGTCCAGCATCTGCGGGTCGGCGTCGAACTGCTCCAGATCGGCATTGAGCACCCAGTCGCCGAGCCATGCGAAGAAGTGCTCGAGGGCGGCGATGACGCCGAGCCGCTCGACCAGCTGCTGCTGTTGCGCGGCGGGCGTAGCCATCTCGCGCGGGCCGAGGGTCTTGCGGAACAGGTATTCCGCCTGCCGCACATAGGGTTCCACATCGTACCCGTGCGTCTTCAGCACCTCTTCGAGCGCCCCGTTGTGGCTCTCGGCGTGCATCGACTCCTGGCCGATGAACCCGATCATGGCCTCGCGCAGCTTCTCGTCCCGCACCAGCTCGAGCGCCTCCCCGAAGGTGACCAGGAACATGCGCTCGCCCTCGGGCAGCAGCATGCTCAGCGCATTGAGTACGTGCGACGCGATGGGCTCGTCCTTGATCCACACCGGCTCGGTGCGGGACCAATCGAACTGCACATTGCGGGCATGCAGGGCTACCTCACCGGGTTCGGTCACCACACGGCGGCCCAGCTTCGGAAGTAGCTTCATCGATACTCCTGGTGTTCGTATGTCCGTGACCGGGGCAAACCACCCGCAGCCACCGCATTGCTACGTGAGCGTAGCAACATTCTACCTATGTGTGGAACCAGGAGTTACATCTAGATTCCGCAGCCCGCCGGCCGGCAATTCCGCCATGCGCTCGAGCTGATCGGGCGTCAACCGCTTACCGAACACCGCCGCCTCGAGCAACCGACGACGAACCTCGCTGATCGGAGGTCGATCAGCTGTCCACGTGGACGTGCGGGCGCTGGGAGCGGCGAGGCACCGCCCGGCGCAGGATCTCGCGGGTCACCGGCGCCACTTCGCCTTCGCCGAAGAACATGAAGCGCAGGAGGTTGATCAGCGGGTTGCCTTCCGTCCATTCGAAGTACACGTGCGGGATGACGCCGGTGCGGTCGCGGATGGCCAGGAGGATGGCGGCGATGGAGTTGGGGACGGCGGCGGCTTCGACGCTCAGGATGTGATACTGGGCCACATCCACCTCGGTGACGAGCAGGTGGGTGCTGAATTCCGAAGGGTCCTTGACGATCACCTCGAGGAAGAGGATGGGCTCGGAGTCGGGGATGTGGCTTTCCCGGCGCTGATCGGCTTCCTTCTCGGCGTATTCCTCGGGCTGACGCTGATCGATGTCGTGGGTGACGATGCGGATCTCGCCGCGCGCGGCCAGGTCGTCGATGATCTGTCCGGCCTTGTCGTCGAAGGTCACTTCGACGGCGCGGAGTTCGAAGGCGCGGCGCGCCCGGGAAGCGAAGGACACCGCGATGATCGCGAGCACGAACAAGAGAGCCAGGTGCACGCCTTCGGGTTTGGCGATGATGTTGTCGATGGTGGTGTAGACGAAGATCAGCGACACCACGCCGAAGGCGATCACCCTGGCGCGCTGCTGTTTACGCCAGGCCGACAGCGTCACGGCCACCGCGGCCGAGGTGATCAGCACGAGGACGCCGGTGGCGTAGGCCGCGCCCTGCGCATCCACGCTGGCGTCGAAATACCAGGTGATTCCGAAGGCGACGGCCGCGAAAACCAGTACCAGCGGCCGGATTTGGCGCGCCCACTCCGGAGCCATGCCGAAGCGCGGCAGGTAGCGCGGCACCAGGTTCAACAGACCCGCCATGGCGGAGGCGCCCGCGAACCAGAGGATGGCGATGGTGCTGATGTCGTAGACGGTGCCGAAGGCATTGCCCAGATGCTCGTGCGCCAGATACGCCAGCGCCCGGCCATTGGCCGCACCGCCGGGCTGGAAGGCCGATTCCGGAATCAGGATCGTGGTGATGAAGCTGGACACGATGAGGAAGCAGCTCATGATGATCGCCGCGGTGGTCAGCAGCTTGCGGGCGCCGATAATGCGGCCGCGCGGGAAATCATCGGAATCGCCCGGATCGCCCTTGATCTGCGGCATGACGGCCACGCCGGTCTCGAAGCCGGACAGGCCCAGCGCCAGTTTCGGGAACACCAGCAGCGCCACGCCGATCATGGCGATCGGGCTGCCGTGCTGCGCGGTGAGCAGATGCCCCCAATCGGTCACCAGATGCGCGTTCCGGATCACCTCGATCACGCCGACGACGGCGACCACCAGATTCAATGTCAGGAACACCGCGACCAGCGTGACCGCAATGCCGATGGCCTCGGTGAAACCCTTCAGGAACACCGCCGCCAGCAAGGCCAGCAGCACGAGCGTGATGAGCAGATTGTGCCCGTGCATGAAATCCGGCGTGTACGGGTTCTCGACAATGTGCGCGGCGCCGTCGGCCGCCGACAAGGTCATGGTGATCGTGAAGTCGGTGGCCGCGAAACCCAGCAGCACCAGGATCAAGAGCTTGCCCCACCAGTTCGGCAGGAAGTTGGCGAGCATGGCGATGGATCCGCCGCCGTGCGGGCTCTCCTTGGCCACGCGCCGGTAGACGGGCAGCGCGCCGAGCAGGGTCAGCGCCACCAGCACGAGGGTGGCCAGCGGCGACAGCACGCCCGCGGCGAGCGCGGCGATGCCGGGTTGGTAGCCGAGCGTGGAGAAATAGTCGACGCCGGTCAGGCACATGACCTTCCACCACGGATGGCGATGCTCCTTCGGCGTGTGCTTGACCATCGGTCCGGGCAGCTGCGCCGCCTGCTCGCCGGCATCCTCGAGCAGCCAGGCGGCAAATCGCGAGCGGGACCGTTCAGCGGTCGTGGTCAAGTGTTTCCTCCCCGGAACCCGTCAGTCCGGTTACCCGAAACCAGCAATGTCGTGGCCAATTTACTCACGGCACACCGGACGGATAGCCGCACCGCGCCGTAAGCCGGGCGGGCCGGTGTGGTAGCCGGGCGGGTGCGGGACTAGCCGACGTACGCGGCGATGGCGTCGGCAATGGCGTGCGCGAATCGCGCCCGCCCGTCCGGGGATTCGATGAGCGCGGCATCACCCGGATCACGCATGTTGCCGCATTCCACCAGGGCCGTCGGGCGTTCGGAGAAGTTCAGCCCGGCCAGATCGGGACGCGGGTTCAGCCCCTCGGAGCCGATATAGGTCGACGGCACGAACCCCGCGCCGACCATGCTGTCGCGCAGCATGGTGGCCAGCCGCACGGAGGGCTCGCCCTGTGCGTCGTTCAACGGCGGCGACGAATGGGCGACATGAAAGCCGTGCGCCCCCGCTGCCGCGCCGTCCGCGTGAATGGACACCACGGCCGCCGCGCCGACGGTATTGCCGAGCGACCCGCGCTCGTTCACGCACGGCCCCACTCCGGTGTCGCTGTCGCGGGTCATGATCACCCGAATCCCCCGCAGCGTGAGCGCATCCCGCACGCGCTGCGCCACATCCCAGGTGAAGGCGTGCTCGGCGTAGCCGCTATTGCTGTTGGTGCCGGTGGTATTGCACGGTTTCGTCCCGCCGCGACCATCCGGGACATGCGCGTTGATGACATCGGGTTGCGCGGCGCCGCCGCCATTGTGGCCGGGATCGATCACGACGGTCTGCCCGAAGATCGGCTGCACGGGTGCGGCCGGGTGCGGGCCCGCACCCGTCGGCGCTGCCGCCGCCACACCACTCGCCGCGGTCAGGAGTGCACCGCAGATCGCCGCCATCGCCTTCATCCGTCGCTGTCGCACCATCCCACCGTAGGGGCAGATCGGCGGAAACACGGCCGGGACAGGCCGGAATTCAGGGTTCGAGCTTGTGCAGCAGATCACGCAGCGTGCGCAGTTCCGCCGCGCTCAACTCGGTGACGCGCGGCGGCGCGGGGTCGGGGGTGGCCAGCGCCACGGCCACCACCTCGCGGCCGGTATCGGTGAGCGACACCAGTTTGCGCCGCCGATTGGCCGCGTCGATCTCGCGCACGACCAGGCCGCGCTCCTCCAGATCGGTAATGGCCACGGTGGCCGCGGGGGCGTCCATGGTGGCCGCGTGTGCCAGCTCCTTGACGGTCAGCGGTCCGCCGCGCAGGCGACGCAGAATGCGTATCCGGCTGAACGGCAATCCGGTTCGCTCGATGACCGCGCGCCGGTAGACGTCGCGCGAATCCATCACCACAGCGGTGAGCATTCGCCAGACCTCATCGGGCGTGGGCGAGTCATCCGGCATGGGCGGGGGCCTTCTGTTCGAGCAATGGTGCGACGCGATCCCGGGTACCGTACGCCCACGCGGTATTGGCGGCCACGCCGAGCCCGGTGACAGCGGCGGTCAGCGCCGCGATGGTCCACCACAGACCGCCCCCGGACAGCGCACCGCACAGGGCCACGCCGATGCTGACGCCCACCTGCCGGCTGGTGGAGGCGACCGCCGAGGCCGCGCCCGCCCGATCCAGTGGCATACCGCTGACCGCGGCCGTGGTGATCGGGGCATTGACCATGCCGAAACCGATTCCGAAGACGGTGAATACGACGATCAGCAGCCAGATGGGGGTATCCGGGCGCAGCTGGGTCAGGCCCACCGCGGCCACCGTCATGAGCGCGCCCGCGGCCAGCAGCGAGGGCCGGGTGCCGCGCTGACCGACCAGGCGACCGGACAGTGGCGAGAAGATCAGCATGCCGAGCGCCATGGGCAGGTACAGCAGACCGGTGTGCACGGCCGAAAAGCCGCGGGCGCCTTGCAGATACAGCGACATGTCGAACAGGAAGGCGCCCAGCGCCGCGAAGGCGCAGATCGCGATCACGGTGGCCGAGGCGAACGGGAAGCTGCGGAAGAAGCGGAGATCGATGAACGGCGAGGGGTGCCGGGCCTCGTGCCACAGGAATCCGGCCAGGGCGGCGGCGGTCGCCAGGAAGATCACCGGTTGGCCTTCGATCAGGCCGAACACCAGCGTGAACAGCACCGTGACGGCCAGCAGCTGGCCGATCGGATCGATACCGCGGCGGGTGGCCGACTTCGATTCCGGCACAAAGACAGTCGTGAGGACGAGAGCGATCGCACAGATCGGCAGGTTGATCCAGAACACCGACTGCCAGCCCAGGCTATCGATGAGCCCGCCGCCGACCAGCGGGCCCAGTGCGGTCGAGATGCCCACCACCGCACCCCAGACGCCCACGGCGCGTGCGCGTTCCACCTTCCCGGTGAAGACGGTGGTGATGATCGACATGGCCACCGGATTCAGCATCGAGCCGCCGACGGCCTGCAAGAACCGTGCGCCGATGAGGATGTCGATGGTCGGCGCCAGACTGCACAGCAGCGAGCCGGTCGCGAAGACGAGCAGCCCGATCCGGAACATCCGCTTGCGGCCGAACCGGTCCGCGGTCGCGCCCGAGAGCATGAGCAGGCTGGCCAGCGTGAGCGTGTAGACGTCCACGATCCACTGCAACCGCGACACCGAAGCGCCCAGATCCGTCCGGATGGCCGGCAGCGCCACATTCACGATGGTCGCGTCCATCGATGAGATGAGCAGGCTGAGACAGCACGTCACCAGGATCAACGTCTTCCGATTCTTGCTCAGCTCACCGATAGTTGTAGACACACAATTATTGTGAAACTAAAACTATCCGCCCGGCAAGAGGCGCGCCCAGTGGCCCCCGTCACCCCGCCGAATCCGAAACAGCGCCGACCGGGAACTGGTGGCGGTGGCTACTCGGCCGATGCCGCCACCAGTTCCCGGTGATCGCATGTCCAGCATCAGAACTCGGCGAGGAGGTCGGCGAGGACGGTGGGGAGGGCGGCGAGGACGTCGTCGGTGTGTTCTTCGGAGGTGCCGTAGGTGTGGGCGGCGACGGTGAAGCCGGGGCCGAAGGAGGCCGAGGCCACTTCCGGGACGCCCAGATCCGACCAGCCCCATTTGGTGCCGGTGACGTGCGGGAGTTGAGCGGTGCCCCAGTCCTGGACGGTGCCGTCGATCGCGACCTCGCTCGGATCGGACATCCATTCGAGGACGGGGCTGTCCGGATCGCTGCGCAGTTTCACCAGGAGGAAGTCGGCGACGTCCGCGGTGCTGGTCGAGGACATGGCCCAGTCGTCGTTGCCGCGGGTGGCGGGCAGGTCGTATTCGGCGGCGATGGAGTCGATGGCGTACGGGTACTTCGCCGCGATCACGGCCGCCGCGTTGTCGTCGGAGTCGCGAATCATGCGCTCCCCCAGCTCCTTGTCCTGCGCCGAACCGTCACCGTGCCGCAGCGCGTAGTCGGCCAGGTAGAGCTTGGCGATGGACAGACCGGCCCGGGTCTCGGTCTCGTTCGCGGTTCCCCACCGCACACCCGGCACCACCGAGCGCAGCGAGATGGCCGTGCGCGCGGGCACCGGCTCGACCGCATCCGGCAGCGGCAGGGCGGGATTGGCCTCGCCCGGATCCGCGGCCGCCAGTGGCGCCAGCCAGGCACAGACCCCCACGGCGACCGCCCCGATCAACCCAGCTCGATAGCGCACAGCCACCTCCGCGTCGAGTTCGACCCGCATCCAGCTTGCCCGGCCGCAAGCCGGGGACCAGCAAAAACGTTCCCGACACGCCGGACCTGGGCACCAGGTCCGCCGGAACGAACCCGTGCGGCTCGGGCGGACCCGGCCACGAGACTCGACCGGACCTCTCATGAGGCCCGGCCGATCTGGCCTCGGCTCGGCCGGATCGGACCGACGACTCAGCCGGATCAGACCGTGAGGATGGTGCGGCCGATCGCGTTCCGGGCGGCAATGGCGGCATGCGCGGCGGCCGCCTGTTCGAGCGGGAAGCGCTGCCCGATCACGACCTCCAGCCGTCCGGCGGCGGCATCGGCCTGCGCCTGTTCGAACAGCGCGTTCCAGTCGACCTCGCCGGCGCTGATCTCGAACAGCGGGACGATCGCAATGTCGCGTGCCGCAGCGGCTTCGGTGTCGAAATCGGCGAATCCTCCTGCGGCATTGCCGTATCCGAGAATCCGGCCACCGGTCCCGACGGCCGCCATGGCCGCGCGTCCGATCTCGCCGCCCGCGCCGTCGAGCAGCACCTGCACACCGCCGGTGAGCTGTAGTACCTCATCCACCCAGCCGGCGGTCGAGTAGTCGACCACGGCATGCGCGCCGAGCCGTTGCGCCAGTTCGAGTTTGGCCGTTCCCCGGGCCGCCGCGATCACCCGCGCGCCCGCGTCGCGCGCCAGCTGGATCAGCAGCGTGCCCAATCCGCCCGCGGCGGCGGTGATCAGCACCCATTCCCCGGGCCGGATCGCGGCCCGGCCCATGACCGCCAATGCGGTCCGGCCGTCGTGCACCAGCGCCACCGCTTGCTCTACGGCGAGCCCTTCGGGAACGGCCACCAGGGTGTCGGCCTTCGCGAGCGCCTTCTCCGCATAGCCACCCGTGGGCGTCCCCCGGCCGATGCCGCTGGCGGCCGTCGCGGTGGCCACCCGCTGGCCGACCCATCCGGCGTCCACGCCCGCCCCGACCGACTCCACCACGCCCGCGACCGCCCCGCCCGGCACGAACGGCGGCTCGACCGGGAAGAAGTCCTTCGCCCACCCGCTGCGCATGCGGGTGTCGAGGAACATGACGTCGATCGCCCGCACGGCGACCACCACCTCCCCCTGTCCCGCCACCGGATCCGGCGCTTCCGTCACCACGAGCACCTCCGGCTCTCCGAACGCCGTGGCTTCCACAACCCGCATCGCACTGCCTCTCCATTCGACGTCAACCGACTCCCCCACCCTCGAACCTCGACGGCTGTTGAGGTCAAGCCGTGGCGGGCGGATTACGCCGCGGGCGAACGAACCGAACTACATTTGGCGCACGCCGCGTCATATTCACCGCGCAGTCCGGTGGCGTGTGGCCACCGCAACAATCCGGTTTTTCAAGCCCATGACCTCGGGATCCCGCTTCCCCCCGCTCGATTCTGAGTCATTTTCAAGACATAAAGCCTTGACTTCGAGTCACCACTCCTTTTACCTTCGATTCAGCAACGAACCAGCAATCCGGGAGATCCGATGCAGACGACCCAGCACCGCCTCGACGAGATCCGGGCGGCCACCGCCGCTCGCGAGGCCGCCAGACAGGCCGCCCAGGCCGCCGACGCCCGCTGGCGCGAATCGATCAGGAACGCCACCCTCTCCGGCGAACGCGTCTTCCTGATCGCCAAGGCCGCCGGCGACATCACCACCTCCCGCGTGTACCAGATTCGAGACGGCGTCCGCACGGGCAGCCGCTGAGCCCCACCCAGTCATGCTCAAGCTCTTCCTCATCGCCATCGCCGCCGTCCTCATCGCCATCACCGCCATGTCCGCCCTGCTCATTGCGGGCTGCGGATTCGTCTGGCCGAGCGTCATCGGCGGACTTGCCGACGAAAACGACACGGCTCGAACCTCGACCGCGGTTACCACCGAGCCGCCCACTCTGACGAACGCGGAACTCACCCTCATCACCCACGTTCTGACCCACGGGCGCGCGGTCGCCGTCCCCACGGAAAACAGCACCGGGTCGTGAGCCCGGCGCGGCACCATCGCGTGTTCAGCACGCGCCACCGCGCCTCGGACATGCCCCGCGCCCGAACCGGGAGTGAGACAGCTGCGTGCCATGATTGGACGGTGCACGAGCAGCTGAAACAGTGGGTGGAGGAGCTGACCGGGGGTGACAGCACCCGGGCCATGGCGGTGGTGACCGGGATTCCGCAGGCCACGCTGGCTCGGCATTTGGCCTTGGAGACGCCGCCGGTGGAAACGCTGATCGAGATCGCCCGGGCCTATTCGGCCAACCCGGTCGAGGTGCAGGTGGTCGCGGGGATCATTACCGAAGCCGAGGCGCAGCGCGCCGGATCCGGGAGTGCTATTCGGCAGGCCACCACCCGGCAGCTGCTCACCGAGTTGTTGCGGCGGGACAAAGAGGGCGACGAGCAGGGGAAGCGGAAGCCATCGCACGGGGAGGCCGGCGCGAGGTTGTTCCGGTGAGCAATGCCGTGCCGCTGCTGGCCGCAGCGCTCGCGCTCGCCGCGGCGGCGGTCCGGCTGCCGCGCTGGCGTGTGCCGGAATCACGGCCGTTCACGGTGGGTATCGCCCTGCTGGCCCTGTGGGCGATCCTGCGGACGCCCGCGGTGAATCGCCCGGCGAATGAATTGACCTTGCCCGGTGGGCATTTCGGCGGTCTGCCGGGGCTGGCCGCGGATGTCGCGCTGGTGGCGGCCGGCGGGTTGATCGGGGTGGCGGTGGCCGACGCGTGGGGACGGCCGGTGCTGAAGAAGGCGTTCTATGTGGGGTTGATCGTGGTCGAGGCGACGCTCTTGCTGACCTACGACCCGACGAATCCGACGGACCGGATTCTCGATACCCATTTGTGGATCCTGGCCATTGCCGGAATCGTCGGGAATGCCGCGGTCCTGGTGGCCGCGCTGCTGAGTTATCGCGATGTGCCGGAGCGGTTCCGGCTGCCGCTGGGGCTGTTCATCGCCGGCGGGGTCGCGGGGTTGGTGCTGGCGGTGATCCGGGTGGTGACACTGGTGCGGCCGACGGGGGCGCAGGTCGAGGCGTGGGCGCCGGTGGTGAGCATTCCCATCTTCGCGTTCTCGATCGGTTCGCTCATCGCCAGTGCACGCATGCGGCGGGCACCGGACCGCGAGCCCGCCGCACGATGACGGCGTGGCGCACCCGGGCGAACGGGCCGATTGGGTGAAGCTGTCCCGGTGACCAATGCCGTTCCGATTCTGGCCGCGCTGGTTGTGGCGGTGACGGTGACGATGCGGGCGCGGCGGTGGCCGAACCCGGAATCGCGGCCGCTCACCCTGGGGCTGGCGCTGCTCGGATGGTGGGCATTGCTGCGGACGCCGGCGCTGAACCGGTGGGCCGAGGAGCGCATCGATTCGGCGATCGGGTTGGAACTGCTGCCGGATGTGGTGGCCAGCGCCGCGTACGTGGCGGGCGGGACGCTCATCGTCATCTCGATCGCGCAGGCGTGGTGCAAACCCGGGTTGATCCGGGCGGCCTACACCATGCTCGTGATCGCGGAGGCGGCGATCTTGATCACCTATGACCCGAACGAGCCGGATGCCACGCTCGTGGATGCGCACAAGTGGGTGCTCGGCGTCATCGCGGTCGCCGTCAATGCGGCGATACTCGTGGCGGCGGCGATCAGTTACCGGACGGTGCCGGAGCGGTTCCGCACACCCATCGCGATCTTCATGGTCGGCGGTGCGCTCGGGCTGATCTTCGGTGTCGTCCGCTTGGTGACGCTGCTGTTGCCCGAGGTTCACCTGGGCGATTACAAGGGGCTGATCGGCGGTATCCCGGTGCTGGCGTACGCCATTGCCGCGCTCCTCGGCACCGCCCGCGCCGGAGCCGCGGACGACCCGGCCGCGGAGATCGACGAGTATCCCCTCGACCTGGAGGATTGACCCGGCCACCGCCGGGTGCTGCGGAAACGCCCGCGACACAGCAGATTACAACTCGGTTGCGCGGATCTTGCTCACCGGGATCGCGCTTGTGGCGGGGTTCGCCCTCGGGTAGCGCGGACCGTCTCAGAAGCCTATGCTCGTCCGCTAGGTTCGAATCCTCTTGCCGGTCCGCCTATTTGACGTGGCAACCGGCGGGGCTCGACCGCACCGGTGCAGCTGCCTCGGTGAACGTGAGTGCGGAAGTGCGAAAGCTTGTCGGAGTCATCGAATCCTCCGGACGGTGCGAACGAAGCCGTTCGGAGTGCGCGTCTGCCCGTTCGGACGCTGTGCACGTGTGTGGTGCTCACCGCCGCGGCGGTCGCGGCAGCGGTTTACGCCGCGCCGGAGGACTTTCGGATACCCCTGATCGCGGGCGGCGCGACGGCGGCGGTGTTGCTGTGCGCGGCCGTGACCATGGCGGTGTATTACCGCGGCCAGGTGGCGCGCGCCCGGGATACGGCGACCGCGGCCGAGGCTCGAACCCAGGAAGTCACGGCGACGGCCGAGGCGCGGGCCCAGGCTCGCATCGATTCCTATGCGGCCGAGGCGAACGCGCTGATCGCTGAGCTGCAGGCTCGCATCGAACCGCTGGAGCAAGCCCTCGCCGCCAAGGCGCGCGAAGCCAAGGACAGCGACAACCGCCGTGCCGCCGCCATGGCCGCCTTCGCGGGCGCGGCCGGGCGCATGCAGGCCATGAGCACCAGCATGCTGGCCGAACTGCGGGAGATGGAGCATCGGCACGCGGATCCGAAGGTGCTCGGCGATCTGCTGGAACTGGATCACCGCACCGCGCAGGCGGGCCGGCTCGCGGACAGCATCGCCGTGCTGAGCGGCGCGCGCACCGGGCGGCGCTGGGCCAAACCCATTGGCATGGAGTCCATTCTGCGCGGCGCCATGGGCCGCGTCGCGGGCTATCAGCGGGTGCGGCTGCGCGCCGTGGCCGAGATAGCCATTGCCGGTCACGCCGCCGAGGGCGTCATGCACGCGCTCGCCGAACTGCTCGACAATGCCTGCAACTTCTCGCCGCCGACCACCGAGGTGCACGTGTACGCGGCCGAGGTGCCGGCGGGCGTGGTGATCACCATCGAGGACAGCGGCCTGGTCATGAGCGAATCCGCGCTGCGCCGAGCCGAATCGACGGTCTCCGGCCAGGGCGACCAGAGCTCCGACCTGTCCTCGCTGTCCGGCACCCGCCTGGGTCTGGCCGTTGTCGGCCACCTGGCCCGCAAACACGAACTCACCGTGTCCTACCGGCCGTCGGCCATCGGCGGCACCGCTGTGGTCGTGGTGGTACCGCGCGAGCTCACCACCCGTCTGGAGCGCAACACCGGATCCCTCACGGCCGTGGCGACATTGCCCACCCGCCCGTCGACAGACATCCAGCGCACCCTCACCGACGGTCTCCCCTCCCGCACCACCGCGAGCGAGAGCCGCGAGCTCCCCTCCCGCGTGTCGGCGAGTGCCAGCCGGGAACTGCGGGCCGTTTCCGGCACGGGCGAACGCCGCGTGCTCCCGTCCCGCACGACAGCGGCGGAAAGCCACCACGAACTGCCCTCGCGCACGGACACCGGCGAAAATCTCGCGCTCCCGTCGCGTGCCGAGACCCGCGACAGCCGCGAGCTTCCCTCCGGCGCCGCCGCAGGCGAATACCGCGAGCTTCCCGCGGGCGCCGCCGCGGACGAGAACCGTGCGCTCCCCTCCGGCCCCGTCGCAGGCGAAAACCGCGAGACCCCCGTCCGCGCCGGGTATTCGGACATGGCACAGGGGGCCGCGGTGAGTCCTGCGCTGTCCTCGGCGGATACGGGTCTCTCCGAGAGTGCGCAGGCGCTTTTCGGGACTCCGCCGCCGCTGGCCGATCTCGATCCCGCGCATTCCGCGTACCCGCCGTCGGCCGATATCGCCTCTGTCTCAGGGCAATCCGCCGATACTCCCGCTTCCACCGGTTCCGGACTCCCCAAGCGACGTCGCGGCAGCACGTTGGCCGCCGTTCATCCCGACGGACTGTCCGCACCCGGTACGCCGCAACCTCTCTCTTCGTTCCGCCCGCCATCGCCCTCCAATATGGGCGCCTTCCAGCGTGCGATGAACGGCGGCGAGAATGGCGGCACCGCAACACCTTCCCCGTCCGCGCCCTTGGAGAACGATCGATGACACCCTCCGCCACGCAGCTGGGCTGGCTGCTGGAGCAACTGCTCGTCCGTACCCCGCGCGCCAGGCACGCCCTGCTGCTGTCCGGTGACGGGCTCAAGATCTGCCATACCTCAGAGCTGGGCAATGACAGCGCCGATCAGCTCGCCGCCATCGCCGCCGGTATTCAGAGCCTCTCGCACGGCGCCTCCGTGGAATTCGGCGACGGCCGCGGCGGTGTGCGGCAGTCCATGACCGAGTTCTACGGCGGCATCCTGTTCATCGTGGAAGCCGGTGTGGGCGCGCACATCGCGGTGGTCGCCGCCGAGGACGCCGATGCGGGCCTGGTCGGCCACAATATGCGGGAACTGGTGGAGCAGCTCGGTGAACACCTCGCCGCCGCGCCCAGAGTCCGGGGAGCGAGCGTGTCGTGACCAGGCCAGACGAGAATCCGGACCGGCTGTACACGCTGACCGGCGGCCGCAGCCGCCCGGATTCCGACGCCTTCGATCTCGTCACTCTCGTTGTGAGCGAATGCGATCCGTCGCCGGGCATGCAGTCCGAGCATGCCGCGATCCTCGATATGTGCCGCCGCCCCACCGCGGTGGTGGAGATCGCGGCGGAACTGCGGCTCCCGGTCGGCATCGCCACCATCCTGCTGTCGGATCTGCTGCACGCCGGGAAGATCACCGTGCGGCATCCGCGGTACACCACCGGCGCGTGGAATTCGCTGCCCGACACCACCACCCTGGAGAAGGTGCTCGTTGGACTCCGCAATCTCTGACCCCCGGCCCGCCCGCGCCGACGCACCGCTGAGCGCCAATGCCAGTCAGGGTCTCAAGATCGTCATCGTGGGCGGTTTCGGCGTGGGCAAGACCACCATGGTCCGCTCGGTCAGCGAAATCCGCCCGCTGGATACCGAAGCCACCATGACGCAGGTGGGCTACGGCGTCGACGATCCGACGCTCGCGCCCGGAAAGTCCACCACCACGGTGGCTTTCGACTTCGGCCGCATCACCATCGACGACGAGCACGTGCTGTACCTGTTCGGAGCGCCCGGGCAGGAACGCTTCTGGTTCCTGTGGGACCGGTTGTTCACCGGCGCGCTGGGCGCCATCGTGCTGGTGGATCCGCGCCGCATCACCGACTCCTGGTACGCCATCGACCGGCTCGAGCATCAGCGCACGCCGTTCATCGTGGCGTGCAACAACTTCGGCGACGCCGCCGGCGTGGACGAGGTGCGCGAGGCGCTGGACCTGGATCCGCACGTTCCGCTCATCGAATGCGATGCCCGCTACCGGGATTCCTGTAAGAGCGTGCTGATCACGCTCGTCGAATACCTCTACAATCCGGAGAATCCGCAATGACCTCGCCCGCGCAAGCCGGTGGCTGCCCGGTGCAGCACGGCGTCGTCCCGCTCAGCGGCCCCCGCTTCCACACCGATCCGCATGCCCTCTACCACGAGATGCGCCGCGACCACGGTGCGGTGGTGGCGGTGGAGCTGCCCGGCGGGGTGCCCGCCTGGCTGGTCATCGGCTATCGGGAGATGCATCAGGTCACCAATTCCCCGGAGCTGTTCCCGCGCGATGTGAGCCTGTGGAACCAGTGGGGCAATATCCCCGAGGACTGGCCGCTGCTGCCGATGGTCGGCCAGCCCATGCCGTCGATCTACTTCACCGCCGGGGCCGAGCACCGCCGCCATGTGGCCATGGTGGAACCCGCCCTGGAAGCGGTCGATCCCTTCGAATTGCGCCGTGTCACCGAGAATCTCGCCGATCGGCTGATCGATTCCTTCTGCGGCCGCGGCACCGCCGACCTGGTCGCCGAATTCTCCGAACCGCTGCCGGTGCTGGCGCTGGCCTGGCTCATGGGCATTCCCGACGAGGAGGGACCGCACCTGGCCTGGACCATGAAGACCCTGGCCGACGGCGGCGCGGATGCCCAAGCGGCGCACATGCAATTCGGTCAGGCCATGGGTCAGCTCGTCGCCCGCAAGCGCGCGGAGCCCGGCGATGACGTGGTCTCGCGCATGCTGGCCTATCCCGAGCCGTTCACCGACGAGGAGTACATGCTCGATCTGATGGCCGTGGTGGCCGCCGGTCAGCTGCCGACCTCGGACTGGATCGGAAACTCGGTGCGGCTCATGCTCACCGACGATCGCTTCGCCGCCGCCCTGGGCGGCGGCCGGCGCAGTGTCGGCCAGGCCATGAACGAGGTGCTCTGGGAGGACACCCCCACCCAGATCCTCGCCGGTCGCTGGGCTGCCCGCGATACCCGCCTGGGCGACAAGGTGATTCGCGCCGGCGACATGCTGCTGCTCGGCCTGGCCGCGGCCAATGCCGATCCGCATGTGCGCCAGCAGGTCTCCGATGCGGCCGTGTATACCGGCAACAGCGCGCATTTCGCGTTCAGCCACGGCGAATACCGCTGCCCCTTCCCGGCGCAGCATATTGCCGAGATCATTGCCCGGACCGGCATCGAGGTGCTGCTGGACCGGCTGCCCGATATCGAACTGGCCGTGCCGGCGCAGAACCTGATCCGGCGGCCCTCTCCGTTCCTGCGCGGAATGACTTCTCTACCCGTTGTTTTCAGCCCAGTTCGCGCAGTCGGAGGTTTCCAGTGAGTTCAGCATGCCCGCACGCCATCGCCATCGATCCGATGGTGGGCGACCTGGCCGGGGAGACCGCGCGGCTGCGCGCGGCCGGGGCGCTCACCCGTATCGAGCTGCTGGGGGTGCCCGCCTGGACCGTCACCGACCACCAGTTGGCCCGTCAGCTGCTGGTCGACACCCGGCTGGTCAAGGACATCAACTCCTGGGGCCTGTGGACCTCCGGCGTGGTGACCCGGCAGTGGCCGCTCATCGGCATGATCGATGCCGGGCGTTCCATGTTCACCGTGGACGGGGCCGAGCACCGGCGGCTGCGCATCAAGACCACTCAGGCGCTCACGCCGCGCCGGCTGGAAGCGCTGCGGCCGTCCATCGAGCGGCTCACCAAGGAACTCCTCGATGACCTGGAGGAAGCGGGCCGCGACGGCGCGGTCGTCGACCTCAAGCAGGTGTTCGCCTACCCGCTGCCCATGCGGGTCATCAGCGAGCTCATGGGCGTCGAGCGGTCCGATCAGGCGATGCTGCTGGAGTGGTACAAGAAGTTCTTCTCGATGGTCACCCCGCAGGACGAGCGCCTGCAGGTCATCGAGGACATGCACGTCTACTTCACCGAGATGGTCCGTCGCAAGACCGCCGCACCCGGTGACGATCTCACCAGCGCGCTCATCCTGGCCGACGAGGGCGGCGAGCCGCTCACCGAGGAGGAGGTGGTCGGCAATCTCAAGGCGCTGGTCGCCGCCGGGCACGAGACCACCGTCAGCCTCATCCTGAATGCCGTGCGCGCCTTGCTGACCCGGCCCGAGCAGCTGGCCCTGGTGCGCAGCGGCGAGGTGGAGTGGAAGCAGGCCATCGAGGAGACGCTGCGCTACGACGGGCCGGTCATCCACCTGCTCATGCGCTTCGCCACCGAGGACATCACGCTCGGCGACGCCGTCATCGAGAAGGGTGAGGGCGTGGTGATCTCCTACCGCGCCGTGGGCCGCGATACCGCCATTCACGGCGAGGACGCCGACGAGTTCGATGTCACGCGGCCGACGGCGAACCGCAATATCTCCTTCGGCTACGGTCCGCACATCTGCCCGGGCGCGGCGCTGGCCCGGCTGGAGGCGGCAATCGGCTTGCCCGCCTTGTTCGATCGTTTTCCGGGCCTGCGGCTGGCCGTGCCGCCGCAGGAGATCACCAATCTGCCGGTGCTCACGCAGAACGATGTGGCGGCCTTTCCGATCCATCTGTCCTGAAATGGCGGGCCCCCGTCGGCCGAGCATGACGGGGGCCTCATTCATAGTTGCTGAACATTTGCCCACTTCGGCTAAACTCGTTACTTTCGTAAAGGGTCAGGGTTCAGCAGCGGGTGAAGGGGTCAGCGATGTCAGGGCGGCACAGGAATTTGAACGCATCGACCATGCGGGTGGTGCTGCCGTTCGTCTTCGTACCGCTCTCATTGCTCGCGGCCGCGTTCCTCGGACTGGCGGCGGGCGTGCTGCTCGGGGTCTACGCGCCGGATTCGGTGCCCGTCCCGCACTGAGTCAGCCGGTGTAACCGAGCCGGCGGCCGATCAGCCGGCAGGATTCGACGGCCTGCGCGGCGATATCCGGAAAACGTTCCGGCGCAAGACGATACGACGGTCCGGAGACGCTGAGCGCGGCAATGATCCGGCCCTCGCTGTCCCGGATGGGCGCGGCGACGGCATTCAGGCCGATCTCGAGTTCCTCCTCGCAGGCCGCCCAGCCCCGCGCGCGCACCTGCTCCAGCTGCGCGCGCAGCACGCCGAGATCGGTAATGGTGTTGGGCGCGAAGGACTCCAGGCGACGGGCCAGCCGCGCGCGCAGATCCGCGGCGGGCAACTCCGACAACAGGGCCTTGCCGCTGGAGGTGGCATGCGCCGGGCAGCTCTGGCCGACCCAGGTCCGCAACGCGATACCGGCCGATCCGACCGCCTCGACCACGTTCACTATGCGATCGCTGTCGAGGATCGCCACATTGGTGGTCTCGCCGACGCGGGCGGCCAGGGCGTCGCACACGTCCTGGCTCTGCCGCGGCAGATCCAGATGCGCACTGGTGGATCCGGCCAGCCGCACCACGGTGAACCCGAGCCGGTATTTGCCGCGTTCGGAGAGTTGTTGCACATACCCGCGGGCTTCCAGCACCGCGATGAGCCGCGACACCGTGGATTTGTGCACCCCGAGCTCGGCCGCGATCTCGGTGACCCCGGCCGTCCCCAGTTTGGCCACGATCTCCAGGGCCGCCAGCGCGCGGTCTACCGACTGCACCGCTGCCGCGCCGTCTCGACGATTGCCGGACCCCTCGCCCGCTCGCGTAGCCATAACACGACCAGTGTAGGTGCCGCTAGGTTTTCGTCTTGATCAGCTCGGCGCACTTCTCCCCCATGGCCATGATGGTGATATTGGGATTCACGGCGGGCAGTTTCGGCATGGCCGAGGCGTCGACCACGCGCAGCCGTCGCACACCCTTGACCCGCAGCTGCGGGTCGAGCACCGCCATGGGGTCGGTGACCGCGCCCATGCGGGCGGTGGCGGCCGGGTGATAGACGGTGTTGTGGGTGCGGTGCATGTACTCGAGCAGCTCGTCGTCGGTGACGGCGTCCGGGCCGGGTGCGAGTTCGCGGGCCGCCCAGTCGCGCAGCGGGGACTGCTCGGCCATGCGGCGGGCGAGTCGGATGCCGTGCAGCATGACGCGCTCGTCGTGCCCGTCGGGATCGCTGAAGTAGCGCGGGTCCACCCGCGGCTTGTCGCGGAAGTCGCGGGAGCGCAGCCGCACCGTGCCGCGCGAATGTCCTTGCGTCACATTGGGAGTCAGACAGAAGCCATTGTCGGTGGTGGGATAGCCCCAGCGCACCGTGTTCATATCGAAGGGAACGCTGCCGTAGTGCATCATGAGGTCGGGTAGGGCGAGGCCGGCGACGGTGGTGGCGAAGACGCCGATCTCCCACCACTGGGTGCACGAGGTGATCATGGGCCGGGAGGCTTCCCAGAACACCAGGCCCTCGACGTGATCGTCGAGGTTGGCGCCTACTCCGGGTGCGTCCACGCGTACCGGAATTCCCATCTCCCGCAGGTGTTCCGCCGGTCCGATGCCGGAAAGCATGAGCAGCTTCGGAGTGTCGATGGCGCCGGTGCTGACGATCACCTCCCGCCGGGCGTGCACGGTGTCGAATCCGGTGAGGTCCGGTCGCCGATATCGCGCGCCGATGGCGGAATCGGTGTCGTCGAACAGGATCTCGCTGGTCCAGCAGCCGGTGCGCACGGTGAGATTCGGCCGCCGGCTCATGACGGGATGCAGGTAGGCACGAGAGGACGACTGCCGGATATTGTCGCCATCGGCATTGATCTGGAACCAGCCCGCGCCATTGCGCACGGTCTCGCCCCGATTGAATTGCACCGTGGGCAATCCCACCTTGGCGGCGGCCTCCAGCACCGCATAACCGCACGGGTCCTTCGGCGGCACATCGCGTATCTCGACCGGCCCGCTCCGGCCGTGATGTGCGGCCGCGGCCGTATTGCGTTCGAGCTTGGCCACATACGGCAGCAGCCCGTCCGCGCCCCAGCCGGTGGCGCCCATGGCTTCCCACTCGTCGAGCCCCTCGGCGGGCGGGTGGAAGGCGATGCACGAGTTGTGCGAGGAGCAGCCGCCGAGCACCTTGGCCCGCGAGTGGCGCAGGAAACTGTTGCCGCTGTCCTGCGGTTCCACCGGATAGTCCCAGTCGTAACCGGATTCGAGCAGGTGCATCCAGTCGGCCAGCCGCAGGATCCGGTCGTCGCCGACGTCGGAGGGACCGGCCTCCAGCAGGCAGACCGTCACCTCCGGGTCCTCGCTGAGCCGGGCCGCCACCACGCACCCGGCCGAGCCGCCGCCGACGATCACATAGTCGAAGGTGTCGGTCATGACACCACCCGCGCCGGTGCGGCGGCATGCGCGGCGAGCACGCCGATGACGCGAGTTCCCCGCAGCGCGTACCAGATCAGGCCCGCGGCCAGGATGGCGCCGATGTAGAGGAACGCGCCCCAGGTGTAGTACCAGGGACTGCCGTAGATGGCCGGGCGCGGCCACGCCAGGTTGATCGCCATGCCCAGGCCCCACAGCACGGCGAAGACATTGACCGCCATACCCCAGCGCCCCATGGTGAAGTACCCGCCCGCGGCCAGGTCTTCGGCGGGCCAGTTGCCGCGCAGCCGCTGATAGAGCATGGGCGCGGTGACGCCCAGGTACGCGAGGTAGATCATGATCACGGCAATGGAGGTGATCACCGTGAACACCTTCGGCTGACCGATATTGACCACCAGGATGAGCGCCGCCAGCAGGCCGATCACCACCGCGGGCACCACCGGCGTCTTGTGCTTGTCGCTCACCCGGGCCAGCTGTGCGCTGAACGGGAGCGCATTGTCGCGGGCCATGGCGAAGGTCAAGCGGATGGCGGCGGTGTGCACGGCCAGCGCGCACACGGTCACCGCGATGGCAATGCACACCAGCATGATCTTGCCCAGCGTGCCGCCCATGACCTGCTCGACGATGTATTGCAGACCGCCGCCCGCGGTGCCGAGCATCTCGTCGTCGAGATTCGGCGCGGACAGCACCGCGAACACCAGAATGGCGCCGCCGATCACGAAGGAGGCCAAGAGGGCTCGCAGAATCGCCTTGGGCGCGGTGCGGCGCGGTTCCACCGTCTCCTCACCGAGCGAGCTGGCGGTGTCGAAGCCGTACATGACGTAACCGGAAGCGAGCGTGGCGATCAAGAACGCGCCCAGGTAGCCGCCGCTCTGCTCGGCGCCGTAACCATTGGTGGAGAAGAAGACATCGGGGCCGCGGGTGACGTGCAGGCCCAGAATGATGGCAATGGCCACGGCCGCAATGAGTTCGATGAAGACGCCGGTGCTGTTGATCATGGCCATGAGACGCACCCCGAAGGCGTTCACCACCGTCGTGAACACGATGAGCACGGTGCCGAGAATAACGGCGTTGGTGGCGAAGTCGCGGGTTCCGCTGCCGTCGCCGATGATCTGGAATCCGCTCCACAACCGGGGCAGATTCAATTGCAGCGCCAGCACCACGGCCGCCAGGCTGACAATGGACGCGGTGAGCATGAGCCAGCCCGCCGACCAGCCGACGAACTGATTGCCCAGCTTCTTGGCCCAGTTGTAGACCGAGCCCGCCACCGGATACTTCGCCGCCAATTCCATGAAACAGAGCGCGACGGCGAACTGGCCGACGAATACCAGCGGCCAGGACCACAGATATCCGGGTCCGGCGGTGCCGTAACCGAAGTAGAACAGCTGGAAGGTGCCGGTGAGGATGGAGATATAGCTGACGCCGGCGGCGAAGCTGGAGAATTTTCCGATGCGGCGGCTCAGGGATTCCTTGTAGCCGAAGTCGGCCATGCCGTGGTCGGGGGCGATCGCCGTGGTTGGAGCGGGGGGACGGGTGGTCGTCATGACGGCCCAACTTTCAGAAAAATGATGCAAACGGGATTCGAGGCGAAGCCCTGAGAGTCCCGAGAGTTGGAAATATTCAGTTGTTTCCGGCGAACCAGCCGCCCACCGCGGGTGCGGTGTTGTGCCATATGTGTTTGGTCTCTTGGTATTCGGCCAGGCCGCTCGGGCCGAGTTCACGGCCGATTCCGGAGCGGCCGAATCCACCCCATTCGGCGGCGGGGGTGTAATAGCCGAAGTCGTTGAGCCAGACCGTGCCGTGGCGCAGAGCGCGGACCAGGCGCTCGCCGCGGGCCGGGTCGGCGGTGCGGACACCCGCGGCCAGGCCGTAGGCGGTGTCGTTGCCCAGGGCGATGGCCTCGGCCTCGGTGGTGAAGCGTTCGACGGTGAGAATGGGGCCGAACGTTTCTTCCTGGACGATGCGCATCCAGCGATGGCAGTCGTCGAAGATGGTCGGCAGGTAGTAGCTTCCGGATGCGAGCTCGGGATCATCCGGGCGCTTACCGCCGGTCACCAGTTTCGCTCCTTCGGAAATACCCAGGGCTACATAGGCTTCCACTTTCGCTCGATGCTGCTCGGAGACCAGCGGCCCGGTTTCGCTGGCCGGGTCCAGCCCGGGACCGACACGGATTCGCTCGGCTCGCCGCGCCAGTTCGGCCACCAAGCTCTCGGCGATGGACTCGTGCACGATGAGTCGTGTTCCCGCCGAACAGACTTGGCCGGAATGCAGGAACGCACCGGTGAGAACCGCGTCCACCGCACTGTCGAAATCGGCGTCGGGAAAGACGATGTGCGGGTTCTTGCCACCCAGTTCCAGTGCCACCCTGGTGATGTGAGCGGCCGCCTTGCGGGCAATCGCCTCCCCCGTGGCCGCACCGCCCGTGAAGGAGATCAGATCCACATCGGGCGTGTCCGTGAGCGCGGAACCGACTGTGGCCCCGCTGCTCTGGATCAAGTTGACGACCCCGGCGGGCACTCCGGCGCGATCGATGAGCCGCACCAGGGCAATGGTGCTCAATGGCGTGACCTCGCTGGGCTTGGCCACCATGGTGCATCCGGCGGCCAGTGCGGGCGCGATCTTCCACGACATTTGCAGCAGCGGATAGTTCCACGGCGCGATGAGCGCACACACCCCGGCGGGTTCGCGCACCACGCGGCTGATGATCGCCGGATCACCGGTATCGATGAGCCGGTCCGCGCCGGTGGCGGCCAGCCGGGCGTAGTACCGGAAGACCGCGATCACATCATCGATATCGATATAGCTCTCGCGCAGCGTCTTTCCGGTGTCCAGGGTTTCGATGCGCGCCAGCTCGTCGCGCGTCTGCCCGAGCAGCTCCGCAATGCGCTCCAGCACGGCGATCCGCCCGGCCACCGGCGTGCGCGGCCAGTCCCCGGTGTCGAAGGCGGCGCGGGCGGCGGCCACCGCGGTCACCGCATCGGCGCGATCGGCCTCGTCGACGGTGACGATCACGGCGCCGTCGGCCGGATTCACGATGTCGCGAGTGCCGCCACCGGCCGCATGCACCCACTTTCCGTCGATATACAGATTCGGCGCACCGCAGAGCTCGTCTAGCATTGCGCTTCGCCGATCCGCTTGCGGGTCCACTCGTGGAATTCGGCGATATGGTGCTCGGCGGGCACCAGCACCCCGCCCTTGCGATACGCCCGCGACGACATGGCCGGCTGGGTGCGTTCGCACGCCGCGAAATCCTGTTCGTTCACCCTGTGGAACAGTTCCACGGAATGTTCGAGCGCACCGCCGGATCGGACCACATCCGGCGCGTACAGCCAATCGCATTCCACGATCGTGCGGTCGTGCGCCATGGGGTACATGCGGTGGAAGATGACGTGATCGGGCACCAGATTCACGAATACCGTCGGCCGGATGGTGATGGCGAAATACTTGCGATCCTGCTCCGGCGCCAGATCGGGCAGCGGATCGAAACCGGCGCGGCCGTCGACGGTGAATCCGGCTATGCGCTCGCCGAATTCGGCGCCGCGGCCGACGTAGTACTGCGCGGCATATCCGCCGGCGAACTCCGGCAGCACCTCCACCAACTCGGGGTGGATGGTGGCGCAGTGGTAGCACTCCATGAAGTTCTCGACAATGAGCTTCCAATTGGCGGCCACGTCGTAGACGACGCGTTTGCCGACCATGAGGCGTTCCATGCCGTAGTGGTCGATGGCGGCGGGATCGCCGAGCCGGGCGGTGGCCGCACCCATGACCTCGGCCTCGAAGGACGGCGGTTCGTCGGCCAGGCAGACCCAGGCGTAGCCCAGCCATTCCCGCAGCGCGACCGGGACCAGGCCGTAGGCGACGCGGTCTATGGGGGCGCCCGAATCATCGTGCAGGGACTTGATATTGGGTGCGGCGACCAGCTTCCCGTCGAGTGCGTAGGTCCAGGCGTGATAGGGGCAGCGCAGGGTACGGCGCACCTGCCCTTCGGATTCCGTGCAGATCATGGCGCCGCGGTGGCGGCAGATATTCAGGAAGGCGCGCAGTTCGCCGTCCTGGCCGCGCACCAGCAGCACGCTCTCCCGGCCGACCTGGATGCGCCGGAAGGCGCCGGGCTCGTCGATGTCCGAGGAGCGGGCCGCGCAGAACCACATGCTTTCGAAGATGTGTTCCTGTTCGGCGCGGAAAACCGCCGGGTCGCAGTAGTACTCACCACCGAGGGTGGGGATCAGATCCGAGGTCACAGGGATACCAGCCTTTGCGGAGCGAACAGATCGATGGGGTGGCCGGTCGTTCCCGTCATGGCGAGCTCGGCGAGGATCTCCCCCACGACGGGGACGAATTTGAAGCCGTGACCGGAGAATCCGCAGGCGACGGTGACCGCGGCGTGCGCCGGATGGCGGGCGATGACGAAGTGCTGGTCGGCGGTATTGGAGTACATGCAGGTGGCGGTGTGGATGGCGCGCCCGGCGAGGGCGGGCAGCAATTCGGTGACGCGCGTGCGCATTTCGGTGATCTCGTCGGGATGTACCGTGCGGTCGATGGTTTCGGGGGTGCAGCGGGTGCCCTTGCGGAAGAAGGCGGTCTTCACGCCGCCGTCCGGGCCGTCGATGGCCGGGAAACCGTAGATCTGCGCGCCCGCGGAGTTTTCGGCGATGTAGATGGGGTCGTGTTCGAAGTTCTTGCTGCCGTTGACCGGGTCGAGCCAGTACATGACCTGGCGTTCGATCTCGATGGCGATGCCCAGATCGGCCAGCAGGCCGGGGGCCCAGGCGCCGGGACAGATCACCAACTGTCCGGCGGTATAGGTACCGGAGCCGGTGGTGACGGCGACGCCGCTGCCGCCGTCCGTCCAGTCCTCGACCTGTTCGCCGAAACGCAGGGTCGCGCCCGCCGCGGCGGCCAGCTTCAGGTGTGCGCCCACGGTGAGTTCGGGGCGCGCGAAGCCCGCCTGTTCCTCGTACAGCCCGATGAAGTCCGCGCCGGGCGTGAAATTGGGGAAGCGAGAGCGGATATCGCCGGCGCTCAGGATGTCGTGCGGCAGCGACCATTCCTCGGCGGCGCGGACACTGCCCGCCACGGTCTCGCAATCCGGCGGACCCACGTAGAGGCCGCCGGTGAGCCGGTAGACCTCGTCACCGGAGTCTCCGGCCAGCTGCTCCCACAGCTCGTAGGCGCGCAGCAGCAGCGGCACATAGGCGGGGTCCTCGAAGTAGGACTGGCGGATGATGCGGGAGCCGCCGTGGCTGGAGCCCTTGCCGTGGGCGGGCGTGAACTTCTCCAGGCCCAGGACGCGGTGGCCGGCGCGGGCGAGGTGGTAGGCGGCGGCGCTGCCCATTCCGCCCAGGCCGATGACGATGACGTCGTAGGTGTCGGGCATGGTTACCTCCGGATCAGCGACATCTCGGGATCGACCACGGGTTCGGTGTGCACTCGGCCGGTGAATCTGTGTGTCAGATAGTCGATTTCGACCGCATCGCCGGGCTGGACGGTGCTGGGCAGCCAGGCGTAGGCGATGGTGCGGGCGATGGTGGCGGAATAGCCCGCGCTGGTGACGTATCCGGCGACGGCGCCGTGCACCGTGACCGGTTCCTTGCCGAGCACGACGGCGTGCGGATCGTCGAGAACGATCGACCGCAGGATTTTCCCGGGCGGCGGGGCGGTTTCGAGGGCCTGCTTGCCGATGAACACCGGTTTGCTCATGCGGACGGCGAAGCCCACTCCAGCGGCCTCCGGGGTGTGTTCGGTGGTCATATCCGTGCCCCAGGAGCGGTAGCCCTTCTCCAGGCGCAGGCTGTTGAAGGCGATTCGCCCGGCGGCGATGACCCGATACGGGGCGCCGGCCTCCCACAGCAGATCCCACAGGGCCGCACCGTGTTCGGCGCTGGTGTAGATCTCCCAGCCGAGGTCGCCGACATAGGACACGCGCAACATGGTGACCGGAATGCTGCCCAGATAGGTCCGCAAGGCCTTGAAATACCCGAAGGCCTTGTGCGACAGGTCGTCCGGGCACAGCGGTTGCACCATCGCCCGAGCCTGCGGACCCCAGACGCCGACACAGCAGGTGCCACCGGTGATGTCGCGCAGGGTGACGCTGCCATCGCCGGGCAGGTGCCGGGTGAACCAGTCGAAATCCAGGGGGCCGTTCGCGCCGACCTGGTAGAGCCGCTCACCCAGCCGCGCCACGGTGAGATCGCTGCGGACGCCGCCGTTCTCGTCCAGCAGCAGGGTGTAGGTGACCGCGCCCGGCTTCTTGCCGACATCATTGGTGGTCAGCTCTTGCAGGAAGTCGGTCGCGCCCCGGCCGCTCACCTCGTAGCGGGTCAGCGGAGTCATGTCGTACATGGCGACATGCCTTCGGGTCCAGGCGGCTTCGGCGATCGAGATGGGCGAGTAGAACTGGTTCGACCAGTCGTCGCGAGGCGGGAAGCCGACGCCCTGCGCGGCGAGCTCGTCCACCAGACCGGCATTGGCCTCGAACCAGGCCGGGCGTTCCCAGAGACCGCCTTCGAAGCAGAACGCGCCCAGTTCCCGGTGCCGGGCATGGAACGGGCTGGTGCGCAGATCCCGTGGCGCGGTGCGGTATTGGTGCGGGTGAATGATGTCGTACACCTCGACGAAGGCCTGCACGCTGGTGCGCCGGATGAAATCCGGGCTGCGGGCGGCATCCTCGAAGCGATACAGATCGCCCTCGTGCAGATCGATTCCGGGTGTGCCGTCGACGATCCACTGCGCCACCGCGCGGGCGACGCCCGCCGAATGCGTCACCCACACCGCTTCGGCCACCCAGAATCCGGCCAGGTCGCGGTGCTCGCCCAGGAGGGGGAAGCCGTCCGGGGTGAAGGAGAAGATGCCGTCGAATCCCTCGTCGACCTTGGTGTCGCCGAGTGCGGGCAGCAGTGCGCGGCTCGCCGCCCAGGCGGGTTCGAATTCGGATTCGGTGAACGGGAGCATGGACGGCATCGGCTCGTTCGCGGTGTCGCGCAGCAGATCCGCCATATCGACCGGGCGCGGCTCGTGCCCGTAGTAGCCGATTCCGATGCGGTCGCCGTAGGTGCGGTAATAGAGGTCGGCGTCCTGGTGCCGCAGGATGGGCAGCGGTCGGCCGTCGAGCGCGGGAACCGGTGCGGTCTTGGCGAATTGGTGCGCCATGGGGACCAGCGGCACGGTGAGATCGACCGTGCGTCCCAGCTCGGCGCCCCAGAAGCCGGCGGCGCTGATGATGATATCGGCGGTGAACTCGGTGCCGTCGGCGGTGCGGACGCCCCTCACGCGTCCGTCCCGATGCAGCACCTCGATCACTTCGCAGTCACCGACGAAGCGCGCGCCGCGGGCGACGGCGCGGCGCGCCTGGTCCTCCGCGGCTCGTACCGCCAGTGCCAAACCGTCGGTGGGCGTGTGGAACCCGCCGAGGATTCGCTCCCGATCGAGCAGTGGGAACAGCTTCGCGCATTCCGCGGGGTCCAGCAGCCGGCCTTCGATGCCCCACGAGGTCGCCCAACCGTGCCTGCGGTGCAGATCGCGCCACCGCTCCGGCGTGGTGGCCACCTCCAGCCCACCGACCGGGTCGAAGGCTGCCATGGCGGTGAATTTCTCCACCGTGTACCGGGCCAGTTCGGCCATGGTCTTGGATCCATTGGTCTGGAACACCAATCCCGGTGCGTGCGAGGTGGATCCGCCCGTCCGGAACAGCGGGCCCCGATCCAGGACGGTGAGATCGGTCCAGCCCAGCCGGGTGATCTCCTCCGCCAGGCCCGTGCCCACGATTCCCGCACCGATGATGACGACTCGCGGCTGTATCACCGCGCCTCCAAGTTGTTGCGTATTGCGCACCAAGTGCCGTAATACGCAACTATGCTCCGCCCGGTCGGATAACCTGTCAACCGAAACGACGAAATACGTATTCCCTTTGTTTCCTGCACGTTTCGGGGTCCTGCCAGGGCCGATCCGAGGGCCGGGACGGCGTTGCGCGGCGACAGGCCGCACGCCACCTATCGGCGTACGGCTCCGCGCCCGCTCGGGGGGTCACGGCCACCCGCCCGCGGGACTCGACTACCCGCTCGCGGGACGCCGCCGCACACCCCACGGACCGCCGATCGCGGGCGCAGACTCGCCGGGCGGGGCACGCCGCGATCCGGGCAACCTCTGCCAAGATCAGCAACTGTCCCGCAACTACGCACAGTGAGGTGGGTGATGGCCGACCCGTTCGAGGATGGCGGCGCGCTGACCGCCGAGCGATTGCGACTGCTCGGCGAGATCCTGAACGGGCCCAGCATCGCGGTGCTGCGGACACTGGGCATCCGGCCCGAATGGCGCTGCTGGGATATCGGTTCCGGCGCGGGCCATATCGCCAACTGGATGTCCGCGAGCGGGGCCTCGGTCCTCGCCACGGATCTGCACACCGGACGCATCCGGGTGCCCGACACCGTCGAGGTGTCCGTCCACGACGTGTGCACCGATCCGCTGCCCGGGCAGTTCGATCTCATTCACGCGCGGCTGCTGTTCATGCGGCTGCCCGAGCCCGAGCGGGTGATCGCCCGGCTCGTCCCCGCCTTGAAGCCCGGCGGCGTGCTGGTGGTCTCCGATTGGGGTCGCCCGGAGGCCGACCCGGTCATCAATGCCCCCGATGCGACCAGCGGGGCGGCCGCCGAACGCGTCACCGGCGCGCTGCGCGAGGCGGCGGATGCGGCCGGCATCGATTTCGACTGGGCCCGGCGCACGCCCGCGGCCTTCCTCGCCGCCGGGCTGTCCACCGTGACCACCCATATCGCGAGCACCACCTGGACCGGCAACAGTTCCGGCTGCCGCCTGCTCGCCCTCTACAGCCGGCTGTTCCAAACCTCGCCCGCCGCAACGGCATCGCTGCGCGACGACGCCGCCGCGCTCACCCAGCCGGAACTGATGCTGTGGTCGCCGTGCCTGTACACCACCACCGGCAGGGCGCGCTAGCGGTCAGCGGCCGTGCAGGGTGCGCAGATAGGCGTTGTAGTCGCGCAGCTCGTCCTCGGCGGCCACGGCGGAATAGCGTTCGGCCCTGGCGTTCTCGCGCTGCTCGTCGCGGTGCCAGCGGATGGCGAAGATGGTCACGATGATCAGCGCGGCGGGCTCGCCGTACGACCAGGCCAGTGAACCGGCGAGCTTCTGATCGGCGAGAACGTCCACGGCCCAAGCGGCGGGCGGGTCGGCGAACAGGGCGATCATCGGGGTGGAGGCCATCATCAGGACGACGCCGATGAACACGTGCAGGGGCATCTCGACGAAGATGTCGAAGAAGCGGCCCAGATTGCTCTGCCGCATGGGCAGGGGTCCGGTCGAGAGCACCGGGATGATGAACAGCAGGCCGGACGCCAGGAACAGCACTTCGAGTGCGATATGACCGGGCCAGCGGGATCCGACGGTATCCAGCAGCGGGGTCAGATACAGGCCGTAATAGCTGAACAGGAACAGCGGGATGGTCACGCCGGGATGCAGGAGGATGCGGCCGATCCGGCTGCGCAATCCGGCCAGGGCGGCCACGAGCAGCACGCGGCCCGCACCGTGATGGGCGGTCGCGCGCAGGAGCAGCACGCCGGGCGACCCCAGGACCCACAGCGGCGGAATCGCGATGGACAGTGTCAGATGCTGGAACATCCAAATGCTGAAGAGCTTGTAGCCGTAACCCTCGACGGCCAATCCCGTGACCGCCACCAGCACAGCGCATCCGGTCATGAAGCAGGCGGTCCGCCACCACGGCCAGCCCCGCCCCGCCGCGCGCATTCGCCGCACGCCCCAGCCGTAGAGGACGGCCGCGACGATGCCGATCGCGGGCAGCACCGGCACGGGTTGCGGATTCCAGGCCAGCAAGGCGGGCAGCGTCGGCGCCACCTCCGGCAGATGAACCGCGCCCGCAATCACCATGTCCCGCATCGCTCCCAGACTCGCCATAATCTACGTAGCCAGATAGTAGATCATTCGATTCGCGGAGTTCAGACCGCATGGCACGCTGATGTATTGCGACACGCTCACTGGGTATTCCCACCCTGTTACCGTCGATTACGCGGAACCTCCAAAGCTAAGGAGCACGCCATGTGGGGCATCATCACCATGATCATCATCGGCCTCATAGCCGGTGCCATCGCCCGCCTCATAGTCCCCGGCAAAGAGGACTTCGGCTGGATCCTCACCATCGTCCTGGGCATTGTCGGCGCCTGGGTCGGCGGCACCCTGGGCAGCCTCGTCTTCGCCCCCCACGAATTCACCATCCGCCCACCGGTGGAACACACCTTCATCGGCGCCATCATCGGCTCGATCCTGATCCTATTGATCTACAAGTTCGTCCGCGCCCGCGTCTGAACCGCCGCGTCCCGGTCGGCCGATCCCCCGCGCGATCGGCCGACCCGAACGGTGCCCGCGACATACCCTGACCCCCATGACCAACGACACCGCGGCCCGGGAGCACACCCACCCCTTCGTGCCCTACCAGCCGCCCCGCCTCGACCAGGCCGAGGGCATCACACGCGGCACGGAATTCCACGCCTTCCTCGAATCCCGGCGCAGCGTCCGCTTTTTCGCCTCGGACCCGGTCCCGCGGCGGATGATCGAACTGGCCGTGGCCGCCGCCAATACCGCCCCGTCCGGCGCCCACCACCAGCCGTGGAAATTCATCGCCGTCAGCGATCCGGCGATCAAACACCGCATCCGCGAGGCCGCCGAACACGAAGAGCGGATCAACTACGAAGGCGGCCGGCTCCCCGAGGCGTGGCGGACCGCCCTGGCCCCCTTGGAAACCAGCTCCGACAAGTCCTATCTGGACGTGGTCCCGTGGATCGTGGTGGTGTTCGCCGAAAAAAGCACTCCCCTCCCCGACGGCACCCTTCGCAAGAACTACTACGTCAACGAAAGCGTGGGCATAGCCTGCGGCCTCTTCATAGCCGCCCTGCACACCATGGGCCTGGCCACCCTCACCCACACCCCCAACCCCATGGCATTCCTGAGCGAAATCCTCCACCGCCCCACCACCGAACGCCCCTACATCCTCTTCCCCGTCGGCTACCCCGCCCCCGACTGCGAAGTCCCCGCCCTCACCCGCAAACCCGATCCTCTCGAATTCTTCCCACCCGCCTGAGTCCCCGGAATCGCCTACCGAGATTGCGGTGCCCGCTGCTGGGCATCCAGAAGAGCCAGGTACAACCGAGTCGCGACAGCATCGAACGGCTCGGTTCCCGGGTCCGAATACGTCCGGGCGCCGGGAAGCGAGGCGGCATGGTCGCGTGCGGCGCCGGCCAAGGCGCCCATGATCCCGGCTGACCGCTGAATGGCCGACTTCTTGGCCCACGCAAGCTGTTTCGCGTTCTCCGGCAGGAGGGCCTCGCATGCCATCCGGAGGCAGAGCTTGTCGACCCGTTCTCCCGACCGCTCCCCGAAAAACACCGGGGCAGCCATGGTTTCGGCGGCATCCCAGAACCGGAGAGTCTGGAAGACATGAACGAACCGGTCCGCGTACCGGCCCACGACGCGCGCATAGAAGTCCGGTACGAGCCGGCGGTAGCGGAAGTTGCGGTCCGACTCGTCGCGAATGATCCGATCCAGCTCCTTCGTGGCCTGCGCAGACTCCACCGGATACCGCATCGCCTTGCCGCCACCGGCAATCGCATCGGCGCCGCTACCGGTCAGAATCGACCCGACCTCGAGACGATCCAGCGCGGGAAGCGTGGCCAGCAACGGAATCGCGTACGAAACCTCCCACAATTCCGCGATACCGAGCAACCGCACCGCTTCACCGGCCAACCCGGCCACCGCCTGATCATCGAGCTCGATGAGCTCGTGGGTGAGCCCCAACGCGTCCGCCGCAGCCGCCGCATTCTCCCCATCGGTCCCACCCGTGGCGACAACCGTCAGAGCATGGGGACGAACACCCAGCCGCACGGCCGCCGCGGCAACCAGGATCGAATCGACCCCTCCGGACAACAGCACAACCGGAGTGCCGGAATACGCCCGTAGCACAGCGTCCACCCGCGAGAGCGTCTCCCGCTCGAACACAATCGCGGCAGCGCCGGGATCGGTCAATGTGCGCCGCTGCGGATGAGGTGTACCGATATCCCGGATATCGGCGACGAATTGCATTGCGTCACCGGTCTGCTCGGCCCAGACCGCGCCCCCGTCCCCCTGCCCCGTCATCTCGCCGATCCTCATACCCTGGAACCCTACGAGATCGGTTCCGCACTGGGCCAACGAAACCGCAACTCCTCCCCCACCCCCAGCCCCCGCCACCGAGGTGCCAGCTCATCGAGCCGCCGCCCGATCCGCTCAAAGGCTTCCCGAACGTCCTCATCCACCTCCGCAGCCTTCGGAGCCCACTCCGGCGCCCGCACCGACGGATCATGCCTGCGCACCCAAGCCACAAGCGACAACCCCGCCAGCCGCTCCGACAAACTCATCTGATCCCCCTTGGCATGACCGCCCTCGCGCATCCTCTCCTCCCGCCTCCGCTGCCTCCGCCCCTCCCGCCGAGCCTCCCGCGGATCCTTCCTCCCCTCCCCCACCGCCCGGAACATCCCCCCACCCCGCGCCGCCCGCCCGAACACCGCATCATCCAACCCAAGCTCACACTCGACCACGTAATGCGCCAGATCATGCGGCACAAAATCGTGATACCCCGGCGCCGGATCCAACTCCCGCACCCCATAAACAGCATCCGCCACCACCGTCGAATACCGCCGCACCCCAGTCCGTTTGAACGTCACATCCACAAATCCCACGGTAATCCGCCCCCACCCCCGCAAGCACCCGATTATTCCCCTGCCGCAACTACCCGGCGACAAAAAAACCGGCCCCTGACCTCGCGATTTCTCGCCGGCCAGGGGCCGGATCAGGCTCCCCCATCTGGACTCGAACCAGAAACCTGCCGAGTATTTGCTGATGTCGCTACTATAGACAATCCCAGGCTGTCAACCTCCTTGCAAATCTATTGTGCGTCAATGTAATCCGAGCAAGCGACACAATCTTAGCCAACTCGGAACGACGAGACATAACTCGCATTTCTGGACACTTTCTGGCATCAGCGGTGACGCTGCAAAAAATCCGCCCGACGGAGCCGAATTCATCGCTGGCGCCGAAGTGCACCGGCATGAATCGGCCGTTTCGGTGTGTCGTGATAGGCGTGCACGCGGTCCAGCTCGGTCCTCCAGGCGAGTTGAAGCCCGAAATCGCTGCTGCCCAAGTGAAATCCTACAGCTACTGCCACCTCGCGAAAGAGCGTGCTTGGTTTGCCATCCGGGTCTTTCAACAGAGCGGTGAGCAGTGGCGCTTCTTCCGGTTGTGCTCGTTCGACAGCTATCAGCAGGCCGGAAAGCTCGCTCAGGCCGACTTGCACCTGCTCCAACAATTCGGTGACGGTCATACTCCGCTGGCGCGCTGCTGTCGCCTTAAGCACAGATGTCAGCCGGACGACGGGGTCTTCACAGCCCTGGCGCTGCGGTCGTTCAGCGACATCCCTGCGCACGGTAGCCGGGATCGTGTACTCGCTTAGGTGCTCAGCCACCCAGCCTTCGACCCGGATAAACCTCTCGTGGAATTCTAGTGGCCATCCGTTGCGTAGCTTTCGGATCACTGCAGTATTCAGCGCGAGAATCTCGTGTGCTGCCTGCAGATCATTATTCTGCTTCACCGTTTCCAGCCGTTCGACCAAGTTCATCGCGCGCCTGACTGCCTGAGGAAGTCGGATGACGGTGGGCCGCTCGACCTCCACTGGCTCGGGCCGTATCGGCCTGCGATAGGCTGGGTGTTTCAAGTGCCACTGCATGATCCGTCGAAACAGCCGCTTTTCCTCGTTCAAACCGGATCTGCTCAACAAGTTCAGCAACGCTTGATTGTTGCCACGGATGGTGCTGGCGGCTTGGCAGTCATCTCGATCCATCGCTGACGACAACTCGTCCAGGATCGGCCACAATGCGGCCGCCAGCTTGCGATCTGGTACCGGCTCCGGCCCGGAGAGGCCCGCGAGCAGATCGAGTTCCTCGGCTTTCGTATGGTCGACAGGGGCTTGCCGATCCGAGGGATGAGGTTCGTCTGTTGCCGATTCGGTCACGATGCCGGCACCGGTGAGCGTGCACTCCGCTAATGGAATCCAATCCGTCTGCGCCGAATAGGTTTCCATACGGACCAGCACCTCCCGTTGGCCGTCCCGGAACTCACAGCGAGCGCGCAGGATATAACCATCACGAGCCTTCAAAGCCTTGACCGGACCGTTGACGCCGGGACCAAAGATCCATTGGATGCTCTCGAAGCTGTGTCGCAGTTGCCCGTCCTGAATACGCCAGACATCCTCTGCGAGATCGGTGAACTGCACACGGACAGCGGACTTCTCGTGACGTACCAGCACTGACTCGCATCGACCACCGTGGATCGATATGTCACTGCGGCGCGCCATATTCGAGCAGCCACCGTTTCGGCGAGCCAGGAATACCAGATCGTTATAGACATATAGGTGGTCAGCACTGGTGGCGCCGACACCGTCGTAGCGCGGGCACACCGGCCCGTTCGGCCGATGAGCAAAATGTGATACGCGCAGGCCGTTTCGGGACCGACGGATGCGCAGTGGCCAGCCGCAGCCCCCGAGGAGGATGCCGCAAAAGAAGCCTTCATGGCGGTATCGACGCAGAACTCGGCCAGCCCCGTCGAAGTCAAGCGGCAAATACACTGGCAAGGTCGATTCCCGACTACCGACAACGGCCGTACGGATCAGTCGGTCATCGAGTAACCAACGTTTGTCTTCGACGATTTCAGCCGCTGCATATGGGTCCGATCGATGTCGGGTCGCCCTGGCATACTGTCCGCCTTCGAGGAATTCCCTCACGACTTCGCCCCTCCCGCCGCCCATCCACGCTTGGCTAGCCTGCGCTGCTCACTCAAGCGAAACCCTAACGCACACTTCCGATCTCCGCTGTCGTACCACCTACCGATATAGCTAAGCCAACGCGGCACCGAGCTACCGTTTCGAGTCATCGCCGGATGTGAGGTGAGGAATCCCTGTGGAGGTGTCGGTTCGATGTGTCACGCTGGTGGGGAGAACGAGCAAGCGGTATCCGGCGGCGCTGTCTCTGGTCGACTCGGCCGACGGAGGATCGGGAGATCGGCGAAATGCGTAGCTTCGAAGAGCAGTATGCGGACCTCATCGCGAGGGCGAAGCGAGTCGGTGCACGTGTGGTTCTGCTCCAGTGACGCGACACTCCATCTTGCTGACAAAGTCGGTCAATTGATTAGGTTGGCCGCCGGCTGGGCACGCCGATACCGACGCCCTGTATTTCAGCTACGGTCCCAATGTCAACTGCGCGATAATGGGCGACGGCACGGTCGGATGCGATGTATCTCCGGGTTACCACCTGCTAGTTCCGGTAGGACAAACGTTCCTACCCGTCCCCTTCGTCCCGGTCGGCCAGGTGGTCGTCGATCAACCGTGGTCGCCCGCCCATCCGGGCGGCGCGATCGGAGCCTTCACCCTGCCCGGCGGCAACCCGGACCTGAGCACCGTCAGAACCGGTCAGAGCGACTTCGGAGCCGTCTGGGTCGATCACGCCGGCGCGACCTGCTCGCGATCGGTCCGCCTGAACTGCTCATCCAAGGGGCACGGCTTCGCGATCGACTACGAACCCGGCGGACTATTGACGGGAATCTATATGGCCTGACACCCAGTCTGCCCCGAAGACACTCACGCCCATGAACGCGTTCGGGGCAGATCCTGCTCGCGAAGCCATTCACGCCATCGCGGCTTCCGCCACGACCCGACACCCCACGGTCGAGGCCCAACAGCACAGGCCCACATTCCCCAGCACAGCGTGTGATCGAGAGCCGCTCGGGTGTGCTGCACCATCGGGGAGGGTAGCGCTCGATGTCCGCCGGTGGGCCGCTGAGTTCGAATCGCCGCGGTATGCAGATGCTGAGCAAGGGGTTGTAATCCAGGACAGATCGTGGAATTGACCGCGTGATCTGTCGCCACGCGTTTGCTGACGGTCGACCTCCTCTACACTGATGGCTGGATATGTGGTGCGCTCGACGAGTTCACATTCGGAGACGAGGTGACCATGAAGTCCATTGTCACAATCGCGGGGACCGCTATAGCGTCGTTGGGGGTGCTGCTGTCGCCAGCAGGGACGGCCGATGCTTTACCGACGCAGTTGATGTTCGAGCCTGCCCCGTTCCAGGGCTCGCTTCCCTGGTGTAGAGGCACCGTCTACGCGACGTTTTCCCGGGAAGAGTATCCGCCCGGCGGGGGGCCGGCGCAGGCCAGGATGAATGTGGGGTTCGCCCCGGATTACAGCGTCGGACCGCCTCATCCCCTCTCGCTGTCGGCGGGCACGGTGTGCGCCGTGCGGTCGACAGTCACGATGCAGGATCTGCAAACCGGTCAATCAACCACCCAAACCGTGGAAGTACCGTGGTCGCCGGTATCCGGCGGTGTGTCGAAGGACGTCTTCATGCCCGCCTCGGGGCCGGTGGTAGGCATTGTGAGCACCAACCCCGTGCCGGACCAACTCACCATCGAGGTTTAGCATCGCAGATGCGCATGGATGCAGCACACCGGATAATGTTGCACTGCAATGACTTTGCAGGCAATGCGTCCTACGTCAGGTAGTCGATCGCGCATCGCAGAATATGCGAACCTGCACGCTCGGCGGGGCAGGCGAAGATTAGAGGCACACGGCGACACCGTCGGCAACCTGGATTTTTCCACTACAACAGTAATCGGCCCTGGAGGTAACCGCGCCCGTAGGATAACAGCAGTTCAGGTGGTTGCTTGCGTTAGCGCAGCATACTGACGAGCCGCAACAGTCATCATCCTCTTGGCAGGAGCGGTTAGGGTCTTCGGGGTTGTGGCATCGTGCCGCGTTGGCAGGGGTCGAGGCAAGCGCGGTCAATCCGAGTCCAGCGAGCAGGCTGTGCGCGGCCATCCGGAAGAACCCGCGGCGGCCTTGACTCCCGTACTGGAGGGTTTTGAGTGGATTGGTCATTTCCGGTCTCCTTGAGGTGGCGAAGTTGTGAGAGTGGTTGGACGCGGGACGGCTGTTTCTGTCAGGGACTGAAGCTGCGTCAGGCTGTGGACGTGCTGCGCTGGATTGGCCACTTTCCCGCTGGCGTCGACCGAGAGCGCGGCTGGGGTGGCCTGGATGCTCAACGCTCCCATGATCCGCCGGTCGGAATCGACGAGGATCCGGGCGTCGATGTCGTCATCGGTGAGCCGTGCCGCGTCAGGGGTAACCAACACCAGTGCCGCGTCTTGTAGTGGCCGCTGGCGTCCTTTCAGCTCGGTGAGCAGGGCATGGCATGGGCGACAGCGTGGACTGACGAACAGCAGCACAGTGTGCCCGTTCCACAACTCGCTCGAACGGATTGTTGCTCCCTCAGCGGTCGTAGCCGTGAACGACGGGATTGGGCTGCCAACCGCTGGGCCGAGGTGGCTGGGACCTGGCTGCAGGGTGGCCTTCGAATCGAGACTCTCCAAGACCTCCCCGATCTGGGATAGCAAACCCACCACGATCACGCCGAGGATGATCAGGAGAACTGATTGGGTGAGGATCAGGGCTATCCAGGGCCCACTCATGTTTTCCTCCGTGGGCTCGTCAGCTCGTGCAGGCTATGGGTCTGACCACGTAATTGGTAGGCACGAGTCACCAGCACGAGGCAGAGCAGAGCCCCGCACGTGGCGAGGATGACGGCCATTGTCTCGGGAACAGTGCGGGTCGGGTTCGCTGTCCACAGTTCGTGAGTGCGATCCGTTCGGGAGAGCACGGCGACGATCCCTGCCACCCCTGCCAGAAACAGGTTGCGGATCACCAGCATCCAGCTGATACGGCGGGAGCGACTGCCTGAGCAGCCACATTCGATTCGGCGGCCGCGTATCAGATTGACCGTCATCGCGACAGCGAACGAGATCAAACAAGTCACGACGAACAACGCAGCGGCGACGACGCCGACACCCGTCACCAACAAGACCGCCGCCGCGATTTCAGCAATCGGAAGCCACCTGCCGAGCAGTGTCGCCGTCGTATCAGACACCAACTCGTAGCTCACTATCGCTTGAGTGAAACGGTCTCTCGCGCCGAGTTTGACCACTCCCGCCCCGCCGACGACGACAACGAGGACCACACGCCCCACCAACAGAACCAGATCCATCGGTCAGCACCCAACGTCAAGTGACAGACATGTAGCAACACCTAGTCACGATCATAGCCAGAGAGCATGGGTCTTTTCCCTGAACGGCCCGAGAGTGTCCGGTTTAGGGTCTAAGCCTGCCTCCTTACCTGGTAAATCGGTTGCGCGCGTGCGTCATTCCAGCCGTGGTCGGTATCGGTCGTGCTGGATGCAGCGACATCCACCACTACTACGCGACAGTGGCGTAGACCGGCTTGAACCGCAGACGAGAACCCGAGAGAATTGCCAAAACCTGTGTATCGGTATGTTTTTAGGCGATCTTCTTCGGGCCGTCGACTGACGGCGTACGAGTGATGTCGCGGGGTCGTTCGAGGAGTTCGCTCCTTGTGGAATTAGGGCACCGTTACGGACGAGCGCGACTTGTTCAGGTGCGCTGACCTTGCGCCAGCGGGCTTGGGTGGCCTCGATCAGCTTGTAGGCCATGATGATTCCGGCCGGGCGGGCAGCTGGCCCCTTGGTGGCCTTCGTACGGAGCCGCCCGGTGGCGAAAGGTGGATTCGATCGGGTTCGTGGTCCGCTGGTGGATCTAGTGGTCCGGGTATCTGTAGAACTCGAGCAGCTCGTCGAAGTCGCTCGTGATCTTCGCGACCGCTGATTGTGACAGCCATCGCCGGGAATGCACCGCGGGTTTTGTCGATCGAACGTCGAACCCGGCACTCCAGCCGTTCGTGACGGCGGCGCTTTCTCCCGCCGCCACGAACGGCTGGAGTCGGCGTGAGATATATAGCTATGTGCGCGATAGCCGTCGGGGCACATCGGGCCGGGCGAACCAGCGAAGCGTTTCATCTTGCCCCTGACGGTCTACCGATGAGCACGCCCGTTGTGGCAGCTGTATCGGGCGCACCTGGTGAAGAAGGGCCGCGCCGCCGGCACCCTGCGCCAGTACGATCGGTGGGCAGAAATGCTGATGCGGGACTACGGATATCGCCGCATCGTGCCCGAGGAGTTCCGCACCGCCACCGCGGAGGCGTTCCTGGCCGAGGTCGCCGACGAGCACGGGCGCGGGTCGATGTTGACCGCGCGGTCGATGTTGTCGGGAATGTTCCGATACGCCGTGCGCAAAGGCCCGAATGATGTGAATCCGGTGCGCGAGGCCGAAATTCCCGAGAACGTGGACCCGAAAGGCCGTACCGGCGGGGCGGCGAGCATCGAGGTGGAAGAGCTGCGGTTCATTCTGGCATCGGTGTACTGGTCGACGGTGCCGTGTCCGCGCAAGCTCACCAAGGCCGAACAGAAGCGTGGAATCCGTTCCTACACACCACCGACCGTCGCCGAGTACTGCGAGGACGCGGACCTGGCGGACCTGATCGCGATCATGGCGGCCATCGGCCAACGCCCGAGTCAGGTGCTTGGGCTGGCATGGCCGTTCTACAACCGCAGGAAGAAAACGATCCGCACGGTCGGCAAGGTAGTCCGGGAGAGCGGCAAGGGACTGGTGCGGGTGGTCAAGGACAACGACCCGAAGAATCCGCAAGGCACGATTGCCCTTCCGGACTTCGCGGTGGAGGTCCTGGACCGACGACGGGACCGCCTCGAAGCTCGGAAGCGCGAGAACCCACCGCCGGCGAACTATGCGGTGGACCTCAGCTTTCCGTCGTTCGAGTGGACATTGCGTGATCCGGTGAACGTCAACCATCAATGGCAGCGGGTTCGAGAAGCGTTGGGGTTGCCCGATGATGTGGTTCCGTATTCGTTCCGCAAATTCATGGCGCTGCTGCTCGACGACGCCGGCTTGTCGGCGCGAGTGACCGCCGATGTGTTGCAGCACGCGGACCCCGCAATGACTCAGCGCAAGTACATGGCACGGGGGCGGGTCCACCACAATGCTGCGGCGTTGCTTCACGATGCGGTGATGAACGAGCCGAATGACTCCACCGATGAAGATCACGACGAAAACCAGCGTGCCCGGAGTTTCTGGACACTTTCTGGACGGTAGGGCGTTCCAGGTACGAATTCGGCCCCTGACCGGTGAATTACTCACCCTGGTCAGGGGCCGTTTTCTGCTCCCCCATCTGGACTCGAACCAGAAACCTGCCGATTAACAGTCGGCTGCTCTGCCAATTGAGCTATAGGGGATTGTTTCCCTGTCGGCCGCTCGGGCTGACGGGAAGAAACTTTAGCGTATGGGTTGTTCACTTCCCAAATCGTGGCTCTAGCTGGGGGGATGTGGTCGGTGGGGCGGATCGACAGGGGGGTGGGGTGTCGGGCAGGATGTAGGCGGCGGATGGGCTACTGGGAGGAGTTCTCGGAGATGCTGCGGTTGGTCATCGGTATCGCGGCCGGGTATGTGCTGGGCGCGAAGGCCGGGCGGGCTCGGTATGAGCAGATTAGTAAGACCACGCGAGCTATCAGTGAGAGTCCGGTCACCCGGAAGCTGGTGCAGGTGTCGCGGCAGAAGCTGGCGGACAAGTTGAGCACGCAGCCGAAGCTGGAGCCGATGGTGCCGCTGGATGAGCGGACCACCGTGCTGGTGCCGCACGATCAATTGCGGCGGTAGTTGAGGGAGGGGGCGCGACGCTTCGCGCGCGCCCCCCTTTGTTCGAGGATGCGTGTGTGACCTCCTGCGCGACGCTGCGCGCGCGAACCCCTGGTTCGAGGATGCGCGCGACCCACTGTTGTTGGACGCGCGCTGCGGACGACGCGCTAGCTGCGGACGCTGAAGTCGTCGGAGTTGCCCATGGCTTGCACGAGCAGGCTCTTGCGGTATTGCTCCAGGGCGACCAGGTCGCCGAACAACGCCATGTAGGCGTCGGGCTGTTCGGTGGAGGAGATGCGCTGGAGTTTGGACTTCAGTTCGGCGATCTGGCGGCCTACCCAGGCTTCTTGGGTGCGGGCCAGGACGCCGGTGATGAAGCGGGGGATGGCGTCGGCGGTTTTGACCGGTAGGGGTTCGGCGGCCAGTTCGGAGACCAGGGCGCGCAGGGTGAGGTCGTCGGTGTTGTCGGCGACGGCGTTGACCCATTCGGCGCCGCCGAGGCCCGCGGAGGCGCCGCCGGCTTCGGCGATGGCGGCGCGGACGGCCACGTAGGCGGGGTGTGTAAAGGCTTCGGGCTCCAGGGAATCGAAGATGGGGCCGGCGAAGGCGGGGTATTGCAGGGCCGCGGCGAGGGCCTGGCGCTGCGGGAGCATGACGGGATCGTTGGGGTTGGGGCGAGGGGCGGGCTGCTCGGCGATCGGTTGGCGCACTTCGCGATCGGGAACGGATTTGCCGCCGCCGCGGGCGAGTTTGCGGGCCTCGTCGCCGACGCGGCGGACCACGAGCTGGATATCGTCCCAGCCGACCCAGCCGGACAGCTTGGTGGCGTAGGCCTTTCGCAGGGCGTTGTCCTTGATCTGCGCCACCACCGGCACGGCCTCGCGCAGGGCTTGGACCTGCTGTTCGGGGCTCATGTCCTTGGTGACGGGATCCTGGTACTTCTCGACGATGCCGCGGATCACGAACTCGTACAGGGCGACTCGGCGCGCCACCAGGTCGCGGACCGCGCCGTCGCCATTGCGCTGGCGCAGCTCGCACGGATCCAGGCCGTCGGGGGCGATGGCGATATAGGTCTGGCCGGCGAGTTTCTGGTCGCCGGAGAAGGCTTTCAGGGCCGCGGCCTGGCCGGCGGCGTCGCCGTCGAAGGTGTAGATGATCTCGCCGCGCCAGAAGTTGTCGTCCATGAGCAGGCGGCGCAGGATCGCGAGATGTTCGTCACCGAAGGCCGTACCGCAGGACGCCACAGCGGTTTTCACGCCCGCCAGGTGCATGGCCATGACATCGGTGTAGCCCTCGACCACGATGGCCTGATGGCCCTTGGCGATCTCGCGCTTGGCGTGGTCCAGGCCGTAGAGCACCTGAGACTTCTTGTACAGCACCGTTTCCGGGGTGTTGATGTACTTCGCCGTCATGGTGTCGTCGTCGTACAGGCGACGCGCGCCGAAGCCGACGATATCGCCGCCGAGATTGCGGATGGGCCACAGCAGGCGGCGGTGGAAGCGATCCATGGGGCCGCGCTGGCCCTGCCGGGACAGGCCCGCGGCCTCCAGCTCCTTGAACTCGAATCCCTTGCGCAGCAGATGCTTCGTGAGGGTGTCCCACCCCGACGGCGCGTACCCGCAGCCGAACTGGCGCGCGGCATTGGCATCGAAGTTGCGGTCGGTCAGATACTTTCGCGCCGCCTCGGCCTCGTGCTCGCCCAGTTGCGCCATATAGAACTCGTGCGCGGCGGCATTGGCGGCGACCAGGCGGGCCCGGGTCCCGCGGTCGCGCTGCACTGAGGTGCCGCCGCCCTCATAGCTGATCTTGTAGCCGATCCGGTCGGCCATCTGCTCGACGGCCTCGATGAAACCGACGTGCTCGATCTTCTGCAGGAAGGCGAAGACATCGCCGCCCTCACCGCAACCGAAGCAGTGGTAGACGCCGAGATGCGGGCGCACATGGAACGACGGAGTCTTCTCGTCGTGGAACGGGCACAGCCCCTTCATGGACTGCGGGCCCGCGCTCTTCAACGCGACGTACTCACCAACGACGTCCTCGATCCGAACACGTTCACGAATCGCCGCGATATCGCGGTCAGGAAGTCGGCCGGCCACGCAGCGAGTCTAGCCGCGTCCCGGCGACTCGCTCGACCGGGACGCACGGCTGGACACCGGACCGAATGGCCGCTCGCCGCCATGCCAGGATCTACCGGTGCTCAGCCTCTATCACCCCGCCCGGACACCGGTGCACGCCGTCCCCGCCGGGACGAAGCTGCTGGTGCTCGCGGCGGCGGGCACGGCACTGTTCTTCGTCTCCTCGATCCGGTGGCTGGCGGTCGCGCTGACCGTGGTGCTCGGGCTGTACGCGCTCGCCCGGATTCCGTGGCGCGCGACCGCCCGCCAAACCCTCGGGCTGGCACCGTTCCTGGCGTTGATCATGCTGGCGCAGGTGATCTTCACCGGCTGGCAGGCGGCGGTGCTGGTCGGCGAACGCCTGCTCACGCTGGTATTGCTGGCCAATCTGGTGACCTTGACCACTCGCACCTCGGCCATGATCGACACCGTCGAGCAGGCGCTCGGCCCACTGCGACCGCTCGGCGTCCGGCCCGAGCGCGTCGGCCTGCTGGTCGCCATGACCATTCGCTTCATTCCCGTCATACGCGAACAGGCCGAACTGGTCCGGTCGGCCCAGCGTGCGCGCGGCATCGAGCGCAGCACGGTCTTCCTGGTCCCGCTGCTGATCCGCACCCTCCGCATGGCGGACAACGTGGGCGAGGCGCTCGACGCCCGCGGCCTGGACTGACCATCGCCCGGACAGACGCGCTGGTGGAGGCGGATCAGGATGCCCTTAGGATGCGTCGGTGCGAAGTAGGGATTTGGCGCAGATTGCGCTGTTTGCGGCGATTATGGTCGTGCTCGGGTTCTTTCCGCTGATTCAACTGCCGGGAGCGTTCGCGCCGTTCACTTCGCAGACCCTGGGCGTGATTCTCGCGGGGTCGATTCTGGGAGCCAGGCGCGGCGGGCTGGCGATTCTGCTGTTCGTGGTGCTGGTCCTGGTCGGGTTGCCGGTGCTGCCCGGCGGGCGCGGCGGGCTGTCGGTGATCTTCGGGCCGACCGGCGGGTTCGTGCTGGCCTATCCGATCGGCGCGTTCGTGATCGGACTGCTGACCGAGCGGCTGTGGAAGCGGTACAACCTGGCCATCGCGCTGGCGATCAACTTCCTGGGTGGGGCGATCGTGCTGTACCTCATCGGAATTCCGTGGATGGCGGTCGCGGCGGACATCCCGCTGAGCAAGGCGATCACGACCTCGGTGGCGTTCATCCCGGGCGATGTGGTCAAGACGGTGATCGGCTCGCTGGCCGCCATCGCGGTCCGCCGGGCCTATCCGCTGATCCCGGCGCGCGCATGATCGAGCTCACCGGCGTCTCGCATCGCTTCGGCGAGCGCGAGGTGCTGCGCGGGATCGATCTGACGCTGCGCGAGGACCGGATCGCCGTCATCGGCTCGAACGGCTCCGGGAAATCCACCTTCGCGCGACTGCTCAATGGTCTGCAGGTGCCGACCGAAGGCCAGGTGCGGGTGGACGGGCTCGATACCCGCAAGCAGGGCAAGGCGGTTCGCCGGCAGGTCGGTTTCGTCTTCCAGGATCCGGATGTGCAGATCGTCATGCCGACCGTGGCCGAGGATCTGGCCTTCGGGCTCAAGCATCACGGACTCGGCAAGGCGGAGATCGCCGATCGGGTCACCGAGGTGCTCGGCGAATACGGGCTGAGCGACTACCGCGATCACCCCGCGCACCTGCTCAGCGGCGGTCAGAAGCAGATGCTCGCCATCGCCGCCGTGCTGGCCGTGCGCCCGAGGTACGTGATCTTCGACGAACCGACCACGCTGCTCGATCTGCGCAACAAGCGCCGCATCACCACCCTGCTGCACGAACTCCCCCAGCAGGTCGTGGTCATCTCCCACGATCTCGACCTGCTCACCGATTTCGATCGCGTCCTCGTCTTCGACGAAGGCCGCATCGTCGCCGACGGCGCACCCGAAGCCAGCATCGCCCACTATCTGGAGATGCACTCGGCGAACTGAGGAACCGCGCCGTCCCCGTGTCGGCAACCGGTGGCCACGTATTCGACTCGGCTGGCCAGAGTTTCACTTGTCATCCCGGCATGTTCTCGGCCGGGATCCACACCGGCCGGATGGATTCCGGCCAAAAGCGCGCCGGAATGACGAAGCGGACTTTCGGCCAGAGGTTCAGGGAATTACCGCGGCGACTCGCTCCAACCGGCTCTCGGTATACGAGGCGATCTGGTCGACGATCACCCGCACTCGGGCGGTGTCGTCCTTCGCCGCCTCCCACCAGGGCAGCAGGAGACGGTCGAGACCGTTCGGGGCCACCGCCAGGAGGCGATTGGCCACCATGTGGATGCGTTCGCGCTGACCGGCTTGGCGCACTTGGTGAATGGGGTCGGACAGGACGTAGCGCAGGGCCACGGTTTTGAGGACGGCGACCTCGGCGGCGACTATGCGCGGGACTTCCAGGTCGGCGGCGTAGCGGGAGAGCTGGCGGGCCCCGAAGGCGGCGCGGGTGGCCTCGACCGCCGCGGTGGCGAAGCGGCCCACCAGGTCGCTGGTGAGGCGTTTCAGGGCTACCGAGGCGACCAGGGAACCGTCGTAGTTCGCGGCGGCGACCACCACGGGGAGTTCGGAGAGGCGGCCGGCGGCGGCGATGAGCTCGTCGGCGGTGAGGGAAGGGTGTTGGCGGGCGCCGAGCTCGGCCAGCGCGGCCTGCTCGAGGGGGTCGGACAGGGCGCGCAGATCGATGCGTCCGGCAATGATGCCGTCCTCCACGTCGTGGACCGAGTAGGCGACATCGTCGGCCCAGTCCATGATTTGGGATTCCAGGCATTGGCGGCGCTCGGGCGCGCCCTTGCGGACCCAAGCCAGGCGATCCATATCGACGTCGTAGGCGCCGAACTTCGTTCCGGGACCCGTTCTGCCCCACGGGTACTTGATGACGGCGTCGAGGGCGGCGCGCGTCGGGTTCAGGCCGTAGCTGTGGCCCTGGTCGTCGAAGACCTTGGGTTCCAGGCGGGTGAGGATGCGCAGGTTCTGGGCATTGCCTTCGAAACCGCCGTGGGCGTCGGCGAATTGGTCGAGCGCCTTCTCGCCATTGTGGCCGTAGGGCGGGTGGCCGATATCGTGCGCGAGACCGGCCAGGTCGACCAGGTCCGGATCGCAGCCGAGGCCGTCGGCAATGCTGCGGCCGATCTGCGCGACCTCCAGCGAATGAGTGAGCCGGGTGCGTGGGGTGTCACCGTCGCGCGGGCCCATGACCTGGGTTTTGTCGGCCAATCGGCGCAGCGCCGCCGAGTGCAGCACGCGCGCCCGATCGCGCGCGAACTCACTGCGCCGCGCGGGGGTCGGCGACCAGCTCAATCCGGCGGTGCGGCCGGTTTCGGGAACCAGGCGTTCCCGGTCGTGGTCGGTGTAGACCCGGTCGTAATCGATGCGCGTGTCCATGACTCACTGATCCGCGGTGTACTTGAAGTCGGCCGAATAATGGGTGAGCTTGTACCAGAGCAGGGCGAAGGTCTCACGGAAGATGCCGTGCGCCTGGGATTCCCGCGTGTACACCGCCGGACCGGTGCGGGTCGGCGCGGTCCATGCCGACAGCCCGGCGTCGCGGGCCATGGTGCGGGTGCGCAGGGAATGCCATGGGTCGCTCACCAGTACCACCGAGGTCTTCCCGCGCGCCAGCAGCGCTTTCGACACCGCCTCCACGCTCTGCAAGGTGTCCGAACCGGTTTCCACCGCCAGGATCCGATCCCCGTCGATGCCACGGGATTTGAGGTAGTTCTTCCCCGAGGCGGCCTCGGTGTAGTTGTCGCCGATCTGTTTTCCGCCGACGGTCACGATGAGCGGCGCCACGCCCTTCTGGAACAGCTTGTAGGCCTGGTCCAATCGCGCCTCGAATACCGTGGACGGCGTGCCGTCGTACTGCGCGGCCCCGAGCACCACGATGGCGTCCGCCGGCGAGTAGTCGGTGATCCGGGCCACCTGCCACACCCGCACCGCCGTCCCGCCCACCACCAGCACGCCCATGATGAGCGCCCCGGCCAGCAGCCGCTTGGCCCAGCGCCAGCTACCCGCGACGCAGCCGCGGGGTTCGTCGTCGACTTCCCGAGTCATCCATGCCGGTTCGGGGTCGCGGTTCCGGAGTTTTACCAACCGCGCCGCCGCCACTCGGGCAGTGCGGGGCGTTCGGCTCCGAGGGTGGTGTCGTCGCCGTGGCCCGGGTACACGACGGTGTCGTCGCCGTACCGGTCGAACAGTTTCGACTCCACATCACCGAGCAGTGAGGTGAATTCCTCCGGCGAACCGGTTTTCCCTACGCCACCTGGAAAAAGCGAATCGCCGGTGAAGAGATGGGTGCGGCCCTCGCCGTCGGTGAACGCCAAGGCCACCGAGCCGGGCGTGTGCCCGCTCAGATGGATGACCTCGAATTGCAGCGCGCCAATGCTGATCTTGTCGCCGTCCGCCAGGATCCGCCCCGGCGGCACGGGCAGCGACTCCGCGTCGAGGGCGTGCGCGGCCGTGGGAATCCCGGTCGCGGACACCACATCCTGCAGCGCCCACCAGTGATCCGGATGCCGGTGCGTGGTGACCAGCAGCTCGACCCGATCCGCGGCTTCCTGCCCGATCAGCTCGAGAATCCGCTCCGCCTCATTGGCCGCGTCGATGAGCAGCGCCGCGCCCGTACCCGCGCACTGCACCAGATAGACATTGTTGTCCATCCCGCCGACCGACATTTTCACGATGCGCGCGCCGGGCACCGAGCGCTGCTGCGGATTGGAGCCCGGGGAGACATGACCCGTGTACGGGGAATCGATCGTGATCACCTCACCGATCGTAGTCATCACCGCCGACACGGGTGGCGGGAAGAAACTCCTCGCACCCCATCGCGGCGGATAGATTCGAACCATGCCGCTCCGTAAGCAGCTGTCCGTGATCGCGACCGGCCTCCTGCTGGCCCTGTTCCTCGCCGCCGCGCCGGGCGCGGCGGAGGAGCCGCAACGGCTGCCCACCTATGTGACCGATACCGCCGGGGTGCTCAGCGCCGGGCAGACCGCGGAGTTGCAGACCGCCATCGACTCGCTCTATGCGCAGGATCACGAGCGGCTGTGGATCGTGTACGTGCGCGACTTCGGCGGGCTGGACGCGAATACCTGGGGTGATCGGACCGCGAACGCCTCCGGCTTCGGGGACCGGGACGTGCTGCTGTCGGTCGCGGTCGAGGATCGGGCCTACGCCTTCACCGGCACGGTGCCGGAGTCGGTCACCGACAAGGAATTGGATCGGCTGCTCATCGACAAGGTGGAGCCCAAGCTGCGCGCCGGCGATTGGGCCGGGGCCGGGCTGGCGACCGCGAACGGACTGTCGGAGGCGATGAATTCCGCCGAGGGCGGCGTGAGTTTCCGGACGATTCTGGTGCTGCTGCTGATCGTGGCGCTGGTGGTGGCGGCGCTGTGGTTCTGGTCGCGGATGCGGCGCAACCGGCGGCTGCGCGCCGAGGTGGAGGCCGCGCGGAATGTGGATCCGGCCGATACCAAGGCGCTGACCGCGCTGCCGCTCGCCGCCCTGGATACGCGGTCCAAGGAGATCCTGGTCGATCTCGACAACGCCATTCGGACCAGCTCCGAGGAATTGCGCCTGGCCACAGACGAATTCGGCGCCACCGCCACCGCGCCGTTCACCGCGGCCCTGCAAGCCGCGAAAGACGCGCTCGCCAAGGCGTTCTCGATCCGCCAGCAGCTCGACGACGATATTCCGGAGACCCCGGAGCAACAGCGCACCATGCTGGTGGACCTGATCGGCGGCTGCGGCCGCGCCGATCGTGAACTCGACGCCAAGGTCAGCGAATTCGACTCCATGCGCAACCTGCTCATCAATGCCGGGGACCGGCTGGACGCGCTGACCCGCGATGTCGTGGATCTCACCACGCGCGTTCCGAACTCCGAAACCACGCTGACCCGACTGCTCGCCGCGCACCCGCCGTCGGTGCTCGCTCCCGTCCGCGACAACGTGACCATGGCGAAGGAGCGAATCGCGTTCGCGGAGAGCAGCATCGAGCAGGGCCGCGACGCGGTGGCGAAGCCCGTCGGCCAGCAGGGCGGTGCGGTGGCCGCCATTCGCGGCGCGGAATCCGCTCTCGACGCCGCCCGCACCCTGCTGAACGCCGTGGACACCGCGGCCACCGATATCGAGCAGGCCCGCGCCGGATTGCCCGGCATCATCGAGGAACTGCGCCGCGACCTCGCCACCGCCGCCACTCTCGCCCAGCACGGCGGCCCCGACCTGACCGCGGCCACCACCGGCGCGCAATCCGCCCTCAACCAGGCGACCGCCAATGGTTCCACCAACCCCCTCGGCTCCTTCCAGCAGGCGGTAGCCGCCGACACCCTGCTCGACAAGGCGATCGCCGCCGCCACCGACCGCAAACTCGCCGCCGAGGAACTCGCCCGCCGCCTCGACCAGGCCCTCACCGCCGCCCGCTCACAAATCAACGCGGCCTCCGATTTCATCAGCACCCGCCGCGGCGGCGTCGACGCCGAACCCCGCACCCGCCTGGCCGAAGCCCAGCGCAACCTGGAACAGGCCCAGCAACTCGCCGCCTCCGACCCCACCCAGGCCCTGCAATTCGCCCAGCGCGCAACCGAACTCGGCGCCCGCGCCCTGCACACCGCCCAAGCCGCCGTCCGCGATTGGCAAGCCCAACAACAGACCAGCTCCAACTCCCAAGCCGGAGCAATCCTCAGCGGCGTCCTACTCGACGGCATGCTGCGCGGTATGGGCACCGGCTACCGCAGCGGCGGAGGTTTCGGCGGCGGAGGCGGTTTCGGCGGCGGAGGCCGCCGAGGCGGCAGCTACGGCCCCGGCTCCTTCGGCGGCTCCTCCGGCTCCCGCCGCATCAGCCGCGGCGGACGCTTCTGACCTGCACTGTCGCCGGCCGCCCCAGCCGTTCAACCGGCCGGACGTTCAACCCGTTGATCCAGCCCAGCCGCTCGGCGGCGGGAGCGGCGTCGGCCCGGATCCCGACGCCGCTCTCGCCGGTTCCGCGCGCCTCCGATCATGATCACCGGGAACTGGTGGCGGCATTTCGCGAGAAGCCCCCGCCATCAGTTCCCGGTCGGCGTATTTTCACTCCGCGTCACAGCCGGCCCAGCCGCTCGGTGGCGCAATTGTGTTCGGCCCGAACCTCCGTGCCGCTCTCGCCGATTGCGCACGCCACCGATCATGATCACCGGGAACTGGTGGCGGCATTTCGCGAGAAGCCCCCGCCACCAATTCCCGGTCGATGCATTTCACTTTCGGGTCAGAGCCAGCCGAGGCGTTCGGCGGTGCGGACTGCTTCGGCGCGGGTTTTGGTGCCGGTCTTGCCGATTGCGGCGGACAGGTGGTTGCGGACTGTGCCCTCGGAGAGGTGGAGGGTTTTCGCGATGGCGGCTGCTGTCGCGCCGTCGGCTGCGGCGGCGAGGACTTCGCGTTCGCGGGCGGTCAGGGGTGAGGTGCCGGCGGTGAGGGTTTCGGTGGCGAGGGCCGGGTCGACTACGCGCAGGCCCATATGGACGCGGCGGACGGCGTCGGCCAGTTCGCGGGCGGGGGTGTCCTTGACGACGAAGCCGTCGGCGCCGGCGTCGATGGCGCGGCGCAGGTAACCGGGGCGGCCGAAGGTGGTGACCATGAGGATGCGGACGCCGGGGTGGGCGGCGTGTAGTTGGGCGGCGGCCGAGATGCCGTCGAGGCCGGGCATTTCCACATCGAGCAGGGCGACGTCGGGGTGGGTGCGTTCGACGGCGGCGAGCACCTCGTCGCCGCGGCCGACTTCGGCCACGACCCGTAGGTCGGGTTCGAGTCCGAGCAGGGCGGCGAGTGCGCCGCGCACCAGCGCCTGATCGTCGGCGAGCAGCAGTTTGATCATTCCAACTCCCGTGTCGAGGCCGCCGGAAAGCTGGCCAGCACCTGTAATCCACCGCCCGGCCGGTTCGACACCGTCAGGGTGCCGCCGGTGGCCCGCACCCGTTCCCGCAGTCCGGACAAGCCGGAGCCGAATCGGATTCCGTCCGCCGTGCCCGCGCCATCATCGCTCACCTCGATACTGGTCGGCGACACCCGCACCGTGGCGTGCCGGGCTCCGCTGTGCCGCACGATATTCGTGACCGCCTCGCGCAGCACCCAGCCGAACACCACGCTGTGCCGGATCGGCAAGTCGTCGGAGTCCGGCAGCTCGGCATCGATCTCCGCCGCGCGCAGGGCCGTTCGCGCATTGGCCAGCTCCCCCGCCAGCGACATCTCCCGCAGCCCGCCCACCGTCGAGCGCACCCCCGCCAGTGATTCCCGCGCCAGCCGCTCCACATCCGCCAGCTCGGCCTTGGCCCGCTCGGGATCCAGCGCCAGGAGCCGTTGCGCCAGTTCCGTCTTCACCGTGATGACGGTCAGCGAATGCCCGAGAATGTCGTGCACATCCCGGCCCACCCGCAATCGCTCCTCCGCGATCGCCAGTTCCGTCAACCGCCGCCGCGCCTGATCCAACTGCTGATTCCGCCGGATCAACTGCCGGATCCCGCCCACCGCGACCGCCGCCAGCCCGATCGACTGCATCGACGCCCACGCCGGCCCCTCCCCCGCCACCAGTTGCGGCACCACCGTCGTCGCCAGAATCAATGCGATCAACACCGGCACCGCCCGCCGCACCGGCAGCACGAACGCGATGAACGACGCCGGATACACCGCCAGCCCCAGCGCGTCGAACCGCAGCGTGGCAGCCGCCGCAGCCATGAGCGCGGTCAGCACCACCAACGGCAGCACCACCAACCGCATATCCGGATTGGGCCACACCCCCTGCAGCACAACCGAACTCGACCGCTCTTCCTGCTCCGCCTTGTTTCCCCCGTCGACCTGCCGGTCCGGAACCCGCAACGCGAGCCAGAACGCTCCCACGTAGCAAACCCCGAACGCCACCACCACCGCCACCGTGTACCACCGCGCCGCCGCCCCTTCCAGCGCCCACGCCTCCCGCAGCGGATCGATCAAATAGACCGACCACACAGCGGCGAAGATCCACCCATATCGCCGCCGCCGCGCAATGCTCGCCCGCACCTCGCTGTCCCGCACACCGCCGGACGCTACCCGACCGAACCCGGCCCCGACCCCCCGCAACCCTCCGGCAACGACAACCTCACGCCTCATCTCCCGCCGCCGCACCACTGCCCGCCGCCCGACCCGCAATCTGCAACGTTCCAGGTCATGACCATCTCCTCGACAGATCCCGCCGAGGCCGGAGACAGGGCAGCAGCGCTCACACCCTCACCCTCCGCCACGACCGGCGACGATGCCCCCGATGTTCGTCACGCTTCACCTATGACAAACGTCATGATCACCACCGCCGTCCGAGCCATGCTGGGTCGGCATGCCCACCCTCGGGCCTCCACAGATTGGCGATCACCCGCGCGGAGTTGCTCGATCAGCCCACGACCCCTCGTCACCGGATTGGATGCCCGCATAGCCTCCGGTACGGCACTCGATAGCCGGCTCGGCCGCGAATCGAGCGAGCCGTGCGACGACGGGGCCGATCGATTCACCCTCCGAACGGCTACTGGTGCACATGCATTCGCGGTGAATGCCCGCACCACGACCGGCTCCGGTGGATCAGGCGGTGATGGTGATGGTGTGCAGGCCGCTGGGACCGTTCGGGAAGGGTGGGCGGGTGGTGGCGTCCTGGACTTCGCCGGAGCGGCTGGTCACGCGGGCCTGGATGGTGTGGTCGCCCGGCGGGAGGTCGATGATGGTGCGCCAGCGGCGCCAGGAGGCGGGGGACAGTTCGGCGCCGAGTTCTACTGGGATCCAATCGGTTTCGTCGATGCGGATTTCGACGGCGGAGACGCCCCGGGGTGGGGCCCAGGCGACGCCGGCGATGGTGTGCTTGCCGGAGCCGGGGGTGCCGCAGGAGGCCACGTCGATGCGGGCCTGGGGGGTGACGAAGAGGGGTTCGCTGGTCCAGCCGCGCTTCCACCAGTAGTCGACGTGGGTGTCGTCGGAGAGTTCGAGTTCGGTCAGCCATTTGGCGCCGGTGTACTGGCCGTAGAGGCCGGGAACGAAGACGCGGGCGGGGAAGCCGTGTTCGGGCGGGAGGGGCTCGCCGTTCATGCCGATGACGAGATAGCCGGGCCACTCGCCGGTGCGCAGGGGCTCGAGCGGAATGGAGATGGTGTAGCCGTCGATGGCGCGGGTCACCAGGCGGGTGGCGCCGGATTCGGGCACGGCGTGGTCGAACAGGTCGGTGAGGGGGACGCCGAGCCAGCGGGCATTGCCGGCGCGGCCGGAGCCCGGGGTGTTGTGCACGCAGACCATGACGGCGTCGAATTCGACCGCCTGCTCGGCCAGATCGCGCAGGGACAGGCGCAGCGGGTGGGCGACCTTGCCGGTGATGGACAGTCGCCAGTGGGTGGGGTCGATGCGGGGCGGGCGCGAGTTCACGTCGGCCACATAGAACTTGCCGATCGGGGTGATGAGCGGCGAGAGACCGGGCTCGGTGCCGAAACCGTCCTCGGGAATGGGGGTGTGCGCGGCCCGGGGACCGAGGCGTTCGACCTGCTCGCGATGGCGTTGGTCGGCGCGGCGCACCATTGTTTCGGCGGTGGCCAGCAAGCCGAGTCCGGTTGCCGCCCAGAGCAGCCCGCCGCGGAAGCGGCTCGGTGGGCGGAGCAAGCCCGAGCGCAGGACACCGGCGGCCGCGAGACCGCCGAGCGCGCCCGCCATCGACGGGTTCGGTCCGCGCAGCGCCGTGGCGGCGGCGCCCGCGCCGAAAAGCGCTGCGGCCGGGGTGCGCCAGCGATCCGGCAGGCCGCCCAGCACGGCGGAGGTCGCGACGGCGCCGAGGGCCACCCCGGCGCGCGTGGTCTCCTTGTCGTGTTCGCCCGACATGGCGATGATCGCCTCGACCACCTGCACGGGCGCGGTATCGGCCAGGACCCGGCCGACCCCGTCGATCAGCGACCCGCCCCGGGCGGCGGCGACCAGCTCGCCGGCGCCGAGCGCCCCCAGACCGACCGCTGCCGCACCCAGCAGCCGACCCTTACCGTTCACCGACACAGCTCGACCTTCCCTAACTCCGTTCGTGAAGCGCGTCGAATGTGCCGCACGCTTACACGACCTGGTGAATTGCTCCACCAGGGTTGGCCTGCAACCGTAGTCTCAGGTCTGCTCGTGGCAGTACCATCGCCCAGCAAGCCGGGGCTTACACGGTTTCCAGCGAGCGTTTAACGTCCGACGCAACTCGCCTAGACGATCCTGCAAAGCAACTGCCCGACCTACGGTTTGGTTTTCGCCGCACTCCGGGACTGCCTCAGGCTAGCACCGAATGACATGCCTCCACGCAGAATTCGGACCGGCCATCACCGTAGCCTGTCACGTCGGCGGCCCGGCGGACTCAGCGGCGCAGATACTCGTCGACCAGCGGTCCGATGAGGGCCAGCGCTTCAGGTGTGACCAGTCTGTTGTGACCGAATTCGACCGGATGATCGTGAATCGTGCCCGCGATGTACGGCCGCCAGGTGCTGACATTCGGGGTGGGATCGGTATTGCCGGAGGCGGTGAAGAACAGCAGGTCGCCGTCGAATACCTCGGGGCGGTGCTCGGCGATCTGGCGCAGCAGGTGTTGCAGATCGCTGTAGAGGTGGTCGATTTCGGTGGCGGAGAAGGGGACTCCGGAGGCCGCCAGGAGTTCGGCGGCGCGAGCGGGGGTGATGTCCTCGAATTCCGGTGCGATGTCGATACCGCCGAATTCGGCGAGCAGCATGGACAGCGGCGGGATGGCGGACTCGTCGGGGATGGCGACATCGGCGCGCGCGTCCATCATGATCAGCGAGGGCACCTGCTCACCGCGGCGGCGCAGTTCGACCGCCATGGCGTGCGCGAGCGGGCCGCCCGCGGAGTAGCCGAGCAGGTGATATGGGCCGTGCGGTTGGACGCGGCGGATCTCCTCCACATAGCGGATGGCGAGATCGCGCACGGTGCGGTCGGCGCTGCCGCCATCGGTGACGCCCGGGGACTGCAGGCCGTAGACGGCGTGCGAGCGGTCGATGTACTGCACCAATCCGCCGTAGCACCACGCCAATCCGACCGCCGGGTGCACGCAGAACACGGCCGGGCCGCTGCCGGTCGGGCGCATCGGCAGCAGGACGCGCATGGACGGTTCCACCTCGGGTTGTTCGGCGGCCCGAGCGAATCGGATGGCCAGGGCGGCCGGGGTGGGATCGAGGAACATCCATTGCAGGGGCATGGGGATGCCGGTCTGCTCGCGCACCCGGGTCACCAGCTGAACGGCCGCCATGGAGTTGCCGCCGATCTCGAAGAAGTTGTCGTCGATGCCGATTCGCGGGGCGTTCAGGATGGTTTCGAATGCGGTGGTGAGGGTGTGTTCGATCTCGTTGCGCGGGGCGCGGTAGACCCGCGCGGGTTGCGGGGCTCGCGGATGGGTCCTCACCACGGGCCCGTGCTCGTCGTGAGCCTTCACGGTGAGCGGCGGCAGCCGGTGGCCGGGGGTTTCGAGATCGCCGACCGGAGCGTCCGGGGTCGCGGCCAGCGCGGTGAGGAGGGCGACGAATCCATCGGCCATGGACTGGGCGGTCGATCGGTCGAACAGGTCGGTGGCGAAGGTGAGCGAGGCCGTGATGCCCGCCGGCGCGCCGGTCTCGCCGAACTGTTCGGCCAGCATCCATTCGAGATCGAACTTGGAACCGGGCGCGGGCGCCTCCAGGGGGCGAATGGCCAAGCCGGGCAGTTCGGTTCGCGCGGTTTGCAGGTTCTGGAAGGCGAGCAGCACCTGGAACAGCGGGTGGTGCGCGGTGGAGCGCACCGGCGCCAACGCCTCCACCAGGCGTTCGAACGGGAGGTCCATATTGCCGTAGACGGCCAGGTCATCCTGTTTCGTGGCGGCGAGGACGGTACGGAAATCGGCGGTGGCGTCGATGCGCGAGCGCAGCACCACCGTATTCACGAACATGCCGACGAGATCGTCGAGTTCACCGTCACCGCGTCCGGCCACCACCGAGCCGATGGCGATATCCGGTCGACCGGAAAGCCGCGCCAGCAGAATCGCCAGTGCCGCGTGCATCACCATGAACGGGCTGGCGCCGTGTGACCGGACCAGCACTTGCAGCCGGTCGTGAACCGTTGCCGGAATGGTGAATTCGATGCGATCGCCGATACCGGAGGGCAGGGCCGGGCGTTCCCGGTCGGTGGGCAGGGCGTGGACTTCGGGCAGACCGGCGAGGCGGTCGCGCCAGAACTCCAGCTGTTCGTGCGCGAGGCCGGCGGGGTCGTCGTCGGCGCCGAGCAGTTCTCGCTGCCACAGGGCGTAATCGGCGTATTGCAGCGGCAGCGGCTGCCACTGCGGCTGCGCTCCGGCCGTGCGGGATGCATAGGCCCACAGCACATCTCGTGCCAACGGGGCCATGGACCAGCCGTCGGCGCCAATGTGATGCACCGCCAGCGCGAGCACCGTGCGCTCCGGAGCCGTGTGCAGGATGCAGACACGCAGCGGGACCTCCCGCGTGATGTCGAATCCGCGTGCCAGTTGCGCGGTCAGCACCTCACCGATTGCCGCTGCGCCGACCTCGATCTCGGTGATCGGCGTGAGGCCCGGTGCGGCGGTCAGGATCTCCTGGTACGGCAAGCCTTCCGGACCGATCGGATAGATGGTCCGCAGGGTTTCGTGCCGCTCCACCACATCGTCGACGGCCGCGCGCAGGGCCACGACATCCAGCGCGCCTTCGATTTCGAACGCGCCCGGGATGTTGTAGATCGGCGAGCCCGGGTCGTAGCGATTCAGGAACCACATGCGCTGCTGCGCCGCCGACAAGGGAATTCGATCCGGGCGCGGCCGCGGGCCGAGGCGGGGGCGATCGGTGGCGGCCCCGGAGGTGAGCAGGGCGGCCAGTTCCGCCACGGTCGGCGCGTCGAAGAGGGCGCGCACCGGTACGGCGGTTTCCAGGGCCGCACCGAGCCGGGCGACCACGCGGGTGGCGATGAGCGAGTTGCCGCCGAGCGCGAAGAAATCGTCGTCGCGCCAGACTTGTTCGATGCCCAGCACTTCGGCGAAGACGGCAGCCACCGCCGCTTCGTGTGGGCCGGCGGGAGGCTGCCGGTCACCGGTATCGAGGTGCGGGGCGGGCAGCGCGTCGCGGTCCAGTTTCCCGTTCGCGGTGCGGGGCAGGTCGTCCAGCACGACGATGGCGGAAGGCACCATGTACGACGGGAGCCGTTGCGCCACGGCCTTCTTCAGCCGATTCGAATCGAGCGCCTCGCCCGATTCGGGCGCCACGCCACACGACTCGCCCGGTTCGGACGTCACGGCATTCCGCTCGCCCGATTCGGACGTCACGGCATTCCGCCCGCTCGGCTCGGGCACCACGTAGCCGACCAGCATGCCGCCGCGATCATCGTCCCGCACGAGCGCAACAGCGTGAGCGACGCCGGGTTCGGCGGTGAGCGCGGCTTCGACATCTCCTAGTTCGATGCGCAATCCGCGCAACTTCACCTGAGTGTCGGTGCGGCCCAGGTACTCCAGGTTCCCGGCTCGCCGCCGCACCAGATCACCGGTGCGGTACATGCGCTCTCCGGCCGCGAACGGATCGGCGACGAATCGTGCCGAGGTGAGATCGACGCGTCCGTAGTAGCCGCGCGCCAAGGCGATTCCCGCCAGGTACAGCTCGCCGACCACGCCATCGGGGACCGGACGCAAGCGGCCGTCCAGCACCAGTGCGCGCAGGCCGGGTGCGGGCGTACCGATGGTGATCGGATCGCCCGGGTGCAGCGGCGCGCTGCCGGTGGCCCATACGGTGGCCTCGGTCGGGCCGTAATCGTTGAAGTGCAGGCGTCCCGGTGCGGCCCAGGCCGCGACCAGCTCCGGCGGGCAGGGCTCGCCGCCGGTGATGATCATGCGCAGCGCGTCCAGCCCGGCCGGATCCACGGTCGACAGGGCCGACGGGGTGATGCCGATGTGCGAAACGCGTTCGCGGGCCATGAGTTCACCCAGGTCGGGGCCGGCGAACACGGTGGGCGGCGCGACCACGAGCGTCGCGCTCGCGCTCACCGCCATCAGCAGTTCGAGCACCGAGGCGTCGAAGCTCGGTGAGGCGACGTGCAGTACGCGCGAATCTCGGGTGATGCCGTCGCGTTCGCGCTGCGCCACAGCCAGATTCGCCAGGCCCGCATGGGTTACCACCACGCCCTTCGGCGCGCCGGTGGAACCGGAGGTGAAGATGACGTAGGCCGGATTGTCCGGACGTACTGTCCGCGAAGGCTTCTCGAAGTCCGCGGTGGATCGGGCGGCGGGCCCGTCCATGACCTGATCGTCCAGGCACCACCACTCCACCGTGCCCGGGAGCCGGTCGCGCTGGGTGGAGACCGTCAGGCCGAGCCGGACGCCGGAGACATCGATGATGCGGGCGATGCGGTCGGGCGGGTAGGCCGGATCCACCGGCACGAAGGCCGCCCCGGTGCGGGCGACCGCCCACACCGCGAGAATGGATTCGATCGAGCGGGGAATGCCCACGGCCACCAGCGTTTCCGGCCCTGCACCGGCGCGGGCGAGTTGTGCGGCCAGTAGTTCGGCGCGCTCGTCGAGCTCCCGGTAGGTCAGCTGCCGATCACCGCAGACGACCGCGACACCGTCCGGGTTGGCCGCGACGGCATCCGCCATGAGTTCGGCAAGCGTGCGCGGCGCCGCTGCGGGCGGCGCCGAGACCCGTAGTTCGTCTCGTTCGGCGCCGGTGAGCAGATCGATGTCGCCGACCGGCGAGTCCTGCTCAGCGGTGACTGCCGTGAGCAGTCGCAGCAGCCGATCGGCGAGCGCTCCGACCGTATCCTCGTCGAACAGGTCGGTGGCGTAGACGCAGCGCACCTCGAGACCGTCCGCCGTGCCGATCACGGTGAAGCTCAGATCAAACCGGCTGTTGGTCTGCGGCAGTTCCAGCGGAGCGACGGTCAGCTCCGGCAATTCCAGCTCGGGAATCACCAGGTTCTGGAACACCAGCATGACCTGCACGAGCGGATGCCGCGCCTCCGACCGCGCCGGCGCCAGCACCTCCACCAGCCGTTCGAACGGCACGTCGGCCTGCTCGAACGCGGCGAGATCACCGTCGCGCACCCGATCCAGCAGCTCGCCGAAGCTCTCCTCCGCGCGAATTCCGGTGCGCAGCACCAGCGTATTCACGAACATTCCGACCAGATCGTCGAGTTCGCGCCGCCCGCGCCCGGCCACCGGCGTGCCGATGACCACGTCCGAGGTTCCGCTCAATCGCGCCAGTACCGCCGCCAGCGCCGCGTGCACGACCATGAACGGCGTCGCACGATGGGCCCGGGCAATTCGCTCGATGGCGGTCGTGAGCGCGCCATCCATCCGGGTGGTCCGCTCCCCCGCCCGATGCGAGGCGCGCGCGGGCCGCGGCCGATCCGTCGGCAGCTCCAGGTGATCCGGAATCCCGGACAGGGTCCGCGACCAGTACCCGATCTGCCGTGCCAGCAGCGATTCCGGATCCGCTTCGGCGCCGAGCCGGGCGTGCTGCCATATCGCGTAGTCGACGTACTGCACCGGCAAGGGCTCCCACTCCGGTGTCTGCCCCTCGGCTCGAATCGCGTACGCCGCAGCCACATCCCGTGTCAGCGGCGCCATGGAGAACCCGTCCGTGGCGATGTGATGCGCGACCAGCACGATCACATGCTCGTCCGGGGCGATCCGGAACAGCCGCAGCCGCACGGGAACCGCCGCGGTGACATCGAATCCCGCTGTCACCGTGCGGGCTACCGCACCGGGCAGCTCCGCCACCGTCACCGGCTCCGGTTCGAGATCCAGCGGCACGCCGTCCACCGTCAGCACCCGCTGTCCACCCACGCCGTCGATGTCGGGGTACACCGTGCGCAGCGTCTCGTGCCGCTCGATCACATCGCGCAAGGCATTCCGTAGAGCGTCCTGATCCAGCCGTCCCGAAAGCCGCAGCGCCACCGGCACGTTGTAGGCGGGCGAGTCCGGGTCGTACCGATTGACGAACCACATCCGCTGCTGAGCCGGAGACAATGGCACCGGATCCGGCCGCGGCCCGCGCCCCAGCACCGGCTCCACCGACCCGGCCTCCGCGCCCGCCAGCCGTCGCGCCAGCTCCGCGACCACCGGCGCCTCGAACAACAACCGCACCGGAACGGCTACCTGCAATGCCGCACTCAATCGCGCCGACACCCGCGTGGCGATCAGCGAATCCCCGCCCAGCGCAAAGAAATCATCTCGGGCACCGACCCGCTCCTGACCCAGCACCTCGGCGAAGGTCTCCGCGACCAGTACCTCGGCCCCGGTCGGCGCGATGTATTCCGCCTGCGCCAGAACAGGTTCCGGCAGGGCTCGCAGATCGACCTTCCCGCTGCCGGTCCGAGGCAGCTCATCCAGCACCTGAATGCTCGACGGCACCAGATATCGCGGCAGCCGCCCGGCGATCCACGTGTGCAGTCGGCTCGCGGCCGTCGACTGCTGCGGCCGCACCGGCGACGCCGCCTCGGCCGCCGGGAACGAATCCGGTCCGGCAGTGTCGCCGGACAGCGTGACGTACGAGCACAGCGCCATGACGCCGAGAGTGGTCCGGTGCGCGATCGTGACGGCGGACTCCACCTGCGGGTGCGTCATGAGCACCGCATCCACCTCGCCGGGCTCGACGCGGATGCCTCGGATCTTCACCTGGAAGTCGGTGCGCCCGACATACTCGAAACCCGTTGGCGTGCAGCGCATCACATCACCCGTCCGATACAGGCGCTGACCGGCGGAGTACGGATCCGGGACGAACCGGGCGGCGGTGAGATCGGGACGGGCGGCGTAACCGCGGGCCACGCCGGGACCGCGCACATACAACTCGCCGACCGCGCCCAGCGGGACCGGGCGCAGCCAGCTGTCCAGCACGAGCAATGTCGTGCCCGGCACCGGGTGGCCGATGATCGATGCGGTGTCCGGGGTCATCGGGTCGCTGTAGGTGGCGGCGACGGTGGCCTCGGCCGGGCCATAGGTGTTCACCCAGTGGCGTCCCTCGCCCAGACGGGCGACGAGAGCGGGCGGGCAGGGTTCGCCGCCGGTGGCGATGGAACGGATGCCCCGGAGATCTGCGGCATCGAGAGTGCCCAGCATGGAGGGCGTGCAGATCAGGTGTGTCGCAGCGCTTTCCGTGATCGCGGCCGCCAATTCCGCGCCCGCGTTCGCCTGCGGCGGCGAAACCACCAGGGTGGCTCGAATCGCGAAGGTGGTCAGCCACACCGAGATCGCGGCGTCGAAAGCCGGATTGAGGCAGTGCAGTACACGGGCCTCGCGGTCGATCCGGCAGGAGGCGGCCGTCGCGGCCACCAAATTCGCCAGACCGGTGTGGGTGACCACGACGCCCTTCGGGGTGCCGGTCGAGCCGGAGGTGAAGACCACATATGCCGCGTGCTCGGGGCGCAGCCGTCCCAGCCGCTCGGCATCGGATACGGTGTCGCCGGGCAGTGTGCCGAGTTCGCCGGTGACCGCGGGATCGTCGAGCACGATCCACCGCATGCCCTCCGACACAGCCCGGTCCGAACCCCGGGTTCCCACCGGCGTCGCCGACTCACCCGATTCACCGTGCTCCATTACGGTCTCGATATCCGACGTCGTAATACCGAGAACCGCACCGCATTCCGCGGCCATCGCGGCTGTGCGAGCAGCGGGCTGAGTGATGTCGACTGGTACGAAGGCCGCACCCGTCTTCGCAATCGCCCAGATGGCCACCATGGCCGCCGCCGAGCGCGGCAAGCCCACCAGCACCGCGCGCTCGGGCCCGGCGCCCGCACCGATCAGCAAGCGCGCCAGCCGGTTCGAAATAACATCCAGCTGCCGGTAGGTCAACGGTCCCGGATCCAGGTCCGGGTGCGCCGTCAGGACGGCGGGCGTGTCGGGCGGTTCGCCGGCGGTCAGCAGTTCGGGGAGCAACCGGATGTGGTGGCCGAGCGCGCCGTGGGCGATCGACGGGGTGTCGACCGGGTCGGTGCTGCGGAGCCGGCTGGTGTGGCGGTGCGGGTCCTCGGTGAGGGCTTGCAGGAGGTGGGCCAGGCCCGCGGCGATGGAATCGGCCTGGGCGGGTTCGAAGTAGCGGGGTGAGCGGGTGAGTTCCAGGCGGAGACCGTCGGTGGAGTAGGCGGCCAGGGAGAGGGGGTAGTGGGTGCCGTCGTGGGCTTGGATACCGGTGACCGAGAGCTGGGCCTGGTGGGTGGCGGCGGTGAGGGAGGCGGCGTCCACGGGGTAGGACTCGAAGACGGTGGCGGTGTCGAAGAGCGGGCCGAGGGCGGTGCGGGCGTGGATTTCGTCCAGGCCGAGGAATTGGTGTTCGGCCAGGGCGGCCTGTTCGCGCTGGATGCGGGACAGGAGGGCGGCGATCGGTTCGGCCGGGTTCAGCGTGATGCGCACAGGAACGGTGTTCACCAGCATGCCGATCATGCGTTCGGCGCCGGGGAGTTCCGGTGGGCGGCCGGAAACGGTTGCGCCGAAGACGATGTCGGCGGAGCCGGTCAGTTCGCCGAGGAGGAGAGCCCAGGCGGCCTGCACGATCGTGTTGACGGTGACCTGGCAGTCCGCGGCGGTGGCGCGCAGTCGATCCGCCAAGCCTTCGGGCAACGGGACCTCGTGTGCGACAGGGGCGGTAGCGGCGCCGGCGCGCGGGGCGGTGGGGGCGACCAGGGTCGGGCCTTCCAGACCGGCCAGGGCGCGGGACCAGGCTTGGCGCGCCTTGTCGGTGTCGCGGTCGGACAGCCATTCGAGGTAGCGCCGGAACGGAACCGGCGCTCCGAATCCCTCGGCCGCTCCGCCGGTTTCGTACAGCCCGATGAGTTCGGCGAACAGCAGCGGCATGGACCAGCCGTCGAGGATCAGGTGATGGTTGGTGATGACCAGCCGGAATCTGCGCTCCCCCAGTGCGATGCACACGAATCTGATGAGCGGTGGTTCGTCGACCGCGAAGGGCTTGCGCAGCTCCGCCGCCGCGATCTCGTCGAGGTCGGTCTCGGACGCGCCGAAGGCCTCGCGGTACTCGCACGGCACCGGCACCTGCGCGGCGATCACCTGCACCGCGCGATCACCGGATTGGACGAACCCCGCGCGCAGCACGTCATGGCGGCGCACCAGCGCCTCGGCGGCGGCTCGCAGTCGTTCGATATCGAGGTCGGCCGCCACATCGATGACGGCCTGCACCGAGTATCCGTCGGAATCGCCCGCCGCCAGCTGCGCTCGGAACATCAGCCCGCGCTGCAAGGGCGTCAGAGGCCACACATCGTCCAGGTGTGCGTAATCGCGTTCCCACGACTCGATCTCGGTCTGCGTCGCATCCAGCAACGGCAGATCGCTGGGCGTGAGCCCACCGGCCTGCTCCGCCGCCACCAGCTCGGCGATCTCCCCGACCGCCGAAACCCATTCCCGCGCCAGCTCTTCCACCTCGGCGCGGTCCACGGCCTCCGCCGCGAACTGCCATACGGCCCGAATCCGCTGCTCCCGCTCGGATTCCAAGGTCACCGCATCCACCGAGACCACCGCCGCCAGCGGCATCTCCGGATCCGCGTGCCCGCCCAGCCGATCGGCCATCGACACCGGAACCCAATCCGCCTCGGCCGCCACATCCGGCAGCTGCCCGAGGTAGTTGAACCCGATCTGCGGCTCCCCCAACGCGGCCAGCTTTCCCGCCGTCCGCGGGTTCAGATACCGCAACAGCCCGAACCCGAACCCGCCCCGGGGCACGGCCCGCAACTGCTCCTTGACCAGCTTCACAGCGCCTTCGGCAGACCCGATCCGCGATCGCGCCGAATCCGATTCCGCGACAGCGGCGGCCGACACGAAGTCCGCGGCCTGGCCGGTGTCCGGACCCACCGAGATCATCTCGCCCGCCACAACCGGCCCGAGCCGGACGGGCACCTGCGAGGTGAACCAGCCCACAGTCCGCGACAGGTCCGCCCCCGGAATGGCGGCCTCGTCCCGCCCATGCCGCTCGACGGCCACCAGGGTTTCGCTTGCCGCAGCCTCGAATTGCCCGCGACCCGCACGCCACCGCGCCAATGCCAGAGCAAGCGCGGCAAGCAGCGCGTCCTCCACACCGCACCGGTACACGGCGGCAATCCGCCCGACCAGCGCGGCAGTTTCCGCTGCAGGCACCTCGACCTCGATGCGCCCGGCCGCACGGTGCGTATCCACCGCCGGATCCAACCGCCGCCGCCCCAGCACCGCGTCCGGAGCCAGAACCTCGCGCCAATACCCGAATTCGCCCAGCGGCCAATCCGGCACACCCACACGGTCCGCTGTGCCCACGGCCACCGGGACAGCGCCCGGAACAGCCTCCGCACCTCGCAACTCGTCCACGGCCCGCACAGGCCGCTCTACGACATCTCCCACGCCCGCTGCCGAAGCCCCGGCACCAGCAGCTTCGGGCACCGCCAGTGCCTCGGCAGCACCGGATTTCTCGAAAGCCTCGGGAGCTTCGAGAACTCTGGAACCCTCCGCAACCCCGCGCGCAGCAGCAGCTCTGAGCGTCTCGGACGTCTCGCGCGTCTCGGGCGTCTCGGGCGCTTCCGGAGATTCTGATTCCTCGGGATCTCCGGGAGACTCGGGAGCCGCAAGAGCTTTCGCTGCCGCAGTAGCTTCGCGCCTTTCCGGTGCCGCGAGAGCCTCGGATCCCTCGGAGGCCACCGCCGCTGCGAGTGCCTCGGATGCTGTTGCGAGGCGGTGGAGTGCGTGCGCCCAGGTGCGCATCGAAGTTCCGGTCGCGTCCAGCTCGGGCGTCGTCCCCGCCGAGGTCTGTGCCCAGGCGGACATGAGGTCGGGCAGGAGGATTCGCCAGGACACCGCGTCGCAGGCGAGGTGGTGCACCGCGATCAGGAGTCGGCCGGAAGCTTCGGGTCCGGCGTCGAGCCAGGTCAGGGCGAGCATGCGGCCCGCGCGCGGATCGAGGCGGAGAACCGCGGCGGCGAGTTCGCGCTCTATGAGGTCGGCCTCGACATCGTCTGCCGAGGCGCCGTTTTCGCCGCCCGGCGTCGCATCTGCGGCGGATGGCAGTGCGACGTCGCGCGTTGCTGCGATCCGGTCGGGCGGTTGCGGCGCACTGCTCACGGTGTCCGTCCGGTCGAGCCGCGTGATCAGGTCGGCGGCATCGGCCATATGCGGTGGCGGGACTTCGAATTCGGGGCCGGTCGCGGTGTCCACGATGCGGGTGCGCAACATGTCGTGGCGGTCGAGCAAGGCTTGGACGGTGTGGCGGAGTGCGTCCGGTTCGATGCCGGACGGAAGTCGCACCACCATGGATTGGGCGAAATGCTCCCAGCCGGGGCGGGCCAGCAGCCAGGCGGCAATGGGGGTGAGGGGCAGGCGGCCGATGCCACCGCCGGGGAGTTCCGGGAGTCGCTCGGTGCGGTCCTCGAGTTGATCGGCGACCGCGGCCAGGGCGGCGGGGGTGCGGTGCTCGAAGACCTCTCGGGCCGAGAAGACCAGACCGGCCGCGCGGGCGCGCGTGACGAGGGTGATGGCCATGATCGAATCGCCGCCGAGGGCGAAGAATGAGGTGTCGGGGCCGATGTCGGGGGTGCCGAGCACCTCGGCGAAGAGGGCGCACAGGGTGCGCTCGGTCTCGGATTCGGCCGCGCGGCGGTGAACCGGTTGGCGCACTATGGGTTCCGGTAGGGCGCGCCGGTCCACCTTGCCGTTGGCGGTGAGCGGGAGCGCGCCGAGAACCGTCACGGTGGCGGGCACCATGTACGGCGGCAGGCGACGGGTCGCATGATCGAGCAGGTCGGGCTCGCTGACGGTGACGCCGGCGTGCGGCACGACGTACGCCGCCAGCATGGCGCCGCCGCTCGGGGCGGGTCGCGCCACCGTCACCGCGATCTCCACGGCCGGATGGGCATTCAACGCCGCGTCGATCTCACCGAGTTCGACGCGCATCCCGCGCAGCTTGACCTGGAAGTCCCCGCGCCCGACATACTCGAGCACCCCGGACTCGGTCCAGCGCACCAGATCTCCGGTGCGATACATCCGGGCGCCCGCCGGACCCCAGGGCGCGGGCAGGAACCGCTCGGCGGTCAACCCCGGCCGCCCGGCATACCCGCGCGCCACACCCGGCCCGGTCACATACAGTTCCCCGGCGACACCGGTCGGCACCGGCCGCAGCCAGCGATCCAGCACCAGCATCCCGGCACCCGGAATCGGATCGCCGATGCCCGCGTTCTCCCCCGGCGCCAGGCCCTTGGTGTACGTCACGGCCACCGTGGTCTCACTGGGCCCGTACGAGTTCAGCAGATCCCGCCCAACCCCGAAGCGCGCCACGATATCCGGCGGCGTCGGCTCACCGCCCGAGGACACCGCCCGCACTCCGTCCAGCGCATCCGGTTCCAGCGTGGACAGCACCGCGGGCGTCGAGCACACCTGGGTGATCCCGTATTCCCTTACCAGCTGCGCCAATTCGGGCCCGAGCACCGGATCCGAGTCCGCCACGACCAGTGTCGTGCCGGACGCGAACGCCATCAGCCACTCCAGCACCGAGGCATCGAAACTCGGGTTCAGGCACTGTAGGACTCGCGATCCGGGCGCGACCCGATAAGCGTCCACAATGGCAGTCGCCAATCCGGCCAGACCGGCGTGCGTCACCACGACGCCCTTGGGCGTACCGGTGGAACCCGAGGTGAACACGATGTAGGCCGGATTCGCCACCCGCGCCGAGCCATTCAGCTCACCCGCGACGAGCGGCGCATCGAGCGCCTCCACGGCGGTCGGGGACACACCGTCCGCACCCTGCGGCCCGCCGCCGGTCGGGCCGGGCGCACCCGCGTCCAGCAGATCGTCCAAGGCGAGCCACCGCACCGATCGGGGCAACTCCGCGACGGACTTCTCGAACGTCAACCCGATCCGCGCACCGCATTCGGCAGCGATCCGAGCAACGCGCTCTCCGGGCATACCGGCGCCGACCGGCACGAAGGCGGCACCGGTCTTGGCCACCGCCCACAGCGCCACCATGGCTTCGATGGAGCGCGGAAGAGCCAGCAGCACAGCCGATTCCGGACCGATCGCCGAAGTCGGCACGACATCCGTCCCCAGCGTGTCACTGCGCAACAGCGTGCGCGCCAGCCGATTCGAGAGCGCGTCGAGCTGACCGTAGGTCAGCCGCCGGTCGCCGCACACCACGGCCACGCCATCCCGGCCGGCTTGTTCCAGCCCGGCCGCGAGAATCTCGGGCAGCAGCCGCGCTTGCGGAGCGGGCACACCGTGCGCCCCAGCGAGCAGCGGTTTCTCGTCCGCGGTGCAGTACTCCAGCCCGGCGAGCGGCGTATCCGCCTCGGCCGACAACAGCGAATCCAGCAGCGTCAGGAAGCGCCGGTGATGCCGGCCCAGCGAATCCTCTTCGTACAGGCGGGGATTCGCCGCGAAATCCACATGGATCGGCGCACCCGACCCGTGCTGATAGAAGTTGACGAACAGGTCCTCGATCGGCCCGGACGTCACCACGTGCAGGCTCGACTCCAGCCCCGCGAAGTCGATGCCCGCCGGGAACAACATGATGTTGATGACCGGCCCGACGAGCCCCCGCCCGAACTCGGGCCCGCCCGCGGTCCCGGCCTCCGGTCGCGCCGCTGCCGCGCCCTGCAATGCCGCCTCGTCCGGCAGTGCCGCCTCCTCGGACCGGGCCGCCTCGTCCGGCAGTGCCGCCTCCTCGGACCGGGCCGCCTCGTCCGGCAGTGCCGCCTCGCCGGACCGGGCCACCCCGCCGGACCGGGCCACCCCGCCGGACCGCGCCACCCCGCCGGACTGCGCCACCCCGCCGGACCGCGCCATCCGGCCGGACTGCGCCACCCGGCCGGACGGAGCCGCCCCGCCCGGGCGTGCGGCGGCACCGGCCGGTACCGCCACTGAATCTGCCGGTCGCGCTGCTGCGCCGGTCTCGCCTGTCCCGGCGGCACCCGGCGGAATCGTCTCCACCGCAGCGGTTTCCGCTCGGCCGGGCGCACCCGCGCGCATGTCCTCATGGCGGAATCGCTGGTGCCGCAAGGCTCCCGAGGCGGCGACCCGGATGGCGTCCAGGACCTCGCCCACAGCGCCGTCGCGCGGCACCCGCACGCGCAATGGCACCACATTGGCGATCATGCCGCCGGAGCGGCGCAGCATGGCGGTGGTGCGGCCGGACACCGGGAGGCTCAGAACCACGTCCTCGGTGGCGGTCATGCGGGCGTAGTAGAGGGCCACGGCGGCCATTACGAGGGTGGCCGAGCTGGTCTCGAAGCGGCGCGCCGCACTCTCCAGGCGTGCGGCGGTCTGCTCGGGGAGCTGGGCGCGGGCCTCGCGAGCCAGAGCGCGGGCGGGCGCGGTGGCGGAGACCAGGCTGCAGCGGTCCGGCATGCCGGCGGTGATCTCGTTCCAGTAGCGCTGGTCGGTGGTGAATCGCGACGATTCGCGATAGGCCATTTCGGCTTCGTGGACCTCCAGCAGGGAGGCGGCCGTGCCGGGCGGGGCCTGTTCGCCGCGGACAGCGGCGTTGTAGAGCTCCGCCACGCGATAGAGCATGGTGACCGAGCCGAAGCCGTCGATCAGGATGTGATGGCCGCGGGTGTACCAGAGGTGATGGTCCTCGCCCACCCGCAGCACCGTGGTCAGTCCGGTGCGCGCGCCGAGCAGGTCGATGGGCGCGGCGACATCGGCGCGCATCCATTCCAGGGCCGCCGCCACCGGTTCGGGCCGGTCGCGCAAGTCGAGGAATCCCACCGCCGGTTCGATATTCGGATCGACCATTTGGTATGGCCGGTCGTCGATATCCACCAGCCGCAGCACGCCCGAACCGAATTCACGTCCGGCAATCGCGGCCGCGCGGCGCAGGGCCGCCAGATCCAGGGGCCCGCGCATGTCGATGTACTGGGCCTCCGAGAGCGGCACGCTCGGGTCCAGCTGCTGCGCGTACCACATCCCCAGCTGGGCCGGGGACAGCGGGAATACCGTGGCGGTCTGCTCCGCCGCGAGTTCGCGGGTCATGACACCTCACCGGGTCGCGGGCGAGCAGTCGTCTTCGGGCTGTTCCTCGTACGCCGGCACCCAGGTGTCGGGACGAGAGGTCAAGCGCCCCACCATGACCGCTCGCACATGCGCGGGCACCATGGGTGCGAACTTGCGCACGTACGCGTTCATCCATTCCGGCTTACCGAGCAGGAACGGGAAATCGGTTGTCATCATCGAACGCACCACCAACATCGGCAGCGGCGCGTCCAATGGCCGAAAATCCTTGTTCCACAAGCCCGGCTGATCGCAACCCGGGTAAAATTGCCCGAGCATCGTCCCCTGTTCCACGAATTTGGTCTTGAATTCTTCGTGGATCTCATCGATGAGTGAATAGTCGGTAAGGTTCGGGAACACCGTGATCAATGCGCGCAGGACGGAGGTGGAACTGCCGTTCCCCGTGGGCAGTTCGGGATAAACCTCCAATGCGTCCTTGATGATCGCCCGCACCCACACGGGCCGCGGCTCCGCGGCCGGGACCTGCGCCAGCCACAGCAGATCGCGCCGCATGGACGGCCGGACATACGGGCACACGGGCCCGTCTCGACCCAGTTCGTCACTGGGACGGGTCAGAAAGGATTCAGCCCAAGATCGAAAAGCCGCTACCGTGGACCGGGCGGCTGGACAAGATGATCCGGTGTCCCCCAATGAGACCCATTGCAGCCCCGAGCGGGGGCCAGTAACACGCTCGCTCATGACTCACCTCGGCAGAATCGAGCTACAGCGAAGAGCGCCGTTGCCCATACACCTATTCCATAGTGCGCCGGTCATGGGTCGTTAACACGAGTAGTGCGATACCTGAATTACGCTTTAGCGCCCCAAATTTCGGGGGCAGATGAATAAAGAAAAGACCGGTCAGGCATTGACCGGTCTTTTCTGAATGCAACTGTCAGGTCGTTGCCGACCCGTTCTCAGGCGCCGATGAGACGGGCGGCCAGGTAGCCCTCTACTTGATCAAGAGCGATCCGCTCCTGCGCCATGGAGTCCCGCTCACGCACGGTGACCGCGTGATCCTCGAGCGTGTCGAAGTCCACGGTGATGCAGAACGGGGTGCCGATCTCGTCCTGACGACGGTAACGGCGGCCGATCGCCCCGGAATCATCGAATTCGACATTCCAGTTCTTGCGCAGCTGAGCGGCCAGATCCTTGGCCTTCGGCGACAGATCGGCATTGCGCGACAGCGGCAGCACCGCGGCCTTCACCGGAGCCAAGCGGCGATCCAGGCGCAGCACCGTGCGCTTCTCCATGACACCCTTGGCATTCGGCGCCTCGTCCTCGTTGTAGGCGTCCACCAGGAAGGCCATCAGCGAGCGGGTCAGGCCGGCCGCCGGCTCGATCACGAACGGGGTGTAGCGCTCGCCCGTGTTCTGGTCGAAGAAGCTCAGGTCCTGCCCCGAATGCTCGGAATGAGTCTTCAGGTCGAAGTCGGTGCGGTTGGCGACGCCCTCCAGCTCACCCCACTCGCTGCCCTGGAAGCGGAAGCGGTACTCGATGTCCACCGTGCGGGTGGAGTAGTGCGAGAGCTTCTCCTTCGGGTGCTCGTACAGCCGCAGGTTCTCCGGATCGATGCCCAGGTCGGTGTACCAGGCCATACGGGTGTCGATCCAGTACTGATGCCACTGCTCGTCTTCACCCGGCTTGACGAAGAACTCCATCTCCATCTGCTCGAACTCGCGGGTGCGGAAGATGAAGTTGCCCGGGGTGATCTCGTTGCGGAAGCTCTTGCCGATCTGGGCGATGCCGAACGGCGGCTTCTTGCGCGCGGTGGTCTCGATGTTCTTGTAGTTGACGAAGATGCCCTGCGCGGTCTCCGGGCGCAGGTAGTGCATGCCCTCTTCGGATTCCACCGGGCCCAGGTAGGTCTTCAGCATCATGTTGAAGTCCTTGGGCTCGGTCCACTTGCCCACGGTGCCGCAGTCCGGGCACACGATGAGCTCCATGGACACCGCATCCGGGTCGTCGAGCTTGTGCTTCTCGGCGTAGGCCTCCTGCAGGTGGTCCTGCCGGTGCCGCTTGTGGCAGTTGAGGCATTCCACCAGCGGGTCGTTGAACACCGCGACATGGCCCGAGGCCACCCACACCTGACGCGGCAGGATGATCGAGGAGTCCAGGCCGACCACGTCGTCGCGGCTGGTCACCATGGACCGCCACCACTGGCGCTTGATGTTCTCCTTGAGTTCGACACCCAGCGGCCCGTAGTCCCACGCCGACCGTGTGCCGCCGTAGATCTCGCCGCTCGGGTACACCAGACCCCGACGCTTGGCGAGGTTGGCGACGGTGTCCACCTTCGACTTGGGTGCCACTCGAGATATCTCCATCCGGTCCGGAAGATTGCAAGGGATTGGTTCAAGACTATCTGCACGGTGCTAGCCGTTTTACACCACCTGCGGTCCGAGTGCGGGATAGTGAAAAGGCATAGGCCGCCGAGCGCGGACCGCCGGGGAGGGCGTCGCGCGGTAGCGGCGGCGAGGGACGAAGTTCCGACGGGGGTCGGCCATGCAGAATTTTCCCTTCCAACAGTTCGACGACGCCTGGGCGCGGGCGGCCGAAACGCGCGCGCTGCGCGAGCAGCGGCGGAAGAAGCGCCTGATCGGCATTGCGGTGATCGGCAGTGTGGCGGCGCTGCTGGCGGTCGCCGTGGTCTTGCTGCCGCGGCTCGGCGGCGATGATCCCGCGAGCGCGGTGGCCACGACACGGCCGACCACGGCGCCCACGGCGACCGTCGATACCAGCCGCGTGGATCTGAATCACCCGTACGACGGCACACCCGCGGCGTCGTGGTTCGAAGGCGAGGCGGGCATCGTGCTGCCCGCGGCGGCACCGGTCGGGCGGTATTCGGCGGAGCAGGTCGCGTACGCCATGGAACGCGCGAAACTGCTGATCACCCTGTCGCGGCTCAATGCGTACACGATCCGCTATCACGACGCCGAGCCGGCGCTGAAACTGCTCGCATCGATCCATGCCGAGCGGGATATCCGGCCCCTGCTCGTGCCCGGCGACGAGGAGAAGACCTGGTGGCTGTTGGAGCGCGTGCATCCCGATTACGAGTTGCTGCCGGTGAAACCACGGGTCAACGGGTCGATGACGGTCGCGCTCAACGAGGAGGGTGAGCTGGTGGTGCACACCGATTACCTCATCGCCTACGCCTTCCATACCGATTCCCCGCCGAAGCTGACGGACTACTTCGAGATCATCTCGGTAGTCCGGGATCAGGTCGATTACCTCCTGGTCGACGACCAGAAGTGGACCGACGACTCGCAGGGGATGTGGATCGGCGACGCCAAAGGGTTCGCCTATTCGGTGAACTGTGAACTGGGCGGTGAGGGTTTCCTGGCGCCCAACTACAGCAACCCGCCCAGCACGTACGGCGGCACTCCGGATACCCGATCGCCGGAGTCGTACTTCGATCCGACCTTGCCGATCGCGACCGGAATCGACTGTTGAATCGGAGGCGCTTCGGACCGTTCCCGCGCGCCTATTTGACATGCACACCTGTGCATACGGATACTTGGCATCGATTTCCAATAAGGAGTTGGTTCCGATGACCACGGACAGCGGTGCACCTCTGCGGCGCTCCCGCGTCGCGACCGAGGCCCCGGCCGCGATCCCCCACGACCCATACCCGTACCGGTCGCCCATGCCGCCCGCGGTGCCGTCGCGCACGATTCTCGATTCCGCGGGAGAATTGCTGCGCGCGCTCGCCGCGCCCGTGCGCATCGCCATCGTGCTGCAGCTACGCGAATCACCGCGCTGCGTGCACGAACTGGTCGACACGCTCGGGGTGACGCAGCCGCTGATCAGCCAGCACCTGCGCATCCTCAAGTCGGCGGGCGTGGTGCGCGGCGAACGCACCGGCCGTGAAGTGATCTATGAACTCGTGGACGAACACCTGGCGCACATCGTGATCGACGCCGTCGCCCACGCCGAGGAAGGGTGACCCGTGGGAAGCACCGAGAAGACGGTGGGCGTCCGCAGCACCCGCCAGCGCAGCGCCATCTCCGCCCTGCTGGCGGACATCGACGAATTCCGATCCGCGCAGGAACTGCACGACGAACTCCGCAAACGCGGTGAGGGCATCGGCCTGACCACCGTCTACCGCACCCTGCAATCCCTCGCCGAAGCCGGCATGGTCGACGTGCTCCGCACCGACTCCGGGGAATCGGTGTACCGCCAGTGCTCCACCGGCCACCACCATCACCTGGTCTGCCGCAACTGCGGCAGCACCGTCGAGGTGGAAGGGCCCACCGTCGAAGCCTGGGCCGACTCCATCGCCGCCGAACACGGTTTCACCGACATCAGCCACACCATGGAAATCTTCGGCACCTGCCGCCCCTGCTCCAACGGGAAGCGCTGAAAAGACGCTGACGCTAGGTCGTGGGGGCTTCGCCCCCACACCCCCGGAAGAGAAATCGGGGGCAAGCCCCCGAACCCCCGGATCAAGGGCGGGCCCGACCGCAGCGCCCGCACAGCCGAACCCACAACCCCGCGCGGCCGGACCCACAACCTCGCGCGGCCGGACTCGCAATCTCGCGCAGCCGAACCCACAACCTCGCGCGGCCGGGCTCGCAACCCCGCGCGGCCGGGCTCGCAACCTCGCGCGGCCGGGCTCGCAGTCTCGCGCAGCCGGACCCACAACCTCGCGCAGCCGAGCTCGCAGTCTCGCGCAGCCGGACCCACAACCTCGCGCAGCCGAGCTCGCAGTCTCGCGCAGCCGGACTCACAATCTCACGCAGCCAGGCTCGCAATCTCGCGCAGCCGGACCCACAACCCCACGCAGCCGGACTCGCAATCTCGCGCAGCCGGACCCACAACCCCACGCAGTCGGGCTCGCAGTCTCGCGGAGCCGGGCCCGGAGCCCGGGGCGGCAAGCGTCGAATCTGGCGAGGGCGTACTTTCAAGTCCCTCGATACAACGCGCGCCCCGTGCAGTTTCTGCACGGGGCGCGTTGGGTTTTGGGTCAGGCGGCCGGGGCGAGTTCGGGGGCCTGGGTTGATTCGCGGGTGCGGAGGGTGGCGAAGGTGAGCAGGGCCAGGGCGGCGGCGGACCAGGTTAGGAGGACGGTCAGGGGGGTGGTGGCGGCGGCGCCGTCGAAGAAGGCTACCGAGCGGAGAAGGGAGGCGGCGGCGCCGGGCGGGAGGAGCTGGCCGAGGGCGCCCCAGGGCTGGGGGAGCATTTCGGGGGCGGAAGTGGCTGCGGAGAAGGGGTTTCCGATGAGGAGCATGGTGAGGGCGGCGAGGCCGATGCCGGGGCGGCCCAGGGCGGCGGCGAGGCCGACTACCGTGCCGGCTACGGCGAAGGAGACGAGGGCGGCGATGGCGGCCATGGTCAGGTAGTTGCCGGGGATGAGGGACAGCCAGCCTTGGACGATGGTCATGCTCAGAAGGCCGCCGGCGAGGGCGAAGCTGGTCACCCCGAGGGCGCGGGCGGGAATGGACGGGATGAGGAGGGTGAGCAGGACGCCAGCGGCTATGCCGGACATGACCAGGGGCAGGACCATGGCGCCGAAGCCACTGCCGCGCGGGTCGTCCGGGTCGGCGGCGACCACGTCCTCGGCGGGGGTGGGGACGGCGCCGGAGAGCTGCTGGGTCATGGCCGAAAGCTGCTGGGCCACAGCGGGACTGGCGGCGGAGGCGATCAGGGCGCGGGGCTGGGCGCCGGTGATGATGGCGCCGTAGACCTCGCGGTTCTCGATGGCGGCGCGGGCGGCGGGCTCGTCGGCGAAGGTGCGGATGTCGAAGGCGTCCGGATCGTGGGCGGCCAGTTTGCCGGCGACCGCGGCGGCCTGCGGGCCGGCGACGGCGACGGGGAGGTCGCGGGGGGCGATATTGGCGGCGGGCCAGGCGAAGGCGATGAGCATGACGGCCTGGATGAGGGCGGCGGCGAGTCCGAGGGCAACGGCGCGTTTTGTGGTGTTCATCAGGTCACTTCCAAAAAAGCGAAGGTTCGTTCTTTTTGTTGGGACAACCCTGACATCCAGCTGTCAGCTTGTCAAGAACGGATATTCGTTTTACTTTGGACGCATGCCCCGAGTCAGCGAAGAACACCTGGAACGCCGCAGGCAGCAGATCCTCGACGCCGCGCAAACGTGCTTCGCCCGCAAGGGCCTTCACACCACCACCATGCAGGACGTCTTCGCCGAGTCCGGCCTGTCCGCGGGTGCGGTGTACCGCTACTTCAAGTCCAAGGACGACATCATCTCGGCCCTCACCACCGAAGCCACGGTCGATCTACGGGCGTCCCTCAGCGAAGCCGTGCACAGCGACCCGCTCCCCACTCCCCCGGAACTCATTCGCACCATCGCCGAAACCATCGTCACCCTCAGCGCCCCCGGCGGCCCGGTGCGGCTCATCCCCCAGGCGTGGGCCCTGGCCCTCACCGATCCCAATATCGGCGATTACGTCCGCACCAATATCGGCGGCATCCGCCGGCTGTGGCGCGACTACGCCGAGCGCATGGTCGAGGTCGGCTGGCTCCCGCCGGACGCCGACACCGACGCCGTGGCCAAGGCCCTGCTCGGCGTGCTACCCGGATTCATCCTGCAATACCTCATCCTGGGCGACACCGATCCGGAAACCCTGGCCCGCGGCGTCACCCAGCTGTTCCCCGACTACCGCGCCACCGCCGGCCAAATCACCCACGGCTGAACAAGTTTCGAGGTTCACACCCCTGGTGTGCACCGGCCGCGAGGCGGCGGCCCCTCAGGGCAGCAAGCCCTGCCGCGCCCGCCCGGCTCCGGACAGCACGAGCAGCAGCATCGTCGCCAACGCCTCGTCGTCCAGCCCGGCGGCGGGGAAGGTGTAGCGCAGGATCACATCGGCCTGCTTGTCGTGGCCGACGACGGTGATGGAGCCGAACTGCAGCGCGGCATTGCGCTCGGCAACGCGCTTGTGCAGCTGCGGTTTCAGCGGGCGATCCCAGGCCAGCACGCAGGTCAGCGTGAGCACGTCGAGGCCGGGCGCGAGATTGACCGCGCGCAGCGAGCACAGCGCGCCGTCGAATTCGAATCCGAGGCCGCCGTCCTCGACGCGCACATCGACGTCGTAGCGCAGCAGGCAGGCCCCCGCCCGCGCCTGCAGCTCCTCGGCAGCGGTCAGCTCGTCGCTCACTTCACGCCGCCGAACCGGCGATCGCGCTTGGCGTACTCCAGGCACGCCTCCCACAGGTTGCGCCGATCGAAATCCGGGAAAAGCGTGTGCTGGAACACGAATTCGGCGTACGCCGACTGCCAGATCAGGAAGTTCGAGGACCGCAGCTCACCCGAGGGCCGCAGGAACAGATCCACATCCGGCATATCCGGTTCATCCAGATAGCGTGCGACGGTGGCCTCGTTCACCTTCTCCGGATCCAGCTCCCCCGCCGCCACCCGCCGCGCGATTTCCCGTGCGGCATCGGCGATCTCGGCCCGCCCGCCGTAGTTCACGCACATGGTGAGCGTCATCACCGTATTGTCCTGCGTGAGCTCCTCCGCGATCTCCAATTCCTTGATCACGCTGCGCCACAACCGCGGTCGCCGCCCCGCCCACCGCACGCGCACCCCCATCTCGTGCATCTCATCGCGCCGCCGCCGGATGACATCGCGGTTGAACCCCATGAGGAACCGCACCTCATCCGGGCTCCGCTTCCAGTTCTCGGTGGAGAACGCGTACGCCGAAAGCCACTTCACCCCGATCTCGATGCACCCCTCCACGGTGTCCATCAACACCGCTTCCCCGCGCTCGTGCCCCGCGGTCCGCGGCAGCCCACGATCCTGCGCCCACCGTCCGTTCCCGTCCATTACGAGCGCCACGTGCTTGGGCACGAACTCGGCCGGAATAGCGGGCGGGGTGGCCCCCGACGGATGCGGCGACGGCGGACGCACGGTGCGCAGTGCTGTGGAGGGCTTACGGTTACCGATCACGCCACTATCCTGCCCGATGCCGGAACACGCCCGACTTCGACCACGGGATTCGCACGAGAACTCCACGAACTCCGCACATCGGCTCGGAGCGACCCGGTGATCAGCCGATTGCGGCGGCGGATTCGATCTGGTCGGCGGCCTCGTGCGGGCGGGTGCGCTCGATGAGGGGCAGGGTGCGGAGCTGGCGTTCGAGGTGCCATTGCAGGTGGGCGGCGATGAGGCCGCTGGCTTGGCGGCGCATGTGGTCGGGGATGGCGGTGACGCCGGACCAGTCGCCGCGGTGGAGGGCGCTCATGTGGTCGAGAACGCCGACCATGGGGGTGGCGGCGCCCGGGGGGCGGCAGTGGACGCAGACGGCGCCGCCCGCCGCGACGTGGAAGGCGCGGTGGGGGCCGGGGGTGGCGCAGCGGGCGCAGTCGTCGAGGGCGGGGGCCCAGCCGGCGAAACCCATGGCGCGTAGCAGGAATGCGTCGAGGATCAGTTCGTGGGGGCGCTGGCCGAGGGCGATGGCGCGCAAGGCTCCGGCGGTGAGGGTGTGCAGGCGGGGCGCGGGGGCGCGTTCCTCGCCGGCCAGGCGTTCGGCGGTTTCCAGGACGGCGCAGGCGGTGGTGTAGCGGCCGTAGTCGGCGACGATGTCGGCGGCGAAGGATTCGACGGTGTGCACCTGGGTGACCACGTCGAGGTTGCGGCCGGGGTGGAGTTGCACGTCGATGTAGGCGAACGGCTCGAGGCGCGCGCCGAATTTGGAACGGGTGCGGCGGACGCCCTTGGCGACCGCGCGGACCAGGCCGTGCTGGCGGGTCAGGAGGGTGACGATACGGTCGGCCTCGCCCAGCTTGTGCTGGCGCAACACCACCGCATGATCCCGATACAACCGCACCGCAACAGTCTCGCACGAAGGACCGACCGGGGAGCACAGTGTCGCGGGGCGTGTACCGGCCGCGGGTTTCGGCCGGGTGGCCGGCGATGGTAAATCGCTGGCCGCCGGGCTGGGGGGCGATCATGATGGGGCGGTGACCAATTCGGAAACGGTGTCCGGGGTAGTGCTGGAGGCGCAGCTCAGCGAGGAGCGGCTGGCATTGCTGGAGGAGCGGCTCGACGAGTACAACAGCGCGCATTCGCCGGTGCTGCGGCGGCTGAATCAGCTGCCCGAGCAAGGCGATGAGCCGGTGCAGGTCTACCTGCTCCAGGAGGGGCGGATGATCGGCGGGCTCACCGGGCGCACCTGGGCGGACTGGCTGGTCATCGATATGTTCTGGGTGCACGAGGAGCATCGCGGGGGCGGGCTGGGCGGACGGCTGCTCGCCGCCGCCGAGGAGATCGCCAAGGCGCGGGGCTGCACTCGCGCGCGCACCGAGACCTGGGATTTCCAGTCGCCCAAGTTCTATCTCGGCCACGGCTTCCGGATCGTCGGCGAGGTGCCCGACTTTCCGCCGGGCGCCGTCGAGTACATCCTCGCCAAAGACCTCGCCTGACGCGCGTCTCGGCGGGCTCGCACTCCCGTACCAGTCGGATGACAGGCATTGGACGTGTGACCAGAATCGCGCTACGTTTCCCCGGTACGGCAGGGAGACGGGGTTCACATGACGATGGCGTCGGTTGGCGAATACGGACTGGCGGAGCTGGCGGCGGCGCTGGCGAAGGGTGAGGTCACCTCGGTGGAGGCGACCGGCGCGGCTCTCGATCGGATCGAGGCCAGTCAGAGCACGCTCAATGCCTTCCGGATCGTGCGGCGCGAAGCCGCGCTGGCCGAGGCCGCCGCGGCGGACCGCAAGCTCGCCGCGGGGGAACGGGCCCCGCTGCTCGGGGTGCCGATCGCCATCAAGGACGACACCGATCTCGCCGGGACGCCCACGGCCTTCGGATGCGGCGGCGAGTTTCCGATGAAAACCGAAGACGCCGAATCGGTTCGGCGGCTCCGAGCGGCCGGCGCCGTGATCGTCGGCAAGACCAATACCTGCGAGCTCGGGCAGCTGCCGTTCACCAGCGGTGACGCGTTCGGGCACACCCGGAACCCGTGGAGCGCGGGACACACCCCGGGCGGCTCCTCCGGTGGGTCCGCGGCGGCCGTGGCGGCCGGATTGGTCCCCGCCGCACTGGGTTCCGACGGCGCCGGGTCGGTGCGCATCCCGTCGGCGTGGAACAACCTGGTGGGCATCAAGCCGCAGCGCGGGCGCATCTCCACCTGGCCGCTGCCCGAAGCGTTCCACGGGCTCACCGTGAACGGGCCGCTCGCCCGGACCGTCGCCGATGCCGCACTGCTGCTCGATGCCGCCGCCGGACCGCATCCCGGCGACAAGCACACGCCGCGCGCGCTGCGGGTCTCCGACGCCGTCGGGCGCGATCCGGGCCGGCTGCGCATCGCGCTCTCGCTGCGAATCCCGTTCACCGCCACCAGAACCGCGCTCGATCGCGAGGTGGAAGCGCGCGTCCACGCCACGGCGAACACATTGCGCCGCCTCGGCCACGAGGTGACCATCGCGGACCTGAACTACGGCGTCCTCATGGGCGCGACCTTCCTGCCGCGCTCCATGGTCGGCATCCGGGAGGCCCTGAACCGCCTGCCCGACGCGGTCGTGGACCCGCGCACCAAGTCCAATGCGCTCACCGGCCGCATCCTGGAACCGCTGCTGTTCGCCGCCCGCCAGGCGGAACCCTTGCTGCGCATGCGAATCGGCCGCTTCTTCCACGACCACGACATCGTCCTGGCCCCGACCACGGCCACCCCTCCCCCGGGCGTGCACGAGATCGACGGCATCGGCAACTGGGCCACGGACGCGCTCATCACCGCCGCGTGCCCTTACACCTGGCCGTGGAATGTGCTGGGCTGGCCCGCGGTGAACGTCCCCGCGGGCTTCACCGCGAGCGGCCTGCCGGTCGGCGCGCAGCTCATGGGTCCCGCCGACTCCGAGCCGCTGCTGGTTTCCGTTGCCGCCCAACTGGAATCCGAGCTGAAGTGGTACGACCAGCGCCCCACCGACTGGTGGAGCCGGCCCGTCGCGTGACCCGAATCCGCTGACCCGCACCGGATCCCGTGGCCGCAATCCCTTGCGGTGACGCCCCTGCCGAAGCACGCGGTCACCGCGCAGGAGGCACGCACGACCGCTGGAACAGCGCTCCCGGTCGGCTAAGCGCCTGCTCGAAAGTTCTCCCCGTCATTCCGGCGTGCTTTGGCCGGAATCTCGCACGGCGTGGTGGATCCCGGCCAAAAGCACGCCGGGATGACGAGTGGGACTTCTGTCCACACGCTTAGAAGCCGAGCTTGCCGAGCTGCTTCGGATCGCGCTGCCAGTCCTTGGCGACCTTGACGTGCAGGTGCAGGTAGATGCGCACGCCGAGAATGTGCTCGATCTGCTTGCGGGCATTGGTGCCGACCTCTTTGAGCCGCGCGCCGCCCTTGCCGATGATGATGGCCTTCTGGCTGGGGCGTTCGACGTAGAGCAGGGCGTGGACGTCGAGCATGCCGGGGGCGGAGCGCTTGCCCTCGGATTCGTCCTCGTTCTCCTCGCGCTCGAGCACCTCCTCGATGACCACCGCGAGCGAATGCGGTAGCTCATCGCGCACGCCCTCCAGTGCGGCCTCGCGAATGAGCTCGGCCATGAGGGTTTCCTCGGGCTCGTCGGTGAGCTCGCCGTCCGGGTAGAACGCCGGGCCCTCGGGCATCTTCGAGGCGATGACATCGATGAGCACCTCGACCTGCTCACCCTTGACCGCCGACACCGGCACCACATCGGCCTCGGGACCGAGCAGCTGGGAGACGGCCATGAGCTGGTGCGCGACCTGGTCGCGGTTCACCTTGTCGATCTTGGTGACCACGCCGAGCAGGGTGGTCTTGGGCGCCATCATCTTGACCTGCTCCACGATCCAGCGATCGCCGGGCCCGATCTTCTCGTCCGCCGGGATGCAGAGGGCGATGACGTCGACCTCGGAATAGGTATCGCGCACCAGGTCGTTGAGCCGCTGCCCGAGCAGGGTGCGCGGCCGGTGCAGGCCGGGGGTGTCGACCAGGATGAGCTGGGCGTGCTCGCGGTGCACGATGCCGCGGATGGTGTGCCGGGTGGTCTGCGGGCGCGAGGAGGTGATGGCGATCTTCTGCCCCACCAGGGCATTGGTCAGCGTGGACTTGCCGGTGTTCGGCCGGCCCACGAAACACACGAAGCCCGAACGGAATTCGTCCTTGGAATTGCTCACTCGTATACCTCCGACTCGGTTTCCAGATCGAAGCCCTCGGGAATGCCGGGCCGGGTCGCCGGATCGCCCTCCACGGGGCCCTCCAGCATTTCGAACACCGCGCCCTTGGCGTCGGTGAAAATGACTCGCGCCGAAGGCGATACCTCGCGCACCGCGGCCACGCCCTGATCGGAGAACTTGCCCGCGACCACGACCGCGCACTCGAATCCCTCGGCGCCGCTGGAGACGGCCGCCGCCACCGCGGCCTGCAGGGCGGTCAGCCGCAGCGCCGCCAGGCTCACCTCACCGGCCGCGTAGGTGCGCCCGTCGTGATCGCGCACCGCCGCGCCGCCGCTGCCGCCGGTACGCCCCATCGCGCCACGAGCGAGGATCAGCAGCTTGTTGTCCTCGGCATCCAATTCAATCATCGCCTTCTCCATCCTCGTGTGCGCCGCCGCCCGGCTTGTGTTCGGCCGGTTCGGTTTTGGCTTTGTCCGGGGCGCGCCGCACCACGACCGTGTGCACCCGCACCCGGCCGCGCGCGTCCGCGCCGCCCTCGCCGCGCAATTGCAGGCCGTGGATCACGGCCTTGGAACCCGGCAGCGGTACGCGGCCCAGGGCGTGCGCGAGCAGGCCGCCGACGGTGTCGACATCCTCGTCGTCGATCTCCATATCGAACAGCTCGCCCAGATCCTCCACCGGAAGCCGCGCGGAGACACGGTATTTGCCGTGGCCGATGTCCTCGACCGGATTGATCTCGTCGGTGTCGTACTCGTCGATGATCTCGCCGACGATCTCCTCCAGCACATCCTCGATGGTGACCAGGCCGGCGATACCGCCGTACTCGTCCACCAGCAGCGCCATATGGTTGCGGCGGCGCTGCATTTCATCGAGCAGGGCGTCCAGGGGTTTGGAGTCGGGCACGAAGACGGCGGGGCGCATGACCTCGCGCACCCGCACCTTCTTGCTCCGATCCGCGTACGGCACAAGGTCTTTCAGATACACGACGCCGAGAATGTCGTCGGCGTTCTCGCCGATCACCGGAATCCGCGAATGTCCGGACCGCACAGCCAGATTCATGGCCTGCGAGGCGGTCTTGTCGGCCTCGATCCACACCATCTCGGTGCGCGGCACCATGACCGCGCGGGCGGCGGTCTCGCCGAGCTCGAACACCGACTGGATCATCCGGCGTTCCTCGTCGTCCACCACGCCGCGCTCACCGGCCAGGTCCACGACCTCGCGCAGCTCGATCTCGGAAGCGAAGGGGCCGTTGCGGAATCCCTTACCCGGGGTGATGGCGTTACCGATCAGGATGAGCAACCGGCTCACCGGGCCCAGCATGGTCCCGATGGCCTGCAGGGGCAGCGAGGCGCCCAGCGCCAGCGAATAGGCGTGCTGGCGGCCGAGGGTGCGCGGCCCGACCCCGATCACCAGATAGTCGACCAGCACCATGACCGTCGCGGTCACCAGCAGCGCCTTGACCTCGCCCATCCAGTCCAGCAGCACCGCCGCCAGCAGCACCGTGGCGCTGATCTCGCACAAAATGCGCAGCAGCACCATGAGATTCACATAGCGCGGACGATCGGCGATGATGCGCTGCAATCGCGCCGCACCGGTGCGTTCGGCCCGCACCATATCCTCCACGCGGGCGGCGGAAATGGTGTTCAGCGCCGAATCCAGCGCCGCGAAAATGCCACCCGCGGGCACCAGCACAATGGCCAGCACCAGCAGTACGAATGAATTCACGCCGGGTCCAGCGGATCACCGGCATCGGTGAATCCGGTCTTGCCCAGCAGCCGCCGATCCCGCTCGGCCAGCTCCGCCCGCACCTGCGCCTCGCGCAGGCTCTCGTACCAGCCCTCCAGCAGCGAGGCCTGCAGCGCGAACATCTCCTTCTCGTCCTCGGGCTCGGCATGGTCGTAGCCGAGGAGGTGCAGCACGCCGTGCACGGTCAGCAGCGCGAGCTCGTGGTCCATGGAGTGGCCGGCCTTCTCGGCCTGCTGGGCCGCGAACTCCGGGCAGAGCACGATGTCGCCGAGCATGGAGGGGCCGGGCTCGGCGGCATCGGGCCGCCCGCCCGGCTCCAGCTCGTCCATGGGGAAGGACATGACATCGGTCGGACCCGGCAGGTCCATCCAGCGCATGTGCAGATCCGCCATGGTGTCGAGATCGACCAGCACCATCGACAGCTCGGCCGCCGGATGCACATCCATCTGACCGATCACGAACCGCGCGACGCTGACCAGCTCTTCTTCGGATACCTCGATACCCGATTCATTGGCGATCTCGATACTCACCGGGTAAGCGTATCGGCCGAGATCAGCGTCGCTCCGCGCGGCTCGCGGCACGTCGCTGCGCGCGGTTTCCCGGATAGTGGACCGCCGCGGGCGGGCGGCTCTCCGACTCGTACCGGTCATACGCGTCGACGATGGCTCCGACCAGCCGGTGCCGCACCACATCCGCGCTGGTGAGCTCGGAAATATGGATGTCGTCGATATCGGTGAGGATCTCCGTCGCCGCCCGCAGGCCCGATCGCGACCCGTTCGGCAGGTCGACCTGGGTCACGTCGCCGGTCACCACGATCTTGGACCCGAAGCCCAGGCGGGTGAGGAACATCTTCATCTGCTCGGCCGTGGTGTTCTGCGCCTCGTCGAGAATGATGAACGAATCATTCAGCGTGCGACCGCGCATGTACGCCAGCGGCGCCACCTCGATGACGCCCGCAGCCATGAGCTTGGGAATGGCCTCGGGATCCATCATGTCGTGCAGCGCGTCGTAGAGCGGGCGCAGATACGGGTCGATCTTCTCGTTGAGGGTGCCCGGCAGGAAGCCCAGCCGCTCCCCCGCCTCGACCGCGGGCCGGGTCAGGATGATGCGGTTGACCGCCTTGGTCTGCAGCGCCTGCACGGCCTTGGCCATGGCCAGATAGGTCTTGCCGGTACCGGCCGGGCCGACGCCGAACACAATGGTGTGCGCGTCGATGGCGTCGACATAGCGCTTCTGGTTCAAGGTCTTCGGCCGGATGGTCTTACCGCGCCGGGACAGGATGTCCAGGCTCAGCACCTCGGCCGGAGAGTCGGAGGACCCCTCGGTGAGCATGGAATAGGTGTGCCGGACGGCCTCCGGGGAGACGACGCGATTGCGGGCGGTCAAAGCCACCAGCTGCGCCACCACCCGCTCGGCCAGGGCCACATCGGCCGGCTTGCCGGTGAGGGTGACGGAATTGCCGCGCACATGGATGTCGGCATCGAGAAGCCGCTCGAGTTCACGCAGGTTCTCGTCAGCCGAACCCAGGAATCCGAACACCGACTCCGGTGCCAATTCGATGCTGGAACGAACGGTCCGCCCCGCCGGTCCGGACCCGTTGCCGCCGGCCCCGATGCCGGCAATGGGGGTGTTCTGGTCGCCGATTTCGCCTGGTGTTCTCAAAAGTGGCTATAGCCTGCTTTCCGGTCTCGAGCCTTTGCTTCGTTGATGAAAGTTTAGCGCCGACCACCGACACCGCCCAGTGAATATAGGGCTACCAGCTGCGAAGACGTCCAACCGTCACGGGCTCGAGCCGCGCCGGTGACCGGAACGGCCGCTGGACCTCAGCCCCGCCGGCCCGCCCAGGCGACGGTGAAGTCGCGAAAGCGGCGGACCGCCTCTGACGGCGCGGCGGACGGCGCCCAGACCATGCCGACTTCGCGCACGGCGATCGAATCCGCCAGCGGGAGCAGGACGAGTCCGGGATGCGGGGTGTTCATGGGGGCGTCGTCGAGCGGCAGGATCGAGACTCCCAGGCCGACCGCGATCAGCCCGGCGATGGTGGTGAGATTGCTGCACTCGAAACTGATGCGCGGACGGAAATCGGCTGCGGCACAGAGGTCTTCGAGGACATGGCGCATGCCGAAACCCGGATGCATGGCGATGAAGTCCGATTCGGCGGCGTCGGACAAGTGGACTTGGCGACGGGTGGCCAAGCGGTGGTCGGCCGGAACCGCCAGACCCAGCCGCTGATGTAGCAGGGGTCGCCAACCCACCCGAGGCGCAGTGGGTTTCGGGGAGACCAGTCCGAGATCGGCGGCGCCCGAGAGCACGAGTGCGGTGACGGTGTCGGCGGCGTCCTGGGCGAGAGTGAAGGTGACGCGCCCGGAGGTGCGGCGAAAACCCGCGATCAGTTCGGGCACCACGCGTGCGCCGAGCGAGTGCTGGAAGGCGAGCCGGACCACGCCCTGAGCCGGATTGGCGAGGTCGGCGAGCGCCATTGCGGCAGCGTCCATTTCGGCCTGGGCGCGGCGGGCGTGCTCATAGTAGACGCGGCCGAAGTCGTTGAGAGTGAGCCGTTTCCCGTGGCGATCGAAGAGCTGCACACCCAGACGCCGCTCCAGCCGGGCCAGCACGCGGGACAGAGTCGGCTGTGCGATGTGCAGCCGGTCCGCGGCAGCACCGACGCGCTCGAGTTCGGCGAGCGTGAGGAACCAGGACAGATCGTCGCTGGGCATATCGGCCTCCGGTGCGGCTCGGGAGGAGCGGTCCACGGTGCGGCTCGAGCCGATCGGACTTCGGTGCGACTCGTCACGTCCAACACTGCGGGCTTCGTGAACTACCTCTACTAATGCCATAAGTGCATGAACATCGAGATTATTATGCATTTCCTTTCGATGCACTGGTTATCCATGCTCAGAAAATGACCTCCACCGCCGCCGATGCGCCCGTCACCGCAGTCCCGCACGACCGCCGGATCACGCTCGCACTCTTCGCGGCGGGCCTCACCACCTTCGCCTCGATGTACAGCGCCCAGGCCCTGCTCCCGAGCCTGTCCGCCGCCTTCGGCGCGACCCCGGCACACGCCGCCCTGGCGGTCTCCCTGACCACCGGCCTGCTGGCCGTCGCGATCATCCCGGTGAGTATGCTGTCCGACCGCTTCGGCCGCACCCGTGTGATGCAGGTGTCCGCGGTGACAACCGCCGTCATCGGCCTCCTGCTGCCCTTCGCGCCGTCGCTGGAAACCCTGCTCACCGGCCGCGCCGTGCAGGGCATCGCCGTGGCCGGGGTGCCCGCGGTGGCGATGACCTACCTGGCCGAAGAGATCGGCGCGTCCGGCCTGGGCGCGGCCATGGGCGTCTACGTGGCCGGGACGAGCGTGGGAGGGCTTGCGGGACGGCTGATTCCGGCGGTCACCCTGGAAGCGGCCTCCTGGCGATGGGCCGCCGCGGCGGTGGCGGTGGCAGCGGCGGTGTGCACGCTGTGGTTCCTGAAGGCGCTACCGGAATCACGCGGTTTCAGCCCGCGCCCGCTCGGAATCCGCACGCTGGCCACGGATCTGGCGGGCCATCTGCGCCACCGCACCCTGCTGCCGCTGTTCGGATTGGCCTTCGTGCTGGCCGGCGGATTCACCGCGGTCTACAACTTCCTCGGCTACCGGCTCACCAGCTCCCCCTTCGAATTATCCGAGGCCACAGCGGGTTCGGTCTTCGTGATGTACCTCGCGGGCACCACCGCGGCAGCCTGCGCGGGACGGCTGTCCGACCGCCTCGGCCGCGCCGGAGTGTTGATCGCGGCAATCGGAACCATGGGCATCGGCCTGGCGCTCACCGTTCCCGATCGCCTGCCGCTACTCCTGCTCGGCGTATTGCTCTGCACCGCAGGCTTCTTCGCCGCACACGCGGTGGCCAGCGGCTGGGTCGGCGCAGCCGCCACCGGCAACCGCGCCGCCGCCTCCTCCCTCTACGTCTTCGCCTACTACGCGGGCAATTCGGTGATCGGCGGCGGCGCGGGCCTGGCCTTCGGCAGCCACGGCTGGCCCGGAGTGGCGATCTACGTCGCGGTCCTCGTCTGCCTCGCGGCAGGGCTGGCGGCCTGGCTGCGCATCACCACCCGTATCCGGACAGCCGCCGTCGTGGCAGCAGATCGCGGCTGAGGGCTCACGTCGCGGAATTCGTTCTCGCCCGCGCCTCTGCCCGGCCGCCAGCGCGGCACCCGAACAGCCCTGACGGGAAAGCTTGCCGCCCCACTGCGGTCTTCACCAGCGCGGTGTCAGCGCGCCGAGTGCGCCCAGCGCGACGGCGGCGGCCGTCGAGGTGCGGAGCACCGTGGGGCCGAGGAGGACGATGTCCGCGCCCGCTTCGGACAGTGCGCGCAGTTCGGAGTCGTCGAGGCCGCCTTCGGGGCCGACGATGAGGACGACTTCGGGGACACCTGCGAAAGGCAGGTCCGTGAAGCGGGATTCGCCGGATTCGTGGAGGGCTGCCACTATCGCGCCGTTGGCCTTGGCGGTGCGCACCAACTCGATCAGGTCCCGGGTGGCGTGCAGGTCTGCCACATCCGGGATGTAGGGGCGGCGGGATTGGCGGGCGGCCTGTTTGGCGGCGGCGCGCCATTTCTCGACGGCCTTGTGTGCCTTGGCTTCCCAGTTGGCGACACAGCGGGCGGCCTGCCAGGGGACGATGGCGTCCGCGCCTGCTTCCGTCATCAGTTCGACGGCCAGTTCGGAGCGGTCGTTCTTCGGGAGCGCCTGCACCACCGTCACCTGCGGGGTCACCGGCTCGGCGAGGCGGCGGTTCAGGACCTTCAGCTCGAGGCGGTCCTTCTGGGCCGCAACCACTTCCGATTCGGCGACCACACCGTGCCCGTCGGAGAGGGTGATGGGCTCCCCCGCCCGGATGCGGCGGACGGTGGCGGCGTGGCGGCCTTCGGGGCCGTCCAGGACCGCCGTCGCACCCGGGGCGGGGATCTCGTCGAGGTAGAAGACGGTGGCGGCCACCGGGTCAGCGTCCGCTGAAGGAGGCGCGCAGGCGGGCGAACAGCCCGCTGTTGTGCTCGGACTGCGTGGAGAGCACCTCGGTGCGCTCGCTGGCGCGCAGGCCCTTGTACTTGCGCAGCAGTTCGGTCTGCTTGGCGTCCAGCTTGGTGGGCACCACGATGTCCAGGTGGGCGATGAGGTCGCCGCGGGTCTGGGCGCGCAGTTTGGGCATGCCGTGGCCGCGCAGCACCGACGCCTCGCCGGGCTGGGTGCCAGCGGGGATGGTCAGTTCCACCGGGCCGTCGAGGATGGTGTCGATGACCACGGTGGTGCCGAGGGCGGCGTCCACCATGGGCACGCGAATGGTGCAGTGCAGATCGTCGCCGTCGCGCACGAAGGTGTCGTGCGGCTGCTCCACGATCTCGACGTAGAGGTCGCCGGCGGGACCGCCGCCGGGGCCGACCTCGCCCTGCGCGGCCAGGCGCACGCGCATGCCGGCGGCCACACCGGCGGGGATCGGCGCGGCGATCTCCCGGCGCGAGCGCACGCGGCCGTCGCCGCCGCACTTGCGGCAGGGATCGGGAATGGTCTCGCCCGCGCCGCGGCAGGTGGGGCACGGCCGCGAGGTCATGACCTGGCCCAGGAAGGAGCGCTGCACGCTCTGCACTTCACCGGCGCCGCCGCAGGTTTCGCAGCGCACCGGCTTGGAATTGCCATTGGTGCCCGCGCCCTGGCACAGATCGCACAGGATGGCGGTGTCGACGGTCAGATGCTTGGTGACACCGACCGCGCACTCCTGCAGCGACAGCCGGGTGCGCAGCAGCGAATCCGCACCGGGCTGCACGCGCCCGCGCGGCTTGCGCGGACCCGAGCCGCTCATGCCGCCGAAGAACGCCTCGAAGACATCGCCGAGGCCGCCGAAGCCCGCGCCGGAGAAGCCGCCGCCCATGCCGCCGCCGTTCTCGAGCGGATCCCCGCCCAGATCGACGATGCGGCGCTTCTCGGCGTCGGTCAACACCTCGTAGGCGGTCGACACCTCCCGGAACCGTTCCTGCGCCTCCGGATCCGGGTTGACGTCGGGATGCAGTTCACGCGCCAGCTTGCGGTAGGCGCGCTTGATCTCCTGGTCGGTCGCGTTGCGTGCGACGCCGAGCAGTGCGTAATAGTCCCGTGCCACTTGAGCTCTCTAGTCCTGTTTCGTCTCTGTCAGCGTGCTCACCTTTCGGAGAGCACCTCACCGATATACCGTGCGACAGCCGCGACCGATGCGATGGTCCCCGGATAGTCCATGCGGGTCGGGCCCAAAACCCCCATACCGCCTAGAACGGTACCGGGCATCCCGTATCCGGTGGACACCACGGCCGTGCCACGCATCTGCTCGACTTTGGTTTCCTCGCCGATCTGCACGGTAACCGTACCCGGATGCTGGGCGGCTGCCAGCAGCTTCAGCACGATGACCTGCTCTTCGAGCGCCTCCAGCACCGAGCGCAGCGAGCCGGGGAAGCCATTGCCCGCGAAATCGGAGGCATTGCGGGTGAGATTGGCGGTGCCACCCAGCACAAGCCGCTCTTCGGGATGCTCGACGAGGGTCTCCACCAGCACCGTCGACACCCGCACGAGCACATCGCGCAATCGGGCCGGCGCATGCTCGGGCAGTTCGGCGACCGCGGCGGAGGCGATGGCGAGACGTTTGCCCTCCATCGCCTTGCCGAGCATTCCGCGCAGTGCGGCCAGATCGTCCTCGCCGACCACATTGCCCAGATCGACCAGGCGCTGGTCGACGCGGCCGGTGTCGGTGATCACCACGAGCAGCAACCGCGCCGGATTGAGCGCCACCACCTCGATGTGCCGGACGGTGGAGGCCGACACCGTCGGGTACTGCACCATGGCGACCTGGCGGGTCAGCTGCGCCAGCAGCCGCACCCCGCGGCGCAGTACGTCGTCGAGGTCGACCCCGCTTTCCAGGAATTCCATAATGGCCCGCCGCTCGGCATTCGACAGCGGCTTGACCTCGGAGATGTGGTCGACGAACTGCCGGTAGCCCTTATCGGTCGGAATGCGCCCGGAGCTGGTGTGCGGCTGGGTGATGTACCCCTCGGCCTCCAGCACGGCCATATCGTTGCGGACCGTGGCGCTGGAGACGCCCAGATTGTGCCGTTCCACCAGGGTCTTGGACCCGATCGGCTCCTTGGTCGAGATGTAGTCCGCCACGATCGCACGCAGGACCTCGAGCCGTCGCTGCTCGGTACTCGACATGGGCCCCACCTCCTCGCTCGCCTTCGGGACGCGTGTCACCGCCTCGACGGTCTGGCAGTGATCACACGGATTCCCGGATATCCGAGTCCAGTTTAGTTGCCGATGGTCAAATTGCCTGCGCGCCGGTCGTCACCTGAACGACGCCGGCTCGTCACCTTCGGATCTTCGTCACTTCGGCTCGTTGCCGGGCTTCCATTTGATGCCGCAGCCGATGCTGGGGATGTGCGGTTCGGGGACCGGCTTTCCGGCGAGCACGAGATCGACGGCGGTGCGCAGGGTGGAGCCGTCGGAGGGCACCAGATTGCCGGGCCGGGCGGGATCGAATTGGCCGCGGTAGGCCAGCCGGCGGTCGGCGTCGTAGAGGAACAGGTCGGGCGTGCAGGCCGCGCGGAATTTGCGGGCGACCTCCTGGGTCTCGTCGATCAGGTAGGGGAACACGAATCCGGCGCGCAGCACCTGCTCGCGCAGGCGCTCGGCGTTGTCGTCGGGATAGCGCTCGGTGTCGTTGCTGCAGATGGCGATGGTGGCCAGGCCGCGTGGACGCAGTTCGGCCGTGATCTCGCCGAGCGCGATCTCGATGCGGCGGACGTAGGGACAGTGATTGGACAGGAAGATGACCAGCAGGGCCGGGTCGGTGTCGAAGCTGCCGAGCCAGACCTTCTCACCGTCCACGGCGGGCAGGGTGAAGTCGGGAGCGGGGGTGCCGATCGGGGTCATGAACGATTCGAGCGCCATTGTTTCATTGTGCGCCGGTCAGTTCGGTGAAGAAGGCGCGAATGTCGGCGACCAGCAGATCCGGGGTCTGCATGGCGGCGAAGTGGCCGCCGGTGTCGAATTCGGTCCAGCGGGCAATGGTATTGAGCTGTTCGGCGAAGCGGCGGATGGCCGGATCGGTCGCGAAATTGGCCACCGCGGTCGGGACGGTGGAGCGGGTGGGCTGGCGCTGGGCGTGCAGGGTCTCGTAGTACAGCTGGGCCGAGGAGCTGCCGGTATTGGTGAACCAGTACACCGAGACGGTGGCGAGCAGATGGTCGCGATCGACACGATCCGCCAGCGCGCCTTCGGTGCCGGTCCAGGAGTGGAATTTCTCCACGATCCAGGCCAGCTGCCCCGCCGGTGAATCGGCGAGGGCGAAGCCGAGGGTGTGCGGACGGGTGCCCTGGATCTGGAAATGCCCGCCGTCGGACAGCAGTCTGCCCACCAGCGCGAGCTTCGCCCGCTCACGATCGCTCAGGGTGGCGGCGACCTCATCGGTCATCCCGCCGAACGGTATGAACCCGAACCCGGCGGCATTGACGTGCACGCCGATCACCCGATCGGCGTCGAGGCGGCCGATATTCGGCCCGATGAAGGAGCCGAAGTCCCCGCCCTGCACGCCGTAGCGCGGATACCCCAGGCGGCGCATGAGTTCGGTGTACGCGCCCGCGATCCGGTAACTGTCCCAACCGGTATCCGCGGCCGGACCCGAGAAGCCGAAGTTCGGATGCGACGGAATGATCAGGTGGAATGCCGGGCCGCCGTCCTCGGGATCGGTGAGCGGTTCGATGACATCGAGGTACTCCAGCACCGAGCTCGGCCACCCGTGCAGCATGATCAGCGGCGTCGCATCGGATCGATGGGATCTGATGTGCAGGAAATGAATTCGCGCCCCATCGATCACGGTCGTGTACTGGGGATAGGCATTGATCCGCTGCTCCCAAGCGTGCCAGTCGAATCGCTTGGCCCAGTGCCCCGCCAGCTCCCGGAGATAGTCCACCGGCACCCCGCGATCCCAGCCCACCCCCGGAATCTGTGCGGGCCACCGTGTTTCACTCAACCGCTGCCGCAGATCCCGCCACTGCGCAGGCGAGATCTCGACCCGGAAGGGAACTATGTCGTCGAACATGACGATTTCCTCGCGTACGGGGCATGGAGCTCTGTCGGCAGCAGCGTAGACCCGGCGGCGATCCGACGCGTCCGAAACCGTGCGCGCCCGGATGCGGCGGCTACCCGCGCGCCGCCGCCGCCACGACCGCCGCGACCTCCGCGGGCCGGGTGACGAGGCCGGTGTGCGAGGCGTCGATCTCGCTGGTGTGCGCGCCCATCCGGTTGGCCAGGAAACGCTGCAGCGCGGGCGGGACGACGCGGTCGGCGGCCGAGACCAGGTACCAGTTGGGCGCCGACGTCCACGCCGGCGGGCCGGAGGGCTCGAAATTCGCGGTCGCCGCGAGCGGTTGCTGGTGCGCGATCAGGGTCGCGACGGTCGCGGCGTCGGCGTCCTGCGCGAAGACCGCGCCGAAGCTGCCGGGATCGACGACGGTGTCGACGCCCAGCCCGTCCTCGGCGAGGCTCGGCCGCAATGCCAGCGGCAGCCAGGAACCCGGGAAGCGGATCGGATCCACAGCGATCAGGCCGGTTTCGCCCGCGACGGGCGCGAGTGCCGCCACATAGACCCGGGATTCGACCTTGGGATCGTGGATCTGGGTGATCACCGCACCGCCGTAGGAGTGACCGGCCAGCACCACGGGCCCGGAGATGCCGTCGAGGACACGCTGCACGGCGGCCGCGTCACGGGCCGGGCCGCGCAGTGGATTGTCCACCGCCACAACCCGATAGCCGTCCGCCCGCAGCCTGTCCGCGACGCCGTCCCAGATCCCGGGGTCCGAGAAGGCGCCGTGCACCAGCACGATCGTCGGCGTGGACGCCGCGGTCGCCGGCGCCATCGGGGCGAGCGTGAGCAGCGAAGCCACGAAGGCGGAACGCAGAATTCGGGCCTCGAACGGTTTCATACAACTCCCCCACGACGGTGATTCTGCGGCAAGACGCTAGGGGGCAACGGGCGGAAATGTAGGTATTTCAGACGGTTTCCGCTGTGATGACCGTCATAGATCAGGCATGGGCGGTCTTGCCACCGTCGATGACCAATTGTGCGCCGGTGAGGTACGAGTGCTCGGACGAGGCGAGGGTGAGGGCGAAGGCGGCGATCTCGGCGGGCGTCGCGAGGCGGGCGAGACCTGGGATGTTCAGGCGGGCCCATTGGCGCATGAAGACCTGGTAGGCGTCGTCGGGAACGGCCTCCATTCCCGCTGCGCGGCGGACCAACTCGGTATCGGTGGTGCCCGGCACCAGGGCGTTCACCCGAATATTGTCTCCGGCGTAGTCGAGGGCCGCCGACTGGACCAGGCCCACCAGGCCGCGTTTGGCGGCCGTGTAGGCGGCGCGGCCGCCGTCGGTGGCGAGGGCATTGCTGGAGGAGGTGACGACAATGGTGCCGCCGCCCCCGCGAATCATGTGCGGCACCTGGTATTTCATGGCGAGGAAGGTGCCGCGCAGATTGGTCTCGACGACCCGGTCGAATTCGTCGGCGCTGTATTCGTGCAGCTTCTTCTGAATCGTGATGCCCGCATTGTTGAATGCCACATGCAGGCCGCCGTACTTCGCGACAGCCGTATCGACGAAGTCCCGGACTTCGGCTTCCACCAGCACATCCGCACGCAGATAGGTGGCCTCGCCGCCCGCCTCGCGAATCGCCCGTTCCACGGCCTGCCCGCGTTCGACGCGGCGGCCGCAGAACGCCACCTTCGCGCCTTCGGCGGCGAAGAGTCCGGCTGCCGCCGCACCGATGCCGGAGGTGGCCCCGGTAATGAGAACAACCTTGTTCTCGAAGCGCCGCAGGCCATTCGGTGCCGGGGACGGCGGATTGGAGTCGGCGCCCAACGCGACTCCGGCGGCGAGCCCGGCCGCACCCGCAACTACTCCGGACGCGGCCATAGCGCCCAGCATTTTCCGACGGCTGGGTTTCGCCGCCTTCTCATCGGAGTCGGCTGCGGTGGTGATCGTGTCGTCGCTCATGGCTTCCACTGTCGAGCGCGGCAGCGTCCGGCAGATCCACCCGGCGGCCCGGATTCCGGCCGGTGGGATGACCCGCCTCCTCCCTGGGTAGGAGATGCGCTCCGCGCGAAAAAGGCATGATGGCGACGTGGATTCAACCGGTATGACCCGAGGTGTCGACTGGCTGCTCGACGCGCGGTCACTCCCGGCGCGCATGGTCGTCCTGACCGTGCTCGCGGTCGGTTGCCAGCTGCTGCTCGTGGATTCACCCAGCGCCGTCGACTGGGCGATCGCGCTCGTCTCGATCGCGGCGACCGCAGGAGGAGTCCGCTGGCCGCTGGTCACCGCTCTGGCCACCACTGGTCTGCTGCTGATCGGTTTCGAATTCGGAGACGCCGGACCGCTCGTCGCCAAGGTCGCCGCCGGTATCGCGCTCACCGAGCTCGCGGCCCGGCGCGGCGGCGCGCAACCGCTGGTCGGCGCGGCCGCGCTCGGCGGTGCGTACCTGTTCCATTCGACCGGGGGCGCGGCCGCGACCGGCTATCGAGCGATCGTGATGGCAGGACTACCGCTCGTGCTGGGCTGGCTGCTGCGCACCGCGCGAGAGGCCCTGCACACGGCACGCCGGGAAGCCGCCGAGATCACCCAGCGCCGCCACGCGGAGGTGGCCGCCGCGCGGGCCTGGGAACGCACCGCCATCGCCCGGGAACTGCACGACCTGATCGCCCACCACGTGTCCTCCACCGTGCTGCGCGTCGGCGTCGCCCAGCTCGCCCTGCCCGATGCGCCGCAGGAGGTCCGCGAGGTGCTCGACGATGTGCACACCAGCGGTGTCCAGACCCTCGCCGATCTCCGCAAGCTGGTGATCATCCTGCGCGATCCCCAAGCCACCGGCGAATCCTTCATTGCCCCAACCGATCTGCCAGAGGCCCTGCACGCGGCCGTGGAACGCGCCCGCGCCCTCGGCTTGCGCGTCGAAACCGATATCGATGGCGAGATCACCGCGGTCGACGCCATGACCGCCCTCACGCTGCTCCGGCTCACCCAGGAAGGACTGGCGAATATCGCCAAGCACGCCGGACTGGACGCCAACGCGCGGCTGGGAATCACGGCCGGAACCGACGGCGTGAGCTTCGAACTCCGCGATCGCGGCGGCAATCCCGAGGCCGGCTCGCACGGATCCAAGCGCGCCGGATCGACGGGGCTCGGGCTGATCGGCCTCAGGGAACGAGTCGCACTGCTCGGCGGGACGCTGACCGCCGCCGCCCAGGACGTCGGCTGGCAATTGGCCGCGCATCTCCCCATCGAGGCACGGGAGTCGTTGTGACAGTGCGGATCCTGATCGTCGACGACCAGCAGCTGGTCCGTGCGGGCCTGCGCATGCTCTGCCAGACGGCCGCCGACCTGGAGGTCGTGGCCGAAGCCGCCACCGGCAGCGACGCCGTCCGCCTCGCCGCAGACCTGCGCCCCGACGTCGTCCTCATGGACCTCCGCATGCCCGGCATGGACGGAATCCGCGCCACGGCAACCATTCTCGCCGCCCATCCCGCAACCAAGGTGCTAGCCCTCACCACCTTCGACGACGACGATCACCTCTACCCCGCCCTAGCAGCCGGCGCCTTCGGCTTCCTCGTCAAAGACACCGCCCCCACCAAACTCATCGACGCCATCCGCCGCGCCGCCACCGGCGAACGCTCCTTCTCCGACGACGTCCTGCACCGCGTAGTCGGTTCAGCCGTCGCCGCCCGCACCGGCAATCCCCCCGACCCCACCACCCCCGCAACAGAATTGGGCCTAACCGACCGCGAGTCCGAAGTCCTCGCGCTGGTCGCCGACGGCTTGTCCAACGCGGAAATCGCCCAGCGCCTGCACATCGGCCTCACCACGGTGAAAACCCACGTAACGAACCTCATGGCCAAGACCGGAGCATCAAACCGAGTCCGCCTAGCCGTCATCGGATTACACGCAACCAACACATAACCCGCCACCCACCAGCACTGCATCCACAACACCCAACCCCCAAGATGCTGATGGCCCAAACAGCCCAGCCGGTGTGCCTGTGCGTTTGTCCGCCGAAGGCGAACTGTCAATGAACGGCAGGGATGACAGTTGGTGCATCAACTGTGTGGGTTCGGGGCCGTCTCGATTTTGGACTGAGTGGAGCGTGCGTCGGAGCGGGGGAGCGAAGCGGAGGAGCTCCGGCGTGCGCGGAGGGAGGGAAAAATCGAGACTGTCAGGCCCCGAACCCCGCCGGAGCGAAGCGGAGGCAAATCAAACACAGCCACGAGCGGTCCCGGGTGGATTGCCCCTCCCTGCTGTCAGGCGAGCAATGCGCGAACCACACCGTCCGCAAGCAACCGCCCGCGATCGGTCAAAATCAGCCGCTCACCGCACAGTTCGGCAAGCCCGTCCGCGATCACGCCCCCGGCCGCGATACGACCCGAGGCATCCAGCTCCCCGAGCGGCAGCCCCGTGCGCAGGCGCACGGTGAGCATGACCCGTTCGGTGTACCGCTCCTCGTCGGTGAGCGCCTCCCATCCGGCGGCCGGCAGCCCGCCGAGCGCCACCCGATCCGCGTAACGCGCAGGGTGTTTCACGTTCCACCACCGCATGCCACCGACATGGCTGTGCGCACCCGGCCCCGCCCCGAGCCAGTCGCCACCGTCCCAATAGCCGAGGTTGTGGCGGCAGCGGGCGTCGTCGTTCGCGGCCCAGTTGGAGACCTCGTACCAGCGCAGCCCCGCCGCCTCGAGGCGACTGTCGATGCGTTCGTAGCGAGCGGCGAGAACATCATCATCCGGGGCGGGCAGTTCGCCCCGGCGCACGCGGCGCGCCAGGGCGGTGCCGTCCTCGACGATCAGGGAGTAGGCGGACACATGGTCGACGCCCGCGCTCAGCACCGCATCCAGGCTGGCGTCGAGGTCCGCATCGGTCTCACCCGGCGTGCCGTAGATGAGGTCGAGATTCACATGCTCGAATCCAGCGGCGCGAGCCTCCTTGGCGGCAGCCACGGCCCGGCCCGGGGTATGAGTACGGTCAAGAATCTTCAGCACATGCTGCGCCGCCGACTGCATGCCCAGGGAAACCCGCGTGAACCCGCCTTCCAGCAGCCGCTCGAAGAACTCCGGCGAGGTGGATTCCGGATTGGATTCCGTCGTCACCTCCGCCCCCGGGGCCAGCGTGAAGTTCTCACGAATCGCGGTCATGACATCGGCCAGCCCGTCCCCGCCCAGCAACGAGGGCGTTCCCCCACCCACGAACACCGTCTCAACGGCAGGCACCGCACTCGGCAGCGCCGCGAACTGCTCTGCCGCCGTGGCCAATTCACCGCGCAGCGCCTCGAACCACGACTGCGGCGAGGCAGAGGTCCCCAGCTCCCCCGCGGTGTAGGTGTTGAAATCGCAGTACCCGCATCGAGTCGCACAGAACGGCACGTGAACGTAGATCCCGAACGGCCCACCCCCGAAATCGCGCAGCACCAGCCCGGGCTCATCGCCCGCCGGAGCGGTCACGCTGGTCGAGGTCGCGGTCGTCGTCACCCATCCAGTGTGACCGGTAGCCCACGTCACACCGCAGCCGCACCGTGCGCCCGCCCCGGCGAAGGAGTCACCACCACGGTGCTCGAGGACACCGAATGACCGGTCGCGCCGGGCGACCGGTCGCGCTCGTCAGTGGTCGACGACCGGGGTGTTCTGGCAGAAGGTGAGCAGCCAACGGCCGTCCTCCTTGGTCATGCCGTAGAGCGGGGAGCCTTCGGCCTGCAGTTCATCGTCGTGGTTGAAGTACTGCTGGCGGACCTTCACCGCGGCCACATCGGGGCGGATGAACCGCACGAAGAACGGCGTGTAGGTGGCGTAGCCGTCCTTGGTCGCGCCGACGATGACCTTGCGGGTGAACTCCGAGATCTCGTCGCGGCCATTGAGGAATTTGCCGCCGCCGGTGGTCCAGATCGCCTCCGGGTGGAACAGGGCGAGGAAGGCGTCGGCGTCCTCGGCGCGCTGCGCCTTCTCGACGGCCGCCACCACGGCATGAACGGCTTCGATCTCGGCGGCGGTGTCGATGTCTGCTGTTGTCATGACACCGATCTTTCAACCTGAAGGGCAGTCGAGGTCAACCCTTGCCGGTTTCGGGCGTTGATCTATGAGACGTGTCACAAATCAGGTCGGCTGTCCAGGCGATTTCCCGGTAAAGTGCGGAAAATATTGTCCGGCGGTCGGAGAAACCCCGCTGACATGGCACAATAACCCTCATGACCGGACTTGGAGTACGCCTCGTGGCACGCCGCCACGTCGACTTCAAGCGTGTCTGCAGCGCGAGCTGTCTGCCGGGAAGCCTCCGGTAGAACGGCTCCCATTCTCTCCGGGACGGCGTCGGTCGCGACGCCGCTAATGCCGGTTCGCTGATATCGGAGGCGTGAGCCAGCCCCTCCCGCCTGCCCGCAAGACCTTCAGGAGCAACCCGATGACGTCGAGTACCGACGCCGGTCCTTCCAGTTCCGAGAATGCCCGCCCCGAACGGCCGCAGCGGCCCGCCGGTGAGCGTCGCGTGCGGCCGGACCGTCCTCGTTCGGACGCGCCCGTCGCGCCGCGTGAGCGCACCGGCAAGCCGGTGCGGCGCAAGTCCGAGGGGCAGTGGGCGCTCGGCTACCGGGAACCGCTGAACGCCAATGAGCAGTCCAAGAAGGACGACAACCCGCTCAATGTGCGCGCCCGCATCGAGAACATCTACTCGAAGCAGGGTTTCGACTCGATCGACAAGAGCGATCTGCGCGGCCGCATGCGCTGGTGGGGTCTGTACACCCAGCGTGAAGAGGGCTACGACGGCACCTGGACCGGCGACGAGAACATCGACATTCTCGAGGCCCGCTACTTCATGATGCGGGTCCGCTGCGATGCGGGCGCGCTGAATGTGCGGCAGCTGCGCACCCTCGGCGAGATCTCCACCGAATTCGCCCGCGACACCGCGGATCTGTCCGACCGCGAGAACGTCCAGTACCACTGGATCGAGATCGAGAACGTGCCGGAGATCTGGCGGCGGCTCGAAGAGGTCGGCCTGCAGACCACCGAGGCCTGCGGCGACTGCCCGCGCGTGGTGCTCGGCTCCCCGCTGGCCGGCGAGTCCTTCGGCGAGGTCCTGGATCCGACGCCGGCGATCGAGGAGATCGTCAAGCGCTATATCGGCGACAAGAAGTACTCCAACCTGCCGCGCAAGTTCAAGACCGCCATCTCCGGTCAGCAGGACGTGGTGCACGAGATCAACGACGTCGCCTTCATCGGCGTCGAGCATCCCGAGCACGGTCCCGGCCTGGATGTGTGGGTCGGCGGCGGCCTGTCCACCAATCCGATGCTCGCCCAGCGCCTCGGCGCCTGGGTGCCCCTCGATGAGGTGCCGGATGTGTGGGAGGCGATCGTCTCGCTGTACCGCGATTACGGCTACCGGCGGCTGCGCACCAAGGCGCGCATCAAGTTCCTGGTCAAGGACTGGGGCATCGAGAAGTTCCGCGAGGTGCTCGAGACCGAGTACCTGAAGCGCAAGCTCATCGACGGTCCCGCGCCGGAGAAGCCGGAGCGGCCCATCGATCACATCGGCGTGCAGAAGCTGCGCAATGGCTTGAACGCCATCGGCTTCTCCCCCATTGCCGGACGCGTCTCGGGCACCATCCTGACCAAGGTCGCCGATATCGTGGCGAGCATCGGCTCGGATCGGGTGCGGTTCACCCCGTACCAGAAGCTGATCGTGCTCGACGTGCCCGACGACAAGGTCGAATGGCTCATCGAGGAGCTGAAACCGCTGGGGCTGCACGGGCGTCCGTCGCACTGGCGGCGGAACCTGCTGGCGTGCAGCGGCATCGAGTTCTGCAAGCTGTCGTTCACCGAGACCCGCAAGCGGTCGCAGGTGCTGGCGCCCGAGCTGGAGACCCGGCTGGCCGATATCAATGCCGATCTGGATGTGCCGATCACGGTGAACATCAACGGCTGCCCCAATTCCTGCGGCCGGTCCCAGATCGCCGATATCGGGTTCAAGGGCCAGCTGGTCGACGACGGCAATGGGAATCAAGTCGAGGGCTTCCAGGTTCACCTCGGTGGCAGCCTCGGGCTCGACAGCGGTTTCGGCCGCAAGCTGCGCCAGCACAAGGTGACCAGCGATGAGCTCGGCGATTACATCGAGCGCGTGGTGCGCAACTTCGTCAAGAACCGGGATGAGGGTGAGCGTTTCGCGCAGTGGGCTGTCCGTGCCGAAGAGGCCGATCTGCGGTAGTTGGAGGAAACAGCAATGACCACAACCAAACTCGCCGAAGCCGACCTGCGCGCCCTCGCGGAGAAGGGCGCGGCCGAGCTCGGGCCGGACGCCACCGCCCAGGAACTGCTGCGGTGGACCGAGGAGACCTTCGGATCCAACTACATCGTCGCGTCGAACATGCAGGACGCCGTGCTGGTCCAGCTGGCCGCGCAGGTGCGTCCGGGCGTGGACGTGCTGTTCCTCGACACCGGCTACCACTTCGCCGAGACCATCGGCACCCGTGACGCGGTGGAGCTGGTGTACGGCGTGAACATCGTCAACGTGCAGCCGGAACACACTGTGGCCGAACAGGATCAGCTGCTCGGCAAGGATCTGTTCGCCCGCGACGCCGGGGAGTGCTGCCGCCTGCGCAAGGTGGTGCCGCTGAAGAAGTCCCTGGCCGGTTACAACGCCTGGGTCACCGGCATCCGCCGTGTGGAGGCCCCCACCCGCGCCAACGCGCCCCTGATTTCCTTCGACGAGGCCTTCGGGCTGGTGAAGATCAATCCGATCGCCGCCTGGTCCGATGACGAGATGGCCGAATACATCGAGGCCAATGGCATTCTCGTCAATCCCCTTGTCGAGGAGGGATATCCGTCCATCGGTTGCGCTCCGTGCACACGGAAGCCGGAACCGGGATCCGATCCGCGAAGCGGCCGCTGGGCCGGCCTCGCCAAGACCGAATGCGGGTTGCACGCGTCATGACTTCTCTCGAAACCGACTTCGACACTCTCGCCGCGCTCGAGAGTGAATCGATCCACATCTTCCGCGAGGTCGCGGGCGAGTTCGAGCGACCGGTGATCCTGTTCTCCGGCGGCAAGGACTCCACCGTGCTGCTGCACCTGGCGATCAAGGCCTTCTGGCCCGCGCCGCTGCCGTTCGCGCTGCTGCACGTGGACACCGGGCACAACCTGCCCGAGGTCCTCGAGTTCCGCGACCACGTGGTCGAGAAGTACGGGCTGCGGCTGCATGTCGCCTCCGTCGAGGACTACCTCGCCGACGGGCGGCTGACCGAGCGCCCGGACGGTATCCGCAATCCGCTGCAGACCGTGCCGCTGCTGGACGCCATCAATGAGAACCGCTTCGACGCGGTCTTCGGCGGCGGCCGCCGCGACGAGGAGCGTTCGCGCGCCAAGGAACGCATCTTCTCGCTGCGCGACGCCTTCGGGCGCTGGGATCCCAAGCGGCAGCGGCCGGAGCTGTGGAACCTGTACAACGGCAAGCACGCTCCGGGTGAGCATGTGCGCGTATTCCCCATCTCCAACTGGACCGAGCTGGATATCTGGCGCTACATCGCCCGCGAGAACGTCGAGCTGGCCAGTATCTACTACGCGCACGAGCGCCCGGTGTACCTGCGCGACGGCATGTGGATGACGCCCGGCTCCTGGGGCGGCCCGCGCGAGGACGAGGAGCTGCTGATCAAGTCGGTGCGCTACCGCACCGTCGGCGACGGATCCACCACCGGCGCAATCATTTCCGATGCGGCCGACAACGAGGCGATCCTCGCCGAGGTGGCGGCCTCCCGGCTCACCGAACGCGGCGCCACCCGCGGAGACGACCGCGTCTCCGAGGCCGCCATGGAAGATCGCAAGCGAGAGGGTTACTTCTGATGTCCGACCTACTCAGACTGGCCACCGCCGGCAGCGTCGACGACGGCAAGTCCACCCTGGTCGGACGCCTGCTGTACGACACCAAATCCGTGCTAGCCGACCAGATCGACGCGGTCACCCGCGCCTCGGTCGACAAGGGCCTGTCCACGCCGGACCTGTCGCTGCTGGTGGACGGTCTGCGCGCCGAGCGCGAGCAGGGCATCACCATCGATGTGGCCTACCGCTACTTCGCCACGCCCAAGCGGTCTTTCGTGCTCGCCGACACCCCGGGGCACGTGCAGTACACCCGCAATACGGTGTCCGGCGCGTCCACCGCGCAGCTGGTGATCCTGCTCGTCGACGCTCGCAAGGGCGTCATCGAGCAGACCCGCCGCCATGCCGCCGTCATGGCGCTGCTGGGCGTGCCGAAGCTGGTGCTGGCCGTGAACAAGATCGACCTGGTCGATGATCCGGCCGGTGTCTTCGACAAGATCCGCGCCGAGTTCACCGAGCTGACAACAAAACTCGGCTGGGCGCCGGAGGATGTCGTGGAGATCCCGGTCTCGGCGCTGCACGGCGACAATGTGGCCTCCCGCTCGGAGAACACCCCGTACTACGACGGCCCCTCGCTCATCGAGCATCTGGAATCGGTCCCGGTCGATGCCGACAGCGCCCGCCACCAGGTCGGCCTGCGCTTCCCCGTGCAGTACGTGATCCGCCCCCGCACACCGGAATACCCGGACTACCGCGGCTACGCCGGTCAGGTCTCCGCGGGCACCGTCACCAAGGGCGACGAGGTCGTGGTGCTGCCCTCGGGCACCCGCACCACCATCGAGCGCATCGACACCGCGGACGGCGAACTGGCCTCGGCTCAGCCCGGCCGCAGCGTCACCCTCATCCTCGCCGACGACGTCGACGCCTCCCGCGGCGATGTGATCGTCGCCGCCGGTGACGCCCCCGAACCCATCGACACCTTCGACGCCACCGTCTGCTGGCTCGGCGACAAGCCCCTGCGCCCCGGCGCCCGCCTGCTCCTCAAGCACGGCACCCGCACCACCCAGGCCATTGTCGGCGCCTTGATCGAGCGCTTCGACGAACAGCACCTGGCCGCCGACCCCTCCCCGGAGTCGCTGTCCCTCAACGACATCGGCCGTATCTCGGTGCGCGTGGCCGACCCCATCGTGGCCGACGACTACAGCGTCAACCGCCACACCGGCAGCTTCCTGCTGATCGATCCGGCCGGCGGCAACACCCTCGCCGCGGGCCTGGTCGGCGACGCCCTCACCGCCGTCGAAGTCGGCCCGGAAATCGGAGTCTGAGATGTACCCGCCCGGCACCGGCGCACTCTCGGCCGTCCTGCCGGGCGGGCCGACCCTCCCGCCCCGCGAATCCGCCACGGCCGCACCGGCATTGATCGCGGTAGCCCACGGTAGCCGCGACCCCCGCTCCGCGGCCACCATGCACGCGGTCGTCGAACAGATCGCCGCCGCCCGCCCAACCGTGGACGTCCGCCTGGCCTTCCTCGACCTGAGCACCCCCTCCGTCGAACAGGTCGCAGACGCCGTCGCCGCTGCGGGCCACACCCACGCGATCGTGACTCCCCTCCTGCTGGGCAGCGCCTTCCACGCCCGAGTGGACCTCCCCGGCCTGCTGGCAGCCGCAGCGAACCGCAACCCCCGCCTCCACCTGACCCAGGCCGGCGTTCTGGGCCCCGATCCGCGCCTGGTCGGTGTACTGCGGGAACGGGTGCTGGCGACCCTCGCGGCCGATACGACCCTCGATACGGCACCCGAACGCGACACTCCCGCAATCGGTTCGGCGGCCGACCGGGTGGGCATCGCCGTGGCGGCCGTCGGTTCCTCGTCTCCGGCGGCCAATGCCCGCACCGCCGAGGTGGCGCGCCAACTGGCCGCACTCACCGGCTGGGATACCGAAATCTGCTTCGCCACAACAGAGCCGACAGTGCTGGAGGCGCTCGACCGGCTACGAGCCCGCGGCGCCGACCAACTCCTCGTCGCCCCCTGGTTCCTGGCCCCGGGCCTGCTGACCGACCGCCTCGTCGCCGCGGCCCCGGATCTCCTGCACGCCGATGTACTCGGTCCACACCGAGCGCTCACCGACATCGTCTGGGATCGCTACGAGTCGGCGCGCACCAACGCCCTCGCCCTATCAGCCTGACGCCCTCCCACCGGGAATATGTGAAACATCGCCGACCGGGAACTGGTGGCGGCGACACGCCGAAGAAGCCCGCCACCAGTTCCCGGTCGATGCTGTTTCAGACGAGCGGTGGCTCGGTTCGGTCGGCACGGGTTCGAGCGAGCCGAGAGCCGGTTGTCATCGCGGTGGCGCGTGCGGGCGGGCGGATACGCTGGGCGGATGATCAAGGCCGTAGTGTTCGATGTGGGTGAGACGTTGATCGATGAGACTCGGATTTGGAGTCGGTGGGCGGATCGGTTGGGGGTGCCGCGGTTCGCCTTGTTGGGGGTGATCGGGGGGATGGCGGCTACGGGGCGGCCGTTGGTGGAGGCGTTCGAGCTGGTGCGGCCCGGGATTGATGTGTGGGCGGAGGAGGCCGCTTGGGCGGCGGAGGAGCCGGAGGGGTTGCGGAACAACTTCGATGAAGAGGATTTGTATCCGGATGTGCGGCCGGCGTTGGCGGAGTTGCGGCGGCGGGGGGTGGCGGTGATCATCGCGGGGAATCAGCCGCCGCAGGCTAAGGCGGCGCTGGAGCGGATGGGGCTGCCGGTGGATGCGATCTATACGTCTGCGGAGTGGGGGTTGGAGAAGCCGGATCCGAAGTTCTTCACCAAGGTCGCGGAGGTGGCGGGGGTGGCTTCGGTGGAGATCGCCTATGTGGGGGATCGGGTCGATAATGATGTGCTGCCGGCACGGGAGGCGGGGATGCTGCCGGTGCTGATTCGGCGGGGGCCTTGGGGGTATTTGAGTTCGGAGTTGCCGGGGGCTTTGTACGCGAACGTGGTGGACGACCTGCACGCCTTGCCAGATCTGCTCGCGTCGGCCTGAGATTGGCGCCCGCTCGATCGGCGGGCGTCACAGCCCCTTTGCATGACACGTCAAACGCGAGGGCGGATTTCCGCCAGCGCGAGCCTTTCGACCGGAGTTGTATATGACGTGTCAAGTAAATCAGCTCTTCATCAAAGGGGAACGTAGTCATGGGATCTCGGTTCGAATCGAAGGTTGTTCTGATCACCGGCGCCACTTCGGGGATCGGTGCCGCGGTCGCTCGGCGGGTGGCCGCTGAGGGGGGTGCGGTCGTACTCGGCGCTCGGAGCAAGGACGCCGGGGATCGGGTGGCCGAGGAGATTCGAGCGAGCGGCGGGCGGGCATTGTTCGTGCCTGCCGATGTCACCGTCGAGGCGGATGTGGCGCGGTTGACCGAGGCCGCGATGAGCGAATTCGGGCGGCTGGACGGGGCCTTCAACAATGCGGGGGCGATCAATGCGTTCGGGCCGGTGCAGGACATCGGGGAGGAGGGCTGGCGGGCCGATATCGAGCTGAACCTGACGGCCGTGTTCTACGGTCTGCGGCATCAGGTTCCGGCGCTGATCGCCTCCGGCGGCGGGGCCATTCTGAACAATGCCTCGAATCTGGGCGTGGTCGGAATGGGTTCGGTCGCACCGTATGTGGCGGCCAAGCACGGCGTCGTCGGGCTCACCCGCGCGGTCGCGCTGGAGAACGCCGAGCTGCCGATCCGGGTGAATGCGCTGGTCTCCGGCGCGGTGGACACCCCGGCCTTCCGCGCGTCCATGGGCGCCACCCCGGAGGGCGAGGCGGCGATCGCCGCGCTGCACCCGATGGGCCGCATTGCCCGGCCCGAGGAGATCGCCGCCTTCGCGGCATACCTGCTCAGCGATGAGGCCAGCTTCATCACCGGCGCCGCGCTCGCCGTGGACGGCGGATTCACCGCTCGCTGAACATCATTCGGCGGCCGGATGCGACCGAGCCCACCATCGCGCTGGGCACTGGAGGCGCGAGGGTGGGCCGATCGTTCGCGACGACGGATGGCGCGGAGTGGACCACTACTCCACCGCCGTCCGCGTCGCCGTCCGATGCGGGGCTAGCGGTCGCCGCCCCCGCCGCCTCCACCGCCGCTGGCTCCGCCTCCCCCACCGCCGCCGGCTCCGCCGCCACCGGAACCACCGCCGGAATTGGTTCCGCCACCGCCGGTTCCACCGCCTCCGGTGGAACCGCCCATGCCACCACCGCCGGACGCGCCGCCACCACCACCGAGGCCGCCGGAGCCGCCACTACCCCCGGAGCCACCACCGGATGCGCCGCCTCCGCTGGTGCCGCCACCACCGTTGCCACCGCCACCGGTGCCGCCGCCTCCACTGCCGCCGGTCCCGCCACCGCCAGTGCCGCTTCCGCCTGTACCGCCACCACCGCTGCCGCCGGTCCCGCCACCACCGGTGCCGCTTCCGCCTGTACCGCCACCGCCGGTGTCGCCGCCGGAAGTGCCGCCGGTACCGGTGCCTCCACCGGAAGTCCCTCCGCCCGTGCCGGTTCCACCGGATGTGCCACCGGTCGTACCGCCGGAGGTGTCGCCGCCGGTCGTACCACCCGAGGTCGTATCGCCTCCGGTGCTGCCACCCGTGGCGCCGCCGGTCGTCGTCCCGCCGGACGTGGTGTCGCCACCGGTCGTGCCGCCGTCGGAAGGTGTTCCGCCGGTGGTCGTTCCGCCGGAGGCCGGATCACCGGTGGTCGTGCCGGTGCCCGTCGTCGGATCGGGAGCGGGGGCAGGTTCCGGGGCAGGAGCAGGCTCGGGCGCGGGTGCCGGAGCGGTCTCGGGCAGTGGCGCGGTCTCCGGAGCCGGTGCGCTCGGGAGGGTTTCGGCCGCGGGAACCGTTCCCGGCAGCTCGACCTGTCCGGGTTGCGGCAGGGCCGCGCCCGGCTGGGGCACCTCCGGGAGGTCGGGCAGGCTCACCGAGGGCAGCTGATTCGGAATCGTGCCGATGGCGGTGCTGAGCTCGGAGTACGGCCGGAACGGCAGCGGGTTGACGAAGGTCGCCGGGTTGGAATAGGTCCCGTTGCGGTAGATCGGCGGCTCGCAGCGATCGCCCGGACCATTGCTGGTGAAACCGCGGTTGCGGGTGGTGTCCACCGGTCGCCCGCCGACCCAGGTCTGGGTGACGGTGGGCGCGATCGGGCCGCGCATCGAGGCGGCGGTGACGGCATGCGCACCGCCGCCACCGTAGGCGCCGGTGACCTCGTCGTAGACGATCACATCGCCCTGAGCGATCCCGCCGCCGGGCGCGCCGACCGGTCCGGGCGCGGCCTGCAGGCCGGGCAGCCCGCCGGTGGGGCCGCCGAGCACGGTGGCCGCGGACATGGCCAGCGCGGAAGCCACCGCCGCACCGGAGAATACGGCCGCGCGCGGAGCGTACCGGCCGATGGCGGACCCGGTGTCGACGCTGCGGACGGCGGCGATGGCCGCGCCGATGGCCACGGTGTGCGCGGGATCGGGCGCCATGACAATGGGCCGGCCGAGATCCGACAGCACGCGCGCCACCTCGGCGGGGCGGGCCGCGCCGCCGATCAGCAGCACGCGATCGATATCGTCGAGGTGCAGTCCGGCGCGATGCACGCAAGAGCGGACCAGCCGTAGCGAGTTGCGAATATGCCAGCTGCGCAAGCGATTCGTATCGGAGGCGGGCACCACGGCCGAGACCGGCTGCGAGGCGCCCGGCGCGATGCTGCGGGCGTAGCGGGCGAGCAGGGTGCCCAGGGGGCGACCGCCGTACTCGTGCGAGCGTTCGGCGCGGCCGAGTATGCCGCGCTCCTCGGGATCCTCCTCGGTGCGCACCACCGCGATATCGAGGCTATTGCCGCCGAGGTCGTAGACCAGCGTCAAACCCGCTCCGGAGACGCCGTATTCGGCGTCGAGCCATTCCACCGCCGCCACGGGCTCGGGCATGAGCAGCACATCGGCCGCACCGGACCAGTCCAGCGCCCGCCGCAGCCGGGTGACGTATTTGTCGGGATAGCAGGCGGGATAGGTGGTGACGGCCGGCGCTTCGGGCGCATGCGTCTCGATGAGACCGTTCACCACGGTGGCCACCAGATCGGCCGGCGACCAGATGCGCCCGCCGATGACCACCGGATCCGGCTCGGTCGTGAGATCGGCGAAATCCGTGACAACCGGGGCGAATCGGGGAATTCCCCCGATCCTCGGCCCACCGGCGCTGTCGAATGTGACGGCCGTGCGCCGAACACGCACGGCGGGCCGGGTTCGTTCACCGGTCGTGGTCGCCCACACGGAGTTCACTGTGCCGATGCTCATGCCAAAGCCAACAGTCATCGCTATCCCGTCAACGCACCGAGACCACGGCCTCACGGGCGTACCAACCATGTGGTCGCGGTCGTTTTCCAAACAGCGCGTTCAGGTTAGCTGGCACATGCCGGATGTGAATATCGAATCGGGAGAAAAGATCTCGCGTCCGGTAGCGAAGTTGGCAAAGTACTGGTCAGGAAGCTACGTGGTCGCCACCGAGTCGAACTGGACACCAACACCATTCGCTTGTAGCTACAACACAGCGAACGAATAGTTGATACCAACCGGTTCGCAATGAGAGTCCGAAAAAGAAAACCGCAACGTCAGTTTGGGGGCGCGGAATGCCGATCACTGGTCGGTTGCTGCCGTGGAGTTCCCTACTCGCAACAGCTCATCGCCCGTGACTCGGAGTGAATTCGCCTCTACTGCCTCGGTTGTCGTTGCGGGCAAACGCAGTATTACAACTCACACAACACAATTCGAAATGAAAAAACAAACCGACCGCCCTCGCGAATAATCACCGGGGGCGGTCGGCGTTCGGACCGTTTCGGAGCAGCCTACCGACTGCGCACCAAGAGCGGCAGGCGTCGCCGCGGCCGGTTCACCGCGCCGCCGCGCACCACGTGCGGTTGACGCGCTCCGACCAGTCGGTCGAATTCATAGGCGCCACTACCGGGTTCGGCCAGCCGTCCGGCATTGAAATCGTCCACCAGCTGCCGCACCGTCTGCTGTGCGCAGGACTTGTTGGTCCCGATAAAGCCGGTCGGTCCCCGCTTGATCCAGCCGGTCACATACGCACCGGACACCACCGAACCTCCGGCGCTCTCCAGCACCCGCCCGTCGAGATTCGGGATGATCCCGACATTCTCATCGAACGGCAGCCCGGGCAGCGGCACGCCGCGATACCCGACGGAGGTCAGCACCAGACCGGTCTCCAGGAGGTCGGTGTCCCCCGTCGCCTCGGCCCGCACCACACCGTCGGCCCCGGCGACGAGCCGATTGCGCATCACCTCGACACCCGTCACATGGTCCACGCCCGTGAACGCCGTGGGCGCCGCCAGGTACCGGAACACGATCCGCTTGCGCCCGCCGGCCGGCCGCTCGGCCAGGCCGCGCAGCAGCGTCAGCTTCTGCCGCACCTGCTGCGGCATGTCCGCGGTCGGCTCGGGAATCTCGCCCTCCACCACGATGTCCACATCCGCGCCCAGCAGTCCCACGAATTCCGGGACCGTGAAGGCCGATTCCGCGGGCCCGCGCCGGCCGAGCACGACCACTTCCTCGATCTTGCTGCGCCGCAGCGCCGCCAGCGCCCGGGGCGCGACATCGGTGCCCGCCAGCAGTTCCGGATCGGTGGTCAGCAGCCGCGCCACGTCCAGCGCCACATTGCCGTTGCCGACGATGACCGCGCGCCGCTGCGTCAGATCGAAGTAGCGCCCCGCCTGATCGGGATGCCCGTTGTACCAGGCCACGAATTCGGTTGCGGATACGCTGCCCGGCAGTCCCTCACCCGCGACGCCGAGCTTGCGATCACTGGACGCGCCGACCGCGTAGACCACCGCGTGATGGTGCTCCAGCAACTCGTCGTGCGAAATATGCTCGCCCACGGTCAGATTCAGGTACGACCCGAATCCCGGCTGCGCGGAGATCACGTCGAACAGCTTGGACACCTTGCGGGTCTTGGCGTGGTCCGGTGCGACACCGAAGCGCGCCAGCCCGTACGGGGTGTTCAGCCGATCGATCACCGTCACCGAAACGCCCGGCTGCGTGAGCAATTCGTCGGCCGCGTACATGGCCGAAGGGCCCGAGCCGACAATGGCCACCCGCAACGGTTCCCGCCCGGGCTTGACCTCCGGCGCCGGAATCGGCCGGGCCAGCAGCGGCCGCGGCCGGGCCTGCCGATAGAAGTCGGCATTGATCTCGATGAACGGCTTCTGTTCGTCGGTGAGCTTTTTCGACGACACGATGGCGTCGACGGGGCACGCGGTGGCGCACGCCCCGCAGTCCACGCACGCCTGCGGATCGACGTAGAGCATTTCCGCCGTCAGGAAGTCGGGTTCATCCGGCGTCGGATGGATGCAGTTGACCGGGCACGCGTACACGCACGAGGCGTCGCTGCAACAGGATTGGGTAACAACGTACGGCACTGGACGTCCCTACCCCTCAGGCGACCTTGCCGGAGCGGATGGGCTCCGAACGGTAGCGCGAGGCCGGGCCATCGATGCCGAGAATCTTCCAGACCCGCTTGGCGATCGGGTTCATCAGCCCGATCTCGTGGGCCAGCGCCCGCACATCGATGAAGTAGTCGCTGAAGACCTGCTTGGCCTCCTTGGAGCCGTAGAACAGCTCCTTGCGCACCGACTCCGGGATGTCGAACTCCTGGAAGAACGCCTTGGGCGGGGTCGCGATGGAGCGGCCCAGAATCCACATGACGATCGGCATGGCGATGGAGAGCACGAAACGCTGCGGCATGCCCTGCTCGGGCACGTGCTGCTTGAGGAATTCGTGCGCGAAGGAGATGTGGCGGGCCTCCTCGGCGACGTGAATCGCCATGACGCCGCGCATGATCGGGTGCACATCCTCGCCGGAGCGCAGGATCTGCTTCTGGATGTGGTCGATCGGCTCCTCGCCGGCGAGCACGGCCATGAAGAACAGGTTCGGGAACATGACCGCCACGGGCACGCCGAAGTGGCGCAGCTGCCGCACGATCGGGCCCATGCCTGGGACGTCCGCGCCGATGCGGTTGACCATCTCCTGGAACATCAGGGTGTGGTTGAGCTCTTCGGCCATCTCATGGGTGCAGTACCGGAATTCCGGATCGCCATTGGGCAGCGAGAAGGTGTGCTGAACCATGCCGCTGATGAGGATGGATTCGAACTGCAGGCCCACCTTGGCGACATTGGCCTGGCGGTACTTGCCGATGGCGATCTTCTGCTCGTCGCTCAGCGCCAGGTACCACGGGTGGCGGCCCAGCGGATCGGCGGAACCGGGCAGGATCCAGCGCTCGGGCTTGGTGTTGGCGTCGAAGTCCGGGTTCTCCCAGTCGATGTCCTCGTAGGGATCGAAGTGCTTGTTGACCGATCCTTCCGACAACAGCAGCAGCTTCTGCGCGTACTCCTGCGCTTCGGCAACCACGGGATCGTCGATGGGTGTCGCGGTCGGAGACATCGTCGTCACCTCTCCAGTAGCGTGTTATCTGTACCCCATGGTTACAGCAAATCGGAGTACCGTCAACATGCGCTAGCAGGATGCTTGCACGAGTCGCCCTCGCGCGCCGAGTTTTGCCGAGCAAACCGGCCGGTAACCTGCGGATCAGAGAGCGGCGACGCGCGTCACACGCCGGAACAGGTCTGCTAGCACGTGATGGCGATGGGCCGCCGAATCGTGCGCGAGCACCGACTGCCGGGCCGCGATGGCCGCGCCGTCGGCAATGGTGCGCTCCGGATCCGGGGCCACGGTGACCGGCCGGGCCAGCTGTTCGGCCAGTACCTGGGCGACCTCCGGCGGGCGCGCCGCGCCGCCGACCACCAGCACCCGGTCCACGTCGGCCATGGTCACATCGGCGATGCGCAGGCAGCGATAGACCAGCTTCAGCGAGGCCGTGACGTGCTCGGTGCGCAGTTCCCCGGCGTCGGCGTCGTCGACCACCCGGGAGACGACCGGCCCGTCCGGCGCGCGCCGCAGCTTCCTGGCCACCAGTCCGCCGAAGGCCCGGCCGCCGAAGTCGGCGGAATGCTGCGGTATGCCGACGATCGGATTGCTGGGCGCGCCCGCGCCCACCCGCACCAGCGTCACGTCCAGTCCGGAGCCGCCGAGGTCGTAGACCAGCGCCAGGCCCGGCATGAGCGGACCGCGCTGGGCCTGCAGCCAGGTGGCCGCGGCGATCGGCTCGGCGAGCAGCTCGGCGCACCCCAGCCCCACGCCGTCGAGCGCCGTGCGCAGGTCGGTCACCAGATTCGCGGAGTACCCGGCCGGATGGGTGACCGCGATGCCGGTGTCCGGCCGCGAGCACTGTCCGGCCGGAGCCTTCCCCAGCACCTCCTCGAGCACGCTGTTGGCCACGGTGGCAATGAGATCCGCGGCCGACAGCGCCCGGTGACCGACCCGCGCGACCGGCGCACCGCGCTGGGTGAGATCGGCGAATTCGGTAATGACCCGCCCGTGCCGCGGAATACGGCCGACCCGGGCGGTGCCGGACGAATCGAAGGTCAGGGTGGTGCGCCAAGTGGTCGGCGGGGCTCCCCTGCGGCCCGGTGGGTATTTGCCCGCCCGGTCGGCCGCCGTAGCGCAGACCGTATTGACCGTGCCGATACTGAGTCCCACACCGAACGCCATCACATCCACCTCGATCGACGAGCCGTATATCGAAACCAGTACCGGCACCCGGTCCTGACCCGACCCGAATTCATGCAACTCCTGCGCCGGATGCTTGCCAACCACCGGACACGAAGTTGTCCGCAACTGCGCCTCTCCGCGGCGACAACCTTCGTGGCCAGGCAGGTGATGGAGGACATACCTTCAACCATCCCGGGTCGCGAAGTGTTTGCCCGGCTTCGGCCATTCGCCGCATACGGGATCAGAGCGGCCGAACGGTACGCAAGTGAGGGGAGGCAATGAAATACGCCCCCGCACCGGAGGATTCGGCGCGGGGGCGTACTCGGGAAAGCGACTACTTGGCCTGTGGCGTCAGGACCGACGAGGACAGCACCGACACCAGGGTGTAGGCCAGGTTGACCATGTCGGAGGCGACGCCGTTATTGCCCATGAGCATCTTGGCCAGCGGGCCCAGCATCTGGATGGCGGTCTGCACCAGGGCGCTCATCGACTCCACGTCGACCGTCTTGGAGTTCTTGTCCGACGGCGTCTGGCCACCCGGATTCGTTTGCGCGCCAGGGCTTGTCTGCGCACCCGGACCGGTCTGCGCACCCGGGGCCTGAGCGCCCAGGCCCGAGGGCACGCCCGGATTGCTCTGGCCCGGATTCGCCTGCACGCCCGGGCTCGTCTGCGCACCCGGCGTCGTGCCACCCGGGGCCGTGCCGCCCGGCGCCGGATTCTGCGGAGCCGAGACCGGTTTGACCGCCACCGGCGCTTCGAGAGTCGCCGGGCCGATGGCCGGCGGCGACGGCTCCTTGTCGGCGGGCATCGGTTGCGCCTGCGGCGCCTGCGGCTCTCCGGCCGCCTGCGGTTGTGCTTGCGGCACTTGGGGTTGCGGCGCCTGCGGCTCGACCGGAGCCGCGGGTGGAACCGCCACCTGTGGCGGCGCGGCCTGCGGCTGCGCCTCGGCTTGCGGAGCCGCCTGCGGCTGGGGCGCTGCCTGCGGCTGAGGCGCCGCCTGCGGCTGTGCTTCGGCGCCCGGCTGCGCCGGTTGTGCCTGGCCCGGCAGCGGCGCCTGCGGCGCCACCGGTGCGGGACCGTTCTGCGGCAGTGCCTGCGATTCGGGCGCTGGGGCCTGCGGCGGCACTTCGAACTGCGCGGGCTGCGCCGGCTGGGCGGGCTGGGTCTGCGGCGCGGGCGCGGTGCCGACCTGCTCGCCGCCCTCCGACGGAATCGACAGTCCGAGCAGATAGCCCACGATGCCGGTGGTGATCGTGACCGCGTGCCGCAGTTGGCCTTCCGGCGTCTCCAGCTGCGCCGCGTCCTCGGCATTGGCGCCGTTCCCCATTTCGAGGAAGACGTCCGGCACCCGGGTCAGCGCCGGTCCGGCCACATCGGCGCGGGTTTGCAGGCCGTCCACCGCGCCGTTGTAGGTGGCGGCCGGGAATCCGGCCTGCAGGTAGGCATCGCGCATGGCCCTGCTCGCGGCCAGCCCGGCTCCGGCCTGCACCTCATTGGCCTTGGCGTCCGGGATCGGCAGCTGCGGCACGATGAGGTGGAAGCCGCGGGCCTCGGCGGGCGCGCTGTCGGCGTGGATGCTCACGGCGACGTCGGCGCCGGATTGGTTTGCGGCGGCGGCCCGTTCGTCGATGCAGCCGCCCCAGCCGGTGTCGTCGGGACGGCTCAGCACCACGCGCGCGCCGAGTCCCTCCAGCGAGGTGCGCACCAGCTGTGCCACATTCCAGTTGACGGTGTGCTCGGGTATGCCGTTCAGCGTGGTCGTACCGCTGGTCTGGCAGGCCTTGGTGCCGCCGCGGCCGTCGGTGACCAGGCGCGCGACATCCTGATTGTGGTTGGGCCCCTGATGACCGGGATCCAGGAAGACGGTCTTCCCGACCAGCTTCTGGGGCAGTTCGGGCAGTACCGGATCAGCATGGGCGGTGACCGGCACCAGACCGGCCACTGTCGAGAATGCCGCGGCCGTGACGGCGGTGAAGATACCGGCCTTGACCATGTTCGGCTTCATACGCGGTGACGGCGCTCCCGGGAACGGGGCGCCCCTCCCTTCCCACTAGTAACACCAAACCCAGCTGTTAACTCTGGCAACTCCAGTTACCAATTAGCAAGCCACGTGATCGAACTGTTACCAGTGGTCAGAGGATCAGAAAGCGCTGATCAGCGGTACCGAGACAGCGTCGGGCAACCGACCACTTGCCCAACTATCCCGCAATTCCGGGCGGCCACCGGGGCGACGCGCCCGGGCGATTTGCCGGGACACGCCGCTACCCGGCGAGGATGCGATCTCCCTCGACTCGGACCGCGCGCGCGTCGAGGGCGCGCGGCGCGGGCCCGCCTGCCACGCTGCCGTCCAGATTGAAACTGCTGTTGTGGCATTTGCAGTTGATCTTGCCGTTGCTGACCTCGGCCACCTTGCAGCCCAGATGCGTACAGGTGGAGGAGAAGCCCTGGTAATTGCCCGCGGTGGGCTGGGTGATGACGGTGTCGCCCTTGATGACGCCGCCGCCCACCGGAACCTCGCCGGTGGTGGCGAGCTCGGCGCCCTGCTGCTTGTCCTGCTTGGCTCCGTTGTCGGACGCGGCCGAGGCATTGTCGTTGGCGCCGTAGGTGTCACAGGCGGCGACGGTCACCACGGCGGCGGCCGCGAGGCCGGTGGCGGCCAGGGCGCGCCGGCGATCGAGCTGGACAGGGGTGTGTTCGGTCATGGGAGTACTCCTCCGTCAGGGCAGACTCGTACCGTCGGCCGCTGCTTGTTCGACGTGTGGGCGGGGCGCGGGGTTCACCCGAAGGGCTGATTCAGGATCCGAACCCCTTGACCCGGAAATACCAGACCGCCGAAGTGAACCAGAGTCCGACGAATCCGGTGAACAAAAGCCCGCCCGCCACCGGAAGCGCCCAGCCGGGCAGTCCCTTGCGGGTGAGCAACAGCATCTTGGTCACGAAGATGCCGTAGATCAGGCAACCCAGCAGCGAATGCAGCAGGACGCGGGTGGTGTAGTCCTCGTAGCCGAAGGCGTAGAGGCAGTGCACGGCGACCGGCACGCTCACCAGCACCGCGATCCGGCCGGACCAGACGTGCAGGGGCGAAACCCACTGCCCGCCGCGGATTCCCGGGATCTGCCCGTACATGATGAGCGCGCTGACGACCTGGGTCACCGCCAGCACCACCACCACGGTCGCCAGCCAGGATTTCACCGCGCCCGGACTGGAGAAGCCGGCCAGGCTGACCGCGTAGCCGCGGGGTTCGTGGGTGGCGGCGTAGACGCCGACGACGATGGCGGTGGCCGCACCGGCCAGCACGATCAGCGCGATGGTGAGCGCGGTGGCGCGCCGGGCCGAATCGCGGGGCGTCGGATCAGAAATCGCGGTCATCGCCGTCGACCTTCCGTGCATTGGGGGCGAGATCCGGTGCGGGAACGGTGGATCCGTCGGCCTGGCGGCGGACTCCGGTGATGGAGCCGTCCGGGCGCACGATCCAGCTGTCGCGGCCGGAATCGGAGCGGGCCATGTACAGCCCGGCCGGGGCCTGTACGGGCGGTGCGTTGAATTCGTATTTCTTGTCCGCCAATGTCAGTGTGCCGCTGAGATTTTCACCTTCCAGTCCGGCTTCCAGACTGGAATTGCTGCCCGTCAATGTCATCCGCCCGGAACTGGCCGCGCCGCTGAGCCAGCTTTCGATGGAAACGCCGTCGCAGGCATAGGCGACCGCCTTCGCCCCGGTGACCGTGACCGATAGGGTGATGGGCCGCCCGGATTCGGTCCGGATATCGGTGACATAGTCCGCTTGTGCCGGAAATTCCGAATTAGCCGTGGTTTCAGCGGGATTCGGCGATGTCGCGGTGGGAGCATTGGCCGAGGGATTGTCGGGGCTGGTGACATAATCGGCAATGAGCAGCCCGCCGCCGAGCGCGGCGACAGCGGCCAGGGTGAGGAATGGTCCCGCCCGTTTCATGGCGTGTCCTTTACAAGCAGGGTCCCGAGAGCCGGGGCGAATCAGGCGCTGAGCGGCAGGCGGCGCAGCGAGCGGAGGGCGTAGTGCACGCGGGTCTTGACGGTGCCGACGGGCACGCCGAGATCGGCGGCCACGTCCTGGTAGGCGCGGTCGCGCAGGATGACCTGGACGACGGCGTCGCGTTGCGGATCGGGGAGGTGGGCGAGGAGTTCGGCGACCAGCAGGCCGTCGGAGACGGATTCGGCGAAGTCCGGTTTGGCGTGGCGGCCCTCGGCGAGCTCGCCGATCTCGTCCCAGCTGGTGTCGCCGGGGCGGGCGGCGCGAACACGGGCGATATCGGTGAGCACATTGCGTTCGATGGTGAGCAGCCAGGTGCGGACGCTGCCGCGGGCGGGATCGTAGGTGGCACACGCCTTCCAAGCCCGCAGCAGGGTTTCCTGGACGGCGTGTTCGGCGAGTCCAGTGTCACCCAGGCGGCGCACGGCACGCCAGTGCAACAGCGCTTTATCGGCGGCGAGTACGGCCGAAAGGCCGGAATCGGTACAAAGACGGGCACAATGAGAGGTGCAGCCGGGCGGGCCGGTGGGCACCGCGTCCGGGAGGGGTCGAAGTCTTCTCATGCCCTGAATATCGTTGGCGGTACCTGGAACGACATCGGTGGTTTCTGCCCAATTCCAGCGATCTCCCAAAACAGACCGAGTTTTCTGATAGACCCCTCCCCGGGAGATGCGGGGATCGCCCGAACCGCCCGGCCGTGAGGTTCGGGAGGTCCGCAAGCTCGAGGGAGGAAGACCGTGCGTGGACGCGCGCTTGGAACCGCGGGGGCCTTGGCCGCCGCACTGACACTGATGACATCCGGCCTCGCCGCCGCCGAACCGGCCACCGAGATCACGGTGGACGGCCTGTATCTGGTCAATGTGGATCTGCGGCCGGGGACCTATGTGGCCGACGGCGCCCCGGATCCGGCCACCGGCGGCTGCTTCTGGCGGCGGTTGTGGCACGTCCAGACCGAAACCGATTACAACGACCCGAACTTCTACATCATTGCCAGCGATTTCACCCGCACCAAACCGGTGCGCGTGGTGATCGAGGCCGGCGATGTCGCATTCAGCACCCAGAATTGCGGCGCCTGGCGGCTGGTCCCGGATAAGCCGCACACCGGTTCGTTCGGCTGACGACACGCCCGAATCAATTGGGATAAACCGGACATTGATGTAGAACGGTTTCTTTTGGGTACCCCCGACAGCGGCACCGCATCACGGTCCGTTCCCACCGGAGGTACGACAATGAACGAATCCGATCCGTCCCAGCATCTGCGATTCGCCTGGCGCAAGAGCAGCTTCAGCGGACCCAACGGCAATTGCGTCGAGGCGGCCCGGCTGCCCGACGGCTCCGTCGCCGTCCGCAACAGCAATGACCCGGACGCCGGCATTCTGCTGTTCCGGAGATCGGAAATGGCCGCGTGGATCGCCGGGTGCAAGGCCGGAGAATTCGACGATCTCGCCTAGGTCCGCGACAACCGGAGCACCGGAGAGCCGTCCCGCCGCCGGGGCGGCTCTCCCGTCGTAGGGTGGCCTGCATGACGAGGCGCAAGATTCTCATTACCGGCGCGAGTTCCGGGCTCGGCGCGGGCATGGCCCGCGAGTTCGCCCGGCGCGGCCGCGATCTGGCCCTGTGCGCGCGGCGGGAGCCGAATCTGGAGGAGCTGCGCGCCGAGCTGCTGGCCGCCCATCCGGGCATCACGGTCGCGGTGCGCGCCCTGGATGTGGACGATCACGCGGCGGTGCCCGAGGTCTTCGGCGAACTGCGCGACGAGCTGGGCGGCCTGGACCGGGTCATCGTGAACGCCGGCATCGGCAAGGGCGCGCTCGTCGGCACCGGGCGCGCATCGGCCAATCTGGCCACGGCCACCACGAATTTCGTGAGCGCCCTCGCGCAGGCCGAGGCCGCCATGAGCATCTTCCGCGCGCAGGACGCCGGGCATCTGGTGCTCATCTCGTCGATGAGCGCGGTGCGCGGGCTGCCCGGGAAGAAGGCGGCGTATTCGGCCGGCAAGGCCGGGCTGTCGGCGCTGGGTGAGGGGCTCGCGATCGAGTTGCGCCGCAGTCCGATCAAGGTCACCACGGTGCAGCCGGGCTTCATCGCCACCGAGCTGTCCGCCCGCGCCGGCGACGCCAAATTCGTTGCCCCGCTGGACAAGGGGGTGCAGGCCATGGTGGCCGCCATCGAACGGGAGGCGGTGCGCGCCTCGGTGCCGCAGTGGCCGTGGCGGGTGCTGGCGGCCGTCATGCCGGTGCTGCCGCGCGGCGTCATGGCGCGTATGGGCTGAACCCTCCCACGCCCGCCCGGCCCCAACTAGGTTTGCCGGCATGGCGAAATTCACGACCTGGGACGGCTTGCAGCTCAACTACACGGTGTGGGAGGGCGAGGGCGTGCCGGTGGTGCTGCAGCACGGCATCGTCGCCGATACCAATGCCAACTGGATGAGCGTGGGCGTGGTGGCGGCGCTGCAGCGGGCCGGGCATCACGTCATCTCCCTGGACGCGCGCGGGCACGGGCGTTCGGAGAAGCCGCACGATCCGGCGCGGTACTCCTGGCAGGCCATGGCCGCGGATGTGCGGGCGCTCTACGACGAGCTCGGGCTGGAGCGGGTGGCGCAGGTGGGCTATTCGATGGGCGGCGTCATCTCGCTGCTGGTCGCGGCGGCCGATGCGCGCGTCGAGCGGCTCGCGGTGGGCGGCATCGGTTCCGGTGTGGTGGACTGCGGCGGCATCGACTGGCGCGTCATCGCCGCCGAGGACATCATCACCGCCATGCGCGGCGACGGTTCCGCCGCGCGGCCGCTGGCGCGCATGTTCCGGATCCTGGCCGATGCGGTGGGTTCGGACCGGGAGGCGATCGCGGCGGTCGCGGCGGGGCTGAACGAGGCTCCCATCAAGAGCGTCGCCGAGATCGGCGTGCCGACCCTGGTGCTGGCGGGCGCGTCGGATCCGTTCGCCGCCGAACCCGAACGCCTGGCCGGTGCGCTCCCGGACGCCGGGCTCGCGGTGGTGCCGGGCGATCACCTGATGGCTGTCGCGGATCCGGGTTTCGCACAGGCGCTGGTCGAGTTCCTGGGCTGAACCGGGCTTTTCGATCCGGGTCTCCGATGGTCAGTACTGGCGGCGGTGCGGGACGAATTCCAGGGTGAGCAGCGCCGCCGCGGCGATGAGCACCTCGCGCATGCGGACCAGGACGAACCGCTGCTCGGCGAAGGCATGGAACTTGCGCAGGAAGCGGTACAGCGATTCCAGCCGGATGAGCGGGTCCCCCAGACGCACGGCCAGATACACCAGCTCGGCCGCCCGTGAGCGCCGCGTATCGGCGAAGAGTTCCGGAAAGGCCGCGAATGCCAGCGAGATTCGGGCAATGCCGTGCGCGCGGGCGTAGTCGACCAGATCGAGGATCATCCGCTCGTCCAGGCCGTTCGGCGCGTCACGCCGGCGCCAGGGCACGTCCAGGCTCAATTCCGTACCGTCGCCGGAGATTCCGTAGCGCTGGAAACCGGCGATCCGGCCGTCGGCATCGCGGGCCAGGACCACCAGCATGCCCGGATTCCGGCCGTCCAGCAGATGGTCGAGAATCATCGAGAACCCGCGCGTCTGCCGCCCGCTCCCCCATTCGTCGACAATGCCGAGCAGTGCCTGCCGTTGGTATTCGGTGAGCGCGGACTCGGACAGCACCTCGGTGGTGACGCCGGCATTGCGGGTGCGGCTGACCGCCTGCCGCAGATTGCGGAACCGGCGGCCGACCATATCGAAATCACCGACCTCCAGCACCACATCGCGGCCGACGGCAATGGCGCGCAGCCCGCGGTGGTCCCCGGCGCGCTGCTGCCACAGGCCGGTGAGCTCGGGGCTCGCGCCCAGCACCGCGAGCCGCCAGCCGTGCTCGGCCGCGAAAACCGAGAACTCACCGATCAATTCGGCGAAGGCGCGCCGGTCGCCGATGGGGTCGCCCGCGGCCACGGCAATCCCGAATCGCGTCCGATAGGCGATGGCCGCGGCGCCGTCGGCGGTGAAGAAGTAGCTCTTGGCGGAGTGCAATGCGAACGGGGCCAGCGGATCTCCCGTACTGCGCCGCACCAGCTCGGCCACCCGGGGCAGCTGCTCGGGCTGCGGCCGGCTGCCCACCGGCAGCACCAGCACGAATCCGCTGGCAGCCAGCAGGACGAACCCGAAGGCCGGATGGTGGTAGTGGTAGCCGAGATTCGCCGCCGCCAGCACCACGACCGCGGCGGTGAGGTGCGGCAGGGTGACCGGCCTGCGCAGGTGCAGCCCGCGCGCGAGGCACAGTCCCGCGATCGAGACCGCCAGGAACCACACGTGATCGGTGCCGTGCCGCGGGGTGCGCTCGGCCGCCCACACCAGCACCAGACTGCCGAGCACCAACACGCCGATGAGCGGCATGCGGGTGCTCGGCCCGGCCGAGAACGCCGTCTCGCGATAGCTGGTCAGGGTGGACGGCCGAGGGGCCGCGCGTTGCTCACCCATGCGTTCCCCGCCGCTCCCCCGGCCCGCCGACCAGCCGTTTCCCCATCACCGCTCCCTCCGCTCCTGCCCGACACACTATGTCGGACAAGCTCACCGGGGCATTCGGTTATTCCAGCCACTCCGGGGCCGGGCCCGCCAGCACCGGATCGGTGATACCGCCCGGGCAGGCCAGCGCCGGTGCGTCCCAGCCCGCCAGCTTGGCGCTGTTGGCGTAGACGGAGCGGAAGAATTCCAGGACCGAGCCCACCGGATCGGCGCTGGTGCGCGCCGCGTCGTAGGCGTAGTAGGCCGAACCGGCCTCGACCCAGTGGGCGGCGTCGGGCCGGATCGGCAGGTCGTGCAGACCGGCGGGCTCCGGATGGGCGTAGGAGTAGAAGGTGGGCGCGGGCACGGTGTCGTCGCCGTACCAGAATCCGGCGCTGATCTGTTCGCGCGAATACGATTCGCGCGTCGGCGCTTCCAGGGTCGCGGGCGGGCTGAGCTTGCGGTCGGAGAACCGCTGCACCGCGAGATCGAAGGAGTGCCAGAAGAATTGGACCGGGCTGGTCTTGCCCGAGTACGCGGCGCTGTGCTCCTCGAGAATGCGGCCCACCTGGCTCAGCACCCGGAAGGCCCGCCGCGCGGCCTCCGGATCGTAGTGATGGTGCTCCTCGTCCTGATCGAAGGGCCGTGTGTGATCGGGCAGCTTGTACGGCTGCGGCTGCGCGATGGCGACCTCCACGCCCACCTCGCGCAGGGCGCGCATGCTCTCGGTGTAGAAGCTCGCCACCGACTGCCCGCCCAGCGGCACCTCCGCCTCGATGCCCCGGTCGGTGGCAATGCGCAGCACATGGTCGAAGAAATCGAACTCGCAGGTGAAGACCGGTCCATCGGTGGCGGAGCCGAGCGGCACGGTGGTCCAGCCGCGCGCGGTGAGCCGGTAGGTCATATGCCACCAGTGATTGCGCCGGATGCCCTTGGCCAGGGCCACCTTGCCGATGATCTGCGAGTAGCGGTGCAGCGTCTCCTTGGTGGGCCGCCACTCCTCGTAGGGAAGGGACGGCAGCACCGCTGCGGTAGCGGCGCCGGGGCCAGCGGGGGTTTCGGCCATCTCCCTGCCTTTCGTCGTGAACGATTCGGCACAGCGTGTGCCATGGTACTCAGCTATCAGGTGGCAATGACGTCGGTGCGGCGGTTCGGGCGGCCGCGGTCACCACCCAGCAGTTGCTCGAAAGGCACCGGCTCGGCGTACGGATCGGTGTGCGCGCGGCCCGGCCGCTGAGCCAGCAGATCGGCGAATTCGCCTGCCGCGCGCTCGATTCGATCACTCAATCCGCTGTCGGGTCCGGAGCCCGCCGAACCCCAGTCCGCGGAGGCGGCGTACACCGAGGTGGGCACGACCACGGCGCGCAGATAGCTGAACAGCGGGCGCACCGCGTGCTCCAGGGCCAGCGAATGCCGGGCCGAACCGCCGGTGGCGGCGATGAGCACCGGTTTGCCGATGAGCGAATCCGGTTCCAGCACATCGAAGAACGTCTTGAACAGACCGCTGTAGGAGGCGCTGAAGATCGGTGTCACGGCAATGAGCCCATCGGCGCGCACGACCTTGTCGATCGCCTCGCGCAGCGGTCCGGCCGCGAACCCGGTGACCAGGTTGTCGGCCAGGCCGCGCGCCAGATCACGCAGTTCGATGACGTCGAACTCCACCTCCCGACCGGCCAGGTCCAGCTCGGCGGCGGCGATCAGGCGATCGGCCAGCAATCGCGTCGACGAGGGCTGGGACAGCCCGGCGGAAATGACGGCGATGCGGATCATGCCTCGGCCTCCTCGGCAGTCGCCCGGGCGGCGAGTCGCGCGGCGTGGGTCGGGCCGTCCGGGACGTGCGCCGGACGCAGGGTGTCGAATTCCTTGCGCAACACCGGGATCACTTCCTCGCCGAGCAGATCGAGCTGTTCCAGCACGGTCTTCAGCGGCAGGCCGGCGTGGTCCATGAGGAACAGCTGGCGCTGGTAGTCGCCGAAGGTCTCGCGGAAGGACAGCGTCTTGTCGATGACCTCCTGCGGGCTGCCGACGGTGAGCGGGGTCTGCTCGGTGAACTCCTCCAGCGACGGCCCGTGCCCGTAGACCGGGGCATTGTCGAAGTAGGGCCGGAACTCGCGCACGGCGTCCTGGGAGTTCTTACGCATGAAGACCTGCCCGCCCAGGCCCACGATGGCCTGGTCGGCCGAACCGTGGCCGTAGTGCTCGTAGCGGCGGCGGTAGAGCTCGATGAGCCGCTGGAAGTGCTCCTTGGGCCAGAAGATGTTGTTGGCGAAGAAGCCGTCACCGTAGTACGCGGCCTGCTCGGCGATCTCCGGGCTGCGGATGGAGCCGTGCCAGACGAACGGCGGCAGATCGTCCAAAGGCCGGGGCGTGGAGGTGAATCCCTGCAGCGGCGTGCGGTACTTGCCCTCCCAGTCCACCACGTCCTCGCGCCAGAGCCGGTGCAGCAGATGGTAGTTCTCGATGGCCAGCGGAATGCCGTCGCGAATGTCCTTGCCGAACCAGGGATACACCGGTCCGGTATTGCCGCGGCCCATCATGACGTCCACCCGGCCGCCGGCCAGGTGCTGCAGCATGGCGAAGTCCTCGGCGATCTTCACCGGATCGTTGGTGGTGATGAGGGTGGTGGCGGTGGACAGGATGAGGCGCTCGGTGCGCGCGGCCACGTAGCCGAGCAGGGTGGTCGGCGAGGAGGGGACGAACGGCGGATTGTGGTGCTCGCCGGTCGCGAAGACGTCGAGGCCGACCTCCTCGGCCTTCTGGGCGATGGTGACGATGGCCTGGATGCGCTCGCCCTCACTCGGCGTGCGGCCGGTGGTGGGGTCCATGGTGACGTCGCCGACGCTGAAAATTCCGAACTGCACGGGGGTCCTCCTCGGGCTCTCGTCCACATTTGGTGGACATAGCAACCAACTTAACCGCCGGGCATCCCGCGGTATTCCAGGTGTGACCTGGGCCACCATATCCCCCGCGCGCCACCCGCAAACTGTCTGCGACAACAATGAAACACGCAGTAGTGCAATATCTTTCGAAGTATCCTGAATATTCCCCGCGCAACAAGGCGCGCCGCGAGACGAGCAACATGCGGCCACAACCACGAACAGGGGGTAGATCCGCATGGCGGACATCACCGTCGGGACGGCATACGCCGTAGTCGTCACCGCGGTCGCCGACCCGAGGCAGATCAACGGCCTGGAATGGGACCGCGCCGTGGAGTACCTGCCGAGCCTGGATTCCCGCGCCATGCAGAACTGGGTCCGATCGCAGGAGAAGCGGGGAGCGACGGTCCGGCACGGGGTCGTCATCCCGGGCTCGCATGCCCGGGTCGCACCCCGCCAGCCCTATCGGGAGGTGTGCGTACCCGCGGCGGAGTACCAGTTGTTCAGCGCCGCCGTCCGCGCCCGCCCCCGCCTGGCCTTGGAAACCGCACGGCGGGAGGACGATTCCCGCCATCACTCACTGCTGTCGGCATGACCGCGAGAGGAGAAGGGGGCTCGAGCGCCCTGCGCCCGAGCCCCCTTCTCACTGAGGGGTGAGGCCGGACCCCCGAGCGCACTCGAGGATCGAGGGCGAAGCCCTGAGCACTCGCGGGGTTCGAGGGCGAAGCCCTGAGCACTCGCGGGGTTCGAGGGCGAAGCCCTGAGCACTCGTGGGGTTCGAGGGCGAAGCCCTGAGTGCTCTTGGGGGTTCGGGGGCGAAGCCCTGAGCACTCGTGGGGTTCGAGGGCGAAGCCCTGAGCGCTCTTGGGGGTTCGGGGGCGAAGCCCCTGAGAGCCCCGAGAGTTGGGGGTAGCACGGGACAGGCGGCCGGCGCGAATGACAGGTCGAATCGTTCGCTTAGCAGGCGAATTGCATTCATCATCTGGAATGATGCTGTTCCTGCCGTGCCCGGCTCAGTTCCCGTGCTACCTATTCAAGTCCCTATTCAGTTGTGGTGCAACTCATTTAATTGCGAACAGCGAGGCGTACACCAGGCGGTCGTGCTCGCCGACGAGCTGCCCGGTCAGACCGTCGCCCGTAACGGTGTGCAGTCGCAGGTCGAGGTAGCGCTCCTCCTCCACGGTCTTCACCTCGGTGGCGGCGGGCATCCACGACAGCACCCGCTCCACCTCACGCGCCCGCTCGCGCGCGAGTTCCGCACGCAGCGAGGCGAGATCGCGCGCCGCGAGGGGCTCGGGCTCCCCGGCCTGCGGCTCGGCCTGCCAGGCCGCCACGCCATAGGCGAAGCACACCAACGCCATCCACATCTCGGCGAAGTACCGCGGATCGGGCGCGATCTCCAGGCCCGCGAACTCCTCGCCGACGAAGAACAGCGCGCCCAGCTGCCCGGGCAGCAGCTCCAGCCGGCTGCGGAACTGCGTGAGCACCGCCCGCTTCCGGGTGAGGATCTGCTCCAGATGCCCGCGCGCGGGCAGGCCGTAACCGGCGCTGGTGGTCGAAATGTCGTGCCACAGCTTCGAATAGTCCTCGACGCCGCGCCGGGCCAGGGCCTTGGCGCGCAGCTCCACGGGCAGCACGAAGAACCACTGATCGCGCCCCTCCAGGTAGCCGCCCTGCGCGGCCTGCACGCAGACCGCGTCGTCGAAGCGCCGGGTCTCCCCCGCGCCCAGCAGCGCGGCCGAGCACAGCGCGTGATTCTGCGCGCCCTCCTGGATGTACCCGATGTGCAGCGGCACGATGGCCACGCCCGAGGGCGCGCCATTGTGCAGTTCCACGCTGCCGTAGCCGACGACGCGGTGCAGCTTGAGCCCCGAACGCGGCGGCACGATGCCCGGTCGCTCCGGGCCGTGAATGGGCACCATGGTGAGCGCGCCCGCGCGCTGCGGCTCGCCCAGCCGGTAGCCGGCCAGGTCGACGGGCGCGCGGACGAGGGTGTCGAGCCGGGTGGTGGTCAATGGATTGCTCCTTCCAGTCGGCCGGCCAGGAAGCGCAGCGCGGCGGCGCGAATCCAGGCCGCACCGGACGGGCAGTGGGCGAACAGCCACGGCAGCAACGCGGCGAAATCGTCCTGATGCCAGAACCCGTGCGCGGGCAGGGCGGGTGCGGGATCGCGCAGCGCCAGGGTGTCGCTGCCGGTGAAGGTGGCGCGGCACAGCGCGATCGGGGTGCGGATCTCGAGGTAGCGCAGCGTCTCCACCACGCGGGCGAGGTCGCCGGGCAGCCGGTTCTCGTAGCCGTCGGTGACGACGGCGACGAGATCGGTTCGGCGTCGAGCGCGTCGAGCAGTCCGACGGCCAGGTCGGTGGGCCCGTTCTGCCCGGCCCCGACCTCGATGACGGTGAGCCGCTCGCACACCTCCGCCAGCACCAGCCGCAGCGCCTCGGCCTGCGACAGCAGCGCCCATTCGCGATCGCCGTAGCCGCGCATGGATTCCGAGCCGTCCAGCACCAGCGCCACGTGCGCGGCCAGCCGCGGCAGGTCGCGGGTCGCCGCGGCGACGTAACCGGCCAGCGCGGGCCGCAATTCGGCGATCGGGCCGCCGCGGTACACGTGCACCAGGGTGGCCGCGATATCGCCGCGATTGGTGGTGGTGACGACCTGCTCCCGTTCCCGGGCGGGCTCCAGTGGCGCGATGGGCTGCCGGGGCAGCGGCGCACCGTAGGTTCCGGGCCGGTACAGCGCCCGCACCCGCTCGGCCGCGAGAGCCGGATTCGCACTGAACCGCAACACCTTCCGATGCAGCTCCGCGGAAACACCCATGCTCGGCACCGAGTCAGCGGCACTTCCCGATGAATCGGCAGCCGCCCCAGCCGAAACGGCACCGCCTCCCGATGAATCGGCAACGGCCCCAGCTGAAACGGCAGCGCCTCCGGCCGAAACAGCAACGCCCCCGGCCGCAGCGACGGTGTCTGCCGAGGCGGCGGTATCGGCCGAAGCGACCGCGACACTGTCCGCTGCGGCAGCGCTCTCGGCGAGCAGCCGGGCGCAGCCGCGGGCGGTCGCCTTGCCGAGCGCGTGCTCGAAGCAGTCGACCAAGGCCGGATGCCGGGCCGCGATGAGCTCCTCGGCCTCCGGATGGTCCAGCACGAAGGCGATCACGGCGCGCGTGACGTGCTTGTTATTGACGCGCATGCGGCGCAGCGCCAGCAGCACGGTCACGACCGTCATCGGCGGCAGCCCGAAAAGCAGTGCACGCGTGGTCTTCTCGAGGATGTCACGGCTGCCGTCGCCCATCCCGGCGCGGGAGGCGGCGAGGATCTGCAGCAGCACGCGGGCGCGCTGCTGCTCGTGCACGCCGGGCACCAGCGCCAGCAGCGCGTATCCCTCCGGATCGGCGGCGTAGGCCCGGCGGTGAAGTTCCGCATCGTCCCACGCGACGACACCGGCCCGGGACAGCACCAGGGGCGTGCGGTGGGTGCGGAGGTGGTCGAGCATGACTGCGGTGTTCATTCCCGAAGTGTAGGGATCCTCACACCAGCTGAGCCATTGATTTTCTTTGTGCTACAGACTATTTAGGGCTGTCACGGCGTGACGATCGCGAAATTGGGGTCCGGTTTGTCGAAAAGCCCCTTCAGCTGGGCGAGTACGGCGATATCGCCGTCGACCTTGATATCGCCCTTGGCAATGGCGTCCTGCATGGTGCCGCCGCCGATCATGTTCTGGATGAACCCGCCGCGGGTGAGGGTGATGGTGGCGTCGGGGGCGGGCAGTCCGTCATCCGGCCAGCGGTCGTAGTGGATGAGAACGCCATTGCGCAGTTCCGCGCGGTGCACGCGATCATTGTCGTCGCTGAACTTCCAGTCCGTGGTCACCTTCGTGTCCCAGGCCTTGGGGCCGTTGACGAACAGTGAGATGGCGTCGAAGGCCTGATCCACGGTCAGCGCCGCCAGCAGGCCCTTGGAGTTCGCGGAGGTGGGCGTGCCGAAGGAGCCGTTACGCAGCTCGTACGCGCCGGACAGATAGAAGTTGCGCCAGGTGGCGCACTCCGAGCCGTAGCCGAGCTGTTCGAAGGCGCCGGCCTCCAGGTCTTTCGCCTTCTTGTTGTCCGGGTCGGCGAAGATCACGTAGTTCGTCAGTTGCACGGCCCAGCGGAAATCGGCGTCGTCGTAGGCCTTTTGCGCCTTCTTCAGCACCTCGGTCGCACCGCCCATGGCATCCACATGGCGCTTGGCGGATTCGACCGGCGGATGCTCCCACAGGTGCGCCGGATTGCCGTCGAACCAGCCCATGTAGCGCTGGTAGATGGCCTTCACATTGTGGCTGACCGAACCGTAGTAACCGTGTGTGTTCCACTGCTTTTCGAGTGCGGGCGGCATCCGCATGGCCTCGGCGATCTCGCTGCCGACCATGCCGGTATTGAGCATGCGCAGCGTCTGATCGTTGAGGTAGCCGTACAGATCCCGTTGCGTGGACAGGAAATCCACGATCCGGTCGGTGCCCCAGATCGGCCAGTGGTGCGAGGAGAACACCACATCCGATTGGCGCGCATACAGATTGATGGACTCGGTCAGGTACTTGGACCATACGTGCGGGTCTCGCACCAGCGCACCGCGCAGGGTGAGGATGTTGTGCAGGGTGTGGGTGGCGTTCTCGGCCATGCACAGGATGCGGCGGTCGGGGAAGTAGAAGTTCATCTCCGACGGGGCCTCGGTGCCCGGCGTGATCTGGAAGACCATGCGGACGCCGTCGATGACGTGCTCCTCGCCGGTCTTGGTGACCGATACGGTCGGATCGATGAGGGTGACCGTGCCGACGGAGGTGGTCTGGCCCAGGCCCGCGCCGATCTGCCCCTTCTCACCGCGCGGCAGGGCCGCGCCGTACATGTAGGCCGCCCGGCGCGCCATGGCGGTTCCGGCGTAGATGTTCTCCGAGACCGCGTGCTCGAGGAATCCGGCGGGGGCGACCACCGGGCACTTGCCCGCGGCCACGTCCTCCCGGGTGGTCACGCCCAGCGTGCCGCCGAAGTGATCGACATGCGAATGCGAGTAGATCAAGCCGGTAACCGGTCGGTTGCCGCGATGCTTGCGGTACAGCGCCAGCCCTGCGGCGGCGGTCTCGACCGAGATGAGCGGGTCGATCACGACGACGCCGGTATCGCCCTCGATGATGGTCATCTGCGACAGATCCAGCCCGCGGATCTGATAGAAGCCGGGCGCGACCTCGTAGAGGCCCTGCTTGATGGTCAGCTGCGACTGCCGCCACAGGCTCGGATTGGCCGAGGACGGGCAGGAACCCTGCAGGAACCCGTAGGAGTCGGTATCCCAGACCACCTTTCCTTTGTCGTCGGTGATCACGCCCGGTTGCAGCGCCTCGATGAAACCCCGGTCCGCATCGGCGAAGTCGGTGGTGTCGGAGAACGGGTACATATCGGCGACCTTCCGATTGGCTTCGGCAATGGCATCGGTCGGATCGGTCTGCGTGGCGGACGGACTCACCTCGTCCGATGACCCGCAGGCGCTCAGCGCGCCGCCCACGCCGACGGCGGCCAGTGCCGCCGCGCCGACGCCGAGCATGCCGCGCCGGGACACCCCGCCGGGCCGAGCTTTGTCCGAGTTGTCGATTTCTTCGGACTTGTCATCGAGGGCCACCACGCGCTCCTGTCATTGATCGAGCAGGTACACGCGAACCAGCCAAACACTGATTAGCTGAAAGTTCGCGATACGACACTCACCCTACCTTCTATTGCAGTAACACTGCAATAGTGATCGCAGGCGCGATCGGCGAACCCGCTCTCGCCCGGCCGCGGCGCGCTGTGATCGGATACGGATATGAGTGACGACGGCACGACAGCTCGCCGCCGCAGGCGCAATCCCGAGCAGACCCGCCAGGCGATCCTCGACGCCCTGATCGAGGCGCTGCAGGCGGGGCGGTACAACCCGACCGCCAAGGAGCTGGCCGCCGCGGCGGGCATCTCCGAGCGCAGTGTCTTCGTGCACTTTCCGGATCTGAACGAGCTGCGCATCGCCGCCGCGAGCGCACAATCGGACTATGTCGAGACACTGCTCGTGGCACCGGATCCCGCGCTGCCGCTGGAGCAGCGCATCGACGCCGTGGTGCGGCAGAGCGAGGCCGTCTTCACCGCGCAGCGCAATCCCCGCCCGCTGGGCTTACTGGAGTCCAAGACGATTCCGGCGGTCGATGAGCGAATGCGGCTGACCGACAAGCGAATCCGCGAGGCCCTGGCGAACGCGTTCGCGCCCGAGCTGACCCGGGACGGTACGCAGGACCGGGAGCTGCTCGATCTGGTGGAGGCCACCTCCACCTGGGCCTACCGCCATCAGCTGGTCGATCGGCGCGGGCTGTCGCAGCGCGCGGCCTCCGCGGCCATCGGCCGGGCGCTGCGAGCCCTGCTCGATCCGGATCGAGCTCAGCGCTGATCGGGTTCGACGCGCCTCAGATCTCCACCATCTGATGATCGGCGACCGAGCGGCTCAGGTAGCGCAGGTGGTCGCTGGAGTCACCGAGGGTGTGCTCGATGGCGGTCAGGCGCGCGGTGTAGTGGCCGACCGGGTATTCGGCGGTCATGCCGATGCCGCCGTGCATCTGGATGGCCTCCTGGCCGATGTGCCGGGCGGAGCGGCCGATACGCAGTTTGGCTCGTGAGGCCACGACCGGGTCGACGATGCCGTCGGCGAGGGACATGGAGGCGTACAGGCTCATACTGCGCGCCAGTTCCAGTGAGACGTACATATCGGCGGCACGCTGGGTGAGCGTCTGGAAGGTGCGCAGCGGGACGCCGAATTGCTTGCGGGTCTTCAGGTATTCGGCGGTGAGCCGCAGGGACTCCTCCATGCAGCCGACGGCCTCGGCGCACAGGGCGGCCTGGGCGATGGCAATGGCGGCGGTGACGGCATCGGTGGCGTCGACGGGTTCGCCGAGGGGTTCGGCGGCTGCGCCGTCGAAGGCGATGTCCGCGCCGCGCAGCCCGTCGTGGGTGGCGAAGCCGGTGCGGCGCACGCCGGGGCCGGCCGGATCGACCAGGAACAGGCCGAGGCCGTTCTCCGACTGGGCGGTGACGATCAGCAGATCGGCGCAATCGCCATGCGGGACCGGGTGTTTGCGGCCGGTGAGCGTCCACGTCTCGCCGTCGCGAACAGCCTGGGTGGCGCCCGCGGCGGCGGGCCAGCGCAGGCCGGGCTCGGCGTGCGCGAAGGCCAGGCGCAGCTCGCCCTCGGCGACCTTGGGCAGCAGTTCCTTGCGCTGGGCGTCGGTGCCGGCGCGGGCGATGAGGCCGCCCGGCAGCAGGGCGCAGTCCAGCAGCGGTTCCGGCGCCAGGCGGCGGCCGAGCTCGGTCAGCACCAGCATGGCCTCGATGGGGCCCGCGCCCATGCCGCCGTCCGCTTCGGCGAAAGTCAGTCCGAGCAGGCCGATTTCGGCGAAGGTGCGCCACAGCTGCGGGTCCCAGCCCAGTTCGGTGCCGACGATTTCGGTGCGGCGCTCGGGGGTGTAGCCGCGGGCGAGCACGTCACGCACCGTGTCGCGCAGCATTTCCTGTTCAGTCGTGAGATCGAAATCCATGGCACTGCCTCACAATCCGAGGATCGTCGAGGCGATGATGCTGCGCTGCACCTCGTTCGATCCTCCGTAGATCGATGTCTTGCGGTAGTTCAGGTAGGTGGCGGTACTGCGGCGCGCCCAGTCCGGGTTCGACCCGTCCTCGCGGGCCAGGGAATCCGGTCCGGCGATATCGACGAGCAGTTCGGTGACGGCCTGCTGGAGTTCGGTGCCGCGCAGCTTGAGGATGGACGACACCGGATTCGGCTTGCCGTCGGCGGAGCCGGCGGCCACGCGCAGCTGCACCAGTTCCAGTGCCAGCAGCTCGTTTTCGAGCTCGGCCAGGCGAGCGGCGAACAGCGGATCGTCCAGCAGGGTCTGCTCGCCCAGCCGGGTCTGCTTGGCGTGCTCCTTGGCCAGCCACAGCCGGACCTTGGTCTGGCCGACGGCGGCGATGCCGGTGCGCTCGTTGCCGAGCAGGAACTTGGCGTAGGTCCAGCCCTGGTTCTCCTCGCCGACGAGCTGATTCGCCGGAACCCGCACGTTCTCCAGGAAGACCTCGTTGACCTCGTAGCCGCCGTCGATGAGTTCGATGGGCCGCACGGTCACGCCCGGGGTGTCCAGCGGAAACAGCAGCATGGAGATGCCGGCCTGCTTCTTGACCGCCGGATCGGTGCGCACCAGGCAGAACATCCAGTCGGCGTGCTGCGCCAGCGTGGTCCAGGTTTTCTGGCCGTTGACGATGTAGGAGTCGCCATCGCGCACCGCGGTGGTGCGCAGCGAGGCCAGATCCGAACCGGCCTCCGGCTCGGAAAAGCCCTGGCACCACCAGATGTCGAGGTTGGCGGTCGCGGGCAGGAAGCGCTCCTTCAGCTCCTGCGAACCGAAGTGCGCGATTACCGGGCCGATCATGTTGGCATTGAAGGTGAGCGGCTCCGGCACCGAGGCCAGCTGCAGTTCGTCGTGCCAGATATGGCGCTGTACCGGCGTCCAGTCCCGGCCGCCCCATTCGACCGGCCAGTTCGGCACGGCCAGCCCGTGCGCATTGAGGATGCGCTGACTGGTGACGATGTCCTCCCTGCTCAGGTGCTGCCCGTGCCGGGCGCGATTGCGGATCTCGGCCGGAATCTCGTTCCGGAAGAAGGCGCGGAGCTCGTCACGGAACGCGAGCTCGTCGTCGGTGAGCGCCAATTGCATGCGTTGACCTCCAGTTTCGTTCGACCGGGACACAGCCGGGCGGTGACCCCGTCGATGGCGAATATGATACATAGAAGGTCCAACGTCTCAAATACCCTTATACGATGAGATCGACAGAAGGGAGCATCCGTGCCGAACAGCGACCCCACGCTCGGCGTCGGGGACCTCGTCGCCCGCCGGCACCGGGAGGGCAGCAGGCCGGGCCGCCGCACCGACGGCCATCGATTGGCCCTGGTCATCGAGGGCGGCTCCGCGCGCGGCGCCTATTCACACGGCATGGCCATCGGGCTGGAAGAACTCGGCGTGCTCACCTGTTTCGATGCCGTCTACGGGGCGTCGGCCGGTGCGCTCAACGGCGCGTGGCTGCTCTGCGGGCGGGCCGGAATCGCCCGCCGGGCCTGGAATCCCGAGGTGATCAATCGCGTCATCTCCCCCGCGCGCGCCCTGCGCGGCGGCATCGTGGTCGACACCCGCTATCTGGTGCACACCGTCTACGAGCGCATCGTGCCCATGGATTTCCCGGCCATCCTGGCCAATCCGATCACCTTCCACCCCATGGCCACCGATGCCGACACCGGTGCGGCGGTGGATCTGCATTCCGGGCTCGCCGATGTCCCCGCGGTCCAGGCCGCGCTGCGCGCCACCACCTGCCTGCCGATCCTGGCCGGGCGGCCGGTGCGCATCGGCGGTCGTCGCTACGTCGATGCCGGGCTCTCCGAATCCGTGCCCATCCGAACGGCATTCGCACAGGGCGCCACCCGGGTGCTGGTGCTGCGCACCCGCCGGGCGAATGAAACCTCGCGCCCGCCTTCGGGATTGGAGAGCCGCGTGGTCGCCCGCTTCCTGGCCCGGCACGCGCCGGGCACCGTCGAGATCTGGCTGTCGCGCTCGGATCGCTATCAGCGCGACGAGCGCGAATACGCGACCGATCCGGCGGTATTGCAGATCCGCCCGCCGCACGGCGCACCCGATATCGGGCGCGTGGCTCGCGATCACGGCGTGCTGAGCCAGGCCCTGGAACTCGGCCGCGCGGCCACCGCCCGTGCCCTGGCCCCCTTCCTGACCCCTATGCTTTCCGCGTGAGCAGTGGCGTGGGGACCAGGACACCGGGGCGGCCGGCCTCGGCCAGTCCGGAGGATGTACTGAAGGCCGCCACCGCGGTATTCGTCGACGGCCAGCGCATCGACGTGAACGCCATCGCCACCCAGCTCGGCGTCAGCCGCGCCAGCGTCTACCGCTGGTTCGGCTCGCGCGACGGACTCGTCGGGGCGGTGCTGAGCCGCCAGCTCGAACGCATGGTGGCGCACACCGACCGCCGCTGCCGCAGCACCGGTGAGAAGCGCCTGGAGGAGGTGCTCAACACCACCGTGCAGTGGCTGGTCGACCACGATTCGCTGCGCACCTATTTCGACAACGAGTCCACCGCCGCGCTGCGCATGATCACCCGCAGCGACGGTCCGGTGCACCAGGCCGCGGTGGCCATGGTCGAGCGGCTCATCGAAAGCGCCGAGGCGCAGGGCTATCGGCCGCCGATCGAACGCGGCACCCTCGCCTACGCGCTGGTGCGGCTCTGGGAGGCGTTCCTCTACAACGACGCCGTGGCCGGATTCCGCGGCGATGTCGAGCGGCTGCGCCAGGTTCAGACCGCATTGCTGCGGGCCTGAGCGGACTCCGCTCGAAACACGGTCCGTCTCGGAAAGCGCCTCGGGTCGAAATAGCCGATCCATAGCTATGCTCCGGTGCAGCCATCCGACGAATGGAGAGCGACGTGCGGGAACCTCAGGTGACGCGGCGCGCGATGCTGGGCATGAGCGCCGCGGTCGTGACGGGCCTCGCTCTGGCCGCCTGCGGCTCGGACGACGAACCGAGTTCGTCCGGCGGCACGTCCGATGATCCGAAAGCCATTGCCGCCGACGCCTATACGTTCGGATACCCGCTGGTGCTCATGGACGCCACCCATGCGGCGCTGGGCACCACCAACCAGTTCGTGAACTCCACGACCCTGCCCACCCCGGCCGACCGGCTGCTGGTGCGGATGAATCTGGACACGCTCTACTCGCAGGCCTGGCTGGACCTGCGCGACGGGCCGCTGGTGCTGCAAGTGCCCGATATGGCCGATCGGTACTGGCTGCTGCAGATCCTGGACGCCTGGAGCAATACCCGGCAGAACCCGAGCAGCCTGCATCCGCGGACGGCGTCCGGGGTCCAGGCCCCGCCCTACACCTACCTGGTGGCCGGGCCCGGCTGGTCGGGTCCGGTGCCGGACGGGATGACCCGGCTGGATGTGCCGACCAATAGCGCCTGGGCAATCGGCCGTATTCAGGTCAACGGCCGCGAGGACGTGCCGCGGGTGCAGGAGCTACAGGATCGGCTGAAATTGGTGCCGCTGAGCGCCTGGTTGCGCGGCGAAACCGATTCCCCCGGCCGCCCGCTCGTCCCGGACCCGGGGCAGACGCCGCCGCCCGCACAGGTCGCCGCCATGGACGGCCCCACCTTCTTCGATCGCATGTGCGCGCTCATGGCCGCCAATCCGGCCGCGCCCGCGGATGCTCCCGCGCTGGAGCGATTCGCGACGATCGGCATCAAACCCGGTGCGACGACCGCGGGGCTCGCCGCGGAGGTGCTGAACGACGGTGCCGCGCACGCGAAATCGGAGATTCCGAAGTACGACGATCCCAGGACCAAGAAGGAGAACGGCTGGACCTTCTCCGCCGATCTGGGCGCCTACGGCACCAATTACGCGCTGCGCGCCCGGACCGCTATGCAGGGGCTGGGCGCGAATCTGGCGCAGGATGCGGTGTACCCCAGCATTTTCGGCAAGGCCGATGACAACGGCCAGGAAGTCCGCTATCGCCTGCACTTTCCGGCGGGGCAGCTGCCGCCGGTGGACGCCTTCTGGTCACTCACCGCCTATGACGCGAACAGCTATCTGGTGCCCAACGCGGCGGGCATCTACGCCATCGGGCACGAGGTGCCGATCGTGGTCAATTCCGATGGCACCGTCGATATCGCGGTGCAGAACGACGATCCGGGTATCGCTGTGCCCCAGGGCAATTGGCTGCCGATCCCGGAATCGGGAAACTTCTCGCTCACCATGCGGCTGTACGGGCCGAAGCAGGAGGTGCTCGACGGCGGCTGGAAACCACCGGCGCTCACCCCTGCTCGCTGACAGGCGTCGCCTCAGGCGAGACCCCAAGCCTTCAACAGGTAGGTGACGTTGGCGGCGAGAGCGGTCACCGAGTTCGCCAGGTCGAGCGCGGCGGAACCGAGGTTGATGATCGGCATAGCGTTCTACTTTCGATTCGGAGGCACAAGCGCCTTCCACCGTAGTTACGCGCGCTAACGACCTGCACCGTGAATCGACTCACCCTCGCCGGAGGCTATGGCCGGGCCCACAACTCGGCCGCTCAGCGGATGCCGGGCGTCGCGGGATCGGAACCGAAGCAGCCGACGACGTAACAGCCGGGCGGCCAGTCCGAGACGGGCGGGGCGAGCGGCTTGTCGAGGCAGGTCAGCAGGCCGCAACCGGGATAGGCCATGGGGCCCAGGCCGAGAGCGGCGAAGGTGGCGTCCGGATTCGAAATCTGCGGATCGGCCAGGCTGATATCGGGTTTCTGCTGGTAGGGGCCCGGATCGGCGAGCGTGGGCACGCGGAAGGACGCCTCCAGGGCGCGCAGCACCTCGTGCGGGAAGCTGACCGCGCTGCCCGGGACCGTGATGCCGGTCCAGCTGACCATGAGGCCCAGGCTAGGGACGATGATGTTGTCTTGGCGCATCATTCCCGACATCTGGATCGCATCGGCGGGCAGGCCCGGAAAGCCCGAGGCGCAGTCGGGGCCGTTGACCACGAACAGGAAGCCGTAGCAGTCATTGGCGGCGGTGGCGGTCGTGGTGGCCTCGGCCAGATAGTCCGCCGAGATCACCCGGGTGCCGTTCCAGTCGCCGTGGTTCATGACGAGCAGGCCCAGCTTGGCGAAGTCGTCGGGCGGGAGCACGAGATGGGCGTAGCCGTAGGTGTTCCCGCTGCGGTCCCGGGCCCAGTAGTAATCGGTCTCCGGAATGCCCAAGGGCTCGAAGAGGTTTCGTTGCGCGAAGGCTTGAAAGTCTTCTCCGACGGCCTGTTGCACCACATAGGCGAGCAGGTCCACGGCCCGCTGGCTGTACTGCCACGTGGTGCCCTGCTCGTAGGCGATCGGCATGGCGACGGCCTGGGCCACCACATTCGGATCGAGTTGTATCAGACCGGTGACGCCCTCCGAGGCGACCGCGACCTGCATGCCCGAGGTCTCGGTGAGCAGGCTGCGCACGGTGATCGCGCGATGCGCCGCATCACCCAGGCCCGCGGGCAGATAGCGGTCGATGGGATCGTCGACGCGCAATCGGCCCTGGTCCACCGCGATGCCGGCCACCATGGCCACCACGCTCTTGGTGCTGCTCCACATGTTCCACGGCATGCCGCCGGCGCGGTCATTGGTCGGGCCCTCGGCGATCAGGCAGTTGTTGCGGTACACCGAGAAGGTGAAGCGGGTGCGGTCGGCGGCGAATTCGGTCGCCTTGCGCAGGGCCGCCGAATCCAGGCCCACCTCTTCGGGTGTCGCCCGCTGCGGCTCCCGCCCGCTGCTGACCTCGCACCATTTCAGCCCATCGGGTGCGGCCTGCGCCGCGGGCATGACGACCAGCATCATCGCCGCCGCGAGCGCCGCCACCGATAGGCCCGCCAACCATCGAAACACCCAGTCCTCCTCTGCCGCACTTCCGTTCGACTCATCGGCAGTCTCGGGCACTCGTTATCGATTCGTAGCCCCCGAATTACAGGGGCGAAAGTTTCCGGGGCGGGTCCGTGACCTCGGTTTCCCCAGCTTCTGAGTACATAATTTTCTGAATACAGAATCTGATGTACTGTCTGTCCCGTGGACACGCTCCTGCACATCGACGCGCTCAGCCGGTTCGGTCATGCGCTCTCCGACTCGACCCGGACCCGCATCCTGCTGCGGCTGCGCACGGGTCCGAGTTATCCGTCCGACCTGGCCGATCACATCGGCGTCTCCCGGCAGATCCTCTCCAATCACCTCGCCTGCCTGCGTGGTTGCGGGCTGGTGGTGGCGGTGCCGGAAGGGCGGCGCAGCCGCTACGAACTGGCCGATCCGAAGATCGGCCACGCGCTCGCGGATCTGCTCGGCCTGGTGCTGGCCGTGGACCCGAACTGCTGCCCCGACGCCGCGTCGGACGGGTGCTGCTGATGAGCGCGCCCTCGGGCATGCCGTCCATCGCCGGACCATCGCCGCGGCGGCGCGCGGTGCTGGCCCGGCGCATCCGGCTGCTGGTCGCCGCGACCATCGCCTACAACGTCGTCGAGGCGATGATCGCGCTCGCCGAGGGAACCCGCGTATCCTCCACCGCGCTCATCGGTTTCGGCCTGGACTCGGTGATCGAGGTGTCCTCGGCGGCCGCGGTGGCCTGGCAGTTCTCCGCGCGCGATCCGCAGCGGCGCGAGCGAATCGCCTTGCGCGTCATCGCGTTCTCGTTCTTCGCGCTGGCGCTGTACGTGAGCGTCGACGCCGTGCGGTCGCTGCTCGGCCTCGGGGAAGCGCGGCACTCCCCCATCGGAATCGCCTTGGCCGCGGTGAGTCTGGTCGTCATGCCGGTGCTGTCGTGGGCGCAGCGCCGGGCCGGGCACGAGTTCGGTTCCGCCTCGGCGGTCGCCGATTCCAAGCAGACGCTGCTGTGCACCTATCTGTCGGCGGTGCTGCTGGCGGGTCTGCTGCTGAACAGCCTGCTCGGATGGTCGTGGGCCGATCCGCTGGCCGCGCTGGTCATCGCCGCCATCGCGGGCAAGGAGGGCCTGAATGCCTGGCGCGGCGACCCCTGTTGCGCCACACCGCCGCTCGGCGCCGCCGCGGCCGCGGACGACTGCGCCTGCTGCGACTGATCAGCCCGCGGTCTCGAGCCGCCACTCCCGCCCGATCTGGCGCAGCAGCACGGGACACACCAGCGCGTATCGCCGCGCATTCATGCGCTGACGCGCGAGCAAGTGCGGCGGCTGCTGACCGGCGTCACCGCGGATTTCGATCCGGGGCGCCTGCGCCACGCGGTGCACACCGTGTTCGGGCAGTCCCCGCTGGTCGATCCCCGGCTCCAGCGGGTGCTGTACGCGCTCGGCGAGAATGCCGAGATGGACGAGCTGGCCGATCGCGTCGGGCTCTCGCCGCGCCGGCTGTCCGCCGAACTGCTCGGCGGTCCGCTGGTGAAACTCCGCCGCTGGCATCGGCTCCGCGAGGCCGGTCTCCAACTGCCCTTCCTGCCGGCCGCCGAGGTCGCGGCCCGCACCGGCTTCACCGACCAGCCGCATCTCATTCGCACCATGGTCGCGCTGTGCGGGCGCACCCCCACCTCGAGTGCGGTGCACTGGCGCTGAGACTTGCCGGGCGGGTGGGCGGCATGGCTAGGGTGGGTGCGAGGGATTCGCTCTAGGAACCGCTGGAGGTACCGTGCACGTGATTCGCCGACTCCTGTTCGTCCTGCTCGCGCTGGCCGGATGCGTCGCGCTGACGCTGCCCGCGGCGCAGGCCACGCCGACGGTGAATCTCGACGATGCCACGGCGCGCAAGCTCGACGAGGCGCTGGCGGCCCGGGCGGGAGCGGGCGGCGTGAGCAAAGGGGAGCTCGCCGAGGTGGTCTCCCGGCAGTTCCTGGGCACGCCGTATGTCGCCAATATGCTCGTCGGCTCGGCGAATCAGCCCGAGCAGCTGGTCATCGACTTCCGAGGGCTGGATTGCTTCACGTATCTGGATTATGTGGCGGCGCTGAGCAAATCGAGTGATCGCGCGCAGTTCGTGCAGAACGTGGTGCAGCAGCGGTACGTCGACGGGCAGATCGATTTCGCGCATCGCAAGCACTTCTTCACCGACTGGGCGCACACCTCCCCGGTCAATGCCAGGGACATCACGGCCACGCTGAGCCCGCACGCGGTGACGGTGGACAAGGCGCTCAATGCGAAGGGTGACGGCAGCGCCTACCTGCCGGGTCTGCCGGTCGTGCAGCGCGGCATCACCTACATCCCGAGCCGGTACGTCGATCAGAACCTGGTCGGCCAGCTGCGCAATGGCGACTTCATCGGCGCCTACACCGACCTGCCCGGCCTCGATGTCACCCACACCGGATTGTTCGCGATGACCGCCTCCGGCCCGGTGTTCCGCAATGCGTCGTCCTTGGCCGCCAATAACAAGGTCGTGGACTCGCCGTTCTTCGACTATGTGAATTCGGTGCCGGGCATTGTCGTGCTCCGCGCCGAGTGATATCGGACCGAGCGTCAGTTTCCGGGCAGCGGGATATCGGCTTTGAAGCGCGGGCCGGGCGAGAGGCCGCGGAGGACGGCGCTGGTCCAGGCCACCGCGGGCGGCCAGCCCGCGACGGCGTTCACCACGTGTTCCGGTAGCGGCATGGTGTAGAAGCGCAGATCCGCGCCCCGGTTCCAGTAGTCGTTGACCGTCGGCAGTACCGCGGAGGTGGGGATCAGCTCGTCCCAGATTCCGTGCCACCAGAAAATGGGCGTATCCGGGATGTGCTTGCCCAGGCTGTTGTCCCGGAGAACCTGCATGACCGCCGGGGATGCCTCCAGGGATTTGCCCGGCTGGAAATAGGCGCTGATCGGGCGGTACATGCCGGTGGGGGCGATGGTGAGGACGCAGCGGCTGCGGAAATCGTCGAGGATGGCTTGGCCTTCCTCGGTCAGCAATTCCTCGGCATTGAAGGCGTCCGGGTATTCCCGGGACAAGGCGGCGAAGCCGAGCCACATGGTGAAATTGCTGATTCCGGTGAGGCCGGGCTGTTGCTGGATCGCGAAGCGGGCCTGCTCCACCAGATTGGCGGGCATACCGCCGATCGCGGTGCCGAGGAGTTGGACGTCGGGGGCGTAGGTTCGGCGGAGTTCGGCGGCGCGAATGGAGCCGGAGCCGCCGCCGGAGTAGCCGTAGAGGGCGATGCCGGAATTGGTCAGGCCCAGGCTGGGTTCGTTTTTCATGGCGCGGAGGCTGTCCAGCACCATCTTGCCTTCGTCGTAGGTATTGAAGGTATTGAACTTCCCGTCGAAGTCGGGGACGTTGATGGCGAAGCCCTGCGCCAGCCAGTATTGCGCCAGCGCGCTTTCCTTCATGGTGCCGACCTGCAAGGTATAGGACGGATTGCAGGAGGAGTCGGTGGAGTCGATGGCCTCCTGGAAGGAGACCACGGGGCGCGGGCTGCCGATCCACGGAATGCCCGGGGTGATCACCGAGGTCGCGGTGGCAATGGGGTTTCCGTGCACGTCCTCGCTGCGGTACAGCAGCTGTCTGGTGTCGACCGGGAACGGAATGCCGAGCAGCCGGGTCTGCACCGAGCGGGTGCGGATGATCTGGCCGGGTGCATACGATTCCAGGTCCGCCGGATCGTCGTACCACGGATCCTCGTCGGGAACCGGAATCGGCAGCGCGTCATAGAGCTGGGGCTCGGACGGCAGCTGCGGCAATTGATTCTGATCCGGCGGGAACACCGGCAGCGGATCCGCGACGGCGAGGCCACCGCCCGCCAGTGTCACGCACAGTGCGGTCACGGGAGTCGCAACCCATCGGCAAAGCCCCGACGCTTTCACCATCTGTCTCCATTTCGGCGAGGGCGTCGCCATTGACGCCCATACGAATCGGATATCAGTACACCGCGTGGCGTGCGTCACCCGTATCCGGAATTCGACAGACTTTCGGCGGCGCGTTTGGTCGAGTGCATAAATCCCGGCGCGATTCCGCCGATCGGTCAGCGCGCGTCGACGGTGGCGAACCCGGCCCAGACCAGCGGTGAATGCGCGATATCGCCGTTCTCCCGCCAGATCGACAATTGGGTGCGCTGCCAGTCGTTCATTGCGCCGACCGGGTCCGGGGACTCGTGGGCGGCATCGATCGCGCACACCGCCTGCTGCAGCGGGCGGCTGTCCGGCCTTGCACCGCCGAAGCGCTGCAAGGCCAGATCGGTGGGCAACGGCCAGCGACCCGCGGTCACAAGCTCCGCGCCCCCGGTGAGCATGGCGGCCACCAGGCCGAGCGGTTCGCCGAAGCGCAGATCGCCGCCGCTCTCGCAGGCGATGAGCGCGACCCGGCTCGGAATCGGCCAGAGCGCCGGGCCGCTGCGGGGATCATCGGACAGCGTGTGCGTGCCCAGCAGCAGATCCCGCGCGGACAGTGGGCGGTGGTCGCGCTGCGCGGGTGCGAAGCCCACGGTGTCCGCCGTGCACGCCAAATGCAGTGTGGCCGACTCACTCCGGCCCGACGCCGGCGCCGCCGCCGTCACATGGCCGACGTAGAGCAGCCGAGACGCCCCCGCCCGCAATGCTTCCCCGAGCCACGCCCGATCCACATCGGTGCGCCGGAAGGCCGCGACCGGATCGTCCACCCGCGGCGCCAACCGCTCCGCACCGGCGTACTCGGCCACTCGCACAGCCAGAGGCGCGGCCGAGTCCATCCGGCCGAGCACCGATCCGAGCGCGGAATCGGCGCGAAACCCCGGAATGCGCGGGTCCAGCACGGCGACCACCGGCAACTCCCGGGTCCGCTCCCAGGACCGGCCGATCCGCGCGGGCGCGTGCACGATCCCCGTCGGCGCGAGCACGCTCACATCGGCGATATCCACCAGCCGCAGTCCGGGATCCGGGGCGATCAGCTCCCACGGAATCTGCGCCACCCGCGGTGACGGCTGAATACGCAAGTGCGGCCGCACACCCCGCACAGAGAGCTCGTGCAGCTGCTCGGCCAGCCTGTACGGCAGGAACGCCGCCGAAAGCGCCTGCGCCAGCTCATGTTCCGCCTTATAGGAAGCCAATTCGCCAGTACCGAGCGCGGCTTCGAGCCCGCCGGGCACTCCGGGCGCGGGCAGCGCGGCCCCGAATCGCCGCACCACCTCCTCGGCCTGCGCCTCGGGCACTACGCCCACACCCGCCGCGGCACTGTCATCCACCCAGCGCCAGGTGACGTACAGATCCCCGGCATCCGCCATCCGCACCAGCGCGGTGGGCTGCTCAGCAGTCATCGTCGGACCTCCCGAGTAAGTACCTGGTCTGCGGTTCTCCGCGCCATTCCGGTGCGGGCTCTCCGCGCCATTCCGGTGCGTCCTCTCGTCATTCCTGCGCGTCTCTCGTCATTCCGGCGCGCTTTTGGCCGGAATCCACCGCGCCGTTGGAGATCCCGGCCAAAAGCATGCCGGGATGACGAGGCGGCATGTCGGGATGACGAGGAAACGCGCGGGGACGACGAGGAAACGCGCAGGGACGACGAGGGAGACTGCCGGGACGACGAGGGAGGCTGCCGTCTGCGCCGATCATGCGGGGATCACTCGGTTGTCGCGCAGTGGGCGGCCGTAGCGGTGTTCGGCGGCGGTGATCCAGTCGTCGAGGGCTATGTGCTCGCCGGGGGTGATGGCGATGCGGGGCGGGAGGGTGACCGGTAGGCCCGCGCTCGCGGCGACGGCGGCCAGGGCGGTGCCGAGTTGCAGGGCTGCGGGGAGGGGGGCGAGGTTCGGTTCGGGCGGGGTTGGGGGGTTGAGGGTGTCGTACGGGAGGCCGGGGGCGGTCAGGCGGTCGAGGTCCAAGGTGGTTCCCGCGCAGATTGTTTCGATGAGGTCGGCGAGCAGGCGGGCGTCGGCGGCCAGGTGGGCGTAGCGGAAGGCCAGGCGCAGGGCCGGGTCGGCCATGCGGCGGTTCCAGTTCTCGCGCTGGGCGCCGTCGGGGAGTTCGTAGCGGACGGCGTCGAGGGCGAGGGCCGCGGGGACGGCGAGGTCGAGCGCCCGCGGCAGGAGGGCGGGGGTGTTGTCGAGGAGAGGTTCGAGGAGGCCGGCGTGCCAGAAGTCGAGTTGGGCGCAGTGCAGGCCGAGGCCGCGGTCGGCATAGGTGCGGCGGGCGGCGGCCAGTTCGGCCTCGCCGGTGGCGTGGTCGCCGACGATGCACGCCACGGTGGCCAGGCGGACGCGGACGTCGGCGGCGTCGATTTCCGCACCGGACTGCTCGAAACGTTCCAGGGCCTGGCGGTATCGGGTGGTCGCCGTGCGGGCATCCTGCCGGTGTTCGGCGATGAAACCCATGACTTTCCAGCCGATTCCGGCGCGGTAGGCCAGGCCGGCCGCCTCGAAGTAGTCCTGGGAGGCGGTCAGCGGTGGTTCGGCTGCGTCGAAACGGCCGCTGCGGGTGTGCATCAGGGCGAGGTTCTGGCGGGTTTCGGCACTGCCGTCGAGGTCGCCGGCGGCGTCGAAGGCCTCGAGGGCCCGGCCCGCGAAATCCTCGGCGAGATCCCAGCGGCCGGTCTCGAAATGCGCGGCGGCCAGGTTCATCAAGGGATGACCGGCTTGTTCGGGTGCGAACAGCGTTGCCGCGTCCAGGGATTCGTTCGCCAATTCGATGGCGCGCGCCCACTGGTGCCGGTGCAGCGCTATGGCCGTCGCCGAGACGCCGCAGGCGAAGCGCAGATCGCCGGGGGCGTCGTCGGCGGCCAGCCCGGTCCGGGCCTGTTCGAGCACCTCCTGGGCGGCATCCAGGTCACCGAGGTGTTGCAGGGCCTGTGAGAGGCCGATCAACGCCCCGGGCCGCATGCGGGGTGCGTGGGCGGGCATCTGCCCCAGGGCTTCCCGGAATCTGGCCACCGCCCCGGCGTGATCACCGGAGTGGTCGGTCACCACCGCGGCATTGACCAGGGCGGCCACCCGCACGTCTCCGGTGGCCGCGCGCGCCGCATCCTCGAAGATGCGCAGGGCCGCACCGAGATCGCCGCGCGCCATGGCGTCGGCCCCGGCCCGCATCAGATCCCAGCCGGGCTCGGGCTCGCTCGTCGTCTCCGTCACCTCAGAAGTCCGAATCCTCCGCGGCGGCCGCGATCTCGGCGAGCAAGGGCGCGTCCGGAGCCTCGGCATCGGTCGCGGTACCGGCCGCATGGTGCAGGCGCGCGGCGGCGAATTCCCGGATCCGGCGGCGCAGTTCGGTCGCGGCCGGGTCCGGATCGGCGGGGACGCCGAAGCCGGGCAGGTGAATGTCCACGTGCACGGCGGTCGCGGACGGCACCACGGCTTCCCCGGTCCACGCGCCACCGGCGAGCTCCAATCCGGTCTGCTCTTCTCCCCCACTGGTTTCGATGCGCGCCCAGGGCCGCAGGTACGCCGGTACCGTGGCGGGCGCTCCGGGCGCGGCGACGGCGCTGACCGCGACCGTGGTGACTCCCGCATCGCGAATCACCTGCCAGGACACGGCCCGTTCGGAGGCGTCGAGCAGGCGCGGCGGGCAGCGCCGCCAGTCCCAGCCGCCGCTGCCCCGGGCCAGCACCAGCGCCCCCGGGTGGGCTTCGTCACCGGCGGCGAGGGCGTAATCGGCGGCGCGGGGGAAGGATTCGACCAGCGCGGTCACGGTCGGCACGATGGCGTCGGCGCCGTCGACCAGGTATTCGCACTCGGTGGTGAGGGCGGCGATGTCCTGATCGAGCAGGACCGGATCGAGCGCCGGGATTCCGTCCAGCGTGGAGGCGGGCCACCATTGGGATGCCCAGTGCGCGTACGCGAGTCGCCGGGCGCTCGCCGCCAGGGCGGGCAGCGCCGGCGCGGCCGTCAGCTCGGTCATGCGGCCGTCGTCCAGGGCGAGGGCGACGGGTTCGCCGTAGACGGCCCACACCCATTCCTGGGCCTGGTCGGTGTCGTGGATGACGGCGGCCGGAATCGGCTGTCCGGCCAGCACATTCCAGGTGAGATGCCCGCCCGCCACTTCGAGGACCATCACGTCCACGTCGGCGGTGGCGTCGAGCGCGGTGGGCGCGCCCGGCGGGGCGACGACCCGCAGGCCGTCGGCGTACTGCTGAATCAGCACAGTCGAATTCGTCATCCTGCCCTCGATTCCATCGGATCGAGTTCCGTTGTTCCCGGATCGCCCGCCACGGCCGGAGCCGTGGCGGCCAATGCCTTCTTCACCCGCTGGCGGTGGTCGAGAATGACCGACCGGGCCACGCCGTCGAGCACATCCCACAGTTCATCCGGTGTGAACACCGGCATATCGCGCACATCCCGGCCGTGCAGGCGCGGCCACAGCCGCCGTAGGTAGGGCCGCCACGGCACCCGCAGCTCGGCGGCGATGGCGGCCAGTGGTCCCGCATCCTCCGGCGCGTTCTCGCGCACGGTCATCCGGCGGGCCTGCAGCGCATAGGCTTCCCGCTGCCACCGGCCATTGACAATGCGCGCGGCCGCCGAATTCGACGCCGAGCCGTCGGCCGGTCGCAATTGCACCGCGAGCGCGACCCCGGCGGCGGCCGCCACCCGCAGCGATTCGTCCAGCAGCGCCCACGGCGCGCAGGCGCGCGCGATTTCGGCGGTCACGAGCTCGGGAATCGGCGGCAGCTCGGCGCGTTCGCTGGAAGCCTGCAGCACGGTGAACACCCGCTCGTGGATGGTGCGGTCGAACGGCAGGCTCAGGCCCGCCTTCGATGCCGAGGCGCCGACCGCGGGCGGCTGCGGCCGCGGATGCAGGGTGAGACCGAGCCGCTGCGCATTGTCGGTCTGCCACAGCCCGATTCCGATATGGGTGCCGACCAGCGCCGTCACCAGCTCGTCGAGCTCGGTGTCGCCGGCCGGTTCGCCGAATCGTCCCGCCGCGCAGGCGTCCAGCAGATCGGCCAGCGCGGCACTGTGATCCGGGGTGTCGGTGAGCGGCCGCCGCCGCCAGGCGGTGCCGATGAGCGCGGTTAGTTCGCGCGTGCGCTGCGGATCGGCCAGGTATTCCTTGAGGGCCTGCGTGGTGCGGCCCGCGGTCAGATCGTGGATCTCGCGCAGTGCGGCCTCGGCCGCGGCCCGATCCCGCATGAGATCCGGCATTCCGGACACGGTGGCGAGTTCGAAGCAGCGCTGGAAGTACAGATCCTGGGCATTGCCCTCGGTGATGCGCAGGGCCCGCCGCGTCTGCTTGAGCAGCGTGAACCAGGCGGCGGTCGCGCGCAGCACATCGGCGGCGGCGTGAATCCGGGCCGCCAGCAGCGTCGCCCCGTCCGCGCTCAGGATCGATCCGGCGCACAGGGGATGCTGCACCGGCCGGATCACCAGCGGATCCAGGATCAACTTCACCGTGCGCCGCAGTGGCCCGCCGTGTGGTCCGCTCAGCGCGTCCACACCGTCGAGGCGGCGCCAGACCTCATCCAGCACCATGGCCCGCGGTCGTCGCATTCGCCCAGGTTAGCGGAGTTTCCGGGTGCCGCGCGCGGCGAAAGTTGGGATCGGTAGGACGATCACCGATTCCTACTGTTCCGGCATCGGCTCCACCGGGAAGCCGAACGGACCAGAACGAGGAACCATCATGAACACCACGTCGATTCGCCTGACCGCCGCCGTCGCCGCCGCCTCCGCCGTCGCCCTGCTGGTGACGGGCTGCGGTGACAATTCCGGCAGCAAGCCCGCCACCACCGCCGCCACCTCGGCCGCTCCGGCGCCGGGCAGCACCGGGCCCGGCGCTGCCGAGCCGGCGGGCAAGTCGTCCGCCACGGTGGACGGCAAGGCGCTCACCGCCAAGTTCGAGACCACCTGCGTCGAGCAGGCGGGCACGCTGGCACTGGCCTTGACGGACACCGCCAATGCCACCTACGGCGAGCTCGCGGTGAGCGCGACCGTATCCGGCGACACCGTGCAGGCGGTCGGCATCGCCGGCAGCAAGGGCGGCGAGAACGGCCTGCCGTACGCGCTGGGCTTCGGCAATGGCATGCCGGGCGGTTCGGCCAAGGTCGTCAAGTCCGGCACCACCTACACCGTCACCGGTGAGGGCGTGGGCACGCCCGACCTCACCAATCCGCTGGCCGGGGCCAAGAACTCGACCTTCGAAATCACCTTCGCCTGCAGCGGCATCATCGGCGGCTGATCCCGCCCCGCCCCGCTCATGCCGTACGGCATGAGCGGGATTCCCCCTCTCCACCACATCGGCTCTCCCACCACTGATTTCGAGGACATCATGAAAACCCGCATCCGCGCCGCTGCTCTCGCCTTTCTCGCCGTCTCCTTCGGCTACTACTTCGTGCACATCCTGCTCTCCGACGACATGTTCGCCTGGGCGGGCTGGCAGATGGCGCCGCCGATCATCGCGATCACCTTGGTGCCCTTCGCTTTCGCCTTCACCGGCGACAGCATTCTGTCGGCGCTGACCGGCGCCAACAGCGCCGAGTTCCGGGATGGCCTGATCGGCATCGGCACGGTCGAATCCTTCCGGAACACCGGCGTCACGCTCAATGATCAACCGCAGGTGCGCATCGAATTCCGGGTCGAGGGCGCGGACGGCAAGACCTTCCCCTCGCACGCCACGATGATCGTCCCGCTCACCGAGCTGGCCCTGCTGCGCCCCGGCGTGGTGCTGCCGGTCCGCTACCTCCCCGGCCGCACCGACCGCGTCGAGGTCGACCTGTCCGGCGACACCTCGGCGGCGCAGCAGGCCATGAACGCGGCCATGATCCGCAAGGGTTTCACCACCCCCGCCAAGCTCGATATCGCCGAGCGCGGCATTCCCGCCCAGGCCGTGGTCCGCTCCCTGTCGGTCCCCGGCGAGATCCGCGACGGCCACACCCGCCTGGACCTGATCCTGCTGGTCACCCGCCCCGACGGCAGCACCTTCGAAACCCACACCGAGAAGTTCCTCCCGCCCGTCGGGGTCTCCCAGGTCCAGATCGGACGGGTGGTGCAGGTCCGCTATCTGCCCGAGAACGAGCAGGAGGTGGTGCTCGTCCTGGCTGCCAACGCGTCCATTCCATAACTCCCGCACCATCTTCCGATCACCCGAGAAGGCCGGACCCGTACACCCCGGGTCCGGCCTTTGGTCGTGATGATGGCCGGATCTCGGTCTATCCGGTCAGCCGCCAGCCCCGCGCGCGTTCGCGTTCGCGCCAGAAGTCCTGGTAGCGGCCGGGTTCGGTGAGCAGGGTGTGATGGGTTCCGCGCTGGGTGACGGCCTCCAGCCGCTGCATGGGCCCGGCCCAGGCGCTGAGGAAGCGGGCGAGGTCGTCGCCGGCGCGGCGATAGCGATCCTGCGCCCGCCCGGCCTGGCCGAAGGCCTTCACCACCGCGATGCCGTCGACGTACTCGACCACCGCGGCATTGACCTTGTCCAGCGCCGCGGTCCACCGCCGCATCTGCACTTCCTCGTCGCGCATCATGAATACGTTGATGGCGAACCAGAGCGCCAGGGGCGCAAGGCATATCAGAGCCAGGCGCCAGTCGAGCAGGAACAGGTACACCAGGGTCACGACCGGGAAGATCACCGCGGCCACCAGATCATTGAGCGCGTGGGCCACCACGTGGTGCACCGCGGCCACGTCATCGGACAGCGCCCGCTTCACCCGCCCGGAGCTGCGTTCGGTGAACCAGCCCAGCGGCACCCGGCCCAGCCGCGCGGCCATCTCGCGCCGAATCCGCAGGCCGACATCGGCATCCGCGATATGACCGAGGGTGTAGGCGGCGCCCGAGCAGGCGGTCCGCAGTGCGAATCCGGCCACCGCGACCATTACCCACAGCCACACCGCACCGCGATCGGCCGTTGTGCCGGTGAGGAATTCGCGCGCGATCTCGACCACGGCGAGATAGGGAGCCAATCCGGCGAGCGCCGCGACCGCCTGCAGTCCGGCTGCCACGGCCAACCGCCCGCGCACGGGTGCGAGCACCACGCCCAGTCCGGAGCCCTTGGTGGGCGGCGATTCCTCGACGACCGGGACCTGATCCATAACCGCTGTACTCATGAGCTCTCCACAGACGTATTAGATCACTGTTCTAATTTTGAGGCTACAGCGGAGTTCGCGGTGCCGGCAAGGGTGCGCGGGGTCGGCTCAGCGCTGGGCGGAACCTGCGGATTTCAATGCGTGCAGCCGGGCCTCGAGCCCGTCGAGCACACGGTCGAGGGCATAGCGGCAATACTCCCGGCGCGCGGCCGCGACCGCTTCGGCATCGCCGGTGAAGCGTGCGGCCAACTCTCGCATGCGCTCGGCTCCGGGCCCGGCTTGCGGATGGGTTTCGATCGTGCGCTGCAGGCCGGTCAGCCCGGTCTCGCCGCTGTCGACAGGCTGATCACCCAGCGCGATCAATCCGAGGCAGGTATTGAAGGCCACCGAGTAAGCGTCGGCCGCCTCGTCGCCCCATCCGGCCTCGATCATGCGGGTGACCCCCGCCTCCATGACCGGCACCAGGCCCTCGGTCTGCGGGCCGTTGCGCAGCAGCCAGGCCGCGACTCCCGGATAGCGCGCCAGCTCGTCGATCATCGGCGACAGCACGCCGGAAATCTGTCCCCGCCAATCGGTTTCCTCGATCGGCAGCGCCATGTCGGCGTAGATCCGGTCGACCACCGCCGCGCACACCCGGCCCCGATCGCCGACGTGGTGGTAGATGACCGACAGCGAGGTGTCCAGCCGGCCGGTGAGATCGCGCATGCTCCACCCGTCGATCCCGCGCTCCGCGGTCAGCGCCACGGCGGCCTCGACGATCATGTCGCGCGACAAGCCGGTGCGGTAGGCGCGCCTGGGAGCTTTGGACATTCCGCTGACCTCATCTTTCGCCGAGGAATTGGAACACCTATCCAACACTAGCCCGATCCCGCACTCGCCTGCGGCACCGGCGATCTCGGTGTATACCTGGGCGTGGGGGCCGGGCGGCTCGACGGTGATTCGGGCCGGAGCGAAATCCGCTGACCGGGCGCGGGACAACGAGGAATCCGACTGTGATCTACCAGCACAATGATCGGCCCGGCGACCGGGCGGGGGCGGACAACACTACCACTGCGAACTCCACAGCGGCGACCGCGGACACGAGTCCGGGGGCCGCGCCCACAGACCCCGCGACCGCGCCCACGGACTCCGCGACCGCGACCACGGGTCCGGGGACCATGACCACGGGTCCGGCGACCGCACCGACGGGTTCGGCGGCCCCGGACACAGCTTCAGCGACTTCGCACACCGCTTCCGCGAATACGCACACGGCGTCCACGAATACGCACACGGCGTCGGGCAATGCGCACAACGCGTCGGGCAATGCGCACACGGCGTCGGGCGATGCGCACGCGGCGTCGGGCGATGCGCACACGGCGTCGGCGAATGCCTCCGGCCCTGCGCCCGTATCGTCTGCCGCTGCGCCCGTCCCGCCGCCGGCGCTGGCCGCGGCGGACGCATTGCTCGAGCGCTGCACCGATTACCGCTTCGAACCCGCGGAGAGTCCGGCGGTGTCCGCGCTCGCACTGGCGGTCGGCGCGAACCTGCCGGTATTGCTCTGGGGCGAGCCGGGAATCGGGAAGACGGCCGCCCTGCGGCAGCTCGGCGCCGGGCTCGGCATCGCCGTCGAGACCGTGATCGCGAGCGTGCACGAGCCCTCGGACTTCTCCGGCCTGCCGATTGTCGGCCCGGATCCCACCGTGAACGGCGTGCCCATGGCGCCGCCGGACTGGGCGGTCCGGCTCGGGCGGGCCGGGCACGGCCTGTTGTTCCTGGACGAGCTGTCCTCCGCCCCGCCCGCGGTGCAGGCCGCCTTGCTACGCGTGGTGCTGGAGCGCCGGGTCGGCAGCCTCGATCTGCCTCCGCCCGTGCGGATCGTGGCGGCGGCGAATCCGGCGGCGAGCGCGGCCGACGGCTGGCATCTGAGCCCGCCGCTGGCCAATCGCTTCGTGCATCTGGATTGGGTGCACGATCCGGCGGTGGTGTCGCGGGGGCTGGCCGGGACCTGGCCGGCGGTGACGGTGCCGCGGGTGGATGCCGCGGCCGGGACCTCGGCGGTCGCCAAGGCGCGCGGCCTGGTGGCCGGATTCCTGTCCGCGCGACCGACTCTCACCCATCGGCTGCCCTCCGATACCGAGGAGCGAGGCCGGGCCTGGCCGTCGCCGCGCACCTGGGAGATGGTGGTGCGGCTGCTCGCCTTCGGATTCGCCGCGGGCGCGGACGATCAGGCGGTCGCGCTGGCGGTGTCCGGCGCGGTCGGGCCGGGCGCCGGACTGGAACTGCTGTCCTTCATCGCCGAGCTGGATCTGCCGGATCCGGAAGCGGTGCTGGCCGATCCGGCGGCCTTCGCGCTGCCGCGGCGCGGCGACCGGCAACTGGCCTTCCTCACCGCCGTGGTGGCGGCGGTGCAGGGCCGGGTGACGCGGGAACGCTGGGAGGCCGCCTGGGAGGTGCTGGGCAAGGCGGTGCATGCCGGATCACCCGATGTGGCGGCGCGCGCCGCCTTCGATCTGGCGGCGCTGCGCACCGGATTCGATTGGCCCGCACCGGCGGTGCTGGATGCCTTCATCGAGGTGCTGCGGCTGTCCGGGCGAATGCCGGCGCGCTGATGGACGTTTCGCGCGAGCTGGATCGGACCAAGTTGCTGGCGGCCAGGTTTCGCGCCGCCTCCGATCGGCCGTATCTGGCTACAGCCTTGTACGCGCTGACGATGGTGCCCTCCGAGCTGGTGCCGACGCTGGCGGTGGACGCTCGCTGGCGCTGCTATGTGAATGCGGAATTCGTTGCGAGCACCGAGGTTCCGGCGCTGGCCGGGGTACTCATCCACGAGGTGTCGCATCTGCTGCGCGCGCACTTCGAGCGGGCGGCGCAGCTCGCCGAGCCGGTGCATCCGATGCTGGTGAACATCGCGCAGGACTGCGAGATCAATGACGACCTGCTCGAGGACGGGCTGGCGCTGCCCGAGGGCGTGGTGCATCCCGGGCTGTTCGACTGGCCGGCGGGACGGCTGTTCGAGGAGTACCTGCGGCTGCTCGCCAAAGCCGTTGAGGACGCGAAGGATTCGGGTGGCTCCTCGGGTTCCGGGGATGATGACGGGTCCGGCTCGGCGGACCGTCTGGCCGACCGGTTCGGGTTCCCCCTGGGTCCGCGCAACGACTGCGGTTCCGGCGCGGTTCCGGGCGCCCGGCCCTGGGAGTCCGCCGCGGATGCGGAGACGCCCGCCGTGCACGCCGCCGAGGCCGCCGCCCTGCGCAAGTCCACGGCCGAGGCGATCCGCGCGCACGATCGCACCGCCGGTTCGGTCCCGGAAGGCTGGCTGCTGTGGGCGGATCAGACCCTCGAACCCGTCGTCGATTGGCGCACCCGGCTGGCCGGCGGTCTGCGCGAAGCGGTTTCGTGGGCCAGCGGCGCCATCGACTACACCCGCCGGCGTCCCGCGCGCCGCGGTGTCGCGGTGCCGCGCGTGGTCCTGCCCGCCCTGGCGCGGCCGCTCCCCCGGGTGGCGGTCGTCATCGACACCTCCGGCTCCATGCTGCCCGCGGACCTGGCCGCGGCCTATGGCGAGATCACCGGCATACTGCGGACCGTGGGCCTGGGCGGTGATCGCATCACCGTCCTGGCCTGTGACGCCGAGGTCCACTCGGTCCGCCGCATTCACCGCATCGAGGACATCGAGTTGCGCGGCGGGGGCGGCACCGATCTCACCGTCGGCATCGAAGCGGCGCTGCGGCTTCCGCACCGTCCCCAGGTCATCGTGGTGCTCACCGACGGCTATACCCCCTGGCCCGAAGCCGCGCCCGGAGCCCGGTTGATCGCGGTGCTCATCGGCGCCGATCCGCCGCGGCCGCCCGCGTGGATCGAATCCGTCACGGTCGAGCACGCCGGGTCCTGATCCTCAGGCCAGCAGCATGGCCGCTCCGAAATGCCCCTGCGCCATGGCCTCCTGCGCGGGCGTGCACCCCCGCTTGTTCACCAGATCGCGATCGGCTCCCGCGGCGAGCAGGAACATCACCACACCGGACTGTCCGTTGGCGGCCGCCACATGCAGTGCCGTGCGGCCCGCCCCGTCCCGGAAGTCGACCTCCACTCCTTCGTAGAGCAGCATCCCCACGATCTCGGCCCGCCCGTATTCGGCCGCCACGTGCAATGGCCGATCCGGTCCGGCCAGCGGGTCCGCCCCGAATCGCAGCAGGACCCGAACCATCTCCGAATCGCCTACGGCACAAGCCATTCGGAGCGGAGTGCCGTGACGCTCCGCCTGTGCCTCGACATTCGCCCCCACGCCGAGCAGGACCTCCGCGATATCGGCCCGCCGGCTCTGCACGGCCCGATGCAGCGGCGTGAACTGATTTCGCGGATCCCGGCGGTTCGGGTCCGCCCCGCACCGCACCAGCTCTCCCATTTCCTCGACCGCGGCGACTCCCTCGCGCTGCAATGCGCGTTCCATCCGCTGCGCTATCCACGCCTGATATCCCCCGAACAGCAAGGCGAAGCACCCGTCCGCCGTTCCCCCCAGCGCCACCAGCGCCCGTTCCCGCTCCACCGCGACCTCATCGTGCGCGGGCGCCGTCACCCGCCCGTCGCGATACCCGACCTCATGTTCCGCGCCCTGGCACAGCACCTTTTTCGGCATGAGCAACACGCGCCATGGTCGCACTCGGCTCATTCCGGCGCAATGGGATTCGGCAGCGCTCGAATTCCGGTACCGGCGAAGGGATGTCGAGTGCGGCGGCCGTCAGCGGAGTGTCGGTGGGCTGTCAGCGGGGGCGGCGACAGTGTGCAGTACGCCGGATGCACCGCGCGGAGACCGATAGGGAGACAACGATGAACACCGTCACGCTGAGCAAGGACGACCAGCACACCCTGCAGACCGCGGCCTACGGGGTGGTCGCACTGCTGGCCGCCGGGGATGCCGAGTGGAAGATGTCGGCGCGCATCGGGGCGGCCGCCGGGAATGTGGTGCGGACGGCGACCGGGCTGGTGGGTCACGTGCTGAACGACAAGCGGCCGCGGCCGTACCTGAAGGGCCGCACGATCGCCGATATCGCGGACGTCGCGCTACCGGCGATCACGGCCTCGGTGCGGATCCTCGAGGCCCAGGCGCCCGGCGAGGTGGAGAACTTCCGGCGGACCATCGCGACCGCGATCGAGGCGGCCGACTGCTGCCTCGAGGGCCGGGCCAATCCGGCGGCGACGGAGATCATGCGGAAGATCGCCGGGGCGCTCGCGGGCTGAGGTGCAGACTGGGCGGTCGGGAGAGGGTCGGGCCTCTGGTTGGATGGGCACGTGACGAGCGTGCCCTTCCGACTGATCGAATCCGTCCGCATCGACCGGATCATGCCGGCGTGGGCGGAGCACTTCCCGCAGTTCGACACGGTGGTCGGCTATACCGACCTGGGCCACGCCTTCCTGATGAGCAGCCGCACCGGCGAGTACGGAGTGCTCGACCCCTACAGCGCCGGCGCCAAACGCTACGGCGTCTTCACCGAGGTCACCGACTTCATCGACAAGGTCCTCTTCGACCCGTCCTTCGTGACCTACGTCCTCCAGCCCGACCATGTCGCCGCGATCCGCAAACGCCTGGGCCCCCTGGCTGCCGATGAGGTGTACATCGCCACCCCCTACCCCTTCCTGGGCGGCTCCGAGCACCCCGACTCCTACGACAAGGGCGGAGTCTGGGTCTTCTTCGACCTCGTGGCCCAAGCGCACGGCTTCGAATAACCTCGCCTACCCGAGTTCGGCCAGCCGCGGAACCACGGGCGCAACACGGTCGATCCATGCCGCGGGCGACCCACCGGGCGGCATGACAATGGCGGTATCGATCCCGAGCTTGGCGAAATCAGCCATACTCCGGACGAATTCGTCACGCCCATTAGGGTTTTCATACGGGTAGTACGCGAGCACGGTCTTGCGGATCTCCTCGTGATCCCGTCCCACCTCATCGCAATGCCGCCGCAACACCTCGAGCTTGTGCTCGACCTCCGCGCGATCGGAGGCGAACACATTGCACGCATCCCCGTACTGCGCAACCAACCGCAACGTCTTCCGCTCCCCCGCCCCACCGATCAGCACCTTGGGCCGATGCAACGGCTGCGGCGCGCACAAGGTCTCCGCGAGCTGGTAATGCTTCCCCTCGAACGGCCCATTGTTCTCCGGATCCCACATCTGCCCGCAGATCCGCAACGCCTCTTCGAGCCGCTCGAACCGCTCGGCAACCGGCGGATACGCAACCCCCAGCGCCCGATGCTCCCGCTCGAACCAGGCCGCCCCGATCCCCAGCGCCGCCCGTCCGCCGGACAGCACATCGAGCGTGCTGACAATCTTCGCGAGCAACCCCGGATGCCGGTAGGTCACCCCGGTGACCAACAGCCCGAGTTCGATCGAGGACGTGTGCGCCGCCATGAACCCGAGCGTGGTGTACCCCTCCAGCATGTTCGACTCCGCGGGCAACCCGGTCGGCTCGATCTGAAAGAAGTGATCCATGAACGACAGCCATGTCGCCCCCGACGCCTCCGCCGCAACCCCGACCCTCGCCAACTCCCCAGCGATAGCCGTTGCGCCCCCGTCGATCTCGAATATGGGCAAATGAAATCCGAGCTCCATGAGTTCCTCCGATCCAGTCGATGCCCTCATTCTTCTGCCCCGCCCCCACCGCTTCCACGGACTGTCGATCCCTTGCTATCCACCCCGACTTGTGTTGCCCGCCATCGATCGGCACGGGGCGGTTCCAGATGACGCGCCGATGGCCGGCGTGGCGGTTGCCGGATGTTGTCGGGACTGGCCCCTAGGGTGCGTGACGTGGCGGTGTCAGCAGAGGATTCGGTATTGGTGGCGGCAACGGGACTGGTCAAGCACTTCGGTGAGGTCGAGGCCGTGGCCGGGATCGATCTGGCCGTGCGGCGCGGCGAGGTGTTCGGGTTGCTCGGTCCGAACGGAGCGGGGAAGTCGTCGACCATGCGGATGATCGGGTGCGTTTCCCCGCGCAGTCGTGGCGAGTTGCGGGTGCTGGGGCTGGATCCGCAGGTGGCGGGGCCGCGGGTGCGGTCGCGGCTGGGTGTGGTGCCGCAGCAGGACAATCTGGATGGCGAGCTGACCGTCAGGCAGAACCTCGAGATCTACGGCCGGTATTTCGGGCTGTCCAAGGCCGCGGTGCGAGCCAAGGCGACCGAACTGATGGAATTCGCTCAGCTGTCCGAACGCGGCGGGGACCGGGTGGAGTCGCTCTCGGGCGGGATGCAGCGGCGGTTGACCATCGCGCGGTCGCTGGTCAACGACCCGGAACTGCTGCTACTCGACGAACCGACCACCGGCCTGGATCCGCAGGCCCGGCATGCGCTGTGGGACAGGCTGTTCCGGCTCAAGACCGCAGGCGTCACGCAGATTCTCACCACCCACTACATGGACGAGGCCGAGCAATTGTGCGACCGGCTGGTGGTCATGGACGGCGGCCGGATCGTGGCCGAGGGTTCGCCGGCGGACCTGATCGCCCGCTACTGCACGCGCGAGGTGGTGGAGTTGCGCTTCGCCGCCGGCGAGCACGACACCGCCGTGCGCCGGGTCGACGGCGTGGGTGACCGGCTCGAAGTGCTGCCGGATCGAATCCTGGTCTACGACAACAATGGTGAGGCGGCCCTCGAACAGGTTTATGCGCGGGGTTCGCGGCCGCTGTCGAGCCTGGTGCGGCGCGCCACGCTCGAGGATGTGTTCCTGCGGCTCACCGGCCGGACGCTGGCGGATCGATGACGACGACCTCCACGGGCCGCGTCGTCGGCGCCTGGCGGGGCGCCTGGCTGCGGGTCGAGGCGTATTGGGCTTGGTATCGGCGGTATTGGACGGCCACGCTGTTCTCGTCCACGGTGCAGCCGCTGCTGTTCCTGCTCACCATGGGCCTGGGTGTCGGCTCCCAGGTGGATGCCGGCGCGGCGACGGGCGGGGTGTCGTATCTGCGGTATATCGCCCCCGCGCTGCTGGTGGCGGGCGCGATGCAGCAGGGGATCGCCGATTCCGGGTATCGGGTGCTGTCGGGCTTCACCATGCAACGCGACTTCGTCGCGGTGACCGCCACCCCGGTGACACCCGGTCAGATCCTCGGCGGCCATCTGCTCTGGAACGCCGTGCTGCTCACCCTCACCGGGTCCGTGTACGCGCTCGTCGCAGCGCTTTTCGGGGCGTGGTCGAATGCCGGTGTGCTCGCGGTCGTCGGGGTGGGCGTGCTGACCGGGTTGGCGTCCGCGACCCCGATGACCGCGCTGGCGGCCCGGACCTTCGACGAGGGCGGCCGTTTCGCGCTGGTCTTCCGGTTCCTGGTACTGCCCATGACCCTGCTCGCGGGCACGTTCTTCCCCATCACGGCGCTCCCGCTGGTCCTGCGCTGGGCGGCCTGGATCTTCCCGCTGTGGCACGGCATCCAGCTGGCGCGAGCGGCCACGATCGGCGGTGTCGGCGGCTGGGCCGTCGCCGGGCACCTCGCCTATCTCCTCGCGGTCTTCGCGCTGGGATGGGTTGCCGCGCACCGGTTCTTCTACCGCCGGCTGGTGTACTGACATGACCGCAGGCATCGCACCGGCCCGCCGCGGCCTGCTGACCCGGGTGCTGCCGCCCGGCCTGTACAGCGGTCACGTGGGCGCGATCGTCGAACGATCGATCCTGGTGAACCGGCATTCCTGGTTGATGCTGATCTCCGGCGTCGTCGAGCCCCTGGCGTACCTGCTCGCCTTCCGACTCGGCTTCGGCGCGCTGGTCACCCACGTGGACGGCCCGGACGGGCGGCCGATGGGCTACGCCGCCTTCGTCGCGCCCGCCCTGCTGGCCGCCGCCGCGATGAACGGCGCGGTCTACGAGTGCACCTACAACGTCTTCCTGAAATTGCGCTACACCAGGCTCTACGCCGCCATGCACGCCACCCCGATCGGCCCCGCCGATATCGTGCTCGGCGAAATCGGCTGGGCCATCGGACGTTCCGGCCTCTACGCGAGCGCGTTCCTGGCCGTCACCGCCGCCCTGGGTCTGTTCGACTCCTGGTGGGCGCTGGCGCTGCTGCCCGCGGCCGTGCTGGTCGCGTTCACCTTCGCCACGCTCAGCATGGCCCTGGTCACCTACCTGCGCTCCACCGCCCAGTTCGACTTCGTCAACCTGGCCCTGGTTCCCATGTTCCTGTTCTCCACCACATTCTTCCCGCTCACCGTCTACCCCGCCCCGATCCAATGGCTGGTCCGCTGCCTGCCCCTCTACCAGGGCATCGACCTCATGCGCGCCCTCGCCGCCGGCGCCCTGCACGCGGGCCTGCTCGTCAATATCGCCTACCTGACAGCCTTGGGCGCTCTCGGCCTCTACGGCGCCATCCGACGGCTCGACGCTCTCCTCCAGAACTGAGCCGAACTGAACGGACGCGGCCGGTGCGGCTCAGGAGAGCCGCACCGGCCGCGTCGTTCGGACCGTGCCCGCGAGCGGTCAGGGCTTCGGGGCGCAGTTGGGGGGCTGCACGACGCCCTGATTGGCGACATTGTCGCCGAGGAGGACGGTCACCTTCGCTTCGACGGTCTGACCGTTGGCGGTGATCTTGACGGTGAAGGTTTCGGTCTTCTCCTGGGCGGTGGCGGTGCAGAGGGCGGACCAGGCGATCTTCTGGCCGTTGTCGATGATGGAGGACATGACGTAGCCCTTCTTAGGTTCCGCGCTGGTCACCAGTTCGATCTTGGGGGTGACGCCGGCGGGGGCGTCCACCAGGTCGGAGATGGGGGTTTCGGCGCGGCCGAAGGTGTTCACCGAGGCGCGGTCCTCCTTGGCGGTGAGCTTGCCGCCGCCTTGACCGGCGCCGTTGGTCGTGGTGGTGAGGGTATTGGAGGCGGCGGTGGTGTCGAAGGCGCCGTTGGGGGCGAAGCCCTTGACTACGGCTTCGCTGGAGATGGCGGTCTTGTCGGGGGTCTTGCCTTCGACCATGACGATGAGGGTGGCGGATCCGCTCTTGGCCTTGGTGATTTCGCCGAGGTTGAAGACCACCTTCTGGGTGCCCTGGAAAGCGCCGCCGGACTGGTAGACGGTGCTGCCGGGGAGGGTGACTTCGGCGACGACATTGGTGAAGGTGTCGTTGCCGGTGGTGCTCACGGTGAGGGTGCAGGCGACCTCGTCGCCGGGGAAGAGGCTGCCGGGGGTTTGGACGTCGCGGCATTCGTATTTCGAGGTCGGGCCCGCGACGGCGTAGGCGGGGGCGGTGCCGAGCTGCAGGGCGCCGGCGGCGAGCGCGAAGGCCGAGGCGGCCATGGCGGCGCGTTTCAGGGCGGGCTCGAGGGCGATGGTCATGGTCTTCACACCTTTCTGGTGGGTTGATCAGCCCCACGTCGACTGCGGTTCGGATCACCCGTGCTTTTGTTTCCGCACCGATGGTCCGAGGCGCGACTCTGCATCCACCAATGAACGACTAACGGTCCCGAAAACCCTTGTCAGCGGGTGTCGGTGCGCTGTCAGGCCGCTGTCAGCGGCGGCGGGCACCGTATGAATCACGCCGAACGGCGCCACACCGACCGAAAGGGAGCAAGACAATGAGCACCATCACCCTGAGCCAGGACGACCAGCGGACCGTGCAGACCGCCGCGCACGGAGTCGTCACCCTGCTGGCTTGTGCCGATCGGGGCCGTGCCGGAGCCATCAGCATGGCAGCGGCCACAGCGCTGACCTCGGCGACGGGGCTGGTCGGGCACATCGTCAATGACAAGAAGGCGAAGCCGAATGTGAAGGGCCGCACCGTGGCCGACATCGCCGATATCGTGCTGCCCGCCCTCACCGCGTCGGTGCGGATTCTGGCGGCCGAGGCCCCGGAGGAGGCCGACAACTTCCGCGGCACCATCGGCACGGCGATCAGCGCCGCCGAGCAGGTGCACGGCGGGCGGCCGCATCCGGCCGCCGCCGAGCTGATCCGCAAGATCAACGGTGCGCTCGCGGCGTGAGATCCCTACTGCTTCAGCAGTTCCAGCAGGGCTCGGTGCGGCAGGGCGGGCGAGAAGTTCCCGTCCCTGCCGGTCATGTCCCGATTGACGATGAGCGAGTTCAGGACCGCTTCCTCGACGGCGTGCGCGGTCGCCGCGTAGAAGAGGTTCATACGGTTCCACGGCATCATCCGGTGCGATTCGATCTCGGTCTCCGAGATCTCCCCGACGGGAAAGTTCGTGGTGGATTCGCGGTCGTCGGCGGTGGAGAAGGCCAGGAAGATGTCGCCGGAGAAGAAGCTGCCGGTGGTCCCGGTTCTGGCCAGCCCCATGGGAACCCGGCGCGCGAGCGCCTTGCACTGCCCGGGCGAGAGCGGGGCATCGGTCGCCACGATGGCGATGACCGATCCGGCGCCGGCCGGGGCGGGCGGTTCGGGGCGCAGCGGCGCCCGCATCGGATCGGGTACGTCGAGCCGGGTTCCGACGGGGCGGCCGAGCACGGTCAGTTCCGCGCGGGCGCCGAAGTTGGCCTGAACGAAGACGCCGAGGGTGAAAGTCTCTGCGCCGAAGGCGATTCGGCGTGAGGAGGTGCCGCTGCCGCCCTTGAAGCCGTAGCAGTTCATACCGGTGCCGCCACCCACCGAGCCCTCGGCGACCGGGCCGGAGCGTGCCGAGTCCAGAGCGCGCCGCACCACCGCGGGCGTCACGTGCCCGCCATTGATGTCGTTGAGGTAGCCGTCCCAGGTCTCCGCGCACACCGGCAGCAGCCACTCCCGGCCCCGGCCCGCGTGCACCTCGTTGACCCACTCGATGACGCCCGTATGGCACTCGCCGACCGCGTGAGTGTTGGAAATCGTAATGGGCACAGCCAATTCCCCCACCTCGTCGATCCAGGTGGTGCCGGTCATCTCGCCATTGCCATTGAGCGAGAACCACCCCGCCGAGCACGGCCGCCCCAGCCCGGCCCGCCCGCGCGGCAGGATGGCGGTGACCCCGGTGCGCACCGGTCCGCGCCCGACCGACAGCGCGCCCTCGCCTTCGATGAGCGTCCGATACCCGACCTCGACGCCCGCCACATCGGTGATGGCATTGAAAGGCCCGGGTGTACCGGGAAATTCGAGTCCGATATCGCGCGCCCGCGGTTGCCCTGTCGATGTCATGCGATCCACCGAACCACATTTCGAGCGATCCGGCCGGAAACCTCCGGGAAGCTTTCCGGCCGGAACCTCTGTTGCAGGGGAGATGAACGAGTTCAACGAGAACGTGATCGCCGAGTTCCGCGCCAATGGCGGCAAGGTCGGCGGCACCTTCGAGGGCCGGTACATGGTCCTCATCACCACCACGGGCGCCAAGTCGGGCCGCCAGGTCACCAACCCGCTGGTCTACGTCCCCGACACCGATCGCATCGTGCTGATCGCCTCCAATGGCGGATCCGACAAGCACCCCGCCTGGTATCACAATCTGCGCGCCAACCCCCGGCTCACGGTGGAGCTCGGCGCCGAAACCTACACCGGCAAGGCCGAATTCCTCACCGGTGACGAGGCCGAGACTCTTTTCAACCGCATGGTCGAGCTCCTGCCGGAGTTCGCCAACTACCGCGCGAAGACCACCCGGCGGATCCCCGTGATCGCCGTCTACCGCGAATCGGCCTGACCCGCACCGGCCGAGACCGGGACGCCGCCCAACTGGTGCAGCAGGTCGGCGGTGGTCGCCACCGCCCCGCAGCGGCGGGTGACGTAGTTCAACGCCATCAGATGCTCGTCACGCGTGAAGTCCGCGGTGGCGTCCTGCACCAGGAACGGGTGGATATCGGACATGAACGCGTCCGCCGCGCTCAGCATGCAACCCATGTGGGTGTACACGCCGGTGACGATCAGCTGATCACGGTTGTAGAAGCTGAGCAGATCACGCAGGTCGGTGCGCTGAAACGCGGAGTACCGCCACTTGGTGACCTGAATGTCGCGCGGCGTGGGCCGCAGTTCCTCGATCACCTCGGTGTCCGGGCCCACGGACATGCCGCTGCCCCAGAAGTCGGCCAGAATCCCACGCCGGGAAGGATGCTGGTTACCGGGCTGCATGGTGTAGATGACCGGAACGCCGAGGTCGTGGCAGCGGGCGCGCAGGGTCGCGATGTTGTCGATCAGCGTGCTCGCGGGATCGCGTGTGGTGTCGTAGGCCGAGATGAAGTACTGCTGCATATCGTGGATGAGCAGCGCCGCACGGCTGGGATCGACGGTCCAGTCGACCTGATTCGGGGTTACCTCGTCGACGGTCGGCATGGAGTAGGGAGCGATTGGCGGGATAGGCATGGAAACTCCGGTGATCGTTTGTGGATCGGCGACCCACTGATTTCGTAAGGGCCGGGTAACTCATCGGGTACGTCCAAAATTCAGCCACCCGCCCGACCGCCGGCACGCGTGCGCGTCTCCGACGGCTCTCGGCCGGGCGCTGAAGTTCCGGGGAGGCGGGGCAGTCAGGCGACGGTGACCGGTACGTCGGAAATTCCCAGGGGGCCGAGGATGCGCTGGAATTTGCCGGTGGTCTCGGCCAATTCGGCGGCCGGATCGGATTCGGCCACAATGCCGCCGCCCGCATGGGCGAGCAGGCTGCGGCCGTCGGCGGCGAGTTCGGCGCAGCGAATACTGACCATCCATTCGCCATTGCCTTCGGCATCGCACCAGCCCACCGCGCCCGCGTAGAAACCGCGGTCGCCCTCGAGATCCGCGATGAGGCGCGCGGCCGCGGCGGTCGGAGTGCCGCAGATCGCGGGCGTGGGGTGCAGCGCGGCCGCGAGTTCGAGCGCGGACGGGCCGTCGACCGGCACGGTGGCAGTGATGGGGGTCCCGAGATGCCACATCTCCGGAGTGCTCGTGAGCTCCGGACCGGCGGGGGTGTGCACGGTGGCGCAGCGGTCGCGCAGCACACCGCTGACCTGATCCACCACATAACCGTGCTCGTGCTGGTCTTTGGCCGAGCCGAGCAGATTGTCGGCGGCCGCGCGGTCGGCGTCGGAATCCGGTGCGCGCCGGGCCGAACCCGCCAGCGGATGGCTCAGCACCTCCGATCCCGCACGGCGAACCAGGATTTCAGGGCTGGATCCGACCAGATGCTTGCCGTGATACGCCTCACCCGCACCGGACAGGTCGACCAGGAATCCATTGCCGACCGGATCGGTGGCGACGAGCAGATCCAGCAGTTCGGCGGCCCGGATGGGCTGCTCGGCCCGTGCGCGAATCGACCGCGCCAGCACCACCTTCCGGATCGAGTGAATCGGATCGGCCAGCAGGCGGACCGCGGCGGCGACGCGCTCCATATGAGCGCTCGGCGGCACCGCGGAATCGATCTCGAACCGGGGTAGGCCCTCCGGCGCGGCGGGCCGGTAGGCGGTGTCCCGCACCGACACCGACTGCGGCGCGAACAGTGCGGCGGGCGCGCCGACCTCGAAAGGCAATGCGCCGACAATGTATTCGACCTGCCCGCTGCGCAGCGCGGCGACGGCCTCGGCGGCGGAGTTGAATACCCGGCCGATGCCGTGCGCGACCACGGTCCGGTGCGGACGGGCCAGGATAAAGGCGGGTTCCGAGGTATCGGGGGTGGTGGCGGAAATGGGGATCATCCTCTCGGGTCACATGTCGAGCGTCGCGCCGCCGTCCACCCGCAGATCGTGCAGGGTGATGTGGCGGGCGTCGTCGGATACCAGGAAGCGGACCGCCGCGGCGATATCGGCGGGAGCGGCAATGCGCCGCAGGGGAATTCCGAGGCGGTAGGCCGTCGGATCACCATCGAGCAGAGCGGTGTGCGATGCCGCGTCGAGCGGCTGGTCGCCGTCGGCGAACATGCCGCGCAGCATGGGGGTGTCGGTGGAGCCGGGCGAGACCAGGTTCACCCGGACGCCGTGCGGGGCGACCTGCAGGGCGAGGGCGCGGGTGAAGGCGGTGGCCGCGGCCTTGGAGGCGCAGTAGGCGGCCATGCCGACGCGCGGAGTGCTTGCGGCATTGGAGGATACGACGACGATGGCGCCGCCGCCCGCCGCCACCATGTCATTGGCGGCGCGCTGGATGACGTGCACGGTGCCGGTGGCATTGACCGCCAGCGAGCGCTCCCAATCCTCCGGCGTGGTGTCCAGGCCGGTGCCCGCGAGCATGATTCCGGCGGCGTGCACCACCACATCGGCCGGGCCGTGCACGGCCACCAGTTTGTCGAAGGCGTCCGCGACTGCGCTACGGTCGGTGACGTCCACCTGCACGGCGGTGACGGAAGCTTGTGTGCCGGAGCTTATTTCCCGTGCCACCTGGTGGACCCGCGGATCTCGGTCCCACAGCGATATCGCGCCGGCGTCGCTCGCGAGGGCCGCCGCGACGGCGGCTCCGATACCCGCGGCGGCTCCGGTCACGACGACCACGCGCTTACCCGAATCGATCATGACCATAAGGTTAGCCTAACCTGATAAGAATAGGTTGCGCTCGTTCGCAAAGTTGGCTTTCCGCCGCCGAGCGCGCCGTCCGGAATCTGCTGAAAAGAGGTGTCCTGCAATGTCATCGACCGTGCTCCCCGGCTTCACACCGTGGCCGGCGGCCGACGCCCAGCGGTATCGAGAGCTCGGCCTGTGGACCGGAGAGACCTTCGGGGACATGCTCGCCGCCCGGGCCGCCGCCACCCCCGAGGCCGTCGCCGTGGTCGATACGGCCAATTCCTGGAGCTACGCCGAACTGGATCGGCGCTCCCGATCGCTGGCCACCGGATTGGCGCGCCTCGGCATCGGCCGGCGGGACCGGGTGCTGGTGCAGCTGCCGAACCGGGCCGAATTCGTCGAGGTGATCTTCGCGCTGTTCCGGCTGGGCGCGCTGCCGGTGTTCTGCCTGCCCGCGCATCGGCAGGCCGAGCTGGCGCCGATCGCCACGGCCAGCGCGGCGAAGGCCATGATCACCTGCGGTGAGCATCAGCTGTTCGACTATGCGGCGCTGGCGGATTCGATCCGGCAGCAGGTCGCGTCGCTCGAGCACCTCGTGGTCGTGCGTGATGGCGATACTGATCTGCCCGAAGGCGCGCACGATATCGCCGAGTTCCGCGACGAGCCGGGCGAGCTGCCCGTGCTGGATGCCGGTGAGGTCGCGTTCCTGCAGCTGTCCGGCGGCAGCACGGGCATTCCGAAGCTCATCCCCCGCACCCATGACGACTATCTGTTCAGCGTGCGGCGCAGCGCCGAGATCTGCGAACTCGGCAGCGACAGCGTGTATCTCGCGACGCTGCCGGTCGCGCACAACTTCCCGATGAGCTCGCCCGGCATTCTGGGTGCGCTGTGGGCGGGCGGCACCGTGGCCATGACGCCGGATCCCACTCCGGCGACGGCGTTTCCGCTCATCGAGAAGTTCGGGGTGACCATTACCGGTCTGGTGCCGCCGCTGGCCCGGCTGTGGGTGGAGCGGGCCGAGGCCGGGAACACGCCGGACCTGTCCAGCCTGCGGGTGGTGCTGGTGGGCGGTGCGCGCTGCCCCGAGGAGCTCGCCGAACGGGTGGGACCGGCGCTGGGCGTGACCCTGCAGCAGGTGTTCGGCATGGCCGAGGGTCTGGTCTGCTACACCCGATTGGACGATCCCATGGACGTGGTGATCGCCACCCAGGGCCGCCCGATGTCCGAGCACGACCGGGTCAAGGTGGTCGACGACCAGGGCGTCGAGGTGCCGCCGGGCACGGACGGCAATCTTCTCACCCAGGGCCCGTACACGATTCGCGGCTACTACGACAATGCCGAGGCCAATGCCCGCAGCTTCACCGCCGACGGCTGGTACAGCACCGGCGATATCGTGAGCCTGCGCCCCGACGGCAATCTCGAGGTGCGCGGCCGGGCCGGAGACTGGGTCAATCGCGGTGGCGAGAAGGTATCGGCCGAGGAACTCGAGGGACACTTGCTCGCGCATCCGGGCGTGCGCGACGCCGTGATCGTGGGTACGCCGGATCCGGTACTGGGACAGCGCATCTGCGCTTTCGTCCAGCCGGTCGACGCGGAGGCGAAGCTCACCCTCATGACCGTGCGCGCCTTCGTGCGGGAGCGCGGCGTCGCGGCCTGGAAGATGCCGGATTCGGTGGTGGTCGTGGCGAACTTCCCGGAGACCGGCGTCGGCAAGATCAGCCGCAAGGAACTGCGCCGGGTGCTCGCCGAAGGGGCGCACCAGAACTGACGGCAATAGCCGCACAGCCCGCGGGGGCCGTGCGGCTACCGCACCGCGGGGTGGCGCGGAGACGGCCGCGCCACCCGTCAAGACAGCACGTCGATCCACGAACCCAACACGGGATCCGCTGCCAGGCTGGGGAAGTCGACGTGCTCGAACCCGTCGGCCCGCCACTTCTCCACCAGCGACATGATCCGCACCGAATCCAGGCCGGCGTCGAGGAGATTCGTCTCGACGGTCAGCTCATCGGCGCTGACGCCCAGCGCCGCTGCCACATCCTCGATGACCCGCTCGGACAGGGCGGTCGTTTCGTTCGTCATGATCCCTCACTCGTCTCGGTCGTAGTCGGCGACGCCGCGCTTCCAGTACCCGGCGATCAGGCAGTCCTTGGGGCCGATGCCGAGCTCGGTGCGCACCCAGCGGCGCATCGGCTTCAGCACGCCCGACTCACCGGCCAGCCAGGCGTAAACCCGTTCCCCGGCAGTAATTTCCACCGTGCGGGCGGCCTTCTCCAGCGCGTCGCCGGTGCCCGGCTCGGCGTCACCGCGGTGCACCCAGTGCACGGTGAAGCCCGGCGGGGCGTCGATGGCGATCTCCTCATCGGGTCCGGTCACCTCGATGAACGCCCAGCCCGCGGATTCGCGCGGCAGCCATTCCAGCCAGCGGGCAATGGCGGGCAGCGCGGTGATATCGCCGATCAGCAGATACTTGTCATAGGTCTTGGGCACCACCACGCCACCGGGCGGGCCCGCGATGTGCATAGGGGTGCCGGGGACGGCCGCCAGCGCCCATTCCGAGGCCAGCCCGCCGGGGTGGATGGCGAAATCGATATCCAGCTCCCGGTCTTCGGCGCTGAAGCGGCGCACGGTGTACTCGCGCGACACCGGGCGCGGGTTGCCCCATTCCAGGGACAGGCCGTCCTTCTTCGGCAGCCGCAGCACCCCGTCCTCGCCCGGGAAGACCAGGCGCACATGCTCATCCGGCACATAGCTGTGGAAGCCGGCGAGATCCGCACCGCGGAAGGTGATCCGCACCAGCCCCGCGCCCACCGGCTCGGTGCGCGCCACTTCCACGGCGCACAATCCGATCGGATAACCGACCTTGTGCCCGTGCTCGCCGGCGAGCACTTCGGTGATGCGTTCGGCGTAGGCCGCGCGATCCATCAGTTTTCTTCCTTTCCATGAGACGGGGCCGGGGCGGGAACCGGTGCGGGGCCGTCGTTTCCGCCCAAGCGGTACAGCGGACCGGCGAAGGCCGCCGCGAGCCCCGCCAGCACCAGCGTCGCGACGCCGTAGGCGAGGAACGCGGTGTCCGGCGCGAAGAGTTGTCCCACCACACCGGCGGCCATCGAGCCGATCGCGGAGCCGGTGACCGCCTGCACCATCAGCAGACCGGAGATCCGGCCCCGGAATTCCTCCGGGGACTGCTGCTGCAGCAGCGTGTAGCGCAGCACCATGCTGACCGCGCGGGCCAGCCCGAAGGCGGCCAGGCCGAGGAAGACCCAGGCCGCATGGGCCCACAGCCCGGCCGCGATCACGCCGAGCGGCATGAGGGCCACCGCGAGCAGCAGCGCCCGGCCGGGGCGGCCGGAGCGGCCGATCCAGCCGCTGGTCAGCGAACCGAGCACCGCGCCCGCGCCCGGCGCGGCATACAGCAGGCCGAGCACCGTGGGGCCGCCGCCGAGTTCCACGTCGACGAAGGCCGGGAGCAGCACCAGCGGGCCGCTCACCAGCATGGCCACCAGGCCGGTGCAGAGGACGGCGCGAATGAGGTTGTGCCGCATGGCGAATTGGATGCCGGTGGCGAGTTCGCGCAGCGGATGCTGGGTATTCCGGGCCGGCGCCGGGGCGGGGCCGATGGCGCGGATGAGCCCGACGGTCGCGGCGGTCGCGGCGGCCGCGATGAAAAAGGCCGGGCCGACACCGGTTTCGGCAATGAGCAGACCGGCCAGGGCCGGGGTGATCATCGTCCCGAGGTCGGAGGTGAGCGCGGTCAGCGCTCCGGCGGCGGCCAGCTTGTCCCGGCCGACCAGTTGCGGGACCAGCGCCATGAGCGCCGATCCGCTGATACCGCCGGCCAGGCCGTCGACCACGCCGGCGGAGTAGATCACGGCCAGTTGCGGATCCGGCAGCAGCGCGTTCACGCCGAGCGCCAGGAAGCCCAGACCGGCCGCGCTGCGCGACCATTGGATGACATCGCGCCGGTCGTACCGGTCCGCGATCACCCCGCCCGCCAGGCTTCCGGCGAACAGGGCGACCGCGGTGACCGTGGTGACGCCGGCGACATGCAGGGAGGATCCGGTGAGCTGGTAGACCTGCACGGGCAGGGCCACCATGAGCAGGCCGATCCCGAGCACCGATACCAGCCGGGCCGCGAAGGCACAGCGGAATCCGCGGCTGGCTTTCAGGGGCGAGGTATCGATGAGCAGGCCGCCGACGGCTGTCACTTGAAGCGCTCCCCCAGCAGATCGAGGGTCGCCATGGTGTTGCGGTAGTCGGGACGCTGCGAGGTGGCGGGCAGCTCGTAGACGTGGCCGGACTGGAAGGCCGGGAGCTTGGCGATGACCGGGTCCTCCTTCAGCTGGGCGATGCTGCGGCCGCCGTCGAGCTGCACCACGAACAGGTTGGGGGCGTCGACGACGGTGCTCGCCAGTTCGGGGCTGAAGTTCACCCAGTCGGCGGCCGCGGGGCGGGCCGGGTTGCCGGCCTTGGCCTCCACCTTGTCGTCGACGGTGAAGCCGACCGCGGTCAGCAGGCCGAACAGCGGGGTGCCGGGTGCGATGACCGAGGGCTTCTGATCCTTGCGCGACTGGTACACCGATACCGCGCCCTGCGGCACCTTGATGGTGGCCTTCACCGCGGCGACCTTGTCGTTGTACTTGGCGACCATGCCGTCGACCTTCTCGGACCGGTTCACGATGTCCGCGACGGCCTTCAGCTGGTCCTGCCACTGCAGCAGGTCCGAGGGCACCAGCGCGGTGGGGGCGATGGCGGTCAGCTTGTCGAAATTGTCGATGGTCTGCTGACCCGGGAAGCCCAGGCCGCCACCGATGATCAGATCCGGCTGCTGGGCCGCGATGAACTCCAGATTGAGATTGTCACCCGACGGCACCACCTCGGTGCCCTGCTGCTTGGCGTCCTCGGACCAGGCGGCGGGGAACTCGCCCGGCTTCAGCGTCACGCCCAGCACGCGCGGATCCGCGGCCTTCACCTTCACGCCCAGGTCGAACAGGTAGCCGGCGAGCGAGCCGTTCAGGACCACGATGCGCTGCGGATCGGCGGGCACGGTGACCGCGCCCTTGGCGGTCTGCACCTCCCGGGTGCCGGACTTGCCGGCCTCGTCGGAGGTGGAGCTACTGCAGCTCGCCACCACCGCGACCAGCGCGAGGATGAGCAGCGCGACGGCGGCGCGCACGCGAGCCGTCATTCGGTACAACGTCATTGGATTGGGTGTTCTTTCTCTTTCGGTGTGGAAATCCTTGAGCGGGAGGCTCATCCGGCGATCGCGGGATCGACGTCGAGCAGCGCCGCGACCTCGGTCCACCCGGCCGGGGACACGATGCCGAAGTGCGAGTACGGCAGCCGCCGGACCACCAGCCGGGCCCCCGCCGCCCGCCAGCCGCTCACCTGCGCCTCGGTGCGCGCGGGCGCCGAACCGTCGTCGGCGGCATACAAATTCATGGCCCCGCCGTACCGCGGAGTCGCCGAACCCCCGACCATGCCGAGCAGCTCGGCCGCCGCCGATCGCACGACTGCCGCGAGTTCCGGTGCATCCTCGGGCAATTCAGGCAACAGCTCGTCCAGCGCCGCCGCATCCCCCAGCGCCCGCCCGGCCTGCTCGACCAGATTGGCCAGCGGATGCGAATCGACCAGCCCCGCAAAGGCCACCGACTCCCCCGCCGCCTCCAACCGCGCCGCGATCGCATGCACCACATTCCCGCCCAGCGAATACCCGAGCAGGTGATACGGCCCCTCCGGCTGAATGCTCCGAATAGTGCCCAGGTAATACCCGGCCAGCTCCTCCAGCGACCCCGCCCGGAAGTCATCGCCCCCCAACGCGGGCAACTGCAACCCGATAATCGCCCGATCCGCCCGCAACACCCGAGCCAACGGCCCGAACTGCCACGCGGTCCCGCCGACCGGATGCACACAGAACAACGGCGCGCCCGCACCACCGGAACGCAACTCCAGCACATGATCGAGACGACTGCCCATCATGGCGAGCCACTCGGAGCGTTCCGCGGCAGCCACTGCGCCGAGTCCGAGGTGCACGCTCGCAGCGCCCGCCGAGCCGTGCGCCATCCCGGCCAAGGGGTCCGGCCCAACGGCGGACGCGGCCGGTGCGGCGGTCGTGGAGTCCGAAGGCACACCGCTGTCGCGGCCACTCGCCGTGTCGGCCGCGGAATCCGGCACCGCAAGGGCGGCAGCCGAGCGTGCTCCCGACGCGGCGATCGCCGCCGAATCCGGACTGGCAGAGCCGGATCGGTCGGCGGCGCCGGGGTCGGACGCCGCGGTGAACGCGAGGCCGGTTGTCGGGAAGGTCGTGGAAATCCTTGCCGCCAGTGCGCGCGGGGTGGGCGCGGCGAATACGTCGTCGAGGACCGCCGCCACTCCGCCGCGCCGCAGTCTGCCGATCAGCCGCACCGCGGTGAGCGAATGCCCGCCGGCGGCGAAGAAGTCGTCGTCCGCGCCGATTTCGGGGACCGAGAGCACCGCGGCCATGGCGGCGCGGATGTCGGCGAGCGAACCTGCCTCCGTCATTCCGGCGTGGGTTTGGCCGGAATCCACCACATTTGGTGGTGTGCTGGGGGTCCGGATCCCGGCCAAAAGCACGCCGGGATGACCGGGGAACGCCTCCACTGCCGGGGGTGCCCCGGGTGCGGATGCGGGTGCGCCGCCGGGCATGAGCACACCACCGGGCGCGGGCACGCCACCGGGCACGAGCACACCACCGGGCGCGGGCACGCCACCGGGCACGAGCACACCACCGGGCGCGGGCACGCCACCGGGCACGAGCACACCACCGGGCGCGGGCACGCCACCGGGCACGAGCACACCACCGGGCGTGGGCACGCTACCGGGCGTGGGCACGGTGTTCTGCCCCGGAGCGGGGAGCGCCTTGCGGTCGATCTTTTCGCTTGCCGTGCGCGGGATGTGGTCGAGCACGACGTAGGCGGCGGGGATCATGTAGGCCGGTAGGAGTTGGGTCAGTGCGGATTGCACTGCGGCGGTGTCGAGTTCGGCGCCGGAGCGGGCGATGAGGTAGGCGACCAGGCGTTGGTCGCCCGGGGTGTCCTCGCGGAGGAGGACGGCGGCTTGGGCGACGCCCTCGCAGGTGAGGAGGGCGGATTCGATGTCGCCGAGTTCGATGCGCTGGCCGCGGAGTTTGACCTGGCTGTCGGCGCGGCCGAGGTAGTCGAGTTCGCCTTGGGGGTTCCACTTCACGAGGTCGCCGGTGCGGTACATGCGGTCGCCGTGGCCGTGCGGGTCCGCGACGAACGAGCCCGCGGTCAGGGTGGGCTTGGCGAGGTAGCCGCGGGCCAGCTGGATGCCGGTGAGGTACAGCTCGCCGATCGTTCCCGCTGGGACGGGACGCAAGTGCTCGTCGAGGACGCGGACTCCGGCCCGGGTGGCGGGGCGGCCGATGGGGACGGAGAGCGTGTCGGCGTCGGTGGTGTCGTGGTAGGTGATGCAGACGGCGGCCTCGGTCGGGCCGTAGAGGTTGTTCACGTGGGCGCCGGTGAGGGCGCGGACGCGGTGGGCGGTGGCGGGCGGGAGGGCCTCGCCGCCGGTGATGACGCAACGCAGGGCGGTGCAGGCGGTGAGGTCGGTTTCCTCGGCCAGGACCGTGAGCATGGAGGTCGTCATCTGGACGGCGGTCACCTGCTCCTCGGCCATGAGCTGAGCCTGGTAGTAGGGGTCCTTGTGGCCGTTCGGTCGGGTGAGGACGATGCGAGCGCCGACCAGCAGGGGGAGGAACAGCTCGAGCAGGGAGGCGTCGAAGGTGGGCGGGGTGCGGTAGAGCACGGTGTCGCCCGGGCCGAAACGCTGTTGGCGCTGTAGCCATTCGAAGGTGTTCACGATCGACTCGTGCGCGACGGTGACGCCCTTCGGCACACCGGTCGAGCCGGAGGTGAACAGCAGATAGGCAGAGTTGGCGGGGCGCAAGGGTGCGACTCGCTCCGCGTCGGTGATCTCGGTGTCCGCGAATACGGTGATATCCAGCTGGTCGACGGCGACGACCGGGGCGCGCCCGGTGTCGAAGCCGTCGGCGGTGATAGTCAGAATCATTGCCGGAGCGGCGGTTTCGAGAATGCCGTCGATCCGCTGGGCAGGCTGTTCGGGATCGATCGGCAGGTAGACGGCGCCGGATCGGACAATGGCGTGGGCGGCGATCACCGAATCGGCGCAGCGGTGCATTGCCACCGCGACCACGGTTTCGGGACCGACGTTCTGCGAAATCAACCAGTGGGCAAGGCGATTCACGCGGGCATGGAAGTCGCCGTAGTCGATCGTCACGCCTTCGGCCGTCACCGCGGGTGCGGCGAGATCAATGGTCGCACCCCACGTGGCGAGGGTGTCGCCGTGGCTTTCGCGCTGACGGGTCGTCTCGGTTACCGCCGCGACGGTGGCGTCCGGATCGGCGATCAGCGCGGTGAGCACGGCCCCGAGCCGGTCCGCCAGCTCGGTGGCCACCACCTCCGGCACCGCCGCCGGATCGTGGTGCAGCAGCAGGTCGAAACGCTCACCCGGCCGCGCGGTCACCACGATCGGGTAGTGCGTCAGGCTGTGCACGAAGACGTCGGCCACCCGCAGCTCGTGCGATTCCGGCTGGTGCAGACCGGATTTCGGGAAGTTCTCGAAGACGACCAGGCTGTCGAACAGGTGGCCGAGGCCCACGGCCCGCTCGACCGTGGCCAGTCCCAGGTAGCCCTGGGCCTGCATCTCGAACGAGGTGCGCTGGAAGTCGACGAGCTGATCCGGCAACGACCGCCGCGAATCCAGCGGCAGGCGAACCGGAACCGTATTGCTGAACAGCCCCACGGTGGTCTCGACATCCGGCAGATCCGCCGGGCGACCGGAGACGACCGTGCCGAAGACCACGTCGGTGCGGCCGAGATGAGCGGCCAGCACCATGGACCACGCACCCTGCAGCAGGGTGTTCATGGTCAGGCCGAAACGACGGCCCATGTCCTCCAGCGCGGTGGCGGCATTGTCCGGCAACGGCACTCGCAACCCGACGGCATGCGAGCGCTGTCCCGGGATGCCGATCAGAGACGGCGCGGGTACACCGAGCAGGTAGTCGCGCCAGCGATCGACGGCCGCCTCGGTGTCGCATGCTCCGAGCCAGGCCAGATAGTCGCCGTAATACCCCGGGACAGGCAGCATTTCGCCTTCGCCGTGGTACAGCGCGAGCGTCTCGCGCAGCATGATCGGCACCGACCAGCCGTCCGCCAGCAGGTGATGCGCGATCAGCACCAGCCGCTGCGAGGTATCGGTCACGCGAATCAGCAGCACCCGCAACAGCGGCGGCGCGGCGATATCGAACCGCTCGGCCCCGGCTTGCTGTTCCAGCTCCACCGCGACCCGCTCGGCCTCGTCGACCGCGAGGCCCCGCAGATCCTCCACACGCCAACCCGATCCGGGCGTGCGCGGCACCACCTGCACCGGCTGATCGAACTGCTCGTAGCAGAACGCCGCACCCAGATTCGGATGCCGCGCCAGCATGCGCTGGAACGCGACCTCCAGCCGATCCGGGTCGACCGCACCGGCCAGCTCGAAACGCGCCGTCATGGTGTAGATGTCGTCGTCACCATCACGCAGCGCGTGGAACAGCAGCCCCTCTTGCAGCGGCGAGAGCGGCAGCACATCGGCGACCGGCCCGTACTGTGCCGCCAGCTCGTCAATGCTCCACTGCGGCAACGCCATAGAGATCCCGCGCTCCGCCTTCGGGGCATCGGTGGTCGCAGCGGAGATCGCGGCCGCAGCGGCAGTCGCCGCGAGCTCGGCCAGCGGTCGCCTGGTCAGCAGGTCCTGCGGCGACAGGATCAGCCCCCGCTCCCGCAACCGGCTGCTCACGCTGATGGCGGTGATGCTGTCGCCGCCGACCCCGAAGAAGTCGTCGTCGATGCTCACCGCATCATGGCCGAGCGCCGCGGCCACCACCGTGCAGACGGACTGCTCGGCGAGCGTTGATGCCGCTCGCCCACCGGTCTCCGACGGCGGCTCGGGCAGCGCCGCCCGGTCCAGCTTGCCGTTGACGGTGTGCGGCAGCTCGTCGAGAAAGACGAGCCTCGACGGCACCATGTGATCGGGGACCAGATCGGCCAGCTTCGAACGCAATTCGACCGAATCCAGCGCGGTCCGCCCGGGCGCGAATTCGCCCGCGGAACCCGCGGGCCGACCGGAACCCGAGGCGATGTCCGCGCCCGCCACGACATATCCGATCAAGGTCGGCCGCCCGGCGATCTCCCGGATATCGGCCGCCGCGGCGCGCACCTCGGGCAGCCCGCCCAGCGCGGCCTCGACCTCGCCCAATTCGACGCGATGCCCGCGAATCTTCACCTGATTGTCGATGCGGCCCAGATATTCGTAGCCCCGGCCCGGCACCCAGCGCGCACGGTCGCCCGTGCGGTACATGCGCGCCCCGGGCGGACCGTACGGATCGGCCACGAACCGATCCGACGTGGCGTCCGGCCGCCCGAGATATCCGCGCGCCAGCTGCGGCCCCGCCAGATACAGCTCCCCGATCCGGCCGTCCGCGACAACCTGCAAACCATTGTCGAGCAGGTAGATTCGCGTCCCGGGCAGCGGCTGCCCGATATGCGGCGTCGCATCCCGCACGACCGCGGTGATCGCGTCGACGGTGGACTCGGTCGGCCCGTACAGATTGACCGCCGCGATCCCCGCCCGCTGAATCCGCTGCCACAATTCCGGCGAGCAGGCGTCACCGCCGAGCGCCAGCAACCGCGGCGCGATATCCGCCAGCCCGTGATCCAGCAGCCCCGCCGCGAAAGCGGGCGTCCCGTCCACGACATCGATCCGGTCCCGCCCGAACGCCGCAACCAACGTGGCAGGATCTCGCCGAATCTCACTGTCGTACACCCGAACACAATGCCCATCGAGCATCCACAACAGCGGATCCAACGCCGCGTCGAACGCGAACGACGTCGTATGCGCCACCCGCAACGCCCGCCCGGCCCGCTCCGCCGTCTCGGCATACATCCCAGCCCGATGCGCCGCCACCAACCGCGCCAGCGCCCCGTGATCCACCAGCACGCCCTTGGGCCGCCCGGTAGACCCCGACGTGTAGATCAAATACGCGCCATGACGCGAATCCACCCGCGCGCCAGCCTCATCCGGCCGCCGTGAACCGGGGCAGGCTTCCAGCCGCGACTGGAACTCCACGCTGCCGATATCCACCACGCGGTGCCGCTCGCCGCGCCTGCGATCTCCAACCGCATCCGCAGCAGACGCGATATCGCCGGTGCGAGTGCCGGTCCCACCGGCACCGGTCCGCCTGTATTCCACGTGAGTCTCGTCAGCACCGGTTTCGGTGTCGGCCACACCGGCCCCGCCTGCGTCGGCGTCACCTGCGGAATCGCGAGCGCCCGCCCCCGCCTCGTCAGCACCGGCTGTGGTCTCTATCGCGCCGGTCCGGGCGGCGTATGCGGTGGGGCGGATACCGGCCACACCGGCCGCCGCATCGCGCGCACGGTCTCCGGGGTCGAGCGCGCCGAGCCCGGCGCCGGCCGTTTCGGACGGTGATTCGTGCGGGCCGGCGGCGAGGTCCGCTGCCAGCTGTCCGGCGCTCAGCACCAATTCCGGTGCGGCATCGGCGATCATGCTGCGCAGGCGGGGTACCGGGTGTTCGGGGTCCAGGGGCAAGTAGATGCCGCCTGCCTGCCAGATCGCGAACAGGGCGACTACGAATTCCGCTGAGCGTGGGAGGGCTACGCCGACGACCGAGTCGGGGCGAATTCCATTGGCGCGCAGGTAGTTGGCGAGGCGGTTGACGTGGGAGCCGAATTCGGCGGCGGTCCACTCGATGTCGCCGGAGGCGAGCACGATCGCGTCGGGGTGGTTGGCTACCAGGCGGTCGAACGCCTCGGGAACCAGCTCGACGGTGGTGGCGGGTGCGGGCACCGAACGCGTGGCCAGCAACTGCGTCCGCTCGGCGGGGTCGAGTAGTTCGAGGGCGCCCACGGGGGGCTTGTCCGCGCCGGTGAAGGCGTTGATCACGCGCATCAGGCCGTCGACGCGGCGGCGGACGGAGTCGCCGTCGTTGGTGCGGGCGTCGGATTCGAAGCCGATCAGGACCGTGCCGTCGGGCAGGGGGGTCACGACCACGCCGAGGTCTTCGGGCGGGCCGCCCGCCACATTGCGGAGGACGCCGCGGGAGCCGTCGAAGTCGAGGGAGAAGTCGAAGACCTTGAGGTTCATGCCGACGCCGTGCAGGAGTTCACCGGCGCCGTAGCCGTGGAAGTCGCGGGCCAGGTCATCGCCGCTGTAGCGCTGGTGGGCGCGGACTTCGCGCAGGGTCGCGGCGACGCGCGGGGCGAGTTCGCCGAGGCGGTCGTCGGCGCGCACGGTCAGGCGCAGGGGCAGGACGTTCACGGCCATGGATGGCGTGGACAGGGCGGCGCGGCCGACGCGGCCCATGAGCAGCATGGACAGGACCACATCGGAGCTGCCGAGTTCGCGGTCGATGAAGGCGGCGTAGCAGGCGACGAGGACATCGGCCCAGGTGACGCCGTAGTTGTCGGCGCATTCCTTCAGGGTGGCGAGGGTGTCGGCGGTCAGGATCGCCTCGCCGCGAACGGTCCGCTCCACCGCGCCGCCGACATGCCGTCCGCGTCCGTCCAGGGAGGGCCACGGGGTCAGCTGGTCGCGCCAGAACTGGCGGTCCTGTTCGAACTGTTCGCCGGCGCGGTATTCCTGCTCCTCGGCGACCAGGGCGGCAATGGTGCCGAAAGTCTGTTTGGGCGGCTTGGTTCCGCGGCGCATGGAGGTGTAGTGACCGGCCACGCGGCGGGAGAGCAGGGCCGCGCTGTAGCCGTCGACGATCAGGTGGTGGTAGAGCTGCACGCACCACACCTCGGTGTCGCTCAGCCGGATCAGCGTGTAGATGTACAGCTGCCGATCCACCATGGCCTTGCAGTGTTCGGCGGCGCGCTGCCGTTCCAGGGCCACGGCCTCGTGGGCGAGGGCCAGCGGATCGGCGGCCGCCCGCAGGTCGATGGTCGGTCGCAGTTCGGCGGCCGCAGCGGTGACGAATTGCCGTGGCCCGTCGGCGGTTTCCCGGAAGCGCAGCCGCATGTTCTCGGATTCGGCGACGGTCTTGCGGATGGCCTCGGCCAGCAGGTCGATGTCGATGGGCCGGTCGCCGGAGATCTCGAGGACCTCGCCGACGAGGTAGCGGCCGGATTCCGGATCGAATCGCTGAGCGTTCCAGATACCCAGCTGCGGCCCGGTGAGCGGCAATCCCGCCCCGGCCGCCTCGGCCTGGTCGGCTCCCGAGCCGTTCCGATCCACCGGCAACTCCCTTCACCCTCAACGACATTCGGCCCCTCCCTCGGTCCACCCGGGCTCGATGAGTCCAGCGAGGGAGGGGCCAAAATAGGTTAGCCTAAGTTTAATTCCAAGTGGGAACCTTCCTGTTCCGGCTGGTCAACGAGGGGTTCAGACCACCGGCGCGGCATTCTCGGCCAGGGGTATGACCAATGGCGCGCCGGTTTCCGGATCGTCGATGATGCGACAGCCCAGCGCGAAGACCTCGCGCACCAGCTCGGCGGTGACGATCTGCTTGGGCGGACCCGCCGCGATCACCCGCCCGTCCTTCATGGCGATGAGATGGTCGGCGTAGCGGAAGGCGTGGTTCAGATCGTGCAGGACCGCGACCACGGTGCGCCCGGATTCCCGGTTCAACCGCCGGCACAGATCCAGCAATTGGATCTGATGGGCGATGTCCAGATAGGTGGTCGGCTCGTCGAGCAGGATGATCGGGGTGTCCTGGGCGAGCACCATGGCGATCCAAACCCGTTGGCGCTGACCGCCGGACAGCTCGTCGACCAGCCGCGCCGACAGCTCGGTGACGCCGGTCGCGGCCATGGCGGCGGCCACCGCCTCCTCATCGGCCTTGGACCACTGCCGCAGCAGGGTCTGATGCGGGAACCGCCCGCGCGCCACCAGATCGGCGACGCGAATGCCGTCCGGGGCGGTGGAGGTCTGCGGCAGCAGACCGACCCGGCGCGCGACCTCCTTGGCCGGATACGAGCCGATTGCCTTGTCGTCCAACAACACCGCCCCCGATTCGGGTGCGAGCAGGCGCGCCAGGGCGCGCAGCAGCGTGGACTTGCCGCAGGCGTTGGGTCCGATCACGACCGTGAACTCCCCGTCGGGAACGGCCACCGAGAGCTCGTCGCTGATGGTCCGTCCCCGGTACCCGAGGCGAACCCGATCCGCCCGCAGCCGTGCGGTTTTCGCGTCCTCGGCGCCCGGCTCGGCGACGGGACCGTGCTTTTCGTGCATCAACAGCTTCCTCTAGTTCCTTCGAGCCTCGGCCACCAGCAGATACGCCAGATACACCCCGCCGATCGAGACGGTGACGACGCCCACCGGCAAGGTGGTGGGCGCGAAGATGCGCTGCGAGATGAAATCGCAGACCACCAGCAGCAGCGCGCCCATGGCCGCGGCCGGGAACAGCGCGGTGGAGGGCGTGCGCGCCAGGCGGCGGCCCAGCTGCGGCGCGGCCAGCGCGACGAAGGCGATGGGTCCCGCCACCGCCGTGGCCGCGGCGGTCAGCGCCACGCTCAGCATGATGAGCAGCAACCGGATTCGGCTCACCTCGAGACCGAAGGATCGCGCCAGGTCATCACCCAGTTCCAGGGTGCGCAAGCGGGGCGCGGCCGGAATCGCGGCCAAGCCGAGCACAGCCAGGATGAGCAGCGCGGGCGCGACCTGCGACCAGGTCACGCCATTGAGCGTGCCCACGCCCCAGGCGGCGGCCGACATGGCCGATTGGAGATCGGCGCGCAGGATCAGCCAGGTATTGATCGAGGCCAGCATGGCGCTCACGCCGATACCCACGATGATCAGCCGGAAGCCGGTCACATTGTGGCGGAAGGCGAGGAGTTGGATGATCAGCGCGGAAGCCAGGCCGCCGACCAGAGCGCCGAGCGCCGCCGGGAAGGGTCCGCCGCCCATGGTCAGAATGACGATGAGCGCGCCGGTGTAGGCGCCGGTATTGAAGCCGACCATATCGGGGCTGCCGAGCGGGTTCCGCGTCACCGATTGCAGGATCGCGCCGCTCACCCCGAGCGCCGCGCCCAGCGCCAGGGCCAGCACCACGCGCGGAAACCGCCACTCCCACACCACGAGCCGGTCGAAGCGCTGATCGCCGAACAGGAGCGCGCGCACCACCCGGTCCGGCGGAATCGGGTAGTCCCCGCTGCCCAGCGACAGCACCGCCACGGCCAGCGCCGCCACCAGCAGCACCGCGCACACCACCACGGTCCGCACCCCCACACGCGCGGTCAGCCCGCGGGTGCGAACCACCAATTGGCTACGCCCGAAATCGATTCCGGTACTCACGCCGCCGCCCCCGCTCGCGCCCGCCGGGCCAGATAGATGAGCACCGGCGCGCCGAGGAAGGCGCTCACCAGTCCGGCGGGCACCTCATCGGAGGGAATGAGCACGCGGCCCAGCACATCCGCGCCGATCACCAGGATCGGCGCGAGCACCATCGAATAGGCCACGATCCAGCGCTGATCCGGTCCGACGATCCAGCGGGCGATATGCGGCACCGCCAACCCCACGAAGGTGATCGGGCCGACCGCCGCGGTGGCGGTGCCGCACAGCAGGGTCAGCGCCGCCGCGGTGAGCAGCCGGGTGCGGCCGACATTGACGCCCAGCGCATGCGCGAGGTCCTCCCCCAGCGCCACGGCATTGAGCGAGCGCGCGGCGACGATCGCGGCGACCAGGCCGATGGCGATGAACGGCGCGGCCCCGGCGATCACGTCGTAGCCGCGGCCGGTCAGCGAGCCCGACTCCCAGTGCCGCCATTCCTCGAAGGCTTTGGCGTTCAACAGGATCAATCCCTTGGTGAGCCCGGACAGCACCGCGGTCACGGCAACGCCGGCCAGGGTCAGCCGCACCGGGTCCGCGCCCTGCCTGCCCGCGGTGCCGATCCGGTACACCACCAGCGAGACCACCGCGGCCCCGGCGAAGCCGAACCACACATACGAGGTGATCTCCGCCGCACCGAGAAACGCCACCGCGAGGGTGATGCCGAAGGCCGCTCCGGCATTGATGCCGAGCAGTCCCGGATCTGCCAGCGGGTTGCGGGTGAGCCCCTGCATGAGGCATCCGGCCACGCCGAGGGCGATGCCCGCGAGCAGTCCGAGCAGCGTCCGCGGCACCCGGTACTGGGTGACGATCAGGTGATCCGGTGATTCACCGGGTCCCCACAATGCGTTCCAGACCTCACCGACCGGAATGGATTTGGTGCCGACGAGCAGGCTGAGCAGCGCGGCGGCCGCCAGCGCGGCCACCGCCAGCAACCATCCTGACCAGGGCCGGGACCGCGAATGCGGGCTGTCCATAGGGTCGTTTCTCTCCAGTGATCCACGCTGCGCGCCGGGCCCCGCGACCCGTCGGGCCGGGCCCGGGCGCAGCACTTCCAAAATGAAGCTCTTGCTACTTAGGCTTACCTACCCTAACGTGTCCGCTGTCCGGCTCACAGCTGACGTTCAGCAAAACGTCAGCTGTTTCCAAGCCCCCGCCGGCCGGACGAAGCCGTGTTCGCTTGGCCCGCACTGCGATTGACCACCGATGGCACCGGGCCGGATGACGCATGTCCTGATGAGGGAACAGAAAGAGGTTCACCCCCCGTGAGATTCACCAAGGCCGCCCTGGTCGCCGCCGCGCTCGCCGTCGCCACGACCGTCACCGCCGGAGCGAGCCACGCTGCGCCGCAGGCCGATTCCGTCGAGGCCGACGCGATCAGCTACACCCTCACCAACAGTGAGACCAACACCATCATCCGGACCGACGCCGGTTCGATGGTGGTCGAGGACGGCGTCTTCAAGGTCAAGGCCGCCAACGGCGCGACCGTCGCGGGCACCGAGCTGAAGTTCCGGGTCGACGAGTTCGAATTCCCGATCGCCGCCGAGATCTCCGGCAACACCGCGACGCTGACCCCGAAGTTCGAGATCGACAAGGCCGTCTACAAGCCGGTAGCCCTGCCCTACGAGGACAAGGCTCCCTGGAAGTCCGAGTACGACCGCGAGGTCGCCGCCTGGTCCCGCATGACCAGCACCATCGCCCTCGGCGCCTCCGTCGCCACCCTGGTCGGCGGTATCGGCGGCGCGGCGGTCGGCTGCGTCATCGGCGGCATCGCCGGTGCCGCGCTGACCGGACCCCTGGCACTCATGTTCGGTGCCGGCCCCCTCGCCGGATGCCTCATCGGCGCCTCCTCCCTCGGCTTCCTCGGCACCCTGGCGGGCCAGATCTTCGTCACCGCCCCGGTCGCCATCCTGGCCGCCGCGCAGTACTTCACCACCATCAACTCGCCGATGCCCAACGCGCAGTCGGCCAAGTAAGAGCAGCACAGGTCAGGCCCGGCAGTTCACTGCCGGGCCTGATCTGCGTTGCGCGGCAGGCCGATCAGGCTTGTGCCGCTGCGTAACTCAGCGCAGCGCCGGGTCGGTCACCCGATCGCTGCTCCCCGCGGCGGCGAAGGCGCGGTCCTGCAGATCGAGGATCGGATTGCCCGGCTGCACCTCGACATAGCCGCGCCAGATCACGCCGCCTTGCGGGCACCACACCATGACGTGCGCCCGGCCCGCGGCAATGCCCTCGGCGACAAGGGTTCCCGAGGCCGGAACCGGCAGGCTCTGGGTGTGCCGCTCGGAATCCGGGTCGACGAGGCAGCGATCAGCCGGGTATTCGGTGCCGGCGACCGCGATCTTGATGCGCTCCCGGCCGCCGACCACCTGCACGGACGGCTCGGCCGCGGCCAAGGCCGGATCGGCGAGCATGAGGGCGCCGGCCGCCACCAGCGTGGAAAGGATTCGAGCAGAGGTCACGAGCCGCTCCTGCGAAGTCGAGGGATATGAATCGATATCGAGCAAGATCTCGATCATCGCGCATCCACCCAGCAACCACTATCGGGCAGATGCCCCATTCCCGTGCGCGTGCCGCGCCACTAGGCCCTCAGCGAGGCCAGGATCAGGCCGAGACCGTATTCGAAGCGTTCGTCGAATGAACTGTCGCGCAGGTGATCCGCGACACGCGTCAGCGCCGGATAGACCCCGGAGGAGAAATGCTCGGCCATCCGGGTCGTGTCGGCGGCCGGGTAGCCCTGCTCTTCCTGCACGAGGCCGACCACGAAATACACGATGGTCCAACAGGCCCACGCCGCGCGCTTGGGGTCGAGGCCGCCGTCGAGCAGGGCCGCGACAAGGGCGTCGGCGACCCGGAGGGTCCCGGGCTCGGGCGAGTAGGTGCCCGCCACGACCGCCGCGCCGTCGCGGTAGGCGAGCAGCGAGCGCCGGATGCGGTGCGTGAGCTCGCGCAACCGGTCGTCCCAGGCATCCGGCAAATTCCCGGTGTCGGTGGCGCCGAGGATCGCGTCCGCCATCAGTTCGAGCAACCGGTTCTTGGTCTTGGCGTGCCAGAGGACTGTATTCATGCGCACGCCGAGGCGGTCCGCGATCGCGCGCATGGACACCGCGTCGCGGCCCTTCTCGTTCAGGATCTCCAGGGCCGTCTCGACCACCGACTCCCGAGCCAGTCCCACGCGCGCGGTGCGCACCGGTTGCTTGTTGGTCACTGACCCAGTCTAGGACGGGAGACCGGCGGCCCCGAGTGCGCCCGGCAGGTCCGCGGGATCGGCGCCCACCCGCGAACGGTCGCCGCGAGCTTCCAGCCCAGATTCATGGCGTCCTGGATCCCGACATTCATGCCGACCCCGCCGGCGGGGAAATGCTGATGCGCCGCGTCACCGGCGAGCAGCACCCGGCCCTGCCGATACCGCTCGGCCTGGCGGCTCGCATTCCCGAAGCGGGACAACCAGATCGGGGAATGCATCCCCCAGTCGGCGTCCGCGAGCTCCCGCACGCGCGCACGCACCTCGTCGATGGTCAGCTCGCCGGGCCGGTCCGTGCGAATATCCTGCAGTTGGTCACTGACCAACAACACTAGGTCACTGACCAGGAGCAGGCAAGAGACACATGAGGAAACCCCGCGAGCCGGGTGGCTCGCGGGGTTCCGTTCGTGCGGATCGGGTCCGGATCAGGCCAGATCGAAGCGGTCCAGGTTGGACACCTTGGTCCACGCCTTGACGAAGTCCTCGACGAACTTCTGCTTGTTGTCATCCTGGGCGTAGACCTCGGCCAGGGCGCGCAACTGGGAGTTGGAGCCGAAGACCAGGTCGACGCGGGTGGCGGTCCACTTGGGCGCGCCGGTGACGCGATCGGTGCCCTCGTAGGTGCCGGCCTCGGGGGAGGTCGGCTCCCACTTCGTGCCCATATCGAGCAGGTTCACGAAGAAGTCGGTGGTGAGCGCCCCGGGGTTGTCGGTGAAGACGCCGTGCGCCGACTGCTTGTGGTTGGCGCCCAGCACGCGCAGGCCGCCGACCAGGACGGTCATCTCCGGCGCGCTCAGGGTGAGCAGGTTGGCCTTGTCCAGCAGCAGGTACTCGGCGGGCAGACGGGTGCCCTTGCCGAGGTAGTTGCGGAAGCCGTCGGCCGCGGGCTCGAGCGCGGCGAAGGACTCCACATCGGTCTGCTCCTGGGTGGCGTCGGTGCGGCCCGGGCTGAACGGCACCTCGACATCGAAACCGGCTGCCTTGGCGGCCTTTTCGACGGCGGCGGCGCCACCGAGCACGACCACGTCGGCGAAGGAGACCTTCTTGCCGCCGGTCTGGGCGGAGTTGAAGGACTCCTGCACGCCCTCCAGGACGCGGATGGCCTGGGCGAGCTCATCGGGCTCGTTGGCCTCCCAGCCGGCCTGCGGCTGCAGGCGGATACGACCGCCATTGGCGCCGCCGCGCTTATCGCTGCCGCGGAAGGACGAGGCGGCGGCCCAGGCGGTCGAAACCAGCTGGGCGACGGTCAGACCCGAGGCGAGGATCTGCTCCTTGAGCGCCGCGATATCCGAGGCGTCGACCAGTTCGTGGTCGACGGCGGGAACCGGGTCCTGCCACAGCAGGGTCTCCTCCGGCACCTCGGGACCGAGGTAGCGGACCTTGGGACCCATATCGCGGTGGGTCAGCTTGTACCAGGCCTTCGAGAACTCCTCGGCCAGCTCCTCCGGGTGCTCGAGCCAGCGCCGGGTGATCTGCTCGTAGATCGGATCCACCCGCATCGACAGGTCGGTGGTCAGCATGGTCGGCAGGTGCTTCTTCGAGGAGTCGAACGCGTCGGGGATGACGGCCTCGGCGTTCTTGGCCACCCACTGGTGCGCGCCGGCGGGCGACTTGGACAGCTCCCACTCGTAGCCGTACAGCGTCTCCAGGAAGGAGTTGTCCCACTTGGTCGGGGTCGGGGTCCAGGTGACCTCGAGACCGGAGGTGATGGCGTCCTTGCCGACGCCGGTGCCGAAGCTGGACTTCCAGCCCAGGCCCTGCTCCTCCAGCGGGGCGGCCTCGGGCTCGGGACCGACGTGATCGGCCGGGCCGGCGCCGTGGGTCTTGCCGAAGGTGTGGCCGCCGACGATGAGCGCCGCGGTCTCCACATCGTTCATGGCCATGCGGCGGAAGGTCTCGCGAATGTCGACCGCCGCCAGCTGCGGATCCGGATTGGCGTTGGGGCCTTCCGGATTCACGTAGATCAGGCCCATCTGCACCGCGGCCAGCGGGTTCTCGAGATCGCGCTGACCGGTGTAGCGCTCATCGCCGAGCCAGGTCTGCTCGGGACCCCAGTACACGTCCTCCTCGGGCTCCCACTGGTCGACGCGGCCGCCGCCGAAGCCGAAGGTCTGGAAGCCCATGTCCTCCAGCGCCACATTGCCGGCGTAGACGATGAGGTCGGCCCAGGACAGCTTGTTGCCGTACTTCTGTTTGACGGGCCACAGCAGGCGGCGGGCCTTGTCCAGGCTGGCATTGTCGGGCCAGCTGTTCAGCGGCGCGAAGCGCTGCATGCCGGCGCCGGCTCCACCGCGGCCGTCATTGATGCGGTAGGTGCCGGCGGCGTGCCAGGCCATACGAATGAAGAACGGGCCGTAGTGGCCGAAGTCGGCGGGCCACCAGTCCTGCGAGGTGGTCATGACCTCGATGATGTCCTGCTTGACCGCGGCCAGATCGAGGGTCTTGAACGCCGCGGCGTAGTCGAAGTCCGCGCCCAGCGGATTGATGACATCCGGGTTCTTCTGCAGGATCTTCAGGTTCAGCTGATTGGGCCACCACTCACGGTTGGTGCTGCCGCCCTCGGTCGGGAACTTGAGCCGACCGGTGACGGGGCAACCTGCGGCGGGTTCCGTGCTGGCTTCTCCGATTGGCGGGTGTTCCTGGGACACGGGGATTCCTTTCGGGAGTTGGTATTTCGGGCTGCTGTTCAGGAGGGTTGCTGCGCTGCCCGGCAATCCGGGCACAGTCCCCAATAGATGACTTCGGCCTCGTCGAGGGCGAATCCGTTGTCGTCCGAGGCGGTCAGGCAGGGCGCTTCGCCGACGGCGCATTCGACGTCGGCGATCACTCCGCAGGAGCGGCAGACGACGTGATGGTGGTTGTCGCCGACGCGCGTCTCGTAGCGCGCCACCGAGCCCATGGGCTGGATCCGGCGCAGTAGGCCGGCGTCGGTGAGGGCTCGCAGGACGTCGTACACCGCCTGATGGGAGACGGCGCCGAGCGTCTCGCGCACGCGCTGCAATATGGAGTCGGTATCGGAATGAGGGTGCTCATGTACTGCGGTCAGCACCGCAACCCGCGGTGCCGTCACCCGCAGCGCCGCGCCACGCAGCATGCCCTGAAAATCCGCAGCTGTGGACACGTTCCGAATTATGACTGATTCAAGTCTTCAGCGCAGCTGAATCGGGGAAGATATACGATTTCAACGAGAAGAGGCCGGGCCAGACCAACGTCTGACCCGGCCTCCGGCCGGTATTGGGGAGAGGGGGCTAAGCCCCCAACCCCTTAGTGGGGGCTTGGCCCCCACACCCCCGGGCGTAGCCCCACGGCCCCTTGGGGCCTAGCCCCGCACTTGGTCTTGGGGCCTAGCCCCGCACTTGGTCTTGGGGCCTAGCCCGCACCTAGTCCTTGACGAGCTTTGGTGTGGTCTCGAGGGCGAGTTCGTCTTCGACGGTGAGGCCGAGCTCGTCCGACTCCTCCGGGGCGGGGGCGCGGTTGGGGAGCAGGACCGCCATCACGATGACGACCAGGGAGAGCACGGCGGAGAGGCCGAAGGCGAGTTTCATGCCGGAGAGCAGGGCTTCCTTCGGGCCGGTGCCGGACTCGATCAGGGACTCGCTGCGGGTGGACATGACGGTGACCACCAGGGCCGTGCCGAAGGCGGCGGCGACCTGCTGGAGGGTGCCGAGCATGGAGCTGCCGTGCGAGTACAGGTGCGGCGGGAGGGCGCCCAGGCCGAGGGTGAAGACCGGGGTGAAGGCCGCGGCGAGCGAGATCATGAGCAGGATGTGCAGACCCAGCAGCGCCGCGTACGGAATGGACATGGAGATGAAGGCGAAACCGGCCAGAGCGACCGAGACGCCGATCGAACCCGGGATCACCAGCACGCGGCCGCCGAACTTGTCGAAGATGCGGCCGACGGTCGGGCCCAGCAGACCCATGGCCAGACCGCCCGGCATGACCAGCAGACCGGTCTGCAGCGGCGAGAGACCGCGCAGGTTCTGCAGATACAGCGGCAGCAGGATCATGGAGCCGAGCATGGCCATGAACGCGACCGACATGAGGATCAGCGCCTTGGTGTAGGTGCCGGCCAGCAGCACGCGCAGATCCAGCAGCGGCGAACCATTGCGCTGCAGCTGCAGCTGACGCAGCACGAACACCGCGACCAGCGCCAGGCCCACGACGGCGATCAGGATCGGCGTGGTGGCATGGCCGGTCTCGAACTTGCTGAGGCCGTACACCAGGCTGCCGAAGCCGAGCGCCGCGAACACCACGCTGGCCCAGTCGATCGAACCGGTCTGCGGCTCACCGACATTCTCCAGCTGCCGCAGCCCGAAGAAGGTGACCACGCCCGCGATCGGCAGCACCAGCACGAACAGCCAGCGCCAGGACGCGATCTGCAGCACCAGGCCGGAGATGACCGGGCCCATGGCCGGGGCGACCGAGATGGCGAGGGTGACATTGCCCATGACCCGGCCGCGATCGTGCTCGGCCACCACCGTCATGAGGGTGGTCATGAGCAGCGGCATCATGACCGCGGTGCCGCCGGCCTGGATGATCCGGCCGACCAGCAGGACGGCGAAGTTCGGCGCGATGGCCGAGAGCGCGGTGCCGGCCAGGAAGACGCCCATGGCGATGGCGTAGGCCTGACGGGTGCTGACCCGCTGCAGGAACCATCCGGTCACCGGGATGACCGCTGCCATGGTGAGCATGAAGGCGGTGGAAACCCATTGGGCCGACCGCTCGGTGACGTGAAGATCTTCCATCAGACGCGGAATCGCGTTGATCATGATGGTTTCGTTCAGGATCACCACGAACGTCGCGAGCACCAGGAGGCGGATGACGACGGGCGTCTTCCCTCCGGTTGCGGTGCCGGCGGATATTTCGGGGGTCAAGGGGTTACCTCCGGGGGCATAGTGCTGGACGACGTGTGGCCCGATGCGAGTCGACGTGTGGCCGGAGGCGAGGTATTGCCTCGTCCCGGCTCCACACGAGATCAGACGGCAATAGTTCGCTCAACTCATCGGTCGCGAAAAAGTATTCCTGTCGGGTACGACACGTTTCACCCCAATTTTCGGGGGCACCACGGTCATAGCTCGTTGAAATCAGCTGCTCACCAGCGACTCTCACGAGCGTTCAAGATCGCGGGGTGAGGCTGGTCACGCCCCCTGACGCGACACCCCAGCTCCGTGGGCATGATCCCCGCCCCCTGCTTACGTAGGGTAACGAGCTGTGGGTACAGGGCGGGGGTCGGAAGTCACGCGTTCGCGGTGGACCCTCGTGCTGCTCGCCGCCGGGGCCGGACTGGCGCTGATTCTGCTGTTCACCACGGTCGATCCGTGGATGGACAAGGCCGGGATCCTGGCCGGCGGGCTGGACGCGCACATCTATCGGGACGGGGCGCTGAAGGCGCTGAACGGGGACCCGCTCTATACCGAGCCGACGCTGTACGGGCTGCTCTATACCTACACGCCGTTCTCGGCCATCGCCTTCACCCCGATCGCGGCGGTGCCGTGGGCGTATGTCACCTACACCTGGATGCTGCTGAATCTGGGTGCGCTGTACGGGTGTGTGCTGCTGAGCTGGCAGCTGCTGGGGTATCGGCTGAGCGGGCGGATCGCGGGGGTCAGCGCGCTGCTGGCGATGACGTGCCTGTTCCTCGAGCCGGTGCGCACCACGCTGTTCTACGGGCAGATCAATCTGATGCTGATGCTGCTCGTGCTCTGGGGCTTCTCGCGCCCCGAGGGCAGCAGGCTGCGGGGTGTGGGCGTCGGGATCGCCGCGGGGATCAAGTTGGTGCCCGGCTACTTCATCCTGCAGTTCCTCGCACTGCGGCAGTGGCGTGCGGCCGGCGTCGCGGCGGCGACCTTCGCGGGGACGGTGGCGCTGGCCTGGATCGTGCTGCCCGATGATTCGCGGCAGTACTGGTTGAAGACGTTCTTCGAATCGGATCGCATCGCCCCCGATGACATTCCGGCGAATCAGTCGATTCGGGGGGCCCTCGCCCATCTCGCCCATGGCGAGGCGTCGACGTGGTTGTGGCTGGTGCTCGCCGGAACCGTCGCCGTGGTGAGCCTGGTGGCGACGAGCGCGCTGTACCGGCGCGGTGAACGCCTGCTCGCGGTGACCCTCGCGGGCCTGACGGCGTGCGCGGTCTCCCCGTTCTCGTGGGGCCACCACTGGGTGTGGTTCGTCCCGCTGTTCGTCTACCTCGTCCATCGGGCCCAGGCCCGGCCGTACTGGTGGATCGCGGCGGCGGTGCTGTTCGGCTCGATCGGAGCTTGGGCGTACACCTGGAACACGGAATACGTGTCGATCGGCCTGTTCCTGTACCCGCAGTGGTGGACGATCGCGCCGGTGCTGCTGAACATCTATGTCATCGTGTACGCGATCGTGCTGGCGTTCGGAGTACGAAAAAGCCTTCCACCAGGGGTTTTTCAGCGCATACAACGCAGTGTCGGTTAACTGGCGCGCGGTTTTCCGGCCGTGATGGCTAGAGTCGGACCTCGTGCGTGCAGATTCACCTCGGTTCGCCCGAGTTCGAGTAATCGCCGCCGTATCGGGGGTTCTGGCAGTTCTGCTGGCTGTGGCTACGCCGCTGCTCCCGGTCCGGCAGCAGCAAGCGAGCCTGGATTGGCCACAGCCGCAAGCGGTTCAGCTGACCGCCCCCCTGGTCGACTACGTGCCGCTGTCACTGGATGTGACCATCCCCTGCACGGTATTCCGGGACGCCCCCGGCGGAACCGTGCTGTCGACCATTCCGGCCCAAGCTCCGGGAGCGGCCGAGAAGGGTCTGCTGGTCCGTGTCGAGGACGAACCCGATACCGGGCGCACCCTGTCGGTCCTGCTCCGCAACAATCCGCTGCTGACCGCCTCGCTCACCGAAATCATCGGCGCCGGAACAACACCCGAGGGCGAGCCGACCGCGCCTGATGGCAGCGGGGTGGGCGCCGGACCCACCGCCGCGCCCGCGACCACCGCACCCGGCGCGGCCGCACCCGGCGCCATCCCCCCGGGCGTGACCCCGACACCGGGATCCACACCGCCGCCCGGCACCACTCCACCGCCGGGATCCACTCCCCCGCCTGGCATTACCCGGCCTGGCGGAATCGGCCAGCCGGGGGCTACGCCGCCATCAGGTGAAACTTCGCCGCCCCCTGGCGATTCGGCGCTCAGCCCCGGGGCCGCTCCCGGTGTCGATCCGAATGTCGTTGCGGCTCCGCGCTGTGCGGCACTCGTCGTGCAGTCGACGTCCACCGCCACCACGGCCGAGCTGACCGGCCTCACCCGCGCGGACGGTTCGGCCTTCCACACTGTGGTCGAATCGGATATACGTCCCCAAATCGTCGGCGTCTACACCGATCTGGAGCGCGCCCGACTAGGCGATGCCCGCCTGCACGCCGAGATCGACGCCCGCTTCTCCTCCAGCCCGAGCCCACTGAAACTGGCCGCCATCGCCGGTGCGGTGCTGTTCACCCTCATCGCCCTGATCGCCCTCCACCTGCTCGACACGACCGACGGCCGCAGCGCGCGCCGCTTCCTGCCCGCCCGCTGGTGGCGCCTCACCCCGCTCGACGGTGTGGTCGCCGGCGCCTTGGCGCTCTGGCATGTCATCGGCGCCAACACTTCCGACGACGGCTACATCCTCACCATGGCCCGCGCCTCCCGCGAGGCCGGTTACACCGCCAACTACTACCGCTGGTTCGGCGTCGCCGAAGCCCCCTTCGGCTGGCCCTACGAAGTTCTCGCCCAGCTGACCCGTTTCACCGAAACAGGTCTGTGGCTCCGCCTGCCCGCACTGCTCACCGGCTTGCTGTGCTGGTGGGTGATCAGCCGGGAAGTCCTGCCGCGCCTGGGTTCCCGAGTCCGCTCCAGCACCGTGGCCCGCTGGACCGCGGGCCTGGCCTTCCTGTCCATCTGGCTCCCCTACAACAACGGCCTGCGCCCCGAACCCCTCATCGCCCTGGGCGCACTGCTCACCTGGTGCTCGATGGAACGCGCCATCGCAACCAGGCGTCTGCTCCCCGCCTCCATCGCGGTCCTGATCGCGGCCTTCTCCTTGGCCGCCGGACCGAGCGGCCTGATCTGCGTGGCAGCCCTGATCGCAGGCTCCCGGACGGTCCTCCGCACGATCATTGTTCGCGCCAGGACCGGCGCCGCCGGCCTCGGGCAGGGCCGGAACATGCCCAGCGTCGCGAGCGCCGCCTACCGAAGCGGCAGCAAGCCCATCCGCTCCAGTGGCGACGGTAACAGCGCTCGCGACGAGCTCAGCGGTGCTGGTACCGGCGGCAGCGGCGACGCCAACGGCGGCAACAGTGGCAGAGGCGGCGCAGGCACAGGCGGCGGCGCTCGGGCCGCTAACGCGCGCGAGGACAGAACTCGAGCTGGCAGGCTCACCGGCGCTCCCGGCCACGCCGGTGACGGCAGTAGCGGCGACGAACTCGCCAGCGCGAACACTGGCATCCACGCCGAAATCGGCGGTGTGGGCGTAGACAATGCTCGCGGCGGCAGGGGTGCGGGCTCGCCCGCCCGTGCCGGTGGACGTGTGAGCAGGGCCGGCGACGCGGTGGGCCGCGGTGGTTCGGGCTCGGGTTGGCGGAAGGCGCTGGCCTACAGTGCGCTTGTCGCGCCGGGGTTGGCGGCGGGGCTGGTGGTGCTGGTGGTTGTGTTCGCGGATCAGACGCTGGCGACGGTGTTGGAGGCTACGCGGGTGCGGAAGGCTGTCGGGCCGGATCTGGGGTGGTCGGATGAGCTGACGCGGTGGGAGTCGTTGTTGTCGTTGACGCCTGATGGGTCGGTGGCGCGGCGGTTCGGGGTGCTGGTGATGCTGCTCTGTCTGGGGACGTGCGTGCTGGTGGCGTTGCGGAAGGGTGGGCGGATTCCGGATACCGCGCGGGGGCCGGTGGCGCGGGTGCTCGGGGTGGTGTTCATGGCGCTGGTGTTGATGATGTTCACGCCTACCAAATGGACGCATCATCTCGGGGTGTATGCGGGGCTGGCGGCGGCGGTGGCGGCTGTGACGGCGGTTGCGATGGGGAGCAATGGGGTTCGGGCCCGGCATTACCGGACGCTGTTCGCGGCGGCGGTGTTCTTCCTGCTGGCTGTTGCGTTCACCGGGTCCAGTGGGTGGTGGTACGTGTCCGGCTACGGGGTGGCCTGGCCGGATCGGGCGCCTGCGGTCGGCGGGGTCGCGGTCGCGACGGTATTCCTCGGACTCACGGTCGTGTGCCTGCTGGTCGCCGTGTGGCGGTATTACCGCGAGCCTCGGTTCACCGCCGGCGATGCGGATTCGAAGGTGTCCGACCGCTTCGCGATTCGGCCGTTGACCGCGGCTCTGGCGGCGCTGGTGCTGTTCGAGGTGGGGACCATGGCGGTGGCTGCTTATCGGCAGTACCCGGCCTATTCGGTGGCGCTGTCGAATCTGCGGGCGCTGGGCGGGGATTCGTGCGCCATGGCGGATGACGTTCTCGTGGAGCGGAATACCGGGGATTCGTTGTTGCAGCCGTACACCGGGTCGGTGGCGGATGGGCTCGCGGCGCAGAACACCGGGTTCACGGCCAATGGGGTCGGCTCGTTGATTCCGGATGCGGGTGGGCCCGGCGGGGATCAGCAAGGTCCGCCGCCTGGAGATGGCTCCGGAGCGCCGGGGGGACCCGGCGGCTCGGGTGCCCCCAGCGGCGCAGGCGCACCAGGCGGCTCAAGCGCACCGGGCGGCGCGGGGGGACCCGGCGGCGATCCGCGTGCGGGACAGCCCGGAATCAATGGCAGCACCGTTGCGCTGCCGTTCGGGTTGGATCCGGTGCGCACGCCCGTGCTGGGCAGCTACGCGACCGGAGAAGCGAAGCCCGCCGAGCTGACGTCGCAGTGGTATCGAATCGATCTGGCTGCCGCACTGCGGGATTCGGCCTACCGAGTGCTCGTCCTGACTGCGGCCGGTCATATCGCGTCCGTCGACGACAACGGCCGGGAGCTTCCCGGACAGCGGTTGCGGGTGGAGTTCGCGCATCGGGCCGAGGACGGGACCGTCCGGGCACTGGGCGAGTTGACGCCGCCGACCATCGGCGGCGCGCCGATGTGGCGGAACATGCCGATCGAACTGGGTCGAATTCCCGAGGGAGCCAATGCGATTCGGCTGGTCGCCAGGGTGGACGATCCAACGGGGCGGCAGTGGATCGCCGTCACTCCGCCGCGCCTGCCGAAGCTGGCGACATTGGGTTCGGTGGTCGGCACGGATCCGGTGCTGGCGGATTTCCAGGTGGGATTCGCCTTCCCGTGCCAGCGCCCGTTCGACACCGAGGACGGCGTCGCCGAGCTGCCGGTGTGGCGGATTCTGCCGGACAAGCTCAATGCGCGGGTCGCGGAGACCTGGCAGGGCGATACCGGCGGCGGGCCGCTCGGCTGGACCAACGTGCTGATGCGGTCGCGCACGGTACCCAGCTATCTCGAGCACGATTGGACTCGGGACTGGGGTGAGTTGCAGTTGCTCAACCGGTTCCTCTCGGTGCCGACCGCCACCATCGGCACCCGGGTCGAAACCCGTTGGGGCTGGGCGGATGAGGCGCCGATCACGACCGGCTGACGGCGGCACGCCGTCGGCAGAGATGCCGAAAGAGGCGTGCCCCGGGCCACGGACCCGATGTCCGCACCCGGGGCACGCCCCCGAATTGCTTCCGGTCTTTCCCCGCCGCTAGTTCTGCGGCTGCACCTCGCCGGGCGGCTGGCCCTCGCCCGGCGGCGGTCCCGCGGGCGCCTGACCGGCGGGCAGCGGCTTGCCCACGTACTTGGCGATATCCGGCAGCATGCGGTTGGCCACCTGCTGCCAGTTGCCCCAGTTGTGCACGCCGATGCTCGGGAAGTCGTAGGTCACCTTGTCGTAGCCCAGCGCTCCCAGCTTCGATTCGAACGCACGGGTATTCGCCAGCGCGATCGCCTCCAGCGGCATGCCCTGGATGATGGCGTCGGCCGAGGACAGGTCCTGCTGCGCCGGCTGACCGCTACCCGCGGAGATGTAGAGCTGAGTGCCATTGGCCCGCAGCAGATCCACGAAGTTGTACGGATTCATCCGCCGCCACTTCTCGCTGCCCTCCGGCGCCATGGAATCGATGTTGTAGCCGCCGGCGGCGATCATGGCCAGCCGCAGGGCTTCTCGCATACCCGGCGCGGACATGTTCAGGTAGCCCGACAGCGAACCGGCGTACACGAACTGCTCCGGATGGTAGGCGGCCATCATGAGCGAGGCGCTGCCGCCCATGGAGAGCCCGAACACGCCGTTGCGAGTCTTGCTGAATCCCAAGCGATTCTGCAGCGCGGTCGGCAGGTTCTGGGTCAGGAACGTCTCCCACACATAGGTGCTGGTCTTGCCCGAGGTCTCGGTCCAGCCGGAGATCGCCGATCCGGAATCCGCGCCCGGCAGGGCCGATCCGTCGATGTTCACGCCATTGAAGCTGCTCGGCGCGTCCCAGTCCACATAGAAGCTGGACATGCCGCCGACCGGCATCACCACATTGATATTGAACTTGGCCAGTGCCGCGGGAATGGTGGTGTATTCCTCCCACCCGTTCATATCCGATTCGGCGCGCTCACCGTCGAGCAGGTACACCACCCGATCGGTATTGCCGTCCGCCGCCCGCAGGATCCGAGTCTTGATCGACCCCATGCTGGAGTCCACCCAGAAGTCGAAGGCGGCCGGATCGTATTCCGCCGCAGCCGGTCCAGCTCCCACCGACGCCCCGAACGGTAGCAGCGCGGCCACCACGGCACCGACCACGGTCCGCTTGACCCACCCACCCCGGGATCTGTGTGGGCGCTCCTGCGCCCCTCGCACAGCCACGCCACGCATATCCTGTTTTGGCCTTTCTATTGTGCGGCCCTACCCGGCCGCGCCTCCCCGATCACCCGTCGCGGCCGGAGCCCGGCGCGAGGGTCGCCGTGCAGCATAACGTGCCCATGATGCTGGGGTCTCCCCGAATCCGAATGCCGCCGGGCCTAGGCGGCCGGGCCCGACCGCGCGACCTCGTCCACCAGACGTGCGGTGAGCGGCATGGCGACGCCGTGCCGCAGGGCGGTGCGCAGCAGCGCGCCGCCGAGGGCGTCCACCTCCAGCGGGCGGCCGGCTTCGGCGTCGCGCAGCATCGAGGATTTGGTCTCCGGCGGGAAGGTGTCGCAGAACCGGAGTACCGCGTCGACATCCGCGGGGAGACCGGCTATCCGGCTGAGCTCGGCGAGTTCGTCGAGCAGGGCGACGAACTCGCCGCGATGCTCGGTGCGGATGACGCCGACCGGGCTGCGGTAGCGGGTGGTCATGAGGGCGACGGGAGCGATGAAGAGGAGTTTGCCCCAGAGCGCGGCCGCCTCGTCTTCCATTGTCCGCGTGCGTATTCCGGCGCCGCTCAGGATCCCGGCCAGAGCGTCGAGACGTTCGGGCGGGGCGGTGGCGCTGGCGAGCTCGATATCGACGAACGGGCTGCCCTGCACGATCTCGCCCGGCGACACGCGGGTCGATTCCACTCGAATAACGCCGGGCGCGACCAGTTCCGGGCGATACCGGGCCCGCAGCTGGGCGGGGTGTTCGATGCCATTGAGCAGCGGCACGATCAGGCCGTCTCCCAGCGCGTCCGGTGCTACCCGAGCCAATGCGGCGGTGAGGGAAGTCTGTTTGACGCTGACCAGGCAGGCGTCCACCGGTTCCCGCAGTTCGGTATCCGCCTCGACTTTCACGGTGAAGTCGCCGAACTGCCCGCTGCGCACCTGAATCCCGTGATCGTGCAGGGTCCGGGCGGTTTCCGGGCTGCCGAGGAAGATCACCCGGTGTCCGGCGCGGGCGAGCAGCGCGCCCACCAGTCCGCCGACGCCGCCGGGTCCCAGTACCGCCACGGTCCACGGTTGCTTTTCGGTCATGTGTTTCAGTGTGCGCGCACGGCGATCTTCCGGAGCTGTGAGATTGTTCGCCCCGCGGGACATGCCAAGCCGACCCGAAATGCCGGACGGCGTGGTCTGTTTGCCGATATGCTCACCGCGTTGCCGACCCGAGGGGAGGGCTGGGCACTGGATACGCTGTGGACCTATATCACCGACCACCGCGAGCAGCTGGTGACGGATTCCTATCTGCACGTCTCCGCGGTGGTGCAGTCGGTGCTCATCGCCGCGATCGTGTCGATCGTGATCGGTGCGCTGGTCTACCGCAGTCCGCTCGGCTCCGCGGTCTCGACGGCGACGGCAAGCATCATCCTGACCATTCCGTCCTTCGCCCTGCTCGGAATTCTGATTCCCGTTCTGGGACTGGGTGTTCCGCCGACCATTACCGCGCTGGTGCTCTACGCGCTGCTGCCGATTCTGCGCAATACCATCGTGGGGTTGTCCGCGGTGGATCCCGCGGTCACCGATGCCGCGCGCGGGGTGGGCATGAACCGGCTGCGAGTGCTCACCGCGATCGAACTGCCGCTGGCCTGGCCGGCCATTCTCGCCGGTATGCGGATCAGCACTCAGCTGATCATGGGCATTCTGGCCATTGCCGCCTATGCGAAGGGCCCCGGCCTGGGCAATCTCATTTTCTCGGGCCTGTCGCGGCTGGGCACGCCGACCGCGGTGCCGCAGGCGCTGACCGGCACGGTGCTGATCATCGTGCTGGCGCTGCTGCTCGACGCCCTGCTCGTCCTCGCCGGACGACTGACCACTCCCGGGGGTATACGTGACTGAGACCGTCGAACCGGCCGTGTCCGGGGTCGAGATCGTGCTCGACTCGGTCACCAAACGCTATTCCGGGCAACGGGATCCGGCGGTGGAGAACGTGTCGCTGACGATTCCCGCCGGGGAGACGGTGGTGCTGGTCGGGCCGTCGGGCTGCGGCAAGACCACCACCATGCGGATGATCAACCGGCTCATCGAACCCAGTTCGGGGACGATCACCATCGGCGGACAGGATGCCGCGGCGGTGAATCCGGATCGGCTGCGGCGCGGGATCGGGTATTCGATCCAGCAGGCCGGGCTGTTCCCGCATCTCACCGTCGCCAAGAATGTGGCGACAGTGCCGGGGCTGATCGGCTGGGATCGCAAGCGGATCGGCGATCGGGTGGATGAGATGCTCGATCTGGTCGGGCTCGATCCGGGGACCTTCCGCGACCGGTATCCGCGTCAGCTCTCCGGCGGTCAGCAGCAGCGGGTCGGGGTGGCGCGGGCGCTGGCCGCGGATCCGCCGGTGCTGTTGATGGACGAGCCGTTCGGGGCGGTCGATCCCATCACCCGCGGGCTGCTGCAGGACGAGTTGCTGCGGCTGCAAGCGGAATTGCGCAAGACCATCGTGTTCGTCACCCACGACTTCAATGAGGCGGTGAAGCTCGGTGATCGAATCGCGGTGCTGGGCAATCGGTCTCGCATCCTGCAGTACGACACACCCGGTGCCATCCTGGCCAAGCCCGCCGATGCGACGGTCGCCGGATTCGTGGGCGCGGATGCGGCGCTCAAGCAGCTGACGCTGACCCGCGTGCAGGACGTCGAACTCGGTGCGTGCGCCACCGCGCTGGAGACCGACTCGGTGGAGTCGCTGCGCACCGCGCTCGCCGGGAGCGGTAAGGACTTCGGGCTCGTGCTGGACGAGCAGCGCCGCCCGCTGCGCTGGGTCACGCTCCCCCAGCTCGAACGGGCGTCATCGCTGCGGGACGCGGGAACGACCGTGGGCGAGGGCGTTTCCCTGCGCTCCACCTTGCAGGAGGCCCTGGAAGCGCTACTGGCCGACAGCACGGCGAATGCCGTCGTCACCGGCCGGCGCGGCGTGTACGCGGGCCTGATCACCATCGACACCCTGGTCGCGCACCTGTCGGCCATCCGCACGCATACCGGAAACGGCTCGGCATGACCGCGCAGACCGAACGCCGCGCCGAACGCATCCGGCTCTTCGCGCAGCCGGCGCTCGCCCTGCTGCTGAGCGCCGGAGTGCTGGTGTGGGCCTTCGCCCGGGAGCTCACCGCCACCCAGCAGGCCAGCCTGAGCGCGGGCAATATCGCCACCGTCACCTGGGAGCACGTGCTCATCACCGCGACCGTGGTGGCCATTGTCATCGTGCTGGCGGTTCCGCTCGGCACCGCGCTCACGCGTCCCCGATTCCGCCGTCTCACACCACTTTTCGTGGGAATAGCCAATATCGGGGCGGCGGCGCCGGCCATCGGCCTCATCGTGCTGTTCTACCTGATCACCCGCACCACCGGGTTCTGGATCGGCGTGGCCCCCATCGTGCTGCTGTCGCTGCTGCCGGTGCTGCGCAATACGATCCTCGGCTATCAGCAGGTCGATCCCACGCTCATCGACGCCGGTCGCGGACAGGGCATGTCGGCCGCCACGGTCCTGCGCCGCATCGAATTCCCGCTCGCCGTGCCGTACATCCTTGCGGGACTGCGCACTTCGCTGGTGCTGGCGGTGGGCAGCGCGACCCTGTCGTTCCTGGTGAGCGCGGGCGGGCTTGGCATTCTCATCGATACCGGCTACAAGCTGCGCGACAATGTCACGCTCTGGGTGGGCGCGCTGCTGGCGGTGGCGCTGGCGCTGCTCGTCGACTGGGTGGGCGCGCTGGCGGAGCGCTTCCTCGGACCGAAGGGGCTGCGATGAGGGCCCGGATCCGGTGCGGCTGTGCGCTGTTCGCGGCGGCGCTCGCCGTGCTGCTGCTCTCCTCCTGCGGTCTGGAAGCGGGCCGTTCGGTGCCGCTGCGGGTCGAGCCCGGCAGCATCCGGCCGATTCCCGAATTGCAGGGCGTGCGAATCACGGTCGGCTCCAAGGATTTCACCGAACAGGAAACCCTCGGCCTGATCATCGCCTTCGCCCTCGACGCGGCCGGCGCCGAGGTCCGCGATCTCACCGATATCGTCGGCTCCAACAGCCTGCGCGACGCCCAGCTCCGGGGCCAGGTCGATATCGCCTACGACTACACCGGCACCGGCTGGATCAACTACCTGGGCAACGAATCTCCCATCCCGGGCTCGGACGCCCAATTCACGGCCGTGCGCGACGCCGACCTCGCCGCGCACGGAATGGTCTGGGCCGCCATGGCTCCCATGAACAACACCTACGCCATCGCGACCAGCGCCCGCACCGCGGAGGAAACCGGCGTCCGCACCCTGTCCCAGTACGCCGCCCTGATCAATACCGATCCAGCAGCCGGATCCACCTGCGTAGGAACCGAATTCAACGTCCGCCAAGACGGTTTCCCCGGCCTGGCCCGCAAATACGGCATCGACACCGCCAAGGTCCAGAAACAGGTGGTCGACGACGCCATCGTCTACCAATCCACCGCCGACGCCCGCCAATGCCGCTTCGGCTCGGTCGCCGCCACCGACGGCCGCATCCCCGCACTCGACCTCCGCCTGCTCGAGGACGACCTCGGCTTCTTCCCCCGATACAACGCCGCCCTCGTCATGCGCGAAGACTTCGCCCGCGCCCACCCACAGGTCATCGAGGTCCTCACCCCCATCTCCCGCCTGCTCACCAACGAGTCCGTCACCGACCTCAACCGCAAGGTCGACGTCGAGGGCCGCGAACCCGCCACCGTCGCCCGCGAATGGATGGCCGCCCAGGGCTTCATCACCATCCCCTGATCGGCATCGGCCCGAGTGCTCAGTTGAAGCCGTCGATGTGGGAGAGCTTGTCCGGGTTGCGGACCGCGTAGATGCCGCGGACCAGCTCGGTGTCCGGGTCGATGTCGAGGACGACGACGGCGTAGGGGGAATCGCCGGACATGACGACGGCCGAGGGGTCGCCATTGACCCAGCGGTGCGTGATGCCGAGATCGGGGACGCTGTCGACGACCAGGGGGCTGGTGATGAGGCGGGCGATCTTGTCGGCGCCGTGGACCGGGCGCAGGGCGGCGCGGGATTTGCCGCCGCCGTCGGACCAGAAGGTGGCGTCGGGGGCGAGCAGGGCGAGCAGGGCGGTGACGTCGCCACCCACCTGGGCGGCCAGGAATTTCTCGGTGACGGCGCGCTGGACCTGCGGGTCCGCCTGGTAGCGGGGGCGACGGGCGTGCACGTGGGAGCGGGCGCGGTGGGCGATCTGGCGGATGGCCGGGGTTTCGCGGGAGAGGATTTCGCCGATCTCGGCGTGCGGGTAGCCGAAGACGTCGTGCAGGACGAAGACCACGCGTTCGAGCGGGGTGAGGGTCTCCAGGACCACCAGCATGGCCAGTGACACCGTTTCCGCGCGCAGGGTGGGATCGGCGGCGTCGGCGCTGTCGCGGACCTCGGGGAGGTCGCTGACCAGGGGCTCGGGCAGCCAAGGGCCGACATAGGTTTCGCGGCGGCGGGATTCCAGGGTGCGCCGGGACAGCGCGTGGTTGACGGCGATGCGCACCAGATACGCACGCGGGCTGGTGATCTCCTCGGCGCCGGGGCGATTGCGGCCGACCCAGGCCAGCCAGGTGTCCTGCAGCACGTCCTCGGTGTCGGCGACGCTGCCGAGCATGTTGTAGACGATGGAGAACAGCAGTTCGCGGTGGGCGGCGAAAATCTCGGTCGCCTCGTGATCGGTGCTCTCGCTCATCGCATCTCCTCGGGGTCCTGCCGTCATCTTGCCGCACGGCGGCACGGGGGTATCGCTTCGCTGGTGGGAAACGGCGCGGAAAACGTGACGTCCCGATGCCGGATGTGATGTGAATCGCTCGGTGTCACGCTCCCCGGCCCGTGCGGCTCTGGGTTGGCGAACGGACGACAACGGTCCGTCCCCCGAAGTGAAGGACACCGCCAGTGCTCCCATCCACCGAAACACCCTCGTTCCTGGCGACCCGCCGCGGCAAACTGACCTTGGCGCTGCTGTGCACGGTCGCATTCCTGGATTTCGTCGACGGTTCGATCGTCAATGTCGCGCTGCCGACCATCCAGCACGAGCTGGGCATGTCCGTGTCGACGCTGCAATGGGTCACCAGCGGTTACATGCTCACCTACGGTGGGTTGCTGTTGCTGGGCGGTCGGCTGGCCGATCTACTGGGCCGCCGCCGGGTGCTCATCACCGGCACCGTGCTCATCGCGATCGCCTCGGCGACCGGCGGGCTCGCCCGGGACGGCGGCCTGCTGATCGGCTCGCGGCTCGCGCAGGGCGTGGGCGCCGCGCTCATGCTGCCCGCCGCGCTGTCGATCCTGACGACCAGCTTCCGTGAGGGATCCGATCGCAATACCGCCCTGGGCATCTGGGGCGGCGCGGCCGGGCTGGCCTCGGCCTCCGGCGTGCTGCTGGGCGGCCTGCTCACCCAGGGACCGGGCTGGCGCTGGGTGTTCTACGTCAACACCCCGGTGTGCCTGCTGGTGCTGGCCGCGATTCCGGCGCTCATTCCCGATGACAGCCGCAATGAAATCCGCGGCGGCTTCGACGTTCTCGGCACCGCGCTCGCCACCAGCGGCCTCATGCTGCTGGTCTACGCCCTGGTGAAGGCCCCCGATCACGGCTGGGGCGACGCCCGCACCCTCGTCATGCTCGCCGTCGCCGCCGCCCTGCTGATCGCCTTCGTGGTCAATGAATCCCGCGCCGCCGCTCCCCTGGTCCCGCTGTCCATCTTCCGCATCAAGGGCCTGGCCGCCGCGAACCTGGCCTACCTCAGCATCGCCGCCGGCATGCTGGCCATGTTCTTCTTCCTGACCCTCTACATGCAGTCGGTCCTCGATTTCAGCGAACTCGAAGCGGGCCTGGCCTACCTCCCGTTCAGCCTGGTGCTGGCCGTCGCCGCCGGCCTGTCGGCAAAACTGTTCGCCCGCACCGGCACCCGCCCGTTCATCGTGGTCGGCGCGGCGATCACCGGCCTCGGCCTGCTGTGGCTGTCCCGCATCCCCACCGACGGCTCCTACCTCACCGACATCCTCCCCGGCATGCTGGTCATGGCCGTCGGCGCGGGCGCGGTCTTCGTCGCCGCCAACACGGCCGCCAACGCCGGAGTCCCCACCGAACAAGCGGGTTTGGCCGCGGCCCTGCTGAATACGGCCCAACAACTCGGCGGCGCACTCGGCATCGCGATCCTCACCGCCATCGCCACCTCCCGCACCACCGACGAACTCACCGCGGGCGCCCCCACCCCGGACGCCATGACCTCCGGCTTCCAACTAGCCCTCCTCGTCGGCGGCTTCCTCGCCCTGGCCGCCGCCGTCATCGGCGTACGCACCGCCGACACCCGCGGCGCAGACCCCGAACCCGCCCCCTCGGGCGCGGAAGTCATTGCCGCATAACGCGGGGCAGGAGGCCACGGTCCATGGCGACGACCACGGCGTGCGTGCGGTCGCTGACGTCGAGTTTGGCGAAAATGCGCAGCAGGTGGGTCTTGACCGTGGCCTCGGCGATGGTGAGGCGCTTGCCGATGTCGGGATTGGACAGGCCGGCGGCCACGGCTTGCAGGACGTCGATTTCGCGGGGGGTCAAGGGGATCGGGTCCGGGCGGCGCATGCGGGCGATGAGCAGGTCGGCGACTCGTGGGGCGAGGACGGTGCGGCCGCGGGCGGCGGCCCGGATGGCTTCGACGAGTTGGTCGCGGGTGGTGTCCTTGAGCAGGTAGCCGATGGCGCCGGCTTCGATGGCGCGTTCGATGTCGGAGTCGGTGTCGTAGGTGGTGAGGATGAGGACGCGGGTGCCGGTGCGGGCGGTGATCTCGCGGGTGGCGGCGACGCCGTCGAGCACCGGCATGCGCAGATCCAGCAGGGCCACATCGGGTTTCAGGGCCTCGGCGAGTTCGATGGCGGCGCTGCCGTTTTCGGCCTCGCCGACAATGTCGATGCCGGGTTCGGCGGCCAGCAGGGCGGCCAGGCCCGCCCGCAGGACGATGTGGTCGTCGGCGAGGATCAGGCGCAGGGGTTCGGGCATGTCAGCTCCGATCGGGGTGGGGTAGCAGGGCGAAGACGCGGGTGCCCTCGCCGGGCGCGCTGGTCACGGTGAGCTCGCCGCCGAGTTCGGCGAGCCGGTTGCGCATGCCGTCGAGCCCGAAGCCGCGGGCCGCGCTCGGCGTGAATCCGAGTCCGTCGTCGGTGATTTCGAGTTCGAGCCCGGCGCAGGCATCGGTCAGGACGAGGCTCACCGTGCTCGCCCCCGCATGTTTGCGCACATTCGCCAGCGACTCCTGCGTGCAGCGCAGCAGCGCGATGCGGGTGGGCTGATCGCACTCGACGTCCGCCAGATCGGCGAGCACGGTCAGCCCGGTGTCCTCGGCGAAACGGTCGAGGACGCGCCGCAGCGAGGGCGCGATCCCACCGGTCGCGCCGCCGGAGGCCGGGGCCGAGCCGACGAGAACGCGGGCCTCCGTGAGGTTCTCGCGGGCGGTGCGCTCGATCGACAGCAGCTGCTTGGCACTGGTCGCCGGGTCGTTCTCGATCCCGTTCCGGGCCGCCTCCGCCAGCATGATGATGGAGGCGAAACCCTGCGCGAGCGTGTCGTGGATTTCCCGCGCCAGCCGTTCGCGCTCCTCGGCCGCACCCTGCCGCTGATGCGCCGCGGCCAATTCCGATTGCGCCCGTTCCAGTTCGGCCCCGAGCACGCGGGCGCGCTCGTCGCCCTGCCTGATCACCCGGTCCATCCACAGCCCGAGCAGGATGCCGCCCGCCAGGCCCAGCAGGGTGAAAACCGTATTGCCCGGCGAATAGATCGGCCCGATGAGGGTCCCGATCAGCGTGGCCACCGCGGCCGCGACGGTGAACCCGACCGCCCGACGCGCGGTCCGCGTGTGAATCCAGAACATGGGCAGCGACACGATGAAGAACGCCGCGCCGCCTTCGAGGGGGATGGCCGTCGCGCCCAGTACCAGGATCAGCACCGCCAGGAAGACATTCGGCCGCAGCACGGGATTACGCGGGAACATCAACAGGATCAGGTAACTCACGCCCAGCACCGCCACCAGCGCGAAGACCACCGCCCGGGTGGCCGGATCGCGGTCGTGCATGGCGACCAGCGGCGGCCACAGGCCGCCCAGCACCCAGAGGCCGATGTACCACCGCCGCAGCATCCGGATCCGGAACCGGTCCTCGGTGCGCGGGCGGTGGTTCATTTCGCTCAGCTTACTTTCACCGGCGTGCGGCCCGCCGTGGCGGCGACGGGCCGGACCGGCCACCAGGTGCGTTCCCCCAGCAGGAGCAGCACGGCGGGCAGGATGACGATCCGGATGACGAACGCGTCCAGCAGCACGGCCGCGGCCAGCGCGAAGCCCATCTGCTTCATCTCCAGGATGTGCAGCGGGATGAAGCTGGCGAATACCGTGACCATGACGAAGGCGGCGCTGGTCACCACGCCCGCCGAGGCGCCGATGCCGTCCAGCACGGCCCGGCGGGCGGGCGCTCCGGCGTCCACGGCCTCCTTGATCCGGCTCAGGACGAAGACCTGGTAATCCATGGACAGCCCGAACAGGATCACGAACAGCAGCAGCGGAACCCGCGACCCGATGCTGCCGGTCGAGGTGAAGTCCAGCAGGTTCTCGGCCCAGGAGCGCTGGAAGACCAGCGTCAGCAGGCCGAGCGAGGCTCCGGCCGACAGCAGGTTCAGCACCACTCCGATCGCGCCGAGGATCACCGACCGGAAGGCCACCACGGTCAGCGCGAACGTCACCAGCAGCAGCGCCCCGATGATCAATGGCAGCTTCGCCTTCTGGTGCGCCGGGTAATCGGCGTAGCGGGCGACGTCGCCGGTCACCGCGTAGTCGATATCGGGGAGCGCGCCGATCGTGGCCGGGAGGTAGTCCGCGCGCACCCGCTCGAGCGAGGCGGTGGCCGCCTTCTCGCTGACATGGTGCGGGACGGGCAGTTCCAGCAGGCTGACCCGGCCGTCCGCCGAGGTGCGCAGTGCGGCGCCGCCGGTCAGGCCGGGATCGGTCGCGGCCCGCTCGGCGAGGGCGCGCAGTGCGCTCGTGACCTCGTCGGCCCGGGCCGGGTCGGCCGCCACGACCACCTGGTGCATCGACTTCAGTTCGGGGAAGGCGGCATTGAGCCGGTCGAAGGTCCGCATGGCCGGGATGATGCGCGGATGCGTCTCCCGTCCCATATCGGTGAGCTCGAGACCGAGCAGCGGCATCGTGAGCGCCAGCATGGCGAGTACCGAAACCAGCAGTCCCGCACCGGGCCTCGCCGCGATCCGGCGCAGCACGAAGCCGGTGAACCGCCCGCCGTCCGACGATTCCCGGTGCGCGCGTGCGGGTCCGGCCGATTTCCGGGCGGCCCGGCGGTCGGCTCGTTCGGTGAGCACCGTCAGCAGTGCGGGCAGCGCGGTGAGCGAGCTGACCATCGCCACCAGGGTGACCAGGATCGCGGCGGTGGCGATCGAGGAGAAGATCACGTCATCGGCGAGATACAGCGTCGCCGTGGAGATCACGACCGCGAGCCCGGACACCACGACCGCCCGCCCCGAGGTCGCCGCCGCCAGTCCCACCAGCGCCCGCGCGTCCAGCGCGCCGCCGGAACGCGCCTTCTCCTCCCGCGCGCGCTTCAGATAGAACAGCGTGTAGTCGACCCCGACCGCCATCCCGATGAGCAGAATGATATTGGCGCCGATCCCATTGTCCGGGAACACATGTGAGGCCACCATCGACAATCCGATCGCGGCCGCGATGGACGATACGGCCAGCAGCACCGGCACCAGCGCCATGGCCACCGAGCGGAAGACCAGCAGCAGCGTGAGCAAGGTGACCGGCAGCGCGATCATCTCGGTACGCGCCAGATCCCGCCCGCGCAGTGCGTCGACGCCGCTGCTGATCGACGGCCCGCCGGTCTCCTCGATCAGCAGTCCGGGATTGACCCGCTGCACCTCGGCGGTCTGCGCCCGCAGCGCGCCCACGTGCTTGTCGCCGTCGAGTTCCGAGCCGGTCACGGTCACATCGACCCGCAGCGCGGCGCCGTCCGCCGAATACACCGGTGCGGCAACGGACTCCACTTCGGGCAGCGCCCGCATCCGAGCGGATATCTCCTGTGCGGCGCGCTCGGCGGCTCCGTCCAGCCGCGCCCCGTGATCGGTGATCAGCACCCGCTCCACGGCCCGCTGCTGCAATCCGCCCGAGGCGGCGAGCGCCTCGCCCCGCCCGGCCTCACCGATCCGGAAATCCTCGGTGGCGGCGTCCCGCCCGCCGATTCCCGCCCCCACCGCGAGGCACAACGCGACGAACACGAACCATCCGACTATGGCGAGCCACGGACGACTCGCGCTCCAACCGGCTATGGCCACCAGGCGATTTCGCATACGTGAATGCTGCTATCCGGCCTCCGGCCCCGGACAGCCCCGACCGGTCGAACCTCGTGTCCACCGACCGGTGGACACGAGCCCGCTCCGCGTCAGTCCGCGAGCGTCCAGACCTGCGCCATCGTGAACGGATGCCCGCGCAGCTCCGCCCATTTCGGCTTCGCCTCGAGCCAGGCGTCGTCCACCAGCGCCTCGCGCATCTCGGTCAGCCGCCATCCGGCCGCCACGCCCGCGGTGACGTGATCGCTGAACAAGTGCAGGTTGGTGGTGATCGCCAGCGGCTCCCCCGATCCGGCGGTGTAGTGGGTGGGCATTCCGGTGACCATCATGAACTGCGGGTGATAGCTCACCAGCACGAATGTCGCGCCGGGAGCGGCCAGCCGCCGCGCCTCGGCGTAGAACGGCCGCAGGTCCGGCAGGTGCTCGTCCACCAGCGAGGAGATGACCAGATCGTAAGCGCCGCCGGTCAATCCGCTCTCCCGCACATCCGCCTGGGCGAGGGTCGTGTGCGCTCCCCGTCCCAGGGCCAGCGTCAGCATTCCGGAACTCGAATCGACGCCGTCGATCTCGGTGATCCCCTTGCCCCGCAACCAGCTCCCGGTGCGCCCGGTTCCGCACCCCAGATCGGCCGCCCGCCCGATCCGGTCCCAGCGCACGTCGAGGCGATCCAGCAAGGCCAGGTCCATCTCGTCCATGACGGTCTGCTCGTAGGTGGCGGCCCAGCCGTCGTATCCGGTGACGGCATCAACGGTGCGATAGTTCCGGCGATCGAAATCCGCGAAGGTTGGCATGCCCGGCAGTATTCCGCCCGAGACCGGCCGCCGCCCAGCCATTTACAGCGGCGTCCACTTATCGTAATTTAATTACGGTAGTAGTTTGATTACTAGTCCAACGTGAGCGCTGGAGGCGGCCATGGACGAAATCATGCGAAGTGTCGGGACCGTGGAGCCGATGACGGCATACCCCACCGTGGACGAACTGAACGCGTTCATCGACCGGTTGGCCGCCGAGCAGCCGACCCTGGTGCAGATCAACGAGATCGGGCGGTCGCGGGCGGGTGATCCGATTCGGGACGTGCAAATCGGTTCCGGGCCGCGACAACTCGTGGTGCTGGGCAATCCGCATCCCAACGAGCCGATCGGGATGGCGACGATCCGGCATCTGCTCTCGCGGCTGGCCGGGGACGAGGACCTGCGCAAGGGACTGGGAGCGACCTGGCATTTCGTGCCGTGCATCGATCCGGACGGCACGCGCCTGAACGAAGGCTGGTACCGCGGCCCGTTCACTCGGACACACGTGTCGCGCAATGTGTTCCGGCCGCCGGGCGTCGAGCAGCCCGAGTGGTCGTTCCCGGCCCGCTGGCGGGACCGGGAGATCGGAACGCCCATGCCGGAGACCCTGGCGTTGATGAAACTGATCGACTCGGCCCGGCCCGAGTTCATCGCCTCGCTGCACAATGCCGATTTCGGCGGCGGGTTCTTCTATACGACCGGAGGCGACGAGGACTACTGGTCGGCGCTGACCGGGCGGCTCCTCGAGCACGGCGTGCCGATCCATCAGGGCGAACCCGATGCGCCCGGCGCCGGTCTGCGCGCGCCCGGGGTATTCGAACTGCCGACCGTGGCGCACATGTGCGATGCCCTGGCCGAGACGGGCGCGGACCCGCTGGCCGAGTTCACCGGCGGCGGCGCCCACGATTACACCCTCGATTACGGCACCGCCGTGCTGGTCTGCGAACTGCCGCTGTGGACCGACCCGCGCGTATCGGACGACTCACCCGGTGATCGCCCCTTGGCGGAGGTCCTGCGGTCCGCCGCGGCGCATTACGAGGACACCGCGCAGGCCGTGAGCGCGGTCCTGGACCGGGTCGGCGCCGAACCGGCCGTAGCCAATCCGTTCCGGCCGGCCGTCACGGCCCTGCTCGGATCGGTCCGGAATTTCGCCGCCGCCAAACGCGCCGCCCGCGCTCCCGAGCGGAATGCCACACGGGCGGAGATCTTCGCCGAGCAGTACCAGTGGGCGGCGCTGCTGCGATTGCGGCTGGGCGGCATGCTGGTTCGCATGCTCGCGGCGGAATCCGCCGTCTCACCCGCGGCCGAGGCGGAGCGCGCGCGGTTCGGCGCCCTCTTCGAGCGGTGGTGCGCCGAGATCGAACGCGAGGCCCCCGGCGAGCCGGTACGGCTGGACCGCCTCGTCGCCATTCAGGCCGCCGCCATCCTGACGGCGGTGACCAGGCTGCGCGACGGCCTGCCGATCTGACCGCTACTGTCGGAGCCGTACCGCCGACCGAAGGGATGCGATGCGCCTGACCCGCGCCGAGGCCCGGCAACGCAATCGGGCGGCCCTGATCGAGGCCGCCATTGCCGAAATGGCGGCCAAGGGCTACGCCGCCGCCCGGCTCGAGGACATCGCCGAGCGCGCCGACGTCACCACCGGGGCCGTCTATTCGATCTTCGGCAGCAAGCAGCAACTGCTGGCGGCCACCGTGGAGCAGGTCGGCGACCGCATCGACGCCTCCACGGCGGAGCTGGAGGATCCGGACCTCACCGTGACGGCGGTGCTGCACGGCCTCGCCGCCCACTACTTCCGAACGGCCACCGACGACCGGGCGCGCCGGCACATGGCCTTCGAGCTGGAATTGACCAGTGCGGCCCTGCGCGATCCGGCCATCGGCGAGATCCTCGTCGAGGCCATCACCGGCGCCGGCGACAAACGCATCTCCGAACTGCTGACCGATCGCCGGCTCGCGGCCGATCCCGCCGCGCCCCGCACGAATGCCGAACAGGCGCACCGGATCGCGGTCGCGGTGAACGCGCTGCTGGGCGGCCTCGCCCAGCGCGCGGTACTCGCCCCGGACACCGTCACCGAGGACGATTTCCACAGCGCCGCAGCGGCACTGGCGTCACTGGCGCACTGAGAGCGCGGTGAACTCGTCCAGCGCGGCCAGATCGAAATCGCCGTGATCGCTGCCGAGTCCGCGCGCCACCTGCGCGGCCGCGGCACAACCCAATACTGCGCCCGCGCGCGGATGGCGGCCCAGACCGATAACGCGCAGGAACCCGGCGGAGAACGCGTCACCGCAGCCGACGGTGTCGACGACCTCGACCGGGAAGGCCGGCACGGCAATGGTTTCCGAGGCCGTGACGACCAGCGCGCCCGCGGCTCCATCGGTGACCGCCACACAGCCGACGCCCCGGTCGACGAGCTGCGCGCCCCGCCCCTCGGGGATGGCGTCGACCGGCCGGACCTGCACGTCGAAGACGTGCGCGCCGAGACAGATGACGGTGTGCGTCATGAGCTTTCCTTCGTGTCGAGCTGCCGGGGCTTGCCGTATCCCCGGGCGAAGGCGGCCGCGATGACCGCTTGCTGCTGGGCCTGGTCGAGGGCGCGCGGGGTACCGAGCGCGGCGGCCGTCAGGTAGAGATCACACGCCCATTCCAGCAGCAGCACGTTCTCCACCGCGGCGTCGAGCGTCGGCCCGAGGGCGACCGCGCCGTGATTGGCCAGTAGGGCGGCCTGTTTGCCGTCGAGCGCCGCCAGCACCGATTCGGCCAGTTCGGTGGTGCCGAAGGGCGCGAACGGGGCGACCCGGATCGCGCCGCCGAGGAGGAGCTGCTGATAGTGCACACAGGGCAGCTCGTCGAGCACCAGGGACAGCGCGGTGGCCTTGGGCGAGTGGGTGTGCACGACGGCTCCGGCGCCGTAGCGCGCGTAGATGCCCAGGTGCAGTTCGAGTTCCGAGGTGGGGGCCAGCTCCCCGGCCACCGCCGTGCCCTCGGCGTCCACCACCGTCACCTCGTCGGTCGTGGTGTGCGCGAGCACCACTCCGGTCGCGGTGACCGCGATCAGATCGTCCGCGCGGGCGCTGACATTGCCGGCAGTGCCGATCAGCAGTCCTTCGGCAGCGAGCCGTCGTCCGGCCGCCGCCACCTCCGCACGGATTCTCGTGAGCTTCGGGTCGTCCACAAGGCCACACGCTAACCGAACGTCCGCTCGGTCAGCGTGGGATCCGCCCGGCTGTCCGCGAGCGCCGGGTCTCGCGGCGGCGCGGCACGCGGTGCAGGATCACCACGGGTACTGTCCGATTCGGGTCGGCGAGGTGCTCCCGGAAGTCCGGGGCCCGTTCGATGATGCGGGCGATCAGGTCGTCGCGCTCGGCGGCCGGGGCGATCCTGGCCACGCCATCGTGGATCTCGGCGCCGATCTCCACGGTGACCGCGGGGTTCGCGCGAATGTTGTGGTACCAGGCGGGGAGTCGCGCCCCACCCAGTCCACGGGCGACCACCACGGGGTGGCCGCCGACCTCCACGTACGCCAGCGGATTGGTGCGCCGCAGCCCGGTGCGGGCGCCGACGGTGGTCAGCAGCACCAGGCTGGTCCCGGCGAAGCGGCCGCCGACCCGGCCCCCGTTCGCGCGGAACGCCGCGATGACGCGCCGCTGGAATTGGTGATGGTCGCGCTCGGGCAGGGTCGGGGTGTGCATATCAGCAGTTGCTCGGGGCGGGTTCGCCGCGGAAGCGGGCATCGATCCAGCTGACCGCGGACGGGATGCCGAGCACGGCGGTGCTGAGATGGTCGGGGCTGGAGAACAATTCCGACAGCACCGGCACGCCCGCCGTGCAGTAGCGGTGCATGGTGTTGTCGATGGCGTCCACCGGAATGAGCGCGTCCTGCGGGGCATGCCACTCGTAGATGGGGGCCATCGGAATGCCGTCGTGCAGTTCGAGGCTGTTGGCCTCCACCACCTCGCGCGCCTCCGCGTCGCCGATGAGCGAGATGGAGGTGGCGACGTCCATGACGCCGCGGCCGGCCCCGGCCAGCAGGATGTCATTGGTGCATCCGTTGGCGATGCTGTCGCGAATGGCCAGGCCGGTCGGGTTCATGTGGTCGCTGATGGGCAGCTGTTCCGGATACTCGCGTTCCATGCCGATGGCGGCGGCGATGGCCAGGCCGAAGACCGGATGGCGCTGATAGCCGAGGCCCTCGATCATCTTCACCAGGTTCATCGGCACGCCGCCCTCGGCCGCGCCGACCAGGTTCAGTTCCGGGGCGTACTCGCGCTGCAGCGCCGCGGCCCAGGCGGTGGCCATCCCGCCGCCGGAATAGCCGAGCATGGCGACGGGGCTGGCGCCCAGGCCGAGTTCGGCCACGCGCTGTACGGCGCGAATGCCGTCGAGGGTGATCAGGCCGCCCAGGCGCGCCGCGCCGTAGGCGAAGTTCGGGCCGAGGTGATCGGGCAGCGCGATCGACCAGCCGCGCGCGAGCACGGCATTGAGCGCGGGGGCCTCCTTGACCTGCAGGTTCGGGTCCGAGGTGTAGAGCACCTGGGAGACAGCGCATTTCGTGCCGAGGCCATTGATGATGTGCTGATAGGACAGCAGCGGCGCGCCGGGCCGGTGGTTCATGGGGGTGAGCACCGTGGTGGTGGCCGCGATCGGTGCGCCGGTGGAATTGGTCGACCGGAATTTGACCAGGGTGACCCGGGCGCCCGGGAATGTGAACAGCGGCGGCATCGGGCGCACCGCCAATACCTCACCGGGCGCCTTGGAATCGATATCGGGGGGTGCGGCGAAGAATGGATCGGGATTCGGTATCGGATAGATCGGCGCCGCCGCCGCGGTGGCCGGAGCCAGCAGCAGCGCGGGCAGAGCGGTCAGCAGCAGGAAATGCTTTATTCGAGCTGACGGCATTGACCATCCTCCATTCGACGTTTGCTGACGATTTCAGTGATCCAGGGCCGCCGCCATGAACGGCCAGGAATCGTGGAGATCCTGCTGCCAATACGGCCAGGAATGGGTGCCGTCCTGGCGCAGTACGAAATTGGCCGGTACGCCGACCGCGGCGATCCGACGCTGGAAATCCAGTGTGCAGTCGTGAATTCCGTATTCCAGGATCGCGCCGAAGGTGACCGCCTGCGGCATGAGCGGATCGGTGAGGCTGGCCGGTCCGGGCACTCCGTTGCCGGACGACACGTACACCGCCTTGCCCGCCAGCGCCGCGGCATTGGTCATGGGATCGTGCGCGGCCCAGGCCGGGTCGCCGTCCCAGCCCCACATATTGTCCGGGTTGCCGCCCACCCAGCCGATGGCATGCCGGATTGCCATGCGCGCCTCGTTGCTGAGCGTGTCCGGGCAGCCGCTGAACATGGCCAAACCTTCGTAGAGCCCGGGATGCCGGGTGGCGAGCACGGCGGCGGAGGCTCCGCCCATGGACAGCCCGCCGATCGCATTGCGACCGGTGCCGTGGAACCGCTCGTCGATGAGCGGGGGGAGCTCCCGGGTCAGGAAGGTCTCCCATTTGAGCACGCCGCCCAGGGCGGGTTCGGGCTGCTGCCAATCGGTGTAATAGCTGCCTTTTCCACCGATCGGCAAAATCACGTTCACGTTCTTGTCGGCGAAGAACGGCACGATGTCGGTCTTCTGCGTCCAATTGGTCTCCGACGGACCGGTATCGACGCCGTCCAGCAGATAATAAGCCGGTCGCGGAGCGGTGCCGACCGGGTGCAGCACATCGACGGTGATCACCCGCCGCATGGCGGCGGAATACACCGCCAGCTGAGACCGCTTGGGGCTCAGTTCCGTTATTCGGACGATCTCACTGACATTTACCGGTTCGGCCGCGACGCTGCGGGCGGTGACGAGCAGCAATCCCATTGTGAGGACCGCCACGAGGGTTGCTCTGCGTTGTTTCACGGTCATCGACTCCCACCATCGGGATGTCTATCCGGACGCCGGTCACACAATATGTGAAGAATTCGCGTCTGCGCCGGATATGTCCGATCCGCGTGTCGAATGCGCCGTGCGCCCTCAGGACCGGCGCGCCCTCAGGACTCGATGCGGAACGAGGCGCTGCGCCCGCGCGCCTCCAGCCGTCCGTCGCCCCAGCTCGCGCTGCCGTAAGCGTCGACCTCGATGGCGTAGTCGCCCGTGGTCAGGGCCGCGGGCAGCCGCATCGAGGTCCACGGATGCCGTTCCACGATGTCCAGGTAGGTCCGGTGCGCGGCATCGCCCAACGCCACCAGGAAGATTCGCGCGTACTCGAACTTCTTGTGCGTCCCGGTTTCCGGGGACCACGTGATGCCGAGCGAGCGGCTGTCGGTGAATTCGATGGCGACCCGCAGCCTCGCGGCCTGCTCGAGCCCGGCCTGGTGCCTCACGACTTGCCTCCTACGAATCTCTGCATCCAGGCTGGCACGGACCGTGCGGTGAGGCAATGCGAATGGTCACGGGCACACCGGTGGTGCACACGGCCGCCGGGCAGCCGCGCGGCCGCCGGTGTGCACGCTGCGACCTGTGGTGAATTTCGCCGGGGACTACGGGACGAACTGGAGGGTCGAGGACTTGCCGGATTCGAGGGCGGCGGTGTGGGCGGCGATGGTGAGGCCGTCGCTCAACGTCTCACCGGCGTCGAGTTTTTCGATGAGGCGGGCTTCGGCTTGCTTGATGGCGGCCGCCGCATCGAGGAGGGAATCGGCGTCCTCCGGATCGACCACGACCACGCCCTCGTCATCGGCGAGGATCAGATCGCCCGGGGATACCGGCACGCCGCCGCAGGTGACGCGGACCTGGAGTTCACCGAGTTCGGAGGTGGTTCCGGCCATGGGCGTGATGAACCGGCTGTAGATCGGCAGCTCGCAGGTGCGGACATAGCCGATATCGCGGTAGCCGCCGTCGACGATGATCCCGCCGAGCCGGCGCACCAGCGCCCCGCGCGCGAAAAGCTCGCCGGCGAGGGCGATCTCGCTGCCCCCGCCGTCCACCACCACGACATCACCGGGCGCGGCGGCCTCGATGGCCCGCAGCGCGCCGAAGAAGTCGGCGGTGCAGCGAACGGTGAAGGCGGGACCGAGGATTCGCGTGGCGGCCGACCGCGGGCGCATGGCGCTGTCCATGACCCGCAGCGACTTGTCCGCATCGCACAGGGCGGTCGTATCGACGGAGCGGAATTTCTCGGTAAGTCGGTCGGCGACCATCGGCAACGCCCTTTCGAGGCTCGAAACGGGTGGGCCACCCGACTCTACTGACCGGGCGGCCCATCCTGCGGCGAATCACGAGGTGGCCGAGGAGATCTCCAGCAGGCGCTTCGGGTGCATGCCGTTCACCTGGCCGATGAAGGGCGGATGGATGCTGTACCCGAGCATGCGGCGGATGTCCTCGCTCACCGCACGGACAATGTCGTGCGGCGTGGAGAGGGTGAACGCCTCCTGCGGGCGCAGCCAGGGTTCGCAGTATTGGGCGGTGAGAGCCAGGCGGGACTCCGGTGAGCGGTTCGCGCCGCCGCCGTGCCAGAGGGTGCCGAGGAAGAAGACGCAGGACCCGGCGGGCATGACGACCGGGACACGCTCGTCGGACTCCGCGGGCAGCCGGTCGGGCCACTCGTGACTGCCCGGGACGATGTCGGTCGCGCCGTTGACGGCGGTGAAATCGTCTATGGCCCAGATGGTCGCTGCGCTGAGGGCCCGGCGCGGGCGCGGCAGCGGATAGAAGCCGTCGTCGGTGTGCAGCATCTGCGCGGCCTCGCCCGGCCGGATATTGATGACCTGCAACATCGACAGCAGATAGTTGGGCATGAGCAATCGGTCCAGGAGCGCCAGCACCCGGGGATGCTCGACCACCCGATCGCAGCTGCGGGTCTTGTTGAGCACGCTGTAAACCCGTTGCGTGCCATGGCCTTCGAAGTTGTTGCGGCCGGTGCGATCGAGCAGCGGTGTGACCTCGCCACGGATCTCGTCCAATTCGCCCGGCGTCAGCAGGTTCTCCAGGATCACGTGACCATCGCGCAGCACGGCGACCAGGTCCGCGTCGGCGACGGCCGGATCCACCGTTCTCCCGGCGCTTTCCGTGCGGCGGTATTTCCCGGCGAGATCACCGGTCAGATCGACGACGGACGAAACCTCGGCGCTCATGACGCCCTCCGATCGGAAACATAACTGAATTCTGTTATTGTTCTGACTGTGGCACGTGCACCGCTGGGACGTCAACAGCTGCTCGACGCAGCCCGCGCCGAACTCCTGGAAGGCAATGGCGTGGTCGATCTGCACGCCCTCAAACGCCGCTCCGGCCTCAGCACCGGCGCGCTCTATCACCACTTCGGCTCCAAGGCCGGCCTGCTGGTCGCCGTCTACGAGCGCTTCCACGCCGGGCTGGTGGCAGCCATCGCCGACGAGACGCTGCCCGCCGGGGCGCGCTGGGGTGATCGCGAACGACTGCGTACCCGGCATTTCGTCGCCTACCACTTCGGCGATCCGCTGGCCGAGCTGCTGCTGACCCGCATTGTGCTGGAGCCCGAGGTGGCCGAACTGGAGGCGGGCGCGCTCACCCGGCTCAGCGCCTCGGCGGGCCGCAATATCGCGCAGGGCCAGCTCGACGGGGATATCGACCCGTCGATCGACGCCGAACTGGCCGGGGCCTGCATAATCGGCGCCCTGCGCTACGGAATCGCCGATCAGCTGCGCCGCGACCCCAGGCCCACCGTCGAGGAAGCCAGTGCGCGGCTCTGGGGCGTCATCGCGGGCGCGCTGACGCCGAATTCGGCAGGCTGACCGGATTCCCCACCGCGCGCTGCAGGCCCCGGAGGCGTGATACTGGGTTACATTCGCCTGAATCGATGACTTCGTAGCTTCACCCGATCAGGGAGGCCCGCGATGACAGTCCCCGAAGGTTACCCCGTTCCCCCGCCGCTGCAGCCGCCCATGCAGGAGCCGACGGTTGATCTGGATGTCTTTCCGCCACAGCAGCATTCCCGCTGGACCGTGCTGCTGCGCCTGATTCTCATCATTCCGCAGGCCATTGCGGTCTGGGCGCTGGGGATCGCGGCGCTCGTGGTGGTGATCTGCGGCTGGTTCGGCGCCCTGTTCACGGGCCGCCTGCCGCAATGGTGCGGCGATTTCCTGCGCGGATACACCGCCTACACCACCCGCGTCTACGGCTACGGCATGCTGCTGGTGGACGACTATCCGCCGTTCTCCTGGGCGGCGCCGGACTACCCGGTGCGCGTGTTGTTCCATCCGCCGACGGAGCTCAATCGGCTGGCGGTGCTGTTCCGATTGATCCTCGCCTTCCCGATTCTGGTGCTCTCCAGCTGGCTGACCAGCGGGTGGGCGGTCATCTCGATCATTCTGTGGCTGATCGTGCTGATCACCGGCCGGATGCCGCAGGCGGTCTTCGAATCCACCGCCGCGGTGCTGCGCGCCCAGCTGCGCACGGGCGCCTACACCTATCTGCTGACGCCCACCTATCTGAAGGGCGTCTTCGGTGACGGGCAGGCGTCGACCGGGCCGGTCATGCCCACCGGGCAGCCCGCGCAGTCCCCGACGCGGCCGCTGCTGGTCTCCGGCGCCGCGCGGGTGCTGCTCATCGTCATCCTCGTCGTGGGCATTCTGACCAGCTTCGCCCAGTCCGCGGTGAACACCTCCAGCTATGACGACGGGACCGACACCGTCTCCTCGTCGCACCACGTCAATAGCCGGTAGCTATTCATGTGGCGGTAAACACAGCGATTCTGGCTAATTCCAAGCAACATTCAGCGTCGCCCCGCCGATACGTTCACACAGAGCATGCGCGACAACGGCTTTTCGCTGTTGTCGCGCACGCATGTGTAGTGCCCGGTGCGGGGGCCGGTTCCGAACAGCCCTGCGGTCATTGCGACCGCGCGAGCGAAAGGACCGGAATCGATGCGATCGATTCATGGAGTGTCGGACTCGTCCAGACCCGGGAGCCGGTGGGCTCGCCGGACGGGGCTGGGAGTGGTGTTGTCGGTGCTGGCATCACTGCTGGTCGCGCTGACCGGCGGTGGGACGGCCGCGGCGGCGTTCAATCCGGCCGCATTCGACTTCTGGGTGGAGTCGCCCACCATGGGACCGATCAAGACGCGCATTCTGCGCGCGGCGGACGGCAATACCAATCGGGTCGTGTACGCGCTCGACGGAATGCGGGCGCGGGAGGATCTCAACGGCTGGGAGATCGAGACCACTATCGCCGAGGCGATGGCGGCGGCGAATATCAATGTGGTCATGCCGGTGGGCGGTCAGTCCAGCTTCTACACCGATTGGAACGCTCCCAGCGAATTCTTCGGCATCCCGGCGGGAACCGGGTCGGCCAATACCGGATCCGGTGCGACGGACGCGCTCTCGGGCGGGCCGGGCAAGAGCTACCGGTACGAGTGGGAGACCTTCCTGACCCGTGATCTGCGGTGGGCGCTGCGGGATCGGCTGGGCTTCAATCCGAATCGCAATGGCGTGTTCGGGCTGTCCATGGGCGGCAGCGCGGCGCTGACCATGGCCGCCTACCATCCCGATCAGTTCAGCTTCGCGGGTGCATTCTCCGGGTATCTGAACATCTCCGCGCCCGGTATGCGGGAGGCGATCCGGCTGGCCATGATCGACGCGGGCGGGTACAACGTGGATTCCATGGCGCCGCCGTGGGGGCCGCAGTGGCTGCGCATGGATCCGTTCGTATTCGCGCCCAATCTGGTCGGCAACAACACGCGTCTCTACATCGCGGCGGCCAGCGGACGGCCGACGGCCATGGACGGGCCGAATATGGGCACCGTGAACGGTATGGCGCTGGAAGCCTTGGCGCTGGCCAATACGCGCGCCTTCCAGGTGCGCATGGCCACGCTGGGCGGCGGCAATGTCGCGTACTCGTTCCCCGAGTACGGCATTCACGCCTGGAACAATTGGCAGGACGAGGCGTATCGCATGCTGCCGGATCTATCCGCCAATATCGGTTAGCGCCGCGATAGAGGTTTCGAAGGCCGCCGGCACATCGGCGATGCGCAGGTGTGCGCGGTCCCGGACCACCCACTCCCCCGCGACCATGACGTCGGTGACATCGGATGCCGTTGCCGCGTATAGGATTCCGTCCCGGTCCGCGCCCGCGGTGCGGAGTGAGCCGGTGTCGACGCAGACCAGGTCGGCGCCCTGGCCGGAAGCGAGTTCGCCGAGGCCGGACCAGCCCGAGGCAGCGTGCGCGGTTGCGGCGGAGCGCAATTCGCCGGGGGTGAAGCGGCCGCGGCGGGCGCCGGCGAGGCGCTCGTGCCATTCGAGGGCCCGGGCCTCGAACCACGGGTCGATGACGGACTGACCGTCACTGCCCAGGCAGAGGCGCACGCCCACGTCGGCCAGCCGGCGGGCGGGGCCGATGCCGTCGCCGAGATCGGATTCGGTGCTGGGGCACAGGCAGACCCAGGATCGGGCCAGTGCGGTGATATCGGCCGGGTCGAGGTGGGTGGCGTGCACGGCGACCGTGCGTGGGGTCAGCGCACCCGCCGCGGCCAGCAGACCGGTGGGCGTACAGCCGTGCCGGGCCAGGCATTCCGCGTTCTCCCGGGGCTGTTCGGAGAGGTGGACGTGCAGGGGCCGGTCGGCCGCGCCGTGCACCACGGCGGGGAGCTGCTCGGCGGGCACGGCGCGCACCGAGTGGATTGCCGCGCCGACCACCACGAGACCGCTCGCGGGGCGGAAGGATTCGAGGCGGTGCGCCCAGGCGTCGGCGTCGCTGTCGGCGAAGCGCCGCTGGACGCCGGTGGGCGGCCGGTCGAATCCGCCTGCCAGATAGCAGACATCCAGGAGCGTCAGGCGGATACCGGCCTCCGCGGCCGCGGCCGCCAGGGCGTGGGAGAACGCGTTGGGGTCGTCGTAGGGGCGACCGCCCGGCCGATGGTGCAGGTAGTGGAATTCGGCCACGCTGGTGTACCCGGCCAGCACCATTTCGGCGTAGACGGCGCGGGCCAGACGGTAGTAGGAATCCGGCTCCAGGCGTTCGGCCAGGGCGTACATGCGGTCGCGCCAGGTCCAGAAGCTGCCGCGATCATCGTGGGTGCGCCCGCGCAGCGCGCGATGGAAAGCGTGTGAGTGGGCATTGGCGAAGCCCGGCACGACGAGACCGGGAAGAACCGTGCCGGTGGGGGTTTCATCGACGGTCACGCCGGTGATCACGCCATCCGCGATCTCGATGCGCACCCCGTCCGTGACTCCGGAGGGCAGCCAGGCCCGACGACACCAGTACGTCTGGACCGCGCTCCCGGCGGCGGCCACGCCTCCCATGCCGCTCATCCGGCCAGGCTCCGCAGCACCCGCGCCAATTCCGCGGTGCCGTGGTCGATATCGGCGGGCTCGGCGAATTCCTGTGGCGCATGGCTGATTCCGCTCGGATTGCGGACGTACAGCATGGCCGTGGGGACGAAGGGCGCCAGCACCGCGGCGTCATGCCCCGCACCGGTGGGCAGCACCGGTGCGCCGCCGAGCAGCGTGGTGAGCTCATCGCGCAGCCGGGGATCGAAATCGGCCCTGCCCTCGAACGACTGCTCCACCACGTCCAGCCCGCACCCCTCGAGTTCGGCCGCGGCCCTCGCCTGTTCGGTGATCGCGGCGACCAGCTCGCGAACGTTCCCCGGTTCGGGCAAGCGCGCGTCGAGCCAGACGTCGACCTGCGAAGCAATGACGTTGGTGCCACCCGGTGTCGGCACGAGCCTGCCGACCGTGGCCCGGGCCTCGGGTACGGCGGCGGCCGCACGACGCACCGTGCGAATCATGTCCGCGGCGGGCAGCATCGGGTCGCGGCGATCATCCATGAGCGTGGTCCCCGCATGATTGCCCTGCCCGGTGAACGTGAACCGCCAGCGCCCGTGCGGAATGATGTTGCTGCCCACCGCCAGCGGCGAATCCAGATGAACGAGCCCCCGCCCCTGTTCGACGTGCAGCTCGACGAAAGTCCCGATCCGCCCGAGTGTTTCGTCATCCCGGCCGAAATGCTCCGGCACCTGCCCGGCCACCCGCGCCGCCTCGGCGAAGGTAGTGCCGTCCGCATCGCGCAGCACAAGGGCTTCCGCCGGATCGAGTGTGCCGGTCAGCAACCGGGATCCCAGACACGGCACCCCGAACCGCCCGCCCTCCTCCTCCGCGAACACCACGATCGCCAGCGGCCGCCGCGGCACGAACCCCTCCGCCCGCAGCACGTCGAACGCGGCCAGCGCACTCACCACCCCCAACGGCCCGTCATAGGCCCCACCCCCCGGCACCGAATCCAGATGACTCCCGGTCACCACGGCATCCGGCCCCGGAGCCCCGAACCACGCCCACACATTCGCATTCCGATCCACCTGCACATCGAGCCCCCGCGCCCGCGCCGCCGCCGAGAACCACTCCCGCAACTCGGAATCGGCCGTCGTGAAAACATGCCGCGAGTAGCCCCCGCGCGCTCGATCGGCACCGACCGCACTGATCTCGGCCAGCAGATCGTTGGCGGACACCGCCGCCGGGCTCATGCCGCCACCCCGTCCACCAGCGCGAAAACAACAGCCCCGCCCGCCGGCTCACCACGATCCAGACCCGTCATCCCGGCGTCGCCCGCACGAGGGCCGGGGCCAGGGCCAGGGCCAGGGAGACTTTCGGCCGGGCGCTTGGTTGAGTTGCTCATCGGTTCACCGCTCCCACATCGGAATTCGAAGGCCTTTGGCGCGAGCGACGGCCTCCGCTTCCGGGTAGCCGGCGTCCACGTGTCGTAGGACGCCCATCGCCGGATCGTTGGTGAGGACTCGTTCGATCTTCTGGGCGGCGAGGGGGGTGCCGTCGGCGACGGTGACCTGGCCGGCGTGGATGGAGCGGCCCATGCCGACGCCGCCGCCCTGGTGGATGGACACCCAGCTGGCGCCGGAGGCGGTGTTGACCAGGGCGTTGAGTAGGGGCCAGTCGGCTATGGCGTCGGAGCCGTCGGCCATGGCTTCGGTTTCGCGGTAGGGGGAGGCGACCGAGCCCGCGTCGAGGTGGTCGCGGCCGATGACGATGGGGGCGGCGACTTCGCCGGTGGCGACCAGTTCGTTGAAGCGCAGGCCGGCGCGGTGGCGTTCGCCGTAGCCGAGCCAGCAGATGCGAGCGGGCAGGCCCTGGAAGGCGACGCGGTCGCCGGCGAGGCGGATCCAGCGAGCCAGGGACTCGTTCTCGGGGAACAGGTCGAGGATGGCGCGGTCGGTGGCGGCGATATCGGCCGGATCGCCGGAGAGGGCCACCCAGCGGAAGGGACCCTTGCCTTCGCAGAAGAGGGGGCGGATGTAGGCGGGGACGAAGCCGGGGAAGTCGAAGGCGCGCTCGTAGCCGGCCAGCTTGGCTTCGCCGCGAATGGAATTGCCGTAGTCGAAGACCTCGGCCCCGCGGTCCAGGAAGCCGACCATGGCGCCGACGTGCAGGGCCATGGAATCGCGGGCGCGGCGGGTGAATTCGTCGGGTTTGCGGCTCGCGTAGTCGTCCCAGTCCTCGAGGGCGATGCCGATGGGCAGGTAGGTGAGGGGATCGTGGGCGGAGGTCTGGTCGGTGACGATGTCGGCCTCGACCTCGCGGCGCAGCAGTTCGGGCAGGATCTCGGCGGCATTGCCGATGAGCCCCACCGACAGCGGACGGCGGGCCTTCTTGGCGGCCGTGACCCGGGTGAGGGCGTCGTCGAGGTTGTCGGCGATCTCGTCCAGGTACCGGGTCTCGACGCGGCGGGCGGCATGGCGCGGATTGCATTCGATGCACAGCGCCACGCCCTCGTTCATGGTGATGGCGAGCGGTTGCGCGCCGCCCATACCGCCCAGACCCGCTGTGACGGTGAGGGTTCCGGCGAGGCTGCCGCCGAAGCGCTTGGCCGCCACCGCCGCGAAGGTCTCGTAGGTGCCCTGCAGAATGCCCTGGGTGCCGATGTAGATCCAGGATCCGGCGGTCATCTGCCCGTACATGGTCAGACCGAGCTGCTCCAGCCGCCGGAACTCCGGCCAATTCGCCCAATCGCCAACGAGATTGGAATTGGCGATGAGCACGCGCGGCGCCCATTCGTGGGTGCGCAGCACGCCCGCCGGCTTGCCCGATTGCACCAGGAGCGTCTCGTCGTCGGCGAGACCGGTGAGGGTGCGGGCCAGGGCGTGAAAGCTGTTCCAGTCCCGCGCCGCCTTTCCCGTCCCGCCGTAGACGACCAGATCCTCCGGCCGCTCGGCGACTTCCGGATCCAGATTGTTGTGCAGCATCCGCAATGCCGCCTCGGTCTGCCAGCTGCGGGCCGTGCGGGCGGCGCCGCGGGCGGCTCGGACGATATCGGTCATTGTTTCGAAACCCCCAAGCGCGGAGAGGCGGAGCGGTCGAGAATCTGATTCACCGCACCGGAGCGAATGAGCCGCTCCACTGCCGCGATATCGGGCGCCAGATGACGATCCGGCCCGGGCCCGGGTACCCGCTCCCGCACCAGGTCCCGCACGGCCGCGGTCACCGGCGCGGGCCGCAGCGGTGCGCGAAGGTCGAGAGCCCGTGCCGCGGTGAGCAATTCGATGGCCAGCACACTGGTCAACCCGTCCACGGCGCGGCGCAGCTTGCGCGCGGCGGCCCAGCCCATGGACACATGGTCCTCCTGCATGGCGCTGGACGGAATGGAATCCACCGAGGCCGGCGCCGCGCAGCGCTTGAGTTCGGAGACGATGCCCGCCTGGGTGTACTGGGCGATCATGTATCCGGAGTCGACGCCCGGATCGTCGGCGAGGAAGGCGGGCAGCCCGTGTGAGCGGTGCACGTCCAGCATCCGGTCGGTGCGCCGCTCGGCGATGCTCGCCACATCCGCGATGGCGATGGCCAGGAAGTCCAGCACATAGCCGACCGGCGCGCCGTGGAAGTTGCCGTTGGATTCCACCCGCCCGTCGGTCAGCACGACGGGATTGTCGATGGCGGACGACAATTCACGTTCGGCCACGGTTTCGGCATGGGCCAGGGTGTCGCGCGCGGCCCCGTGCACCTGCGGGGCGCAGCGCAGCGAGTAGGCGTCCTGCACGCGCGGGCAGTCCTCCCCGCGATGGCTGGCGACGATCTCCGAATCGGCGAGCGCCGCCCGCATATTCGCCGCCGATACCGCCTGCCCGGGATGCGGCCGCAGCTGCTGCAGATCGGCCGCGAACACCCGGTCGGTGCCCAGCTGCGCCTCCACGCTCATGGCCGCGGTCAGATCGGCGAGATCGAACAGCCGGTGCAGGTCCGCGATGGCCAGCAGCAGCATGCCGAGCATGCCGTCGGTGCCATTGGTGAGCGCCAGGCCTTCCTTCTCGGCCAGCGTCAGCGGTGTCAGCCCGGCCTCGGTCATGGCCTGCGCCATGGGCCGCTCGCCGTCGGGCCCGAGCACCGCGCCCTCGCCCATGAGCGCCAGCGCCACCGCGGCCAGCGGCGCGAGATCGCCCGAGCAGCCCAGCGAACCGTATTCGGGAACGACCGGAATCAGCCCGCTGTCGAGCAGTTCCGCCAGCGCCCGCGCGGTCTCGGGCCGCACCCCGGTGTGCCCGGTCATGAGGGTGCGCAGCCGCAGCAGCATCATGGCCCGCACCACCTCGGGCTCCACCGGCGCGCCCGCCCCGGCGGCGTGTGAGCGGATGAGCGAGCGCTGCAGATCGGTCCGCCGTTCCGGCGGGATGTGCCGCAGGGCGAGGGCCCCGAATCCGGTCGACACCCCGTACACCGGCCGCTCGCTGTGGGCCAGCTCGTCGATGTGCCCGCGCACCTTGGCCAGCCGGTCGAGCCCCTCCGGGGCCAGCTCCACCCGCGCGCCCTCCCGCGCGACCGCCACCACCTGCGCGGCCGTCATCGGCCCCGCGCCCACCACCACCCGCTGCGTCCCGATCGTCATGGGCACCATTCCAGTCCTCGAGACCGTCGGATTCGAGCACCCACACCCGGGTTTTGTCTGGTATTTCAGACAGTACGAAGAATGCGAGCGCGAGGCGGTGCCCAGATGAGTCGCAAGGCGGTGCCGGGATGAGTACCGATATCCCAGCCCTGCGGCGCGGCCTGCAGATCCTCGGCCTGCTCGCCCAGCGCCCCAATCCCATGCCCGCCGGGGCCATCGCCCGCGAGCTGGCCATTCCCCGCTCGTCCACCTATCAGCTGCTCGGCGAGCTGCAGCACGCCGGATACGTGGCGTACCTGCCCGATGAGCGCCGGTACGGCCTCGGGGTGGCGACCTTCGAACTCGGGTCCGCCTATCTGCGGCACGACCCGCTGGAGCGTCTCGCCGCGCCGCTGCTGCGCACCCTGGTCGACACCGCCGGCTGCACGGGCCACCTGGGCATCCTGCACGGCAATGAATCGCTGTATCTCCTGGAGCAGCGCCCGCCCCGCCCGCAGACCCTGGTCACCGATGTCGGGGTGCGCCTGCCCGCCCACCTCACCGCCACCGGCCGCGCCATGCTCCGCCACCTCGCGCCCGCGCATGTGCGAGCCCTCTTCCCCACCAGCTCCGCCTTCCCGATGCGCACCGCCCGCGGCCCGCGCGATCTCCGTCAACTGCGCCGCATCCTGCGCGCCGAGACCGCACGCGGCTGGTCGGTCGAGGACGGTTACATCACTCCGGGTTTCGCCACCGTCGCCGATGCCGTCTTCGACCACGGCGGGCGCCCCATCGCGGCGCTGAGTCTCACCCTGCGCCACCACTGCCCGGACGAGGCCATCGAATGCGGCGAAACCTGGCCGGAATTGGCCGCCGCGGTGCGCATTGCCGCCGCCGCATTGACGACCGCAATCGGCGGCCGCGTGCCCGCCCGATCCTGATGCCGTCTGTCTCAGTCGATTCCGATGCTTCGCCAAGCGACGACCAGCGGTTTTGTGCAGTTGCGCGCCGCGTTGTGTGCCTCTTTCCGACAGATCCGGGGTGAAAGTGACGCGGTGATAACGAAATAGGTATGTTGTTGGCTACCGTCGGGCAGTTTGCGCGAGTCGCCCGATCCGTGTGTAGCCGACAGGATTGACGAAACCCCATATGGCAGTGATGTTTCTCTGGATACTCGTCCCCGTACTTGTGCTCGCGATCGCGGGGGCCGGGTATACGGCAGCGCGGTTGCGCGCCGAAAGCGCGCGCGCCGACAATCTGGCCGCTCAGCTCCGCGGTTCGGAATACCTCATCGATCAGCTTGTCCGCAAGACGCTTCCGTCCATGACGGAGTCGGCACGCCGCCCGGGGCTGCCGGTGAGCGGACTGGAAATTCCTCCGGGCCTGGAGCATTCGAATACCGCGACGCTGCTGCGGCAGGCCGTCGAGACCTACGCCGACGACCTGCGCCTGCTGTGGGCCGAGGCGCTCGATCACGGCCGTCGCGAGGCCGAGGAGCGGGCGCGGCAGGCAATCGCCAACGCGGAGCAGGCCGTTCGCGCCGAGGCGCAGGGCGCCTCGCGGGATGTGACCGGCGCCGCGGTGCGCTCCTTCGGCACCTCCGTGGTGAGCCTGGGCGCGGACGTCGGCAAGGTGGTCAGCGTGGCGCTGCGCGAGCACCGCGATGACGCCGTCTACGAGACGCTCATCCGCATCGATCACAGTGTGCAGCAGATGATCCGGCAGGCGCAGTCCTACGTGATCGTCAGCGGCGGCCTGCCCGGCCGCCGCTGGCCGCAGCAGTCGGTGACCGATGTGGTCGGCGGCGCGGTCGGCCGCGTGCGCGACTACCTGCGCGTGCGTTCGGCCCAGGCCGACCGGGTGGTCTCCAGCCGTGTGGTGGAGCCGCTGGTGCACACCGTGGCGACGCTGCTGGACAATGCGCTGCGCTATTCGCCGCCGACCTCCTTCGTGGACATCAGCTTTCAGGAGGGTCACCACGGCGTGACCATCCTCATCGACGACGCCGGCGTGCGCATGAGCCCGGAGCAGTTGGAGGATGCCCGCCAGGTGCTCTCCGGTGAGCGCGATATCGACATCCTCGAGCTCGGTCCCGCCCCGAAGATCGGTTTCCCCAGTATCGCCGCCCTGACGAAGCGCTACGGCTTCAGCGTCTACATCGACGGGCCCAATATGTACGGAGGTGTGCGCGCGATGGTGTACATCCCCGAACAGCTGCTCGTCGCCCCGCAGGATGTGCGCGAGCAGCCGGTCGCGGTCCCGCCCGCGAACACCCCGCCGGCGGTCGCGCCCGTGCAGCGGCCCGCGGAGGAGTCCGAGGTGGCCGCCGCGCTCACCGCCAGCGGACTGGCGAAGCGGCGGCGGCGCACCGTCGTTCAGCCGACCACCTACACCACCGGCCCGCTGCCCGTCCTGCAGCCGGCCCCGGCCCCGGCGCCCGAGCCCGCGCGGCAGTCCGCCCCGACGCTTCAACTCGCACGACCCGATATCGCGGTGGCGTGGCACACCGGTTCGGTCAGCGGTCGCAATGCCGCCGCCTCGGCCGACCAGAGCGCCGCCGACTCCGATCAGACCGAAGGGAAGATCTCGTGAACTCACCGACTGCGACCAACCCGCAGGGCACGGCGCCGGTCTCGAACCTGGAAGAGGGGCCCAACCGGCTGAGCTGGCTACTAGCCGAGCTGGATATGCCCGGGGTGCGGTTCGCGGTGCTGCTGTCCGAGGACGGCTTGCGAATGGCGCACTCGGGCACCATCACCCGCGACAATGCGGAGCGATTCGCCGCCGCCGCATCCGGATTGCGTTCGCTGGGCAAGGCGCTCGGCGAATTCTGCGGGGGCCCCGGGGACAATGTGCGCCAGAACGTCACCGAATACGACGGCGGGATGATCTTCATCACCGCCGCCGGGGTCGGTGCCGTGCTGGGCGTGTCCACCACTCCGGAGGTGGATGTCGCGCTGGTCGCGCACCGGCTCAATGAACTCGCCACCCGGGTCGGGCACGAGCTCGGCGCGGTACCGCGCGGGGGCGCCCGGCCATGACCGGGCCGCGACGTGATCCCGACCTGGTCCGGGCGTATGTGCGCACCGGTGGGCGTTCGCGTCCCACTCGTCATCTGGACCTGGTCACCGTGATCGTCGCCGCCGGGACACCATTGCAGGGGGGCTCTCCCGACGCGCGTCGGATCTTCACCTTGTGCCGCAGTGCGCTGTCGATCGCCGAGATCGCGGCCCACCTCGACCTGCCGCCCTCGGTGGTGAAGATCGTCATCGCCGACCTGATCGACAGCGGTCACCTGATCACCCGGACGCCCGAACACACGTTGCCGGACGTCAGTTTGCTGGAAGAGGTACTGAATGGGCTTCGCGCCCTTGCGGTCTGAGTCCGCCACCGCGGAATCCGGCCCGCACACATCGCCCGCGCACGTCGACTACCTGCCATCCACCATCACCCGATCGGTGAAGCTGTTGGTGGCAGGCAGTTTCGGCGTCGGCAAGACCACCTTCGTCGGGAGCGTCTCGGAGATCAAGCCGCTGCGCACCGAGGAGACCATTACCGAGGCCAGCATCGGCGTCGACGACATCACCGGGCTGGGCAGCAAGACGACCACCACGGTGGCCATGGATTTCGGGCGCATCACGCTCAATCCCGAACTGGCGCTGTATCTTTTCGGCACTCCCGGCCAGCGGCGCTTCCTGCCCATGTGGGAGGAGCTGGCGCTGGGCGCGCTGGGCGCGCTGGTGCTGGTCGACACCCGGCGCATCGAGCAGTCCGACGAAGTGCTGTCGGTGCTGGAGGAGCGCGCCGTGCCGTACGCGGTGGCGGTCAACGAATTCGAGGGCGCGCAGCGCTATCCGCTCGAGGAGGTGCGCGATGCGCTCGACCTCACCGCGGAGACGCCGCTGACCGCCCTGGACGCCCGTGATCGCCGCACCTGCGTGCACTCGCTCATCACCCTTGTCGAATACCTGTTTCAATCGCGTCAGGAGTCTCGCCTTTGACCACGTCGACTGGAATGCCGGTCGGACCGTCCACCCTCGCCGACGGCACCCACTTCCCGCTCTACACCGAGGAATTCGCGGCCGACCCGCACGGCAGCTACCGCGAGATGCGGCGGCGCTACGGGTCCCTGGTGCCGGTGGAGCTGGCGCCCGGGGTGCCCGCGACCCTCGTGATCGGGTATCACGACGCGGTCCGGATCCTCAATGATCCCGAGCATTTCCCGGCCGATCCGCGGGTGTGGCAGGAGACGGTTCCGGACGACTCCCCGGTCAAGCCGATGCTGCAGTGGTATCCGAACGTGCTGCGCAATTCCGGTGCGGTGCACGCCCGGTACCGGCAGGCCAATGTGGCCGCGGTCGACGGCGTCGACCTGCACGGCCTGCACGCCATTGTGGAGCGCGAGGCGCTGCCGCTGATCAACTCCTTCTGCGAGCAGGGCGAGGCGGAGCTGATCAGCCAGTACGCCATGCCGCTGGTCTTCGCCGGGCTCAACGACATGCTGGGCTGCCCACCGGATATCGGCGCGCGGGTGGCCGCGGGCATGGCCGCGCTGTTCGATTCGGTGGACGAGAACGCGGCGCTGGGCATGCAGATGCTCAGTGAGGCGCTGCTGGAGCTGATCGCGCTCAAGCGACGCGAACCCGGCGACGATATGGTGACCCGGCTGTTGCAGCACGACGCCGCGCTCGACGACACCGAGATGCTGTACAACATCATCAGCATCTACGGCGCCGGGCTGGAGCCGCAGCAGAACCTCATCGTCAATACGCTGCGGCTGATCCTCACCGACGATCGTTTCGCCGGTGACGTGCTGGGCGGAAGCCTGTCCACCCGTGACGCTTTGGACGAGGTGCTCTTCAACGACCCGCCCATGGCCAACTTCTCCGTCTCCTATCCGCGCCAGCCCATGCTCATCAACGGCACCTGGCTGCCGGCGCATCAGCCGGTGGTCATCAGCATGACCGGCTGCAACAACGATCCGGCCATCAGCGGCGGCGAGCGCATCGGCAATCGCTCCCATCTGGCCTGGAGCCTGGGGCCGCACGCCTGCCCCGCGAGATCCGTTGCCTCGCTGGTGGCTCAGGAGGCCATCGATCAGTTGCTGGATGCGCTGCCCGAGTTGCGTCTCGCCGTTCCAGTCGATGAACTGGTCTGGCGCCCAGGGCCTTTCCACCGGGCGCTGGCAGCGCTGCCGGTGGTCTTCCCGGCGTGCCCGCCACTGAATGTGTGAGTAGGAGAACGCTGTGACGATGGAACCCTTGGCGCTGGATCTCACCGGTGTCGACATTCAAGGCGAGAACGCCCGCATTCGTGCCCGCGGCCCGGTGACCCTGGTCGAGTTGATGGGCGTGCCCGCCTGGTCGGTCACCGACGCCGAGATCCTCAAGCGGCTGCTGGCCGATCCGCGAGTGTCCAAGGCCGCGTCGCAGCACTGGACGGCCTTCCGCGAGGGCGAGGTCACCGCGGACTGGCCGCTGTTCCCGTGGGTGGCGGCGGAAAACATGTTCACCGCGTACGGTTCCGATCACCGGCGGCTGCGCAAGCTGGTGTCGCCCGCCTTCACCCACCGTCGCACCATGGCCATGCAGCCGCGCATCGAAGAGCTGGTGACCGCCCTGCTGGACAAGCTGGCCGCCGCGCCCGCCGGTGAGATCGTGGACCTGCGTGAGGGTTTCGCCTACCCGGTGCCGATTCAGGTGATCACCGAGCTGCTGGGCGTCCCGGAGGAGCGGGAACCGGCCCTGCGCGTCTGCGTGGCCCGTTTCTTCGACACCGAGATCAGCCCCGAGGCCGCGCTCGCCAATTACATCGAAATGGGCGAGCTCATCGCGGATCTGGTGGCCTTCCGCCGCGACAATCCCGGCGACGACGTGACCAGCGTGCTGATCTCCACCCGCGACGAGGACGGCGAGCGGCTGACCGAGAAGGAGATGATCGACACGCTGATGCTGGTCATCAACGCCGGGCACGAGACCACGGTCAACCTCCTCGACCAGGCCATCTTCTCCCTGCTGACGCATCCCGAGCAGCTGGCGGCCGTGCGCGCGGGCACCGTCACCTGGGAGGACGTCATCGAGGAAACGCTGCGCTACGAATCCCCCGTGGCTCACCTGCCGCTGCGTTATGCGGTGGAGGACATCGAAATCGACGACATCACGATCGCGAAGGGTGAAGCCATCCTGGCCTCCTACGCGGCGGCCGGACGCGACCCGAAGATCCACGGTGCGACCGCCGACAACTTCGATGTCACCCGGGTCAACAAGGAACACGTCGCCTTCGGACACGGCGCGCATCACTGCATCGGCGCCCCGCTGGCCCGCATGGAGGCGAGTATTGCCCTCCCGGCCCTGTTCAACCGCTTCCCCGACCTGCACCTCGCGGTGGATCCCGCGGATGTGCCCCCGGTAATCGGCTTCATCTCCAACGGCCACCGCGACCTCCCCGTCCGCCTCACCGCGGAGTAGCCGTCCTCGAGTGGGCAATGGTGGCGGCGATTTGCCCGTTCGACACCGTTCGGCTCCCAGACAATGCGGCCGACGCCGTGGTGGTCTGCGACAACTGAGCCCGGCTTGAATGCGAAGTGGTCGCTGGACCACTTCGCATGTCGCACGTCGACCGGCCGATCAGCGGAGTTGACCGACCGCCAGGTCCGTCTCCGGTTGGTCACGAAAGATTTCCTGATGGAACATCGGTTCGGTTGATATGCGCCGATTCTGGCGTATTCAGCTGCCGCTGAATGCTTCTCGGGCGGTAGCGTTGACAGGGTACTGGTCGAGGATGTCCGGTGTTACGGGATGCGGGTGTGCAGTGCAGGGTTTCGAGTTGTCGCCCAGACAATCTGTCGGGGAATCGGTATTGGCCGAGCTGTCGGAGAAGGCCGCTGCCGAGGGAGTGGCATTGCGCGTAGGCGTCGTGCTCGAGCACGACGGCGCGGTGCTGCTACTGGAGCGCGACGAATACGCCGAGGGGCGCAGCACGCTGAGCCTGCCGGGCACCATCGTGCGCGCCGGGGAGCCGCTGGCCAAGGCCGTGGCGCGGGCGGTCGCGGAGGAGACCGGGCTGACGGTGGTCGACATCCACCGCCACCTCGGCAGTTTCGATTACCTCTCCAGCGCCGGAAAGCCGGTTCGCCGCGAGCATTTCGCGGTCGATGTCGCCGCGTTCGCGCCGATCCAGCTCACCAACTACGCGGATTACCGGTGGCTGCCCCTCGACGGCCACCTACCCGTCACCTCCTCGATCCGCGCCATCCTCGCGGCCTACCGGGCGTGAGTCCGGCCGATGATGGGCAGCGCGAGCAGGACCAGCGCCGCGCCGATCCAGAGCACGCTGGTGGTCGCGATGCCGTCGACCGCGAAGCCGCCGAACAGCGCGCCCAGGGCGATGGAGATATTGAAGACCGAGACGAACAGGGATGATGCGGCTTCCGTCGTGTCGGGTGCCGACCGCATGATCCAGGTCTGGAAGGTCACCGGCACCGCGCCGTAGCCCAGGCCCCAGAGAATCAATGCGGCGGACGCGGTGATCGCGGTGTGATCGGCGATCGCGAGGATCACCATGGCCAGGATGAGGGCGGCGGCAATGGCGGTGGTGATCCCGCGCAGGCCCTTCGAGATCAGCGCGCCGGCGAGGAAGTTGCCGGAAATCCCGGCGATGCCGAAGACCAGGAGCAGCACACCGATCACGCGTTCGTCGATGCCGTCGCCGAGCAGGATGGGGCGGACGAAGGTGTAGGCCAGGAAGTGTCCGGTGATGACGAGGAAGGTCAGGGCGAGCGCGGCGCGAAGGCTGGCGTTGGAGCCGAAAACCTTTGGCAGATCCGCGAATCCGATGGTGCGCTGGGCGGGGAGGCTGGGCAGCAGGAAGGCCATGCAGATCACCGAGATCAGGCCGAGCAGCCCGACCACCGCGAAGGCGGCGCGCCAGCCGCTGAGATCGCCGATGAATGTCCCGGTGGGAACGCCGAAGACGGAGGCGGTTTCGACGCCGCCGAAGATGACGGCGGTGGCGCGGCCGACCTGATGCTCCGGAACCAGGCGCAGCGCGATACTGCCCGCGATGGACCAGAATCCGCCGACGGCGATGCCGATCAGGAAGCGCGCGATGAGGATTACGGTGAAGCTGGTCGCCATGCTGGAGGCGAGATTGGCCGCGCCCATGAGCGCGATCAGGACCACCAGCACGATGCGGCGGTCGATGCGGCCGGTGATCACGGTGATCAGGGGCGCGGAGAAGGCGGCCACCAGTCCGGGCACCGTGACCATCAGGCCCGCGGCGCCTTCGGAGATGTGCAGGGCCGAACCGACCGGGGTGAGCAGGCCGACGGGCAGTAGTTCGGAGGTCATCAGGGAGAAGATGCCGAGCGTCACGGACAGCACGGCGAGCCAGCCCCGGACGGAAGTGCGCGCGGGGGCGCTGGGGTGGAGGGCGGTCATGGCGAAAAACCTTTCGTGCACAAGTGGTCCCGGGGCGGCTCGCGGGGAGCCGCCCGTCGCGGTGACAGCGGGAGTTACAGGGTTCCGGGGGTCTTGCGGGTGGTGACGTTCATCCGGTTCCAGGTGTTGGTGGTGAAGATGAGGGCGATGAGCTGGGCCAGTTCGGATTCGTCGAAATGTTCGGCGGCCTCGTTGTAGACGGCGTCCGGAACTCCCCCGGGGAGGCGGGTCACGGCTTCGGTCAGGGCGAGGGCGGCGCGCTCGCGGGCGGTGAACAGGCTCGATTCCTCCCAGGCGCTGAGCTGGTAGATGCGCTCCTCGGCTTCGCCGGCCTTGCGGGCGTCGGTGGTGTGGTAGTCGATGCAGTAGGCGCACCGGTTGATCTGCGAGGCGCGAATCTGCACCAGTTCCAGCAGCACCGGGTCGATGCCCTGGCGGGCGGCGGCGTCGAGGGCCATGACGGCCTTGAAGACCTTGGGGGCGACGGCGGAGAAGTTCATGCGTTCGGCGATCCGGATCGTTGTCATGACATAAACCTACGGTCGGAAAGACCCACGTATAGGGTTCATTCCTATGGCAGAAGCATGGGTCAATTCTCGGCGGTCTCCGCAGCTGCCCGAGGCGGATCAGGGCGTCGACCTGCACCTCGAGCTCGCGGGTGCGGGCAACCGGCGGTCCGCGCTCATGGCCGCACTGCGCGAGGCCATTCGCTCCGGACGCCTCGCACCCGGCACCCGGCTGCCCCCGTATCGCAGTCTCGCGATCGACTTGGGCATTGCCCGCAATACCGTGGCCGCGGCCTATGCCGAACTGGTCGAGGAGGGCTGGCTCACGGCCCGCCAGGGCTCGGGCACGCGAGTGGCCCAGCGCGCCGTGCCCGCCCCCGATGAGCGCACCGGCCGTCCCTATCGCCCGGCCCCGCGCCGCGTCAGCCACGACCTGCAACCCAGCTCCCCCAATGCGGCGGCTTTCCCGCGCACCGACTGGATCGCCTCGACCCGCCGCGCCCTGTCCGCGGCCCCCAATGACGCCTTCGGCGTGGGCGATCCGCGCGGCCGCCGCGAATTGCGCACCGCCCTGGCCGAATACCTGACCCGCGCCCGCGGCGTGCGCACCGAACCCGACCGCATTGTCATCTGCTCCGGCTTCGCCCACGGCCTGCGGCTCATGGCGTCCGTTCTGGACGGCCCGATTGCCATGGAGGCGTACGGATTAGGCTTCTACCGCGACATCCTGCACGGCGCGGGGCAGCACACCATCCCGCTGACCGTCGATCCGCACGGCGCACACACCGAGGAACTCCCCACCACCGGCGCTCGCGCCGTTCTGCTCACCCCCGCTCACCAGTATCCCACCGGCGGCCCCTTGCACCCGGAACGCCGTGCGGCAGTGATCGATTGGGCCCGTTCCACCGGCAGCGTGATCCTCGAGGACGACTACGACGGCGAATTCCGCTACGACCGCCAACCCGTCGGCGCCCTCCAGGGTCTGGACCCCGACCGCGTCGTCTACCTGGGCTCGGTCAGCAAAAGCCTCTCCCCCGCCCTGCGCGTCGGCTGGATGGTCCTCCCCGCCCGCCTGATAGACAATGTCCTGTCCGCCAAGGGCTCCCGCGAAATGCAATGCAGCGCGGTGGACCAGCTGACCCTGGCCGACTTCTTCACCTCCGGCGCCTACGACCGCCACCTGCGCCGCACCCGCATCACCTACCGCCGCCGCCGCGCCCAACTGGTCCACACCCTCGCCACCCGCGCCCCCCACATTCGCATCTCCGGCATCGCCGCGGGCCTGCACGCCGTCCTCGAACTCCCGTCCGGCACAGAGGATTCCACCCTCCACGCCGCCCGCCGCCAGGGCCTCGCCCTGGACGGCCTCACCCCGTACCGCCACCCCGCCAGCCCCATGCCCACCCGGGACGGCCTGGTCATCGGCTACGGCACCCCCTCCGACCACGCCTTCACCCCCGCCCTCGAAGCCCTCTGCCTGGCCCTCCCCGACCCCGGCACCCGGTCCCGCATGTGAAACGACGCCGACCGGGAACTGGTGGCGGCAAAGGTCGAGAGGACCCCGCCACCAGTTCCCGGTCGATGGTGTTTCACACGGGACGCGGTTAGGGGTTGGTGTCGGCGGGCGGCTCGGGCTGGTCGGCGAGGCGGGCGTGCAGGCGGTCGCGGACCTGGTCGGGGGTGTAGGCGCGACGTTTGCGTTCGGAGCGGACGATGACCACTCCGGTTGCCGCTACACCTGCGGCGCCTGCCAAGCCGAGCACTTTCCACCAGCGCATGCGCCTAGGCTAGTCGGCGTGCCAGGCGAAGCGCTGTCGAGTATCGGGTTGGATGAAGCGGTGGAGCTCACGCGGACGGGGGATCTGTGGCTGTTCCGTGGGCATTCCGGGGCTGATCGGGCGATTCGGGGGCTGACCAACAGTCCGGTGAATCATGTCGGGATGGCGGTGGTGATCGATGATCTGCCGGCTTTGATCTGGCATGCCGAGCTCGGGAAGGCGCTGCCGGATATCTGGTCGGGCAATCATCATCGCGGTGCGCAGCTGCACGATATGCGGGCCGCGGTCATGCGGTGGGCCAACGAGTACGGGCAGCAGGCGTGGGTTCGGCAGTTGGATCGGCCGGTGACCCGCGAGATGGAGGATGCGGCGCTGCGGATGGTGGCGCGGCTGGACGGCATGCCGTTTCCGTCGACCAGCGCGCTGGCGGGGCGGTGGTTGCGCGGGCGGGTGCCGTTGCCGAAGCGGTCGAGGGCGCGCGAGGCCGAAGCCGGGCTGGAGAACGCGTACTGCGCGGAGATCGTGGCCATGACGTACCAGGCCATGGGGTTGCTGCCGGAGAAGCGGCCGAACTGGTACGACCCGGGCAGGTTCTGGAGTGGCGACAATCTGCAGTTGACCGAGGGCTATCACCTCGGCGGGGAGATCGCGGTGAACGTTCCCGAGCGCTAGCGGATGCGCGGTGTTTGACCCTCACGTTACGTGAGGGCCTAGTTTTCGGCGGGTGACGATAACTGTTCTCGACTCGTATACCGCTATGCGGGAGATCCTGCGGGCGCCGGTGGGTGATCGTGAGGGCATGCTGCGATCGATGCTGGAACCGATTGCGGGGATGTACCGGCACTTTCCGGGCGACGTTGATTTGGTGGCGTTTCATCGGCAGGCGGCCGGGTTCCCGATCGATCGCGATGAGGAGCGGTGCCTGGACGCGCTGGAGACGATGGCGGCGGCCGGGGCGTGGGAGCGGATGCAGACGGCGCTCGATGAGGCGGCGAGCGTACTGACAGAAGCGACACCGGGATTCAGTGCGCCGGATATCACCGTGCTGCTGGTGCTCGGGGATCCCGGGGACGCCAACTTCATGGGTCCCAGCTTGGGGGTCACCGGCTTCGGCGGCATCTCCGGGTACATCACGATTCCGTTCTGGCCGTACCCGGAGAATCTGGAGCGGCTGGAGAGCACGGCGGTGCACGAGCTCAATCACAATCTGCGCTACAGCCCCGGTGGCGTGGTGTGGGATCCAATGACGGTCACCGTCGGCGAGCATGTGGTCGGTGAAGGATTGGCCGATGCCTTCGCGCGCCAGCTCTACGGCGACCTCGGGTACACCCGGATCGGCACGCCCACCTTGCACGACGATGCGGTGTTCGCGAAAGTCGTTACCGGACTGGATATTACCGGGATGCAGAACTTCACGGCCTGGGTGCACGGTGACACCATCGCCGAGCACTTCGGGGTGACCCCGGTCGGATTGCCGACGGGGGCCGGGTACTCCGCCGGCAACCGGCTGGTCGACGCCTACCTCGCGGCGACCGGCAAGACCGCGGCGCAGGCATTGCACGCCGACAGTGCGGAGATCATCGCCACCGCGCTCGGGTAGCCCGCAACAGCGGTACGTGGCCGGTTACGTGGCGGAACCCGTGTTCGGCACGGATGTCGCTGGTCCAGGCGAAATTTAGCGTTATAGCCATGACGAACACCACCGCCACCGCCCCCACCACCGAAATCACCGTCAGCCTCGAGGTCGCCGATCCGACCGGCATCGCGGCCGCCTACGAAGCCGCCTTCGGCCTCGGCGGCAAGCTGAGCTTCCGTCCCGCGCAGGCCGCGTCGGAAGGCTTCCGCGGATTCATGATGTCGCTGGTGGTCGCCCAGCCCGGCACCGCCGACAACCTCATCTCCGCGGCCCTGCGCAATGGCTTCACGTTGCTCAAGCCCGCCAAGAAGAACCTCTGGGGCTACGGCGCCGTCATCCAGGGCCCCGACGGCACCATCTGGAAGGTCACCACCTCGCAGAAGAAGGACACCGGACCCTCCAGCCGCGAGGTCGACAGCGTCGTGCTGCTGCTCGGCGTCGAGGATGTGAAGGCCAGCAAGCAGTTCTACGTCGAGCGCGGACTGACCGTGTCGAAGAGCTTCGGCGGCAAGTACGTCGAGTTCGCGCTGCCGGATTCCCCGATCAAGCTGGCCATGTACCCGCGCAAGGCGGCCGCCAAGGATGCCGGTGTCTCACCCGATGGGGCGGGCTCGCACGGGATCGTGGTCAGCGGCAATACCGGCTCCTTCACCGACCCCGATGGGTTCGTGTGGGAAGCCTGACAGATGCGCCCTCCTCGAGATGCTCACCCGCCGCAGCTGCCCTGCGGCGGGTGAGTTGCGTTATGGCCCACAGGATCAGGGCCGACAGGGAGAAGGCGGCGCCGGTCAGGCAGGCGGCGGGCCAGCCCCAGGCGGTGTACGCCCGGGTGGTTGCGACTGCGCCCAGGGCGGATCCGAGGGAGTAGAACGCCATGTAAGCGCCGATGACCGTGCTGGCCCGGTCGGGATAGGCCGTGGTGAGCAGATGCTGGCTGCTGACATGGACGGCTTGGACGGCGAAGTCCAGCAGGACGATGCCGATGATGAGCAGCCACAGCGTTGACTCGGTGCGGGATATGAAGAACCAGGACACGGTGAGCAATGCCAGCGCCGCACCCGTGATCGCTTGTGCGTGACCGGAATCGGCCCAGCGTCCGGCGCGCGCGGCGCCCAGGGCTCCGGCCAGCCCGGCCAAGCCGAACAAGCCGATTTGCGTGGTGGTGAGGTGCCAGGGCGCGGCGGCCAGGGCAAGGGCCAAGCCGCTCCAGAGGGTGCCGAAGGATGCGAAGAGGAAGAAGGCGATCAGCCCGCGGGACAGGAAGAGGCGGTCCGAGCAGACCAGTCGGCCCATTGTCGCCAGGGCCTGGCGGTAGCGCGGGCCGGGGGTTCTGCGGTCCGGGGCGAGGACGGCGTGCACGAGGAAAGCCAGTGCCAGGCAGAGGATCGCGAGCAGCGCGTAGACGGCCCGCCAGCCGGTCGTATCGCCGAGGACGCCCGCGAGGATGCGGACGCCGAGAATGCCGAGCACCACGCCCGAGGTGACCGCGCCGATATTGCGGCCGCGTTCGTCCGGCGCGGAGACCGCTGCGACGTAAGCGACGGTCACCTGCACCACGACGGCGAAGAATCCCGCAATCGCCAAGCCCGCCAGCGCGATTGGACCGTTCGGGGCGATGGCCGTGACTGTCGCGCCGACCGCGGTGAGGGTGAGGTGCGCGGCAATGAGGCGGCGGCGGTTGAGGATGTCGCCGAGCGGAACCAGCAGGATCAGCCCGAGGAAGTAGCCGATCTGCCCGGCCGCCACCAGCCCACCGAGCGATTGCGGGGCCAAGCCGAGGTCGCGGCCCGCCGCCTCCAGGACGGGCTGGATGGCGTAGATCGTCGATACCGCCGCCGCGCACACCAGGGCCAGGACGAACCGCCGTGAGCCTGTGACTGCTGTTGGCACAACACCTCCCAAAATCAGTAGCAAAATGCAACTAATCGAGGATAGGTACAATCGGTTTCGAATTGCAACCGATTGCATGGAGGGCCATGAGCACGACACCCGGTCTCACCCGCGAGTGGACCGACCCCACCTGCCCGGTCGCGCGCACCGTGGACCTGGTCGGCGACCGCTGGAGCCTGCTCATCGTGCGCGACGCCATGGACGGCGCGGCAACCTTCACCGAGTTTCAGCAGCGCCTGGGAATCGCCCGCAACATCCTCACCGACCGCCTGCGCAAACTGGTCGACCACGGCATCCTCACCACCGCCACCACCCCCGGCGGCAAACGCCACACCTACGAACTGACCGCAACCGGCCAAGACCTCTTCACCACCATCGTGGCCCTGCGCCAATGGGGTGAACGCCACGCCTTCACCCCCAACGAACCCCACTCCACCCTCGTGGACACCGAAGGCACCCCAATCCCCCAGCTACGCCCGGAAACCCGCACAGGCAAACGCGCCACCATAGCGACAACCCGAGTCCGCAAGGTGGGAGACCGCCACGAGCCCACCGTGTGATCAGAGACCCGCGATGAACGCGTCCCACTCCCTCGACCCGAAGATCAGCACCGGCCCGCCAGGGTTCTTGGAGTCCCGAATACCAACAGAGGCCGCATCGAGGAATGCGACTTCCACACATTGGCCCCCGGACTCGCTGTACGTGCTCTTGAACCAGCACGCGCCCAGCGCGTCAGCGATCGTGCACCACACTGTCCGTGAATGCTTTCCACTGGGCGGAAGTGAAGACCAACGCTGGCCCGGCTGGATTCTTGGAGTCGCGGACACCGACCTTGCCGCTGGCCAGATAGGCGACCTCGACACACTCCTGGCTGCCGCCGCTGTAGCTGCTCTTGAACCAGTGAGCTCCGGATAGTTCACCGTTCACGCTCGTACTCCCTTGCCGCCTGACGAAGCAGATCACGACTGCGCTGCGCATCCAACGCTACCCGCCGCAACGCCTCATGCGCTGCCCGATAACGCTCAACAATGTCGACATCATCGAAATACATTGCACCGGTGTAGCTCTCAACGTAGACAACGGATGGCTCGCGCGGCTCTTTATCGTCGTCCTCGCCGAAGTCCAGGATGATGAACGGTCCAGTGAGATCGCCGAGCGGCATCCCCGCGGAGTAGGGCAGCACGCGGATCGTGATGTTCGGCTTCGTCCCAGATTCCGCCAGATGGCGCAACTGTGTAGCCATGATTCGCCGACTACCGACCACCCGGTGCAACGCCGATTCGTCGAGAAGCACATCGAAATTCGCTGGCTGAGCTCGTCGAGTGACCAGTATCTGCCGGTGCATTCGCATCTCGACGCGACGCATGATCTCGGAGTCGGACTCGCCCGGGTGCGCCAAACGGATCAGCTCCCGGGCGTAGTCCGCGGTCTGAACCAGGCCGGGAACCAGCTCTTGCAGCGAGCTCACTGCCACCGCCGCGGATTCCAACCCCATGTACACATCGAAGTTGGCTGGAATCAGATCGCCGTACTGATGCCACCAGTTCTTCGCATTGCCTTGCTGTGCAAGTCCCATGAGCGCGGCCGCTTCAGTTTCGCTGGCTCCCAGCACATGGCATATGGCCTCGATGTCCGCTAGGCGGATGTTGTCGGCTCGCCCGGTTTCGAGCCGCTGCACCGTGCTGACTCCGCGTTCGATTCGCCGGGCGACCTCCGCGAGGGTCATCCCCGACTGCTGGCGCAACTCCCGCAGGTAGCGCCCGAGCTGGCGCCGCGGGACTGTGGAACCGGTCTCGACCATTGCTGAATCTCCAGGATGGATGGCGGAACACCGTTTCTTGGTAAAAGTGACCCCGGATTTTGGTAATTGATCATGGAATTCGTGGATCGCGTGCTGGGCTTTCGGAGCAATTGCGGTGAATTCAGCAAGTTTATGCCCCTCTTCGCTGGTCACGGGGGTCTTCTGGGGGCGCACAGCGCAACCCGCCGGATACCGAAGCAAGGAGTTCGAGCCAGTGGCCACCAACCCCGACAATCCAGACCAGATCGAGATCCAGGTCATCCGGGACGTCATCGACGCCGCCGAGGCTGTGCTGCAACACCTCGAGATCACCGGCAGCTCGAGCATCGTGTCCCGGCCCGACGCCTACGCGATCTTCATCCACGCCGTCATCGCCAGCGCCCGCTCGACCGGCTACTACGGCCCGGGCAGCCTGATCCACGCCCCGCTGCTGGACGCCATTTTCACCGGAACCGACGCGACCCCCTGGGACACAACGACCTTCGCCGCGCTCGTTCAGCGTATCGCCCACGACTGACCTAAGGAGACGACCATGGACATCGGGTTTTGGCTGCTCAGTTTCATCCCGGTCGCCGCTGCCGGTTTTCGCGCCGGCACGTGGTGGCGGGCCGTGTCGACCTATGGGCGGCATGCGGTCGGCAACAGCTGAACCGGCGCCGATCCACCGCGCCCGGCACGCGGCGATGGCGCCACATCTCGGCTGACCGAACGTGCGGCACAACGACTTTGGAGACTCTCCATGCCCGTATCAGCGCATGCGCGCAACTCCCCGCACCGGCACTCGCCGAGCACGCACGGGTTTCCGTCGCCGTTCCGCCCCTCTCCACAACGGTTCGTATTCACCTGCCCGCTTGATCGGCCGCATTCGGCATGCCATCCGAGCACAGCCCGAAGGCCGGTAGTACGGCGCATATCCAGCAAACCAGGCGATATGCTCCGTCATCTCGTTCCTGGTGTGGTTCGCCGGCCTCGGCGCGATGGTCCTGCTGTGGAACCCGCGGTCCGGCGCCTACTTCCGCCCCTCTCCCACCCCGATGCCCGGCTACCCGCCTTACCCCGGGCAGCACCCCCCGGAAGCACCCTGAGTGACCGAACCCGGTGCCGGACAATGTGTCCGGCACCGGGTTCGGCGGCCAGTCAATCGATGACGGCGAACGCCCGGCTCGAGCGCAAGGGGATGATCGAGCGCGTCGTCACCGGAACCCGCCCGATCGCCGTCGAATACCGCATCACCGCGCTGGGACGGACCCTGCAGGAACTCATCGACGCCCTGCTGAACTGGTCCACCGTCGCCTTGCCCGAGGTCGAGCACGCCCGCGCCCACTACGACGACCGATTCGACTCCGATCACATGCCCTAGCCGATCCGCGCATTCGGCCCACCTCGCCGACCTGAGACCGGCGCGGGCGCGCGGCACCTGGATGATGGGCGCATGCTTCCCACCGACCACCTGGACACAGCGGATCGGCGCCGGGCCGTGATCGACACGCCCCTCGGCATTGTCGGATTCTCCGTCACCATCGGATCGGACACGCTGACGCCCGAACCGGATGCCCTGTGGCGCTTGCCCAATGACTCGCAGCTGCACCGGTGGACGCATCGCAGCGCAACGGTCGATCTGCTGATCGGCAGCATCGAGGTACCGGCCTGGGACGGCGGCGCGCCGGTGCCGATGTGGGCCGCGATCTGGCAGGTGCGGGCACACGCCGACGTGCCCGGACTGTGCATCTCGGCCGAGATGACCGATCTGCCCGCCGATGCCGTCGGCGGGCCGGATCCGGGCGAATGCCTCGCGGCCGTGAGCGTCGAGAACGAGCATTTCCTGGTGTCGGTCGGCGGCCCGGATTCCGAACTGCTCGGCATGCAGGCCGCGGACGGCCGGCTCATGCCCTACGGCTGGGCGCACCTGCTGCCGAACGGCGCGGACGGTTCCGCCGAATACGGTGTGCGCTACGCGGATCCGGCCACGATCACCTGGCGCCTGCCCGGCCTGGCCGGTACGGAAGCGGCCCGGCTGTGCATCGCGACCGCGTGGTCGCCGCGCGACGACGATCGCCCCGCGGCCTGGTTCGCGGTCGACATTCCCCTGGACACCGCCTACCACCACCTCATTGCCGAGCCGGGCTGATCGCCGCCGCGAGGCGACGTCAGGTCAGCTTGATCTGACGGTTGACATCCTTGTACAGCAGGTAGCGGAACTTGCCGGGACCGCCCGCGTAGCAGGCTTGCGGGCAGAAGGCGCGCAGCCACATGAAATCGCCCGCCTCGACCTCGACCCAGTCGTCGTTGAGGCGGTACACCGCCTTGCCTTCGAGGACGTAGATGCCGTGCTCCATCACATGCGTCTCGGCGAACGGGATCACCGCGCCGGGCTCGAAGGTCACGATATTGACGTGCATATCGTGGGCGAGATCGTTGGGGTCGACGAAACGGGTGGTGGCCCAGGCGCCGTCGGTGTCGGGCATCGGCGTCGGCTCGACGTCCTGCTCCTGCACCGCGAACGCCCGCGGCGTGTAGCCCGCCAGCGGTTCGTAGGCCTTGCGGACCCATTGGAAGGTCGCCGCCGCGGCGGACTCGTTGGCCACCGACCAGCGCGCGCCCGCGGGGAGGTAGGCGTACCCGCCCGGCGTGAGGGTGTGCTTGTCACCCTCGATGACGACGTTCAGGGTGCCGGTCAGCAGGAACAGCACCGATTCGACACCGCGCTCGGGCTCGGGCTCGGAGCTGCCGCCGCCGGGGGACACCTCGACGATGTACTGCGCGAACGTGGTGGCGAAACCGGCGATCGGCTTGGCGAGAATCCACGTGCGGGTGTTGGTCCAGCCGGGCAGATTGCTGGTCACGATATCGCGGAGCACGCCGCGCGGGATGACGGTGTACGCCTCCTTCACGATGGCCCGGTCGGTCAGCAGCGTGGTCTGTGACGGCAGGCCGCCCTCAGGTGCGTAGTACGTCGGCTCGCTCAAGTGCGCCAGCTCCCATCATGTCGATGCTCATACGCCGCCGCGCAGTGCCTGCGGGGGGCGTCCGCGAGGACCAACGTATTCACCGCGAGCGGATGGAGGCAATCGTGTGAACCACCATGCTTGGCGCCTTCGATCCGGCTCGGAGCCGTAGCTTCACCCCGGGGGCTGCGGCCTAGTTCTTCCGCAAGGTGGCCGTGACGGCCGCGCCCGCCGGTGTGGGCGCGACGTACTCGGCGGACCCGTCCGGTCGCAGGGTGATCACCATTCGCCTGCCGTCGTCGCCGCACTCGGCGCCGCCGACCAGCCGCCCGGAGAAGGTGAGCTTGTCCGCGGTCATGGTGATGACTCGATCGACCCATTCGCAGCGCAGGCCCGAGCGCGCATCGCTGTCCAGGGTGCGGGCGATCTCCTCGCTGTTCTTGCCCGGATCGATGGTCAGCACGATGTCGTGACCGGCGGCCGTGCCCGTCCATTCGCCCAGGAAGGCCGACGGCACATTCCAGACGGCGGCCAGCGGGGTCGTATCGTCCGGCGCGATGAGCGAGGTGCCGGGCGTGGTCGGTTCGGTATCGCCCGGTTCATCCAGGGAGAGAACGGTGATCAGCGCGGCGGCGAGGACCGCGAGGGCGACGGCCAGGGCCCACCACACCCACGCCGGTGGCCGCCGGACGGTGGGCTTTCGGTGTTCCGCCAGATTCTGGCCCACGGGTCCGAGTGTAATCCGGTGCGAATGGACCGTATTCGGTTCGCTCGCCCCCTTCGCGAGCGAACCGAGGTACGGCTACAGTGACCCTAAGCTACGGCAACTTGCAGTAGCAAGTTGCAGTAGCAAGTTGCGGGGCGGTCGCGGCAGCGACCAAGATCAGCCGATCGGGCGGATGATCAGGTGATGAAGGAGAAGGGGGCGAGGGATGCCGGACCGCGAAAACGCCGACGCGGCAGGGGAAGCCGAGGCCGATCCGGTATTCGCCGATCGGCTGCGGTTCCTGTTCGAGACGGTGCATCCGCGGGGGCGCGGGCCGTACAGCCAGACCGAGATCGTGGACATGATCCGCGCCAATGGCGGCCGGATGACCACCGGGTACATGTCGCAACTGCTGTCCGGGAAGCGGCGGGCGCCGACACTGCCGACGGTGACCGATATCGCGGCCGTATTCCAGGTGCCGATCGACTATTTCGGGTCGAGCGAGGGATACGAGGAGATCCGGCGGCATATCGAATGGATTGCGGCGCTGCGGGATTCGGGAGCCGAACAGGTGGCTGCCCGCAGTTATGACCCGACCCGGGTGTTCCAGGTCGGGTTCCGGGAACTGCGGCGCGAAAACGACGGGGAGCGCTGAGGATTCAGGCCACGAGCAGGTAGGCGGCCGCGGCGAGGGCGGCGCCGAGGAAGGCGCCGACCGTCACCTGGCCCCTGGTGTGATCGCCCAGCCACACGCGTGACCAGCCGTTGACGGCGGTCAGCGGCAATGCGATCAGGAACCACGGCGAGGCGAGCAGGGCCAGCAGGACGGTGGTGCCCGCGCCGACCGCGGTGTGCACGCTCACCTTCCATTTGCCGATGACGGTGATGATGCCGATGCCCAGCAGCACGACCAGTCCGGAGACGGTCCAGGCGATCAGTTCGCGGGGTGCGCCGGCCAGGATCTCGACGATCAGGCCCGCGCCGCAGATGGCCAGAATCGCCGGGATCACCCAGCGGCGGCCGTCGATATCGGTGACATGGTGATCGCTGGCGATGCCGCGCCGGACCCCGGCCAGAATGATGATCATCGGAATGCCGCCGGTAATGGCCGCGACGAAAAGTCCCCAGCCGACCGCTCCGAGGGCGAATCCGGCAATCGTCGAGGTGACGATATTGATCACCCACGGCGCCCCGAGCTCGGTGATCACTCGCGCCGCCCGCGCTCGCAGCGGTGTGGGCGCCTGCTCCCGCTTGGTTTCCGTCACTCCGAAATCCTCCGTTGTCCCTCTCGATACTCCCTTGCCAGCAGCAGCGCCCAGCCGCGCTCCAGGCCCGCGTCGAGGGCGGCGGATCGAATGCCCGCGGCATTGAGCGCGGGCGCCTGCCGTCCGTGCAACAACCACTCCGACACCGCCGCGGCCACGTCGGACGCAGCGGCCGCCGACCCGGTGGCCGGGACCCTGTTCTCGGCCTCCATGCTCAACGCGTCCAGCAATTCGGTGATGCGGTCCTCGGCGCGTTCATCCGCGCCCGCGCCCCGCCGCGACGGCCGCCGCACCCCGGGCCAGCGGGACACCAGCTCCCGATGCATCGGGGCGATCGCCCACAGCACGCGTTTCGCGCGCACCCAGGACAGGACCGGCGACAGCATCATGCCGACGAAGATCACCAGCACGCCGAGCGCGGACACCCCGCGCGTCACATCGAATACCGCGGGCGTCGGCGTCGCATCGAAGTACCGCACCGCCACGAAATACAGCAACCGCAGCCACGCCCACACGGTCGCGGCCGCCATACCGGCCGACAGCAGGGTCAGGCTCCAGCCGGTCACACTGCGCACATCCGCGCCGCGGGCCGTGATCACCATCAGCACCGGGCACAACAGGGCCGGAAACACCGCGGCGGCAATGCCCGCCTCGGCATAACCGGGCAAATGCCCATAGGCCCGGTCGAATTCGAATCCGCCCGCCGCCTGCGGTATCGGCGGCGAACCGAGGAAGATCGCCACCGCCGCCACGGAGGCGAGCACCGCGATCACCCCGAGCACCCGCGCCCCGCGCCGCACCCGCTCCGGATCGCTGGTCACCGCCAAGGCCAGCACCCCCGAGGTGGCGGCGATCAGGTTGTACACCACCATGCGCAATCCAATGGAGAAGTTCGTCACCGGCGCGACGGCCCGCACCCCGGCCTCCACCACGGGAATGCTCAATGTCAGATGTGCCGCGACCACGGCCAGCGCCACGGTCGTGCTCCCGAGCACCCAGCTGCGCGACCACCACCACCGCCACGCACGGCCGATCACGGCGACCCACATCAGGGGCGCCAGCACCATGGCGATCACCCCAGCGCCTCACCCCAGCGCGACCGCAACCGCGGCTGTTTGCCGCCGATGCTCTGCAATCGATTCAGCAGCAGGCTCGCGAACTGCTCGGCGGCCGACTCCTCTTCTATCCCAACCGCATTCCCGCACTCGCGGCGCAGCATGAGCGCCGCCATATCGTGGATGCCCGCGGGCAGCGCATCCCGCGCCAGCTCGAGCACGGGCCGCCCCTGATGGCCCAGCAGTATATGCCCCAGCTCGTGTGCGACGGTCCGATCCCGGGTCTGCACCCAGGACGCGAAACTCACCTCGTCACGATCCCGATAGTGAATCCATTGCCCGAACACCCCCGCCGGCATCCCCGGATCCTCGATCACCCGCAACGGCCGCCCCCGCTCCCGCGCCACCGCCGCCACCAGCCCGTCCAGGCTGGTCGACTCCCCCGCCGTCGCCATGGCGAAGACACGATCGACCGCCGAATTGACCGCCGACCCGAAACTCACGCCCACATCCAACCACACCCCGACACGCCGCACCCGGCGTCAACACTCCTGGCAACACCCGGATGCCGCCGAGCCGATATGGTTTACGAGGCATCCCGTGGAAGGGCTCGGGGATGCGCGACACCGAGGGGAGCGGTACGTGTCGGAGGTACAACTGTCGAGTGTGCAGCAATCGGCTGTGCAGCAGCAGGATTCGCAACAGCAGCAAGCGCAGCCGAGTGCGCGACCGGACGACGACCTCGGGAACGCCGAGCTGCCCGTGGCGCCGCTGACCCGCCGGGAGCGGATCGTGGCGCTCATGCTCGGCACCACATCCGGAACCACCGGCATTGTCGCCGTGTTCGTATCCGGCAACCAAGCGGGCACGGCCGCGCTGTTTCTGATCTCAACGGTGTTGCTGCTCATGGGAATTCAAGGCACACCGCTGACCCGGGTCGGCTCCGGCGTGCACAGCGCGGAGTTCGCGCGCCGCCGCTGGGCCCGCGCCCTACTGGAGGTGGCGGACCGCGAGCAGGATCCCAAGGTGGCCGCGGGCGTGGTGCGGGCCGCCGAGGTCATCGCCCGGCGCCCGCAGCACTCGGCTCGTATTACTCGGTAACCGTCAGCGGTTGCACGGCGCCGTCGAGCACCGCCAGCGTCGGCTGCCGGGTCCAGTAGACGGTGCCGTGCTCGAATCGCTGGTACACGCCTGTCTCGCAGGGGATTTCATCGCCTTCGGCCCAGCCGAGCGGACCGTTCTCGAAGCCCGAGCGGTTCCAGCATTCGCGGACCGCGCCGCGCAGGACGTAGGCGGGTCCGCCGTGGCGGCGGTAGATGGCGCCGTGCTGGAAGCCCTGGACCACGCCCTGTTCGGCGCCGGCGGCATCCACCAGCACGGTGTGATCGTTCACCGGATAGCCCAATTCGCCTGCCTCGTGCTTCATTTCGGCGAACTTGTCCCACAGCGAGGCCGGGACGGGGTGGGCTTCGGTGCGCGGGTGCCAGTAGACGTAGCCGTGCTCGAATTCGGCGTAGCGGCCCTCGCCGTCGGGGCAGGTGTTCTCGCCCCGGGTGATTCGGTTGCCGAGCCAGGGGGTCTGCGCCGCCTTCTCGTCGATCATGTTGCGCGCCGGTTCGTCTCCGGCGGCGAACTCGGCGACGAAGTCGGCGAAGACGTCCCAGGGGAAATTCGGGCCCACGTCCCAGTGGGTGCCGAAGCCGAGAACCCGGGTCACGTAGTTGTGGTCGGAAATGCCGTCGCGGCGGGTGTAGGGCGGGGCGATGACGAACGGCTCGAAGCCGCAGTCGCGGGCATCGCGGACGGCGATCCAGGCCGCGATGCGCAGGTCGGACTCGCGTTCGAGCCATTGCTCGCGGCTCTCCCTCCCGGGTGCGGCCGACCACGCCGTCCTCGATGGCCCACGCGCACACCCGGGAATGCCCGTAGATGCCGGTCCACTCCCGCCCGATGGCATCGTTCACGCCCCGGAAGAAGTGCACCGCCGTGTCGTTCCAGTCGTCGAGGCACAGTAGCCGCGAGCGAGCCGAATACCGAGATCCGCGCGAAACAACGGGCCGCAGAAAAACAAGGACCGGCAACCGATCTCACAGTTCGGCGAATTCCCAGTTTCCACCGCCCGTTTCGCCGCACCATTGACTGATGCGCACCTCCGACACCGTTCTGATGCCCCGGCTCATCCTGTCTCGCGCGGCGGCGGCCGGTATCGACCCGACTCGGCTGGCGCGCGAGGCCGGTATGCCCTCCTGGCTGCTGGCCGACAAGAAGGCCCGGGTGCCGAGCGACTACTACCCGAAACTGTGGGAGCTGCTCGAACACGCCACAGGCGACCCGAATTCGACGCTGCGCGTGGTGGGCGGCTATCGCGTCGGCGAACTCGGCCTGTTCGACTACCTGATCTCCACCGCCGACACCCTCGGCGAGGGCCTGGAGGTGGTCGGCCCCTATGTCGGCTCCGTGAGCTCCAACTTCCGCATGGATCCGGGCGAGCAGACCGAGACCGAGTCCACCTTCAACCTCTACATGATCAATGCCGAGGGCCGCGGCCGCGAGCTGAGCATCCAGTCCTCGCTGGGCATTCTGGTCTCGCGCATCCGCCAGATGACCGGCCGCCCCGTCGATCCGGTGCGGGTGGCCTTCACCCAGCGGGCCCCGGCCAAGCACGACGCCTTCACCGAGCATTTCGGCACGGCCACAATCGATTTCGGCGCACCCGTCGACAGCATGACCTACCGCCTGGCCGATTTCGAGCTGCCGCACGTCACCGCGGACCCCATGCTGGCGGCGGTGCTGCGCCGCTACGCCGCCGCCATGCCCCCGCCCCCGCCGCGCGCCACCGAATGGCCGGACCGGGTGGCGGGCGTGCTCGAGCAGATCATCGACGACGGCGAACCGGCCCTCGACCAGGTGGCGCGCCGGCTGTTCACCAGTTCGCGCACCCTGCAGCGCCGCCTGGCCGAATCCGGCACCTCCTGGAAGCTGGAAGTGGAGCGCGCCCGCAAACGCCACCTCGAACAACCCGCACCGGCCGGCGTCGTCCGGCTCGGGACGCCACGGTGAGGTAGCCCGTGAACGAGACAGCGGAGCCGGCCGACAGCATTCTCATGCCCCGATTCGTGCTCGCGCGCGCGGCGCAGGCGGGACTCGACCCCGACCGGCTCGCCCGCCGCGCCGGCGTACCCAACTGGCGCGACGGCGGGGAGGCCACCCGGGTATCGCACCGGCACTGCCCCAGGCTCTGGGAACTGGCCGAGGAGGAATCGAACGATCCCGGCCTCGCCCTGCGCTGCGCCGATGAGAGCACCGTGGGCGAACTGGGCGTGCTCGAATACCTGTTCCTCTCCGCACCCACCCTCGGCGAGGCCCTGACCGCCGTCATCGAGCATTCGGGCTGCCTGACCACCAGCTACAGCATGCGGCTCGGCGATCGCACCGACCAGGAGGTGGTCCTGGAACTCGCCGCGGCCGCCGACGACGGCCGCGGCCGCGAACTGCTCATGCACGCCGCCTTCGCGCTGCTGCTCGGCCGCGCCCGCTGGGCCACCCGCTACCCGGTGGTCCCGACCAGGGTCGCCTTCCGCCAATCCGCGCCCGCCGAGATCGATGCGTTCGTCGAGTTCTTCGGTACCGCCACCATCGATTTCGCGCAATCGGCCGACAGCCTCACGCTGCGGGCCGAGGATCTGGCGCTGCCGATGAAGACCGCGGACCCGGACCTGGCCGGGGTGCTGCGCGGCTACGCGGCGACCCTGCCCGCCACCCCGGATCTGACCGTGTCCTGGATCGACCGGCTCGCCCTCGTGCTGGATACGAGCCTGGCGAACGGCACCGCGACCCTGGAGTCCGTCGCCCGGCAACTGCACACCTCCCCGCGGTCTCTGCAACGCCGTCTCACCGATTCCGGAACCAGCTGGCGGCACGAACTCGACCGCGCCCGCCTGCGCCGTTTCGAGCAAGCCGCCCACCTTCCCCGCACCCGGCAAGCGGAACTGCTCGGCTATGCCGATCCGGCCAGCCTCCGCCGGGCCGTGGCGCGCTGGCAACGCCCTGATCCTGGCTGACGACTAGGCAATCCGGCTACCTGGTAGCAGCATTTTGGCGCGGTAGCTGTCCAGTTGGCGTGTTCTGCACTCCCGGTCGCGCGGCGCCGCAAAGAAACTGGACGGAAACGCCTGCGTCGCCACGCGCCGCGCGAGCAGGCGTTCGAGATGCGTGGCCGTGGCCGACGACGTCCGCGGCCACGCATTGCTTCGGTGCGCCTCGTCCGGCCAGGTAGTCGATTGGAGCCGTCCCATGCCCCACACCGCAGAAACCGCCACCGCCTACGTCATCACCGCCCTGGAGGCGCGCGGCACCGCGACCCGCGAGGATTTCGATATCCCGGCGATCGTCACCGTCACCCATACGCTCACCGACACCTGGGATTTCCACAGCGTCGACCGATCCCTGTTCTGGAACGTCGCGGCCACCTTCATCAAGACATAGCGGTCGCGGCTACGCCGGAACCCGCTCGGTGAGCGGCCGGCCGGTCAGCACCCGCCCGGCGACGCCGAGCAGACTGCGGTAGCCCCGCAGCGCGCGTCCCGAGAAGCCCACGGACCACACGGTTTTCGGCCCGTCGGGCGCCAGGGGCTTGCCTTCCAGGCGATCGGCCAGCCAGTCCACCACGATCGGCAGCGCGATCACCGCCAGGGTCACATGCCCGCTGAGCCGGTCGCGAATGTATTGCACCGGAGTGCCTTCCGCGCGATACCGCCACACCTGCTCGTCCATGTCCTCGACGCGGACGACGATGTCATTGGTGGCCTGCACCACCAGCATGGGGAAGGCCGGCGCCTTGCTGACCGGCTTCAGCTCCTCGAAGACCGAACGGAACTGCGGGCGCGTCATCAGCTCGGCGACCTCGACATCGGTGTGCCTGCCGATATCGCGGCCGATGCTGCGAAAGAGGATGGGGAAGATGGTGTTCGCTTCCGCATGCGACATCAGGTCGAGGAAGGTCCGGTCGAAGTGGGTGCGCACGGCCCGGTCCAGATCCGGGTAGGCGCGGCAGAGGGCGGCGAGGACCAGCGGGATGAGCCCGGACAGCACGGTACCGTTGAGCTTCGAGAACGCGCTCTGCGGATCGCCGACCGGTGAGCCCGCGGAGGCGCCGACGATATCGATCTCGGGGGCGTATTCGGCGGCCATTTCCGCCGCCCAGGTGGTGGCCAGGCCGCCGCCGGAGTAACCCCAGAGCGCGACGGGGGTTTTCGCCTCCAGGCCCAGCGGTTCGAAGGACAGGGCCGCGCGAATTCCGTCCAGAATGCGATGCCCGGGTTCGCGGGGAACGCCGAAATGCCCGTCGCTGCCGACATGATCCGGAATCGACAGCGTCCAGCCGCGGGTGAGCGCATTGGCGAACAGGAATATCTCGAACTGCGGGAAGGAGCCGAACGCGCTGGCGCCGTGGCGCAGGTTGTAGGACGGCAGCCCGCGGTCGACGACCACATCGATGGCGCACTGATAGGACACCAGCGGGCGGGGCTTGGCCGGGTCGGCGTTCCACGGCCGCAGCACCGTGGTCACCACGGCCTCCGGCTCGCCGTTCAAATCGTTGCTGCGGTAGAGCAATTGCCATGCGCTGACCTGCTGCGGGATCACGCCGAGCAGGCCGAGTTCGACCCGCCGGAACCTGATGATCTCGCCCGGCGCGTAGGACGCCAGCTCCGGCGGGGCCTGGTAGAACGGATCCTCCCCCGGCAACAGCGGGCCGCCGGCCGTCGGTTCGCTCTCGACGGCCAGGCGCAGCGGCACCACGTCCGCGGATACGGCATCCGAAGGTTCCTCGAGATCAACAGTCATGGAAACGCCCCTCCTGCTTCATTCAACGATGAACTGATTCAAGACGGTAACAATCTCGGTGATCGAGACTTCGAGTTTCGAATGCGCACGAGCACAGGTCATTCGGCGCAGCAACCCGGCATGCACCCCGCTGGAATGCCGGGTTCGCACATGACGCGAACCTTGCGCAATCACGCTCGCTAGGGGGCGCGTAGGGGTCGACGCAGAATGTAAACCGTTGTGCGCCAAGGAATTACGGAACTACCGTAATTCGTCATGGCCGTTCCGACGCACCCGTTCGAATCGCTACCCCCCACCGCTCGCTTCGATATCGGGCCGGAGTTGTACGAGCGCGTACACCTATTGCCCGACATACCGATTCGCATGCGCGACGGCGTCGCGCTCTCCGCGGATCTGACCCGCCCCGCCGACGGGACGGGGCCGATAACCGAGCCGATGCCGGTCGTCGTCAGCTTCACGCCCTACAACAAAAGGTTCTTCCGCGCCCTCGGCGGGCCCCGGGTCCGGGCCTTCGGCCGCTGGATCGGGCCCTCCGACCGGCGTCGCTTCACCGGCCGCGACGCACTGCACACCCTCGCGGGCGGCGTATTCGACGTGCTCGGGGTGAGCCGGACGCTGGTCACGCGCGGCTACGCCTACCTCATGGTCGACGTCCGCGGCACCGGAACCTCCGCCGGCCGCTGGGACTTCTTCGGCGAGGACGAGCAACTCGACTATCTGGAGGTGCTGCGCTGGGCGCGGGAACAGCCCTGGTGCAATGGGCAGATCGCGCTGACCGGCATCTCCTACAACGCCATCGCGGCCCTGCTCGCCGCGGGGCGGGAACCGGATGGGCTCGAAGCGATCTTCGCGGTCGAGGCCGGGGAGAATCCGATTCGCGAGCTGGGCTTGACCGGCGGCGTGCCGACACCCGGGCTGGGCGTATGGCTGGTGGGCGTGAACACCGTCAAGTGGATGCCGTCCATCGGCGGGCTGCTGGCCTCCGGGGCGGCCTGGGAATTCCTGCGCGACCGGCTCGCCGACCCGGTCAGCTGGCTGTTCCGCTCGCTGGGCATCGCCCTGGCCGAACGGCACGACGACGCGTATCTCAATGACAACTGGAACGCCAAGCTCGCGGAATTGGAGAAGATCAAGGTCCCGACCTGGCTGCACGGCAGCTGGCACGATGTCTACGCGCGGTCCAATTTCCGCATGTACAACCGCATTTCGACCGATCCCGGCGCCAAGCAGCTGGTGGTGGACGACGGCTATCATCTGACCCCCGGCTCCGGGCTCGGGGCCGCCGACGCGCCGCAGGCGCTGGATGAGCTGCAGTGCGCGTGGTTCGACCGCTGGGTCAAGGGGATCGACAATGGGATCGACCGCTACGGCCCGATCACGCTGCGGCAGTTGGGCGGTGGCTGGGTCGCACGCGCGAGCTATCCGGCGTCGACCGCGCGCCCGCACCGGCTCTATCTGCATCCGAGCGCACCGGAATCCGCCGGGCTGGCCCCCGAACCGCCCACCGTCGAGCAGCGTTCGACCCTGCCCCGGACCTTGCCCAGCCTGGCCTCGAGCAATACCGCCGTCATCTCCATGGGTCTGTCCACTCTGCTGGGCAGGCGATTCGGCTCCGACGACCGCTGGGCCGAGGCCGCCGCGCTCACCTTCACGACCGCGCCGTTCGACACCGATGTCGTGCTCTCCGGCCCGATGAACCTGCACCTGTGGGCCGAAGCCGCCGGCACCGAGGCGTTCTGGTCGGTCACGGTCACCGATGTCGGTCCCGACGGCGCGTCGGCGGCCATATCGCGGGGTGCGCTGCTGTCCTCGCTGCGCGCCGTCGACGCGGACCGGAGTGGTTACGTCGACGGCGAATTGGTGGCTCCGGAACACCCGATGACGGCCGAGTCGGTGCTGCCCGTGACACCGGGCGAACCGTTCGCCATCGATATCGATCTCCATGCCACCGAGGCGATCCTGTACGCGGGCCACCGGCTGCGGGTGGCCGTCAGCGGGTCCGGCTTCCCGCGCCATCTGCTGAGCCTGCCGCAGCTGCGGAAGGTCAAGGGCCAGACCGTCATTCTGGCCCCCGACCGGCCCAGCTACCTGACCTTCACCGCCGACGGGCTCTGAATCGCCTGGAAGGCGAGGTATCCCGGCTCGGCCGGATCCAGCACGATGCTCTGGCCGAGGATCTCGCGCTGCTTCCAGCGCGGAATCAGATGCCGCGGGAAGCTGGTGCGGCTCACCGCGATCCGCAGCCGATGGCCGGGGCGCAGCAGCGCCTCGGTCGGGTTGATCTCGATATCCAGGTCGAAAGGCTCGCCCGGCCGCACCGGCTGCATCGAGTCCGCGGTCAGCGGGTGGCTGGCGAACAGCAGCTCACCGTCGACGTAATAGCTGGACTCGGGATCGGTGTAGCGCAGCGAGGACAGCAGCGCCCCGCGGGTGATCGGGACCGAGAGGCCATCGGGATACACATCGCAGACGGTGACCGACCAGAAGGCGTCGGTGCCGTCGGCGACGGCGCGCAGGTGCAGGTTCATGGGACCGGTGAGCGTCAGCTCGCCGTCCATCGGCGCACTGGTGAAGGTGACGGCGGTGGCCTCGCTGCGGCGATCGTCATTGCCGTGATCGGGGCCGAACAGCAGGGTTATGCCCATGCTCATGACGGCGCTGTTGCCCGAGGCCGCGCTGACCCGGCCGACCGGAACCCGCAGGTGCTCGCGGCTGCCGTCCGGGGTCGGCGAGAGTCCCGCGTCGATGGCGGCATGCGGTGCGGTGCCGGTGTTCTCGGCGGTCAGGTAGAGCCTGCGGACCTGTGCGACGGGATCCGGGAAGCGCTCCCGCTGCACCCAGCGGCCGTCGCCCTGACGGCGCACCGTGACGGGGCCGTACCGGTCGATGCCATTGTCGATGCCCTTGACCCAGCGGTCGAAGAAGGCGCACTGCAATTCGTCGAGGGCCTGCGGATTGCCCGGATCACCGAAACCGGCGCCCGGGGTCAGGTGGTAGGAGTCGTCGACCAGGATCTGTTTCGCGCCGGCGGGCACTGGAATGCGCTCGTACATCCGGAAATTGGAGCGGTTGTAGACGTCGTGCCAGCCGCCGTGAATCCAGGTGGGCGCGTCGATCTGTTCGAGCTGCGGTATTTTCGCCGCCCACATCGCATTGAGATAGCCGTCGGGGGAATCGGCGAGGCCGATGCGCGCCGCGCGTCCCAGCCAGCCGGAGCGGGCGGTCATGCGGTGGCGCAGGAACTCTCGCGTGAGCCCCTCGCGCACGAGCCCCGGCAGCGCCGGAACCATCTTGCCGCTGTTGACCGCCAGGATCCACAGCAGCATGCCCGGTGTGGGCACCCCGCCGGTGAGACCGAGTTCGCGCGGCGGGTTCTCCCCTGCCTCGATGGCGAAGACCGCCTTGAGGCCCTCCGGCCGCTGGGCCGCGGCGTGCAGCGCCGAGATGGCGCCGTAGGACAGGCCCATCACCGCGATATCGCCATTGCACCAGGGCTGTTCGCGCACCCAGCGCAGCACCTCGACATAGTCGAGCTGCTCGCGCGGGCTGAAGAAATCCCAGGCGCCCAGGGATGTTCCGGTGCCGCGCACATCGACCATCAGGCCGACATAGCCGCGCGAGACCGCGGTGCGATTGATGGCGAACGGCTCCAGCACGCCGCCCGCGGGGGTGCGCAACACATCTCGCGCGGTCATCCGGGTGCGATCCGAGGCCCGCACCCGGCCCGCCAGCCAGCGCAGCGCGGTGTTCGCCCGCATGGTGTGGCGATTGAACATCTTGTTGTAGGGCGTGAAATTCACAATGGCGGGCAGCGGTTCGGCCGTCGCTCCACGCGCGTCGCCCGGCCGCAGGATATCCGCGGAGAGCAGCACCCCGTCCGACATGCGAATCGGAACCGTATTGTGCGCGAACAGCTTCGGGTATCTGACCGGGCCGATATCGAATCGGGTATCCGGCGGCGCCTGCAGCTCGCGCGGAACGGCGGTGGACAGGGGTTCGGTCATCGCGAGTCCTTCGTCGACGTCGGTGTCGATGTGGAGCGCCGGGTCGGACGACCCGTTCTCCCGTCCCTAGGATAAATAGTCTGAGACAGTTTCCAAAGGGGTCGCGATCCAGTGCCCTGACACGCGACTGCGTGCGTCGGCGGAATCAGTCGTTGGCGGAGCCGGTGTTTCGGACCGGCTCCGCCCGGGTGTCTCAGGCGCGCCGATCCACCGCGGCCCAGGCGGCCAGCGCGACCACGCTCGACACGACCGCGACCGACGGCCACGCGCCGATCTTCTTGGCCAGCGGATGCGAGGCGCCCATGGCCCCGATCGACACGCCGGTCAGCGCCGCCGCGCCGCCCGCGCCGACCGTCTTGTACCACTGCGGCACGGCGGCGAGGGTGCCCGCCGCGAATACCGCACCGCCCAGCTGCCGCTTCTTCGTCGCCTGAGCAAGCGCGAAGCCACCGGTGAGACCACCGGCGACCAGTGCAGACGTGGGAATACGAGCCATCTTCACAACCTCCAGCACAGATCCAACAACTCTCTCGACCATAGCCCCGGCGCGCCGACGTCCTGATTCGGCCTACTACACGAGCCCGTAGACGACCGAAAATCGTTGGACCACCGCCCGGTATGTCCGCATGATCGTCGGATGACCTCGACTCCCCAGGAACGCCTCAGGCTGGTCGGCCGCGAGCAGCCGGCCGCCGCCCACGAGGCGCTGTCGTGGGTGATGAACATCGACGATGCCGACACGCCCCGCGACATCATCGACGCGCTCGGCCTCGCACCGTTTCTCAGTGGTGAACAACCGCACGCGGTGACGAAGGAACTCGAGCACGTGAAGCCGGACGCGCCGCTGCTGCCCGCCGGCGCGCTCGTGCTGCGCACCAGCGAGGACGAGGGCACCCGGACGGTCCTGTCCACCGGCGACGGCTGGACGCTACGCGTGGACCGCCGCACCAGCGGCAATGCCGTGCTGCACATCAGCGCCACCACCGAGGCCCTCGCCCGCGAGATCCTCGACGCCTGCACCGCCGATGCCACGGTGGCGCCCGAACCCGACGAGAGCCACGTCTCGATGGGCTTCTGGCACTACGGATCCCACGGCCCGCAGCGCCGCGAGCGCACCATCACCGCCGCCGCCTGGTCCGAGGTCGAACAGAACTACGCCACCGCCGTCGGCGAGGCCATCGGGAAACTCATGGCCACGCGCGCCGACAGCGTCTCCGGCCGCCTGCTCCTGCTGCACGGGCCGCCCGGCACCGGCAAGACCTCCGCGCTGCGCGCCCTGGCGCGAGAGTGGACCGACTGGTGCCAGGTCGACTGCGTGCTCGATCCGGAGGTCCTGTTCTCCACACCCGGCTACCTCATGGAGGTGGCCATGGGCGTGGACACCTACGACGAGGCCAAGCGCCGCTGGCGGCTGCTGGTGCTGGAGGACTGCGACGAGCTGATTCGCGGCTCCGCCAAAGAGTCCACCGGACAGGGCCTTTCGCGCCTGCTGAATCTGACCGACGGCATGCTCGGGCAGGGCCGGGACGTGCTGGTCGCCATCACCACCAACGAGCACCTCTCCCGCCTGCACCCCGCCGTCATCCGGCCCGGCCGCTGCCTGGCCCAGCTCGAGGTGGGACCGCTCTCCCCCGCCGAGGCCGCCACCTGGCTCACCCGCGAACTCGACGACCGCCCGCACCCGGCGATAGGGCCCGACGGCATGACGCTGGCCGAGCTGATCGAAGCGCGAGACAACCGCTCGCGCATTCACTCCGAGCCCGCTCCCGACCTCACCGGTTCCGCCGGCTACCTGTAGCCCGCGAGGCGACCGAACATGCAGACAGCAACTCTCCCGACCTCGTGCGACAGCCTCTCCCGTCATCCCGGCGCGCTTCTGGCCGGGATCTCCTACGACGCGGTGGATTCCGGCCAAGAACGCGCCGGAATGACGAGGGGATGTTCGACCGGGCAGTTCGGCCGCGTGGTCAGGGGACGAGGGGCCGGACCTTTTCGGCGACGAAGCGGACGAAGCCGGCCGGATCTGGCTCGTCGGAGGTGGGTTCGAGGATGACGCTGGTGGCGCCCGCCTCGGTCCAGCGGACGATGGCGTCCGCAATGGCCCGGGCGTCGCCCGCTACGCCGGATTCGTCGGTGTAGTTGTTTCTGCGGCGGTCGGCGGCGACACGGTCGGCGGCATCGGGGCCCGTGGCCGCGAGCAGGTAGACGACGACCGGATACGGCTGGGCGGCAGCGCTTTCGGGGCGGGCGGCGCGCAGGGCGGCAACGGCGGCGCGAATACGGTCCGGTGGGTTGCCGCTGGTCAGAATGACGCCGTCGGCGGCCGCGCCGACCAGGCTCAGGGTGCGCGGGCCGCCTGCGGCGGAAAGGATCGCGGGGGCGCTGGCGGGCGGGTAGTCCAGGGCGACATCGTCGAGCTGAATGTAGCGGCCCTTCACGGTGATCCGGTCACCGGCGAGCAATCCGCGCAGGGCGTCGAGGTATTCGCGGAGCAGCGTCAGCGGTGAGGCGGCGCGCACGCCCGCCTGGCCCATCCAGTCCAGGACGCCGTGGCCCACGCCCCAGATACCGCGGCCGGGGAACATCCGTTCCAGCGTGGCGATTTCCATGGCGGTCAGCGCGACATTGCGCAGCGGCACCGGGAGCACGCCGACCCCGACGCGCATCCGCTCGCTCCACGCGAGGGCCGCGGCGGCGCTCGCGATTCCGCCTTCCTGGAAGCAGTCCTCCCACAGCCACAACTCCTCGAGCCCCGAATCCTCGGCCGCGCGAACAACTTCGCGCATGCGCTCCGGCGGATTCTCGGGACGGAACACGGCACCCAGCGTCGTCATGCTCCATGCCTACCAGAATCGGTCAGCAGGGGACGCCGAGAACGGAGAGGAAGGCGGTGGCGGCCGGGGTGCGGGTGGCGCGGTTCCAGATCACGTACTCGATGCGATCCGGGGCGTCGGTGATCTCCAGGGTGACCACGCCGGTGAGTTTCGGGCGTAGGTGGCGGGAACCATGGCGACGCACAGGTTCTGCTCGACCAGGCGGGCCATGTAGTCGGCGGTGCTCACTTCGAAGGCGACGTCGCGGACGAGACCGGCGGCGGTGAAGGCCTGGTCGGTCTGGATGCGGCCGGCGGTGCCCGCGGGCAGATCTACGAATACCTCTTCGGACAGCCGTCGCAGGTCGGCCGCGGGTCCGGCGGCCAAGGGATGGTCCGGCGCCACCACGGCCACGAGGCGGCCGCGGGCCAGCTCGTGCGCGGCCACGCCGTGCGGGCGAGCGGTGATCGGCAGGCCCAGGAAGGCCACATCGAGCGTGCCCTGCTTGACCTTCTCGACCAGATTGTCGCTCGCGCCCACGCACAGGCCGATGCGCACGTGCGGGTACCGGCCGCGAATCTCGCGCAATGCACCGGGGACATCGACGGCGGCGACGGTGGGAATCAGGCCGACGGCCAGGCGGCCGCGGATCTCGCCGACGGCCGCGGCGACCTCGGCGGCGGCGCGCTCGGCGGCCTCCAGGCATTGCCGCGCGGCGGGCAGGAAGGCCGCGCCCGCCGGGGTCAGCCGCACCCGGCGGCTGGTGCGCTCGAACAGCTTCGCGCCGAGTTCCCTTTCCAGGCGGGCGATCTGGTGGCTGAGAGCGGATTGCACCACCAGGCAGCGCTCGGCCGCGCGGGTGAAGCTATTGGTCTCGGCGACGGCGACCACATAGCGCATCTGCTGGAGCTCCATCTATCAATCGTGATTCACGATCGATGAATTGACAAACATGTGTTGGACTCATCGATCCTGCGTGCGCGAGACTCGAGAGTGTGAAAAGTACCGCAGCACAGCCGGTTTCCGATGCGTACGGCAGCGAACCCCAGCGGGCGACGCTGTCCCGGGTCGCGCTGACTGCGATCGCTCCCCTCTCGTGGGGCACGACCTATGTGACCATCACCGAGCTGCTGCCGGCCGGTCACCCCATGTTCGCGGCGCTCATGCGGGCACTGCCCGCCGGGCTCATCGCGCTGGCGTGCACGCGGGTGCTGCCGCGCGGCAGCTGGTGGGTGAAGACCGCGGTGCTGGGCGTGCTGAATATCGGGCTGCTCAATGCCCTGGTCTTCATCGCGGCCGAACGCCTGCCGGGCGGCATTGTGGCGACCTTGGCGGCGGTGCAGCCGCTGCTCGTCGCGGTGCTGGTCGTCGTCGTGCTCGGCGAGAGTCCCTCCGCGTGGCGCTTCGCCTGGGGGATCGCGGGCGCGGTCGGCGTCGGCCTGGTGGTGATCGGGCCGGATGCCGCCTTCGATCCGATCGGGGTCGCGGCGGGACTGGTCAGCGCGGGGTCGATGGCGCTCGGGCTGACGCTCACCAAACGCTGGGGGCGGCCGCCCGAGGCCGGGCCGACCGCGTTCGCGGGCTGGCAGCTCGCGGCGGGCGGGCTGTTCCTGGCGCCCGTCACATTGCTGGCCGAGGGGCCGCCGCCCGCCATCGATCCCATTGCCGCGCTCGGCTATCTCTGGCTGGGCGGAACCGGCGGGCTGATCGCGTACGTCGTGTGGTTCCGCGGCATCGCCACCTTGCCGGTCGCCTCGGTCGCGGTGCTCGTCCTGATCTCGCCGCTGGTGGCCGCGGCGCTCGGGGCGGTGCTGCTCGGCCAGACCTTCGGCCCGGTCCAGTTGGCCGGATTCGGGATCGCCCTCGCCGCAATCGTCGCGGGACAGCTTCCCGCGCCTACTCGCAAAGAAAGATGAGATGAAACGGATTCTCGGTATCACGGCGGCGCTCGGCTGCCTTGCTCTGTTCACGCCCGCCGAACCGGCGGCGGCACAAGGACTCTTCCCGACCACGATCGAACTGCCCGCCGGATTCCGGCCGGAAGGCATTGCCATCGGGACGCTGCCGGTGGCCTATATCGGCTCGATGGCCGATGGGGACATCTATCGCGTCGACCTGATCACCGGGCAGGGCGGGGTCTTCAGCGAAGGGCCGGGGACGCAATCGCTCGGGCTCCTGCTCGACGATCGCGGGCGGCTGTTCGTGGCCGGTGGCACCGCGGGCGATGCGCGCGTGGTCGACACCCGCACGGGAGCGGTGCTGGCGAGCTATCGATTCGGCACGGCGCCGGACACATTCGTCAATGACATCGTGTTCACGGGCGCGGGTGCGTGGTTCACGGATTCGCGCAGTCCTGTGCTCTATCACCTGCCCATCGGGCCCGATGGCGCGCTGCCGCCGCCCGAGGCGGTGGTGACGGTTCCGTTGAGCGGCGATATCGCTTATGTGCCAGGGGCTTTCAATGGCAATGGGATCGTGCGCACGCCCGACGGTTCCGGGCTGGTCATGGTGCAGTCGGAGACCGGGCAGCTGTTCCGGATCGATCCGGATACCGGCGTGACGACGCGGATCGATATCGGCGGGGAGAGCCTCGTCGATGGCGACGGGCTGCTGTTGCAGGGCGATCGGCTGTTCGTGGTGCAGAACCGGCTCAATGCGATTGCCGTGATCACCCTCGACGATGCGGGTACGACGGGCAGGGTCGAACGGCGCGTCACCGATCCGCGTTTCGATGTGCCGACCACCTTCGGGGTCTTCGGCGGGCGCCTGTACCTGCCCAACGCGCGGTTCGATACGCCGCCGGAGCCGACCACCACCTACAACGTCGTCGCCATCGATCAGCCCTGAGCCCCGCGCTATGAATAGGGCATCCGTCCGATACCCGCTGGCGCCGCGGCCTTTTAGCCTCTGATACAGGTCGGGGGTGGGCTGCTGCGGCAGCGGGAGGAAGAGAGTTCCGATGATACGGACGGGTAGTCGGCTGCGCGCCGTCATGGGTGTGCTGCTGGGTGCGTTGGCGCTGGTGCTGGTGTTGTCGGCGTGCACGACAAAGGAATCCGACTCCGGAGCGCCGGCGTCGAGCACGGCGTCGAAGACCTCGGTCAGGGCGACGAAGACGGTAACCCCAACGAGTTCGGGCGCACCGCAGGGCAATCCGGGCGGCAACGGCGGCCAGGACGTGTCTCAGCCGGGCGGCGGCGGCAATGGTGGCGGCGGCGGGACGGATCAGGGGAACGTGCCCACCGCGCCGAACGAGTGCGGGCCCGATATTCCCTACTGCGGGACGGACAATTGCGATTCCGGCGTCATCTGCGGCGATCCGAACCAGGTGAAGTGCACGGAGAAGATCGACTACCGAGGTGATCCGCGGTCGAGTGCCGAGATCGACTCACAGGGTGAGCGGGACGGGCGGTGCCCCGATCCGATTCGTCTCACCACCACGGTCGCACCGGTGCCGACGACCACACCGCCCGTGGTCACCACCACGACCGGGGCATGGGTCACCACGACGACCGGAGCATGGGTCACCACGACGACCGGGGCATGGGTCACCACGACGACCAATCGCTAAGCGGCGCATATCGGTTGTGGTGCGAGCGCGGCAATGAACTCCCCGACCGGTAGCTCGTCCGGCGCACAGGCGCCGGACGAGCTATCGGGTTCGGCGCCGGCGGTCGGATCCGAAGTGTCATGAGTGGCCAGGTAGACACGTTGCAGGCTGTTGATGCACATGCGTTCACGCTAGGCGCGGCGCGGATTCGGCCGCTTCTCGATTCCTGACCACTCGTGCCGGAATACCGCTCGCCGTCAGCCTAGTACGGGCAGTTGGCGTTCGTCGGCGAGCTTGCTCAGCTTCCGCTGCATGACACCGGTGACGAGCTCATAGGCGGCATCCCAGTCGTCGGGTTCCTTGCCGGCGTCTTCCAGCGCCGCCCGCACGTCGATGGGGTCGCGGAACTCGACAATGATTTTGGCGGGCAGCGGGATATGACCGAGGGCGTCGCTGATATTGAGTCCCCACGGCAGTGCGAGCGAGATGGGGAACACCTTCACTCGGAACAACCGGTCCAGCCGTAGCGCCCGCGCGATGCGATCCCCTCTCGTCAGGATGAACAATGTCTCCTGACCGCCGATCGTCACCACCGGCACGATCGGCACGCCCTCCTCCACCGCCAAGCGCACGAACCCCTTCCGCCCCGCGAAGTCGATCCGATCCTGCTCGCAGGTCGGCCGCATGACCTCCCAGTCCCCACCCGGATACACCAGCACCGCCGCCCCCACCCGCAGGGCCTTCCGGGCATTCTCCGGGGCCGCCGCCAAGGTCCCCCACTTCCGCGCCGCGTCCCCCACTCCCGGCGCGACCATCAGCAAGTCGTGCGCCAATTGATAGAATGCCCGCTCCACCCCGAAATGCCGCACGAACCCCAACGCGGTCACCGGCACCTCCGGCGCGGTGATTCCCCCGGTGTGATTGCCCACCAGCAGGACCGGCCCGTCCGGCGGCACCTTCTCGATCCCGCGCACCTCGGCCCGGAAATACACCCGCACGATCCGCCACCCGAGATCAACTGTGCGAGCGATGAATTCCGGATCCCGGTCGCTCAGCTTCCCCTCGGGCACCAGGCCCCGCACCCACGCGCTCACGGCGTCGATCGGCCGGGTCCACACTCTCGTATCCATCAATCCGGCTGTGCCCCCTCACGCGCGCCTGAAACGCTCCCGCGCGTACACCGCCGTCATTGCATCCCGGATCGAGACCGCAGCCACCCCATGACCTCCGGGTCCGGGTGGTGTTCCACGCGGAACCGTGGCGGATAGATGCCCGGGACAGGCCGCAAATCCACTGCGGCGGCGAGGATTTCCCAGGTGACGCCGAAGGTCTCGCCGGTGTCGGCATTGGTCAGGGTGACATTGCCGACCTTCGGCAGCAGGGTGGGAACGGTATCCGTCCACGGCGCCACCGTCGTCTCGACGCCGTCCTTGGAACGAACATGCATCAGCTTCGCGGCCCGATCCTCGGTCAGGCCGGCATCCAGATCGGCGCGCAGATGCTCGTACTGCCCGCCGTACACCGCGGCGGCCAATGTCGCCTCCGCGGACCTGATCTCGCGCCACGCGGCATGGTCGCCGCGCACCCGATACGGGATCAGCCCACCCGCCGCATCAATGGTGTACGGCATCGGCGACACCGGCCGCACCGCGTCATCGAACAACCGCCGCGCCGTGTTCACCAGCCACAGCACATGCTGCTCCGAGAACTCCGCGCCCACCAGCACGCCCACGTTCTCGGCGATGAACACGATCGGCCGGGCCCCCGCCTTGGCCCCGATCCCCGCCAGCCACCCGTCCACCAACGGCAGCGACCCGGCATACAGATCCCCGCTCACATCCGGAATGTGCAGCATCCCGCTGTTCGCACCCGGATCGTAGGCGGCCACCGTATCGAGCGCGAGCTCCGCGAGATTGGCCCGCGCGGTCGCGAATACGGCATCCATATCCAGCCCCCACTCCGCCACCTGCCCCGGATCGAGGGTCCGCATGGATGTCGGCAGATCCACCACCACGCTCTCCATCAAGCACGGCAGCACCGGCCGCCACACCGAATGCTCCGCGACCCGCATCCCCTCGACCCGCATGGCGAGACTGTCCGCCTGCCGCACCAACGGACGCAACCGCGGCGCGATCTCACCCCACCCCCCGGATTGCTCCGCCCCACCCAGAGCCGGGCTCACCGCCACGAAGTCGAACAGCATATGCGCCGCCTCCGCCTCCGAAACCCCCCGGCATCTCTTGAACACGGTCGTGAGATCGATCCGCCCGTACTCCCCGTCGTGCAGCCAGTAATCGATGCGAAATTCCCCGGCCTCGAATTCCGCCCGAGCCACCGCACTCTGCCCGCGCACCATGGCCAACGCCTGCTGCCCGAACCGCGCCCGCTCTTTCGCCCCGAAGCCCCCACCCAGAAAACCCATGCGCCGCAACGTACCCCACCCGATCCCCACCCCAACCGCCCCGACCGATCCACCGACCGATTCGCGGCGGCCGTCAGCGCGGCGTGCGCGGGGCGCGGCGGACGGTGCGGCCGTCGGCGACGGCCAGGACGAGGGTTCGGGTGTCGCCGGTGTGCGAGTCGGCGCTATTGGTTGGTGTTGAAGGCGGCGTCGAAGGCGGTGGGGGGTGGGGTGATGGCGTTGTAGCGGCGGATGAAGGTCAGGGCTTCGGGGGCGCCGGAGAGGCGGTCCATGGCGGCGTCTTCCCATTCGATGGAGATGGGGCCGGTGTAGTTGATGGCGTTGAGGGCGCGGAAGGAGTCTTCCCAGGGGACGTCGCCGCGGCCGGTGGAGACGAAGTCCCAGCCGCGGCGGAGGTCGGACCAGGGGAGATGGGAGGAGAGGCGACCGCGGCGGCCGTCGCCTACGCGGAGTTTCGTGTCCTTGCAGTCGACGTGGTAGATGCGGTCGGGGAAGTCGAGGATGACGGCCACGGGGTCGAGGTCTTGCCAGATGAAGTGGGAGGGATCCCAGTTGAGGCCGAAGGCGGGGCGGTGGTCTATGGCTTGCAGGGTGCGGACTGTGGTCCAGTAGTCGTAGGCGATTTCGCCGGGGTGGATTTCGTGGGCAAAGCGGATGCCTTCGGCGTCGAAGACGTCGAGGATGGGGTTCCAGCGGTCGGCGAAATCCTGGTAGCCGCGGTCGATGTGGGATTGGGGGACCGGGGGGAACATGGCGACCGTGTGCCAGATGGAGGAGCCGGTGAAGCCGACTACCGTGGTGACGCCCAGTTCGGCCGCGGCCCTGGCGGTGTCGGCCATTTCGGTGGCGGCGCGCCGGCGGACGCCTTCGGGGTCGCCGTCGGACCAGATGCGGGCGGGGAGGATGGCGCGGTGGCGGTCGTCTATGGGGTGATCGCAGACTGCCTGGCCCACCAGATGGTTGGAGATGGCGAAGACCTGGAGACCGTACTTTTCCAGGGTTTTGCGTTTGGCGGAGATGTAGGCGGGGTCGGAGAGGGCCTTGTCCACTTCGAAATGGTCTCCGGAGCAGGCGATTTCGAGGCCGTCGTAGCCCCAGCCGGCGGCCAGTTCGCAGACCTTCTCGAAGGGGAGGTCGGCCCATTGGCCGGTGAACAGGGTTATCGGTCGCATGGTTGGTCTCCTGCGATGGTGGTCCAGCGGCCCGCGTCGGCGGCGCTGGATTCGACTGCGGCGAGGACGCGTTGCACGGCCAGGCCCTCGGCGAAGGTGGGTTCGGGATTCTTGCCGGCGGCGATGGCGATGATCAGGTCGGCGACCTCGTTGGTGAAGGTGTGGTCGTAGCCGAGGGCGTGACCGGGGGGCCACCAGGCGCCCGCGTAGGGGTGCTGGGGTTCGGTGACGAGGATGCGGCGGAAGCCGGCGGCGCCGGCGTCGGCGGTGTTGTCGTGGAACCACAGCTCGTTCATGGCCTCCAGATCGAAGGCCAGGCTGCCGCGAGTTCCATTGAGCTCCAGGCGCAGCGAGTTCTTGCGTCCGGTGGCGACCCGGGTGGCCTCGAAGGAGGCCAGGCCGCCGCCGGAGAGGCGGCCGAGGAACAGGGCCGCGTCGTCGACGGTGACGGGGCCGCTGCCGGGGCCGTCGGGCAGGGGGCGTTCGGTGACGAAAGTGTCCAGCAGGGCCGAGACCCCGGTCAAGGCTTCCCCGGTGACGAACCGGGTGGCGTCGATGATGTGCGCGCCGATATCGCCGAGGGCCCCGGAACCCGCGCGCTCACGATCGAGCCGCCAGCTCATGGGCGTGCGCGGATCGGCGAGCCAGTCCTGCAGATAGTGCGCCCGCACATGCCGGATGGCGCCGATCCGCCCCTGCGCCACCAGCTTCCGGGCCAGTGACAGCGCGGGCACGCGCCGGTAGCTGAAGCCGACCATGGACCGGACCCCGTGGCGGGCGGCCCGCTCGGCCGCGGCGGCCATGGCCTCCGCCTCGGCCACGGTATTGGCGAGCGGCTTCTCGCACAGCACATGCTTGCCGGCTTCCAGTGCGGCAATCGCGATTTCGGCGTGGCTGTCGCCGGGTGTGCAGATATCGATGAGATCGACATCGTCGCGTTCGAGCAGATGCTTCCAATCGCCCACCGCGCTCCCCCAGCCGAGTCGGGCGGCCGCCGCGGCCGCCCGCCCGGCATCGCGCCCGGCGAGCACGGAAAGCACCGGCTGCCACGGCAAATCGAAGAACGCGTCCACGCTGCGCCAGGCGTGGGAGTGGGCGCGCCCCATGAAGGCATGGCCGACCAGGCCGATGCCGACGGTAGGCCGGTTCGTCGAGCTCATCGGGCTCCGTTCGGGTCGGGTGTCAGTAACCGTTGGCCAGGTACTGATCCACGTTGTCCTTGGTGACGACCGCGGAGAAGGTGGTGATCTTCGCGGGCACATCGTGTTCGGCGAGATCGCCGAGCGCCTTGCGCTGCCCCAGCAGCCGGGCCAGCGCGACGGCGGAGGAGGCCATGGCGGGGCTGTAGAGCACGGTCGCCCGCAAGGGCGAGTTCCCGCCCTTGATCTCGTTCATGGCCTGGGTGGAACCACCGCCGCCGACCATGACGAATTCACCGGCGCGATTGGCCTGCCGGATGGCGGCGAGCACCCCGATGCCCTGATCGTCGTCGTGGTTCCACATGGCGTCGATCTTCTTGACCGCCTGCAACATCTGGCTGGCCACCTGCTGCCCGCCCGAGGCGGTGAAGTCGGTGGACTGCCGGGCTTCGACGCGGAATCCGGCGGCCCCCAGCGCATCCCGGAAGCCTTGGCTGCGTTCCTGGGTGAGCTGGAGGTTGTCGATCCCCGCGATCTCCACGATCACCGGGTCGGCAATATTCTTCTCCCGCATCCTGGCGATGATGAAATTGCCCGCATTGATGCCCATTCCATAGTTGTCGCCGCCGATCCAGGTGCGATACGCCAGCGCGGAGGCGAACACCCGATCCAGGTTGATCACCGGAATCCCCGCCGCCATGGCCGTTTTCGCGATCTCGGTGAGCGCATTGCCGTCGAACGGCAGGATCACCAGCACATCGACCTTCTGATTGATCAGCGTCTGCACCTGCTCGATCTGGCGAGCGACGTCATTGGTCCCCTCGGTCAGGCTGAGCTTCACATCGCTGAGCCCGTCGGCCTGCGCCCGGGCATTGCGGGTGACGGCCGCGGTCCAGCCGTGATCGGCCGAGGGCGCGGAGAATCCGATGTTCACCTCCGCCCCCGCGGCCGCATTGTCGCCGGTATTGCCCGCGACCTGGGTGGTGGAGGTGCTCTCGTTGGAGGTGCAGGCCGCCGCGAACAGGCCCGCGCCGGCCGCCAGCCCGCCGAGCAGGATGCCGCGTCGGGAGGGGGAATGGGTGGTGCTCATGGTATTCCTTAGTGCTTCAACAGTTCTCACGTGAGAGTGGGGACGGCCCGGGCGCGGCCGAAGCGCTGGAACAGCAGGACCGCGACGATGATCGCGCCCTTGCCGATCGCCTGGATGGGTTGTTCCAGGTTGTTGAGGATGAACAGGTCCTCGATGACGGTGAAGACCAGCACCCCGAGGATCGACCCGGTGATGGTGCCGAATCCGCCGCTGAGCAGCGTGCCGCCGATGACCACCGCGGCGATCGCATCCAGTTCGTAGAGCTGGCCGTTGGTGCTGGCCCCGGTGGTCGTCTGCGCGGTGAGCATGATGGCCGCGATACCGCAGCACACGCCGGAGATCACGTAGAGCAGCAGCGTGTGCCGCCGTACATCGATGCCGGCCAGCCGGGCCGCCTCCGGATTGCCGCCGACCGCGCAGCTGCGCCGCCCGAAGGTGGTGCGCTCCAGCAGGATCCACCCGATGGCCACCACGACCAGGAACAGGTACACCAGCAGCGGAATGCCCAGCACCCGCTCCTGCGCCAGCGCCAGCAGATCGGTGGTGACCAGCTGCGACTGCCGCCCCGAGAGCTGTTCGGCCAGCCCGCGCGCGGCCACCATCATGGCCAGCGTCACGATGAACGGCACCAGCTTGCCGTAGGCGATGAGCGCGCCGTTGAGCAGCCCGCAGGCCGCGCCGACGGCCAAGGCGCTGAACACCATTCCGGCCACGCCGTAGGACTGCGTCGCGGTGGTCGTGCACCACACCGAGGCCAGCGCGATGATCGCACCCACCGACAGGTCGATGCCGCCGCCGATGATCACGAATGTCATGCCGACGGTGACCACGCCGATCACCGACGCCAGCGTGAGAATGGTGATCATATTGCTGGCGCTGAGGAAGTCCTCGCCCTTGGTCACCGCCCCGACCGCCAGCAGGGCCAGCAGCGCCACCACCAGCGTCGCGTGTTTGCGAATCTCGCGGCGCGCCTTGCCCGGTGCGGCCGCCGCCGGTCGATCACCGGGCGGGGCCGTCGTTTTCGCCTGCACCTCGCTCACAAGGCGCTCCCTTCCATGATCATGGCGACGATGTCGCGTTCGCCGAGCTCGGCCGCGGCGGCCGCGTGGATCACCACGCCGTCGCGCAGCACCAGCACCCGGTCCGCGAGCGCGAGCAGTTCCGGCAGATCGCTGGAGACCAGCAGCACCGCCACGCCCTGCTCGGACAACCGGCGGATCTGGGCGTACACATCGGCGCGCGCACCGACATCCACCCCGCGGGTGGGTTCGTCCAGCAGCAGCACCCGGGCGTCGTCGAGCAGCCAGCGCGCCAGAATGGCCTTCTGCTGATTGCCGCCGGAGAGTTCGCGCACCGGATGCGCGGGATCGGCCGGGCGCACCCCGACCCGGGCCAGGGCGGCCCGGGTGTCGGCGCGTTCGCGCCGCCGGTCGAACCAGCCGAAGCGGGAGTAGCGCGGCAGCGAGGCGGCGGAGATATTGCGCCCCACCGATTCCAGCAGGAACAGCGCCTGTGATTTGCGCTCCTCCGGTGCGAGACCGAGCCCGGCGGCCACCGCGGCGCGGGTGCTGCCGGGCCGGATGCGCCGCCCGTCGACCAGCACCCGTCCCGCCGACGGACGCCGCGCGCCATAGACGGTCTCCAGGATTTCCGAGCGCCCGGCCCCGACCAGCCCGGCCAGTCCGACGATCTCCCCGGCGTGCACGGTGAACGACAGATCGTGGAATCGGCCCGGCAGCGCGAGCCCCTCCACCCGCAGCACTTCCCCGCCCGCGATGCGCGATGTCCGCGCCGCCGCCTGCCGGAGATCGCCACGCCCGGTCATCAGCGACACCACGTGCTCGGTGCTCGTGGTCCCGGCGGGCAGTCCGGCGGCGACCGTGCGCCCGTCCTTCAGCACGGTGATCCGATCGCCGATCGCCCGGATCTCCTCCAGGCGATGCGAAATGTACACCACCGCAACGCCTTCGGAACGAAGCTGCCCGATGATGCGAAACAGGTTGGCCACCTCGTCATTGCCCAGCGCCGCCGAGGGCTCGTCCATGACGATCAGCCGCGCGTCGTGCGAGAGCGCCCGCGCAATGCTCACCACTTGTTTGGCGGCGGCGGGCAGGGCGCCGACAGCGGTATCGGGCCGCAGCTCCGCATGCCCGAGCCGCCCGAGCAGTTCGGTGGTGGCGCGGGCGGCCGGGGCGCCCCGGGTGAATCCGGCCCGCGAATGCTCGTGTCCGAGAAAGATGTTCTCCTCGATGCTCAGCCCATCGCACAGATCCAGCTCCTGATAGATGGTGGCGATGCCCAGCCGCGTCGCCGCCGCGGGCCCGGACAACCGCACCGGCGAACCGCGCCAACGCATGTCGCCCCCATCGGGTTGATGCGCTCCCGACAACACCTTGATCAGCGTCGATTTCCCGGCCCCGTTCTGCCCGAGCAGACAGTGCACCTCCCCCGCCCGCACCTCCAGATCGACGTGATCCAGGGCCCGCACACCCGGGAATTCCTTGACGATGCCGCGCATGGTGAGCACGGTGTCCATGGCCGGCCTCCTCGCCGGCGCCGCGGATCAGGCGACGCTGAAGACGTGATCGCTGATGAGCCGGGCCGCGCCGATGAGCCCGCCGACACCGGCGAGCTCGGACAGCACAATCGGCAGATTGCCGGTGGCCAGCGGCAGCGACCGCCGGTAGACCACGCTGCGGATCTCCGCGAGCAGCGGATGCCCGAAACCGGTGACGCCCCCGGCGATCACCACCAGCCCGGGATTGAAGAAACTGACCAGACCCGCCAGCACCGTGCCGAGATGCCCGCCCGCCTCGCGAATCATGGCCACCGCCACCGGGTCTCCCGCCGCGGCGGCATCGGCCACATCGACGGCGCTGAGTGTGCCCGCCGTCGCCAGCCGCTCGGCGAGGAAGGCCGAGCGTCCGGCCCGCGCCGTGGCCACCGCCTCCCGCGCCAGCGCCGCCCCGCCCGCGTACGCCTCCAGACAACCGGCATTGCCGCAGGCGCACACGGGCCCGTCATCACTGATCCGGATATGCCCGATATCCCCCGCGCTGCCGGAGACGCCGCGATAGATCCCGCCGCCCACCACGATCCCGCAGCCGACGCCGGTGCCGACCTTGACCAAGAGGAAGTCTTCGACGGAATGCGCTGATCCGGCATGCATTTCGCCGAGCGCCATAATGTTGACGTCATTGTCCACCAGCACCGGGCAGCCCAGTTCCTGTGCGACCGCCTCGCGCACCGGAAAGCGGTGCCAGCCCGGCATGATCGGCGGCGTCACCGGTATCCCGTCGCGAAAGCTCACCGGACCCGGCACGCCGATCCCGGCCCCGTGCAAGCGCCCGCCCGCCGCGTGCTCCTCGCGCAGCTTGCCGACCAGGTCCAGCACCCGCTCGAGCACCGCCGCCGGCCCCTGCCGGATATCGCACGGCTCGGAAAGCTTTCCGAGCACCCGCAATTCGCCGTCCGTCACGGCGACATCGATCGAAGTGGCCCCGATATCCACCGCGGCGAACCGCAATCCGGAGGCCAGCCGCGCAATGGCCGACCGCCGTCCCCCGCTGGAGGCCGCGAGCCCGCCCGCCTCCACCAGCCCCAGCTCGGCCAGCCGATCGAGCTCGACCGCGAGCTTGGACCGGGACAACTCCATGGGATGCCCGAGTTCCGACCGCGATTGCGGCCCGCGATCCCGCAACAGCCGCAATAGCCGTACCTGGTGGGCGTTTTCGGGTCGAGCCGCGATCCGCATCGGGTCCTTCTTTCCTACGGATACCGCGATTCAACGCCTCTTTGTCGCCTCTTGTCCCGACTTTCGACGAATTCGTACAAAGTTTGTTCTGTGTCGAGACAAAGTGGTGGGCGCCCTTGGGCGCCCACCACTTTCGACTCAGCGGATCAGGACTCCTTCACCAGATCCGTATCCTTCGGCAGGTCCTCCTCCAGCACCGCCTCACCGCGCGCGACCATGCCGGCCTCGTCGGAGAGCTTCAGGTGCGGGATGAACAGGGCCAGCAGGAAGGCCAGGGCCACACCGGGAATCAGGTACCAGAAGCCGGGGACCAGGGCGTCGACGTACGCGCCGACAATGGCGTCGTGCAGCTGCTCGGGCAGGTGCTTGACCACCGACGGCACCAGGGCGCTCGGATCGAGCCCGGCCGCCTGTGCGCCATTGGCCCGGAACGCCTCCCCGAGCCCCTCGGCCAGGCGGTTGGTGAAGATGGAGCCGAAGACGGCCACGCCGATCGCGCCGCCCATTTCGCGGAAGTAGTTGTTGGCGCTGGTCGCGGTGCCGATCTGGTCGGGGGTCACCGCGTTCTGCACCACCAGCACGATGATCTGCATGATCAGGCCGAGGCCCGCGCCCATGACGAACAGCATGCCCGAGACCACCCACATGGAGGTGTTCGCGTTCAACTGGGTCAGCCACAGCATGCCCGCACCCATGATGAGCGCGCCGATCGGCGGATAGACCCGGTACTTGCCGGTCTTGGTGATGGCGCTCATGGAGGAGATGAGCGTGGCCATCATGCCGACCATCATGGGAATGAGCAGCAGGCCCGACACCGAAGCCGAAGCGCCGGTGGCCATTTGCAGATAGGTCGGGATGAAGGCGAGCGCCGCGAACATGACCAGGCCGACCACCAGGCCGATGGCCGAGGTGAGCACGAAGGTCCGGTTGCGGAACAGCCACAGCGGCAGCATGGGCTCCTCGGCGCGCGACTCCACCACGATGAACGTGCCGACCACCAGCGCCAGCGCCGCGATCATGGACAGGATGACCGAGGAATCCCACTCGTAGCGCTTGCCGCCCCAGTCGGTAATGAGAATGAGCAGCGTGGTCGCCGCCGACATGAGCACGACGCCGAGGTAGTCCGGCTTGGTCTTGGGCCGGTGGCTGGGAATGCTCAGGTATTTGAACGCGATGACCAGCGCCGCGATACCGATGGGCACATTGATCCAGAAGCACCAGCGCCAGCCGGTGTGATCGGCGAAGAACCCGCCCAGCAGCGGACCGGCCACCGAGGTGATGCCGAAGATGGCGCCCATGGGCGCCATGTACTTGCCGCGATCCTTGGCGGGCACCACATCGGCGATGATGGCCTGCGCCAGGATCATCAGACCGCCGCCGCCGACGCCCTGCAGGCCGCGGAAGGCGATGAACTCCCAGAAACCGGTGGACAGCGCCGCGCCGACGGAGGCGAGGGTGAACACGCCGATGGCGAACAGGAACAGCCAGCGGCGGCCGAACAGATCGCCGAACTTGCCGTAGATGGGCATGACGATGGTGGTGGCCAGCAGGTAAGACGTTGCGGTCCAGGCCATTTCGTTCACGCCGCCGAGCTCGCCGACAATGGTCGGCATGGCGGTGCCCACAATGGTCTGATCGAGGCTGGCCAGGAACATGCCCGCGATCAATGCGGAGAAGATGAGCCAGATTCGTTTCTGCGTCAGGACGATAGGCGCCGGCGGCGACTCGGCCGTCGTGGTCATCGGTCGTGCTCCTTATCTGTTGTCGGGTCTGCGAAACAGCTCGGCCGCCAGAGCGGACTGCGCGCGTATCGCGTCGCCCAGGGACCTATCGGGGTTGGCGGCCAGCGACATCGCGGCCCGGGTGCTGAGGGTGGACATGATTCCGGCTGTGACACCGGCGAATTCGGCGTCGACCTCGTCGCCCTTGCGCGCGGACAGCAGTTCCCGCACGGCGGCCTCGTGCCGTGCGCCGGCCGCGAGGAAGGCCGCGAGCACGCGCCCCTCGGTCTTGATGATCTCCGCGACCAGGGCGATGCTCTCGCGCACTTCCTCCTCCGGCTCGTAGTCGGAGGCGAACAGCGCGATCAGATCGTCGATGAGCACCCCCGTGGGCCCGCCCGCGATGAACTCCGCGCGCGCCTGCGGCGTCCCGATCTCGGTGACCGGCCCGACCACGGCGTCCAGCTTGGTGTCGTAGTAGTTGAAGAACGTCCGCGGCGACACCCCCACCGCCTTGGCGATGTCGTCGGTGGTCGTCGCGTCGAGCCCGCGTTCCACGGTCAACCGGCGCGCGGCCATACACAGAGCGAGCCGCGTCTGCCGTTTCTTCCGCTCCCGCAGCCCGAGCTCCGGCTCATCGCCCTTCGCAGCACCCATGCCCGAAAATTTAGCAGGAACTGCAATTTTTCAGAAACTGCAATTTGCTGAGGTGCTCATCACACCGCAGCGGGACTGGTGGACGAACTCCTATGGACTGTGGACGGTGATCCATGGCCGGGGCCGCTCACCTGGACTGGAATCGAGTCATGGCACAGCACAACGATGAGATCCTCGTCCTCGCCGCCACGGGCAAGACCGGCCGCCGGGTGGTCGAGCAGCTGCGCGCCGCAGGCGCCCGGGTGCGACCGGTATCGCGTTCCAGCGCAATCCGTTTCGACTGGTCGGACAGCACCACCTGGGCACCGGCGCTGGCGGGCGTCGGCGCCGTCTACCTGGTGGCGCCGGAGGAACCGGAACCGATCGCCGGCTTCGTCGAGCAGGCGGTGGGCGCGGGCGTGCGCCGCTTCGTCGCGCTGTCCGGCCGCGGTATCGAGCACATCGACGAGCATTTCGGCCAGGGCATGGCCGCCGCCGAAGCGGCGGTGCGCGGCTCGGGCGTCGAGTGGACCATCCTGCGCGCCAACAACTTCCTGCAGAACTTCACCGAGGACCTCTGGCACGCTCCGCTGCGCGCGGGCCGACTCGGCCTCCCCGTCGGCGGGGTGCTCGAACCCCTCATCGACGTCGACGACATTGCCGCGGTCGCCGCCACGGTCCTCGTCGAGCCCGGCCACACCGGCCGGATCTACGAGCTGTCCGGCCCGCGCCGCCTGACCTATCCCGAGGCGGTGGCCATTATCGCCGCGGCGGCCGGTCGCGAAATCCGCTTCGAGGAACTGACGCCCGAGCAATACCGCGCCGAACTTCGCGCCGAAGGCTGGGACGAGGTCGGCGTCGCCGCCATGGACAGCCTCTTCGCCGTCATGCGCGCAGGCCACCTGTCCGACCTGGCCGACGGCGTCCAGCGCGTGCTGGGCCGCGCGCCGAACGGCATCGAGGAGTGGGCCGGAAAGGCGGCCGCCACCGGGATCTGGTCCCAGTCCTGACCCTTCCCGGCCCTAGCCCTGCGGCGTGGTGATGATCAGGCTGCGGCGCAGGCGGAGAACGGCGGCGTTCGAGATCCCGGCGTAGGTGGCCCAGCCGGCGAAACCGCCGAAGTCGCGATCGATGGCGTCGAGCAGGGCGGTGATGGCGGACTCCGGACAGCGGAAGAGGTGCTCCGGCAGGTTGTAGTCGCGGAAGCGCTCGATGACCCGGGACATGCTGTCGGCGCTGCGCAGGTAATCGCGGATGATCGCCTCGCGGGGCACCCCGGCCAGGCCCAGGGTGATCGCGATGACGATGCCGGTGCGGTCCTTGCCGGAGGCGCAGTGCACGACGGTGGGGCGCGGGAGCAGACCGGACAGGGTTTCGATGGCCCGCGGGAGATTGACGTCATTGGCGAGATGATCGACGTAGATGTCCTCGAGCCGGGACGATCGACCGCTTTGCACGGCGCGCAGCGGGACGTGGGCGTAGCGGGCGCCGGGTAGCTCCGCCACGCCTTCGGCGAGCGTCTCGGACTCCGAGCGCAGGTCGAGAATGCAACGGACGCCGAACCATTCGATCAGCAGCTCGCGGTCGGCGTCGGTCAGCGCCTGCAGGGTGTCGCTGCGGTACAGCCGGCCCCGGCGGATCCGGCCGCCGCCGGTGTCGCGGAAGTTGAACGCGCCGGTGAGCGGCGAGGTGACCATGGTCATCGGACGTCTCCTTCCTCCGGTGCGCCCGTGTCGAAGGTGATGGTTCCGGCGGTGCCGTCCACCGCGATCCATTGCCCGGTGCGGATTTTCCGCGTGGCCTCAGGAACGCCCACCACGGCCGGGATGCCGTATTCGCGGGCGACAGTGGTGCCGTGCGAGATCATGCCGCCGGTCTCGGTCACCAGCGCCGCCGCGGTCAGGAACAGCGGGGTCCAGCCCGGATCGGTGGTGGCGGCGACCAGGATCTCGCCGGGCTCCACCCGCGCGCCGGATGGATCCTCGACCACGCGGGCCCGCCCGGTCACCGCGCCCGCGGCCGCCGCCAGCCCGGTCAGATCGGCGGTCCGTGCCGCGGAACCGGTTTCGAGCTGGGGCGCGGTGCCGTCGGAGATCAGGATCGACGGCACCCGGGGCCGCCGCGATTCCCGGTCGTGGATGGCGCGCCGCGCGGCCACCTCCGCCCGGAAGTCCCGGCCGTCCACGGCCGCACGGACTTCGGCGAGCTCGAGGAACATGACATCGTCCGCGCGCTCCAGCCGTCCCACGGCGGCGATCTCCGCGCCGATGAGCAGCAACTGTGCGCGCAGCAGGGCGAAACCGCGCATCAGGCACAGCTTGGGGAACTCCCGCAACCCGCGCAGCCGCCGCGACCGGCGCAGCAGGAATCCGGCCATCAGGGCTTGCGGCGCACGGGTTTTCGGGACCCGGCCGATCAATTCCCCGATCGTCGCCTCGGCGGCGGCCTCGGCCGCGGCGAAGCGGGCCTCGGCATCCTGCTCCGCGCCGGAGGCGCGCAGGAAGTTGGCCAGCATGGCGAAGATCGGCTCCGGATCATCGGACCAGCGCGGCACCCCGAAGTCGATCTCGGCGGTGGCCCGGCAGCCGTAGTCCCGCAGGAAATCCGCCACGCCGTGCTGCACCAGATCGGGCAGGGTGCCCGCCAGCTGCTTGGCGGCCAGCTCGTCGGGGGCCGTCTCGAGCAACAGGCGGGAGGCCGTGCCGTCACGGCGAATGCGCGCCGCCAGCCGCCACAGCACGAGGTCCATCTCGGTGGTGGGATTGTGCGGGACGCCGCGGAATACGGCATTGATCTCGGCCTGAGAGGCGTAGCCGCGCAGCAGGTCGGCCGCCAGCTGGGCGCCGACATGGCCCGCCGTATTGGCGTCGCGCGGGAGATCGGCCTCGATCCGGCAGACATCGCGCCGCACCGATTCCACGAACGCGAGGCGTTCGCGGGCGCTCGCCTCGACCGGTCCGGCGAAGGCGCGCAGGCGTTTCTCCGCATCCCGGAGCACCCGGCCGCGCGCCGTATCCGGCCACAGCCAGGCCGGAATCATCCGCTCCCAGCGCCGCCGCCGCGGCCGCGGTGGCGTGTCGTTCTCCGAACCCGCTGGGAGAGCGGGGAATCGCGGGTCCGTGCCGAGTTGTTCGACGATCCGCCCGGACGGCGCGGCGAGACTGTCCACGAACGCGGCCATCTTCGGGCGCTTGGCCGGGCTGCGCACGCCGTCGGTGATATCCCAGAACAGCCAGCCGTGCACATCGGTGATGAAGGCCGAGAAGCCGAGGGACTGCATAGAGGTCTGCATGCCGCGCTGGCGTTCGCGGATCATATCGGCGCCCATGGGCGTGAACGGCTGGCTGATGCCTTGATAGACATTGACCGACCAATAGGCGCGCGGGGTGGAGTGACCGGAGTGCGGCACCGGGAACAGCGTGGTGATCGGCCGGGACTGGGTCAGCCACAGGTCGCTGTCGCGGTTGAACGCCCACTCGATGTCCTGGGGAACGCCGAAGTGCCGCTCCAGTTCACGGCCCATGGCCACCAGTTCGGCCTGCTGAGCCGCCGACAGGCAGCCGTCCTCCGGAGTCTCGATCGGCTCGCCGTCCACGGTCAGGCTGTAGTGATCGGGTGTGACGGTCCCGGAGACGACCGCCTCCCCGAGACCGGGCGTGGCCTCGACCACGATCTCGGATCGCTTGCCGGTCACCGGATTCGCCGTGTACAGCACCCCGGCGCCGGCCGCGTCGACCATGCGCTGCACGACCACGGCGATGGCCGGGTAGTGGTCGGTGTCGTGGGCCGCCCGGTAGCACGTCGCCCGCTCGGACCACAGCGACGCCCAGCACTGCCGCAGCGCGTCCAGAACTCCCTGAGCCCCAGCCACATTGAGATAGGTGTCGTACTGCCCGGCGAAGCTGGCATCGGGGAGATCCTCGGCGGTGGACGACGACCGCACCGCGACCGCGACGGGTTCGCCGCCCGAAAGTTCTTCGTAGGCGCGGACGACGGCGGCCTCGAGCGCGGGCGGTATCGGCGTCGCGAGAATGAAGTCCCGCAGCTGCCCGGCGAGTTCGCCGAGGCGTTCGGCGTCCTCGGCCGGAGTCCGCGCGAGCGCGTCGAGCAGTTCGTCCGCCGAGACCGCCTCCAGGTACGCGGCCGTCGTCACGCAGAACCCGTCGGGCACCGGGAACCCCGCGGCCAGCATCTCCGCGAGGTTGGCGGCCTTCCCGCCCACCAGGTCCCGCAGACCGCTTCCGACCGCGGCAAGGCCGAGGACAGCGGGGGCCGTCCGGTCGATGTCGTCGATCGTCACGTCCATTACCTCCCATGAGTGTTTGATTAGGCTCAGCTTGCTTTCTCAACCTGGGTTGAGTTCAAATGACGCGATGGAGTACACCTCGATCAGGGACGTCACCATCCGGTTCGACCTGCCTGTTTCGACGCTGCACTACTGGGAGCGCCGAGGGCTGATCACACCGCACCGCCGGTCCGGCTGGCGCTACTACGACCGCGATCAGCTGTATCGGATCGCCTTGATCCGGCTGTGGCGCGATACCGGTCAGCTGAGCCTGGACGAGATCGCGACCGTGCTGGCCGGCCGCACCGCGACCCACGACTGGCGGGACACGGTGGCCGCGCGGATCGAGGCGGTGGACTCCCAGCTGCGCAAGCTGAAGACCACCCGCGCCTACCTCACCCATCTGCTCGAATGCCAGCGCGACAACGCCCTGGAGCAGTGCCCGGAGTTCCGGTCCACGGTGGAATTGCCCGGCTCCGAACCGGGTTCGGAGAGCAGCTGCGGCTCTCGCCGGAGGGCAAACGCCTCGCGGTGCGGGTGATGTGCAAGCACCGCCTCGCGGAGGTCCTGCTGCACCGCGTGATCGGGCTGGACTGGGCGCAGGTGCACGCCGAGGCGTGCCGCTGGGAACACGTGATCTCCGAGGATGCCGGACGCCGCATCTTCGAGCTCTGCGGCGGCCCCCGGTTCTGCCCCTACGGCGCGCCGATTCCGGGCCTGGCCGAACTCGGCGTGACCGACGCGCCCCCGCCGCCGGTTCCCCGTGGGATACAGCAGCTTTCGACGGCCGGGCGCACCGGTCGCCGGGTGGTGCAGCTGTACCGGATCAGCGAGCGCATTCCTGCGAAAACTGCTGGCCGCGGGGCTCACTCCGGGTGCGCTCGAACGCCAGGCCGCCCGGGCGGCGGCGCAGCGGCGCACCGATGCGGACCTGGCTCGAATTAGGCAGACCCTGGCGAATCAGCACGCCGCCCGCGAGAACGCCGACACCTCCGGTCACGAGGCAACGGTGCTGTCCACCATCCGGCGCGGCGGCAATGCCGCACTGCGCTTCCGCACCCGGGTCGGGGCGCTGCACTGCGCCGGAGGCGCGGTCACCTGGCCATGACCGCCGACGCCGCGTTTCCCCAAGGGCTCATTTGCCTCCGCGGCGTTTGCCCGGGACGGACTTCGCCTTGGCCCGGATGTCCTGGAGCACATTCGGATTCACACCGCGGGCGCCCAAGTCCTCGGCGAGGGCGACCAGTTCCTGGCGGGCGAGTTCCGGATCACCGTTGGCGATATGGAGATTCGCGCGCAGGGTCACCAGCTCGTTGTAGGTGAGGTTCGCCGATCGGTCGTCGGATTTGCGGTAGCGCTGCAAGCCCGGTTCCGTGACCGCCAGAGCGGCGGCGGGATCGGCCTTGTGGCGTTGCACCATCTTGTCCTCGCCGTCGGTGATGGTGCGGCCGAAGAAGTCCCGGCCCACGCTCTTGGCGACGGTGGTGGCGACCTTGGCGCCGAGGTCGTCGTCGGCGAAACGGTCGGCGGCCTCGGTGAGGGTCCGCATGCCGGTCGCCAGATACGGGGACATGGAGCCGCCGAAGGTGAGCGCGAGACCGACCTGCCTGTCGAAGAATTCGGCGGCGAAGCGGTCCTGCTCCTTGGTGGCGGGCTGGCCGATGCGGACGCCGAGGGTATTCGACACCGCGTACTGGTTGCCGCTGGAATAGACGGCCCGGAGTTCGTACTGGCCGGGCTCGTCGAAGACGAACCCGCGCTTGCCGAAGGTGAGCGGCACAAGTTCGCTGTAGCGGTCGGGGCCCTGCGCGCCGTCGGCGGCCGGGGCCAGCACCCGCGTCTCGGGGAGACCGTAGAGGCACATCACCGAGTTGAACTGCACCATGGTGCCATTGGGTTTGCGGACGAGCACCGTGGTCGTGCCGTGGTCGGGCGACAGCCGGACGTCGACCGACTGCGGCACCGGCAGCAGATTGCGCAGGCGGAACTCGATTTCGACCGGTTCCATATAGGAGAAGTACGACGGTGCGCGCAGCAGCAATTCCAAGGACTGGTCCGGGCCGAGCCGGGTGGCGCGGAGGGCCGGGGATTCCAGGTGCCCGCCGGAGGCCCACGGGTCGCCGCCCATCATGACCGAGGCGAGATCGCCGTGCCGCAGGTGCACGAGTTCCTCGTCGTCGAAACGGAATCGGAAATCGGCCCAGAACTTGTCCTGGCCATTGATCATGTCGTAGCGCCAGTCGTAGTTCATCCACGACAGCGAGTTCGGGCGCGCCTTGTCCCAGGAGTGCAGGAAGTTGAAGGCGTGGCCCGCCTCGTGCACCCAGGTGTAGAGGAAATGCCGCATGGCGCGCGCCTGGGCGAGGGTCTGCGGCGGGCCCGGCGCCAGGTCGTCGAACCAGGTGTGCTTGCGGAACACCGCGAAACCCTGCCGCTCCGGGGAGCGTCCCGCACCGCCGAATCCGGCGTCGGCATCGAACATGATGCCGCCGACGGTCGGTCTGTCGAAGGTGCCCGCCTGCAGGCCCCACATGCTCCAGGCCGGCCAGGCGCCATTGATGCGGCTGAAGGCGGTCTCCATGGCATCGTGCAGTTCGGCGGGGCTCCAGCTGGCGAAACCCGTTGCGCTGTCGTCGATTACGGTGCGCACCGGGTCGACGGTCAGTCCGACGCCCGCCTCCCGGTAGGCCGTTTCCAGGGTGAGGGTGCGGCGTCGGGTGCCGCCGGGCCGGTTGGGGTGGCTGTGCGTGTCGTACACCGGCGCGTGCGGTGCGATGTTCACCGAGGAGGCGTAGTCGAGTTCGAGCACCATGGTGCGGAAGTCGTCGGAGCGGTAGTTGCAGAGATAGGCGGCCGTGGTGGTGCCTCCGGTGCTGAACTCCACCATGGCCGGGCCGATCGCCGCACCGGACCAGGGCACCGTAATCCGCACCTGGACAGCCGGATTCGGACTGCGCCGCCAATACCGGACCGCGCCGCTGACGACCACCCGGTCGGCGGACCAGGTGACGGCGGGATTGTCGACGATCCAGGATTCGATATAGATCGGCTGCGCGGGCGGGGCGGGCGGCGGGCTCCCGCCGAGCAGCTGGAAGAAGTCACCGCTGACCCGGTTCATGACCGGCGAGTCACCCGAGTAGCGGGTATCGATATCGATGCGCAGGTCGAGCAGGCTGGTCCGGGTGCCGAGCTCGGTGCCGAACCCTTCGTATCGGCCGCTGACCGGACCGCGCTGCAAGGCGAGCGGATCGGATGGGCTACCGTGCTCTGCCGGCGGGCCACTGTGCTGTGTCATGAATTCCCCCAGGACGGCGTGACATTGATGCTCCGCGACGATTTGCGGGCCGTTTCATCATTTCACCGCCGCCTGCCCGGCACACGAGTACGCACTACCCGCATCCCGGACCGCCACTACTCACCGGACCGTCGCCGCATCGATTGCTGACAGATGGCTGTATGGTGTGCCGATCCTATGTCTGCCCGGATTGTCGCTACCGAAGGAGTACAGCTCCGATGGCGCTGCGGTACGTCTGCACAGGCCTCGCCGGCATTGCCATGCTGACCTTGATCAGCATGGCCACACCCGCCTCCACCTCGCACGCAGCCCCGAGCTGCGGCCTGGAGCCAACGGCCGGAACGATCACCCGCACCATCGGCGCACGCCCCTACCGCCTACACGTCCCACCCGGCCTGACCTCGAAATCGGCCCCGCTGCTGATAAGTAACCACGGCGGCGGAAACACCGCAGCCGTGCACGAGCTCGTCACCGCCTGGACCCCCTACGCCACCGAGCACCACTTCATGGTCGCCTACCCCGAAGCCCCCACCACCTACTGGAACTTCGACCAGCACTCCCCCGATGTCACCTACCTGCGCGACGTCGTCTCCGATATCCGATCCACCTGGTGCGTAGACCCCCGCCGCGTCTTCATCGACGGCTTCTCCAGCGGCGCCATCATGTCCCAGCGCATGGCCTGCGACGCCCCCGACCTCTTCGCCGCCGCCACCTCCTGGGCAGGCTTCGACCCCACCGACCCCAATGTCGGCTCCGGCCCCCACCCCACCCCCTGCACCCCCGCCAGCCCCATCCCCCTCGCCCTCTTCCAAGGCGAACACGACTTCAGCTCCACCCCCGCGATAGGCCAGGCCAACCTCGAAAAGTGGCTGACCCGCACCCACAACAACCCCACCCCCCAGACCTCCACCGACGCCTTCGCCACCCTCCGGAAATACGCCCCCGGCAAATCCGGAGCCACGATCTGGTGGCGCACCTACAAGAGCGTCACCCACCTCTGGCCAGGCGGCGACACCGGCCAAGACCTCCGCGACCACATCTGGCAATTCCTGGACGCCCATCCCCGCCCCTAGCGTCCGGCCTCCCTGGCGGCGCCGTCCCCGCCAGGGCACACGAAAGTGGCTACCGCGACCGAAGCCCCCGGCAGCCACTTCCGCACCAATAAAGCCCATACCGGACCGTGAGGACAAGCCGGGCAAATAGCCCTGAACAGGGTCTGTGAATCAGGTATCAAATCACCACAATGTGCGAATGACTTCGGCGACCGGCGTCACGTCCTAGTTCTTCGCGCACCCGCTGACCGGTTGAAGCGTGACGATATCGGCAGGGGGCACGGTAACCTCGCCCGAAACCGTCTTCAGCACAACGGCCCCGGATGGATCGACACGGATCGGGGTTCCACATGCTGTGCCCTGTGATCGGGTATTGATCTCCAGCACAGGAGGTTTGGCAGCCGGGCCGTACCAAGTCACGGCAATAGCGGCGATCAGGAAAGCGCCACACGTCAACGCCGTACCGACGCCACGACGCATCGCACGTCGTGAAAGGGCGGCCTCGATATGTTCCGAGGTAACCCGGTGCAGGGCCGTTTCAATCGGTGTTCCCCGTGTGGGACCACTGGCTGCGCGGATGAGCCACAGCGCCGCGATCGTGCCGCACAACAGCGCCAGGAACAACAGCACACCAACGGCAACTGCCCAGGGGCGGGCGAGGGTAGAGATATCCGAGCGCCCGCGGATGACGCTGAACCCGACCACACCGGCGAGTAGCCCGCCGAGTCCGTTCCGCCACGCGGACGCAGTCGCGCGGACCCTGGACAACTCGTCACGCAGCAGCTGGGCACGGAGACGAGCCCTGTGCAGGTCAGCGAGGCCGGCCGAAGGGCCTGCGACGAGGCGACGGCTCACGAGGACTCCGATTGGATTCGCAGCATCCAGTACGCTCCACAGCCGATCTCACCGTCGGGTCGGCCATCGTGCTCGTACTCGCATGAGCACACCAGCACTTCGACCGGATCACGCTCGGGCCCGGTTCCCGAGCGCCGGAACAACTTGCCGATTCCGAACCGCCGGTAGATCTCCGTCACCACCGGAGATTCCATCTCACCGCGACATCGTGGACACGGTCCGCGCAGCGATTCGATCCCGCCGACGTGGGAACACAGCTTGAAGGTCGCTTCGGCCGATACCGCGAAATCAGGGCTGGTCACTTCGATGTACGGCACGGATTCATGGACGTCCGCCATACGAATCACCTTCCGGAACTGATTGTTTCAAGGACCTATGTGCACGAACGGCAACCACGCGCCGAGCCGGTTCGGCTCACGTGCGCGGAACTCGTCGATCACCGCGTGCAGCGCACGCGCCGAATTCGCAGGTGCGAAGACGCCGTCGACGGTCAGTCGCCGATAGACCGCGATCGCGAGCTCGACCGACCGGTCGTCGAGAACCGACCACAAACTGCCAACAATGTGCCGGTAGCCGCGATAGTGCAGCGCCGCAGCCATGGTGACCACTTCGTCGGCGAGTACGGTTCCCCCTGTGGCGGTCTTGCACGCAGCCAAGAACGCGAATTCACCAGTGGACCGCATGGACCCGATATCCGCGATTGTCACGGCACCGTCTCCCAATAAAAGACGTCCTCGAAATGGTGCGGCCAGATCCTGATCGCCATGACAGCTGAAATGCACCCGCGGGTACTTCGGGAGGAGAGCCAGCACGGACTCGACCGTCGCATCGCGGCCGCTCAACTGAGTGAATCGACCGGCGAAATACGCGCTGATCGCCTCTGCTTCGTCGCGCGCCGCCGGCAGGGGTGGCGCATCGGGTGGCTCCGGTACCGACACGATCAGAAGGTCCCGCGCACCGTCCCCGGTAGCCTCTGGTGCGGAGGCCGCCTCGTACAACGCGCGCAGAGTCGGTGTGTACGACGGCACCACACGGCTGGAGATCGTCTGCCGTGCCGTGCCAGGTGCGGCGTAATCGCCCGCGGCGTGCAGCGGCAGTAGGTTGAGTTTTCCGGTGGGACACCACCACAGTCGCGGCAATGCCTGCGGGTCGCCGGTGAGGCTCGCAGCCGCGCAAACCGGTACCGCGATCCGCTCCCACAACCAAGCGCACACCGCCTGTAGCTCGTTCTCCATATCGTCCCGAGTTCGGACGTAATCAGCATTCGCCCGCGCGTTTCGACGGGCGAGCGAGGCAGGGAATTCCCCCGCCGCGATCTCCTGCTCTCGTCGCTCGATCTCATTCCGTACTTTCGCGAGGCTCTCACCGGCGCGCTCGAAGGCCATCAACGCCGCGAGGTAGGCCTCCACCCGCTCGTCGACCGCGCCCGCCGTCACACCGGGGAGCGGGACCGGCGTGATCCGATCCGCGCCGACGATCAGGGCGTCGCAACGGGCCTCGCTGATGTTCACCATCACGACGAGTCCATCGCGAGCAGCACGCTGAAGGGTGGGAAGGCGCGGTGGCAGCAGAAAGTCGCCCAGGCCCGGAAGCTCGCGGACCTCGTCGAGGAGTTCTCCCAAGCGCCGCTCGGCGGCGATCGTCGTCTCGCGGCGCGCGATCACGCTGGAGGCATCACGCATCCTCTGCGTATCATCCATCCACGCGGTCTCCATGACCGCCAGTTGAGCCTCCACCGCAACGGCCAGATCCTCTCGCCGCCTGCGCAGTTCGGCGAGGTCGCCACGATCGACGAGCAGCCGCGACCAGAGCACCGCACGGCCCTGCTCCAGCAATTCCACCGCCGCTTCCGGTCGGCCGATAGCGATTGCGTGCGCGGCCGCCTCCGCCGCCAAACCGGTCCATTCGCCGAGCTGATGTTCGCTGTCCACGCGAGGCAGCCCGCGCAGCACCACACGAGGCAACAACTCGACCGCAGTGCGATAGCCGGCGTGCGCGTCCTCACCCGCTGAACAATCGACCGCTGCCCGCGCCCATCGACGTGCTGCGGTCAGCCGCACTGTGGTCGCCCCGGTATGCGCTTCAGCCGCTGCCCGGCTGTGCTCGACAGCGGCGCGTGCGTCAGCCAGGTCCCCGGTCACCGCGAACCTCGTGTGGAACGCAATTCCGAGGTTTGCCACGATCTCGGCGTAGTCGGGATGATCAGCGTGTACCCCCGCCAGCGCCTGCGCTCCGACCTCGATGGCCTCCTCGATCTCGGCCGGATCGCGCGTGCATTGATACGCTGCCGTCAGGACGTTGCTCAGATTGGAGCGGCGGCGTGTGAGTGCGGGATCGTCCGCCGACGTCGAGGCCACGGACGCACGCGCCTGCTTCAACGCTTCGTGAAGATCGCTTGCCGCACCGAACCGTTCGTATCGGATCAGCAAGGCGATCTGCAGGTTGGTGCGATAGCCGGCGCGACTCGGACGGTCCGCCGGAGATCGGTCGACCGCCGCGCGTGCCAGTTCGACCGACTCGTCGAGATTTTCTTTCTGGCCCGTTCGCTCGAATCGGATGCGCAGGGCCTTGCTCAGATTCGTAAGGTGTCCAGGACGATCGGGATCATTCTCGGCGCACACCTCCACCCCACAGCGAGCGGCCGCGATCGCATCATCGAGGTCCGCCAGCCTCCGCCCGCTGTGAAAACGCAATTGCAGCGAGACCGCAAGGTTTCCGGCATACCCCGCCAAGCGGGGGTGGCCCTCGGGGACCGCGGAAACCGCCTGCCGCGCAGCCGCGATCGACTCGTCCAGCGCCGAAGCTCGGCCGGTGTACTCGAAGTCGTCCTGCAAAGCGACAGAAAGGTAGGAAAGATACAGGGGTCGGTCCGCATGATCGTCACCAGCGAGATCGACGACCCGGCGAGCGATGTCCCTCGCCTCGGTCATATCAGCGCTCCCGCCCCGGGCACGATGACGAATTCCCAGTGCCAGGCCGAGGTTCGCCAGATGGCCCAGAAACACCGGCGCCGACTCCGGAATCGCACTCACGGCAGCACGCTGCAGGTCTATCGCGGCGTCGATATCCGTGTTCCTGCCGGACCGCTTGAACCGAATCTGCAGCATCGCACCGAGATTCGACGACATCACCGGCCGACGCGGATCGTCCTGAGCGATCACCGACAGCGCCTCGCGCACGGCCTCGATTGCCTCGTCGAGATCGTCCGGCCGACCGAACCGCTGAAATCGGAGAGTCAAGGCGATCGCAAGGTTCGCGCGATGGCGGGCGATTTCGGCGGGCTCCGGCCCGGATCTCCGGGCCGCTGCGCGCATCGCCTCGATGCCTTCGGCGAAATCCGATTCCGCGCCGGCGGTGTGCTGTGCTCGGCGCAGCAAGGCCGTCCCGAGTGAAGACCATACGGTGGCCGCTTCCGTGTACCCGATGGGCAGGGCATCAACCGCCGACCGTGCGACGGAGATGGCATCCGCCAGATCGGACAGGGCGCCGAAGTGCTCGAATCGTGTTCGGAGCAGATGGGAGAGATTGGAGAGATACGGCACCCTGTCTGCCGGCTCATCGTGTGATGCGGCCGCCGCCTTGCGCGCACAGTCGATCGCCTCATCCAGATCGTTGCGCCCACCGCTGTCACGGTAACGATTACTCAAAAGTTCGGCTTTGTCACTCCATTCGCGGGCACTCGCCTCATTCGCGGCCTCACCATCGGTCTCCCCCTGCGCGTCCTCGTCCATAGGCCTCTGTCCACAACCTCAGCGGAGCATTCCGGCGCCAATCCCACCCGGCGCAGGGCAAGGGTATAGCCGAGTTCTTCTGACGGAGGCTGGATTCAGCGGGCTGAACAGCGGCCGGTTCGTTGCAGCCGCCTCACCTCACCACAATGGGCGCACCGCGTCGGCGACCGGCAGGACGGTCTGGCCGGTGACGAAGCGGCTCCAGAGGCCGAACTTCAGTGGCTGGCCCGGGAGGGCGAAGGATTCGAGGAAGCTGTGGGTGCCGGTGGGGTCGGTGTGGACGGCGCCGAATTGGACGCGGAAGCGGGTGGTGGCGGCGCGGTCCTGCGGGGGTAGGGACGAGGGGAGGAGTTCGTCGAGGGCGGGGCCGTAGTCGGCGCTGTAGGCATTGGTTACCGGTTCGAGGGTGTTCTCGAGGATAGCGCCGGTGGCGGGGATGGTGATCAGGACGCCGCGGTCGCCGGTGGCGTGGCGGGTGTTGAAGACCAGGACGTCGGCGGTTGTGCCGGAGTGGATGTCGGCCTTGCCGGCGCCCACCTGGGAGCCGGCGGGGCAGCCGGAGGGGCCGAGGCGGGTGAGGTCGGCTCGGGAGCAGGTGGGGAAGCGGTCGACATTGATTCTGATGGACTTGTCGAAGAGGAAGACGAACTGAGTTGCGGCGGCGGGCTTCTCACCTGTTTCGGTGCGGCTGGTGCGGTCGAAATCCACTGTCACGCCGGTGAGGTGACCGTGATCGGGGCGGACCGCCACCGCCAGCGCGTCGAGGTTGGCGGGACCGGCGACCGCCGTCTCGGCGGAGGGAATGGGGCCGGCGGGCGTGGGAGGTTCGGGGGCCGCCGCGGCGGGGCCGGAAGCGGCGAAAAGCAGTGCGGCGCAGGTGGTCAGGGTGACACTTGATCGTTGGCTCATGCCTCGCGACGGTATGCGGCGGGTGGGCGGCGGCATCAGGGCGGCGAACGACCTGGATCGAAGGCGCTCGGTGTGGTACCCGATGAGGCAGCGGGCTCGCCTGCCGAGAGGAGTTGCCGATGGGTACCGAGAACTATTTGCCGTTTCGCAAGAATGCGGTGATTTCGCTGTGTGCGGGAGAGCTGCCGGAGGAGGAACGGGAGTCGTTCGCGGAGTTCGCGCGGATGCTGGCGGCTCTGGCGCACTATCGATTTCAGGCGCGGGGGGATGCGGTGCTCGATGCCTATCATCTGGTGGACCCGGCCGAGGATGTGCGGACCGTGGGCACCGTGACGGCGAAGGACCGGGCCGTGGCGCGGGAGACGGTGGAGGCGGAGCTGGTGGCGCTGGCCGAGGCCGCCGAATTCACCCGGATCGATGCGGCGGAGATCGCGCGGGCTTTTGCCGAGGACTCGCTGGTGAAGGTGCGGTTGGCGGTGGAGGACGAGGGCATCGACACCGTCATGTTCTTCCGGCGCGGGGTGTCGCAGCGCACCGAGGAGGTGAAGTCGCTCTACGGGTTGCGGCGGCGGCGGATCGAATTCACCAACTACGCCAAGGTTCTGGTGTACATCGCCTTCGCCGAGGACAGCCCGAGCCGTCCGCCCGGTACGGGCTCGGTGCTGCTGAAGCTGTTCCAGAATGTGCCGCGCAACGATCTGGAGATGCTGTATCCGAATGTACGAGTCCGGATGCGCACCCGGGACAAGCTGTTGATCGGGGTGCCGGCGGTGATCTCCGGCATCGTCGTGATCGCCACCAAACTCATTGCCTCACTGGGTGTGCTGGCGCTGCTGCTCGCGTTCTGGATCGGGCTGCGCGAGGAATCGGTGCACTTGGACAAGACCGCGCTGGTGACCCTGGTCGCGGGGCTGGCGGCCTTCGGCGGCTATCTGTGGCGGCAGTTCTCGAAGTTCAAGAACCGCAAGATCAAGCTGATGAAGTCGCTCTCGGAGCACCTGTACTTCCGCAACCTGGACAATGACGCGGGCGTCTTCCACCATCTGCTGGGTGCGGCCGAGGAAGCGGAGGTGAACGAAACCCTGCTCGCCTACCACTTCCTGGACACGGCCGAGCACCCGCTGACCGCCGCGGAGCTCGACGAGCGAATCGAGGGCTGGTTCCGCCGACGCTGGGACACCACCTTCGATTTCGAGATCCGCGACGGCCTGGACAAGCTCCGGGAGCTCGACCTGCTGACCGAGGACGAGCACGGCCGGCTGGGCGTGGTGCGGCTGCCCGAGGCCAAGCGACGGCTGGACCGCCGCTGGGACAACCTCTTCCGCCACAACCGGTGACCGCGCTACTTCACGATGTTCTCGAAATCGAACAGCCCGGCCCAGGTCAGCTCCGCCTCCTTGATGTGCTCCGACCGCCCCGCGGTGGAGATGTAGTTGAGGATGGGGATATCGGCCATGTCCTTGATGAGCACGGTCTGCGCCTGCGCGATCTTCTCATAGGACGCCTCCGGCGACGACGCGGCCTGCGCCGCCGAGAGGAGGGTGTCGAACTCTGGGCTGGAGTACTCGATGTCGTTGGTATCCGAGGTCGAGAGGTATTGCGCCACCAGGAATTCCAGCATCGACGGGTAATCGCCCTGCCAGCCGTAGCGGAACGCCTTGCCGATGGACCGGGAATGGATGAGGTCGCGGATCTGCTTGAAGGTCGGGTACGCCACCGCCACGGCCTCGATGCCGAGCGTGTTCTTGATGCTGTTGGCCACCGCCTCTATCCACGCCTGATGACCGCCGTCGGAGTTGTAGGCGATCTCGAACCGCCCCGACCACGGCGCGATGGCGTCGGCCTGCGCCCACACCTTCTTGGCCTCATCGGGGTTGTAGCGCAAGGTTTCCGAACCGGGCAGGTTCTCCCGGAACCCGGGCAGCGTGGCGGCGGTGTAATCGGTCGCCGGAATCTTGGTGCCGTTGAAGATGGTGTCGCAGATCTGCTGCCGGTTGATCGCCATGGAGATGGCCTTGCGGCGCAGCAGGCCCTCCTGGCCGCCGAAGTGGGGCAGGTTCGGCTGAATGCCGAGATGCTCGTTCTGCGCGGTCGCCTTGGTGATGGCGCGATCCCCGAGATCCTGCTTGTAGGTGGACAGGGCGTTGTCCGGGATGGTGTCCAGCACATCGAGATTGCCGGCCAGCAGATCCGCGTACGCGGTGTCGAACGACTGGTACATCTTGAATTGCAGCCCCTTGTTCTTGGGCTGCCGCCCGCCCTGGTAATCCGGGTTCGGCACCAGGTCGATCTTGACATTGTGCTCCCAGGCATCCGGCCCGGCGAATTTGTACGGCCCATTGCCGATCGGGTTCTTCCCGAACGCCTCCATATCCTTGAACGCCGCCTCGGGCATCGGATAGAACGGCGCGAAGCCCAGCGAGAGCTCGAAATCGATCGAAGGATGCTCCAGCTCAATGGTGAAAGTGCGGTCGTCGACCACCTTCAACCCCGACATGGTCTGCGCGACAGGCGGTTCCGCCGCCACATCGGCATACCCCTTGATCGAGGTGAATACCCAGTTCTGCAACTGCCCATTGGTGCCGAGCGCACCGTAGTTCCAGGCGTCCACGAACGACTTCGCCGTCACCGCGGTGCCATCGGTGAACTTCCAATCCGGCTCGAGCGTCACCTTGTAATGCTGCCGATCCGTCGTCTCGATCGACTGCGCCACCTCATTGTGCGCGACGCCCTCCGCGTCGTAATACTTCAATCCCGCGAACAGCCGGTCCACCACCCGGCCGCCGAAGAACTCATTGGTATTGGTCGGCACCAGCGGATTCTGCGGCTCCCCGCCGTTCACGGTCACCACATCGCTGTGGCTCTCGTTCGAGGAACATCCGGTCAGCGCCAGGCTCGTGGCCAGGACCGCCGCCGCGGTCATCGCACCCCATCGTAGAAATCTCAACGCCCTCTCCTGTCCTCCGGGCATGAGTGATCGTGCGCGACACGCGGGTTCGCCGAGGCCCCGCCCGATCACGTCGGAATTGGTTCGCACCCTAACCGTGTGAAGGGGACTTGTCAGCGCATCCGGCGAGAAGCCCCGTGAAACCGAGCCTTTCACAGCGAGTCTGTGCCTAGACTACGCAGATCCGAGATTAATCCGGCGGATTGGGCCAAAAGCCTGGCAATCTGCCGGAATAACCGGCGAATAGCCGGATAATATGCGAGGCAGGCGTCAGATGAGAGTTGGCATCACGGGCGGGTCGGGATTCATCGGCTCCTATGTGTGCGAGGAACTCGCCCACCGGGGTCACGAACCCGTGATCTTCGACCACCGGCGCCGCGCGGGCGCCCAGCCGTACGAGGTCATGCTCGGCGATATCCGCGACGCGACCGCCATGACCGAGCTCGCCGCGCACTGCGACGGCATCATCCATCTGGCCGCGGTACTCGGCACCCAAGAGACCATACGCAGACCCCAACCGGCGGCGGAGACGAATCTCAGTGGCGGCCTGAACTTTCTGGAGGCGGTGGCGCAATACGAGCTGCCCGGCGTGTACATCTGCGTCGGCAATCACTGGATGAACAACAGCTATTCGATCTCCAAGACCGCCGTCGAGCGGTTCGTGCACATGTACAACGCCTACCGGGGCACCCGGGTGGTGAATGTGCGGGTGGTCAATGCCTACGGCCCGCGCCAGGTGGCCGCCGCGCCGTTCGGGGCGGGCAAGGTGCGCAAGCTCACCCCGGCGGTCATCTGCCGGGCGCTGTCCGGATGGCCGGTCGAGTTGTACGGCGGCGGCGTGCAGCGCTCGGACATGGTGTGGGTGGGCGATGTGGCGCGGGCGCTGGTGGCGGCGCTGGAGACGTCCGCGCACGGCACGGTGCCGGAGACCGTCGTGGAAGTCGGTCCCGCACAGTCGCATTCGGTCCGGTCGGTCGCCGAACTGATTATCGACCAGTGCGTCGAGCTGGGCTATCCCCGGGTTCCCATCCTGAGCCTGCCGATGCGGCCGGGCGAGGTGCCGGGAGCCACGGTTTCGGCCGATCCGAGCACCCTGACGGCCATCGGGATCGATCCGGATTCGCTGCGGCCGCTGGCGGAGGGCATGCGCAGCACCGTCGAATGGTTCTCCGAAACCCGTGGCGCCCACTGGCTTCCACAGCCCGCGCCGGTCCCGTCGGCGACGGTGTGAGGCGCGTCCGCCATGCTGAGCCTCACCGTGGTCGTCCCCTGCCTGGACGAGGAGGACACCGTGCTCGCCGCGCACCGGGCGATCGTCGCCGAATTGGGCGGGCACGACCTGGAACTGGTGTTCGTCGATGACGGCAGCACCGATGCGACCCTGCGGCTGCTGCGCGATCTGACCTCGAACGACGCACGCGTGCACTACATCTCGTTTGCCCGCCGGTTCGGCTTCGAGGCCGCCTTCGCCGCGGGCTACAAGTACGCGAGCAAGGACTGGGTGCTGCACATGGACGCCGATCTGCAGGGCCATCCGGCCGAGGCGCACCGGCTCATCGCGGCGGCGACCGATCAGGTGGATGCGGTCTTCGCCGTCCGCGACCACCGCGACGATCCACGGCTGCGGCGCTGGGGATCCACGCTGTCGGACCTCATCGCCCGCCGGCTGCTCCGGATCGAACTGCCGCGCGGCGCGACCACCTTCCGCCTCGTCCGGACCGGCGTCGCCCGGCGCGTGGTCGAATTACGGCGTCCAGCACCGTATTTCATGGCCACGCTGCCGCGGATAACCAGCCGGTACACCACCGTGCGTACCGCGCACCGAGCCCGCCGGGCGGGGCGGTCGAAGTTCACCATCGCCCGCCTGGCCGGGCACGCCCTCGACCTGTACGTCGGGCACTCGACCGCCCTGGGCGCCGCCGCCACGGTCGCGTTGGCAACCGGGACGCTCGCCTCGCTCGCGGCACTGGCACTGCTGGGCTCGGCCGGAAACTCCCCAGCGTTGGCCGCATTGCTGCTCGCTCAATCGGCCATGCTGCCCACCGTGGCTCTACTGCTGCGATATTCGATCCTGGCGATGGGCCGCTACGGCCCGGCGCTGTATTACGTGCGCGAATCCGATCTGCCCATCGAGAGCTCGGATCGGCTGGAACTCGAGCGCGCCGAGATCACCGGTGGCGCGCGATGACCGGCACCTTGGTAATCCTCGGCGGCGCGGACGGTTCCCTCCCCACCTACCGCCGCGCCCGCGAACTCGGCTACCGCACAATCTGTGTGGATCGGCGTCCCGATGTCCTCGCACGCCCGCTCGCCGACGAGTTCGTGCAGCTCAGCATTCACGATCCGGAGCCGATCGCGCGGGCGCTCGACGGCCGCACCGATCTCGTGGGCGTGCTCTCCCCGGCCAGCGACACCGGCCTGCCCGCCCAGCGCGGGCTGATCCGCCACTGGCGGCTCCCGGGCGCGCCGGCGGAGGCGGTCGTGCGCGCGTCCGGCGACAAAGCCCATTTTCGCGCCGTCTGCGACGGTCTCGGCTTCGCACACCACCGCTACGTCGCGGGCCTCGTCGATGCGCATCTGCCGATCCGCGCCGCGTCCCTGCGCTTTCCCGTGCTGGTGAAGCCGATCGACGCGCAGAGCAGCCGCGGCATCCAGGTCTGCACGGACGCGCATCAAGTGACGGCCGCGGCGGCGGCGGCCAGCGGCCACGCCAGCGACGGGAGAGTGATCGTGGAGGAACTCATCGCCGGAAGGCATTACAGCGCCGAAGCATTCGTCGACCGAGGCCGCATCGCCTTCGTCGGCGTGAGCGCCAGAACCCTCACCCCTCCCCCGCACTTCGTGACCACGGCGCATCGGGTTCCCGCCGATCTCGAGGCCGCCCGCGTGAACGAGCTGACCGGTATGCTCGACGCCCTGGTCGCCGAACTCGGCTACCAGCGCGGCCCACTGACCGTCGATCTCCTGGTCGACGACGCTGACCGAATACACCTGATAGAGATGGGCGCCCGCGTAGGCGGCAACAGCCTCGGCGACCTGGTCCGCCACGCGTACGGCGTCGACCTCATCGCCGCATCCATCGCGGCGGCCACCGCACAGCCCGCCGACCTCACCCCCACCCGCGCTCGCACCGCCGTCGCCCAGATCCTGTTCGCCGACCGAGCGGGCACGATCAGCCGAGTAACCGGCGCCGAGACCGTCGCGACCATCCCCGAACTGATGGAACTCACCCTGTTCGCCCGCCCCGGCCACCCGGTGCTGCCCTACGACAATGCGGCGAACAAGCTGGGCCACTTCGTCATTGCGGCCGATTCCGCACAACAGGCCGCCGCCGCGACCACCCGGGTCCAGAACGCACTGCGCGTCGAACTCAGCGATGCCGCATGAACCGCGCGATCCACCGTACGGTCCCTGATGCGCCGGCGCCCGAGACGGCCACGGTCACGGATACGGCCGATGCGCCGCAGCGGACCGCAGCCGCGACAGCACGGGCGGCTCGACGTACTGCGGCTCGACCTCAGAAGTGCCGCATGAACCCGGCGCCCCGCAGTAAGGTCCCCGGGGCGCTCGCACCCGAAACAGGCGCAGACGCCGGCCTGGCCGATTCGCCACAGCGAGCCGCCGTTGTCGCCGAGCGTCCGGTCGAGAGTTCTGCTCGTCATTCCGGCGCGCTCTCGGCCGGAATCAACCGCGCCGGACAGCATGGCGCACCGCGCCTCGAGCTCAGGGGGGCCGCATGAGCGCCGGGATACGCAGTGCGGTGCTCGGGGCGCTCGCGGTCGTGACGGCGGCGGGTGTCTGGCTGACGGGTGGGCAGGAGCAGGAGCTCGGGAATCTGTGGGCGTTGGCGGTGCCGTTGGTTCCGTTCGTGTTCGCCACCGAGACGATTGCGAGTGTGCGGCCCGAGTGGTTTCGGCGGGGGCGTTTGGTGGAGGTGGCAGCGCTCGGCGCGTTTGTGGCGGTGTTCTGCTTTCTGGTGCCGAAGATTTTCGCGGCCGCGATGGATGGTGATTTGGATCGGCATTACGCGTGGATGCGGGTATTGGTGCCGACATTGATTCTGTGCCTGGTCTTCGCGCTGCGGCTGGGTGGGGGTGGGGCGGCGACGGTGCGCAGGGTCGGGTATGCGGGGATTCTCATTATGCTGTCGGGGATCGAGGATCTGACATTTCAGTTGTTGCGCGGCAATGGGGTTGCCGAGCAATGGGATTGGGCCGATCACATGACGGTGGTGCTCGGGCATGTCGCGAGCCGGACCGAGGCGTACGCGTTCATCGCGGTGCATCTGATCATCGCCGTGGTGGTGGTTTGCCTGCCGGATCGGTTGTGGCATCGGGCCGGTGGTGAGGTGCAGCGGCGCGTGCGCGCACGGACACGGTGATGGTTGCGGCCCCGGAGCGGGTGACGCTGCCCACGATCGGCACCGTGCTGTCGCTGCTGGCCGGGCGGGGCGCATTCCGGATCGCCTACCACACCATGGCTTTGATGTTGCTGGCGTTTTGGGGAGCCGAGGTGTTCGGGGTGTATGCCGGGGCGGTGGGTGCGACGGCCTGGATCGCGCTGCTGAGTTCCGGGGCGGAGAAGACCGTACTCAAGTTGGTGCCGCGCCTGCCCCGCACCGCGAATGCCGTGGTGCGCACCGCCGTACTGACTTCGGCTGCGCCGCTGGCGATTGCCGCGCTCTGCACCGTGGTCGCGGCGGGTTCGGCGGCAGTCGTCTATCCGCTGGCGGCGGCGTGGAGCGCCGGGCTCGGGTTGCTCACCGTGGTGGTGGCGGTCCATCGGGCAGCCGGTCGGCCATCGCGGGACAGCCGGGGGTTTCTGATGCTCACGGCACTCCTGCTGATCGCCACGGGTGCGGGAACGAGACTGACTCCCGCCGGTCAGCTACTGCTGCTCGCGATGATCACCTGCGGCGCTGCGTTGTGGTCGGCCAGGGGAATCGGCGTGGCTCTGTCGGCGACATCCGCCCGACCACGGCGGCATGTCACGGCGGCGGTATTGCGTTCCGAACTGCTGCTCGGCCTGTACGAGCCGCTCGGCGCGGCGTCGGTGGGGGTGCTCTATGCGGTGCTCGCACTCGGGAGCCGGCATGGCGACAGCACCACGTTGTATCTGGCGCTGCTGGTTTCCAGCGTCGTGGGATCGCTGCTGCTGTACCTGCTGCGGATCTATCAGCCCGCGTCCTCGGTGCGGCTGCGCGGGACGGGGGCGCGCGCGGGAATCGACATCGCCCGAAGGCTTTTCGTCATCGCGCTGGCCGGGAGCGGGGTGGGGTGCGTACTGGCCGCCGTGGCCGCCGGACCCTTCTCCGGCACAGCACTCCTGGTGGTGCTGCTGTGTTTCGAGATCCCGCTGCACGCGCTGGTCAGCCTCGCGCTGTTCCTGCTCGAGAACACCGGTTCCCGTGAGCTGATCATCGCCGCCACCGGCGCCGCGGCCCAATTCGCCGCGGTGGTAGTGCTCGCTCCGCTGCTGATCCCCGCGCACGGACCCGTCGCGGCGCTCTGGGCGCTGGTGGCCTCCTACGCCGTGCTCGCGGCAGCGGCCCTGGTCAGGCTCGGGAGGTCGGTGTGACCGTCGAAGTGTTCGACCCGAACCGGGATGGCGAACCCGTCTGGTGGGAGGAGTTCCGGCGCGCCAACGGGCTTCGCGCGACCTGGGCCTGGGACGTCCTCGCGGCCGCCGGACCGCGGCTGGGCCTGGCCGTGGTGCGCGACGGCGGAACCCCGGTCGCCATGGCCGCGGCTCGCTGGACCTATGGCGTCGCGAACGTCGCCGCACCGGGCAGCACCGGACAGCCCGGCTGGTGGGTGGCCGACCCCGAACGGCACACCGAGATGCTGCGTCTCCTTGCGGGCGGGCTGCGGTCCCGGTTCCGGCATGCGGTGCTCGGCACATTGTGGCGCGAACTCGACCGCGAACAGGCCGCTGCGCTCGGCCACGTCCGCATCCTCAGGGAGGTGAATCCCCTTGCGGTGCTGCCGATCGAATGGCCGGATGAGGACGGATGGCTGGGGACACTGTCGTCGAATCGACGCAGGAGCCTACGAAAAGGCGCCCGACTACTTTCGGCTGCAACGGATCTCGTTGCCGGAGACGGCTCGGCGAGCGAGCTCGACACCGAGCAGCTGATCGGATTGTTCCGCCGCACCGAGATCAAATACCAGGGCGTGCGGCAGCCTCCGCGCATGTCCGATCGGTGGTTGCGCACGCTGCTGGCCCACCCCGAGGTCCGGTCGGTGTCCTATCGCGATGCGGCGGGAAATCTCTTGGCGGCCTTCACCATCCTCGACCACCCGAGCTGGCCGCTGGTGCACCGGTGGGGTGCGCTGCCGGCCGACGCGGGCGGACACCGGCACCTGTACTTCGACGGCGTCCGCCGCACCGTCGCCTGGGCGGCCGTCTCCGGAAAACAGGGCCTCATCTGGGGCAAAGGCCTCGACGAGGTCAAGCAGCGCCTCGGCTGCCGCCTGCTGCCCCGCTATGCCGTCGCCCTGCCGGGGCGCTGACCGCTAGCGGACCGCGAGGGCGACGACCTGGGTCACCTGTTCGGCACTGAAGTTGTTGTCGCTCACCAGGATCAGGGTGCGTTCACCGGAAGGCAGGCGGGGTCCCCAGGTCATGCCCTCCACATTGTCGATGTGGGACAGGCCGACGTCGTCCAGATCGACCAGGAGTCGTTTGGTGACAGCGCGGGCACCGGCCGTTCCAGCGCCGTACACATTGGTCGCCGAGCTCAGATCGGCTTCGTAGATGCGGATCCTATTGCCGACCGCGGGGACGAACGAGCGTTCCATGACGAGCAGTTTCGAGGGGCTCGTGGAATCGGCGGCGAGGATGGAGACGATCCCGTTGCCGCCCTTGCCCGGTTCGGGCCGGGATTCGGCGAAGACCGGGTCGGCCGGATACAGATACTGGGCGAGGATCGGGCCGAAGCGGGCCTGGACGGTCAGGCGGTTGAGGGAACCCGTGGTGGTGGTCGGATCGAGGCCGTCCTGCAGGAGTGGGCCTTCCAGCGCGGTGACGAACAGGGTGCCGCCCACCGCGAAGGTGGCGCCTTCGAGTGCCGCATTGCGCCGCGGCCCCGAATCCGGGCGCATCCGTTCGTTATCGGGGATCGGCAGCTCGCCCGCATAGGAACCGTCGGTGCGGGCGATGCGGACCGACGGATCGATCAGCACGCCGTCGGCGCGTTCGCCTTCCTGGGTCCAGAAGTAGTCGCCGGTCCACGGGTCGATCCGGATCTCCTCGGGGTCAACCGATTTCGCGGGGTAGCCCGCGCCGGACGAGTTCAGCAGCAGACGGGTGCCGGTGAAGGCGATCGGCCCGAGTCCGGACCCGTCGACCGCGAATCGCGCCGTATAGAACCGCGCCGGATTCTTCTCCGAACGGTCATCGCTGATCAGCACGTAATCGCCGGTGCTCTCGCGGAAGTCGATTCCGGACAGGCCGCCGACCACGGTGCCCTGGAAATCCAGGTCGTGTGCGATCACCTGCTCGCCGAGCAAACGCACCGCCGGCGTCTCCGCCTGAGCGGCCGGAGCACCGAGCGCACCCACGACCGCAACCGCCAATACCGCCTGTCCAACCTTCAGCTGTCCGCGCACGGGCCAACACGCTAGCGACATGCCGGGACCGGCAGGTGAACGGCCGGGAACCACCCGGCGCCATTCCTGCGCCGGGGCCGGGGAGGAGACTACGAGGGTGAGGGATGACAAGGCCCAGTTGATCGTTGTGGATGCCGCGAACGTGGTGGGGTCACGGCCGGACGGGTGGTGGCGCGATCGGGCCGGGGCCGCGCGGCGGTTGCTCCTCGCGGTGGCCACCCTCCGAGATCGCCTGGACTACCCGGTCGATGTGATCGTCGTGCTCGAAGGCGCGGCGAAAGCGGCCGATCCGGAAGGGGCCGGCGTCGATGGCGTGCGCGTGCTCCTGGCCGACGGCTCGGGCGATGACGCCATCGCCGACACCGTGGCGGCTGCCGCGGCGCAGGACGGTGACCGGCCCATCACGGTGGTGACGGCCGATCGCGGACTCCGCAACCGCGTGGAAGCCGCCGGAGCCGCCACGGTCGGTCCGCGCTGGCTACTGGACCGCATCTGACTCCGTGCCGCCGGTGTCCCCACACTGTGAACCATCACCGACCGGGAACTGGTGGCGGCGACACGCCGTCGCAGCCCGCCATCAGTTCCCGGTCGATGCCTTTTCGGATTTGCGGCGGTCGCCGTCGAGGACGGCTTCGACGTATTCGGCTATGGCGTCGCGGTTTCGGGTGAGGACCTCGATGCGGGTGGTCATGCGGGCGAGTTCGCATTCCAGCGTGGCGAGCATCTCAGGGGTGGCGTCGGAGAAGTGGATGACGCGGGGTTTGTCGAGGCAGGGCAGGATCTGCTTGATGATGCGGGTGGGCAGGCCCGCGTCGAGCAGGCCGCGGATTTGCAGCACCCGGTCGACGCAGGCCTCGTCGTATTCGCGGTAGCCGTTGACCTGGCGCTGCGAGACGATGAGGCCCTGCTCCTCGTAGTAGCGCAGCAGGCGGCGCGAGGTTCCGGTGCGGGCCGACAGTTCTCCGATGCGCATATGGGATCCCTCACAGGACTTCGGGTTGACCTTCACATTAATGTGAGGGTTTCAGCATACGTACATGGTCAATCGAACGTCCGCTCAGAACGATTTCCGAGTCGTGAAAAACGATTCACGACTACCGCTTTCGGCCCTGCTGGCCTTGACGACCGCCGCGTTTCTCACGGTGCTGACCGAGGCGCTGCCGGCGGGTGTGCTGCCCGCCATGAGCGCTGGACTGCACGTCGGCGAAGCGGCGACCGGGCAGCTGGTGACCGTCTACGCGATAGGTACCGCGCTGTCGGCGATCCCGCTATCGGTGGCCACGGCGGGCTGGCGGCGCAAGCAGTTGCTGCTGGCCGGGATCGCGGGGTTCCTGGCGGCGAATACGGTGACCGCGGTGTCGCTGAGCTATCCGCTGACCCTGGCCGCCCGTTTCGTCGCCGGCATCGCGGCCGGGGTGGTGTGGGCCCTGCTGGCCGGATACGCCCGCCGGCTGGCGCCGGAACCATTGCAGGGCAAGGCGATCGCCATCGTGATGGCGGGCATTCCGCTGGCGTTGTCGCTGGGGATTCCGCTGGGAACCTTCCTGGGCAAGGCCGTCGGCTGGCAGATCACCTTCGGCCTGATGTCGGTGATCGCGATGCTGCTGATCGGCTGGATCGCGGCGGCCGTGCCGGACTTCCCGGGGCAGGGCCGGGCAACCCGAATCCCCTTGCTGGCCACGGCGAAACTGCCCGGCGTCGGTGCGGCGCTGTTCGTCACCCTGACATTCGTGCTGGCACACAACATCCTGTACACCTACGTGGCCACCTTCCTCGACGAGGTCGAGTTGAGCGATCACGTCGACGCGGTGCTGCTGGTGTTCGGCATCGCCTCCATGGTGAGCATCTGGTTCACGGGCGCGCTGATCGACCGCCATTTGCGCGGGTTGACCATTGCCGCAACGATTCTGGTCGCCATCGCCGTGGCGCTACTGGCCGCCGTCTCCGGCAGCGCGGTCCTGGTGTTCATCGCCGCGGCGCTGTGGGGCCTGGGCTGGGGCGGCGTGCCCACCCTGCTGCAGACCGCGGCGGCGATCGCCGGCGGCGAGGCCGCCGACACCGCGCAGGCCATGCTGGTGACGCTGTGGAATGCCGCGATGGCGGGCGGCGGCATTGCCGGCGGCGTACTGCTGGACGCGTTCGGACCGCGGGTGTTCCCATGGAGCGTCCTCGTCCTGCTCGCGCCAACCTTGTTGGTGGTCATGGCCGCTCGGGCGCACGGGTTCCCGGCTCGCGCACGCTGAAGGATCCGGATCAGCAGGCAGATCGGCGCGCTGATGCCAAGTCGTCGGCGCGCCGGTACCCAGTCATCGGCGTGCCGGTACCTAGTTGTTGGCACGCCGGATCGAGCGTTGCACCAGGCTTCGGAGGCCGGGCAGCTGGATCGCGCGCAGCATCATCTCACCCATCCACACCTGCGCCCTGCTGGACGGCACGAATCGCGCCATCCCCTTGCGCGCCAGGGCTTGTCGCTTCGCGACCTCGGGCCGCAGCTCGGCCTCCCATCCGGCGAGAGCGGCGGGGATATCGCCATTGCCCGCCGCCAGCGCCGCACCCAGCCGGTCGGCGCCGTCGAGCGCGAGAGCCGCGCCGTATCCGGCGAATACGGTGACGCACCAGGCCGCGTCGCCGAGCAGCACCACGCGCCCGCGACTCCAGTCGTCCAGCACCACCTGGGTCACGGAATCGAAATAGGCCGCCGCCGGATCGGCCGCGAGCTGCGCCAGCGCCTCGGCGACGCCCCGCCCCAGATCGCCGAAGGCGGCGGTCAGCGAATCCACCGGCCCGCGAGCCAATTCCGCCTCCGGATCCGCGCTGCCGTAGGTGAAGAACGCCGACGACCGCCCCGCACCGAGATTCATCACCGCCGCCGTCCGCCCCGGCCCGAGGAAGGTCGTGCCGACCCCCTGCGGCACATGCTCCGGGATTTCGGCGAGCGGGAAGGCTCCCACCATAGTCCCCATATCGACCAGACACTCCGTGCCGGAGCCGAATACGAGTTCCCGGATGCGCGAATGCAGCCCGTCTGCCCCGATGAGCAGATCGGCGTCCACCTCGTGGCCGTCGCTCAACCCTACAAGAATCCCCTTGTCGTGCTGGTGGATCGACTTTGCCGTGATACCGAAGCGAATCGTCACGAGATCGCGGACCGCCTCGTACAACACCGTTTCCACATCACCCCGGAAGACGCTCAGCGCCCGATCCCCCACCGCCGCCCGCGCGACCGCGGCCGGCACCGTCAACTTCTCCCGCCCATCGGCGTGCACCAGCACCGAGGTGAAGAATCCGATATCCCGCGGCCCGAGCGCGGGCAGCAGCCCGAGCCGCTCCGCCGCGTCGATTCCGGGCCCGTGCAGGTTCACCAGGTAACCGCCGCTGCGCCGCCCCGGCGCCCGCTCGAGGACCAGCACCTCCCAGCCGTCCCGCGCGAGCCGCAGCGCGGCGGCCAGACCCGCGATCCCGGCGCCGACGATCACCACACGGTGCGCCGCGTTCTCTCTCACGTCCATGTGTCAACTAGTAGTTGACGATTATCAAATGGTCAACCATTAGTTGACGATCTCGTCGGGCGAGGTCTCACCCGAAGCCGTCGGCAACGCCCGCGGAAGTTGCGAAGTTGCACCCATATCCGGTGGTCCGCGGCTATTGTCCCGGGGAGCCGCACCGCACGAGTCACCGTCGAGCTACACCTACTCACGGAAGACGCATCGCATGGCCGACGAACAACGCCTGCCCGTGGTTGCCTCGAGGCATCCCCGGGATCGCGTCAGCGACGACGCCTGCCCGGTCCCGCCGTCGCGGATCGCACCGGAGGCGGCCCGCGGGCTCGCCGAACTGCTGGCGGGCATCGCGGCCGGGGACCGGGAGGCCTTCACCGAGTTCTACCGCGCCACCCAGCACCGCGTATTCGGGCTGGCGCTGCGCATCCTGCGCCGCCCCGCCGCGGCGGAGGAGATCGCGCAGGAGGTGTACCTGTACGTGTGGAATGCGGCCGGGCACTACGACCAGCGGCTGGCCACCCCCATCGGCTGGCTGATGATGCTGACGCACCGGCGGGCCGTGGATCGGGTGCGGCTCGAAAGGTCGGCCGCGACAAGGGATCTCGCGTACGGGCACCGGCAGATCGGGCGCGATCACGATATCGTCGCCGAGACCGTGGACCAGCGGTCGGACGAACGGGCGGTCCTCGACTGCCTGGGCACGCTCACCGATACCCAGCACGAGACGATCGCGCTCGCCTATTACGGCGGACACACCTATGCCGAGGTGGCCGACCGGCTCGGGGTTCCGCTGTCGACGGTGAAAACCCGGATACGCGACGGTCTCCGGCGATTGCAGAACTGCCTGACGGGATCGGTGACCGATGCCTGACATCACACGATCCGGCGACCTGGCCGAATTCGCCCATCCGTACGCGCTCGATGCGCTCACCGAGGCCGAACGGCGCTCGGTCGAGGCATTATTGAGCCGCGCCGACGAGGTGGACGCGGCATCGTTCCGGGCTACCGTGCGGGAGATCCGCGAAACCCTGGCAACCATGACGGCAGTGGACGCGCAGGACGCACCGGCCGCACTGGAAGCGTCGATTCAGCGCGCCCTCGATGAGCAGATCGCCGCGGAGGCTGCGGCGGAACGGTCCGGGCGAGCCCCGGGAATGACGCCCGAGCCGCGTGAGGGAATACGGCCGGAGCGGGCCGCAGCGCTGCGTTCGCGGCGGGCACTGGGGTGGCTTGCCGCCGCCGCGGCCGTCGCCGCGCTCGTAATCGGCGGGCTCGTCGTCAAAGACCTGGTGCAGCACCGTGATTCGGAGACGCTCACCGCCGAGCGGATTCGCACGGAACGCGATGCCCGCACCGAGACCGCGGGGCTGGCCGGGGGCGGCAGCGTCACCGTCGACACCTCCCGGGTGCTGGATGCGGCGCTGGTGTTCTTCGATGGCGTGCCCGCCCCGGCGCCGGGCCGGGCCTACCAGCTGTGGCTGATTCCGGAGGGCGGAACGCCGGTGTCGGCGGGCGTGCCCGAGACGCTGCCCACCGAAAACGCACCACTGCTGGTGCGACTGGGCGATGCGCGGACCCTGGCGGTATCGATCGAGCCGGTGGGCGGGTCTCCGCAACCGACCACCGACCCGATCGTGGCCGTACCGCTGAGCTGAGGGCGGATCAGGACAGTGCGATCACCGCGGTGGCGCGGCCGAAGATGCGGCGGCCGTCCTGGGTGGCGGTGATCGCCACCGTGGCCGTTCCGCTCTTGCGGTGCAGGGCAATGACCTTGCCGCCGAACTCGATGGTGCTCGCCGTGCCCGGGACCACATAGACCGGCCCGGTGATGCGGACGCTGTACTGGCGCATGGCGCGCGGGTCCTGCGCCCAGGAGGTGAGGTAGCCCGCGCCGAGGCCCATGGTCAGCATGCCGTGCGCGACCACGCCGGGGCCGAGGCCGACGAGCGCGCCGGTCGGCTCGAACCAGTGGATCGGGTTCGGATCACCGGCGACGCCGGCGTAGTGCACCAGATCGCCCAGGGTGAGGCGATAGCTCCGCACCGGCAGCTGGTCCCCCACGGCGACCCGGTCCCTGCTGCGGCCGCGCATCCGGAACTGCTGCACGGCAGGGGTTTTGGTATTCGTCGGCACCTCGTCCACCGCGGGCGGCGCGATGGCGAGGACATCGTGGCGCAGCACGCCGGCATTGAGTTCCGCCAGCCGCAGGCCCAATTCCGCCGCGCCGGTGCGGGCGATAATGCTGGTGTTTCCGATGAGGACGACCTCGCCGTCCCGATCGGTAATGGTGTTGGTGACCGCCAGCAGGTCGCCGCCGAAGGCCTCGCGATGCGATTGCAGCGAGACGGTGCTGGTGAGCCGATCGCCGACCATCATGGGGCGGTAGAAGTCCATGACCTGCTGGGTCTGCACGGCGGTGGTGAGATCGCAGCCGGTGAGCAGGCCCGCCAGGGCTTCCTGCGCCGCGCCGGCGAGCAGGGCCGCGAAGGTGGGCGGGGCGAGCAGTCCGCGGTAGCCGAGATCGGCGGCGGCAGATTCACTGACATGCGCGGGATGGTCGTTCTGGACGGCGCGCGCGAACGCCCGGACCTGTTCGCGGCCGACTTCGTAATCCTCCCGGAGCCGGTAGCTGCGGCCGACCATGGACCGTAGCTCGCGCAGCCGTTCATCGGTTCCCGGAACCGCGGCCGTGGGCGGCTCGAGCACATCGTCGCGAGGGGCGTTCCCGAGGGCAACCACCAGTCTGTCTCCTCCAGTCGTGCGAATGCGGATACCAACTAGTCGCGACGGATCCTGCTCCGGTTTGGTCATCGGCGGGGCCATTCGCCTGATGTGATCCACATCACAGTGAATCGGCCAAACCTGAGGTCCGGGCGTAACGACCAACTGGCGACCGCTAGTGCCCAGCCATCGACGCCGCCCGGAGGTTGCCCGCATGACCCGTCACGCCCCGTTCTACGCCGAGGTACAAGCGCACTACGACCTCTCCGACGACTTCTTCGCCCTGTTCCTCGATCCCACCCGGACCTACAGCTGCGCGTACTGGGAGCGGCCGGACAGCACCCTCGAGCAGGCGCAGATCGCGAAAATCGATCTGGCGCTGGGCAAGTGCGATCTGCGGCCGGGCATGACCCTGCTGGACATCGGCTGCGGGTGGGGCTCCACCATGCTGCGGGCGCTGGAGGCATACGACGTGAACGTCATCGGCTTGACGCTGAGCCGGAATCAGCGCGATTACATTCAGGCGCAGCTCGACAAGCGCGAATTCCCCGGCCGCCGTGCGGAAGTCCGGCTACAGGGCTGGGAGGAGTTCGACGGGCAGGTCGATCGGATCGTCAGCATCGGGGCCTTCGAGCACTTCCGGCAGGAACGTTACGAGGACTTCTTCGGATTCGCCTATTCGACCCTGCCCGCCGATGGCGTGATGCTGTTGCACACCATCGTCATGTACGGGCTCAACCACCTGCGTGCGAACGACATCCCGCTCACGCGTGAGGATATCGGCTTCATGCGGTTCATTCGCACCGTGATCTTCCCGGGCGGGCAGCTCCCGCTGCCGTGGGGGCCGATCCCACGGGGCGTGCGGGAGTACGCGCAGGAGGCCGGATTCACCGTCACCCGTACGCATCCGCTGCGACTGCATTACGCGACCACGCTCGATCACTGGGCCGAGGCCCTGAGCGCGCATCGCGACGAGGCCATTGCTCTCGCGAGCGAGGACACCTACGACACCTATATGCGCTACCTGACCGGTTGTGCACACCATTTCCGTGCGGGCCACATCGACGTCATGCAGTTCACCTGCGCCAAGGATCCGCAGCCCGATATCGCGTGCGCTCCGCTCAGCCGACGGGCAGTGGATTCACGGCCAGGGCTCTAGCGGCCTCGACCGCGGTCAATGCGTTGACGCGGCCGAAGCCGTATTTGCTGCTGTGGCCGTCCGGGCCGTAGGCCCCGCCCTGCGGGTCGATCTTGTCGCAGGAGCCCTTCAGGAGGTTCTTGACCTCGTCCCAGGTCAGCTCCGGGTTCACCGACAAGGCGAGGGCGACCACGCCGGCCGCGCCCGGACAGGCGCTGGAGGTGCCGCCGAAGCTATTGGTGAAATTGCCCGCGGCGTCGCCCAGTTCGGCGTCGCCCGGGTTGTAGCCGTCGGCGTCGTGGCGATCGACGGTCCAGATGCCCGTGGTGCGCGGCTCCGGATGCGAGAACGGCTCGTGGCCGAAGTCGTTGCTGGGGAAGGCGCACCAGACCGCTTTGCCGAAATCGCTGTAGACACTGCGCTTTCCGGTGTCATTGCAGGCGGCGACGGCGATCACCCTGGCGTGGCCGGCGTAGCCGTCGTTGTCGACGGATTCATTGCCATTGCCCGCGGCGAACAGGATGACGCAGCCCTTCCCATCGCGGCCGTTGGTAATGACGTGCTCGATGGCCAGGCGGGTGCTGGCGGGCATCTGCACCACCTGATTGTGCGCCGGATCATTGGGACGGAACCAGGCGCCGTCGGCGGGGCCCCAACTGCACGAGATGACGTCCGCGCCATGGTCGGCGGCCCATTTGAAGGCCTGGGCCTCGGCCTGGGAGCCGAGCCCGGAGGCGAGGCGGATGGGCATGAGCGCGGCCTCCGGGGCGACCCCGGACGCGCCGACGGCGCCGTTCGCGCAGGCCACGCCCGCGCACGCGGTGCCGTGGTTATCGCCATTGTCCGGGCCGGTGCCGAAGGCGTCCTTCGGGCGCGGGTCGTCGGTGCGCAGTGTCGCGTCGCGGGGCGCGACCACCTTTCCTGCACCGGCGAACTCGGGGTGATCGATGTCGACCCCATCGTCGATAATGGCGATGGTCACCCCCGCCCCACGCGTGAGCGCATGCGCCGCTTCGACATTCGCGTGCGCGTCGATGGTGACGCCGCCGATGGAGGTCTTCTTCAGATGCCACTGCCGGGTGAAGATCGCCTTGCGGGACCGGCGGCGGATCAGCTCCGGATGGCTGTATTCCACGTCGGCGCGGTCCAACAGGGTATTCGCGATATCGAACACCCGCTGCCCGGTGCCCTCCGGCGCGGCGGCGAAGTACGCGTTGTCGGCGTAGTCCACCCGCTCCTTGACCCGCAGTCCGGCCTCGCGCAGCACCGCCAGGCAGTGCTCGGGATCTGCCTCGTCGACGAACTTCACGAAAATGTTCTCGGTGTAGAGCACCGGTTCATCCGTGCCCGGATCCACCAGGACGCTGCCGGCGAACCGGACCTCCGGCGCGGCGTCGATCCGCGGTTTGCGTTCGGCCACCGAGGGGGAGCCCGGCGGCACCCGGTACACCTCGACGCCCACCTCCGGGTGGGCCTGCACCAGCGTCGCGTCATCGAGTTCACCGGCGACGGCGGTGCGCACCGACCCGATCTTGCGCGGCACGCCGCGCCCTCGATGCGCCCGCACCACAATCAGATCCGGACTCTGCTCGAGTTCGAAACCGGGCTCGTCCTTCGTCCCGAAATTCGCGGTAGGCACCATGACTCCCTTCGCCATATGACCCGAGCACTACCCACAATGTAGCCGCGGCAACCCCGCAAGTAGCGAGTACCGCGGTACTCCAATACCGGCGGGGAAATGCCCGGCAACCGAGTGTTCGCGCGCTATCGGCTGCCGAAGCCCGGAGCCCGGTGAGACGATCATCGAATGACCGGCGACTATTACGAACTCGGTACGCATACCCGGCGCATCACGACCGCTTCCGCGACCGCGCAGGTGTGGTTCGACCGGGGCCTGGTCTGGGCCTACGCCTTCAATCACGAAGAGGCCGCGCAGTGCTTCTCCCGGGCGCTGGACGCGGACCCGGACTGTGCCATGGCCTATTGGGGGCTGGCCTACGCACAGGGGCCGAACTACAACAAACCGTGGGAGTTCTTCGACGAGACGGAACTGGCCGCGACGGTCGCCGATACGCATGACGCGATGCGGCGGGCGACGGCCCTCGCGGGGTCCGCGACACCGGTGGAGCGGGCCCTCATCGAGGCCCTCGCCGCCCGGTACCCGCGGACTGCGCCCGAGGGCGACGGCTCGGCCTGGAACAAGGACTACGCGGAAGCCATGCGCACCGTCTACGAGCGCTTCCCGGATGACCCGGACGTGGCGGCCCTGTGCGCGGACGCCCTGATGAACCTCACCCCGTGGGCGCTGTGGGATCAGCGCACCGGTGAACCGGCCGCCGGATCATGCACCGTGGAGGCCAAGGCCATCCTGGACCGCGTCCTCGACTCCGAAGCGGGGCGGGCCCATCCGGGCATCCTGCACCTGTACATCCATCTGATGGAAATGTCGCCGACCCCGGAAACCGCGCTGCCGGTCGCGGACCGCCTGCGTGGCCTGGTGCCCGATGCGGGTCACCTCGAGCACATGCCCACCCATCTGGACGTGCTCTGCGGCGATTACCGCAGCGTCGTCCGCTCCAACTCGGCCGCCATCATCGCGGACGAGAAATTCGCCCGCCGCTCCGGCGATCTGAACTTCTACACCCTCTACCGCGCCCACGACTATCACTTCAAGATCTACGGCGCGATGTTCCTCGGCCAATCCGCTGTCGCCTTGGAAACTGTTGCGCAACTGGAGAACTCCATTTCCGAAGAACTGCTGCGCGTGACTTCTCCGCCCATGGCCGACTGGCTGGAGAGCTTCCTCTCCATGCGCGTCCACGTCCTCATCCGCTTCGGCCGATGGGCGCAGATCATCGACCTCCCCCTCCCCGCGGACCGCGACCTCTACTGCGTCACCACCGCAATGCTGCACTACGCCAAGGGTATCGCCTATTCGGCGACGAATCGCCTGGCCGAGGCCGCCCACGAGCAGCAGCTCTTCCACGCCGCCTACGCCCGGGTCCCCGAATCCCGGACCCTGTTCAACAACACCTGCCGCGATATCCTCGCCATCGCCGCCGCCATGCTCGAGGGCGAACTCCAGTACCGGAATGCCGACTACGACAAGGCATTCGAAGCCCTCCGCCGCTCCATCCACCTCGACGACAACCTCCCCTACGACGAGCCCTGGGGCTGGATGCAACCCACCCGCCACGCCTACGCCGCCCTGCTGCTGGAACAAGGCCACATCGCCGAAGCCGAAGCCGTCTACCGAGCCGACCTGGGCCTGGACGACACCCTCCCCCGAGCCTCCCAGCACCCCGGCAATGTCTGGAGCCTGCACGGCTACCACGAATGCCTCACCCGCCTCGGCAAATCCGAACCCGCCCAGATCATCGCCCAGCAACTGAAACTGGCTCTGGCCCAGGCCGACATTCCCATCGAAGCCTCCTGCTTCTGCCGCCTGTCCACAGCACGGACCGGGTCTTCCGGCGAACCCTGCTGCCACTGATCCACTCCACCGCAGCCCCGATACTGTGGCGGAATGGTCGACATCAGTCAGGAGACGCCGGAGCAGACGGACAGCCGTCTTCGCAAGGTCATCGCCGCCGCGGATTTCGTAGTCCACGAGGGCGAGTGGTGGTTCCGGGAATCGCCGATCACCGAGCCGCCGCGGCTGAGCGAGCAGACCCTGGCGGTGGTGCGGGATGACGAAAGCTGGAGTGCGCTGACACCGGTCGGCGGGGAAAACCTCGCCGACGCCGTGGAACGTTTCGGGGTCTTCTCCTTCCACTTCCCGCCCGGCGTGGACAACAGCGGCTTCGTCGGCTGGCTGGCCACCCACTTGAAGCAAGCCCTCGGGACCGGCGTGTTCGTGATCTGTGGCAGCAACAGCAAGCGCGGCGGTATCTACGACTATTGGGGATGCCCGGCCAGCCTGCTGGCTCAGGTCGAGACCGAGATCCGTTCTCTCCGTTAGGCACAGGTAACCTCTCCTCCGAGGGAGGGCCCAATGCTGATCGACTTTGTTCCCGACGGGGATCTCTATCCGTTCCGGTCTCGGTGGTTCGACTCGTCCGCCGGACGGGTGCACTACATCGACGAAGGGATCGGTCCGACGATCCTGTTCTGTCACGGCGCTCCGGCGTGGAGTTTCCTCTACCGCCACATCGTGCAGGAGCTTCGTGATCGGTACCGGTGCGTCGCCGTCGACTACCTGGGTTTCGGATTATCGGAACGCCCCGAGAGTTTCGGCTACACCATCGCCGAGCACACCGCCGTGCTCGGCGAGCTCATCGACCACCTGCGGCTCGACGACTTCCTTGTCATGGGACACGATTGGGGCGGGCCCATCGGCCTGGGCGCGGTGGTCGCGCGCGCGGACCGGGTGCGCGGAATCGTGCTGGGCAACACCGTGTTCTGGCCGGTCGAGGCCATGGCCAATCGCGCTTTCAGCGCGATCCTGAGCAGCCGGCCGATGCGCCGGCGGATTCTGGAACGGAATTTCCTCGTCGAACGGGTCCTGCTCGCGGAGCTGGGGCGCGGGCTCACCGCGGCCGAGGCCGACCACTACCGCGCGGTACAGCCCACCGCGGAAGCCCGGCGCGCACTCGCCGTGACGCCCGGGGAAATTCGCGCCGCGCGCCCATTGCTCGAGCGACTCGCCCGAGACGTGCCCGCCGTGCTGGGCGACAAGCCGACCCTGCTGGTGTGGGGCATGCGGGACATGGCATTCCGCCCGAACGCCTGTCTCCCGCGCATGCGTGCCGCCTTCACCGATCTGGAGGTGGTGGAGCTGCCCCGCGCGCAGCATTTCATACAGGAGCATGCCCCGGGTGAGATCGCGGCGGCGATCGCGAAGCGATTCCCGTGACTACGGCCGGGAACGCCTACCAGCCGCGGCGCTGGGCGGTGGCGGCCATGGGCTTCGAGGTTTCGGCGCGGGTGCGGTAGATGATGTAGGGCCGGAAGAGATAGGCGATGGGGGCGCTGAAGGCGTGGACCAGGCGGGTGAAGGGCCAGATGGCGAAAAGGGTCAGTCCGATGGCGACGTGGATGTGGAAGGGCAGGGGGGCTGCGGCCATCAGGTCGCCGCGGGGTTGGAGGATCCAGATGGAGCGGAACCAGGGGGAAACGGTTTCGCGGTAGTTGTAGGCCTCGCCGCCTACGCCGGCGCCGATGAAAGTGGTGGCGACACCGGCTACCAGCGCGGCGACCAGCACCAGGTACATGATCTTGTCGTTGGTGGTGGTGGCCATGAAGACCGGGCCGGTGGTGCGGCGGCGGTAGATGAGCAGCAGGATGCCGATCAGGGTGGAGACGCCCGCGATGGAGCCCAGCGCCACGGCCTGGACGTGATAGGCGTGCTCGCTCAGACCCAGTGCGCTGGTCCAGGATTCGGGGATGACCAGGCCGATGATGTGGCCGAAGATCACGACCAGGATGCCGAAGTGGAACAGCGGGCTGGCGATGCGGAGCAGGCGGGATTCATAGAGCTGGGAGGAGCGGGTGGTCCAGCCGAATTTGTCGTAGCGGTAGCGCCACCAGGTGCCGACCACGAAGATCGCCAGGGTCACGTAGGGGACTATGTCCCAGAAGAGTTCGCCTGCGGCCATGTCAGTGAGCCCCTTCGGGTCGGGCGGCCCGGGTGGCGCGCCGTGGCGGGACGGTCAGGGTGAACGGCTCCAGGCCGATGGACTCGGCGGGCGGGCCGGTCAGCGAAAGCTGTTGTGCTCGTTGTGCTTCGCGGTCGGTGACGGCGGGCAGGGTTTCACAGACGGCCGCGATGGTGTGCGCGTAGGGGGAACCGCGTCCGGCCAGGGCCGTGCGGAGGACGTCGATGGGCACCCGGTGGGCCGTCAGCAGGCGTTCACCCGCTTCGGGGTCCACGGTGGCGGCGAATTCCAGGACCACCGGGAGATAGTCGGGGGTTTCGCCGAGCGGCGGCGGGAGGCCCGCGTCGCGGTAGGCCTGTGCGAAGGCGTGGATCTCCGCGCCGCGATTGCGGGTGTCGCCGCTGGTCCAGTAGGTCAGGTACATGGTCGACTCGCGGCGCAGGTCGAAGGTGTCGACGAAATGCTGTTCGGCGGTGAGGAGATCGACGCCGCGGAGTGCGGTCAGAGTGCGGGAGAGCAGTTCGGCCGGTGCGCCGCTGAGGTTGTCGATCAGCCGCTCGGCAATGGCGAGGCGGTCGGGCCAGCGCTCGTCCGGGTAGGACAGCAGCAGGGAGGCCGACTGGCGGATCACCTGGTAGCGCAGGGCGCGGTCGGCCGCGCTCTCCTTGCGGCTCAGCAGGGTTCTCATCGATCGGATCCCCCCTCGCGGCCACCCGGGAACATGCCTGCGGGCGTACCCTTTCCATCCCAGTTGAGTAGGTTCACCCGCGATGGCCGGCTCGCATTGGCGGCCATCTCCTCGCTGGTCTGCCGCTGCCGCAGCGCGTGGAAGGTCTCCACCGCGACCGGCACCGGCCCGCCGCTGGCCTCGCCGAAGGGTCCGGAGTCGTACATGCCGGGACCGCCGTCGTAGGACAGCGCGCAGTCGGTGGCCGTCTCCTGCAGCCGATGCCCCTCCACCGCGTAGGCCGTCGGAATCACATAGCGCTCTTCGTATTTCGCCAGCGCGAGCAGTCGATACATCTCGTAGATCTGTTCCTCGGTGAGGCCGACAGATTCCGGGATGTGCGGCTGCGTCTCCCGGCCGAGGTTGATATCGCGCATGTACGAGCGCATGGCGGCCAGCCGGCGCAGCACGGCCGCGACGGTGTCGGTATCGCCGGCGGTGAACAGTTCGGCCAGATACTGCAAGGGAATTCGCAGCGATTCGAGCGCGCCGAACAGGTTGCCCAGATCCTCCCCGTCGTGCCCGTCGCGGCTGACCGCGTCGACCACCGGTGACAGCGGCGGCACGTACCAGACCATCGGCACGGTCCGGAATTCCGGATGCAGCGGGAGCGCGACCTGATAGGTGTGGATCAGCGCGTACACCGGTGAGCGCTGCGCGGCCTCGATCCACTCCTCGGAGATGCCGCCGGCCCGGGCCGCCGCGATCACCTCCGGATCGGTGGGATCGAGCAGGATATCGCGCTGCGCCCGATACAGGTCGGTGTCCTCCTCCACCGTCGCGGCCTCGAGCACGCGATCGGCGTCGTAGAGCACGAGCCCGATATAGCGCAGCCGTCCCACGCAGGTCTCCGAGCAGACCGTCGGCAGTCCCACCTCCACGCGCGGATAGCAGAACGTGCACTTCTCGGCCTTGCCGGTCTTGTGGTTGAAGTACACCTTCTTGTACGGGCAGCCGGATACGCACATGCGCCAGCCGCGGCATCGATCCTGATCGACCAGCACGATGCCGTCCTCGGCCCGTTTGTACATGGCCCCGGACGGGCAGGAGGCGACGCAGGCGGGATTGAGGCAGTGCTCGCAGATGCGCGGCAGGTAGAACATGAAGGTCTGCTCCAGCTCGAGCTTCACCTGCTCGCTGACCTTCCGCAGAATCGGGTCCCCGGCGAGGATCTCGGTCGAACCGCCGAGATTGTCGTCCCAGTTGGCCGACCATTCGACCTTCATGGGTTTGCCGGTGATGAGGCTGCGCGGCGGCGCGACCGGAATGTTCTTGCCCAGCGGGGCGGTGGTGAGATTGTCGTAGTCGTAGGTCCACGGCTCGTAGTAGTCGCTGATACTGGGCATCTTCGGGTTGGAGAAGATGCGCATCAACTTGTGCAGCCGCCCGCCGTCGCGCAGCCGCAACCGGCCCTTGCGATCGCGGATCCAGCCCCCGCGCCACCGGTCCTGATCCTGATAGGTGCGCGGATATCCCTGTCCCGGACGGGTTTCCACATTGTTGAACCACACGTACTCGGTACCGGAGCGATTGGTCCACGTCTGCTTGCACGTCACCGAACACGTATGGCAGCCAATGCATTTGTCGAGGTTCATCACCATCGCCAACTGCGCCATCGGTTTCAATTGCGCTCCTCACATGTTCGGATCGGCTGCATCAGTAGGTCACCTCCTGCGAGCGACGACGAACCACGGTCACCTCGTCGCGTTGATTGCCGGTCGGTCCGAGATAGTTGAAGGCGAACGCCGTCTGCGCGTATCCGCCCGCCAGATGGGTGGGTTTGATCAACAGGCGGGTCAGCGAATTGTGAATGCCGCCGCGCTTGCCGGTGGTCTCGGTGAGCGGCACGTCGATGGTGCGTTCCTGCGCGTGATAGACGTAGACGACGCCTTCGGGCATGCGGTGCGAGACGATGGCGCGGCAGACCACGACGCCGTTGCGGTTCACCGCCTCGACCCAATCGTTGTCGCGCACTGAGATTTTCGCGGCGTCGGCGGGGCTCATCCACATGGTCGGGCCGCCGCGCGAGAGCGAGAGCATGAACAGGTTGTCCTGATATTCGGAGTGGATCGACCACTTCGAGTGCGGTGTCAGGTAGCGCACGGTCAGGCCCACGCCGTCGCGGCCCTGCTCCCCCACCCCAGGTTCGCCGAACAGCCGCGACATGTCCAGCGGCGGCCGATATGTCGGCAGCTGTTCGCCGAGTTCCTCGATCCAGTCGTGATCGACGTAGAAGTGCATGCGCCCGGTGAGGGTGTGGAACGGCTTGAGCTCCTCGATATTCACGGTGAAGGGCGCGTAGCGGCGGCCGCCGGTCTCACTGCCCGACCATTCCGGGCTCGTGATCACCGGGACGGGTCGGGCCTGGGTGTCGGCGTAGCTGATTCGCCGTTCCTCACTGCCCTCCGCGAGATGCACCAGCTTGCGGCCGGTGCGCTTCTCGAGTTCGCGGAAGCCTTCCACCGCGAGGCGGCCATTGGAAGTGCCCGACAGCGCGAGTATGGCGTCGGCCATGCGCTCGGCGCTGGTGATCGCCGGACGGCCCTGCGCGGCACCGGAATCCATGACGCCGAACTTGGCGGCGAGCTGCTTCACTTCTTCGTCGGGGTGGGTGGTGATGCCCTTGGTGGTCAGCCCCAAGGTATCGACGAGCGGGCCCAGGGCCGACCACTTATCGAAGATGGCGGCGTAATCGCGTTCGACGACCGCGAGCGGGCCCATGGTCTTGCCCGGCACCGGAATCTCGCCCGTGACCCGCCAATCATGGTGAGTTCCACCGGGATACGCCATCGCACCGGGAGTGTCGTGCTGCAAGGTGCCCATCACCACATCGGTGCGCTTACCCAAATGGTTGCCCGCCAGCGCACTGAACATGCGAGCGATGGCCCCGAACGCCTCGTAGTCCGAGCGCGTCTCCCACGGCGGATCGATGGCGGGACTGAAGGCGTGGATGAACGGATGCATATCCGTGCTGGACAGATCCGCCTTCTCGTACCAGGTGGCGGCCGGCAGCACGATATCGGAAAGCAGTGTCGTGGAGGTCATCCGGAAGTCCATCGACAGGAGCAGATCGAGCTTGCCCTCCGGAATCTCCTCCTCGTCGCGCCAGGCGACCTCGCCCGGCCGCAACTCCGCCCGGGTCGGCTCGGCCTGGAGGTTGGACCCGGTGCCGAGCAGATGCTTCAGGAAGTACTCGTTGCCCTTGCTGGAGGACCCGAGCAGATTGGCCCGCCATACGCTCAGCACCCGCGGCCAGTTCCGCGGATCATCCGGATCGGTGACCGCGAGCTTCAGCTCACCGGCGGCGAGCCGCTCGGCGACATAGGCCGGGATTTCCTGGCCCGCCGCCCGCGCCGCATCGGCGACCTCCAGGCTGGACCGGTCGAACTGCGGATAGAACGGCGTCCAGCCCATGGCGACCGCGGCGGCCAGCACATCCATGGTGTGTTTGTCGCGGAATCGCCCGCGGCCCAGGGGACTTGCCAGCGCATCGGCGCGATACCCGTCGTAGCGCCATTGATCGGTGTGCGCGTACCAGTAGGAGGTGCCCGCCATCTGCCGCGGCGGCCGCGACCAGTCGGTGCCCATGGCCATGGCCGCCCAGCCGGTGACCGGGCGGCATTTCTCCTGTCCCACGTAGTGCGCCCAGCCGCCGCCATTGCGGCCCATGGATCCGGTGAGGATGAGCAGCGCCAGCACCGCGCGGTAGGTGGCGTCACCGTGGAACCACTGGCAGATGCCAGCGCCCATAATGATCATGGACCGGCCGCCGGAGTCCTCGGCATTGCGGGCGAACTCCTTGGCGACCCGAATCGCCTGTGCGGCAGGCACTCCGGTAATGGATTCCTGCCAGGCCGGGGTGTACGGCTCGGACGGATCGTCATAGCCGGTGGGCCAGGCGCCGGGCAGACCGGGGCGGGCCACGCCGTACTGGGCGAGCATGAGATCGAAGACGGTGCACACGCGATGCTCGCCGACCCGCCGCACGGGCACGCCGCGCTCGATCGTCTCCCCGTGCCCGTCAACGGTATCGAAGGCGGGCAGGTGGATCAGCGCCGTCTCGTCCACGGCCCCGTGCCGGGGCGCGACGGTGAGGGCGGGCGCCAGATTCCCGAGGTCGAGATTCCATTTGCCCACCCCGTCCTCGCCGAAGCGGAAGCCGAGCGAGCCGTGCGGGACCGCCGCCGTGCCGGTGGCCCCGTCCAGCAGCACCGGCTTGAACGCCGCGTTCTCCACGTCCTGGCCGAGGTCGGCGGCGGTGAGGTTCTTGCCCGGCACCAGTTTGCCGTCCCGCTCCTCGAGCTTGATCAGGAACGGCAGATCGGTGTATTGCCGGACATAGTCGACGAAGAACGGAACACGCTGCCGGACAAAATATTCGGTGAGGATAACGTGACCCATGGCCATGGCGAGCGCGCCGTCGGTGCCGGCCGCGCACGGCATCCACTCATCGGCGAACTTGGTGTTGTCCGCGTAGTCGGGGCTGACGGTGACGACCTTGGTGCCGCGATAGCGCACCTCGGCCATCCAGTGCGCGTCCGGAGTGCGGGTCACCGGAACATTGGAGCCCCACATCATCAGATAGGAGGCGTCCCACCAGTCGCCGGACTCCGGGACGTCGGTCTGGTCGCCGAACACCTGCGGGGAGGCCACCGGCAGGTCGGCGTACCAGTCGTAGAAGGAGGTCATCACGCCGCCGAGCAGCTCGATGAACCGCGATCCGGCGGCGAAGGAGACCATCGACATGGCCGGAATCGGGGAGAAGCCCGCGACCCGGTCCGGACCGTATTCCTTGATGGTGTGCACGTGCGCGGCGGCGATCATCTCGGTGGCCTCGGCCCAGCCGATGCGCACCAGACCGCCCTTGCCGCGGGCCTTCTGGTATTTGCGGCGGCGCTCCGGATCGTTCTGGATATCCGCCCAGGCCAGGACCGGATCCCGCAATCGCGACTTCGCCTCGCGATACATCTCGACCAGCACGCCGCGGGCGTACGGATAGCGCACCCGGGTCGGCGAATAGGTGTACCAGGAGAAGGCCGCCCCGCGCGGGCAGCCGCGCGGCTCGTATTCGGGCCGGTCCGGGCCCACCGACGGATAGTCGGTCTCCTGGGTCTCCCAGGTGATGATCCCGTCCTTGACATAGATCTTCCACGAGCACGAGCCGGTGCAGTTCACGCCGTGGGTCGAGCGGACAACCTTGTCGTGGCTCCAGCGGTCCCGATAGAAGATGTCCCCGTCGCGGCCGCCGCGGCGCGTCACCGTGCGCCCGTCCGCCGATACCTCGCCCCGGGTGAAGAATTGCCCGCTGCTGCGCAGCAAGTCCTCGACAGGGCCGCCGATCTTGTTGGCACTCATACGATTTCCTTCCCGGCTAGGCACGGGGCGCGGGGATTTCGATGGGCTCCTGGGTCTTCAACCGTAGCGCGGTGTACAGCAGGGCGACCACGGCCGCGGCCACGAGCAGCAGCAGCCCGATCGTGTAGTCGTTGCCCTCCTCGTTGTAGGTCGCGCCCATCACCAGCGGCGGGAAGTAGCCGCCGAGCCCGCCCGCCGCGGCCACGATGCCGGTGACCGAGCCGACCGATGCGGCGGGCGAGCGGCGCGCCACCCAGGCGAAGACGCCGCCGGTGCCGACGCCGAGGAAGATGGCCAGCAGGATGAAGGTGACCGCCGACCACAGATCCGGGGGCGGTTGCAGCACCGCGACCGCCGCCATGACGGCCGTGCCCGCCAGCGAGGCCAGTACCACGTACTTCGGGGCGATGCGGTCCGACAGCGCGCCGCCGACCGGGCGCGCGATCACCGCCGCGAGCGCGAAACCCGCGGTGCGGCTGCCCGCGTCGACCGCCGAGAAGTCGTAGACGTTCTTGAGATAGGTGGGCAGATAGGTGCTGAACGCGACGAAGCCGCCGAAGACGACGGCGTACAGGAACGACATCTCCCAGGTCACCGGAAGTTTCAGCGCGGCAACCAGTTTGGGCACGACCGGATCGGTATTGGGCTGGAACTCCGGCGAGTTCCGCATGACCAGCACACAGACCCCCGCCGTCACGGCCAGCGCGATCGCAATGATCACATGCGTGGTGAGCAAGCCGAACCAGTTCACGAATCGCGGCGTGAAGAACGCCGACAGCGCCGTGCCCACCATGCCCGCGCCGAACACACCGGTGGCGAACCCCCGCCGGCTGGGCTCGTACCAGCTGTTCGCGAACGGAATCCCGACCGCGAAGATGGTGCCCGCGATACCGAGCAAGAACCCGAAGACCAGCAGCAGCGGATACGACTCCGCCTCACCGGCAATCCCCACCGCCAGCACCGGCAGGATCGAAGCCAGCGAGATGGCGATGAACATGATCCGCCCGCCGTACCGATCGGTCAGCGCGCCGGCCACGATCCGCCCGAGCGATCCCACCAGGATCGGCGTAGCCACCAGCATGGAAGCCTGGCTACTGCTCAGCGACATATCCTTCGCATACGTCGTGGACAATGGCCCGATCATGTTCCAAGCCCAGAAGTTGAGAGCAGAAACCCACGTCGCAAGCGCGAGATTCATGCTCTGCCGTGAACCGTTATCCAATCCGGAAGCAGTCACCAATACAGGAAACCATGACAATTCCCGCGCGTCCGAACTTTGAAGCAACCGCGTCCAGCGTGTCTAGTTACCTCGAAGCAACCGTCAGGCACGAATAGCGGTGGGCCTAGGGCTTCGAAACGCCCGGCCTCGGCCGGCGCCAATTCCGTGCCGGTCACCAGCGCCTCGAAATCCGAGATCTCGGCGAAGCGGCAGAAGCTCGACATGCCGAATTTGCTGTCGGCGGCGACCAGGACGCGGCGTTTGGCGCGGCGCACCGCCAGGCCCTTCACCACGGCACGGCCGGGTCCGGCGTGGTCAGGCCGTGTTCCGCCGAGACGCCGTTGGTGCCCAGGTAGGCGAGGTCGATGACCAGTTCGCCGAGCATGCGCAGGGCCCAGTGGTCGACGGTGGCGAGGCGGATGGTTGGAGGACATCCCCGAGCCCGAGTGCGGTCCGGGCGAGATCGAACTCCGGGTGCGCAACTGCTCGACCTGCGGAACGGATGTGAAGATCCGGCACAACGGGCACCAGAACCTGACTCCGCCGCGCACCCTCGGCCATGAGATCGCGGGCGACACCGTCGTGGTCTTCGGCGCCGGCCCCATCGGCTGTATGCACATTCGTATTGCCCGCGGCGTATACCGTTGCGGCCCGGCATTTCTCGTCGACGTCAATGCCGACCGCCTGAAGTTGTCCGCCGCCGCGGTGCGCCCCGACGAGGTGATCGACGCGTCCCGCACCGATGTCGCGGCACGGGTGCTGGAGCTGACCGGTCGGCGGCCTCCCCAAGACCAACCCCACCATCACCTGCGACTCCAATGTCGTGCACTGCCGCCAGCTGCACATCCACGGCGCCAATGGCTCGGACCCCGAACACAATCGGCGCGCCCTCGAATACATCGCCACGGGGCAGGTTCCGGTGCGGGATCTGATCACCCATCGCATCCCGCTCACCGAGGTCCTCGACGCCTTCTCGGTCGTCGAGAACGGCGAGGCCATCAAGGTGACCGTCGAACCCTGAGCCGGAGTGTCCGGCATGTTTGCCATTCGGAAGCGACGGATGCCTTTCGGCTCTTTCGCGACACCGTCGGCCGTGGGACAGTGTTTCGCGTTCGCGGGATCGGATCGCATGAGGAAGACGCACCGTGGTGTACCTGTTGTGGGTTGTCCTGCCCGGCATTGCCGTGGCTTCCTGCCTGGCCGGGCACCTCTGGCGGTATCAGCACGACCGCTTCCTCGGCTATCTCTACGGCCCGCACGCCGATCGGGCACAGCGCTTCGGGAGCCTGGCCTTCCGGATCGGCGTGCCACTGCTCTTCGCCGTCCGGATCACCGAAGCCCTTGCCGCCGGGCCGCATTCGCGCGCCACGGGCGTCCCGGCGGTCATCTTGACGGCGGGCCAGATCATCGCCATCCCGCTGGCCATGGCCGGTGCGTGCCTCATCCTGATCCCACCGCTCATCGACGCCGATCCGCGCCCCCGGATCACGTCCATCGACCGCATCACCCTGCCGGTCCTGGCCGCCACCCTGCTCTCCGGATTCCTCATCACCTTCGACCCCTACTCCACCGAAACCCGCTACCGCACAGCGGAATACCTCTTCGCTTGGGCGCGATCACTGGCCACCTTCCGGCCCGAGCCGGAAGTCATGCAGCACGCACCGGCCATCTACCAGGCGCGCGCCCTGATCCTCGTACTGCTCATCGCCATCTGGCCCTATACCCGCCTGGCGGGCATCTTCACGGTCCCCCTCTCCCGCCTGTACCGGCGCACCGCTCGCCTCAGTCGGGCCAGATGGGCGGGCGCTTCTCCAGAAACGCCTGCATTCCCTCTTTGGCGCCGGGTAGTTGGGAGGCAGTAGCCATGACCTCCAGCGTGATCGCGTAAGCGTCCGCCTCCGGCCGATCCAACTGGGCATACACGGTCCGCTTCCCGAGCGCTTTGCTCGCCCGGCTCCCGCGCGTGGCCCGGCCGAGCAATTCGGCCACGGCCTCGTCCAGCCGTTCCAGGGGCACAACGTAATTCACCAACCCCCACTCCACCGCGACATCGGCGCCGACCGCGTCCCCGGTGAGTACCAACTCCATCAGCCGCTTGCGCCCGATGGACCGCGCGACCGGCACGGCGGGCGTATGACAGAACCACCCGCCCTTCCCGCCCGGCAGCGCGAACCCCGCGGAGTCGGCCGCCACCGCGAGATCACACGAGGCCACCAACTGACACCCGGCCGCGGTAGCCAGCCCGTGCACCCGAGCCACCACCACCTGGGGCACCGACTGAATCGTCCGCATCACCTCGGTGCACAGCGTCAGCAACTCCCGCACCCCCTCGACATCGCGCGCCGCGACATCGGCGAAATCGTGCCCCGCCGAGAACACCGGCCCCTCGGCAGCCAGCACAATGCCGGAGGCATCCGACTCCCCCGCCTCCCGGAATGCGCCCAGCAACTCCCCCAAGTGCTCACCGGACAGCGAGTTCCGCCGCTCCGGCCGGTTCATGGTGATCCGGACGGTGTCGCCGGTGCGGTCGACCAGAATATGCCGATACTGCGCCATACCCATGACGGTAGCCGCCAGGTGTGACATTCGGAGACCGATCGACGCCCGCGAGCTCGGCGCCGCGAGTGCGGTCTGCGGCGTTGCCGAAGCGCCCTCGCCGACAGGTCTGCACGACCGGCCCGAATACAGCTCGGCCGAGGTCGGCCCGCGGCCGTCATCAGCGGGTTCGGGGGTGGGGCGGCACTTGTCGGTGGGGTCACCTACCTTGGGCGCATCGTGATCGACCGGGAGGGAGAACGATGGCCTCGAATACGAGTGCCACGCCGGGTGAGCCGGCTTGGGAAAGTGCTTCTGTCGTAAGGGTTTTGCCCGCTGTGGCGCCTCGCAAACTGAACAAGGTGCCGTTCGTGGAAATGGCCGACGGGCGCTTGCAGGGCGTGGTGTCGAGTGGGTCCGATATCTCGCGCGTGTACGTGGCGTCGGTGACGGCGGGGACGCACGGGCTGAGCTGCAGCACCAATAACAACCGGCCGTGTGGCGGGTTGAACCAGGGGTGGGCGTGCAAGCATCTGGATGCGCTCATCGATGAAGCGGTGTTGCAGTACGGGCAGGAGCGGGTGGCGCGGTTCCTGCGGGTCGAGGTGCCGGAGGGTGCTCGACTTGCCAACTGCCTCAAGGGGACTCGGGACCCAGCGCCGGCCGCGGCGGTGTTCAGCCGGTTCCTGCGGCATCTGACCTATCTGGAGCTGCCGGGGAGCGCGATGCCGATTCCGGAGCTGCACTGGTTTCCGGCGGGGGTGGGGCGCTGATGCAGGAAGTACAACTGGCCGCGCTGGCGGATGCGCCGGTCGGCGTCGAAGCGGCAGTGGATGCGGTGAGCGGTTTCGATACCGCGCTGGTCAACGGCTTCGCACGGGTTTCCGAGCCGCAGGGCGCGGCGCTGGCGGCGCTGGGCGGGGCGGTGGCGGGCTCGCCGCTGGCGGAGGCCGCGGCGGCCGCGGTGGCGAAGGTGAGTACCGGGGCGATCGGGCCGGATGAGCTGTCGGCGCTGGCCGCCGCGCGGGCCGCCCTGCTGGGCGCGGTGCACGACGCATTGGTCGATCAGGCGGATACGGCCTTGGGCCGCAACCGATCCGAGTGGACGGCCATACCGGGCGCCGATGCTGCGAGTCCGCTCGCGGCGGGTTCGCGGGCCTGGCTGGGCGAGCTGGCCATTGCCGGATGGCGGGGCGTGGACCACGAACTGGTGGCGGCCGCGGATCAGACAGTGGAGGCGCTGCTGGCCGAACCCGGGCTGTGGCGGCTGGCAATGCTGCTGGACGGCTTCACCGCCGAGTTGGGGGCTTCCGCGCCGATCGCCACCATGGACCGGGTGCCCGCGCGGCGCTGGGCGGATCTGTGGGCGCGTGCGCTGCTGCTGTCCTGGCGTGGCACGGAATCCACTGCGGTCGAGTCGGTTTCGGGTCGGCTGCTGCCGCTGGGCGTGGATGTGCACGAGCACGGGACCGTGGTGCAGGCACAGGTCCACGGCGTGCTGGAGATCGCGGGCGCGCCGGCCCGCCGGGTGCGAGTGTCGGTGGCGGCGGCCAAGGTGGACACCATTGTGGGACCGGCGGTTTGGCAGTTGCTGGGTGCACATCGGCAGTTGCTCACGGCGCTGGCCGAGCGGCGCGCGCTGGAACTCACCGAGATGCCGCTGACAGCGGGCGGTGATCTGCTGTGGGAGGACGATCGGGCCAGGGCCGGGGAGGACGCCGATCCGTTCGTCACCGCCACCGTGCAACTACCGCAGGCGCTGGCCCCGGCGGTCGCGCCGCTGGATCGCGATCCGGTGCATATCGCCGAACCGGTTTTGTTCGAGGGGTACCGGTTCCGCGACGGTGTGCTGGAGGTCGGTGAGCAGCGGATTCGGGTGGAAATGGACGCGCTGCCGTCCGCCGGACCGCTCACTTCGACCGGAGTGACCGGCTCCAGCGGCATGATCGGATTGCTGCGCTGGGACGGCGGCTGGTCGGTGCGGCCGCTGGCCGTGCAGCGCAAGGTCAAGAGTGCGCTCACCGCTTTCCACAATGGTGATTGGGCGCTCGGCCCGACCGATGCGAAAGTCGCCAAGGCGCAGGCGAAGTCGGGCGATGCCGTGGCGGTATTGCGTGAGCGGGCGGGACGGTTGCTGCGCAAATGAATATTGCATCGCGAAGCGATTCCGTGGGGGGTGGCGGTCGGGTGACGGGTGGGCCGAATCATGAGACGCGGCGCCAGGTCTTGTACTGGCGTCTACTGGCCGGTGTCTTCACCGGGGATCAGCAGCCGACGCTGGAGCAGGCGAGCGCGGGGATCGTCGACGATCTGGGATTGCCGCTGGCGGTGCTCGATCCGGGCATCTCCATCGACAATGTGGTGCAACGGTATCCGGAGATGAAGGACGAGTTCGAACGCCTCGACTTCTCCGAGAGCAAGGAGTCCGAGACCGCGGACTCGGCAGCCGACGACTCCGGCAACGATGCACCCCGGCCCATCGGCGCCGCCGATGTCCGCACCGCCGCACTGGTTTCCAAGCTGCTGCTGAATGTCTTCGCCACCGGCTCCGGCCAGGTCAGCGCCACCCAACTGGCGGGCTGGCAGTCCGATGCCAAGTGGCTGCGCCGCTGCCTGGGCGAAGAGCAGGCCGGCGCCGTGCACGGCGTGCTCACCGGCCTGGAGGGCGAGCTGGTGTCCCGCATGCGATTGCGCGAAGTGCTGGCCGATCCGCACCTGGCCGCCCAGCTCACCCCGAGCATGTCGCTCATCGAACAACTGTTGCGTGACAAGCACAACCTGTCCGGCGTGGCCCTGGCCAATGCCAAACGCCTCATCCGCCGTTACATCGACGAGGTCGCCGAGGTGCTGCGCACCCAGGTGCGGCAGACCAGCGTCGGCGCCGTCGACCGCTCGGTCCCGCCCAAGCGCATCCTGCGCAATCTGGATGTGGACCGCACCATCTGGAAGAACCTGCCCAACTGGAATCCGCAGGACGAGCGCCTCTACGTCGATCGGCTCTACTATCGCCAGACCGCCAAGCGCACCGTCCCCGCCCGCATGATCGTGGTGGTGGACCAATCCGGTTCCATGGTCGACTCCATGGTGAACTGCACCATTCTGGCGTCGATCTTCGCGGGCCTGCCCAAGGTGGATGTGCACCTCATCGCCTACGACACCCGCGCCCTGGATCTCACGCCGTGGGTGCACGATCCGTTCGAGGTGCTGCTGCGCACCAATCTCGGCGGCGGCAATGACGGCCCGGTCGCCATGGCCATGGCCCAGCCCAAGATCACCGATCCCAAGAACACCGTGCTGGTGTGGATTTCGGACTTCTACGAGTTCGACCGCTCGCAGCCGCTGTTCGAGGCCATGGAGGCGGTGCACCGCTCCGGGGTGAAGCTCATCCCGGTCGGCTCGGTGAACAGCTCCGGCCATCAGAGCGTCAATCCGTGGTTCCGTGAACGGTTCAAAAACCTTGGCACCCCGGTGATTTCCGGACGCATTCAAAAGCTCGTGCACGAACTCAAGAACTTCCTCGACTAGGAGAACAAGCCATCATGAACGACGTTTTGCGCGCACCCGCCGAGGTCAAGTACGCCGAGGAACTGGATTGGCTGGAGTCCATCGACGACGGCCCCAAGCCGTTCGCATGGCGGCTGAGCCCGAAGATGGTGCGGCTGTTCATCCTCGGCTCCGAACGCGCCGACGGGCTCGACCGCGAGGTGGAGCAGAAGTGGTTCGGCGACCGCAGCTTCGTCGAGCGCAGCATTGTCACCCTGGCCTCGGACCGGGGTCTGCTGCTCATCGGCGATCCGGGCACCGGCAAGAGCTGGCTGGCCGAACTGCTGGCCGCGGCCATCAGCCGCAATTCCACGCTGGTGGTGCAGGGCACCGCGGGCACCACCGAGGATCACATCAAGTACTCGTGGAACATCTCCATGGTCATCGCCAAGGGGCAGTCGCGGGAGTCCATGATCCCGTCCCCGATCATGACCGCCATGGAGCAGGGCGTGATCGGCCGCTTCGAGGAGCTGACCCGCTCCACCAGCGATGTGCAGGACGCGCTCATCTCCATCCTGTCGGAGAAGTATGTGTCCATTCCCGAGCTCGACGATGACAATGTGGTGTTCGCGCAGCCGGGCTTCTCCATCATCGCCACCGCCAACAGCCGCGATCGGGGTGTGAACGACCTGTCCTCGGCGCTCAAGCGGCGCTTCAACTTCGTGCGCATTCCGGTGGTGTCCAATAAGAAGAGCGAGGCGGAGATCGTGCGCTTCCGCACCGCGGAACTGCTGCGTCGTCATTCCATCGAATTGGAGCTGCCGCCCACGCTGCTGGACATCCTGCTGGAGAGCTTCGCGGATCTGCGCGCCGCCGCGGCCGCCGCCACCAGCGATGACGACAAGCTGGAGTCGGCGCTGTCGACCGCCGAGCAGATCGGCGTGCTCGAGGACGCCATCCTGCACAGCCAGTTCTTCGGTGAGCGGGAACTGCGCGCGGAGACCCTCGCCGGGTCGCTGGTCGGGTCGCTGGCCCGGCGTCAGCCCGAGGACCTGGCCATTCTCAACAAGTACCTGCACGGCGTGGTCGAGCCGCGCAGCAAGGACAAGAAAGGCGAGATCCCCTGGGGCGAATTCCTGGAGGGCGGCCGGGCCGCGATCGCGAGGCTCTCGTGACCGTCTCCGATATCCGGCCCGCACCGAATACCTTTGCCGCACTGCGGGATCAACTGGCGGACGCGGCCGTCGCGTTCGCCGGCGCGCCCGGGGCGGCGGGCGACATCCTGGCGGGCATGATCGATGATGTCGACCGGGCGCTGTCGGAGCGGCTGGAGATCTTCCCGGTCTGCCACCACTCCCCCGCCTCCGGTCTGGCCATGGTGCGGCGGCTGCGTGAGAAGCAGCCAGCCGTCATCTATCTGGAACTGTGCGAGGACATGCGGCCGCTGCTGGACGAACTGCGCAACTGCCGGTTGCCGGTGGCCTTGCAGGCTTTCGCCACCGATACCGAGGGTTTCCCGGCGGAATGGGCGCCGCTGTCGGTGGTCGCGCCGATCACCGAATCCTCGGCCGAATACCAGGCCATCGCCTACGCGCTCGATACGCCGGGCGTGGAGCTGGTGCTGGTGGATCGCTCCACCGATCACGTCTTCCAATGGGCGCCAAAGGAATCGGATTCGGCTGAGGCACCGGCCGACGATGAGAAGCCCGAGGACGACGGCCTGCACGGCTCGGCGGTGGGCATCGAAATCGGCGATCTGCGACCGCGTTTCGCCGAACTGGAAGAACACCTGCTGCACCACGGCAAGGTCCGGCACTGGTCGGAATGGTGGGACCAGTACGTCGAACAGCCCCTCGCCGACGCCGATTACGACACCTACCGCCAGGTCATGGTGATGATCGGCAGCCTGTTCCGCCGGCTGCGGCGCGGCAGCACCGCCGAGGACGAGGATCGCGAGCGGTACATGTGGACCCGCATGCGGGAACACTTGTCCGCCAATGACATCGACCCCTCTAAGGCGCTGTACATCTGCGGCGCGGCCCATGCGGCCAGCCCTGTCGAGCAGTTCGGAATCGACTCGGACGCTCCGTTCGAGATCTCGCCGCGCTCTGCCACCAGCTGGCACTACGGACTGATTCCCTCCAGCCACTCCGCCATCGAGGCCCAGTTCGGGCTGGCCGGCGGCGCGGTGTCGATCGCGGCGGCCACCTGGGCGAAGGGCCTGCGGCGCGGCACAGTGCAGTCGTTCCAGCTGGAAGGCCAGCAGGGCGCGAAGAAGCGCGCCAAGAAACCGCTGCTCCCCTCCGAATCGGAAACCGAAGTAGCGGACCGCCTTTCGGGCTTCCTGTCGCGCCCGCCGGTGCTGGACCCGCTCGACGAGGCCGAACTCCTGGAATGGTCGGTGGACATCGTCCGCCTGGCCCGGCGCAACGGCTATCTGGCCAGCACCGCCGACGCCATCGCCATTTTCGAAACCTCGATCCTGCTGGCGGGCTTGCGCAATCGCGCCCGCCCCACGCCGTACGACTTCCAGGACGCGGCGGTCACCTGCATCGAGAAGGACCGCGTCCCCGGCCGCCGCGATGTCCGCCGCCTGTGCGAAATCCTGCTCGGCGGCGACCGCATCGGCCAAGTCGGCTACGCGGCCCTGCCACCCCTGGCCCGCGATGTCCTCGACCGCCTGGAACCACTGGGCCTGGACCTGTCCAAGCGCACCCTGCAACGCGCTCTGCTGGACCTGAAAACCAACCCCGGCCTGCGCCCGTGCTCGGACCTGCTGTGGCTGCTGCGCAGGCTGCTGCCCCAGGACGCACTGCGCCCCATCATGGGCTCGCGCGGCCTGGGCGAAACCTCCATCCAGGAGAGCTGGGATATCGGCCTCGGCAAATACCAGCGCTCCCTGGTGGAACTCGGCTACGAGGGCGTCTCGGTCGAACAGGTTCTCGAGCAGCGTCTCCGCCGCGCGGTCACCGCCCCCGACGCGACAGCCGCCGTGGCACTGGCCGCCGTCGAAGACGCCCTGGTCTACCTGAAATCGGTCCGCCTGGCCGACGAGCTGGGCAACCGCGCCGTCGAACTCCTGGCCGCCGAACGCACGGTAGACGACGCCCCCGTCGTACTCCGCCGCATCCGAGTGCTGCTCAATTACTTCCGCTCGACCGAAGACGGCCTGCCCTCCTGGTGCGAACGGTTCGTGACTGCCGGCTACGCCCACTACTGCACCCTCCTCCCCACGGCCTTCGCCGCCGAGGAAACCGGCCCGTCCCAGGTAGCCGCCATGCTCGGCTTCCTCTTCGGCATGGAGAACCTGGCCCTGTCCCTCGGCTGCGACCACACCCAGCTGGAACTGGCCGTCCTGCAGTCCCATCCGGAGGCCCCCGCCAAGGTGGCCCTCCTCTGGGCAGCCCGCTTCCAGCTGGGCATGCTCACCATGTCCGACCTGCGCACCCGCTGCGACACCATGCTCTCCAACCCCCTGGTGCTCCCCACGGTTCCGCAATACGTCAGCGGTTTCGTCCAAGCCATCGACCCGGCCCCCGCACTGAAACCCTTTGTGGTGGAGCTATTGTCGAAGGCCTTCGGCACCCTCCCGGACGCAGTCCTACTCCCCTGGCTGCCGAAGCTCATCACCACCCTGAAGGACCACACAGCCGACCTGATCCCCGGCCTGGTCCGGGAAGCAGCCCGCACCTTCCCCGGCTCCCTACCCGCCGTGGACGCCTTCATCCCACCCTGGTCAACCGCACCCACCACGTCCACGACACCAGCGGTGGCCGCACCACGCGGTCCCGTCACCGACCTGCTGGCCACCCACCCCACCACCTGTGACGCACTAGCCGGTCTGCTCGGCATCGAAGGCGGCTGGCAGGAATCCGGCCCAACCGGAAACCGTGAGACAACCGATCTGCTCGCCCGTTTCCCCGCCACCGCGGCAGCACTGGCGGCGCAACTCGGAACGGCAGCCCCACGCGGCTGACGCTCGAACCCGAGAGGTCAGGCTCGGTGATTCGCCGGGCCTGTCCTCGTGGTCGGATCCTGTGTAACGCGGGGACAACTATATGTGACGTATGTCACGTAAGGGTGGTTTGTCGCGGAGTGCCGTGCGCCGCCGAATTTCGAATAGCGCGTGGGCCTGTCAGGGTCGGGGCGTCGAGCCCCACGCTGGTGGGAGGTTGTGATGAGGTCGGTCGGTAAGAAGATGCTGGTGAGCGCGGCGGCGACGGCGCTGCTGGGTGCGGGGGTCGCGGTGGGCGCGGCGCCTGTTCAGGCGCAGCCGTGGCAGCCGGGGTGTGCGGCGTATCCGGTCAACAACAGTGCGGCGTTCTCGACGTGCTATTGGCCGGTCTGGCATCAGGTGAAGATCGAATGCCGGCACTGGTGGGGCTGGTTCGGCAGTAGTTGGGCCACCTATGAACGCCGCGGTCCGGTCGTGTGGGACGGCCAGCAATCCTGGGCGCACTGCGATACACCGGGCACGCTGCAGCATTGGGAGGTCGTGACCTTCTGGTGGTGGTGACGCACCGCCCACCAACCGAATAGCAGCAGATCCGGCGGGAGGCCCGGCCGGTCGGCGCCGACAAGTTCGCGGGTTACCAGGCGACGGGCAGTGATTTCGGCCCCCGTACGAGAAGGCCTGTCTTCCACGGCACTTCGTCGACAGGGACGGCCAGGCGCAGGGTTGGGAATGCGCGTAGCAGGGAGGCCATGGCGACCTGGAGTTCCAGGCGGGCCAGCTGGGCGCCGAGGCAGTGGTGGGCGCCGTGGCCGAATGCCATGTGCGGGTTGTCGGTTCGGGTGAGGTCGAGCTGTTCGGGGTCGGTGAAGACGGTTTCGTCACGGTTGGCGGCCTGGGTGTTGACGAAGACGGCCTCGCCGGCACGCACGGTGATGCCGCTGAGTTCGACGTCCTCGGTGGCGATGCGGGCGAAGGCGCCGCCGGATCCGAGCTGCACGTGGCGCAGCAGTTCCTCGACCGCGCCGGGGACCAGTTCCGGGTTGCGCCGCAGCAGTTCCCACTGCTCGGGGGCGGTGAGCAGGACGTAGGTGAAGTTGGCGATCTGGTTGGCGGTGGTTTCGTGACCGGCGATGAGCAGACCGACGCCGAGGTTGACCAGTTCGAGCTCACTGAGCCGGTCGTCATTGTCGCGGGCGGCGACCAGTGCGCTGAGCAGGTCATCGCGCGGCTCGGCTCGACGTTGCGAGATCAGTTCCGCCAGATACGCTTCCAGGCCCGCTCGGGCTGCGATGATCTGCGCGCGAGTGTAGGCGGTGGTGGACAGGATGGCGTCGGAGAATTCCCGGAAGCGATGCTGCTGTTCGGTCGGCACACCGAGCATTTCGCAGATCACGGTGACCGGCAGCGGCAGCGCGAACTGTTGCACCAGGTCCGCCGGTGGGCCGGACCGCTCGATTGCGGCGAGATGTGCGTCCACGATCTGCTGGGCGCGCGGGCGCAGCAGCTGAACCCGGCGGCCGGTGAACGCCTTCGCGACCAGCTTGCGCAGCCTGGTGTGCTCCGGCGGATCCATGCTGAGCAGTGAATCGCCGCGCGGCGGTTCAGGTGTCGAGCGCGGCAGGTCCTCCCGGTCGACGGTCGCGGCCCGGCTGAAGCGCGGATCGGCCAGCACCAGCCTGACATCGTCATAGCGGGTGACCAGCCACCCCTCCCCGCCGTACGGGAGCCGGATCCGCGCCACCGGCTCCTCCCGCCGCAGTTGCGCCAGCAGTGGATGCATATCGAGCCGGACGGGCTCGCCGAACGGATAGTCGCGGACCTCGAGATTGGTTGCCATCACGATCTCCCTTCCCCGAAGCCGACCGGGCCGCGGAGACGAAGCGAATTGCTTTCCCAAGCTAAGTAAACGCCCGGCCTACCGGCCCGTCAACGATTTCTATTCCAGCGCTGGGTGATTGAGCACTGCGCAGCCGACGGATCGCGCCTGCGCGAGTCCGGCCTCGACTGTGATCAATCCCCTATGTCCGATTTCGTGACCTGTTCGGTATCGACAGCGCTTAACGTGCGCGGAGCACAAACAGTTTGGTTGGAAGGTGGCAGTAAGCGTGATCGGTACGCGGGCGAAGCTCGATGAACTGACCAAGATCCTGGCGATCGCCGCGGAACCGGCGGGTGACGCCGGTATCGCCAAACGGGAGAAGAAGGGCATCCCCAGCGTTCGCGAGCGGGTGCACATGCTGCTCGACCCCGGGACGTTCATCGAGACCGGCGCGCTGGCTCGCCAGCCCGGCCAGCCGGACGCACTCTACGGCGACGGCCTGGTCACCGGTCACGGGCTGATCGGGGGCCGTCCGGTGGTGGTGATCTCCCATGATCAGACCGTGTACGGCGGGTCCGTCGGCGTCACCTCCGCGCAGAAGTTCATGCGGGCGCTGCGTTTCGCGTTCGACAACGCGTGCCCGGTGGTGACGATCAACGATTCGGGCGGTGCGCGCATTCAGGACGCGGTCGGTTCGATCGCCTCGTTCGGTGACATCTCCCGGGTGCTGGAGAAGCTGTCCGGGTACGTGCCGCAGGTGTCGATCATTCTCGGCAAGTGCGCCGCGGGCTCGGTGTACGGGCCGATCAATACCGACGTGCTCATCGGCACCAAGGATTCCTACATGTTCGTGACCGGACCGGACGTGATCAAGGCCGTCAATGGTGAGGACATCAGCGCCGAGGAGCTCGGCGGCGCCGAGGTGCAGGCCAAACGCGGCACCCTGCATCATGTGGCCGACACCGAGCAGGAGGCCTACGACTGGGCCCGCGAGTACCTGAGCTATATGCCGACCAGCTGCCTGGAACAGCCGCCGATCGTGAATCCCGGTCTGGAACCGGAGATCACGGCCAGCGATCGAGAGCTCGACACGATCATCCCGGACTCCGATCGCGCGGGATACGACATGCACGAGATCCTGCTGCGGATCTTCGACGACGGTGAGTTCCACGAGATCCGGGCCGCGTTCGCGCCGAATCTGATCACCGGCTTCGCCCGCGTCGACGGATATCCCGTCGGCGTGATCGCCAATCAGCCACTGGTCCTCGGCGGTTCCATCGACGCCGCCTGCTCGGACAAGTCGACCTACTTCATCCGGCTGTGCGATGCGTTCAATATCCCGCTGATCTTCGTCGCCGACACCCCGGGCGTGCTGCCGGGCCTCGCCGAGGAAGCCGCCGGCGTGATCATTCGCGGCGGCCGGGTCCCGCGCGCCATCATCGAGGCGACGGTGCCGATCATCAACCTGGTGGTGCGCAAGTCCTACGGCGGCGCCTACGGCATGATGGCGGCCCGGCAGGTCGGCGCCGATATCAGTTTCGCCTGGCCGACCGCCCGGATCGCGGTGATCGGCGCCGAGAGCGCGGTCGACCTGCTCGGCAAGCGGCAGTTGGCGGCGGTGCCGGAGGAACATCGGGCGGCGGCGCGCGAGTTCATGGTCAACCAGTACAACGAGACCATCGCCACCCCGTGGATCGCCGCCGAACGCGGCTATATCGACGCGGTCATCGAACCCTCGCGCACCCGCCTGGAAATCCGGCACGCGCTGCGTCTGCTGCGCGACAAGCCGCCGGTCAAGCCGGAGTTCAACCCGCGTAAGCATCCGGTGTACCCGATGTGATCGGGCCGTTCGCGATCACCGGCCTGCCGCGTCCGAGGAGAGTTCTTGTGCCACAAGGCTGTCCACCAGGTCGTTCAGTTGCGATACCAGTGCGGCAGCACCGCCGTGGTGCGCGAGGTTGTGTAGTTCGAGCGGATCCTCTCGGCGGTCGTAGAGTTCGTACTCGTATTCCGAGCGCGGTCCCTCGAGGTTCTGCTCCGTGGAGTATCGGCCGAAGCTGTAGCGCGGTGTGATCGCACCGCGCAGGACGCAGTTGACGCCGGTACTTGTCCGCCACTGGATTTGGCGTCCGAGGTGAGCAGCAAGGCGGATCTGACCGCGGCGTCCGGGTTGGCCAGCAGTGCCGTGAGGTCACGCCCGGCGACCGGAGGCACCGTGCCGGCACTGGCTCCTGCGAGGGACGCCAGTGTCGGCACCAAATCCACGTGAGAGGTCAGCGCGGTCACCGTCTTGCCATGCATCGCAGGGTTTCTCGGGTCCGAGATCACCAGCGGCACCCGATTGTTCTCGACGCCGTAGGCCGCTTCGTCCGATCCGCCCCGATGCCGTCCCACGGCACTGTCCGCCCGACCCCCGGCACCGAACAGAACTCCCTGCAACCGCCTCTACCCGAAGGCAGTTCGACAGCCGAAGTGCGCGATCGCCGCCGGGGAAATCACTCTTCCGGCTGACCACCGCCCATGCCTCCACCGTCGGGCCGGCCACCGCCCATGCCACCGCCATCGGGCTGACCCCCACCCATGCCACCACCGTCGGGCTGACCCCCACCCATGCCACCACCGTCGGGCTGACCCCCACCCATGCCACCACTATCGGGCTGACCCCCACCCATGCCACCACCGTCGGGCTGACCACCGCCCATGCCACCACTGTCGGGGACCTGCACGGGAACGCAGACCCACTTCGCCCCGGTCCACTCCCATTGGCCACGCCCCGAGCCGTCGTAGGGGCACGGGTCGCCCGCCTTCGGTTCGCCACCGGTCGGCGGTGTGGAAGTCGCGGGCGGCCGTACGGGACCGGTGGTTCGACCCGGCGTCCCGGGCCGCGGTGACTGACCGGGCACAGCCGGGACCGAACCAGCGGTGGTTGCGGTGGTCGAGGTCGCCGGCTGATCCGGCCTCCCATCCGAGCCTCCACACGCCGACAGCACGAACGCGGTCGCGCCCGCCATGGCCGCACCGACGATTGCTCGGGGCATTGTTCGGCATTTGCTGGCAAACATTTGCATACCAATCCTTTCATCGCGCAGCGACAGAGATCCACATTGATGAATGGCGAGAAGCGCGCTCATGCTCGGCGCGACAATCAAAGCTAACGAAACCGACATTCCGAGATGGATAGCAGTTGGTTAGAAAAGAGTTAGAACAGACGACGTTGAATCAACACCCATTCCGCTTTGCCCATCCTAAATCACCGCTGGCAGGCACGGTGCGCGACGCTCAAGCGCACGATCCGGCGGCGGCACGGTCGAATGCCTCCGACCAATCGGCGGGCGAGGAAAACAGCGGCGGCGGCATTTGAGCCCGCATGGCCGGGAGCCCGCCCGGAAAGTTGTCCATTTGATTGAGGATTCCTTGGCAGAACCCGCGAATGGTGGCCTCGCGCAGGTCGGTCGGTGGTGCGGGTTGCTCGGGTGGTGCGGGATTCGTGGGATCGGGCTCGACAGGCCTCGGCGCGGGCGGCGCGGGCGGCGCCGTGATAGTCGGGGCGGGCAGCGCCGTGGTAGTCGGGGCAGGCGGCGTGATGATGGGCGGCGGCTCGCTGGTTTCCCGTGGGGGTGAGGCCTCCAGCGGCAAGTCCGGTTTCGTGATTCCGGGCTGCGCGGGGTCGCCGCCACCCGTTGCGGGGCTGAAGACGATGGCCGGCCGCAGTGTCGTGGGTTGCGGCGTGGTGGATGCCGCCGCGGCGCTCGCCGTGTTGTCGCCACGGGTTGCGGCGATGACAGCTGTTGCCCCACTGGCGATTACGATGGCCAGCGCGACACCGGGCACCCAGAAACGGGAGGCTCGGCGGGCTCGCGGCGGCTTCCTGTCGGCCGTATCGTGCGCTACGGCGGCCGAAATCGGTATCAGCCGTACCAGATTCGCCGGATACCCCACAACTTCCGCCGCCTGCGCGAGCATCCCGGCGTGCACGGCCAGCCACTCATCCGGACACGCCAGAACAAGCCCAGCAGGCGCCTCCGCACCCCGCCCGACCCCCGCGGCCGCAAGCGCCGCCCGAAGCACCCACACCACGGCCTCCGGCTCCGGCGGAATCTCCCCCGCACCGGGCAACCCAATCGGCTTCACGTGCCGCACAGCCAGATCCAGACCGGCCGCAGCGGCCCCCGCCCCGCCGAACGCCACACCCAACAGCCAGTTGCCCCCCATCCATTCCTCCTGGACGGTCGGATAAGGAAGCCCAGTATCCCATCACGCTCACGTCCGCGGTCCCGATCTAGAACAATGAGCCGCCGGGAGGTGCCGACACCAATACCCCGTCCCGGTCTACGCCCCCAAACGCGCTGGGGCGTAGTCGTTTACGGGCGGAACCGGATGTGAACGAGCGTCTCGAGCCCGGCGGGTTGGCTGGAGGCGGCCCGAGTCATTTCGTCGCGGTCACGAACGTTTGCACTTCTCGGCGGTCCAGTATGGTCCGTTGGAGTCGTTGTCATTCACATCGGATCCGCCGACATGGACGATGCACACCACCCGATCGCCTGCGCGCAGGTCTGGTATTCCGCTGGAAATCGCCGATTGGCTGATGGTTCCGCTCGGCCTTCCGTCGCGAGCCATACGCGGAGTATGTTCGGCCTCGCTCTCGAGCAAGCAGGCGCCACCCGGTTCCGGTGGGCAGCGGACGATGAAGGGCACTTCGCCATCCCACCGGGGGTCTTGGAGCGAGAGTAGCTTCCAGGCGCCCACCGCGGCCCCCGCCGCGACCAGGCAGGCGAACACCACACCGAGCAGAATCGCCATCGCATCGCCGAATATCTCTCGCGTTCTGCCCATTTCATCCCTCCCGTACCGTCGCATCGCTGCGAATTGTGAATCTCTATATATGCGGTCTGTTTTCGGACCACAATCGGGGGTCTTGGAAGAAACCCCAGGAGGGCACCATGATTCGCAAGATCGCTGCTACCGCGGCCATAGCCACCGCACTCATCGGCGCCGGCGCCGGTCTCGCACAAGCCGAAACCCCCGCAGCCGAGGCCATCCAGCCAGCCGTCGCGGTACAGCCGGTCGCCGCGGGACAGACCCAATCCCTCGTCGGCCAGCAGGTCGGCACCGTCGTCGGAACGGTTATCGGAGTCGGTGTCGGCGCCGTCGCGGGCGGCGCCATCGCATGTGCGGCCACGGCGCCCGTCTGCCCGTTCGGCGCGGTCGTCGGTGCCGGCATAGGCGCCGTCGCGGGTGGCGTGATCGGCGCGGGCCTCGGCGCCGGAGCCGGAGCGGCGATCGGCGCGCAGATCCCGGGCTAGACCGAAACGCCCGGCCTAGTCCGGAAACGACATTGGGGCCGGTACCGCTGCCGCGGTACCGGCCCCAACGGGAACGGGTCGTGCATTGACACGATCGGTGGAGCTAAGGGGACTCGAACCCCTGACCCCCACACTGCCAGTGTGGTGCGCTACCAGCTGCGCCATAGCCCCGGATGGTTGCTCTCGGGTGTCCGAGTGCGGGGATGAAATTACACAGTGGGGGTGGGGAATGACAAATCGCGTGGGTGGGTGGGGTGGGTGGGGAGGTATCGCGGTGGTTGATCATGGAGGGCATGTCCGGGATTACGCGTGTGGCGGTTCGGCGGCGGGGTATGGCGGCGGTGGGGGTGATCGCGGTGTTCATGCTGTGGACGGGGTGGGTGGCGGCGTCGGGGTGGGTGACGGGGTGGGATGCGGGGGTGTTGCGGTGGTTTGTGGAGCATCGGTCGGGTGGGTGGACGGATGTGGCGAAGGGGATCACGTTCTTGGGGAATCCGCGGCATGCGACGGTGATCACGGCGGGGGTGGCGGGGTTCGTGTGGTGGCGGTTCCGGGATTATCGGCCGGCGGTGCTGGTGGGCGGGACCGTTATTTGTGCGGCGTTGCTGGGGACTTTGACGAAAGTGCTGGTGGGGAGGGAGCGGCCGCCGGTGGAGACGCGGTTGGTGATGCACAGCAATATGTCGTATCCGTCGGGGCATGCGACCGCTACGACGGCGCTGGTGGGTGTTGTGGTGTTGATGTATCTGATTTCTCGGCCGGGGAGGGTGCGGGCCACATTCGCGGTGGGGGCGGCGGTGGTGGCGGTGGTTGTGATGTCCATGACTCGGTTGTATTTGGGGGTGCACTGGCTCAGTGATGTGGTCGGGGGTGCGTTGCTGGGGACGGCGGTGGTGTTGATTGCGGCGGTGGTGCAGGTGTTTTGGTGGCCGCGGGCGGTTGCGGAGGTTGCTGAGGAGGAGGCGGCGGACCAAACGGTTGGGCGGTGAGGGGGCGCGGGACGGGTGAAATCGAGACGTGCGCAGTGGAACCGCGCGCGTAGACTCGGCGGTGATTCGGAAGGTCCGGGGTGGGGCGGGCAGGACGTGCCACCGGTGTGAAGGGATCTCGCGCAGTTGAGGCTGATCAATGGTCGTTACGAGCTTCGGGGACTCGTGGGCCGCGGGGGGATGGCCGAGGTCTGGGATGCGTGGGACCGGCAGCTGCGGCGACAGGTCGCCGTGAAGGTGCTGGATGCCGGAATTCTGCCGGTGGGACAGCAGGATGAGCAGATCGCGCAGAAGCGGTTCCAGTACGAGGCGTACATCGCGGGCAAGATGAGCTGCGGCAATATCGTCACCGTGCACGACGCGGGAGTGTTCGTGGACAACGGGCGGCGCTCGCCGTTCCTGGTGATGGAGTTCATTCACGGCGAGAATCTGCGCGAACACCTCCGCAATCGCGAGAACTGGTCGCTACCCGGCCTTTTGCGGGTGCTGAACGATGCCTTCGCCGGACTCGTCTACGCGCATTCCAAACAGGTGGTGCACCGGGATATCAAGCCCGAGAACATCATGATCTGCCGGGACGGGACCGCCAAGCTCACCGATTTCGGGATCGCCATCGAACTGCGGGAGAACTTCCAGCGGCTCACGCGCGAGCATCGCGCGCTGGGCACCGAGCAGTACGCCGCGCCGGAATACCTGCGGCACGGGCAGTGCACCCATCTCAGCGATGTGTACTCCCTCGCCGTGGTGTGCCGCGAGGTGCTCGAATGCGCGTACGCGCCGATGCCGATACCCGGCCGGGTGAAAGCCGTACTGGATCGCGCGCTCTCACCGGCCCCGCAGCTGCGCTATCCCTCCGCCGAGGAGTTCCGGCACGAATTCCGCGAGGCCGTCGCGCACGCCGAGACCCCGGCGCACCAGCCCGCGCCGAGCCCGCGGCCCATGCGCCCGGCGCCCGCGCCGACCGTCACCATGACCCTCGGAGATCTCCCGATCCACGACCCGGAACCCCCGCCGCCCCCGCTGGCGTACGCATCGACGAAGGACTTCTATCTCGAGCCGATGATCGGCACCCGCCAGCGCTTCCTGGCCGGACTGCATCGCAACAGCCCCTGGCATATCGCCGTCCTGCTCACCACCGCGGCGACGACCGGGATGCTGCTCGGCGGGCTCGTATTCCTGATTCTCACATGGGTGATGGTCAAGCTCGCGGGACTGTGGTGAGGTGCGCAAGATATGAGAGATCGACCGACCGGCAGGGCCTGGCAGTTGTACGTGCATCCGGGCTCGCGGGCCTCGCATTGGCTGCGGATCGGGTGGAAGGTGGGGCTCGGATTCTTCATCGGCACCCTGGTGCTGCTGACCTTCGCCGTGCTGACCTGAGGCCGCGGGTATGCGCACCGTCTGCCTGAACTGCCTCACCGAATTCCGCTTCGACCGCGACCGCGACCGCTGGTACACCGTCATCCGGCAGCGCAACGGCGGCTACGCGAAGCAGATCGAAACCTATTTCGACAAGCTGAATCTGCGCTGCCCGAAGGGCTGCGACATCGATCCGGTGACGCTGGACCATCCGACGAAGGTGATCGGCTTCGTGGGCGAATCGGCCTCGTCCAAGAGCCATCTCATCGTGTCCATGATCCATTCGATGATGAACGACCCGCATCTGGCCGGCCGGTACTCGTTCATCGTCTCGCCCAAATCGGCCAGCCTGTGGACCTCACTGGAGGCCCGGCTGCTCAACCGCCGCGCGCTCGACGCCACCGGCCCGCGCCGGGTGACGGTGGCGCAGACGCAGCACATCCGGCCCGACGGCATTGCCATGCCACAGCAGCAGGCCCAATCCCAGGGCCACGCCTGGGCCGGGCTGGAACAGCGCAAACCGCTGGTGGTGACGGTCTATTCGCTGCAATCCACCCGCGCGGTGAACCTCGCCTTCGTCGATGTGGCCGGCGAGGACATCACCGACGGCGCGGTGGCGGCGCGGGTCAGCCCGCACCTGGCGGTCGCGGATTTCCTGTGGTTCGTGGTGCCCTCCACACTGAACAAGCAGTACCTCGCCTATATGCAGCAGTACGCCGAGCCGGCCGTGCAGGAGAGCCTGCGCAATGCCGTCGAGCATTCGCAGACCATTGGCCGCACCAATCTGATGATCGATCAGATCGCCAAACTGTGGCGGGCCGCCAACAGCTATCCCGAGCGCCTGCCGATCGAGCCGCCGCGCGTGCACGTGTCGACGATCATCGCCAAGTCCGATCTGCTCTCGCTCATCGATCTGCCGGAGGTGAGATCGGTTGCCCCGCCGTCCACCTGGGCGGACAGCCCGATCAGCGCGAACGGCGCCGGCAACGCCTACGATCCGCCCCTCATCATGGATCGGTCCCAGACCACGAAAAGCCTGGTGCGCAAGCTGTTTCCGCTCGTGGACACCACCTTGTCGATTCACTTCCCGTGGAATCTGTACTTCCCGGTTTCCGCGGTCGGCTGCGGAAAACGCGATGACGGCACCTATCCGGTGTTCAAGCCCTACGGCGCCGCCGATCCGGTGATCTACATGCTGGAGATGATCGACGAGCTCAAGGCCGGGCGATGACCGGATTCCCGCAGCTGCTGTGCGGCTGGGCCTTGGTCAACCTGGAGTCCTCGGGTGCGGGAGTGGGAGTGGTGGCGCGGTCCGGAAACTGGCCCGCCGCACTGGGATCCACCGCGCGGGAGCTCGGCGGGCTGGTCAGCCCGCCGGTCGGCGAGCAGTCCGCGGACAGTTTCGCCCTGGAATTCACCATCGCCAATGGGCTCGCGGTCGCCGGATTGAAGACGCCCTCCGATGCGCGGCCCGGGACCTGCGTGACGCATCTGATCGCGGGCGAGCCCGGAATGCTCGATGGCGCAACGGCTCTGGCGCTGTTCGAATCCGGCGGTTTCGTGACCGCGCTCAATGGCTCCGTCTCCCCCACCGAGCACTGGCAATCCGCGCCGGCGCCCGAGGGCGACAGCTGCGCGGCCACCGCCGACGCCATGCTCGGCCAGCCGTGGCTGCCCGTGCTCATCGGCGCGGTGCTCGCCCACCTCGCCGGTCAGGGCCCGGCCATCGCGCTGCATGTCGAGCACACCGACGACGCCGTCACCATGCTGAAGGCGCTCTACGGCATCCTGCCGCGAAACACGCTGCGCGAGTTGACCTTCGCCACCAGCGAACCGTACTCCCCTGAGCTGCCCGCCATCGCCGCCGTCATCGGCGGCGCGGCCGTCCCGCCGCCCGACCGGCACATCATCGCCCCGGAGAGTTCCACCGACGGGGCCGACACCTATCCGGCCGTCGGCCGCGCCATCGTCGAGCATCGCCGCGCCGGAATCACCCTGCCCGACACCATCGCAACGGTGCACCAGATTCGCGAATGGTGCTACCACCAGCATTTGCGCACCGTCGATCCGATGCTGCTCGACGACGCCCAGCTGACCCAGGTCATCACCGATCCGGACCTGACCGCGGACTGGTTCACCGCCGACGTCATCGCGCGCCGCGCCATCGACCTGGCCATCGAACGCCCCGGCGTCGCACGGGCATTGGCGGAGATCGACCACCATCCGGACACCCGCGCCGCCTTCGAGCAGGCCCTGACCGAGCACATCATGACCGGCCGCGACCACACCCGCGCCACCCGGGTCGCCGACCAGCTCGGCTTCGACCTCGGCGCCGTCGTGATCGCCGCCGCCTGGCAACGGCTCGACTCCGGCACGCTCGCCCCCGGCGACGCCGAGATCATCTGGCCGCAGCTGCACCAGGATTGGGCCACCGGCGAGGCCCCCGAGCGCGACCGGATCATGCACCACCTGCGGCAGCACCGCACGCTGCGCGATCTCGCCATCGGCGCGCACGACCGGTTCCTGGTCTACGAGACCATCCGCGCCGAGATCGGCGATCCGGCCGTGCACGCCGGCAGCAGCCGCTTGCTCCACACCGCCATGTACACCCAGCTGCCGATCCTGGCCCAGTTCATGGTGAACGTCTCCGCCGCCGCCCGTGATCGCTATGTCCTGGAACAACTCCTGGCCTGCGCGCCCAATGACCGCCTGCCCGCCCTGCTCGCCGAATGCGCCCGCTACCCGGCGCTCGACGCCCCGGAACTCCTCGAGGCGCTCACCATGACCCGCGCCGAACCCGAGGAACTGGTGGCGGTCCTGCGTCCCGGGTGGAAATCCCTGCGCGCCTTCCTGGATCTCCCCCACCCGATCGAGGTCCTGACGGTGCTCGATGCCGCCGCTCCCGACGAACAGCGCGGCCGCAGCGGCCGATTCCGGCTGTCGCGCAGTCCATTTCAGCGCGCACGCCGCAGCAGCTGGACCCCGGCGGAGGTTTCGGCCATTTTCCACACCGCCGCCGCCGAACCCGGCGTGGTCGAGGAACATGCCGAACTACTACGCGCCGCAATCGATTCCGATATCGAGTTCGTCGCCACCTGTATGGCCGACCACTCGCACGCCCCGACCGGCGCCGCCGTCCTGCACCAGGTACTGGCCTGCACCAGCCGGGACCGCCTGCCCACCCTGCTCACCGCCGCCGCACAGCACCGCGATATCGAGCCCTTCGCCCTGCTGGACGCCGCCGCCGCCCTCGACCTGGACGCCGCCGGCCTGGCCGCGGCCCTGGACGGCGCCTGGCCCCACCTGCGCACCCGCCTCGACCTGCCCCGCCGCATCGCCACCCTGCTGGTCCTCGACCCGGCCGCCGCCGAACCCGCTCGCCCGCGGCCCCTCGAATCCGCCTCGAAACCGCGCCGCCGCGCCCAATTCTGGCGCTGACCAGCTATCGGTGGTGGTATCCGACCTGCCTCCCCGCCCAAGCGGCCGTCACCGCCGGCGCCGCGCCGGCGGTGACACTGCCGCCGCCGCACGCCGGGTTCGACTGAGCATCGCGCTCCGAGACATGGACGCCTCCGCCCCGGGCGAACCCGGCTACGTGCGAGAGTCCTGCTGAAACCCACTCGCGGAAAAATTTCGCCGTTCGGGAATGTTCCCGCCGATTATAACCTTCTATCTATTAATAGAAGGTTAGAACGATGCACTCGGAGGCGAGCATGACCGATATGCACCAGCGAAAGCCGTTGAAATGACGGGCCATTACGCGCAGATCGCCTTCACCGACACGGTCCGCGAACATCAGCGCACCCACGGCAGCCTGCGCAGCTACGAGCGCATGGCGGCGGTGCCCGCGGTCGCGGACCGGCTGACCCAGGACGAAGCGTGGTTCATCGCCGAGCGCGACAGCTTCTACCTGGCGACGGTGAGCGAGACCGGATGGCCCTATATCCAGCATCGCGGCGGGCCGCGCGGCTTCTTGAAGGTGCTCGATGCGCACACCCTCGGATTCGCCGATTTTCGCGGCAACCGGCAGTACATCAGCCGCGGCAATCTCGACCACGACAATCGGGTAGCGCTGTTCCTCATGGACTACGCGGCCCGCACCCGGCTGAAGATCATGGGGCGGGCCCGGATCGTGGAGGCCGGTGACGATCGCGAGCTCATCGCGGCCCTGAGCACCGCGGATTACAAGGCCCATGTCGAGCGCGCGGTGTTGATCGAGGTCGAAGCCTTCGACTGGAACTGCAGCCAGCACATTCCGGAGCTGTATCCGCGCGAGGAGGTCCTCGAGGCCGTCCAGGGCATGCGCGAGCGGATCGAGGAGCTCGAGCGCGAGAACGCCGGGCTGCGCCGGATGCACGCCGGCGACGACTGATCGATTCCGGCCCTTCACCAGGACGGCCCGGCCCAGCGCCGGGCCGCCGTCTTCGTCATGTCTTCGAAACCTCTTGATTCAGCAGGGAGTTGATCACGATGCGCCAGGAGCGGATCGCCTGGGCGGGACTGGCGGCAATGACCGTGTCCTTCGGCCTGAATTTCACAATGGGCGTCTTCTTCGCGCCCACGGCAGCGTCCTACGGCGTGAGCGCCTCGGCCCTGGCCGTCGCCGCCGCACTCGGCACCACCGTCACCGGCCTGGCGCAGCATCCCGTCGGCCGGCTGCTCGACAGCATCGGCCCCAAGCGGGTGCTGCTCGGCGGGCTGACGCTGATCTCATCCAGCTACCTTGTACTGTCAGCGGTCACCCGCACCTGGGAATTCATCGCCGCGTACATGCTGCTCGGCGGGCTCGGCTTCGCGGCGTCGTCCACGCTCGCGGTCACCACCCTGCTCGCCCGGTCCTACCGCGACCAAGCCGGTCCGGCGCTCGCCCGCGCGGCGCTCGGAATCAATCTGGGACAACTGATCACGCCGTGGGCCGCCACCGCGCTGTTCGAACCCATCGGCATCCGCGGCGCCTACGCACTGCTCGGCGGAATCGGGTTGACCGCCACGGCACTGCTGTGGCTGGCACTGCCACGAGACCCGCGTGCCGCGGTCGTCACCGATCGCGGAGAATCACTGAGCGGTCGATGGAAGATGCTGACCTCCTTCGGATTACACGCCGCCACCCTCTACGTCGTGATCCTGATGCTGCCCAAACACGCGGCGGAGAACGGCTGGACGGTCGCCGCCGCCGGCCGCCTGGTGGCGCTGGCCGCGCTCGCGGCGGGACTCACCTCGATCCTGATGTCCCGGCTGCTGCGCACCCATCGCCCCGAAAACCTGCTGCGCACACTGTATCTCGTGCGGATGCTGGCCCTGATCCTGATGGTCTTCGTCCCCGGACCCGCCGTCCTCATCCCGGTGGCCGTACTGTTCGGCGTCGCGTCCTTCCCGGTCATCCCGCTGACCATGGCCATCCTCTCGCGCGGCCTCGACCCGGCCAGGATGGGCCGGACCCTGGCCCCCGCCTGGATCATCCACCAGCTCGCCGCCGCATCCGGCCTGGCGATCGCGGGCCTGATTCACGCTCGAACCGACAGCTACCGAGGCTATTTCGCGCTCGCCTTGCTGTTCACCCTGGCCGCGCTGGCACTGCTGACCGCGACGGACGCAGCGCCCGGCGCATATCGGCCCGGGACGCGAAGGAGTCCGGGCGCCGAAGATTCGACGCCCGGACTCGTGGTCGAGCTCCGATCGAATTCCCGCGACAGCGCCGGACTCAGCGCAGGGTGACCGTGGTGGGCAGGCTCGCGAAGCCGCGATTGTTGGAGGCGTGGATGCGCACGAGTCCGTCGCCGTCGACGTCGTAGTCGGAGATGGCGGACACGATCTCGCCCAGTGCGATCCGCAGTTCCAGCAGTCCCAGGTTCGAGCCGAGGCAGTGGTGGCGGCCGCTGCCGAAGACCAGGGACGCGCCGGTATCGCGATCCAGGTCGAAGGTGTCCGGGTCGGGGAAGACCTCCGGGTCGCGGTTGGCCGAGCCGGTCAGCAGCAGTATGCGCGCATTCGCCGGGATGGTGACGCCGTGCAGTTCCACGGCCTCGGTGGTGGTGCGCAGCTGCGTCTGTGTCGACGGATCCCAGCGCATCGCCTCGGCGATCCAGTCGTCGATGCGGCCGTCCAGCGCTTGGCGGCGGGCGTCCGGATGCAGCCAGCCCGCGTGCCAGATATTGCCGAGGCTGAGCATGGCGGCCTCGATGCCCGCGCCGACCAGCAGGATGATCACGCCGACGATCTCCTCGGGCGTCAGCCGGTCCTCGCCGTCGGCCGCTCCGAGCAAGCCGGACAGCAGATCGTCCTGCGGCCGCTGCGCGCGTTCGATGGTCAGTTCGGTGTAGTACCCGACCAGTGCGCCGATGGCGGCCATGGCCTCGGGCCGCAGATCGGTGGACTCCTCCTCGGTGTACATGATCTCCATGCCGAGCTTGCGAATCATGTCGCGATCGGCGGCGGGGACCCCGACCAGCTCGGATATCACCTCGGTGGGGAAGGGTCCGGCGAAATCGGCCATGAGGTCGAAGCTGCCGCGCGCCAGCAGCGGCTCCAGCAGTCCCCGGGCGATCTCGCGTAGTCGTGGCGCGAGCGACTGCACCCGATGCGCGGTGAAGGCGCGCGTGACGAGGCCGCGCAGCCGGGTGTGCTTGGGCGGATCCATGGCGACGAAGGAGAAGAAGCGCTCGGCCTGCGGCCCCCAGAAGGCGGGTTCCATCCGGAAGCCGTTCACGCTGGAGTATTTCTCGGAGTCCCGCATCGCCGCCCGCACATCCGCGTGCCGCGACAGCGCCCAGAAATCGTCGGTCTCGTTGCGGTAGACCGGGGCCTCGTTTCGCAACCTGGCATAGTACGGATACGGATCGGCATGGACTTCGAAGTCGTACGGGCTATAGCGCAACTGCATGACAAGCCTTCCGGGGCGGGGCCTCGAGGACGGGATCCGGCAGCGGCCCCCCGCTACCGGTTCGCAACTGGTGCTGACATGATGAAACAGTAGTCGAGATGGATTGGGGGCGTTGTGGACTCGGATTCAGCAGCAGCGCGGATAGACACCACCAAACCGCATCCGGCGCGGCGCTACGACTATTGGCTGGGTGGCAAGGACTACTTTCCGGCCGATCGGGAATCAGCCGACGCGGTGGCGGAGGCATTTCCCACCGTGCGCCTGGCCGCGGTGGAGAATCGCAATTTCCTGCGGCGGGTGACGGGCTATCTGGCCCGGGAGGCGGGCATCCGGCAATTCCTGGATATCGGCACCGGGCTGCCCACGGCCGGCAATGTGCACGAGATCGCCCAGGAGATCGCGCCGGAATCGCGGATCGTCTATGTGGACAACGACCCGATCGTGCTGCTGCACGCGCGTGAGCTCCTGGACAGCGCACCGCAGGGCGCGACCACCTACCTCGACGCCGATCTGCACGATCCGCAGCGCATCCTCACCCACCCGGATCTGCTGGCCACCCTCGACCTCACCGAGCCGGTCGCGCTCATGCTGGTCGCGGTCATGCATTTCATTACCGATGATCAGCAGCCGTACGAGATCGTGCGCACACTGTGCGACGCGCTGCCGTCGGGAAGCTATCTGGTCATGTCGCACGCCACCAACGACTATCTCGAGGAAGAGGACCTGGAGAAGACCGACGAGGCCAATCAGCGCAGCGGCGTACCGTTCCGGCTGCGCTCCGGCGCCGAGTTCGCCAAATTCTTCGCCGGGTTCGAATTCGTGCCGCCGGGCATTACGGCGGTGACGGAGTGGCGGCCCGAGGAATGGCGGGCCCATCCCCGAGCCGCCGCGGTCTCCATGCTCGGCGCGGTCGCGCATATTCCCTGAGCGGCGGTCGCGCGCATGTCGTGCGCGTCAGTGATCGCGGTGCAGGACGCAGTCGGCCAGCTCCATCAGGTCGTGCGCGCCGCGATAGCCCGCGATGCACGCCTTGGCGGCGCGCACGTGCCGCACGGATTCGGCGCGCGCCCAATCCCTTCCGCCCGCCCGGGCGATGAGGTCGGCGGCGTGCTCGACGGCCGCCGCATCGAGAGGCGCGCCGGAGCAATACAGCTCGGCGAATTCGCGCCCGGCGACCGTCGGCGATTCCAGCGCCGCCACCACCGGCAGACTCCGCTTGTGCCGCAGCAGATCGCTGCCCACCGGTTTGCCGGTGCGGGCCGGATCGCCCCAGATGCCCATGAGATCGTCCACCAGCTGGAAGGCGACGCCGAGTTCGCGGCCGAAGCGTTCCATCGCCTCGACCATGTCCGCCGGAGCCGCCGCCGCGAGCGCGCCGAGCGCGCAGGCGCACCCGAGCAGCGCACTTCCTTTGTGGCGCAGGGTGCGCAGGCAGTCCTGGAGGCCGACCTCCGCGCTGGTCTCGCAATCGCAGTCGTGATGCTGACCCAGGCACAGCTCGATGACGGCGTCCTCCAGCCGCGCGATACCGGACAGCGCCGCGACCGGCGCGGCCGAGAGGGTCCAGACGGCCAGGCCGTGCAGGGCGTCCCCCGCCAGGATGGCATCGTCGACGCCCCACACCCGCCACACCGTCGGGCGGCCGCGCCGCATGGTGTCGCCGTCCATGACATCGTCGTGGATGAGCGTGAAATTGTGCACCAGCTCGACCGCCACGGCGGCATGCAGCACGGCCTCCGGCGGGCAGCCCGCGGCCCGGGCTGCGGCCAGCACCAGCGCGGGCCGCAGCCCCTTCCCGGATTCGGCGGGCACGGCTATGCCATTGGCGTCCCACCAGCCCAGGTGGTAACCGGCCATGAGCGCCAGCTCATCGGGCAAGGTCTCGACCGCCGCGCGGAGCAGCGGCCGGGTCAGCTGCTGCGCCCGGGCCAGGATCTGCTCGCCCCGCGGCGCCGATAGTCGCACGCTCCCATGGTGATTCACCCCTTCCCACGGCATGCCGAATGCGGGCTCGGCCGCTGCCGACGAACTCATGGCCAACCTCCAGTGACTCGCGGACTCCGGTGACTTCGGACGCTCGATGGCCAGTCGATGCGACTCCCCGCCGCGATCGAATGCCCGCCGCGGTGGCGAGCGCGCCGCCGAGAGGTCCGTGCGGTATGCCGAGCTTCGGCTTCGAATACCATTCCCGCAGTGGGGATTCGGGGTGGCTGCCGGTCGTGGCGGATAGTCCCGTGCGCACCAGGTGATCGAACTGGCGCAGCCGCTCATCGGCCAGATCGGCGACCATATTCTCCAGCTGCCGAATCACACTGGAGTCGGCGATATCCCGGATCTCCGCCACGCCCGGCGTCGCCAGCGCCGAGACGTTCTCCGGCACCCATTCCCACGCTTCGATCATTCCGGTGAACGCCGTGCGAAGTCGTCGCAGCGAATCGCCATCCGCCGTCTCCGCGGTCGCGCGCCACAGGTCCGCCAGTCCGGCTTCGAGCGGCTGCATGGATGCCCTCTCGCTGGAGACGTGCAATTCGCGTGGCGTACAACAACGTGATCAGCGTCACACCAATGGTAAAGGCCCATTGGCCGATAGCCAACACCTCGCAATCGCCTACGACCGACCGGTACCTTCGGCGCCACCTCTCCGGACCGCCGCACGCTAGCCTGGGGCTCGACATTCGCACCTACCGCAGGAGGCCCACCCATGACCGGTCCCGACCTCGATCGCGCCGCGATCCTGAAGCGCGTCGCCGCACGCGGCCAGGTCCGCGTCATCGTCGCGGGCGGCGGCACCGGCGGGCACACCTACCCGGCCGTGGCGGCCGTGCGGGCGCTGCGCGATCTGGTCGACGAGGCCGGTGCGACGGCCGACGTGCTGTGGGTCGGCACGCCCGACAGCCTGGAGCAGCGGGTGGCCGCGGAGAACGAGGTCGCCTTCAGCGGCATCAAGGCCGGCAAGCTGCGCCGCGACCGCAATCCGCTCAAGATGCTCAATGCCGCCAATGCCAAAGACGCGCTGCGCGTTCCGATGAGCGTGGTCGAGGCGCAGGGCCTGGTCCGCCGGTTCCGCCCCGATGCCGTGCTGTGCACCGGCGGGTACGTCTGCGCACCCATCGGCATGGCCGCGGCGCTGCGCCGCCGTCCGCTGGTCATCCACGAACAGACCACCGGGCTCGGCAAGGCCAATCAGCTGCTGGCGCGCATGGCGACCCGGATCGCCCTCAGCGCCGCCGCCTCCCTGGACATGCTGCCCGCCAAGCTGCGCGCCCGCGCCACCGTGACGGGCAACCCGATCCGGCCCGCACTCACCACCGGCGACCCGAAAGCGGCTGTCCCGGCGCTGGATTGGCCCGGCTACTCGCCCGACCTCCCCTTGGTCTACGTCACCGGCGGGGCCCAGGGCGCGGTCCAGATCAACGAGCTCGTCGGCGAACTCCTGCCGGAACTGCTGACCGTGGCCAATGTGATTCACCAGTGCGGCCGCAACAACTACGACAAGGTCAGCCAGGCCGCGGCCGGACTCCCCGCGGAGCTGCGCGCCCGCTACCTCGTCCGCGACTTCCTCGGCAGCGAGCTGCCCGACGTGCTGGCGCTCACCGATATCGTCGTATCCCGTTCCGGCGCGGGCACTCTCGCCGAACTCACCACACTCGGCAAGCCCTCGGTCCTCATCCCCTACCCGCATTCGGTCGGCGGCGAACAGGCCCGCAATGCCCGCATCCTCGCCGACGAGGGCGGCGCCCGCGCCCTGGTCGACGGGGACGCCACCGTCGCCAACCTGCGCACCGCCCTGTTCGAGCTGCTCACCGATCCGGCCGCACGCCAAGCGGTTTCGGAAGCCGCGCTGGCCATGGGCCACCCGCACGCGGCGGAGGAGCTCGCACTCAACGTCCTCGATCTGGCGGCGCGCTGACCGCGCACCGAATCGCGCCCCGCTCCGCCATCCCGGCGTGGGCTGCGTTCAGCCGCCGATGATCAGGCAGGTGCTGGTGGCGGTGGCCAGCAGCACCCCGTCGGCATCGCGAATATCGCCTTCGGCGAAGGCGACTCGCTTGCCGGGCTTGGTGACCCAGCCGTGGGCGAACAGTTCACCCGTGCTCGCGTGGATGGGGCGCAGGTAGTTGATTTTGATCTCGATCGAGGTGTAGCCGACGCCCGCGGGCAGGGTGGTCTGCACGGCGCAGCCGGTGACGGAATCCAGCAGGGTGCAGGCGGTTCCGCCGTGCACGGTGCCGATGGGGTTGTACATGGATTCGTCGGGGGTGCAGGCGAAGACGATATCGCCGCGGTCGACGCTGACGGGTCGCATGCCGAACAGGCCGGCGATGGGCGCGCCCGGAATCGCGCCTTCCATCATGCCGGTGAGGTACTCCAGGCCGGTGAGCCCGCCGGCCAGCGCCTCCAGCCCGGCCTTGGGGTCGTACCAGGTCACGGTCTTGCTGCGGGGCTCGCCCCAGGCGGCGGGCGCTTCGAAGGTCGTCATGGCGATCACCATAACCCACTGAGTTCATATTGTGAATCCAGATAGAATGGTCCGCATGGCACGGAACTGTTCGGTGGCGGCCACGCTCGCGGTGGTCGGGGAGCAATGGGCGCTGCTCGCCCTGCGCGAAGTGTTCCTGGGCGTGCGCCGGTTCGACGCGATACAGGAGGCGACGGGCGCGCCGCGGGCGGTGCTGGTCAAGCGTTTGAAGAGCCTGGTCGAGGCGGGAGTGCTGGAGCGGCGCGACTACCGCGAGCCCGGGGCGCGGACCCGGCAGGAGTACCGGCTCACCGAGGCGGGCCGTGAGCTACAGCCCGTGCTGACCGCGCTCATGCAGTGGGGCGACAAGCACCTGGCCGGACCGGCGGGTCCGCCACTGGCCGTCACGCATTCCGAGTGCGGGGCTCCGGTGCGCGCCACTCTGTGCTGCGCGAACGGACATCAGCTCGCCGATACCGGTCGCGAACTCACCGCGACCCCTAATCAACGCGTCCGGTCGGGTTGACGGTTCCCACCTCGACGGTGACATTTCCGACCAGCGGGCGTTCCGGATCGGAGGTAGTGTCGGTGGTGTCAGCAAAATCTCGGCTATTCCGAGAGATTGGAGATGTGCCATGCAAATCCAGGTCTTCGCCGACAAGCACATCGGCGGCGGCGCGGCACTCATCGAGCAGGCCCAGGACGCCATCGGATCCATCCTCGACCGCTTCACCGACCAGCTCACCCGCGTCGAAGCCCACATCACCGATGTGAACGGGCACAAGAGCGGTTCCGAGGACAAGAAGTGCACCCTCGAAGCGCGCATCAAGGGCCAGCCCCCGGTCGCGACCAACCACAAGGCTCCCACCGCCGAGGAGGCCTATCTCGGGGCCGCGGAGAGCATGGCGCATCTACTCGACAGCCGCTTCGGGCGGCTGCACCACACCAAGGGCGGGGAATCCATCCGCTACCTGCACGCCGACTAACCCTCCACCAAGGTAGCGAAGGTGGGTTTCAGGGGCCGCGCCCCTGAAACCCCCGCGGGATGTGTGGGCTCAGGGCTGCGCCCTTGAACCACCCTGTGAGGCACAGAGGTTGGGCCCTGGAACCATAGGCGTGCGGCGAGCCCGAGGGCTTCGCCGTCGAAATGACAGCGTTGGAGTACGCCCGCTCTACGCCACGACCACGGCGGCCTTCTGCACGAGCTGACCGGCGGCGCGCCGCGGATCAGAGGCCGCCGACCGCCAGCAGGTGGAAGGTGGTGCGACCGGCGCGGCCGAAGTTGTTGTCCGCCACGACGATCAGTGAGCGCGAACCGTCCGCCAGGGTCGGCCCCCAGGTCATGCCCTCCACACACTGCGGGTCTATGCCCGCGGCGCGGAAGTCGAAGAGCAGGCGCTTGGTCATGGGGACGGCATCGGCCGGAGCCGAGTCCTGCCCGGTGACCGCGGTGGCTCCGGCGGTCGAGGATTCGAAGAGCCGCGCGGTGAATCCCAGCACCGGGACCACGCTGCGCTCGAGGGTGAGATAGCGGTCGCCGCCGAGGGCGAGAATCTCGGAAACGCCCGTGGTGGAGGGAATCTCACCGAGGCCGACCCGGCTCACCGGGTAGAGGTACTCGGCGAGCTCCTGCCCGCTGCCCCGCTGGAGCTGGACCAGGCGCGCGCGGCTCTCGGCCTCCATGGACGCCGCCGGACCGTCCTGGACGAGGGCGTTCTCGCTCACCGCGACCACGGTCGAGCCGTCACCGGCCAGGTCCATGCTCTCGAACCCGAGGTTGTCGCGGATACCCGAAACCTGTTGTCGGGCAGCGTCGGCGGCAGGGGTGAAAGCATCCGGGACCGGAACTTCCCGGACGAAGGAGCCGTCCAGCGTCGCCTCGCGAATGAACCCGGGCTGCCCGCTCTCGGCCTCGCCTTCGCTGGTGTAGACGAACCCCTGGTGATCCGGCGTCCACCGGATCGACTCCGGATCCAGCGTCCGCGCCGCGTACGGTGCGCCGTCCCGGTCGAGAAGCTCGATGAGACCACGGAATTCGGGCACCCCGAGCTTCCCGTCCTCACGCACCGGAATATTCAGCGTGTACGCCCGCGCCGGGCCTTCCTCACCGCGGTTGTCGCTGATGGCGAGATAGGCGTCCCCGCCGGCCCAATAGTCGATGCCCGACAGCCCGCCCACCCGATGCCCGCCGAAGGTGAGATCGTCGGCGAAGGTGATCTGATCCAGATGCCGGACCTTCGGCGCCTCGCCCGCCACGCTCTCCTCGGCCTGCGCCGTGCCGCCCGCACCCAGAATCGCCGCCAGCGCCACCGCCGTGACACGGAGAGTACGCATCGGTCCAGGACCGCCTTTCCCGCTTCGGACAACCGGACCCGGCACGACACCGGGCCCCGATGTTCCTATCAGGTCGGCGCGAATCCTTCATCTCGAACCGGTCAGCGCACATCTCGGCCAGGTCAGGGCAGCAACCCCAACCGGCGCGCACGGACCACGGCCTCGTGGCGGGTGTGCGCACCCAGTTTGGTCATGGCGCTGCGCAGATAGCTCTTCACCGTCTCCGCCCGCAGCGAAAGCCGCAGCGCCGCCTCCACATTGGTGCAGCCGAGGGCGATCTGGGCGAGCACGTCGAGCTCGCGCGGGGCCAGTTTCACCGGCTCGTCGGCGTCGATCACCCCGGACACCACGCGCGCCAATTTGTCCGACACCTCACGCAGTTTGGCGCGGGCGGTGGCATCGGAGATGCCCTGGGTGATGCCGCGCAGTTCGGCGTGCAGATCCCGGAGCTGTTCGGCCACAATCGCATCCGCGGCCACGGCGGTATCGCGGGCCTGGTGCAGGCGCAGCCGCCGGTCCACCTCGTCACGGATAGCCAGCTCGATGCTCAGCCGCCGACCGGCCTGCACCATCTCCTCGGCGATGCGATCCCCGATGGGTCCGCACTCGCGATTGGCGGCATAGAGCACCGCCCGCGCCTCGCCGCCGACCACCACCGGCACGGCCACCACCGCGCGCAGGCCCTCCCCCAGCACGGGTCCGTCATAGTGATGTGTAATCGTCGACGCCGAGCGATAGTCGGCCACGGAGGTGGGCCTGCGGTCGGCCACCACCATGCCGCCGAGCCCGGAACGCGGCGCGACCGCCAGGCCGCGCATCCCGTTGGTGCGGGTGCCGACGAACTCGCTGAGCACCAATGTGCCCTGGTGAACCTGCCCGCCGAAGACCACGGGCACGCGGGCGATGGCGGCGATGTGCCGTAGCTCCGCCCGCAGCGCGTCGGCATCGCGCGGTCGCAACAGGCCGTCGGAGGGCGGGATCATCGAGTACCCCTTTCCGGGGGTGGCTACGGGCGAGTGTGACGTGGATCCTATCGAAGTGAGCACAAGCACGGGCCGGCTCGGGTCGGCGAGCTATACCTACGGGGTCTGGGGCGCACCGCTGCTCGGGGACACCATCGGCGCCAATCTGGATCGCACCGCGGCCGCGCACCCGGACCGCGAGGCCTTGATCGACTACACCTCCGGGGTGCGCTGGACCTATCGCGAGTTCGTGGCGGAGGTGGACGCGCTGGCCCGAGGTTTGCTGGCGGCCGGGCTGGGTAAAGGTGATCGGGTGGGGGTATGGGCGCCGAACTGTCCGCAATGGACTCTGACGCAGTACGCGACCGCGAAGATCGGCGCCATCCTGGTGAACATCAATCCGGCCTATCGCGCGCACGAACTGCGGTACGTACTGCAGCAGGCCGGAATTCGCGCGCTCATCGCCGCGCCGGAGTTCAAGGGCTCCGACTACGCGGCCATGATCGGGGCGGTGCGCCCGGAATGCCCGGAACTCGAGCAGGTGGTGCTGCTCGACAGCACCGAGTGGCGGCAGCTGTTCGAAACCGGCCGGGTGGCCGATCCGGCAGCGCTGGCCCAGGCCCAGGCGAGCCTGTCGCCCGACGATCCGATCAATATCCAGTACACCTCGGGCACCACGGGTTTCCCCAAGGGCGCGACGCTGTCGCACCACAACATTCTCAACAACGGCTACTTCGTGGGCGAGCTGTGCGGATATACCGAGCAGGATCGCATCTGCATTCCGGTGCCGTTCTATCACTGCTTCGGCATGGTGATGGGCAATCTGGCCGCCACCAGTCACGGCGCCGCCATGGTGATCCCGGCGCCGTCCTTCGACCCGCGGGCGACCCTGGAAGCCGTTGCCGCGGAACGTTGCACCTCGCTGTACGGGGTGCCGACCATGTTCATCGCCGAACTGGCCGACCCGGAGTTCGATACCTTCGATCTGTCCGCACTGCGCACCGGGATCATGGCCGGATCGCCGTGCCCGGTGGAGGTGATGAAGCAGGTCATCGAGCGCATGGGCATGCGCGAGGTGAGCATCTGCTACGGCATGACCGAAACCGCGCCGGTGTCCACGCAGACCCGCGCCGACGACACCCTGGTGCAGCGCACCGCCACCGTGGGCCGGGCCGGGCCGCACATCGAGATCAAGATCGTCGACCCGGTGACCGGCCTGACCGTGCCGCGCGGCGAACCCGGCGAACTGTGCACACGCGGCTACTCGGTCATGCTCGGCTATTGGAACGATCCCGAGAAGACCGCGGAGGCAATCGATTCCGCCCGCTGGATGCACACCGGCGACCTGGCCACCATGGATGGGGACGGGTATGTCGCGATTACCGGCCGCATCAAGGACATGGTCATCCGCGGCGGCGAGAACATCTACCCGCGCGAGATCGAGGAATTCCTCTACACCCACCCCGATATCCTGGACGCCCAGGTCATCGGCGTGCCCGACGCCAAGTACGGCGAGGAGCTCATGGCCTGGATCCGCATGCGCGAGGGCGCGGACGCACTGACCGCCGAGACCCTGCGCGAGTTCTGCCTCGGCAAGCTGGCGCACTTCAAGATTCCCCGCTACGTCCACGTCGTCGACGAGTTCCCGATGACGGTGACCGGCAAGATCCGCAAGGTCGAGATGCGCGAGGTCAGCGCGCGCCTGCTCGGCCTATCCGAGGAGGACGCGTGACCGCACCCGACAACACCGCCGCCTACCGGGCGGCTCGCGACGGCCTACTAGCCGTCGGCGCCGACTACGACGCGGCGCTACGCACGTTCGAATGGCCGCGGTTGACCGGCGTATTCAACTGGGCCACCGACTGGTTCGACGCCATCGCGCGCGGCAACGACCGCCCGGCGCTGTGGATCGTCGAGGAGGACGGCAGCGAAGTGCGCATCAGCTTCGACTCCATGGCGCAGCGCTCCGATCAGGTCGCCACCTGGCTGGCCGGGCTGGGCGTGGCCAAAGGCGACCGGGTGATGCTCATGCTCGGCAATCAGGTCGAGTTGTGGGAGGCCATGCTGGCGGTGGCCAAACTCGGCGCGGTCATCATGCCGACCACCGCGGCGCTCGGCCCCGACGATCTCACCGACCGGATCGTGCGCGGCGGTGCGGGTTTCGTGATCGCCAATACCGCCGACACCGCCAAATTCGACCGTGTGCCGGGCGACTACACCCGAATCGTGGTGGGCGAGCGGGTATCCGGCTGGCATTCCTACGCCGAGGCCGCCATGACCATGTCGGCGGGGCCGTACTCGGCGATCACCACCGTCGAGGACCCGCTGCTGGTGTATTTCACCTCCGGCACCACGAGCAAGCCCAAGATGGTGCAGCATTCCCAGATCAGCTATCCGGTCGGGCACCTGTCGACCATGTACTGGATCGGGGTTCGCCCAGGCGATGTGCACCTGGCCATCAGCGCGCCGGGCTGGGCCAAGCACGCCTGGTCGTGCTTCTTCGCACCCTGGCTGGCCGAGGCCACCATCTTCGTCTACAACTACGCCCGATTCGATGCCGCCGCCCTGCTGGAACAGCTGCGCCGCGCCCAGGTGAACACCTTCTGCGCCCCGCCGACCGTGTGGCGCATGCTGATTCAGGCCGATCTCGGGGAGCGGCCCGCCGGGCTGCGCGAAATCCTGGGCGCCGGTGAGCCACTCAATCCCGATGTCATCACGCAGGTGGAGAAAGCCTGGGGTCTCACCATCCGTGATGGGTTCGGTCAGACGGAAACCACACTGCAAGTTGGGAATACACCGGGGCAACCGATCAAGCCCGGTTCGATGGGCCGACCGGCGCCCGGCGTTCCGGTAGTGCTCGTGGACCCCATTACGGGTAAGATCAGCGACGAAGGGGAGATCTGTCTCGACCTTTCCGCCACACCAGTGAACCTGATGACCGGCTATCTCGGCGACCCGGAACGCAATGCCGCCGTCCTGGCCGATGGCTACTACCACACCGGCGACGTGGCTTCCCGCGACGACGACGGCTACATCACCTATATCGGCCGCACCGACGACGTCTTCAAATCCTCGGATTACAAGGTGTCACCGTTCGAATTGGAATCCGTCCTCATCGAACATCCGGCCGTGGTGGAAGCCGCCGTGGTCCCGCAGCCGGACGACACCCGCTTGGCCGTGCCCAAGGCGTATGTCGCCCTGGCCGCCGGCTGGGAGCCCACCGCCGAAACTGCCCGCAGCATCCTCGAATACGCGCGCGATCACCTGGCCCCCTATCTGCGGGTGCGACGCGTCGAATTCGCGGAGCTGCCGAAAACCATCTCCGGGAAGATCCGCCGCGTCGATCTGCGCCAGCGTGAGGCCCAGGCGCACGCGGACGGCAACCTTATTCCAACCGAGTACCGCTATGAGGATGTTCTGACCGAGAAGCACTGATCCATATCCCTATCCGGACGACCGATTGGAGCCTTGGTGTCCCACACCGTGGAAACCGCGACCGCTTACGTCATCGCCGCCCTGGAAGAGAAGGGCACCGCCACGCGCGAAGACTTCGACGTGAGCGGGATCGTCACCGCGACCCGCAATATCGCCGAGACGTGGGATTTCCACTCGGTCGACCGGAGGAGGTTCTGGAATATCGCGGCCACATTCATGCGGGCGTAACCGGACACGCCCGGGCGAACACCACGCGCACAATGGATTTCGGACCTGCGCGAAGCGCCGAAACACCAGGTCGGACGGCGCTACACTGGGGTCCTGCCCAGCTGAGCGCGCTCTTCGGCTCGTCCCGTGGCAGCTCACCGGAGAGGGCGTGCGATGTCTACGGTTACCCGTCGGAGCGACCGTCGCACCGCACGCCCGGGCCCGAGTTGACGACCGGGGGGCGGGGATGCGGGTGCCGCCGTTCACCGATCGCACCGAGGCGGGCCGGCAGTTGGCCGGGCTGCTCACGGCCTTTCGCGGCCCTGACGTGGTGCTGCTCGCACTCCCCGGCGGTGGGGTGCGGGTCGCCTCCGCCATTGCCGCCGAACTGCACGTAGTGCTCGATGTCATGCTGATCCGCGCCCTCGCCGTGGCCCGCCGGCCCGATCTGGTCTACGGAATTCTCGGCGAGGACTCCGCCCGCATCGTCGATACGGCGGTGCTGGCGGGCGGCGGCCTCGGCGCGCCGGAACGCACGTATGCCGAAGCGGCGCAGGCGCTGCGCCTGCGCCGCGAGGCCTCCGCCTACCGCGGCAATCAGCCGCGGGTGGCGCTGGCCGATCGCACCGTCGTCCTGGTCGACGACTGCCTCACCGACACCACCGCGCTGCGCGACGCGTGCCGAATGGCGCGGGTACAGGGGGCGATTCGCATTGTGGTGGCCGTCCCGGCGGGCAGTTACCAGGATTTACACGCGCTCACCGCCTACGCCGACAAGGTGGTCTGCCCGCACGCCACCACCCAGCCGCCGGCGGCCGCGGGGTGCTATCGGCACGACATCGAAACCGGCGCCGCCGATATCGCCGCGCTGCTGAGCGCGAATACGCTGCCGTGGCTGCCGGATCCGCGGTGAAAGTCGTCACGTCGCCGAATACGAATTGACTTTCTCCCGAGCCGTCTCTACGTTGAGTTGTGCACCTCGATAGGCGAGGCTCCTGTACGAACACAGGCCACTGATCTGACGACGTCGAGAGACGCCCAAGGTTAGGACAGATAGCTCCGGATTAAGGGGTTATCCAAAGTGGCTTTCCCATTGCGGAACACGTCGTGCAGTGCCGAAGCTCTGACGAGAGGGGTGTCCGCCCGAATACGGTTCCACCGGGCCTTCTCCCCCTTGTGCGCCGACGTATCGCGTATCCGTAGTGAGGAGGTCGGGGCAGCCGTATGACGCCCGCTGATAGTCCGGAATCGCCGGACCGGCCCCACCCCTCCGGCGCGGGCCGATAAACACCACACCATAATTCACCGACATTTCGACAGCGCCGCGCGCTGCCGGAATTCGCGCCTGCGAAATTCACGCTGAATACCGGATTTCGCCGATCACCGCTGCCGTCCGCACGACCGTGCGCCGACGGTAATCGAGTCTGCCCGAACACAGCCCTGCCCGGAAAACAGCCATGGGCAGCAGTATGCAGAGGGACGAACCCCATGAGAATTCGCACCATTATCGTGACCACCGCGGTGACCATCGCGGCCGTACTCGGCACCCAGGCCGCCAGCCTGGCCCAACCTCCGCGGTCGCCGCAGCCCGCCACCGCCGTCGAGAACGGCCGAGTCAGCGGCGAGGCCCGCATCGTCGACCGAAAGGTCGTGCTGCGCACCGATATCGGCAGCCTGCGCAGCACCGGCGACCAATTGCAGATCGTCGGCCCGGACGACGTCGTGGTCGGCGTCATCCCATTGACCATCGCGCGAGGGGACACCGCGTATCCCATCGACGCCCATATCGACGGCACCACCGCCACCTTGACTCCGCGCCTGGACCGGGGCCGGGCCGTCACCGACGCGGAGCGGCACGAGATGGCCGCGGCGCAGGCCATTGCCGCGGACAGTCCGGAGGACCGGTTCAACACCGCCATGGGCAATGTGAACAACGAGCTCACCGTGGCGCTGGCGGTGGGCACCCTGCTCGGGGCGATCGTCGGCGCACCCCTCGGCTGTGTGGTGCTCGGCCTGCTCGGCCTCACCGCCGCCGGCTTCCCGAGCGCCTTCACCCTGGCGCTGCCCGGCGCCGTCGTCGGCTGTCTCACCGGCGCGGCGACCGGGGCCGGTATGGGCGTGGTCGTGTTCAACCTGCTGATCGGCGTGCCCGCGCTGATCGCCTCGGCCGTGCACTTCTACAACGTCATGACCGCGCCGCCCGCCGTCGCGGCGAACGACTGACCAAGGGCGGCAACGCCTCCCACCGAGGGGAGAACTCACCATGACTGCCGAACTGGCAATTCCGAACCACCCCGGGACCGCCCCGGACCGCATCCGGGCGCGCGGGCGGCTGCGCCCGGCGGACTATCTGCTGATCGCGGCCGGCGTCGCGCTGACCATCCTGGTGCTGCGCCTGTTCCGCGATATGTCGGTGCCCTGGACTCCGGGCGCCGGCTCCGACACCGTCTCCACCGATCCGCGCGAATTGCCCTACTACGCGGCGCGCACCACGCTGCGCATGTTCCTGGGCCTGATCGCCTCGATCGTGTTCACCCTGATCGTCGGCCAGTGGGCGGCGCGGTCGCGGCGGGCGGAGAAGGTGCTGATTCCCATGCTCGACGTGCTGCAGTCGGTGCCGGTGCTGGCGCTGGTGTCGATCACGGTGACCGCCTTCGTCGCCATGTTCCCGGGCTCCTTCCTGGGGGCGGAGGCGGCGTGCGTGTTCGCGATCTTCACCGCCATGGCGTGGAACATGACCTTCGCCTACTACCAGGCGCTGCGTAATATGCCGCGCGAGCTCGACGAGGTGACCCGCATGATGCGGCTGACCCGATGGCAGCGGCTGGCGCGGCTCGAGGTGCCGACGGCCATGGTCCCGATGATCTGGAACGGCATGATGAGCTTCGGCGGCGCCTGGTTCATGCTGGCCTCCTCCGAGGTGATCAGCGTGGCCGGCAATGACGAGGCGCTGCCCGGTATGGGCAGCTTCATCGCCGCGGCGACGGCCGAGGCGGCGGTGGGCGATCTGCTGCTGGGCGCGGCGGTCATGGTCGCCACCATCGTGCTGGTCAACGTGCTGTTCTGGCGGCCGCTCACGGCCTGGTCGGAGCGGTTCCGGGTGGAGCACACCGAAAGCGCCTCCGCGCCCAGGAGTCTGGTGCTCGATCTGCTGCGGCGCACCACCGTGCCCGCGCGGATCGGACGGCGGCTGCGACCGGCGGCCGACGGGATCGACCGTGCCATGCGGGTTTTCGGGCGCAGCACCAAATCCGCTTATGACCGGGCCGATTCGAGCCTCGCCGGTGACGTGCTCTTCTTCGGGGTGCTGTTCGCCGCGATCGGCTGGGGCATCTGGACGCTGGCCACCTACTTCGAAAGGACGGTCGGGCTGGCGGAATTCGGGCCGACGGCGCTCATGGGCCTGGCCAGTCTCAGCCGGGTGATCGTGCTGCTGGTTGTTTCTACCCTCGTCTGGGTTCCGGTCGGCGTGTGGATCGGCATGAACCCGCGTATCTGCCGGTTCGCGCAGCCGGTGGTGCAGGTGCTGGCCAGCTTCCCGGCGCAGTTCCTGTACATCTTCGTCATCGCCGCGCTGACCTACACCGGGATCTCGCTGAATATCGGCGGCACCGTGCTCATGGCGCTGGGCGCGCAGTGGTACGTGCTGTTCAATGTGATCGCGGCGGCCGGGCAGATCCCCACCGATCTGCGCGAGGCCATGGACGATCTGGGCGTGCGCGGTGTGCAGCGCTGGAAGTCGCTGATCCTGCCTGCCATCGCGCCCGGCTATGTGGTCGGCGCCATCACCGCCTTCGGCGGCGCGTGGAACGCGACCCTGGTCGGCGAGGTCGTCGACTCCGGGAGCACCCATCTCGAGGCCTTCGGGCTGGGCGCGTACATCACCAATGCCACCGCCGACAACGACTTCGCGAAGGTGCTGCTCGGCACCGTGGTCATGAGCATCGTGACCGCGACCATCAACCGCCTGATCTGGCGGCGGCTGCAGCTCACGGCGGAGAAGCGCTTCGCCCTGCTCTAGGCCCCCGTTCCCTTCCCGCACTCCGATAGGAGGACCGACATGACCACTCCCGTCATCACCGTCGACCGCGTCACCAAGAACTTCACCAACCCCTCCGGCGCGCAGCTGCCGGTGCTCTCCAATGTCTCCCTCGAGCTGCGCGACGGCGAAATCGTCGCGCTGCTGGGCAAATCCGGCTCCGGCAAGTCCACCCTGCTGCGGATCATCGCGGGCCTGGTGCGGCCCTCGGCGGGCGTGGCGCGCTACCGCGACAGCGAGATCAGCGCACCGAACGACGGCACCGCCATGGTGTTCCAGACCTTCGCGCTGCTGCCGTGGCTGACCGTGCAGCAGAATGTCGAGCTCGGGCTGCGCGCCCTGGGCGTGCCCGAACCCGAGCGCACCCAGCGCACCATGGCCGCCATCGACATGATCGGCCTGGACGGTTTCGAGAACGCTTATCCCAAGGAGCTTTCCGGCGGTATGCGCCAGCGTGTGGGCTTCGCCCGCGCCCTGGTGGTGCAGCCGGAGGTGCTGCTCATGGACGAGCCGTTCTCGGCGCTGGACGTGCTGACGGCGGAGAACCTGCGCGGTGAGCTCATCCGGCTCTGGGCGCAGAGCGACTTCCCCACCAGGACCGTGCTGATGGTCACCCACAATATCGAGGAGGCGGTGCAGCTGGCGGATCGAATCCTGGTGCTGGACACCAATCCCGGCCGTATCAAGGGCGAGATCCGCGTCCCCCTGGAGCATCCGCGCGACACCCGCGGCCGGCACTTCCTCAATATCGTCGATCAGGCCTACCGCATGCTCACCGATACCGCCTTCGACGGCGACCGTTCGATCGCGCCCACCCCGGCCACCCGCCCGCTGCCCGATGCCAGCGTGGACGGCATGGGCGGCATGCTGGACCTGGTGGCCGCCGACGGCGGCCGCGCCGATCTGCCCAAGCTGGCCGGCGATCTGCGCTTCGAGCTCGACGATCTGATGCCGCTGGTGGATGCCGCCACCCTGCTCGGCCTGGCCGTGACCACCGACGCCGATCTCGAGCTCACCCTCGACGGACGCAATTTCGCCGAGGCCGACATCGACACCGCCAAAGGAATTTTCGCCCGCCTGGCCCGCACCAACGCGCCCTTGGTCGCGGCCATCGACCACGCCCTGTCCAGCGCGCCCAACCATCGTCTGCACGACGGCTTCTTCCTCGACCTGCTGCGCCGCGGCTTCACCGAGGACGCGGCCCGCCGCCAGCTCCGCATTGCCGTCGACTGGGGCCGCTATGCCGAGCTCTACGAATACGATGCGGGCGAGCATCTGCTCACCCGGGACCCGCTCGCGGCGTGACCGGATGCGGCGGTCAGTAGGCCCGGGCCTGCGCCGCCCAGCGGGGAGCGAGGTCGCCGGTCAGGTGCTGGGGGAAGGAGATTCGCAGCGGGTCGCCGTCGGAGGTGTAGCGGTCGGCGGGATTCGCGGCCAGCCGGTCCAGCCAATAGGCCGAATCGAACGGCACGGTGTCGTGGCCGGACCGGATGCGGGGCACACCGGCCGGATCCACCGGACCGTACGGTGCGGGAGCCGGATTCGAGCCGACCAGCATGACCGCGTCGAAGGCGTAGGAGGCGCCGTCCCAGCTCCCGGCGGTGGCCAGGGCACGATCGCGGGGCTGAATGCCGAGCGGTAATGCCATGGTGCGCACCGTGATTCCCGGGGCGGCGGCGGTGATGGCGCGGATGTTCTCGACCAGTTCTCGCTGCACGCCGTCGGCGTCCAAGCCCGCGAGGTTGGCGTGGTTGGCGGTGTGCGCGCCGATTTCGTGTCCCTGCGCGACCAGCCAGGGCAGGGCGCGCGGGTCGCCGCCGAAGGGTTCGTTGTTGATGTAGAAGGTGGCCGTGGGGTTGAAATCTGGGTAGCGGGCGGCGAATTCGGCGAGGATGCCCGCGGCGCAGTTCGGGTCGACGGCTCCGGTGTCGGTGAAGGCGAGCTGGCTGCGGGTGGAGTCGTCGAAGGTGAGGACGACCGGATGGGCGCCGGCGGGCAGGTCGATCCGGCCGGAGATGTACTGGCCGGCGGTCACCGGGCGGTAACCCTCGCGGTAGAGCCGCTCCAGCTCGTCGCGGAACTCCTCGGGGGTCTGGTCGTACTCGCCCGCCGGGCGCGGCGAGAGCTGGTGGTACATGAGCACCGGCACGAGACCCAGTTCATTGGCGGCGATCTCGGCCGGATCGGGCGGCGGCTGTGCCGATTCCGTTGCCGTTCCGGGTGCCGCCGTCGGCCGCGCCGGAACCGTTTCGTTGCCTGCCCCGCACGCGGTGAGCCCGCCGAGCAACAGCACTACCGAGACCAACCGCACGACGGTGACCGAACCCCGCACCATCAAGGGAACGTTACGCGGCAACAACGGTTTTCAGTTGATCTTCGAAAAACCGGGAGTCCGCAGCGGAACTGCGGGATAGTGGCCCTGACACATACCTGGTGGAAGTTGGTGTACGCGTTGCTTATGCGGCTCCGGTCGGCCAATCGGCAGCGATTGGCGATCATCGCGTTCGGTGCTGTCCTCACCGTCCTGGTGGTTTCACTGGTCGCCGGTTTCGCACTGGGCAGACCGTCCAGTCCCCCACCCGCCGATACCACCCCACCGGGACTGCAGGTGAGCGCGCCCGAGGCCGTGACCTCGTATCGCGGCCCGGTTGTGTTGCGCGGCACCGCAACCGACGCCGCCCGGGTGTCGATCGGCACGGTGACGGTGACGCCCGGTCCCGACGGAGCCTTCGAGATCGCCGCGCCGTGGGCGCCCACCCTGGAGGTGGTCGCGGCGGATGCGGCGGGCAATCAGAGCAGCCGCACCATTGCCCCGACCGTCACGCTGCCGCGCCTGCGCGCCGTGCACGTGACCGCGCACGCCTGGTCGCACGAGGGGCTGCGGGAAGCCGTGCTCGACCTGGCGCGCGAGGGCCGGATCGACACCGTGCAGCTCGATATCAAGGACGAGGACGGCGTCGTCGGCTACGACTCGCAGGTGCCGCTCGCCCGCGAATCCGGCGCCGCCGCAGGCATCTATGACGCGCCCGCGGCACTGCGGCAGCTGCACGACATGGGTTTGCAGGTGGTCGGCCGCATCGTCGCATTCCGCGATCCGACCATTGCCGCGTGGGCCTGGCACAATGGGCGGCCCGACTGGGTGCTGCAGAACCCGTCGGGTCAGCCGTATTCCAGCCATTACGGGCCCATCGCCTTCTCCAACTTCGCGAATCCCGAAGTCCGCCAGTACAACATCGACCTGGCGGTGGAGGCCGCGCGGCTCGGTTTCGACGGCGTCATGTACGACTACATCCGCCGCCCGGACGGCAGCCTGTCGAGCATGGTCTTCGCCGGCCTCACCGAATCTCCCGCCGTCGCCATCGCGAATTTCCTGGCGCAGAGCCGTGATCCGGTGCACCGGGCCGGTGCGCACCTGAGCGCCGCGGTCTACGGCATCGCCGCCACCCGGCCGGACGAGATCGCCCAGGACATTCCGCTCATGGCCCGCAATGTGGACTTCGTCGCGCCCATGCTCTACCCGTCGCACTGGAACTCCGGCGAGTACGGCGTGGCGCATCCCAACGGCCAGCCCTACGACATCATCTTCCGCTCGCTGCAGGACTTCCACGCTCGCACCGCGGGCACCGGCGCGAAAGTCGTTCCGTGGCTGCAGGATTTCAGCCTCGGCGTGAGCTACGGCGATGCCGAGGTCCGGGCCCAGATCGATGCCACCCGCGATGCGGGCATCGACAGCTTCTTCCTCTGGAATGCCGCCACGCGGTATCACGGCGGCGGCATCGACCTGCCGTGACAGCGGCGGCGCCGATCCCCGGACGCAGCGCGCAGAGGGACGAGCAATCCCGGGTAAAGCGATATTTCGGGCATACAGTGAAGGCGGTCGTCAAGATCGGATCGGGCGAGAGGCAGATCGATGGGCTGTCCCACCACTGTTCGCCGCATGATCATCGGCGCGTGCGCACTGCTCGTGGCCGCCGGCACGGCTATGCCGGTCGCCGGGGCGCAACCACCGCGCGGCACGCTGCCGGCCGCCCTCATCGCCGCGATCGAGCGCGATCTGCGCATCGACTCCGGTGAGTACTTGCGGCGGGCCGCCATCGCCCATCGGCTCGCCGAGTTCGAGACGAGAGCACAGCGGGACTTCGCGGCGGTGTGGGCGGGCGCGCGACTCGACGACCAGGGGCGGCCGATCGTCGCCCTCACCGCGGGCGCCGAGGAGGGCGCGGCGCGCCGGGCGGCGCTCGCGGCCGGGTTCGGCACGACACAGGTCATGCACAGCGCGCAGACGCTGCGCGCACGCCGGCTCGACGTGGAGCGCTGGTATGCCGCGCAGCAGCCCGAGATCGCGGGCAGCCTGGTCGCCTCGGCCATCGATGTGGAGCGCAATACCGTCGCGATCTATACCACCGGCCGGCCGATGCTGCCCGAGACGCTCGGACCGGCGCTGGTCTCGGCGGGCCTCGCGGCGCCCATCGGACCGGCCGTGTCGGGGCCCGCGCGGGCCGCGGACATCGCCGGACACGCCCCCGGGCGGGAGTTCCACGGCGGGCACGAGTACGGCGTCGAGTTCGGCGACCGGAATGCCTTGTGCTCGCTCGGCTTCCACGCCACGACGGCCGCCGGCGACACCCTCACTATCAGTGCGGGACACTGCGATCCGAACAATATCGCGCGGCCGGAAGCGCGGACGGGCGAGCGGCGGCAGATCTTCGAGACCCTCGGCGACGAACGCGGCGAGGCGATGGGCCATTTCGTCAAGGCGGTCATGGGTCCGCGCGATTACTCGATCATCGGGATCAATGAGCGGTACCGGGCCGGATTCCAGAACAACCTGGTGTCCACGGAGCTGCGCGAACTGCCGACCGAAACCCCGGTCACGGCGGCGGTCGCGGTGTTCACCACGGTCGCGCCCCAACCGCTGCCCGTCGACGGCGTCGCCATGCCGGTCGTCGGGGCGCCGGTCTGCAAGGCGGGACGGACCACCGGATTCACCTGCGGAACCATTCTCGAGATCGATCGCACCCTGTACGCGGGCGGCCTGCCCGGACGGCCGCTGGACCGGGTGCGGCTGGAAGGCATGTTCGCCGCCAGTATCTGCACCATCAGCGGCGACAGCGGCGGCGCCGGCATTACCGGGACCAGGGCGCTGGGCATTGTGAGCACGGGCAGCCACAACTACTGCACCCCGGAGAACGTCAGCAACTTCCAGCCCGTGCACACCGTGCTGAGCGAGAATCCCGAGGTGCGGATCCGCGTGCATTGATGGCCGGTGTGCGCCACCGACGCGCCCAATGAGCGAATACCCGACTGCCGGGACCGCCGATCTTCCACAATCTGAACATGCCCAAGCCCTGCCTGCTGCTGCAGCTGCGACCCGAGGCCGCCGCGGCGGACGACGAGTACCAGGCCATCCTGCGCGCGGGCGGGCTCGCGGTGAGCGAGGTGGCGCGGGTGCAGATGGATCAGGGGTATCCGGATCTCGACCTCGACGACTATTCGGCGGTCATCGTGGGCGGCGGGCCCAGCAATGTGAGCAGTCCCGAGGCGAAGAAGTACGACTATCAGCGGGAGTTCGAGCCCAAGCTGAAGAAGCTGGTCACCGAGGTGGTGGAACGCGACTTCCCCTATCTGGGCGCCTGCTACGGCCTGGGGATACTCGCGGATGTGCTGGGCGGGCAGGTGGGCACCGGGCGGTACAGCGAGACCGCGGGGGCGACGACCATCGAGCTGACCGAGCAGGGGCGGGCGGATCCGCTGGTGCACGGGATCGAACCGGCTTTCCGGGCCTTCGTGGGGCACAAGGAATCCTGTCAGCAGGTGCCGCCCGGGGCCGTCCTGCTGGCCGGATCGGCGGGTTGCCCGGTTCAGATGGTCCGGGTCGGCGCCAATGTGTACGCCACCCAGTTCCATCCGGAGCTCGACGGCGCGGGGCTCGCGCTGCGCATCGAGATCTACCGCCACGCGGGCTATTTCGATCCCGGCGAGGCGGACTATCTCACCGAACTCGGGCATCGCGAGACGATCACCGAGCCCATGCGGATCCTGCGCAGATTCGCCGCCCGGTACATCAACGGGGGCGACGCGCCGTAGCTCGGCGGCGCGGGCGGCCCGGGGCCCACACCGCGATCGCCACCGCAGCTGCCAGCATCAGCATGCCCAGGACTGTGCCCGCTTGCTGAAAGCCCTGCAGGAAAGCGGTTTTGGCGAAGTCGATCAGCGGCTGAGCCGGTGGTCCGGCGCGGTCGGCCACCTGAAGGGCGGCGGCGAGCGAATCGCCCACCGGGCCGCGCGCGGCCTCGGGCAGCCGGGGCAGGGCGGGCGCGATGTGATGGGAGTACCCGGCGGCCAGCACGCTGCCGGCAATGGCTATGCCCAGGGCCGCGCCGATTTCGCGGGCGGCGTCGTTCACGGCGGCGGCGACACCGTGTTTGGCCACGGGGGTCCCGGCGACAATCGCGGCCGTGGCGGGGGCGCTGCACAGGCCCATCCCCGTGCTCATGATCAACAGAGAACCGAGTACGTCGAGATAGCCGCTGGAGAGATCCAATCGGGCAATGGCCAGCAGGCCGCCGCCGACCAGGGTCAGGCCGGTGAAGGTCACCGCGCGCAGGCCGAAACGATCGACCAGGCGATGGGTGAACAGTGAAACCGCCACCAGGGGAACGATCATCGGGCCCATGGCCAGCGAGGCGAGCAGCGGTGAATAGCCGAGGATCAGTTGCAGGAACTGGACCAGCAGCATGAACAATCCGAAGGACACCAGGAACTGCATGGTCAATGACACTGTGCCGCTGCCGAATCCGCGGTCGCGGAACAGGCGGACATCCAGCAGCGGGTGGGTCTTGCGCACTTCGATCAAAACGAAGACCGCGGCCGCGGCGACACCGCCGCAGAGCGTGCCGAGCACCAGCGGATCCAGCCAGCCCCGCGCGGGCGCCTCGATCGCGGCGACGACCACCAGGCCGACGGCCATGGCCACCGTCGAGGAACCCCACAGATCCAGCGGAGGTCGTTCGGCCGCAACCGACTCGGAGACGGTGCAGCTCGCCGCCAGCAGCAGCGCGCCGACGACGGTCATACCGATGAAGATCGATTGCCAAGGCAGCCACTGCAACAGCAGCCCGGAGCCGATGATCCCCAGCGCGCCACCGGATCCCGCCACACCCGCCCACACGCCCACCGCCTGGCCCCGGCGTTCTTCGGGAAAGCCGGCGGTGAGCAGCGACAGGGTCGACGGCATGACGAACGCGGCGCCCACACCAGCGACCGCTCGCGCGGCGATCAGGCCGATCGGGCCGTCGAACAGCAGTGGCGCGGCCGAGCCGAGGGTGAACACCGCCATCCCGGCTATGAGCACCACCCGCCGTCCCCATCGATCGCCCAGCGCGCCCGCCGGCAGGACCAGACAGGCCAGCGCGAGGGTGTAGCCGTCGACGACCCAGGTCAATTGCTGCTGGGTGACACCGGTTTCGGCGGCGATGCCGGGTAGTGCGGAATACAGTGCGGCCATGGCCGCGACCACCAGCGCCACCGACAAGCCGGATACCGCCAGCATCCAGCGGTGCGCCCGCGAGAGTCGTGGCGCGGCGCTCTGCCCGGTGGACACCATCGGGACCTCCCCGACAAACAGTACTAACAGTATCGCTACGCTACTCCCAGTAGCGAAACCAGGGAAGGAGTGAATTCCGTTGTCCCCCTCGCGCGACGACGACACCGACCCGGACGCCATCGACCCCCGCCGGGCCCGCTCCCGGGCGCGCCTGCTGGACGCGGCCACCACCCTGCTGAAATCCGGTGGCGTGCACGCGGTCACGATCGACGCCGTCACCAAGCTGTCGAAGGTCGCCCGCACGACCCTCTACCGCCACTTCGATTCCTCGGCCGACCTGCTGGCGGCCACCTTCGAACGCCTCGTACCGCCGGTCTCCCCGCCGCCGGACAGCGGCCCGCTGCGCGATCGGCTCATCGAGCTCATCGCCCGCCAGACCGTCCTGATCGACGAGGCCCCGGCCTACCTGACCACCGTCGCCTGGCTGGCCATGGGCGCCCCGGAATCGAAAGGTCAACCCCCGCAGACATTCACCAATCTGCGCGACCGCATCATCGAGCAGTACCGCAAGCCCTACGACGAGCTACTCGAGCTGCCCGAAGCCCGCGACCTGCTCGGCGACTACGACACCACTCTCGCCCTGTCCCAGCTGCTGGGGCCCATCGTCTTCGCCAAGCTCACCGGCCTGCGCCACTTCACCCGCGACGACTGCGCGCACCTCGTCGACGACTTCCTTCGCGCGCGCCGCACCGGCCACCCCTGACCTCGCAATGCGATCACCGGGAACTGGTGGCGGCATTCGCCAAGAAGGGTCCGCCACCAGTTCCCGGTCGGCGGCGAGTTCGCCGTCGAGGAGATCGATGATCAATGGCACCGCCCCAGGCCAACTGGTCCGGGAGTCAGACCGCGGTGAACAAGCTGAGGCCGGGGCGGTGCGCGTTCGGATGCCGCCGGTCAGGCGACGATGCGGAGCGGGTGCTCGATCAGATCCCGCAACTGCTGCAGGAACTTCGCGGCCACCGCACCGTCGATGGCGCGGTGATCGGCGGACAGGGTGACCCGCAGGATCTTGCGGACGATCACCTCGCCATCCGCCGGCCGCAGCTCGTCCTGGGCCGCACCGACCGCGAGAATCGCCGACTCCGGCGGGTTGATGACCGCGGTGAACTGTTCGATCCCGAACATGCCCAGGTTGGAGATGGTGAAGGTGCCGCCGGACATGTCCTCGCCGCGCAGTTTGCGATCCCGGGCGCGGGTGGCCTTGTCGCGGCTCTCGGCGGAGATCTCCGAGACGCTCTTGCGGTCGGCATCGTGGATCACCGGGACCAGCAGGCCGGCCGGGGTGGCGACCGCGATGCCGAGGTTGACGGCCTTGTGCCGCAGCAGCTTGTCACCGGCGAAGCTCACGTTCACCGAGGGATCGGTGCGCAGGGTGGTGGCGACGGCCTTGACCAGCAGGTCGTTCACGCTGACCTTGCCCTTGCCGGCGTCCTCGAGAGTCCGGTTGAGCTGCGTACGGAACTCGAGCAGGTCGGTGACGTCGATGGCGCTGGTCAGGTAGATGTGCGGGGCCTGCTGCTTGCTCTCGGTGAGCCGCTTGGCCGACACCTGCTGGATGGTGGTCAGCGCGACCTCGTCGTAGTCGCCCGCCGCAAGGACGGGGGCGACCGACGGAGCCGCGGCGGGTGCCACCGGCGCACTCGCGGCGGGTGCGGAAGCGAGTGCGGCGGCGGCCGATTCGACATCCTGGCGGGTGATCCGGCCGCCGGGGCCGGTGCCGGTCACGGCCGACAACTCGACGCCGAGCTCACCAGCGATCTTGCGCGCCAGCGGCGACGACTTCTTGCGCTCGCCGCCGACGGCGGAATCGGCTGCGGTAGGGGTGCTTCCATCGCCCGACGGCGGCACGGCCGCACTTTCGGCGGCCACAGGCTGCGCGGCGGGCGCGGGCTGCACGGCAGGCACAGGCTGCGCCACCGCCGCGGGCTGCGCCGCAGACCCCGATTGTGTGGCGGACACGGGTTGGGCGGCAGGAGCGGTACCGCTGGCAGCGGCTGCCGGGGCGGGCTTCGCGCCGGGCGCGGCGGCCCCGCTGCCGTCGCCCACGATGCCGATCGGCTCGCCGATCGGCACGCGCGTACCGGCCTCGGCGAGGATCTGCTCCAGCACGCCGTCCTCGTAGGCCTCCAATTCCATGAGGGCCTTGTCGGTTTCGATCTCGGCGATCACTTCACCGGCGGCGACCTGGTCGCCCACTTTCTTGAGCCAGGCCGCGATGACGCCGTCCTCCATGGTGTCGGAGAGGCGGGGCATGGTGATTTCAGGCATCGAAGTCTTTCTCCTCAGCGGCGGCGGCCGACGGCGGCCAGGGTCTCCAGCGCCGCGGTGTAGAGCGAATCGGCCGAGGGCAGTGCGATCCGCTCCAGCGGTTTGGCATAGGGCAGCGGCACTTCGGCCATGGCGACGCGGCGTACGGGGGCGTCCAGATAGTCGAACGCACCGTCGGAGATGGACGCCGCCACCTCCGCGCCGATGCCGTAGGTCAGCCAGTCGTCCTCGCCGATGACCGCGCAGCCGGTCTTGCGCACCGAGGCCACGATGGTGTCGCGATCCAGCGGCCGCAGGCTGCGCAGGTCCACGACCTCCGCCGAAATGCCTTCCGCGGCAAGTCGTTCGGCGACCTGAGTGGCCACGGTGGCCATGCGCGAATAGCCGATGAGGGTGATGTCGGTGCCCTCGCGGGTGACCGCCGCCTTGCCGATCTGGGCGGGCGGCAGATCCTCGGGCACCTCGCCCTTGGTGTTGTACAGCGACAGGTTCTCCAGGAACAGCACCGGATCGTCATCGTCGATGGCGGCCTTGAGCAGCGCGCGGGCATCGGCGGGTGTGGACGGCGCGACCACCTTCAGGCCGGGCACGAACGCGTAGTACAGCTCGATGTTCTGCGAATGCGTGGCGCCCAGCTGCTGGCCGCCGCCACCCGGGGTGCGGATGACCATGGGCACGCTGGTCTGGCCGCCGAACATGCCGTAGATCTTGGCGGCGTGATTGACGATCTGGTCCAGCGCCAGCAGCGAGAAGTTGATCGTCATGAGCTCCACGACCGGGCGCAGCCCGAGCATGGCGGCGCCGATCGCGGCGCCGACGAAACCCTCTTCGGCGATCGGGGTGTCGCGCACCCGCTTCTCGCCGAACTCGGCCAGCAGGCCGGCGGTGATCTTGTAGGAGCCTTCGAAGACGCCGATCTCCTCCCCGATCAGGAAGACGTCGTCATCGCGCCGCATCTCCTCGCGGAGGGTCTCCCGCAGCGCTTCACGGTAGGTCATGACTGGCATTGGAATCCTCAGAAGGTGAAGAGCGGATCGGCGGGCAGGCGGCGGGAATCGCCGGGCACCGGGGTGGCGTAGTTGTAGTCGAACAGGCTCGACGGATCCGGATGCGGGCTGGCATCGGCGAATTCCACCGCCGCCGCGACGCTTTCGCGGACCTCCTGCTCGATCTCGGCCACGGCCTGTTCGGTCAGCACCCCGGCCTCGAGCAGCGCCGCGCGCCAGCGGTCGATCGGGTCGTGCTCGCGCGCCGACGAAACGGCCTCGGCAGTGCGGTATTTGGCGGGATCCACCACCGAATGCCCCTTGAGCCGATGGCTGACCGCCTCCAGCAGCGCCGGTTTGCCTTCGCGGCGAGCGGCTTCGATGAGCTCGCTCGCGGCATCGCGCACGGCCAGCACATCGGTGCCGTCCACGCGCTCGCCGCGCATGCGGTACGCCGCGGCCCGCTTCCACAGATCCGGTTCGGCCGAGGACATCTCGACCGTGGTGCCCATGCCGGTGCCATTGTTGATCACCAGGAACACCACCGGCAGACGCCACAGCGCCGCGATGTTGAGCGACTCGTGGAACGCGCCGATATTGGTGGTGCCCTCACCCATCTGGCACACCACCACATCGTCGCCGCCGCGGTAGTCGATGGCCAGCGCCGCGCCGATGGCCAGCGGAACCTGGCCGCCCACAATGGCATAGCCGCCCAGCAGCCGGGTGGCGGTGTCGTACATGTGCATCGAACCGCCCCAGCCCTTGGAGGTGCCGGTGGAGCGGCCGTACAGCTCGGCCATCACCCGGCCGGGCTCGATGCCCTTGGCCAGGGCGTAGCCGTGCTCGCGGTAGTTGGTGAACAGGTAGTCGGTGGGGCGCATGGCCGCGCCCAGGCCGATCACGGTGGCCTCTTCACCCAGGTTGAGATGGCAGTAGCCGCCGATCTTGGCCTGCTGATAGGCCTGTGCGGTGCGCTCCTCGAAGCGCCGCACGAACAGCATGTCGCGGAAGTAGCCGCGCAGGGTGCCGGCGTCCTCCACGGCGAGCCGGGCGGCGAAGGCGTCGGCGGGGCGGGCCTTCGACTTGGCGGTCTTACGCGGTGCGGTGGTGGTGGTCATCGTGGGACTCCTCAACGCTTCCGCGGCGCGATGTGTACCGGCAGGCCGAGACCCACCAGGGCGGCCTCCATGCCGATCTCGCCGAGGGTGGGGTGGGCATGAATGGTGTCGGCGAGCTCGTCCAGCGTCGCCTCGAGCGCCATGGCCAGTGCGCCTTCGGTGATCAGATCACTGGCCGAAGGGCCGATGATGTGCACGCCGAGCACCTCCCGGTGCCTGGCGCCCGCCACGATCTTCATGAATCCCTCGGTGTCGCCGAAGGTCTGGGAGCGGCCCAGGGCGGCGAACGGGAACTTGGCGGTGATCACCTCGTGCCCGGCGGCGCGCGCGGCGTCCTCGGTGAGCCCGACGCTGGCGATCTCCGGGTGGGTGAAGGTGGCGGCCGGGATGACGTTGTAGTCGATGTGGGCGGGGTGGCCCGCGATCACGTCGGCGGCGGTCAGGCCCTGATGCGAGGCGACATGCGCGAGCAGTGCCTTGCCGGTGACGTCGCCGATGGCGTAGACGTGTTCGACCGAGGTGCGCAGCTGCTCGTCCACGGGAATGAATCCCCGTGCGTCGGTGTCGATTCCGGCGATGTCCAGGCCGAGGTCCGCGGTATTGGGGCGGCGGCCGACGCCGATCAGCACGACATCGGCGTCCAGCTGCCGCGCCTGCTTGCCGCCGACGGTGACGCTCAGGCCGGAGGTGCTCTCCGCGATCGCCTCAACGGTCGAGCCGGTGAGCACGGTGATGCCGCGCTTGCCGAACGAGCGGCCCAGTGCGACGCCGATCTCCTTGTCCTCCAAGGGAACCAGGCGATCCTGCAACTCGACGACGGTGACCTCGGTGCCGAAGGTGGCGAACAGGCTCGCCCACTCCGCGCCCACCGCGCTGCCGCCGACGACGACCAGGCGGCGCGGCACCTCGGTCAGGCCGAACGCGCCGTCGGAATTGATCACGCCGGGCAGGTCGGCGCCCGGGATGGGCAGCCGGGCCGGGGTGGAGCCGGTCGCGACGATGACATCGCGGGCGCTGATCTCCCGGACCCGGTTCTCGGTCGGCGCGGCGGCATAACGGGGACCGCCGGCGAAGACCGGCGACGGGCCGGCCTCGTACACCTGCACGGTGGTGGGACCGGTGAACCGGGCGTGGCCCTCGATGACGGTGACGCCATTGGCCTTGAGCAGGCCGGCGACGCCGTCGGTCAGACCCTTGACGATGCCGTCCTTGCGCTGGCGGACGGCGGCGAAATCGAAGCGGACATTATCGGCGTGCACGCCGAAATCCGCGGCGGCGGTGACGGTGTGGAAAACCTCGGCGGAGCGCAGCATCGCCTTGGTGGGGATACAACCCCAGTTCAGGCAGACCCCGCCGGGTCGCTCCTTCTCCACCAAGCCCACCGACAGGCCCCGTTGGGCCGCGCGGATGGCGGCCACATAACCGCCCGGGCCGCCACCTATCACCAGCAGCTCGAAGTCAGGCACTCGTGGTGCTCCTCACTCAACGTGCCACGCACCCGGATTGTGGTGCGGGTCATTCCGTCGAGTCTTGGCCTGACGGGCTGCACAATCAAGCACGCGGAAGCCCAGTAATCGGGCCTTGAAATTGGGCGCAGCGCCCAATATTGACTCGCCAGTAGGCGGCCCTGCGGTGGCCCTCGGGATCAGGCCCGGTCGAGGTCGAGCGCCGTGAGGGCGAGGGAGAGTTCCAGATACGAGCGCTGCCCCTCGAGCGGCCGCCCGAGCAACTCGGTGACGCGCTGCAAGCGATTGATCACCGTATTGCGATGGCAGTGCAAGCGGGTCGCCGCGTGCGCGGCCGAGCGGTTCTCCGCCAGCCAGGTCGAGAGGGTGCGCAGCAGGATCTCGCGCTCCTTGACCGGCAGGGCGAGCACCGGGCCGAGGGTGTGCCCGACCAGCAGCTCGCGTAGGTCGGGCGAACGCACCAGCAGCGCTTCGGGATAGCGCTCGTCCAGCGCCATCAGCCCGTTCGCCGCACGCGGCAGCGTCTCCAGGGCGAGCAGGGCCAGCGCGTGCGCGGAATTCACCTGCGCCAGACCGGGAACTGCGGGCGATGCCCCGGCCCGGCCGCGTACCAGGGGACGCAGCCGGTGCAGCACCGCCTCCGGATCGTGACGTTCCAGCGAGACCAGCCCGATCGTGGTGTCGACCCGGCTGTGCCAGACCGAGCGAATGCCCCACGCGGACAAGGCGGTTTCCGGTCCGGCGAGCACGGCCCGGCCGTCCGCGCGGGCCTGTGCGGCCACCACCAGGTACGGGCCCTGCGCGGGCAGTTCCAGCTCGCGGGCGGCCCGGGCCGCGAAGGTGGCGTCGTGCGCGCGTCCGCCCAGCAGGTCCTCGATGAGGGCGTGCCGGTGCCGTTCGTCGCGGCGTACCTGCTCGAGTTCGGTATTGCGGTAAGAAGTGACCAGTGCCGAGGACAATCCGTCGACCACCGCCCACATGGCGGTCCCGGCCTCGCGGATGTCCTGCGGCCCGACGCCATCGGCCTTGTCCAGCAGCGCTTCCCACACGATGCCCCCGCCGAGGCGGAAGGTGCGCAGCATGGCCTCCAGCGGCACGCCCTGTTCGGCGCGCTGCTTGCCGATCGCGGCCGCCACATCGTCGTGCTCCGGATCGCCGTCCGCTCCGCCGAGCAACTCCAGGATCCGGGTCAGATATTGCCGGCAGCCGTCGCGCAGCTGGGCCCTGGGGACGGAGGTGTAGTCGGTCCACTCGGGGTTGTCGGTGAAGATCGCCGACAGCAATCGCTTGGTCAGCACGGGGATATCGGCCCGGCGAGCATCCGCGAGCCTGCGGGTGCTGGGGGTCGAATGCGCTGGTAGCGGCGATGCCATGACAGCCAACCTACCTTTTGCCGGGCGGATCGAAACCGATATGACATTTTCATGCCGGGCGTCACGAGTATGTACTACCGTCGAGAGGGTCAGCATCGGATGACCGGGGAACCTGCCATGACTCTCACCTACAGCTCCTATCTCGAGCTGCCCACGCTGCTCGGCGCCCAGCATCCCGTCAGCACGCCCCCGCAGCACGACGAAATGCTGTTCATCATTCAGCACCAGACCACCGAGCTCTGGCTCAAGCTGGTGCTGCACGAACTGCGCGCGGCGCGGTCGGCATTCGAGGCCGATGAGCCGGAGGTCGCGCTCAAGGCCATTGCCCGGGTCAAGCACATCCAGCGGACGCTGACCGAGCAGTGGTCGGTGCTGGCGACGCTGACGCCCACCGAGTACTCGCGGTTCCGGCGGTTCCTCGGGACGTCCTCCGGGTTCCAGTCCCATCAGTACCGCGCCGTCGAGTTCCTGCTCGGCAATAAGAATCCGGCGATCCTGCCGGTGTTCGCGGCCGATGCGCGGGCACGGGCGGAGCTGGAAGCGCTGCTGGCGGAACCGACGCTGTACGACGCGTTCTGGCGGCACCTGGCGCGCACCGGGCTGGCGGTGCCCGAATCGGCGCTGGCGCGCGATGTGGCCGCGCCGTATGCGCAGAATCCGGAGCTGCTGCCGTTGGTGAAGTCCATTTATCAAGCCCCGCACGAGCATTGGCCGGTGTACGAGGCCTTCGAGGAACTGGTCGATCTGGAGGAGAACTTCCAGCTGTGGCGGTTCCGGCATCTGCGCACCGTGCTGCGCACCATCGGCGCCGCGCGCGGCACCGGGGGATCCAGCGGCGCCGGATTCCTGCAGCGCGCCCTGGACCTCAGCTTCTTCCCGGAATTGTTCGCCGTCCGCACCGAAACGGGGATCTGACGCCATGACCACGGCACCGACCGACTTCGCCACCCGCGCGAGCACGCTGGACGCGGAGGATCCGCTGGGCGATTTCCCACGCCGCTTCGTGGGCAGTGATGATCCCGAGATCGTCGCCTATCTGGACGGCAATTCGCTGGGCCGCCCCACCCGCGGGACCGCCGAGCGCCTGGCCGCGTTCGTGACCGACGCCTGGGGCGGGCGGCTGATTCGCGGTTGGGACGAGGAGTGGTTCGAGCTGCCGCTGACGCTCGGCGACCGGATCGGCGCGACCCTGCTCGGCGCGGCTGCGGGACAGACCACCATCGGCGATTCCACCAGCGTGCTGCTGTACAAACTGGCCCGCGGCGCGCTCGCGCTGCGGCCCGGGCGCACCGAGATCGTGCTGGACCGCGACAACTTCCCCACCGACCGCTATCTCATGGAGGCCATCGCCGCCGACCTGGGTGTCACGCTGCGCTGGATCGATGCCGACTTCGCCGGTGGCGTCACCGCCGAGGAGCTGGCCGCCGCGGTCTCCGAACGCACCGCCCTCGTCGTGCTCAGCCACGTCGCCTACCGCTCCGGTTACCTGCTCGACGCGCCCGCGATAGCGTCCGTCACCCACGATGCGGGCGCGCTGCTGCTGCTCGACGTCTGCCATTCGGTGGGCTCGGTGGAGATCGAACTCGATTCCTGGGGTGTCGATTTCGCGGCGGGCTGCACCTACAAATACCTCAATGGCGGCCCCGGCTCCCCCGCCTTCGCCTATGTCGCCGCCCGGCACCTCCCGCACTTCCGGCAGCCGATCTGGGGGTGGATGGGCCGCGAGAACCCCTTCGAGATGGCGCAGGGCTATATCCCCGCCCCCGGTATCCGGCGGGTGCTCAGCGCCAGTCCCGGCATTATCGGCATGCTCCCGATCCAGGACATGCTCGACCTCATCGAGGAGGCCGGTATGCCCGCCGTGCGCGCGAAATCGCTGGCGCTCACCGCATTCGCCCTCGACCTCGTGCACGACTGGCTGATCCCGCGCGGCGTGACCATCTCCTCACCCCTGGATCCGGCCCGGCGCGGCGGCCACGTGACCATCGACCACCCCGCCTTCCGTGAGATCACCGCGCGACTGTGGCACCGTGGTGTGATGCCCGACTTCCGCCGCCCGCACGGCATCCGCCTCGGCATGAGCCCGTTGAGCACCACCTTCCGCGAAGTCCTCGCCGGTATCACCGCCGTCCGCGATGAACTCGACGCGAGCTGACGCCGCGCCCGCCACCGCGAGCGCCATCCTCGACGATATCGACGCCCGCCCCGGCAGCGTCACCTCCCTGGCCCGCACCGTCCTCGGCCTCTACATTCGCGACCTCGGCGGCTGGATAGCCATCGCCGACTTCAGCGCCCTGATGGCCGGTCTGGGCGTCCCCGAACAGAGCGCCCGCACCGCCGTCGCCCGCCTCAAGGTCAAAGGCGTTCTCGACCCCGAAACCCGTTCCGGCCGCAGCGGTTACCGCCTCACCCCCGCCGCCGAAGCCATGTACACCCGCGGCGACCCCCGCATCTACGGCTTCCGCCAGATGACCGAATCCGATGCCTGGCACCTGATCTCCTTCACCATCCCCGAATCCGCACGCCCCGCCCGCCACCAACTCCGCCGCCGCCTGACCTCCATCGGCTGCGGCACCGTCTCCCCCGGCCTCTGGATCTGCCCCCACTACCTGGCCTGCGAAGCCACCGCCATCATCACCGCCCTGGACCTGGACCCCTACGTAACCACCTTCCGCGCAACCGATCTCACCATCCCCGACACCCCCCGAGCCGCCGCCGCCCGCTGGTGGGACCTCACCACCCTCGCCGACTTACACCGCTCGTTCCTCGAAAACCACCACGCCATCACCCAAGCCGGCGACCTCACCGACGAACAAGCCTTCCGCCTCTTCGTCCCCCTCCTCGACGAATGGCGCATCATCCCCTACCTCGACCCCGGCCTCCCCGACGCCATGCTCCCCACCGACTGGCCCGGCCCCGCCAGCGTCCGCCTCTTCGCCGAAGCCCGAACCCGCTGCCTGGAACCCAGCCGCCGCTGGGTCCGATTGCACACCCTCCGCCGATGACTTGTGGCTCCGGCGGTAATCGCACTCTCGCACCGGCCCAGCAATGCCCTCGATGCCACGCTGCCGGCTGATGACGGCGGCGCGCTCGGCGTCGGTGAAGACCCCGGTCTCCCGCCACACGGCCACCAGATCGAGGCGCGCAGCGGTCTGCTCGTGCCGATGGGTCGAACAAGAGCTGCCGGCGACCCGATTCCTGTGACATCGGTGCTGAATTGTCTTGGACGGCAAGGACTGTCGGGCCGGAAAGCGTAGGCGATGAGCTGGCGCAATGCAATGGCGAGGGGAAATGTGATTTGACACAAAGCTGTCCGGTTGCCGTGTGACTACTCTCGGGTAATCTACCGGCCAGTAGGCTGATCTGGGTACGGGTCAGCATGCGTTCGAAGGACGGTCCGGTAGGCAGGTCGGATCGGGCACGGCAGGGTAAGGGGCACGCAGCGTGATATCGGTGAGATGGTGCGGGTTGTCGCCGGAGCGTTCGCGTACGACCCGACCGAGGCTCCGTGTTCCCGGCGAATCGACGGCAATGGGCCGGAAATGAATGTTGCTGCGCGCGGCCCGGTGTGGGGCGTCGCGTTGTAGCGGTCTCGCGGGATGCGATCCCGCACATCACTTCTCGGGGGGATTCGAGTTTACCGAGGAGACTCAGTGTCTGACATTGCCATTGTCGGTATCGGATGCCGTTACGCAGGCGGCATCGATTCACCGGAATCCTTCTGGGAGTTCGTCGCCGGCAAGCGCGACGGCGTCGTGGACATTCCGGCGGAGCGTTGGGACTACCGGCGCTATTACGATCCCGACAAGCGAACGCCCGGGCGCATGTACACCAAACGCGCGGCCTTCCTGACCGGTGATCCCTGGGAATTCGATCCCGACTTCTTCGGAATCTCGCCCCGCGAGGCGACCTCGATGGACCCGCAGCAGCGGGTGGTGCTCGAGGTGTCCTGGGAGGCCCTGGACGACGCCGGTGTCGCGGGCCGGGTCGCGGGGACGCCGCTCGGGGTGTTCGTCGGCGCGTTCACGCTGGACCAGCTCGCGGTCTCGGTGGCCGATGCCGCCCTGCCGCACGTCGACATGCACACCGCCGTCGGCGCGTCGTACACCATGCTGTCGAACCGAATCTCCTACGTGCTCAACCTCATCGGACCCGCGATCACCGTCGACACGGCGTGCTCGTCGTCACTGGTCGCGCTGCACCTGGCGTGTCAGGCGATCGAGAGCGGCGACTGCGAGGTCGCGCTGGCCGGCGGCGTCACCATGCTGATGCAGCCGGAACCGTTCGTCTCCATGTGCAAGGGCGGCTTCCTCGCCGCCGACGGCCGCAGCAAGCCGTTCGACGCCTCGGCCGACGGCTACGGCCGCGGCGAGGGCGCCGGCATGGTGGTGCTGAAGAAGCTGGCCGACGCCGAGCGCGACGGCGACCGGATCTACGCGGTGATCAAGGCGACCGGCTCGAACCAGGACGGCCGCACCACCGCGATCACCGTGCCCAATGCCGATCTGCAGGAGGAGCTGGCGAAGACGGTGACCCGCCGCGCGGGCATCGAGCCGCACGAGGTCACCTATGTCGAGGCGCACGGCACCGGAACCCCGGTCGGCGATCCGCTGGAGCTGCGGGCCATCGGCCGGGCCTACGGCTGCGTGCCCGGCCGCACGGCGCCGGTGGGCGTCGGCTCGGTGAAGGCACAGCTGGGCCACACCGAAGCGGCTTCCGGTATCGCGAGCATCATCAAGTCCGCCCTGGCCATCTCGAAGCGGACGATCGCCCCGCAGGGCTGGCTGGAAACACCGAACCCCGACATCCCGTTCGACGAGCTCGGCATCAAGCTGCAGCTGGACCTGCAGCCACTCGGCCCCGAGGTGGAGCGAATGACGGTGGCGGTCAACGGATTCGGCTACGGCGGCACCAATGCGCACGCGATCCTGCAGGAGTACGCGGGCGCCGGACCCGGGCACGAGCCGAAACACTTCGGCGTACTGCCGATCTCGGCGCGATCCGAGCAGGCCACCCGCGAACTGGCCCAGCGCTTCGCCGAACTCATCGCCGACGGCGCCGAACCGAGCCATCTCGCCGAGGCGGCGTGGACCCGCCGCCAGCATCATCCGATTCGCACCGCGGTGACCTTCGGCGACGACACCGAATTGGTGCGCGCCCTGGTGGAATTCGCCACCGGATCCGGACGCGGCGCCACGCGCGTCATCGGCAGCAAGGCCGCCGAGCCGGTCTTCGTGTTCACCGGAATGGGACCGCAATGGTGGGCCATGGGACGTGAACTGCTCGGGGCCGGTGGCACCTTCGCCACCGAGGCGGCCCGGATCGACGCCGTGTTCCGGGAGATCTCCGGCTGGTCGATCGTCGAGGAACTGCTGCGACCGGAAGAGGAGTCGCGAGTCACCGAGACCGCGGTCGCCCAGCCCGCCAACTTCCTGGTGCAGGTCGCGCTGTTCGCCCTGCTGCGCGAGCTCGGCGTGACCCCGGCGGCCGTGGTCGGCCACAGCGTCGGCGAGGTGTCCGCGGCCTACATCACCGGCATGCTCTCCCTGCACGACGCCCTGCTGGTCAGCTACCACCGGGCGCGATTGCAGGCCACCACCGCGGGCTCCGGCGGGATGCTCGCGATCGGGTTGTCCGAGGCGGCCGCGCGGGAACTCATCGACGGCGACGACCGCATCGATATCGCGGCGATCAACAGCCCGACCGCGGTGACGCTGGCCGGCGACGAGCAGCGACTGGACCTGATCGCGGAAACCCTCACCGCACAAGGGATTTTCGCCAAGCGGCTGCACGTCGAGGTGCCCTATCACAGCTACCTGATGGAGCCGATTCTCGACGAATTGCGCACGGCCCTGGCCGATCTCACCGTCTCGAAGCCCACTGTCCCGCTGTACTCGACGGTCACCGGCGCACCGGTGACCGAGGCGGACTGGGACGCGGAGTACTGGTGCGGGAACGTCCGTCAACCGGTTCGCTTCGCCGACGCGATCACCGCGCTGATCGGCGCGGGCAGCCGGGTGTTCCTCGAGGTCGGCCCGCATCCCGTGCTGGCCGCCAATATTCGCGAGATCCTGCTGGGCGCGGGCGAGACGGGCACCACCGTCGCCACGCTCAACCGGAAGCAGACCGATGCGGACAGCATCCGGCAGACCATCGCCGGGCTCTACACCGCGGGTGTGCTCGATATCGACGCGCTGTTCGCCGGAACCCCGGTCACCCCGCACATCGGCCTGCCGCGCTACCCGTGGCAGCGCACCCGGCTGCGCAATGAGATCCCGGAATTCCGGCAGCGCCGGCACGGCACCCCGGATGCCTACCCCATGCTCGGGGATCCGGATCTGGACAACCCGTCGACGGTGTGGACGGTGCAGCTGAGCGTCGCAGCGCTGCCGTGGCTGGATGATCACGTGATCGGCGGCGCCCGAATCCTGCCCGGCGCAGCGTATGTGGATGCCGCGCTGAGCGCGCTGGCGCTGCGCGCGGATGCCACCCGGGCCGCCGTGGAAGACGTGCATTTCATCGCCCCGCTGATCATCGACGAGGGTGAGGCGCCGATCGTCGAACTCCGCGTGGAAGAGTCGACCGAGCGGTTCACCATTCGCTCCCGGGGCGCGGCGGGCACGGTCTGGACGGTGCACGCCACCGGACGGTTGATCACCGGCGTCTTCGAGCCGACCAAGGTCGACGTACCCGATATCGAGGAGATGCAGGAGGTCGACCCGGCGGCGTTCTACGCCGGCCTGGCGGCCCGGGACCTGCACTACGGCCCCGCATTCCAGCGCGCGACCGCGGTGCGGATCTCCGGGTCCACGGTCGTGTCGACCCTGGACGGCAGCATCGCCCGCGACTCCGGCCATTTCGCGCACCCGTGCGTCGTGGACGCCGCCTTGCAGAGCGTGGCCGCGCTGCTGGCGGGCACCGGCGCGAGCGCCGAATTCAAGACCGGCGGCGCCCAGGACGGCGCGATGGTGCCGGTCGGCGTCACCCAGGTGCGGGCGTTCGCGGCCATTCCGGACGAAGTGACGGTGGTGGCGCGCCTGGATGTCACCGGCACGCAGCCCACCGCCGATATCGACCTGCTCGATGCCGAGCACAATGTCGTCCTGCAGATCATCGGCATGCGATTCGGCTCGATCGCACCCGGACGCGGTCCGCTGCAACGGATGTCGGACTTCTTCTACGAAGACCGCTGGGAGCTGCGGGATCCGGTCGACACCGCCGGGCTGCCCGCCGCCGCCACCGCGTTCACGCTGATCGTCGAACTCGGCGCCGCGGCCGGGGAGCGCGCCGCGCAGGTGGCGCGGACCGCTGCCCGCGCGGAGGTGCTCGCGGTCGGTGATCCGGCCCGCACCGACCTGGAAGACGTGCTGCGCGAACGACTTCGGGCCGCGGCCCGGCTCGACGGCATCGACCGCGTGCACCTGGTCGTGGTGGCCGGCTCGGACTACTCGGATATGGACAATCTGTGGACGCTGCGCAGGCTGGCCGTCACCGCGGACGAATTCCTGGACGCGTGGCTGGACGAGCGCGGCGACGAGACATCGATGACCGGCGACGGGTCGATCCACGCCACCCTCATCACCGAGCAGGCCTTCGCCCATCCCGAGGGCGACGCCCTGCCGAATCCGGGTCATGCCGCGCTGGCCGGCGCCCGCCGGGTACTGCTCAATGAGCAACTGCGGCTGCGCTGGCGGCTCGTGGACGTCGAATCCGAGGTCACCGACGCCGATCTCGCGGCCGAGCTCGCCATCCCCGGCGCCTTCACCTATGACAATTCCGATGAGGTGTTCCTGCGCAACGGCCTGCGCTGGGTGACCGTGGTCGACGCCTCGCTGCCCGGCCGGATCGAGGCCCTGGATCAGGCCACCCCGCTGGATGATCCCGAGGCGAACTTCACCCTGGAGGTCCCCAAGTCGCGGGTGCTCTCCCGGCTCGGCTGGCGCCGCTGCGACCGGCGCGCCCCGGAGGCGGGCGAGGTCGAGGTGCGGATGCGGGCCATCGGCCTCAACTACAAGGACCCGCTCAAGGTGCTCGGCGTGCTCGGTGAACGCGACCTGGCCGGAACGTTCTTCGACACCACGCCGGGTATGGAGGGCACGGGCACGGTGGTCCGGGTGGGCGCGGGCGTCACCGATATCGCCGTCGGCGACCAGGTCATCCTGGTGTCGAAGGGCCTGATGAGCCGCTACCACACCACCGAGCGCGACCTGCTGTTCCCGGTCGACGCGCACGCCGAACCCGGCCATTGCAGCAGCAACACCGCGTTCTCCACCTCGGAGTACGCGCTGCTCGAGCTGGCCCGGGTGCAGCAGGGCGAGGTCGTGCTGGTGCACGGCGCGGCGGGCGGTGTCGGCGCGGCGGCGGTGCAGATCGCCAAGCTGCACGGCGCCGCGGTGATCGGCACGGCCAGCACCGACGAACGGCGCGCGTACGTGCTCGCCCAGGGCGCGGACCATGTGCTCGACTCGCGGTCGCTGAACTTCGCCGACGATGTGCTCGCCCTTACCGACGGCCGCGGCGCCGATGTGGTGATCAGCACCGCGCCGGGTGAGATCCTGCGGCAGAACTTCAAGGCCGTGGCCGAATTCGGCCGCATCGTGGAGATCGGCAAGGCCGATATCTACACCGGCGGCATGCTCGATATGCGGCACTTCGACAAGAACGTCTCCTATCACTCCTTCGACCTGGACCGGATGCTGGCGCGGCGGCGCCGGGCGACCATCGAACTGGGGCAGCGGGTCAATGCGAAGCTGGACGCGGGAACCTATCGGCGGCTGCCGTACACGCTGTACGACACCAACGATGTGGCACGGGCATTCGAGGACGTCGCCCGCTCGAGCCAGCTCGGCCGCATCGTGCTGAGCCTGGAAAGCGATGCGCCGCTGGTGCGTCCGCAGATCCCCGAGGTCACCGTCGATCCCGCGGCGCAGTACCTGATCACCGGCGGCTTCGGCGGCTTCGGCCTGGCGATCGGGCGCTGGCTGGTCGGCAAGGGCGCAACGCATCTGACCCTGCTCGGCCGCGGCGGCGCCCGGACCGAAGCGGCCCGGCGGCAGCTGGCGGCCTGGCGGGCGCTGGGCGTCGAGGTGGTCACCGAACTGGTCGACGTCACCGACACGGCGGCCATGGCCGCGGTCGTGAGCCGGGCGCACCGCCCGGAACACCCGCTGAAGGGCGTGTTCCACACCGCGGGAATCGTTGACGACAAGCGCATTTCGGTAATGGATCGCGACAGCCTGGCCTCGGTGTTCGGCCCGAAGATCGACGGCGTGCGCGCGCTGCTGCACGGGATCGACACCGCCGGAGCCGAACTCGATATGTTCGTGCTGTTCTCCTCCGGCAGCGCGATCTTCGGCGGCATCGGCCAGTACTCCTACACCGCGGCGAATATCGCCTTGAACGCCGTGGCCGACCGGATCGTCCGCGGCGGCGGGAACGCGCTCGCCGTCGGGTGGGGGCATATGTCCGGCGGCGGCATGGCCGAGGCCGACGAGAACCTGGCGCGCTACCTGATCACCACCGGGTTCGATACCGTCGATATGGACGAGGGCACCGAATTCCTGGAGGCGGCACTGACGCTCGGCCTGCACCATCAGACCGCGATCATTCCCGTCGACTGGGGCAAGGTGGTCGCCGGCGGACCGCACTTCGCGCGAACCGGCCGCATGATCGAGCAGATCGCGGCCTCGGCCGAGGACGATTCGGCCGCCTCGCAGCTGGTTTCGGCGCTGCGCGAGCTCGACGAGGGCAAACGCCGGGATGTGGTCGCGCACATGCTCGCCGAGCAACTGGCGGTGGTGATGGGTGTCGCCGCGGATTCGATCGATCTGACCGTGCCGGTGCCGGAGCTCGGGCTCGACTCGCTGATGGCGGTGGAGTTCAGCGCCCTGGTGACGAAGGCGCTCGGTGTCGATCTGACGACATTGAAGATGGGGCGCTCGTTCACCCTGGAGCAGGCGGGCGCTCAGGTCGCCGAGTTCTTCGTCGCGGGCACCTCCGCGGCCGGAGCGCAGCAGAGCGGGGTGATCGCATGACCGAGTCGGCGCGCGATCTGGCCCGGAAGCTGCTGGCGGGCACTGCGGCAACACCTGCGGCGGGTGCGAGCATCCGCCCGGCCGGTGCGAGCGGGACCGCGAGCGGCGCGAGCACACCGCGTCCCGCCGTGTCGGTGGCGCCCACGGCGCCGACCACATCGGCCCCGAAGGCGCGGCGGGGCCCCGGCCGCCAGTTCGCCGATCATCCGGAAGTGGCTGCCGCCGTGCGGAAATGGGCGGCCATCGACGCGATCACCGCGCAGTCGGACATGGCCAACCCGCTGTTCCTGCCGCGGAACAGCCCCAACGACACGGTGATCCGGGCGCTGGACACCGAGCTGGTGAATTTCAGCGCCTACAACTACCTGGGGCTGGCCAACCATCCCCGGGTGATCGACGCGGCCAAGCAGGGCCTCGACCGGTATGGTGCGTCGGCCGCGGCCAGTCGCATTGTCGCGGGCGAGATTCCGCTGTACGGCGAGCTGGAGCGGCGCTTGGCCGAGATCTACCAGGTCGGCGATGCGATGGTGACCACGAGCGGCTACCTGACCAATGCGGGCGTCATCGGATTCCTGCTGGGCGAACGCGATGTGGCCATTTGCGATGCGCTGATCCACGGCAGCGTCGTCTCTGGTACGCAGTGGGCCGGATGCCGCCGGATCAACTTCCGGCACAACGATCCCGAGTCGCTGCGTTCGGTGCTGCGCATGTCGCGGTCGGGCTTCGATCGGGCGCTGGTGGTGATCGAAGGTCACTACAGCATGGACGGCACCGTGGGCCGGGTCGACGAATTGGCGGCCATCGCACGGGAATACGACTGCGCGGTCATGGTCGACGAGGCGCATTCGTTCGGCGTGTTCGGAGCGCACGGGTTCGGCATGCGGGAGCACTTCGATATGGCCGGCGCCGATGTCGACATCTGGATGGGCACGCTGTCGAAGGCGCTCGGCAGTTGCGGCGGCTTCATCGCCGCCGACGCGGATCTCATCCGAGCGATGAAGGCGAGCGCCCCCGGCGTCGCCATGCTCACCGGAGGCCCTGCACCGTCGACCATTTCGGCCGCGCTGGCCGGGCTCGACGTGCTCACCGAGGAACCGCAGCGGGTCGCCCGGCTGTGGCACAACACCACGCTGTTCAATGCGGCGCTGCGGGAACGCGGCATCGACCTCGGGGTGTCCCAGGGCACCCCGATCTGCCCGGTGATCGTGCCCGGCGAGATGCGCGCCGGATTCGTTTCGGCGACGCTGCTGCAGCGCGGGGTGTACGCGGGCGCGATCTCGGCTCCCGCGGTACCGGTCGGCAAGGAGCGGCTCCGGTTCTTCGTCACCTCGGAACACACGGAGCGACAGCTCATCTCGACCGCCGACCTGCTGGCCGAGACCATTGCCGAGGCGGCGCGAATCCCGGAGCACGCGGCCGCGGTCTGAGCGCGGCCGCGGCGGAATGAACATTTGGACCTGATCGACGAGGAGTTCGGCCCAGCATGAGCAATCCCGGCACCGGTAATCCGAGCACCAGCAACGAGGAACGTCTCAGCCGGTATCTGCGGAAGGTCACCGGAGAACTACGCACCGCCAACAAGCGGCTCCGGGACCTGGAAGAACGTGCCGCGGAACCGCTCGCGATCATCGGCATGAGCTGCCGGTATCCGGGCGGCGCCGACACACCCGCCAAGCTGTGGGAAGTGGTCTCCTCCGGCGCCGACGCGGTCGGTCCCTTTCCGGACGACCGCGGCTGGGACCTCGAGCGCCTGTTCGACAGCGACCCGGACACCCCGGGCACCGTGTACACGCGAGAGGGCGGATTCCTCTATTCCGCAGGCGATTTCGACGCGGGATTCTTCGGGGTCCCACCCAGCGTGGCCGAGACGATGGATCCGCAGCAGCGGCTGTTCCTGGAAGCCACCTGGGAAGCGCTGGAGGACGCCGGAATCGATCCGGCGTCGCTGCGCGGCGGCGACACCGGGGTGTACGCGGGCGTCATCCATCAGGACTACGGTCCGCGGATCGGGTCACCGGGGCTGACTCCCGAAGCGGAAGGCCAGGCGTACCCGGGTGTTTCGGCCAGCATCCTCGCGGGGCGCGTCGCCTTCACCTTCGGGTTCAAGGGGCCGACGCTCTCGGTGGACACCGCGTGCTCCTCGTCGCTGGTCGCCCTGCACCTCGCCTGTCAGGCCCTGCGTCTGGGCGAAACCTCGCTGGCCTTGGTCGGCGGGGTCACCGTCATGTCCGACCCCACCCTGCTGATCGCCTTCGCCCGGCAGCGCGGGCTGTCCCCCGATGCCCGGTGCCGGGCCTTCGCGGCGGCGGCGAACGGGACCGGATTCTCCGAGGGCCTCGGCATGCTGGCCGTCGAGCGATTGTCGGACGCACAGCGCAACGGGCACCGGGTCCTCGCGGTCATCCGCGGCACCGCCATCAACCAGGACGGGGCCAGCAACCGCCTGACCGCGCCGAACGGCCCCTCCCAGGAAAAGGTGATCGCGGCGGCCCTCGCCAATGCCGGTCTGACACCCGCCGACATCGACGCGGTCGAGGCGCACGGCACCGGCACCACCCTCGGCGACCCGATCGAGGCGCAGGCGCTCATAGCCGCCTACGGCCGCGATCGCACCGGGGAGCCGCTGCGCATCGGCTCGCTCAAGTCGAATGTCGGGCACACCTCCGCGGCGGCGGGCGTCGGCGGCGTGATCAAGATGGTGCAGGCGCTGCGCCACGAAATCTTGCCCCCGACACTGCATGTCGATGCTCCGACCACGCACGTGGACTGGTCGGCGGGCACGGTGCGGCTGCTCACCGCCGCCGAACCGTGGCCCACGGGCGAGCGGGTGCGCCGCGCCGGCGTGTCCTCCTTCGGCGCCAGCGGCACCAATGCGCACGTGATTCTGGAAGAGGCCCCTGCTCCGGCACAGACTCCCGCCGCGATGCAGGCCCCCGCTACGGCACAGGCTCCCGCCGCGGCACAGGCCTCGGCGTCGGCGGGGGCTTCGGGTCCGGCGGAGAGCTCGGCTGAACCGGTGGAGGATGCCGACGGCGGCGGCGCACCGGCAGTGGCGTCCGGTGTCATCCCCTGGCTGCTCTCGGCGAAGACCGAGGACGGTCTGCGGGCACAGGCTGCGAAGCTGCTGAGCTGGGTGACCGAGAATCCGAGACTGGCAGTCGATGACATCGGCTACTCACTGCTGACGACCCGCGCCCGGTTCGACTGGCGAGGCGCGGTGCTCGGCGCGGACCGCGACACCTTGCTGGAGGGGCTCGCTGCGCTGGCCCGAGGCTCTGTCGATGTGGCTGCGGGACGGGCGGTTTCGCGCAAAATGGCGTTCTTGTGCACCGGAGGCGGCGCGCAGCGGGTCGGTATGGGGCGTGAACTGTACGAGGCGTTTCCGGTATTCGCCGCCGCGCTGGATGAAATCTGCGAGCAGTTCGATCCACTGCTGGGCGGATCGCTGAAAACCTTGATGTTCACCGGTCAGTGGGGCGACGACGGCGCTACCGATCCCGGCGCGAGCGTGCTGCATCGGATCGACTTCTCCCAGCCCGCGCTGTTCGCCTACGAGGTCGCACTGTTCCGGCTCCTGGACTCGTTCGGCGTGAGACCCGCTGTCCTGGTGGGACATTCGACAGGTGAGCTGGCCGCGGCCCACCTCGCCGGAGTGTGGTCGCTGCCGGACGCCTGCCGGCTGATCGCGGCGCGCGGTCGCCTCATGGGGCTTTCGCCCGAGGGCGGCGCGATGCTGGCCATCGGGGCGGACGAGCGCGAGGTATCCGAGGCGATCGCCGGCCACGCGAACCGGGTGTCCATCGCCGCGCTGAATGCCCCTGACGCCGTGGTGGTTTCCGGCGACGAGGACGCGGTGACGGCGGTCGAGCGGTGGTTCACCGATCGTGGGCGCGAGACCTCGCGATTGCGGATCTCGATCGCCTCCCATTCCCACCGGATGGACCCGATCCTCGATGAGTTCGCCGCTGTCGCACGGGAAGTGACCTACAACCGGCCGTCGATTCCGTTGGTGTCGAACGTTTCCGGCCGAATCGCCGGTGATGAGGTGCTGGAGCCCGATTACTGGGTGCAGCACATCCGCGGGACCGTTCAGTTCGCCCGGGGCATAGAGACCCTGGTCGACTGGGGCGCACGACGATTCGTTGAGATCGGCCCGGATGCGGCGCTGACGGCGATGACCCAGCAGAACCTGCCGGCGGATATCGCGGCGCAGTCGCTGGTGATCGCCGCGGCACGGCGCGGGCGCGGCGAGGTCGACCAGTTCCTGGCCTGCCTGGCGCGCGCGTACGCCGCCGGTGTGGAGGTCGACTGGCAGGTGTGCTTCGCCGGCCGCCCGGTCTCCCGAGTGTCGTTGCCCACCTATGCTTTCCAGCGTCGCCGCTACTGGCTCGCACCCGCGCGCAGCACCGCCGGTATCGAAGCCGCGGGTTTGAACGTGCTCGACCACCCCATGGTGCATGCGGTCCTGCCGATGGCGGACGGCGGTTTCGTCCTGACCGGGCAGCTGTCGGCGCTGTCGCAGCCCTGGCTGGCCGACCATGCCATCGGCGGGGTCATGGTGTTGCCGGGCACCGGGTTCGTGGAGCTGGCCTTGCGTGCCGGCGCCGAAACCGGGTACCCGCTCGTCGAGGAATTGACATTGCAAGCGCCGCTGGTCTTTCCGGCGAAGGGCGGGGTGCGGATCCAGATCGTGGTCGGGCCGGAATCCCCGCAACGGCCGCTGTCGATCTACTCCCGTGGCGAACACGATCGCGACGGACAGTGGGTGCTGCACGCCCGCGGGCTGCTCGGTGACCGGACCGACACGACCGCACCCGAATCCGAAACCTGGCCGCCCGCCGCGGCCACCGAGATCGATGTCGCCCACACGTCCCTGACACCCGATTACGATATGGGCCCGGCCTTCCGGAACGTGCGGGCGCTGTGGCGGCACGGCGCGGAGGTGTTCGCGGACATCGCCCTCGACCCCGATACCGGGGTGCAGAGCGACGGATTCGGAATTCATCCGGCCTTGCTGGACGCGGTGATTCAGGCGGGACTGCTGGCCGATGCGGTCGAGATCCCGGCGGGTCACGTGGTGCTGCCGTTCTCGTGGGAGTCGGTGGCGCTGTACGCGACCGAAGCGTCGGCCTTGCGTGCACAGCTCACCGTCAACGGAGCGTCGGCGGCGCTGTGGGTGACGGATGAGAAGGGGCAACCGGTGTTGTCGGGCACGGTGACGAGCCGGCCGATGCCCCTCGGGCAACTCGCCACAGCGAGCGGCACGGCCACCCCGGTCCTGGAACTGGTGTGGTCGCCGATCCGATCCGCGGCCGATGCGGGGGCCACCCATGCCGTCGCAGCCGGTCGGACCCGCGACCTGAAAGACGCCGACGGACTACGCACCGGGGACTCGGGTGTGGGCTGGTGGGACCGGCTGGCTCCGGAGGAGCCGGTACCCCCGGTGGTGGTCGTCGAAGCCGGAGGCGGATGGAGCGACCACACCGGTACCGACGTGGTGGGCGCGACCCACGCCGAGGCCGCGCGGATCCTCGAAGTGGTGCAGGCGTGGCTGGCCGATGACCGGTTCGCCGCGAGCACCCTGGTGGTCGCCACCCGCGGCGCGGTCCCGCTGCCCGGCGTGGACTGCACCGACCTGGCCGGGGCCGCGGTATGGGGTTTGGTGCGCACCGCGCAGACGGAAGACCCGGGCCGGATCGTGCTGGTGGACGCGGACATTCGCGTCGACGAGCAGCTCGTGGCCGGTGTCGTGGCCAGGAATGAACCCCAACTGGTCGTGCGCGACGGCATTACTCACACCGCCCGGCTCATCCGGCCCGCGATCGCGTCCCCGCAGGGCGATGTCGCTCCCTGCTTCGGCGACGGCACGGTGCTGATCACCGGCGGCACAGGCGGTTTGGGCGCGGCCGTGGCCCGGCACGTGGTCGTCGAGCACGGCGTGACATCGGTAGTGCTGGTCAGCCGCAGCGGCCCGCAAGCCGAAGGTGCGGCGGCCTTGATCGCTGAACTCGAGCAGCTCGGCGCGCAGGCGCGGGCGGTGGCCTGCGATGTCGGCGATGCCGACGCCGTGGCCTCCCTAGTGGCCGACCTCCCGGCCCAGCCGCCGTTGACCGGCATGATCCATGCCGCGGGCGTACTCGACGACGGCACCATCGGGTCCCTCACCGCAGCGCGGCTGGACGCGGTCCTCGCGCCGAAGGCCGACGCCGCCTGGCACCTGCACGAGGCCACCGCGGACCTGAATCTAGCGGCGTTCGTGGTGTTCTCATCGGTATCGGGCACGATCGGCGCTCCCGGACAGGCCAACTACGCGGCCGCGAACACCTTCCTCGACGGATTGGTGGCGCACCGCAAGGCCCGTGGGCTCGCCGGGCAGTCCCTGGCATGGGGCCTGTGGGCGCGCACCAGCGGTATGACCGGTGGGCTCGGCGCGGCGGACGTGGCCCGACTGAGCCGCGGCGGCTTCACCGCGATGCCCGATGAACAGGCGTTCGCCGGCTGGCGCGCGGCACTCGAACGAGACTCCGCCCATACGGTGATCGCCGCGGTGGACACCACCGAACTCCGCGCTCGAGCCGAGAGCGGAGTCCTGCCACCGGTACTGCGGGACCTGGTACCGGCCGCGAATCGTCGCCCGAGGGCGACCAGGCAGCCTTCGGCGACTCCGGCGATCGTGCCCGGTCAGCGACAGACGGTCCTCGATACCGTCCTCACCCACTTCGCAGCCGTACTCGGCCACGACAGCGCATCCGCGATCGACCCCGAACACCCGTTCGCCGACCACGGCTTCGACTCCCTCGGCGCGGTCGAGCTGCGCAACCGCCTGCAAACCGCCACCGGCCTGTCCCTCTCCCCCGCGATCGCCTTCAAACACCCGACCCCCACCGCACTCGCCGACCATCTCCACGAACAACTCGCCGAGGTCCACGAGCAAACCCCGGCCCGCTCCATCGATGCGGCATTCGACGAACTCCAGGCCGCACTGGACGCCGGGGACCGAGACGATCCGGAAAAGCAGCGAATCGCCACCCGCCTGCGCGCCATGTGGAACCAGTCGGTCACCCCGGTGGTCCGTCGCGCCACCGAGGCCGACATCGAGGACATCGTCCGAGTCGTAGCCCGAGCCTTCGACGAAGACGACCCGATCGAGGAATACGTCTTCCCCGATCCAGCAGTGCGCCGCCGCCGCGCCCCCGACATGATCCGCATCATGATCAAATACCGGTTCCTGCCGGTCAACGGCGCCGCCGTGGCCACCGTAAACGGCGAAATCGTAGCCGCCCTCCTCTGGTACCCCCCGCACTACCGCAACTCCCTTCTCCGAGAAGCAATCTCGGGCCCCCTACTCCTGAAAGCCATGGGCCCCGCAACCCCCCGCGGCATGGACGTCGACGCCGCCATAGCCCGAGTAACCCCACCCCAACCCCACACCACCCTCGTCTACCTCGCCTGCGCCCCCGAATGGCAACGCGCCGGCGTAGGCATGACCCTGGCCGCCTGGGCCATCGCCGAAGCCGACGAACAAGGCGCCTCCGTAGGCGGCATCTGCAAAGACGAAAACATCCCCTTCTACGAGGCCTTCGGCGGCAAATTCGTCACCAAAATCAGACTCGGCCGCACCGGCCCGGAAGTGAACTACGTACTGCGCCCGGCGATTACGCCAGGAACAGCCGAGGGCGCGCGCAGGTTGCCCTGAGCATGACTCTCGGAATCGCGCTCGCCGCAACGAATGCGGACAACTACGTCGACGCGATCGTGGCTCAGGCCCGATCGGTTCGGGAATTCGGTGTCGGGTCGGTGTGGCTCGGACAGCGACTGGACTACGACTCGCCCATGCTGGCCGCCATCGTGGGCCGGGAGGTGCCTGGACTGCAGGTCGGCACCTCGGCCATCCCCGTGGTCGGACGCCACCCACTACTCGTCTCCGCGCAGGCGCAGACCGCCCAGGCCGCGACACACGGCCGCTATCACCTGGGGTTGGCCGTCGGGTCGACGCTCGTCGCCGGCGCGTTCGGGAGTCCGTTCGATCGGCCCATCGCCCGCTTGCGCGAGTTCCTCACCGCGATAAAACAATTGCTCGACCCCGGGACCGCCGAATTCCACGGCGAATTCCTGACCGTCACCCCACCCCTGCCGACCGCAGTGCCCGGAGCACAGCCGCGAACCCCGGTCCTGGTAGCCGCGATGGGCCCGCAGGCGCTACGCGTCACCGGAGAACTCGCCGACGGCATCCTCCCGTATCTGGCCGGCCCGAAGACCCTGACCAACCACATCCTGCCGACCATCACCCGCGCATCGAACACCGCACCACGTGTAGTGGCCTTTGTACCCGCCGTAGTCACCGCCGACACCGACGCCACCCGCGCCCAAGCACTCGACAAACTGTCGTTCTACGAGCAGGTGCCGTCCTACCGCCGAGTCATCGACCTCGAGGGCGCCTCCCGCGCAGCCGACCTGGCCCTGATCGGCGACGAGGAAACCGTAGCCGCCGGAATCCAGCGCTACTACGACGCCGGCGCCACCGAAGTCGTACTGACCAGCACCGACCTGGGCAGCCCCGCAGACGAACGCCGCACCTGGGCCCTGGCCGGTCAACTCACCCCCACCCCGACATCCCTCTAGCGCCACGCCGCAGGGCGATTCAGTCGCCCTGCAGCAAGAGCCGGAACGACCGATGAGCGGGCGTCAAAGGCCGGACGGCGCGAAAGTCCTTCTCATCCAACGTCAATATGTCGTTGGTGAGATAGCGCTCGGCGAGCACCACGGTGACCGCATCGGCCAGGTCCAGCCGCAGACCGCGATACTGCTCGATGATCTTCTGAGCCACCCGGAGATCATCGCGATCCACCGGTGGCACGAGCACCGCGCCCTCTTCGGCCGAGGTGAGCAGGTCATCGAGGACGAGATCGGCTATGCGGCGGTCTTTTCCGAATCGCGCGACGAGCAGATGATCAACCTCGTCCAGCATGAGTGGCGAGACGACCGCGACGGACGTGGCGAGGAATTCACGCGCCTGCTCATGCAGTTCGGCGGCACGATCGTAGGCAGCGATTATGGCCGAGGTATCGGCGATGAAGAAGCTCACTCGCCGTATGCCTCGCCCAGCAAGTCCTCACTGTTGGCGGCGAACCCGGGATCCCCGGAATCGAACGACGGCCACGGACGGGTACGACGAACCTTATGTGACCGCATCAGCACCAGTTCGATCCCCTCGCGGATCAAATCAGCTTCCGATCGCCCCGTCGATTCGGCAGCCTCCTTGAGACGGGCAGCCTGCTCAGGATCCAGGTACACGCTCGTTTTGGCCTTCATGAACGTAGGGTACCGCGTAGGGCACACGCCGGGTCCGTCCATCGCCGGAAACAAATAGAGCCACAGGTCAGTGACCTGCGGCTCTCTTGTGAAGTGGACCTGACGGACCAGCATACGAACCGGGCGGTGCTGGTCGACGGGCCGGACATCATGATTCGACCCGTAGGTTCCCGGCAGGTGGCGGGCGGTGGTGCCCGATGAACGGCCACGATGACCGCGGGGCTGCGGATGGATCGGCGGATGGTGCTGCGTTTGGGTCGGCGTTTGCTCGGCGTCCTATATCCGCCGCCCCAAACGCCGAACACGGTTACAGCATCCGCGCCGCTCAGAAGCGTGAACCGGGAGTGGGTGCGAAACCCCGACTCAGTATCAATCCTCATACATATTCACACCCCCGGCGGCGCGGCGGACGCACCGTCCACAGCGGCGGGCATCCAGACGCGGGTCCATGGTTCCGTCTGCTCGACCGTGACCGACGACTTCTCGCACTCCTGGCCGAACACAAAGTGCTCACCACCGACCAGATCGCCAGCCTGGAGTTCACCTCCATCCGACGCGCGCAGGATCGGCTGCGCCAACTCCGCGAGATGGGCATGGTGTTCGCCTTCCGCGAGTCCCTCTACGGCGGCGGCACCAGCCAAACCCGCCACGCCCTCGGCTATCTCGGCGCACGCCTCGTCGCGGCCCAGCGCGCCCAGAAACCACCCACCCCGGCCGCGCACGCCCTCGGCCTCGAACGCCTGGCCTGCTCTCCGACCCTCGGGCACCGCCTGGGCGTCAACGGATTCTTCTGCGCTCTGGCCGCCCACCGCAACCCCGCCCGCCACCGCGGCACCGAGAACCCGAACCCGGTGGTGAAGGGGTTGACGCAGTGGTGGTCGGAGAAGCAGTGCGCCGACGTCTTCTGGAACACTTACTCCGACACCGATGACCACATCCGCCCCGATGGATACGGCTGCTGGGAACACCACGGCCACGCCGTGCGGTTCTTCCTCGAATACGACACCGGCACAGAGTCATTGAGCACAGTCACCAGGAAACTCGCCGACTACCAGAGCTTCCCGACCGACAGTTTCGGGATTCTGCTGTTCTGGCTGCACTCTGCCCGACGCGAAACCGGATTGCGGGCCGCGCTGGGCCGCACGCTCGGTGCGTTCGACCCCGGCATCGTGATCGCGACCACCGCCAGCGAACTCACCGGACTGCACGGCCCAGCGGGACCGGTCTGGGCACTGTGGACCGGCCACAACGGCGACACCGCCACCGACCGCCTACGGCTGGCCGACCTATCCGAACGCGGCCCGCGTATCGCCCACCACCCCAGCACGGGCCAGCCCTACAACGAAGCCTCGTTCGACCACTACGATCCGCAGGTCCACGACCTCTTCCGACCCGGACAGACCCGGTCCATCACACCAAGCCCTGACCAGACCATCCTCGAAAGCCCTTATCCGACTGACCATGACGCAATCGAGATCGAAATCCCCAGGCAGGAGAGCGATTGAGCATTGATGAGCGACCGGACGCACCCAGCAGGCACAGAAGACATATCAACACCCGCGTTGCCACCAGCTACATGTAACTAATTCAGAACCCCCAGCTGGTGCACCGGCCGGACATCCGCACGCGAACATGTGATTCCGTCTGCTCGACTCCGACCGACGCATCCTGTCGGTTCTTGCCGAACTTGAGGTGCTCACCACCAACCATATCGCCGCCCAAGATTCACCTCCGTGTGCGGCGCGCTGGACCGACTGTCGCCAATTGCGAGAAATGGGGGCGCAGTTCACATTCCGCGAGTTCACCCCGGCGGCGGCACCTCCCCCGGGGTGGAACCATAGATGTCGACCTTACCGTCGATGTCGGTCCTGACCAGCCGGTGTCCGACCGTAGTCGAATCTTCGTTCTGCACGGTGTCGCACATGCCGCGGTCGATGAGCCACTGCGGACGAATCAGTCATCGTCCATCTCGAAGTAGAGTTCCTCATCGTCCGGGCTCTCGAGCCACATGTCATCGGCGGGATTCACGATGATGATGTGAACTGCGGCGTCACTGGCCGACAGCTGCACCACGACCTTCGGCAGGTCCCACCGCCGGTCAGGCGCTGGCCCGGTCCTTCGCATGGTTGGAGTGCCCAGTCCTGCCCAGATGTGGCGGCTCATCTCGTCGAAGGTTTCGGTGAGTTCTGGTGCTACGGTCGGATCGTCGAGGACTACGTCGGTGACGTAGAAAGAGATCCGATTCAGTTGTGGTGATTGACCGGGTTTCGTCCAAGGGGCGATAGACACTGACGCGTCGGTGCGGTTGACGTCGAGGTTGGTGGTGAGGGTGACTCGCTGGTTGTTGTGCTGGGTGAATTGCCAGCCGACGAGGTCGGCGAATCTGGGCACGTCGTCGAGGGTCCAGGTCCAATCGAATTCGGTTGCCGCGCGCACAGCTTGCACGGCACGGTCTATATCGACACGCATGGGTTGATCATTCCTTCTTGGTTCATCGAGTGCGATAGCCGGGTCTGTTGGTCCCGAAGGCGCTTCTCAGAGGATCTATTGCCCACGGTCGGTCAGGTGATCGAGTAGGTCTGGCCTTTGAGCAGTTCTGCTGGGGAGATGTCGTGATCCTCCTTCTCCTTGGGTGTGATGGTGACGGTCAGGGACTGATTGGCCGGTGCACGGCGTGGCCACGATCCCGGTTGCAGAACAGGCACAGCGGGTACTGAGACCGCGAGCTGGGCGATCGCGGAGGTATCGTGTTTGCGGCCTTGGAGGAGGTCGGCAAGCCAAGCGCCAGCGGGCCCGAGAAGGTCGTCGAGCGGCGATGTACTCGTCGGTGCCGTTGGCTGCGGCTCGAAAGCCAGTGGTTGTGCGATTCCGTGGAGGGTGGGGCCAGGGTTGGGCGGCGTGCCTGGCTTGGTGCCGGTGGTCTTGCCGATGTCGGTACCAGGGGGGACACCGCCGTTGGCTTCCTGTTGCGTGGAGCCGTAGACAACGATGTTGCCGTCGGTGTCGGTTCTGATGAGCCGGTAGCCGACCGTGGTGGCGTCGCGGTTCAGGATCGCGTCCCACATGCCGTGTCCCTCAAGCCACTGCTTGAATTCGGGGTCGTTGAGGCCGTCCTGATAGAGCTTGCCCCACAGGTAGGGGTCGGTCATCTGGGTGGCGAGGATCTGCTCCGTGCTGCCGGGCCAGGTGGGAACCCATGCCTTGCCGACGCCGGCCGAGCCGGGTTTGCCGCCCTTGGCTTCGATCACGATCATCTGGCCGTCCTTGATGGCGAGGATGTCGTGCTTGTTGTTGCCCGCCGGGCGGACCTTCACGTTCCAGCCGTCGGATTCCAGCACCGCGATCGCACCGGTATGACCGAGCAGTTCGCTGGCACGATCGGTCGCTGATTCGGCACTCCACCATGACTGGACGGCCGCATCGAGCAGTTCGAAGGGCAGACCGCGATCCCTGATCCGGAGCAGTTCGGTTTGGCGGTCCTTCTTGGATCCGGTGAGTTTGTCGAGGTCGGCACCGAGGATGTTGGCCATTGTCTCGAGTAGACCGTATTGGAACTGGCTGTAGAGTTTGGCGCCGTTGAGCGCCGCCATGGCCGCCATGATCGACGGCCGATACTGGTCCGGAATGTCGTCGAAGGACCAGGACATCAGTTTGAACAGCCTGCCCTGCAGAACGATTTTGCCGTCGCGCAGCACGAAATCTCCGGGTTTGTAACCTTCGGGCGTTAGGTCCGGGTCCTTCCAGTGCAGGGTGTCGCCGGTTCCGTTATTGCTCCACTCGGCACCCGGAACAGGGCTTTCCTTCTTCAGGACACCGTTGTCCCAGTAGTATCCCTCGATCGGCACGTTGGGCTGGCCTGGTCTGGTGCTGGGGAAGCTCACCCGTTGGTGAACCGTGCTGGGATCGTCGCTGGGCAGGGCGGGTGCTGCTGTGGTTGGGTCTACGGCATTCGGATTCGGTTGCAGTACTGCAGGGCCTTGATGGGTCCATGGGTTCACGCCGGGCGTGAAAGATCTGTTGACGTTGGGTCCCGACTCCTGCCCGGTGCCGGAAGTGTGGGGGCGCATGGGGCTCAGGTCGATGCCGCTGGTAACGGTTGGGAGGAGCAGGGCCGGGATCATCAACGCGGCACCGGCGGACAGCGCTGCCGCCATGACACCGCCGGTTTCCGCGGCGGTGGCAGCAGCAGCGCCCGTGCCCGCGGCACCACCGCCCAGCAGGCTGGCGGCCGCTTCGGTCGACAGGGCGCCCGCTCCGATGGCACCGGGTGCCAGCAGCGACCACGCGACGCCGGGACCACCTGGTACAAGGGCGCTTTCGAGGGTTGTGGGGTCGACCGGTGTGCCATCGCTGGTCGAGAGGACGAGTGCGGGCGGGATGGCCTCGCCCGACCCGGCGGGTGCGACCTTGTCCATTTGTGCGAGCCGGTCACCGAGTGCGTTGTCGAGGGGGATTCCGGCGTAATTGAGTCTCAGCCGGGCGGCCATGGTCTGTTGCCACAGGACGGCGTCGGCCTGGTCTCGCGGGATGCCGCTCTGTACAAGTGCGTCGATCCGCGCTTGGCGGGCGGCAGTGCGGTCGGGATTGTCCGGCGACATGTATGCGAGGGCGGCGGTCTCCTGATCGGCGTTCTGCGCGGCAGGGGTGTAGAGGTGTGGGCGCAGCCGCTCGAGTGCTTCGGTGCGTAGTTGTTCGCCGTTGCCGTCGAGGGTTCCGGTGGTGCTGGCCAGTGCCAGGTCGTTGGCGAGTTGGCCGGCGCTGTAACTGGCGTCGGGCAGGATGGTCGTGCCGTCGGCCAGCCACAGGCCGCCGCGCTGCCAATGCTGGTTCAGCCGTTGCTGCGCCTCGGCTGTGGCGGTGCCGCTGGGGTCCTGCACGCGGCCAGCGAGTAGGTCGAGGTCGCGGTTGCGTTGCTCGGCGGTGTAATTCGCGTCCACGGCGAACAATCCGGCGAGCTGGTCGTTGGAGAACCCTTGCACCGCTTTGGGACCGGAGCTGCTGGGCTCGGCCTCGCCAGGCAGGGTGATGAGAGTTTCGTGCGTGGTCAGCCCGTTCTGCAACGGAACCGACTGCTGCTGGATCTTCGTGCCGCTGGGCAGCGTCACCGGTGGACCGTCGTTCTGTGGCCCCTCCTCGAGGAGCCCGACCAGGTCTTCTACGCCACCGACAGGAGCGGGTTGCTGTGGTTGGCCTGTGGCCCCCTGCCCCAGAGCAAGATCCGCGAGTTCCTGCTGCTCCGGGGTGAGCCCCGACGGCGTGGACTCGTTACCCTTCGGTTTATCAGGTTGTGCGGGTGGTTTGCCCTTCGGCGGAATCTGGCTCTCGGCTATTGTGGGGCCGTAAACGGGAAAGGGGCCGTAGACAGGGTCTTTGGGTGCCACCGTGAGATACCTCGGCAATCATGAAAACGGCCGCTCCCTCTGTCTGGGAGCGGCCGAGGAGCAGGAAATGGCAAGGCGCTGTACCCAATCGAGGCGATTCAGCACAGCGCCGGGATATAGCTGGCGGACAGGGATCAACAGCGCGACGGCAGCGGAAACGGCTGAGGCGAATGAGAATCATTCAGTTCGCGGACTCTTTGATAATCCGCTTCTCAGCTACAGGACCTGCCAGGGCCGGTGGACTCGGTGAAATCCGTGCTGGACTGGGCCCGGGTGTCAGCAGTCCTTCCATATCTGGCATGACAATCCGAAGCCCGCTACCCGGGACTTTGGGATCAAAGGGATCGTGCCGTTCGGCGGCCGAAGGCAGCCGCAACAAACCGAGATTTGCTCGCCCGCAAGAGTCGAGCAAGGCACCACCGCAGGGATGATGGCGATGCAGCGCTGGGCGCCAACGCCGGATGCAATCCGCCTCTTGGGCATTCACGTCCAGCGGCGAACGCACGTGGGAGTCGACGGATTGTTCCTGCCCGACATCCTCTATATTGTGCGGTCGATACCAGCGGTGGATCGCAGTGGCGTATACGCGAGTACGGACGGATTGTGCCGACACTGACGTCTAGGGAAGAGGATTCGGTGATTCTCACTGTGAAAGACACAGCTGTACCGCTGGTAAGAGCTTGACTTAAGAGATCAACAGTGTCAACACATGGGGCGGAATTTCACCAGAATCGGCAGGTAGAACACATTCTCGCCGACAGGTAGCTCGGACTTGCTTGACGATGCCATCGCATCCCGTCGTCGCGCACCGGGTCAGGCTGCCGCCCGTCTGACCAATGAGGGATTCAAGGACCTGGGTTCGCTACCGCAGCCAGGTTCAGGCGCGGATGCCCACTCGCTGGCTCAGCTCGCGGACGTCGGTGCGCATGCCCGTCGGTGGCTTCTTCAGCAGGTCGCGGAGCATGTCGCGGGCGAACCCGTTGTAGCGGATCGTCTCGGGGGCAGTCTGTTCCGACTTCACTAGCATCGTGAGCGCCGCGGTGTCCTCGTCGCGTTGCATGTAGGCGCGGGCGACTTCGATGAGGTGGCGGCCGCGGCGGGGCACGGACACGATGTGGTCGGCGTCGATGGAGCGCGCCGCGCGCAAAGCCTCGCCGGGCTGGCGCAGTTCCACACCGAGAGTCGTTGCGTGCGCGGCCATCACCGGCTGGGAGAAGCTGGTCTGCACGTGCCGATACGTAGGACCGAGTTGCTGGGCGATGCGGGCGGCCTGCTCAAGACCACGCCACGCGTCGCCGGAGCGGCCACGCCGGCCGTGGACGTAGGCGATCTCGAATTCCAACGCCCCAGCGATCCCGTGCCAATCGTCGGGCGCTTCGGCGCGGTCGAGATAGGGGGTGATCTGGTCGATAGCGTTGCGGGCCAACGCGATTGCTTCCTCCCACCGGCCGGAATCGCGCAAGGCTTGCACCATCGCCCAGGCGCTGCACGCGATCACATACGGGTCGTCGGCCTCATAGCCCTCGTTCACCGCGCGGTCGGCGACCATCCACACCAACTCCGGGGCGGGCTGATAGGCGACATAGAAATCCGCCAACTGATACACACCAGCCAAAGTGCGACGCGCGGCGCGGCGGTCCTCGGCAGTGCGGGCGGCGGTCTGGGCATCGCGGATCAGACTCGGCAGCAGCGCACCCAGCTGTGAGCGGTGATCGGGGCTGGAATGGCGGATCCGCCACGCCTTGCGCAGCCGTTCGGCGAGATGGTCGAGGCTGACCGGCCGGTCGCTGGAGATGATGCGGTAGTCGGTCAGCGCGGCCTGCACGTCGGAGAGTGCGGCGTGGCGTTCGCCCGCGAATACCGTGACCGGCACGGCGTGATCGTCTCCGGTGAGGGTGGCGAGGTCATCGAGGTCGAGGACGCGGGCGATGCGCAGCAGCAACTCGAGGCTGGGTGTGCGTTGAATCTTGCCGTTCTCCAGGGCCTTCAGCCACTCGGCGGAGCGGCCGATCTGCGCGGCCAGCACTGGCCGTGCCATGCCGAGGCGTTCTCGGTGCGACCGGACTCGCTGTCCGATCTCGGTGGGAGTTGCTGAACCACTCACGGGAACCGCCTCCTCGTGCTGTGACGACAATCGCCAGCGTAACGGCATTGGGGGTACGTTCGTACCCGTTCACGACGCCGGCCGGGCCTACGGTCCACATTGCCCCGACGTCGGTTCGATCACCAGTCCCCGGCGTCGGGTGCACTCCACCACCGTTGCAAGGGACATGGAGAACACCCGACATGGAAATCATCGTTGCCGCCACCATCATCGCGCTAGTGCTGGTTTTCCTCGCCGCCCACACACTGCCGGACACCGAGCGCCCCCAGCGGCCGAAGCGGCTGACCGTCGCCGACATTCAGGCCCGACTCGCCGCCGAACCGCCACGCACCTACCTCCCGATCAGCCGGGGGTGGTGAGCATGGGCCTGCTGCCCTCCGCCGTGGGTTTCCTGCGCAGTGATGTCTCGGGGCTGAACCAGCCGCGCGATGAGCTGCGAATCCTCGCCGCCGCCAGGAGAACTGGCTACGACCTGCGGAAAACGATCGTGTTCAGCGAACACACCGAGGATCGGATGCGCCGATTGCGGGTGGCGATCGCCCGCCTGGGCGTGAATGCCGTCATCGTGCCGAGCACTGAGCATTTCGACGATCGTACGATCCCCGAGGAACTGCTCGAGGTCGCGGCCGTGATCACCGTGTCGCCCGGGAGCGCCTGGTGCCGAACCCCTCGCAGCACGAGCTAGGCACCGCGATGTCTGCCGAGGGCGTGGCAGCGCTGCTGAACGGGGACCGACCCGCCGGTTGGCTGCAATATCACGACGGGTCCTGGGCACCTGTCGGGCACGACGGCCGAGTCGGCCCGCCGATCACAACAGACGACCTACTCGCGGTCGCGCGCGACGATCTGGCCACGCTCGAAGAGGCCGGACTGATCACCCAGGTTATCGATGTCGAGCCGCTCGAGGTCATCGACTTCGAGTACCAGAATCTGAACGGAGGCGCACGGAGTATCCAACTCGCCCTGGATCGCGGGTCATCGGACCTCGCTCAGCGGCGGGATCAAGGTGGTCGGCCGAGGTCATCGGTATCAGCCGAGTAGGGCAGCAGGCGTAGCGAAACGCGCCCCGACGACCACAGGCGGGGCGCGTTTCACTCACCGCCGCGACCATATCCAGAGCGCCCCAGGGACAAGACAATTGCCCCTGGGTGCCCTCCTGTGGCCACACCGATCGTTATCGAACCGTTTCACACTGAAATGTCGAAATCGGGGCCTTTCTAGGCAGTTAACAGGCGCACCGAGCTCATTTGCCGAAACCCTGCGGTCCCCGTGATCGTTTCCGAACTTTGACCACGGAACGTGGAATTACATCAATTCCGGTCCCGTACCTGGATAGACGCGGGTTCCCCTGCCAGTACATGGGTGACGCCACTCCAAACGCCGAACATCCCACAGGAGCCCCGATGGAACGCCCCGACTCTCGAAAACACGCCCCGAACGGCACCGAACCCACCAAGCCGCACGCCCGCGACTGCGCCCACCAACGCTGGCACATTGACCGAATCGACACCGAACCCCTCACCACCCCCCAACACGACCACGCCGTTACCCTCCTCGCCGACCTCATCACCGCATGGACCCACCGCCACCACACCGACAACGGCGAACGGAAAGCCGCATGAAACGCCACGATCGAAATACCCACCACACCAATACATTCGAAAACCAATCGAGGGACAATAGACCCGGCGGCAAACCGGACCGAACCCCGATACCGAAATCCGTACGGCCACACATTGTTTCGGACATCAATGCTTGCGAAAAGCCCGTATCGATCGGAAGGACCGGCAGCATGGCAGGCACCAAGAAATCCTCAACTTCGCGTATCTCCACCGACATTGCCGCATGGGAACAGGACCTGCGGGTAGGGACGTACGCCCGCCGCTCCACCACCGAAGACAACCAGCCCTACTCCATCGAAGCCCAGGACACCCGGCTGGACTCCTACATCGGTTCCCAACCTGGCTGGCGGCACTCCGCTTCCTTCACCGACGACGCCTCCGGCGCAAGCACCGAACGGCCAGGTCTGCAGCGTGCCCTGCAAGCTGCGCGCGCCGGGGCCATCGACGTGCTGGTGGTCTACCGAGTCGACCGCTTCTCTCGCAGCCTGCGCGACCTCGTCACCCTGCTCGACGAACTCGACCAGGCCAAAGTCGTATTCCGCTCCGCCACCGAACCATTCGACACCTCCACCCCCATGGGGCGCATGCTGGTGCAAATGCTGGGCATGTTCGCCCAATTCGAACGCGACAGCATCATCGACCGCGTCATCGCAGGCACGGAACGCAAAGCCGCCAAAGGACTTTGGAAAGGCGGCAAACGACCCTACGGCTACCAAGTCGACAAGACCACCCAAACTCTGGTCGTTGACGAGGCCGAAGCCGTGGTCGTGCGCATGATCTTCGACCTCTACGCCCACCGCCGTCTCGGAGCCCACGCCGTCGCCGCGGAGTTGAACACACGCGGGCATCGCGCCAGCACCGGCCGCGAATGGTCCGGCCATCACGTGCTGCGGATCCTCAATAGTCGTATCTATCTCGGCGAGTTGACCTTTCGCGATACCACCGTCACCGAAACCCACCCTGCCATCATCGACACCACCACCTTCGACCGCGCCCAATCAGTCCTCGAAGCACGCGGAGAATCCCACGCCCACCGCGCCGCCAACTCCTCGGACTACCTGCTGACCGGCCGCCTGCGCTGCCCGCGCTGCGGACGCGCCATGATCGGCACCCGCGCCACCGGCCGCTCCCGCACCTACCGCTACTACACCTGCTTCAACCGCGCCCGCTATGACACCGACAAATGCGACTTCACCCGACTCGATGCCGACTCCGTGGACACGGCAGTACTCGAAGCCCTGGGCAAGTTCTACCGCACCCGCCACGACCTGATCAGCCAAGCCATTACCGCCCAGAAGCGCCATCACCGCGACGCCAGCAGCGGCACCCGTGCCGAACTGGCCACCGTGAGCGGCGAACTCGCCAAGGCCCAGCAGGCGATCGACCGCTACCTGACGGCCTTCGAGGACGGCACCCTCGACCCCGAACTCCTCGCCGGACGACTCACGGAGTTGCGCACCAAGACAAGCCAGCTCGCCGCCCGCCGCGACCAACTCACCGCCACATTGGCCAACGAACCCACCGCCCCGGAACCCGCCACGCTGGATGTCATCGCCGACCACATCGCGGAAATCATCGCCACCGGCACCCACACCCAGGCCAAGGCGCTCATCGAGTCCCTCGTCGCCCAGGTCGCCATCACCGGTCCCGATCGCCTGGTCCCCACCTTCCGCATCCCCCAACCCGGAAACGACATTGGGGCTGGTACCGCTTCTGCGGTACCAGCCCCAATGGAGTTGGTTCGTGCAATGACACGATTGGTGGAGCTAAGGGGACTCGAACCCCTGACCCCCACACTGCCAGTGTGGTGCGCTACCAGCTGCGCCATAGCCCCGTGTTCAGTTTTCGCTCGCGGGGTGGGCCCCGCTTGCTTGAACGAAGTTACACGACTGCTGTCGAACAAACCAAATCGCCTAGAAATCGCCTGGAAATCGGGGGGATTTGTGCTGGCGATGGCGATCTTTCGGGAGTATTGTCGAACACATGTTCGATAGCCGAGAGGTGGAGGCGATGGCTGACGAAGAGCTGATCGACGCGCTGCGGCGGGCACATGGAGCAGCGGCGTTCGCCCAGGCGGCGGAAATCACAGCGGTGCGGGAGGTGTACAGGAGGCATCGCGCGGGGAATGTGGAGCCGGGGCCGAACGGGGTGCGGGCGGGGGAGTTCGCGGCGGCGGAGATCGCGGTGGGGGCGCATGTGTCGGAGGCGGTGGCGACGGCGATGATCGATATCGGGCTGGCGCTGGACTCGCTACCGCAGACTCGGCTGGCGTTCGCGGCCGGGCGGATCGATCTGCCCAGGGTGCAGGTTATTGCCGAGAGCATGCGGGGGTTGTCGAAGGAGTTGCGGGAGACGCTCGAACCGAAGCTCATCGAGACGGCTACGCGGTCGGATCCGGCGCGGTTGCGGCAGACCGCGCGGCGGTGGGTGACGCGGCTGGACCCGGAGGGTGAACAGCGGCGGCGGGAAGAGCGGGAGGACGACCGGGATATTCGGATTCGTGCGGTGCAGGACGGGATGGCGGTGTTCGACGGGCAGTTGCCCGCGGCCGGCGCGCAGACCGTGGCGATGAGACTGCGGGAGATGAGTCTGCAAGTGTGCGAGGACGATCCGCGCACCATGCAGCAGCGGCGCGCGGATGCGCTGGTCGCGCTGGCCGATGGGTCGGGGCGGCTGCGCTGCGGGTGCGGGCGCGGGAAGTACTGCCCGAAATCGGAGACGCCCGGCACGCCGCGGCGGCCGCTCATCCAGGTCGGCGTGCCCGCCGAAACGCTGCTCGGACTGCGCGATGATCCGGCTTTCCTGTCCGGATACGGCCCGATCGACGCCGCGCTGGCTCGCAAGCTCGCCGAACATGCCCGCTTCCAGGTCATTCCGGAGTACTTCCCCGCGGACATGAAGTCTCCCGCCCCGGCGGTCGAGGCGGAGCGGATTGCGGGCGGACCGGAGCAGGTCGCGAGCGAGTCGGGACGGATCGCGGGCGAGCCCCAGCGGATTGCGAGCGAATCGAAGCGGATCGCGGACGAGCGCCAGCGGATCGCGGACGAGCCACAACCGATTCCGGACGAGCCCCAGCGGATTGCGAGCGAATCGATGCGGATCGCTGACGAGCCTCAGCGCATCGCAGATGAGACGGACCCGATCGCCCACACCTCGACGACCACCGGCGCGGCGCAGCGCCGGATCGCGCAGACCGGCACGACGACTCCCGGTCCGGACACCGTGCGTCCGTTCTCGGCGGCCCCGCCGCGGGAGATCCGCGCCGTCGATGGCCTCTGCCGCTTCCCGGGCTGCACCATGCCCGCCGCCGAAACCGTTGTCACCCATTTCGATCCGCTCCCGGCCGCGCGCACCCATCCGTCGATCGCCACCCGCGCGGTGCTGTGCTCACATCACTACCGCCTGAAGGTCCTGGCCGACAGCGGTAAACAACCGTGGCGCGTCTACCTCGCCGACTCCGATCGCATGCGCTGGATCGACCCCACCGGCGAACCGCACGAAACCATTCGCGAGGGCGCCCGATACCTCTTCCCGCACACCGATATCGACGCCCCGGCCAAACCCGCGCGCCACCCGTTCCGCTCCCTGACGGAACCGCCCGAACCCGTGGCTCCCCCACGCCGCTTCACCGGCGATATCGCGTACCCCCTCGAGGACCACGTGCTGCTGCATCCCCAGCTGGCGCGCAGCACCCCGGACAACGAGATTCCCGAGTCCCGGACGGCCACTCGCTGACCGGACCCGGATAAGCACTTCCGGTTTCACCCCAGCCGTGGAAAGCCGTGCCCTGCACACGGTTTCCCACCGGGGTGCGGCTCGCTCCACACCCTCGAACCGAGCCGCACCCCACCCACCTCTCGGATTCCACCCCGCGGTCACTCCCCCGACCAAGGAGCCGCGCCCCCCCGCGGCGCCCCGCCAGGGGTGCGGCTCGGTGTCGTCCCTCCGAGCCGCACCCCACCCCATTTCCCACAACGCACCCATCCTCGCGCGTTTCCCCCGCCAAGTCTTGCTTTTCGAGTCTTTCGCCATCCGCCACCGGATCGGCCGGGGCCTTAGCCGGCGGCGTTGGCGACCCAGTTCTCGTCGTTGACATCGACCTTCTTGCCGTCGATGAAGACCGACGGGGTGGCGGCGCGATCGCCGAGGGCGGCGGTCAGGGACTTCATGGCCGCTTCGGCGTGATTGCGGGCGGTGTCGATGCCGTCGGCCTTGGTGATGCAGGCGACCGTCTCGTCGGAGGCGCCGGATTCCTTTGCCAGCGCGGCCAGTTGCTGGTTGTCGAGGTCGGAGCCGCGCTCCTCCGGCTGCTTGGCGGTGAACAGCTGATCGTGGAACTTCGCGAAGACGGGTCCGTTGCCGGTCTGGGCGACGCACTCGAAGGCGGCGATGGCGCGCGTCGAGTAGTCCTTGCTGCCCGACTGCGGGTCCAGGAAGTTCACCATGCGGTATCGGACCGCGAACTTGCCCTCGTCCAGCCGCTGCGCAATCTCCTGCCCGTAGATGCGCTCCAGCTGCCCGCAGGCGGGGCAGATCGGGTCCTCGTAGATGTCAATGGTTTCGGTGATGCCGGGCTTGCCGAGCACGATGCCGCCGTCGGAGTCCATGGCCACGGACACCGCGGCATCGCGCACCGGCCCGTAGCCGTCATTGCGGATCTCGTCGCCGCCGCCGCGATTCCACTGGAACACCGCGAACACGATCACCGCGACCACCACGACGGCCAGGCCGCCCAGGGCATAGGTGGTCTTGCTGGAGACCGGCTGCGGGGTGTGCTTCGAAGTCGGGTTGCTCACACCGCCCACTCTGCCCGAACCTTTCCGGACCGCGCCTGCCGGGGGCTAGGTCCGGGCGACCGCGACGGCTTCCTTGCGCGGCAGCGTTTCCGGAACGAACAGCCACACCGCCGAGGCCGACGCCAGAACGAGGCCGGTGACGCCGAGCGCCACACCGTAGGACACATTGTCGGCGAGCAGGCCGATCAGGTACGGGCCGAGGAAGGTGCCCAGGTCGGCGGACATCTGGTAGCCGGCCAGGACCGGGCCGCCCCGGGTCCGGGGGCCGACGATATCGGCGACGGAGGCTTGCAGGGTCGGCGAGAACATGCCCGAGCCGACACCGGCGACGGCGGAGGCGATCAGGAACCACACCAGATTGGGCGCCAGGCCCAGGCCCGCCGTGCCGACGGCGCAGATCAGCGTGCCGGAGATCAGGAAGGGCTTGCGACCCAGCCGATCCGAGAGGCGGCCGGACAGGAACAGCACCGCCGCATTGCCGATGGCGAAGACGGTCAGGGCCACGCCCGCGACCTTGGCGTCCTGTTTCAGCACCTCCACCACGACCAGCGGCACCAGCGCCATGCGCACGCCGAAAACCGCCGCGCCATTACCGAAATTGGCCCACAGCGCCGCCCGATAGGCGGGCCGCGCCAACCCGTCCCGGAAGGTCATGACGGGCGCGCCGTCGGCCGACTCGGGCGCGACCAGCGGCGAATCCTTCAGCGCCACATACACGATCAGGCTGGCGATGAGCAGCGCCACACAGTAGATGAGGAACGGCGCGCGCAGCCCGAACCCGGCCAGCGCACCGCCGACCAGCGGGCCGAGAATGGATCCGATGAGGAAGCTGGTCGAGTACACCCCGGAGACCCGCCCGCGCTCCAGCGGCGGCGACATGCGGATCACCAGCGCCAGCGAGGACACCGTGAACATGGTGGACCCGATACCGCCCAGCGACCGCAGCACCAGCAGCTGCCAATACGTCTGGGCGAACGCGCACGCGCCGGTGGAGACCGCGACGATGATCAATCCGGTGAGGTAGACCGGCCGCTCCCCCAGCTTCTGCATCAACCGCCCGCTCATGGGCGCGAACAGCAGCCGCATCAGCGCGAAGGCGCTGACGATGAACGAGGCGGCCGCGACGCCCACGCCGAAACCGCGGGCGAACTGCGGCAGTGCGGGCGCGACGAGTCCGAATCCGATGGCGATCGTGAAGGCCGACCCCACCAGCACCCAGATCTCGACCGGCAGGGCCTTGGATCTACTCACCGGACAGGGCCCGTCCCACCATTTCCTCCGCGGCCGCCTGCACCTGGGTCAGGTGCTCGGGGCCTTGGAACGATTCCGCGTAGATCTTGTACTTGTCCTCGGTCCCGGACGGGCGGGCGGCGAACCAGGCGTTCTCGGTGGTCACCTTCACGCCACCGAGCGCGGCGCCATTGCCCCGGGCGCGGGTCTGAATGCCGGTAATGGGTTCCCCGGCGATCTCCGTCGCGGTAATCATGTCCGGCGTCAACGCCGCGAGCCGGGCTTTCTGTTCCGCGGTGGCATTCGCGTCGACCCGGTTGTAGGCGGGCGAGCCGTAGCGCTTCTCCAGTTCGGCATAGCGGGTGGAGGGGCTCTGCCCGGTGACGGCGGTGATCTCCGCGGCCAGCAGGGCGAGCAGGATGCCGTCCTTGTCGGTGGTCCACACGGTGCCGTCCATGCGCAGGAAGGAGGCCCCCGCGGACTCCTCGCCGCCGAAAGCCAGGCTGCCGCTGAACAATCCGGGCACGAACCATTTGAACCCGACCGGCACCTCGTACACATCGCGGCCGAGCACGCCGACCACGCGATCGATCATGGACGAGGTCACCACCGTCTTGCCGATCTTGGTGAGCGCGTCCCAGCCCATCCGGTTGGCGATCAGGTACTCGATGGCGACCGCCAGATAGTGGTTCGGATTCATCAGCCCCGCATCGGGAGTCACGATGCCGTGCCGGTCCGCGTCCGCGTCGTTGCCGGTGGAGATGTCGTAGTCGTCGCGAATCGCGACCAGCGATGCCATGGCGTAGCGCGAACTCGGATCCATCCGGATCCGCCCGTCGCTGTCGAGGGTCATGAACCGCCAGGTCGGATCGACGAACGGATTCACCACCTCGAGCTCGAGGTCGTAGCGCTGGCCGATCTCCTCCCAGTAGTCCACGCTGGCCCCGCCCATGGGGTCCGCGCCCAGCCGAATCCCGGCGCCGCGTATGGCATCCAGGTTCAGCACATTGGGTAGGTCGCCGATGTACTTGTCCAGATAGTCGTAGCGCTCCACCTTGGTGGCGAGCGCGTGCGCCAGGCTGGTGCGCCGCACCTCGGCCAGCCCGCCGCGCAGCAGCTCATTGGCGCGCGCGGCAATGGCGTCGGTGGCGACGGTATCGGCCGGGCCGCCGTGCGGCGGGTTGTATTTGAAGCCGCCGTCCCGCGGCGGATTGTGCGAGGGCGTCACCACGATGCCGTCGGCCTGATGCCGGGTGCCGCCCCGATTGTGGCGCAGCACGGCATGGCTCAAAGCCGGTGTGGGCGTGTACCTGTCGCGCGAGTCGATAATGGCGGTGACGTCATTGGCGGCGAGCACCTCGAGCGCCGTGGTCCAGGCGGGCTCGGACAGCGCGTGGGTGTCCCGCGCCAGATATACCGGCCCGGTGATGCCGCGGGTGGCGCGATACTCCACGATCGCCTGCGTGATGGCGAGAATGTGCGATTCGTTGAATGCGCAGTCCAGGCTGGATCCGCGATGCCCGGAGGTGCCGAAGGACACCAGCTGCGCCGGATCCGACGGATCCGGAATCCGGCTGTAGTAGGCCGTGACAAGGTGCGCGATGTCCTCGAGGTCCGTGGCGCGTGCCGGCCGCCCGGCTCGATCGTGCGCCATGCTCGCACCTCCCTTCCGTATCGCCTGTGCCCGGCTGGTCATCAGGATCACGGCCACACCCACTGCCCGAACGAGGCACCGAGACAGGCCGCGGCCAGACTTGCCGCAATGCCGATCACGATGTTCGCCACCGCATAGCTGTAAGCGCCCTCCTCGGCCAATCGAACCGTTTCGTATCCGAACGTACTGAACGTGGTCAGCGCCCCGCAGAACCCGGTTCCGGCGGTCGCGAGCAGCCAATGGTTTGCTCCCGCACCGATCAACAGGCCGAGCAGGGCCGAACCGGTCACGTTCACCACCAGTGTGCCCAGTGGGAAGACACTATCGAATCGACGGGCCACCGCGCGATCCACCAGATAACGGGTCGGCGCCCCGACCATCCCGCCGACGATCACCAGCACCGCCGTCACCGCCGCACCTCATTCATCGCCTGCCCCCAATCGTCGTGCCGTGCGTACTGCCCACCGCGTCGCGCCCAGCCCGAGCACGACCGCTCCCAGCGACATCACCACCGTCCCCCCGAGGTAGCCGAATGCGGAAACCATTCGGCCCGATTCGAGCAGTCTACGAACTTCGACGGCGTACGTGGAGAAGGTGGTGAAGCCGCCCAGCACACCGACGCCCAGAAACGGCCGCACCAGCCGATGCGCGGACCGGAACTCGGTGATGACGGCCATGAGGACGCCGATGGCCAGACAGCCGATCGCATTGACCGCCAAGGTCTGCCACGGAATCCCGCCCGCCTCGGGCACGACCAGGCTGGTGCCGTAGCGCAGCAGCGCGCCGATGCCGCCGCCCAGGGCGATGACCGCGAGCATCAGCCCGTCGACCTCGCGCGTTCTCGCTGCCACCACCCTCCCTTCGCGATTGCTAAAAAGTTGCTGTTCGGCGTGTTGCTGAGCGCTAACAGCACCCGGGAACTGCGAGGATAGTGCCGCTTGCCCAGAGTTGTCCCATCGGCCTCGAGGAGCCAAGTTGGCGGTCCGGCAGGGAATCAGAAGGATGCTGGTCCAGAGCCTGAGTACCGCGGCGATACTGCTGGCCGCACTGGCGGGCGCACCACCCGCCCACGGCGCCGTGTACCCGATCGGAGATCCGGACGGGTTCTATTACGCCCCACCGAATATCGGGGATTTCGCACCCGGCGACATCGTCCGCTCCCGCCTCGTGCCCGCGCACGGCTTCGCCGGTGCGACGGTGTGGCAGCTGGGCTTTCGCTCCAACGACTCGCACGACGGCCCGATCATGGCCGTCACCACCCTGATCGTGCCCGGCGGCGGCGGGCCGCGGCCGCTGGTCTCGTATCAGCCGTTCGTGAATTCCCTGGGGATGCAATGCGCTCCGTCGCACGCCCTGTTCGACGGCGGGCTCAAGGAATCGGCCGCGCTGAACCTGCTGCTGATGCGCGGCTGGGCCGTCGCCGTGCCCGATCATCTCGGCCCGACCAGCGCCTACGGGGCGGCCCGGCTGGGCGGCCAGATCACCCTCGACGGCATTCGCGCCGCCAAGCGCTTCCCGCCGACGGGACTGGGTGATTCGCCGGTCGGCCTGGCCGGGTACTCCGGCGGCGCGATGGCCACCGGCTTCGCCGCGGTACTGGCCCCCGATTACGCGCCCGAGCTCCCCATTGTCGGTGTGGCGCAAGGCGGTGTGCCGGTGAATCCCGGCAAGATCGCCATCGCCAACGGCAATGCCCCGCATCCGCTGTTCGGGCTCGGCTTCGCGCTGGGCGTCGGCATGGAACGGGAGTACCCGGGCGAAATATCCATGGACCAGTCGCTCACCCCGGCGGGCTTCGCGCTGCGCGACCGGATCGCCAATTCCTGTGTGGACGACATCATCTCGGCCGGGGCCAACAAGACCCTGAGCGAGGTCTTCTACCCGGGCCGGGAAACCGATCCGACGCTGTACCGGATCTTCCACGAGAACGCGCTGGAGATCTATCCGGGCGTCCCGCGCGCGCCCCTCTACCAGTGGCACGGCAGCAATGACCAGGTGCCGCTGGATCTCGCCCTCGGCACCGCCGGCCGCTACTGCGCCGCCGGGACTCCGGTGCTCTTCGAGATCATTCCGGGCGCGGACCACGGCACCGCCATCTTCCCCGGAGCGGCGAACGCCATCGGCTACCTGAGCGATCGCTTCGCGGGCCTGGCGCCACCGTCCAACTGCTGACAGCCGGAGGATGAACCCGCCCCGCTCACTGTCGTGAGCGGGGCGGTCCTCACTCTCGATAGCCGCAGCGGTTCTCACCCCTCCATAGCTCCCTCCATAGCTACGGCCCCACTCACCTTGGTGAGCGGGGCCGTTTCCATTCGCGTCGCAGACGCGAATCTCAGTGCGCCAGCACCGGTTCGCCCTCGGCGGGCACCGGGGCCTGGTTCGGCATGATGAATCCGGTGATCACCGCACCCACCACGAAGATCGCGGCCGCCCACCAGAACGTGGTGGTGTAGCTCTCCACCGCGGCCTCCGCCAGTACCGCGGGCGACGGCGGGACGTGTTCGCCCACATAGTCGTTGAACGCGGTGGCGGCGAGCGTGCTCAGCAGCGCGGTGCCGATGGAGCCGCCGACCTGCTGGCTGGTGTTGACCATGGCCGAGGCCACGCCGGCGTCATCGTGGTGCACGCCCGAGGTGGCGCCGATGAAGGCGGTGGACATGGCGGTGCCGAGGCCGATGCCCATCAGGATGAGGCTGGGCAGGATATGGGTCGCGTACGCGGTGTCCACGCCGATCTGGGTCAGCAGCGCCATTCCCAGTGCGGAGACCAGGAATCCGGCCACCACCGTCACGCGCGGGCCGACCCGGGGCACCAGCAGCGACGGCACCGTGGTCGAGGACGCCACCATGCCCGCCACCATGGGCAGGAAGGCCACGCCGGTGATGATCGGCGAGTACGCCAGCTGCTGCTGCATGTAGTAGGTCAGGAACAGGAACATGGCGAACATGCCGATGCCGATGGAGAACACGGTGATGTAGGACGCGCCGCGGGTGCGGTCCAGCACCACGCGCATGGGCAGCAGCGGATGCGCGACCCGCCGTTCGATGGCCACGAATGCCGCCAGCAGCGCCGTGCCGCCGATCAGGAAGGCGAGGGTGACCGAGTTGGTCCAGCCGTCGGATTCGGCGTGCGAGAAGCCGTAGACGATGGCGAACAGCGCGGCGGTCACCGTGATGGTGCCCGGAATATCCAGCCGCGGCCGTTCGGTGGTCACATGCTTGGCCAGCAGCATGACCGCGCCGACCAGCGCGACGGCGGCGAAGACCAGGTTCACGTACATGACCCAGCGCCACGAGGCCCATTCGGTGAGCGCGCCGCCGAGCAGCAGCCCGAGCGCGCCGCCGGCGCCGGCGATGGCGCCGAAGATGCCGAAGGCCTTGGCGCGTTCGGCCGGTTCGGTGAAGGTCACGGTGAGCAGCGACAGGGCCGCCGGCGCCAGCAGCGCGCCGAACACGCCCTGTGCCACGCGGGCGCCGACCAGCACCTCGAAGTTGGCCGCGGCGCCGCCGACCGCGGAGGCGACCGCGAAGCCGACCAGGCCCGCGATGAAGGTGTTGCGGCGGCCGAACAGGTCGGAGAGCCGTCCGCCGAGCAACAGCAGGCTGCCGAAGGCGAGGGCGTATCCGGTGATGACCCACTGCCGGTCGGCATTGGAGAACCCGAGATCCAGCTGCGCCTCGGGCAGCGCGATATTCACGACGGTCGCGTCCAGCACGACCATGAGCTGGGCCACGCCGAGCACGGCCAGCACCCACCATCTGAGGGCGTGGGAGCCACGCCGCCCGGTTGCGGCCGGAGCGGCCACGTCTTTCTCCAGAGCTGTCGTCATTGGTTTCCTCGTCCCCTATACTTAACGGAGAACCGATCTCCGCTTACGGTCAGAAGTTACCATCTAAACGGAGATATCGCCTCCGGTTAATCCCGCCGCCTGTTAGGATTGGGCTGTGAATCACGTCACTACCGCGCCCCCACCTCGGCGTTTGCGCGCCGATGCCGCCCGCAATCAGCAGCGCATCATTGCCGCCGCGCGCGAGCTATTCGCCGATCGCGGCCTCGAGGTCACCCTCGACGATGTGGCCGAACGAGCCGGCGTCGGCGTGGGAACCGTCTACCGCCGGTTCGCGAACAAGCAGGAGCTCATCTCCGAGGTCTTCGACCAGATGGTCACCGAACTCGGCGAGGCGATCGATTCCGCACTGGCGCATACGGATCCGTGGGAGGGCCTGGTCGAGCTGTTCGAACACGCCTGCCGGCACATGGCCGCCAATCGCGGGTTCAGCGAGGTCATGCTCGAAATGCACGACAGCATGGAACGTTTCGCGTGCATGAAGGACCGCATCCGCCCCGGCTTCCAGGCCGTCATCACCCGCGCGCAGGAGGCGGGCGCGCTGCAGCCCGATATCGAGACCGGTGACTTCTTCGCCATGGTCAATATGGTCGACGCGGTCGCGGGTTTCGCGCGCCCGGTCAATTCCGAGGTCTGGAAGCGCTACGTGCCCCTGGTGCTCAATGGCGTCCGCGGCGACGGCATCCCGCGCCTGCCGATGACGCAGCGCGCACTCACCGATGAAGAGGTCGAGGGCGCCAAGGCGGCCATGTACGCCTGCCGCAAACGGTAGCGCTCCTCACACTCGCGGTTTAAAGTTGGTCGCATGACCAACTCTTGGGTGAACTGGGCCGGAGATCAGAGCTGTACTCCGGCGTCCATCGCCGTACCGGGCTCGCCCGAGGAAGTCGCCGCAGTGCTCGCCCAGGCCGAAGCGGCCGGCCACACCGTCCGCGTCGCCGGATCCGGACACTCCTTCACCGAGACCGTGCTCACCGACGGCACGCTCCTGCGGCTGAACAAGCTCGACAAGATCCTCTCGGTGGATCGCGAGACCGGACTGGTCCGCGCCGAAGCCGGCATCACCCTCAATGCCGCCAGCAATGCGCTGCACCCCATGGGCCTGGCCTTCCCCAACCTCGGCGATATCGACGTGCAGTCCATCGCGGGCGCCACCGCGACCGGCACCCACGGCACCGGCGCGAAACTGCAGAACCTCTCCGCCGCACTGCAATCGGTGGAACTCATGACCGCCGACGGCAACCGGGTGGAGCTCAACGAGCAGACCGACCCGGACGGCTGGCGGGCCGCGCGGGTGAATGTGGGCGCGCTCGGCGTGGTCACCGCCGTCACCGTGCAGATGGTCCCGTCCTTCGTGCTCGAAGGCGTGGAACGGCCGGTTCCGGTGGAGGAGGTGCTCGCCGACCTCGACACCTACGTCGACGGCAACGAGCACTTCGAGTTCTATATGTTCGCGCACAGCCCGCTGGCCATGACCAAGGCCAACAATGCCGTCGACCTGCCGGAACAGCCGCGCGGCAAGGCCGTGGACTGGTTCTCCGACATCCTGGTCACCAACTACGCCTTCGACGCGCTGTGCCGCCTGACCCGCCGGCGCCCGAGCCTCATCCCGTACGTGCAGCGCGGCGCGGCCTACGCAGGCAGCTACCGGCGGCAGGTGGAGCGCTCCTACAAGGTCTTCGCCAGCCCGCGGCTGTTCCGCTTCACCGAGATGGAATACGCCGTCCCGCGCGAGCATTCGGCCGACGCCATTCGCGAGATCAAGGAGGTCGCGAAGCGCTTCGACACCGCCATGCCGATCGAGGTGCGCTGGGTCGCGCCCGATGACGCCTTCCTCTCCCCCGCCGGCGGCCGCGACACCTGCTATATCGCGGTGCACCAGTACCAGGGCATGGAGTACGAGGCGTACTTCCGCGCCTGCGAGCGGGTCTTCGATCGCTACGACGGCCGCCCGCACTGGGGCAAACGGCACTTCCAGACCGCCGAGACGCTGCGCGGGCGGTACCCGGAGTGGGAGAAGTTCGCCGAGGTCCGCCGCCGCTTCGACCCGAAGGGCCGGTTCACCAATGCCTACATCGAACGGGTGCTCGGACCGGTGGGGTGAACCTCGCCGAGTGCGCGATGTGACTCGAGCGACTAGTATCGGTTGCTGAAAGATCGCTGTACCTGCAGTCCTGCTCGTCGAAGTACCCCGTCATGCACCCCGGACCCCGGGAGTGACACACCTAGGGAGGTTTCGATGTCTCTGAAGGACAAGGCCAAGGAAATGGCCGACAAGGCCAAGCAGCAGGCCCAGCAGATGGGCCAGAAGATCGATAACGAGGCCGACGAATTCGAGTCGAAGTTCCACGACGGCATGCAGGACGCCAAGAACAAGATGCAGAACGCCGGCCAGGACATGCGGAACATGGCCGACGACACCATGCAGAAGGCCAAGGACAAGTTCGGCGGCGGCGCGAAGTAGGGAACCGACCATGCCGACGAATGACAACGCCAGCTCCTCGCCCGATATCAGCGGCGCCGCCACCGACCTGGCCGCCCAGGCTCAGGCCGCCGCCGGGCAACTCGCCGAGAAGGCCAGCGGCGCCGCCGCCGAACTAGCGGACCGGGCCAGCACCGCGGCCGCCGATCTCGCCGATATGGCGAAGGCGTTCGCCGACAAGCTGAACACCGACGATATGCAAGGCACGCTCGAACAGGTCCGGGCGAATCTGGAGCACGCCGCCCAGGACGTCATGGCGGCGGTCAACGAGATCGTCAATGCCATGAAGGACAAGGTCAGCGGAAAGTAGCTGCAACAACCCCGATTCCGGTCCTACGGCCGCGGCCCGGAGTCGGGGTTGCCGCATGTCGGCCCCCAACCACACAGAGGACTGCAGTTGAGCGCACCGAGCAGCACACCCTCCGGCACGACTCCGGCGCACCATCGGGCGGCGGTGGCGCCCAGGGTGTTCTGGCCCGCGGCGATAGTGGTACTGGCATTCACGGTGTACGCCATCGTGTTCCGGGATCTCGCCGCTCGGCAGGCGAAAGCATTGCAGGACAATGTGATCGGCGGCTTCGGGTGGTACTACATCGTGCTGGTGACGCTGTTCGTGGTGTTCGCGATCTGGCTGGGGCTGAGCCGGTTCGGCGGCATCACCCTCGGCGAAGACGGGGAGCGGCCGCAATACTCCATGGGCGCATGGCTTTCCATGCTGTTCGCGGCGGGCATGGGTATCGGGCTGGTGTTCTGGGGTGTGGCCGAACCGCTGTTCCACTACGAGGATCCGCGCCCCGGGGTCGGGGAAACGCCCGCACAGCGCGCCGATGCCGCCATGGTGCAGACATTTCTGCACTGGGGCGTGCATCCGTGGGCGATCTATGTGGTGGTGGGCCTGGCCATCGCGTATTCGATCCACCGCAAGGGGCGGCCGGTGTCGATCCGCTGGTCGCTGGAACCGCTTGTCGGGGATCGGATTCGGGGCTGGCGCGGGGATGTCATCGATATCGTGGCCGTCATCGGCACCGTATTCGGCGTGGCCACCTCGCTGGGACTGGGCGTCCTGCAGATCTCCGCGGGCCTGAATTTCCAGGGCTGGCTGGACGAACCGGGCAAGGGCCTACAGGTGGTGCTGATCATCGCGGTCACCGCCCTGGCGACCGTCTCGGTGGCGACCGGCGTGGACAAGGGCATCAAGCTGCTGTCCCAGGCGAATATGGGCGTGGCCGGGCTGGTGCTGCTCTATGTGCTGATCGCGGGCCCGACGCTGTTCATCGTCAACGATCTGGTGCAGAACATCGGCACCTACGTCCAGCAGCTGCCGAAGATCAGCCTCTACACCGGCGCGACCGAGGGGCCGACGGGCACCGGCTGGACCAATCAGTGGACGGTCTTCTACTGGGGCTGGTGGATCTCCTGGGCCCCGTTCGTGGGCGTGTTCATCGCGCGCATCTCGCGCGGGCGGACGGTGCGCGAATTCGTGGCCGGAGTGCTGCTGGTGCCGACGATCCTGACCTTCGTCTGGTTCGCGGTCTTCGGCGGCGCGGGCCTGCATCGCGAAATGTTCGGCGGCGGCGGGCTCGTCGGCCCGGACGGGCCCGATCGCGACAGCGCCCTGTTCGCCCTGCTCGACACCCTGCCCGGCGGTTCCCTTACCGCGGGTCTCGCGATCCTGGTGATCGTGTTGTTCTTCGTCACCTCCGCCGATTCCGGCGCGCTGGTGGTGAACATGCTGTCCTCCGGCGGCAATCCGGAACCGCCCACCTGGAGCCGCGCCTTCTGGACCTGCGCGCAGGGTGCGGTGGCCATCGCGCTGCTGGTCGCCAGCGGCTCCGGGACCCAGGCGCTGACCACGCTGCAGACGGTGGCGATTCTCATTGCGCTGCCGTTCAGTGTGGTGATGCTCGCAATGTGCGCCGCACTGGTTCGCACGTTCCGAGCCGAGCGCGGCTAACCCTTAGACTTCGGCGCGAACATTTCTGAATCGTCTTCGGATGGGATTTTCCAGCGTCATGCTCAAGGGTTTCAAAGACTTCCTGATGAGGGGCAATGTCATCGATCTGGCGGTCGCCGTCGTGATGGGCACCGCCTTCACCGCGATCGTCACCTCGATCACCAAGGGTTTGCTCGAACCGCTGCTCGCGGTGCTCGGCGGCAATGCGGAGTTCGGGCTGGGCTTCCAGATCCTGTCCGGCAAGCCCTCCACCTTCGTGGCGGTCGGGCCGATCATCAGCGCCTGCATCAACTTCGTGGCGGTCGCGGCGGTGCTGTACTTCGTGCTCATCCTGCCGATGAACCACCTCAAGGCGCGGCTGTCCAAGCCGACCGAGGTCAAGGCCGACCCGACCGAGCTGGAGCTGCTCACCGAGATCCGCGACCTGCTGGCCCGGCAGGCGAGCGCCGGCGGCGCGAGCATGAGCGAGCTGCTCGACGCCGATGGCGGCAACGGCCTGCGCAAATAGTCGCGAGCCGGGCCCGGCCGGAATACCGCGCTCCGCGCAAGCGCGGGCTATCGTCTAGCCAGGATTGTTGCTGATCGATAGCCATCGCGCCCGAGGAGTCGCCATGCCCGACGCCAGCCGAAGCGGTCACCTCGCACAGCCGGGGCCCGACGCCTCCGCCGGTCACCGCCCGCGCGGGCGCTGGGCCATGCTGGCGGTGCTGTGCGCCAGCCTGCTGCTGGTGGCCATGGACGCGACCATCCTCAATGTCGCGTTGCCGTCGCTCATCGACGATATGTCGCCCAGCCCCATGGAACAGCTGTGGATCGTCGACCTCTACGGGCTGGTGCTCGGCGGGCTGCTCATCACCTGCGGCGCGATCGGCGACCGGTACGGGCGCAAGCGGCTGTTCATCGCCGGGTTCGTCTTGTTCGGCCTGGCCTCGGTGGTCGCCGCCACCGCGCAGACGCCGTGGCAGCTCATCGCCGGGCGCGCATTGCTCGGCGTGGGCGGGGCCATGGTGATGCCGTCCACGCTCTCGCTCATCCGCAATATCTTCACCGACGACCGCGAGCGCACCCTGGCCATCGGCATCTGGGCCTCGGTCGCCGGCGCCGGCGCGGCGGTCGGCCCGCTGGTCGGCGGTGTGCTGGTGCAGCAGTTCGGATGGTCGGCCGCCTTCTGGCTGAACGTGCCCGTGGTGGTGGTGACCGTGGTGGCGGGACTGTGGCTGCTGCCGGAATACCTGGCCCCCGCACACGGCAGCCTCGACTGGTTCAGCGCGGTGCTGTCGGTGCTGGGCATCGTGGCGCTGGCCTGGGGCATCAAGCATGTGGCCAAGGGCGATCCGGCGGCGCTCGACCTGGTGATCCTGCTCGCGGCCATCCTGCTGCTCGGGCTGTTCGCCTACCGGCAGCTGCGCTCGGCCGATCCGCTGCTGGATGTGCGGCTGTTTCGCAATCGCGCCTTCACCGCCGCCGCGCTCGCCACCCTCATGGCCATGCTCGCCATCGGCGCGGCGCTGTTCCTGATCTCGTTGTGGCTGCAATACATTCACGGCTACACGCCGTCGGAGGCCGGGTTGCGCACCGTGCCCGCCGCCATCGCCACCCTGCTGGGTTCGCTGTCCACGCCGTGGCTGCTGCGGCGGGTGGGGGTGCGGCTGCTGATGGCCTTCGGATTGGGCGCGCTGGCACTGGGTTTCCTGGTGCTGGCCGCTATTCCGACCACCACCTATCCGCTGGTGGCGTTCATCCTGGTCTGCCTGGGCGTCGGCGACGGCATCGCCATCACCACCGCCGCCGCGGTGCTGGTGGCCGCGGTGCCGCCGGAACGCGCCGGACAGGCGGGCGCGGTGGAGGAAACCAATTACGAACTCGGCATCGGCCTCGGGGTGGCGCTGCTGGGCAGCATCCACGGCCGGCTGTTCACCTCCCACATGACCGATCTGCCGCTGCAGGGCGAACAGCTCGACACCGCGCGCGGATCGGTGGGCGGCGCCGCACATCTGGCGCACGAGATGGGCGGCGAGACCGGCGCGCAGATCCTCCGGATCGCCCAGCACGCCTACGATTCCGCGCTCACCACCACCTCGTGGATCTCGGCGGGGCTGGTCGCCGCGGTCACGGTGCTCACGGTGATTCTGGTGCCGCGCGGTTTCACCGCCACCTCCGCGCACTGAATCCGGTTCATTCGGGGTCGATGCGGACCCGGCGATCCACCACCCGGTGCGCCACCTCCACCAGCGAAAGCCCGTGTGTGAAGGCGTATCCGCGCAACCGGGCATAAGCGTCGACGAGTTCGATGCCGAGCTGAGCGCTGGTCAGGCCCGCCGCCTGATGGATCCACCGGCTGGTCACCGGCTGCGCCCACTGCCGCGTCACATCGCCGGCGGCCAGCACCAGACTGGCCGTGACCAGATCGGCGACATGCAGGGCGGCCGAGGTGAACCGCGGATCGGGCCGCCCGATGGCCTCGCGATACAGATCCACCGCGCCGATCCGGATATCGCCCAGCCGCAACGGCACCGCCAGCAGCGAGCCGGATACCGGTGTGCCCGAGAGGGCTTCGGCGAAGCCGGGCCAATCCTCGCAGTCCGCGGTCAGATCGGTGACCAGTACCGGAATGCCCTCGTGCACCGCGGAGACCGCCGGGCCCTCGCCCGCGGTGGCCTGGGCGGTCTCCACCCGGCGGGCCGAATCGTCACTGGCACACCAGGGTTGTATGCCGGCGTCGTGCTCGTCGAGCAGAATGGCGGCGCGCCGCACCGGCAGTACCCGCACGCATGCCGCGCACACCGCCGGCAGCCCGCCGCCGGCGGCGTGCACCGCGTGCAGAAACTGCTCTGTCACTTGGTCGAACTGCGAAGAAGCCATCGAACGAACCGCCCCAACCATCGTCGCGCCGCGATGTGTTATTCGGTGCCCCGGGCCATTATCACGTCACAACCGCACAACGAACAGGGCCGAAAGTCACGCCGTCACGGGGGATTTCACCGGCCGGTGCGACACACCGAGGCGGTACAGTCCGCGCAGGTCGTAGGTGTGTGTGGCGATCGCGCCCAGCAGCAGGCCCAGACCCAGGCCCAGCACCGTCATCCAGACGCCGGTGCCCAGCCCCGCCGCCAGATTCCCGTCGAAGAACAGCAGCGCGCGCACCGCGAGGTACATCTGGTGCATGGGTTCGAAGGTCGCCATATTCGCGATCCAGCGAGGCGTGGCCTCGATGGGGATGCTGCCCGAGGAGGACGGCAGGCCCAGCACCACGAACACGATCATGTTCACGATCAGGCCGATGGTGCCGAAGGCCGCCAGCACCGACAGGCCGGTCACCGAGACCGCCGCGATGGCGAGCGTGCCGTAGAGGAACAGCGGCAGCGGATGCTCGATCGACATGTCCAGCAGCGTCCCCACGCCGAGGAAGACCCCGGACACCAGCGGTGCGGTCACCACCGCCATCGCCCATTTCACGAGCAGCGTGCGCCACCGGCTGATCGGCGCCGGGGCCAGATGCCGGTACCAGGGCCCGTATTCGGCGGGCACGTAGCCGAGCACATTGTCGACCATGGCGTGAATGATGAGCGCGCAGCTGAAGCCGGAGAACAGCAGGACCAGGGTGTAGAAGAAGGCCGACAGTCCCTGACCCGTGCCCGCCGGCAGCGGGTGATAGGGGCTGACCACGATGTCGATCGGCTGCGCCAACTGCAACCGCGCCGCGCCGCTGAGCTCGGTGGACCCCAGCTTCGCCCGCACCTGCTCGGTGAGCTGCGTGCCGACGGTGGTGTCCACCTCGGCCAGGGCGCGATTGCTGATGCGCTGCATGATCGTCGAGGCATAGGTGCCGGCGCGCGGATTGGTGTGCACATTGATGACCGGACGCTCCACCTCGCCCGGTACCACCGCGGACGCGCCCAGGATCGACAGTCGTTTGGAGAAATCGCTGGGAATCACGATGGCGCCGTAGATCTGACCGTTCTGCAGCTGCCGGTGCGCCTCGGACATGCCGAGCAAGCGCAGGTCGACCTTGTCGGCGGGCACCTGCGCGGCCATGGCCTCGGCGATCTGGTCGCCGATGTTCACCTGCTTGCCGTCGAGCACATCGCCGTCGTCCTGATTGACCAGTGCGACCGGGAAATCGTGCAGATTGCTGTCCGGGTCGGCGGTGAAGCCCAGGTACATGGTGCCCATGAGGGCGGCGAGCACCGTGAGCACGAGGATCGGCGCGACCCAGCCGCGCAGCGGCACCCGGCCGCCGTGCGGGTTGGCGACCGTCTCGGCGGCGACCGTCTCGGCGGCGACCGTCTCGGCCTTTGCGGTGGTCACCGCGTCGGCCTCGGTTGCATCGTCCACTGCTGCACTGCCCTTCTCACCTAGGGGTGCACCGTCTTTCGGTGCGGACACGCTCTCGTTCGTCATAGCTTTGGCCAATGTAGGCACCGACTACAAAGTAGTCAACGCCAACATTGAAAGTGTGTCCGATATCCTGCACTCACCATGTCCATCGCACGCCGCGCCGGTTCGCGCTCCTATCACCACGGCGATCTGCGGGCCGAACTACTGCGCAGCGCCGAGGCGACGCTGCGCCGCTCCGGGGTGGACGGGCTGTCGCTGCGGCAGCTGGCCCGCGATACCGGCGTCTCGCACGCCGCGCCGAGCCGGCACTTCCGCGACAAGCAGGCGCTGCTGGACGCGCTGGCGGTATCCGGCTTCGAACGGCTCGCGGGGATCATCGACAGGGCGGCCGCCACCGGTACCTTCCTGGACCGGATGACCGGCATGGCGCACGCCTACCTGCGCTTCGCCATCGACAACCCGGCCCTGGTGGCGGTGATGTTCGCGCGCAGGCACAGCCCGTCGCCCGCCATGGACGAGGCCGTGAACCGGACCCTGGCCGCACCGATCGCGATGATCGTCGACGGCCAGGAGCGCGGTGAGGTGGTCGCGGGGAATCCGCGCAATATCTGCCTGTCGGCCCTGGCCACCCTGCACGGCCTGGCGTCCTTCGCCGGGTCCGGGCTGCTGTCGGAGGCGGAGATCGAGGGCCGTTTCGAGGATGCCGTGAGTTACATGCTGGACGGTTTGCGTCCCCGTCGCTGAGCCGACGGCGGATCCGGCTACCGTTGAGAAGAAACCATGACTACCACCGGCGGGCAATGACGATCACAGGCAGACAATACGGCGGGCGCGCCGTCACCGAGCGGAAAGCCGAACGCCGCCAGCGCTTCCTGGATGCCGCCATCGAGATCTTCGGCGAACGCGGCTACGCCAACTGCGCGCTGGCCGATGTGTGCGCCGCCGCGGGGCTGTCCAAACGGCAGTTCTACGAGGAGTTCAGCACCCGCGAGGACGTGCTGGTCGCCGCCTACGACCGGATCCAGGACGAGGCCGGGGCCGCACTGGCGCAGGCCCTCACCGAGCTGCCGCCCGATCCCGATATCGCCGAGAAGGTGACCCGGGCCATGACCGCCTACCTGGGCTCGGTCGGCTCCGATCCGCACCGCGCCAAGGTCGCCTTCGTCGAGGTGGTGGGCGTCAGCGAGCGCATGGAGGAGCACCGCCGGGCCCGGCGGCACATCTGGGTCGCCATCATCCAGGCCGCCCTGGGCCCGCTGGCCGGACCGGGCGCGCGCACCCGGATGAATCCGGAGCTGGCGGGCAGCGCGCTCATCGGCGCCATCAACGGCCTCGCCCACGAGTGGCTGCTGTCGGATCCGCGGCCGCCGGTCAGCGATCTGGTGGAAGTGCTCGTCCCCATTGCGGTTTCGCTGATCGTGCGGGACTAGCGCGGCTGCTCCGGCAGCAGTTGGCGCATGAAGTAGGTGTACTCCAGCGCTGCGGTGCGCGCCTCCTCATCGATATTCGCGCCCGCGCCGTGCCCGCCCTGGGTGGCCTCGTAGAAGAGGTAGGGGTTGCCCAGGTCGGATAGCTTGGCGGCAAACTTGCGGGCATGCTGCGGGCCGACGCGGTCGTCCCTGGTGGTGGTCCAGACGAACGCCTCCGGATAGTGCACGCCCTCCCTCAATTGCGCATACGGCGAAATGGATTCGAGGAATCGGCGTTCCTCGGGATTCGCCGCCGAACCGTACTCGCCCACCCAGGACGCCCCCGCGGCGATCTGCTCGTAGCGCACCATGTCCAGCAGCGGGACCTGGATGTCCACGGCATTCCACAGCGCCGGGCGCTGGGTCATGGCCACGCCCACGAGCAGGCCGCCATTCGAGCCGCCTTGAATGCCCAGATGCCGCGGCGTGGTGATATTGCGGATGATGAGGTCATCGGCGACGGCGACGAAATCGTCGAAGGCGCGCTGCCGGTTGGTCTTCAGCGCCGCCTCGTGCCAGGCCGGGCCGTATTCGCCGCCACCGCGGATATTGGCGATGACGTAGACGCCGCCGCGTTCCAGCCACAGCCTGCCCAGCAGTCCGTCGTAGGTGGGCGTGACGGCGGCATTGAAACCGCCGTATCCGTACAAGATGGTCGGATTGGTTCCGTCATAGGGCATACCGGCGCCGCGGACGATGAAATACGGCACCTGTGTGCCGTCCGGGGAGGCGGTCTCGAGCTGATCCACTACGAAACGGGACGAATCGAATTGCGCTGGTTCGTTCTTCACCATGTCCAGGCGGCCGTCGGCGGTATCGATGCGCCACAGCGCGGTCGGGGTGAGGAACGAGGTCACCGAGAGGTAGGCGGTAGTGCCGCGGCCGTCGGCGGCCACGGCCTCGACGGTCGCATTGTCCGGCAGCGGAATCGGTGCGGCCGACCAGGCGCCGCCGGGCTCGGGGGTGTAGATGGCGGCGCGCCCGCGCACGTCGTGGAGCGAGGTCACGATGAGCCGATCGCGGGTGGTGAGCACACTCCGCAGCGTCTCCCGCGGACCGGGGGCGTAGACGACGGTGGCCCGCAATCGATCCGGCGCCGAGATCATTTCGTCGGCATCCAGCGAGACCAGTGATCCGGAGGCGAAGGTGGTGCCGTCGGTCGTCCAGTCCTGCCGCAGCGAGACCAGCACCCGATCGCCGAGAATGCCCTTGATATCGGCATCGGGCGGCAGCGCCAGCCGCACCGTCCGGTCGTCCGTGACCAGGTCGAACTCCGCCTGGTAGAAAGAAGAATGGCGGACAACGAGATTGAGCAGCCGCTTCTTGCCGCCGTCGAGCAGCACCGGTTCGGTGCCCAGGCCGTCCGCCGGATCACCGCGCAGCACTTCGACCGCCCGCTCGAGCGGCTGTCCGCGTTCCCACCGTTTGACGACATAGGGATATCCGGAGGCGGTCTTCTCCCCCGTCGCCCATTCCCGGGAGACCAGCAGCGCGTCATCGCCGGTCCAGGAGACGAACTGCTTCCCTCGTTCCAGCTCGAACCCGCCGGCCACGAATCCCCGCGCGGCCCGGTCGAACTCGCGGACGGTCACCGCGTCCTCGCCGCCCTCGGACAGGAACACCAGGCACCGGGTGCGCGTGACCGGCGAGCAACTCGCCCCCTTCCACACCCAGTTGCGGTTCTCGGCGCGCGCCAGCGCGTCCAGGTCCAGCAGCGTGCTCCAATTCGGCTGCGGCGTCTCGTAATCGGTAATGGTGGTCTCGCGCCAGATACCGCGTTCGTGTTCGGCGTCCCGCCAGAAGTTGCCGACCATCCCGCCCTGGAATTCCGGCTCGGGCAGCCGATCGGGCGCGTTGCCGAGCTCGATGGCCTGGGCGAGGTTCTCGGCGTGCCGCGGATCCCGCTCCAGCACGCCGAGGGTCTTGGAGTTCTCCGCCGCCACCCAGGCCTGCACCCGCGGACTGTCCCAGTCCTCCAACCACAGATAGGGATCCGCGGCGCCACTGGAACTGCCGCAAGCCGCGATGAGCAGTAGCACCGCGGCCGCCACCGCACCGCGCCGCGCCCCGTCGATGCGTACCCCACCCATGGCATTCCCCCTCGAATGTGCATGCGGCTGCGCCTCGAACAAGGCGATGTAAGCACCATAGCGCGGTCGTCCGACGAAATTGTCGGTGGCGACGGGCAAGATCGGAGCCGGTATCAATCCCGGAGAGGCCGAAATGACGAGCGAGGACGAGTGGCTGCGGCCCGCCGGGCCGCGGGCCAAGCCGCCGCGGCTACCGCGCTGGCTGGCGGTCGATCAGCTGCCGCGGATCCGACGGCGCGACGGTGGCGCGGCGCTGCCCGATTCGGCCGCCACCCGGGTGATCGCCATGCTGATGACCGCCGCGCCGGACGATAGCCATCCCGGTCTCGCCGCGGTTGCCGAGGCCACCGATCCCGCCTCGCTGGCCGAATTCACCTGGGCGATCTTCGAAGCCTGGCAGGCGGCGGGCTACCCCGCCAAGTGTGGTTGGGTGCTGGATGCCCTGGCGCGGACCGGCAATGACGACACGGTGCGGCGGCTGGTGCCGTTCATTACCGCCTGGCCGGGCAAATCCGCGAGTGCGCGGGCCGCGGCGGGGCTGAACGTGCTGGCGGCGATCGGCGGCGAGACCGCGCTCATGCATCTGCACTCCATTGCCGAGAGCTCCCGCTTCGAGGGCTTGCGCACCAGGGCCCGGGAGAAGGTCGAGGAGTACGCCCGCGCGCTGCACCTGAGTGAGGCGGAGCTGGCCGATCGGATCGTCCCACGACTCGGGCTCTCGGCCGAGGGCACAACGACGGTGAATTACGGCCGGCGGCAATTCGATATCGGCCCGGATCACGAGCTACGGCCCAGGATCAGTACCCGAGGCGCCCGGTTGCGCACCCTGCCCAAGCCCGCCGCGGGCGATGATCCGGAGCTCGCTCCCGCGGCCTATCGCTCCTTCCGCGACTTCGCGAAGGAGCTGAAAACCGTGACCTCCGACCAGATCCGGCGTTTCGAATCGGCCATGCTGGACGGCCGCCGGTGGCGGGCGAGCGCGCATCGCAGCCTGGTCGTCGAGCATCCGGTGCTGGGGCAGCTGGCCCGGCGGCTGGTCTGGGCGGTCTTCGACGCCGACGGCACGTCGACCGGATCGTTCCGTGTCGACAATGACGGCACCCTCGCCGACGCCGCCGACGAACCGTTCGAGCTGCCCGGGGACGCGCTGGTCGGCGTGGCGCATCCCCTGCACCTGGGTGATGCGGTCGCGCGGTGGCGGGAGGTGTTCGCCGATTACGAACTGCTGCAACCGTTCGAACAGCTGGACCGCGCGGTGTACCGGCTCACCCCCGCCGAGGCGGCCTCGGACGAGCTGTCGCGCTTCGCGGATCGGATGGTGCCCACCCGCAGGCTCTACGGGCTGCGGCAGCGCGGCTGGGAGCTGTCCCACGGAGACATCAGCCGGCCGTTCGGAGTCCTGATGCGCGTGCGCATCACGCTGGACCCCGGCCTCCGGGGCGGCTACCGCTACGAGGCGGAGGAGCAGCGCATCGTCGCCGTGCGGATCAACAGCAGCCGCTTCGGCGTCCTGGACGCCCTCGCCGCCTCCGAGCTGCTCCGTCAGCTGGAGCGGCTGGCGGCGTGACGGCCGGCGCGCCGGCCGAAGAACGAGCCCGCGCCGAGCTGCGTGCCGCTGGCATAGCCCTTGCCGTCCTGGGCCAGGGTGGCCGCCGTGGCGCCCGCCGCGTACAGGCCGGGGATGGGTGAGCCGTTGTCGCGCAGCACTTCTCCGTCGACGGAGGTGCGCAGACCGCCCAGCGTGAAGCCCGCGTAGAGCGCCTTGCCGAGCGTCAGGTCGAACGCCCCCCACGGCCCTGCCTCCTGGGGTTCCAGCCATTCCGCGCTCTTGTGGAAGTCGGGGTCGGCACCGCGGGCGGCATTGGCGTTGTAGCCGTCGAGGGTGGATTGCAGTGCCGCACTGGGAATTCCGAGCGCGGTGGCCATCCCCTCGACGGTCTCCCAGCCGTCGATGAAGGGTGCGAGCGGGATGGCCGGGCGTTCCATGTGCGCCGAGTCGACGATCAAATAGGCCGCCGCGCCGGGCTGTTCGAGGACGAAGGCCGAGGTGCGCGCGTGATAGGAGTCCTCGGCGACGAATCGGCGGCCGTCGCGATTCACGATGATCCCCGCCAGCAGGGACGACGGCGGATAGACCGGCGCGGTCACGAAGGCCTGCTCCATATTCCGCGTCGCGGCGGGTGTCCCCGGGTACCGGCACCTTGTGCCCGCGCGGGGCCGGAATCGCGGCTTCCCGGTAGGGCCAGACCTTTTCGTTGCCGGTGTACATCAGCCCCTGGGTGCGCGGCTGGATGACCGCCTTCTCCGGGTAGTAGCTGCGCTCGAATTCGAAGCCGAGTCCCTCCAGCCAGCCGAAGTGCTCGACACTGCCGTCGCAGTAGGCGCGGATCTTGTCGTGCTCCGGCTCCCGCGCCACCGCCACGAGGTACCGGTACATCTCCTCGGCCGAATCCTCGTGCCCGGTCGCCCGTTGCACCGCGGTGCCGCCCCCGAGATAGAAGTGCCCGCCGGCGAGGGCCGTGGTGCCGCCCGCCACCGCGGCCTTCTCCAGCACCAGGACGCGGGCGCCCCCTGCCGCCGCCGCCACGGCCGCGCAGCCGCCCGCTATGCCGAAACCGGCGACCACCACATCGAATTCGCCGTCCCAGATCACCGACTCGGCCGCGACGAGTTCCGGAATCCGGTCGCTCATCGTGCGCCCTGTTTGATCCGGTCGAAGAACAGCCGCATATTCGGGCCGATCTCGGCGAGTTCGAGGAACGGCACTCCCGCCGCCGCGCCGTCGAGGTACGCGAACCGCATCTGCCCGCCCATATCGCCCTGCTGCACGATCTCGATCCCCTGCGCCGCGGCGTCTTTCAGCGCCGCGTCGAAATCCGCGGGCTCCAGGCAGATGTGGTGCAGCCCGGGGCCGCTGCGCTCCAGGAACTCGGTATAGATCGACCTCCCGCGCACCGGCTGAATCAGCTCGAGTTGCGTATCCCCTTGGTAGGCCAGCGCGATGTGCGCCGTGAAATCCGCCGGTTCGCCACGGTAGGTGCAGGTTTCGGGCCCGAAGTGCACCTCCGGCATCCGGGTCCACGCACCCGCGCCCATGGTCGCGCCCAGATACTTCTCGGCCGAGCCCACATCGGCCACCACCCAGGCGATCTGGGTGACGGGCCCATCGGCCACGCTCATCGCAACTCCGCTCGACGACCGAAGGGGCGCGGACCGTTTCCGGCCCGCGCCCTCCCCTCTGCTCGAAGTTAATCACATTCGCTTAATCAGTGGCGGGGTTCCGTTGCCGCAACTTCTTGACGGTCCGGATATTGACGGCCATCAGGACGCTCATGGTCGCCACCATCAGCACGCTGGACAGCCAGGCCATGGTGGAAACCGGCAGCCGATAGGCCAGCACGATGCGCAGCACGGCCTCGCCGAGCAGCCCGGCGCCCCACATGACGGAGAGCCGGATGTGGGTGCGGGAGACCGATGCGACGGTGCGGTAGGCCTCCTCCATGGCCGGCAGGTGGGCCGGATCGGTGGTGGCCAGGAACTTGCGCGCGGCGACGTAGGTCAGCGGCCGGGAAATCACGGCGCTGACAAGGAAGGCGAGGCCGACCGCGGCCGTGCCGAAGGAGTCGCGAATGATCAGCGTCCGCGCGTCGCCGCTGATCATGGATCCAATGAGGCCGATGACGAAGCCGCCCAGCACGATTGCCGCGAGCGGGTCGATGCGGCGCGCCCGGACGGCCTCGACGACAACGATCATGGCCGAGCACACCGCACCCAGCAGCAGCGCCAGGAAGTCGGAGTATCCCAGCGCCTTCAACAGGAAGTATGCGGCGACCGGGACCGCGAGATCGCGGATGATCGGGGCCAGCAGCCGCAGCAGCGTCGGACGAACGGGCGGCGGGGTGACAGATCCGGCGGCGGCCTCCGCGGCGGTGACTGTGTCGTTCATTTCCGGACTCCTGCGATTCGACTGTGCGCTACGGAAAATGACGCTACGGACGCGCCGGCCGCGCCGGATCTGCCAACCATCACCTCTCGGGCATGACAGTTGTCATGCTCAGGCCGCGCGCTCGACCGCGGTGTCCGTGGTCGCCATCTCGAACACCTGCTCGGCCAGCTCATCCGGACCCACGCGCACGATCTGCCCGGCGTCCACGCTGTCGAAATGCCCGGAGTCCAGCAGCGCGGCCGCCGCGCGGCCGTCGATCAATCGTCCGATCTGGAGGCTGCCGACCCGCACGCCCCGCGACCGCACCTGCGCATCGACGGCGTGCAGGAAGTTCACCAGCCCGGCCTGCGGGACGCTGACGCTGGCCAGATCCGGCTTCGGATGCCGGATGGAGGCGCCGTGCCCGAAAACGACCGCGCCGTGGCCGCGTTCGGCCATGGCGGGGATGAGCGCGTGCAGCAACTGGACGGGCGTCAGCAGGTGCAGCGGCAGCCAGGTGCGCAGGGTGTTCGCGTCCAGGGACAGCACGTTCACCGGCAGCCGGCCGACATCACCGGGGCTGTAGACGACGACATCGGGGGTGCCGTGCCGGACGTCGAGTGCGCGCAGGGCCGCGGCGACCCGATCGGCCTCGGCGAGGTCGGCGGTGAGCACGTCGGCCACCAGTCCGTCCGAGGTCAAGCCGGTGCGGAGTTCGTCCAGCGTGGCGGCGTTGCGGCCGATGAGCGTGACCGAATAGCCGGCCTTGCCGAAGCGGCGGGCGGTGGCGAGACCGAGGGCGGGACCGGCTCCGAAGACGGCGAGATGCGGCGGACCGCCCCGCGCCCGCGCCGCCGCGACGCGCTGGACAACCGGGACCGGGTACTGGCCGCGGCCCGGGAACGTTTCCGCACCGAAGGGCTGGAGGCCTCGCTGGCCGGCATCGCCCGCGATGCCGGGGTCAGCATCGGAACGCTCTACAACCACTTCCCGACCCGGGATGCGCTCATCGACGCGGCCCTGCACGATCTGGTGGCCGAATCCGTCACGCGGGCGGAAGCCGGACTGCGCGAACCGGATCCGTGGGCCGGGCTGGTCACCCACCTGCTGTGGCTGGCCGAATCACAGGCCGGGGACCGGGGTTTCACCGATATCTGCGTGCGATCCCTGCCGGACGGCTCCCCCATCGAGCAGACGAAGGCGCGCGGCCACGACCTGTTCCATCGGCTGGTGCGCCGCGCACAGGACAGCGGTGCGCTGCGGGCCGATGTGGACGTCACCGATATCGGACTGCTGCTGTGGTCGGGAGTGCGTGCCACCGAAGGGATTCGGATCGCGGCCCCGGACGCCTGGCGGCGGCATCTGGCGATCCTGCTCGACGGCCTGCGCAGTGCAGCGGCCCATCCGCTGCCCGGCGCTCCGCTCGATCCGGACCAGGTGCGCGTCGCGATGGCTCTATCGCAATAGCGGCGATGACGGTGCCGCGGTAGCGGTTACGCCGCGGCCTCTTCCAAGGTGTTGCCCTTGGTCTCCGGCGCGCCCCACACACAGATCCCGAAGCCGACCGCGGTCAGCGCGGCCGCGTAGAGGAAGGTCGGCCCCATGCCGAGGTTGTCGAGCGACCAGGGCAGCAGGTAGGTGCCCAGGGCCGCCCCGACGCGGCTGATGGAGGTGGCGAAGCCGACGGCGGTGGCGCGAATGTGGGTGGGGAACAACTCGTTCGGGTAGGTCCAGTCCAGCACATTGGGCCCGCCGCAGAAGAACGCGTACAGGCACAGCATGACGAAGGCCAGCATGGCGGGCATGGCCGGCCAGATGCCGATGAACAGCACCGGAATGATCATCAGGCCGAAGCACCAGATGATGGTGGGGCGGCGGCCGACGGTGTCGATCAGGCGCATGGCCGGCAGGCAGCCGACGAGGAAGACCATGCTGATGATGGCGGTGCCGAGGGTGTCCATCCAGGTGCCCTCGGGCATGCCGAAGGAGGCCAGGATCTGCGGGCCGAAGGTCAGCATGGCGAACAGCACCGCGACCTGGCACAGGAAGAAGCCGCTGCAGAAGATGGTGCGCTTGCGGTACTTCGGGCGGAACAGCTCGCGCAGCGAACCGTGTTGCGCCGGATGCGATTCCTCGCCCGATTCGACGAGCGAGGCCGGCGTCACCCGCACGTGCAGGAATTTCTCCACCATGTGCGCGGCCTGCTCGGCCTTGCCGTGCTGGGCCAGCCAGCGCGGTGATTCCGGGGCGGTGGACTGGCGGACGATGAGGAAGAACGCGCACAGCACGGCGCCGCTGGCCAGCTGCCAGCGCCAACTGCCATTGCCGCCGAAGGTGAGGAACAGATAGCCGACCACATAGGCGAGCACCGATCCGGCGTACCAGGCCACGATCTGGAATCCGAGCAGTCTGCCGCGCTGCTTGAGCGGCAGCCACTCCCCAAGCAACGAGGTGGCGATCGGATAGTCGGCGGCCACGGCCATACCGAGCACGAAGCGCAGGATCACGATGAGCCAGACCGATTCGGCCCAGAACGACAGGATCGAGCAGAGCGCCATGACCACCAGATCGGCGGTGTACATGACCTCGCGGCCGATCTTGTCGGTGAGCACGCCGAACAGCGCGCCGCCGACGAACATGCCGACCAGCGCCGCGGCGCCGATCCACTGGGTATCGGCGGTGGTCAGATTCAGCTCGGCGGTCATGCCGATGAACGCGGTGCCGACGATGCTGAGGATGTAGCCGTCCAGCAGCGGCCCGCCGGAACAAGCGAGCGCGAGCCGTTTGTGGAAGCCGGTGAAGGGTGCCTCGTCGATGACAGTGGTGCTCATATCGCCCTCCTCGGCCGACCCCTCGACCATTCGGAACATTCAGAGCTAGTACTCGGCAAACCGCGAACCTACCCGGCTCGGCGCGCCCGGCCCGCCACTGACACGCAGTGCGGCGGCATTCCATGACGAGACGACATCCGGGCGAATACCGCGATCGGCCGCATTGGCATACGATCGATCGTATGGTTAGCGCAGCCGCCGAGCGGTTCCCGGACGGCGAATCCGATGCGGCCGATCCGGAGGACATCACCGACCGCCGCCTGCGCCGCGGGGCGCGCTCCCGCAAGGCCGTCACCCGCCACGCCGTCGACATCGCCTCCGCCGAGGGCCTCTACGGCCTGAGCTTCGGCCGGCTCGCCGACGATCTGGGCATCAGCAAGGCGGGCATCCAAACCCTGTTCCGCACCAAGGAACAACTGCAACTGGCCACGGTCGACGAGGCGCTCACGGTCTTCGTCGACGCCGTCATCCGCCCGGCCGCCCCGGAGCCCGCCGGTGCGGCGCGCCTGCGGGCCGTGGTGGAGCACTGGCTCGCCTACGCGTCCGAACCGCTGTTGCCCGGCGGCTGCTTCTGGTCGGCCAACCTCGCCGAATTCGACAGCCGCCCGGGCGCGGTCCGCGATGCCCTGGCACAGCAGCACCGGAATTGGATCGCGGTGCTGGCCGCGGAATTGCGCACGGCGGTCGAGAGCGGCGAGATCGCCCCGCTGGACCCGGATCTCGCCGCCTTTCAGCTGGCCGCCGTCTTGACCGCCACCAATATCGCACTGCGCCTGGAGGATCCGGACGCGGTCGGCAGGGCCCGCCGAGCTCTGGACACCCTGCTCGCTCCGCCGCGGTAGCGCTACACCACTTCGCAGACCCGATAGGCGATCCCGCCCTCCACCGGATACCCGGTGCCGACGCAGACGATGTCGTTGAGCCAGAGGTATTCCCGCGCACCGGTTTCGAACAGGGGCGCGGTCCGGAAGTAGTAGCGCGCCGGGTCGACGAGGTGCCGGGTGGCCGGATCGCCGATCTCCGCCCGCACCTCCTCCGGCATGACCCACCGCCCGCCATAGGTCATCTGCACCAGGGCCCCGTCCTCGGTCCGCAGGGTGAGCCGCACATCGAGGGTCATACTGCCGTCCGGCCGGAACGTCGCCCAATCCCCGCCGCCGGGCACCACCTCCCCGCGCAGCTTCGGACCCTCGAACGAGCCGCCGCCGGCGCGGAACAGCACCCGCCCGCCGCCGGTAGCCAAGGGCGGCTCCAGATCCACGACCACATCGAACAGCTGCCTGGTCTCGATCGCCGCGACATCGCGCACTCGGTTATCCATGATCATTTCCCTCCGAACAGCATTCGCCGAACCGCGTCGGTGGAGATCCCCGATTGGTCGCACAGTTCGGACAGATCGAAAAAGAACCGTTCACTCGCGATCAGGTCGTCCGCGAAGGTGAACTGGATGAAGACCGGCAGCTCGGCGGTGCGGCCATTGGGCGTCACTCCGAAACCGTTGCCCGTCATGGTCATTCGCGCGGCGCCCCAGCACACCAGCGTCTCGCCGTCGGTCGCGTGCCCGGCCAGTTCCACCCGATAGTCCGGGAACACCGCGAAGAACCAGCGCAGCGCCGCCTCGTTCGCCGCGAGCCCGCGTACCACCGAGCCGAAAGCCGGTGTCTCCAGGACCATCCCGGAATGGCAGAGCCGCACGGCGGCCGCCGCGTCCTGCTTGCTCTTGACCGCCGCGAGCCGCTGCGCGAGCCCGAACATTCGCCCGTCATCCATGACCCAACTATACGGTCGGCCGTATGTTTTGTCGATGGTCGAAGTGATCGGGCAAATCCGGCGCCACAACCTCGATACAGTGAAGCGGTGCAACTCGATCCACCGGTCACCCAGCGACTACGGCCGGGTCCCAGCGCATTGAGCCGTGCGGAAGTGCTGGCCTCGCAACGGGGGCGGCTGGCGCTGGCCGCCTTGCAGACGGTGGCCGCGGCCGGATATCAGCCGACCACCATCGCGGATATCACCAAGCGGGCGCAGGTATCGAAACGCACCTTCTACGAACTGTTCCGGAGCAAGGAGGAGTGCTTCCTCGCCGGGCTGGAGGGCGGCGTCGCGGTCGCCCAGCATCATCTCGACGAGGCGCTGGAACCGGCCGACCGGCTCGACTGGCGGCGGCTGGTGCGGCGGTCGCTGACCGTCTATCTCGAATTGCTCGCGGCCGAACCCGATGTGGCGCGCGCACTGCACCTCGAGGCGGTCGCCGCCGGCGGGGAGATCGCGCACTTCCGGGCGCGGATGAACGGGGTGTTCGTCGATCGCATGCGCGGGGCGCACCGGGTGGGCGTCGAGCAGGGTGAGCTCAGCGGCGAACCCGCCGAGGGGATGCTGGCGTTCCTCATCGGCGGGATCGACGATCGAATTCGCCAGCAGCTCATTGCTTCCGGGCCCGAGGACCTGCCCGCGCTGGGGCCGGACATCTGCGCCGCGGCCATTGCGATCCTGCGGATGTCCGGGACGGATTAACCCGCGAGCGCCGCGGCGGTCTCGATGCGGCGGTGCCGGGCGGCGGCGAGGCGACGGCCGATGACGCCCTGCCGCGGCGCGAACAGGTAGACGAGGGTGAAGACCACGCCCTGCACCACGACGACCATGCCGCCGGGCGCCGTATCGAGGTGGTAGCTGATGTAGAGACCCGCCACCGCGCAGGCCACCGAGACGGCGGGGGCGATCACCAGCATGCGGCCGAAACGGTCGGTGAGCAGGTACGCGGTCGAGCCCGGAATGATGAGCATGGCCACCACGAGCACCACGCCGACCGCCTGCAGGGCGACCACCGCCGTCAGCGCCAGCAGCCCGAGCAGCGCGGTGCCGAGCAGCCGCGGATTGAGCCCGATGGCGTGCGCGTGCGTCTGATCGAAGGCGTACAGGGTGAAGTCGCGGCGCTTGAGCACCAGCACCGCGAGGGTGACCGCGGCCAGGATCACGATCTGGACGAGTTCGCCGCGGCTCACCCCGAGCAGATTGCCGAAAACAATGTGGTTGAGGTCGGTTTGGCTGGGCGTCACCGAGACCAGCACCAGGCCGAAGGCGAACAGCGTGGTGAAGACGATGCCGATGGCGGCATCCTCCTTGATGCGGCTGGTGTCGCGGACGATGCCGATCAGCGCGACCGCCAGGAACCCGAATACGATGGCGCCCACCGCGAACGGCACGCCCAGAATGTAGGCCAGCACCACGCCCGGCAGCACCGCGTGCGAGACCGCGTCGCCCATGAGCGACCAGCCGATGAGCACCAGCCAGCAGGACAGCACCGCGCAGACGACGGCCGCGGTCACGGTGGTCGCCAGCGCCCGCACCATGAACTCGTAACGCAGTGGATCGATGAAGATTTCGGTGACGCTCATCTGACTGTCTCGTACTCGCTGTCCAACTCGGCCGGGGCTAGACCCGGTTCAGCACGTCCAGGCCGAAGGCCCGGGCCAGGTTCTCGGGTAGCAGCACCTCATCCGGATCGCCGTGGGCGAGAACGGTTTGCATGAGCAGCACCGCCTCGTCGGCCAGTCCGGGCAGGGCGTGCAGATCGTGCGTCGACACCAGAATGGTGGCGCCGTCGGCGGCCAGCTCGCGCAGCAGCGTGGTGATCGTCGCCTCCGAACGCTTGTCGACGCCGGCGAACGGTTCGTCGAGCAGCAGGACGGTGGCGCCCTGTGCCAGGCCGCGGGCAACGAAGGCGCGTTTCTTCTGCCCGCCGGACAGCTGCCCGATCTGCCGGTCCGCCAGCTCGGTGAGCTCCACGCGTTCGAGCGCGTGCTCCACCGCGTCGCGATCGGCCCGGCGCGGGCGGCGCGTCCAGCCCATGTGCCCGTAGCGGCCGGTCATCACCACATCGCGCACCGAGAGCGGGAAAGTCCAGTCCACGTCCTCGGCCTGCGGCACATAGCCGAGAATGCCCGCTCGCCGTGCGGCTTTCGGTGTGCCGCCATTGATCCGGACCGAGCCGCGCCCGGGTTCGACCAGGCCCATGATCGTCTTGAACAGGGTCGACTTGCCCGAGCCGTTCATGCCGATCAGACCGCAGACGCGGCCGGAACCCAGTGACATGTCGACGTTTTCGAGCGCGAGCACGTCGCCGTAGCGGACGCTCACGCCACTGACTTCGATGGCCGGCGTGCTCATGACCGCTGTCCCGTCAGAGCCGCGCCGATCGTCTTGGCGTCGTGGCGAATGAGATCCAGGTACGTCGGCACCGGCCCATCGGCCTCGGAGAGCGAATCCACATACAGCACACCGCCGTACACCGCACCCGAGGCTTCGACCACGCGCTGCATGGGCGCATCCGAGACGGTGGATTCGCAGAACACCGCGGGCACCTGGTTCTGCTTGACGAAGTCGATGGCGGAGGCGATCTGCTGCGGCGTGGCCTGCTGTTCGGCATTCACCGCCCAGATGTACTTCTCGGTCAGCCCGGCATCGCGCGCCAGGTAGGAGAACGCGCCCTCGCAGGTCACCAGCGCCCGCTGGTTGGCGGGCAGCGCGCTGAGCTTGTTCACCAGCTCGGTCTGCACCGCGCCCAGTTCGGCCTTGTACTTCTCGCCATTGGCCCGGAAGTCGGCGGCGTGCTCGGGGGCCAGCTCACCGAAGGCGCGCACCATATTGTCCACGTAGATCTGCACATTCAGCGGCGACATCCACGCGTGCGGATTGGGTTTGCCCTGGTAGGCGTCCTCGCCGATATTGATCGGCGCGACGCCCTCGCTGACCACGACGTGGTCCACCTTCACATCGGATAGGAACTGGGTGAACCACGCCTCCAGGTTCAGCCCGTTGTCCAGGATCAGATCTGCCTTCGACGCCTTCTTGATATCGCCCGGCGTCGGCTCGTAGCCGTGAATCTCCGCGCCCGCCTTGGTAATCGACTCGACGGTCAGATGATCGCCCGCCACGTTCCCGGCGATATCGGCCAGCACGGTGAACGTGGTCAGCACCGTCGGTTTCCCGTCGCCGTCGCCCGCACCACTGCCGCACGCGGTCGCGGCGAAGGCCAGCATGCCCACCACCATTGCCCCGATCGAGCGACGCACAAAACGAACGGGCAAACGGTGGAGCCAAACCTTCATCAACCAAGATTAATGTTCGGCGTCCCGAACTTTCAAGTTCGATGTCGAAAACCCCACATCGGGCCGATCCTTTCCGATCCCGTTCGCTCCCGGCTGTCGAAATCCCGGCGCCCTGCGCGTCGGAACGAGTAGGAGTAGCCGTATCCCCCCGCCGAAAGGACACCGAGATGAAACCGACCAGCGTGACAGTGGGCGTGCCGGTCACCGATCTGGCCGCGGCCCGCCAGTGGTACGAGCGCGTCTTCGACCTGCCCGCCCCCGACCTCGAACCGGTCCCCGGCGTGGCCGAATACCTCGTGTGCGGCGCCTGGCTGCAGCTCATGGAGGTCGAGCGCGGCGGCGGGCCGTGGGTGTTCCGGCTGGAGGTGCCGGATGTCGCCGCCGAGCACGAGCGATTGACCGCCCTCGGCCTCACCCTCGGTGAGATCGTCGAGGTCGAGGGCTTGATCGACTTCTTCGAATTCGCCGATCCGGACGGCAATCAGCTCAATCTCTACACCGACAAGACCAAGCCCTGAACGGGCCGTCAGTACACGGCGAAGGTCGTGACGCTCGGGCTGTGCGGCAGATCGGTCTTCAGCGTGAAGGTCACCTGGCCGGGCCCGGTGACAATGCGGAGGTTGCCCAACTGCGGGCCGCCCCACCAGAACGGGAACCCATTGCCGCTGCCGAGGAAGACCGATTCCGATCCGGAGGCGCCGGTGTCATTGTTGTGCCAGTCGACGATGGCGGTGACCGAGCACCACGGCGCGGGCACGCCGAGGACCTTCAGCCAGCCCCTCAGCTGCAGGATGACGGTTCCGGGGACGTCGCCGTCGGGGTAGACATTGCCCTCGGCCCAGACGTCACCGGAGCAGCCGAGGCCGTGCGCTCCGGTGGTGGTCAGCGGCAGGCTGACGGGGATGTAGTTCGAGGCGGCGGCGGGTGTGCTCGCGCCGATGAGCGCTGCGATCGCGACGGTGGTGATGGCGGTTATCTTGCCGAGCTGCCGGTAGGACATGCGAACCCCTTGCGTCGGTTAATGATCTTCCGATTCATCGTCACCGACGCGGCGAACGCTACCGATCACCGCCGCGCGGTGCGATCCCCGTGCAGTTCGATGGCCACCAGCAGATCGATGAGATCGCTGATACCGCGCGGGTTCCGGCCGGTCATCTCCTGAATTCGACCCAGCCGGTATTTCGCGGTGTTGTGGTGGATGCACAGGGCGTCGGCGGCCTCGCGCAGGTTCATATCGGCGGCGGCGAAAGCGCGAATGGTGGCGGCCAGGACGCCGCCGCGCGAGCTGTCCTCGGACAGCAGGGCGGCGATGCGCGGATCCACGAGGTGACGGGCGGTCTCGTCGGCGCGCAGCATCAGATAGCGGAAGGGCGTGAGATGCGGCAGCGACAGAACGCCGCCGCCCTCGGGCAGGAGATCCAGCGCGGACCGCGATTCCTGGTGCGCCCGTGGCAGATCGGCTATGCGGTGCACCACGGGGCTGACGCCGATCGCGAGCCGGATTCCGGCGGCCAGCAGTTTCTCCCGGGTGGCGCGCAGCCGCTCGCGCAGGTCGTCGACGGTGCCGTGGCGGCCGAGCGCGGGAATCGCGACCACCTCGGAATGATGGGATCCCGCCAGGGTGCGCAGGCCGTTCACGCCGATCCGCGCCAGGGCGGCCGAGGTGAGATGCATTGCGTCGGTATCTGTTCCGTGCAGATCGAGGACCGCCGCGGTGACCACCACCATGGGCGCCTCCGGTTCCACGCCGAGACCGAAACCGTGCGCCAGCGACAGCTGCGGGCCGCGATCGGGCAGCGTGCCGCCGAGCAGGGCGTCCAGCAATTCCCGGCTGCCCGTGCCGTTTTCGGACTGATACTGCTGGAATTCCAGGTAGGCATTGGCGGCCTGGGTGCTGATCAGATCGCAATACCTGTTGAGCGGCACCACCATCGACAGCGCGGCCTCGCGATCGTCCTCGGAGTCGCTCGCGTAGTTCATCAATGATTTCCACAGCGCCTGCTGACCCAGCCGGAAGGCATTGATGTAGTCCAGGAGCGTGAGCCCGGCCCGCGCGCGCCGCGCCGCCGCCCGCCGGATGTGCGCGAAGTCGCCGGCGGTGACCTTGCGGTCCTCCAGCAGCGCCCCGAGCCCGGCCCGGCACAGCTGGGCGAGCTGATCGTGCACATCGGCGTAGAAGGACTCGTCGCGCGCGGCATAGGCGGGAATCTGACCCATGATGGCCGAGACGCCGATATCGGCCATATCGTTCACCTGGTCGAACAGCCGGCTCACGATGCGGGTGCGCGCCGCCAGGACGCTCTCGGAGTAATTCGCGATCGCGACCGATTGTGATCCGGCATACATGGGACCGGATTAATCCACGTCGACCCCGGCGTGTCAACGCGAGAGCGCCCGCCGACCATGTCCACGGGAGACAAATGCCGCCCGCCAAGTTGGTCCTTCGCGTCCAATGTGCGGGCTGACCTGCGACTTTACGCTGATCGAGTTCTATCCCTCCGGTCGGAGCCGCGGCTCGCGGACCGTACCGATCTCAGCTCGCCGGTTGCGGCGGGCCGGAGGACGCATGCTCGAAATCTCCCAATTGACGCTCCGCTTCGGCGGCATCACCGCGCTGCAGGATGTCGGATTCGGCGTGGCGGCCGGCGCCATGGTCGGGCTCATCGGGCCCAACGGCGCGGGCAAGACCACGCTGTTCAACTGCCTGACCCGGCGCTACACACCCGATGCCGGAACGCTCACCTATGAGGGCGCATCGCTGCTGGAGCAGCCGCCGTATGCCCTGGCCGGTCTCGGCATCGCCCGCACCTTCCAGAATCTCGGGCTCTTCCAGCGGCTGTCGGTGCGCGACAACGTCCTGGTCGGGGCGCATCACCGGGCGCGAGGCGGATTCCTGTCCACGGGTCTGCGGCTGCCCGGCGTGCGCCGCGCGGAAGCGGAGCTGCGGGCGGAGGCCGACGAGCTGCTGCGGCGGCTCGATCTGGCCGAGGTGGCCGATCGCCCGGCCGCCGGACTGCCCTTCGGCACGCTCAAGCGCATCGAATTGGCGCGGGCGCTGGCGGTGCGGCCCCGGCTGCTGCTGCTCGACGAACCGGTCAACGGTCTCAGCCACGGCGAGGTCGACGAGTTCGCGGACCGGCTGCGGGCGCTGCGCTCCGACTTCGAGCTGACCGTGATCGTGGTCGAACACCACATGGGTTTCGTCATGAACACCTGTGATCGCGTGATCTGCCTGGAGTTCGGGCGGGTCATCGCCGATGGCGAACCCGAAGCGGTACAACGCGATCCGGCCGTGGTGGCGGCCTATCTGGGGAGCGCCGCATGAGCGAGCCGCAATTCCTGACCATCGACGATCTACATGCCGGTTACGGCGGCGCGCGAGTGCTGCACGGCGTGGACTTCGGGGTGCGCCGGGGTGAGGTGTGCGCCATTCTGGGGCCCAACGGCGCGGGCAAGACCACGCTGCTACGGGCCCTGTGCGGAATGGTGAAGGCGCGCGGCGAGATTCGCCTCGACGGCGCCGAGATCACCGGTCGCGCACCCGAATCCGTGGCCCGGCTGGGCGTCGCCCACGTGCCCGAGGGCCGGGGCACCTTCACCGCCTTGACCGTCGAGGAGAACCTGCGCGTCGGGGCCTACACCCAGCGCGATCGCACCCGCGCCGAGGCCGATCTGGCCCGGGTCTTCGACTTCTTCCCCATCCTGCGGGACAAGCTGCGCGAACCCGCGGGCGGACTGTCCGGCGGGCAGCAGCAGATGCTGGCCATCGGCCGCGCGCTCATGCTGCGGCCCCGGCTGCTGCTGCTCGACGAACCGTCGCTGGGACTCTCGCCCCTGGTCACCCAGGAGCTCTTCCAGATCGTGCACACCATCAATGCCGAGGAGCGCACCACCGTGATAGTCGTCGAACAGAATGCGCACCTGGCGCTGGAAGTCGCCCACCACGCCCATGTGATCGAGAGCGGCCGGATCGTCCTGTCCGGCACCGCGGCTCAGATCCGCGCCGACGAGCAGGTGGCGCGGTCCTACCTCGGATACCGGGTGTGATGTGACCGGGTTGCTGCAACAGATCATCGAAGGGCTCAGCGCCGGAGCGATTTACGCCGGACTGGCGCTGGCCATGGTGCTCATCTACCGGTTCACCGGGATCGTCAACTTCGCGCAGGGTGAGCTGGCCATGTTCTCGGCCTTCCTGGCCTGGCAGTGCGTCGAGGCGGGAATGCCGTTCTGGCAGGCGCTCATCGTGGCGCTCGCGGTGTCGTTCCTCGGGGGCATGCTCATCGAGCGGGTGGTGATCCGCCCGGTGGAGGGCGCGCCCGAGCTGACCCTGGTGATCGTCACCGTCGGCCTCTACTTCTTCGTCAATGCCGCGGCCGGCTGGATCTGGTCGTATCAGGTGAAGTCCTTCCCGAATCCGTTTCCGGACGGGGCATTACGGGCCGGCGGCGTCACCGCCGGATACGGCAGCCTCGGCGTGATCGCGGTCGTCGCCCTGGTGATGGCGCTCATCTATCTGCTGTTCCGCTACACCAAGATCGGCCTGGCCATGCGGGCGGTGGCGAGCAATCCGGTCTCGGCCCGGCTCTCCGGAATTCGCGTCGGGCTGGTGCTGGCGCTCGGGTGGGGGCTGTCCGCGCTGGTGGGCGCGGTGTCCGGGGTGCTGTCGGCGCCCGTGCTGTTCCTCGAACCCAACATGATGGGAGGGGTTCTCATCTATGCCTTCGCCGCGGCCACCCTGGGTGGCTTCGACAGTCCGGGCGGCGCGGTGGCCGGTGGGCTCATTGTCGGCGTCGCCGAAACCCTCACCGGCGCATACGTGGACGTCATCGGCACCGAGCTCAAGATCGGTGTGCCGCTGGTGATCATTCTCGGCGTGCTGCTGCTGCGGCCGCAGGGGCTGTTCGGGCGAGCGGTGGTGGAGCGGGTATGAATCACCGGCATTCGATCGCCATTGCCGCGCTGCTGGCACTGGCCTGCTATGCGCCGTTCCAGCTCTCGCCGTTCCACACCTTCCAGCTGTCCATGGCGCTGGTGTACGCCGTCGCGTTGCTCGGCATGAATCTGCTCGTGGGACAGACGGGTCAGATCTCGCTGGGGCACGGAGCCTTCCTCGCGGTCGGCGCGTACGCCACCGCGGTCATGCTGGAGCGCTGGGACGCACCGCATATCGCGACCCTGCCCGTAGCGGCCGGGCTGACCTTCGTGCTCGGTCTGGCGCTGGGGATTCCGGCGCTGCGGTTGCGGGGACTGTATCTGGCGCTGGTCACGCTCGCCATCGCCATCTTCCTGGTGCCGTTGCTGAAGCGCTTCGAATCGCTGACCGGCGGGTCCATGGGGCTGCCCGTGCCGAAGCCGGAAGCGCCGGAGTGGACGGGGCTGGCCGAGGATCAGTGGCTGTATTTCCTGGCGCTGGGCGTCGCGGTGGTGAGCTTCCTGTTCGTCGCGGGCGTGCTGCGGTCGCGAGTCGGGCGGGCGCTCAACGCCATTCGCGATCACGAGACCGCGGCCGAGGTCATGGGGGTGCGGCCCGCGCAGTACAAGACCCTCGCCTTCGCCTGGAGCGCGATGTTCGCGGGCATGGCCGGATGCGTCTACACGTGGGTGATCGCTTATGTCTCACCGGATTCCTTCGCCACCGGGCTGTCCATCACGCTGCTAGCGGGACTGGTGGTCGGCGGGCTGGGGTCGCTGTGGGGACCGCTGCTGGGCGGATTCTTCGTCATGTACGTCCCCAGCCTCGCCCAGGACGTCAATCAGGCCGCGCCCGGCGTGGTGTTCGGGCTGCTGCTCATTGCCGTCATGTACCTCGCGCCGACCGGCTTGGCCGGGCTCGCCGGTCGATCGGCGGAGTGGATCGGAAGTTTCGTTCGGAAAGGGAAAACCAATGCGCACTAGGGCCATTCGCGTCATCGGAGCCGCGGCGGTGCTGCTCGCGGCCACGGCCTGCGGCGGGCGCGGCGAGAGCGGCGACTCCGTCGCCCAGGGCGACTGCAAGGGTCAGCAGACCGTCGGCATCACCGATACGAGCATCAAGCTGGGCGGGGTGTATCCGCTGTCCGGGCCGGCCTCCGCCTTCGGGGAGATTCCCAAGGGCGCCCGGGCCTACTTCGACTACCTCAATGCCGAACAGGGCGGAATCGATGGCCGCACAGTCGAATATCTGGTGCGCGACGACGGCTACCAGCCGCCCAAGACCGTGGAGGAGGTGCGGCGGCTGGCCGAACAGGATCAGGTGTTCGCCATCTTCCCGACCCTCGGCACCTCCACGTCCTCGGCGGTCTGGGACTACCTGAACCAGCGGCAGGTGCCGCAGGTCTTCGTCCTGGGCGGCGCGACCAAGTGGGGGTCGGATACCGATCATCCCTGGACCATCGGCTGGCAGCCGAGCTATCGAGCCGAGGGGCGAGCGTTCGCGGAGTACGTGAAGAAGGAGAAGCCCAATGCCACCGTGGCGGTGCTGTTCCAGAACGACGACTTCGGAAAGGATCTGCGCGACAGCTTCACCGAGGCCGTGAAAGGCAGCGGCGTCTCGGTCGTGGCCGAACAGAGTTACGAGGTCACCGATCCCACCGTCGATCCGCAGCTGCGCAATCTGGCCAATGCCAATGCCGATGTGCTGCTGAACTTCTCGACACCCAAGTTCGCCTCGCAGGCACTGGCCGGTGACGCCCGCAATCCGGACTGGAATCCGCTGCACATCGTGTCCATGGTGGCCAATTCGGTGAGCGTGCTGAAGCCGGTCGGCTTCGAGAACGTGCAGGGGGTGGTGTCGGGCGCGTTCACCAAGGACGCGGCCGATCCCGGATTGGCCGAGGATCCGGCGATCAAGCTGTACAAGGAGAAGCTGGCCGAGTACGCGCCCGGCGCGGATCCCACCAATAACTACACCCTGATCGGCTGGGCCGCCGCGGACAGCTTCCGCAAGACCCTCGAGGCCGCGAAATGCCCCACCCGCGAAGGACTTCGCGATGCGGCGCGCTCACTGTCCGGCATCAGCATCGACACCCTGCTGCCCGGCATCACGCTGAAAACCGGGAAGGGCGACGCCTTCCCGATGGAGGCGGTGCAGATCCAGCGTTTCCAGAACGACCGCTGGTCCCACGTCGGTGCCGTCATCGACACCGGCAAATAACAACAGTTCCCACCCCGATCAACGAGGATCACCCATGAAGTTGCGCACTACCGTCGCGCCCGCCGCCCTCACCGCCCTCGCCCTCGCCGTCGGCGCGGGCACCAGCGCCGCCGAACCCGCCGCCGCACCCGTGCAGACCGAGGTGCACTACGAGGTGAGCCGCCAAGGGGATGCGGCCGTCCTGAAGACCACCGACGGCGTGCTGAAAACCGTCGGCGACCAGCTGGTGCTGACCGATAAGGCGGGCACTCCGGTGGCGGCCATCCCGCTCACCTATCGGATGGACAACGCCGCCTATCCGATCGCGGCCGAAATCAAGGACGACACAGCGATTTTGACGCCTTCACGGGAAGGCGGAACACCGCTCGCGGATATCGCCGCGAGCGAGATCGTCACCGTGGAGCAGGCCGCCGCGCCCATCGCCGAATCCTTCACGCCCCGTGACCAGTCCGCCCTGGGCACCTTCGCCCAGCGGCTGACCATCGGCAGTGCCGTCAGCGCCATTGTCGGCGCGGTCCTCGGCGGCGGCGTCGGCTGTCTGGTCGGCGGCGCGGCCGGCGCCACCATCGCCAGCCCCGTCATCGCTCTGCTCCTCCCCTGGGTCGGCGCCGCCGTCGCGGGCTGCGTCCTCGGCGCCGCCACCCTCGGGGCCGTCGGCGCCATGGTCGGCCTGGTCACCGTCGGCGGCCCGCTGGCCCTGTTCTCCGCCTTCCAGTACTTCAGCACCATCCTGACCCCCTGCCCGCCGGAGCTGGCCTACTGCAAGGACCCGTCCGTCCCCGCCCCCGCCAAATAGCCCCTCCCCAGCGTTGCCGCCGGACGCCGAACACCTCGCCGGCCCCGGCCAACGGCACGAAGGCCCCCTGACTCCCTGCCCCGAGTCAGGGGGCCCGAGTGTGTCCGACCCCTGACACGCCACCCCCGATTCGGCCACCATCGCCCGCCAACAGGTACCGTGACCCCCGCTTGGAGTTCGATGTACCGCGATATGGTGAAGGTCGAAGGGAGCCCACTGGCGTGCACGATCAGCGTCCGGAGCCTTCCCTCACTCGCACAACACTTTTCGTCCTCGCCCTCACCGCCCCCTTGGCGCTGGTCCTGGTAGCGGTCACCTGCGACCCCTGGCTCCCCAATGTGGGCATCCTGGTAGGCGGCATGGACGTCCACGTCTACCGCGACGGCGCCTTCCGCATCCTGCACGACATCCCCCTCTACACCGAGCCCACCTTCCGCGGCCTCCAGTACACCTACACCCCGTTTTCGACCCTCGTCTTCACGTTCTTCTACCTCATCCCGTGGGCATGGGTGAACACGGTCTGGCTCTGGATCAACCTCGGCATCCTCCTGGCCTGCGTCCTGATGTGCTGGCGCATCCTCGGCTACCGCCTCACCCCCGAGCTCTGCACCGCCAGCGTCCTACTGGCCACCACCTGCATCTTCCTGGAGCCGGTCCGCACCACCCTCTTCTTCGGCCAAATCAACCTCCTCCTCATGCTCCTGGTCCTCTGGGACTTCTCCCGCAAGGACGGTTCCCTCCTCCGAGGCATGGGCGTAGGCATAGCCGCCGGTATCAAACTCGTCCCCCTCTACTACATCGTCCAATACCTGGCCCTCCGCCAATGGCGCTCCGCCGCCACCGCCTCCGCCGTCTTCGCCGCCACGGTCCTCGGCTCCTGGCTCCTCTTACCCGCCGACTCCCGCGAATACTGGACCTCGACCTTCTTCGAATCCTCCCGAATCGCCCCCGACACCCATCCGGCGAACCAATCCCTCCGCGGCGCATTGGCCCACCTCACCGGCAACGCCGCCCCCCTCTGGCTCTGGATCCTCGTAGCCGGTGCAGTCACATTGGTGAGCCTGTTCGTCACCACCCGCCTCTACGAACAAGGCAACCCCCTCCTCTCCATCACCCTCACCGGCCTGACCGCCTGCGCCATCTCCCCCTTCTCCTGGGGCCACCACTGGGTCTGGTTCATCCCCCTGCTCGTCTACCTGCTCCACCGAGCCCAATCCAACGCGCGTTGGTGGCCGGCCGCCCTCTCCCTCTACATCAGCACCGCCGCCTGGACCTACACCTACGCCCCCGGCCAAGTAGCAGTAGGCCTCTTCCTCTTCCCCCCAACCTGGCCCATAGCCCCACTCATGCTGAACATCTACTCCCTCGTTTACCTGATCACCCTCATCGCAGCAGCGGCGATCACCATTCGCCGTGGTCGGGCTGATAAGAGCAGCGTGCCTTCGACCCGAACCGTCTGTTGTTGATCTACTCTTGCCGCCGTGACCACTGGTGGCCTTCGCCTCGCCATGCCGAAAAGCGCCGCGCGAGTGGCGACAGCACGCCTCCTCGATCAGATCATCGATCGCAAAACTACGATCAACGCCTTGCTTCATCCCCTCGGATTCATTTGCTATCCGCTGGAGCGTGACGGTCACCGTGGTGTATGCCTGCATGCCTGGGATGACGAGTTGTGGCAGGGACAGCCGCACACCGAGCTGACCACATCGCCCATCCATTCGCATTCGTGGGACATGGTCTCCTATGTCGTCCACGGCACGGTGTGCAACAGCGTGATCGAAATCAGCGATGCAGACACTCAACCCGAGTTCCGGGTGGCGGAGATCCACAGCGACGGTGATATCGACATGATCCGCCCCACCGATCGACTGGTGCGCGCGACCGTCGTCGCATCCGAATGGCACTCGGACGGCGATGTTTACCGGCTCGACGCGAGGGTCTTCCACACCACGTCCGTGACCGGCCCGGCCGTCACGCTCGCCTTCGGCAGCGGCAATCGCGGGGCGGTTGACCTGTCGCTGGCCCCGCTCGAGGTCGTTCCCCACGCGGTTCACCGCACGCGGTGTGATGAGGAGACAACCGTGCGATTCGCTCGCGCGATCCGGGAAAGGATCGCGGACCCGGCTCCGGTTCAGCGATTCCGGTAGTCGCCGGCGCCTCGCAAGAACGGATTGTCGTCGCGCAGCGCTTTTTCCACGATCATCTCGACTTCGGCATCGGTGTAGTGGTCGGGCAGGGCGAGCCCGAGCGCCTCGAACAGGCTGCGAGCCTCTGCGACGGTGGGATCGGATCCCAACTGCACCGCCAGGGCACGATCCATCGGCACCTTCCGAGCTTCGGCGAAGCTGGTTCGCAGCTCAATGCTCCACGAATCGTAATAGGGCTGGCCTTTTTCCACGATCATCGCCGGGAAGCGCGGGCCACGCGTGGTGACGATCAGCAGTCGTGAGGACAGATCCCAGCGGACCATCGACACCACCGAGGTCAGTCCGATCTCGATATCCAGTAGGTGCGCAGATCGCTGTTTGTACCAGCAGGCCGCGAAAATTGTTGCGTACGACTCGATCTGCGTACCAACCCCGCTCCAGGTGTGTGCATCGTCGTCCGCGCCGTCCGCCAGCGACCGATACAATCTCGCGAACCGTTCGCACGCCTGAAGGTCGGTGGGATCAAGAATCTCCATCCGCACCAGCAACTCTCGGCGCACGTGTACGGCGTGCTTGACGCAGTGCGGCAGCGTCACCACCCGGGTGAAAGCGCCCGTGCCGCCCTTGAAGATCCAGCGATCGGTGTCATTCCTCGCTTGTTCCAGGGCTTCCGACACCTCGGCGCCGCTGGCGAACCGCACCGCCGCGAATCTCTCCATCACCCGCTGCGTACTGGTCAGCAGCCCCTCCAGCTGACCGACACGCTCAACGCACTCGCGCACCTGCCCCAGTGCAGCATTGGCTTCGGTAGCGGCTTGCAGCATCCGCGCATTCGCCGCCTCTTGTCGCCACCGATCACGAAGCACCGCAAAGGCAACGACACCGAGAGTGAGCGGAATGACCTTGCTGACCAGCTCCACCGGTACCAGTTCGACGAGCCCCAGCACACTCATCGTCACCGCGAGACCGATCGCGACCATGCCCTCGGTATTCGCTTTGATCCAGTCCAGATCGGCTCGCAGCCGTGTAGAGAACCGCCCCATCCCTATCCAACCTTCGGAGCTTCGAGCGCCCCTCTGGTCGGGGGGTGGGTCCGGCGCGCGAATTCAGCTCGAGCCGACGGAGGCCCTCCACCGAGAGGTGACTGAGCGGGCGATTCAGTTCAGGTATAAGACCAGAATAGCCAGCCCGGGCACTGTCCAATCCGGCTCGTCCGCTGCCACAACGGGTTGTTCCACTGCCCTTGGCAGCACGTGTCGCTCAGATGTGGTCGGGTGTTTCAGGAGGTGCGTGGGGTGAGGATGACGATCGGGATCGGCCAGGAGACCTTGGCTTGGAGGTCGGTCAGGAAGTCCCAGTGTTCGATTTGGTTGTCCCAGAGTCTGGTTCGCTCTTCCGGGGTGGCCGGCGAGGCGGTTACCGGGAGGGTTTGGGTGCCGACTTCGACTTCGGCGTGGGGGTTGGCGAGGAGGTCGTGGTACCAGTTGGGGCCGCTTTCGCGGCCGTCGTCGGCGGCGAAGACGATCAGGCGGTCGGCGTCGCGGGCGTAGCCGAGGGGCACGGTGCGTCGGGCGTCGGCGGCGGGGGTGGTGGTGAGGAGCAGGACGTCGAGGTTCGCGAGGGGGCCGCTGAGTTTGCCGGCATTGGCGCGGAACTCGGCGATGATCTCCTGGTTGGGCATCCGCCGATGGTAGTCATAGATGCGCCAGTGCCGGCGATCGCACAGTGACGACAGGAGGCTGTCCGTTTTGCAGCGCGAAGGGGTACGAAATCTGGTCGAATCACCTCGGTTTCAGCGGTTCGTCATTGCGGTGATCTTGGTCAATGCGGTTGCGCTGGGGGCCGAGACCTCCGACTCGGTGATGGTGGTCGCGGGCGGGGTGGTCCGGCTGGTCGATACAGCGGCTCTTGGCGTCTTCGTCGTCGAGATGCTGCTCAAGCTGTACGGCTATGGCCTCGGATATTTTCGAGATCCCTGGAACTGCTTCGATTTTCTGGTGGTAGCCGTGGCATTGCTGCCTGCGACCGGCGGGCTGTCCGTACTGCGGGCCTTCCGCATCCTTCGGGTGCTGCGGCTGGTGTCGGCGACCCCGAGCATGCGGAAGGTGGTGGCGAGCCTGCTCGCGGCGTTTCCGGGCATGGGATCGATTCTCGGGCTGCTCGCCTTGGTGCTGTACGTGGCAGCCGTGCTGGCGACCAAACTGTTCGGGACCGTGACTCCCGAATACTTCGGCAGCCTCGGCGCCTCGATGTGGACGCTGTTCCAGGTCATGACCGGCGAAGCCTGGCCGGATATCGCGCGCACGGTCATGGCGGAGGAGCCGCTCGCGTGGATCTTCTTCCTCGTCTACATCCTCGTGTCGACGTTCGTGGTGCTCAATCTGTTTCTCGCCGTAATGGTCAGCGCCGCAGAGGATGTCCGCGTCGGCGAGAGCCGCGAACACACCGATCGGCCCGCGCGGGACGACGATGCCGTCCTGGCCGCGATCCTCGCCGAGCTGGCGGCGCTGCGCGCGGAACTCCGCTCATCGCGCCCCGGTCCGGCCACCGTCGTCAGTACCAGCCCGGCTCACAGTCGCCGTCACCTCGACGACACCGAAATCGCGCAGGCCGTCGCCCTCTACCGCCAAGGCCAACCCCTGGCCCACATAGCCGACCGAATCGGCGTCACCCACACCACCCTCCGCGACACCCTCCAGCGCCGCCGCGTGCTCCGCCACCAAGCTCCCGCCCGCCGCACCTGAAACCGATGAATTCGGCGCCTGCGCGCGGTCCACACCTACAGCACGCATTCTGCGAACAAGGTTTGGGAGGACCCATGAGCACCACTGCACTTCCGCCCGTCGTCGACGCCGACACCTGGCAGCGCGAACTCGACGCCCTGCGCATCCGCGAGAAGGCCGCCACCCGTGAGCTCGACGCCATCGCCGCCCAGCGCCGCCGCCTGCCCATGGTCGAAATGCCCGACTACACCCTCGAGGGCGAAAAGGGCCCGGTACGGCTGGCCGACATCTTCGCCGGCGCATCACAACTGATCGTCTACAACCACATGTGGTTCCCCGGCGAGGAATGGCAATGCGGCGGCTGCACCGGGTTCACCTCACAATTCACCCGCCTGGAATTCCTCGACAACTACGACGCCCGCTTCGTCATCGTCACCCAGGGCCCCATCGACGAAGCCCTCGCCTACAAACGCCGTGTAGGCAACAAAATGACCTGGTACTCCACCGCCAACAGCCCCTTCGGCACCGACGTCGGCGCCCCGCCCGGCGGCGGTTTCGCGATCAACGTCTTCCTCCGCGACGGTGACACCGTCTACCGCACCTGGCACACCACCGGCCGCGGCACCGAACAACTCAGCCACTCCTTCCCCCTCATCGACCTCCTCCCCTACGGCCGCCAAGAGGAATGGCAGGACTCCCCCGAAGGCTGGCCCCAATCCCCCACCTACAGCCGCTGGAGCAGCTCCAAGGACATAGCCGCCGCCTACGGCGAACCCGACGGCGCGGCCTGACAACACGAAACGGCCCGGTCCTGCCGGACCGGGCCGCTCGCGTCCTCCTACCGCATCACGCGAAGGCCCCGAAAATCGAGTTGATCAGCCCGACGATCGCCGTCGCCAGATCCAACCCGCTTCCGACCACCCCGGACCCACTGTTGAGGACCGAGGAACCCGCGTCTCCGATAAAGCTAGCCATTTCAAACCACCTGTACTGCTCGGGAATTGTTGGGGGTGCAGAAAAGCTAGCACCGACAATTTTCGCCGACCAGCCGATAGCCTCGAATGCGCGCAATACGATCAGAATTAGCAAAACCATAGAATCCACCAAACCAGAGGCTTCACCAGCAGCTATAGCACTGACGCATGAGATCCCCATTCCATCTTGTTGGAATTACATTAACCCCTAGTTCAACACCGATTCTTTTATTCTCCTCGAGCAAAATAATCGACGACCACACACCGATTTGGATAAACACCGCAATCCCGACAATTTACCGCGCATGGGGCGCACGAATGCAGGACCATGTATGAAAAAGCCCCCGACCTGCTGGTACCAGGTCGGGGGCCTTGGTGGAGCTGCCGGGAATCGAACCCGGGTCCTCCGCCGCATCTTCAGGGCTTCTCCGTGTGCAGTTCGCTGTGCCTCTGCTCGGATCTCTCGGTCACGCGAACAAGCCGAGATGACGATCCCAGCCGCTGTTGGATGTCCCGTCCGACGCCGCGGCCGCGTCGGACGGTAGAGCCCTCTAGCTGATGCCAGGGACCGGGTCGAGGGCGAACCCGGGCTGACAGACACGCTTCGTTGCTTAGGCAGCGAGAGCGTAGTCGCGCTGATGAGAATCGGCGCTTATAGGGTTACAGCGACGCTTATACGGTGGTCTCCTGCCTGCACCGACACGCTTCCCCTGAATCAACGTACGCAGTCGAAACCGTTCAGCCCCGTCTTCGTTCACTGATTCAGAACGATCCCGGCTTTCACCGGGACACCAATGGTAACACCGCGCAAACGTCGGATCATCCCAATATTCGCGCGTCGAGCGGCGGATCCGCTACCAGGGCAAACGGTCAGCCGCTCATGCCCTTGATGCGGCGGCCCACCTCGCGGGTGACCTCGCGCTCGACGGTGCGACGCAGCTGATCCTGCCGCTTGTCGTAGTCCTGCTTGCCTCGGGCGAGAGCCAGCTCGACCTTGACCTTGCCGTCGGAGAAGTACATCGACAGCGGCACCAGGGTCAGGCTCGACTCCTTGGTCTTGCCCAGCAGCTTGTCGATCTCGCGGCGGTGCAGCAGCAGTTTCCGGGTTCGGCGCGGCGCGTGGTTGGTCCACGAGCCGTGCGAGAACTCGGGCACGTGCAGGTTGCGCAGCCACACCTCGCCGTCGTCGATGCTGGCGTAGGCATCCACCAGCGAGGCTTTACCCTCGCGCAGGCTCTTCACCTCGGTGCCGACCAGCGCGATCCCGGCCTCGTAGGTGTCGATGATCGCGTAGTGGTGCCGCGCCTTGCGGTTGGTCGCGATGACCTTGCGACCCTTCTCTTTCATACAGACACCGCCTTCATAACGTCCAACATTAATGGCCCGTGCCAACCGAATATTCCGGGAGTCGCCCGGAGGTCGCTACCTCCGGGCGACCACGGGCCCGGTCATGCGCCCTCGCGCGGGTCCAGGACCACCTGGGTGCCCGGCGCGGCGGCGACCTGCAGGGTGCGCAGGCGCAGCAGGACCGGGTTGTCGTCGAGCAGCTTGGCGGTATTGGCCAGCGACCGCAGGGCGGCGGCCTCGGCGCGGGCCCGCTCGAGCTCGGCGCGGCCGCGCTCGCGGGCGAGGACCGTCTCCAGGGCGGCCTTGCGCAGCTCGCCCGGCAGCATGAGGTCCTTGGCTCGCATACCGTTCACCCGGATGCCGAGGTTCTCGACCGCCGCGGCGACCTGCTCCGCCCCGCCGGCCAGCAGTGCGCGATCGGCGACCAGCTCGTCGAGGGTGTGCGCGGCGATCATGTCCCGGCCCGCCTCCTGGACGGCGCCGTAGAGCACGTGCTCGGCGTACTGCGCACCGGTGGTGAAGGCGACCGGATCGGTGACGACCCAGTCCACGGCGAAGCTCACCCGCAGCGACAGCCCGTCCTTGGTCAGCAGTTCCTGCCCGCCGACCTGCAGCAGCCGCGGCCGGATATCGACGCAGACCAGCGTGCAGCGCTCCGCGTCGTAGCGGTGCCGGCCCGGCTCCAGCACCGTTTCCAGGGCGCCGTCGCGGTACAGCAGGGTACGCTGCCAATCCATGACCGTCGTATAGGTCTTCGTGAACAAAGTCTTCGTGAACATTCCCGATCTCCTTCCCCCGCTTGGCATCCGGCCCGAACGGATACGCCCCGCCCGGCCACGACGGCGCGGCGGGGGCCTCCCCCGTCCGAGGACGGAGAGCCCGCAGAGCCACGCCGTCGCAGGCGACCGGGCAGGGCGTATCGCTACAAGGATTCGAACCTCGGCGGATTGCTCCGCGTCACCAGTTGAAAGAGCCGCCCCGACACGGGGTACGCGATCCGGAGATTCCGGGGCGCCCCTTGGTACGGCCGAGATCAACGGTAACGACCGCATCTGCCCGCACGCCAACGATTTTCCGCGCCTCGCAATGAGAAAGGCCCTCCAGCCTGTGGCTGAAGGGCCTTCACAGTAGTCCCGACGGGATTTGAACCCGCGCTACCGCCTTGAGAGGGCGGCGTCCTAGGCCGCTAGACGACGGGACCAGGTCGCTCGCTGCGATCCGTGGACCGCGGCAGCTCCGAAAGCTTATCCTGCCGACGCCCAGCAACCAAATCCGCTGACCAGGCCGCTGTGATCACCGAACTCCTGAGCGAAGCCTCAGTGCACCCAATCCTTCAGCGGTTCGGTATCCAGAACGACACCGACCGGATCAGGCAGTTCTGCGGATGCACCGAAGGGAACAGTTGCGATCAGCTCGTAACGACCGCCGTTCGGCTTGCTGTGCACCTTCAGCACGCAGGTATCCCGATCGATCAGCAAGTAGACCGGGATACCGGTCTCGGCATAGGCTCTCGGCTTCTCCTTCCGATCGCGACGGTCGGTGTCCTCATCGTCGGATGTCACCTCGACAATCATGAGGACCGGCGCTGGATCGGCCCACTCACCTTGACCAACAAAGGCATCGGCGTCGGCCAACACCGCATCGGGCCGTGCGCGGCCTTTCCGGTACTGGGCTACTTTCAGCCCCTGCTCCGGAGTCAGGAACAGTTCAGGACGGAGCGCTACAAAGATGCGAATCAACCACTGGAGAATTCGACCGTGGTCGCCATCCGGCATCGCCTTCGCCCCCAGCTTCCCGTCGATGAATTCGAGCCGCACACCCTCCGCAATACGATCTGCCGCCCGGGCGAGTTCCTCGAACTGCTCGGTCGTCATGAGTGACTCATGCACGGCGGTCATGTCCTCACGGTACGGCGGCTTCGGCGCCGATCGACGGGAAATACGTAGCCAGGGTAGCGCGACACACTGGTGCAGCGGCGGTTCGCACTCGACTCGCCGCTGGTGGCTGAGCTACGCATCCCTCCTGGACACCGTCAGCCCCACGCCCTGGGATCTGGGGGCAGTTCGTCGAAGTCCGGCGGCGCTTCGTCCGGCCACGGAACCTCATCGAGGTGAGCCGCCGGTGGCGCGGGTTCGAACCTGGAGTTGCGCGGAGGTGTGGCCGTCCGCACCGTGGATCCGCCTGCACGGCCGCGCTCGCGGGCGACACCGCCACCGCGAGTGACGTTCGCATCCGGTGACTTCAGCGCCTTACCAGAGACGTCGAAGAGCTGGTCACCAGCCGTACCACTGGGCTGCGCAGCCGATGCCGCCGGGGCGGGCCCGGCCGATTCGCCGGGTGCGGCCGGGGGCGATGCGGCGGGACCGGCACCGGCGGCGACGACTTCGAGGACGCCTTCGCCGTATTTGGCGCGTTTGGCTTCGCCGATGCCGGAGATGGTGCCGAGGTCGGCGATGGTTGCCGGTTTGCGGGAGGCGATTTCGCGGAGGGTGGCGTCGTGGAAGACGACGTAGGCGGGGACGCCCTGTTCCTTGGCGGTGGCGGCTCGCCAGGCTCGGAGTTTTTCGAAGAGGTCCGAATCACCCGGGGACATGTCGGCGGCGAGGCGGGAGGCCTTGGCGGGCTTGGGGGTTCGGGCGGCCTTCGCGCGTTCGGGCTCGCGACGGAGCATGACCTGGCGGCCGTCGAAGAGGACCTCGTTGCTGGATTCGGTGAGGGTGAGGACGCCGTAGTCGCCGTGGACGGCGAGGAGGCCCTGGGCGAGGAGTTGGCGGACCACGCCGCGCCATTCGATGTCGCGGAGTTCGGTGCCGACGCCGAAGGTTTTGAGTTCGTGGTGGGCGTGCTGTTCGACCTTGGGGTTGCGTTTGCCGAGCAGGATGTCGACGAGGTGGCCGGCGCCGAAGCTCTGGCCGCGTTCGCGCTTCAGGCGCAGGACGGTGGAGAGGAGTTTCTGGGCGGGGACGGTTCCGTCCCAGGCCTCGGGGGCATTGAGGCAGGTGTCGCAGTTGCCGCACGGTTTTCCGGATTGGCCGAAGTAGGCCAGGAGCTGGGTGCGGCGGCACTGGACGGTCTCGCAGAGGGCGAGCATGGCGTCGAGGTGCAGCTGGAGCTGGCGGCGGTGGGCGGCGTCGCCGTCGGAGGAGTCGATCATCTTGCGCTGCTGCACGACATCGCTGAGGCCGTAGACCATCCAGGCGGTGGAGGGCAGGCCGTCGCGGCCGGCGCGGCCGGTTTCCTGGTAGTAGCCCTCGACGGATTTCGGGAGGTCCAGGTGGGCCACGAAGCGGACATCGGGTTTGTCGATGCCCATGCCGAAGGCGATGGTGGCGCAGACGACCAGGCCGTCCTCGCGCAGGAAGCGGGACTGGTTGCGCGCGCGGGTGCGGTTGTCCAGACCCGCGTGGTACGGCACCGCCTCGATGCCGTTGGCGGTGAGGAAGGCGGCGGTCTTCTCCACCGAATTGCGGGACAGGCAGTAGACGATGCCCGCGTCACCGGCGTGCTCATTCTGGATGAACGCCAGCAGCTGATGTTCGGGCCGGTTCTTGGCCTCGATGCGGTACTGGATATTCGGCCGGTCGAAGCTGGCCACGAAGTGCCGGGCCTTGGTCAGATCCAGGCGCTCGGCGATCTCCTTGCGGGTCGCCTCGGTGGCGGTGGCGGTGAGCGCGATGCGCGGCACGTCCGGCCAGCGCTCGTGCAGCACCGACAGCGCCAGATAGTCGGGCCGGAAATCGTGACCCCACTGCGAGACACAGTGCGCCTCGTCGATGGCGAAGACCGAGATCTTGCCGCGGTCGAGCAGTTGCGCCGTGGACTCCAGCCGCAGCCGTTCGGGCGCGAGGTAGAGCACGTCCAGCTCCCCCGCCACGAATTGCGCCTCGACCGTGCGCCGTTCGTCCGGGAACTGGGTGGAGTTGAGGAAGCCCGCGCGCACGCCGACGGCGTTCAGCGCATCGACCTGATCCTGCATGAGCGCGATGAGCGGGGAGATGACCACGCCCACGCCGGGCCGCACCAGCGCCGGAATCTGATAGCACAGCGATTTGCCGCCACCGGTGGGCATGAGCACCAGGGCGTCCCCGCCGGAGATCACCTGCTCGACGATCTCGCGCTGCGGCCCGCGGAAACTGTCGTACCCGAAGGTCTTCCGCAGAACCTCATGCGCCGCAACACTTCCGGCGTCCCCGACGGACTCGCTGACTCTGGCGGTCTCCACCTCCGGTGCACTCACGACGGCAATCCTACGGACACCACCCGACACCGGTCCTCTCTTCCGAACGTCCCTGCGAACTTCGCACCCCGGCGCGCGCTCTCGCATCCCTTATGAGCGGAATGCGAGAGTCCAACCGGGGTGCGCGATCTCACTCGCGAACGTAATACCGCAGTGCGACATAGGCGGCGAGCGCCGCGAACCCGACACCGATCGGCGTGATGACCAAGGCCACCGCCGCGATATCGTCACCCGTGATCCGCGGCAGGATCTGATCATTGAACAGACTGCCGAGCGCACGGTTGATCACCAGCGGCTGCGCGACGAACAGACCCGCCACCGCCAGCACCGAACCGACCAGTGCGGCCAGCACCGCTTCCAACAGGAACGGCAGCTGCGTGTACCACCGCGTCGCGCCCACCAGCCGCATGATCCCGACCTCGGTCTTCCGCGCCAATGCCGCGACCTGCACCATATTCGCGATCAGCAGCAGGGCCGCCAGCGCCTGCAAGGCCGCGAGACCGAAGGCCGCATTGCGCAATCCGACAAAGAAACTGACCAGCCGGTCCACGATGTCCATGTCATTGAGCACCGTCATGACGCCCTCCCGCTTGGAGAAGTCGTCGTAAATGGACTTGTACTGCGTGACATCGTCGAGCTTCACCCGGAACGACGCCGGCAGCCCGTCCTTGCTGACCTCGTCGGCCAGACCCGGCTGATCCTTGAAGGTCGTCTCCTTGACCTCCTGCACCGCCTCCTGGCTGTTGACGAACTGCACGCTCGCCACATGGTCGTGCTTCTTCAGATCCACCAGCAGCGACTTGCACGGCTCCTGCGTGCAGTCCAGGTCGGTCCGCGACACGTTGTCGTCGAGATACAGCCGGATCTCGACCCTTTGGACGTAGTAGTCCTGAATCTTGTCCGCCATCCGCACCGCGAGCAGACCGCCGCCGAGCATGGTCAGCGAGACCGCGGTGGTGAGGACCATGGCGATGGTCATGGTGACATTGCGGTAGAGGCCGCGCGCGACCTCGCCGAAGAGGAATCCGAATCGCATTACCGGCCCACCCCGTACACGCCCATCTCCTCATCGCGAACCAACCGGCCGCGATCGAGCTCCACCACCCGCCGGCGCATGGCGTCGACAATGGTGTTGTCGTGGGTGGCCATCACCACCGTCGTCCCCGTGCGATTGATCCGTTCCAGCAGCGTCATGATGTCCTGACTGGTATCGGGATCCAGATTGCCGGTGGGCTCGTCGGCGAGCAGCACCAGCGGCCGGTTCACGAACGCGCGCGCCAGCGCCACACGCTGCTGTTCACCACCGGACAGCTCGCCCGGCAGCCGGTCGGCCTTGCCCGCCAGCCCCACCATGTCGAGGGCCTCGGGCACCGCCCGGTCGATGAACCGCCGTGGCTTGCCGATCACTTCGAGCGCGAACGCCACATTCTGTTCGACCGTCTTCTGCTGCAGCAGCCGGAAGTCCTGGAACACGCAGCCGATGCGCTGGCGCAGCTTGGGCACCTTGCGCCCGGGTAGTTTGTCCACCCGGAAATCGGCCACCCACACCTCGCCGGTGCTGGGCTTCTCGTCCTTGAGCAGCAGCCGCATGAACGTCGACTTCCCGGATCCGGAGGGTCCGATGACGAAGACGAATTCGCCCTTGCCGATATCGACGGAGATGTTGTCCAGGGCGGGTCGCGTCGAGGTCTTGTAGGACTTGGTGACGTTCCGCAGGGTAATCACGGGGAGCCAGTGTAGCCACGACCGCGCGGCGCTCCATCGCACCGCGCGGCGGCGAATCAGCGGGGTTCAGGCTCCTTGGCGTCGGGCACCAGGTTGCTGAGCACCGTATTCGCAACGGGCGTATAGCCCGGGTTGGTCGGTGTCTCCGGCTTGACGAAGGAGTAGAGCACGAACGTGGCGAGCCAGACTGTGATCAGGATCGCCGTGGACTTACGCGGTTTCGCTGTGGACTTACGCAGACTCAGTTTCACTCAAACCCTCCCGGCGGAGCGCCGCGGCTACCCGCACGCGCAGCTCACGTCCGACTTCGAACTGTTTGCCCGGAAGCGTCCGGGCCACCATCTTGATGTTCATCTGGTCGACGGTGAGATCTTCGACACCCATGACGGTGGGCTCGTCCAGCAGCAGCGATTTCAGCTTGCGATCGGCGAACGCCTTCGCGCCGACGTCGTGCAGGATCTCGTTGACCCGGTTGATGTCGGCGCTCGCGGGTACGGGCACGTCGATGGCGGCGCGAGCCCAATCCTTCGACAGGTTGGTAACTTTCACGATCTGACCGTTCGGAACCGTGATGACTTCTCCATCAGCGCTACGCAAAGTCGTGATGCGCAACGTCACGTCCTCAACCGTACCCTCGGCCTCCGCCGCGGATCCAGTGACCGAGATGCGCACGACATCGCCGTAGCCGTACTGCCTTTCGGTGATCAGGAAGAATCCGGCGAGCAGATCCTGCACGATGCGCTGGGCGCCGAAACCGAGCGCGGCGCCGAGCACCGCGGCCGGAGCGACGAGACCGGAGATCTGAAATCCCAAGCGCTTCAAGACTTCCAAAGCCACCAAGAAGTACACAAGGGACAAAACCACCCACGTGACCACCTGCGCCAGCGCGTGCCGGTGCTTGGCCGCCTCCGACCGCACCAGCGCATCGCTGCTGCGGAAGCCGGCATCGATCTTGCGCGTGATCCGGTCGCGCACATAGGTGACGGCGCGACTGAACAGCATCGCGCCGACGATCAGCAGGACGATCTCGAGGCCGCTGGACCGGAACCAGTTTCCGAGATCGGATCCGGTGCCGGCGGCATAGATCGAGCTCATGTATTACCCCTGTGCTGTCTGCTGTTCCCGCATGCGCCAACGGATTCCGGATTCGATGAAAGCATCGATATCGCCATCGAGCACGGCGGACGGGTTGTTCACTTCGTAGGAGGTCCGCAGGTCCTTGACCATCTGGTAAGGGTGCAGCACGTACGAGCGCATCTGGTTGCCCCAGGACGCGCCCTCATTGGTCTTGAGCGCGTCCATCTGGGCGCGCTCCTCCTGCCGCTTGCGCTCCAGCAGCTTGGCCTGGAGCACGCGCATGGCCGAGATCTTGTTCTGCAGCTGGGATTTCTCGTTCTGGCAGGTGACCACGATGCCGGTGGGGATGTGCGTGAGGCGCACCGCGGAGTCGGTGGTGTTGACCGACTGGCCGCCGGGGCCCGACGAGCGGTACACGTCGACGCGGACCTCGTTCTCCGGGATCTCGATGTGGTCGGTGGTCTCGACGACCGGGAGCACCTCGACCTCGGCGAAGGAGGTCTGGCGGCGGCCCTGGTTGTCGAACGGGCTGATACGGACCAGTCGGTGCGTACCCATTTCCACCGAGAGCGTGCCGTAGGCGTACGGCGACTTCACGGCGAAGGTGGCGGATTTGATGCCCGCTTCCTCGGCGTAAGAGGTGTCATAGATTTCGACCGGATACTTGTGCCGCTCGGCCCAGCGCACGTACATGCGCATGAGCATCTGCGCCCAGTCGGCGGCGTCCACGCCACCCGCGCCGGAGCGAATATTGACCAGCGCCTCGCGCTTGTCGTACTCGCCGGACAGCAGGGTGCGGACTTCCATGGCTTCCACGTCCGCGTGTAGCGCGGCGCGTTCGGCATCGGCGTCGGCGAGCGCCGCGGTGCGGTCCTCGCCCTCCTCGGCCTCGGCCAATTCATAGAGCACCGGCAGGTCCTCCAGGCGCTGGCGCAGCTCCTGGACCCGGCGCAGCTCGCTCTGCGCATGCGACAGCTCACTGGTCACCTGCTGCGCGTGTTCCTGGTTGTTCCAGAGCTCCGGATCCGCCGCCTGGTGCTCCAGTTCGTCGATGCGACGAGCCAGCTCATCGATATCCAGCACGGACTCGATGGTCTTCAGAGTCGTGTCGAGTTCGGCCAGATCAGCGGATACGTCAGGATGCACGAGAGTCAAGGCTACCGTTCTCCTCCGCCTCCCCGAAACTTCAGCGCCCGGCCGGGTGCCGTCGCTCTCGTGCCCGCGCGCCAGCGGTTGAGATGCAATGCGATTTTGGACGTACCCCATCAGTTACCCGCTCCTTACGAAATCAGTTCTCACCTCTCGATCAGTCGCGCGCGGCGATGCCGCGCCACGCTGCGATCAAGACGGTGTGGCGTGGAGAGGCGGCGGAGCGGCGGGCGGTTCTAGCAGACCGCCTCTTCGTCAACCAGCGACAGCGCGCAGGCTGCCCGGCTTGCGGCCGATCAGGCGATCCAGGGCGGCGGCGGTGGCCTCGTCGGCGGGCAGCTTGACGATCAGGTGCTGGTCGTCGTCGGCGGAGAGGTCGAGGGTTTCCTGGGCCAGGCGCAGCGGGCCGGCCTCGGGATGGTGGATGCGGGTGATGCCATTGGTCTCGGGCAGGCCGGGGATGCGCTCCAGGCGGCCGGTGAACTCGTCGCCCGCGGTGAGGGACAGCTCGTCGATGAGGGCCGAGACGACCGGATCCGAGCGGAAGGGGCCGAATTTCAGGGTGGCGACCATCTTGTCGGCGGCGTGCTCCCAGTCGGGGTGGGTCACGCGCGCTCGCGGGTCGGTGAAGATGTAGCGGGCGTAGTTGGCGGGCATGCCCTCGTCGAACAGACCGGTCGGGCCCATCACCGCGCGATAGCCGTCGGTGCAGGCCACGACCTCACTGAGCCGGTTGATCACCGCGGCGGGCGCGGGCTCGAGCTGTTCCAGAATGGCCAGCACGGCCGGGCGCACCACCCGCGTCGGCGACAAATTGCCATTGCAGCTGAAACCTGGCGTGGCCGCCTTCGTCAGGCGATGCAGGTGGACTCGCTCGCTCGGAGTCATGATCAGCGCGTTGGCCAGCGCCGTCAGCACCGCGGACGAGGGATGCCGGTCGCGCCCCTGCTCCAGCCGGGTGATGTATTCGACGCTCACCCCGGCCAACGTCGCGAGCTCGGAGCGACGCAGGCCGGGGGTGCGCCGGCGCGGACCGGCGGGCAGCCCCACCTGCGCGGGCGAGACCGCCTCGCGCCGGACGCGCAAGAACAGACCCAGCTCGTTATCGCTCACCTTTCGACCGTAGCAAGGATCACGAGGTGAACGCAGCCCGATTCGGGCGCTCAGACTATCCCTGCCACTACCACTCTCAGCGAGGTCTCCCTACCGACTGCCACGGACAGCAGAGTCGTTGGCAGCGGCCGATCCGGTCGCCCGGAACTCGAAGGAGAACCCCCAATGACCAGCACGCCTCTGCGCCTCGCGGTGATCATCGGCAGCGTCCGGGAAGGACGCTTCGGTCCGGTGGTCGCGAACTGGTACGCCGAACAGGCGCGCAAGCACGGCGCGTTCGAGATCGACCTCATCGATCTGGCCGACTACCCGCTGCCGCACGCCCTGCCCGCGGTGTCCCCGCTCATGGAGCCGAACCCGATCCGCCCGGCCGGCACCGAGGAACTGGCCGAGCGGCTGGCCGCGGCCGACGCCATGGTCATCGTCACCCCCGATATCAACCGCTCCTACCCGGCCTCGCTGAAGACCGCCATCGACTGGCACTACACCCAGTGGCGGCACAAAGCGATCGGCTTCGTCGGCTACAGCGGCAATAGCGGCGGCCTGCTCGCCATCGAGCACCTGCGCCAGGTCTTCAACGAACTGCACGCCCACACCGTCCGCGAATACGTCTCCTTCCCCCGCTTCTACCTGCACTTCGCTCCCGACGGCAGCCTCCTCGACCCCGCCGGCTTCGAACAGGCCGCCACCGAGATGCTCGACCAGATGCACTGGTGGGCGAGCGCACTCGCCGCCGCCCGCGAACTCCCCGTGTCCGCGTGAATGTGAAACAGCACCGACCGGGAACTGGCGGCGGGGTCCACTCGGCCGATGCCGCCATGGTTTCCCGGTGATCGCTTGACCAGCAGGGCGAGTGCCGGAAGTTCGCTGCCGGCGCGCGGGGGCGGGATGGAGGGGCTAACGTTTGGCGGGTGACCGCATATGACGCTGATCTCGAACTCGCGCTGAAGCTGGCCGATGCGGCCGACGCCATTACCCGGGACCGGTTTCTCGCACTGGATCTGAAGATCGACTCGAAGCCGGATCTGACGCCGGTGTCGGATGCCGATCTGGCCGTCGAGCGGGAGATCCGGACCATTCTGGGTTCGGACCGGCCCGGAGATCTGGTGCTCGGGGAGGAGTTCGGCGGGGATGCCGAATTCGCCGGGCGGCAGTGGGTCATCGATCCGATCGACGGGACCAAGAACTTCGTGCGCGGCGTGCCGGTGTGGGCCTCGCTCATCTCGCTGTTGGAGGACGGCGTGCCGGTGGTGGGCGCGGTGAGCGCACCGGCGCTGTCGCGGCGCTGGTGGGCGGCGTCGGGGGCGGGTGCGTGGACCAGCTTCGAGAAGGGTGCGCCGCGGGCCATTTCGGTGTCGGCGATCGCCGAGCTGGGTGCGGCGAGCCTGGCCATCTCCAGCCTGTCGGGATGGCGGGCGCTGGGGCGCCGGCACAAGCTGCTCACGCTGACCGATGAGGTGTGGCGGGTGCGCGGGTACGGCGACTTCTTCGGCTACACGCTGCTGGCCGAGGGCGCGGTGGACATCGTCACCGAACCCGAACTGTCGCTGTGGGATATGGCGGCGCTGGACATCCTGATCCGGGAGGCCGGGGGCACCTTCACCTCGCTCGACGGCGAACCGGGACCGCACGGCGGCAGTGCGGTGGCCACCAACGGGCACCTGCAGGATCAGGTGCTGGCCGCGCTCGCCGCCTGACATCACAACACCGCAAACAGCGAACACCCCCCGCGGTAACGACGGGGGGTGTTCGTTTTCAAGCCGTTTCGCGATTAGCCGGCAGAGCCGCCGCCGCCTCCGCCACCGGGGGTGCCGATGAGCACCCCGACGAGACCACTGAGCAGGCTTGTTACAACTGAGACGAGTCCTGACAACATAACCATTCCTCCTTTCGTCTCCACCCAGAACCGTAGGCACGCTTGACAGCCGGAGTGATCGGAACGAAATAACAGTAGTCAAGTCCCGCATTTTCAAGATCCACTACGCAGCGAATTGCCGTGTGCACAACCACTTTTCACGGATTACATACGCAATTTCATTGAGCTGCAAGCTCATCCGAGTTGTCGCAGCGTAGACCAGGTTTCCGACCATGGCGAACGCGGTGTGCGGCACAGGAACAGCTGCCTGTCCTGTTCGTCGTTCTCGATGCCGAGCCCGTTATCGATGCGGCCCACCGGTTCCGCGTCCGCGCAGACGCGGAAGGCGCGCTCCAGGCCGACGCCGACCAGCAGCACCGGCTTACCCTCCGGCGGCGGACCCCACCACCAGTAGGAGTTGTGGGCGCTGTGCGGCGTCGGGAGACCATAGCGCCCGCCGTAGTGCTCGATCGCCCCGGCCTCACCGTAATTCGCGGTGAGCAGCTCGGCGTCGGGCGCGACCCGGGCGCGGGCGGCGGCAACCTGGGCGACGAACTCCGGCCAGCCGACGGTCTCGCCCGCGTCGTAATTGACGGCCAGGACCGGAGAGTCGCGCAGCGTGCTGACAGGTAGCACCGGAAGGAACAGCAGCGCCGAGGCGGCGGCGTTCACCATCACGGCGGAAGCCACTGCGCCGCGCCGGATTCGGCTGTCGGCCAGCCGGGGTTCGAGCCCTACGGCGCCGGCCGCCAGCAGCAGCGGATACATGCCGGCGAGGTAGTAGGCCTTGCCTCCGGTGAGCAGGAAGAAGGCGAAAAGTCCCGCGTAGGCGAGGACGAAGGCGCGACAGCGGGGCCGTCGCCACAGGCACCACAATCCGAAGATCCACAGCGGCACCATGAGTGGGCCCATCAGGCCGAATTGCAGCAGCACGAACTCGATCGAGCTGTCGGAGGTCCCCGAGGAGCCGCCGGCGATGGCGCGGCCGAGCTCCCACTGCGGCCAGTCGTTGCGCGCCTGCCACCAGAGGTAGGGCGACCAGATCAGCGCGGCGAGGCCGATCGCAAACGGAAAGTACCTGGTGGCGAATATTTCTCGCGGGCCGATCGCGGCCAGAGACAGCGCGAGGAACAGGATGGGCACCGCGAGCAGCGCCTTGTTCTGCAGCCCGAGCCCGGCGGCCAGGCCGATCAGCAGCCACCAGCGCCGATCCGCTTCCGGCCGGAGCAGTTTCACCACCATGAGCACGATGACCGACCAGGCGAGGAGATCGAAGATGGTGGTGCCGAGCGTATGCCCCCCGCCCATCAGGACCGCGGCGGAGGCCACGGCGGCCGCGGCCAGCGCCTGCGCCGGACGCCCGCCGCCCAGTTCGCGTGCCATGAACCCCGCGCAGATCACCACCAGCGTGCCCGCCGCGATGGCGGGAATCCGCAGCAGGACCAGCGAATCCGCGTCGATGGCCGAGACGCCGCGCGCGATCAGCGGCACCAGCGGCGGCTGATCGGCGTAGCCCCAGTCCAGTCGCCGCCCGGAGGCCAGGAAGTAGAACTCGTCGCGGTGATAGCCGTACCGATTCGATACCGCGAGCATCACCACCGCGAAGACCGCTGCCACCCAGTACATTCCGCCACCCTGTCGAACTCCGGTGAACGCCGGGTACTCGTGCCGCCCCCTCATCACGAATACTCGCACCCCCGTGGTCCGCGCGCACCGGTTTGGCGCTGAAATACCCCTGCCGGAGTACTCGGCCCTCCCCCGCCGGATGTAGGCGCGCCGTCCGGCGCGGGGCTGCGGTCCCCGGCGCCGGGAGTCATGGTCAGAAGGGAATCGGCAGCCCGATGCCGGAGCCGCTGCCGCCCGATCCGGTGCCACCGGATCCGGTCTGGCCCGAGCCGGTGCCGATGCCGGATCCGGTCTCGCCGGAGCCGGTGTCGCCGCTGGATCCCGCGGCGCCGGAGCCCAGGTCGATGCCGCCCTGGGGCGCAGAGCTCTCGGTGCCGATGCCGATGGGTTGCGCGGGCCGCAGTGGAATCCCTTGGGCGGCAGCGTGCGGCGCGTTCGCCAGCAACAGTGCGACGGCCAACGCGCCGGTAGTGCCAACCAGTGTTCTCATGGGCAAGACCTCCATTCGGGGGGGCGGACGGTGCCGCCACGCTAGCCCACCCGAGGCTCATCTGAAGCGAATTTGTTTCACTAATTGCCCGAACCTTCGCCCCTTCCGAGAACCACCGCCGTGACCTGCCGATTCGACAACCCTCGACGACTGTTCTTACTCTGAAGTAAGATAGTCTTACTCTGGAGTAAGATTGCTGGGCAGGATCACCCTCCGCACTCAAGAAAACTGGTGATTATGAGCACTCGAGACACCGCAAAGACGCGACGTCCGGATACTTCCGCCGTGGGCCTCAACCCGGTCAAGCGCGACTGGATGGGCGCTGCCATGCGGGTCATGACGACCATTACCGGGTCGGAACTCGCCGAGAAGTACAACCTTCGCAAGCCGATCGACCGGATCACTTACGAGGGCACCAAGACCGGTTTCCGCACCCTCGGCGCGGCCACCCGGGTGTTCGAGAAAGTTGCCGGCGGCGGTGCGCCGAAGCGGCTGCCCGCCAATGAGTCCCGGGGCAAGGACTACTTCGATCTGACGCCGACCGACGAGCAGCAGATGATCGTGGAGACGGTCCGCGAGTTCGCCGCCGAGATCCTGCGCCCGGCCGCCTACGACGCCGACAATGCCGCCAAGGCGCCGCGCGATCTGCTGGAACGGGCCGCGGAGCTGGGCATCACCCTCATCAATGTGCCCGAGGAGCTGGACGGCGCGGCCTCCGAGCGAGGCGCGGTCACCAACGCGCTGGTCGCCGAGGCGCTCGCGCACGGCGATATGGGTTTGGCGCTGCCGATCCTGGCGCCCAGCGGTGTCGCGGTCGCGCTGTCGCAGTGGGGCACCGACGCGCAGCAGAAGACCTATCTGGGCGCTTTCACCGGGGAGAACGTGCCGCAGGCGTCGGTCGTCATCTCCGAGCCGCAGGCGCTGTTCGATCCGTTCGCGCTGAAGACCAAGGCCACCCGATCCCCCAGCGGCTACCGCATCAACGGTGTGAAGAGCCTGGTTCCGGCCGCCGGCGACGCCGAGCTGTTCATCGTGGCCGCCGAGCTGGATGGCCGCCCGGCCTTCTTCATCATCGAGTCGGATACCAAGGGTCTGGTCGTGGAGGCCGATCCGTCCATGGGCCTGCGCGCCGCGGGCCTGGGCCGCCTCATCCTCGACAATGTGGCCGTACCGGCCACCGCCCTGCTGGGCGATGCCGAGACCGCGCAGCGCGCCGAGGACTACGCCGACGCCGTCCGCCTGGCCCGCCTGGGCTGGTCCGCGCTGGCGGTCGGCACCGGTCAGGCCGTGCTGGACTACGTGATTCCGTATGTGAAGGAGCGCGAGGCGTTCGGTGAGCCGATCGCCCACCGGCAGGCGGTCGCGTTCATGGTGGCGAATATGGCCATCGAGCTAGACGGCCTGCGGCTCGTGACTCTGCGGGGTGCGTCACGCGCGGAGCAGGGTCTGTCGTTCGCCCGCGAGGCGGCGCTGGCCAAGAAGCTGGCCACCGACAAGGGCATGCAGATCGGCCTGGACGGTGTGCAGCTGCTCGGCGGCCACGGCTTCACCAAGGAGCACCCGGTGGAGCGCTGGTACCGCGACCTTCGCGCCATCGGCGTTGCCGAAGGCGTCGTCCTCCTCTGACCCGACTTCTCAACGGAGAGATACCAAATGATCAATCTCGAACTCCCCAAGAAGCTGCGGGCCAGCGCCAACCAGGCCCACCAGGTCGCCGCGGAGATCTTCCGCCCGGCGTCGCGCAAGTACGACCTGGCCGAGCACGAGTACCCCATCGAGCTGGACACCATGGCCGCCATGGTGGAGGGCCTGTCCGACTCCGGCGGTGACGTCTCCGGCGCCACCGGCGGCCGCAAGACCGAGGGCGAGAAGGACGAGCACGCCACCGAACTGCTCGGAAACAGCAACGGCGGCAACATGTCCGCGCTCATGAACGCCCTCGAGACCTCCTGGGGCGACGTCGGCCTCATGCTGTCGATCCCCTACCAGGGCCTGGGCAATGCCGCCATCGCCGCGGTCGCCACCGATGAGCAGCTGCAGCGTTTCGGCAAGGTATGGGCCGCCATGGCCATTACCGAGCCGTCCTTCGGCTCCGACTCCGCGGCCGTCACCACCACCGCCACCCTCGACGGCGACGAGTGGGTTCTCAACGGCACCAAGATCTTCGTCACCGCCGGCTCGCGCGCCACCCACATCGTGGTCTGGGCCTCGGTCGACCGGTCGCTGGGCCGCGCCGCCATCAAGTCGTTCGTGGTGCCGCGGGATGCCAAGGGCCTCACCGTGTCCCGCCTCGAGCACAAGCTGGGCATCAAGGCCTCCGATACCGCCGAGATCCGCTTCGAAGACTGCCGCATCCCGAAGGACAACATTCTCGGCAGCCCGGAAGTCAATGTGGAGAAGGGTTTCGCGGGCGTCATGCAGACGTTCGACAACACCCGCCCGCTGGTGGCCGGCATGGCCGTCGGGGTCGGCCGCGCCGCCCTCGAAGAGCTCCGCAAGGTCCTCACCGACGCCGGCATCGAGATCTCCTACGACAAGCCGGCCAACAACCAGCACGCCGCCGCCGCGGAATTCCTGCGCATGGAAGCCGACTACGAGTCCGCCTACCTGCTCTCCCTCCGCGCGGCCTGGATGGCCGACAACAAGAAGCCCAACTCCCTCGAGGCTTCCATGTCCAAGGCCAAGGCCGGCCGCATGGGCACCGACGTCACCCTCAAGGCCGTCGAACTGGCCGGCGCCACCGGCTACTCCCAGCGCACCCTCCTGGAGAAGTGGGGCCGCGACTCGAAGATCCTCGACATCTTCGAAGGCACCCAGCAGATCCAGCAGCTCATCGTCGCCCGCCGCATCCTCAACCTGGGCAGCGACAAGCTGAAGTAAGTTCCGGCACAACGGGAGACCGGTGCGGGCCGCATGGCTCGCACCGGTTTTCCGTTGTTGCGGCGTGTGGGGGTGGAGAATCGGGCGCATGCTGCAGGCTTGTTTGAACGGGGCACGACGGCGGAGTGAGCATGAGCGGTTGCCGGTGACTCCGGAGCAGGTGGCGGGCGATGCGCGGGAGGTGGCGGCGGCGGGGGTCGGGGCGGTGCACATTCATCCGCGGGATGACGGTGGGGCGGAGACTCTCGAGGGGGTGGGGGTCGGGGCGGTGGTGCGGGCCGTGCGGGAGGTCTGTCCCGGGGTCGAGATCGGTGTGACCACGGGGGCGTGGATCGTGCCGGATGTGGAGCGGCGGGTGGAGATGGTGCGCGGGTGGGCGGGGTTGGCGGGGGATCGGCCGGATTCGGCGTCGGTCAATGTGTGCGAGGAGGGGTGGGAACAGGTGTGTGCGGCGCTGGCGGATGCTGGGATCGGGGTTGAGCTGGGGGTGTGGTCGGTGGCGGATGCGGAGCGGGTGCGGGCGGGTGGGGGGCCGCCGCGGGGGACGCGGCGGGTGCTGGTGGAGGTGCAGGATGTGCCGGGTGAGCTTGCCGTTGCCGAGGCGGGGCGGATTTTGGGGGCGTTGCGGCTGGCGGAGGGGGTTCCGGTGTTGGTGCACGGGGAGGAGCGGTCCATGTGGCCGGTGCTGGCGGAGGCGGTGCGGAGGGGGATCGATACTCGGGTGGGGCTGGAGGACACGCTGGTATTGCCGGATGGGAGGCCTGCCGAGGGGAACGTGGCGTTGGTGCGGGCGGCCTTGGGAATCGCGCGGGGCGAATTACGATCTATGGGGTGAAGGTGCTGGGTGCGTGTCCGCTGGACTGTCCCGACGGGTGCTCGTGGGTGGTGACCGTCGAGGACGGGGTGGCGGTCGGGTTGCGGGGGAATCGGGAGCATCCGGTCACCAGGGGCGCGCTGTGTGTGAAGGTGAATCGGTACCTGGAGCAGCTGAAGTCGGATGAGCGGATGCTGCATCCGATGCGGCGGGTGGGGCGCAAGGGCGAGGGGCGATTCGAGCGGATCAGCTGGGATGAGGCGCTCGGGGAGATCGCGGAGCGGGTGGGCGGGATCGTCCGGGAGCACGGGGGTGAGGCGATCTGGCCGTTCCACGGGACCGGGAGCCTCGGGTATATCCAGGGGCTGGAGGGGTTTTCGGGGCGGCGGTTCTTCAATGCGCTGGGGGCGTCGCTGCACGATCCGACGATCTGCTCGGTGGCGGGGACGACGGGGCTGAAGTACACGCTGGGGACTTCGGGCGGGATGGATCCGGAGGACTTCAGCGAGTCGAAGCTGATTCTGCTGTGGGGGACGAATCCGCTGACGTCCGGGCACCACGTGTGGAAGTTCATTCAGGACAGCGGGGCGTACACCATTGCCATCGATCCGGTGCGGACTCGCACGGCCGAGCGGTGCGATGAGCATCTGGCGCCGCTGCCGGGGACCGATGCGGCGCTGGCGCTGGGACTGATGCATGTCATCGTGTCGATGGGGGCGGAGGATTCGGCGTTCCTGGCCGAGCATACCGAGGGGTGGCCCGAATTCCGGGCGCGGATAGCGGAATTCACGCCGGAGCGGGTTGCGGGGATCACCGGATTGCCGGTGGAGAAGATTGTGGAACTGGGTGAGCGGATCGCCGGTACGCGGCCGACCGCCATCCGTGTCTCGCAAGGCATTCAGCGCCACGACGGCGGCGGGATGGCTTTGCGTACGCTGGCCTGCCTGCCGGGCATCACCGGCGACTGGGCGATTCCCGGTGGCGGACTGCACTATTCGACGAGCGGGCACTTCGAGCTCGATCTGCCGAGTCTGGTGCGGTTCGATCTGCTGCCGCATCCGGTGCGGACGCTGTCGATGACCCGGCTCGGCGAGGGGCTGCTGGAGGTCGACGATCCGCCGGTAAAGGCGCTGTTCGTGATTGCGGCGAATCCGGTCGGGTCCAATCCCGATCAGGTGAATGTGCGGCGCGGCCTCGAACGCGAGGACCTGTTCACCGTTGTCCTGGAACACTTTCCGACCGACACCGTCGACTATGCCGACATAGTACTGCCCGCCACCATGCAGCCCGAGCATCTCGATGTGCTGGCCGCGTACGGGAATCTGTATCTGGTGTGGAATGAACCGGCGGTGGCGCCGCCCGGTGAATGCCTGTCCACCACAGAGACTTTCCGCCGGTTGGCGCAGCGCATGGGGCTCACCGAACCGGCCCTGTACGAGTCCGACGAGGAGTTGGCGCGGCAGTTGCTGAAGGGCTACGACGTCGAGCGACTGCGTGCGGAGGGGTTCCTGAAGATCAGCCCGGGGCCGGTGCCCCGCGGGAAACTCCAGTTCGTATCGCAGCGCGCCGCACGGGCCGGGCACGACCCGCTGCCCGGGTACACGCCGCCCGGAGATCCGGGAGACGGGCTGGTATTGATCTCGGCCGCCTCCCACTACTTCCTCAACACCACCTTCGGTGCGAATCCGGAGCTGCTGCGGCGAGCCGGGGAACCCACCGTCACCATCCACCCGCGGGATGCCGCCGCACTCGGAATCGCGGATGGCGCACAGGTTTCCGTCGGCAATGCCCGTGGTTCGTTCGAGGCGGTGGCCGAGGTCTCCGATCGGGTCCGGCCCGGCGTGGCCGCCACCACCAAGGGACGCTGGGCCAAACTCTCCGGCGGGGCCACGGTCAACGCCACCATTGCCGAACGCGACGCCGACTTCGGCGGCGGAGCCGTGTTCCACGACAACCGGGTGCACATCTCGCCGATCGGTGCGTGAGCCGCATGGGGCGGATGCGGCGCGGCCGGGGGTGGTCGTGGCGTGTTCGGCGGCAGCGGGGCAGACTCGACAACGTGGATCGCATGACATCGGAGCGGGACTTCGGCGGGGGTGGTTCGGTGTGAGTTCGCTGGCTCGCGGCGAGAACCGGCCCGCGCCCGGGGATCGGATGACCGTCACGGTGGCTTGTTCGGCCGCCGTCGACGTGTCGGCGCTATTGCTGGGGGCCGACGGGAAGGTGCGGTCGGACGCGGATTTCGTGTTCTTCAACCAACCGGCCGGGCCTGGAGTCACCTATCGGCACGGGCGCGGCAGTGGGGACATGGTCGATGTGGAGACCAGCGCGCTGCCCGGCGATGTGGACAAGGTCGTGGTCACCGCCAGCCTGGACGGCAGCGGGCCAGCCACCTTCGCGGGCGTGGGGTCGCTGACCGCCACCATCGGCTCCGAGGCCGGGGCGCTGACCTTCCCGATGACCGGACTGACCACCGAGACCGGCGTGGTGTGCGTGGAGATCTACCGGCGGGCAGGCGCGTGGAAGGTCCGGGCCGTCGGCCAGGGGTACGACGACGGGCTGGCCGGAATCGCCTCGGCCTTCGGCGTGAATATCGACGATGAGCCGGAGCAGCCGGTGGCGCCGTCCCCGGGGGCCGTGAGCACCCCTGCGACGCAGTCGTATTCGCCGCCCGCCGCGCGTCCGGCTCCGCCCGCGCACTCGGCGCCACCGCCGCCCGCGTACTCGGCGCCACCGCCACCGGCATATTCGGCGCCGCCCACCCCGCCGCCCAATTACTCACCGCCGCCCGCGTATTCGGCGCCGCCGCCACCCATGCCACCTCTGCACCAAGGAGCGCAGCCCATGCAAAGCGATCTGTTCGATCCCCGCCATGCCGAGGTGAACGGGATGGGGATTCAGAAGCAGGGCAGCAAGATGATCAAGGTCGCCGTCAACGGGGAGGTCATGGCCCGCGCCGGGTCCATGGTCGCGTATCAGGGCGATATGCAGTTCAAGGCGCTCGGGTCCGGCGGAATCGGCCGGGCCATTCAGCAGCACCTGACGGGTGAGGGCGTGCCGCTGATGAAGGTGTCGGGGCGCGGAGATCTGTTCCTCGCCAATGGCGCCGCGGATGTGCACACCATCGATCTGGACGGCTCGGATGGGCTGACCATCAATGGATCCAATGTGCTGGCCTTCGATCCGACCCTGAGCTACAGCATCAAGCGGGTGCAGGGCGCGGCCGGATACGCCTCGAACGCGGGCCTGTTCAACTGCGTGTTCACCGGCCGCGGGCGAATCGCCATCACCACGCACGGCGCGCCGGTGGTGCTGAATGTGGATCAGCCGACGTACGCGGACCCGCAGGCGGCGGTGGCGTGGTCGTCGAGCCTGCAGACCGGGATCAAGCGCAATGACTCGTTCGGGCTGGGCCGGCTCATGGGCCGCAGTACCGGTGAGGGCCTCACGCTGGCGTTCTCGGGCCGCGGGTTCGTGATCGTGCAGCCGTCGGAGCTGCCGCCGGGCGGTCTGCTGGGCGGCACCGGCGGCGGGCAGCAGGCGGGTCAGAGCGGCGGCATGCTGGGCGGGATTCTCGGATGACCGTTGCGGGCGCGGATGATCCGCGCCCGGCCGCGGTCAGTTCGCCGGTTCCGGATGCAGCACCAGAACGGTGATCTCGCTCGGCGCGAACACCCGTAGCTGCGGACCCCAGAAGCCGGTGCCCCGGCTGGTGTAGAGCTGGGTGTGCTCGCCGTGCCGGCTCAGGCCCGCCACCACCGGCTGGTCGAGCCGCACCAGGTAGTGGAAGGGCCAGATCTGGCCGCCGTGCGTGTGGCCGGAGATCTGCAGCGCGACACCGCCTTTCACGGCATCGGTGATCTGCTTGGGCTGATGAGCCAGCAGGATGACCGGCAGCTGCGGGTCCGCACCGGCGAGGGCCGCCGGGAGATCCGGGCCGTGCCCGGGCAATGACGTACCGGTCGGATCGTCGATGCCCGCGATCACCAGCCGGTCGCCGCCGCGCTCCAGCGTCTCGTGCTGATTGCGCAGGGGCTGCCAGCCGATCGAGGTCATATGCTCGATCCAGCCCGGCGCGTCACCGAAATACTCGTGATTGCCGGTGATGTAGAACTTGCCCAGCGGGGCCTCGACCTTGCCGAGCGGGTCCACCTGCGCATGCCGCTTCGACACCGACCCGTCCGCGAGATCACCCGCGTGGCAGGCGATATCCGGCTTTTGCGCATTGACGATATCGACGACCTTCTCCGACCAGCGCAACCGATCCAGCGCCGCGAAGTGGGTGTCGGTGACGACCACCATCCGCAGCCCGTCCAGTCCCGGAGCCAACCCGCGAATCCCGACATCCACGGTGCGCACACGCGGCACCCGGCGCGCCTCGAAGACGCCGTACGCGACCACGACCGCGGACACCACCGCGACCGCGGCGGCCACGATCCGGGACCGCGCCGGATCGTCCACGACACCGGCCAGCGCCGGTCGCCCGAGATTGCCGATCACCGACCAGCTGAACAGCACCCACATCACGCCGAGCAGGGTGTCGCCCACGATCGTCGCCGCATCGGCCTGCCGCGGGCCGTGCCCGAGGAACATGGTCGCCGGCAACGTCACATATCCGAGCAGGAACAGCGCCGACCCGGCCCAGAACAGCGGCCCGGTCCCCTCGGTCGGCGCCGCGACCAGCGTCCACCAGGGCAGCGCGAAGAGCAGGGCGGGTATCGCCAGGAAGAGAATCAGGCGCGGCACATATTTCAACGGGTTCGTCCTCGCGAGCACGGAATGAGCGCGCCCGGTCTGCGCCCGGCGCACTGAACTACTTCGACAGTAGAGCGTCCGAGCGGCGGTGATTGTTCCCGCGACGAGCGCGGGCGCTGACCGGATGGGCGGCGAGCTCAGTCGAATTCGATGCCGGAGATCTCGGTGCCCGGGGGCAGGCCGCGGACCTGGTCGTGAATCTGGCCGAGCATATTGAGGCTCATGTCCATGGTGGCGACCTCGATGTTCTCGACATCGAGTTCGCCGCCGAGGACCGGCGGGTGGGAGAAGTCGTAGATCTGGTTCTCCGCGGGGACCAGGCCGGTTTCGGCGACCGCGAGGGCGAGACCGGCGAGGAGGTATTTGTCCTGGCCCTCCTCGCTGTTGAGGGCGGCTTCGACCTCGTCGACGCTGCCCCATTCGTGGGTCAGTTCGCCGGTGATGGTGTCCAGCCACCACACGCCGTCGTCGGCGAGGAAGAAGACGTCGCCGAACAGGGAGGAGCACATGGGGGTCTTCCCCTCCAGGCCGAGCCAGGCCCAGGACTCCAGACCGCTCGCGTATTCCTCCGCGGTGAACGTCTTGATCAGATCCAGCTCCACCCGCCGCACACTACCGCGCGCCGGGGCCGATCCCGTGTTGGCAGAATTTACGTAATTACGTACTATTGGAAATGTGGATCTTGACCAGCGCTTCGAGGAGATCGATCGGCGACTCGCCGCACTGGAGAATGCGCGCGCACCGCGCGACATCCCGGCCGCGCCGGGCGACGACGATTTCTGGGCGCTGAATCGGCTGCAGGAGGAGCTCGCGGCGAACGGCGTCTCCAACGGCGGCGTGCTGTTCACCGGTTCGGTGCGGCTGCCGACCGAGGAGCAGTACGGGTGGCAGATGGCATTCACCACCGACGCCCTGCTCGACGGCGATATCACCGAGGCGGCGGAATCCCTCGCCGCCCTCGGCAATCCGGTACGGCTGCGCCTGCTGCGCGAGATTCTCGGCGGCCGGCGCACCGCGGCGGAGCTCACCGAGCTCGACGGGCTCGGCACGTCCGGTCAGATCTACCACCATCTCCGGCAGCTCACCGCCGCCGGTTGGCTGCACACCGCCGGACGCGGGCGCTACGCGGTGCCCGGCGGGCGGGTGGTGCCGCTGCTCATAGCGCTGGCGACGACCCGGCGCTGAAGGATCACAACCTGGGGAGGACAGATGATCCGCACTCTCGCATTGCAAATCTTCCACTGGACCCGGCTCGCGGCCACGGCCGTGGTGCTCGTCGATCTGGTCCGGTATTTCGGCCCGCTGGACTGGTCCTGGACGGTCTGGGGTGAGCCGACCGGAGTGTGGCGCTGGATTCGGGAGGGGGCCACGCTCTTGATGCTGACCTATCTGGTCGAACTGGTCTACAACATCGCGACGGGCCGCCGCCGCGCCCGCGCCGAGGAGTCGGCGGCGGCCGTCCCGCTCACCGGCGATCGCAGCGGGGATCCGCGGGCCACGGTTCCACTGGCCGCGCCGATCTCCGGCGAATGGACCGCCGTGAACAGCCCGGCCGATCGCGTGCCCAGCCACGGCACCCATTGGGGCGGCCAGAGCCACGCCATCGATCTGACCGGAAACGCGGACGCCGCACCGAGTTTCAGTTACTGGCGGCTGCGCCGCCCCGAGGAGTTCCCGGCCTTCGACAGCCCGGTGCTGGCCCCGGCGGACGGCACCGTCGTGAAGGCCGTGGACCTGCGCCGCGATCACCGCGCACGCACCAGCATCCTGGGCCTGCTCTACTTCTTCCTCGTCGAGCAGATCGTCCGCTCCTTCGCGCCGGACAGCTTCACCTTCGGCAATCACGTCGTCATCGAACTCGCCGACGGGGTCTTCGCCGAACTGTGCCATCTGCGTGCGGGTTCGATTCTGGTCCGGCCCGGCGACAGCGTGCGCGCCGGGCAGCCGGTCGCGCGGGTCGGCAACTCCGGCAACAGCACCGAGCCGCATCTGCACTTCCAACTGATGGATTCGCTGGATCCGGCCAGTGCTCGCGGCATTCCGTTCACCTGGACCGGCATCGGCGTCCCGCGCACCGGAGAGCGATTCGCGGTACCGGCGTAGTCGCTACCCGTGCCCGGCGATCAGCTCCCGGTACACCTCGAAGGCGGGCTTGGGGTGGTAGTCGCTGGTTGTGATGCCGAGCTGCGCGGTGGGTTCCGGGCGAGCCGAATCCGCGTCGCGCAGGCCGAAGAGCTCGCAGTGCGTCACCTCGAGCTCTTCGCGCAGGGCGACGATGCGGCGGACCAGGTGGCCGATGCTGTCGGCCTGATGATCCGGTGTGCGCTCCGGCCCGGTGGGGCTGCCGATCTCGGCGATGTGGATGGGCACATCGCCGAGATGCACTGCCGGCAAACAGTTCTCGCGCAGATGCCGGATGCCGTGCTCGACGAGGGAATCGATATCGCCCGGCATACCGTGGGGCGCCACCGGCGAGAACGCGTCCGGGTAGAGCGCCAGCCCGACATAGTCGATGAAGTCCGCGAATTCGGCCCGCGGCACCTCGGCGAGATGCTCCCAGAAGGCGTCGTCACCGCCATTCCATTCCTGCGGTTCGGCCACCGAGAACCCGATCCGGACGTCGCCGTGACCGGCCGCGTCCAGGGACTTACGGGCATGGGGCACACCGCGAATCAGCGCCTCCATGACTCCGGGCGAGCTGCCGTCGATCCACGGGATATCGAAATTGGGTTCCAGCGTGATCTGCAGATAGCGGGCGACGGCGCCGTAGCGCTCTATGGCCCGGTCGATGAAGGCCAGCCAGCCCTCGACATCCGCGGTGACCGGCAGGTAGCACAGCACCAGGTCCAGTTGCCTGCCCTGCTCGCGATACCACTGGTCGGGCATGGTCAGCTCGGTCCGGACCCGGTCCGGATGCAGCACTCCCGCTCGCTCCGGATCCGGCGGGTCACCCAGGAAGTGCAGGTATTCGCGCACGACGAACGGGGCGTCGCCCTGGAGAAGCCTGACCAGGCTGTCGATGACGACCCGGTTGTCGGGCGGGCCGCTCACCGTGCTCACCTGTCCCGCCGCGTAGACGCCGAAGGTCATTCCGCTCGAGGAGGTCACTCCTCGATACAACCACGTTCAGGCGGCGGTGAAGCGAAGCGCCAGTTGCGTGCGCGTGCTGCAACCGGTTTCGGCGAGCACGCGGGTGAGGTGCTTCTTGACGGTGTCGGTGCTGATGAACAGGCGCTCGGCGATCTGCCGGTTGGTCAGGCCCTGCGCGGCGAGGTCGGCGACATCCCATTCCCGCGGCGTGAGCCGCCAATTCGCGGTGGCCGCACGGCGATCGCGATCCCGGTCGAGTTGCTCGACCACCAGGGGCGCGAGCAGCCGGCGCAGTGCGTGCAGGACGGCCATGTCACGCTCGGAGACGCGGGGCGCGCCGGCGACGGCCATGCCGATGAACAGCACACCGGACGGACGGGCGTCGACCGCCATGGCGGCCTTATCGGTAATACCGTTCGGGCGCAGGAACTCTCGCACGAATCGGGAGTCGGGAGCGAGCTCGCCGAGGCGCCCGACGCCGCGTGACAGAATCGCCTCGATGGTCGCGGCGCTGCGGAACGGATCGGAATCCGCCCAGCGCTCGGCATAGTCGGCCAGGAAATCCTGGGAGTAACCGCCCTGCACGCCACAGCCCTGCCGCACCGCGTCGGCGAGCGTATCGCCGTGCAGCACAGCCACTCCGGTGAAGCCGAACCAGCTCTGCAGCGCGTGCACCAGCCGCTCCCGGAATTCCGGCAGATCGGCGGCGCGGTCGACCGCCTCCAGCACGCCGACCAGCCGCCGATGATCCTCGGCCGAGAGCGGCTCACCGTCCGGGAGCGGGCGGGGTCGACGGAAGGGGTTGGTCAGTGCGCCGGTCACGCGTCAATCTTCCACCTTCGGGCCATACCCGGCCAGGCCTCGCGGCGGCATCCTGAATGGCGAGCGCCCCGGGAAAACGTCCGGGGCACAGCGAAAAGGACCGACCATGAGTGCAGACAACACCCCGCGCCGCTGGCTGATCACCGGGGCCAACAGCGGTTTCGGCACAGCCTTCACCCACGCCGCCCTCACCGCCGGTGACGAGGTCGTCGCCGCCGTGCGCCGACCGGAGAGCATGGCGGATATCGTTGCCGCCCACCCGGATCGGGTACGGGTGGTGCAACTCGACGTGCGCGACGCCGCGGCCGCCGAGCGCGCGGTGAAGGAGGCCGGGCGGGTGGACGTGCTGGTGAACAATGCCGGATACGGCATTGTCGGCGCCATCGAGGAGACCGCCGAGGCGGATGTGCGCGATGCCATGGAGGCCATGTTCCACGGCCCACTGCGGCTGACCCAGCTGGTGCTGCCGCAGATGCGGGAACGCCGCAGCGGCGCGATCGTGCAGGTGAGCAGCATGGGCGGCTTCATGTCCTTCGCCGGCGTCGGCATCTACAGCGCCGCCAAGGGGGCGCTGGAACTGGCCAGCGAGGCCCTGGCCGCCGAGGTGAATCCGCTGGGCATCCAGGTCCTCATCGTCGAACCCGGCGCGTTCCGAACCGGTTTCGCCAAACCGTCCGCTCTCAGCGTCAGCTCCGAGATCGCCGATTACGCCCCGACCGTCGGCGCCATTCGCGATGGCCTGCCCGCCTCCGATCAGCAGCAGCAGGGCGATCCGGACAAGGCCGCGGCCGCGGTCCTGGCCACCCTCGGCCGGGCCAATCCGCCGCTGCGCCTGGCGCTGGGCGCGGATGCCGTCGAGGCCATTCGCGGCAAGCTCGCGACCGTCACCGCCGACCTGGATGCCACCGCCCATCTGGGCCTGACCACCGCATACGACACACCCGAGTGAATGTCCGGCATGACCGTATTTGTGTAACGCCGATCACACTCCACTGCTACGGTTGCGGCACCTGCCAGTTCCGGATGGCGGGTGCACGTTCTCTCGGAGGTGGCGAGATGGCCTCGATTCTTCATTCGGCGCAGCGGAAGCTGGTTCTCACCGGCGAGGCGTTCAAGGCACTGGGGACGTTGCGGGAGAAGGGGGTCACCGATCCCCGCGACCCGCTGGAAACCTTGCGGTCGATCCGGGATTCCCGGGTGTTCGGCCCGCCGGCCACGGCCGTGCGGCATGCGGCGCGGACCTGGCCGGAGAATGTCGCGGTGGCCGATGAGCGCGGCGAGCTCACGTATCGGGAGCTCGACGAGGGCTCCAATGCGGTGGCGCGCGGGTTGCAGCGGATGGGGGTCACGCCGGGCACGGTGATCGGGTTGCTCGCGCGCGATCATCGCGGGCTGTTGCTGGCCACGGTGGCGGCCGGGAAACTGGGGGCGCGACTGGCGCTGATGAACACCGGGTTCGCCAAACCGCAGTTCGCGCAGGTGTGCGAGCGGGAGAACGTGAAGGCGGTGCTGCACGACAGCGAGTTCTTCGGACTGCTCGACGCCCTGCCGCCCGAGCTCCCACGGGTGCTCACCTGGGTGGACGAAGGCGCCGAACTGCCCGAGAACGCAACGACTCTCGATATGCTCATCGCGGCCAATGCCAAGGCTCCGCTGCCCGCCCCGAAGCAGCCGGGCGGGGTCATCATTCTGACCAGCGGCACCACCGGACTGCCGAAAGGCGCTCCGCGCGACAAGGTTTCGCCGCTGGCCACCGCACAGCTGGTGGACCGCATCGACTTTCCGCGCCAGGGCACCATGGTGATCGTCTCGCCGATCTTCCACAGCACCGGCATGGGCACCTGGCTGGTGGGCGTGGGACTGGGCAACAAGGTGGTGGTGGCGCGCCGCTTCGATGCCGAGCAGACGCTGCGCATGATCGCCGACCATCACGCCCGGATGCTGGTGGCGGTGCCGACCATGCTGCATCGCATGGTGGAGCTGGATCCGGCGATTCGGGAGAAGTACGACCTGTCCAGCCTGAAGGCCATCGTCATCGCCGGTTCCGCGCTCTCGCCGGAACTGTCCAATCGCACCGCCGAGGTCTTCGGGCCGGTGCTGTACAACCTCTACGGCTCCACCGAGTGCGCGGTCGCGACGGTGGCCCGCCCCGAGGATCTCGCCGTCGCGCCCGGCACGGCGGGCCGCTCCCCCATCACCTGCGAGGTCGCCCTCTTCGACGAGGACGGCGCCCGCATCCACGACACCAATGTCACCGGCCGCATCTTCATCCGCTCCGGCGCACCCTTCAAGGGCTACACCGACGGCCGCCACAAGCAGATCATCGACGGCTACATGTCCAGCGGCGATGTCGGCCATTTCGACGAGCGCGGCCTGCTGTTCGTCGACGGCCGCGACGACGACATGATCGTCTCCGGCGGCGAGAACGTCTTCCCCCAAGAGGTCGAGAACCTCCTCCTCGAACGCAGCGACATCTTCGACGCCGCCGTGGTGGGCGTGGACGACGTCGAATTCGGAAAACGCCTGCGCGCCTTCGTGGTCCCCGAACCCGGCGAACAACTCGACCCCGACGAAATCAAAACCTTCGTCAAGGACAACCTGGCCCGCTACAAGGTCCCCCGCGACGTCTACTTCCTCGACGAACTCCCCCGCAACGCGACAGGCAAGCTCCTGCGCAGAGTCCTGGTGGAGTACGAGCCCTAGGGCGTTCAATGTGCAGCCCCAGGGCGGCGAGGGTGCGGCCATATGACGACGCTGCGCAGTCCTCGGAGATGCCGGGCGCAGCCCTCATGGCGTGCCCGGCGCAGCCCTCATGGCGTGCCCGGCGCAGCCCTCATGGCGTGCCCGGCGCAGCCCTCATGCGGTGGCGGGCGCAGCCCTCATGCGGTGCCGGGCGCAGCCCTCATGCGGTGGCGGGCGCAGCCCTAAGGGGGTTCGGGGGCTTAGCCCCCGTTCCCCTTCTTCGGGGGTGTGGGGGCGGAGCCCCCACCGTGCGACCCCCACCACGACGTGGGGACCCTATGCGCTACCGCCGGTAACAGAGACCTCCACCACAACCGCAAGCCTCCTGCTTGCTAGTGTTAGCACCGCACTGGATCTCGAGGTTGCGGTCCGACAGCCGACTCGTCAGGCAGGGGATCGCGGAAGGTTGTACCCATGTCACTAGCCCTTCCAAAGGCAGGCACGGTTCTGCGCAAGGCAAGCGATGCGGCACTCAGCGTCAATGCCATGGTTCGCGGGGGTCTGTTCAATCCGCTGCGCCCCGATCACGCGGTGCGCTCGGCGCTCAATGTCCTCAAGTTCGGCCCGTTCGCCGGTGCGTTGGTGCACGCCGCGAGCACCAATCCGAAGGCCGCCGCCATTGTCGATGAGCGCGGCGAGCTGACCTTCGAACAGCTGGACCAGCAGTCCAACGCACTGGCCCGGGGGCTGGCCGCGCGCGGTCTGCGGCCCGGTGACGTGATCGGCATCCTGGCCCGCGACCACCGCGGCATGGTGCTCACCATTGTGGCCGCCGGCAAGCTGGGCGTGCGCGCGGTGCTCATGAACACCGGTTTCGCCAAGCCGCAGTTCGCCGACGTGACCGCCCGCGAGAACGTCAAGGCGGTACTGCACGACAGCGAGTTCTTCGATCTCATGTCCGCCATTCCGGACGAGATCCCGCGCATCCTCACCTGGGTCGACGAGAAGGACGATGTCGATCCGTCGATCCCCACCATCGAATCCGTCGCGGCCGGGCAGGACACCTCGCCGCTGAGCCCGCCGGAGAAGCCGGGCGGCATGGTGATCCTCACCAGCGGCACCACCGGCACTCCGAAGGGCGCGCCCCGCGACAAGGTCAGCCCCTTCATCACGGCCCAGTTCCTGGACCGGATTCCGTTGCCGCGCAACAGCACAGTGGTGATGGCCGCGCCGATCTTCCACGCCACCGGCCTGTCCCAGTTCACCATCGCGGTGGCCCTGGGCAATCGCGTCGTGTTCCAGCAGCGCCGCTTCGATCCGGAGCAGACCCTGGCGAACATCCAGAAGTACCGGGCGCAGGGCCTGACCGTGGTGCCCACCATGCTGCAGCGCATCCTGGACCTGCCGCCGGAGGTTCTGGCCAAATACCAGCCGAGCGAGACGCTGAAGGTGCTCTTCGCCGCCGGCTCGGCCATCCCGCCGGACGTGGTGACCCGCACCCTGGACTACTTCGGCGACAGCCTCTACAACGTGTACGGCTCCACCGAATGCGCCGTCATGACCGTGGCCACCCCGGCGGAGCTGCGCAAGGCCCCGACCACCGCGGGCAAGGCGCCGGTGGGCATTCGCATCGCGCTCTACGACGAGAACCGCAAGCGCATTACCGAACCGAATGTGACGGGCACGATCTTCATCGAGAACGGGCACTCGTTCAAGCAGTACACCGACGGCCGCACCAAGGAGTACGTGGACGGCCTCATGTCCAGCGGCGATGTCGGTCATTTCGACAATGACGGGCTGCTGTTCATCGACGGCCGCGATGACGACATGATCGTCTCCGGCGGTGAGAACGTCTTCCCGCAGGAGGTCGAGAACCTGCTGTCCAATCGCCCCGATGTGCTGGAGGCGGCGGTGGTCGGCGTGGACGATCGCGATTTCGGCAAGCGGCTGCGCGCCATCGTGGTTCCGGGCCCGGATTCCAAGCGGGACGTGCAGGAGATCAAGGATTACGTGAAGGAGAACCTGGCCCGCTACAAGGTGCCCCGGGAAGTGATCTTCCTCGATGAGCTGCCGCGTAATGCCACCGGAAAGCTGCTGCGCAAGCCGCTGATCGAAATGTCGGTCCCCGCCGAATAATTCCGGACCGAATCCGGAATCCGCGGCCGTGAAAACGGACCGTGGCCCTCGGCTATCATCAGCGCGTGAGTTTCGAGCCCGGCCGGTCCACGGCGCCTGCCCGCAGTGATGCTGCGGTGTTGCGCGGTGGGGCGGCCGGTTCGATTTCCGGGGCGCTCGCGGTCGCCGCGCACGGCTGGATCTCGGGCGCGGCGCCGCTGGAGTCGGGTCCGCTGACCCTGCTGGTGCTGGCCTCCATGGGCGTGGGCGCGCTGGTTCCCCGGATCGGCGCGCTGCGCTCGACCGGGCTCGGGCTGGTGCTGGCCCTGGTGGGCGGTCAGCTGCTCGGGCATTTCAGCATGATGTGGGGCTCGCCCGGCAGCAGTCATCACCATCATCACCAGGCGTCGATGTGGAGTCCGGCCATGCTGGCCGCGCACCTCACCGCGGCCGTCGCCGCCGCGATCGTCATTCTCGGTGCGGAGGCCGCCTATCGGATCGGCACCACCGTGCTGGCCTGGGCACTGCCCGCCCCGATTGCCGTCCCGGTGCTCGGCGGGCCGCCGCAGCTGTCGATCGCGCACCGCGATCGGGTCGTGCTGCGCATTCTCGCCGCCGATGCCTTCCGCACCCGCGGTCCACCCGCCGTCGTTCGAGGCTGAATTCATCCACACCCCGCGCACGGACTTTCGCGTCCGTGCCAGTTCGCGTATTCGGCGTACCCGGGGTTTCCTCGAACATCGGAAAGATCGCTCGTGACAATCACAGAAAGCGGTGCCGAAACGACGGCACCGCCGCCCTCCCCTACCCATTCGACGGAATCCACTCCGCCGGCCGGTTCCATCAAACGCAGTGCGGGCAATGCCTTTCAGGCGCTGATGCTGCGACTGCATTTCTATGCCGGCGTCTTCGTGGCGCCGTTCATCCTCATCGCGGCCGTCACCGGCGCGCTCTACGCGGTGTCGCCGACGCTGGAGAACATTGTCGACCGCGGTCTGCTGCACACCGATTCGACCGGCGCGGCCCGGCCGCTGTCGGAGCAGATCGCCGCGGCCACCGCGCTGCGGCCGGACCTGCCGCTCAATGCGGTGGCGCCCGGGCAGAATCCCGGCGACACCACCCGCGTGATCTTCTCCGACAGCTCGCTCGGCGAGTCCGAGCGGCGCGCGGTGTTCGTCGATCCGGTCACCGCGCAGCCGGTGGGCGAGAGCGTGGTCTACGGCAGTTCGGGTCAGTTGCCCGCGCGCACCTGGATCGACAAGCTGCACCGGGATCTGCACCTCGGCGATATCGGCCGCTACTACAGCGAGTTCGCCGCGTCCTGGCTGTGGGTGATCGCCCTGGCCGGGCTGGTGCTGTGGTTCCGCCGGGTGCGGGCGCGGCGCGAGAAGCGCTCCGCGGGCTGGCTGCTGCGGCCGGACCGGTCCCGGCCCCGCGCGCGCACGCTGAATTGGCATGCGGTGGTGGGCGTCTGGATCCTGCCGGTGATCCTGCTGCTGTCGGCCACCGGTATGACCTGGTCGAAGTACGCCGGTGAGAACGTCGCCGAATTGCGCAAGGCCATGAGCTGGACCACCCCGTCGGTGAGCGCCAAGCTGCCCGGGGCGACCGGTCCCGCGCCCGCGACCGGTGAGCACGCCGGGCACGGTGGCGCGGCGGCTCCGGCGGCCGCGCCCGATGCCGCCAATGCCGGGGTCCGGGTCGACACCGTCTACGCGGTGGCCCGCGCCAATGGCCTGGAAGGCCCGCTGGAGATCACCATTCCGGCCAAGGACGGCGTCGCCTTCGTCGCGAAAGAACTGCGCCGGCCCTACGTCTACACCCAGGACGCCATCGCGGTGAACGGGCAGACCGGTGTGGTGACCGATATCCTGCGGTTCTCCGACTGGCCGCTCATGGCCAAGGCCACCAATCTCGGCATCGGCCTGCACATGGGCGTGACCTTCGGCCTGATCAACCAGTTGGTGCTGCTGGCCGTCATGATCGGCCTGATCACCGTGATCGTGCGCGGCTACCTCATGTGGTGGCGACGCCGCCCGACCAAGGACGCGGGCCGAATCACCGTGGGCGGCAAGGCCCCTCGCCGGGCGCTGGCGCAGACCCCGCTGTACCTGATCGTGCCGCTGGCACTGGCCGCGGTGGTCGTCGGCTGGTTCGCGCCGATGATCGGGATTCCCCTTTCGGTCTTCCTGATCGTCGATATAGCAGTGGGATTGGCGGCTCGCCGCCGCGCCACCGCCTAGGGAACACTTCAAGATCGAAAACGTTGCGCGACACGGCCTCCCGGCCGTGCCGCCGGCCCCCTCTACCCTCTCGAGGAAACACACCTGATGAAGATCAACAAGATCGCCCTGTCCGCCGCCCTCGTGTCGAGCGCGCTCGTCATGTCCGCTGGAACCGTGCACGCCGACGCCGGAACGGCTGCGCCGGAGGTGATCAACTACTCCACCACCAACAGCGCGACCAACACGATCATCCACACCGACGCGGGCTCCATGGTGGTCGAAGACGGCATCTTCAAGATCAAGGCCGCCGATGGGACCACGGTCGCCGGCACCGAATTGAAGTTCCGCGTGGACGATTTCGAATTCCCCATCGCGGCCGAGATCTCCGACCGCACCGCCACCCTCACCCCCCGGTTCGATCTCGCCCACGCCGAGTACAAGCCGGTCGCTCTCCCCTACGAGAACGTCGCGCCGTGGAAGACCGAATACGACCGCGAGCAGGCCGCCTGGTCCCGCATGACCAGCACCATCGGCATGGGCGCCTCCATCGGCACCCTGGTCGGCGGCATCGGCGGCGCCGCCATCGGCTGCGTCATCGGCGGCGTCACCCTCGCCACCGTCACCGGCGCGCTGTCGGCCATGTTCGGCGCTCTCCCGGCCGGCATCTTCGGCTGCATCGTGGGCATGAGCGCCATCGGCTTCATGGGCACCCTGCTCGGTCAGATCTTCGTGACCGCCCCGGTCGCCATTCTGGCCGCGGCCCAGTACTTCACGACCATCAACCAGCCGTTCACTCCGCCGGCCGCCAAGTAGTCCGCCGCCGCTACTCTCCCGCGGATTTGTCCGTGGGAGAGTCGGGGCGGACCGGGCGTAGGAGAACCCAGGCGAAGAAGATGGCCGCGACGACGACCATGCCGATGCCGGCCCAGAGGTTGACGTCGATGCCATTGGTCTTGGCGCGCTGGATGCCCGGATCGTAGGTCACGGAGACCACGATGAGGATGACTCCGTAGCAGGCGAGCAGGCCGCCGACGATGGTGCGAATGTCGAAGAGCATGGCATCCCTTCCTTATCCGACGAAGATGTTGAGGGCGATGACGAGGATCAGGGCGATACCGGCGAGGAGGGCGGGGCGCTGGTACCAGGGGAGGGCATCGGCGTCGGGGTCGGTGAGCTGGTCCTTCGGGGTTTCCGAATAGACCAGGCCAACCAGTTCGGCGGCCGGTTTGGGGTGGGACATGTGGGTGACGATGACGCTCACGGCGATATCGACGGCGAAGGCTACGCCGGCGGCTACGAAACTTGTGCCCTGGCCGGACAGTTCGAAGACCTTGGTTTCGCCCATTATGAAAACGACTATGGCGGAGGCGGTTCCGGCTAACAGGCCGGACCAGCCTGCGGCGGGGGTCATGCGTTTCCAGAACATGCCCAAGATAAAGGTTGCAAACAATGGTGCGTTGAAGAAGCTGAACAAGGTTTGCAGGTAATCCATCATGTTGCCGAAATTGCCTGCGATGAAGGCGGTTCCGATGGCGGCGACGGTCGCGCCGACGGTGGCGAGGCGGCCGATGCGCAGGTAGTAGCCGTCCTCACGGTCACGGACGACGTAGCGCTGCCACAGGTCGTAGCTGAAGACGGTGTTGAAGGCCGAGACATTGGCGGCCATGCCGGCCATGAAGGCGGCCAGCAGACCGGCCAGGCCGACGCCGAGCAGGCCATTGGGCAGGGCGTCCTTCATCAGGTACAACAGGGCCTGGTTATAGGTGACATCGCCCTTGAAATCCGGGTTCATCGCCATTTGCGCCTTGTAGTCGGCGATCTGGGGCACCAGGACCGCGCTGATCATGCCGGGGACGACCACGATGAACGGGACGAACATCTTGGGGTACGCCCCGATGATGGGGGTGCGCCGCGCGGCGGAGATGGAATGCGTGGCCAGCGCGCGCTGCACCTCCACGAAGTTGGTCGTCCAGTAGCCGAAGGACAGTACGAACCCCAGGCCGAAGACGATGCCGATCACCGAGGCGATATTGCTGGTGAAGCCGGTGAGCTGATCGCCCGGCCAGGCGTGCAGCTGCTCCGCCCCGCCCGTGCCCTCGATCACCTTGTCGCGCAGGCCGTCCCAGCCGCCGACCTTGTGCAGGCCGACCAGCGTGAGCGGCAGCAGCGCCGCCACGATGATGAAGAACTGGAGCACCTCGTTGTAGATGGCCGCCGACAGCCCGCCCAGGGTGATGTAGGACAGCACGATCACCGCGGCCACGATGACCGACACCCACAGCGGCCAGCCCAGCAGCACATTGAGGATGGTGCCGAGCAGGTAGAGGTTCACCCCGGCGATGAGCACCTGCGCCACCGCGAAGCTGAGCGCGTTCACCAGGTGCGCGCCGGGACCGAAGCGGCGCAGCATGAATTCCGGGACGCTGCGGACCTTGGAGCCGTAGTAGAACGGCATCATGACGATGCCGAGGAACAGCATGGCCGGGACCGCGCCGATCCAGAAGTAGTGCATGGTCGGCATGCCGTATTCGGCCCCATTGGCGGACATGCCCATGATCTCGACCGCGCCCAGATTGGCGGAGATGAAGGCCAGGCCGGTCACCCAGGCGGGCAGCGAGCGCCCGGACAAGAAGAAGTCGACGCTGGTGGACACCCGCAGGCGCGCCAGCCAGCCGATGCCCAGGACGAAGACGAAATACAGTGCTACCAGCGCATAGTCAATGGGATCGGCATCCAGTCGCAGCATCTCACCCGCGGCCGCCACAGCGGGCGCGGGCATGCTGAAGTCGAACGGCATACGGATCTCCTGTCGAAACGATCACGAGATGACGCGAGCACGACTGTGACGCGCAATACTAGCCGCGAGTTCGCTCCGCCTCGGGAGGCTCGGCGCGACATTTGTACGTGTCCGGTGATTACCAGGTCCAGTGCGGGACTTCCCGCAGTGGATGCAGTTGCTCATCGGTTTCGGCCCGCGAGTTCCGCTGTGCGACCTGTGCGCCGAACTCGACGTGCTCGCGTACGGCCGCCCGGAATTTCTCGTCCGCCGGGAGCCCCGCCTCGTCGAGCGACTCCAGGTACACGTCAACGAAGCGCTGCCGCTGCGCATCGGTGATCTTCAGCCCGCGGTGGGCGTCGATAAGGTAGGGGAAGCCCAGTTCCCGCGTGAAACGGTCTGGGCCGCCGAAGGATTCGGCGGTGAACCAGGTCAGATGGTCGACGTGGGTGGGGACCCGCACCGGAAATAGCTCCCGCAGCACGGGATCGGCCAGGGCCTTGTCGTAGAAGATTTCCTCGAGTTGGTGCAGGGCGTCCTCGCCGCCGGCGAACTCGTACAGACTCACCATGGCTCACTCGTTCCTGAGGTGCGGTGATCGTTGCCGTTCCAGGCTAACCGCGTACGCCCGCCGCCGTTGGCTATTCGAGGCGATGCGCACCCGCGGCGGGTGTCACGGTGAAGCTGCGCGGCGCGTCGAAGTGGCTGTGTACGAAGGCATCTCGCACCGCGGCGGTAATGGCGGGCGCGCGGTCGTGATCGACGAGGGCGATCACGCTGCCGCCGAAACCGCCGCCCACCATGCGGGCGCCACAGGCCCCGTTCGCCACCGCGGTTCCGACGGCGAGATCCAGCGGCGGCGCGGACACCTCGAAATCGTCGCGCAGGGAGGCGTGCCCGGCGGTGAGGACGGGGCCGATGACGCGTGGATCCGCGCCCGCGCGCAATCGCTCGGTGACCGCCAGCACGCGGGCGTTCTCGGTCACCACGTGCCGGGCGCGGCGGCGCAGGACCGGATCGGCCAATCGGTCCAGCGCCTCGAGCGATGTCACGTCCCGCAGAAACGGAACGTCCAGTTCCTCCGCCGCGGCGGCACATTCGGCCCGCCTGCGCGCATATTCCCCGTCCACCAGCCGATGCGGACTGCCGGTATCGAAAACCAGCAGCTCCAGCCCGAACCGGTGCAGGTCGAAGGGAATCTGCTCGGTGGCGGCGGTGCGCACGTCCAGGAACAGCAGGTGCCCCGCGGTGCACAGCATGGCCGCCGACTGATCGAGCACGCCGCTCGGCACACCCACATAGACGTTCTCGGCGCGCCGCGCGATATCGATGATCTCGGCCGCGGACACGCTGGGCGCGAACAGGTCACGCAGGGCGAGGGCCACCGAACACGACAGCGCCGCCGAGGAGGACAGACCCGCGCCCATGGGCACGGTGCCGTCGAACTCGAGCTCCACACCGGGAATCTCGTGGCCGCGCCGCTCGAATTCCCTGATCACCCCGAGTGGATAGTGCGCCCACCCGGGCAGTTCCTGCCAGCCGGAGGTACCGATCGCGCACAGCGTGGCATCCACCTCGTCGCAGGGCGCCTGCCGAGATCGCAACCGCACCTTACCGTCCGGGCGCACCGCCGCCGTGCAGGTCACGCCCAGCGGCACAGCCATCGGCAACACATATCCGTCGTTGTAATCGGTGTGCTCGCCGATGAGGTTGACCCGCCCCGGCGCATGCCAGCGACCCGCTGTGTCCAACTTGCCTCCGCTTCGCTCCGGCCGTTCGCGGCCCTCGTAACCCGGTTCTTCCCTCCCTCCGCTCCCCCGCTCCACTGGTCCGGAACCGGGCGGGCCGCGAACCCAGAGCATTTCAGCAACGTACAGGGAGTCACCAGTGGGCAGTTCGACGAGTCGTGCAGGCCGTTCGGTTCGATTCGCAGGGAGCATAGCGAGTCTCGCAAACAGCGATCCTGCGGGTTCGCTCAACTCCCCTACGAACTGCGGCATTTCGTGTCATGATCGATCCGGTTGCCCAGATCTCGACGGCGCGTTTATTCGAGTGGCCGCGGATTCTGCGGGACCTATGCTCGTACAGCAATACTCGGTTCACGATCACCGGCACCCTTCGAGCTCTGCTCGGTGAGCCGGCGGTCGTGTATTCGTGGTTGATGAGGTAGCGACGAAAGCGGCACGGTCACCGGGGACGGAGCGGACAAAGGGGGGCGGGTGGGTACAGACGTAGAACCGGCCGGTCAGTCCGGGCGGCATCGCAGAATCTGCTGGCGCAGCCTGCTGTTCGGCTGCGGCATTGTCATCCTCTCCCTGCCACTGGTCATCGACTCCCGCATGCTGGCGCTGGTCACCCTCTTCGGGTCGGTCACCATCAGCCTGGTCATGATCGGCGCGGGCCTGCACCGCTACAAGCCCGGTCACCCGCTGCCCTGGTATCTGCTCTCGGCCTCGGCGGTGCAGTTCACCATCGGCACCGCGCTGCGCGATATCACCGATTCGCAGCATCATCCCTTCGACGATCTGTTCACCCTCAGCGGCTACTGCTGTATCGGCGCCGCCGCCGTGCTCTGGCTGCGGCCGCGGCAGAACAGCACCGACCACGATCTGCTGCTCGACTCCGGCCTCATCGGACTGGGCGCGCTGCTGCTGTCGTGGACCTTCCTCATCTCGCCCATTCTGCACAAAGCGCCGGGCCTGAACTTCACCACCGTCACGGCCGTCACCTATCCCGTGGTGGACGCCCTGCTGCTCACCGTGATCGCGCATTCGGTGGTCACCTCCGCCCGCTCGGAGACCTCGCTGCGGCTGGTGTATCTGGCCATGCTCGTCATCCTGGCCGGCGATCTCGGCTATTCCCTGGAAACCGCCGGCTCGGCCGAGCTGGGTCGCCAGATCCTGCTCATGCCACTGCAACTCGCGTACACGCTGATCGGCGCGGCGGCGCTGCATCCGAGCATGGTGGTGCTGGGCGGACCCCGCGATATCCACGCGCACCGCTCGCGCCAGCGCGCCAGCATCATCGCCATTGTCATGATCGTGGCCTCGCTGGTGCCGGTGGTGGGCTCCAGCCTGGACATGATGGACCGCGTGGTGGTGTCCTCGCTGTTCGCCCTGCTACTCGGCGGCGTGCTGCTACGCTCCGAACGCGCCATCGAACGCAGCGCCCGCAGCGAACGGCGCGCGCAGTATCAGGCGGACCACGATATGCTCACCGGACTGCTGAACCGCGCCGCCCTGCTGCGGGCGCTGCATCGTAATCGGGATCGCTGGGGCGATCAGCAGCTGGCGCTGCTTTTCATCGATCTGGACGGCTTCAAGCGGGTCAATGACAATTACGGGCACGCGGTGGGCGATGAGTTGATCGCCAATGCCGCGGCCCGGATTCGCCGCATCATCCGCCGCGACGACGCGGCCGCCCGCTACGGCGGCGACGAATTCGTGGTGCTCGCCCCGCTGGGCCGCCAGCAGGCCCTGCTGCTGGCCGAACGACTACTGGCGGCGCTGGGTGAGCCCTTCGAACTCAGCGCCGCCGAGGTGCGCATCGCGGCCAGTATCGGAATCGCCTGCAGTGGCCCGCGCGGCGCGGATACCACCGTCTATGAGCTTCTGCGAGAAGCCGATTCGGCTATGTACCATGCGAAGGAATATTCCCTGGGGTACGTTTTCCATGCCGATGTCAGGCATGGCCACCCGGAGTCCGGACCGCGCACGTGGCACCGGGAGTCCGCGGTCTGACGTCATAATCTCTGTCACCGCACGGATATTCGGGTAAATATGCAGTTCTCTGTGTCATCGCGTACCGCCGCCGCCGCTGTTGCCTGCGCGGCCGCATTAACTCTCGGCTCGGCCGGTACGGCACTCGCCATTCCCCTGGAACCCGCCCCCACCACCGATGTCACCACGCCGGTGGGCACCGGGGACATCGTCGGCGTCGACGGTACCGGTTCCGCCTCATTGTCCGCCGATACCGGCTCTGTGCAGAATCTCGTGTCCGGATCGGCCTCGGGGTCGGGCGCCGGCGGAACCGGTTCGGGTGGAAGCGGTTCCGGCGGCGGTGTGCCCGGCTCCGGATCGGCCAATTTCGGCAACCGGGTCGCCCAAATGGGTCCCGCCATTGCCGGCGGCATCGATCAGCTCATGCGCGCGCTGGGATTCCGGCCCGGTCCGCTCCCCGCATGCCCGGAGGGGCTGGAGCGCACCGGTGACGGACTCACCTGCCGCTGAGCGTAACTAAGGTTCAGCCCGCCAAGTCGTCGAGTAGCCGACGGGCATTCTCGAGTTCCGCCTGGAGCTGCTCGACCTTGGCGCGCTGCTGCTCCCGCACCGCCTCCAGAATCGAATCCACCACCTCGGCGACCTCCGGGTGCAGGATCTTGGCCGCCTGCGAGACGGCGGAACTCGGCACGGACAGGCCCTTGATGGTGCGCTTCTTGCCGTTCACCACATCCAGGGTCCACTCGCCGTCGGCGGTGCCGCTGAGCGTGACGGTCACCTCGGGAGCCTTGGGCTTGCGCGCCGCGGCGCCGGCCGCGGCGGCATTGCGCGCGGGGCGGGAGCCGCTCTTGGCCGCGGGCTTGTCCGCGCTCGCCGCGGCGGGCTCGGGCGCGCTGGGGGCTTGGGGCGCCTCGGCTTTCGGCGCCGGGGCGGGCGGCGGCACGATCGGGACGCTCGGCGGGGCGGTCACGGGCGACGGCATCGTCACTGTGGAGTCCTTCCTGGTTGCCGTTTTCGGTTTCGTCGCACCGGCCGCGTCTTTCCGGGCCGGTTTGGTCAGGGTCACCTCGGTGGGGCCGAACGACAGCACATCCTTCGAACCGGTCGGCTTCACCTGCAGGAAATCACCCTCGGACGGATCGCCGAGCGAGATCACCTTGCCGGAACGGCCTTCCGGTACGCCGACCGCCGCCGCCGTGAACCACACCATCGGCGGTTTGCCCGCGTCGATTTCCGCGGCGATATGCCGAATCTCGGTCTCCGACAACGGCTGTGGCTTGGTGGTACGGGACGACATGGGGCTCTCCGAGCGGACGGTTGGACATCTGCGTGCACAGAGCATGCCCCATGGCACCGACAAATCCACATCCGGAGATTGCGCACCACCCTCGCCGCACAGGTCAGCGAACGTTCAGCCATTCGATTCGTGCGGCCCACGGAGCATGGCCGGCGACTCCGATCGTAGGCCCACACCGCCACTCTCGCGCAACTTTATAGTTGTTCCACTCCGCGCAGCACGCACTGGACGGTCTCCGGCCGGGTGACCGGATCCAGCCGGGTCTCGGTGACGAAACCCTGCGTCGCGCCCGGCGGCACCACCACTTCGGTGCTGGTGCGCTCCAGTACCGCCGATTCCGGCGTCAGGAAGCTCACCACGACCAGATAGCGGTGTTCGACCGCGTCCCGGTTGCTCACCACCCCGGCGGCCTGCCAGCCCGCCGGGGTGCCGCCGCAGGCGGTGACGAAGGCGCTGCGCTGCATTTCCGGCATATCCGCGGTGTCGAGTTCGGGCGCGGGGTCCCCCGCCCGGCTACAGCCGGACAGCAGGGCCGCGGCCCCGCAGACGAGGGCCCCGCCGACGACACCGACAAGCCTCAGGTAGGGGGCGATCACGAATCTCCCTTTCCACCGCGCACTTCCGCCCCCCGCAACACCGTTGCCATTCGTTAGCTGCGCGCAGAGTACCCCACCTCGACCGCGTGTCGTCACATGACACGACTTGCGTGTCGCGTGACACGCCGTCAGGCGTCCACTTTCGATTGCCGGTACAGCTCCTCCAGAATGTGCACCAGCTTGGCCTCGGTGTGCTTGATGGCGATCGAGATGAACGGCTCGATGGCCTTGCCCAGCGCCTTGCCCGCGAGCCCGCCCGGCAGCTGGTACCACACGTCCACGGTGACCGCCCCCCGCTCGGGCCCCAGAGCCTCGAACCGCCAACGGGATTGATTGCTGAAACCGGACACCGACTCGCTGGCGAACACCTCGTTCTCCACGTACTCGGTCAGCTGCACTGTGGCCTTCAGCACCACCCCGAGCTTCATGGCGCCCTCGTAGAGCGCACCGACCTGCCGGTGCGGCACATCCCCGACCAGCGTGAAGCTCTGCAGCCCGTAGACGAAGTCCTTCCAGTTCGACATGTCCGCCATGTACGCGAAGGCGAAATCGGCCGGGACCGCCGCTTCGCCGCGATGATGAATGTGCACCATGGCCCGTCTCCCATCCCCCCGCCGCGGCCGCCGAGCATCCGCGGCAAGATCCAACAGTCGAAATTTACAGCACGGTATCAGGGCCCGGAAACCGGCGCAGCACAGCGAATCTCAGCGCACGCCCAGCGTTTCCAGCACGCGCCGGGCCTGATAGTCCGCGCCGAGCTGATTCGGATGGAAGGGCACCGCGGGTCCGACCGGGTGACCGGAGAACGGGATCAGGCCCTCCACCCAGCGGGTGCCGACCGGCTGGCAGGCGTCGTGGCCGTGACTGCCGCTGTAGGTGTCCACGAAGTCCACGCCCGTGGTGGCGGCGACCCTGGCGAGCATGTGGTGCAGTTCGAGCAGGTTGGTGCCCAGCCAGATGGCATCGGCGTCCGAGATGGGGATCTCGGGGAAGCAGCCGCCGTCCAGGTCGACGGCCTCGAAGTAGTCGAGCAGCAGGATGCGGGCATTGGGGGCGCGATCCTTGATGCCTTCCACGGCTGCGACCACGCGGGATTCGGCGGTGGCGATACTGGCCGACATCTGATCGACGCCGCCGGAGACGAGCGTGCTCAGGCAGGGGCTCACCGCCGGATCGACTGTCACGCAATCCATGACGGTATCGGCCAGCCCCGCGTCATTGCCGCCGATGCTGAGGGTCACCAGATCGGTGGCGGGCGAGAGCCGGTCGAACTGCGGTGGGTTGCCGCGCTGTGCAGCGGTCATGTTCACGGTGGTCGCGCCGCCGCAGGAGGCGTCGCGGAATTCCGGCACGGCCAGCGCGGCCGCCACCTGCCGGGCGAAATTGCCCGCGCTCTGGACGCAGTTCACCGGCGCGAACTCGGTGGTGATCTGCGTGATCGTGGCATCGGCGGCCCACGAATCACCCAGTGCCACATATTCGGTGAAGGCCGGACCGGCGGCCGCCGGCTCGGCGTGCGCGACGCCGACGGGCAGTACCGCCGCGATCGCCACGGACGTCAGCAGTACACGTGAAATTCTCATCTGCGCTTTCCTCGACCGGCCCCGGATGACGAACTGGTCCCTGGACCAGTTCCGGGTGGTCAAGCTAACAGCCGCCGCTCGGACCGTCCACCGGGGTGCCGGAAGGGGCTGCGTCACACCCGGTCCGCCGATTCCACGCGCTCGTATCCCAGCAGCACATCGTGATACAGCTCGCCGTCGGCCACCGTCACGCGGCTGAAGACCGGCGGGTAGCCGCGCGCCATGACCGTGTACCGGCCCTCGGCCAGATCGGGGACCTGATAGCGGCCCGCATCGTCGGTCCGGGTGATGGCGACCAGATCGCCCTCCTCGTCCAGGATGGTGATCTGGGCATCCGGAATCACCCGCCCCGCATCGGTGCACGCCGATCCGGCGAGCACGGCGCGCGGGGCCAATTCGATGTCGTGGCACAGCATTCCGGTCTCGGGCACCACCAGGGTGGTGGCCGACGGGCGCATATGCTCGGCGACCGCCACCAGGGTGTAGGCGCCGGCCAGGACGCCGCGGCAGCTGTAGGCGCCGTCGGCCGCGGTGGTGGCGGCGGCGATCACGTCGCCGTGCGCATCGGTGAGCGTGACGGTCGCCTCCGCCAGCGGAATTCCGCGGCCCGCCAGTCGCACCACGCCGGAGATCTCACCGGCGCCGGTGAGGACCACATCCAGCTGATGCGGCCGCTTGCCGACGGTCAGGGAGACCGCACTGGGCTGATACCCGGTGGCCGACACGATGAGCACATAGGCGCCGGATCGCGGCGCACCGATGATGTAAACGCCCTCGTCGTCCCCGATGGCGCGCGAAACCTGACGTCCGCGTTGGTCTATCAGCGTCAGCACGGGATCGGCGACCGCATGGCCGTCCTCGCGATGCACCCAGCCGGCAATGGACAGACCGCGCGGCGAAACCACGCGCAGGGCGTCGTCGGCGACCGGCTCCGATTCCGGTTCGGGTTCGGGTTCGGGTTCGGGTTCATAGGCGACCTCGGGCGCGGCCTCGGCCATGGCGGGCATCGGCATCTCCTGGAGCGGCAGCTCTTTCATGAACATGAGCACGATCGCCGCCAGCACCGCGACGGCGGCGGCCACGTAGAAGACCCCGCTCATGGCGTCGGTGAAGCCGATCAGGATGGGCGTCTGCAGATGCGGCGGCAGATCCACGACGCCGCTGGTATTGCTCTGGATCCGGCCGAGCTGGGCGGGTGAGAATTCGGGGGGCAGCGCACCGCCGAAGGCGTCGATGATCCGGCCCGGCAACAGGTTGAACAGGACCGTCAGGAAGACCGCCACGCCCAGCGTGCCGCCCATCTGCCGGAAGAAGGTGGCCGAGGCCGTCGAGACGCCCATATCGGCATGCGGACTGGCGTTCTGGGCGGCGATGATCAGCGTCTGCATGCAGCCGCCCAGGCCGAATCCGATGACGCCGCAGTACACCAGCGGCTGCCACAGCGGGCTGTCGTACTCGACGAGGGCGAACAGCACCGAGCCGATCGCGATGACCAGTGCACCCAGGATGGGCAGCACCTTGTAGCGGCCGGTGAATTTGGTGACCAGACCGGCCAATTGGGCGCCGATCATGATGCCCGCCACCAGCGGCAGCATCATCAGCCCGGCCTTGGTGGGCGAATATCCGCGCACCACTTGGAAGTACAGCGGCACCAAGATGATGGCGCCGAACATGGCCACGCCGACAATGGTTCCGCCGAGGATGGCGATGCTGAAGCTGCCGCTGCCGAACAGCCGCAAGGGAATCAGCGCGGCGTCCTTCATGAGGAATTCGGCGAGCAGGAACAGTGCCAGCCCGGCCGCCGCGACGCCGTAGCAGAGGAGGGCGCGGTCGGACTGCCAGCCCCATTCCCGGCCCTGCTGGGCGACCAGCAGCAGCGGGACGGTGCCGATGGCGAGGGTGATGGCGCCGGCCCAGTCGGTGCGCTGGGGCTGTCGCTGGAACGGGAAGTCCAGCACCTTGGCGACGACCAGCAGGGCCAGCAGGCCGATGGGCACATTGACCAGGAAGACCCAGCGCCAACCTTCAAGCCCGACCAGTCGGTCCGCATTGGAGAAGAACCCGCCCAGCACGGGGCCCAGCACCGTGGCGATACCGAAGACCATCATGAAATAGCCCTGGTAGCGCACTCTTTCGCGAGGCGGCACGATATCGCCGATAATGGTGAACGCCAGCGACATGAGCCCGCCCGCGCCAATGCCCTGTATGGCGCGGAACACCGCGAGCTGGGTCATATCGGTGGCGAAGGTGCAGGCGATCGAACCGATCACGAACACCCCGATGGCAATGAGGTAGCACGGTTTGCGGCCGTGGATATCGGCCAGCTTCCCGTACAGCGGGGTGGAGATGGTGGCGGTGATGAGGTAGGCCGTGGTCGCCCAGGCCTGATCATCGAATCCGTGCAGGCTGTTGGCGATCCGCACGATCGCCACGCTCACGATGTTCTGGTCCAGGGCCGCCAGGAATACCCCGAGTAGCAGCCCGGACAAGATGATCATGATTTGCCGGTGCGACAACACATTTCCGCCGTCGGCGTCCGGGGTGGGGATGACGCGTGGCGCTTGCGTGGTATTCGTCATGTTTGGGGCCCTTGTCGGATTTCGGCTGTCCGGACATGCGGTGCTACTCGAAAAGACCTCGCCATGAAGCAATTCGGGCAGCTTACCCGTGCCGATCAGGGCCCCTGACGGCACGTCCCCTTTTGCGGCGGTTACCCCTCCACTTGTGCGTACAGCGGAATACCGGTGTGGAAGAACCGGATGAGCTGCCCGATCCGTACGCAGTGGTCGGTGCAGCGGCCGAAGTGGTGCATGAGCATGGCGATATCGATGGCCATGGCCGACCCGTGCGGCCAGCCCGGATCGGCGGCGGCCTCGGATACCGTGGCGCGCAGGCGATCCATGGCGCTCTCGCGCGGCACCAGAACCTGGTCGCGCGGCGGATTGTGCGCCGCGATCACTTTCACCACTTCGCCGGTCAAAACGACTATGGCGTCGGCTATCTGGTCGATCTGGCCGAGAATCTCCTGCGGCGCAACCGATTCCGGATACCGTCGCACGACGATGTCGGCGATCCGGCTGAGCGAGGTTCCAATGTCCAGCAAGTCGTCGGCAATCTGGATGGCGGTCACCACATGCCGCAGATCCCGGGCCACCGGAGCCTCCAGCGCGAGCAGGATGACCGACCGGTCCTCGCACTTGGCGTGCTCGACCTGTACCTGCTCCTCGAGCGCGAACACCTCGTAGGCGGCGGTGAGGTCACTGCCCCCGAGGGCCGCCGCAGCGCGCTCGGCCGCCTCCTGGGTCAACCGCGCCATATGTGCCAGCTCATCGGTCAATGCCATGAGCTCGATGGAGAATTTCGTCCGCACCCGCATATCTTGTCCGCCCGACACCACACCTGCACAATATCGCGGCAAAACCTTTATCTCTGAATGCTTCTCGGCCTGTCCGCGTGAAATTAACCGACCGCCCAGCCTGATGAACAATCCGGAACAAAAGACCGACCGGTGCGTCGATTACGGGCAAACTCCCGGCGGTGGCGCAGACTGACCCTCGTGGCCGACAACTCCGTTCCCGGGCAGAACGAGGCGAGCGCCTCCGCGGGCAGCCGCATGCCGCCCTGGCTGCCCCGCGCCATGATCCTCGCGCTGGTCCTGATCGGCGTCTTCGAAATAGCGAACTGGGCGGCCTACCGGCTCATTGACATCGGCATCATCATGACGGTCGCCTTCTTCATCTCGCTGGCCATGGAGCCGGCGGTGGACGCGCTGGCCGCGCGCGGCATGCAGCGCGGGCTCGCGGTCGCCGCCGTGTTCATCCTCGTGTTCGCCTGCACCGTCGGCTTCATCGCCACGCTCGGCGTGCTCGCGGTGGAGACCGTCGGCAATATCGCCACCGAACTCCCCCGGCTGCTCGACGAGCTCATCGCGTGGGTCAACAAGACCTTCCGCCAGGACTTCACCATGGATCAGCTGCGCGATCGGCTGTTCAAGGACTCCGACGTGGTCACCCAGTACGCCGAGCGCGCCGCCGACAATGCCTGGGGCCTGTCCAGCAGCGTGCTCGGCGGGCTGGCGCGGGTGCTGACCATCGCGCTGTTCAGCATCTACATGACCGCCGACGGGCCGAAGCTGCGCCGATCGCTGTGCTCGTTGCTGCCGCCGGCCAAACAAGGCGCGGTGCTGCACGCGTGGGATCTGGCCATCGACAAGACCGGCAGCTATCTCTACTCCCGGGCGCTGCTGGCGGTCATCTCGGCCATTGCGCACGGCGCGTTCCTGGCGCTGCTGGGCATACCCAATGCCTTCGCCCTCGGCATCTGGTTCGGCGTGGTCGCGTCGTTCGTGCCGACGGTGGGCACCTATATCGCGGGCATCCTGCCGATTCTGGTGGCGCTCACCGTCGCTCCCCTCGACGCGGTGTGGATCGTCATCTTCGTGGTGGCCTACCAGTGGATCCAGGACTATGTGCTGCAGCCGCGCATCACCGCCCGCACCGTGGACGTGAATCCGGCGGTGGCGCTGCTGGCGGTCATGATCGGCGCGGCGCTGCTCGGCGCGGTGGGCGCGGTGCTCGCCATTCCGGCCACCGCGACCCTGCAGGCGTTCCTGGGCGAGTACGTCAAGCGCTACGAGGTCGCCGAGGATCCGCGCATCGACCGGCACGAGCGAAAGGGCAAGGGCCGCGCCGGGACCGCGCCGCGGGGCAGCACCGCGACCGGGGGTTCTTGACCGCATCACGGGTGCGGGCCATGGTGGTGCGATGGGCACCGAAGAGGTTCGCGACGGCGTCAAGCTCACCAATCTGGACGCACCGCTGTTCGACGGGGCGGACGCCACCAAGCGGGATCTGATCGGCTACTTCGAGGCGGTCGGCGACCGGCTGGTGCGGCAGCTGACCGGCCGGCCGCTGTCGGTGATCCGGGTGCGGCCCGGGCAGGAGCCGTTCATGCAGAAGAACCTGCCCAAATACACGCCGGACTGGGTGCACCGGGTGACCATGTGGGCCGACAGCTCCAAACGCGAAGTGACCTATGCGCTCTGCGACGACGTGCGCACGCTGCTGTGGTTCGGCAATCAGCGCGCCATCGAATACCACACGACGCTGCTGCTCGCCGATTACAGCGCGGGGCCGACGCATCTGGTGCTGGATCTGGATCCGCCGCCCGGCGAGAACTTCCGGCAGGCGGTGCGCGCGGCCGAGCTGGTGCGCGCGGCATTGGCCGACGACGGTCTGGCGGGTGCGGTGAAAACCAGTGGGGCCAAGGGCGTTCACGTGTTCGTGCCCATCGTGCCCGGGACCGGTATCGAGGATGCGGCGGCGGCCACCCGCGCCATTGCCGTGCGCGCCGAACGCCTCGATCCCGAGCTCGCCACCACCGCGTTCATCCGGGAGGATCGCGGCGGCAAGGTGTTCATCGACTCCACCCGCGCGGGCGGTGCGACCGTGGTGGCCGCGTACAGCCCGCGCATCCGGCCGGGCACGCCGGTGTCGTTCCCGGTCGGCTGGGCCGATCTGGGCGCGGCGGCGCCTGGTGATTTCACCATCCGCAATGCCGCGAAACTGCTCGGCGACCGCGACCCGTGGGTTCAGGAAATGCCCGAGCCGCAACGCCTTCCCGAGGATCTGCTGGCCGAGGGGCACACCATTCCGGTGGCCCGGGTCCAGGCCATGCACGAGGGCAAGCGCCGGGCCCGGGCCACACGCGAGAACTGATCCGAATCAGGCGGGCGCGGGTTCCTTCACCACCGCCTTGGCCTTGGCGGTGCCCAGGATCGAACCGACGATCACCAGCGGGAAACCGATCGCCATACCCGCGGTGAGCGGTTCACCCAGCAGCGAGACGCCGATGATGAGCGCGACCGCCGGATTGATGTAGGTGAAGACGGTGGCCCGCGCCGCGCCGACCTCGCTGATGAGGGCGAAGAACACCACGAAGGCCAGCGCGGTGCAGATCAGCCCCAGCCCGACCACCGACCAGGTGGCGTCGGCGGGAAAGTGGGTGGGCATGCGCCACACCGAGAACGGCAGGTAGATGACGGTGGCGAAGACCAGCGAGGCCGTCACCACCCCGATCGGCGGCAGGTCCGACAGCTTGCGGTCGATGATGATGGCGCCCATGGCGTAGCCGATCACCACCAGGCCGATCGCCGCCATCGCCCACAGGTTGGAGGTGTCGATATCCAGCCCGACCAGCGCCGCCACACCCGCGAATCCGATGAACAACCCGATGATCCGCCGCGGATCCAGCCGCTCGTGCCCGATGCGCGTGACGATCACCATCGCCACCAACGGCACCCCCGCGATCAGCAGCCCCACCGTCGAACTGTTCAGCTTCGTCTCGGCCATGCCGATCAGCAGCCACGGCCCGGTGATCTCCACCAGCGTGTACGCCAGCACCCACCGCCAGTGCTGCAACGCCTGCGCGAAAACCTTGGTGTACAAGGCAATCGGCAACAGCACCAGCGTGCCCAGCAGCGTCCGCCCGAACGCCACCACCACCGGATCGAAATCCTCCACCGCCACGCGAATCATCGCGTACGGCACACCCCAGATGACCCCCATTGCCAGGAACAGCACCCAGCCGCGCTTGCTCATGATCCGGCCCCGCAGATACCGCAGCCCATTACCGCACTCCTTCCGATCCTCCGGGAGCGTATGTCACAGCTGTGACATGTCACCCGGCACACGAAGAACCACCCCGAGGCGCACCCGCGCCACCGGCATTGTCAGGTCGAACCCCCGCGGCTCGCACGCCATTCCGTCGCGCGGCCGGAAATCCACCACCGGCGCGCCAGCGCATGATCGCCCATTACGGCGAATCCACTCCAAGGCCGGAAGTCCGCCATCCGGGCACATGGCAACATGATCATCCGATCCGGCGAAGGAGGAGCACGTGCGAGTACTGGTCACCGGCGCGGGCGGCTATCTCGGCCACGCGGTCCGCACCGCCCTGGCCGCGCACGGCCACAACCCGATAGCCATGGTGCGCAACCACACCGACCCCATCCCCGACGCCGGCGAGACCCGCGCGGCCGATCTCTTGGCCCCTGTGGCCCTGCGCCGAGCCCTCACCGGCGTGGACGCCGTCTGTCACCTGGCCGGCATCACCCGAGTCCGCGAATCCCTGTCCGATCCGCTGCGCTACTTCCGGATCAACACCACCGGAACCCTCGGACTCCTCGCCGCCATGGCGGACGCGGGGGCGCAGCACCTGATCTTCGCCTCCACCTGCGCCATCTACGGCTCCCCCGCCACCCAGCCCATGACCGAGGACCTCCCCGACGCCCCACCCCACCCTTACGCGGCCAGCAAGCTGGCCGCCGAACTGGCAATCGAGGCCCAAGCCCGCACCGGCGCACTCGCCGCGACGATCCTGCGCCTGCCGAATATCGCGGGCGGCCACGACCCGGACCCCACCCGCCTGATCCCCCGCACGCTCGCCGCCGCGGCCTCGGGCGCCACCCTCGAAGTCAACGGCGACGGCACGGCGGTCCGCGACTACCTCCACGTCGCCGACGCCGCCACCGCCTTCACCACTTGCGTCGATCACGCGCCGCCACTCGGCACCGCGACCCGCTACAACCTCGGAACCGGCCGCGGCACAAGCGTTCTGGACATCGTCGCAGCCGTGGAACAGGTGACCGGCCGCCCGGTCGCGTTGCGGCACGGTCCCGCAGCTCCCGAACCAGCGGCCCTGGTCAGCGACCCGACCCGTATGACCACCGAAACAGGCTGGGCCCCAAAGCATTCCGGCATTACCGAAATAATCAGCGATACCTGGCAGCAGATGCGCCGGCACGACCGGTAGCGCCCCGCCTCCGCGCCCGCTCGGTGATCGGCAGAAGGAGTGTGGCTGTGCTCAGGTATCGGCGAGGAACGAGAGCCGCACCTGACGCTCCGGATTGTCGACATTGAGGTCGACGAATGCGATCGACTGCCAGGTGCCCAGCGCCAGCGCACCGTCGATGACCGGAACCGTGGCATACGGCGGAATCAGCGCGGGCATCACATGCGACCGCCCGTGCCCCCGCGACCCGTGCGCATGCCGCCACCGATCATCGGCGGGCAGCAGATCCCGCAACGCGGCCAGCAGATCGTCATCACTGCCCGCCCCCAACTCGATGATCGCGATCCCAGCCGTCGCATGCGGCACGAAAACGTGCAGTAGCCCGTCACCCCCGGCTTCCCGCGCGAACGCGGCACACTCCCGGGTCAGGTCGTGCACGACTTCGGTTCGTCCCGTCGTCACCGTCAATACCGTGCTCTTCATACCTGCCATGATCGGCCATCCACTCGGCGTCGTATGCGGCCACGCCGACAGTTGGCGTTGCACGCCGGTAGGAAGCTCGCCCCACCGTCTCGTCGACGACCGCAGCTCGGACGCGGCTGATAGCCGCAGGTTGTGCGCCTGGGGCGGGAGCCGTTGCGGCACGTCGGGACCGGGAGCGCGCCTACGCGGGCCACGGCGATCGGCGCCGACGCGGTCCGTCCGGCGGATCAGAATGAATTGAGTCCGTGTCGCACACTGCCTGAAGATGCGGCGCCGTCAGCGACCCTCGGCGAGGCGGCGGGCGGTGCCGCGGTGGGGGACGACGGTGGCCGGGTCTTCGGGCCAGGAGTGTTTCGGGTAGCGGCCGCGGAGGTCGGCGCGGACCTGGGGCCAGCCGGTGCGCCAGAAGGAGGACAGATCGGCGGTTACTGCTACCGGGCGCTGAGCCGGGGAGAGCAGGTGCAGGAGGAGGGGGACCTTGCCGTCGGCCAGGGCGGGGGCGTCGGTCCAGCCGAAGACTTCCTGGACCTTGACCGCGAGTACCGGCTGGTCCGCGGTGTAGTCGACGCGAATCTTGCTGCCGGAGGGGACTTCCAGGCGTTCGGGGGCCAGTTCGTCGAAGCGGACGGCATCGGGCCACGGCAGGAGGCGGCGGAGGGCTTGGCCGGCGTCGATGCGTTCGAGGTCGGCGCGGCGACGGGCGGTGCCGAGCTCGGGGCCGAGCCAAGCGTCGAGGTCGTCGAGCAAGGCTTCGTCGTCGACGGCGGGCCAGGGTGCGCCGAGGGTGCGGTGCAGGAAGTCCAGGCGTTGCCGCAATGCTGTCGCATCAGCGTCCCAGCGCAGCATTCCCAAGCCGGCCGAGTTCAGGCCGGCGCGCAGGGCGGCCGCGATCAGCTCACGGCTCGGATCTCGTAAAGGCTTCTCCGACAGCACAATCGAGCCCAGACGTGCCACGCGGCGGGCCACCACGTCACCGTCGATCCAGTCCACTTCGTCGGCAGTTGCGAGCAAGGTCGGTGCGGCTCGGCGGGCCAATTCGAGATCGGCGTTGGCGGCCAATCGGATTCGGCCCTCGGACCTGCCCGGGTCGCGCGCCGCGACCGCGACGGCCAGCCACTCCGAATCGGCCAGACCGGAGCCGGGCGGGAGGGTCACCGCCGTGCCCCCGGCCATGAGGTAGCTCGCCGATCCCGGCGCGCGCCGCCGGGCAAGGCGCTCCGGATGTGCCAGCGCGACAACGAAAGCCGGATCATCGACTCCTATTGGACCGCCGACGTCCAGCGGCGCATTGCCGACCAACCGGGCGAGGCGTTCGGCTTCTCGTTTCCACCGCGGGGGTCGTTCCCGGCGCAGGGTGCGAATGGCTGCGACTACATCGACGCCGGGCGCGAGGCTGTCGTCGTCGAGGAGGGCGACCACCTCCGCGGCGGCCTTCGCGCCGACCACACTCGCGCCGTCGAGTAGCGCTCGGGCGAGTCGGGGATGCAGGCCGAGGGCGGCCATTCGTCGACCTCGGTCGGTGACCGCACCGTCACCGGAGATAGCACCCAAGGCGCGCAGTACTTCTCGGCCCACCGCCAGCGCACCGGCGGGCGGTGCATCCCACCAGGCGAGGCCCTCGCCGTCGGGTGTGCCCCAGCAGGCGAGTTCGAGTTCCAGGCGAGTCAGGTCGGCGGTGCGGATCTCCGGTTCGGGGTAGGCGGGCAGGGTGGCGTGCTCGTATTCCGGCCAGCAGCGCCAGACCCGGCCCGGCGCTTCACGACCCGCGCGGCCGGCGCGCTGGTCGGCGACGGCGGCCGAGACTCGGACCGTGGCCAAGCCGGACATGCCGCGGCGGTGGTCGGTGCGCGGGACGCGGGCCAGGCCGGAGTCGACGACCGCGCGGACGCCAGGGACGGTGAGGCTGGATTCGGCTACGGCCGTGGACAAGACGACTCGTCGCCGCGCACCCGGGGCCAGCGCGCGGTCCTGCGAGGCCGCCGACAGCCGCCCGTGCAGGGGAAGAACGTCGACATCGCGGACGTCGGAGAGCAATTGGGCTGTTCGCCGGATCTCCGCCGCACCCGGCAGGAAGACCAGCACATCACCATCGCCGCCATCGAGAGCGGCCCGCGTCGCACGGGCCACCTGCGCTTCGGCCTTCTCCCCCTTGAGCGGTGGCACGTAGGCGATGTCCACCGGATACGCCCGGCCTTGGACCTCGAGGGTCGGTGCGGGCCGATCATCGCCGAGCAGATCCGCCAGCCGCTCGGCGGCCACCGTCGCCGAGGTGGCGAGCACTCGCAGATCCGGTCGCAATCCTCCGCGCGCGTCGAGCAGCAAGGCGAGCAGCAGGTCGGCATCCAGGTGCCGCTCATGGCATTCGTCGAGCACCACCACATCGGCTCCGGCCAGTTCCGGATCGCCTTGCAACCGCCGCACCAGCAGACCGGAGGTGACCACCTCGATTCGCGTGCTCGCGCTCACCCGCCGGTCGCCGCGCACCGAATAGCCGACGGTCGCACCCACCTGCTCACCGAGCAGCGCGGCCATGCGGGCGGCCGCCGCCCGCGCCGCCAACCGCCGTGGCTCGGCCACCACCACGCGGCCGGTGGTCGCGGCAGCCAAGGCCAGCGGCACCAGCGTCGTCTTACCGGTGCCCGGCGGCGCGACCAGCACCGCGGTGCCGTGCACCGCCAGCGTCTCGCACACCTCGTCCAGTGCCGCGCGAACGGGAAGATCAGGAAGCTCGGGCAGTTTCATCGCCGTCCCAGTCTGCCGGTCCGCCCACCCGCCCGCCCCGGCGGCCCGGAGTGAAACGACATCGACCGGGAACTGGTGGCGGGGCCTTCTCGTGAAATGCCGCCACCAGTTCCCGGTCGGCGTTGTTTCACTTACGCCATGCGGAAGCGGTTGCGGTATTCGGTCGGGGTGATGCCGAGGGTGCGGCGGAAGGCTCGGGTGAGGGTGTCGGTGGTGTTGAAACCGCAGGTGGATGCGATGCGGTCGAGGGTGTCGTCGGTGGTTTCCAGGCGGTTGCGGGCCACTTCGACGCGGGCGGATTCGATGTAGGCGGCGGGGGTGGTGCCGAGTTCGGTTTTGAAGAGGCGGGCCAGCTGGCGTTCGCTGACGTGCGCGTGCTCGGCGAGATCGGTGACGGTGAGCCGGCCGGCGATATTGCGCATGATGTGGTGGCGCAGGTCGTCCATGCGGCGGGTCGTGGACGCCGGTTCCAGGGTCACGCTGAATTGGCTTTGGCCGCTGGGTCTTTTGAGGTAGACCACCAGCTGGCGGGCCACGCGCAGCGCCGCCGCCTCGCCGAAATCCTCGGCCACCAGGGCCAGCATGAGATCGAGGACGGCGCTGATTCCCGCGCCGGTCCACACGTCCCGATCGCGGATGAAGATCGGGTCGGCGTCCACCTCGACGGCCGGATGCTCGGCGGCCAGCTGGCGGGCGGTGGACCAGTGCGTGGTGGCCCGCCTGCCGTCCAAGAGCCCGGCGGCCGCGAGGGTGTGCGCGCCGACGCAGACCGAGGCCACCCGCCGCGCCCGGCCGGCCAGCCGCCGCACCCAGTCGACCACGACCGGATCGGTGACCGCGCGCACGCGGCGGTGCTCGTCGACTTCGACCGCGCCCGGCACGACCAGGGTGTCGATACCGCGCGTGGCGATATCGGCGAAGGTCGTATCGGGCAGCACGCGGACGCCGGCGGAGGTGGTGACCGGGTCCATGGTCGCCGCGGCCAGGACGACGCGATAGCCGGTCGGGTCGGGCAGCTCGCGCTCCAAGAGCGAGAACACTTCCGGCGGTCCGGCGACGTCCAGGCCGTCGACCCGGTCGAAGAGCACGACGACGATGAGCCGCTCCACAGTGCTCACCGCGCCTCCGTCCTGATGTCCGAATCTGCATGCTACATGACATTTCCGACACAGCCCGGCGGTCATAGCGTGGAAAACAGCCGCTCACAGCGGTGCCGAACATCCGCTACGCACTCCGAGGAAGAGCATCGATGACCACGCAGACCCTGCGCGAACTCAGCGAATTCGATCAGACTCCGGCGGCCCTGGCCGACGCGACGCTGGTCCTGATCGACTACCAGAACACCTACACGCGCGGGGTGATGGAGCTGACCGGGTGGGAGGCCGCCCTCGACGCCGCCGCCGAGCTGCTCGCCAAGGCGCGCGCGGCGGGGGCGAAGATCATCCACATCATGAACGACGGCGGAGTGAGAACGCCGTACGACATCACCGCCGAGATCGGGCAGATCCACCCGCGCGTCGCACCGGTCGAGGGCGAACCGGTGGTCGTCAAGACCGTCCCCAATGGTTTCGTGGACACCGATCTCGCCGAGCGCATCGACGCGGCGGGCAACAAGAACCTGATCATCGCCGGTTTCATGACCCACATGTGCGTGACCTTCACGACCGAGGGCGCATTCCTGCGCGGCAATCACCCCACCGTCGTCGCCGACGCCTGCGCCACCCGGCCACTGCGGACGGCGGTCACCGAGGTCTCCGCCGAGGCGCTGCACAACAGCGCACTCGCCACGATCGCCGACCTCTACGCGGTCGTCGTCGCCTCCGCCGACGCGCTGAACTGAGCGCCCCGCGCATCGGGCCTGGGCCTGGACCCGGACCCCGACCTGGCCCCGGACCCGGACCTGGCCCCGGACCCGGACCTGGACCTGGACCTGAGTCTGGGCCGGAGCCGGAGCTGGGCCAGGTGCCGGGCCGGGGCCGGGACCTGAGCTGGGGGCCAGGCGCCGGGCTGGGGCTGGGACCTGAGCCAGAGCCAGAGCCGGAGGGCCGGGACCTGAACCAGTGCCAGAGCCAGAGCCGGAGGGCCGGGACCTGAACCAGAGCCAGAGCCAGAGCCGGAGGGCCGGGACCTGAACCAGAGCCGCGCGCCGTGAGCCAGAGCCACGCAGGCCGCAGGCCGCAGCCGCAGCCGCAGGCCGCAGGCCGCAGGCCGCAGGCGTGAGCCTGAGCCGAGCCGGAGGTTTCTCGATCCTCCGGCTTCGGCGACTCCTCACGCCGCGGCTGCCGCCTTCACCGCGCGGCCCACCTCGCGCCGCAGTTCGAGGAATTCCGTCGACGCCCGCAGGTCGTCGGGATCCACTCCGGCCCTGGGCAATTCGACCGGCAGATCGAGCGCCACCCGCCCGGGACGTCTGGTCAGCACCACGATCCGGCTGCCCAGGAAGGCCGCCTCGTCGGCGCTGTGGGTGACGAATACGCTGGTCCGGCCCGAGGCCACGCTCACCCGGCGCAGGTCGTCCTGCAACCGCTCCCGGGTGAGGGCGTCCAGCGCCGCGAACGGTTCGTCGAGCAGCAGCAGCGAGGTCTCCGCCGCCAGCGCGCGGGCAATGGCCACGCGCTGCTGCTGCCCGCCGGAGATCTCCCAGATCCGCCGGGCCGCAGTGCCTTCCAGGCCGACCCGGGCGAGCAGCTCCTCCCGTCGCCGCGCCCGGTGCTCGTGGGGCACGCCCGCGTATTTCAATGCCAGCTCCACATTTCCGCCCACTGTCTGCCAGGGGAACAGCCGCGGCTGCTGGAACACCACGCCCGCGGTATCGCCGGGTCGGGGCGCGGCGCCGGAGACTTCGATGCTGCCCTCCGTGGCCGGTTCGAATCCGGCAATGAGCCGCAGCAGTGTGCTCTTTCCGCATCCGGACGCGCCGACCAGGACCAGGAACTCCCCCGGCGGCACCTCGAGATCGACCGGGCCGAGCGCGGTCACCGCGGCCGGGCCGCGCCCGTAGCGATGCGAAACCCGATGCAGCCGAATGCCTCCCGCGGTCCGGGTGCGCGCCGCGTCGAGCTCACTGATCGAGGACACCGGGCAGTCCCTTCACATAGATCGCGTCCTGGAAGGTCTGCGCCGGCGGTGCGGCATCGATCTGCCGCTGCGCCGCCAGGAATTCCGCGGCACTGCGCAGATTGGCGGCGATATTGCCGACCGCACCCTCACTGCCGAGCCAATCGGCGGATGTCAGTTGGGTTTTGGTGAGGAACACACCTTGCTTCAACTGCTGGGCCGCCGCATCCGGGGTGATTCCGATTTCGGCCGCCACGGCCTGCGCGGCCTCGCCGGGATTGTCGCGGATGGTGTCGAGGGCGCGCGCCTGAATCCGCCGCCAGGTGTCGACCACCTCCGGATGCTGTTGCGCGAACCGCGTGGACACCACGCCCAGATCCAATGTCGGCTTACCGGCGGTGGCGAGCTCCCGGCTGGTGATCAGCGTCTTGCCGGTCGCACGCAGCTGATCCAGGGTCGGCAGCCAGGTGTAGACCGCGTCGACGTCCCCGCGATCCCACGCGGCCAGCGAGGCCTGCGGCTGCAGATCGACCAGCTGAACATCGCTGGCCCGCACGCCGTTCCGGTCGAGGGCGGCGAGCAGGCTGTAGTGCGCGGTCGAGGCGAAAGCGGTGGCGATGCGCTTGCCGCGCAGATCCGCGATGGTCTCGATCCCGGTTCCGTTGCGCGCCACCAGGGCTTCATTGTCACCGGCCACATCGAGCACGAAGGCGACCTGATACGGAATGTTCAATGGCGCCGACAATCCGCGCGCCACCGGGCTGGATCCGAGCGCCCCGAAATCGACCTGCCCGGCAATGAACGCGGTATTGATATCCGCGCCGGAATCGAACTTCGTCCAGGCGATGTTGTAGTCCGGCAGCGCCCGCTCCAGCCACCGATTGTGCTTGACCACCAGATCACCGCTCGGAAACGTCTGGTACGCAATGCGAATCGTCGGCTTGGTGGCGTCCTGCCCGGAGTGGTCGATCGCGCACCCGCTGACCGCCAGGGTCGCGATGCCCGCCAGCGCGGCGGCCAGCAGCCGCCACCTCGTGAATCTCATACTCTGCCTCTCCAGGGGACGACGCGGCGCTCCACCGCGCGCAAGAGCCCGTCGATGACCAGACCGGATATGCCGATGGCGAAAATGCCGACCAGCACGACGGGAGTGTTGTTGTAGTTGCTCGCGTCCTTGACCACGCCGCCGATTCCGGGCAGCCCGTTGAACAGTTCGGCAGCGACCACCGACGAGTACGCCATGCCGACCGCCAACCGGATACCGGTGAACGTCTCCGGCAAGGCCGCCGGGAATACGACATCGCGAATCACTTGTCCGCGAGTGGCTCCCAGCGCCCGCGCCGCCTCGATCAGCCCGACGGGCGCGGCCAGCACCGCGGCCGTGGTCGCCACCGCGGTCGGCGGCAGCGCCGCCAGCGCCAGCAGCGTGATCTTCGGTGCGTCATCGATACCGAGCCAGATCACCAGCAGGAAGAAGTACGCCGGCGGCGGCAGCGCGCGCAGAAACGTCAGCCACGGCTCGAGAATGCTCCGCACCCATCCGATCGTCCCCATGGCCAACCCCAGCCCCACCCCGGCCAGCACCCCGATGAGCACGCCCGCGAACACTCGCCGCAAGGTCATGTACAGGTGCTCCCACAGCAGGTAGCCCTGATACCCCCGAACCCCGTCGTGCGTGGTCGACACTTCCGCGAACGCCCGCCACACCGTCGACGGGTACGGCACGAACGTCTCGTTCCACACCCCGCTCGCGGCGGCCACCTGCCACACCGCCACGAACACCGCCACCGACAACAGCGGCAGTCCGATGCGATGAAAACCCGCGCGCACCCGCCCGGATCTCGCGGCCGGAACAGGCACGGCAGCGTCAACCTCGGTCGTCTGCATTGCCATGTTGTACCGCCGCCGCGAGCCCGCGCCCAGGGTTGCGCTCAGCGCGGATCAAACGTCGGCGATCTCGTCAAACGTCGGCGGTCTCGGCCCAGTCGGCGATCTCGTGCAGGATGTCGCCGAGCCGGTAGCCCTTCTCGGTGAGGGTGTATTCGACGCGGGGCGGCTTGTCCGGATAGACCGCGCGCACGAGCAGGCCGTGTTGCTCGAGGGCGCGCAAGCGTTCCGCCAGGGTCTTCGGGCTGATGCCGGGCAGGGCGCGCTGCAGTTCGCCGTAGCGCATGGTGCCGGTGTGCAGGTGGTAGATGACCAGTGGGGTCCAACGGCTGCCGACCAGGTCCAGTGTGCGTGTCACCGGACACACGGCCGGGTCCATCGACACTCCTGCCTGCATACTTCCCATTTCGAAAGTATATGCGGAGAAAGTGCGTACTTCACATAATGAAGTAATGGTCACACGCTGGGGTTATGACATCGAAAACAGCAGTCGTCCACGGCGCCGGCGGAACGCAGGGCGCGGCCATCGCCAACCGCCTGCGGGCAGCGGGCTGGGAGGTCCGCGCGCTCGGGAGCGCCACGGTGGATCTCACCGACCTCGATTCGGTTCTCGCCGCGTATACGGGAGCGGATGCCGTCGTGGTTCAGCTCCCGCTCGAATTCACGCCCACCGCGGTCACTTACGCCGAAACCATTCTGGCCGCGCTGGCGAAATCCCCGGTCCCGCAGGCCATCCTGAACCCGGGATCACCGCTGCCGCCCGAACCGATCGGCCGGCCCTATGTCGATGCGCGCGTGCTGCTCGCCCGGGGTCTCCCCGCGGCCGTCGATCGCGCCGCCGTAATGGCCCCGGCCGGACCGTATCTGGAGAATCTCGTCCAGCCGTGGTCCGTTCGGCGCGTCCGATCGACCGGCGAGCTGGCCTACCCCTTCCCCGCGGACCTGCCCATCGCCTGGTCCACCCTGGACGACCTCGGCGATCTGATCGCGGCGGCCCTGGCGGGCAGGCACCCGAATCCCCTGTCCCTGGTGACGGGCCCGGAACCGCTCACCGGCCACGACATCGCCGCCGCGGTCGCCACGGCCACCGGCCGTGACGTCCGCTGGACCCCGGTCACGCCGCCCGCCTACGGCGAACTGCTCGTGCCCGTCATCGGCGCTGCGGCCGCCGCCGCGATCGCGGCCATGTACGAGCAGCAGGCCACGACCCCGCCGCCCGCGCTTCCGGCCGAACTGCTGCACCGGGGCCCGACCACGGTCACCGAATGGGCGCGGCGGCAGGGCTGGGCCTAGCGATCGTCAGCAGTTGGTGGGCGCCGGATCGCCCCGGAACCTGGCCTCCACGTAGTCCCAGGCTTCCGGGAATCCGGCCACGGCCGTCGTGAGGTGCTCGGCAATGTCGTACGGGCGGAACATCAATGGCACTCCGGCCCGGCAATAGCGCTGGGCGACCTCCTCGACCGGCCCGAAGAAGGTCATGGTGTCGAAGCGGCCCTGCCAGAAGTAGGTGGGGACGGTGGGGACGCGATCGTCGTAGCGCAAGCTGTTCTCCCGCAACACCGCATGCGCCTCGGGACTGTTCATCATGTCCTTGGACGCGGCCAATTGCGCGGCATTGCGGGTGATGCCGTGGAACAGCAGGAATCGCCGGCAGGCGTCCTTGGTGAAATCGCGGAACCACAACCCGCTCTCATTGAGCTGATCGGACACCGGCAGGCGATTGGGGTACTCCCGCTCCAGCCCCATGGCGGCCGCGAAGGCCAGCCCGAAGCCCGGGTGCGGGTCGAATCCCAAGGCCAGCGCCATCTCTCGCAGATCGGCGGGAATGCCGCCCGCGACCACGGCGGCCAGCTTCAGGTCCGGAGCGTAGGTCGGCTGCAAGGCTCCCGCCCACGCCGTGGCCATGCCGCCGCCCGAATACCCGGCCAGCACAACGGGAACCTCCGCCAGCCCCAGTTCGGCGACCTGCCGGACCGCCTTCACACTGTCGAGGGTCACCATGCCGCCGAGCTTGGCCGCACCGTAGGCGACATTGGGCCCGAGGTAGTCGGGCATGGAAATCGCCCACCCGCGCCCGAGCGGCAGCATGGCTCCCACCGAGTCCTGCAGCTCCCCATTGAACAGCGACCGCGACGGACTGCACTGCGTGCCAAGCGAATTGATCAATGCCTGGTACGACACCAGCGGCGGGTTCTTCACCCCCGGCGGCATCAGCACCGTCGTCACGGCCAGGATCGGATTCCCCGCGGAGTTGGTGGACCGGAACGCCACCTGCCACCCGTCGCTACCGAGGAACAGCGCGGTATCGGTCCGCCGCACGCGCACCACCTGCCCGGGCTGCATGCCCGCCAGATCGGCCGGCTCGCGATAGAACGGATCCGGATCAGGCGTCGGATACAGCGGATTCGCCGTCGCGGGCGCGACCAGCCACCCAACCGACACCACACTCAACACCAAGATCAAAAATCTGACAGCGGCTCTCAACATGCCAACCTTCGGAAGTATTCAGCCCCGGCCAAATCTGACCGGCGACAAGCCCGCGCCAAAAATAGCCGCCCTCCGGCACTGAGTGCCAACTCACACATCATGATCTAGTCACGAAACAACGCCGGATACCCGGCAATGTCAACCGTCACAACGAGACAACCAGCGCGAATCCCCGGCCTCACCGAACTCTGCGGAAGATCACGGGCTTGTCGTCGGCTTCCTCGCGGTCGATGATCGGGAAATCCACCGAGATGGACGGATCGGCTCGACCCCGCCCACAGCGGGTCTGTCACCTGAACGCGAAAACGGCCCGGAACCTCTTGGTTCCGGGCCGTTTCCCTAGTAGCGGGGACAGGATTTGAACCTGCGACCTCTGGGTTATGAGCCCAGCGAGCTACCGAGCTGCTCCACCCCGCGTCGGTGAGGACAACACTACCCCGGGGTGTCGGGAAAACTGAAATCGCCTGGTGGCGCGGGGGATGACCTGGGGTTATGCCTTGCTGGCGGTGACGGGTTCGCCGCGGGGGACGGTCTCGTGGGCGGCCGGGGGGAGGTCTGTGAAGGGAAGTTCGTGGGTGCGGCGGCGGGTGCGGAGGTAGGCCCAGTGCAGGAAGCCCAGGCCGGTGAGGCCGGCGGTGGCGGTGGTCAGGCCGATTTCCCAGCCGGGGGGCATCCAGGTGAGGGTCAGGTCGGCATTGGTGGTGCCGGCGGGGATATCGACGGCCAGGAAGCTGCCGGCGAGGGTGGTGTACGGGATTTCGGTGCCGTTCAAGGTGACTCGGTGGCCGGGCCAGGCCAGGCGGGAGAAGACGACGCGGCCGCCGGTGGCGGAGGTGACGCGGGCCTCGGCGGTGGAGCCGTCGGTGGTGGCGGCGGTGACGGTGACGTCCTCGGCGTGGGCGATGGCGCCGTTGGTGTCGGAGATCAGGCCGGTTTCGCGTTCCAGGACGGCGATGAAGCGTTCGCGGCCCGGATAGGGCGCCCATTTCCAGCCGGTGGGGGCCGGGTCGGCGCCGGCATGGGGGTACTGGGCGCGGTGCAGGACCACGCGGTCGACCTTCATCAGGTCGACAATCCTTGCGCCCGTGGTGGGTTCGATGTCGAAGGCGCGGCGGGCGGCGTCGGGGCAGGTGCTGCCGTCCCAGGCCATGCACAGCAGGGCGCTGAAGGCGGCGTGGCCGACGGGGGTGTAGGCGTTGACGTAGCGGGGGCCGAAAGCCTTGGCGTAGCTGCCGACCGAGAGGGAACCGTAGGCGCGGTCGAGGCTGCGGTCTGCGGGGGCGATCATGGCGCGGTCGGCCAGCTGGAGGGTGAGGCCCGGGAAGTCGGGGAAGGCGGCGGCCATATCCGAGCGCTTTTCCGGGAAGTGGTAGGACAGTGGGGTTTCGGGGGCGGCCTCCACTTGCGCGAAGGCAATGGGGAACATGGCCAGGATGGTCAGGGTGCACGCCAGGACGGTGCCCCGGAACCTGGCAGCCCAGAGTACGGCGGCGCCGAGGGCCGCCACCGCGGCGACCGCGATCAGATGCCGCAGCCACAGATCCGGTGCGGCCGAGAACGATCGCACGAACAGCAGGCCGATCAGGACCGCGGCCGCGATCTCGCGACGGCGCGCGGACTTGAAATCGCCATGGCGGCTGAGCAATACGCACACCAGCACCAGCAGCCCGACGGCCACCAGCGGCAGCACGCGCGCCGGCCAGCGCAGCGGACCCACCGCACCGGGTCCGGCGGTCCACATCAGCATGCCGCCCGCGAAGACGGCGATCCCGCTGTACTCCCGCGCATGCCGCCACACCGCCGGCCAATCGATGAAGGCCAGGGCGGGAATCAGGAACCAGGCGATGTACACCATGGGCAACGGCTGCACGAAACCCCACCAGCCCTCGAAAGCCGGTGTGGTGCTGGGCAGACTGGCATTCAGCGACTCCGACCACGGCACCGTCAGGAAGGACTCGTTGCGGATGCGCGCATCACCGCGCCAGGTCACCTGAGAAGACAGCAGCAGCGGCAGATTCGCGATCAGCCCCGCGAGTCCGGCGCACCCGGCCGCCAGCGCCAGCCGCAGCGGCCCCGCCCAGCCCCGCTGATGGATGACCTCACCGGCCACCACCGCCAGAATCATCAGCGCGGCTTCCACTCCCGGAAACACGTACTGGATGGTCAAGGTCAGCCAGAGGAAGACGAAGACCGGAATCGGCCCGCTCTTGCCGCGCGCGTAGAGCACCGCCGAGGCCCACGCGTGCAGCAGCCACGTGGTGCCCGTCTGCGAGGTGAACCAGCTGGCCTGATCGAAGAACAGGAACCATCCGCTCAGCGGAAACGCAATGCCCGCCACGGCGCCCCATGCCGGTTTCGCCACATACGCGAGGCACACCCGGTATACCCCGAGGCCCGCGATGATCGAGAAGACCAGCTTCACCACCGTGGCGTAGATCGCCAGATTGTTCACCGACGGCGCGATCAGATAGACCAGCAGCTGCGGCGGATTCAGCAGCGCCGCCTCTTCCAGCGAGTAGTTGCCCGCCATCCACTCCCACGGCACCAGCGCCGGGAACCGCCCCTCCCGTAGTTCCGTCCCCAGCAGCACCCACATCGGCGCGTACTGCGCTTCGGTGTCATCGGTGTAGTAGTGCCGGGCGTCGGCCAGCAATACCGCCAGATATCCGGCGACGACTCCGAGCGCGGTGATCGCCCCCCACACGCGTACATCTCTTCGCGGTTCGATCTCCGCGCTAGTCCTCACGAAGACCGGAGGCTAGGGCAGTCTCGTGAACGTGGCAAGAGCGCCTGATGGACACATGAGCGACGCGCCGGAGGCCATGACGTGAACATGACCACGCCACAACCGGTGCCGGCCGTGCCATTACCGCGGGTCGGGGCGGGTGATCCAGCTCAGCGTGGTCGGCCAGAGCAGGGCCACGCCCGCCACGGCCAGCGCCGCCAGCGCCGCGCACACCACCGCGCCGTGCACTTCCGGCAACCAGGACGGATCGACCTCGACCCGCCAGCCGGTGGGCAGGATCCCGCCCTTCGGGGTCAGCAGCAACAACATGCCCAGCAGTCCCGACCACAGCAGCAGGCTCAGCCCGGACAGCGTCAGCATCGGCGCCGCCGCGGCATTGCCCCGCCACAGCGCCTGCGCCTGACGCAGCGTCCCCATGGCGAAGACGACGGCGAGCACCGCGACCACATACGTCATGATCTGAGTGCCGGAATCGACCCGCACCAGTTCACCGGTGCGCTGGTGCTGCTGGGCGGTGGTGGCAATGGGCACGACCGTCGCCGCCAGCAGCGTCGCGCACACCGCCAGCACGGTCAGGCCGATGGCGGCCACCGTGGCGGCGCCCGGCCGCCGGGGCACGGGAGCGGCGGCGGCGTGCAGGCGGCGGGTCATGGCGGGCGAGCACGCCAGCGCCACCGCACCCATGAAACACAGCGTCAGCAGCGCCATCAGAGCTATCCGCGCCGGCCGGTACCACCCGGGCCCCGGTGCGGCCTCGTAGGTGATGGCGTCGCAGATCCCGCAGGTGGTGTCCAGGAACAGCGGATACAGGGACCATTGCAGCAGGGCCAGCGCTCCGGCGAGGGGCAGCAGCGCCACGCCCAGCCACACCAGCCCTGCGCCCCGCATGCGGTCGAATCGCCTGGCCAGCAACATGCTCGGGGTGACGGCGGCCGCGAGGGCGGCCAGGTATGCCGCTACCAGCGGTGCTCCGCCCGCGGAGGCCCAGACGAACGTCACCTCCGCACCGGCGGCGTGCGGCTCGCCGGGAAACGCGACCGGCACTCCCCCGCGCCACACCAGCACCACCGTCGCGAGATCGACGAGCAGCAGCACGCCGGCCAGTAATACGTTCGCCGCCGCCAATCGCCGTGCCACCACGGCGATCACTCTGCCACGGTGTCGCCGATCATGACCTGCCAGCCGAGCCGCGCCGCGGTCCTCAGTCCACGACCGAGAGCACGATCTTCCCGGAAGTCCTTCCGCTGTCCGCGATTTCGTGCGCCTTGCCCGCCAGCTCCAGCGGCAGCACGGTCTCGATGCGCGGCGTCAATCGACCGGATCCGGCCAGCGCCGCGATCTCCCGCATCCCGGCCCGATCCGCTTCCACGATCATGAACCGCGCCCGCAATCCCAGCGGCTCGGCCGCCTCGGCCAGCCGCGCCTCCGCGGGCGAGGCGAGCGAGACGACGATGCCGCCCGCGCGCAGGGTGCGCAGCGACCGCGGGCCGTACTCGCCACCGATGGTGTCGATCACCGCGTCGACCTCGCCGACCACCTCCGCGAAATCCACCGCGGTGTAATCGATCACCTCGTCCGCGCCGAGCTCGCGCAGGAAATCGTGCTTGGCCGCCCGCGCCGTCCCGATCACATACGCCCCGCGCGCCTTGGCGATCTGCACCGCCAGATGCCCCACGCCACCGGCCGCCGCATGAATCAGAACCCGCTGTCCCGCTTGCACATCCGCCACATCCACCAGCGCCTGCCAGGCGGTGAGCGCCGCTAGGGGCAGTGCCGCCGCCTGCACGTGCGACAGCCCCGCCGGCTTGCGCACCAGATGCCGCGCGGGCGAAACCACGTACTCCGCATAGGTTCCCGCGGGCAGCGGATGCCGCGGCAGCCCGAACACCTCGTCCCCGGGCGCGAACAACGTGACCCCCGGCCCGACCGCCTCGACCACACCGGACACGTCCCAGCCCAGCCGCACGATCCGCGCCGCCAGCCCGCCATTGAACCGATGCCAGGAATCGGTCGGATTCACCCCGGCCGCATGCACCCGCACCAGCACCTCCGCCGGTCCGGGCTCCGGCCGCTCCACCTCGACCACCCGCAGCACCTCGGGCCCGCCGAACGTGTCCTGACCGATTGCGCGCATCGCATTACTCCTGTTCTCCGGGCTGTTCGTCGATCGATCAGCCGCTCACGGAACAGATTTCCGCATCCGCGCTCCGCGGGCGAGTGGCAAGGATGCCAATATCTGGAAGGATCTTGCCAATGCACCACGTCGTCGTCCTGGCCCTGGACGGGGTCTACCCGTTCGAGCTGAGCATCCCTGTCCGCATCTTCGGTACCGCCGCGGCCGCCGACGACAGCCCGCTCTACCGGGTCAGCACCTGCACCCTCGACGGCGAACCGGTGCGCACCAGCGCCGATTTCACCGTCGCGGTCGCCCACGACGCCGAAATCCTCACCACCGCCGATACCTTGGTGATCCCGCCCTTCACCTGCGGCGACAGTCAGCAACGCAACTGGCTGCCAACCGAATTGGCCGCGGCGCTGCGCCTGCTGCGCCCCGAGGCCCGCATCGTCTCCATCTGCACCGCCTCCTACGTGCTCGCCGCCGCCGGCCTGCTCGACAATCGTCCCGCCACCACCCATTGGAACGAGGCGGCCCACTTCCAGCGGGCCTTCCCGCAGGTGCGGGTGGACCCCGACGTCCTGTTCATCGATGACGGCCGCGTCCTCACCGCGGCGGGCGTGGCCGCCGGCGTCGACCTCTGCCTGCACCTGCTGCGCCGCGATCACGGCAGCGAGGTGGCCAACCGCGTCGCCCGCCTCTGCGTCGTCCCGCCCTGGCGCGCGGGCGGCCAGGCCCAATTCATCGAACGGCCCGTCCCCGAGCCCACCGCGTCCACCACCGCCGCCACCCGCGAATGGGCCCTCCGGCAACTGAGCCGCCCCCTGACCCTCGCCGAACTGGCCGCTCACGCCCGCATGAGCGTCCGCACCTTCTGCCGCCGCTTCCGCGACGAGGTCGGAATGCCACCCGGCCAATGGCTGACCCAGCAACGCCTCGACCACGCCCGCCGCCTCCTGGAAACCACCGACCTCCCCGTCGACCAGGTGGCCGCCGCCGCGGGCTTCGGCACCGGAGCGGCTCTCCGCCAGCATCTCTCGGCAGTCCTGGGCGTCTCCCCCATCGCCTACCGCCGAACCTTCCACCGCGCGTCCCGATAGCGGCGCCGACTCCCATTACATTACAAGGTATTACGTAATAGAGTCAGGCCGTCGCACTGGATGAGGAGGACACATGACCGCGGTACGGCTCGAAATCGACGGCGGAGTCGCGGTTCTCACCCTCGATCGGCCCGAGCGCCGCAATGCGTTCACGCCGGAGATGGGCAGCGCGCTGGGTGAGTACTACCGCGCCTTGGACAGCGACGACGCGGTGCGGGCGATCGTGCTGACCGGTACGCCCCCGGCGTTCTGTGCGGGCGCCGATCTCTCCGATCGGGGCGAAACCTTTCGGGCCGCTCACAGTCCCGGGTTCAGCGCCTCCCCCGTGCACCCGCCGGCCTTCGACCTGCGCAAGCCGGTGATCGCCGCCATCAACGGGCACGCCATCGGGATCGGGCTGACCTTGGCTCTGCAAGCCGACATTCGGATCATGGCGACCGAGTCCGATTACGCCATACGGCAAGTGCGGCTCGGGGTCATCCCCGATGCGATGTCGCATTGGACACTGCCGCGGCTGGCCGGGATGGCGGCCGCCGCCGAAATCATGCTGACCGGGCGTACTTTCAACGCCGAGCGCGCGGTCCAGCTCGGATTGGCGAGTCTCGCACTGCCCGCCGCAGAGGTGCTCCCGGCCGCGCTGGAGATGGCCCGCGATATCGCCACCCATGTCGCCCCGATGTCCGCGGCCCTGTGCAAGCGCGCGCTGTGGGATACCGCGCGCCACAATCTCGGTCCGGATGAGGTCGAGCAGCTCGAGACCGAGCTGCATCGGCGAGTCATGGGCAGTCCGGATGCCACGGAAGGGGTGCGAGCGTTCCTCGAGCGGCGGCCGCCGCACTGGTCGGCACGCCTGAACGCCGAATGGCGAGAGCTCTCGATCCCAGCGGGCGGCGAATCCACAGGCCGCCACCGCGAATACGAGCGGTCATGACGGACGGCACTGGCACGGTCGCACGGCGATGCCCGGCGGCTGGGTCGACGCACGATGCAGCAATGACCGCAGCGCAGCGCGCGCTGTGGGATTCCGCGCGGTACAACCTCGTCCCGGATGCGATGGAGGAACTCGCGACCGAGCTGCATCGGCGGGTGATGCGCAGTCCGGATGCCGCGGAAGGGGTTCGCGACTTTCTCGAGCGACGGCCGCCGCGCAGGTCGGGGCGGGTGCACGAGGAGTCGCGAAAGCCGTCGGGCAGCGGAATCCGGTGGCTCGACCGACGTACGATGCAGCGATGACCGCAGCGCAGCGCCCGCGGCCGGGACGGCCCCGCGACAGCGACAAGGACCTCGCCGTGCTCGTGGCCGCGCGAAAACTGCTGGCCGAGGTCGGGTATCGGCAGGCCACCGTGGTGGCCATCGCGCGGCGGGCCGGGGTCAATACGCCCGCGATCTATCGCCGCTGGCCCACCCGGGAGGCCCTGCTCGAAGAGGCGGTGCACGGCCCGGGCGGGCATGAGCTACCGGAACCGACCGGGGATCTGCGGGCGGACCTGCGCACCTGGGCACAGATCTTCCTCGCGCGGGCGGCCAGCCCGGCCGCCCGCGCCGGAGTGCCGGGACTGCTGGCGGACTCCCAGACCGAGGAAGCCCGTCAGCGCCTGCTCGCCATCGGCACACCGGTCCGCGACGCATTCGCCGCGCTGCTCGGCAATGCGGTCGCCGATGGGCGGATCCCGCCCGGGGCCGATCCGGAGGTGATGTTCGAAATCCTCTCCGGCGCAACAACTTTCCATGCACTGTCACGCGGCGGCGATGTGCGCGACGGCTTCGCCGAGAAACTGGCGGATGCGCTGCACGCCATGGCGACGCACCCCGACGCGTGAGATGCGCTGCGCATTGCCACGCACGCCACGCGCGGGGCCGACGTCGCGGGAGCGAGGCCGCCCGCAGCACGACGCCGCGCAATGCCACACCCTCCAGCCGAGGGGCGACATCGCAGCAGCGAAGCCGCCCGCAGCACGACGCCGCGCAATGCCACGTGCTCCTCACGGGGTGATATCGCGGAGCGAGGTCACCGCTGTAGCTCCGCCGAGCAGTTGCGTCGATTTCAGTGGCGCTACGGCGAAATCGGTTGAGCCGCATGCAGTAATCGAATGAGGTCCGCAATGTGCTCGTCGCGCGCCGTGTATCCCGGGAAGTAGCAGCACACGCGGTCCGCATGCTCGCCGAAGCGCTCGAGAATCGTGGCGGCGCACTGCTCCGGGGTGCCGTATGCCGCCAGCGTTTCCAGCATCTTGTCGTCGATCAACGCCGTCATGTCGGCGTAGGCGCCGCGGCGGGCCAGGGCGGCGAGTTCGGGTTGCAGCTCCGCGCGGCCTTCGACCTCCAGTACCGGCCGGTACGCCGCGGTCGAGCCGTAGAACGCCAGCAGGCCCCGCACCCCGCGGGCGGCGGCCGCCAATTCCTCCGATGTCCGGCCTACGCCGACGATGATCTGCGGGTAGATCCGCAGTTGCGCGCGTTCCCGACCGGCGCGCGCGAGCCCATCGGCGACCGCGGGGAGGGTGCGCTCGCGAAAGTGCCGGGCGCTGTTGAACGGCATCACCAGCAGCCCGTCGGCGACTTCGGCGGCGGTGCGTGTCATGCGCGGACCCAGTGCGCCCAGGCAGATCTCGGGTCGGCCGTAGGGATGCGGGCCCGGGTCGAACATCGGGGGCATCAGCGTGTGCCGGGTGTAGCGGCCCTCGAATCGCAAGGGGGACCGGCCTTCCCACGCGTCGAAGATGGCGTGGACGGCCAGCACGGTCTCCCGCATCCGGCCGACCGGATCGGACCACTCGGCGCCGTAACGTCTTTCGATGTGCGCCTTGACCTGTGACCCCAGCCCCAGCCGGAACCGGCCCTTGCTGAGGGTGTGCAGATCGTAGGCGAGATGCGCCAGGTGCAGCGGGCTGCGCGGCAGCGCGACGGCGATATTGGTCATCAGATCCGCCGTGACCGCCTGGGAAGCCAGTGCCAGCGGCAGGAATACGTCATTGGGGCCTTCGAAGGTGAACAGCCCGTCCGCGCCGAGCGCGATCAGGGCCCGGGCCCGCTCGGCGGAGTCCTCCAGCCGCCCGTCCAGTTGCAGGTCGACCTTCATCGCCCGGTCCGGTAGTCCACCCGAAACTCCTTGATGCCATTGAGCCATCCGGATCGTAACCGCCGCGGATCACCCAGCCGGGCCATATCGGGCAGGTGGTCGGCAATGGCATCGAAGATCAACTCCACCTCCAGCCGCGCCAGGTTCGCGCCGACGCAGTAGTGCGCGCCCGTACCGCCGAAGGACAGATGCGGATTGGGGTCGCGCCGGATGTCGAAGGTGAACGGGTCGGTGAAGACCTCCGCGTCGAAGTTCGCCGACCGATACGCCATGACCACCCGGTCCCCCTTGCGGATTCGCACCCCGCCGAGTTCGGTATCGGCCACGGCGGTCCGCTGGAACGAGCTGACCGGCGTGGCCCAGCGGATGATCTCGTCCGCCGCGGTCCGCGGACGCTCACGCTTGAACAGCTCCCACTGCCCGGGATGATCCAGGAACGCGATCATTCCGTGCGTAATCGCATTGCGCGTAGTCTCATTGCCCGCCACCGCCAGCAGCATGACGAAGAACCCGAACTCCTCCGAAGTCAGTGCCTCCCCGTCGATATCGGCGTTCACCAGCTCGGTCACGATATCCCCCGCCGGGTGCGCCCGCCGCTGCTCGGCCATATTCCACGCGTACCCCAGGATCTCGGTGGCGGCGGCGACCGGATCGATGTGCGCGTACTCCGGATCGTCGTATCCCGTCACCTCGTTCGACCACCGGAACAACCGCTGCCGATCGCCCTGCGGCACCCCGAGCAGTTCCGCAATGGCCTGCAAGGGCAACTCACACGCCACCTGGGTGACGAAGTCCCCCGAGCCGGCCGCCGCCGCGGCCTCGACAATGTCCTTGGCGCGCTCCGACAATCGCTCCCGCAACCCGTTCACCGCCCGCGGGGTGAACCCCTTCGAAATCACCCTCCGCATTCGCGCGTGCTCCGGATCGTCCATATTGATCATCGACAACCGCTGCAGCTCAACCTGTTCGCGCGTCATATCGTCGGCATACCGTGGAATAGCGGTGTTCTCGTAACTGGAGAACAGGTCGTTGCGCCGGGACACCTCCTTCACATCGGCATGCCTGCTGACCACCCAGAACCCCGTATCGGCGAACCCGCCGACCGTCGTCGGCTGCGGGTTCCACCACACCGGCGCGACCGCCCGCAGCTCCCCCAGTTCCCGGTCGGGTATTCGCTGCGCCCACAGCCCCGGATCTGTCACATCGAACCCCTCCGGCAACGGAACCGGAATCTCATGAGCACTCATATAAATTACATAGCACTCTGTAACGTTTCTCGAGTCCGTTTCCGCACATCGGCGCTCCTGGCCGTAATCGGCGAAAGTGTTGCGGGGGTGGCGTTTCAGTGACTAGCTTTGCGAGAACCGCTGGCGGGTAGCCAGACCTGTGAGTAGGCGAGAATTCGGTGATCGGCAGCAGATTCCTCCATAAGATCTCAGCACGGTGGCGGCCGGCTGTCAGCGTCCGGACCAGAGTGCTGGTCATCGTGCTCATTCCGAGTATCGCGCTGCTCGCGATCGGGGTCGGCGGATCCGCCTACCTGGTGCAGAGCGGCCGGGAGGCCAATCGGTTCGCTGAACTGGCGCGCGGCACCTCCGGGCCGTCGATCATGATGATCGAGGCGTTCCAGGAGGAGCGCAGGCTTTCGCTGTTGTTCCTGGCCGGGGACGACTCGGCCGGATTCGCCTTGCCGGCGGCGCGCAAGCAATCCGATGCGGGATACGCGGCGGTGGTGGCCCAGGCCAATGCGCTGTCGGAGCTGCGGCCCGACCTGAAGGACGGGTTCTTCCGGGTCGGCGTCGGCCAGAAGGTGCCGGCCCTGCGGGCCGCCGTCGACGCGCGCACGATTCCGGCCGCGGAGGCGTTCACCGCCTACAGCATGGCGGTCGCCGCCATCATCAACGGCTGGCTTATCTCGGCGGACGTCGCGCCCGAATCCCATATCGCGGTCGAACTGTACAAGTCGGTCCATGCGCTGCGGGCCGCCGAATCCATTTCGCGGACCAGCGGTTTGGGTTCCCTGGTCATGCTCACCGGGCAGCTGTCGCCGGAACTGCTGGTGGAACTGGCCGGATATATCGGCGACGGCCGCGGCGAGGTCGCCTACGTCGGGTCGGTGCTGCAGGGGGCGCACCTCGACCAATGGAAGGCGATCACCGCCAGCACTGAATGGCAGCGGCTACGCGCCCAGGAGGACGCCCTCATCAAGCGCGGCCCGGTCACCGCGCCCAGCGGTGGCCGATCCTCCGGCGAATCCGCCGATCCGCTACCGCTGACGCTGACCGAATGGCAGCAGGTCGCGGGCAAGGTCCGGCGAGACCTGCTGACCTTGTGGGAAAACCAAAGCGTTGACGCGCATTTCGAGGCGACCGCACAGGGCAACCGACTCAACCGGAACTCGCTGTCCGCCGGGGCGGGCGTGCTCTCGCTCGCACTGCTGGCATTCCTCGGCGCGCTGGTGCTGGCCAACAAGTTCATCGCGCGCCTGCGCCGGCTGCGCCGGGACACCCTGGAATTGGCCGATGAACGATTGCCCGACACCATCCGCCGGCTCTCGGCCGGCGAGGAATTCGATCAGGACGCCGACCGCTTGGACTTCGGGTCCGACGAGATCGGCCACGTCGCAGACGCTTTCAACCGCGCGCACCGGGCGGCCGTGGACGCGGCGGTGGCCGAGGCCAAGACCCGGGCGGGCGTGAACGCGGTATTCGTGAAAATCGCCCACCGGTCCCAGGGCGTGGTGCACCGCCAACTGGCCCTGCTCGACAAGGCCGAGCGGGAGGAACCGGAACCGGACCGGCTGAAATTGCTGTTCCAGCTCGACCACCTGGCGACCCGGGCCCGGCGCAACTCCGAGAACCTCATCGTGCTCGGCGGCGAACAGCCGGGACGCAAGTGGCGCAACCCGGTGCCGCTGGTCGACGTGGTCCGCGGCGCGGCCGCGGAATCGCTGGACTACACCAGAATTCACGTCCGGAAGCTGCCGGACACGCAGATCGTCGGACCCGCCGTCACCGATATCATCCACCTCCTGGCAGAACTGGCCGACAATGCCAGCACGTTCTCCCCGCCGGAGTCACCCGTCGAGGTCACCGGCGGTCTGGTCGGCAAGGGCATCGCCATCGAGATCTCCGATCAGGGCCTCGGCATGACCGAGGAGGACCGGGCCGCCCGCAATGCGCTGCTGGCGCAGCCACCGGATTTCAGCGTCGCGACCCTGGCCGGAGATATCCGGCTCGGGTTGTTCGTGGTCGCGAAACTGGCGGCGCGCCACGGTATTACGGTGCGGCTCGCGGAATCCGACTACGGCGGCGTGAAAGCCGTCGTGCTGATCCCGCGCGCGCTCACCACCGCCGCCCTGGATATGGGTACGGCCGATCCCGTACGGCAGCAACGAATTCCGGCACAGCCCGAGTACACATGAACGATTCACAGGATTCGTGGTACGACGAGGACGCCGGGCCGGTGGTCCGGCTCTACGCGGTGACCCGGGGCCGCTCCGGGACCCGACGCACCGATGTGGACATGGTCACCCGGGTGGTGGCTTCGAGCCTGGGCAGGCTGCGCCGCCACGAACCCGAATACGCGGCCATTGTGGAGCTGACTCGCTCGCCGCTCTCGGTGGCCGAGATCGCCGCCCGGCTGCGGCTGCCGATCACCGCGACCAAGATCCTGGTCGGGGATCTCATCGGCGACGGCGTCCTCGACTTCCGCGCTCCCGCCGCCGGCCCGGACGCCGCCGACGATCTCGCCGTGCTCCGCGCGGTCCTGAAAGGGATTCAGGCACTGTAGGACATCCCTAATTCGGCGGCTGGGACCACCCGAAGGTGAGTTCGACGGCGCGCTTCCAGTTGCCGTACTCGGCCTTCACGTGTTCGGCATCCGCCTGCGGCTGCCATTCGGCCGCGCGGTGCCAGTTGCGGCGCAGCACCTCGAGGTCGGCCCAGTAGCCCACGGCCAGCCCGGCCGCGTAGGCCGCGCCCAGGGAGACGGTCTCGATGACCATGGGCCGCTTGACCGGAACGTCGAGCACATCGGCGACGAACTGCATGAGCAGGTGATCGGTGGTCATGCCGCCGTCCACCTTGAGCGCGGTCGCCTGCAGCCCGGAGTCGGCGTTCATGGCGTCGACGACCTCACGGGTTTGCCACGCGGTGGCCTCGAGCACGGCCCGGGCCAGGTGCCCCTTGGTGACATAGGAGGTGAGCCCGACGATGATGCCGCGGGCCTCGCTGCGCCAGTGCGGCGCGAACAGTCCGGAGAAGGCGGGCACGATATAGCAGCCGCCATTGTCGTCGACGGTGCGGGCGAGTGTCTCGATTTCCGGTGCGCTGGAAATCAATCCGAGCCCGTCGCGGAACCACTGCACCAGCGAGCCGGTGACGGCGATGGATCCCTCCAGCGCGTACATGGCCGGTGCGTCGCCGATGCGGTAGCCGACGGTGGTGAGTAGTCCATGGGTCGACCGGACCGGCGACCGGCCGGTATTCATGAGCAGGAAACCGCCTGTGCCATAGGTGCATTTGGTGTCCCCGCGGGAGAAACAGGTCTGCCCGAACAGCGCCGCCTGCTGATCGCCGAGCGCGGCGGCGATGGTGATGCCCGGCACCACGCGGCGCGTGACGCCGTAGACCTCGCTGGAGGAGCGGATCTCCGGCAGCATGGCTCGGGGAATATCGAAGAAGGACAACAACTCCCGATCCCATTCGAGGGTCTCGAGGTTCATCAGCAGGGTCCGGCTGGCATTGGTGACATCGGTGAGGTGGATGCCGCCGTCGACGCCGCCGGTCAGATTCCAGATCAGCCAGGTCTCCATGGTGCCGAACAGAACATCGCCGCGTTCGGCGCGGGCACGCAGTCCGGGGACCGAGTCGAGCAGCCAGCGCAGCTTGGGCGCGGAGAAGTAGGTGCCCAGGGGCAGTCCGCTCAGCTCGGGCACACGGTGCGCATCGGGCCGATCGCTCAGCGACCGCACCAGATCCGCGGTGCGGACGTCCTGCCACACAATGGCCTTGCCCACCGGATGTCCGGTGTGGCGGTCCCAGACGACGCTGGTCTCGCGCTGATTGGTGATGCCGAGCGCGACGATCTGATCGCGGGCGACACCCGCGTCGCGCAGCGCGCGGGGAATGATGCGATCGACATTGCGCCAGATCTCCATCGCATCCTGTTCGGCCCAGCCGGGTTTGGGAAAGTAGTGCTGGTGCTCGCGCTGTGCCACCGAGACCAGCCGACCGGCGGAGTCGAACACTATGCAGCGGGTCGAGGTCGTCCCCTGGTCGATGGCCATCACATAGCGCTGCGTCATTGGGCGCGCCTTTCTGCGGGTAGAGCGAACCGGGGCCCTCGCGCCCCGGGATTTACTTGTTCTCGACCAGATCCCGCGACACCGCGCGGGCGGCGTCGCGCACGTACCCGAGCAGCGCCGGGTCCGGACCTCGGCCGGTCGGGAAGATCCGTTCGGCGGCGCCGGAGATGCCGATCGCGCCGACCACCAGGCCGCCGTGCGAGCGGATCGAGGCGGCGATGCTCGCCTCGCCGGGCTCCAGCTCGCCGTATTCACCGGCCCACGCGTTGTCCCTGACCTCCGCCAGCGATTTGGCGAGCAGCGCCGGTTGGATCACGGTCCGGCGGGTGAGCGATTCGAGCCTCCCCGCCCGGATCCGGGTCGCGAGATCGCTGTCGTAGGCGAGCAGGATCTTGCCGAGCGCGGTGGCGTGCAGCGGCAGCAGCGCGCCCACATCGAGGGTCTGCGGGGTGTCGTCCGGCCGGAATACGTGGTGCACCACGAGCACACGGTCCTGCGACGCCACACCGATCCGGACGGCCTCACCGCTGCGCGCGGCGAGGGCGTCGGCCCAGTTGATCGCCCGGGAACGCAGTTCATTGGCATCCAGGTGACCGGCGCCCAGGCGCCGCAGCGCCGTACCGAGCCGGTATTTCCCGCCGCCGCGGTCCTGTTCGACGAAGCCGATGGCCTGCAGGGTCCGCAGGATTCCGTGCGCGGTGCCCTTGGCGAGTTCGAGCGAGCTGGCGATATCGCCGACACCGAGACCGCTCGAACTGCGGGCGAGCAATTGCAGCATCGCGCCCGCACGCTCGATCGATTGCACCGGGCCCGGCATAGCGGACAACGTATTCCACCGAGCGGGTCCGACAATGTCGAACGCCGAACCGACGGGGGCCCGCGGCCGCCGCCCCCATTGTGACCTGCACCTTCGCCAATGTGATCTAGGTCATAGTGCCTTTCGGCAGCGTAGCGCGCAGATCCGGTCGAATCGGGCGTTCGGCATTGTCGAACCGACCGGATTGAGTGTGTGCCACATCACCGTAGAGTTCTGCGCACTTTCAGGGTCCGGGCAACGTGGCCCGGGACCGCCCCACGGAAGATTGGAGAAATCGTGGGTCTCGCAGAGGTTTTCGTCAGCGAGGTGTTCGGCACGGGAGTGCTGATACTGCTCGGCGGCGGAGTCGTGGCCAATGTCTTGCTGGCGAAGTCCAAGGGCGCCGACGGCGGCTGGCTGCTGATCAATTTCGGGTGGGGCTTCGCCGTCATGGCGGGCGTCTACGTCGCCTTCAAGTCCGGCGCGCACCTCAATCCCGCGGTGACGCTGGGGATTCTGAGCAGCGGAGCCGAGGAGTACGCCCCGGGCGTCGCCATCTCGTTCGGATCGACCGTGGTCTACGTGGCCGGCCAGCTACTCGGCGCGTTCCTCGGCGCCTGCCTGGTATTCGTGGCCTACAAGCAGCATTTCGACGCCGAGACCGACGAGGGCAAGAAGCTGGCCGTCTTCTCGACCGGCCCGGCCATCCGCAACTACGGCTGGAATCTCGCCACCGAGGCGATCGGCACCTTCATCCTGGTCCTGGTGGTGCTCTCGTTCGGGAAGACGCCCTCCGGCCTCGGCCCGCTCGCGGTCGCGCTGCTGGTGGTCGGCCTCGGCGCCTCGCTCGGCGGCCCGACGGGCTACGCCATCAACCCGGCCCGCGACCTCGGCCCGCGCATCGCGCACGCGGTGCTGCCGCTGCGGCGCACCGCCCCGGAGCCGGTCCACGCGCACTCCGCGAGCCTGGGCGCGGCCGCCGAACCGGCGCCCGAACCCGCGGCCGGATCCAGTGACTGGGCCTACTCCTGGGTCCCGGTCGTCGGCCCGGTGATCGGCGGCGTGCTGGCCGGACTCGTCTCGCAGCTCATCTTCTGATCGAATCACGCGCAGCACCAAACAGTTTCGCCGAAGGAGAAAACCCCATGTCACGATACGTCGCAGCGATCGACCAGGGCACCACCTCGACCCGCGCCATGATCTTCGACCACGCGGGCACGGTCATCGCCGTCGACCAGCGCGAGCACAGCCAGATCTTCCCGCGCGCGGGCTGGGTGGAACACGATCCGGCCGAGATCTGGGAGAACACCCGCGCGGTGGTCGCCGGCGCACTGGCCAAGGGTGATCTCACCGCGGCCGACATCGCCGCGGTCGGCATCACCAATCAGCGCGAGACCACCGTGGTCTGGGATCGCGCCACCGGGGAGCCGGTCTACAACGCGATCGTGTGGCAGGACACCCGCACCGACCGCATCGCCGAGGAGCTGGGCCAGCTCGGCGGCGGGCAGGAACGGTACCGGGAGAAGACCGGATTGCCGCTGGCGACGTACTTCTCCGGACCGAAGATCAAATGGATTCTGGACAATGTCGAAGGCGCCCGGGAGCGCGCGGAGGCGGGCGAACTGGCCTTCGGCAATATGGACACCTGGATCCTGTGGAATATGACCGGCGGCACGGACGGCGGCGTGCACGCCACCGATCCGACCAATGCCTCGCGCACGCTGCTGATGGATCTGGAGACGCTGCAATGGGATTCGGAGATCGCGGCGGAGATGGGCGTGCCGCTGTCGCTGCTCCCCGAAATCCGTTCGTCCTCCGAGGTCTACGGCACGGTGCGCGCCCGCGGCGCACTGGCCGGCGTGCCCATCGCGGGCATTCTCGGCGACCAGCAGGCCGCCACCTTCGGCCAGGCCTGCCTGTCCCCCGGTGAAGCCAAGAACACCTACGGCACCGGCAATTTCGTGCTGCTCAATACCGGAACCGACAAGGTGCTCTCGAATAATGGCCTGCTGACCACGGTCTGCTACAAGCTCGGCGACGCCAAGCCGGTGTACGCGCTGGAGGGCGCCATCGCGGTGACCGGTTCGCTGGTGCAGTGGCTGCGCGACAACCTCGGCATGATCGGTTCGGCGGCCGAGATCGAGGAGCACGCCCGGACCGTCGAGGACAATGGCGGCGCGTACTTCGTGCCCGCCTTCTCGGGTCTGTTCGCGCCCTACTGGCGCTCCGACGCCCGCGGCGCGATCGTCGGGCTGACGCGCTTCGTCAACAAGGGCCATCTCGCACGGGCCGTCCTGGAGGCCACCGCCTTCCAGACCCGCGAGGTCATCGACGCCATGAACGCCGACTCCGGCGTCGCGCTCACCTCGCTCAAGGTGGACGGCGGGATGGTCGTCAACGAACTGCTCATGCAGTTCCAGGCCGACATCCTCGGGGTCGAGGTCATTCGCCCGGTCGTCGCGGAGACCACCGCGCTCGGCGCCGCCTACGCCGCCGGTCTCGCCGTCGGATTCTGGGAGAGCGAGGACGCCATCCGGACGAACTGGGCCGAGGACAAGCGGTGGCAGCCGGCCCTGGACGAGACCCGCCGGGAAGCCGAGTACCGCAACTGGAAGAAGGCCGTCACCAAGACCTTCGACTGGGTCGAGGACGAGGCCTGACAGTCCGGCGAATCCGCCCCGCTACCAAGGAGAAAAGGAATGCCCGCCCCACGTCTCGGCCCCGACTATCGCGCGACCGCGTTGCGCAAGCTGGCCACCGATGAGTTCGACGTGCTGGTCATCGGCGGCGGCGTGGTCGGGGCGGGCGCCGCACTCGATGCCGCGTCGCGCGGATTCTCGGTCGCTCTGGTGGAGGCGCGGGATTGGGGAGCGGGCACGTCCAGCAGGTCCAGCAAATTGATCCACGGTGGCCTGCGGTATCTGGAGCAGCTCGACTTCAAGCTGGTCTTCGAGGCCCTCAAGGAGCGAAGGCTGCTGTTGAACAAGCTCGCTCCGCACCTGGTGCGCCCGGTGCCGCTGCTCTTCCCGCTGCGACACCGGGTCTGGGAACGCGGCTACGCGGGGGCGGGGGTGCTGCTCTACGACCTGATCGGCCGGACCCGGCAATTGCCCCCGCATCGGCATCTGTCCCGCGCCGGCGTGCTGCGCGCGGCGCGCGGACTGGACCCGCGGGCCATGGTCGGCGGTATCCAGTTCCACGAGGCGCAGGTCGACGACGCGCGCCACACCATGACACTGGCCCGCACCGCCGCCCAGTACGGCGCGACGGTGCTCACCGGGGCGCGGGTGACCGAGCTGGTCCGGGCCGGGGAGCGGGTCACCGGGGCGGTGGTGCGCGATGCGGAGTCCGGCGCCGAGATCACCGTGGCGGCCCGGCGGGTGATCGGCGCGACCGGGGTGTGGACCGATGAGACGCACCACATCGCCGGTGTGCCCGCGCCGTTCACCGTCCGCATGTCCAAGGGCGTCCATCTGCTCGTCCCGCGCGACCGGCTCGACCTCGGCAGCGGGCTGATCATGCGCACCGAGAAGAGCGTCCTGTTCGTCATTCCCTGGGATCGGCACTGGATCATCGGCACCACCGATACCGACTGGGACCTCGACCGCGCCCACCCGGCGGTGAGCCGGGCCGACGTCGACTATCTGCTCACGCGCGTCAACGCCATGCTCGCCGAGCCGCTGACCGTGGCCGATATCGTGGGCGTCTACGCGGGCCTGCGTCCCCTGCTGGCCGGAGAATCCGCCGAAACCGCCCAGCTGTCCAGGGAACACGCGGTCGCCGAGCCCGCGCCCGGCCTGTTCGTCGTCGCGGGCGGCAAGTACACCACCTACCGGGTGATGGCCGCCGACGTGGTCGACGCCGCGGTCCGCGGCTTCGGGCGCGCCGCGCCGAAATCGCTGACCGAGCACATCCCGCTCCTGGGTGCGCTGGGATACGACGAAATGTGGCGCGAGCGCGGCGATCTCGCGAACCGTACCGGACTGGCCCCGGCCGCCGTCGAACACCTGCTGCGCCGCTACGGCGCTCTGGCCGGTGAACTGTTCGACCTCGTCGCCGAGCGCCCGGACCTGGCCGAACCGCTCTCCGGTGCACCCGACTACCTGCGGGCCGAGGTGGTCTACGCGGTCACCCACGAGGGGGCGCTGCGACTGGTGGACATCCTGACCCGGCGCACCAGGATCTCCATCGATCAGCCCGACCGCGGACTCGCGGCGGCGGCGGAAGCCGCGCGGCTGGCGGCGCCGCACCTGGGCTGGGACGCCGAGCGCGAACAGGCGGAGATCCTGCACTACGCCCAGCGGGTCGAAGCCGAGCGCGCGGCCCAGCAGGCCGCCGACGACCAAGCGGCCAATGCCGCGCGGCTGGCCGCCGGGGAACCGTCACCGGCCTGAACAGCGGCGGGGCCGCCATCAGCGCCGACTGTCGGATGACCACCGAGAAATCGCGGATTGCCGCGCCGCCGGGTGTCGTCGAGCGCGACTCCATCTGCGCATCACGGGCAGTTCTATCCCTCGGTAGAGCAGCCAGGCGGCGCCTCCGGTAGTAGCAGAGAGCATTTCCGAACCCTTCGGCATGGACATACCCGTTGGGCATCAATCGCAGCATGACATGGGTGAACACGACCATCGCCGCCGCGATGAACCGCATTCCGGTCAGCGAGGGAAGCGGCGGCCGCGCGGTGGTTATCGGTGCGCTCACGAGTAGTGCCATCGAACTCGGCGATCGCGACCGTCCACCTCACGCGTGGCGTAGGTGGCGGCTGTCACCGCCGCTCGGGCAATCCCCATCATCTCCACGGCCGAACCGGTATTCGGCTCCTCGAGGATGGCGACCGCCTCGATGGCGCATTCGACAAGCCGCGCGGCCGCCGAGGACAACGGTTCGTCACCGGGGTTGGCGTTCAGCTTTTCGTGGGCGGCGCGAAGCAGCTGCGCTACTTCGGTGTGCAAGGTGTCTGTCATCAGAATGTCGCTTCGTCGAGCTCCATGATGTCGTTGTCGAGATTCGACAGCACGGCACGCATCGCGGTCAGTTCGGGCAGGACGTTGCGCGCGAAGAACTGCGCCACAGCGACTTTGCCGAGGTAGAACGGCTCGTCCGCACCGGTCGCACCGCTGTCGAGAGCTAGGCTGGCGATCTCGGCCTGGTGCAACAGTTGCCAGCCGATGAGCAGATCACCGACCGCGAGCAGATAGCGGACCGACCCCAGCCCGACCTTGTACAGCTCCGTCGGCCGCTCCTGTGCACCCATCAGGTGACCGGTCAGGGTGGCGGTCATGGATCGCACGTCCTCGAGCGCGGTGGCGAGTAGTGCGCGCTCCTCCTTGAGGCGCTCGTTGGCCGATTCGGAGTGCAGGAAGTCATCGATCCGAGCTACCACATGGGCGAGGGCGACACCGCCGTCCCGCGCAATCTTGCGGAAGAAGAAATCCTGCGCCTGAATGGCGGTCGTGCCCTCGTACAGTGTGTCGATCTTCGCGTCACGGATGTACTGCTCGATCGGATAGTCCTGCAGATAGCCCGAGCCACCGAGGGTTTGCAGCGACTCCGCCAGATATTGGTAAGCCCGCTCCGAACCGACGCCTTTGACGAGCGGGAGCAGCAGATCGTTGACCCTGGCGGCCAGCTCGGCATCCGCGCCCGACACCCGTTCGGCCAGCGCGACATCCTGATGGGCCGCGGTGTAGAAGTACAGGGCGCGCAAACCCTCGGCGTAGGCCTTCTGCATGGCCAGGCTCCGGCGGACATCAGGATGCCGAATGATCGGAATCTGTTGTCGCGCGGCATGACCCCGGCGCACGGCGATATCGTGGCCCTGGACTCGGGATTTCGCGTACGCGAGCGCGTTCAGATACCCGGTCGACAGGGTGGCGGCCGCTTTGACGCCCACCATCATCCGAGCCTGCTCGATCACCTGGAACATCTGGGCGATGCCGTCGTGCACCTCACCGACCAGCCAGCCCTTCGCCGGAATACCGTTGCCGCCGAAGGTGAGTTCACAGGTGGCGGAGACCTTCAGACCCATCTTGTGCTCGACACCGGTCACGAACACACCGTTGCGTTCGCCGAGCGCTCCGGTGCCGGGATCGAAGTGGAACTTCGGCACGAAGAACAGTGACAACCCGCGCGTACCCGGCGCCGCGCCCTCCGGCCGTGCCAAGACCAGATGCATGATGTTCGGGAAGAGATCGTCGGAATCGGCGGACGTGATGAACCGCTTGACGCCCTCCAGATGCCATGACCCGTCCTCTTGCCGGATGGCCCTGGTGGAACCGGCGCCGACATTCGAGCCGGCCTCGGGCTCGGTGAGCACCATTGTTGCGCCCCAGCCCTGTTCGGCGGCGATTCGCGCCCACCCCTTCTGTTCCTCGGTGGCGTTCGCATGAAAGATATTGGCGAACGCGGCACCGGCGATCTCGTAGAAGAAGGCGGCCGGTTGCGCCCCGAGGATCAGCTCGCCGACCGCCCACATCACCACTCGGGGAACCTTGACGCCCCCGAGTTCCTCGTCGAGGAACAGTCTTTCCCAGCCGCCGGCTCGGAGCGTCCGGCAGCTCTTCTTGAACGCCTCGGGTAGCCGGACCCGGTGCGCGACCGGATCGAAGACCGGTGGATTCCGGTCGGCCGCGGCGAATCCCGCTCCCAGGGAGCCCGCGGCGAGCTGATCGACCTCCGCGATCATCGCCGCGACCGTGCCGGTATCCAGATCGTCGAAGGCTCCGGATTCGAAGACCGAAGCCAAGCCCAAGACCTCGAACAGGTTGAACTCGAGGTCGCGAACATTGCTCTTGTAGTGCCCCATCGGTCAATCGACCATCGTGGCGGCCAGCGCGTTGCTGATGATGTCGGCGACCTTCGCGAGGTCGTCGGGACTGTGCGCCGCCGACACGCACACGCGCAGCAGCGCCCTGTCACGCGGCACGGCCGGATACAGCGCGACGCCGACATACGCTCCGCCACGCAGGATTTCATTCCAGGTCGCCACCGCCTTGTCGTCGTCGCCGATGACGATGGGGATGATCGGCGACCAGTGATCGGTGGCCCCCTCGACCTTGATCCCCTTCTCTATGAGCAGTCCGGTCAGCGATCGCGAGGACTCCTCGAGCCGGGCCGCCAACTCCTTACCCTCATCGCTCATCACGATGCGGATGGACTCGTTGGCCGCGGCCACACTCGCCGGGGTCGCCGACGTGCTGAAGATCAGGCTCCGGGCCGATCCGCGCAGGCCGGCAATGAGTTCGGCGCTACCTGCAATGAAGCCGCCGACGCTGCCCATGCCTTTGGACAGTGAGCCCATGAGAACATCGACGTCGGCCAGCACGCCGCACTCCTCGGCCCACCCGCGACGGTTCGGACCGTAGATGCCGAGCGAATGCGCCTCGTCCACCATGAGGAGGGCACCCGCCGCCTTGGTGAGATCCACGATATCGGCCAGCGGCGACAGACTGCCCTCCATCGAGTAGAGACCGTCCACGATGACCAGCACCTCGCCGGTACCGCCGACCTCTGCCAGAGCGGCACGCAAGCTGTCGACGTCATTGTGCTCGAACCACTTCAAGCGTGCGCCCGACTGGCGCACGCCGTCGATGATCGACGCGTGCGCGTAGGCGTCCACCACCGCGACGTCCTCGCGGCCGAGCAGCGCGGAGATGGTCCCGACATTGGCGGTGTACCCCGAGGTGAACACCAGCGCGCCGTCGGTGCCGTACCACTCGGCGAGCCGCTGCTCGATCTCGGCGTGCAGACCGACCGATCCATTGAGCAGCCGACTGCCCGTTGTCGCGCTGCCGAATTCGTGAATGCCCTTGTTCGCCGAGTACAGCACCCGCGCTTCCGCGGCCAGGCCGAGATAGTTGTTGGAGCCGAACATCATCACCGATTGGTCGTCCAGCTGCACCCAGGGTCCAACGGCCGATTGCATTGTTCGGAAGAATGGCGAGACCGACTTCGCTTCCAGCTCACTGATCAGCCGTGGCGTGTACTTGGCAGCGAGTCGTTCGACCAGTTTATGCGACATTCCACTTCAGCTTTCGTTCGATCATTGAAATGCGAATCGGCGATGTTGGGAGGCCGATTCGGGTGGCGGACTATATGAATGCGAACTCGCGTTCGTTCCGCAGCCACGCGACCAGGTTCGCACCGCAGTCGCGCATCGACGGCGGATGGAATCGGTGCACCGTGCAGACCTCGGCCAGATAGCCGATGTCGGGGTTCACCATGTAGGCGATGCCTCCCGCCGCCAGTTTGACCTTGCCCACGAGGGAATCGACGCATTCGTCGAATGCCTCGCGGAGAGCCAGCAATTCGGCCGCGGAGTCGGCCGTGACGGACTTCGCGTCGAATTCGGTGGCCAGACCGATGAGCGAACTCTCCACGGCGGCCAGAAAACCCGACATCGCGGCAATGCCCTTGGCGTCCAGGTTGCCCTCGCGAGCGAGCGCCGCGTCGAGCAGCGCGTAGGCCGCGCCGAGGTAGGTGGCCAGGATGAGCAACCCGAACCACTGGTACCCGAGCAGTTCGCTCGTACCGTCGGGATCTTCGAGCAGATTCTCGACCACCAGCCCCTCGGGGCAGAACACCTCATCGAGCTCGAGCAGGCACGACTCCGCGCCGCGCAGGGTGGTCGCGCGCCAGAACGGGCGCACGGTCAGGTTCTCCGAGTCGGCGGGAACCAGCGCGACGGCGCGCTCCCCCGATTCCAGCTCCACGCTGGCGACCAGGACATCCATGGATTCGGCGAGTGAGCAGGGCGCCTTGCGGCCGGACAGCAGATAGCCGCCCTCGCACGCGGTGGCCCGCATCGTCGGACGGAAGATCGACCCGCCCGGCTTGCCCTCGGAGAATCCGGAGGCGAGCACCCGGCGCTCGACGGCGAGCCGGCGGATCAGCTCCCGCTCGGCCTCGGTGGCCTGCTCCGCGAAGACGGCCAGCGTCGCGATGGACAGGTGATGCATGGTGGCCGCGGCGCCGAGCGCCGGCGCGACGGCCCCGATCGCGATGTGGACCTGGACCGCTTCGACCGCCGAGGCCCCGAGACCGCCCAATTCGCGTGGCGCGACGAGCAATGGCCCATTGTTGCGCACCCACACGGGAACGAGGCTGTTCGAGTCGCGCTCGGAAATGGTTTCCGCGACGCCGACAAGCTCGTCGAGCAGGCCGGGATGCAGGCGGTCGGCTGTTTTCCTAGCTACCTCCAGAGCGGATTTGGCAGCCATTCCGATTCCCCTTTCGCAACCGAACAAAAGTTCTCTCACACGCCATCAACGAAATGGCATTTGACGAAAGAGTACGTGAGTTACGTTGTGCCTCAAAGCATCTGACGTTCCGCACGCGACCGGCCGCTACGGGAACGACCCAGAAACAGGAATCGCCTGGTGCATGACGAATGCGTCATACACCAGGCAAGCCGTAGTGAGTTGTCAGAGTGCGGATTTCACCGGAGATTCCTCAGCGCTGATCGTGGCCGGCCGCCGCGAAAGCCACGGCACCACGACAGCCAGTCCCAGCATTGTCGCCGCCGCCGCGACCGCGGCTATCGAGAACCCCGACGAGAACGCCGATCTCGCACTGTCCAGCAAGGCGTCACCCAACTCCACCGGCAGGCCCGTAGCGATCTGATGAGCACCGGCGAGGGTCTCCCCCGCCGCGTGGTCGACCTCCTCGGGCAGCCCGGGCGGGACCTCCACCGATACCCGATACACCGCGGTGCCGATCGATCCCAGAACCGCGATGCCGAGCGCACCGCCGAGTTCGGAGCCGGTCTCCGAGATGGCCGAAGCCGCGCCCGCCCGGTCTTCCGGAGCCTGTGACACAACGGATTCGGTGGCAGGGGTGATGACGATCGTCGCACCGGCGCCGAGCAGCATCCCGCCGGCCAGCAGGATCCACACTCCGTCCGCCGCATGGCTGAAGGCGACCACGATCAACCCCACCGCGCAGATGAGGAATCCGACGCCGAGTGTGCGGCCGAAACCGGTGGCCTTCAACAGGCTCGGCGCCACCGTGGCGCCGACGCCCGCGGCCACGGTCATCGGCAGCATCCACAGCGCCGACTCGAAGGGACCCATATCCAGAACGAGCTGCAGATACTGCGCGAAGAACAGGTTGGGCCCCATCATCGCGAGCATTCCCAGCGTCACCGCCACCACACCGGCCAGGAAGGCCGGATTCCGGAACAATCGCGCGTCCACCAGAGGGTCCGCGGTGCGGCGCTGGTGCAGCACGAACGCGCCGACGAGCACGACCCCGAGCAGGAGCGCCACGGTGGTGGCGGCGTCGAGACCCATGATCTCGGCGCCGCGCTTCATCGCGTAGACGATGGACAGAATCGCGGTGAGCAGCAGGACGGCGCCGAGGATGTCGAACTTCGCCCGCACGGGGCTGCGGTACTCGGTCACCAGCAGCGGCGCGAACACCAGCAGCACCAGGATCACCGGAATGTTGATCAGGAACACCGAACCCCAGCTGAAGAAGTCCAGCAGAATGCCGCCGAGGACCGGCCCCAGCGCGCCGCCACCGGCGAAGGCCGCGGTCCAGACGCCGATCGCCTTCGTCCGGTCGGCCGGATCCTCGAAGGTATTGCGGATCAACGCGAGTGTGGACGGCATCAGGGTCGCACCGCCGATGCCCATGGCCGCTCGCGCGCCGATCAGTACCGCGGTGGTCGGCGCGAAGGCCGCGACCGCCGACGCGACACCGAACACCGCCGCGCCGATGAGCAGCAGTTTGCGGCGGCCGATTCGATCGCCGACATTGCCCATCACGATCAGCAGACTGGCGAGGACGAAACCGTAACTGTCCAGGATCCACAGCATCTGACTGCCGCTGGGCTCCAGATCCTTTGCGATGGACGGTATCGCCAGGTAGAGCACCGACATGTCCATCGCGACCAACACGACGGGCAGCACGAGGATCGTCAGCGCGATCCACCGTGCCGAGCCAGCGCGCGAGGGCGGCGTTGGGTCCTTTTCCGTCGAGCCGAGCATCTTTCGGACTCCCCTTCGTCGAAGATGGCAAATTAGATCACTGTTACAATTTAGCGGGCCGAGCGCTCCGCGTAAAGGTCACAGCGTCCGTACCTCCGGCACGTAGACCAGCCACCGGCCACCGCGACGGGCGAACTCCCGCTCCTTGGCCAGGATTTCCTCCGCGTGGTTCCAGGCGAACAGCAGCACGTAATCGCCGTCGTACTCGGCGAACCCGGCAGCGGGCACGACCGGGATGTGTGAACCGGGCATGAGCCGGCCGATCTTGGCCACGGTCGTGTCGAACACGCACGCGACGAGATCCGGGCCGATGCCGGCGTAGTTCGTGACCGTCGCGCTCTTGGCGGTCGCCCCGTATCCCGCCACCTTGACACCACTGTCGCGAAGCTCGGTCAGCGTGCGCACGAGGTCGTGACAGATCTGGTCGACCTCGGCGGCGAACTTCCGCAGTGTCGGCAACTCGGCCAGGCCACGCGCGTCCTCGGCCGCAATGAGCTCGCCCACCGCGGTGGACCGCTGCCGGGCCCCCGCGCGCGCGATCGTGTATCGCACCTCTCCCCCGTGCACCGGCAGGCGCGCGACGTCGACGAGTTCGAAGCCGAATCGCTCGGCCATCGCCGCCACCGACCGCGCCGAGAACAGGTAGAAGTGCTCGTCGTAGATCTGGTCGAACGAGACCTTCTCGACGATGTCACCGAGGTAGGGGTCCTCGAAGACGAAGACACCGTTCGGGGCCAGCAAGGCGTCGATGCCGCGAAAGATCGAGTCGAGGTAGGGGATGTGGCAGATCGTGTTCGCCGCGTAGATGACATCCGCGGGACCGTCCTGCGCGGCGATATCGATGCCCGCCGACTCCTCGAAGAAGCTCGAGCGCACCCGGATGCCGCCTTGGCGCGCGATATCCGCGACGCCGCCGCACGGTTCGACGCCGAGGTGCCGCACGCCCGCGTCCTTGACGGTGCCGAGCATGGTCCCGTCGTTGGAACCGATCTCGACGATGAACGGATCGGGCCCGGTCAGTTCGGTGGCGAGGAATTCGCGTGCGGTCCTCGCGAAGTGCTCACGCATCCGGGCCGACCCGGCGGAGCGGTACGGATAGGCGTCGTCGAACATCCGCTCCCTGGGCACCTCATCCAGTTGCTGCACCATCGCGCAGGACTCGCAAACACCGACCCTCAGGTGGTAGAAGAACTCGCCGGCGGTCTCGCCCGGCGCCGGGAAGGCATCGGACAGCGGCTGCCGGCCGAAATCCATGAACTCCTGCACGGTTCCGCCACAGATACGGCACATGTTTCCTCTATCGATCGTCGGAAGTTGTTGTTGTGCTGGGATTTTCATCGCCTCCGCGAAGAAGGCGACAGTGCTGCGCAGGGCCTCGTCGAGGCGGACGGCCGGCGACCAACCGGTGATCTCCCGGAAGGCCGAGGAATCGACCGTGACGCTGCGGAAGTCGCCGGGCTCGGCGTAGTCGGGCGGTGGCACCGATACGACCGGCACGGTGACCCCGGTGTACTCGGCGGCGAGATCGGCGGTCCGGCGAAACACCTCGCCCAGCGGCATGCCGATCCCGGACCCGATCAGCCACGCCCGGCCACACAGTTCGCCGATGTGCCGGCAGGCGGCGACCAGGGCGCGCGCGACATCGTCCACGTGAACGAGGTCCCGGCGCACCGATCCGTCGTGCCACATCGTCAGGGGCTGTTCCGACAGCGCGCGACGCGCCATGACGGCGACCACTCCGCGGACCATGTCCGGGGCGTGCGGCGCGTGGCCGAATACCGTTGGCAGCCGTAGCGATGTGGCCGCCAGGACACCGTCGTCGGTTGCCGCGAGCAGGAGCCGCTCCGCCTCGAGCTTCTGCCGGTCATAGCCACCGGTGGGCCGATCGGGCTCGGATCCGTCGAGAATCTCCCGATCGGCCCGGCCGACCTGGGTGGTCGTGGCGGCGAACACGACACGCAACAATCGGTCGGCGGCGGGGCGGGCGGCCGCGGCCTCGATGAGATCGCGCACCAGGCCCACGTTGACCCGTTCGGCCTCGGCATCACCGCGGTCGACCCGCCAGCTCGACGCACCCGCGATATGCGCGACCGCGTGCACGACCACATCGGCCTCGGCGATCGCCGTGCGCATCGCTCCGGGCTCGGTGAGATCCAGTGGCAGGACTTCGATTTCGGCAACGGCGCGGGCCGGCACGGGCACCGGTTTCCGGGATACCGCGCGGATGCTGAGCCGGTGCGCGGCCAGTTCCCGCAGCACCGCCGATCCCACGAATCCGGAGGCGCCCAGAATCACGACCCGATCGGGAATCACGACCATAGTTCCACCTCGGCGTCTCGGCAGGCTTGATAGGTGGGCAGCATTCCGCGCTCGACGGCCTCGGCGAGCGTCGGCGCGTGCCGATCGCGATCCGACAGTGCGAGCGGGGTGTCGCGTGGAATCGACAGGCCGAGTCGGGGATCCAGCGCCGAGACGGCGAGTTCGTGCTCTTGCGTGTACTCCTCGGACATCGCGTAGGCGATCACCGAATCGTCGGCCCGGGACAGGAAGGCGTGCCCGACGCCGATGGGAATGTAGAGCGCACGGCCGCGATCACCGACGAGTTCGGTGACATCACAGCGACCGAAGGTCGGGGATCCGATGCGCAGATCGACGAGGTAGTCGGTGACTCGCCCGTACGGGCAGTACACGTACTTCGCCCGACCCGGCGGTGTGGTCGTGAAATGGATACCACGCAGCACACCCCGCGCGGACACGTTGAAGCTGATGTCCCGGACCGCGAACATCGGCCGGCCGGAAGCGGATCGGAACCGGGATGCGCGCAACGGCGTCGTGAACAATCCGCGGTCGTCGCGATGGACCGGCATGGCGAACTCGAACGCGCCCTCGATCGCGCATTCCCTGAAGGTCGGCGCTTCGATCATGTGCTGTCTTCTCATAGCTCGGCGATCACGGTGCGCAGGGCCGCGATGACACGGTCTTGCTCGGCCTCGGGCAGCGACGGATACATCGGCAGCGAGAAGATCTCACCGGCCAGCCGCTCGGTGACCGGCAACGAACCCGCTTCCCAGCCGAGGTGCGCGAAACCGCTCATGGTGTGCACCGGCCACGGGTAGCTGATGTTCAGCGCGATGTCGTAGGCGCGCAAGGCCTCGATGATGGCGTCACGAGCGGGGTGGCGCACCACGTAGACGTAGTAGACATGGCTGTTGCCCGGATTCGTCCGGGGCAGCAGCAGTCCCTCGATATCGCCGAGGTGCTGCTCGTACCGGCGGGCGACGCGACGGCGTCCCTCGAGATAGTCGTCGAGCCTGCGCAGCTTCCGGCGCAGAATCTCGGCCTGCAGTTCGTCGAGGCGGGAGTTGTGGCCGGGCGACTGAACGACGTAGTACGTCTTGTCCATGCCGTAGTAGCGCAGTCGCCGCAGGTTCCGGTCGACCGTCTCGTCGCGGGTGATGACCGCTCCCCCGTCTCCGTACGCTCCGAGCACCTTGGTCGGGTAGAAGGAGAAGGCCGCCGCATCGGACATCGTTCCGGCCAATCGTCCACCCTGCCGCGCCCCGTGTGCCTGGGCACAGTCCTCGAGGATTCGCAGATCGTGCTCGGCCGCCACCCGCTCCAGCGCCGTCATATCGACGCATTGGCCGTAGAGGTGAACCGGCACAATCGCTTTCGTGCGGGGGGTCACCGCCGCGGCGATCTGGCCGGTGTCCATCAGGAAATCCTGTTCGCGGACGTCGACGAACACCGGTGTCGCCCCGGCGCCCACGATCGCGACCACCGTGGGGGCCGCGGTATTGGACACCGTGATCACCTCGTCACCGGGGCCGACGCCGATCGCCTCGAGTCCGAGCTTGACGGCGTTCGTGCCGTTGTCGACACCGGTCGCGAAGGGCAGCCCGTGGTAGTCGGCGAATTCGTTTTCGAATCCACGCACGCTCGCGCCGAGAATGAGTTGCCCGGAATTGAACACCGTCTCGACGGCGTCGAGGATGTCGTCTCGCTCTTTGGCGTACTCGCCGAGGTAGTCCCACACTCGTGTGGTCATGATGTCGCCTCCTGCGGGATCAGGTCGGTCATGCAGCTGAGCAGGCACCGCGCGCCGACGTTCACGTGATTCGAGTAGCGGGTGAATCCGGTGAGCTGGTCGATGGTCATCCAGCAGTAGTCGTGTGGAACCTCCACCGGAAGGTCGTCGTCGACGACGACGAGATAGCGGCTCTCCGCGTGATAGAAGCGTCCGCCCTCCTCGGAGTGGACGACATCGACGAGAATCTGTGCGGCGCTTGCCCGGGTGACGATGTCGAGATAGCGCGGCCGCACCGCATTCGTCCCCTCGGCATAGTTGGACGGGATGCACGCCACCGTAGGCCCCATCTCCACGATGTCGGTGGTGCCCGTCTCGGTGCGCGCGTGCACCAGAACATGGAAGACATCGTCGAAGTGCCGGCCGAGGAAGGCGATGACGCCTTGGCCCGCCGGCTGGAACATCGGCTGGGACCAGCGCCGAACCTCGCGGTTACTCGCCTGGACGTCGACGCCGATCACCGAGAAGTACCGCCCGTCCCGACGACGGATCGCGTCGGGGCCGCGCTCCCATTCCGGCAGCCGGTTCAGGGGCACCAGGGTGCGGTCGAGATGATTGCGCGACTTGACTTCGGTGAACCAGCTGAGGATGTCGCCGAGCGAGTGTCGCGCACGGCCGGAGCGCGCCGAATCGCCAGTGAGAAAAGGGATTCCGGACAGGACCGTCCGGGAATCCATGTTCACCAGATTCGGGATCCGGATCAACTCGGCCAGCTGCTCCACGCTGAGCCAGCAGAAGTCCGGAAGTACCGGCACATCGTCGTCGACCTCGACGATCATGTTGCGGTTGCGCTTACCGAGAAACCACGAACCCTGCTCCGATTGCAGCGAATCGAAGATCGGGCGGCCGTGGTGCGGGGTGCGGAAGTAATCCAGATAGGGCACGGCATTGCCGCGGTGCACCCGGGTGAAGTTGCTGCGCGTCGCCTGCACGGTGGGCGAGAGCTGCAGGACGTTGATGTTGCCGGGCTCCATCTTCGCCTGCATGAGCAGATACCGCACACCGCCCATGCGTTTGGCGATGATGCCGAGTATCCCGATCTCCGGCTGCCGGATGATCGGTTGCGACCACGTGATCGGCGCCCGGCTCGCGGTGCTGGCCCGGACTCCGACGATCGAGAAGAACTGTCCGCTGCGGTGGTGCAGGTTCCCGGTCTCCGGATGGGTATGCCACCCGTCCATCGCGTCCAGCGGTACGAGGTTCACCCGGTAGTCGTTCGCATGGCCGCGGGAGGCCAGCCAGTGGTGGAACTGCGTCAGGGTGTCGAACATGGCTGCGTCCCGCTCATCCGATCCGCCGGTCCGTGCTCGCGGCGAGAGCGTATTCCAGCGCGTCGAGCGCGGCATCGGTGTGCCGGGCGATCCTCTCGATGCCGGGCACCGTGTCCGGACAGCAGTGGAAACCGATCCCGAAGGTCCCCGAGATCGTCAGTGCCGCAACGATGAGCCCGCTGCCGTGGTAGAGCGGCCCGATCGGGAACATCGCGTCCAGGTGCGCGCCCGCGTAGTGGAGGTCGGTGTCCGGACCCGGGATGCAGGAGACGATGGCACTGAAGGGCGGCGCGATTCGTCCCGCGAGCCCGGTCGCCTGATTGAGCGCGAAGGTCCCGCCGATCAATGGCGAGTACATCACCGCGACCTCCGGCGCCCGGCCGCGGATGTCGTCCTTGGCGATGGCGCTCGACCGCGCGACCGCGCGCAGCCGCTCGACCGGATCCGCGATGTCGGTGAACATCGTGATGAGGATCGTGCTGTACGCATTGAGGGTCGCGTCGTCACCGGGCATCCGGATGTTGAACGGAACACTCGCGACGAGCGGCTGGGCGGGCAGTTCGCCACGCTCGCGCAGATATTCACGCAACCCGCCGGCGACGCTGCTGACCAGGACATCGTTGACGGTGACGTCGCCGCGCTTGGCGATATCGCGAATTCGGCTCAGCGGGTGACTGATCATCGTCGCGCGACGACGCTGTGTCAACCGGCCGTTGAGCACGGTCTTCGGGACCCGATACGGTGCTGCGACTTCGGGCGGAGCGTGCTTCGCGTTGCGCTTCATGTACTTTCGCGCCTCGAGCACATCGCGCAGCGGCGCCGGGCTCGGTGGCGCCGCGGGCGCAGAGGTCGGGCCGATCGTCCAGATCGGCCGCAACGCCTCGGTCTCGGGGTCCTCGGTGACCGTTCGCGCGAATCGCTGGTTCCAGCCGACACCGTCCATGACCGCGTGGTGGAACTTCATGTAGGTGGCGAATCTGCCGCCCTCGAGACCGTCGATCAGGTGGTACTCCCACAGCGGGCGATGGAAATCCATGCGCCGCGAATGCAATTCGGCGATCAAGTCGTCGAGCTGCGCTTGACCGCCCGGAGCGGGCAATCGGTGGTATCGCAGGTGGTGGCCGAGATCGACCGCGTCGTCGCCGAGCACACTCATCGATGCGGCGACCTTTCGCAGGGCGGGCCGATCGAGGACGTAGTTGAACGGCGGTGCGAAGGTGCGGATTTCCCGCAGTCGTCGCAGCAGCCGGGTCGCGAACCCGGCGTCCGCGCCCGCCGGCGGCGTGAAGACCGCGACCATGGCCACGTGCTGGCCCGCGGTGGCGGAATCGACTACGAAGAAGAACTTCTCGCTCATGGCGATAGTGGGGCGATCATGGCTGTTCGAATCGTTCATTCGGCGGTGCGCCCTTCGAATCGGCGGTCGTTGATACATGTCGGCCTCAGGCGCACAGCACCATGGCCACGCTCTGCTCGTAATGGGATGTGCGCGCGGCCACCGTCAGGCTCGTCGCCCGCAGTGCTCGAAAGCCACCGGCGAGGCTCATCACCTGCCGCAGGCCGCCCAGGCGCAGGTCCACGGCGACGGCATCGGCCCGCTCACCCGACGAGCAGACGAGGATCCACGCGCCGATGCGCTCGCGCGCCAGGGAAATACAGGAGGTACTCCGCGGATCGAGCTTCTGCTCGACAACGTTGATGCCGATCGCCAGCGCGCCCGGCAGCGTGCCTTCGCGCGTGCGCTGGCACTGTGTGCGGATATCGATCACGATGCCGCCGCGAGCCAGGGCCCCGGGTAGTTCCTCGACGGTCATCCGGTGATCGAGTAACAGTTGGTCGAGCATGACACGACTCAGCCGCCGGCGACGGCCGTGCCCTTGAAGGGATTGAAGTCGCGTCCGAACCGATACATGACATTGGCCGTCATCGGTCGCGTCAGGTAGGCGAAGACCTTGTTCGCCGTGCCGGGAATGCAGACCGGGGTGCCGTCGGACACGGCCTTCCAGCCCGCGGCCGCCACCTGCTCGGCCGACTGCCACAGGAAGGGCGGCATCTTGTCCGCGATCTCGCGCACACCCATCACATCGTGGAACTCGGTGCGGGTCTGCCCGGGACACAGTGCGGTGACATGGATTCCCTGCGGCTTCAGCTCCATATCCAGCGACTGCGACATGTGCAGGACGTAGGTCTTGATCCCGGTGTAGAGCAGGCTCTGGCCGGGGGGACCGAATGCGGAGACCGAGGACAGATTGACGATGCGGCCCCAGCCGTTCGCCCGCATGTGCGGTAGCGCGCGGTGGGCGAGCTCGGTCACCGCGGTCATCATCGATTGGATCTCGCCGGCCAGCGACTCCCACGACGCGTCGGCGAAAGTGTGGTTGGGGCACTGGCCCGCATTGTTGATCAGCACGTCGACGCCCCGGCCGAGTTCGTCCAGCTTCGCCAGGATCTTTTCCGGCGCACCGGGTTCGGTCAGGTCGGCGGCGATCACCGCGCTGTCCGCCCCGTGCCGGTCGCGCAGTTCCCGCGCCAGTTCGACGAGCCGGTCCTCGCGCCGGGCCACCAGGACGGGTGTGTAGCCACGCTCGGCGAGCAACCGGGCGAAGGCGGTTCCGATTCCGGACGACGCGCCGGTGACCAACGCGGTTTTCGAAGACGACATCTTCTAACCTCTCTGAACTGAATTCCATGGATCCCGCGACCGTCGCCTCAGCGCGACGCCGAGATCCCGCCGTCGACGGGGATGACCGTCCCGGTGACATAGGTGGACGCGGGGGAAGCGAGAAAGCGGACGATGCCCGCGATATCGTCGATTCCGCCGTGGCGGCGCATCGGAGAGCGTGACCCGATCTCGACGGCCAGATCGCGCTCGAGCATGTCGGAGACGAACGGCCCCAGTGCCATGGCGTTGACCGTGATCCGCGGCGCCAGCCGGGTCGCCAGATGCCGGGTCAGATGATGCATGGCGGCCTTGCTGGCCCCATACGAATACGTCTCGGCCGCAGGCACGTTCAGTCCGTCGATGGAGCCGACATTGACGATCCGGGCCGGGTCCGCCGGCGTCGAGGCCGCGGTGAGCAGTGGCCGGAGGAACTTCGTAAGGTGGAACACGGCTTCGAGGTTGACCGCGAGCGTGTCACGCCAGCCGGTCTCGTCGAACTCGTCGATGGGCGCTGCGTGCAGGACGCCCGCATTGTTCACCAGCAGGTGCAGCACTGCGGACTCGGCGGCGAAATCCGTTGCCAGCGTGCGGCATCCCGCTTCGGAAGACAGATCGGCGGCCAGTGGCCGGCACTCGCCCAGCAGCGACAGCTCGGCCGCCGCCCGCTCCGCGGCCACGGCCTCCCGGGACGTGATGAACACCCGAGCGCCCGCCTCCACCAATGATTGTGCGATCAGCGTGCCCACCCCGCGCGCGCCACCGGTCACCAGTGCGACCTTGCCCTCCACCGAGAACAGGTCAGCTGCCATCGCCGTCATGGTTCGTCCTCCCCTCCGCGCGCATCCGCAGCGCCTTCTTGTCCACCTTGCCGACCGCCGTGAGCGGGAACTGCTCGACGAATTCGATGTGGTCGGGAATCTTGTAGGCGGCCACTCCACGCTCGCGCAGATACTTCGCGACCTCGCCGTGGCCCAGCGGGCGGTGCGCGATCACGAAGGCGGAGATCCGTTCGCCGAGAATGTTGTCCGCCCGCCCGACGACCGCGACATTGTGGATCTGCGGGTGGTCGGAGAGCATCTCCTCGATCTCCTCGCACGCCACCTTCTCGCCGCCTCGATTGACGATGTCCTTGGCGCGGTCGACGACGATCAGATGACCGGAATCCAGTCGGCGCACGATATCGCCGGTGCGGTAGAACCCGTCGGCGGTGAATGCGCGCCGATTGTGCTCATCGGCGCGGTAGTAGCCGCGGATGGTGTACGGGCCTCGGGTGAGCAGGTGCCCCGGTTCGCCGTCGGGCACCGGCCGGTCGTCGTCGTCGACCACTCTGATCTGGTCACCGGGCGACATCGGGATGCCCTGGGTCTCGACGATGACCTCCGCCGGATCGTCCAGCCGCGTGTAGCAGATGAGCCCCTCGGCCATACCGAAGACCTGTTGAAGTGTGCAGCCGAGAGCGGGCCCGACCCGTCTGGCGGCCGACGGCTTGAATCGCGCGCCACCCACCTGCAGTACACGCAGACTCGACAGGTCGTGCGGTGCGCCATCCGAGGCGTCGAGCCACCGCAGGGCGACCGGTGGGACCACCGCCGCGACGGTGACCCGATAGCTCTCGATCAGCGGAAAAGCGCTGTCCGCGTTCGGACTCGGCGACAAGACGACAGCTGCGCCCGCGGTGAGCGCGCCCAGCACCCCCGGCGCGCACAGCGTGAAATTGTGCGCCACCGGCAGCGCGGCCAGGTAGACGTCCTCCGGGCCGAGCGGGCAGGCACCGAGACTCGCGCGGGCGTTGTAGGCGTAGTCGTCGTGGGTCCGGGGAATCAGCTTCGGCACTCCGGTCGACCCACCCGACAATTGCAGGACCGCGATATCGCCCGGATCGGGCTCGCTCCGCCGGCGTGGTTCGAGGTAGAGATCCGCCAGCGCGATATGGGAACCCGGATCGCCGTGCACGATCGTGGTCCGCAGACTGGGGCAGACGCCCGTGATTCGCTCCGACATCGCCCGGTAGTCGAAGCCGCCGTGCCGGTCGGCGACCACGTGGGCCACCGCATCGCTCTGGTTGCAGAGCTGGGCGATCTCGTACTCGCGATGTGCCGGCTGGGCCAGCACCGGGACCGCGCCGAGGCGGAACAGTGCGAAGCACACCACGACGAACTCGCCGACATTGGGCAGTTGCACGATGACTCGGTCACCGAAGCCGATGCCGAGGCTGTCGAATCCCGCCGCCAGGCGGTTCGCGTCACGGTCGAGCTGCCGGTAGGTCCAGCTCCGGACCGAATCGATGACAGCGATCCGATCGCCATGGCGACTCGCCGAAACCGCCAGCACTTCGCCGAGCGTCGTACCCGCCCAGAAACCCGCCGCCCGGTACCGCGCGGCGAACTCGCGCGGCCACTCGGTCAGGTCGACGCCCCGCTCCGAGAGCAGTTGCTCGGCGCGCCCGCCCGTCGCCCGGCCGGCTCCCCTCATCGAATCGCTGAGCGATGCTGTACTCATCGGCCGGCCCCCTGCAAGCTGGGATCCATCGCGGCGGCGTCGTCGAGTCCGACCGCGGACAGGAAGGTCCGGAATTTCGCGCTCGTCTCGGCGAGTTCGCTTGCCGGGTCGGAACCTTCGACGACGCCGGCGCCCGCATACAGGCGCAGCCTGGTGTCGGCGACTTCGGCGCACCGCAGGGCGAGCACCCATTCGCCGTCACCGGCTTCGTTCATCCAGCCGACAAGTCCGCTGTAGTACTGCCGGTGGAATGCCTCCGATTCGGCGATCACCCGTCGCGCGAAAGCCGTGGGCCAGCCGCAGACGGCCGGAGTGGGATGGAGGGCGGCCGCGAGTTCGAGCGCATTGGGCAGCGGATCGGCGAGCACGCCGCGCACCCGGGTGGACAGGTGCCACATCGTCGAGGTGTGCACCAGCGACGGACGCGCGGGCACCTCCAAGGCCGCACAGTACGGACGCAGGGCATCGGCGACCGCATCGACGACAATTCGGTGCTCGCGCAGATCTTTCGCCGATCCTTGCAGCTCCGATGCCCGTCGGCGATCCTCGACGGGGTCCGCGCTGCGCGGCGCGGATCCGGCGAGCGGATTCGATACCACGCTGCGACCGACGCGGCGAACCACCAGTTCGGGACTCGCGCCCACGAGCGTGCGACGGGCGCCGGTCCGGACCGTGCCCACCGGCACCGCGAAGACCGTCGCGTCCGGTTCACTGCGGATCAGGCTGCGGACCAGATCACGGGCGCGAGCAGGCTCGGCCGTGATGACGTCGATGGCTCGGGCCAGCACCACCTTGTGCTGGCCCGACCCCGCCAGCCGCGCCACCGCACGCTCGACGCTGGTGAGATACCGGTCCGGCCACGGCACCAGGTCCACCCGGACCGTGCGCGGAATCACCGGCGCCACAACGGTATCCGTGTAGGTCACCGGATTCCGCCGAATATCGCGGGCCACGACGAGCTTCGCGGGCGCGTCCGGCAGGAAGGGAATGGCGCCGACCAGCAGTGGTCCGCCGCACGCGCGATCCCGGGCGCTCATGTCCCGGGCGCAGTCGGCGAGCAGGGCGGTGCTGTTCTCGGCCGCCGCCGCGAGCGGGCCGGCGGTGCTCGCCGCGATCGCGTCGCGGGCGACGAGTGTGGTGGTAGGTGTCGCGAGGAAGAGTTCGGATTCGTCGACGACTTCGGTCGGGTCGAATGCCTCCGGCCGGTGGGCCTCGATCACTTCGGCGGTCATGCCGTTCTCCTTTCGGTTCGTCAGGGCGTCGACGGCCAGTACGCGTCGGACGTGGTCAACTGCTGCGACAGCCAGTCGATGAAGTCGTGGCGGCGTTCGACGAGGGCGAAGTGGTTGCCGGGCATGGTGTGCAGCTCGAAGCCGGCCACGGTGCAGTCCCGCCACGCGCCGGCCTCGTCCACGGTGATCTCCGGATCGTCGGTTCCGATCACCGCGGTGATCGGAATGTCGAGCGGGGTGACCGGGCCGGGCTGGTACCGCTCGATGAGGCGGTAGTCGCTGCGGATCGTCGGCAGCATGAGCTCGCGGATCTCCGGGTGGTCGAACAGCGCCGGGGAGACGCCGCCGAGACCGCGCAGCTCGTCGAGCAGTCCTTGCTCCGTCCGCAGATGTACATCGTTGGGGCGCAAGCGATGTGGTGGCGGATGCCCGGAAACGATCAATCGCTCCGCCCGGTGGGGCGCGCGGCGGGCCACCTCGAATGCGACGGCGGCGCCCATACTGTGGCCGAACAGCACCAGCGGCGCGCCCTGCGGCAGAGCCGAAACGAATTCGCAGGCCAGGTCTTCGAGGGTGTCCGGATGCGCGTCTACCAACCGGTCCTCACGACCGGGGTAGATCGCGATCGCCAGTTCCACACCGTCGGGCAGCAGTTCGACCCACGCGCGGTAGTAGCTCGCCGAGCCGCCCGCGTGCGGGAAACACAGCAGCCGCAGCCGCGGGGCTGGATCCGGTCGGTAGACCCGGAAACGGGACTGGTCGGCGGTTCTCATATCGATCCTTCGTCGAGTGCGATCAGCGCGTCGAGCGCGAGGTCGTGTTCGGACAGATGCAGGACGGCCGGGTCGGCGGACAGATCGTCGACTACGCGAACGGGTGCGAGAACCTCGGCCGCGAAATGCACGCCAGGATCGATCTCGCCCGCCGTCATCGCGAGGATCGCCGGTACCGCCGCGGCCGCGACGAGCGTCGTGGCGCCCTCGGCACGCAGGACCAGCGACCGGGTGACCGCGCGGCCGGCATTACTGCCGTCGAGCTGAAACAGCATGGTGGCGTGCCGGGTTCGGCCCAGAGCGTCGAATTCGGCTGCCCGCCGTACCTGCTCGGCCATGGCGCCGATCTCGGCCGCCGCGACGCCCGGGACCTGTTGCAGCACGAGCGGCAGCCGTTCACCGTCCAGCACCGAGTACCAGGTTCCCGATGCGATCCGCAGGTCCGTCGCGGTCCGGCGGGCCTCGGGCGACAGGTAGGGCTGGGCGGTGACGGGCTCGGGGAAATGCGGCAGCCGCAGGTCGATTCGACGCCGCACCGCGTCTTCGCGCGGACCGCCCCGCCACGCCGCCAGCGGGGTGTCGTCCCCGGACCGGATGCCGACGACGTAGTCGTAAGCCGAGGAGTACCCGAAGCTGTCGCGCGCGCCGTGGTACACCGTCAACGACTCGACGGCATCACAGCCCCGGGCCAGATAGCGCGGGAGCAGCCCGGTCAGGCCGGGAATCATTCCAGCGGAAAGCACTGCGCACCACTGGGTGTCGCCGTCCAATCGGTCGTGGACCGGGTGGTCGCCGCCGATGTCGATATAGGGCACGCCCACCCCGCGCGCCGCCACCGCGACGCGATCCAGGATCAGCCGCGTCGGCCCCGCGCAGTTGACGACGACGTCGCACCGTGCGCAGAACCGCGCCAGCGCTGCGGCATCGAACAGGTCGAGCTCGGTGAATTCGCCCGCGCCGCCGAGCACGTCGGTGATCAACGCGCGACCGGCGGCCGGGTCGCGCCCGGCGATCGACAGCTCGCCCGCCGCTCGCTTGTGCAGCCGCTCCGCGATGAGCGCGCCGACTGCGCCGTACCCGCCGAGGAGTCCGATTCGCGCGGTCATGACGGCTTGCCGTTCAGCAGCGCCGCGAGCACCGCCATGGTCTCGTCCCGCTCGGGGTGGACGATGAGATCGCCGAGCCCGGCGGACAATTCGTCCACCAGACCCGCCAATTCGGGTTCCGGCGGCGACCCCACCACGACGACCTCGCCCGCGTAGGGCCGTACCCGGTAGTCGCGCAGCGCCTCGACGGTGGCACGGAAGATGTCGTAGCGTCCGGCCGTGGTGATGTCGGTGGCGATCTGTACCGATGCGCCGATCGCTTCGATCCGCTCGGCGGCGGTCGTCGACAACGGATGCTCCGGCACCTGCGCGAGCGCCGGCGGGAAGCCGACGGTCTCCGGCGCGACACCGATTTCCTGGGCGAACAGATACTCCAGTTCGGTCTCGGCGCGCGCCTGGTCGGCAATGCGGTAGGGATTCACGAGCACGACCGTGTCGACGGGTGTGCCCGCCGCGACGAGTTCGCGGGCGAGTTCGAACGCCAGCACCGCGGACGAGCCGTAACCGACCACCTGGACTCGTTGTGGACGCTCCGCCCGGACGAACCGCGCGTACGCGGCGGCGCGGCGCTCCAGCAAGCGTTCGGGCCCGGTGCGCAGGTACGTGTCGGCGTCACCCGCGGTGAGCCCCAGCACTTTCCGAGCCGGATCGAGCAGAGTCGGGAGGGCGGCGAAGTTGTAGAACTTGCCGGTGCCGTCGTGCACGAGCACGATGACGGGGTCCGCTGTGCCCTCGCCGAGACGCACCAGCGGCGAGGTGATCCGGCGCCGGGCGGGCTCCGGGCTCACGGCCAGAGCGGCGCTCGCGAGGTAGCGCGCCATGGCCGCCACGGTCGGGTCGGGGAGCAACTCCCGCACCAGGGTGTCGAAGTACATGCTCGCCGCTTCGGGTACCCGGTCGCGCAGCTTGGCCACCAGCTGGGTGGACAGCAACGAGTTCCCGCCGAGGGCGAAGAAATCGTCGGTGCGGCCGACCCGCTCGATCCCGAGCACCTCGGCCCACAGCTGCGCCAGTGTCGTTTCCAAGCCCTCGGCGGGTTCATCGCCGCCGGTGGCCGCGACCTCGGTGTGGTTGCGCAGCCGCGCGGCCAGGGCGGCGCGATCGACCTTGCCGTTCGCGGTCACCGGTATCGCCGGCACCTCGTGGAACGCCGCCGGGCACATGTAGCCGGGCAGCAGTTCGCGCAGGTACTTCGCCAGATCCGGCTCGCCGAGCGGCTCGATGACCGTGATGAACGCAGCGAGCCGGCGGCGCATGGTCTCGGTGCCCTCGACGAGCACGACGACGCCGGAGACGGCCGGATGCGACAGAATCGCCGACTCCACTTCCGCGAGTTCGATCCGGTGGCCCCGGATCTTTATCTGACTGTCTTCCCGGCCGAGGAACTCGATCGCCCCGGATGGCAGATATCGGCCGAAATCACCTGTGCGATACAGTTTTTCGCCCGTCATAGGATGGATCAGGAAGCGGTGCCCGGTGCGCTCCTCATCGTTCAGATACCCGAGGGCGACGCCGACGCCGCCGATGTACAGCTCACCGGCCACCCACTCCGGACGGTCACGCAGCGCCTGGTCGTAGACGTGAAATGTTTGGTTCCGCAGCGGATAGCCATAGGGGATGCTCGCCGCGCCAGAGTCGACCGTCTCGATCGGGTAGTGGATCGACCAGATCGACGCTTCGGTCGCGCCGCCGAGGCTGATCAGCCGCAGCCCGGGAATCCGCGTCCGTATCTCGTCGGGCAGCGTGACCGGAATCCAGTCGCCGGACAGCAGTGCCACCCGCAGCGACGACACTTCCACCTCGGTGTTCGCCGAGAGGTAGTGGCTCAGCATCTGTAACTGGGCGGGCACCGAGTTCCACACCGTAATGCCGTGCCGCGCGACCAGTTCGGCCCAGTGCGCGGGATCGCCGCGCCGGTCCGGATCGGGCAGCACCAGCGCTCCGCCCGCACCGAGGGCGCCGAAGATGTCGTAGACCGACAGATCGAATCCGAGATTGGCCAGACCGAGCATCCGATCCTCGGCCGTGACATCGAAGCGCTCGGAGATGTCGGCAATGGTGTTCATGGCCGCACGGTGGCTGATCATCACGCCCTTGGGCGTCCCCGTCGAGCCGGATGTGTAGATCACGTAGGCCAGGTCGTCGGGTGTGCGCCGGCGCGCCGTGAGGTCGAAGTCGGAACCCTGCACCGGGACGGCCGCCATATCGATACAGGTGACCGAATCCGGTGCGGTGGCGTCCATCCGGGCGCTGACGAGGAAAGCGGCGCCGGAGTCGTGCAGAATGCGGTCGCGCCGGGCTACCGGCTGTCCGGGGTCGACCGGAAGGTACACCGCACCGGCCGCGACCACACCGAGGACCGCCGCGATCTGGTCGAGCCCCTTGTCCACCGCGATGGCGACGATGCCGCCCGGTCGAACTCCGGCAGTGGTCAGCGCCTCGGCGACGGCGCCGGCCCGCGCGGCCAACCGGCCGTAGGTGTGGCCACCGGCCGAGTCGACCACCGCGATCCGATCGGGGTGACGCCGCGCGGCCGTGAACACGGGCTCGTGCAGGAGTGCGTCGGGCACCGGCCCCGCTGTCGCGTTGACCGCGGCGCGCCGGTTCGCCTGATCGGGTGACAGCGACACCGGAGTCTTCGCGTGCCAGGCGTTCTCATCGCGCGCCAGGCTGCCGAGCAGATCCTCGAAGGCGGCGAACATGTCGTCGACCAGCCCGTCGGGGAACACCTCGGTGCGCACGTCCCAATTCAGTTGCAGCGCGCCGTTGCGCTCCAGGGCCTGGCAGTCGATCCACACCTGTGGCGTCTGGCTGATGCCGTAGCCCAGCCGTCCGGAGGAAGGTTCGTCATTGCCGTTGTCCAGGCCGATGGACCCGGTGAAAACGACCGGCATCAGCGCTTCGTCCTGGCTGCGCCGGCGAGCGACCTCACGAATCACCTCGATACCCGAGAAGAGTCGATGGTCCATATCGTCGAACAGCTGGGTGCCGAGCCGCTGTGCCCGTTCGGCGAAGGTCTCCGCTCCCCCGGGCCGCACCTCGAGCAGGGTGACCGAGGTGAAGTCCCCGACCAGCTTGGGCACGTCCGCGTGCAGTGGCAGCCGGTTGAGCAGCGTGAGATTCAGCGTGAAATCGGGCCGCCTGGACCACATTCCGATGATCTCGGCGTAGGCCGCGAGCACCGCGCCCGACGCGGTGACGCCGATTCCGCCCGCACGCCGTTTGAGCGCGGCCCAATCGCCGGGCCCGAGGTGCAGAACCCGGCGGGTGAAGGTGGGAACCTCGTCCTCGCGGGAAGCGATCGGCAGTTCGGGGGCGGGCGGCAGCTCGTCGACCCGGGCGAGCCAATAGTCGCGATCGATGCGATACTGCGCGGCGTCGCGCATGCCGCGCTCGGTGATCACGTAGTCGCGGAACGACACCTCGGTCTGCGGCAGTGGATGATTCGGGTCCCGCTCGAGGCGTTCGATCTGATCCAGCAGCATGGAGATGCTCACCCAGTCCGCGAGCAGGAAGTCCACCGAGACGTGCAGCACGGCCCGGTCCGGTGTCCGGGTGAGGCGCAGTTCGAACAAAGGCCAGCGACCGGTGTCGATCTGCTGATGGCCCAACTCGTCGCGGACCGTCGCCAGGAAGCTTTCGACGGTTTCCGCGGTAGCGGCCCGCAGGTCGGCCTGCGCGATCCGGTAGTGCGGAACCTCGGGCAGCACCTGCTGGGAGCCGTCTTCGTGCACGATCGCGCGCAGCATCTCGTGGTGTGCGATCAGCCGGTTCCACGCCTGCTCGAGGCGAACGGGATCGAGGTCGTCGTACTCGACCTCGACGTACATGTGGCAGGCGATGCCGCCGAAGGCATACCGGTGCCTGCGTCCCATCAGGTACGCGGTCTGTACGTCGGTGAGCGGGAACGGCTCGTGTGCGTTCCCGGAATCGGCGACTATGGCGGGTAGTCCCGCGCTGCGCAGCGCCTCCAGGATCGCGGGTTTGTGTGCGCGCAGGGTGGCGATGTGCTCGCTGGTCATCACACCCTTGGGCGCCCGGAATCGGATCTGCCCCGATTCCTCCCACAGATGCACGCCCACCTTTGCCAGTTCCGTGATCAGTTGCTGGGGAGTCGATTCGGCGCTGCCGATTGTCAGCTCGCTCATATCGTGCCGTCCTCCATTGAATCGTCGAGCTGGGCGGAGATCATGTCCGCGACCGCGGTCACGGTGGGGTCGGCGAACATCTGCCGCAGCGCCAGGGCGACGCCGAACCGGCGGCGCACCGCCTCGGCGAAATGTGTTGCGGTCAGGCTGTCGCCGCCGACTGCGAAGAAGTTGGTACGCCTGCCGATATCGGCGCTCACCGCCGGCAGCAGGGCGGTCCACAGTTCGACGACGGCACGTTCGAGGTCGGTGCTCGCGGGTTCGCCGGCCTCCTCGCCGTCGCCGGTCGAGGCGAGCATCTCCGCTACGCGGGCCCGGTCGACCTTGTCGCGAGCGCTCAGCGGCAGCCGAGGCAGCACGGTCAATCGCTCGGGCACCATGTAGGCCGGCACCTCGCCGCGCACTCCGGCGAGCACCTGCTCCACATCGAGCACCGGGCGGTCGACCGCCGAGCGCGCGGCCAGTAGCAGCAGCGCGGAGTCGTCGTGTTCGACGATCTCGATCTCGGCCAGATCGGCGGCGGTCATGGCGTCGGTCCACCGCATCCGGTCCAGCATCGGGCTACGTCGCGTCCCGCCGAATCCGCGCTCGAGCACTGCGGCGGTGAGCAATCCGATCGGTGCGAGTTCGCTGTGCTCGATACCGAGCAGCAACCCGCGCGGGGCGAGCAGGTCCGCGGCGACCAGTACACCGTCGACCGGATCCCGGTAACGATGCAGCGCGACGACGGTGAGGACGACATCGAAGCGGTTGCGCAGGTCGGCCGGTAGCAGCCCGCCGGGCAGCGGCTGGAACGACCGCTGGTGAGGCAGGCCGTCGAGGCGTTGCGCGGCCAGGTCCAGCAGCCGTGGCGAGTCGTCGAGCAGGGTGAATTCGATGACGTCGCCGTCGAGATTCTCGAGCAGCCGGCGCGCGGCCATACCGGTGCGACAACCGAGTTCGGCGACTCGTACGGGCCGGCCGAGTTCGGCCGCGATCGCGGTGATGGTTCGCGCGATCCGCTCGATCGCGGCCAGGACGTCCGGTTGCCGCGCGACCAGCGACTCCGGCGCCAGTACCGGATCCTCTATCAGGGTCAGCGGTGAGCGGTCTCCCCGCAGAATCTCCCTGAGGTCGCCGTCGGCGACGAGCAGGCGTTCGGCGACCGACTGCATGAGGCTGCCGTGCGCCGCGGCCACCTGCGCTGTCCAGTTGGCGTGATCACGGACTTCGTTCCAGCGCTCGCCCGGTTCGAATCGACTCGAGCGCGCGATGACCACGTCTCGCTCCGTGAGCCAGTCGAGCCAGAGCCGGAGCAGATCACGGAAGTCGTCGGCGGCGCCGAGCGCGGCGGCGATGTCGTCCACCGAGGCGGGGCCCGATTCGATTCCGGCGGCGAGCAATCCGGCGATTCTGGCCTCCACGATCGACGCCTCGACCGCGCGGTCGGTGAGCGGGACTCCCCCGGCGTGCCGGTCGGCGAGCACCACGTCGAGCAGCGCCATCCCTTCGGTCGCCCGTGCTCCGCCGTGATGCGCGGCCGTGACGGCCGCGGCAAGCCGGCTGTGGGCGCCGCTGCCGACGGTGGTCACCACCGCATGCTCGATGTGCGGGTGCGCCTCGAGAGCGGTCTCGATCTCGCCCAGCTCGATTCGGTGGCCGCGGACCTTGACCTGGTGGTCGAGCCGGCCCAGGAACTCGAGGGTGCCGTCGGGCCAGCGCCGTGCCGCGTCACCACTGCGATACCAGCGCTGTCCCGCCCGGACCACGAACTTCTCGTCGGTCTTGGCCGGGTCGTCCCGATATCCGCGCGCGAGACAGACTCCGCCGATCCACAATTCACCGGGAACCCAGTCGGGGCAGTCCCGTTCCAGGGCGTCGACCACCCGGTGGCATTGATTGTGCAGAGCGAATCCGTAAGGGATGGAACGCCATTCGGGATCCATCTCGGTGACCTCATAGGCGTTGGACCAGATCGCGGTCTCCGTCGGCCCGCCCAGCGCGACGAATCGGCCATGCGGGTTCCTGGCCCGGTATCGCACGGGCAGATCCATGCCGACCCAGTCACCGGCCAGCAGCACCAGACGGATGAGATCGGGTGCGCTGTCGGCTTCGGCAGCGGTGAGATACATGTCGAACAGCGCGGGGACGCTGTTCCACACCGTGACCCCGTGCGTGCGGCACAGTTCGACCCAGCGGCGGGCCTCCCGGCGGTCCTCTTCGCTGATCAGCACCAGCGCGCCACCGACACCGAGCAACCCGAAGAGGTCGTAGACCGACAGGTCGAAATCCGCCGCGGACAAGGCGAGCGCCCGATCCTCGGCGCCGACGCCGAAGCGTTCGTTGACGTCTTCGATGGTGTTCACCGCGGCGCGATGTGGCACTTCGACGCCCTTGGGCCGGCCCGTCGAGCCCGAGGTGAATATCACGTACGCCGACGCGGTGACGGCTACCCGCACCGGACCCGGCAACGCCGCTCCGCCCGGAGCCGTCGGCGAGACGATCCGAATATCGGGTGACCATCCGGCGCCGGGCTCATCGGTCACCACGTACCGGACCCCGACCGATGCGTACATCCGGTCACGCCGTTTCGACGGCTGATCCACGCCGACCGGTACATAGACCGCGCCCGCCGCGAGCACACCCAAGATCGCGGCCACCTGATCCGGCCCCTTCGGAAGGGTCACCCCGACCAGATCGCCCGGGCGCACCCCGCGGGCCACCAGACCGCCGGCCACCGCCAGGGTTCGCCGCGCCAGACTCGCGTAGGACAGCTGACCGCCGTCGGCGAGAATCAGCGCCACCCGATCCGGATCACGGTCGGCCCAGTCGAAGAATCCATCGTGCAGCAGGCGACCGCTCTCCTCACGCCACGCCGGCAGCGAGTCCCGCTGTGGCAGCGCCACCGGCATGACGGCCGACCAATCACCGTCGGCCAGCCAATCGAGCGCGGCGCGATAGGCTGTGAACATCTGGTCGATCACCCCGGCCGCGAAGAGTCCTTCGACGAAGTCCCAGCTCACCGCGACCCCGTCCGCGTACTCCCGGACCTGAAGGTCCAGCGAAACCTGTGGCGTGTGCGAGATCTCCCAGGAGGTTTCGGCGTAGGCCGACGCGGCGCTGGTATCCAGTCCATCCAGAACGCCCAGCGCACTGGTGAATACGACGGGCATGCTCATCTCGGCGGCTCCGGCCCGCCGCGCCATCTCACGCAGCGCCCATGTCGCGGACACCGCCTGGTGGTCGAGGCCCCGCCACATCTGTTCCTGCAGACCGCGGGCCCGCGCGGCCAATCCCGCGTCCGAGTCCGGGTCGTAGGCGACCAGCAGGAGCGAGGTGAACTCGCCGAGGATGTTGTCCACATCGGGATGGATGGGATTGCGCTGAAAGGTGGTCAGCGTCAATGTCATGTCCTGCCGGGTGCTCCACGCTCCGAGCACCTCCGCATAGCAGGCCAGCAACAGGGCCGACGGCGTGATCTCGTGCTCGCGTGCGCGCTCGGTGATCCGCGTCCAGCTCGCCCTGTCGATAGAGGTGTCCCGGCGCGCGAAGCGTGGTTCCCGGATCTGCGCGGGATCGGTGGCCAGCGGCAGGTCCGGCGGTGGCGGCAGCCGGTCGATGAGCTCCAGCCAGTACTCGCGGGCGGCGGTGACGGCGTCCGGGGTCGGCCGGGTGTTGAGTTCGTAGTCGCGAAAGGTGATGCCGACCGGACGTAGTCGCGCCGCGGGATCCTGGTACAGCAGTTCCAGTTCCGCGAGCAGGATGAAGATGCTGAGCGCGTCGACGATCAGGTTGTCCAGGTTGACGCCGATCCGGACCCGGGATCCGTAGCGGACGGCGCGCACATCGAACAGCGGCCATCGGCCGGGTTCGAAGGTGTGGTGCGCCATATCCTCCCGCAGCGCCGCGAGCACCGCGTCGGCCTCGTCCGCGGATGCGTCTGCGACCGGGATGACGAACCTCTCGACCTCGGGCCGCACCCATTGCCGCTCGTTGCCGTCGAACACCGTCCGCAGCATGTCGTGCCGCTCGATCAGCGTGTTCCACGCGTGTTCCAGCCGATCGAGATCGATGTCCTCGCCGTCGAATTCGGTGTAGAAGTGGGTGCCGATGCCGCCGAGGGTGAATTCGGGCCGGCGACCGATGAGGTAGGCGCGTTGTACGTCGGTGACCGGGAAAGGCTCGAATCGGGCGTCCGGATCCGGCTCGTACGCGGCCGCCGCGGTGTCCCCGACGGCCAGGGTAGCCGCGAAGCCGGCCACGGTCGGGTTCGCGAACAATCCGCGCAACTCGGCACCGGTGATGCCGAGGGCGCTCAGTCGCGCGACGAGCCGGGTGCCGATGAGACTGTCCCCGCCGCAGCGGAAGAAGTTGTCCGTCCGACTCGTCTGTTCGATCGGCAGCAGCTCCAGCCACAGTTCGGCGACGAGCTCCTCCATCCGCCCTCGCGGCGGCGCGTCCGCCGGTCCGCCGGTGATCTGGGCCCGGGCCAGAACGGTGGCCACCGCGGCCCGGTCGACCTTGCCGTTGCCGGTCAAGGGCAGGGCGGCAACGGTGACGAACTGCTCCGGGATCATGTGCCCGGGCAGCCGCTCGCGCAGCCACTGTTCCAGGTCCGCATCGGCGGGCTCGGTGACGCCGGCAAGAGTGACGGCGGCGGCGATCCTGCGGTGCGCGCCGAGGTCGACGGTGGTCACCACCGCACGTTCCACGCCGGGATGGGTCTCCAGTGCGGATTCGATCTCGCCCAGCTCGATTCGATGACCGCGCACCTTGACCTGGTGGTCCAATCGACCGAGGAATTCGAGTGTGCCGTTCGGCCAGAAGCGCCCCATATCGCCTGTGCGATACCAGCGTCGTCCCTGCCACCACACGAATCTCTCGGCGGTTTTGGCGGTGTCGCCGAGGTAGCCCTCGGCGAGCCCGATTCCGCCGATCCACAGTTCACCGGCCGCCCAGTCGGGGCAGTCCCGTCCGTCGGCGTCGACCACCCGGTAGCACTGGTTGCGCAGCGCGAAACCGTATGGAACAGAACGCCATTCGGGTTCAACCCAGTCAACTTCGAAGGCGTTGGACCAGATCGCGGCCTCGGTCGCCCCACCCAGGGCGATGAATCGGCCGTTCGGGCACCGGTCGTGGTACCGCCCCGGCAGATCGAGACCGATCCAGTCACCGGAGAGCAGCACCACCCGGATCACGTCCTGCCCGGCAACGGCGTGGGCCGCCGTCAAGTACATGTCGAACAACGCCGGCACGCTGTTCCACACGGTGACGCCGTGGCGCCGGCAGAGCTGCACCCAGCGCTGCGCTTCGCGCCGATCCGCTTCGTCGACCAGCACCAGCGCACCGCCGACGCCGAGCAGTCCGAACATGTCGTAAACCGACAGGTCGAAATCCGCCGCGGACACGGCCAATACTCGATCCTGGGCGCTGACGCCGAACCGTTCGTTGATGTCCTCCACGGTGTTCACCGCGGCTCGGTGCGAGACCTCGACGCCCTTGGGCTGCCCTGTCGACCCCGACGTGAAGATCACATACGCGGTGCCGCCGACGCCGACCCCCACCGGCCCCGGCAACGCGGGACCGTCGATCTCCGCCACGGGGCAGACGCCGATGTCGGACGGCCAGTCCCGGTCGGCATCGTCTGTCAGCACGTATCGGACGTCGGCCGCGGCGAAGATCCGATCGCGCCGCGCCGCAGGTTGGTCGATGCCGACGGGCACGTAGGCCGCGCCCGCGGCGAGCACGCCCAGGATCGCCGCGATCTGATCGGGCCCCTTCGGCAACGTCACGCCGACGAGGTCGCCGCGGCGCACACCGAAGGCGATCAGCCCACCGGCGATCCGCAATGCCCGGTCCGCCAGCGCGCCGTAGGAACACTGCCCCTCGTCGCCCCACAGCAGCGCCGGGCGTTCCGGCTCCCGGGCCGCGCGCTGAAAGAAGGCCTCGTGCAAGAGGCGTCCGGGCTCGAGACCCTCGGTCGTGCCGACCACCTCGCGCACCACCTGCTGCGACGACGGCAATTCGATCGGCACCGCGGCGGACCAGTCGGCGTGCGAGAGCCAGTCCAGCACACCGCAGTAGGCGTCGAACATACTCTCGATGACGCCCTCGGGAAACAACTCGGGCACGTAGTCCCAGTTCAGGTACAGCCCGTCGTGCATCTCCATCAGCTGGTGGTCCAGCCACACCTGCGGCGTCTGCGACACCATGAACCCCAGCTCGCCGAAGGATTCCCGGAAGTCGTCGCCGAGCAGGTCCCCGCTATTGAGATTGCTGGCGAAGACCACCGGTGCGCCGGCATGCCCGCCGTCGTGGCGCGCCAGGTCGCGCAGCACGTCCAATCCGGAGTACGCGCTATGGGAGATGTCGGACTGGAACCGCCGCTGGGTGCGGCGGACTCGCTCGAGGAAGCCTTCGGCGCCGAGATCGACATCGAGCAGGATCAGGTTCGTGAAGTCGGCGACCACCTCGGAGATGTCCGGGTGCAACGCTTTCCGGTCGAAGATCGGAACATTGAGCAGCATCCGCGAAGTGCCGCTCCAGCGCCCGAGCACCTCGGCGAACGCGGTCGCGAGCGTCATGGCGACGGTGACGCCGTGTTCGCGGGACCGGGCGGTCAGCAGCCGGTAGGCGAAGGGATCGAGCCAGCGCGCGATGCGCCGGAAGCGGGGGGACACGATTCGTTCGGGTTCGACGGCGAGCGGCAGCGGCGGTGCGGCGGGCAGTTCCGCCAACCGGGAGGTCCAGTACGCCCGATCGCGTTCGACGGTTCCGGCACGCTGCGCGGCGAGCTCGGCGCGGTAGCGCGGAAACGAGTACGCCAGGGGCCGCAGTGCTTCCGGTCCGCCGCGATAGGCCGCGGCGAGGTCGTCGAGGAAGATGTTGAAGCTCAACACGTCCGCGACGAGCAGATCGAGTTCGATGTGCAGTCTCGTCCCGGCGTTCGGCAGCAGCGACAGCTGCACGTCGAACACCTCGCCGCGCTCGACATCGAGCCGGCGGTGCGACAACGTGTCCCGCAGGCGGCTCAGCACCTGCGCGCCATCGCCGCGATCACGCAGATCGTGCACTCGAAGCCCCGGCCGGTCCGACTGCGGCGAGATCTGCTGTGTCCCATCATCCAGGATCCGGACCCGGAGCATCCCGTGCCGTGCGACGACAGCATCGATCGCGGTGTCGAGCCGAGCGGGATCGATACCGTCGCCGTCGATTTCGAGATAGACATGGCAGCCGATGCCGCCCAGCGGCTGGTCGTCGCCGCGCCCCACCCGGTAGGCGTGCTGAATCGGGCTCAGCTCGAACGGGGCGAATTCATCGACGACGACCGCGACGACATCGGCCGGACGCTCCGGTGTGCGCGCGGCCACCAACTCCCACCAATCGGCGACCGTCGGTCGTTCGAACAGTTCCGCGAACTTCACGCCGAGACCCCGGCGGCTCCACGAATCGACCACCTGCATGACCCTGATCGAGTCGATGCCGGCCTCGATCAGGTTCGCCGCTGGATCGATGTCCTCCGGCTCCTCGCCGAGCAGATGCGCGACGAGCAGCACGATGTCGTGCCGACTCTCCGGAATCTGCGAAGTGACCGTCGCGTCGTCCGCGACCCGGGGTACGGGCCCGTTGAAAACCATTGCCTCTCCCACCAAATCCATCGTTGCCAGACCGTCAACAGGCGTATTCGCTGCTGCGACTGTCGAGCGTGTCCGCGAACCGCTGCCAGTCCGCCGCGCACAGGCGGGCGAGATCGACGATGGCGCGGGTACAGTGCTGCGGGACATTGCTTGCGACGGCGTCCCATTCGTCGCCGTCAGCGCTCAGCGCTTCCAGCCAGCGCAGCAGTGTGCGACCGGATTCGGAGAACCGCATCGATGGATCCGAGCGGAGCCTGCGCACCACGGAACGGCGATCGATGGCCGGTGTCACCGGGAGCGGAGCGACGACGGCGTCGGCCCCGGCCTCGGTGCGGTACTGCTGCGGAACCGGGCTCTCGCCGCGGCGGATCCGTGCCCGGACATCCTTGGCGGTGGTCGCCGAGATTCCGGCGGCCCGGGCGACCTCGCGCGCCGACGCGTGCGGGTTCTCGGCGAAGAGCTCGCTCGCGCGAATCCGGCCGTCGACTCGGTTGCGCGGGTGGTAGCGACCGTCACGGCCCAGTCGCTCCGACGGCACGATATCGCCTGCTTCGCCCCGCAGCGAGGCGACGGTCTTGTCCGAGATTCCGGCGATGCCGGCGATCGCGCGATCGGACCACTCCGGGCGGTCCTCGATGATGCGCACCGCCGCGGCCTTGCGGTCGGCCAGCGTGAGCGGCAGACCGTGTGCGCTGTTCAGCTTGACCGCGAGCACGAAGGCATCGCGCTCGTCGCCGTCGAAGAACAGGACATCGATGGTCTCGTCACCGCGGAGCTGCGCCGCCCGCAGTCGATGTCCGCCATCGACCACCCGCATGGACGCGCGGTGCACGACGATCGGCGGCAGCTCGGCCTTCACCGATGCGAGAGATTGGATGTGTGCGACGTTCTCGGCCTTCCGGGGCGAATCGCCAAGAATTAACTCACAGATCTTTACTTCAGCCCTATCGCCGCTGTTGAGAAAGCCTGCCGAAGTATCTTCTGCGATCGAAAACATCTCGCCTCTTTTCCTGCGTTGAACCCCGAGTCAGCATGATCAATCGACGATCTGTACGGCAATAGGAAAACAACGGACTGCACCTATAAGGCCACTCGGGCAAGCGGATAGGTGAGCCTCCGTTACTACTTTCGGCCCAAACGATAGGAAACAGCATTCGCCGATATCAGAAGGCTGATACAAGGCCGATCGATTCACAGAAAACGGAGGCATGCCAGCAAGGCCGGCGCGGTGATCAATTCAGTCACCGCGCCGGCCATGGAAGATGAGCACACAGAAAAACAGCCTGTTACCAGCACATACGAGAATTCGAATTCGAAGTGGACACCTCATTAGAGAGTATCGCGGCATCGCGCCGGATACCCGCGCAGCCGCAAGTCCGGAAACTGGTCGCTAAAGACCGTAGATCCATCCCGCGCCACTCGGGCGATAGCCGGAAGTCATATTGCAGACACACGGCGAGTCGTCAATATAGCAAGGCACTACAATTTAGATTCGAATCATGGGAATAAATTCCACACAGGAGGGCAGAGTTTCTTAGCATGCTTCGCCAAATCAATTGGCGGGAATTTTGAGAAGCTCTGCAGCGTTCGCCATCACCTTTATTCCAAAAGAGCCAGACACCAGTCCGTTGCATATGCCAATTATTTGCTAAACATTTCAATGGTGGCAGGCCCGGGTGCTATGGCAGAATCGCCGTCCCGATACCAGCGCGCGGCGACAACAACTCCGAGCAAGGCGACCAGTGCCGCACCCGCCAGCGTCGCGGCATACCCCAGCGGTTCGGCGAGCGCGGTCGCGATGATCCCACCGACGATGCCGACGAACAGCACGAAGCTGGTGACTACCGTGAAGTCGGTGCCCGCGCTGTTCTCACCGCACATATCCATGGTGATCGTGAAGACCATCGTCATCGTCGCGGCCATGGCGGCCTGCACCGCCATGGCCGCGACCAGGACAATCGTCGAGGACGACGACAGCCCTGCGAGAGCGAGCAGCGCCAGTACCGGCACCTGCGCACACTGCGTCCAGACCAGCATCGATCGCCGTGGGTACCGGGAGATCAGCATCCCCGCCGCGATACCGGCGACGATGCCGACGAGTCCGCCGAGCGCGTTGGTGGTCACGCCGACCGAGGTCAGAGACCACCCCCTGTCCACGAGCATCGGTGACAGGAGCGCGTAGCCACCGTAGAGCCCGGCGATGCAGGGCGGCAGGATGATCAACATCCACCGGGACATCCCGGGGCGGCGGAACACCGAACGCAGGCGCACCCGGCGGATCGCCGGCCCGACCGGCGGTTCGGTGAACCCGGCGATCTGCGGCATCGGCAGCACCGTGGCGATCGCGAGTGTGACAATCGCTGCCGCCCAACCGAGCCGGTCGTAGACGACGAGCGTCAGTCCGCCGCCGAGGACTCCGCCGAGATAGCCGCCCGCTGTCTGCAATCCGTTGCCGAATCCGCGCTGACCGGCCGCGAGTATCCGCACGGCGATCGCGTCCGTCGCGATGTCCTGTGTGGCGGACAGCAGCGCGACGACACCCACGATCAGCATCAACAACCCGAGGTCGTCGACGGGATCGAGCGGGGTGGCCAGCAGCAGTGCGGCGGCCAGTGCCGGTTGCAGCACCAGCAGCCAGCCGCGATACGAGCCGAACCGATCGACCAGCGGCGCCCAGAGCGGCTTGAGAACCCAGATCAGCGCGACGGTCTCGACCGCCGCGATCTCCTCCAGCGAGGCGCCGCGGTCACGCAGGATGGCGATCAGCGCCACGCCGAAGAACGAGAATCCCAGATATTGACTGACATACAGGGCCGTGAGCAGGCCATAGTTATTCTTCATACGGTCAGCCGCCAACCCTTCGCTCTTTCTCGTTCCCGCCAGAAGTCCTGGTAGCGCCCCTGCACCGCGATGAGTTCGTCGTGCGTCCCGGTCTGCACGATCCGGCCCTCGTCCAGCACCAGGATCTGGTCGGCCGCGGCGACGGTGTGCAGTCGATGTGCGACCACGAGCAGCGTCCGATCCGTGGCGAGCACCCGCATGGCGGCGGCGACCGCCGCTTCGTTGTCCGGGTCCAGGGCCGCCGTCGCTTCGTCGAGCAGCACGATCGGAGCCTGTTTCACCAGTGCCCGTGCGATCGAAACCCGTTGTCGCTCACCGCCGGACAGGCTGACCCCGCCTTCGCCGACGCGGGTGTTCCAGCCGTCGGGCAACCGATCGACGATCTCGTCCACGCGCGCCAGCCGCGCCGCGTCGCGGATCTCCTCGACGGTGGCGTCGGGGCGCCCGAGCCGAATATTGGCCTCGATGGTGTCGTCGAACAGGTACACGTCCTGGAACACCATGGCCAGCTGGCCCATCAACGCCTCGGTGTTCAGTTCACGCACGTTGGCGCCGCCGACATGGACGGTGCCGGCATCGACATCCCAGAAGCGCGCGGCCAACCGCAACAGGGTCGATTTGCCGGAACCCGACCGGCCGACGATCGCGGTCAGCGTTCCGGGTCGCGCGTCGAAGGTGACATCGTGCAGGACAGGGTGGTCGTCGTAGCCGAAGGCCACGTTCCGGAAGCTGACGCCGCCCGGATCGACGGGCTCGCCCCCGGCCCCCTCGGGCAACGGTTCGACGGCGAGCACCTCGTCGATCCGGTCGATGTCCTCCGACGCCATCCGCAACGCGGCCGCGTGATCGACGATCTCGATCAACGGACCGATGAAGCGGGCCACGAGCACGAGCAGCGCGATCAATTCGGCGGCATCGAGCGAACCGCTCAGCGCGAGCGCGACACCGATGGCGATCAGCGCCACGAACGCGGCCTGCACGACGACCGAGAAGGCCAGCAATGCGGAGACCGCATCGCGGTTCAGCTGGTCGTACGCGCGCCGTTGACCCAGCAGCGCCTTGTCGAGCAGCGGGTTGTCGGCGCCGGTGCGACCGAATGCCCGCAGCACGGGCTGGCACTGCGCGAACTCGACCACCCGGCCCGCCGACTCGACCGCGGCCTGGTCTATCGCACCGAAACTGCGTGCGATGGCGTTCTGCGCCCAGATGTGCGTAGCGAGCAGGACCGATCCGGCGACGAACAGCGCCGCTGCCAGACGCCAGTCGAACAGCAGCGCACCGAAGGCCACGACCACGGGCGTGACCGCCGCGCTGATGACGGGCTGCATCAGGTGGGCCGGTACGCCGATGATGTTCGCCGTCCCCTGCGACATCGACTGCGTCAGACGCCCTGTGCGGTCGGTTCCGAACCAGCTCAGCGGCAAGCGCGTCAAGTGGTCACCGACCCGGTGGTGCATCCCCAGTAATAGATCATCGGCGATCTGCTGGCCGTGCATCGCCTGGGCGTAGAACACCCCGCAGGTCACGGCGGTCGCCAGCGCGAGCGCGAGCAGCCACGGGACCGCGGCGTCGCGGTCGCCGTCGAAAAATGGGCGCAGCACTGGCACGACCAGCAGAACACAGATGCCTTGCAGCGCCGAGTAGGCGACGATCAAACCTATCCACCGTACGAACCGCGGCCGATCGCCGGGGTCGACGATGCGAAACAGCTTGCGAATCATACTGATTCCTCTCGGCTCACCGACTGCGCGTCCCACATTTGCCGATATCGGCCGCCGGCCGCGATCAATTCGTCGTGTCGTCCCGCTTCGATCACCCGGCCCTGCCCGAGCACCACGATGCGGTCGGCGGCACGGATCGTGTGCAGGCGGTGGGCGATCACCAGCAGGGTCCGGCCCGCTGTCAATTGCGACAGCGCATCCTGCACTGCGGCTTCGGATTCCGGATCGGCGAAGGCTGTCGCCTCGTCGAGCACCAGCACGGGAGTGTCGGCGAGGATGGCCCGCGCGATCGACACTCGTTGCGCCTCACCGCCGGACAGATGGGCGTCCTCGCCGATCGCGCTGTCGTACCCCCGGGGCAGCGCGGTGATCCGGTCGTGAATCTGCGCCGCGCGCGCGGCCGCCTCGATCTCGGCGAAACCGGCGTCGGGCCGGCCGAGTGCGATGTTGTCGCGAATGCTGGTGCGCAGCAGCAACGTCTCCTGGAATACGAATCCGACGTGGCGATAGAGATCGCGCTCGGACATCTCCCGTACGTCGACACCGCCGATACGCACAGCGCCCTCGCCGACATCCCAGAAGCGGGGAAGCAGCCGCGCCAGCGTCGACTTGCCGGACCCCGAGGGGCCGACGAGTGCGGTGACCGTACCGGGCTCGAGCACCAGGTCGACACCATTGATCACCGGTGTGCGCCCGTCGTAGGAGAAGTGCACGGACTCGAACTCGACACGCGCGCCACCGGGGGTCCGCGGCCGCGCCGTTCTCGGGAGTTCCGGAGTCGAGAGCAGCCTGGCGACCCGTCCGGCGGCGTCCGACGCGACCTGCATCGCCGCGGCGCCGAATCCGAGGGCCAGGACCGGTGCGCCCAGACCCACCGCGAGCATGACGAACGCGATGATCTCGGCGGGATCGGCATCGAGCAGCACGCCGCCCCCGAGCGCGACGAGCAGCAGCACCGGCGCCGAGATGATCAGGGAGGCGATGGCATCCAGCTTCCGCATCGGGCCGGCCCACTCCGCGAGGAAGCGGGCGAGATCATCGCCGGCTCTGCGATAGCGATCCTGTGCGCGTCCGGCCTGGCCGAACGCCTTGACCACGGCGATGCCGTCCACGAACTCGACGACTGCGGCATTGACCTTGTCCAACTCGGCGCTCCAGCGCGCGGTCCGCGCATCCTCGTCGCGCATCATGTAGGCGACCAGGCCGAACCAGATGAGCAGGGGCGCAAGACAGATCAGCGCAAGCCGCCAGTCGAGCCAGAACAGGTACGCCAGGGCGACGATCGGCGTGACCACGGCGGCCACCAGATCGTTGACCACATGCGCGACCGCGTGGTGGACCGAGCCGACGTCATCGGACATCACGCGTTTCACCTGGCCGGAACTGCGCTCGGTGAACCATCCGAGCGGAACCCGGCCGAGCCGCTCGGACATGCTGCGCCGGATGTGCAACCCGACATCGGCGTCGGCGATATGGCTGATCGTGTAGGCCACCGCCGCGAGAACGGTGTGGATGAGGAAGCCGACGGCGGCGACCGCGACCCACGTCCAGACCCGGCCGCGATCGACCGCATCGCCGGTGAGGAATTCGCGCGCGATCTCGACCATCGCGACGTAGGGAGCGAGGCTCGCCAGCGCCCCGACGAATTGCAGAGCCGCCGCCACGGCCAATCGAACGCGCACCGGTGCGAGCAGAACGCCGAGCCCGCCCGGTTCTTCGGGCGGTGTCTCCACGGCGGAGGACGTATCCAGAACGGCCGTACTCATGGTCTCCCTCCGGGCAGTTAGATCACTGTTCCAATTTGGATCTTACCCAAACCGCCCGCGACCGCAACGGAAGTGCCCGACCTCGTCAGTCAGCGGAAAAACGCTGCCGCAGAGCCTTCTTGCTCACTTTCCCGACCGCGGTGAGTGGCAGGGCGTCGATGAATTCGTATCGTTCGGGGATCTTGTAGGCGGCCAGGCCGCGATCGCGCAGGAACGCCTTCAGCTCCCCGGCCTTCGGTGGCGCGGCGTTCGGCACGATGAACGCGAACACGCGCTCGCCGAGCACGTCATCAGGTTCCCCGACGATCGCCACATCGCGGATATCAGGGTGTGCGGCCAGCTGCTCCTCGACCTCTTCGCTCGAGACCTTCTCGCCACCGCGGTTCACCACATCCTTGGCACGGTCGACCACGATCAGATTTCCCGAGGGGAGTCGCCGGACGATATCGCCTGTGCGATACAGCCCTTCGGCCGTAAACGCACGGGCATTGTGCTCCGGCGCCCGGTAGTAGCCACGAATTGTGTACGGCCCCTGGGTCAGCAGATGTCCCGGCTCACCCTCGGGCACGTCCACGTCGTCGTCGTCGACGATGCGTATCTCGTCCATCGGGGACATGGGCCTGCCCTGAGATTCGATGACGATGTCGGCCGGATCGTCGAGACGGGTGTAGTTCACCAACCCCTCCGCCATCCCGAACACCTGCTGCAAGGCGCAGCCCAATACGGTCGGCACCTGTGCGGCGACCGCCGGTTTGAGGCGCGCTCCGCCGACCTGGAGAACCCGCAGGCTCGACAGGTCGTACCCGGTCGCGGGCGCGGCGCCCAGCCACAGCATCGCGATCGGCGGCACGACCGCGGTGACGGTCACCCGATGCCTTTCGATCAGGGCGAATGCATCATCCACACTGGCAGTCGGTGAAAGGACCACCGTCGCACCGGAGTACAGCGCACCGAGCACGCCCGGCGAGCTCAGCGGGAAGTTGTGCGCCACCGGCAGCACCGAGAGGTACACGTCCTCCGCACCGAGCGGGCACACCTCGAGGCTCGCGCGCACGCTGTAGGCGTAGTCGTCGTGCGTGCGCGGAATCAGCTTCGGCGCCGAAGTGGTTCCACCGGACAGCTGCAGCAGTGCGATGTCGCCCGGGTCGGGGTCCGGCAGCGGGATCGGGTCGCGGTACAGGTCCGCCAATGCCAGGTGGTCGCCGGCGTCACCGTGCACGATGGTGTGCCGCACACTCGGGCATCGGGCGCGGACACGTGTACTCAGCTGCCGAAAATCGAACCCGAGGTGCCGGTCGGCGATGATATGCGCGACCGCTTCGCTGTGCGTGCACAGATGCCGGATCTCGTGGTCGCGATGCATCGGTTGTGCCATCACCGGAACAGCGCCGATTCGGAACAATGCGAAGCAGACGATCACGAACTCGGCGATGTTCGGCAGTTGCACCACGACCCGATCGCCGGATCCGATGCCGAGCCCGGACAGGCCCGCGGCGAGCCGATGGGCCGCGGTATCGAGGCGACCGTAGGTCCACTGTCCCGCGGAGTCGATCACGGCTGTGCGCTCACCGTGCCGTTGCGCCGACTCGGAGAGCACGCGGCCGAAGGTCGTCCCGGCCCACAGTCCCGCCTCCCGGTATCGACGAACCGATTCGGCCGGCCATGGCGTGAAGGGGGTACCCGCCCTCACGACCGCGCACCGGCCAGCGCTTGCCGCACCGCGGCCGAGCTCACCACCGCGCCGCATCGGGTGGCTATGTGCTCGAGCGCGCCCATATGGTGCCGCAAGGAGAAGTCACCCATGGCGTCGGCAACCGCGAACGGCTGAATATCGTTCATGAAGGCATCGAGAATTGTTGCCAGACAACCGATGTGGGCGTAGACGCCACATACGAGCAGCTGGTCTCGCCCATGTTCGGCGAGCAGCTCGAGCAGGGCCGTCCCATGAAAGGCGCTGTATCGGCGTTTGGTCAGGATGATCGCGTCGCCGGGCGTCAACTCGGCGGGGATGTCGACGCGCGTGTCGGGACCCGAGCCCCAGAAGTCGAGCAACAAGCCGCGCTCCGACCGATCTTGACGACCCGGCTGCACGGTGAAGATGACGGGAATTCCAGCGTCGGCGCAATACTTGCGGAGCAGTGTTATTCGCTCGATGAGTTCCCATTTGGAATCCGCGAAGGGGTCCAGGAAATATTGCTGCATATCGTGTATGAGCAATGCACACCGACCGGGATCGAGTTGCCACGATACGGTATTCACTGGCAGTCGCTGCTCCTCGGGAAACGGATAGGGAGCAATTGCGCGAATCACCATTGTTCGACTGTTCCTTTTCCGGGCGGATGACTTTGTTTCGGATCGTACGGCGCGCACATGGTCAGCCCAAGGGGTCGACGATCGACGAGCCGCCGCCGTCCGCGGAAAATCCGCAAGCGCCCGGCCGGGCGGACCCTACCCGGGTGCGACCCGCCCGCTCGCGATCTGATCGAGCCGCGCTTCCAGACCGTCGAGTACCCGGTCGAGCGCGTACAGGCAGTAGTCGCGCCGGGCATTGTCACGCTCGGGCGGCTCGGCGGTGAACCGCTCGACCATCTGCTGCATCCGCTTGGCTCCGGGGCCGGTCGTCGGGTCCGAAGCGATCAGGGCGGCCAGGCCTTGGAGTCCGGGATCGGCAGCCCCGACCTGCTGGTCGCCGAGCGCGATGAGGCCCAGGCAGGTGTTGAACGCGACCGAATAGGCGATCGCGGACTCCTCACCCCAGCCGGCGTCGAGCATCAGGGTCATCCCCGCGTCGAGCACCGGGATCAGCGCCTCGGTCTGGGGGCCGTTGTGCAGCAGCCAGGTTGCCACACCCGGATAGCGGGCGAAACCGTCGATCATCAACGACAGCACTCTGTGCAGTGACAGTCGCCAATTCGGGGAAACCATCGTCAGATCCATATCGGCGCAGACTCGATCGACAACGGCGGCACACACACTCCCCCGGTCACCGACGTGGTGATAGATCACCGACAGTGACGTGTCGAGGCGAGCCGCGACATCACGCATGCCCCATCCGCCGAGGCCGCGCTCGACCGTCAGCGCCACCGCGGCATCGACGATCGGCTCTCTCGACAGCCCGGTGCGATAGGCGCGCCGTGAACCAGTTGACATCAACTAACCTCACTCCCCAGAAGGATTAGAACACCGATCCAATGATAGGCCCGCCACGGCGGACGGATCATCACGGGTACGGTCGGCGCCCATCCTCGCGCCCCGCCGTGGAGGCCGGAAAGAGGGTCGCGTCCATCGGATTTGTCCGGTGCCGTCGTGCAGCCCTCCTCCGTACCCTTCCGGGAATGGGACATTTCATTCTCGCCAGTTCTCCGATTATCGGGCATTTGGCTCCGTTACTGCCCGCCGGAACCGAACTCGCGCGCCGGGGCCATCGAGTACAAGTCTTGACCGGTCACGCATTCGCCGAACAAGTCGTCAATGCGGGGCTGGAGCACGTGGCGATGCCGAAAGAATGCGACTTCGACGCGAGTGATCTCGACCGCGCATTTCCGGAGCGGACGAGGAAGAAGGGCCTGGCGCAGCTACGGTTCGATATCAACTCGCTGTTCGCGGATCCGATGCCACATCAATATCGTGCGCTGCAAGCAATGCTGGCGCCGGGCACGGTCGACGCGGTGCTCGTCGATTCGGCGTTCTGCGGCGCCCTCCCGCTCGCGCTGCAACCGACATCGCAGCGCCCGTCGGTGTTCACCCTGGGCGTGGTGCCGATCTATGTGTCGAGCAAGGACACACCGCCGATCGGACTGGGCTTGCAGCCGATGCGGGGCATGGCCGGCCGAGTCCGTGACCGCCTGCTCGATGCGCTCGTCCGCAAGGTGATCTTCGCTCCGTGCCAACGGGTTTTCGCGGAGCGGCTGCGCGAGGCATGCGGCGCGGAACTACCCGGGTACTTCATGGACGGCTCCACCAATACCGACGGTATCTTCCAATTGACCTGCGAGTCCTTCGAGTTCCCGCGCACCGACCTGCGGCCCGGCCTCATCAGCTTCGTAGGTCCGGTATTGCCGCCCGCCCCAGCGGCTTTCGAGCCACCGCACTGGTGGGCAGAGCTGGATTCCGGAAAGCCGGTGGTACTGGTGACACAGGGCACGATCGACAACAACGATGCCGGTCGCCTGCTGCTACCGACGCTGCGAGCGCTGTCCGACCTGGATGTCATCACCGTCGCGACCACCGGCGGGAAGCCGTTGACCGCCGAGATTCCGGCGAATGCCCGTGTCGCGGAGTTCATTCCGTACGCGCACCTGATGCCGAAGGTCGACGTCATGGTCTCCAACGGCGGATACGGCGGCATCCATTTCGCGCTGACGAACGGTGTGCCGTTGGTCGTCGGCGGCGACAGCGAGGGGAAGCAGGATGCCGCCGCGCTGGTGGCCTGGTCGGGCACCGGTATCGATCTGCGTACCGGATCCCCCAAGCCGAAGGCCGTTCGCAAGGCCGTCGAGAAGGTGCTCGGCACACCGTCCTACCGGACCAGGGCCCGGGAGCTGCAGCGCGAGCTCGCCGCGCTGTCGGCGGTCGGCACCATCGCCGATCGAATGGAAGCCGCCATGCGAGTGCCGATGTCGTCCTGAACACCGGGCCGGCCGGTACCTCCGTGGCTACGGGGGTACCGGCCGGCCCCAGCGGGAAGCTAACTCGCGCGCTTCCGAAGGAGCAATCGGCCGAGCACCAGATAGTCGATCTCGGTACCGAGGAAGCACTCGATGGCGTCGGTGGGTGAGCAGACGATCGGCTCGCCGGCAACATTGAACGACGTGTTGATCAAACAGGCCACGCCCGTGTTCTTTTCGACCTCACGCAGCAGTTCCGCGACCAACGGGTTCTGCTCATCGGAGACCGTCTGCACCCGCGCGGTGCCGTCGACATGGCACGCTCCGGGAATCTTGTCGACGAACTCCGTCCGGACCGGAACGACGAAGGTCATGTACGGCGAGCTCGGCAGCTTGCCCATCTCGAACAGCTTGTCGGCCGAGGACTCCAGCACCATCGGCGCGAACGGCCGGAACGGCTCGCGGTGCTTGACGCGCAGATTGATGATGTCCTTGATGTCGTCGAACATCGGGTTGGCCAGAATGCTCCGTGCACCGAGTGCTCGGGGACCGTACTCGGCCGCACCCTGGAACCAGCCGATGACCACCTTGTCGGCGAGTAGCTCCGCCACCCTGGTCGCCACGTCAGCGGCGGCGAGTTCGGTGACGCTGATGCGGTCACCGTAAGCCTTTGTCGCGGTGACCATTTCGTCATGGGTGTAGGCCGGACCGAGGTAGGTTCCGGCGGCCTTGGGCGTGACCTTGCCGCGCTGCCGGCCGACGTGTGCCGCCGCGCCGATCGCCAACCCGGTATCGCTGGCGCCGTAGCTCACATTCACCGAGTCGAAACCGCTGTTCTCGAGGAGCTTGGTGTTGTTCACACAGTTCAGCGCGACACCGCCCTCGACGATCAGGTTGGGGAGCGAGGTCAGCTTCGCCAGGGCCGAGACCTGGTGCGCGGTGGCGATCTCCGTGAGATCCTGGGCGGCACGTGCGACCCGAGCCCGGTATTCGAACGATTCACGGATGGCGTCGTTACCGCCGAAGATGGCATCGAAGTAGGCCCGGTAGGGGTGCTCCCCGCGCGCGTTGTCCGTGGTGACGGCGAACTCGATGCGACCATCGTCCTGTAGTGAGATCAACTGGTCGATGATGGCGCGGTCGGTGGGGGTCTGACAGTACGCCGACAGCCCCATCACCTTGTACTCGTCGTTGTTCGGCAGGAAGCCCAGGTAGCGAGTGATGTTGTTGTAGAACAAACCGACCGAGTTCGAGCTGGTCATCGTCATTTGATCGAAGCGGGTGATCTCACCGTCCACGATCTGCCCCGCGATGGCGGATTCGCGTTCGCCGCGGCCGTCACTGATGAAGAAGGCCGAGTCCCCGCCGCCGCGAATCTGGTAGCCGCACATCAGATGTGCCACGTGGTGCGGCACGAGGATCAGCTTCTCCGGCGGCACGTCGAAGCCGGTCCGCTCCCGGAAATCCTGCGCAATCGATTCCGGCGCGAGCAGTTTCGAGTACAGCTCGCCGATCTCGGCGGTCAGCGCGAAAGCGATGGTCGGATGCGGTGACAGATTGAAGATATCGAGCACGATGGACGTGATCACCTCATCGGTCACCGCCCACGGGAAAGCGAAGTAATCCACATCCTTCAACTCGATACCGCTCTTGGCGAGGCACCAGTCGATGGCATTGGTCGGGAATTGAGAGGTCTTCTTCTCTCTGTTGAGCCGCTCCTCCTCGACCGCCGCGACCACCGTACCGTCGATAATGACCGCCGCCGCGGCATCGTGGCCGAGGACGTTGTACCTGTCGATATCGCCGGTGCCGTGGTCAGAGATCCTGATCTCACGACTGTGCGTAAATCCGTTGTAACCCAGGACGATCATACGAAAACTCTCCTCCACGCTGATCTATTTGCGCACCGGTAACAGGTGCGGACGATGATAATTTCCGTTGTGGTATGTCAATGGATCGAAATCCTCAGCCGCGTCGGCAACCACTCGGCGTACCAACCCCACCGCGATGAAATGGTCGCCAACGGGGATCAGCCGTGCCACATCGGCATGGAGCACGATCGGCGAATCCTCGAGTACCGGCTCCCCGGTCTCGGCGATCCGCCAGCTCGAGCGGTCGGCGAAGCGGTCGGCGGCGGCGCCGGAGAATCGGCGCGCCAGCGTCTCCTGATGGGCTCCGAGCACATGCACCGCAACCCTTCCGGCCTTACGAATCGCCGCGATACTCGAGGAATTATTGGCAATATTGAACGAGATGAGCGGCGGCCGGAGCGATACCGCGGTGAACGAACTCGCGGTGAATCCGACCGGCCCCTCGGCAGACATTGTCGTAATGATGGTGACGCCTGCGGAATGTCGGCGCATCACGTTCCGGAAATTCTCTGCGAACGAATCGATTCGATTCCCGTCGATCAATGTTTCGCCTCCTCATCACGCGCAGCTCACCGCAGCCATGAGCCAGCATGCACAAGGAGAAACTCGCATTCAAGTGAATGACCGACCGCACGCGACCGGGAGGTCCGCCCAGCCCGGTCAGAGGCCGGACGGCAGTGAAATCAGCCCCAGCGCGGCGGCTCGGTGCACGGCATCCAGGCGCGAGCGGGCATTCATCTTCCGATAGGTCCGGGTCAGGTGCCGCTTCACGGTGGATTCACTGATGTACAACTGCTCGGCGATCTGCGAATTCGGGAGAGCGCGGGCCACCAGTTTGAGAATCTCGAGCTCCCGCGGCGACAACGTCGGCCCTTCCACCTCGTGGGGTGAGGGCATCGCCGACCTCGGTACGTACCACATGACCAGGTGGTCGTCCGCCACGACCGACCGAATGCTGGCGCACAATTCCTCTCGCCCAGAGGTTTTCGCGATGTACGCCGACGCGCCCGCGGAGGTCAGCTCGCTGACCAGATCCTTGCTCGCATGCATCGACAGCACGACGATACGGGTCTGCGGGGAAACGCCGTGCACACGCCGAATGGTCGGCACCGCACCGTCGCCGGGCATCTCCACGTCGAGGAGCAGCACCTCCGGCTGATGCTCGGCGGTGAGCTCCACAGCCTCCGTACCCGTCGAGCCTTCGCCGACCATCTCGAAATCCGGCTCCGCCGAGAGGATCTGGCACACGCCTTGCCGAAACAAGGTGTGATCATCGGCGATAACGATCCGATGCCGCTCGTGGCACACTGTTCCTCCCACCATGGATCACAAACGCACATGAGCGGTCACCCGTGCTCCGGAGCCGGGCGAACTCACGATCATCAAAGTACCTCCGAGAATTTCCATCCGTTCCCGCATCGACGTCAAGCCACCCCCCGATCCGCGCTCGCCGTTGGTCCGATTCTCGAGATCGAAACCCTCACCGAAATCCTCTACCACCGCCTCGAAGACATCGTCCGATACGGAGATGCGGGCCAGAATCCGGGCCGACCGAGAATGCACCGCCGCATTGCGAATCGCCTCGCGTACAACGAAATACAATTCGTCGCGGATCTCGAGCGAGATGGACTCCAGGTCACCCTCGATGTCGAGATGGATGTCGACGCCCTTGACGGCAACCATCTCTGCGTAGCGGTGCAAAGCGATCTCGAGTCCGCCGCGGGTCGGCGATCGGCGCAGATCTCCCGCGAGTTCACGAACGATGTTCAAGGCTTCGACCATTGATTCCCGCAGTGCTGTCAATCGTTGCTCAGCACTGACATCATCACGCCGGCGCTGATCGATCGATCTCAGATCGAACTGCTGGAGTCCCACCGCCATTGTGTGCGCGACCTGGTCGTGGAGCTCACGTGCTATCCGGCGCCGCTCGAGCTGGTGCGACTCGTGCACCTGGTCGAGCAGCATATCCATATAGGCCACCGCCGCGACCACGACCCGTTCATAGATGGCATCGTGCAGTTCGGTGACGACATCCACGAACTCATCGAGGGCGCCGGCCGCCGTCACGACCCGGTAGGCGACGGGGAGTGCAGCCTCGAACAACAATGCCGCCGCCCGCATCGAATCCGCCGGGCGCACACCGTCGGCCGCTCTCCTCTTGCCGATCGCCCGACTCAGTTCAGCCGCCTCCGACGACCTGTCCTCCGCGAGACTCCACAGAATCGAGTGCGCCTGGGCCACCACTGCATCGATCACCTCGGGACGGACGAGCGGACTGTCGATCTCTTCGAGCCGTCGCACATAGTCTGCAACAATTGGTCCCGCGTGTGCGCTGATCGCGGCGCGCAGACGTGAATGTTCTTCTGGCTCCATCCATCCTTCTCCCCCGGCTATCTTACCCGGGACATTCAGTTACCAAGGGAGACTATGGAATTGGGGTCTTTCCAAGCTGCGACGAGTTCAGCCGCACAGCCCAGATACGCCACGTACTGCGTATGCATGAACATTCGGTACGGCCCCCTCCGTCCCCGCGCCGTATACAACCACGATCCTCGCCAAAGTCTATGCCACAGCCCGATCGAACCAACGATCAACGCGGCTGCCGCCGCATCGACGGGAAGATCGGTCGTGACCGAAAGGTAGGTCATGCCGCCCGTCGGTACGGCGGCTATGAATCCTACGGTGACACAGCCTTTCAGGTACCCGACACATGCGAAGAACGGGCGGCGTCCGGCGGCGAGGTCGCCTGGTAGCTCATCGAGGTCCTTGACCAGGCCACCGACGACCATCCAGAGCGTCAGGCCGCCGGCGAAAGCCACGAATTCGACCGTCAATCCGCCTTCGCACGCAATCCTGCCGGCGTCGAACGTCAGCAGACCGATCACGACGACGGTCACGGTCACGCCGAACGGTCCGCGTTTGAGCGCGTTCCGGCCGAAGGAGTACACGCAGCCCAGCACCAGCGCGCCGATCGCGTGGAGCAGCAGGTTGATCGACACCAGTGCGCTCAGCCCGACACTCATCAGCGCGAGAGCCGCCGCGATCCGCAACGCGGATGATCGCCGCAGGCGGCCCGTGGCCAGCGGACGAGTCGATCCATTGATGCGGTCCGCCACGAGATCCGAGCATCCGTTCAGGAGGTACGCGCACATGATCGCGAAGAACCACGCCAGGCATCCGATCAGGAACCGCGCATCCAGATGCGGCGCGCCGCAAAGTATGCCGCCGCCGAGGAAGCGCAGCACGAACAGCACTTGGACGCAGGGGCGAGCTTCGTGGAAGCTCAGTAGCAGATTCCGGCCCGCCGCGAACCCGGCGGCCGAGGGTGACTGCGGAAAATCCGCAGTCGTCAGGACCGCGCCGTCGCCACCGGCGTTCTCCGACGAGCGCATCGCCACCTCCAGAACGCCGCGAGACGCCCGAGCGTTCCAGCGCCATCCCCTGCAGTGAAATACGTTGCACAACAGTACCTTTTGCTTGCAGTGTCATACGAGGACCGCACCACGGTCGACACTCCCTTGGAGCAATACGTTGCCCGCCATAGGATCTCGACTTGGCGTTCTGCCGCGTCGCCGACCCGAGGGGAATCACGGTGAATCCACTATCCGCTACGTGCGTTCAGGAGCTGACGGTCCCACTGCTGGATGACCCACTGATCGCTGTCGCGCGCCTGGCCTCCGCGGCCGCCGACAACGAATTTGTCGCATACGAATCCGGGCGGGTGTGGACCTTCGCCCAGGGTTGCCTGGCCGAAGTCGTCGCCGATCGCCGGGGTATTCGACTCCTGGGACCGGTGCGCACCGAGTTGGCATGGGACGACGCGCCCCTGTTTCGCGTGCAGCAGTTGCTCGACAGCGTGGGCATTCCCGGTTGGCAGGCGTATGGCTGGGCCGCCTTCGAGCTGACCGATGCCGCCCACGGCACCATGACCGAGGACCACCCGGTCCTGCATCTGACGATCCCGCGCATCCAGGTTCGGATCTCCGATGGATATGCCTCCATCAGATCCTCCGACCGCGACGCGGCCACTGCGGCGGCGACCATCCTGCTGGACCGGCAGCCGATCACGAGTGCACCGGCCCAGCCCATCCCGGTCCGTGAGCAGAGCACGACCGCGTACCGGGGCCGGGTGGAACGGGCGATCGAATCGATCGCGGGACACGACTTGGAGAAGGTCATCCTGTCGCGGCGGATCACTGTCGGCGACGACATCGATCTGATCAGCACCTATCTCACCGGGCGGCGCGCCAATACCCCTGCCAGATCGTTTCTCTTGCGATTGGGCGGAATCGAGGCCACCGGGTTCAGCCCGGAGATCGTGCTGAATGTGGCCACGGACGGCCGCGTCGCCACCCACACGCTCGCCGGCACGCGTGCGTTCACCACCGACGACGCACACAACGAACGATTGCGCGCGAGCCTGCTTCGGGACCCCAAAGAGATCTATGAGCACGCGATTTCGGTCAGGATGACCGTCGAGGATCTCACTGCGGCGTGTGAACCCGGCTCCATTGCCGTGGAGGAGTTCATGACGGTTCGCGAACGGGGATCGGTGCAGCACTTGTGCTCACGGATTTCGGGGCGGCTCGCGGCCGGCCGGACCGCATGGGATGCGTTCGCGGTGACCTTCCCCGCCGTGACAGCTACGGGGGTACCGAAAGAAGCTGCCCGGCAATATATTCGAGACTCCGAGGACGGTCCGCGCCGATTGTACGGCGGTTCGGTTCTCACCGTCGGGCACGACGGCACGATGGACGCCGCCCTGGTGCTGCGCGGGGTCTACCGCGAGAACGGCTCGACCTGGTTGCAGGCGGGCGCCGGGATCGTCGGCCAATCGAATCCGAACCGCGAGGTCGAGGAGACGTGCGAGAAGCTCGACAGCGTCGCACGCTACCTCGTCCCCACCAACCGGTCACACCCCGGCGGTCGCGGCCGGAGTACCGGGTTCGAACCGGCGACCCCTCGCGTGTGAGGTGTGCCGCGGCGTCGCCCGGCTGCCGAATCCGTCGCTGATCCAATGAAAACGGCCCCGGAACCAGTGATTCCGGGGCCGTTCATCTAGTAGCGGGGACAGGATTTGAACCTGCGACCTCTGGGTTATGAGCCCAGCGAGCTACCGAGCTGCTCCACCCCGCGTCGGTGAATACAACATTACACACGGCTGCGTAGAAGCTCCAAATCGGCAGGTCAGGCGCATGTTCGGGGATGTTAATCCGATCTTGCCGAGCGGGGCGGGGCCGATTCGGGAGGCATGCGCTGCGCAAGGCCCGGATCGAGGCCCTCGTGCGCGCGTTGACCGTCCATAGGGCTTGAAAACGTGACTCACCTCACAAAATCATAGTGAGTTGAGTCACATCACGAGCGTATAACAGACCATTCGGAATTTCGAAATGCAGCATAGCCAACCTGCATCGACGGTGTTTTTTCGGTTATTCGCTTCATGCAATTCCGAAGTTATCAAGACGTGATCTGCCGAGATTTGCTCGTTATCGTCAGGAGCGGCCCGGATCAAACCTGTGATGGGCTCCGACCCGAACCGCCGCACACCGGAAACCCTGTCCCGCGGTCGGGTACCCCGAGTCCTGGGGACAGGGACACGGCGCGGCACACAGCGCCGGGGCCGGTGGGCGCAGGGAGGGACACCATATGAAACAGAACCGGAAGATCAACACCCGCGTCCTCGGTCTCGCGGCCGTCACCGGCGCCCTTGTTGCCGTCCCGTTCGGCTTCACAGCGACCGCTTCCGCCGCCACGCACGACTGGGACGGCGTCGCCCAGTGCGAGAGCGGCGGCAACTGGGGCATCAATACCGGCAATGGCTACTACGGTGGCCTGCAGTTCTCGCACAGCACCTGGGTGGCCAACGGCGGCACCGGGTACGCGCACAATGCGAGCAAGGACGAGCAGATCCGCGTGGCCGAGAATGTGCTCGCCACGCAGGGTGTCGGCGCCTGGCCGGTCTGCGGCCAGTATCTGCGCGCGGGCGTTTCCGAGCCCGCCCCGGCGCCCGAGCCGGAAGTCGTTCCGGTCGCTCCCGCCCCGGTCCCCAACGATCGGCAGGCGCTCATCGAGCAGGCCAAGCAGGTGGCCGGCGATTACGCCGAGCAGTTCGGCGTGCAGGCGCAGTACCAGCAGGTGCTGGAGCAGAACGCCGCGCTCATCGAGTCCTGGGGTCGCTGACCAACCACAGACTCCTTCCTCGTACCGGGAGAAGCAAAAGGCGCTGCCGTCAATGGAGACGGCAGCGCCTTTTGGTTTGCGACGGGTGGTTAGCCGCCTGCCTTCTCGTAGGCGTCGACGGCTGTTTGGAGCTGTTCGAGCGCCTTGCCCAATGCACCCAGGTCACCGGACTTCTGGGCGTCGGTGACCGCGCGGAGGGCGTCGTCGATCTGTTTGACCGCGGCGTCCTTGCCGACCGTGGGCGGGGTGACAGTGCCGCCCTGGTCGGGTGGGGTCGTGCCCTGGTTCGGCGGGGTGGTGCCCTGTTGGTTGGGCTGGGTGGTGGCGGCGCTGCCGCTGCCGGGGAGGACCTTGTTGAGGGCTTCCTCGACGGTGGAGCCGTAGCCGACCTTGTCGCGGTAGCTGGCGAGAACCTTCACCAGCTGGGGGTAGGACGGGGCGTTGGTGCCGCCGGTATTGCGTTCCAGATACCAGGGCTCGATATAGAGGATGCCGCCGTCGCCGACCGGGAGGGTCAGCAGGTTGCCGTACCTGATCTTGTTGACATTGCCGCCGGTCAGCAGATTCCGGTCACGGGACACTTCATCGGAGGTCGTCATCGACGTCTGTGTCTGGCCGGGGCCCGGCGTCTGCGAATCCACCGGAAGCTTGTAGACCGTGATCTTGCCGTAGTTCTCCGGATCCGAGGCGGCCTGGATGTAGGCCGACAGGAAGTTCCGCTTGTAACCGACCATGACGCTGGTCAGGTTGAACGACGGCTTGCCGGTCTTGGGATCGCCCAGCAGCACGTAGTACGGCGGCTGATGCGCGCCCGCGGCCGCGCCCTCCTGGGTCGGGTCGTTGGAGACCGACCAGAAGGCGTTGTTGGTGAAGAACTCTCGCGGATCGTCCACGTGGTACTTCGCCAGCATCTCGCGCTGCACCTTGAACAGATCCTCCGGATAGCGGAAGTGCGCCCGCAGATCCGGGCTGATCTCGCTCTCCGGCGTGACCGCGCCCGGGAACACGCCCATCCAGGCCTGCAGCACCGGATCGCTCTTGTCCACCTCGTACAGCTTGACCGTGCCGTCGTAGGCGTCGACGGTGGCCTTCACCGAGTTGCGGATGTAGGAGACCTCCTTGCGCGGCAGCAGCCGGCCGGTGGTCTGGTCGATGCTGTCCTCGATGACGCCGTCCAGCGAGGTGTGCTGGGCGTACGGGAAGTTGTCGAGGGTGGTGTAGGCGTCCACGATCCATACGATGCGCCCGTCCACCACGGCCGGGTAGGTGTCGCCGTCGGCGGTCAGCCACGGCGCCACGTTCTGGACGCGGTCGCGCGGATTGCGGTTGAAGATGATCTTCGAATCCTCGCCGATGGCGCCGGAGAACAGAATGTTGCGCTCGGCGTACTTGGCCGCGAACGCGAACCGGTTGAGCCAGTTGCCGATCGGCACGCCGCCCGCGCCGGTGTAGGTGTACTGCGAGGTGTCGGTGTCGTATTCGCGCGGCGCCTGGTTGTTGCCGCCGACAATGGCGTAGTCGGCATCCGACTTGGAGATCAGCTCGCCGTAGTAGATGCGCGGCTGGGTGACCTTGATGGCCTGCTCGGCCTCCGGGGTGCCCAGATCGCTGACCGTCTTCAGCGTGGTTCCGTTCGGCCCCGGCACGTCGAAGACCGGATAACCGTAGCCGCCGCTGCCGGAATCGGTCTGCGCCGCCTTGGACGCGTCCGTCGGAGGCGCGACGTTCACCCGGTTCGCCGGGGAGGCGACGAACCCGTTGCCGTGGGTGTAGACGGTGTGCTGGTTGATCCAGTCCTTCTGGTTGTCGGCCAGGTTCTGCGGCTGCAGTTCACGCGCCGCCACGATGTAGTCGCCCGTCTCACCGTTGATGGTGTAGCGGTCGATATCGAGCGGATCGGGGAACCCGTAGATATTGCGCAGCTGCAGGTTGCGCTGAATGAAGGTCGGCTGCAGCAGGTTCGGATCCAGCAGGCGGAGGTTCTCGATGGTCGCGCGGTCCGCGGGCAGGCTGACCGGATCCTTCTGCGCCACGCCCTTGTAGTCGACGTACTCCACCTTGTCCGGGGTGATCCCGTAGGCCGCCCGGGTGGCCTCGATATTGCGCTCGATGTAGGCGCTCTCCTTGTCGGCCGCGTTGGGCCGCACCGAGAACTGCTCCACCAGCAGCGGCCACACCGCGCCCACGAGCACCGAGGACAGCACCAGCAGCGCCGCCGCCATGGCGGGAATCCGCAAGTCGCGCAGCACGACTCCGGCGAAGAACGCCAGCGCGCAGATGACCGCGATGGACAGCAGGATCAGCTTGGCCGGCAGCACCGCGTTGATATCGGTGTAGGAACCGCCGGTGAAGGTCGGCTCCTTGCGCGTGCTCGACAGCAGCGCATACCGGTCGAACCAGTACGCGATCGCCTTGAGCAGCACGAACATTCCCGCCAGCACCGCCAGCTGCACCCGCGCCGCCGTGCTCAGCGTGCCCTCGCGACCGGACAGCCGCACGCCGCCGAAGACGTAGTGCGTCACCAGATTCGCGAAGAACGCGATCACCACGGCCACGAACAGCCAGTTCAGCACCATGCGGTAGAACGGCAGATCGAAGGCGTAGAACCCGACGTCCAGATTGAACTGCGGATCCTTCATTCCGAACGAGCCGCCGTGCAGGAACAGCTGCACGGTGACCCAGCTCGACTGCGCCACCAGCCCGGACAGCACGCCGATCAGCAGCGGGATGCCGAGCCCGAACAGGCGCAGATGGCTCATGGCGGTGGTGCGGTACCGGGCGATCGGATCGCCCGGCCCGGACACCGGCACGAAGACCGGCCGGGACCGGTAGGCCAGCAGCAGGGCCAGCCAGATGATGGCCGCCACCACCAGCGTGACCACGAGGAACAATAGGATCCGCGTCAGCAGCACCGTGTGGTAGACGCCGCGGAATCCCACTTCCCCGAACCACAACCAGTTCGTATAGGCGTCGGTGAGACGCGGCCCGACGAGTAATAGAGCCGCAAGCACCAGGGCCGTCACCAACAGCACACGGCTGCGGCGGGACAGCGAAGGTAAGCCTGTCGCAGGGCGCATGCCCACGATGCCACTCTCCCAGGGTCCGGCGGCGCAGCCGGGTTCGCCGACGCGCCGCAGTCCGATGATGAGTTGGTCCCAATGGACCGTTCGCGCCCCACTCTACGTAAAACGCCCGGAGTCGGGCCCAACACCCGCGATCGGTTGCTCGCGGCGGCGGTGCGAGGATTGGGCGGTGAACCCTGAGCAGTGGGCCGCGTCCGCCCTGTATCGCTGTATTCGCGAAGTCGCGGAGTATGTCGACGGTGAGGGCTGGGATCGCCCGCCGCAGATGTTCGCGCTGGTCCCGACCGCGGATCTGGTGGCGGCGGAGCCGTCGCTGCTGGATCAGGTGGATGCGGGGGACGCGCTGACGCCCATTGCGCAGGAACCGTTCCCGGAGGACATCGCCGGCGAGGCCGATGCCAGGGCGCTCGACGAATTCCTGGCGACCACCAGCTGGCCGCCGTCGGTGGAGGGGTGCGTGCTGGTGCAGCAGATCGTGGTGCTGCCGCCGGCCGCGGAGCAGACGCTCGACGATGCCATCGCGCCCTTGCTCGCCGATCGCGATGCCGCCGACCGCGCCGCCCGCCGCGCCGCGGTCACCCACCCGGGCCGCCGCGATGCCCGGCTGTTCGTCGGCGTGCTGCGCGACGGCACGTCACTGTCGTTGCTGCAGGTGCGGCCTTCCGCGGACGAGGAAGATCCCTGGGGCGATCTGGAACTGCGCACGGCGCCGAACCTCGCGCCGAACCTGGTCGAGGCGCTGCGGCACACCCTCGAAAACGATCCCGACGACTTCTAACCGCAGCTCGGGGTGTCCCGACCGGCGTTCAGGTTGTCGAGCGCTTCGACTGCGCCGGTGAGGTTTTCGACCTTGATCAGGCGCAGGCCGTCGGGGGTGCGGGCGGTCGCTTCGTTGCAGTTGGCTGCCGGGACGAGGAAGGTTTCGGCGCCGGCCGCGCGGGCGGCGATCATCTTGTACTGGATGCCGCCGATGGGGCCGACCTTGCCGTCGGGGTCGATGGTGCCGGTGCCGGCCACGAACTTGCCGCCGCTGAGTTCGCCGGGGGTGAGTTTGTCGATGAGGGCGAGGGTGAACATGAGACCGGCGGAGGGGCCGCCGATTTCGGCGAGGTTGAAGTCGACCTGGATGGGGCCGACCGCGAATTCGCCGGGGGTGATGCCGAGGTAGCCCTTCTCGGCATCGTCGGGGCGGGCGCCGAGGGTGATCTCCGCGGTCTGTTCCGCGCCGTCGCGGCGGAAGGTCACCGGGATCGTCGCGCCGGGCTTGGCCGAGGACACCGCGGTCACCACGTCCTTGGTGGTGGTGACGGGCTTGCCGTCGACGGTGAGCAGTTCGTCGCCCTGGCGCAGGACGTCCTTGGCGGGGCCGTCCTCGGTGACCGCGCGCAGCCGCACCACCGTGGGCATCTTCAGATAATGCAGCGCCGCCAATTCCGCATTGTCCTCGGAATCCTTGAACTCCTGCTGATTGGATTTGTCGATCTCGTCACGCGATACACCGGGCGGATACACCTCGGCGCGCGGAACAAGACCGTTCTCGCCATCCAGCCACAGGCCCAATGCCTCGAAAATATTCAGCTGATCGCGAACGGAGACCGTCGTCATATTCAGATTGCCGGTGGTCGGATCGACCGGCACATCCCGCACCTCGACCACCTGTTTTCCATTGACTTCGCCCAGCGTATTGAAGGTCGGCCCAGGTCCGAGCGCCACGAACGGAACGGTGACGACACTGCCCACGAGGCCGAGCACCAGAATCGGGATCAGCGCGGCGAGCAGGGTGAATATGCGGCGAGTCACGGCAGCAAGGGTACTGGTGATGTGGGTGATTGCCGCGCTCCGCTCGCCGGTTCGACGCGTTCGCGGCTCCAGTACCGTAGATGGCATGAGTGACTTTCCGTTCGGATTCTCGAATCGCGACGACGATCCGGAGCGCAAGCCCGGCGATCAGTCGAGCGGTTCCGGTGCGAACAACCCGTTCGGACTCGGCGGTCCGGGCGGCGGCGGATTCGATCCCTCGCAGCTGGGTCAGATGCTGACCCAGCTGGGTGCCATGTTCACCAGCATGAGCCAGCCGGGCGCCACCTCCGGCCCGGTCAATTACGACATCGCCAAGCGGCTGGCCCGCCAGCAGCTGGGCGCGAGCGTCACACCGGTGAGCCAGGGCGCGCAGCGCGCCGTCACCGATGCCGCGCACCTGGCCGAACTCTGGCTGGACGCCGCCACCACCTTCCCCGCCGGAGCGACCAAGACGGTGGCCTGGACCGCCAATGACTGGATCGAGGAGACGCTGCCCACCTGGAAGCGGCTCTGCGATCCGGTGGCGCAACAGGTTTCGGGCATGTGGACCGCCACCCTGCCCGAGGAGGCCAAGGAGTTCGCGGCCCCGATGATGGGCATGCTGAGCCAGATGGGCGGGCTCGCCTTCGGTTCGCAGCTGGGCCAGGCACTGGGCCAGCTCGCCAAGGAGGTGCTGACCTCCACCGATATCGGTCTGCCGCTGGGCCCGGCCGGCACCGCCGCGCTGCTGCCCGCGGCCGTCTCCGAGTTCAGCGACGGGCTGGAGCAGCCGGAGAGCGAGATCATGGTCTTCCTGGCCGCGCGCGAGGCCGCGCATCAGCGGCTGTTCGCGCATGTGCCGTGGCTGCGGCCGCAGGTGCTGGGCGCGGTGGAGGACTACGCGCGCGGCATCAAGATGGACTTCTCCGCCATCGAACAGGCCGCCCAAGGTCTGGACCCGATGTCGCTGGCCGATCCGTCCAAGCTGGAAGAGCTGCTCTCCCAGGGCACCTTCGAACCGCAGACCACCCCGGAGCAGAAGGCGGCGCTGGAACGCCTGGAAACCCTGCTGGCCCTGATCGAGGGCTGGGTGGAGACCGTGGTGGCCGATGCGGTCGGCGACCGGCTGCCCGGTGCGGGCGCGCTGGCCGAGACGCTGCGCCGCCGCCGCGCCACCGGTGGGCCGGCCGAGCAGACCTTCGCCACCCTGGTCGGTCTGGAACTGCGCCCGCGCAAGGTGCGCGAGGCCGCGGCCCTGTGGCGGCGGCTCACCACCGACGCCGGGGCGGAGAAGCGCGACGGGGTGTGGGCGCATCCGGACCTGCTACCCGATTCCTCCGATCTGGATTCGCCCGCCGGGTTCATCGATTCGGTGATCGGCGGCGGCGCGAGCTCCTTCGACGATCCACTGGCCCAGCTCGCCGAGACCGAGGAGCGCGAGCGGCTGGAGAAGAAGCAGGCCGAGGAGCCGGGCGACGACGAGGGCAAGCCCTCCGCCTGACACCGTGGGCAAGCCCTCCGCCTGACACCGTGGGCAAGCCCTCCGGCTGACTTGTGGACAACCCGCGAAAGCGCTGATCGTCGAGTGTTTTCGCGGGTTTTCGCGTCTCCGGGATCGTGCACACTGCGAGGATGACCACCCTCGCGCCCACGCGCGGCCCGCGGCTCGATCCGCGAATCCCGGTGCTGCTGCGCCCCGATGGCACGGTCCAGCTCGGCTGGAGTTCCGGGCACGCGCTCATCGTGCACGCTCCCGGCCCCGTCCCCGCCTTCCTGCGCCTGCTCGACGGCTCCCGGACCCGGCCGCAAATCCTCTGGCACGCCCGGGAACTGGGTTTCGGCACCGAGATCGCGGCCGGACTCCTCGCCGAGCTGGCCGCCACCGGCCTGCTGGTGAGCGACGGACCGGGCGCTCGGCTGCACACCGTCCGCATCCACGGCCGCGGCCCGCTCGCGGACGCCCTCGGCGCCGGACTGCGCCGAATCGGCCTGCGCCCCACCCGTTCCCGGGCCGACCTCACGCTCCTCGCCGACACTCTGGTGCCGGATCCGGTGTTCGTGGCCGAGCTGGTGCGCGGCCGGGTCCCGCACCTGCCCGTGCGCCTGCGCGACGGCCGCGGCCTCATCGGCCCGCTCGTGCTGCCCGGCGCGACCAGCTGCCTGCGCTGCGCCGATCTGCACCGCTGCGACCGCGATCCGGCCTGGCCGCGTGTGAGCGCGCAACTGCTGGACCGCGTCGGCCACTGCTCCCCCGCCGGCGTCGCGGCCGTTGCGGCCTTGGCGCTCACCGAGATCGAGCGGATCGCCCAGGGCAACCCCGCCCGCCCGCCGGCGACCCTGAACGCGACCCTGGAGCTGAATTTGGATTCACACCATCTCGACCACCGTCCCTGGTTTCCGCACCCACGCTGCGATTGCGCCGGAAGATAGCCGGAAAGCGGCCATTGTGACCGATACCACTAACCTTCCTGACCCGGTAGAACACCCGAATCCCCTACCGGACCGTCTGGGACATCGGCATGATGGGAACGTGTCAGAGATTGTGAGCAAGCGCTCCTCCCGCAATGCCAAGTTGGCCAAGATTCCACTCGGCATCGCAGGGCGGGCGGCCGTCGGGTTCGGCCGCAAACTTGCCGGGGGCGACAAACAGGAAATCAACGCGGAGCTCAATCAGAAGGCCGCGGAACAACTGTTCGCGGTCCTCGGTGAGCTCAAGGGCGGCGCGATGAAGTTCGGCCAGGCCCTGTCGGTCATGGAGGCGGCGGTCCCCGAGGAGTTCGGCGAGCACTACCGCGAGGCGCTGACCAAACTGCAGGCCGCGGCCCCGCCCATGCCGGCCGCCGCCGTGCACCGCCAGCTCGACCAGCAGCTGGGAACCGGCTGGCGGCAACGATTCCGGCATTTCGACGACGAGCCCACCGCCTCGGCCAGCATCGGCCAGGTGCACAAGGCCGAATGGTCCGATGGCCGCGTTGTCGCGGTGAAGGTGCAGTATCCGGGCGCGGACGAGGCGCTGCGCGCCGATCTCAAGACGCTCAATCGCATGGCGAGCATGATCGGCGCCCTGATTCCCGGCGCGGACGTCAAGCCGATCCTGGCCGAGATCAGCGAGCGCACCGAGGAGGAACTCGACTATCGCATCGAGGGCGGGCACCAGCGCCAGTTCGCCAAGGCCTTCGACGGGCATCCGCGCTTCCTGGTGCCGAAAGTCGTTGCCAGCGCGCCCAAGGTGATCGTCACCGAGTGGCTGGACAATGCCACCCCGGTCTCGAAGATCATCCAGCGCGGTATGGAGGATCCGGAGGGCACCTACGAGCTACGCAATACCGTGGCCGCACTGATGGGCGAATTCCATTTCAGCTCACCGGCCATTGCCGGGCTGTTGCACGCCGATCCGCATCCGGGCAACTTCATGTATCTCGAGGACGGCCGCCTCGCCGTCATCGACTACGGCGCCTGCGCCCCGCTGCCCAATGGCTTCCCGCCCATTCTCGGTCAGATGGTGGCCCTCGGCGTCGAGGAGCGCTACGACGAGCTGACCAAGCTCATGTACGACAACGGCTGGGTGATTCCCGGTAAGACGGTGAGCCACAAGGAGATCGAGGACTACCTGCGCCCTTTCACCGATCCGATCCGCACCGAGACCTTCCACTTCACCCGCCGGTGGATGCAGCGCGTGGCCGGCAAGGCCACCGACATCACCAATCAGGACATGATGAAAACCGCTCGGGCCCTGCAACTTCCGGCCGAGCACGTCATGATCTTCCGCGTCCTCGGCGGCTCCATCGGCATCTGCGCCCAGCTCGACGCCGAACTGCCGTTCATGAAGCTCATGCAGGACTGGGTGCCCGGCTACAAGGAATACCGCACCGCCAGCTGAAACCCACTGCCCCATAACGCAAAACAACCCGCCGTCCCGTTCGGCGGGTTGTTCGGTTCGGCCCCGGACGCAAAACAACCCGCTTGCCGTCAGGCAAGCGGGTTGTTCTGGTTCGTACTTCCAATCGTATCCCCCCGTTACGGGGGTTCTCATGCCACCGCGACCTTGCGCGGGCGGCCACGGGGACGCTTGCGGGCGATCACGACACCCTGGTCGAAGATCTCACCGCCCCAAACACCCCACGGCTCACCGCGATCGATGGCGGCGGACAGGCAGCCCTGCCGGATCGGGCAGCTGGCGCACAGCGCCTTGGCCTCTTCCAGCTGAGCCGGGCTCTCGGCGAACCACAGGTCCGGGTTGCCGACCCGGCAGGGCAGGGTCATGGTGACTCCCCGGCGGACGCGGGTAGTGGGGGCCACGGTGGTGCGGCATGTCACGCGGTCACGGGTAACCGTGGTGGACACGTCGGTCTCCTTTTACTCGTGCAACGGTTCGTTTCTGTGCTGCGAAACCGGTGCCGGTGGCCGGAGGCCGATAAAACTATGGCCACGGTTTCGCTGTCGGGCGATCCGTGGCCAGTTGGTCCGGGGAGTGGTCCCCTACCTGAGTCGACTTCGGTGTCGACTCCTGTTCACGGTCGCAAGGTGGGTGTGACGGAGGCGGGCTGCCAGCAGATCCACCGGGTTCGTTCCGGTTTCAACCGCGAAGCGGCCGGTAGCGCCATAGGCGGCTGCCGGATGCCAGGCCTCCATGGGCTTGTCCTGCTTGATGACGATGTTGCTCATCGGCGCTTGCACTTTGCTTGCAAAGATCTGAAACACCGTGCTTGCAAAGACCTGAAGACCAAGATCGCCACCGCTGGACAGACGAATCCCCTGCTGCGCAAAGGAGTTGCCCCGGGAGGCGGACACGTCGGACAGCACACGCGGCATCGCCACAGTGCTCTGAATGGCCTGCGTCGATGCGGTGCTCGTAATGCTCAACATTTGTCTGCCTCCCTCCTGTACTCGTTGCCGTTAGGTCAAATGCGCGCCGGGAATCCTCCCCGGGTGCATGCCAACCACCCTAGGGAGTCATACGGATGCGCACAACCTATTTTTGACCAGCAGTTTTGCGGTCTTGCGCACTATTGGTTCCGTATGCGAGAACGAACGATGGCGAGCACGTCCGCGCCGTAGGTCTGCAGCTTCTTGGCGCCGATGCCCGGAATCGCGACCAGCGCCCGGTCATCGGCGGGACGTTGTTCCGCGATGGCGGTGAGCGTCGTATCGCTGAACACCACGAAGTGCGGGAGCTTCAGCTCGTCGGCCTTCTCCCGGCGCCACTCCTGCAGTGCGCTCAGCAGCTCCGGATCCACATCGGCCGGGCAGCGCGAGCAACGGCCGAGCATGGTGGCCTGGGTGTTCAGCAGCGGGCGGCCGCACACCCGGCAGGTCGGATGCACCCGTTTGGGGCCGCGCCGATCGGTGGTGTGCTGGGCGATGCGCGAGGCCGGCGAATCATCGGGCACCAGGCCGATGAGGAAGCGCGACCGCCGCCGCACCTTGCGGCCGCCCTCGGAGCGGGCCAGCGCCCAGGACAGGTGCAGGTGCTCACGGGCGCGGGTGACGCCGACATAGAGGAGTCGGCGCTCCTCCTCGAGGGACGCCTCATCGGCGACCGATCCGTCCGGACCGAGCACATGCTGGATGGGCAGCGTGCCGTCGGCCAGACCGACCAGGAAGACCGCATCCCACTCCAGGCCCTTGGCCGCGTGCAGCGAGGCCAGGGTGACGCCCTGCACGGTCGGTGGGTGCCGGGCCTCCGCGCGGGCGGCGAGCTCGCGCAGCAGGCCGGTGAGTTCGAGGTCGGCGTCGTGGCCGGTGAGTTCCTCGGTCAGCTGGACCAGCGCGACCAGCGAGGACCAGCGTTCCCGGGCCTGCACGCCCGCGGGCTCCTCATTGGTGAGTCCGAGCTTGGCCAGCACCGCGCGCACCAGGGTCACCAGGTCGGCGCCGCGCGCATCGGGCAGATCGTCGCGGGCCGCGGCCTGCCGCAGGGCCTGCACGGCCTGGCGCACCTCGGTGCGCGCGAAGAAGCCCTCGCCGCCGCGCACCTGATACGGGATGCCGGCCTCGGTCAGCGCCTGCTCATAGGCTTCGGACTGGGCATTGATGCGGTAGAGCACCGCGATCTCCGCGGCGGGCACGCCCTTGCCCAGGAGCTTGGCGATGGCCTTGGCGATCGCGGCCGCCTCGGCGGGTTCGTCGTCGTATTCGGCGAAGACCGGTTCCGGGCCGTCGGCGCGCTGGCCGATCAACTGCAATCGCGTGCCCGCGATCCGCCCGCGCGCCGCGCCGATCACCCGGTTGGCCAGCGATACCACCTGCGGAGTGGAGCGGTAGTCGCGTTCCAGCCGCACCACCGTGGCCTCCGGGAACCGGCGCGAGAAATCCAGCAGGAAGGCCGGGCTGGCCCCGGTGAAGGAGTAGATGGTCTGGTTGGCGTCGCCGACCACGGTCAGATCGTCGCGATCACCGAGCCAGGCGTCGAGCACGCGCTGCTGCAGTGGGGTGACGTCCTGATACTCGTCGACCACGAAACACCGGTAGCGGCCGCGGAACTCCTCGGCGACCGACGGGTAGTCCTCGAGCGCGGCGGCCGTGTGCAAAAGGAGGTCGTCGAAATCCAGCAGCAGCCCGTCGGCGGTGGTCTTCAGCTTCTCGTAGGCGGAGTAGACCGCCGCGACCTTCGACGCCTCGTACGGCGCGTCGCGCTGAATCCGCGCCACCGTGGCCGCATAGTCCTCCGGCGCGATGAGCGAGCCCTTCGCCCACTCGATCTCGCTGGACAGATCCCGCAGCGTCTCGGTGTCGGTGGACAGTCCCGCCCGCCCGGCGGCCTGCGCCACGATGGGGAACTTGCTGTCGAGCAGCCGCCACGGCACATCCCCCACCACCTGCGGCCAGAAGTATTTGAGCTGCCGCAGCGCCGCCGCGTGAAAGGTGCGCGCCTGCACCTGCCCGGCCTCCCCGCCCAGCCCCAGCGCCCGCAGCCGACCCCGCAACTCCCCCGCCGCCCGCGCCGTGAACGTCACCGACAGCACCTGATCGGCCTTCACATGCCCCGCCGACACCAGATGCGCGATCCGATGAGTAATCGTGCGGGTCTTGCCCGTTCCCGCCCCGGCCAGCACACACACCGGCCCACGGGGAGCGCGCACGGCCGCCGCCTGCTCGGCATCGAGTTCATCGAGCGCGAGCTTCGGCTGAATCGGCGCGGCAGTCACGCGCACCATCATGACAGCCGCCCCCGACAGCCTCCGCACCGTGCGCGCCGAGGAAGAAGGTTTCGAACGACCCGCGGACGGCGGCCACCCACTCGGCGGCGCATTCGTCGAGCGCGAGCTTCCTCCGAGTCGGCGCAGCGATCACGCGCTCGATACGACCGCGGGGATCCGGCCGACGCCGGCACTGCGCGGTAACAGGGGGCTGCGGGCGGGCGCGCCCGTCATGGTGCTCGCCTCGCCTCCGACAGCTGCCGCCCGGACCGGGCTAGCGTGCGGTGGTGGCCAATGACGCACCCGCGACCCACGATCGGCACGCGACCTGGATGGAGCTGTTCTTCGATCTGGTCGCGGTGGCCGGGATCGGCCAGCTCACCCATGTGCTGCACGGCTCGCCAGGGCTGGGCGACGCCGGGTTGTATGTGGTCCTCTACCTGGCGTTCTGGATGGTCTGGGCGTGTATCACGCTGTACGGCAATATTGCCCGGGACCGCACCCGGGTGCCGCTCATGCTGGCCGCCATGCTCGGGCTGGGGGTCATGGTGGCGGCCGCGGCCGGGATACCGGCGCGGCATGCCACCGCGTTCGCGGCGGTCTATGTGATCGTGCGGATCGGCGCGTCGCACCTCTGGGGCCGGGGCAAGATCGTGGTGGACTGGCCGGCGGTGCAGCTCACCGTGGGCGTGCTGCCGTGGATCGCCTCGCTGTGGGTGGGCGAGCCCGGGAAATTCTGGCTGTGGGCGGTGGGCCTGGCGCTGGATGTGTGGATCATGTTCACCGTCACCGGCGACCGCGTGCTGGAACGCGCCCGCGAGGGGTTCGACCGCAGGGTCGCGTCCATGCGGCGCACGCGCGACATCGATGTCGACCGCATACCCGAACTCGAGGCGCTGCACGCCGATCCGGCGCATCTCGGGGAACGGCTGGGACTGTACGTGATCATCGTGCTGGGCGAGGGCGTCATCGTCGTGGTGGGCGCGGTAGGCGGGGTGGCCTGGACGGCGACGGTGCTCGGCCTCGGATTCGCCGCGTTCGTCATCCTCGCCGGGCTGTGGGCGCTCACCCTGATGTACGGATTCATTCCCCGGCTGGTCACCGATGCGGTGGCGGCGGGCGATCAGCCGTGGCGGCGCGTCATGCTCACCCATTGCGGGATCACCGGCGCCATCGCCGCCCTGGCCGCGGGCCTGGGCATGAGCATCGACCATGCTTCCGGCCGGCTGACCACCGGCATCGCCTGGACGCTGTGCGGCGGCGCGGCGGCGTATTTCGTGATCGTGGGACTGAGCGGCGCCCGCAGCGGCGCGGGGTGGCGCTGGACGCTGGCCTGGCCGCTGCCGTGTGCGGTGCTCGCGCTGCTGCTCGGCCTGTCCGGTCCGCGGCTGAGCGCGCTCCCCGTGGTCTGCGCGCTCGCGGTCCTGGTCCTCTGGCCGCTGCTGTGGGAGACCTGGGTGGCGGGCAAGGGAACATGATCCCGGGTGATCTCGTTGCACCCTCCGTGACTGCAACGGACCTGACCATGTACTCGACCACCTGGTGCGGCTATTGCCGGCGGCTGAAGAAGCAGCTGGACGAGGCCGGGATCACCTATGAGGTGATCGATATCGAAGAGAATCCGGATGCCGCCGAATTCGTGGGCAGCGTCAACAACGGCAATCATGTGGTGCCGACGGTGAAGTACCGGGACGGTTCCACCGCCACCAATCCGAGCCTGGTTCAGGTGAAGGAAGCGCTCGCCGCCATCGGCTGAGCCGAGAATGCGCGCGCGTCGAATCGAAAGAAGCCGCACCCAATGGGATGCGGCTTCTTTGTGCGTTTCCGGATCGCGTTAGCGGGTCAGTATCCGTCGGTGCACTTGGTCACCAGGATGGTGCCGCGCTCGGGCTGGCTGGACCCGGTGAACGGGAACGGCAGCTGCGGCTTGATACCGGCCAGGCTGGTCAGCGCCATCTGCTCGGCGGCGGCGCGGGAGCTGCCGTAGCCGCCGTAGAAGCGCAGGCCGTCCTCGCTCTGCGCGACCGAACCGCAGCCTTCGTTGAATTCCACCAGGACCTTGCAGCTGTGCCCGCATTCCTCGAGCGCGCCGCCATTGGCCTCACCCTGGTTCGGGTAGTTCCAGGCCGCGCCCCAGCTGTCGTCATTGTTCAACGTGCTCACGGCGATCGCACCGTAGAGCCGGCCGTCGGGCCCGCGCTCGGCATTCGCCGCCGCCGAACCCAGGGACGTGAGGGCCGCAACCGAAGCGACGACCACGGCGGCCTTGCGCCATACAGACATCGAGAATCTCCCCATCAAGAAAAGGCTTCCGAAAACGAAGCCACGCATGATCTTGCTCGAGAGATCCCGAATTGTCCAAATTATTGATCAATCTGCGGCAGCCCAGGATTCGACGATGGTGCGCGCAATGGAAATCGAGCCCGGCAGCAACAGACGGGCATCCGACTTGACGCCCCACGCGCCGGCCGCGAGCGCCTCGCGCACCTCGGTCCTGGTGAACCAGTGCGCCTCGGCGATCTCACCGTCGTGAAAGGTCAACGGCTGCTCGGGATCCGCGACCGCGGCGAAGCCCAGCATGAGCGAGCGCGGGAACGGCCAGGGCTGGCTGCCGAGGTAGCGGATCTCGCGGACGTCGACGCCGACCTCCTCCCGAATCTCGCGCTCCACACAGCGTTCCAGCGATTCGCCCGCCTCCACGAAACCGGCCAGCAGCGAGAACAGGCCCTCCGGCCAGGTGTGCTGGCGGGCCAGCAGCACGCGGTCGCCGCCGTCGTGGATGAGGCAGATGACGGCCGGGTCGATGCGCGGGAATTCCTCGTGCCCGGATTCGCTGGTGCGCGACCAGCCGCCGGAGCTGAGCGCGGTGGGGGTGCCGTCGGCGGCGCTGAAGCCGGCCTTGTCGTGCCAGTTCAGCAGGGCGATGGCGGTGGACAGCAGACCGGTGCCGAAATCATCGAGTTCCAGGGTCGCGCCGACGGCCCGCAGATCGGCCAGTTCGCCCTCGATGTCGTTGTCGCGCACCGCCCACAGGTGGATTTCGCCGTCCACGCCGAGGAAGACCGCCGTCGGCGCCGGTTCGGCGGCGAGGGTGGTGGCGAGGTCCAGCACGACCGTGCCGTTCTCGACGCGCACCTGCCCGCGCTTGTTCATTCGCACCAGTCTGGCCTGCCCCCAGCCCTCTTTCAGGGAATGTTCATCGCTGCGAAGATGCTCCGCCCGATCGAGGGTCGTGCGCGAGAGGACCGGAACCGCATTCAGCTGAAAACCTGACACGGGTTCGAGACTAGCCGGGCCGGGTTCGGGGGTCAGTTGTGGACGCGGCGGATGTAGAGCAGCTTGTCACCCGATTCGAGGGCGTCGACCGGCTCCTCGCCGACGCGCACCAGGGTGCCGTCGCGGACCACGCCGAGCACGATATCGCGCAGGTGGCGCGGGGAGCCGCCGATCTCCTCCGGCTCCACCTCGCGTTCGGCGATGGCGAAACCGGCCTCGGGGGTGAGCAGGTCCTCCACCATCTCCACCACGCTGGGGGTGGTGGTGGCGATGCCGAGCAGGCGGCCGGCGGTCTCGGAGGACACCACCACCGAATCGGCGCCGGACTGGCGCAGCAGGTGGGTGTTCTCGGCCTCGCGCACGGCGGCGGAAATCTTTGCCTTGGGATTGATTTCGCGGGCGGTGAGGGTCACCAGCACGGCGGTGTCGTCGCGATTGGCCGCCACCACGATGGAGGACGCGTGCTGCACGCCCGCCAGCCGCAGCACATCGGAGCGGGTGGCCGAGCCGTGCACGGTCACCAGGCCGGCATTGGCCGCCGCCTCCAGCACCTGCGGATCGGTGTCCACCACCACGATGTCGGCCGGTTTCACGCCATCGCCGAGCATGGCGTCGACGGCGGTGCGGCCCTTGGTGCCGTAACCGACGACCACGGTGTGATTGCGCACGGTGCGCCTCCATCGTTGAATCTTGAAAGCTTGCCGGGACCGTTCGGTCAGCACCGAGATGGTGGTGCCGACCAGGACGATGAGGAAGAGCACCCGCAGCGGGGTGATGACAACGATATTGACCAGCCTGGCATCCGGGGACACCGGCGTGATGTCGCCGTACCCGGTGGTGGACAGCGAGACCGTGGCGTAGTAGGCCGCGTCCAGGACCGACAGCTCATTACCGGAATTGTCGCGATATCCGTCGCGGCCGAAGTACACCACGAAGGTGGCGATCGCCAGTAGCAACACCGCCAGGAACACCCGCCGGGCCAGCAGCCGCCCCGGGCTGGCCTCGTGCGCGGGAATCCGCAGAATGCCCACGAGCGCGAAATCCGGACGCTCGGTGAGCCTCATCAGACCGCGCGAGGAATCACCGAACACGCGAATCACCAGCCATTTCGGGGATGTCTACCTGCGGCACAGGACCGCAGCGTACCGGGCCGAGCGCGACATAGGGAGTTGGGCGGGGGCGCGTCGCGCTCAGCCGATCGGATCGGGGGGCAGGAAATCCGGGTCCGGCGGGGGCTCGAAATCCGGTGGCGGCTCGATATCGTCCGGCTCGGGTTCGGGCGGGGGCGGGCTCTGCGGTGCGGCGGTCGTAATGAGCTGGGCCAGTTCGCCGGGACCCGGGAGATGGTCCGGGGCGATGGTGCGGCCGGTGCGGACATAGTGGAAGGCCGCGCCGGTGCGGGCCAGCAGTTCGTCCTCGGTGCGGCCGGTGCGGGCGGCCTCCAGGCGGGCCCAGGCCAGCCGGTACACGGCCAGCTGGACGGCCACCGATTCCTCTTCGGCCGGTTTGGGTTCGCCGCCGGTCTTCCAGTCCACGATGACCCAGCGGCCGCCGGGTTCGGCGAAGACGGCGTCCATGCGGCCGCGAATCACAGTGCCCGCGAGGGTGGTTTCGAAGGAGACCTCGACCTCCACCGGATTGCGGTCGGCCCACGGGGAGGACAGGAACGCCTCCTGCAGGCGCATGAGCTCGGCGTCGGTGTCGCTGGTGTCGGCCGCACCCGGCAGTTCCTCGAAGCCGAGCAGGCGGCCGGCGCCGAACCAGCGCTGCACCCAGGCGTGGAAGGCGGTGCCGCGGCGGGTGAACGGGCTGGGCGGATACGGCAGCGGGCGGCGCAGGCGCGCAGCGAGTTTCGCCGGATCGGAGCGCAGGTCGACCAGGGATGTGGCGGCGAGCTGGCCGGGCAGTTCGACCTCGCGGACGGCCTGCTCGGCGGCGAGGTGCTCGGCGATCAGGGCGTCGACGTCGGTGGACCAGCCCTCCGGATCGGCGTCGTCCGCCGCGGATTCCGCTGCGGGATCGTCGAATTCGGGTCCGAAATCGAAGGCGGCCTGTTGCGGCCGATCGGCGGCGCGCAGGGCCGTCAGCGCCGCCTTGACCAGGGCCGCGCCCTCCTCCACGGTTTCCCGGCGCGGGCCGAGCGGATCGCGCGGCCAGTATGCCGTCGGCGGATTGTCGGTGAACGGGTTCACCTCGTCCGGCGGCGGCGGGTCGTCCCAGCGATCGATGCGCACCGCGCGCGACAGCTCCGAACCGGGGACCTCCGTCGCCTGCTTCAGCTCGAGCAGAAAGTCCGAGGGGCCCTTGGGTTTCGACCCGGTCTCCGCCCAATGGTGCGCCGAGACGTACAGCACCCGTTCGGTCCGGGTCAACGCGACATAGAACAGCCGGCGCTCTTCTTCGAGACGACGCCGGGCCAGGGCCTTCTTGTGTTCGTCGAGGACGTGTTCGAGGTCCGCGCGGTCGTACACCTCCGACAGGTCGAGCACCGGGACCCCGTCGCCGGCGTCGTCCTGCTGCCGGTCGCCGCGCAGCTGGGTGGGCAGTTCGGCGAGCGCGCCCATCCAGGTGGTCGTGCCGGTGCCCGAGGGGAAGGTGCCGTCCACGACGTGCGGGACCGCCACCACTTCCCATTCCAGGCCCTTGGCGGCGTGCACGGTCAGCACCTGGACGCGGTCGTGCGCGACCTCCACCTCACCCGGCTCCAAGCCGCCTTCGACTTCCTCTGCGGCAGCGAGGAAATCGAGCAGGCCGGCCAGCGACGAACGGTGGTCGGCCGCGTACCCGGCCACCACGTCGGCGAAGGCGTCCAGGTGTTCGCGCCCCGCGGCGGCCATGGCGCGGCGGGTCTGCGTCTCCACCCCGACCCCGATGGTGCGCTCCACATCCGCGACCAGTTCCGGCAGCGACTGCCCGGCGCGTTCCCGCAGCGCCGACAGCTCCCTGCCGAGCTCGACGATTCGCGCATAGCCCGCCGGCGAATACTGTTCCGCCGCACCCGGATCCGCGATGGCATCGCCCAGCCCCGCCCGTTCCGACGGTTCGGGCGCGACCTCCCGCAGCGCTTCGTCCAATCCCGCCGCATCGGCGATCTCCGGATTCTTGCCCGCCGGCCGCGAAATCGACAGCTCCCGAGCCCGTTTCGACAAGGCCGCAATATCCGCGACCCCGATGCGCCAGCGCGCCCCGGTCAGAATCCGCACCGCCGCGCTGCCCGCCGACGGATCCGCGATCAACCGCAGCGTCGCGACGATATCGGCGACCTCCGGCGTATGCAGCAACCCGCCCAGCCCGACGATCTCCACCGGCAACCCGCGCTCCCGCAATGCTTCCGCCAGCGGCGCCGCATCCGCGTTCCGCCGCACCAGCACCGCCGACGTCGGCGGCGACTCCCCCGCGTCCGCCTTCGCCTCCCATTCGGCGGCGATCCGCTCGGCGATCCAATCTCGCTCCACCGCAACGGTTTCCGCCAACGCCAAGGCCACCACACCCGCGGTGGCATCCGGTCTGGGCCGCAGCGCGTCCACCGTCACCCCGCCGTCTTCGGCGGCCCGATGCCGCAACGGATCCGCCACCAGATTCGCCAGATCCAGCGCCTCGGGCGGATTTCGCCAACTCGTGAGCAGGGGCAGAATCGGCGCGGGAACGCCTGGGGCAGCGGGGAAGTCGGTCGCGAACCGCGGCAGATTTGCCGCCGACGCACCGCGCCATCCGTAGATGGACTGCATCGGATCACCCACCGCCGTCACCGCCAACGGCTGCCGTCTCCCTGCCGCCGGATCGTCCCCGGCGCCCTCGCCCGCCCGAGCCACGGATGAGACGGCGGTCCCCATAACCTCGCCACTCGGCCGCGGGTCGGCGTCCGCGTCACCGGTGGCGGCTCCTGCGATGTCCGCGGGAGTTCGCCTGGCCGCGGTGGGGGCGGCCTCGCCGTGTCCCGTGTTCGCGCCCTCCGACCGCGGGGCGGCGCCGCCACCGGTGGCGGGCCGCGAAGGAGCGCCGGTACCGCGATCACCAGCGGGGCGGGCCGCGCCGAAGAGGGCGGAGAGCAGGATGCGCTGGGAGTGGCCGGTGTCCTGGTATTCGTCGAGGAGGACCAGGCGGAAGCGGGCGCGTTCGGCCGTGCTGACCTCGGGGTGGCGGGCGGCGAGGCGGGCGGCCAGCGACATCTGGGCGCCGAAGTCGAGCGCGCCGCGGCGGCGGAGTTCCTCGGCGAGGCGGTTCACCAAGGGGAGCAGGGCCACTCGTTCGTGCTGGGTGTCGATGATGTCGAAGAGGGCCTTCTTCGGACCGCCGCGCTGGCGCGGGCCGGCGGGGAGCGTGGTGATGAGGCGCTCCAATTCCAGGTGGGCGGTGGCCAATTGGCGGGGTTCCACGAGGTGTTCGGCGAGCTGGCCGGAGAGGGCGAGGACGGCTTCGGTGACCGAGACGGGGGTGCGGTCGGTGTCGAGATCGCCGTCCCAGGTGGAGACGACGCGGTAGGCCAGCTGCCAGAGCTGGGTTTCGGTGAGCAGGGTGGCGGTGGGTTCGACCGGCAGCAGCAGGCCGTATTCGGACAGCAGGCGGCCCGCGTAGGAGTGGTAGGTGCTGATCTCGGGTTCGGAGGCGGTGAGCAGGCCGCGCAGACGGCCGGTGGGGTCGATATCGCGCAGCAGCGGGGCGCCCGCCAGGCGGGCCAGGCGGGTGCGGATGCGGGTGGTCAACTGCTGGGCGGCTTTCCGCGTGAAGGTGAGGCCCAGCACCTGATCGGGTTCGACCAGGCCATTGGCGACCATCCAGACCACGCGGGCGGCCATGGTCTCGGTCTTGCCCGCACCGGCGCCGGCGACGACCAGGGTCGGACCGGCGGGGGCGGCGATGACCGCGGCCTGTTCGTCGGTCGGCGGCGGCAGGCCCAGTGCGTCGGCGAGCTGGCGCGGGGTCACGCGGCCGCCCGCCGCCCGGCCGCCACCCCCCGCGGAATCGTCAGGCGATGCGGCATTCACTCGTCGGTCACCTGCCGCCCGGTGTCCTGCACGGGGCAGCTGCCCGCCACCTTGCAGTGGCGGCAGCCGTCATTGCGCATGGCCAGGTAGCTGGGGCCCTTGGAGGCCGCGGCGGCGTCGTGGATGACGCCGCGCCAGTCGTCGACGCCCTGGTCGTCGAGGGCCTGCTGCAGGCGCTGGGTGGCGCCCTCTTTGGCGGAGGGCTTGGCCACGTAGATCAGGCGCGCGCCGCCCGGTTCGCCCTCGCCGAGGGCTCCCGCCGCGGCCGCGATCTGATAGGTGGCCAGCTGGGCGTGGTCCTCGGCCGCCTGTTTGGAGATGGGGGTCTTGCCGGTCTTCACATCGACGATGACGAAGCGGCCCAAGGCGTCTCGCTCCAGCCGGTCCATGCGGCCGCTGATCCGCACCGGCAGCTCGCCCGGTTTCCGCGCGGGCAGGACGCAGTCGATCGGCACCTCCACGCCGAGGGCGGTGAGCTCGTCGCGGGTATTGCGCAGCCACGCCAGGAAGGTGTCGACCATGGACTCGGTGCGGCGCAGTTCCGCCCGGGAATGCCAGTTCTCGCCGTGCTGGGCGCTGGGATCGACCTTCTTCCACGCCTTGGCGAGCGCGTGTTTGACCTGGTCCTCGCTGACCTGGCCGGCGAGGGCCTGCACCAGCGTGTGAACCAGATTTCCCTTGAGGGCGTGCGGGTTCTCCCCGTCGCCGCCGCCGTGCCGTTCCAGGGCCCAGCGCAGCGGGCAGGTCTTCAACTGCTCCACCGTGGACGGCGAGAGATTGATCGTACCGTCCTCGCTGTCGAACAGCGGGTCGGTGGAGGACAGTTCGGCGGTGCCGTACCAGTCGTCGGGATGCGCGCCGCGCACCCCGGCCTCGGCCAGGCGCGCCAGCTCGTGCGCCGCCCGCGCCCGCCGCTCGGCCGTCGAATCGGGATCGCAGGCCGCACTGCGCAATTCGGCGATGAGAGCGTGCACGGCCAGCGCCCGGCCGGGATCCACCGCGGGCGGAATCCGCCCCGGCTGCCCATCCTCGGCGTCCGCGTCGAGTTCGGCCAGGAATCGCGACGGCACCAGATCCTGGTCGCCGGTGACGGATTCGACGGCCGTCACCAGCAGTGACCGCCGCGCCCGGCTGCACGCCACCAGCAGCAGCCGCCGCTCCTCGGCCAGCAGCGGCGCGGCCCGGCTCACCTTCTCCCCCGCACCTCGCACGCCCGCGACGAGATCCACCAGATCCTCGACGCCCAGCAGGGTGCCGCGCGGCCGCAGGTTCGGCCAGATCCCCTCCTGCACCGCCGCCACCGCCACGGTGTCCCACTCCCGCCCGGCGGCCGCGTGTGCGCTGCAAATGGTCACCGCCTCCCCCGGCTCGGTCTGCGGCGCATTGTCCTGCGGAATCTCCTGCTGCTCCAGGTATTCCACGAACCCCTCGGCGGTGGCGTGCGGCAGCCGGTCCACATACGCCGCGGCCGCCTCGAACAACCCCACCACCGCGTCCAGATCCCGATCGGCCTGCATGCCGACCGCGCCCCCGCGCTCGGACTGCCCGACCCACCGCCGCTCCAGATTCGACCCGGTCCACAACCCCCACAGCACATCCTCGAGCCCGCCGCCCTCGCGCCGCGCCTTCCGCGCCCGCCCCAGCGCCTTCAGCACCCGCTGCAACGGCGCGGCCTCGACATCGGTCAGCCGCCCGAGAATCGCCCGGTTCCCCTCCCCCACCAGCAGATCCCGCAGAATCTCCGCCGACGACCGATCCAGATCCGCGAACCGCTCCGCCGCCGCGAACTCCCCCTCCGCCCCGAATTCCCGTCCACCGGCACCGGCCGTCCTGGCATTCGACCGTCCTCCGGCCGCACCCGCGTCCTGGGCACGCCCGCCGGCGTCGGCGGCCACCGTCTGCCCCGCCGCACGGGACCCGCCGGCGACAGCATCGTCCGCCATACCGGCCGGACCACCGGCCGCATCGGCAATGCCGGATTCCTCAGCCGTCGCGTCGCCTCCCCTTCGGGCTGTGCCACCGGTGGGGCCGAAGTCGGCGGCGACCGAATCATGCCGCTCGGCAATGACATCGGTGTGTTCGTCGTCCTCGGTGTCGTCGGTGCGATCCGGATAGCCGAGTTCGATCACGGTGCGGCGGATGCCGCGGCGCAGGCGGCGGAGGCTGATCTGGTCGGCGCCGCCGAGCGGTCCGGCGAGCAGATCGAGCGCGTCATCGGCGGTGAACGGGATGGGTCGCGGGTTGCGGAGGCGCGTGGGGTCGCCCGCGGTCACGGCGCGCAGTGCGAGCAGCATCCAGGACGCGCCGCGACGGCGGGCCAGCGGGACGTCGGCGGGCGGCTGGCGCAGGGGAACGCCCGCGGCGAGCAGGGCGCGGCGCAGCGGAGCCAGCGACAACGGGACGGAGCGGAGGATCACCGCCATGCGCGACCAGGGGACGCCGTGCGTCAGGTGGGCGCGGCGCAGGTGGTCGGCGATCAGCGCGGCTTCCTTGGCCGGGGTGGTGAGCACCTGCACGCGCACCTCACCCTCGGATTGCGCGCTGTCCCAAGGGTTCTCGATCGGCAGATCGTTCGGATCAGGTGGCGGGTCAGTTGCGCCGCGCGAGTTTCCGCCCGCGCCGTCGGGCATTATCTCGTCCAGAAAACGCGTGGAGCCATTGCACGGTTGCGGATCGGCGGGCGGGATGCGGTGCGCGCTCGCACCGGGCAGGCGGCTCGTGATGCGGTCGGCGACTTCCTGGATGACCGGGGCGGATCTGTGGTTGTGGCGCAGGATGATTCGGCGGTCGGCCGGGGCATCCGGGTCGATTGCGAAGCGGGCGTCCGCCCCGCGGAAGGTGAAGATCGACTGGTCGGGGTCGCCGGCGATGACGGTGGTGGCCAAGCCGCTGCCGATGGCTCGGATCAGTTGGGCCGCATGGGGATCCAGGTGCTGGGCGTCGTCGACGAGGACGCAGTGCAGGCGGGCGCGTTCGGCGGTGAGCAGGTCGGCGTCCATGATCAGGGCATCGATGGCGGCGCCGATCAGCTCGGCGGCGTCGAGGGCGGGCGCGCTGGCCTCGGGCACGTCCATGCCCACCGACCAGCGCAGCAGCATGATCTGCTCGTAGCGTTCGAAGAACCGCCCGGCGGCCACCCACTCCGAATGACCGTGCTCCCGGCCCAGCTCGATGAGGTCCTCCGGACCGAGCCCGCGCTCGGTGGCCCGCAGCATGAGATCCCGCAATTGTTCAGCGAATCCGGCCGCGCCCAGAGCCGGATGCAGGCGCTCGGGCCAGTGGGGTGCGCCGTCGGCGAGTTCGCCGCGCAGCATTTCGCGGACCACGATGTCCTGCTCGGATCCGGTGAGCAAGCGCGGCGGCGGATTGCCGTGGGTGGCGGCGAGGGTGCGCAGCAGGCCGAACGCATAGGAATGCAGGGTGCGCACCAGCGGACCGCGCGTGGCCCCGGGCACCCCGCCCAGTTCCGGATCGGCCTCCGCGATCCGCGCGGTGATGGTATTGCGGACCGCGCTCGCCGCGCGTTTGGAGTAGGTCAGCACCAGGACCGAATCCGGATCCTCCCCCGCCAGCATCCGGCTCGCCGCGATATCGATCAGCAGCGCCGTCTTGCCCGTCCCCGGTCCGCCGAGCACCTGCCACGGCCGCCAGCCGGGATCGATCTCGAGGCCGGTGAGCAGCGGTGCGATGGCGGCATCCCACTCCCGAGGGCGGGAGACTGCCTCGACCCGGCGCACCAACTGCACCGAGCTATCCGATCGCATCACGGGAGCTATTTCAACAGACCGCCCCGACAGTCTTTGTTTGCCGTGAGTTCACCGTGCCGCCGATCACAGCGCCGCGCGCGCGACTGTCGGTGCGGGTGAGCAGAATGGACCGGGTGTCCGAGCTGCAGTCCGATCTTCATATTCATCATTTCGGTCCCTCGACCGGTCCGGTGGTGCTGGCCCTGCACGGGCTGACGGGTCACGGCGGGCGCTGGCGCGCACTGGCCGAGCGGCATCTGCCCGATGTCCGGATCATTGCACCGGATCTGCGGGGACACGGGAGGTCGACCGGCGTGCCGCCGTGGGATTTCGAAACCATCGTCGATGATCTCGTCGCCCTGCTGCGCGCCGAGACCAGCGAACCGGTGGTGGTGCTCGGGCATTCCTTCGGCGCGGCCACGGCGCTGCACCTGGCCGACCGGCATCCGGAGCTGGTGCGCGGGCTGGTGCTGCTGGACCCGGCCATCGCGCTGGATCCGGAACTGCTGCTGCGCATCGCCCGCGCGACGCTCGACAACCCGGATTACGCCGATATCGATCAGGCCCGTTTCGACAAGCTGGAGACTGCGTGGGCCGATGTGGACGCCGACATCCTCGCGGCCGAACTGGCCGAACACCTGGTCCCGACGCCCGCGGGCCGCATGGCGTGGCGGCTGACCTTCCCGGCGATCATCGCCTACTGGGGTCAGCTCGCCCGCGAATTCGTCCTGCCCCCGGCGCATCTCCCGGTGACCCTGGTCCAGGCCATGAAGGTGCAGCCGCCCTTCGTGACCCCCGCCTTCCGGGCCGCCCTCACCGCCCATCTCGGCGACAATCTGACCGTGCACGAGTTCGACTGCGACCACATGGTCGCCCAGGCCCGACCCGCCGAAGCCGCCGCCCTCGTGCGCGCCGCCCTCTAGGATTCGCGGCCATGGCCACCTCCGAAGCCGATATCGAACGCGTCCGCGAACTGGTGGCATCCATCCCGCCCGGCCGGGTCGCCACCTACGGCGATATCGCGGCCGCGGCGGGCCTGTCCACGCCCCGCACGGTCGGCTGGATCATGCGCACCGATGCCGCGGACCTGCCCTGGCATCGGGTGCTGCGCGCGAACGGCACGCCCGCACCGCATCTGGCGGATCGGCAGCTGCGCAAGCTGGCCGAGGAGGGGTGTCCGGTCACCGACGGCCGGGTGGATCTGCGCGGGGCGCGCTTCCACTTCTGAGGTCGCCGGTCACGGCTCCAGCGCATCGGAGTGGGTGAGGATCGCCGTCTCCAGTTCCTGGAGCCGCCGTCCCGGATTCACCCCCATCTCCTGGATCAGATACTCGCTGGCGCGGCGCAGCGTGGCCAGCGCATCGGTCTGCTGGCCCAGCCGGTATTGGGCGGTGGCCAGCAGGCGTGTGCTCTCCTCTCGCTCGGGATACCGTTCCACCAACGGCCGCAGCCCGGTGACCACCTCGGTGGGCCGATCCAGTTCCAGCGCCGCCTGCGCCCGCAATTCGGCCGCCAGCAGGCGTAAGTCGGTGAGCCGCGCCACTTCCGCCTCCGCCCAGCGGGCGTCCGGGAAAGACTCCAGGGCCGGGCCCTGCCAGCAGTCGAGGGCCTCGTCGAGCAGTTCGCACCGCTGCGCGGCATCGAAATCGGCCGCGAGGTCCCGGACGCGTTTCTCGTAGCCGCCCAGCAGGGCTTCGAAACGCCAGGCGTCCACCTCCTCCGGTGCGAGCCGCAGCGCGTAGCCGTGCGGTTCGGACACCAGGACGGTGGCGGGCGCCCGGCGCGGGCGCTGCGGTTCGAAAACCCTTCGCAGATTGTGGATCTGGACCTGCAGCACCGCGACGGCGCTCGGCGGCGGCTCACCCTCCCAGATATCGTCGATCAGCCGCCCGGTGGAGACCACCTGCCCTTGGGCGATCACCAAGCGGCCCAGCAGGGTTCGCTTGATCCGGCCCCGGATGTCGACGGGGGCGCCGTCGATCACGACCTGTAATGGCCCCAGCACCCGCACCTGTCGCTTCCTCATCATGACACCGGCTCGCTCATGCGCTCTCTCGCAGCTAGATAGGGGCCACCCACCCTGTTCAGTCGCTGAATATTAGCTATTTGCCGGATATTCGAGTGAACATGCGCATTGCGTGTCGTGGGCGCGGCGACCGTATAGCGGCGGGAAAGTCGCCGAGAAGTCCCGGCGCGGATGCTGCTGGAGCGGTCCGATGACTAGGAGGTCACCCGATTCACGCCGCTCGTGCCGAATCGCCCTTCCAGGTGGTGACGGCCCAGATCACGACGATATCGAGCGCGATGATGAGCACCGACCACCACGGGTAGTAGGGCAGGAAAAGGAAATTCGCGATGATCGACAATGCCGCGACGCAGATCGCGGCGATCCGGCCCCACGTCGTCCCGGCCATCAGACCGCCGCCGGCGAGCATGAGCACGGCGCCGAGCCCGATATGAACCCAACCCCAGGTGGTGGTATCCAGCTGGTAGATGTATTCGAAGCCGACGACGTACAACGTGTCCTCGGCCACCGCGGAAATACCCGACAGCACCGATAGCGCTCCCACGGTGATCAGCAGGATCGCCGCCCCGATCGAAGTGCCGGCCGCAATACCATGTCGCACGGGATGTTCGGTCATTGTGAACTCCTGATCTGTTCGGTGATGGTGGAGCCGTTCGAATGTGCGCCGGACGGCGGCGGCGCGCCTCACCCATCGCGGATTACTCCGCTGCCGGTGCGCGAGCAGGAGAAGTCGAAATTGGTAATTCCGGAATTGTCATTCCCACCGATCGATCGGCCCGAACTGTACGACCGGCTCGACTCCGCCCGGCGCGGCGGCGGGCGGGTGCTGCTGCTCTGCGCTGCCGCCGAGAGCGGCAAGACCGTCGCCGTCGCGGACTGGATCCGGCGCCGCTCCGCCGGAACCGCGACCGCGGTCGGATGGGTCACCGTCACAGCCGAACTCGATCGCGCGGAGCGATTGTGGGCCGCGGTGTGCGACCGCCTGGGCCTGCCCGCCGCCGCCCCGGCGCACACCGGAGGCTTCACCGCTCCGGATACGCTCGCGACGAATCTGGTTGCCGCGCTGCGGGAGACGACCGTCCCCCGACTACTCGTCCTCGACGACGCGCATCGCATCACCGATCCGTTCGCGCTGGCCGGGCTGGAATACCTGCTGCGGCATCTCCCGGCCTCGGTCACCGTGATCGTGTGCGCCCGTTTCGATCCGCCCATGCGCTGGCACGAGCTGGAGCTGGACGGCCGGGTCATTCGGGTCGGTTCCGGGCAGCTGGCGCTGACCGCCGCGCAGGTCCGCGCGCTGTGCGCACAGCACGAATGCGAACTCGACGACGCCGAATTGGCGGAGGTCATGCGGCTGACCCGGGGCTGGGCGGGCGCGGTCCGCATAACCGCCATACATCTGGCGGCCCATCGCGGCGAGCGGGCCGCGGCGCTGGCCGCGCTGGCCGAACCGTCGATCGTGTCGGACTTCCTGAGCGGTGAGCTGCTCGACACCCTGACTCCGCCGCTGCGCCAATTCCTGCTCTACACCTGCATTCCGGAGTCGTTCACCGCACCGCTGGCCGAGGCGCTGGCCGGGCCCGCGGCGCGGCATCTGCTGCGCGAGCTCGAGCGCATCAACTTCCCGATCACCCGTACCCTGCGCGGCGACCAGCTCTGGCTGAGCTACCACCCGCTGCTGCTATCCCACTTCCGCGACGAAATCCGTTACGCGGGTGCGGAACTGGTCGACGATCTGAATCTGCGCGCCGCGGCCTGGTACGACGGCGCGCGCTTGCCGCTGGCGGCGCTGCCGCATCTGCTCGGCGACGGCACCCACGACCGGCTGGCCGAATTCCTGCGGCAGCGCGGCATGGCCATTGTGCTGGACGGCGACGGCGCGGCCCTGTTCGACCGCATCGACGGCGCCGGTTCGGCATTGGCCGATGATCCCTATGTCTGGCTGTTGCGCGCGATCGACGCGCTCACCCACGGTGACGCCGCCGAGGCCCTCGGCTACCTCACCCTGGCGCGCAGCCGCCCCGCCGCGGACCGCGAGCACATCGTGCCCGCGTCCTGGCTCGTACCGCTCACCCGGGCCGCCCTGGTGGATGCGTCGGTGCTCTCCAACGCGATCGCCGACCCGCCCGTGCCCGCACCGGCCGAGCCGGTGGGGCATCCGGATATCGATTGCTATCTGGCCACGCAGCGCGCCACCGCGCTGCTCCTGCGCGGCGATCGCGAGGGCGGCGAACGGCAGCTGCGGCGCGGGCTGGCGCTGGCCGCGACCGCGAATCAGCCACTGCTCACGGTGCGTTCGGTCACCCGGCTGGCGGTGGCCGCCGGATTCGCCGGGGATGTCACGGCCATGCGCGACCGGGCCACCAAGGCGCTCGGCATTGCCGCCGACCACGATCTACCGGATTCCGCCGATGCCGGGCAGGCCGCGGCCCTGGCGGCCTTCGGCGCGTATCTGCGCGGTGAGCCGTGGCGGGAGGACGCGGCCGAGGCGCTGCTGAGCACCGAGGAACAGAGCGACGGCTCGGTCCTGCCGGCGGCCGGATGGCCGGCGCACGTCATCGGCCGACTGCTCGCCTTCGACACCGCGGCCGACCGCTATCCGGCCGCGGAAGCGCTGCGGCACAGCATGCTCGCGGCGCTGGAGCAGGGCGGCCCGTTCCCGGTGACGGTCGCCGCCCTGCTGCCGCATGTGGTGTGGGCGCTGCTGGCGGTGCGGGAGCCGCGCACCGCGCACCTGTTGACCGAGCGGGCCCGCACGCTGCTCGGGGAGGTGCCGGAGGTCGAATTATCCAGGGCGGCGGTGGCTCTCGGCATCGGCAGAGCGACGGTGCTGGATACCCTGCTGGACCCCATGCTGGCGCGGGATGCGAGCTCGGGCACGGTCGATCGGGTGACCATGTGGTTGTTGTGCGCGGCCCGGAACACCGCGCACAACCCCCACCGGGGGCGGGTCGCGCTGGAGCGCGCACTCGCCTGCGCCGAACCGCATCTGCTGGTCCGGCCGTTCCTCGACGTGCCGGGCGCGGTCGGGCTGCTGGACGGTCAAGCCGGAAGTTTCGGGCGGCACGAGGATTTCGTCGAGCGCGTCCGGCATCATCCCGGCGCCCGGCGGGCGATGGCGGACGCGCAGCCGCTGACCGTCACCGAAACGACGGTGCTGCAACGGCTTCCGTCCGGGCGGACCGCCGCCCAGATCGCGGCCGATCTGGGCGTCTCGGTCAATACCGTGAAAACCCATCTGCGCGGCATCTACGCCAAGCTCGGCGTGAATTCCCGCACGGCGGCGCTGGAGCGGGCGCGCCGCCTCGGATTGCTCTGAGCGAGCGGCCATGTGGACCGCACCGGTGCGGTGTTCAACCGCGAAGCGGCGAGCCCGCTCCGACCAGCAGCCCCTCATCGGCCGGCTGCCCGGAGTCCATGGCGTGGTCGAGCGCGATGGCCGCGTCGATGAGCGACAGGTGCGTGAACGCCTGCGGGAAGTTGCCGAGCTGTTCGCCGGTGAGGTCGATCTCCTCGGCGTACAGCCCCACGTGATTGGCGTAGGTCAGCATCTTCTCGAACACCAGCCGGGCCTGCGCCAGCTTCCCGGCGCGGGCGAGGGCATTCACATAGCTGAACGTGCACAGCGAGAAGGTGCCCTCGGTGCCGCGCAGCCCGTCGGGCGAGGCGAGCGGGTCGTAGCGGTAGACCAGGCTGTCGGTCACCAGTTCGTCGGCGATGCCGTCCAGGGTGGACAGCCACTGCGGATCGCGCGGCGCCACGAACCCCACCTGCGCCATGCGCAGCAGCGACGAATCCAGCACATCGGAGTCGTACTGCTGGACGAAGGCCTGCCGGTGCGGATTCCAGCCGCGCTCCCACAGCTGGTCGTAGATCCGGTCCCGATGCCGCTGCCACTGTTCCACCGGGCCGGGCAGGCTGTGCTCGGCGGCGAGCCGCACCGCGCGGTCGAAGGCCACCCAGCTCATCAGTCGGCCGTAGGTGAAATCGGCACGGCCACCGCGGGTTTCCCAGATGCCCTCCTCGGGCTGGTCCCAGTTGTCCGCGAGCCAGTCGAGCAGTTCGACCACATCGTGCCAGCCCCGGTGACCGATGCGCAGCCCGCGCTTGTCCGCCTGGTAGATGCTGTCGAGCATTTCGCCGTAGATGTCGAGCTGGAGCTGCCCGGAGGCGTCGTTGCCGATCCGCACCGGCGCCGATCCGCGGTAGCCCTCCCAATGGCCGAGCGTCTCCTCCGGCAGGTCCCAGGAACCGTCCACCCGGTACATGATCTTCAATGGCCCACCGTGCGAGCGGTAGCGATCGCGCAGCCAGCCGGCGAAGTCCGCCGCCTCCTCGGTGAAGCCCAGGGCCAGCAGCGAATACACCGAGAACGACGCGTCCCGGATCCAGGTGTAGCGGTAGTCCCAATTGCGCGATCCGCCGATCTGCTCGGGCAGTCCGGCGGTGGGCGCGGCCACGATGCCGCCGGTCGGGGCATAAGTCATGAGCTTGAGGGTGATGGCCGACCGGTGCACCATCTCGCGCCAGCGCCCCCGGTAGGTGGACTGCGCCAGCCACGAATGCCAGAACCGCACCGCCTCGGCGAACATCTCCTCGATCTCGGCCACCCGGATCGAGCGCGGCGCCGTTGCCGCGCCCGACTCCAGCACCAGGCCGCGAATCTGCCCGGATGTCAAGGTGATCGAGCCGCGCAGCTGCCCGCCGCTCACCGCCTGGATGTGCGCCAGGCGGGTGTCCCCGGGTTCGCGCACCGCGTGCATGACGAGCCCGAACTCGCCGCCGTCGAAGACCGCGCCGTCCTCGAGGATGTGGGTGGTGTGCGGCCGGCGGCCGTAGTCGAAACGCGGCGCCAGCTCGAGTTCGAAGCTGATCCGGCCGCGCACGCAGCGCAGCATCCGCACCAGCTTGTGATTGTCGGTCGGGGTGCGAGCGGTGATGGGCGGCATGAAATCCACGATCTCGCCGGTCCCGGTCTCGGTCATGAATCGGGTGATGAGAATGGCGGTGTCGGGGAAGTACATCTGGGTGCTGCGGTAGCTCTCCGCGGGCCGGATGCGGCAGTGCCCGCCCCGATCGCGGTCCAGCAGCGCCCCGAACACGCTGGGTCCGTCGAAGCGGGGCAGGCACATCCAGTCGACGGTGCCGTCGGTGGCCACCAGCGCGGCCGTCTGCAAATCTCCGATGAGGCCGTGGTCGGCGATGGGCGGGTAGTGGTCCACGAGCAAACTCCTTGTCCTCGGGCCGGATGTGAGAACACCGTGGCACCGTCCGCCACGCCGGCCGTCACCCGTGCGGGATGAATCGCCCGGCTGCCGACGCGGGTAGCGTCGCAGGCGTGATCCGCAGGGGCGCTTCGCAAGACGAGCCGGCATCGAGCCGGCGGCGGGCGCTGCGGCGCTCGATCCTGCGCCCGGTGGGCACGACCGCGGTGCTGCTGCTGGCCTATTTCCTGTTGCCGTTCGCCCGGTGGGACCGACCGCGCACCGTGCTGCTGCTGGTCGCGGGCGCGCTGGCGGTGGGCGCCCTGTGCGCGTGGCAGGTCCGCCGGGTGCTGCGCGCCGAGTATCCGATCGCGCAGGCGGTCGAGGGTTTCGCCGCGGTGTTCGGCTTGTACCTGGTGGGCTTCGCGACGGTGTATCACGCACTGGCCAACTATGATCCGGGCAATTTCAGCGAACCGCTGACCCGCCTCGACGCCCTGTATTTCTGCGTGACCGTCTTCGCCACGGTGGGCTTCGGCGATATCACCGCCGTCACCCAGCCCGCCCGGGCCGTGGTGCTGGTTCAGATGATCGGCAATCTGGTGCTGATCGGCGTGGCCCTGCGGCTGCTCACCACCTCGGTCACGCTGCGCCGGAATCAGCTGCGGCAGCGCGGATCCGGCGGGGCAGGCGGCCCGTCCCGAACAGGGCCGCCACCGACAGCACCGCGGTGACCGAGAGCGCCGTGCGCAGGGCGTCGAAGCGGGCGTCGGTATTGATCTCGACAAGGGCCGACGCCGTGGCGTCGGACACCCCCGCGGCGGCCAGGGATCGGCTCAACTGGGTATTGGAGACGAACGGAACGCCTTGCGCCAGTTGCGTTGTGGCCTGTTGCCGCACCGAGTCGGGGATATCCGGATTGTTCTGGATATCGGCCAGTACGGAGGTGGTCAGCGTGCCGATCAGCACCGAGCCGATCAGGGCGGTCCCCAGCGACGCGCCCAGGCCGGTCGCGGTGTTCTGCAACCCGCCCACCTCGTCGCCGCGGGTATCGGGCACCGCCGACACCGTCGTCGCGCCGAGCTGGGAGGACAGCGCGCCCAGCCCGAGGCCCAGCAGCAGCATGGGAATGGTCACCACCCGCGCGTCCGCGCCCGGATCGAGACCGGCCACCAGCACTACGATTCCGGCGCTCATCAGCAGCAGTCCGGCGCGCACCGTACGGCGGGGGCTGGCATCCGGCCACGCCTTGGGAATGCCCAGCGCCGCGAGCACCAGCGCCGCGGACAGCGGCAGCACCCGCAATCCCGTTTCCAGCGCGCTGAGTTCGAGCACCACCGACAGATACAGCGGTACCGCGAAGAAGACCCCGGCCTGCACCAGGAACTGCGCGAAGAACATGCCGAGCCCGCCGGTGAGCTGCCGATTGCGCAGCAGCGCCACATCGAGCAGCGGATCGCGGCCGCCCGCGGCGCACCGGGTCTCCCAGCGCAGGAAACCGTAGAGCGCCGCCAATCCGGCCAGCAGCAGCCAGATCACCGGCGACAGGCCGAACCAGTGCGGCCCGCCCGGCGCGGCGCGCACCCAGCCCCATTCCCCGGATCGCAGTACCGCGAACACGATCAGGCCGAGTCCGAGCATCGACAGCAGCGAGCCGAGCGGGTCGAGCCGGCCCGGTTCCGCCGCGACCGGCGCGATCCGCCGGACCGCCAGCAGGATGATCACCACCAGCACGACCTCGCCGAGGAAGACGTAGCGCCAGGACGCGAAGGTGGTCACCGCCCCGCCGATGAGCGGTCCCGCCGCCACCGCCGCGGCGCCGGCCGCGGCGATCGAACCGTATGCGGCGGTGCGCTTTCCGGCCGGGAAGTTGCCCGCCACCAGCGCCACGATGGCGGGCATGATGAGCGCCGCGCCGAGTCCCTCGAGCACCGACCAGCCGAGCAGCAGCACACCGAGATTCGGAGCCAGCGCGGTGGTGAACGAGCCGGCGCCGTAGACGATCAGGCCCCCGGCCAGCGCCCGGCGGTGCCCGAGCAGACCGCCGAGCTTGCCGCCGGTGATCATGGTCGATGCCATGACGAGCGTGTACAGCGTTATGGCCGTTTGGATTCCGGTGATGGTGGTGCCGAGATCGGCCGCCACGTGCGCCATCGACACGTTCATGACCGAACTGTCCAGCGTCATGAGGAACTGGCCGGCGGCGAGCGCGGTGAGCACCACTCCCGAACGCGCGGACGACATCTACTCGGCGAAGACCTCGCGCAGAATTTCCTCTTGCTCATAGGAGAGATTGGTGGCGATCAGCTCCGCCTCTTCTCCCGGAAAGCGTTCTTTGACGCGGTCGGCCACCGCGTCCGAGGTCAGGACGAACAGCGCCGAGGTGCCAGGGGTGATCTGTTCCTTGACTCGATTGATGAAGCCGTCGTCGATGCCGATATTGGCCATGGCGCCGGTCAGTGCGCCGAGGCCGGCGCCGATCGCCACACCGAGCAGCGGAATGAAAAAGAGCAGGCCGAACAGCAGGCCCCAGAATGCGCCGCCGAGCGCGCCCATGCCGGTGCCGGTGCGCATTTGCCGGGTCTTGGGTTTCTTGGCGCCCTCGGGCCAAGTGACGACGGCTCCGTCGCGCACGGTGATCAATTCTTCGCGTTGCAGTTCCTCCAGCGTCGCGAGTGCGGACTCGGCGCCGGTGGTCGTCGGGAATTTCCACACGGTCAAGGTCCCTGCCATCGGATTCTCCTAGCGTGCCGGTCGAATGGATCGATACCAGCGACGACCGTAGGACCGGCCGGCGCGGGCGGGCTCACACGTTTCGGATGAAGGGCCGCAGCTAGTGCTCGGCAACACGGGGATTCGGTTCGTGAAACCCGGCCCGCGGGCACCCGGGCGGCGGCTACCGTGGATGGATGTCCACCCGGCTGGCGTGCGTAGTCTTCGATGCGATCGAGCCGAGGAACGTGGCCCGGTTCTGGGCCGAGTTGCTCGGCTGGGACGTGACGGTGGACCGCCCGGAGGAAGTGGACGTGGCCGCGCCCGATCCGGACGGGCTGGACGTGGCGCTCACCTTCCTGCCGGCCCGGCGGGCCAAGTCCGCGAAGAACCGCATTCATCTGGACCTGGCCAGCCGGTCGATCGACCATCAGCGACTACAGATCGACCGCGCCCTGTCCCTGGGCGCGCGGCGGGTGGATATCGGCCAGGGCGTCGTGCCCTGGGTGGTGCTCGCCGATCCCGAGGGCAATGAATTCTGCGTCCTGGAGCCGCGCGAGCACTACGTCGACACCGGCGCGGTGGCCGCCATCGTGGTGGATACCGAGAATCCGCTACGCCTGGCCGAATTCTGGTCGACGGCGGCGGGGTGGCCCATTACCCACGACGATCCGCACTATGCCGGTATTCGGTCGGCGACCGGGCAGGGGCCGTGGCTGGAATTCCTGCGGACGCCCGCAGCGCTCGGCGAACGCAGCCGGCTGCACCTCGATCTCATCGCCTTCCCTTCCGATGATCCCGTGGAAGAAGCCGCCCGCCTGTGTGCGGCGGGTGCATTGCCGATCGATCCGGGCGCCGTGCAGGCCAATGGTCCGATCGTGGTGCTCGCCGATCCGGAGACCAACGAGTTCTGCCTGCTGCGGCCGGCCGCCGATCAGGCCGCGCCGCGGTCGTAGCGCCGCCGTTCCCGCGGTGAGAGGCCGCCCCAGATGCCGAAGCGCTGATCGTGGACGAGCGCGTAGTCCAGGCATTCCTTCTTGACCTCGCAGGACCCGCAGATCCGCTTCGCCTCGCGGGTGGAGCCGCCCTTGTCGGGGAAGAACGCCTCCGGATCGGTTTGCGTGCACAGCGCCCGCTGATGCCAGGCCTCGGGCTCGAAACTGTCCCGGCGGGCCAAGGTCTCGAACATCGCGTCGAAATTGGTGAATAGCAGTTTCACGTCGTCCACCTCTTCACTACGTCGCAATAGGGATCAGGCGCGGCCGAGCATCGAGCAATCGCTGCCGACGGCGGCCAGCCGGGCCTGATCGCCGGAGACGAAAACGCGGCGGGCGTGCACCGCGGCGGGGGTGGAGGACCACGGCGCCAATGCCGTGGTGAACATGAGCTCGCACCACGACAGTGCGGGAACCTCGCCGCACGCCAGCGTGTTGAGCAGTGACAATTCGGTATCGCTGTCATTCCAGGCGGCGAAAAGCCAGGAGGCGTCGAGCCGGCCGAGAAATTCCTCGGCATCTTCCGGCGGGCCGAGCGGCGCGTCGACGGCGAGATGGACGACCGCCGCAATGGCATGCCGCATACGGGCATCCAGGCCGACGCCGTCGTGCAGTAAGAGCCCTTCCAGCGAATCGCGCAGTCCTGCTCCTTGATCGACTCGGAAGTCGTTGGATCGGGTCGCAGCGGTGACGTCGAACATTGTTTCCTCCCTGTGGAATTGCGCTTGTCGCGAAAGCGCCACGACCTGATTACAAATGCCGAACCCTGACGTTGTCCAGCTCTCAGGCAATCTGGAGCAAACCCCTAGCAGTACTGACACTGGCCAGTGTTGGTACCCGTCGGGAACAGCACGGAAGGGTGTCCGGCACCGATGCGGCAAATATTAGGAAGCGGCCAGTTCCACCCTTTACGGTCTGACCATGCCTTATGTGCGATCTGGCTCAGCCACAGTTCATTTCGTTGCCGGTAACACGTCCGGTCCGACCCTGTTGCTCGCCCACGGTTTTCTCATGGACGAATCCATGTTCGAACCCATGCGCGAACCTCTGGCAGCGGCCGGTATCAATCTCGTAACAGTCGACGCGCGCGGTCACGGACGCACGCAGTCACCGGATGGGGAACAGTTCAGCTATTGGGATATGGCGCAGGACTGCCTCGCCGTACTGAACGAGATCGGCGTCGAGAAAGCCGTCATCGGCGGAATGAGCCAGGGCGGATACACCGCACTGCGAATGGCATTGCTGGCCCCCGAACGCGTTCAGGGCCTGGCCCTGCTGGATACCGAGGCCGGGGAATGCACCCCGGGCGAATTGGCGTGGTATCGCGAATTCTTCGAGCGCTGGTGCGGTCCGGAGCCGATGGCCCCGCTGGTCGCCGAATTGGCACCGCAACTGATCGGCGGCACCGATCCGCGGCAGTGGCGGGCGTGGACCAGCCGCTGGTATTCCTCGGACCGCCAGGCCATCCGGGCGGCCGCGCAGTGCCTGATGGAGCGCCGCTCGGTCCTGGACCGCCTGGGTGAGATCACCGCTCCCGCACTGGTGGCGCGCGGTAGCTACGACGGTTCCAGCACCGCGCAGAAATCCGACGCCCTGGCCGCGGGCCTGGCCGGCGCGGACGGCGTGGTCACCATTCCGGGCGCGGGTCACGCTGCGGCGTGGACGCATCCGGACGTGGTCGCGCCACTGCTGATCCGGCTGGTGCGCCGGGCCACGGCCCGGCCGGGCAATGCCCTGACCCAGGCGCTGTCTGCCCCGTGGACGAAAGGCCGTGCGGCGCGCGGCGTCCAGGCCGCGCGGTAATCTCCGGCCCACGCGGTAATACGGGAGCGGCCGTGCCCGGCCGGCCTATTCGTCCGGGGACGGTCGCGACGCCCCCGGTCCGTGCGGATCGGCGCACCAGGTGGGGATGCCGAGGTAGATCTGGATCTGGGTGGGGTAGGCCGCGCAGAAGACGCTGAACATCTGCACGGCGATGGCGCTGCACCGGCCGCTGATGGTGTCGCGGAGGTGCATGGTCGGGGTGGGCCGGCCATAGAGCGCGACGCCCTCGTCCCACAATTCGCGGAACAGGGCGAACTGCCCGAGCTCGGCCAGGAAATCCAATGACCAGGTGGTGTCGCCGGATCCGGCGATCAGCCCGCGCAGCCAATGCACGGTCAGCCGGACCTCTTCCTCCCACTCCGGCATGACCTCGCGCGAGAGCGGGTTGCCCAGCAGCCAGCGCAGGATATTGACATCCTCTTCCAGCCCCGGGAAGGCCTTGCGGTAGCTGGCATTACAGGCCAGCACATTCCAGCGCGTATCGACATACGCGGCCAGATTGGGTTCGTGCAGATCCAGTGCGCGCCGCATGTCATCGGTGATTTCCGCGCGCAGTTGCTCGACGGTGGGGAATTCGCTCACGCCGAGCCCGGCGAGATCGAGCAGGTGCCGGCGTTCCACCGCCGAGAGCGGATCTATTCGGTCCAGATACCGAACCAGCGCATCCACCACTTCCCGGGTCGGATGGCCGCGATCCCCCTTCTCCAAATGGCTGATGTAGCTGGCGCTGACTCCGGCATTGAACGCCAGCCTTTCGCGCGATACTCCCCGGGCATCCCGCAGCCGACGCAGCAGCAGGCCGAATGTGGGCGGCTGGAGCTCATCCGAGTCTCGATTAGGCTGCACGCTCAGCACCACGCCGTTCCCTCTCCACAAACATTCAGCTAACCAACCTTCATCGATCCAGTACTACCCGGTACCGGACAGTGGAACGCGCTGGAACGCCTGTCTCTGGCACCGGATACTGCCATATGTCATTGCAGGTAAGTCAAAAACATCACCATTTCTACTATGTGTCGCGACACATGTCATAACGACGCATAGGCGAGCAATTGCTTAGCAAGTCATGGATTCGGGCCCGATGCGCCCACGTGAAGGGTTGCCGGACATCCACCACTACGATCTTCAACCATGATGTGTCCCGCCGCTGTTTCCGCCTCGTGACAACTGTCGACGCGATCGTGCTCGCCGGTGGCCGCGCCAGCCGGATGGGCGGCGTGGACAAGCCCGCCATCGTGGTCGGCGGGCAATCGATGCTGGATGCGGCGCTGACCGCGGTCGCGGACTGCGCCCGCACGGTGGTGGTCGGACCGCACCGGCCGGAGCTGCCGCCGGAAATTCTTCAGGCACAGGAGATACCGGCCGGCGCCGGTCCGGTGGCGGCCATCGCCGCCGGTTTGCACGCCCTGTCCGGCTGTGAATTCCCGGCGGGGCTGATCGTGGTGCTGGCCGCGGACATGCCATTTCTCACTGCCCGCACCGTCGGCGAATTGCTGCTGCACGCAAAGGAATCCGGCAGTGACGCGGTGTTCGCCGCGGATGCCTGCGGCCGGCCGCAATATCTGGTCGGCGTCTGGCGGCGCAGTGCGCTCAGCGCGGCGCTGAACGGCCTGGACTCCCTGGTGAACCGGCCGATGAAGGCGCTGGTGCCGGTGGACACGGTCATGGTCCCGCTGGGCGGGGTCGAGGATTGCGATACCCCCGACGATGTCCGGCACGCCCGTGCGGCCGCGGGCCGGGCCACCGCGCCGCTGCCGCTCGACGAGGCCCGGGAAGTACTGCGCCACAGCATCTCCCCGCTGCCGATCCACCGGGTCCGGCTCGCCGCGGCGCGCGGCGCGGCGCTGGCCGAACCGCTGGTGGCCGCCGAGGCGCTGCCGCGCTTCGACGTCTCCGCCATGGACGGCTATGCCGTCAGCGGCGACGGCCCCTGGCAACTGCGCCGCGATATCGGCTTCGCGGGCGGGCAGCGCCCGGTGGGCCTGCTGGCCGGGGAGGCGGTGCGCATCGCCACCGGCGCCCATGTCCCCGATGGCACCAGCACCGTCGTCCGCGACGAGTTCGTCGAGATCAGCGCGGACGGCCTGCTGCATCGCCTGCCGGACACCCCGATTCGCGACGATGTCCGCCGCCGCGGCGAGGATTGGCTGCCCGGCCGCGAACTGGCGCCCGCCGGCACCCCGGTCACCGCCGCTCTCATCTCCGTCGCCGCCGGCGCCGAGGTCGGCACGGCCGCGGTCCGCGGCCCGGTGCGGGCGCGAATCGTCATGACCGGCGACGAGATTCGCAGCGAGGGCCCGCTGCACACCGGCCAGACCCGCGACTCGCTCGGCCCCATCCTGCCCGGCCTGCTCGCCGGATACGGCGTGACCACCGTCGATCGCGTGCACCTGCGCGATACCGACAATGCCTTCGACGAGGTCTTCACCGCGGCCGCCGACTGCGATCTGCTGGTCATTGTCGGCGCCACCGGCGGCGGCGCCGCCGATCAACTGCGCGGCGCGCTCGACCGCGCCGACGCCCGGCTGCTCATCGGCCGCCTGCTGTTGCGTCCGGGCGGCTCCACGGTGGCGGCCCAACTGTCCACCGGCCCGGTGGTTCTCGGGCTGCCCGGCAATCCCTATGCGGCCGTCGCCACGCTGCTGGCGCTGGTTCACGCGCTGCTGGAGGGCCTCACCGGCGGCGCACCGACTCGCCCGCTCACCGGCCCGCTGCACAATGCCGCCGAGATCTCCGGACCCGCACCGCGAATCGTGCCCGCCCGCGCACAGCCCGGCGGCGGCTGGATCGGCGACCCGAATCTGCGCACCGCGCACCTGGCGGGACTGCTCGACCGCGACGGCCTGGTCATCGTGCCCCCCGCGGCCGTCAATGGCGAAATGGTGGAATTCATACCGCTGCGTGGGTGATTCGGAAAGAGCGATGCCGCCGGGCGAAGGGGGGAGTTGGCCCGGCGACATCGACATCACCGGCGGTCGCCGGCCCGAGGCCGGAACTCACCGCCGTATTTCCGGGCCGCCGCCGTGGGGGGGTTACGGTTCGGCCCGGCTGAATCTTACGGGCAACCCCCTGTCCTCGCGCAACTCCTGAGGCGGTGAGAAAGAATGAAATCCCCTGAAACGCAAGGGAGAACAGCGCCGGGCGACAGTGGCGCCGATCACAAGATCATGTACCGCGCGGTTTGTAATTGTCATGCGAGCGCCTATCTGTGATCGAGTGTTCGCGTGGCAGACGAACTTTCAGCATTCGCCGGACAAGGCGACATCGGAGATGCCCGGCGAGAACGCGTCAGCCTCGGGGGCCGAATCGACGATTTCGGCACCTATCGGTTCCGGTGCCCGACACCCGGGTGCGGATGGTTTCGCGATGAGAACACCACCCTCGAAAATCCGGATTGGCGCGAGCGCGTCGAAACGGCCATCGATGCGCATCTCGCTGCGGCACATCCGCATTGGATACATCCCGATTACGACTAGCGCGCCATCTCACTAGCGGTCAACGCCGTCATCGACCACGACCACCTCGAAGACGCCGCCCTGGAATGGACCGCGAAATCCTCGGCAAATCCCCCCAAGCCATCCGCATGCTCAAATACGCCATCAACCTCACCGACGACGGCCTCGTCGGCCAGCAACTCTTCGCCGGCGAAGCCACCCGCCTGGCCTACATGACCGACGAAGCCGTCGAAGGCCGCGACGCCTTCCTGCAAAAACGCGACACCGACTGGAAGCCCTACCCCTGGTACTTCTGATCCGGCCCGGGACGACCTCTGCACAGAGTGCCTTCCGGGCCGCGACAGCCGGCCGAACGCGCGGCTACGCTACGGGCCATGCCGTACGTCAGTACCGATGGGGCCCGCGTGTTCTACACCGATTCCGGTGATCGGACGCGGCCCGCCGTGGTGTTGGGCCATGGATTCTTCATGGATCTGTCGATGTTCGCACCGCAGGCGGAGTACTTGGAGGCCAAGGGTTTCCGGGTGCTGTGCTGGGATGCCCGCGGGCACGGCGGCACCACCGTCACCGATCCGGGCGGCTCGTTCACCTATTGGGATTCCGCCCGCGACCTACTGGCGGTCATGGATGCCGCCGGCGTGGACCGGGCCATCCTGGGCGGGATGTCGCAGGGCGGATACACGGTGCTGCGGGCGGCCCTGCTGGCCCCGGAACGGGTCAGCGCGCTGCTCCTGCTGGACACCGAGGCCGGCGCCTCGTCCGCGGAGCAGCAGGCCGAGTACCGCCGGTTGTTCGACGCCTGGACCAATCCGGAGGTGCCGATCACGGCGCTGGCGGACAATCTGGCGCCGGGCCTGATCGGCGGCACGGCGGCCGATCAAGCGCCGTGGCGGGCGAAATGGGCCGCCAGTGACCGCTCCGCCATCACAGCGGCCGCCGACTGTCTCACGACGCGGGAGTCGATCCTGGATCGGCTGCCCGAGATCACCTGCCCCGCACTGGTGCTGCGCGGTGAGACCGATGCGGCGAGCACGGCCGAGAAATCCGCCGCGCTGGCGGCGGGACTGCCCGGCGCCGATCCGGTGGTGACGATTCCGGGCGCCGGGCACGCCGCGAACTGGACGGCTCCCGACCTGGTCAATGCGGCGATCGGCGGATTCCTCAGTCGGCAAGCAACCCCGGCGGCCCGTTGAACGGCTGCCGGATGCCGATGAACCACTGGAAGGGCGCGTCCACTCCCGGGACATCGGTGATCCGCACCCGCACGCTGTAGGGCTCGCGGGTATCGGGATCGCGCAGGTGCATCAACGGCTGGTGCCGCTCGAAATCGACGCGCTCGGCCAGATACATGGTGCGGAACGCCTCGCAGGAACTGAGCCGGTCGAGCAGATCCAGGGCCCACTGCGGATTCTGATATCTGCCCATGTGCCAGCGGAACCAGTTCACCGTGAGCCGCGCCTCATCCTCCCACTCCATCATCACCTGGCGTGATTCGGGGACGAGGAAGAACCACACCAGGATGTTCACGACCTCGAGCAGTCGCGGATAGGCGCGGTCGTAGACCTGGTTGGCCCACAGCACATTCCAGCGCTCGTCGACGTAGCCCGACAGGTGCGGGCTCAGATCCGCGGCGGCGGCGCGCAGATCGGCCGTGATCAGCTCGCGCATACCGGCCACCGGCAGCGGCGCGTGGGTGCGCGGGCCCGGCGTCTTCGGGGCGGACAGATTGTGCATGTGCTGCCGCTCGGCCGGTGTCAACGCCAGCGCGCGGGCAATGGCGTCCACCACTTCCGGACTGGGCGCGGTCTTCTCCCGCTGCTCGATCTGCGCGATATAGCTGGCGCTCACGTCACTGATGCCGGCCAGGACCGGGCGGCTGAGGCCACGGGGATGCTCCGGCCGCGCGCGGGTGCGGTGGGTGCGGACGAAATCGGCGAGATTGGGGGCCAGCAGCCGGTCGGCCCCGACTCCCCCCGAGACAGAGTGGCCGGCGTTCACGGCCTGCAGAATACCCGCCGGGGGCGATCCCGGCGCGGCCGAGTGTGACCTCGGACACCACGGAAAGCCAAGCGGCAGCGTGGATCCCGCTGATTCTCCGGTCCACCCACTGGCCAGAGGTCCCTCTGCACGGCGTGCGTCCGGCGTCTTTACCCTCTCGAACACCGAATGGTCTGATTGCTCCATCACCGCCCATCAGTCGCCCCGCCCGTATTCGGCCGGGGGCTCGTCCGCGAGGGCTGCGCGAAGGGGGCCCAGCCCTCGCGGACGCATTGCGTCAGAGATTGGTCGATATGAGAACGGTCCTGCTATGTCCCGCATGGTGTGACGAGCACGACGACCCGGACCCCTTCGAACCCGGCGACGGCGGCCGGCATTGCGGCCACGAATTGCCCGTGCTGGTGGGCGCGCCCGCGCGGTTCGGGCTGCCCGTGCTCTTCGTGCAGCTCAATGCGCACGACTGTGACGGCCGGCGGCACAGCTGGATCGATCTGGTGGCGCCGACCCGGAGGGCAGGCTCGCGCCACCGGACTGAGCCGTCAGGCGGGCAGTCCCAGGACCGCGAGCAGCTGCCCGGGGTAGTCGATTCCATCCAGCCGGCCGGCCTGGGCGTAGATCTTGCGCCGCAATCCGGTCACCGGATTGCGCAGGTGCAGGGTCCACACGTGCGGGGCGAACTCGACGCCGCCCTCGGCCCAGGCCTGTCGGAAACTCGGGAATTGGCCGAGTTCGTGAATCAGGTCGGTGAATACGGCGGTATTGCCGGAACGGCCCATGAGGCCGCGCATCCAGCGGACCACCTGCCGCACATCGGATTCCCAATTCACCATGACGCGCTTGGCGGTTTCGCTGCTGAAGAACCAGCGCAGCAGATTGCCGTCGGCGGCCGCGCCCGGGAAGGCGTCCTCCCAGCTGTCGTTGCAGGCCAGGACATTCGCCCGGACATCGACATAGGCGGCCAGATTCGGCCGGTGCAGGGTGAGCGCCTGCGCCATATCGGGGGTGATGGCGGCGCGCAATTGGTCGACGGTGGGCAACTCGTCCAGCCCGAGTCCGGCCAAATCACCCAACTGCCGGCGATCGGCTCCGGTGAGCGGATCGAGGCGATCGAGATATCTGGTAAGCGCCTCGACCACTTCCCGGGTCGGGTTGCCACGGTCGCCTTTCTCCAAATGCGTGATGTAGCTTGCGCTTACACCGGCATTGAAGGCCAGCCGTTCCCGCGACACTCCGCGGTCATCACGCAGGCGGCGGAGCAGATTACCGAATGTGGGCGCTTCCAACCCTCGAAAATCACGCCCGTACGCAGCATGTGCGACCACCGCCGTCCTCCTTCTTCAGATTTCCGGCGACGGGTCTCGAACTCCCCTGGACCCCGCCGCATTCACACTCGGTGTGGATACTCCCACAACGGACAGGGAGATTCTGCGTCGAAGACTGTCCCTATCTGTATCACCGAATGCCCCTATCGGTATCTGCAGGAGAAATCGTCCCATAAGACCGAGCGGTATGCATGCCGAGTTTTTCCGGGGCTATCGCGTCCTTTCCGCTGGTGCCGACGCTGTTCCGGAGTCCCTCACGCACCCAGCGCGAGTGTCCGCGCGGCGGGCGACGCCGCCGGCACGGCAGCCAGCAACCGGCGGGTGTACTCCGCGCGCGGACGGCGGAAAACCGCACTCGCGGGACCGGTCTCGACAATACGGCCCTGCCGTAGCACCACCACGCGATCGGCGACCCGGTTGACCACGGCGAGATCGTGACTGATGAACAGGCACGCGAAGCCGTATTCCTCCCGCAGATCGGCGAACAGGTCGAGCACCTGCGCCTGCACCGACACATCGAGTGCACTGGTGGGCTCGTCGGCCACCAGCAGCCGCGGCGCCAGGGCCAGCGCCCGGGCCAGCGCGACCCGCTGCCGCTGTCCGCCGGACAGCTCACCCGGCCGTCGATCGGCGTACTCGCGCGGCAAGCGGACGGATTCGAGCAGGTCACCGACCTTGGCGCGGAGCAGCGTGCCGGAGGCCGCCCGGTGCACCAGCAGGGGCTGGCCAATGGACTCCGCCAGCGTGCGGCGGGGATCCAGCGAGGCGGTCACATCCTGATGGACCAGCGCCACGTGCTTGCGCAGGCCGCGCAACTCGCGCCGCCCGAGCCCGCGCAGCGAGATTCCCTGTAGCTCCACCTCCCCGGCCGTGGCCGGCACCAGCCCCAGCGCCGTGCGGCCGAGAGTGCTCTTGCCCGAGCCGGATTCGCCGACGAGACCGATCACCTCGCGCGGGCCAACAGTCAGCGACACCTCGTGCAGGGCCCGGAATTCCTTGCGGTGCCGCCGATATACGACGGTCAGATCCGTAATCCGCAGCACCGGTTCAGCAACCGGCTCCGGCTCGGCGGCGACCAGCTCGATGCCATCCCCCGAATCCGGCAGCGCCGGAACGGCATCGAGCAATGCCCGAGTATAGGAATCCCGCGGTTTCACAAAAAGATCGTGTACCGGCTGGGTTTCCACCACCCGCCCGGAACGCATCACCACCACCCGGTCGGCGATGGCCGCCACCACGCCCAGGTTGTGGGTAATGAAGAGAATGGCTGTTCCCTTGTTTCGCTGCAGATCTCGCAGCAACTCGAGAATCTCGGCCTGCACGGTGACATCGAGTGCGGTGGTGGGCTCGTCGGCGATCAGCAGATCCGGTTCACCCGACAGTGCCAGCGCGATCACGACGCGTTGTTTCTGCCCGCCGGACAGTTGATGCGGATACCAGTCGATGCGTTGTTCCGGCTCCGGAATATCCACCAGCGCAAGCAGTTCGATGGCCCGGGCACGGGCCCGCGCCTTGTCGATCGCGCCGTGCGCCCGCAGGGCCGCGACGAGCTGCGTCCCGATCCTCTGCACCGGATTCAGCGCGGTCTGCGGTTCCTGGAACACCATGGCTGCGCGGGCGCCGCGCAGCGGGCGCAACTGCGCGTCCGGCGCGCCCACGATCTCGGTGCCGCCGAGCCGGATGGATCCCGCGGCCGCGGCCCCGGCGGGGAGCAGGCCGAGCACCGCCCGCGCCGTGAGCGACTTGCCGGATCCCGATTCCCCGACCAGCGCGACAGTCTCCCCGGCCCGCACCCGCACGCTCACTCCGTCGACGACCCTCCGGTCGCCGAATGTCACCACCAGGTCCCGGATGTCGAGCAGGGGTGCGGTGTCGTCAGAGCTCATCCGATCCTCCGGGCGCGGCCCAGTGCCTGGGCGATCAACAGGAATCCGAGGGTCAGTCCGGAGACGACCAGCAACGGTCCCACCGCGAACGCCGGATTGGCGTCCAGATCGGCGAGGGACTCGGCGATGATCGAGCCGAGCGAGGGGTCCGGCGGCCGCACCCCGATGCCGATGAAGCTCATGGCGGCCTCCACGAATACGGCAATGGACATGGACAGCGCCAGCTGCACCGACAGCGGTTCGATCACATGGGGCAGCACATGCTTTCGCAGCGTCCACCAGGTGCCCGCGCCGATCACCTCGGACGCCTCCACGAACGGCTGCTCGCGCACCGCCAGCACCGCGGTGCGAATCTGCCTGCCGAAGACGGGGATCTCGGCCGCGATGATCACGATGATCACCGCGTGCGCGCCCGGCCCCGTGATGGCGGCCAGTGCGATGGCGAAGATCAGCGCCGGGAAGGCCAGGATCAGGTCGAAGACGCGCTGTGCGATCACATCCGCGACCGCGTGCACGCTGGCCAGCAGCCCGGCCAGCGCGCCGAGCAGCGCGCCGATGGGCACCGCGATGAAGGCGATGACCAGATTGACGCGAATCCCATTGAGCACCCGCGAGAACAGATCCCGGTTGACATTGTCGGTGCCGAGCCAGTGCTCGGTGCTGGGCCCGAGCAGGTTGGCGTTCGGAAGCTGAACCAGCGGATCGTATTTCGCGAGCAGCCCGGCGGCGAGCCCCGCCGCGGCGATCACGCCGACCAGCACGATCCCGGCCAGTCCCTGCCCCCTGCGCAGCACTGAAACGCTCACGATCGTCCTCCGATCCGGATCCGCGGATCGAGGTAGGCGTGCACGAGATCGGTGGTCAGCTGAATGGCCACGAACACCGCCACCGAGAACAGCAGCAGCGCCTGCACCACCGGATAGTCGCGCCGATTGATGCCCTGCTCGATCAGCTGCCCGATGCCGGGCCACGCGAAGGCGGCCTCCACCAGCACCGCCCCGCCCAGCAATTGCCCGGTCTGGATGCCGACCACGGTCAGCATGGTGGGCAGCGCATTGCGCAGCGCGCCGCGGGTGACGATCTCCCGATGCGAGAGGCCCAGCGCCCGCGCGGTCAGCACATAGGGCTTGCGCAGTTCGGTCCGCAGCGATTCGGTGAGGAACCGGGTCAGCGCCGCCGTCACCGGCAGCGCCAGGCAGATGGAGGGCAGCAGCAGATACTGCACCGCGATATCCGGATGCGCGATGAACCCGTCCGGCGGGACGCCGCCCGCGGGCAGGATCGGAATCGCGACGGCGAACACCAGCACCAGCAGCACGCCGGTCACGAATACCGGCAGCGAGACGGCCACCGTATTCGCGGCGGCGACAATCGCGTTCAGCCAGCGCTTGTCCCACAGCACGGCGGCGACGCTCACCAGCAGGCTCACCACCACGGCCAGCAGCAGCGCCGACGCGGTGAGCACCAGGGTATTGGTGAGCCCGCGCCCGATGAGATCGGCGATCTGCCCGCCGATCACATAGGAGCGGCCGAGGTCACCGGTGAGCACGCCCTGCAGCCAGGTCAGATACTGCGCCGGAATCGACGCGTCGAGACCCAGCTGATGGCGGATGGCGGCAATCGTCTCCGGGGTGGCGTCCGGTCCGGCCAGCGTGGTCGCCGGATCGCCCGGCACCAGCCGCAGCAGCAGGAAGATCAGTATCGAGGCCGCGAACAGCACCGCCAGCGCGGACGGCACGCGGCGCAGCAGATATGCGGTCATGCCAGGAACGCCTCGGTGAGCTGGATCTCGCGGCGCTTGGTCCAGCCGAGATCGTGCAGCTTGCGGGTGGCCGCGCCCTGCGGGAAGCGGACGCCGATCTCGATGAGGAACAGGCCGTCGAGCAGCTGATCGCTGACCGCCTGATAGGCCCGGACCGCATCCGGCCCGGTGCCCTGCGGCAGCTTCCAGGCGGCGTCGGCGGCCGCGACGTAGGCGGGCGACTCGTATTTGGAGGCGTTCTTGCGCGCATTGAAGGGATAGGCGCTGACGGTGAGCGTGGACGGCACGAACTGCGCCCACGAGTGATCGGTGATCCACAGGCCCGGGAACTGCGCCCCGATCAGCTGTTTGACGAAGGTCGCGCTCTCGGTCGGCACCAGTTCGACCTCGATGCCGATCTCGGCGAGATTGGCCTGCACGATCTGCGCCGACGCCTCATGGGTGGCGACATTGGAGCTGAAGGCCAGCGGCAGTTTCGGCGGCTTCGGCACCTGCGCGAGCGCCTGCTTCGCCTTGGCGGTGTCGCGGGCGTAGCGGGTGTTGCGGGTTTCGTCGAAAGCGGGAGATGTCTTGGGCCACGGCAGATTCGCCGGATACCCGGAACCGCGGAAGACCTCGGTGATGATGCGCTCGCGGTCGATGGCGTAGGCGATGGCCTGCCGCAGCCGCACATCCGACAGGGCCGGATCCTGCACGTTCGCGCCGACGTACACCTGCAGCTCGGAACCCTCGAAGGTGATGGCGCGGTAGCCGTCGGTCTTGGCGAGATTCTCGATATCGCGGTAGGTGATTCCATCGGCCGCCAGGTGAATCTGCCCGGACTTGAGCGCGTTGAGCTGTGCGTTGTTGTCGGCGATGACGGTGAATTCGACCCGGTCCAGGTACGGCCGCCCCGGCACCCGGTAGTCGGCGTTTCGCTCGAATATCAGCTGCGAGTTGGGGATTCGCTGCACGAACCGGAACGGACCGGTGCCGATGATCTTCTCCCCGGTGCCGAGCTGCTCGATGGATTCGCTGTCCAGAATGGGCGCGGTATCGAGCAGGTCGAAGATATTGCCCAGCGGATGGGCGAAGGTCAGCGTGATCTTGTGCGGATCGGTGGTGTCGAATCCGGTGATGGCGGCCGCCGTGCTCTTGAGCTGCGCCGACCACTTGGGATCGGCGTAGGTCCGCAGCGCGAACTCGACGTCCTTCGACGTGAACGCGCGTCCGCTGTGGAACTTCACGTCATCGCGCAGTTCCAGGGTGATCGACTGCCCGTCGGGCGCCAGCGTCCACGTCTTCGCCAGCAGCGGTTGCGGTTCCAGCTTGTCGTGCGGGTAGCGCACCAGGGTTTCGAAGACGAGCCCGACGACATACGGCGTGGTCCCGGTATTGGTGAGGATATTGGCCGGCACCAGATCCACCAGCACGCCGTACTTCAGGGTGCCCCCGCGCACCGGCTGCGCGTTCTCGTCCCCGCCGCCCCGCTGCTGGTTCACCGCCGAGGTGCAGGCGGCCAGCGCCCCACCGCCGAAGATGGCGAGAGCGGCCATGCCGGAGCTGCGGAGGAAACGACGACGATCCAGATTGTGCATGGGCGGGGACGGTAATCAGGGCCGCCGCCGATGACACCTATTTCCCGCAGCGTGCGTGAAAATCTCGCCGACCGGCGCTTCCGGCACTTTGCTGGGACGATGCCTGTTCCTCCCCATGCTCGTGGATACGAGAACTTCACCGGCGCCATCGGACGCACCACCGCGGATTCGACGCCGGAATGGAGCTACCCGCCGACCGCCCCGGACGGCGCGCCCAACATCATCGTGATGCTGGTCGACGACATGGGATTCAGTGATGTGGGGCCGTTCGGCTCCGAGATCGAGACGCCTACGCTGGATCGGCTGGCCGCGAACGGGTTGCGGCTCACCAATTTCCACACCACGCCGCTGTGCTCACCGTCGCGGGCGGCGCTGCTGACCGGTATCAATTCACACCGGGCGGGATTCGGATTCGTCGCCAATGCCGATCCGGGCTACCCGGGCCTGCGGCTGGAGCTCGCCGACGATGTGCTGACGCTGCCGGAAATACTGCGCGCCAATGGATATGCGACCTATGCCGTCGGAAAGTGGCACCTGGTGCGCGATGCCACGCTGCACCCGGCCGCCAACCGCGATTCCTGGCCCACCCGGCGCGGATTCGACCGCTACTACGGGTCCCTGGAGGGACTCAACTCCTTCTATCACCCGAATCAGCTGGTCTCCGACAATTCGCCGGTGAACACCGAGGAGTACCCGGAGGGCTACTACCTCACCGACGATTACACCGACCGCGCCATCGGCTATATCAAGGACCTGCGCGCCCACGACGCGTCCAAGCCGTTCTTCCTCTACTTCGCCCACACCGCCATGCACGGGCCCTTGCAGGCCAAGCCCGAGGACCGGGACAAATACCGGGGCAGGTACCGGGAAGGCTGGGATCGACTGCGGCAGAGCCGGTTCGCCTCGCAGCTCGCACAGGGCCTGTTTCCCGCGGGCACACAGCAGAAGCCGCGCAATACCGAACCGGGTTACGAAGCGCAGGAATGGGATTCGCTCACCCCCGAGCAGCAGTCCCGCTTCGAGCGCTACATGGAGGTCTACGCGGGCATGGTCGACAGCATCGACCAGAGCCTGGGCCGCATTGTCGACACGCTCGAGCAGTTCGGCGAACTCGACAACACCATCATTGTCTTCACCTCCGACAACGGCGGCACCGCCGAGGGCGGCCCCGAGGGCACCCGCACCTACTTCGCGCAATTCGCCCAGGTCGACGAACCGGACTGGGAGCGCGACGTCCCGCACGACGACGAGCTCATCGGCACCGCGAAGCTCGGCGTGCACTATCCCCGCGGCTGGGGCCAGGCCTCGAATACGCCCTTCCGCTTCTACAAGGGCCAGACCTTCGCGGGCGGCGTCCGCGTGCCCTTCATCCTGTCCTGGCCGAAGGGCCTGCCCCGCACCGGCTCCGACACCGGCATCCGCCAGGAGTACACCTACGTCACCGATCTCGCGCCCACCCTGCTCGAGCTCGCCGGAGTGCGGCGGCCCAGCGTCCGCAACGGCGTGCCCGCCAAGGATTTCGACGGCGTCTCCGCGGTGGAGGTGCTCCGCGATCCGGCGGCCGTCTCCCGCCACACCGAGCAGTATTCGGAGATGACCGGCCATCGCGGCTTCTACCGCGACGGCTGGAAACTCCTGGCCCTGCACGAGCCCGGCCGCGATATCGACGATCCGCGCTGGCAGCTCTTCGACGTCCGCACCGACCCCACCGAATTGCACGATCTGTCCGGGCAATTCCCGGACAAGGTCGCCGAGCTGGCCGCCGCCTGGGACGACGCCGCCTGGCGCAATACGGTTTTCCCGCTCATCACGCGCCAGGACCTGGCCCGGCGGCGACCCGAGGAGGCGCGGTTCACCGAACGGGTCCGCATCCTGCCCGGCACCCCCGTCCTGGAGCGCTACCGCTCCCAGCGCCTGATCGCCTACCGCGACTTCACCATTGCCGTGGAACTCGGCGCGTACCGCCGCGGCGATGAAGGCGTCCTGGTCGCCCACGGCGATACCCTCGCCGGTTACCTGCTCTACATCGAGAACGACCATCTCCTCTTCGGCTACAACGCCTACGGCCGCTACACCGCCGTCGACGCCGGGCTGATCCCGCCCGGCGCCCGTCACCTCACCCTCTCCGCGACCGTCCGGCCGAAGCTGCGCTGGGACTTCACCCTCGGCGTCGACGGCGTACCCGCCGCCGACCTCCCCGACCAAGTTCAGCTCGTGGGCATGGCCCCCTGGACCGGCATCTCGGTCGGCCTCGACGCCCGCGGACCGGTCTCCTGGGACCTGCGCGAGCGCCGAGGCGTCTTCCGCTACACCGGACCGCTGCGCTCCGTCACCTATTCACCCGGAGCCGTCGGCGTCCCGGAAGAGGTTCAGCGAGTATTGGATTCGGAGGCGGAGCTGGTCGCGGAGTAGGACCGCTCCGGCCGCGGACCGGCGGGAGATGGTCAGCCGGCGAGCGTCTCGAGCAGTTTCACGATGCGACGGGCCCGGGTCTCGGGGCGTTTGGCCTCGGTGATGGCATCGATCCGTTCGCGGCGGCGCGAGTAGCTCAGCTCGTCGAAGGCCGCGCGCAGGCCGGCCTGCGCGAGCGCGGTCGCGACATCCTCGGGGACGTCCACGGTGCGCTCGGCGGTGTCGCGTTCGACGGTGACGGCGACCGCGTCGCCGGGCTCCTTGCCGAGTTCGGTGCGGATGGCCTTCAACAGGCCCAGGCACGGACCCTCGCCCATATTGACGATGGAACCGGTGTAGGCGATGCCGTCGAAGGTGGCGCGGACGGGAATGCGACCGCCCCCGCCGAGGGCCGCCACCACCTCGGGCGGAATGGGGATATACGCGCCGCCACCGTCGGCCGCCTGGATTCTGCCCTCGAATCGCTGCATGCCAGCACCATATTCGGCGCGGGCGACAGGATGCGGGATATAGGTCCGCGATCGGACAGCTAATGCCGCCGGAGTGCGGTAAGAAGGTGTTTGCGGCGGGCATCACAAGTTTGCCGGGATGGCGGATAAGCGCGGACCGGCAACCGTCCGAAACGTGTTAACAAATGTAAAGCGCGGGAGAACCAGCCGTTTCCAAAGCTTCACCGGAACCCGGTCGAAACCTCTTCCGGAGGGCCTGTTTCACGTGTTCGGACACGTAATCGCAGGTCGGCCCGCAAGGTCGGGCACAGTGCCGCAATCCCGCAGTGACCGGCACGTTGCGGCGATCTCACAACTCACAGCCGCGACAAGCGCACTGTGAGAGAATCGTTTTGACGCCCGCAACGACGTCCTTACAGTCGACGAAGCAGCCCATTTTCCGCACTCGATTGGGGCGTCATGGCTAACTCGCAGACCGGGTCTTCGTCCGCAGCGGCACTGCTCCGACTGGGCAAATATTTCCACCGCGGTGAGGTGTCGGCCGATCTGCGCACCCTGCACAAGGTGGGCGGGCGCGGCGCGGACGAGTTCTACCGCGACCGCTGGGCGCACGACAAGGTGGTGCGGTCCACGCACGGAGTCAACTGCACCGGCTCGTGCTCGTGGAAGATCTACGTCTCCGACGGTGTGATCACCTGGGAATCGCAGCAGACCGACTATCCGTCGGTGGGCGCGGACAAGCCCGAGTACGAACCGCGCGGGTGCCCGCGCGGCGCCTCGTTCTCCTGGTACACCTATTCACCCGCGCGGATCCGGTATCCGTATGTGCGCGGCGCGCTGCTGGAGCTGTACCGCGAGGCCAAGACCCGGCTCAAGGATCCGGTGCTGGCGTGGGAATCCATTGTCGAGGACGCGGACAAGGCGAAGGCCTACAAATCCGCACGCGGTAAGGGCGGATTCGTGCGCGCCGAATGGTGGGAGGCCGCCGAGATCGCGGCCGCCGCGCACGTCTACACCATCAAGCAGTACGGACCCGATCGCGTGGCCGGGTTCTCCCCCATTCCGGCCATGTCGATGGTCAGCCATGCCGTCGGCGCCCGCTTCATCTCGCTCATCGGCGGCTCCATGCTGTCGTTCTACGACTGGTACGCCGATCTGCCGGTCGCCTCCCCGCAGGTCTTCGGCGATCAGACCGACGTACCGGAATCCGCCGACTGGTTCGACGCCGGATACCTCATCATGTGGGGCTCCAATGTCCCGGTCACCCGAACCCCGGACGCGCACTACATGACCGAGGCCCGCTACCGCGGCCAGAAGGTCGTGGTGGTCTCCCCCGACTACGCCGACAACACCAAGTTCGCCGACGAATGGGTGCCCGCCCGACCCGGCACCGATGCCGCGCTCGCCATGGCCATGGGCCACGTGGTGCTCAAGGAGTTCTTCGTCGACCGCAGCACCGAGTACTTCGACGACTACATCAAGAAGTACACCGATCTGCCGTACCTCATCACCCTCGAGGAGAAGGACGGCGTCTGCGTGCCCGGCAAGTTCCTCACCGCGGCCGATCTCGGCCACAGCGGCGAGGGCGTCGAATTCCAGACCGTGCTGCTGGACCGGTTCGGCACGCCCAATGTGCCCAATGGCTCACTGGGCCACCGCTTCACCGAAGCCGGCAAGGGCCGGTGGAACCTCGATCTCGGGGGCGTCGACCCCCTGTTGACCCTGCACGGCCGCACCGATGACGCTGCGGCCGTGCAGCTTCCCCGTTTCGACGGCGACAGCGCCGATGTGCTGACCCGCGGCGTGCCGACCACGGTGGTCGCGGGCAAGCGGGTGACCACGGTGTTCGATCTGCTGCTCGCGCAATACGGGGTGGCGCGGCCCGGGCTGCCGGGCAGCTGGCCGACCGGCTACGACGATGCGAGCGAGCCGTACACGCCCGCCTGGCAGGAGACCATTACCGGCGTGCCGGCCAAGCAGGCCGAACGCATCGCCCGCGAATTCGCCGCCAATGCCGAGCAATCCCAGGGCCGGTCCATGATTCTCATGGGCGCGGGCACCAACCACTGGTTCCACTCCGATCAGATCTACCGGTCGTTCTTCACCCTCACGCTGCTCACCGGCTGCCAGGGCGTGAACGGCGGCGGCTGGGCGCATTACGTCGGGCAGGAGAAGTGCCGTCCGGTAACCGGCTGGGCCACATTGGCTTTCGGACTGGACTGGCAACGACCGCCGCGGCAGATGCAGGGCACCGTGTTCTGGTACCTCACCAATGACCAGTGGCGCTACGACCCGTTCACCTCCGAGGCGTTCGCCTCCCCGCTCGGCGCGGGCGCCTTCGCGGGCCGGACCGCGGCGGACAATATCGCGCTGGCCTCGCGGCTGGGGTGGATGCCGTCCTACCCGACGCTCAACCGCAATCCCCTCGACCTGGCCGATGAGGCCGAGCAGGCGGGCAAGTCCGCGGCCGATTACGTCGTGGCCGGACTGAAGTCCGGCGACCTGCGCTTCGCCTGCGAGGATCCGGACGCGCCGGAGAACTTCCCGCGGGTCCTCACGGTGTGGCGGGCCAATCTGCTCGGCTCCTCCGGCAAGGGCAACGAGTACTTCCACAAGCACCTGCTGGGCGCGGACTCCAATCTGCAGACCACCGAGGCCACCGGCGTGCGGCCGCAGGAACTGGAATGGCGTGACCAGGCCGCCACCGGCAAGCTGGATCTGCTGCTGTCCCTGGACTTCCGGATGACCAGCACCACGCTGTTCTCCGATATCGTGCTGCCCGCCGCCACCTGGTACGAGAAGCACGATCTGTCCTCCACCGATATGCACCCGTTCGTGCACGCCTTCACCCCGGCCATCTCCCCGCCGTGGGAGGCGCGCACCGACTTCGAGGCCTTCCACCGCATCGCGCGCGGCTTCTCCTGGATGGCGGAGAAGCATCTGGGCAAGCGCAAGGACATCGTGGCGGTGCCGCTGCAGCACGATACGGCCGACGCGCTCGCCCAGGCGGGCGGGCGGGTGCTGGACTGGAAGAAGGGCGAATGCGAGCCCATTCCGGGTAAGACCATGCCGAAACTCATTGTGGTCGAGCGGGATTACCCGAGCGTCGGCGAGAAGATGGCGGCGCTCGGACCGCTCGTCGACACGCTCGGCCTCACCACCAAGGGCGTCACCACGCTGCCCGATGCCGAGGTCGAGTACCTGAAGGGCATGAACGGCACCGTGGTTTCCGGTGTCGCACAGGGTCGTCCGTCGCTGGCCAAGGATGTGCACGCGGCGGAGGCCATTCTGGCGCTGTCCGGCACCACCAACGGGCGGCTCGCGGTGGAGGGCTTCCACGCGCTCGAGAAGCGCACCGGAACCCAGCTCGCGGATCTGGCCGCCGAACACGAGGGCAAGCGAATCACCTTCGCCGACACCCAGGCCCGGCCGGTGCCGGTCATCACCTCGCCGGAATGGTCCGGCAGCGAGACCGGCGGGCGGCGGTACTCGCCGTTCACCATCAATACCGAGCGGCTCAAGCCCTGGCACACGCTGACCGGGCGGCAGCACTTCTACCTCGATCACGACTGGATGATCGAACTCGGTGAGCAGCTGCCGATCTACCGGCCGCCGCTGGATATGACCGCGCTGTTCAGTGAGCCGGGCATCGGGTCGGTGAACGAGAACGGCGTGACGGTCCGGTATCTGACGCCGCACTCCAAGTGGTCCATCCACTCCGCCTACCAGGACAACCTGCACATGCTCACGCTCTCGCGCGGCGGGCAGGCCATCTGGATGTCGGAGGTGGACGCCGCCAAGATCGGTGTGGCCGACAACGATTGGATCGAGGCCATCAACCGCAACGGCATCGTGGTGGCGCGGGCCATCGTGTCGCACCGCATGCCCGAGGGCACCGTGTTCATGTACCACGCGCAGGACCGCGCCGTGAACGTGCCGCGCATCGAAGGCGCCGCGGACACCACGGCGGGCAAGGGCAAACGCGGCGGCATCCACAATGCGCTGACCCGCATCATGATCAAGCCCTCGCACCTGATCGGCGGCTACGCCCAGCAGGCCTTCGCCCTGAACTACCACGGGCCCACCGGAAATCAGCGCGACGAGGTAACCACCATTCGCAAGCGCAATCAAGAAGTGGAGTACTAACCATGGGCGCGACGAAGTCACACTGCGCCGTTGGCAAGCGCTCGCAGGAAGTGGAGTACTGACATGAGAGTCATGGCGCAACTGGCCATGGTCATGAACCTCGACAAGTGCATCGGCTGTCACACCTGCAGCGTCACCTGCAAGCAGGCGTGGACCAATCGCGCCGGCACCGAGTACGTCTGGTTCAACAATGTGGAAACCCGTCCGGGACAGGGCTATCCGCGCCGCTACGAGGACCAGGAGAAGTGGAAGGGCGGCTGGACCCTCGACAAGAAGGGGCGGCTCACCCTGAAGTCCGGGTCGCGTATGAAGCGACTGCTCAATATCTTCGCCAACCCGGATCTGCCCACCGTGTCGGACTATTACGACCCGTGGAGCTACGACTACGACAATCTGCTGTCCGCCCCGCAGATGGACACCACGCCGGTGGCCAAGCCCAAGTCGCTCATCACCGGTGAGGACACCAAGGTCACCTGGGGCGCCAACTGGGACGACTCGCTGGGATCCGGGCCGGAGCAGGTCGGCAAGGATCCGCTGCTGGCCAAGCTGTCGGACAAGGTCAAACTCGAATTCGAGGAGACCTTCATGTTCTACCTGCCGCGCATCTGCGAGCACTGCCTCAACCCGTCGTGCGCGGCGTCGTGCCCGTCCGGGGCGATCTACAAGCGGTCCGAGGACGGCATCGTGCTCGTCGACCAGGACAAGTGCCGCGGCTGGCGGCAGTGTGTGACCGGCTGTCCGTACAAGAAGATCTACTTCAACCACAAGACGGGCAAGGCGGAGAAATGCACCTTCTGCTACCCGCGCGTGGAGGTCGGCATTCCGACGGTGTGCTCGGAGACCTGCGTCGGGCGGCTGCGCTATATCGGCGTCATGCTCTACGACGCGGACGCGGTGCTGGAGGCGGCGTCGGTCGAGGACGACAAGGACCTGTATCCGGCGCAGCTGGGTGTGTTCCTCAATCCGCACGACCCGCGGGTGATCGCCGAGGCCGAGCGGGCCGGGATCTCGCCGGAATGGATTCAGGCGGCGCAGGATTCGCCGGTCTACAAGCTCATCGTGGACTATCAGATCGCACTGCCGCTGCATCCGGAGTACCGGACCATGCCGATGGTCTGGTACGTGCCGCCGCTGTCGCCGGTGGTGGACGTGCTCACCGAGACCGGGCACGACGGCGAGAATGTGAACAACCTGTTCGGGGCCATCGACGCGCTGCGAATTCCCTTGGAGTACCTGGCCGAACTGTTCACCGCGGGTGAGCTCGGGCCGGTGCGGGCGTCGTTGCAGCGGCTGGCGGGCATGCGGTCGTTCATGCGGTCGATCAATCTCGGGCAGGAACCGGATATGTCGATTCCGGAGTCGGTGCGGCTGGAGCCGGAGGAGATCGAGGCCATGTACCGGCTGCTGGCCATCGCCAAGTACGAACATCGATACGTGATTCCCTCCGGGGCGACATCGCGGGCGCACGAACTGGATTCGCTGGCCACCGGATGCAGTCTGGACACCGACGGCGGACCGGGCATGACGGCCTTCGACTACATGGCGGACAAGTTCCATTTGACCGATACCAATGGCGCTGCGCCGGAGGAGAAGTCGAATCGGGTCAACCTGCTGAACTGGGACGGCAAGAGCACCAAGGGATTGCTGCCCACCAATGGCAATGGCTCGGGCGGCGGAACGGCCAATGGCAATGGCGCCAATGCCCATCATGGCAATGGGGCCAACGGGCACACCGGATCCGGCGATGGCGCGGCCGCCGATATCGCGCCCGAGCCCACCGGAGCGACGCGATGAGCCTGCTGAAACTGCGGCGGCGGCCCGAACCCGTTGTCGCGCTGGACGACCGCGACCGGCGGCTGGTGTGGCGCATCTCCGCGCTGCTGCTCGACTATCCCGGCGAGCAGACCCTGGCCATGCTCGACGAATTGAGCAGCGCGGTCGCCGAACTGCCCGAACCGGTGCGCGGCTACCTCGAGGGCTGCCTCGCCCACCTGCGCGCCACCGGCCCCATCGCGCTCGCCCAGCAGTACGTCGAGACGTTCGACATGCGCCGCCGGGCCAGCCTGCACCTGACCTTCTACGCCTACGGCGACACCCGCAAACGCGGTATGGCGCTGCTGCGTTTCAAGCACGCCTACCGGCACGCCGGCGTCGAGCTCGACGACAGCGAACTGCCCGATCACCTGGCGGTGCTGCTGGAATTCGCCGCCACCGTCGATCCCATCGGCGGGGAACGGCTGCTCGGCGAGCATGTGCCGGTGCTGGAACTGCTGCGACTCTCGTTGTCCGACAGCGGTTCCCCCTATTCCGGTGTGCTCGCCGCGGTCACCTCCACGCTCCCGCCGGTCACCACCGCCGACCGCCGCCGCATTGCCGAACTCGCCGCCCAGGGTCCGCCCGAGGAAGAGGTCGGCCTGGAGCCCTTCGCCATGGACCCCCTGACCTTCGCCGCATCGGAAGGCCGCAGATGACCACCACCCTCTGGATGACGCTGCCCTACGTGGCCTTCACCTCGTTCGTGCTCGGCCACCTGTGGCGCTACCGCAATGACCAGTTCGGCTGGACCACCCGGTCCTCGCAGGTCTACGAATCCCGGCTGCTGCGCCTGGGCAGCCCGCTGTTCCACTTCGGCATGCTCGGCGTCATCGGCGGGCACGTCCTCGGCGTGCTCGTCCCGGCCTCGTGGACCGCGGCGATCGGCATCTCCGAGCACACGTACCACCTGCTCTCGGTGTCGGCCGGAACGGTCGCGGGCGTCGCGGTCATCGTCGGCATCGCCATCCTGATGTATCGCCGCGTCACGGTGCCCGCCGTCCGCAAGGCCACCACCGCCAACGACAAGTTCATGTACGTGCTGCTGGCCGGTGCGCTGATCACCGGCCTGCTCAATACGGTCGGCAGCAATCTGCTGTGGGGCACCTACAACTACCGCGAAACCGTATCCCCTTGGTTCCGCAGCCTTTTCACCCTCCATCCCGAGCCCGAGCTCATGGTCGGCACTCCTTGGACCTTCCAGGCCCACGGCCTCATCGTGCTGGCGTTGATCGGCGTGTGGCCCTACACTCGCCTGGTCCACATGTTCAGCGCCCCCATCGGCTATTTCGTCCGCCCCTACGTCGTGTACCGCAGCAAGGAAACCAACGCCGCCGACAAGCGCCGCTTCGCCCGCGCCTGGGACGCCCCCGTGGTCCCGCCCCGGTAGTCCGGTTCGCGGCGGTAGCCTCGAAACATGGCCGACCGCACACTGCTTCGCGAGTTGTTCGAGTCCTGGGTCGAGCGCGGGGAGAACCTCGCCAAGGAACAATGGTCCGCCCCGACCCGCCTGGGCGACTGGACCGTCACCGACCTCTACGCCCATATGGCCGCCGACCGCACCGCCTTCCGCAAACTGCTCGCCACCCGCGGCGACAAACCCCCGGTAGCCACCACCGGCGCGGAGGTCCTCCGCGCCCTCAACATCCCCGGCGGCCCCGCCGAAACCTTCGCCCCCGCGGTGGCCGAACGCGCCCGCGCGGAAGCCGCCGCCCACACCCCCGCCGACCTCCTCGACAATATGCGCGCCATGCTCGCCGACGGCTTCGAATACATCGACATCGCCGACGGCACCATCGATTACGTCATCGGCCCGGTAGCCATCACCGCCGTCCTCGAGGTAGCGGTAGTCGAAGCCACCGTCCATCTCCTGGACCTCATCGCCGCGGTAGGCGGCGACCCGGCCCCGCCCGCCGCCGTAGCCCGAGCCTGCGAAATCGTCCTGGCGGTCCCCGATCCCCTGCCCCTCCTGGAGGCAGCCACGGGCCGTAGCACCACCTCGCCGTTCCCGGTCCTGCGCTAGCCGCGGGCCTCGGCCAGCTCCTTCAGGTGATCCCGAGCCGACCGCTCCGCCAGTAACGGCAAGAAGGTCTCCACCTTGGCATCCTTGGAGAAGTGGTCATAAGCCGACGTCACCAGCCGCTCGATCGTGGCCCGATCGGTCAGATCGGCGAATTCCTTCTCGAGACGAGCGGCGGCCGCATCCAGGGCCAATTTCTGATCGAGCGGAAGCTCCCCACGAACGTGCTGGGCATGCCCCACAGGCGATTCGGTCATCGCGAACTCCGATGAACTCGACGGTTCGTATGGTTGTGGCGCGCGGACGCACCTACCCATCCAAGTAACCGCGGAGGTCTTGCGGGAACACGAACAGTAAGTGAACTTCGCCCCGGCATATGCCGGTCGGTCGCTTCCAGCGAACCTTCGGCGACTGGGTGGCGGGCGCGTTTACGATGGCCTCATGTCCGTGTGGCAACCCGAACATCCCGAGCTCCCCGAAAACATGACCTGGGAGGAACTCGAGAGATTGCCCGAGGAGATCGCCGAGCAGATCGAACTTTGGAACGGCCGTCCAGTATGGGTGCGCCGTGGTCCCGCCGAGCACCAGGACTATTCAGTAGAGTTGCGCAACGCATTGCGTCGCTGCGCCCGCCAGTCGATGTCGGAGCTGCCCCAGCAGTGTTGGCGAGTCACAACCGAGACCAACGTATTCTTCGGCACAAGCGGCAAATCCGACTTCGTGACCCCGGATTTCATGATCTATCGCTGTCTGCCCGAGCCCTATCAAGACGTCCGCAGTGATGATGTGCTGCTTGTGGGCGAAGTGCTTTCACCCAGCAACCGGGACAGCGATATCGAGGCGAAGAAGGTCAAGTACGCCGGAGGGGGCATTCAGTGGTACTGGGAAGTCGCCCTCTCTCGCGAGCCGAATTCGATCCACGGTATCGACACGGTCCGCGCCTACGGCCTCATGTCCGGGTTCAGCGGGATAGAGGGTGTACGCCCCCTCCATCCCACCAACTACGTCCTCATCGACGAGTGGTCACCGAAGAACACCCCTGGCATCCAGATCGAATTTCCCTTCCTCATCGATATTCCCTGGCAAGAGCTCGCGCCCTGAGCGTTCGAGCTCCGCGAGATCCCGGAGGACAGTCTGCCGGGCTGATCGTTGCGGGCCGGTCGATGAGGGCTCAACCTGCGAGTTCGGCCAGGTTGGGGAAGTTGGAGAGTTCCCAGCCGCCGTCGATGACCATGTCTATGCCGGTGATGTAAGAGGCGTCGTCGGAGGCCAGGAACAGACAGGGGGCGGCGATTTGTCCGGGGGTCGCGGCCGCGCCGAGTGGGATGCGTTCCAGGAACATTTGTTTAGCGGGTTCGTAGCCCATGATGGCGGCGACCAGTGGGGTGTCGACGAGGCCGGGGAGGACGGCATTGACTCGGATTCGGTGTTGGGCCAGTTCGAGGGCGGCGTTCTTGGTGAACATGACTACGCCCGCCTTGCCGGTGGCGTACGGGCTGCCGCCGGGCATGGGGATGCGACCGTCCAGGGATGAGATGTTGACGATGGAGCCGCCGCCGGAGTCTCGCATCAGGCGGGATTCGTGTTTGGTGCAGAGGAAGACGCTCTTCTGGACCAGGTCCACGGTGAAGTCCCAGTCCGCTTCGGCCAAATCGGTGATCGCACCTATGCGGGAGCCGCCCGCTACGTTGAAGGCGGCATCGAGACGGCCGAAACGGGTTGCCGCGGTATTGATTCCGGCTTCGACCTGGGCCTCTACAGTTACGTCGGCTATTACGGGGATGAAGGAGTCGCCCAGGTCGGCGGACTTTTTCTCGAGGCCGGGCTCGTCGATGTCGAGTCCGACTACATTGGCGCCCTCGGTGATCAGAGCGGTGGCGATGGCGGAGCCTATGCCGGAGGCGGCGCCGGTGACGACGGCTACCTTGCCGTCGAATCTGGCTGCGGTCATGGGGTCTTCCTTGACTCGAGGCTAGCGGTGGCCGGCGCGGAGGAAGCGGCCGGCGCGTTGCTTGCCGAGGGTGGGTGACTTCTCGCCGCGGCCGAAGACGTAGTCGCCGTTCACGAGGACCGCGGTGACGGTGGCGTCATTGCGGTTGACCATGCGGGAGAGGTTGTCGTAGGCGGGGACCGGGTGTTCGGCGTAGGCGTCGAGGGTGTCGTCGAGGTGGGCCGGGTCGATGATGACGAGGTCGGCGCGGTCGCCTTCGCGGAGGTGACCGGCATCCAGGTCGTACCAGTCGGCCAGTTCGCCGGTGACGCGGTGGATGGCGTGTTCGACCGTCATGAAGGGACGGCCGGACTGCTGGGCGCGGTGGACGCGCTTCAGCAGGCGCAGGCCGAAGTTGTAGAAAGCCATATTGCGCAGGTGCGCGCCCGCGTCCGAGAAACCAAGTTGCACACTGGGATCGGCGGCCAGCCGGTCCAGGACCTCGGAGCGGTGGTTGGATATGGTGGTGCGCCAGCGGACTTTCGTGCCGTGTTCGACCACCAGGTCGAGGAAGGCGTCCACGGGATGCACGCCGCCGCGGTCCACGCCGACCTGGCCGAAGGTCTTGCCGATGACGGATTCGTCGGGGCATTCGGTGATCTCGGCGTCGAAGAAGTCGCGGTGCCAGACGCGCGGGCCCCACCTCTTGTCGTAGTCCTTGCGGAACCAGCGGCGGTAGTTCTCGTCGGAGAGCAGTTCGCGGCGCTCCTCGAGCTGGTTGGACAAGTGCAGAGCGGCTGCGCCGGAACCGAATTCCTCGAAGACGGGCAGGTCGATGCCGTCGGAGTAGACCTCGAACGGCACGGGCAGATGCTGCCAGCGGAAGTCGCCGCCCAGCCCGTTGAGGATCTTGGCGATGAGCGGGAAGATCTTGACGATCCCCGGAATCGCCTTGATGTCGGCGGCCGAGAGCAGGCTCACCTTCAGGTTCGGGCGGAAGATGCCGAGGCTGGAGGCGGCCATGGCGACCAGGCTCTGCGGCCGCGCCACATCGGGCCCGCCTTGCAAGGCGCGTTTGCGGTCGCGCAGGATGCGGTTGAGGCGGCGGCGTTCCCGGGTGGTGGCATAGGTCGAGGGCAGGGTGCGGGACCGGCACACCTCGCCGTCCAGCTTGTCGAAGAGCAGTTGCTGTGAGGACATGCCGATGAATCCGGCGTCGAGTGCTTCGGACAGCTTGTGCTCCATGGCCTTCAGCTCCGCCTCGGTGGGCTTCACGTCCGGTCGGGTGGCGCGTTCCAGGCCCAGTTGCGCGGCGCGGATATCCGAATGGCCGATGAACGCGGCGAGATTCGCGCCCAGCGGCAGGGCCTCCAGGGCGTTCACATAGCTGTGCGCGCTGTTCCAGGTCTTGAGCTCGTCGATCGCGCCCACCACATGCTTGCGCGGAATGGCCTCCACGCGGCCGAACAGATCACCGGCGTCGGACCCGTCCACATGCACGGTGGACAACGAGCAGGAGCCGAGCAGAATCGTGGTCACGCCGTGCCGCAACGACTCCGACAGCGTCGGATCCAGCAGGACCTCCACGTCGTAATGAGTGTGGATATCGATCATGCCGGGCATGACCCACTGCCCGGTGGCATCGATGACCCGGCCGCTGCCGGTCTCGTCGAGCGCTTCGGCGCTGACCGTCGCAACCCGCCCGTCCCGAATGCCGAGATGTCGCACGGCCGACGGCGCGCCGGTGCCGTCGAACCAGCGACCGTTCTTGATAATGGTGTCGTACATGGCTTTTCAGTCCCCTATGGAGAGTTCGCGGCGCAGCACCTTGCCGGTCGCATTGCGCGGCAGGGCATCGGCGGTGATCAGCCAGCGTGCGGGCACCTTGAAATACGCGAGCCGCTGTGCCACGTGATCGCGCAATTCGTCCTCGGTGAGCGCCTCCGGATCGGCGACCACCACAATGGCCGCCACCTCCTGCCCGAGATCCTCATGCGGAACCCCGATCACGGCCGATTCCAGGACGGCGGGATGCTCGTCGAGCGCGTTCTCGATCTCGGTCGGATAGACGTTCTCACCACCGCGCAGAATGAGATCCGAACGGCGACCGGCCATGTAGAGCTTGCCTTCGGACACGTAGCCGAAATCGCCGGTGCGCAGCCGGCGATCCGGGTCGATGCTCGCGGCGGTGGCGGCCGCGTCGTTCCAATAGCCGAGCATGACGTATGGACTGCGAATGCAGATTTCACCCTCCGTGCCGTCGGGCACGACAGTCCCCTCGGGATCACGGACCTCGACGGCGACGCCGATAATGGTGCGGCCCACCGTTTCCGGGTCGGCCGCCAACTCCATCGGGGTGGCGACCGTTGCCGCGGTACCGCTCTCGGTGCAGCCGTAGCTGGTGGTCAGCGCCACCTGGGCGACCGGCAGCCGTTCCCGCAGCCGCTGCTGCAATGCGGGCGAGGACGGTGCGGCATTGAGCGAGAAGGCGGCCAGCGAGCTCAGGTCGTACTGCGTCAGATCGACCGCGAGCAGCCGGCTGGCCATGGTGGGCACGGCGGCCCAGTTGGTGATGCGCTCGGACTCGACCAGCCGCAGCACCTTGTCCGCCTCGAACGCGCCGGTCTGGAACACGACGGTGTCACCGGTGACGAGCCGCGGCACCGCCAGATTGTGCAGGCTCGCGATGTGGAACAGCGGCGACGTGGTGAGGTAGCGGCGGCCCGTGGGCGAGCCGTCCCACGGCAGGCCGCGGAAGCCCGCCGCCAGCGCGTCGGTGAAGCGGTGATAGTCGCTGACCGCCACCATGTTCCGATGCGAGTGCACCACGCCCTTGGGGCGGCCGGTGGTGCCGCTGGTGTAGAGGATGCACGCCGGATCATCCTCGGCCAGTGCGGTTTCCGGGTACTCGCCCGCGTATTCCTCGACCAGCGTCGGCAGGTCGCGCTCCATGGTGAGCACCGGGATCCGCGTCCCCGTCCGCGCGAGCAGCTCGGCCCGCTTGGCGTCGGCGATCACCACCACCGGCTGGGTGTGGTCGAGCCCGTACACGACCTCCTGCGGCGCCCACCACGCGTTGTAGCCCACCGGAATCGCGCCGAGGCGCTGCGCCGCCCAGAAGGTCAGCACCCATTCGGGCGAATTGGCGGCCAGAATGCCGATCCGATCGCCCTTCCCGATCCCGTAGCGCTGCGCCAGCGCCGCCGCCAGCGCGCCCGCCGCCTCGTAGTGCTCGGCGAAGGTCATGCGCTTCTCCGCGGACACCAGATAGTCGCGGTCGCCGAGCTCGCGTGAGGCCTCCAGCAGTTCCAGCAGCGATCGGCGCCGATGGCGGAAGACCGGAATCTTCGCGCCCAGCACCTCTTCCACCGTCATCTCGAACGGCCCGCCCGGACCGGTGAGCTTGCCGGCGATCTGCGCCGCGAGGGCCTGGAGGTCAACAGCTTTCGTCATGATCAGATCCTTGATGATTATTGGTGCTGTCGTACTGCTTTTTCGCCGAAGACCGCCTTCAGATAGGCGTCGCAGCGTTCGGATCCGATCAAGCCCGGAGCCATATTGTTCATGGCGTAGGCGAAGGTGATCCGCCGGTCCAGGTCATTGACGACCATGGACCCGCCGAGCCCGCCCCACCAGCACACCCGGCCGTCCGGGACGTGCGGCGCGGTCTGCGGCTGCGGCAGCCCGTAGCCGAGCCCGAAGCGCAGCGGCACGAAGAGGGCCAGGTCCACGCCATCGGACTGCTGCTCGAAGATCAGGTCGATGGTCTTGTCCGACAAGAACTTCCGGCCGCTGAGCTCGCCGCCATTGCTCACGATCGACTGGACGCGAGCAATGGAGCGAGCGTTCCCGTGGCCATTGATGCCACCCAGTTCGGCCTGCCGCCAGCCGGGCGTATTGCAGAACTCGAAATCCAGCAGCGGCTGGAACAGCGTCTTGTACAGGACGCTGTCCCTGGGGATCACGGACTGGTCGAATTGTGCGAACTCCGGCGGCACCAGTGTCGCGATGCGTTCGAGATCGTCCGCGCTCGTGCCGATGTGGAAGTCCGCACCCAGCGGGCCGGACAGCTCTTCGATGAAGAACTCGCCCAGCGTGCGGCCGGTGATCCGGCGGATGAGCTCGCCGACCAGATGCCCATAATTGAGCGCGTGATAGCCCGAGGCCGTGCCCGGCTCCCACCACGGCGGCTGTGCGGCCAGGCGCGCGGTGGACGCCGCCACATCGTAGATATCGGGTATCTCGATCGGCGCTTCCCAGCCCGACACCCCGGACGTGTGCGAAAGAATATGCCGCACTTCGATATCGGCCTTGCCATTGGCGGCGAACTCCGGCCAGTAGTGCGCGACCTTCTCCCGCACGTCCAGCTCGCCGCGATCGACCAGCAGCAGCGCGCACAGCGCCGTCATGGTCTTGGTGATGGAGAAGGTATTGACCAGGGTGTCCGCGCCCCAGCGCCTGGTCCGCTCGGGATCGGCCCAGCCGCCCCACAGGTCCACCACCGGATCGCCGTCCACCGTCACGCACAGCGAGGCCCCCAACTCGGCCCCGGAAGCCACCTGTTCGGTGAAGGCCGCACGAACATCGGCGAATTCGTCGATACAGAAGCCCGCGACAGTACTGCTCATCTGTTCCGCCCTCACTGTGAGACTTCGGATACCGCCCGCGCCGGCACCGGCAGCGCGTGGCCGTAGGTGGCGGCGCGCTTGGCGCCCCGGGCCATTTCGCGTTGCAGATCCCGGACGTAGGGTTCGAATTCGATCTGGATGGTGTGGCGCGGCGAGTCGTAGTAGCGGCCGGTGCGGGCCTGCTCGGCCTGCGCGATGGTCTCGAGCATCTCCGTCTGCGACGGCAGGCGGTAGTTGCCGGTCAGGTACGCGGCGACCAGCTTGGACTGCTGCTCGGCGAAGTTCACCAGCGTCGGCAGCGGCTGGGCCAGGCCCAGGTAGAAGAGATTGTCGATGCCGGGCTTGACCATCTGCTTGAAGAGCGGCAACCGGTTCTGCGCATCGGGCAGCAGTTCCGAATCGGTGAAGAACGGGAAGCTGATGTGATAGCCGGTGGCGCACAGCACCACATCGACCTCTTCCACGCTCCCGTCGGCGAAGTGCACCTTGTCGCCATCGAGGCGGGTGATGGCGGGCTTGAACGTGATGTCACCGCACCCGGCCCGGTGCAGGAACTCCTCGCTGGCCGAGGGATGCGCCTCGAACGGCAGGTGATCGGGCTTCGGCAGCCCGTAGTCCTCCATATGACCGCGGTTCTTGACCACGAAGCGCTGCTTGAGTTTCAGCCCGAGCTTGGGCGGCATCCACGCCGGCATGGAGCGCTTGTCGCCGACCTGGCCGTTGACGTATTTCGGCAGCACCCACACGCCCCGGCGGGCGGACAGATAGAACTTCGAGGCGATGAACCGCTGCGACAGTTCGGTCGCGATATCCAGGCCCGAATTGCCCATGCCCACCACGACGATTCGCTTGCCGCGCATATCGATCGGATCGAACGGGTCGTTGTAGGCATGCGAATGCATGAGGACGCCGTCGAATTCGCCCGGGTAGTCGGGCATCCGGGGATCCCAGTGGTGGCCGTTGCAGACCAGCAGCACATCGTAGGTCTCGGTGCGACCGGTGTCGGCGGTGACAATCCACAGGCCCTCGGCATCGCGCTTGGCCTCGATCACCTTGGTGTTGAAGATGATCCGGTCGCGAATGCCGAAATGATCGACATAGTCCTGAAAGTACTGGTGCAACTGTGAGTGATGCGGAAAGTCCGGCCACTCGTCGGGAGCCGGGTAGTCCTCGAAAGCCAAACGGAACTTCGACGTGTCGATGTGCAGGCTCTGGTAGCAGGCCGACATCCCATTGGGGTTCTTGAAATACCAGTTGCCGCCCACCTCATCGGAGGCTTCGTAGCAATCGAAGGGAATGCCGTACTCGGCCAGCCGTTTCGCGACGGTGATGCCGGAGGGACCCGCGCCGATGACGCACACCCGGGGCAACTCACGTGTATCCAATTCACTCTCCCTGTTCGGCGCCGGGACTCGATCCCCGCCGGACGTGACCTGGCACACACGCTAACACTCACTAGACACCGTGTCTAGTGAGTGAACGTACGTCTATTATCGACCTCATGCAGACCGAACAGGCTCCCGACGCCGGCCGGCGCACCTCCCTGCGCGACGAGCAGAAGCGACTCACCCGCAGCCGCCTCATCGAGGCCGCCAAACAGCTGTTCACCACCCAGGGCTACGCCCCCGTCCGCGTCGACGACATCGCCGCCGCCGTCGGTTGCAGCCGCGCCACGTTCTATCTGCACTTCACGGGTAAGCCGGATGTGCTGCGCGCCATCGCCGAACAGGGCACGCTGCCCAGCGTCCAGCACTTCTACGAGGACCTGGACCACGTGCTCGACACCGGATCACGCGAGGAATTCGCGGCCTGGATGCGCCGCGCCATCGAATGGTTCCAGGAGTACAAGGATCTGCTCCCGGCCTGGGACGAGGCCACCGCCCTCGAACCCGAATTCCGCGAGGTGGCGCGCGAGGGCATCATGTCCCTCCCGAATGTGATGACCTCGTACCTGTCCCGCTGGCCCGCCGACCGCCAGGAAGAGGCCCGCCTCCGCATCGAGCTACTGGTGGCTCAACTGGAACGCTTCTTCACCCGCTGGGCCATGCAGGGCACCATCGACGTCTCCGCCGAAGAGGCCGCCACCGTCCTCACCGACATCTGGTTCCCCGCCCTGCAAACCCCCGGAGCCTGACACCGGGTCGATCGACTCCCCTCAGCCGAGGGGCGTCGCCCACGCCCGCCCGAGCTCCCAGAATGCCCCGCAGCGCAACAATTTTCCCCTCGCTCACCGGCACCGGCCCTTGCGGACGTGTTCGATCTCGTCACCGCGGCCAGTTGCGATACATGTAGGGGTCGGTGCCGGACATGATGTGCTGGTCGGCGCGGCGGTCGGGCTCGCCGGCGTCGTAGGATCCGCCGGGCTGCGGGTCTAGGTTGCGCAGCCGGTCCAGGCGGCTTCGGATCACCGCCGATCGTTCTCGAATCTCTGTTCTCATTGCCCGAGCATGACGAACGGGCGGCCCACCGCGCCATTGAATTTCGCGGGGTGGGCCGCCCGTGCGGTCAGGCGACGCGGGCGGCGGTGAGGGTGCGGGCCGCGGTGCGGTAGCGGTCGGCGATGAGGCGGACCACGGCCGGGTGGACGCCGATGGGCTCGGCTACGCCGTCGGCGCCGGCCTCGTGCAGGCGTTCGTAGAACAGCCCGTGGGCCAGCAGGTACGAGGCGATGAAGACGCGCTCGGCGCCGGACTTGCGGGCTGCGGCAACGACTTCGGGGACGCGGGGTTCGCCGGTGGCGATGTAGGCCAGGCGGACCGGGGCGCCGATCTGCTCGGCCAGCATGCCGGTGGCGCGCTGAACATCCTGGCGCGCACGCGGATCGGAGGATCCGGCGGCGGCGAAGACCACCGCGTCGCCGGGCCGCCAGCCCGCGGCGCGCAGCCGCATGCGCATGATGGCGGCCAGCGCCGGATCCGGACCCATGGCCTGGGTGACCGCGACCGCCGGATGGGCACTCGCGGCCACCTCTCGCGGCACGTCCTGATAGACGTGGTAGCCGGAGGCCAGGAAGGCCGGGACCACCACGGCGGGAACGGGATCCAGATCGCTCAGCACCTCGGACGGGGACGGCCCGAGGACATCGACGAAGGCGGTGCGGACGCGGGGAGCGTCCGCTGCCAGGGTTTCACGCAACGGTGTCGATGCGGCCCCGAAAACGGCACCGGCACCTGTCTCGGGAGCGCCGAGCTCTCGGGCCGTGACGGGGGCGCCGAGCTCTCGGGCTACCGCCTCCGCGAGGGAGGCGATCATCTGGACGCCCCGGGTGCTCCTGGTGCCGTGGGCGACCAGGACCAGGGCCGGGGCGCTCACCACGCCCCCGCGACGGGGGCGGGGCGAACCGCGCGGACCGGGGAGCCGGAACCGGTGACCGGCGGCAGCTCGGCGGAGTGCTGCGCGCTCGCCGGGAAGACCGGGCGGGCGGGAGCATTCACGACGGGCAGGTCGGCGGGGTTGCGGGGCGGGAAGGCCGGACGGGCCGCACCGTTCCCGGGACCCCGGTCGGCCGGGCGAGCCGATGACGGCCGGGCGGGAATGTCCTGGCGGGCACCGAAACCCGTGGAGCGGGACGGGACCTGCCGGGCGGCGGGCGGAGGTTCCGGGTGCGGGTTGTCGATGCATTCGGCCGGGTCGAGGGCGAGGCGGTAGCCGCGCTTGACCACGGTCTGAATGGCCTTCGGCGTGCCCAGACCCGCGCGCAGGCGGGCGATGGCGGTTTCGACGGCATGGGTGTCGTCGCCCCCGCCGGGGAGGGCAGCGAGGAGGTCCTCCCGGGAGACCACGCGCCCGGGCTGCCGGGCGAGCGAGCGCATCAGGGCCATGGGCGCGGGCGCCAGCTGGCGCACCTGGCCGTCGACCACGACGCAGGCGCCGCGGACGCTGAGCACATGTCCGGCGGCCTGAATCCGGTTGGCGCGGCGCGGAAGTTCCTCGGCCACATGGCGGGCCAGCGCGCCCAGGCGGGCGCGGCCGGGCATGGAGGTGGCCACGCCGAGCTCCTCCAGCGGGGCCGCGGTGATCGGGCCGACGCAGGCGGCGAGCACGCGACCGCGCAAGGCGTGCAGCACCGCCTCCAGCAGGCCGGTCTCCTTGGCGCGCATCAGCAGCGAGGCCACGGCGGGCGCGGAAGTGAAGGTGACGCAGTCGATTCCAGCGGTGACGATGGCCTCGATGAGGCGGTCCATCGGCGTGCGATCCTCCGGCGGGATCCAGCGGTACACCGGAACGGGCACCACATCGGCTCCGGCGCAGCGCAGGACCTCGCAGAAGTCGGGGACCGGTTCCCATTCGGTGGTCGCGCCGTGCAACTGCACCGCGATCCGGACGCCCTCCACCCCTTGGGCGAGCAGGTGATCCAGCACCTCGGCGCTGGATTCCGAAGCGGGAGACCATTCCTCACGCAGTTCGGCGGCGCGGATGGCGCCCTTGGCCTTCGGGCCGCGGGCCAGCATCCGGGTGGAGCCGAGGGTATTGCGCAGGTCCTCGGCCAGGCCCCAGCCCTCGGCGGCCTCCATCCAGCCGCGGAAGCCGATACCGGTGGTGGCGACCGTGAGCTGCGGCGGATCCGTCACCAACTGCCGGGTGACGCGTTCGAGTTCGGTGTCATCGGCCAGCGGAATGATCCGGATGGCCGGGGCGGAGACGATATTCGCGCCGCGGCGCGCCAGCAGGGTGCCGAGTTCGTCGGCCCGGCGCGCGGCGGTGATGCCGACGGTGAAACCAGCAAGCGGGGTACCCGCATCGACCTCGGTCATGCCGAACCGCCAGGGAAGACCACGGGCTCGTTGGCCACCGCGACCACACCGTCCGCCACCCGCACCGCGTACACCGGCAGCGACCGGGTCTCATCGTCGAGGCAACGCCCGTCGATGAGCGAGAACGCCTGTTTGAGCAGCGGAGACGCCACCACGGGCACGCCGCCGCGGTCGCCGACGATGCCGCGCGACATGACCGCCGCCCGCCCGAAGGGATCGATATTGCCGACGGCGTAGAGGGTGCCGTCCGGGAGCAGGAACAGGGCCGCCTGCCGGCCACCCTTCAGCAGAACCGCCACGCCGCGGCCGGGAATCAGATAGTCCAGCCGGCAGGCCTGGGTCCAGCCGCTGATGCTGGTCGCGGTGCCGGGTGTGTCGATCACGGTCATCGGTAACTCTCCTCCGAACGCCTTACCTATTGGTACCGGCGTCCTGTTTCCAAGCGGTTAAGCAGTCATTTCCCGTGCGTGGCGGAAGTCGTGTCGGCGGTCACCGTGGCCGCGCCGACCGGGATCTCCGGGATGCCGAGCAGCACGGGCACCTTGCGCTCACCGCTCTCGTCGAATCCGATGGTCGGATCGGACTCCTCCGGCGCGTTCACGAAGGACACGAAGCGCGACAGCTTGCCCTCGTCCTCGAGCACGGCCGCCCACTCGTCCTTGTACCCGGCGACATGGCGAGCCATGGCCGCTTCCAGGTCCGCGGCAATGCCGAGGCTGTCCTCGCAGATGACCTGCTTCAGATAGTCGAGGCCGCCCTCCAGGGCCTCCTGCCACGGCGCGGTGCGCTGCAGCCGGTCGGCGGTGCGGACGTAGAACATCAGGTACCGGTCGATGTAGCGGATCAGCGTCTCGTCATCCAGATCGCCGGCCAGCAGCACCGCGTGCTTGGGGGTGAGGCCGCCATTGCCGCCCACGTACAGGTTCCAGCCGTGCTCGGTGGCGATGACGCCGACGTCCTTGCCGCGCGCCTCCGCGCACTCGCGCGCGCAGCCGGAGACGGCCAGCTTCAGCTTGTGCGGGGAACGCAGACCGCGGTAACGCTTTTCGAGCAGCACCGCCATGCCCACCGAATCCTGCTGGCCGTAGCGGCACCAGGTGGAGCCGACGCAGGACTTCACGGTGCGCAGCGACTTGCCGTAGGCGTGACCGGATTCCATGCCGGCGTCGACCAGCCGCTTCCAGATCAGCGGCAGCTGCTCCACCCGGGCGCCGAACAGGTCGATGCGCTGACCGCCGGTGACCTTCACGTACAGGTCGAATTCCTTGGCCACCTCACCGATGGTGATGAGCTGCTCGGCGGTCACCTCACCGCCGGGCATGCGCGGCACCACCGAATAGGTGCCGTTCTTCTGCATGTTCGCCAGGAAGTGGTCATTGGTGTCCTGCAGCGCGGCCTGCTCGCCGTCCAGGATGTGATCGCTGGAGGTGGACGCCAGGATGGAGGCCACCGTCGGCTTGCAGATATCGCAGCCGGATCCCTTGCCGTACTTGGCGATCAGCTCCGAGAACTTGCGGATGCCGGTGGACTGCACAATGTGGAACAGCTCGGCGCGCGACTGCGAGAAGTGCTCGCACAGCGACTTGGAGACCGCCACGCCCGACTGCTCCAGCAGCTTCTTGAGCATGGGAACGCAACCGCCGCAGGAGGTTCCGGCATTGGTGCAGCTCTTGATGGCGGGCACGTCGCAGGCGCCCTCGGCGATGGCGCCGCAGATGGAGCCCTTGGAAACATTGTTGCAGGAGCAGATCTGGGCGTCGTCGGGCAGCGCGTCCGCGCCCAGCTCCGCACCGGCCGGGGAGATCAGCGCGGCCGGATCCGCCGGCAGCGGGCGGCCGACCAGCGGGCGCAGCGCCGAGTACTGGGTGGCGTCGCCGACCAGGATGCCGCCGAGCAGGGTCTGCGCGTCATCGGAGACGACGAGTTTGGCATAGGTGCCCTTGGCGGCGTCGTGCAGCACGACCGAGAGCGCGCCCTCGGTGGCGCCGTGCGCGTCACCGAAGCTGGCCACGTCCACGCCGAGCAGCTTCAGCTTGGTGGACAGATCCGCGCCCGGGAATTCGCCCGCGCCGCCGAGCAGCCGGTCGGCGACGACCTCGGCGGTGCTGTAGCCGGGGGCGACCAGGCCGTAGCACACGCCCTCGACCGCGGCGACCTCACCGATGGCGTAGATGTTCGGGTCCGAGGTCTGCAGGCCCAGGTCGGTGATGACGCCGCCGCGCGGGCCGACCTCCAGCCCCGCGCTGCGGGCGATTTCGTCCCGGGGCCGCACGCCGGCGGCGAAAACCACTAGGGCGGCGCGCAATTCGCGCTCATCGGACAGGGTGACCTTGAGCCGCTCCGCGGGGGCCGCGCCCTCCACGCTCTCGATGGAGGAGGTGCCGACGCCGGTGTGCACGTGCAGGCCCAGCTGGGTGACCAGCGATTCCAGGATCGCGCCGCCGCCCTCGTCCACCTGCACGGGCATCAGCCGCGGCGCGAACTCGACCACGTGCGGGGTCATGCCCAGCAGCCGCAGCGCGTTCGCGGCCTCCAGGCCGAGCAGACCGCCGCCGACCACGATGCCGACCGCGCCCGGACCGGCGGCCTCGGCCGCGGCGCGGATGCCGTCGAGATCGTCGAGGGTGCGATAGACGAAGTTGCCCTCCAGATCGTGGCCCGGCACCGGCGGCACGAAGGCGTACGAGCCGGTCGCGAGAACCAATGCGTCGTAACCGATCACGTCACCGGTGGAGGTGGTGACCTTGCGGGCGGCCTTGTCGATGGCTTCGGCCTTCACGCCCAGCCGCACCTCGACCAGGTCGTCGCCCTCGTACTCATTGCCCGGCAGCGCCAGCGCGGAGGTCTCCCAGACGCCGACGTAGGACGACAGCCCCACGCGGTCGTAGGCGGGCAGCTTCTCCTCGCTGAGGACGATGACCTGCCAGGCGCCGGCCTCGTCGCGGGAGCGCAGCGCCTCGACGAAGCGGTGGCCGACCATGCCGTGGCCGATCACCACCGCGGTCCTGCGTTCGGTGTGGGTCATGACAGTCCCTTTCCTGGATGGCGGGTCAGGCTCGCGCCGTGGACGAGGCAGAGGTGGCTTCGGCTTCCAGCACCAGGGCTTCGGCCTCGACGACGACGTCGGAGTCGGTGACCCCGGCCGCGCTCGGGCGGCGCAGGAAGACGGTGAAGCAGACGGCGGCGCAAACCACGTAGAAGGTGGTGAACACCCAGAAGGCGGTGGTGGCGGAGGCGGTGCTCGCGTAGGAGGAGCGCAGCATCAGGTTGATGCCGACGCCGCCCAGCGCGCCGATGGCGCCGACGAAGCCGATGAGCGCACCGGAGGTGTTCTGCGCCCAGGCCGCGCGGGTCTTCGAATCACCGGGCAGGCTGCGGGATTTCGCCTCGAACACCGACGGGATGATCTTGGTGACCGCGCCGTTGGCGATACCGGAGATGACGAACAGGGCGATGAATCCGGCGATCAGCAGGCCCAGCACCGCACCGGTGGGGCGGCCGGCGGCATCACCGAGGGTGGACGCCGTCGCCACGATCGCGGCGGCGGTGGTCATGGCGCCGAACATGTACAGGGTGACCCGGCTGCCGCCGATACGGTCGGCCCACTTGCCGCCGTACGGGCGGGCCAGCGAACCCAGCAGCGGGCCGATGAAGGCGATGGATGCGGCGTGCAGGGCCGCCTCGGCGGCGGTGGCGCCACCGGCCTTGAAGTTGATCTGCAGCACCTGGCCGAAGGCGAAGCTGTAGCCGATGAAGGAACCGAAGGTGCCGATGTAGAGGAAGGCGATGGCCCAGGACTGCGGGACCTTCAGCGCCGTGATCATGAAGGACAGATCGGCCTTCTGATTGCGGACATTGTCCATGAACAGCGCCGCGCCGGTCGCCGCCACCACGATGAGCACCAGGTAGACCGCGCACACCACCGAGGCATTGCCGTAGGCGTTGCCCAGGGCGGCGATGACCGCCAAGCCGATCAGCTGGATCACCGGGACGCCGATATTGCCGCCGCCCGCGTTCAGGCCCAGCGCCCAGCCCTTGAGCCGCTGCGGGTAGAAGACATTGATATTGGACATCGACGAGGAGAAGTTGCCGCCGCCCAGGCCCGCGAAGGCCGCCACGATCAGGAAGGTCGTGTACGAGGTGCCGGGCTGGTTGATGAAGTACAGCGTCAGCAGCGTCGGGACCAGCAGCGCCAGCGCGCTGAAGATGGTCCAGTTCCGGCCGCCGAACTTGGCGGTCGCGACGGTGTAGGGAATGCGCATGAAACCGCCGACCAGGGTCGGCACCGCGCCCAGGAAGAACTTGCCCGCGGTGTCGATGCCGAAGACATCGGCCGGCATGAACAGCACCATGACCGACCAGATCGACCACACCGAGAAGCCGATGTGCTCGGCGAACACCGACCAGATCAGATTGCGGCGAGCAATGTGCTTACCACCGGCTTCCCATGCCTCGGTGTCCTCGGCATCCCAGTGTTCGATGTCGCGATTGCGCGTCAGCAACTTCAACTCGGCCCTCCTGAAATCTGGATGACCTCAAGGTAGGAAACCGGTATTGCCGCAATGCTGCGCGAAATGTCCGGCAAATCAACGGTTGCTCACGAATCACGGAGAAACGCCGTGAGAATCGGCCGTATGTTTCAACCATGTGACACAACGGTTTCCGTTGGTCACCAAACGCCCGATCGCGATCGAGACAGCCGTGAGGTGAGGTATTCGCCACACAGCATGGCGAATACCTCACCGTTCGGCAACTCCAACAGTGATTCAAAACCCCCTGCGCCCGTCGCGCGAAGCGCGCCGGGCGCGAGATTTCAGAGTCACCAAGTGTCCTCGAGCATCTGCGGCTTGCACGCCAGCCAGGCGCCGCCGAGCATGACGAAGACCGCGACCACGAGGAATCCGAAGGGGGCCAGCCAACCTCCGGTCATCGTGTGCAGCGCGCCGAACAGCAGCGGACCGACGCATGCCACGGTGTAGCCGACGCCCTGGGTGAAACCGGACAGCGCGGCCGAACCGGCGCCCGTGCGGGTGCGCATATTGATCAGCGTCAGCGCCATCGGGAAGGTCGACGGGCCCAGGCCCAGCAACAGCACCCAGACCAGCGGCGCGCTCATGGGAGCGATGAGGATTCCGGCGAAACCGACGAAGTAGCAGAGCGCACAACCGATCACGACCGGGAACGGATTCCGCATCCGGCTCACCACCACCGGCGCCGACAGCGCGGCCACCAGACCGATGAGCGCGAAGATGCCGACCATGCTGCCACCGAAGGACGCGCTGGCCCCGGCGTCGGAGAAGATCGTCGGCATCCAGGTGAACAGCGAATAGGTAATGAGCGAGGTCATGCCGAACATGAGGGCCATGCCCCAGGCCAGCGGCGACCGCCATGCCTTGCCCGCGGCCTCGGCGGGCTCGGCCGGCAGGTCGGTGGTGTCCACCCGGGCGTGATCACGCCGGATGCGCAGCACGCCCAGCCACGGCAGCGCCGCCGCGGCGGCCAGCACCGCCCACATGCCCAGCGAGAACCGCCAGCCGTGCGCGTCCGCGACCGGTACCGCGATCATGGCCGGAATGACCGTGCCCAGCTGCACCATGAGGATGTAGACCGAGCTGAGGATGGCCAGCCGATCGGAGAAGTAGCGCTTCACCAGCGGCGGGATCACCACATTGCCGATGCCCATACCGGTCAGCGCCAGCGCCGAGAAGGCAAGCAGCTCCCAGGTATTCGGGACGACGGCGCGCACGGCGGTGCCGAAGGCGGTCATCACCATGGCGATGAGCACGGTCATCTCCAGGCCGAATCCGCGAGCCAGGATCGGGGTCAGCAGGCCGGCGATGGCGAACATGGCGGTGGGCAGCATGCCGAACACGCCGACGACGGCGATGGAGTACCCCATGTCCGAGCCGATCTCGGCGGCCAGCGGGGTGAAGGCGGTGACGGCGACACGCAGGGTGAGGGCCGACATGACAATGGCGGCGAGTACCAGCAGGCGGCCCTCGAGCAGGGATCGCTTCCGGTCGCGCCGCAGGTCGACGAGGGACTTCTGCCGGGCGGCAGAAGAAAGGCCCCGGTCGGGGGCCAGCTGGTCATTCGTCGTCACAGTCACCCAGAAATCATAGGATGACCCGATGATGTGATGCAAAGAATGTGAGGCACGGTACGCTGTCAGGCGTGCAACCAGTCCGGCGCACGAGCCTCATCGCCCAGGTGACCGAGCAGCTTCGTGCCGAAATACGCTCCGGCCGTTGGGCCGTCGGCTCACGAATCCCCACCGAGCCCGAGCTCACCGAGCTCACCGGGACCGGCCGCAATACCGTGCGCGAGGCCGTGCAGGCGCTCGTGCACGCGGGCATGCTGGAGCGCCGCCAGGGCTCGGGCACCTACGTGATCTCGACCTCCACCCTCGGCGGCACCCTCACCGAGTACTTCGCCGACGCTCAGCAGCGCGATCTGCTCGAGCTGCGCCAGGCCCTCGACACCACCGCCGCCGCGCTGGCCGCGCAACGCCGCGACGATGTCGACATCGCCAACCTGGAGCAACTGCTCGAGGCCCGCCGGCGGGCCTGGGACGACGACCTCGAGACCGCCATCACCGCCGATGTGCAACTGCACCGCGCCATCGTGGTCGCGAGCCACAATGCCGTGTATCTCGAGTTCTACGATTCGCTGCTGCCCGTCATCGAAGCCGGCATCCGGGCCCGCTCCGAGAAGGCCGGCGAGGCCTACCACGCCGAGCACATCGAACTGGTGCAAGCTGTCATCGCGGGTGATTCGGAACGCGCGGCCCGCACCGCCAGTTGCTTCTTCGGCTCGCTGATCGCCGAATATCCGGACACACGATAAATCTTCCGGGTAACCGAAAGGTCACCACGGCGCGTCGCGAAGCGTGAGCCGGAATTACCTCGCTCGTCACCCAATGCCATGTCGGCGTAATCACAGCTTCGTACGGTGGTACGCGACCGCAGGCACCGTCCCGCAACTCCTTACGCGAGTACGGAACGCCACGATGAGGACGGTCGCACCGCTCGAGAGGAACGCTGCTCATGGCAACGGTTGAGGCGCCGACGAAGGCATTCGAATACCAGAAACGCGGCCGGTGGATCGATCACTGGGAGCCGGACAACAACGAATTCTGGGAAAACGGAGGTAAACAGACAGCCCGCAAAAATCTGATATTTTCCGTATTCGCAGAAAATCTCGGGTTCAGCGTCTGGGTGATCTGGGGCAGCATCGTCACCGCCATGGGCGCGGCCGGATTCCCGTTCCTCGAAGGGCTCGGCAAGGGCAATCCGACCGCGGTCAGCAATGCCCTGCTGCTGACCTCGACCCCCACCCTGGTCGGCGCGGCCCTGCGCATCCCCTACACCTTCGCCATTCCCAAGTTCGGCGGGCGCGCGTTCACCATGTTCAGCGCGGCCATGCTGCTGGTGCCCACCCTGGGCATCGCATTCTTCGTCAACCAGCCCGGCACGCCCATGTGGGTCTTCGTGCTGCTGGCCGCGGTAGCGGGCGTCGGCGGCGGCAACTTCTCCTCGTCCATGTCCAATATCAACTTCTTCTTCCCCGAGGGGAAAAAGGGTGCGGCCCTTGGCATCAACGCCGCCGGCGGCAATCTCGGCGTCGCGCAGACGCAGCTGTTCGTGCCGCTGATCATCACCCTGGGCACGCACATCCTGGCCAAGGACGCGGCGGGATACCGCTTCGGCATCACCCTCGCCGTGCTGGTGTGGATTCCGTTCATCCTGGTCGCCATGTTCGGCGCGCTGCGGTACATGGACTCGCTCTCCAGCGCCAAGGCCGACGGCAAGTCCTACAAGCTGGCGCTGGCCAACCGCCACACCTGGGTGATGTCGGTGCTCTACATCGGCACCTTCGGCTCCTTCATCGGCTTCTCCTTCGCCTTCCCGACGCTGCTCAAGGCCAACTTCCCGGATATGGCGAAGATCGGCTGGATGAGCACGCTGGGCAATCTCGCCTTCCTCGGCGCGCTGGTCGGGTCCTTCAGCCGTCCGTTCGGCGGTCTGGTGTCCGACAAGGTCGGCGGGGCCAAGATCACGTTGTATGTGTTCGGCGGCATGTCGGTGGCGACGCTGCTGATCGTCGCGGCCTTGGCGGCCAAGAGCTTCCCGCTCTACCTGACCGCGTTCCTGCTGCTGTTCGTCCTCACCGGCATCGGCAACGGGTCCACCTACCGGATGATCCCCATGATCTTCTCCGCCGAGGCCCGGCGCTACGCCTCCGAGCACGGTGAGGACATCTCCGAGGCGCTGGCCTCGGCCAAGCGTCAGGCGGGTGCGGCCATCGGCGTCATCGGCGCGGTCGGCGCTTCGGGCGGGTGGCTGGTGCAGCAGGCGCTGCGCCTGTCCAACATCAACTTCAAGAGCATGGATCCGGCCTTCTTCGCCTACTCCGGTATCTTCCTCGCTATGGCGGTGGCGACCTGGTGGTTCTACCTGCGGTCGTCGTTCGCGGTGCAGCGCGTGCCGTCGTTGGCCTACGCCAACGTCTAGATCCCCCTGCAAGGGAAAGCCTGTCGCGCCGAGTGGACTCGTTCACTCGGCGCGACAGTCGTTTTCGGCGGGCACTGCCCGGCTAGAGAATCAGGCGCACCATATCGGCGGTGCGGGCCAGGCCCGGGAAGGCCTCGGGCGTCGATCGCGGATGCAGGGCGTGCACCGCGAGCCGGAACATGACCGCGCGCACCAGCATCTGCGGCCACTCGGGCAGATCGCCCCAGCGCTCCAGCAGGCCGTCGTCCGCGCCGCCCCAGGACAGCGCGTCCACCACGATGACCGCCGCCGCCCATGGCGCGGGCCGCCAATACGGGGTGATATCGGTGAGCCCCGGCGCGAAAGTCCCCGAGAACAGCACGGTTCCGAACAGATCGCCGTGCACCAGCTGCGACGGCGAGGTCACCGGCTTCCGCAGCGTCGACAGCTGCGTGATCATGTGCAGGCTGCGATCCCCGTCCGGCGAGGTCGCCGGCAGCATGCCCCCCAGCTTGAGGCTGCGCAATGGCACCGCCTCCCAGGCCGCCCGATCCGCGGCCGCGAACACGTCCACATCCACCCAGGGCGCGATCGGCGGCTGCGATAGGAACCGCGGCCGCTCCAGCTGCGCCGTCACCTGATGTAGTCGCAGCGAGACCGACACCACCTCGTCGTGCCGCGGCTCCGGCGTGCCCTCCAGATAGGTATCCGCCCGCCACCCCGACACCACGTACCGCCCATCGGTGGCCCGCACCGGCCGCGCCAGCCGCAATCCGTCCACCCGCAGGTTCTCCCGCACCTTGGCCGACCAGGCGGCCCGCGCATGATCGGTGACGGGACTCAGCACCACATCCCCGCACCGCCACCCGCCATCCCAGTTCCCCAGCGGAACCGGCGCTTCCTCGCGCAACCCGAAGGTCGCCCGCACATGCTCGGGAGGTTCCACAGCAGTCATGGTCACGCGCGTACGGTACCGCTGTCCCCGTTTTCGAATGAGAAGCCACACCGAGAAACCGGCAGGTCGGCGGGCCAACCTCGGAGCCGGAACCAATGCCGGACAGCCCCACCGTTATTGGGGGCCGATCGGCGTGGCGGCGCCGCGTGCGTCAGCGACGACGCCTCGTGCGGGTGCGCCGCCAGCCGAACGGGCCCGGCAGATCCATCGAGGTCGTATTGCGGCCGGTGCTGCTGCGGGTGTGGCGCGGACCGTGCTTGCCGCCGTAGGTGATCGACCACGAGCCCTTGCCGATATTGAGCCGGACGCCGGGGAAGATCGGGATGCTCTTGCGGAACGTGAGGGGCATTGATTCCTCCTTACCTCGTAGCCGAGGTACCCGCTGGGCGCCGACGAATGCATCGGCGGCCCAGCGGGTTCGGGAGAATCAGTAGACCGGCAGCGAGGGATCGACCTGATTGGCCCAGGCGATGATGCCGCCCTGCAAATGAGTGGCGTCGGAGAAGCCCGCGTTCTTCAGGGCGGCGAGGGCCTCCGCGGAACGGATTCCGGTCTTGCAGTGCAGCACGATCGGGGTGTTCTGCGGGAGTTCGGCCAGGGCTTCACCGGTGAGAATACGGTCCTTGGGGATCAACGTCGCGCCGTCGATGCGGACGATGTCCCATTCCACCGGTTCCCGGACGTCGATGATGGCGACCGGCTTGCCGGCGTCGAGCATCTCCTTCAGCTCGCGCGCGGTGACCGTGGAGCCGATGGCGGCGGCCTGGCCCTCCTCGGAGACCACACCGCAGAAGGCGTCGTAGTCGATCAGCTCGGTGATGGGCTGACGCTCGGGATCGCGGCGCAGCTTGATCGTCCGGTAGGTCATGTCGAGTGCGTCGTAGACCATCAGACGGCCCAGCAGCGGGTCGCCGATGCCGGTGATGAGCTTGATGGCCTCGGTGACCATGATCGAGCCGATGGAGGCGCACAGCACGCCCAGCACGCCGCCCTCGGCGCAGGAGGGGACCATGCCCGGCGGCGGGGCCTCGGGGTAGAGGTCGCGGTAGTTGATGCCGCGGCCGTCGGGGGCGTCCTCCCAGAAGACGGAGACCTGGCCCTCGAATCGATAGATGGAACCCCAGACGTACGGCTTGCCGGCCAGCACCGCCGCGTCGTTGACGAGGTAGCGGGTGGCGAAATTGTCGGTGCCGTCGACAATCAGGTCGTAGCGGGAGAACAGCTCGATGGCATTGTCGGGCTCGAGGCGAATCTTGTGCAGTTCCACGGTGATTCCGGAGTTGATCTCCAGAATGGAATCGCGCGCGGAATCGGCCTTGGAGCGGCCGATATCGGATTCGCCGTGAATGATCTGGCGCTGCAGGTTGGAGGCGTCGACCTCGTCGAATTCGACGATGCCGAGCGTGCCGACGCCGGCGGCGGCCAGATAGAGCAGCGCCGGGGAGCCGAGGCCGCCGGCGCCGATGACCAGCACTCGGGCATTCTTCAGGCGTTTCTGCCCGTCGACCCCGAGATCGGGAATGATCAGGTGGCGGCTGTAGCGGGCGACCTCGTCCCGGGTCAGCTCCGCGGCCGGCTCCACCAGGGGCGGCAGGGACTGATGCGTTGCTGTCACGACTTGCGGACTCCTCAATCGAATTCGCCGATTACTCGCGGCCACAGATGCAACACCGCGGATCGGAGCGTTCTTCCCCAAGCGTAGGCGTCGATCGCTGCCCGAATACGGGCAGGGCTAGCCGCGCGGGTAGGGCCAGGGGTTGAAGCGGCATTCGCGGGAATCCATCGGCACCACGCCGTGCGGGTCCAGGGCCGCGATCTCGCTGTTCTTCGTGCCGAAGGTCTGCTGCATCATCACCGGCGCGAGGCCGCCGTCGGATTCGCACGGCTGGTGCTCGTGGTAGCCGATGGCGTGCCCGACCTCGTGGTTGATCTGATACTGGCGGTAGGAGCCGATATCCCCTTCGAAGGACAGCGCGCCGCGCACCCAGCGCGCCTCGGAGAGCACCACCCGGCCGAGATCGGCGTTGTAGCAGGACGAGTCGATGGGAATCTCGAACCCGCACACGGTGCGAGTGGTTTGCCGGGAAGTCAGAGAGATGCGGAAATCCGGATCGCCGGCGTCGACACGCCGGAAGGCGAAACGCGAATCCTGTGTCCAGCTCTTGGGATTGGAGAGCGTCGCGTCGACCATGCGGACCACCGAGGGATCACCGCCGTAGGTGGACGTATCGACGCCGTCCTCGATCTCGACCGTGTAGGTGAAGATGTGCTCGGTGCCGGCGCCCACCTGTCCGGTGCCGCCCGGCAGCACGTGCCAGGCGCCGGTCCCCGCCTCGGTGAACGGCCCGCCCTCGGGCACCGTCCCGGTCGGAAGATCCGCGGCGAACTTGCCATCCCCCTTCGGCGGGCCGCCGAGGATGCCCGTCGTGCCCGCGCTGTCGCTCAGATGGCCGAATCCGGGCACTCCGGCCACGGACTGTCCTCCGCCGCGCAGGGCGTCCACCGCCACCAGCACCGTCACTACCAGCAGCACCGGCAGCGCGTAGGCCCGCCAGCCGTAGGTGGAGACGAACCGTCCCAGCGCGCTCTGCTTCTTGGTTTCCCGGTCGGGTCGTTGCCGGACCCGGGCGTCCTCGGGTGGTGCGGTGGGGTCCCAGCGCGCCCGGAGCGGCTGATACGGCTGCGGCCGCCGGTCACCGGAGGTGGCGGGGAGCCCGGCGGGGCCGGTCCGCGATCCGTCGTTCTCGGTGTACAGACCGAGCGGATCGTAGATCGGCCCGCTGGGTCTCCCGCGGCGCTTGGAACCGGCGGCACGCGGCGCGCCTGCGCCCACGGGGCGGCGTGAATCGCGCCCGCCGGAAGATCTGCCCCCATGGTCGGTCACCAATCAAGACTCTCACAGAGTGGACGGGCGCACTCGGGGGCCGGGGTCGCGGCCGTATTCGGCGGGGGCCGGGCCGGGGCGCGACCCCTATTGCTCGGAGATAACCCCTATAGATAGCGACAGATCTCACAAATCGGGATTAGAGTTCCACTTCTGTGATCCGGCTCGCATAATCGACGGAGCGATCACACGGTCCGGATCGATCTCCGATCCGGCGCCGATCGATACATCCAGTGCTGATCGGCAACATCCAGCACACCAAAATTCGGAACCTGGATCGGCATCGGCACCCCGAACGAGTATCGTTCGGTGGATACCCGGTGACATCCTTCCCGCCGGGAATCGACTGGGAGATTCGGACAATGACAGACCTCGTGGACCGGATGAGCGCGCACCGCACGTCATCCGAGGCCATGGCGCCGAGCAAGCGCGGCACCCGCCTGCCCCGCGAGGCGCGCCGTGCTCAGCTACTCGCGGCGGCCGGCGAAGTCTTCGTGCTACGCGGCTACCACGCCGCCGGCATGGACGAGATCTCGCAATGCGCCGGGGTCAGCAAACCCGTGCTGTACCAGCACTTCTCGAGCAAGCTCGAGCTGTACCTCGCCGTCCTGCAGAACTATGTCGACGCCCTGGTGTCGAGCGTGCGGCAGGCGCTGCGCTCCACCACCGACAACAAGCAGCGCGTGAAGGCCGCCGTCCAGGCGTATTTCGACTTCGTGGATCACGAAACCCAGGGATTCCGACTGGTTTTCGAATCCGATCTCACCAATGAGCCGCAGGTGCAGCGGCGCGTGGAACAGGCCACCGAGGCGTGCGTGGACGCGGTATTCGATCTCGTCGCGCACGATTCCGGTTTGGATCCCTACCGCGCCCGCGTGCTCGCCGTGGGACTCGTCGGCGCGAGCCAGTTCAGCGCGCGCTATTGGCTGGAGGCCGACCGGCCGATTCCCAAGGAAGAGGCGGTCGACACCACTGTCGCATTGTGCTGGGGCGGCCTGAAGCACGTCCCGCTGCACCCCATCGATTGATCGACAAAGTCAAAAAATTGCCCCGCCGAGTAGTAACTCGGCGGGGCAATTATTTTGTGGGGGTGGGGGCAAAGCCCCGTCGCCTCCAGGGTTTGGGGCGAAGCCCCCGTTGCCTCCGAGGTTTGGGGCGAAGCCCCGCTGCCTCTTGGGGTTTCAGGGGCGAAGCCCCTGAGAGTTCAGAGAGTTCAGACAGCCGCGAAACCCACGCGGCCGGAGGACGGGGTGCCGATCTCGACGTAGGCGACCTTGCTGGCCTGGATGAGGTACTTGCGGCCCTTCTCGTCGGTGAGCGCCACGACGCCGGCCTCACCCGTGAGCGCACCGGTAACCAGCGCCTCGACCTCGTCAGGGGTCTGCGAGCTGTTGATGATCAGCTCACGCGGGCTATCCGAAATACCGATCTTGACCTCCACGGCCAACCTCCGAACCTAGAGTCCTGTGCTGTCCCCGCCAACGCTAGCGCAGCGGCGCAACCCGCCGGCGGTCAGCGCCTGCGCTGTCAGCGAACAGCTAGCCCAGACCCAGCACCCGCATCCGCTCGGCGTGGCTGTCCTGCATGTGCTCGAACAGCGTCGCGATGCCGTTCAGGTCGCCGGTCGCGGTCAGCACCAGCTCGGTCAGCTCGTCGCGCTGCGCCATGACGTACTGCGCCTGCGTGATCGCCTCGCCCAGCAGCCGCCGGCCCCACAGCGTGAGCCGGTCGCGCTCGGAGCGATTGGCGGCCACGGCGCCGCGCACCTCCTCGATCACGAACTCGGAGTAGTCGGTCTCGGCCAGCACATCGCGCACCACGGCGGCGACCTCGGGAGTCAGGGCGCCGGCGATCTCGGTGTAGAAGTCGGCGGCGATGCCGTCGCCGACGTAGAACTTGACCATCGACTCCAGCCAGGTGGAGGGGTCGGTGGAGGCGTGATAGGCGTCGAGGGCGCGCACGAACGGGGCCATGGCGTCGAAGACGTCGATACCGCGGCCGGCGAGCGCCTGCTCGAGGGTCTGGAAATGCTCCATCTCATTGGCGGCCATCTTGGCGACCGAGACTTTCCCGCGCAGCGTCGGCGAGAGCTTCGCCTCCTCGGTGAGGCGGTAGAAGGCCGAGATCTCACCGTAGGCGAGCACGGCGAACAGGTCGGTGACTCCCGGATTGTCGGCGGCGATCCGGCCGTCGGCGGACTCCGACGCGGCGCCCAGCGCGAATGACGAGTTTGCTCCCATAGGTCTCCACCCTAGCCCGCAACCGTGAACCGCATTCACCCATCGGCGAACCAATCGGTGACGCCCCCTCGATCGGCATGTAATTCGTTGCGGCACAAAATACTTCATGATCAACCGGGCGACTCGTGGCTACCGGCGCGAAAACTCCGTTCCCGAATGCGAACGTGTGATCAGGCGAGATCGCGCAGGAATTTGTCCAGGTAGGTCCACGTGGTTTCGCGGGCGGTGAGAATGCCGAGGTGAGAGCCGGGTGCGGTCTCGTATCGCACCTCCGGGGCTCCGGTCAGCGTTTTCAGGCCGTGTTTCACGGCTGCGGCCGCGGTGATCACGTCGTTGGGGCCGCCGACCAAGAGCACCGGCACATTCACATCGGCCAGGGCGATGCGGCGCTCACCCAGATGCACGACGCCCTTGCCGATGTCGTTGTTGAGCATGAAGCGGCCCCACAACTGGTTGTAGAAGCGGCCCGGATAGCCGGGCAGCGAATTCTGGAACCGGTCAATGGTCTCCATGCGCGCCAGCGTCGCGGTGTCGGCGAGATTGCTCGCAATGAAGAAGGGGCGCTTGATCTCTCGATCCCAGGCGGTGGCGCGGTAGGCGAAACGGGTGAGCTGCGCGGAGACCCCGCCCACCGCGCGGATGGCGGCGGTGGCGGTGCGGCCGCCGTCCAGGCGGGTGAGCCGGCGCAGTTCCTTGACGCCGAGCATGTGGTCGTAGCTCAGCGGGGCGCCGACGGCGGTGATGGATCGAATCGGCAGGGTCGGATCGGCCGCGGCGGTGAGCAGTTCCAGCACGCCGCCGATGGACCAGCCCACCAGATCCACCGGACGGCCGCCGCGATCGGCCGACACCTGGCGAATGGCCTCGGGCAGGATGTCGTCGATCCAGGTCTCGAAGCCCATGCGGCGGTCGTCGAAGGTGATGTCGCCGTAGTCGACTAGATAGGGCGCGCGGCCGACCTCCAACAGGAAGCGGGCCATGGACAGGTCCGGGCGCAGATCGAAGCAGAAGGCGGGCGCGGCCAGCGGCGGCACCAGCAGCACGGCCTCGGCGTCCTCCGCCGCTCCGTCATAGCGGCTCAGCAGGCGGTGCGGCGCCTCCGACAGTACGGTCGAGGGGGTGGGTTCGGGCGCCTCGATGCCGTCGCCGAAAGTCAGGGCCCACGCATTGCGCGCGGCGGTGGTCACGGTGTCTGCCAAGCTCACCCGCACAACTTCGCATATCCCGATACAGGTTGTAACAGGTATGTGAGCAATCCAACTCGGTGACCGGCCGCGCATACCGCGCGCGTGACCCAATTGCGATGCGGCGCAGTCCTTAACGACGCTGCTAAACCGAGCGCCCGGCCGGCGGCGCCCGCCCGGCACCGCGCCTACCAGCGCAATAACGCCCGCCATTAACGGTGGCGAAAACAGGGCGAAGGGCGTATGACGCTACAATCTCCCCGGGCAGTGGAAATTGCCGCTCGAACGCGTTTGCCGGATACACGATGAACCGGCGCTCGAGCGCCCGCAGTCCACGGAAAATGTGCGCGCACTCCGATCCGAACATTGTGCGCCGCGTCAGGTCGATGCTCCCGAAACCGGACAAGCATCCCGCAGCGGCGATAACGGGTCAGTGGTCGTCGCGGACCGCCCGGGTCCGCCCCACACCTCGTGCGCGCGAGACGCGATAACGAGGAAAGGCAAGAACCTGAGCAAGATCACCGTAGAGCAGGAACCCGGTCTGGCCGATACGCTGCTGACCGCCGAGCTCGACGAAACACATACCGCTCCCACCTTCGCCGAATTGGGCGTGCGCGAGGAAATCGTGCGCTCGCTGGCCGAGATCGGGATCGAACGCACCTTCGCGATTCAGGAACTCACGCTGCCGCTGGCGCTGGCCGGCGAGGATCTGATCGGCCAGGCCCGCACGGGCATGGGCAAGACCTTCGGTTTCGGCGTGCCGCTGCTGCACCGCATCACCACCTCCGGCTCGGGCACCATCGAATTGGACGGCACGCCGCGCGCGCTGATCATCGTGCCGACCCGGGAGCTGTGCATCCAGGTCACCGCGGATCTGGAGAACGCCTCCAAGCATCTGACCAAGCTGCGCGTCACCTCCATCTACGGCGGCCGGCCCTACGAGTCGCAGATCGCGGCGCTGCGCTCGGGCGTGGACGTCGTGGTGGGCACCCCGGGACGACTACTGGACCTCGCCCAGCAGGGTCACCTGATCCTGGGCAAGGTGCAGGTGCTGGTTCTCGACGAGGCCGACGAAATGCTCGATCTGGGCTTCCTGCCCGATATCGAGCGCATTCTCACCATGGTTCCCGAGCAGCGTCAGACCATGCTGTTCTCGGCCACCATGCCGGGCCCGATCATCACCCTGGCCCGCACCTTCCTGAACCGGCCGACCCATATCCGCGCCGAGGAGCCGCACGATTCCGCGGTGCACGACCGCATCGCGCAGTTCGTCTACCGGGCGCACGCGCTGGACAAGACCGAACTGCTCGCCCGCGTGCTGCAGGCCGAGACCCGCGGCGCGACCATGATCTTCGCCCGCACCAAGCGCACCGCGCAGAAGGTGGCCGACGATCTGGCCGAACGCGGCTTCTCCGTCGGCGCCGTGCACGGCGACCTCGGGCAGATCGCCCGGGAGAAGGCGCTCAAGAAGTTCCGCGAGGGCAAGATCGACGTGCTGGTCGCCACCGATGTCGCCGCGCGCGGCATCGATATCGACGACGTCACCCACGTGGTCAACTACCAGTGCCCCGAGGACGAGAAGACCTACGTCCACCGCATCGGCCGCACCGGCCGCGCGGGCCGCGCGGGCGTCGCGGTGACCCTGGTCGACTGGGACGAACTGCACCGCTGGGCCTCCATCGACAAGGCCCTCGACCTCGGCATCCCGGAACCGGTCGAAACCTACTCCCGCTCCCCGCACCTGTATGCCGACCTCGGCATCCCGGAGGGCTCCACCGGCCAGATCCGCAAACCCAAGCCGCAGCGCGACGAGGACGCCGTGGTCGTCGACCGCGAATCCCGCTCCCCCCGCAAGCGCAACCGCCGCCGCACCCGCGCCGGCCAGCCCATCGACGGCGAGACCACCGCCTCGACCCCCGATTCGCCTGTGACCGAGGAGGATTCGGCCGAGGTTTCGGACAAGCCGGGCCGCCGCCGTCGCCGCCGCCGTCGCGGTGGCAATGCCGACACCCCCGACGCCACCACCACGCAGGTCGCCGCCGAGACCGCCAACCCGACCGCCGATGCACCGGCCGGTTCAGAGTCGGACGAGACCGGCACCCGCAACCGCCGCAACCGCCGCCGCAACCGCCGCGGCAAGGGCTCGACCGACACCGCCGCGACGGTGAACGACGCCGCAGCGTCGAACGGCACGGCCGAGTCCAACGGCACCACTGCGGCGAGCGGCATCGGCACCACCGCCGATTCCAACGACGCCGTGGTGGCACCCGCTGCCGCCCCGGCCGAGCCCATCGCCTCGTCGACCCCCCTGGCGGCCGTCGCCGCCGACTCGGCCGAGGAGCCGAAGGCCGCACCGCGCAAGCGCACTCGCCGCACCACCAAGACCGCGAGCGAGGCCGTGAACGGTTCCGGCGATATCGCGACCGACCCGGTCACCGATCCCGACACCACCGTCACGACGGCCGAAAGCTCCGCCGAGCCGGCAAAGGCCGCACCGCGCAAGCGGACTCGCCGCACCGCGGCGACCGAAGCCGTCGCCGAGCCGCAGGCGGCTACCGAAGCGACCGGCCCGAGCGACGCTGATGCGACCACCGAGCCGAAGAAGCGCACCCGCCGCACCACCAAGACCGCCGCTGCGCCAGTGAACGAATCCGATCCCGCCGCAAGCGTTTCGGAGGCGGTGGCAGAGGTCGCCGAAACCACACCCAAGAAGCGGGTCCGGCGCACCACCGAGGCGGCCGAGACCGCCGCCGACCCCGCACCCGCCGTCAATGTCCCGGCCGAGGGTGAGGTCGCGCCGAAGAAGCGCGTCCGCCGCACCGTCAAGCCCACGGTCGAGGCCGAGGCAACGGCGAACGGTTCGGCCACCACCGCCGAGGAGACGCCCAAGAAGCGCACTCGCCGCGCCATCAAGCCCGCGGACGCGGCCGTGAGCGATTCCGAGACCGCCGCCACCGCGGAGGCCGCCGCCGCAGCGCCGAAGAAGCGAGTCCGGCGCAGCACCAAGGCCGAAACCACCGAATCGGCCGCCGCCGAAGGTGATTCGAGCGAATCCGTAGCCGTGCGACGGCCGCGGCGGCGAAAGGCCGAAGTGAGCGCGGAGAACGCCACCGCCGCGACCGACACCGCCGTCGCAGCCTCGGCATAACAGCGAGGCAGACCACAGCCGACACCCCGCCGCCGCCTCAGCGAGGCGGCGGCGGGTCGAGCAGGGCTTGCGGGGGATCGGCTACTCTCGCTGACGTGCTCGCACCGGAGCGGCGGACACGCGCCGATATTCTGACCGCTGTCGCGATTGCCGCTCTGCTGGTGATCGCGGCGGTTGTGGTGTGGTGGAACAGCGCTGCGCGGGGGACCGAGTCGGTGACCGCTACGGAGACGTTGACGCCGCCGCCTACTTCGGCGCAGTTGCCCGCGCGGATGGCGGAGCTGTGGCGGGCGGCGGATCCGGCGGCGGAGCGGTCGCTGGCGGTGGGCGGGGTGGCCATCACCGGTGCTGAGGGGACGGTGACCGGGCGGAATCCGGTGACCGGGGAGCAGGTGTGGAAGTACGAGCGGGATCTGCCGCTGTGTGCGGTGGAGGTGCAGTTCGGGACGGTGATCGCCACCTATCGGGACGATCGCGGATGCAGCCAGACCACGCTGTTGAACGCGGAGAACGGGTCGCGGCTGACGGCGCGGTCCAGCTATATGGACGATGCGGTGACACTGACCCCGGACGGGACCTATGTGCTGGCGCTGGGCAAGGATCGGCTCGAAATGTGGCGGTCGGATCTGGTGCGCACCCTGGAATACGGGTACGTCGACGCGCCGGTGAACCCGCGCACCCAGCCCCGGACCGGCTGTGAGCTGGTCTCGGCCGCTTCGGCGCCGAGCCGGCTGGCGGTGCTGGAACGCTGTCCGAAGGACACCGCCGATCGGCTCACCGTGCTCAATCCGGCGCCCAAGGACGGCACCGTGCCCGAGGAATACAGTTCGCACGTTCTCACCGAACCCGGCGGCGCGGTCGGGGGTGCGCGCGTACTGGCGGTGTCCGACAGCCGGATCGCGCTCTACCTACCCGGAACCCCGTCCACCGCACCGCAAATCGCGGTCTACGATATCTCCGGCAATCCGGTTGCCACCCACCAGCTTTCGGCCCCGCTTGCGGACGACGCCGCCGTCGCCCACCTGAGCTCCGCCTACTTCGTGTTCACCGGCGACACCCTGATCGCCCTCAATGCCAGCACCTTCGACCCGCTCTGGGGCGTCCCGAACGTGCTCGGCACCCCCGCCCTGCTCTCCGGCCAGGTCCTGGTCCCCGTCCCCGGCGGCCTGGCCGCCCTGGACCCCGCCACCGGCGCCCAGCGCTCCCGAATCACCGTGCAGCGCAGCGACTACCACGACGAACTCATCTCCCTGGCCACCGTGGGCCCCACCGTTCTGGAACGCCGCGGCACCACCCTTCACGCCCTCGGCGCAGAGTAGGGCGCTCGGTCGAGAGTCCCCCTCGTCATTCCGGCGCGTTCTTGGCCGGAATCCACCACATCGTCGGAGATCCCGGCCAAAAGCACGCCGGGATGACAAGGCTGGTCCTCGAGAGGGCGAGCTGGTCCTCGAGAGGACGTGGACTCGCTGTACGGCGTCGGCGCCGCGGTCCGGCATGATCGAGTGCATGGACGACGGTGAGTTCCGGCTGATTCTGCTGCGGCACGGCGAGACGGAGTGGTCGGCGACGCGGCGGCATACGGGGCGGACGGATCTGCCGCTGACCGCGGCCGGTGAGGCGCAGGCGGTGGCGGCCGGGAAACTGCTCGCCGGACTGGGGCTGCGGAATCCGCTCGTGCTGAGCAGTCCCCGGCAGCGCGCCCTGCGGACGGCCGAACTGGCCGGCCTGCCGGCCCCGGTGATCGACGACGACCTGGCCGAATGGGATTACGGCGAGTACGAGGGCCTCACCACCACCGAGATCCGGCGCATGGCGCCGGGCTGGACCATCTGGACCGGTACGGTGCCCGAAGGCGAGACCGCCGGGCAGGTGCGGGCCCGCGCCGACCGCGTCCTGGCCACCGCCACCCTGGAGGTGGCCACCCGTGAGGTGGTGCTGGTCGGCCACGGCCATTTCTCGCGGGCCCTGATCGCCCGCTGGGCGGAGTTCGACGTGATCGAGGGGCGGCGTTTCTTCCTGTCCACGGCCGCGGTTACGGTACTGGGGCATGATCACGGCGCTCGAACCGTGCTCGCGCACAACCTGGTTCCACAGCTGGACCCGATGGAGGGAGCTGCCCGATGATCCGCCGCGCCACGCCCGCCGATATCCCGGCACTGGTGAAACTCGTCTACGACCTGGCCGAGTACGAGAAGGCGCCGGACGAGTGCAAGCTCACCGAGGACCAGCTCGAGCAGTCGCTGTTCGGCCCCTCCCCCAAGGTGTTCGCGCACGTCGCCGAGGGCCCGGGCACCGCGGGCGTGGTCGGCTGCGCCATCTGGTTCCTGAACTACAGCACCTGGACCGGAACGCACGGCATCTACCTGGAGGATCTGTTCGTCAAGCCGGAGGCGCGCGGCCTGCACCTGGGCCGCGATCTGCTGGCCGCGCTGGCGCGCGAGGCGGTGGCGAACGGCTACGCCCGGGTCGACTGGTCGGTGCTGGACTGGAACAAACCGTCCATCGACTTCTACGAGGCCCTCGGCGCCGTCGCCCAGGACGAGTGGACCGGCTACCGCCTGACCGGCCCCGCCCTCACCCGCCTGGCCACGCACGCCGACGACTGAATTCCCGTCCTCCGGGTTGTCGATTTCGCACCCGCTCCCGCGTCGAAGAGTTGGATGGTCCGAAGAGCGGACCGCACGACCGGAGGAGCAACGATGTCGAAATACCTGGCGCTGATCTTCGACGACGCCCGCTGGGAACACCCGGATCCGGATGAGCTCACCCAGGTGCTCGGCGAGCACACGCGGTTCGAGGAGAAGAACCGCGAGGCCATCCTGGGCGGTGAGGCGCTGGCCTGGCGCACCACGGCCACCAGCATCCGGCCGGACGGCCGGAACGGATTCCTGGTCACCGACGGGCCTTTCGTGGAGACCAAGGAGAATCTCGGCGGCTACTACCTGCTCGAGGCGGCCGATCTCGATGCCGCCATCGCCGTCGCCAAGCAGATCCCGATGCCGCCGGGGTGCGGCGTCGAGGTCCGGCCCATTATGGAATTCGACTGAGCGGCACCGTGAATCACGCCGCTGTGGCCGCCGCCGTGGCGGATGCGCACCGGCGCGAGTGGGCCTTCGTGCTCGCCGCGACGGTGCGCGTCACCCGCGATCTGGATCTGGCCGAGGAGTGCGTGCAGGATGCGTACGCGCAGGCGCTGAGCCGGTGGGGTGAGCAGGGCGTACCCGCGAAACCCGCGGCGTGGCTGACCACCGTCGCCCGCAATCGCGCCCTCGATCTGCTGCGGCGGCAGTCCACCATGCGCCGCGCGCTGCCCCTGCTCGTCGAATCCGCCGAAATCGATGATGTCGCGGAAAACGCTGCGGCGGAATCGATTCCCGATGACCGGCTGCGATTGATCTGCACCTGTTGCCATCCCGCGTTGTCACCGGAAGCCCAAGTGGCACTGACGCTCCGGCTGGTCTGCGGTCTCACCACCGCGGAGGTGGCGCGCGCCTTCCTGGTCAGCGAATCCACCATGGCCGCGCGAATAACCCGCGCCAAGAAGAAGATCGCCGCCGCCCGCATTCCGTATCGGGTGCCCGCCCCGGCCGAACTGCCCGAGCGTGTGGACGCCGTGCTGACGGTGGTGCATCTGCTGTTCACCACCGGTCACACCGCGCCCTCCGGCGCGGAGCTCATCCGCCGCGATCTCACCGAGCGCGCCACCGACCTGGCTCGGATGCTGCAGCTGCTGTTGCCCGAAAATCCGGATGTGACAGGGCTTCTCGCGCTGCTGCTGCTCACCGACGCCCGTCGCCCGGCCCGCACCGATGACGACGGCGGCATGGTGGCGCTGCGTGATCAGGATCGCTCGCGCTGGGATCGGGCCAAGATCGCCGAGGGCATCGCCCTGGTCCGCACCGCCCTCACCCACCGGCCGGGCCGCTATGCCCTCGAGGCCGCCATCGCCGCGGTGCACGGCGAGGCCCCGAGTTTCGCGGCCACCGATTGGCGGGAGGTGCTCGGTCTCTACGACGTCCTGATACAGCTGTGGCCCTCCCCCGTGGTGGCGCTCAATCGCGCCGTCGCCCTCGGCATGGCGCGGGGCCCGTCCGCCGGGCTTGACGCCCTCGAGGCGCTGGCCGCCGAGCCGCAACTTTCCGGCTACGTCTACGTGCCGGCCGCCCGCGCGCACTTCCTCGCCGCCCTCGGCCGGACCGCCGAGGCTCGCGCGACGTATGCGGAGGCCGTCGAGCTCGCCGCCAACACCGCCGAGCGGGACTTCCTCATGACCCGAATGTCCAAAATCAGCGACTGACCGGCAACCGCCTGTTCGCCCGTTTCAGCTGCCCCCGAAACTGGGGGCACACCCATGTGTGGACGGACGACCAAAAACCGCTCAGCGGCGAATTCAGCGGCTCATTCGGACGTGTCGTAGCCCGCGGCCATCCACTGGTTCGACGCCGGTGCGAACAAGAACCCCAGTGCGACGAGCGCGACCAGCGTGACGGGCGTCCCCAATTCCGGTCGGCCCGAGGTGAACATGTACCAGGCGACGCCGAGCAGCAGCAGCTGCGTGAGCACGGCGATGGCCCGCCCCCAGCGCTTGCCGCGCAGCAGCCCCAGCCCCGCCGCGAGCACCGCGCCGCCGACGATGACCGCGTACCCCGCGGTGAGATAACTGTTCTTGGCGCTCTGCGCGGACCCGGTCAGACCGGTCACCACCAGCGCGATCGCGGCGATCAGGCCGAGCGCGCCCTCGAACGCCACCAGTGCGCCCGCGCCGCGCACGGTCGTCGGCACGCCCGCACCGCTCTGCCGCGTCTTCTTCTCGCCGGAGTTCTGCTCAGCCACCCGCCCAGCCTACGACCCGCACCTCGCAGCGAAACGCGAGCCTGTGAACGGGAAATCGCGGCGGCGGGCGTTCGCCGTTGAACGTCGGTCAGTAGCATGCGGGGGGTGCGGACCCTGCTGATCGTGAACCCGAATGCCACCTCGACGACCCCGGAAACTCGCGATCTGCTCGCCCACGCCCTGGAGAGCCGCACCCAGTTGACCGTCGCGCACACCGAACATCGCGGACATGCCGCGGAGCTGGGCAAGTGGGCCGCCGACACCCGCATGGACCTGATCGTGGTGCACGGCGGCGACGGCACCGTGAACGAGACCATCAATGGTTTCCTGCCGCTGCCCGGCCGGCCGGAGCGCGAATGGCTGCCGCGGCTCGGCGTCATTCCCGGCGGTTCGGCGAATGTGTTCGCGCGCTCGCTGGGCATCTCCCCCGATCCGGTGACCGCCACCAATCAGCTCATCGATCTGCTCGCCGTGGACACCGACCGGCGCATCGGGCTCGGCCTGGTGCACAGCGCGCAGGTGGACGCCGACGACGATCGCTGGTTCCTGTTCAGCGCCGGCGTCGGCCTCGACGCCGATGTGTGCGAGGTGATCGACCACAAGCGCGCCAATGGAAAACCCGCCACTCCCGCGCGCTACCTGCGCACCACGGTGAAACAGTTCTTCCGCGCCAAAGGCCGCGATCCCCATGTGCGCCTCGAGATTCCAGGTCACGAACCGGTCACGGAGGTGCATTACGCATTCGTGACCAACGCCAGTCCGTGGACCTACCTCGACAACACGCCCGTCGTCACGAATCCGGGAACCTCGTTCGAAACCGGTCTCGGGGTGTTTGCCATGCGCACGATGGGTGTCGTGCCGACCCTGCTGGTCGCCCGGCAGTTGCTCTCCTCCGGTGGAAATCCCCAGGGCCACAAATTGTTTCGAGAGGATGACGTGCCGTCGGTGCAGATCACGGCGGCGGAGCCCATCGGGTTGCAAATCGACGGCGACTTCATCGGCCGACGCAACATGGTGAATTTCACAGCGGTTGCGGATATCCTCGATGTGGTCGCGCCGAAGCCGTAGCGGGCCCGACACACCTGAGAACAATCGCTGTTGTGCTGCGAAAACCCGCTCGACCGAGTACAAATGACACGGCAGGCCCCCGATGTAGGGGTCTTACAGCGTGAGCTTCCCCACGGTGCACCAGGTATCTATTGACATCTACGGTGTTCGTGAAAGCATTCACAAGCAACCGTGCGGAAACATTCGAGTCGCACAAGTGAACGGACCACAAACCCGAAGGGCACAGCCATGTGTGCCCTAGCAAAGGAGCAGAGGAATGGACTGGCGCCACAAGGCCATCTGTCGCGACGAGGACCCCGAGCTGTTCTTCCCGGTGGGTAACAGTGGTCCGGCGCTCGCGCAGATTGCCGATGCCAAGCTGGTCTGCGCTCGCTGCCCGGTCACTGCCGATTGCCTGTCCTGGGCCCTGAAATCCGGACAGGATGCCGGCGTGTGGGGTGGTATGAGCGAAGACGAGCGGCGTGCGCTGAAGCGTCGCAACGCCCGCACCCGTACCCGCACCGTCGTCTAACTGCAGACGACAGGCGTTAAGGCCGAGCCCCCAGCCCCCGGCCATAACGCAATTCGGCCCGGCACCACCACAGGTGCCGGGCTTCAGTGTGTTTGGGCCAACTCTCGGAACTCTCAGGGGCTCCGCCCCCGAACCCCCGGAACTCTCGGGGGCTCCGCCTCCCGGGGCTCCTGAGGGCTCCACCCCCGGACCCCGAATAAGAACTCTGAGAATTCGTTGAGAACAATTCCCGCTCAACGGGATTTTGTTTCGAACGAATGATCGGACGCAGTATTTCAGCGCGCGGACCGGCGGCCCAAGGGAACTCGCAGAACGGCGTCGGTGCCGACGTCGGCGCCCGGATGCAATCCGATCGAGCCGCCTAGCTCGGCGGTAACCAGAGTCCGGACAATTTGCAGGCCCAACCGGTCGGAGGCTTCCAGGCTGAAACCGTCCGGGAGGCCGCGGCCGTCATCGCTGATGATCACGTCGAGCCAGCGCGCGGAACGTTCGGAGCGAATGGTGACGGTGCCGTTCTCGCCGGGATCGAATGCGTGCTCGATGGCGTTCTGCACCAATTCGGTGAGGACCATGACCAGCGGGGTCGCGCGTTCGGCGGAGAAGACGCCGAGGGAACCGGCGCGGCGCACCTTGATGCGGGCGGTGTGCACGGTGGCGACATCGGCCATTATCGGCAGCAGGCGGTCGACCACCTCGTCGAGATCGACTTCCTCGTCCACCGACATCGACAGCATTTCGTGCACCGATGCGATGGAGGTGACGCGGCGGACCGATTCGGTCAGCGCCAGGCGGGCCTCTTCGTTCTCGGTGCGGCGGGCCTGCAGCCGCAGCAGCGCGGCCACGGTCTGCAGGTTGTTCTTCACGCGATGGTGGATCTCGCGAATGGTCGCGTCCTTGGAGAGCAGGGCGCGGTCGCGGCGCTTGACCTCGGTGACATCGCGGACCAGGACGGCGGCGCCGCCGAGTTCACCGTGCGGGCGCAGCACCAGGGTGCGCAGCAGCACGGTCGCGCCGCGCGCCTCGACTTCCATTCGGCGACCGGCCTTTCCGGCCAGCGCCGCCTGAATGTCGCCGACCACTTCCTGCGCGTCGAACGGGTCGGTGATGAGCGAGCGGGTGGTCAGCGCCAGGTCCTGGGCGACCAGATCGTTCTGCAGGCCCATCCGGTGATAGGCCGAGAGCGCATTGGGGCTGGCGTAGACGACCAGGCCATCGGTGTCCAGGCGGATGAAACCGTCGCCGGCGCGCGGGCTGGAGTGCGAACCGGTGCGATCCTCCAGGGCCGGGAAGGTGCCGTCGGAGACCATCTGGCACAGGTCGTCGGCGCAGGACATGTACGCGATCTCCAGGCTGGAGCGCATCTTGCGCCGCTGCAGATCGGTGTCGCGGCCGAGAATGGCGATCACATCGCCGCCGATGCGCACCGGAATGGCTTCGCGCAGTGCGTGAACCGGATGCGGATGGTAGACGCCGGTGGTCTCCACATCGGAATCCGAGCGCACGATCTCACCGGTGAGCAGCGCCTCGAAGATATCGGGATGGGAATCCTTGGTGGCCAGCGAGCCGACCAGGTCCTCCGGGTGCACGGTGGGCGCGGTGGTGGGGCGGCACTGCGAGACGCACACGATATTCGCGCCCTCGGCGATCGGCCCGGTGCCCACCCACAGGGTCAGGTCGGCGAAGGACAGATCGGCCAGCAGCTGCCAGTCGCCCACGACTCGCTGCAGATGATCGACGGCCGCACCCGGTAGATCGGTGTGCTCGGCCAGTAGATCGCTCAGTGTCGACATTCACCCACGCTCCTTGCACCGCATCACGCGTAATCCTCGCACGCCGCAAAACGGTTGGCGGAATCGCGCGGTTCCGGACGCGGGTGTGCGCCACCTCTCAGCTGATGACGGCGATCAGATCGCCCTTCTGGAGCACGTCGCCGGGCTTGACATTAATGGATGTGACGGTGCCCTCGGTCTCGGCGACGACCGGAATCTCCATCTTCATCGACTCCAGCATGATCAGCTCATCGTTGATCTCGACGTGGTCGCCGACGGAGACGCTGATCTTCTGCACGGTCGACACCATCTCCGCGAGGACTTCCTCAGCCACTGACTCTCCTAGTTGCGTTGCCCTGGTCCGCTGAAGTTACACCCAACCACACATGAAAGAATGGCCTCCAATCAGAAGGGAGACTACCTATGGGTAAGCGTGGACGTAAGAAGCGTGGCCGCAAGAAGAGCGCAGCCAACCACGGCAAGCGGCCGAATTCCTGAGCTGTTCGCTGAGCTCGAAAAGCATTGAGCGGCATGGCTTCCCCCTCCGGGGAAACCATGCCGCTCTGGCATTTCCGGGCCTAGTCGGCCGATTCGACGCGGCTCTCCACCTGGGTGTAGGTGGTCCGGATCTCCATGGTCAGCCGCTGGCGCAGCGACTCCGGAGCGCGCTCCCCGCCGCACTTGCGGTTGAGCAGCGACTTGAGCTTCTCCTCCAGGCCGTAGGCCTCGATGCAGGGCGAGCAACGGTTGATGTGCTCCTGCAGCCGGGCCTTGGCCGTCTCGTCGCACTCGTTGTCCAGGAGCAGCCAGACGTCGGCCAGCACCGACGAGCAGTCCAATTCCATATCGTCGCTCACTGGGTTACCTCCTGACGCGCGGCGCTGCCCGACCGGTTGAATCCACGTTCCCGCGCCACATCGGCGAGCAGGCCCTTGAGCTGCTTGCGCCCGCGGTGCAGACGGGACATGACGGTACCGATGGGAGTCCCCATGATGTCGGCGATTTCCTTGTAGGGGAAGCCCTCCACGTCGGCGTAGTACACCGCCATCCGGAATTCCTCGGGAAGTTCCTGCAGAGCGGCCTTGATGTCGTCGTCCGGCAGCGCCTCCAGGGCTTCCATCTCCGCCGAGCGCAGACCCGTGGAGGTGTGCTCGGCGGTGGAGGCCAACTGCCAGTCGGTGATCTCGTCGGTCGGATACTGCGCGGGCTGGCGCTGCTTCTTCCGATACGAGTTGATGTAGGTGTTGGTGAGGATCCGGTACAGCCAGGCGCGCAGGTTGGTGCCCTCCCGGAAGGAGCGGAACCCCTGGTAGGCCTTGGCGAAGGTCTCCTGCACCAGATCCTCGGCATCGGCCGGATTGCGGGTCATGCGCAATGCCGCGCCGTACAGCTGGTCGAGCAGCGGCAGTGCGTCGCGCTCGAACCGCCGGGCCAGGTCGGCGTCGGAGTCGGCGCTTCTGGCGCCGGTCTCGTCCGCTTCGTCGTGTTCCACGGCCAGATCGTCGCTGTCGATGCCCTCGTCGATATTCGAGTCGTCATCGCGATCGACCACCATGTCGTCGTCGCTCGTCACGCTAATCCCTTCGATCGCGGTAGCAATTGAATCTACCGTGCGAGGGGTGAGCGCCAGGAAACCGGCATCGAGCGCCGTGAGAGATGGCCCGGTCCGCACCGGGGGATCGAGGACCAGAACGGTCACGGACTCCTCCTTCGATGAATGAGTGTGGCGCTCGCTCACCGTGGGCCATTCGGTTTCGGCGAAACGCGTAATGCGTGCAACAGGCCGACCCGTCGCCCTGTTCCCGCCTTTGTCCAACTCTCGGAACTCTCAGGGGCCTCGCACCCGAACGCCCAGGTGATCTTGGGGGCCGCGCCCCGAAACCCCCGCGAGAAGATCAGCGCGGGTGGCTAAGGTGAGGCGCATGGCGGCTGCTTCGACTCCCGCGATCAAGGCATTGGTACAGGCCAAGGTCGATCACCGGGTACACGCGTATACCCATGACCCGCGCAGCGATTCGTATGGCATGGAGGCCGTGGACGCGCTGGCCGAGCAGCTCGGGCTGACCGGCGAGCAGATCTTCAAGACGCTGGTGATCGAGTTGAGCTCGGGCGGGCTGGCGGTGGCGGTGCTGCCGGTGCCGACCACGCTGTCGTTGAAGGCGGCGGCCGCGGCGCTGGGCGGCGGGAAGGCCGCCATGGCGGACAAGGCCAAGGCCGAGCGCACGACGGGCTATGTGCTGGGCGGGATTTCGCCGCTGGGACAGAAGAAGCGGCTGCCGACGGTGGTCGACGAATCGGCGTTGCAGTGGGATCGGGTGCTGTGCAGCGCGGGGAAGCGGGGGCTGGAGATCGAGCTCGCGCCGGCGGATCTGGTGCGGTTGACGGGTGCGGTCACGGCGTCCGTCGCGGTGAGCTGAGCCACCTTTCCGGAAAAACTGTTTGCCTTCTAGCAACTATCTCCACATACTTGCACGGTACAACTAGTTGATTAGTGCAAGCAGTTGATAGATGCAAGGAGGTGGTCGGCTGTGTCCGATGACCCCGTCACCGATGAGTTGCTCGATATCGTCGGCTTTCAGATGACCCGGCTGAGCAGGCTGCGCGACCGCACCAACGCCCAGGTCGCGGCCACCACCAATGGCGAGATCGAACCGGCGGCCTTCGCCATCCTGTTCCAGTTGCTCCATTGCGGGCCCATGCGCTCCGGCGCGCTCGCCGATTCGCTCTACTCCGACGCCTCCACCATCAGCCGCCAGGTGGCGAGCCTGGTCAAGCGCGGGGTGCTGGAGCGCCGGGCCGATCCGGCCGACGGGCGCGTCAGCGTGCTGGCGGTGACCGAGCTGGGCCGCACCGCGGCCGCCGAGATCCGCGCCCTGCGCAATCAGGCGCTGCGCACGATCTTCGACCAGTGGGCGCCCGCCGAGCGGGACGCCTTCGCGGGACTGTTCGAGCGCTTCGTGGACGACTACGAGGCCGGCCGCCAGGCCATGCTCACCGAGCTGGCGTCCCGATCCCTTCTTTTCCCGAAACCTGAATCCGCAGAGAGTAATTCGTGACCACGACCGCAGAAAACACAGAGGCAGAGGCGAATCCCGCAGGTTTCACCCACAAGCAGATCATGGTCGTGCTGAGCGGCCTGCTGCTCGGCATGCTGCTGGGCGCGCTGGACCAGACGATCGTGTCGACCTCCATCCGCACCATTGCCGATGACCTGCACGGGTATTCGATGCAGGCGTGGGTGACCACCGCGTATCTGATCACCGCCACGCTGGCCACTCCCCTCTACGGCAAGCTCTCGGACATGTACGGCCGCAAGCCGTTCTATCTGGCGGCCATCACGCTGTTCGTGGCCGGTTCGCTCCTGTGCACGCTGGCGCAGTCGATGTACCAGCTGGCGGCCTTCCGGGCCTTCCAGGGCCTGGGCGCGGGCGGTCTGATGTCGCTGGCGCTGACCATCCTCGGCGATATGGTCGGCCCCCGGGAGCGGGCCCGCTACCAGGGCTACTTCCTGGCCGTGTTCGGCACCTCCAGCGTGGTCGGGCCGGTGCTGGGCGGCGTGCTGGCCGGGCAGGACCAGATCCTGGGCATCTCCGGATGGCGCTGGGTGTTCCTGGTGAACGTGCCGCTGGGCATCATCGCGCTGGCCGTGGTGTCGAAGGTGCTGAAACTGCCGAAGGTCGCGCGCGCCAAGCAGGCCGTGGACTGGTTCGGCGTGCTCACCATCGCGCTCGGCATCGTGCCGCTGCTGGTGGTGGCCGAGCAGGGCCGCGAATGGGGTTGGGGCAGCGCCAATTCCATCACCTGCTACGTGGTGGGCGGACTCGGCCTGATCGGTTTCGTGGCCGTGGAGGCGAAACAGGGTGACGCCGCGCTGATTCCACTGCGCATGTTCAAGAACTCCACCTTCGCGCTCGGCGTGGTCATCTCGGTCGTGGTGGGCGCGGCCATGTTCGGCGGCATCACGCTACTGCCGCAGTACCTGCAGGTGGTGCGGGGCGCGAGCCCGACCCTGGCCGGCATGCAGATGCTGCCGCTGGTGGTGGGCATGATGGTGGCCTCGGTCTTCGCCGGTCAGCTCATCGCGCGCACCGGGCGCTATCGGCTGTTCCCGCCGCTGGGCGCGGGCCTGCTGGTGCTCGGGCTGTTCCTGCTGCACTTCGTGCACGTGGACACGCCGCTGTGGGTGACCATGTCGTTCATGCTCATCACCGGGCTGGGCCTGGGCAATCTCATGCAGCCGCTGACCCTGGCCATCCAGAACGCGCTGCCGCCGCAGGACATGGGCGTCTCGACCGCGGCCGCCACCTTCTTCCGGCAGATCGGCGGCACGCTGGGCGTGGCGGTGTTCCTGTCCATCCTGTTCGCGCAGGTCTCGCCGAACATCAGCACCGAGCTGCAGGCCGCGGCGACGCAGCCGGAGTTCAAAGCCGCTGTCGCGCAAGGCGTGCACAGCGCCAATCCGGTGGACGCGGCGCTGGCCACCGGCCTGGCGCACCAGGACACCTCGGCGGCGGCGCAGGTGCTCGAGGACAGCTCCGTCATCCAGCAGCTGAATCCGACGCTGGCGCAACCGTTCAAGGCCGGTTTCGCCGACGCCATGGACACCGTGTTCCTGTCGGCGGCCGGGGTCGCGCTCATCGCCATGGTGCTGGTGCTGTTCTGGAAGGAGGTGCCGCTGCGCACCGCGGGCGGTATCCAGGCCCGGCGCGAGGCCGTGGTGGAGGCCGATACCGAGGCCATCGGCTAGGCGAGGCGGCCGCGGTGGTCGTCGTCGGTCAGTGCGTGGGCCGCGTGGTGAAGCGGGAGTCGCGCCAGTGGCCCAGATCGAAGTACAGCGTGGTCATGGTGTCCCACAGGACCGGCCACGGCTGCTTCGGCCCCTTGCAGGTCCAGACGGCGACCATGCGGTCGATGCCGGGGATGCCCATGGGGTCGTCGAGTTGCACCACGCGTTCGACCTCGGCGAAACGGGAACGCAGATCGGGTTCGGCGGTGTCCAGGCCGACGAAGACGACCGTGGTGACCGAATCCGGTGGCGGGCCGAAGAATCCGAAGCCGCGGCTGGGGCTGTAGGTGGCGGGCAGGTCGTACTTGCCGCCGAACTGCTCGACCGCGCCGCCCTGCCAGTAGCCCTGGGTCATGATGGCGGAGTGCGCCTTTTCCTCGGGCGTCAGCGTCTGGTAGCCGGTGTCGACCGCCGCGACCATGCGGTCCCAGTTGGTGGTTCCCCAGAACGCCGACCGGATACCGAGATCGATGGGGGTCTCGGTCACGCTGCGCCAGCTGGGCGGCAGCGGCAGCAGGGTGAGCGTGCCGATATAGGTGACCACCGTGAGCGCGACGATCGGAATCATGGCGCGGTTCATCCACCGTTTCCGGGGGTACTGCCACAGGCCGACCGCCCCGATGGCGAACATGGCGGGGAAGAAGCCCGTCGGGTAGTAGGGCCGGCCGTGCGTGATGACCACGAACGCGGTCATGAGCAGCAGCGCCAGCGCGATGAAGCGATACGGTTTCAGCGATTCCTGCTTGACCACCGCGTAGAAGCCGACCGCGATCAGCAGGCAGCCGGTGAACCCGGCGAAACCGAGCCACTGCGGGAAGAATCCCGGCGGACCGTAGCCCGTGGCGTCCTGTTCCGCTCCGATGATCGGGCCCATCGCCAGCTGCGGCCAGTTGTGCTGCGACTGCCAATACAGAATCGGCAGCACGGACAGGCCGAGAATGCCGGTGCCCACCCACAGCGCGGGGCGGCGCAGGATCTCCCGCGGACCGCACAGGATGACGGCCAGCCCCAGGCACGCCCACACCAGCGGGATCATCCACTTCACCTGCATGTCCAGCGCCGCGACCACACCCGCCACCACGAGCAGCCAATCCTGGCGGGTGCGCACCCAGCGGATGAGCAGCCAGGTGATCACGGCCGTGAGCGTGGCGTCGAAGGAGAAGGTGCTCAGCGCGCACTGGGTCACCAGCAGATAGGACGTCCCGTAGGTGAACGCGGCGAGCAGCTGAACCCGCCGATTGCCCCGCAGTTCGTAGGCGATCAACGCCGACACCACGATCGCGCCCACGGCCATCACGACGGCCGGAATCCGCACCGCCGTCACCGATCCCGGCGCCAGCACATCCGCGATGTGGGCGAACAACGCCACCACGACACCCTGATCGGCGTACGTGTAGTCGAGCCGCCGTCCGGCGGAAAGGAAATAGAGCTCATCACCGAAGAACTCGTACCGCCCCGCCGTGACCGTCAGCACTATCAACGAGAGCGCGGACATGATCGCGACGCCACGAAAAGCGAACGGCGGATGAGTATCCGATAGGTCTGCCGGCTCGGTACGAACCGCAACGACCGCTGTCATGAACTGCCCCTGACACTTTCCGACAGACGCGTCCGACGCCCCACTCCCATTGGTGGCATCGCATCTGTTCGCCGACGAACTGATTCCTCCCCGGCAGCGAACTTGATGAGCGCGAGAGCTCGCGATCCTGCTCGGATTATGCGGATTCAGACATTAATGCCTGCCACCACGCTTCGCAAATGCAGAACCCGCCTTCCAGCACTGACCAATTCAATGACGGATTCAATGACCTATGCACCGACAGATTCGATGACCGATACACGAACGAGCCACGCCGCGTTCGAATTCGGCGACTGTTCTTTACCCGTTCACCCACGTCATCCCCGGCGGCAAGCAGCCGATTCGATGACCGATTCGATGACGGATCCGATCAAGCGGTCGTGTGATAACGCTTGTCACCGAAACAAAGCTCCACCAATACATTGGCAGTTAGGAACACAGACCATCATGGAAATTCTCGGATTCCTCGTCGATCTGTTCGGCAAGGGCGCCCACCTGCTGGCCGCGGGATCGGCCTATGCGAGCACTGAGCATCGCTGACGGGGCTCGCGCACCGGCCCCTCGCAGGGGCCGGTCGCAACCGCGGGCTACGCCCGCGCGTCCATCTTGGCGATCAGACGATGACCGAGGCCCTGGAAGGGTTTCTCGATCGCGTAGTAGGTCAAGGTAGCGAGCGCGATCGAGCCGACCATCCAGGTGCCCCAGGTGAGCCAGGTCGCAGGTATTCCGGCGACCGACTCCGTCCAGGGGGAGATGGCCTGCAGTACGAGGGCATGCATGAGGTACAGCGAGTAGCTGATTCGGCCCAGGAACAGCAGCGGGCGCGGGAAAGCGTACCGGCGCAACAGCAACGCCGCCCCGAACAGCAGGTAGGCGCCGATAATGGTGATGGCCTCCTTCTTCCAGGTGACCACGGCGCCGGTGTGCGGATCCAGATAGGGCTGCTGGAGGAGCTTGAGCGCGAAGAGCAGGCATACGGCGAACCCGAATACTCCCCAGCCGAGCTTGGCGCCGATCTCCCCCGCTGTCATTCGGTAGAGCACCGTGCCGACGAACATCGTGGCGAAGATGGCGGTGGTGTATCCGGACGGTCCGGGCTGGTTGAGCACCAGCGGGACCACGATCGATGCGAGCAGCACGGCGGCGACGGCCGCGCGCCCGGTGGCCGCCCGGCGCGCGAAGAACACCGCGATGGCCACGGTCACAACCACGACCAGCACGCGACCGGAAAGGTTCGCGTCAGGCCCGTTGACCATCCTGACCGGCAGGAGCAGCCCGGCAGGCAGGATCAAGCCGAGGGCGAGGAAAGCCAGCGGCACCGATCGGCGGTTCAGTCCGGCGAGGAACAGCAGCGAAACCATCATGTAGAACACCAGCTCATAGGTGAGCGTCCACGCGGCGCCGATGACCTGGGTATCCGGCGCGCCGAGGAAGAACTGCGCCATGGTGGCATTCGTGACCAGGTTCAGCACGGGATCGGCCGCGAAGCCCGACTGCAGGCTGAATCGGCCTACGGCATAGAGGGCCATCGCCGCGACCAAGCTGCCCCAGAAGAGCGGGTACAAGCGGAAGAATCGGCCCACCCAGAACGCGCCCAGCGATCGCCCGCGTTCCAAAGACGCCGGAATGATGAAGCCGCTGACCATAAAGAAGACGAAGACCCCGAACATACCGGCCCCGAAATACGATGCCGAGAACCGCGCGTACTCGGGCCACAGCCGCTCCGAGCAATGCCCGATCACCACCGCCAGTGCCGCCACACCGCGGAGCGCGTCCAGAAACTCGAACCGGCCACGGTGGGTGCGTACTTTTTCCTCGACCGGTGCGGCCGGATCGGCAACGACGTTATCTGGTTTCGTCACACCGTACCGCCGAGAATTCGACCTGGATCCACTGAACACATAGCTGGTGATCGTAACCCCGGTCACGATGCCGACAAGCAATCGATATTTTTCCGTCCGTTCACAACGATTCAAAGCCGGTCGCTATCACCATGGCTCGCAGCGCGTTTGCAGGCGCCGATGATGCACACTAATCTCTCCCGAAGTTGCACAATCCGGAAAGTCTTTTGGGGGAAGTCCTGATGATCGGCGGGACATAGTGTTCGCGCGCTGGGGCAGCCTCGTGTACCGACAACGGTTCGGGGTGCTCGGCATTGTCGTCGCCGGATTGCTCACGCTGGGCGTGTACGGGTTCGGGCTGGGGAATCATCTCGGTTCCGGGGGGCTCGATGACGCCGGGTCGGAATCCGCACAGGCCGCATGGCTGATCGGGGCGTCATTCCCGCAGAGCCACGATGCGGACATTATCGCGATCTATACGGCGCCCGAGGAAGGGACCGTTGATGATTCCGAGCTCAGCCGAAAGGTCATCGACAGCCTGAACAGCTTGCCGCGCAAGTACGCCGGGCAGATCGCGGGGATCAACGGAGCCTACTGGACCACCGAGACGGGCAGGGCCAGCGGGCCGCAATTCGCTACGCCCGATAAGAAGTACGCGGTCGCGTCGATCGCGATCCGCGGTGACAGCGAATACGCGATGCTGTACAACTACCGGCTGGTCAAAGACGCCTTCGATATCCCGGGTGTGACCGTGCAGGTCGGCGGGTTGAAACCGGTGGCGGGGGCGCTCAACGACACCATGGCCGAGGACATCCGGCGTATGGAACTGCTCGCCTTTCCCGTGGTGGCGGTGCTGCTGTTCTTCATCTTCGGCGGCCTGGTCGCCGCCGCGTTGCCGTTGATCGTGGGCGGGCTGACGATGGTCGGCGCGAACGGGATCATCCGCTTCCTGACCAAGTACTTCGAAGTCAATTCGTTTGTCCAGCCGGTTGTTTCGATGATCGGCTTGGGGTTGGCCATCGACTATGGGCTGTTCATCGTCAGTCGTTTCCGGGAAGAGCTCGCCGAGGGGTACGACACACAGGCGGCGGTGCGGCGCGCGGTGATGACCGCCGGGCGCACGGTTGTGTTCTCCGCGACGATGATCGTCACGAGCGCCGGCGGCATGCTGTTGTTTCCGCAGAGCTTTCTCAAATCGATTGCCTATGGCGCTATTTCGGCGGTGTCACTGGCGGCGCTGACCGCGATCACGGTGCTGCCCGCGATGCTGGCCGTGCTCGGTCCGCGGGTGGACATGCTGGGGATCAAGCGGTTGCGCAAGACCAAGACGGCGGAGGAGGTCGAGAACGGGTTCTGGGGCAGGTGCACGCGCTGGGTGATGCAGCGGCCGTTGAAGATCGGCGGCACGCTGACCGTTGTGCTGCTGTTGCTGATCCTGCCGGTGCGGGATCTGGCCTTCGGGGGGTTCAGCGAGCGGTATCTGCCGCCGGACAATGAGACTCGGCTCGCGCAGCAGCAGATCGATACGGCGTTTCCGGGGCGCCGGGCCGACCCGATCGAACTGGTCATCGTCGCCGCCGACAGCACGAAGGTCGGCGCGGTCTGGAATCAGGCGAACGACGCACCGGGGCTGTCCGGGAAATTCGGTATGCCACAACGGTCCGCCACCCAGCCGGCCGTCTACCGGACCAGTGCGCTGCTGACCGACTCCCGCCGCGCCGACGCCACCATCGACTATTTGCGGTCGATCGAGACCGCCGACGGGGTGAGCCTGTTCGTCGGCGGGGTGCCCGCGGTCCAGAAGGACAGCATCGACGCCCTGCTGGACCGGATGCCGCTGATGATCGCGCTGGTCCTGCTCGTGACGACGCTGCTGATGTTCCTGACCTTCGGCTCGCTGATCCTGCCGATCAAGGCGGCGATCATGAGCGCCCTCGGGCTCGGCTCCACCCTGGGCATCCTGACCTGGATCTTCATCGGCGGCCACGGCGCCGGGCTGATGAACTTCACGCCACAGCCGATCCAGGCGACGGTGCTGATCCTGATCATCGCCCTCGTCTACGGCCTGTCCACTGACTACGAGGTCTTCCTGATCTCGCGCATGGTCGAGGCCCGCGCGCAGGGCGCCTCCACCACGGAGGCGGTCCGCATCGGGACCGCGCACACCGGCCGCATCATCACCGCGGCCGCGCTGATCCTGCTCGTGGTCACCGGCGCCTTCGCCTTCTCGGATCTGGTGCTCATGCAGTACATCGCATTCGGCATGGTGGCCGCCCTGCTCATCGACGCCACCGTGATCCGCATGCTGCTGGTGCCGGCGACGATGAAACTGCTCGGTGACGACTGCTGGTGGGCGCCGGGCTGGATGCAGAAGATCCAGCGGAAGATCGGCTTCGGCGAACTGGTCCTCGACGACGAACGGCCCGGCAACCGCCCCATCGTCGACCTCGTGAAAACCACCCCGATCACCGATCCGGTGACCATGCAGATCCCGGTCTTCACCGAATCGCGGTCCGCTCGCTGAGCGCGGGGCCGACGGCAACAATCCGGCGTACATCGCCGCGCACGCGGGCGCGAATCCACGGTTCGCGCCCGCATGTGTGCATTACTGGACTGCGTGCGTACCGACCGGATTCGTTCGACCCGAGGATGTGATGCGGTTATGTCCCCCCATCTGCGTATTCGAACCATCGTGGTCGCCGGTTCCGCCGCGCTGCTGCTGGCGCTGGGGTCCGGCCCGCTGACCGTCACCGCGGCCTCGGCCGCGCCCATCGTCGATATGCCGGCGCAGGCCCCGCAGTATCCGCTAGCCCCGAATCCGGGCACGCCCGGGCAGCCGCCGAAGGAGGACAAGACCGCCGAGAAGGCGGAGTCGCTCGGCAGCGGCATCATGACCAAGGCCATCGACACCACCGCCGGCCTGCTCAAATGCGGGCTGGGATTCGCGCTGCCGTCGATGAAATGCAATATCTGATCGGTCGAATCGAGTGCGCGGGCCGGGCCTAGATCAAGCTGATCTGCCCGGCCTGTTCGTCTGCCGAGCCCAACAGCTCCGGGCCGTTGTTCTTGGCGCTGTTCACCAGCGACGGCACCTCGCGCACGACGATATCCGCGATATCGGCGGGCGCGGGCGTCTCCAATAGCTCGGCGGGCGCCGGATGATCGGGATCCAACCAGGCCTCCCAGTGCGCCCGCGGCATGGGCAGCGGCATGCGGTCGTGGATCTTGGTGAGCTCGCCGACGGCATCGGTGGTGAGAATCGTGCAGGAGAGCAAGGGTTTGGCCGCATCGCCCTGATCGCGGTCGCGCCACACCGACCACAGACCGGCCATATAGAGGCGCTCGCCGTCGCCCCGGGACATGAAATAGGGCTTCTTGACGGCCTTTCCGAGCGCGTCCTGCTCGGTCACCCACTCGTACCAGCCGTCCATGGGCACCAGGCAGCGCCGCTTCTTCACCGCGTCGCGGAAGGAGGCGGTGGTGGCGGCCTTGTCGGCGCGGGCATTGAACAGCGGTTTGCCCTTGACCGGCACACCCGGTTCGGACGCCTTGGTCCACGGCGGGATCAGACCCCACCGCATGGCCCGCAGCCGCAGCGTCGCCGGGTCCTCCGGATGGTCGCGATCGTGTCGTTCCACCACCGTGAGCACCTGATTCGTGGGCGCCACGTTGTAGTTGGGGTCGAAGCCCTTGTCGCCGGTCTCGTCGATGGCATCGAGCTCGGCGGCCAGCGTGGCGGGATTCGTCGTTGTCGCGTATCTGCCGCACATGCCGACCATGCTGCCACCGGCAACCGACAGTTGCGAGGCGGCGGCGCGCGGGAGGGACCGGCAAAGGATCTGATGGCGATTGACTTCAGTTGTGACCTGTGAGACGTTCGTCCCATCACACTCTCATTAGGGGACTGCCGCCATCATGTCTGCTTCCGACACCGCCTCGATCGACCACGCCGCCACGCTGACATCCGTCAACCCGGCCACCGGCGAGGCCCTCGCCAGTTACCAGATCGATGACGAGGACGCGGTCCGCGCCGCCGTGGCCAAGGCGCGCACCGCCGCCGCCACCTGGGGCGCGCTGACCTACGCCGAGCGCAAGAAGCATCTGCTGCGCTGGAGCAGCAAACTGGTCGCCAAGTCGGACGAACTGTGCGAGCTCATTCACGCCGAGAACGGCAAACCCGTCGACGACGCCTTCCTCGAGCTCATGCTGGCGCTCGAGCACATCAAGTGGGCGGCCTCCAATGCCGAGAAGGTGCTCAAGCCCAAGAAGATCGCGCCCGGTGCGCTGATGGCCAACTTCTCCGCGCATCTCGAACAGCGGCCGCTGGGCGTCATCGGCATCATCGGGCCGTGGAACTACCCGGTCTACACGCCGAACGGCTCCATTGCCTACGCGCTCGCCGCCGGCAATGCCGTGGTGTTCAAGCCGAGTGAATTCTCCACCGGCATCGGCAATTTCGTGGCCAAGTGCTTCGCCGAGGCGAATCCGGAACTGCCGGACGGCGTCTTCGTCACCGTCAACGGCTTCGGCGCCACGGGCGCGGCCCTGGTCCGCGCGGGCGTGGACAAGGTGGCGTTCACCGGCTCCGCCGCGACCGGTAAGAAGATCATGGCCGCGGCCGCCGACACGCTCACCCCGGTGCTGCTGGAATGCGGCGGCAAGGACGCGGTCATCGTGGCCGCCGATGCCGATATCAAGGCCGCCGCCGATGCCGTGGCCTGGGGCGCGACCGCCAATAGCGGCCAGACCTGCGCCGGCGTCGAGCGGGTGTACGTCGACAAGTCGGTGGCCGATCAGTTCATCGCCGAGGTCAAGCGCATCCTCACCGATGTCAAGCCGGGTTCCGAGGCCGGCGCCTCCTACGGTCCGATGACCATGCCCAGCCAGATCGACATCGTGCGCCGCCATATCGAGGACGCGCTCAAGAACGGCGGCAAGGCCGTGCTGGGCGGCCCGGAATCGATCAAGGGCCCCTTCATCGAACCGGTCATCATTGTCGACGCCGACGAATCCTCCGCCGCGGTGTGCGAGGAGACCTTCGGCCCGACCGTCACCATTCGCACCGTGAACGGTGTCGACGAGGCCGTGGAGCTGGCCAACAACAGCACCTTCGGGCTGGGCTCGGCGGTCTACTCGCGCAAGCAGGGCCTGGAGATCGCCCGCCGCCTGAAGGTCGGCGCCACCTCGGTCAACTCGGTGCTGGGCTTCGCCGCCATCTCCGGGCTGCCCTTCGGCGGCAGCGGTGATTCCGGCATCGGCCGCATCCACGGCGCGCCGGGCCTGCTGGAGTTCACCCGGCCGCATTCCATTGCGGTGCAGAAGTTCACGATCCCGGGCATGGCCCTGCTGTCGTACTCGCGCACCGACCGCACCATGAAGCTGCTGCGCAAGATCGTGCCGCTGATTCACGGGCGCGCCAAGTAAGCGATGCCAGAATTGCCCGGAAAGGGGGCGTGCGCCCCCGCCGGGTATCCATCGTTTGGGAAGATGGAGCGGTGACTTTCTGGCCCGCGCCCCATGTCGAACTTCCCGTGCACGCCACCGTGACCCTGCCCGGGTCCAAATCGATCACCAACCGGGCGTTGATCCTGGCCGCCCTGGCCGACCGGCCGTCGACCCTCACCGGAGCGCTGCGCAGTCGCGACACCAACCTCATGATCGAGGCGCTCCGGGCCATGGGCGCCACCATCGAAGGGGACGGCGACACCCTCACCGTCACGCCCCCGAAGGAATTCGGCAGCGCGGTCATCGATTGCGGGCTCGCCGGCACGGTCATGCGCTTCGTGCCGCCGGTGGCGGCGCTGGCCACCGGCGATGTGGCCTTCGACGGCGACGAGCAGGCGCGGGTGCGGCCGCTGGGCACCATTCTGGAGGCGCTGCGCGGGCTCGGCGTCGACATCGACGGCAACGCACTGCCTTTCGTGGTGCACGGCACCGGATCGCTGCGCGGCGGGCCGATCACCATCGACGCCTCCGGATCCTCGCAGTTCGTCTCCGGGCTGCTGCTCTCGGCGGCGCGGTTCGAACACGGCATCACCGTGAACCACAGCGGTGCGGCGCTGCCGTCCATGCCGCATATCGAGATGACCGTGCAGATGCTGCGCGAGGCCGATGTGCGGGTGGACGCGCCGACCGATCCGCGCAAGGCGCAGACCTGGACGGTGTCGCCCGGCCCGATCCGCGCGGTGGACTGGGAGGTCGAGCCGGATCTGTCCAATGCCACCCCGTTCCTGGCGGCCGCCGCCGTCACCGGCGGCGAGGTGAGCATTCCGCACTGGCCGCGGTACACCACCCAGCCCGGTGACGTGATTCGCGAAATCCTGGTACGGATGGGCGCGGAAGCGCGCATCTTCGACGGGACGCTGACCGTGCGCGGGCCGGAGCGGCTGGCCGGTATCGATATCGATCTGCACGATGTCGGTGAGCTGACGCCCACCGTCGCGGCGCTGGCGGCGCTGGCCGATTCGCCGTCCCGGCTGCGTGGCATCGCGCATCTGCGCGGGCACGAGACCGACCGGCTCGCAGCGCTCTCCACCGAGATCAACCGGCTCGGCGGCAAGGTCACCGAGACCGAGGACGGGCTCTACATCGTGCCCGCGCCGCTGCACGGCGGGCAGTGGCACTCCTACGCCGACCACCGGATGGCCACCGCCGGCGCCATCATCGGCCTGTCCGTGCCGGGCGTCGAGATCGAGGACATCGGCACCACCGCCAAAACCCTCCCGAACTTCGTCGAACTCTGGCAGGGCATGCTGGGAGCGGACTCTGCTGATCGTGGAGACGACCACTGAGGCGGCGGGAGTACGACGAGACCGATGTCCGGGTCCGCCCGGGCAAGGGCACGCGCCCACGCACCAAGACCCGCCCCCAGCATCTGGATGCCGAAGCGGCCATGGTGGTTTCGGTCGACCGCGGCCGCTGGGGCTGCGTACTCGACGGCGATCCGGACCGGCACATCGTCGCCATGCGCGCGCGGGAGCTGGGCCGCACCCCCATTGTGGTCGGCGATCAGGTGGACGTGGTCGGCGATCTGTCCGGCAAGCCCGACACCCTGGCCCGCATCGTGCGGGTGACCGATCGCCGAACGGTGCTGCGCCGCACCGCCGATGACACCGACCCGTTCGAGCGGGTGGTCGTCGCCAATGCCGAGCAGCTGTTCATCGTGGTGGCCCTGGCCGATCCCCCGCCTCGCACCGGTTTCGTCGAGCGCGCCATGGTCGCCGCGTATGTCGGTGGCCTGCAACCGATTCTGTGCCTGACCAAGCACGATCTCGCCGCCGAGTCCGAATTCGCCTCGGCCTTCGAGGATTTGGACCTGACCATTGTCTACGGCGGTATCGAGGACCCGCTGGAGCCGGTCCTCGATCTGCTGGACGACCGCCTCACCGCCTTCATCGGCCACTCCGGCGTCGGCAAGTCCACCCTGGTGAATCGCCTTGTCCCCGACGCGGATCGCGCCGTGGGCGAGGTCTCCGGGGTCGGCAAGGGCCGCCACACCTCCACCCAGTCGGTCGCCCTCCCGCTGCCCGACGGCGGCTGGGTCATCGACACCCCGGGCGTGCGCTCCTTCGGCCTGGCGCACATCACCCCCGACGATGTCATCAGCGCCTTCTCCGACCTCGCCGAAGCCATCGAGGACTGTCCCCGCGGCTGCACCCACCTGGGCCCGCCCACCGACCCGGAGTGCGCCCTGGACAACCTGCCCGGCAAGGAGCGCCGCGTGGCCGCCATCCGGCTGCTGCTCACGGCCCTCAACTCCAACGACCCCTGGTTCCGCACCCAGACCGCACCCTGACGACCGATACGACGGCGGATTCGGCGACCGATTCCGTGGCCGATGCCCCGCGCGCCGGGCGCCGCTACCGTGCGAGCCGTTGTCGATGGAGGGGTCAGGATCTTTTGCTAGCTCGTAGAACCATTGCCGCACTGGGTATATCGGCGGCACTCGGGGTGGCGGCGGCGCCGGCCGTCGCGGCCGCGGATCCGGTGGGCCGGTGGCTGTGCGAGGTGGGCTCGTCGGCGTGCGCGGTGGCGCCGCTGCGGCCGCCGCCGGCGACCGCGCCCGGAAATCCGCCGTACGATCCACCCGTAGAAATTCGATGAATATCGAATGCCATGACTGGTTATAACCATTCATGGCATTCGGCGTTTCACCGGGTGACCGTCAAATCGGCCGGATGATCCGCATGCCGTTCTCGAAATCGATGGCGGCGAGTTCGGCGCGGCCGCTCAAGCCGAGTTTGCCGAAAATGCGGGAGAGATGGTGACCGACGGTGCGGGGGCTGAGCAGCAGTTCCGCGCCGATCTCACGATTGGTCATACCCTGCGCGGCCAGCAGGGCCACGCGTAATTCCTGAGTGGTCAGCAGCGAGCCGTTCTCGGCCACGGCGGGGCGCTTGCCGGTCAGGTCCAGTTCCAGGCGGGCGCGGGTGGCCCACTGGTCGGCGCCGGCGCGCTCGAAGGCTTCCACGGCGGCGCGCAGCTGTTCGGCCGCGTGGCCGCGACGGCGGTTGCGGCGCAGCCATTTGCCGTAGTGCAGTTGGATGCGGGCGTGGCGGACCGGGCCGTGGCGGACATCACCGACGGCGAGGGCGCGGCGGAAGTAGTGATCGGTGCGATCGTCGGCGCCGAGCAGCGCGCGGCAGGCGTAGGCGTCCGCGATCGCCCAGGTGGCCCGGGAGTGCACGGCCCAATCGCGAATGAGCTCGTAGTATTCGGCCGCCTCGTCGAACCGGCCGACCCGGCAGGCGGCGTCCACCATGTCCAGCGCGGCGAGCCGGGCATAGGTGGGATGGCGGGCCTCGTGACCGGGCTGCATCAGCGCGCGCAGCCGCAGATGCGCGGTCTCCACATTGCCGGTGCCCAGGGCCAAAAAGCCGAGCTGCCAATAGGACTGGGCGATCAGCACATTCGCGCCGCTGGGCCGGGCCAGCGCGAGCGCGCGATCCACGCTCTCGGCGACGGTGTCGGCATCACCGCGCAGCGCGGCCAGCCGGGCCCGCAGATTCCAGCACTGGGCCAGCATGTTCCGCACGCCCCCGGAGTGGGCCAGCTCGAACGCCTCGGCCAGGGTTTCCTCGCCGGCCGCCCAGCGGCCGTTCGCGAATTGCAGGGTGGCCAGCTGGGGCAGCAGGCAGACCGCGCCCGGGGAGGTCTCGGCGGTGTGCCAGCGCGCGGCCTGGGTGTAGGGCTCGAGCGCCCGATCCGCCATGCCCCACATCAGCACCAGCGCGGCGGGCGGGAGCAACCGCTGGGCGGTGCGCGGATCGGGCTCGGTATGGAAGGCCGCGAAATCGGGGCGGTCGATATCGTCGTGACCGGCCGCCCAGCGGGCGCGGCGGGCCAGGGTGCGCAGGCTCACCGCGCTGGCCGGATCGACGATCTCGGCATCGCGCAACAGGATCCGGCTCGCGCGCTCGGGTTCGCCGGTCACCAGTTCCAGGCGGCCCGCCAGACCGCCGCTGGCGACGGCCAGCCGGTCGGCGGGCACACGTTCGGCGGCGCGGTCCAGCAGCCGGCAGGCCGACTCGATATCGCCGCCCTCCCAGGCCTGCCGGGCGGCCGCGGCCAAGCGGAGCCCGGCGGCCGCCGGGTCCGGGGTGATGGCGGCGGCCCGGCGCAACATGGCCGCGGCGGTCGCCGGATCGGTCTCGGCGCGCTCCGCGCCCGCCGCCAGGGCGGCCGCCAATTCCGCGTCGGGACGATCGGCCGCGATGGCGCGATGCCAGTTGGCGCGGTCGGCGTCCGCCGGGCAGGTGAGCGCCGCGGCCACGGCGAGGTGCACCCGCCGCCGCTGCGCCGGGGTCGCGGCGTCGTAGACGGCCGTGCACAGCAGGCGGTGCCGCATCTCGACCCGGCCGTCGCCGACCTCCAGCCAGCCCGCCGATTCCGCCTGTTCCCAGGCGGATTCGGGAATATCGAGGGCGGTGGCGACGGTGGCGACGACGCCGATCACCCCGCGCGCCTCGGCGGCCACCACGAGCAGCAGCGTGCGCACCGGATCCGGCAGCTCGGCGATCCGGTCCCGGAAGGCGGCGCGCAGCCGCGGTCCCAGCGGGACGGGCCCGCGGGCGATGCCCGCGAACTCCTCGGCCTCGATCGGGAGTTCGCGCAGCGCCAGCGGATTGCCGGTGGCCGCCTGCAGCGCGCGGGCGGCGCGCTGGCTCGCAATGCCCGGGTGGCCGTCCTCCAGCAACAATCGCGCATCCGCATCGGACAGACCGGTGAGCGGCCTTGCGCACAGTTGGCTCCACACCGTCGCCGCCGGATCGTCCCGCTGCGCGCACAGCAGCACCACGGGCGCGACGACGAGCCTGCGGACCGCGAAGACCAGGGCGCGGGCGGTGGCATCGTCCACCAACTGCGCATCGTCGACGATCAGCAGCACCGGGCCCTCGGCGGCCAGGGCGGACAGCAGGGCGACCAGCGCCGCCCCGACCAGGAAACCGTCGGCGGGACCGGATTCCGCGCCCAGCGCGGTGCCCAGGGCGGCGGCCTGGGGAGCGGGCAGCGCGGCCACCCGGCCGGCGACCGGCAGCAGTAGTTCGTGCAGCGCCGCGAAAGGCAGTTCCGACTCCGAACGGGAGCCGCGGCAGCGCAGTATCCGGAATTCGCCGGCACGGTCGGCGGCGGCATTGAGCAGCGCGGACTTGCCGATGCCCGGATCACCCCACAAGACGACAGCCGATCCACTTCCGGATCGCGCCGCGACGAGCATTCGATCCAGCTCGTCCTGTTCTTGTCCCCGCCCATAGAGCACTTGTTTCTCGCGCACGACGCAAGTTACCGCGTTTGTCAACCTGTAATCAATTTCAAGTCCACATCTTGGGCAATTAAATGTGCAAAGTCGCGCACATAAGTGCGCGGCGCGCCGGGTCGGCCGACGCCGCGGCCGCGACGCCGCGAGACCCCCGCCCGAGAGTGATCTACATCGCTCTGAGCAGCGGGTAAACCTACCGACAGATTCAGTGACCGATACAGCGGCCGATCCCCTTCGGCACCATGGACCGATAATGTCCGTCCAGCGGCCGACCGGCCGTCACACACGAGCTTTCCGGAGGGGGATGCCGGCGGCGCGCACCGCGGGGATTGCGCATCGAGGCAAAGAATCGCCACACAAAGTGACCCATTTCGTACCACCGCCCGGCGCTTATCGGCATCGGGCCGTATTCGCATGCGCGAAATAGTTCCGCATTCCGCTCAGTTACATTCTATTTCGATTCGCATTGCATCCCGAATAGCGCGTGATACGCATTCGAGAGCCAGCGCAATTCGGCGCGGATTTGTTTGATTCGAGTAGCGGCATTGCGCACGATGGCGCCGCCGCGACGGAGAGACACCCTGCCGCATCGAACCCACCCCTTGCACAGTAAATTAGCCAGAAGATTGCCAGCTTGGTTCTGTCCGGAATCGAGGAGCAGCGAGGGATCGCATGAGCAATGGTGACGACGACGTCGAGGGCACCCCGCTATCGGAGGACAAACCGGAAGGAACGTCCCCGGAGTCCCCCGAGGACGAAGCACCCGACGAGGACGGCGACCTGCCGCCCGGGGCGGCCGACCCGGATGACTGGCAGGACGAGTGGGATCGGGCGCGGTGGGCGCCCTGAGCACCGCCCTCGGCATTCGGCGTGCCCGGCGTTCAGTGCCGCCCGCGCAGCCGCAGCGGCGCCGCGGCGATCGCGGCGAGCAGGAACAAGGCCACCGACAGCCAGGCGAACCAGTCGCCGAAACGGGCGTACACGGTGCGGGATTCGGTCAGGGGAATATCGGCCAGGGCGGTCGCGGTCGCGGAGATGTCGGCGCGCACCGAAGTCAGGACGCGCCCGCGCGAATCGCTGGCGACGAGCTCGCCCAACTGCGCCGACCGGGCCACACCCACACCGGATTCCACACCGCGCACGACGGCCATGCGGCTGTGCAGCCAGTGATCATCGGTGAAATCGAGGGCGGGGACCAGCAGTAGCGTCGCGCCGCGGCGGTGGTTCTCGCGGACCAGGTTCGGGCGGTCCAAGTCGAAACAGACTGCCAGAGCCCAGGGTTCACCCGGGACGAGCTGGAATTCCGTACCGGGGGCGAGCTCGTCCTCCAGGCCGGGGACCAGGTAATGCTTGGCGTAGGTCGCCCCGGACGGGAAGTCGATCGCGGCGTTGACGCTGGTCCCGCCCCGGGTGAGGACCAGGCCCGCCACCACGTGGATATCGCGCCGCGCGGCCACCTCCGAGAGCGGCCCGGACAGCAGCGGCAGACTGGATTCATCGGCGCGCCAGGCCTTTTCGGGAAGCACCACGGCGCGCGCACCCTGATCGGCCAGCCGTTCGACCTCGGCGACCGCGCGGGCCACCATATCCCGCCCGTCGGCCGTATCCACCGGAACATAGTCCGGCGGTTGGGAAATCGCCGCCAGCCCGACGCGGACGTGCTCTCGGTCGTAGGGCGCGGTGAGCCGCCACACGCCGAACGCGGTCACGGCCACCAGCACCACCCCCAGCCCGCCGCCCACCCGAATCCGTTGCGCCCGTGTGGTGGCCGGAGCGGTCACGGCCGCGATGGCCGCGGGCACGAGCAGGATCAGGAAGGTCAGCCCCCAGACGCCGGTCACCGCGGCCGTCTGGATCAAGGGCAACACCTCGGCCTGCGTATAGGCGATGCTCCACCAGGCGCCGGTCGAACCCACCAGCGACAGCACGTATTCCAGCGTCACCCAGCCCGCGGGCACCACCAGCGCCGCCAGCACGGGCCGGTCCCACAGCAGCAGCACCCGCAGCAACGCCGCCAGCGCGCCGAAGACGAGCGCGGAGCCGCCGAGCAGCGCCGCGGTGAAGGCCGCCGGTTGTGCGAGCGTCACGGTGAAGTACGACCACATCTGCGCCTGACCGCCCAGCCAGGCGAGCAGCCCCGCCAGGAAGGCCGTCGCCCCGTTGACGCGCAGCGCGAGCAAGAGCACCGGGAGCGGTGCGAGAAAGGCCAACCCCGGCAGCGGATGCAACCCGGTGCCGAAATGCCAGAGCGCCGCCGACAATAGGACCGCCGCCGAGATCACCACCGCACGCCTCATCACGAGCCCACCTCTCCCTCAGCGAACCCTGACCGCCGCCGAGCCGTCCTCGATCATGGGTCCGCACAGGCGATCCGAGGACGCTACCCCGGGGTGATCTCCCACTACGACCATACGGTGAGCCGACCGTTAGGCCCCCTACATCCGTACCGGTAGCGCCCGCTTTCGGAAGTCGCTAGCCTGCCGACGTGGAAGACCATGAGCGCAAGGAGTTCTCACCGCTCCTCGACGCGGCCCTCGGCCCCGGCGCACCGGTAACGCCCGAGGTCCGCATCGGCCGCAACGACCCCGCGAACGCCCTCCCCGACTGCGTCCGCTGCGGCAGACCCGCCGCCATGTACCTGCGCGCCGTCTGGCTCTCCACCCGCGCCGTCCTGAACGGCGACACCGACGTAGACAGCCACATCCACGTCGACGCCTGCGGCACCTGCACCGGCAGCGTAGCCGGAATGATCCTGATCAACTGGGACCCCCGCTACTGGGGCGAATCCGTCAACCTCGACTAGCCACCCTCGCCTCCCCGACCCGCCCACTCGAGCTTGTCCGCCGAAGACGAACCCCCAACCGCCCTGACCGGGTTGCCAATCCGAGTTTGTCCGCCGCAGGCAAACCGTCAAATGGACGACACGTATGCCGGTGGTGCATCCACTGGCAAGGGGCAGGGGCGTCTCGATTGCACCAATGGGCTGGTGCGATCTCGAGCTGTTCTGGTCACCAGCCGGTGCAGTGATCAGCCCCTCTGCCTGTGCGTTGGTCCGCCGCAGGCGAACTGTCACTAAACGGCGGGGACGACAGCTGGTGCACTCGCCGTGTGGGTTCGGGACCGTCTCGATTTTGGACTGAGCGGAGCGGATGCGCCCAGCGGTAGTCCGAGCGCAGTTGAAGAGTTCCCACCAGCCCAATCGGTTGCCCAGCCCCGTGCGGCAATGGGCTGGTGCGATCTCGAGCTGTTCTGGTCACCAGCCAGTGCGGTGATCAGCTCGTCTGCCCGTATGTTGGTCCGCCGCAGGCGAACTGTCAATCAACTGTAGGGATGACAGTTGGTGCATCAACTGTGTGGGTTCGGGGCCGTCTCGATTTTGGACTGAGTGGAGCGTGCGTCGGAGCGGGGGAGCGAAGCGGAGGAGCTCCGGCGTGCGCGGAGGGAGGGAAAAATCGAGACCTCCAGGCCCCGAACCCCGCCGGAGCGAAGCGGAGGCAAATCAAACACAGCCACGAGCGTCCCTGATCAGAAGACCTCCCACCCTCAGTCACACCATCACACAAAAGCACTGACCCCCTGGAGCACCCAGGGGGCCAACACTCTTCAACGCCTTCAGATCACCGCCGACGCTTGGACTTCGGCGCCTTGTCCAGCTTCCCCTGAGACCGCGCAGCCTCACGCCGCTCGCGCCGCGTACCACCCCCGCCCCCCTGCTGCCCGTACTCCTCGGCGTCACTGTGCACAGCCGCCCGACCACCCTCGTCCGGCCCCGAGTAGCTCAGCCCCCGCGGCCCCGACTCGTCGATCCCCTTGGCACGCAACGCCGCCGGAGCGCCATTGCCCGCAGTAGGCGCGGCTTCCTGGGTAGGCAGCGGCCGGTTGCCGACCGGCGACTGCAGCCCCGCCCCCACATTCACACCCGCCGGCTGCGGCTGCTGCACCTCGACCTGGAGGTTGAACAGGAACCCGACCGACTCCTCCTTCAACCCGTCGAGCATGGCGGAGAACATGTCGAACCCCTCGCGCTGGTATTCCACCAGCGGGTCGCGCTGCGCCATGGCGCGCAGGCCGATGCCCTCCTTGAGGTAGTCCATCTCGTACAGGTGCTCACGCCACTTGCGGTCCAGCACCGACAGCAGGATCTGCCGTTCCAGATTGCGCATGCTGCCCTCGCCCGCGAGCCCGTCGATCTCGGCTTCCCGGCGTTCGTAGGCGGCGTGCGCGTCGTCGAGAACGGCTTCCAGCAGTTCCTCGCGCGACAGTTCGCCGAATTCGCCGTCGGCGTTCTGGCCGCTGAGTTCCCGGTAGTCCAGCCCGATGGGGTACAGCGTCTTCAGCGCCCCCCACAGCTTCTCCAGATCCCAGTCCTCGACGTACCCCTCGGCGGTCGCACCCTGCACGTAGGCGGTGATCACGTCGGTGATCATCTCCTGAACCTGCCCCTCCATATCCTCGCCGTTGAGGATGCGGGCGCGCTCGGCGTAGATGACCGTGCGCTGCTGGTTCATCACCTCGTCGTACTTCAGGACGTTCTTGCGGATCTCGAAGTTCTGCTGCTCGACCTGGGTCTGCGCGGACTTGATGGCGCGCGAGACCATCTTGGCCTCGATCGGCACGTCGTCGGGCAGGTTGAGCCGGGTCATGATGGATTCCAGCGCCGCGCCGTTGAAGCGCCGCATGAGCTCGTCGCCCAGCGACAGGTAGAACCGGGACTCACCCGGATCGCCCTGCCGGCCGGAGCGGCCGCGCAGCTGGTTGTCGATGCGCCGCGACTCGTGGCGTTCGGTGCCGAGCACATAGAGGCCGCCGGCCTCGCGCACCTCGTCGGCGTCCGCCTCGGTCTGCTCCTTCACCCGCTCCAGCGCGCCGTGCCAGGCGGCCTCGTACTCCTCGCGGGTCTCCACCGGGTCCAGGCCCTGCTTGCGCAGCAGCAGGTCGGCAATGATGTCCGGGTTGCCGCCGAGCACGATGTCGGTGCCGCGACCGGCCATATTGGTGGCCACGGTGACCGCGCCGGGCCGGCCGGCCTCGGCGACGATCTGGGCTTCCTGCTCGTGGAATTTGGCATTGAGCACCGAATGCGGGATGCCGCGCTTGGTGAGCAGCTTGGACAGGTATTCCGAGCGCTCCACCGAGGTGGTGCCGACCAGCACCGGCTGGCCCTTCTCGTGCCGCTCGGCAATGTCGTCGGCGACCGCGGAGTACTTGGCCTCTTCGGTCTTGTAGATGAGGTCGGACTGATCCTGGCGGATCATCGGCTTATTGGTCGGGATCGGCACCACGCCCAAGCCGTAGGTCTGGTGCAGCTCGGCCGCCTCGGTCTCGGCGGTACCGGTCATACCGGACAGCTTGTCGTAGAGGCGGAAGTAGTTCTGCAGCGTGATGGTGGCCAGGGTCTGGTTCTCCGGCTGGATCTCCACGCCCTCTTTGGCCTCGATGGCCTGGTGCATGCCCTCGTTGTAGCGGCGGCCCACCAGAATGCGGCCGGTGAACTCGTCGACAATGATCACTTCGCCGTCGCGGACGATGTAATCCTTGTCGCGGGTGTAGAGCTCCTTGGCCTTGATGGCATTGTTCAGGTAGCTGACCAGCGGCGAGTTGGCGGCCTCGTAGAGGTTGTCGATGCCGAGCTGATCCTCGACGAATTCGACGCCGGCCTCGTGCACGCCGATGGTGCGCTTCTTGATGTCGACCTCGTAGTGCAGGTCCTTCTTCAGCAGCGGCGCGATGCGCGCGAACTCGGCGTACCACTTCGAGGAGGCGTCCGCCGGGCCCGAGATGATGAGCGGGGTGCGGGCCTCGTCGATGAGGATGGAGTCGACCTCGTCGACCACGGCGAAGTTGTGCCCGCGCTGGACCAGATCGTCCAGCGAGTGGGTCATATTGTCGCGCAGGTAGTCGAAGCCGAACTCATTGTTGGTGCCGTAGGTGATGTCGGCGTTGTAGGCCGCGCGGCGCTCGGCCGGGGTCATGCCCGACAGGATGACGCCCACCTCGAGACCGAGGAAGCGGTGCACGCGGCCCATCCACTCGGCGTCGCGCTTGGCCAGGTAGTCGTTGACGGTCACGACGTGCACGCCGTCGCCGCTGAGGGCGTTCAGGTAGGCGGGCAGCACACAGGTGAGGGTCTTGCCCTCACCGGTCTTCATCTCCGCCACATTGCCGATGTGCAGGGCGGCGCCGCCCATGATCTGCACCTTGTAGTGCTTCTGGTTGAGCACTCGCCAGGACGCTTCCCGCGCGGTCGCGAAGGCCTCCAGCACCAGCTCGTCGAGGGATTCGCCCTCGGCGTAGCGCTGTTTGAACTCATCGGTCTTGGCCTGGAGTTCGGCGTCGGTCAGCGCCGACCACTCGTCCTCCAGGGCGATGACTTCATCCGCCAGGTTCGCAAGCCGCTTGACCGTGCGACCTTCACCAATCCGTAGCAACCTCGAAAGCGTCAGCGCAGGCACGGGTCTTGTCGTTCCTCTGGTCGGTGGTCGTCTGGGCGCCCGCCTCCGGCGGGAAAGGCGCACGCGGGCGCGCACGCATTGCCATGGTAATGCGCATGGCTGTGTAGCAGCTGTGTAGGCGTGGGTGAATTGCGTTCAGCCCCGGACAGCCTTCGTGAGCTGCGGCGATTCGCTCATGAATCGCATTGTTGGAGAAGGTGTTTCAGACCCGTCTGGCGTACCATGGACAAGGTCCGGCGTGCGGAGGCTTGCGCCCGCACACCCGGGCCGGGATCGCCGACGATGGCGCGCGGCGGGCAGTGGCGCCCGGACGGTTCCCCCTGGTGATCGGATTGCGATAGCTTGCTCACAATCGGCGCGCGACGCCGGACGCCGACGCCTCGGCAGGGGAAAAGCATGCGGGCGCAGGCAGGACAAGGGAGTACGGGGCAGCGTGATCACCAGACTGACGCCGCAGGACGCGTCGTTCTACCGGCTCGAGTCGAGCAGCAACCCGATGCACATCGGATCCCTGGCCATCCTGCGCAATCCCGTGCCGACCGGGAATTCCGGCAAGGCGCCACTGGACTACGACGGCCTCGTCGACCTCGTCGAATCGCGGCTGCCGCTGGTGCCGCTGTACCGGCGCAAGGTGCGCGAGATCCCGTTCGCCCTGGGCCGGCCGGTCTGGGTGGACGACGCGCATTTCGACATCACCTATCACATCCGGCGCTCGGCGCTGCCGGAACCGGGCACCGATGATCAGCTGCTGGATCTGGTCGCCCGGCTGGCCTCGCGCCCGCTCGACCACACACGGCCGCTGTGGGAGATGTACCTGGTGGAGGGCCTGTCCGAGGGGCGCACGGCCGTCTTCACCAAGACGCATTCGGCGCTGGTGGACGGCGACAGCGCGCTGGAGATCGGGCATGTGATCCTCGACACCTCGGCCGCGCCGCGCGAGGTCGCCCATGCCGCCTGGGGCGCACGGCGCGAACCCGCCGATCTGGAACTGCTGGTCGGCGCGGTGCTGCACCTGGCCACCCAGCCGCGCGAGGCCCTGGAGGTGGCGCGCCATCACAGCGCCGAGGCGTTCGCACTGTTCGACGCCACCGGCAAGGCCGTGAAGAAGATGGTGTCGATGCTGCGCACCGCCGCCATCGGCGCGCCCGACAGCCCCCTGAACACCCGGACCTCCCGCAATCGCCGGGTCGAGGTGGTGCGCACCGATCTCGAGGACTACCGCAAGATCCGCAAGCGGTTCGACTGTTCCATCAATGACGTCATCCTGGCCGTGGTCACCGGCGCGCTGCGCAATTGGCTGCTCTCCCGCGGCCAGGTGCTGACCGAGGCCGACACGCTGCGCGCCGTGGTCCCCATGTCGGTCTACGCCGACGGGGCGGAGCTGAAACCGGCCGGCGAGGTGACCTCGCTGCTGGTGGATCTGCCCGTCGGCGAACCGAATCCGGTGATCCGGCTGGCGCACATCAAGCACGCCACCGAGGTACACGTCCAGCATCAGCGCGGCGTGCGCGCGCGGACCCTGGTGCACATGGCCGGATTCGCTCCGGCGAGCCTGCACGCCATGAGCGTGCGGTCGGCGAGTACTTTTGCTGAGCACACGTTCAATCTGGTGATCACCAATGCGCCGGGTCCGCAACAGCCGATGTACATCGGCGGCGCGCGGATGCTGGAGATGTACCCGGTATCGCCGTTGCTGCGCTTTCAGGCTCTGAGTATCGGGCTCACGTCCTATGACGGACGGGTGTTCTACGGGCTCACCGCCGATCGCGATGCCATGGCCGATATCGCGGTGCTGACCGCTTCGGTGCACGAGTCGATGGAGGAGATGCTCGGTGCCTGCGTCCAGTGAGTCCGGCGTCACGAAGAAGCTGCGTGTCTACGTCCCGGCGACGGTGCCGATGCTGCGGGAGCTGGTCGCGGACCGGCAGATCCGGGCGATGAACGACACCGCGTTCGCCGTCACCCCCGCGCTGCGCGAGGCCTATGCCTCCGGTGATGACGAGGAACTCGCCGAGGTGGCCATGGCGGAGGCCGCGCGGGCGTCGCTGCGGCTGCTGGCCGATGAGCAGGCCGCAGCTGAGAATGCCGCCGAGTCCGGTTCCGAGGACGACGGCGAGGCGCCGGTGCGGCGGCCGATCTTCCGGCGGGCGGTCATCGCGGCCGATGTGGACGGTGCGACGCTGCGGCCGGATCTCGATGATGCGGTGGTGCGGTTGTCGGCTCCGATCGCCTATGACCGGATCGCGTCGGTGCACGTCGACCTGGCCGAGGCCGAGCCGGAAGTGGCCAAGGCCGTGGATGTGATCGATGCCGCCGATCTCGGTGACTCGGATGCCGAATTCGTGCTGGGGGATGCCGAGGATCACCAGCTCGCCTGGTATGCGGCGCAGGAACTGCCGTTCCTGCTCGACCTGCTGTAAGCAGTAAGGGAGATGGGGGCCAAGCCCCCAAACCCCCGGAGAGAGGGAGAGGGGGCTAAGCCCCCAAACCCCCTTAAGGAGGGGAGAGGGCTGTGCCCCAACCCCCTAACCCCGGACCCTTACTACGGCGCCGTAACCTACGATGCCGTAACCTTGCGGGGACGACCTCGCCGCAATCGACAGGAAAGCTCCGCAATCATGGGTTTGAAAGCTGGTGGATTCTCCGTGCGTGGGCTCAAGGAATGGCTGGAGGCTCCGGTCACCGAGAGCGCCATCGCGGGCCGCACGAAGCTCAACGCGCTGCGCGGGGCCGCGGCTCGGATCACCACTCCCCTGCTGCCGGATGACTATCTACACCTGGTGAATCCGCTGTGGTCGGCGCGTGAGCTGCGCGGGCGGATCGTGGATGTGCGCAAGGAGACGGCGGATTCGGTCACGCTGGTGATCAAGCCGGGGTGGGGGTTCGACTTCAAGTTCTCCCCGGGGCAGTACATCGGCATCGGCGTGCTCGTGGACGGCCGCTGGCACTGGCGGTCGTATTCGCTGACCTGCCCGCCGGATTGGACCGATCCCGAGCATCGCAGCAAGCGGCTCATCTCGATCGCCGTGAAGGCCATGCCGGAGGGTTTCCTGTCCAGCCATCTGGTCAACGGCGTGCCGGTGGGCAGCGTGGTGCGCCTGGCCGCGCCGCAGGGCGGGTTCGTGCTGCCGGAGCCGCCGCCGGCGCAGGTGCTGTTCCTGACGGCCGGTTCGGGCATCACGCCCGTCATGGCCATGCTGCGCACCATGGATCGGCGCGGCGTGGTGCCGGATGTGCGGCACATTCACTCCGCGCGCACCCCGGACGACGTCATGTTCGGCGACGAGTTGCGCGAATTGCACGACAAGCACCCGAGTTTCACCGCGGACCTGCATCTCACCGGTGAGCACGGCAAGTTCGCGCTCGCCGATCTGGATGAGCGCGTGCCGGATTGGCGCGAACGCGAGACCTGGGCGTGCGGTCCGGCCGCCATGCTGGACGAGATCGAAAAGCACTGGGCGGCTGCCGGAGTCGCGGACAAGCTGCACGTTGAGCGGTTCGAGATCGAGCGCAATGCCTCCGCCGAGGGCGGTACCGTCACCTTCGGCCGCACCGGCCGCAGCGTGGAAGTGGACGGCGCCACCACGCTGTTGCAGGCGGGTGAGAGCGCGGGCGTGCAGATGCCGTTCGGCTGCCGCATGGGCATCTGCCAGACCTGCGTGCTCACCGTCACCGACGGTCACGTCCGCGATCTGCGCAATGGCAATGAGCATCGCGCCGGTGACAAAGTGCAGACCTGCATCTCCGCGGCCGCCGGCGATTGCACCCTCGACGTGTGACGCGCGGACCGTGTGCGGCCGTCGCGCCGCCGAACGGCTACCCTCGATAGCAATCGAGCCTGAAGCGGTCGCCATTCGGAACCGCGCATCCGCCGTTCGGCGCGAGGCAGATCAACCACGGAAGGATCGCCGGTGGCCATCACCGACATCAAGGCTTTCGCTCATTTGACGGCGGCCGATATCGAGACCCTCGGTCAGGAGCTCGACACCATTCGCCGTGATGTGGAGTCGTCACTCGGCGAACGCGATGCCAAGTACATCCGCCGCACCATCGCCGCCCAGCGCATTCTCGAGGCGGCCGGGCGCGCCACCCTGTTCGGTTCCAGGAATCGCTGGGCCTGGCTGGCCGGCACCGCCCTGCTCTCGGTCGCCAAGATCATCGAGAACATGGAGCTCGGGCACAACATCAGCCACGGGCAGTGGGATTGGATGAACGACCCAGAGATCCACTCCACCACCTGGGAGTGGGATATGACGGGCACCTCGGCGCAGTGGAAGGCCGCGCACAACTACTCGCACCACACCTACACCAATATCCTCGACATGGACGAGGATCTGGGCTTCGGCATCCTGCGCATGACGCGCGACGAGGAATGGAAGCCGATCAACCTGGCCCAGCCGTTGGCGAATCTGATTCTGGCAGCGACCTTCGAGTGGGGCATCGCGCTGCACGATCTGTCGGCGATGAAGGATCAGATGGGGGTGCCGCGCAACCAGATCTTCTCCGAGCCCAACAAGGACTTCTGGAAGAAGGCCGGCCGTCAGGTCGCCAAGGATTTCGTGATCTTCCCGGCGCTCACCGGACCGGCGTGGAAGTCCACGCTGAAGGCCAATGCCACCGCGAACCTGATCCGCAATATGTGGGCCTACGCGGTCATCTTCTGCGGGCACTTCCCCGACGGCGCGGAGAAGTTCACCGTCGAGCAGTTCGAGAACGAGACGCACGGCGAGTGGTACCTGCGGCAGATGCTGGGCAGCGCCAATTTCAAGGCGGGTCCGGTCATGGGATTCATGAGCGGCAATCTCAGCTACCAGATCGAGCACCACCTGTTCCCGGATATTCCGAGCAATCGGTACCCCGAGGTGTCGGTGAAGGTGCGCGAGCTGTGCGACAAGTACGACCTGCCCTACACCACCGGCTCGCTGGGCAAGCAGTACCTGCTGGCGTTCCGCACGATTCACAAGCTGGCACTGCCGGACAAGTTCCTCAAGCGCACCTCCGACGATGCTCCGGAGACCTCCTCGGAGCGCAAGTTCGCCGGTATCACGCTGCCGACCATGCCCTCGCTGGCCAATGGCAGCGAGTGGATCGCCGAGCACAGCGAGTGGCTGTCCGAGCATCACTGGCCCGGCGTGGACCCGGTGACGGGCAAGCGGCGCGGGCTGCGCTCGGCGCTGCAGGAGGCCAAGGTGGCGCTCAAGGAGAAAGCCCAGCACGAGCAGGAAGTGCTGCGCGAGGCCAGGGTGGCGCTGCAGGAAAAGGCAAGGCAGGAAAAGGCTTTGCTGAAATCGAAGGCCAAGCGGGAGCGGTCGCTGCTGCGCGTGCTGGGTCGCAAGCTCTAACAGATTCGCATATCGAACGCAATGCGGTGTTCGACACGTTAGGGATTCATTCGTAGGTAACCTACGGAACCGTAACCTACGGTAGTGTAACCAGCATGGCGATCTCGGATGTCAAGGAATACGCGCACCTCACCCCGGAGGATGTCGAGGCCATCGGTGCAGAGCTCGACGCCATCCGCCGCGAAATCGAATCCTCCCGGGGCGAAGCCGACGCCCGCTACATCCGACGCGTGATCCGCCTACAGCGCGCGCTCGAAATCAGCGGGCGCGGCGTGCTCTTCTTCAGCCTGTTCCCGCCCGCGTGGCTCGCGGGCGTCGCCCTGCTCGGCACGGCCAAGATCATCGAGAACATGGAGATCGGCCACAATGTCATGCACGGCCAGTGGGACTGGATGAACGATCCGGAGATCCACTCCACCTCCTGGGAATGGGACAACGCCGGCCCGGCCGAGCACTGGAAGATCACCCACAACTTCCTGCACCACAAGTACACCAATGTGCTGGGCATGGACGACGACATCGGCTACGGCCTGCTGCGCGTCACCCGCGATCAGCGGTGGACGCCGTTCTACCTGGGCCAGCCGGTGTACAACCTGCTGCTGCAGATGTTCTTCGAATACGGCGTCGCCATCCAGCACCTGGAGCTGGGCAAGGTCGCCAAGAAGAAGTGGGCCAAGGACAGCCCGGAGTGGCAGCAGTTCGACGCCGACCGCAAGCTGGTGCTGAAGAAGATCGGCAAGCAGGTCGGCAAGGACTACCTGCTCTTCCCGCTGCTCACCGGTCCCGCCTTCTTCGGCACGCTGACCGCCAACTTCGCCGCCAATGTGGTGCGCAATGTGTGGACCAATGCCGTCATCTTCTGCGGCCACTTCCCCGACGGCGCGGAGAAGTTCACCCGCAGCGATGTGGACAGCGAGACCCAGGGCGAGTGGTACCTGCGTCAGATGCTGGGCAGCGCCAATATCTCCGGCGGCAAGCTCATGCACTTCATGACCGGCAATCTGAGCCACCAGATCGAGCACCACCTGTTCCCGGATCTGCCGTCCAACCGCCTCGCCGAGATCGCGGTGCGGGTGCGGGCCATGTGCGACAAGTACGACCTGCCGTACACCACCGGCTCGCTGCCGGTGCAGTACGCCAAGGCGTGGCGCACCATCATGAAGCTGTCGCTGCCCAACAAGTACCTGCGCCGCAGCACCCACGACGCCCCGGAAACCAAGTCGGAGAAGGTCTTCGGCGGCGCGACCGTCATCGATCCGGCGACCGGCAAGCGCCGCGGCCTGCGCACCGCGCTGGCCGCGGGCCGCAAGAAGCTCACCCGCCGCCGCGAACCGGCGCTGGTCGGCTGACACCGCTCCGAAACGCCCCCGCCGATCCTTCGGCGGGGGCGTTTTCGCGACCTGGTTGACTGGTCCCCGTGTGTTCCGAAGACCCGATCGCCCCAGCTGAATGTCCGAGCGTCTACGACGCCATCCGCCTGCGTCGCGACGTGCGGGCCGAGTTCACCGGGGAGATCGTGCCCGACGACACCCTGCTGCGGATTCTCGACGCGGCCCATCGCGCGCCCAGCGTGGGGAATTCCATGCCCTGGGATTTCGTCGTGGTCCGCGACCGGGCCGTGCTGGAGAAGTTCGCCGGGCATGTCGCGGACAAGCGCCGCGAATTCCACGACTCCCTGCCGGCCGATCGCGCTGCCACCTTCGACCCCATCAAGATCGAGGGCATTACCGAGTCCGGCACCGGCATCGTGGTGACCCATGACCAGACCCGCGGCGGCGCGCACGTGCTGGGCCGCGCCTCGGTGCCCGAAACCGGCATCTACTCAACGATTCTCGCCATCCAGAACCTGTGGCTGGCCGCCACCGCCGAGGGCATCGGCGTGGGCTGGGTGAGCTTCTACGACACCCCGTTCCTGGCCGAGCTGATCGGCGCGCCCGCGGAGGTGAAACCGGTGGCCTGGCTGTGCGTCGGCCCCGTCCACGAATTCCAGTCCGTGCCGGATCTGGAGCGCTTCGGCTGGCGGACGCGGCGGCCCCTGGAAGCCGCGATCCACTGGGAGAGCTACATCGCGCGCGACTGAACTCGCGAACTCACCACTGCCGGCCGACGATTCGCACGTCCTCCAGCATGACCACCGGATCGTTGAAACCGGCCCGCCCGGTAATGCTGATCGTGCCGGTGAAGATATCGCCCTGGGTGATCGGCTCGGCCGTCGGTCGCACGACCTCCGCCCGCGCACCGTCGATGGTGTAGAACTCGGACGGCTCATCGGTGACGTACACCAGGGTCCAGGCGGCGGCATCGGAGTAGACCAGCCCGTGCACCCGGAATCGCTCGCCGACATGCTCGCGATAATCCTGTAGCACCAGCTTCATATCCGGATCGGTCGGCACTGTCGTATCAGCCATGGCCACGGCGCTACCGGCGGCGCCGAGCGCGATCGCCGCACCCACGGTGGCGATTGCCTTCTTGCCGAACATATCTCGCACCCGTTCTGATCGATTCTCCGTTACCGAAGACTTCCCGAATCACGATCACCGAAACCCCGATCCGCCCGGGCGAATCGGAGTTCCGGCGGGTGCGCGGTGATCAGTGCTGCGGTGCGGTGGCGTACCCGACGCCCGCGCCGATGGCCGCGCCCGCGGCCGCACCGGCGGCGGCGCCACCGGCGGCGCCGATGGCGACCGGAATCGCTTCGCCCGCAGCGAATCCGAGAGCGGCGCCGACCGGAGCGCCGAGAGCGGCGCCACCGATGCTGACCGGAATGGAGACGATGGGAGCCCCGGCCTCGACCGGCGGCAGCGGGACCAGCACCGTGGACATTCCCACGGCCGCACCCAGCGCGCCACCGGCGGCCGCGCCGATCGGAGCGCCCACGGCAGCGCCGACCACGCCGGCGGGCAGGCCGACGACGCCACCGGCGACACCGCCCGCGACCCCACCGGTCACCGCGCCGATACCGGCGCCGATCGCGGCGTCCTGGCCCATGGTGTTCAGGGTCTCGACCGGGATACCGGTGGTGGGATCGCGCTGCACCTCGGCGGCGGGAGCGGCGGGCTGCGAGTCGACCGTCGCGGCGGAGGCGGAGCCCGCACCCGCGAGCGTCACGGCAATGGCGACGGGAACGGCAATAACAGCGGAGTAGGCAATCTTTCGAACGGACATGACGAAACGCCAGCTTTCATTTCGAGTTCTGAATCCCAATCCCGCTTTCAGACTAGGCTTGACCTGCCCAAACGCTCAAAATGAGCGCACTCAGTAAAGCGCGTGATCCACACGACAATTTCAGCCTTCCGCCGGCACGAATTCGCAGGTAGCAAACCTGTCGCACGACAGGAAGGCAATATCCGTCACATGTGATCGGAGAGTCAGACCCGCTCGAGTATGGCCGAGGCCCCGATGCCGCCGGCCGCGCAGATACCGAGCAGCGCCGTCGATTTGCCGGTCCGCGCCAGTTCGTTGGCCATGGTGGTGACCATGCGCGCGCCCGTGGCGCCGAAGGGGTGGCCGAGGGAGACGGAGCCGCCGTGCACATTCAGGACTGCCGGGTCGATCTCGCCGACCGCGGTATCGCGGTCGAGGCGGGTCTTGGCCCATTCCTCGCTGGCCAGGGCCGAGACCACGGACAGGGTCTGCGCGGCGAAGGCCTCGTGGATATCGACGAAATCGATGTCGGCCAAAGACATTCCGGCCTTGTCCAGAGCGCGGGGCATGGAGATGGCCGGGCCGATCAGCACCTGATCGCGGGGATCCACGCTGACATAGCTCCAGGACCGGAAGGCGGCGAGGGGTTCGAAGCCCAGTTCACGCGCCTTCTCCTCGCTCATGAGCAGCACCGCCGACGCGCCGTCGGTGAGCGGGCTGGCATTGCCCGCGGTGACGGTGCCGTTCTTCTCGAAAACCGGTGCGAGGGTGGCGAGTTTCTCGACGCTGGTGCCCGGCCGGACCAACGCGTCCCGGCTCACCGTCTTCCCATCAGGGGTGGTTACGGACAGCACCTCGCTGTCGAAGCGACCGGAATCGATGGCGGCGGCTGCCCGATGATGCGACCGCGCGGCGAACTCATCCTGCGCCGCCCGCGAAATCCCATGGATGCGAGCCATTTTCTCGGCCGACTCCCCCATGACCTCCCCCGTGGTGCGCTCCTCGATCTTGGGCCGTCGCGGCACCAGGTCATAGAAGGGCGCCAACTGCGCCGCCGCCGCGAGATAGTCCTTCGCCTTGGGCTTTCCCAAGGCCAGCGGAGCCGCCGCGTGCACCACCTTCTGCGGCAACTTCACCTCGGCATTACTGGTCGAGTCGCTACCACCGGCGATCATGATGTCGTACTCGCCGCGCTCGATGGCCGCCGCGGCCGAAGTCACGGCCTGCAACCCGGACGCACACGCCCGCGTCACCGTGTAGCCCTCACAGCCCGGATCGAGTTCCAGATCCAGCGCGATCTCGCGGGCGATGTTCGGTGCGGCGCTGGGCAGGATCACTCCGCCCCACACGATCGCCTGTACCTCGCCCTTCGGCAAACCGGTGCGCTCCAGCAGCCCGCGCACAGCGGTATCCGCCAGATCGATGGAATCCATCCGCGTGTAGTCGGTGAAGGCCCGGACGAACGGGGTCCGGACACCGGACACGATGACAGCACGGCGAGCGCCCCTGGTGGCCATGCGCATTCCTTTCTAGAACAAGTGGTATCACCAACTTACCGCGAAGTAAGAAAGAATGCGATACACCTTGTATCAGGAAGACGACCCAGTGATTTCGTGAGGGCCGGGTAACTCATCGGGTACGTCCAAATGCAGGCACCCATCCGACCGCCGGCACGCATGCGCGGCGCCGACGGCACTCAGGCCGGGCGCTGAAGTCTCGGGAAGGCGGGACAGCAAGCGACCGGGGCCCCTGCGGCCCCGGTCGGAAATGGTTGGAGTTGTCCGTTCCCTACGCCAGGCGGATGAGGCCGTAATCGAAGGCGTGGCGGCGGTAGACGACCGACGGTCGGTCGGTCTCCTTGTCCTGGAACAGGAAGAAATCGTGGCCGACGAGCTCCATTTGGTAGAGGGCGTCATCGACCGTCATGGGGATGGCCGGGTGGGTCTTGGTGCGCACCACATGGCCGGGACCGGCGTTCTCGTCGGCTTCCGCGGCGTGGTCGTGGGCATCGGACGTACCGTTCGACGAGGCGAAGAGGGCGTCGTCGATGAGACCGGCGGTGGCTTCCGAGACCGAGATCGGCGTCTTGTCCCCGTGATGCACGCGGCGGCGATCCTTCAGGCGGCGCAACCGGCTCTCCAGCTTCTCGACCGCCGACTCGAGGGCGGCGTAGAAGCTGTCCGCGCACGCTTCGGCCCGCACGACGGGCCCCTTGCCGCGGGCGGTGATTTCGATCCGCTGGCAGTTCTTGCGTTGACGACGGTTGCGTTCGTGGGTGAGTTCCACATCGAAGAGGTAGATGGTCGGATCGAAGCGTTCCAAGCGGGACAGCTTGTCCGCGACGTGAATTCGGAAGTGATCGGGCACTCCACCCTCACCGAGGGTTCGGCCCTTGACCACGACATCCGCGTTGGTGGCCCGAGCAGGAGTCTGCTCGTCTGACAAGTAAGCGTCGTCCAGCAGCACCGCGGTGTCTGTGTTCTTCGCTGAAGGTCGTGAAGTAGTCGTCACGCGTACCTCCCGGATCTGGCCGCACAATCCGCTCGTGCGGCGGGATTGAAACGTGTGCCGATCGAAATTCGCTCGGCACATGATGTCCGAGGCGCCACCTCCAAACGTTCGAGTTCGGGTGTCTGATCGCCACGCTAATGCGCCAGCGACCTGTCCGCCAGTGTTCACGCAAATTTCGAAGAATCAAGCGTGGCAGGTAACCAGCACGGCACGAACGGCCACCCCGGCCGCCGCCAGCGTGCGCACCGACTCGCGCATGGTGGTGCCCGTCGTGAGCACGTCATCAACCAGCACTACCTCGGCATTTGCCGCAAACCACCCGGTCGGCGGACAGTCGGGCGCCACGACGATCCGCCCGCACAGATTGTGCTGGCGGTCACCGGAGCCGAGGCCCACCGAATCCCGCACACCGGGCCGCATGCGCAACGTGCTGAACAGTCGGCAATCGGGTAGCCAACTCGCCGCGACGCCCGCCGCGCGCAACACCGGATCGCCGCCGCGCCGCCGCGCCGCGGTCCGGCGGCTGGGCGCGGGCACCAATAGCAGCGGCCGGGCGGTGTCCCGCAAATGATCCAGCCCCCTGGCCAGGGCCAGCCCCAGCGGGGCCGCCAGATCCCTGCGCCGGTGTTCCTTGGCGGCCAGCACGGCCCGCCGCGGCGCGCCCCGATAGCCCGCCAGGGCCCAGCACGGCACCCCGGGATCGGCCCGCGGGCGAATCCGGATCGGTGGACCGGAGAGCGCGCCGGCGCAGTCCGCGCACCACCCGGTTCCGCTCGCCCCGCAGCCGCCACAGTTGCGCGGCAGGATCAGATCCAGCAGCTCCCCCATGCCCTCCAGTGTGCGCGGCCGACCGGCCCGCGAGCTCACATTTCCCACGAATGGCCCGAATTGCGTGCCTCTTCCGCCTCTCCGGGACTTCGGCGCCCGGCCAAGAGCCGTTGACCGTCCCATTCGCGTGCTTACGGTGGGTGCGGACCAAATTTTGGCCGTACCCGGCGAGTTACCCGGATCTCACGAAATCAGTGGGTCACGTTGGCATTTGGAGGCGCTCAGCCGGGCAGTACCGGGACAGCGTTCCCGCCCAGCCCCGGCACCTCGCGCCAATAGCGTTCGCCGTCTTCGGCATTGCTCGCCAGCTCCAGCACCGCACGGGAGTCTGCGACGTACTGGTGTTCCGGGGAGGCGCTGACCAGGCGGACCGGGGGCGTCAGGTTGCGGCTGGTGAGTTCGGACAGCCCGGAGCCGTCGACCTGCACGGTCCGCACCGGCACCACGTTGCCCTCGCGGGCGATGACGAGGGTGTCGCCGCTGAGCCAGTCCACCGACACCACCGAGGTGCTCAGGCCGGGCGCGATGGGCAGCGGCGCGGTCAGCGCGTACTTGCCGTCGGCCTGCCGCACCACCACGGCCACGTAGATCCGCCCGCCCGCGATGATGGCGGCACGGGCCCCGGTCCGCGAGATGCGCAATTCGGTAATGGGCGTGCGCGGCGGGTCGGCCCCGGCCACCTGCGAGGTGAACAGCCCGGAGATGTCGACGTCCTCGCGCGACACATTGCCGGTGGCACGGTCGTTGACCGCCCGGATGACCTTGTCCCCGTCCACCACCGCCCAGACCGAGCCCCCGTCGGCGGTCCAGGACGGCCGCGAGATGCTGCCGCCGGTGGCCACCGGGAATCCGGTGCCGTCGTAGGTGCCGATGATGAGGGTGCGCGCCGGTTCGGGTTCGGGCCGCCCGGAGTCGGCGACGGCCGCGACCAGATTCCCGTCCGGGGTCAGCGCCACCGATTGCAGGGTGCGGGTGGAGCCGAAGAAGCCGGGCGCGGGCACGATGCCGGACTCGGCGACCTTGACCAGCGCGCCGTCGCGAATGGCGTGCAGCCCGATCTTGTTGCGGGCCAGCACCTCCGGGCTGAACTGCTCCACATCCGAGCGATTCCACCCGGTGACGGCCTTGCGCTCGTCGAGCGGCTTGCCCTCGGCATTGAGCATGTACGGCCCGATGATCTCCGCGCCCGACAGGGTCAGCACCACCTGCGCGGCGAGCAGCTCCTTGGCCTTGGGATCCAGGTTCGCCGCCCCGGCGAAGTCGATCTGCACCCCGCCCGCGCCGATGCCCACGCCCGCGGGTTCGCCATTGGCCTTGGTCACCGGACCGCGCAGCGCCACCGGGTCGGCCATGGGATTGCGCACCGCCGGGCCCAGCGCGGGCTGCGGCCCCTCACTGAGCAGCCCGAGCAGCCGCTGGGTCAGCGTGTCCTTGCGTTCGGAGACCCACCGCAGGTCCGGAACCATGGCATTGCCGGCCGCATTGGGGAAGAACAGCGAGAAGCGCTTGTACGCCTTGCCGAAGGCACTCTGCTCCACCACGACCCCGCCGGGTAGTTCGTCGACCCGCCATTCGCCGTCCACCTTGACCATCTCGATCTTGGTTTCGAAGGTGCCCTCGGTGGCGCGGTAGGAGCCGTCCGCGACCAGTTCACCGATCTTGCGGGCACGCACCACATAGCTGGCGGTGGTGTCGGTGCGCGACTCACGCAGCGTATTGGGCGTATCCACGATGGTGATGCCGGCCGAGTCGTCCCAGCGCACATTGGCCGCCGGCGAGAGATACTGCCGCGCCGCCTGATGCCGGTTGGTGGGATCGGCGGTGGCCTGGAAGAAGTCCTGCAGCAACCGATCCGGCTCCCGCCCGGTGATGGGCGGGGCCGGGTCGGCGGAGGTCGGCTGCCGGTCCAGGGTGCCGAGCGCCTGCGGCGCGGACGAATCCGGCAGGCTGGCGCACCCGGTCGGCAACACCAAGCATCCGATTACGACCAGCGCCGTTGCCAGTCGTAAGGACCTCATCCTCATGGCTTTCCGTCCCCTGGGTCGGCGAGCACGCTGTCGTCGGGAGTGTCTCTGTCCGGTGCGGGCCCTTCCCCGTTCGCTCCCGAGGCCGCGGCGCCGGGCGCGGAATCGGGTGTGGCGGGCGTGGATTCGAACTCCACGAAGGTGGCGGTCTCGGCGCCCGCACCGTCGGCGGCGGCGGGCGCGGCCTCGATGGCCGGCTGTTCGGCCACCACCGCGCCGCGCACCTTGGGCGGTTCCAGGGGCAGCGGGCTGAGGCCGAGCTTGCGGCCGCGCACCAGCGGCAGGGTCAGCCGGAAGCTGGCGCCGATGCCGACCTCGCCCCAGGCCTCCAGTTTGCCCTCGTGCAGGTTGGCGTCCTCGACGCTGATGGACAGGCCCAGGCCGGTGCCGCCGGAGCGGCGCATGCGAGACGGGTCCGAGCGCCAGAACCGGTTGAAGACCAGCTTCTCCTCGCCGGGCCGCAGGCCCACGCCCTGATCGCGCACCACGATGGCGACCGCATTGGCGTCGGCGTCGCCGCGCATGCGCATGAGCACCGGCTTGCCCTCGCTGTGGTCGATGGCATTGGCGAGCAGATTGCGCAGCACCCGCTCCACGCGCCGCGGATCCACTTCCGCGACAAGGGGTTCCTCGGGCATGTCCACCACCAGCTCGACGCCGGATTCCTTGGCCAGGTGCCGCACCGTGGAGACCGCCGCCCGCGCGCACATGCGCACATCCAGCGATTCCACTTGCAGCTCGGCCACACCCGCGTCGTGCCGGCTGATCTCGAGCAGATCGTTGAGCAGGCCCTCGAACCGGTCGAGCTCATTGACGAGCAGTTCGGCCGAGCGCGCCAGCGCGGGATCCAGGTCGTCACTGGAGCCGTGGATGAGATCGGCCGCCATGCGCACGGTCGTCAGCGGCGTGCGCAATTCGTGGCTCACATCGGAGGTGAAGCGCCGCTGCAGATTTCCGAACTCCTCGAGCTGGGTGATCTGATTCGACAGGCTCTCGGCCATCTCGTTGAACGACATGGCCAGTCGCGCCATATCGTCCTCGCCGCGCACCAGCATGCGCTCCTTGAGCCGCCCGTCGGCGAACCGGCTCGCGATGCGCGCCGCGGAACGGATGGGCAGCACCACCTGTCGCGTCACCAGCGCGGTGATGGCGGCCAGCAGCACCAGCAGCACGATGCCGCCGATGAGCATGGTGCCGCGCATGAGCCCGAGGCTGCGCTGTTCGGCGGTGAGCGGGAAGATCAGGTAGATCTCCAGCGTCGGGATATCGGCGGCCGGGCTGCCGATGATGAGCGCGGAGCCGCGGTAGCCATTGGGATCGGAGACCGTGGCGAACTGATAGCTGACCTGCCGCTCCTGCACGAAATGCCGCAGCTCCGGCGGGATTTCCTGGATCGGCCCGGCGGTCAGCTCGGCCTGCGAATCGCCGACCATGGCCAGCGCGGAGTCGTAACTGCCTGCGGCGCCGCCGGATTGGGAGCCGCCGCCCCCGGTCAGGGCGCGGCGGGCATCCTCCAGGCGAGCCAGCTGAGTACTCGAATCGTGCACGCCGGTCAGGGTGGCCTGCACGGTATTGCGGGCGCGGGTCATCTCCTCGACGGCCGCATTGATCTTCGCGTCCAGCAGCCGGTCGGTGATCTGACCGGTGAGCACGACTCCGAGAATCGTGATCACGATCAGCGACAGCGTCAGGGTGGACACGACGACGCGCAACTGCAGCGAACGTCGCCAGACGTGGCCCAGCTGCTCACCTACATTGCGAAACCAGGCCACCACTACCGCCAGCAACCGCTGAACGCGGTTTCTGGAGCCAGCGATCACGGCGGTCCGGCCTTGTAGCCAACACCTCGCACGGTCAGCACGATCTCCGGGTTCTCGGGATCCTTCTCCACCTTGGCGCGTAACCGCTGCACGTGCACATTGACCAGGCGGGTGTCGGCGGCGTGCCGGTATCCCCAGACCTGTTCGAGCAGCACCTCACGGGTGAACACCTGACGCGGCTTGCGGGCCAGCGCCACCAGCAGATCGAACTCCAAGGGAGTCAGCGAGATCTGCTGTCCGCCGCGGGTCACCTTGTGCGCCGGCACGTCGATGACGATATCCGCGATGGAGAGCAGTTCCTGCGGCTCCTCCTCGGTGCGGCGCAGGCGGGCCCGCACCCGAGCGACCAGTTCCTTCGGCTTGAACGGCTTGACGATGTAATCGTCGGCGCCGGATTCCAAACCCAGGACGACGTCGACCGTATCGGTCTTCGCCGTCAGCATCACGATGGGCACTCCCGAATCGGCTCGCAGCACCCGGCACACGTCGATGCCGTTCATGCCGGGCAGCATGAGATCCAGCAAGACCAGGTCCGGGCGCAGCTCCCGGACCGCAGTCAGCGCCTGCGTGCCGTCGCCGACGACGTGGGGGTCGAAGCCCTCGCCGCGCAAGACGATCGTGAGCATCTCTGCGAGAGCCATATCGTCGTCGACGACCAGAATCTTGGGTTTCATAAGACTATGTTGTCACCTCTCCGGCTCCAATCAGGCCGCCACGCCAACACTCGTGACCTGTCGGCGCACATCCAACCCTATCCAGCAACAATTTCCGCCATCCGAACTGCGAGTGTTGCCGGATCGTCACCGCTCCGATGCACCCACCACGGTCCGTGCCAGCCGGTTTCGGCGAGTTCACGGTAGACCTCACCGGTCCGCCGCTGTAGTCCACCGTCTTTCTCATAGGCGTCCAGGGCGCGCGTTTCGTCCGCTTCGCCGCGCAGCCGGGCCCGCTCCTCCGCCACATCAACCGGGACATCCAGGTAAATCTGGACATCCGGGACAGGCAGCCCGAAACGGCCGAACTCCAATTCCGCTACCCAGGCCGCGATTTCACCGGTCGCATGCTGATGCAGCCGCGCCGCGTTGTAGGCGGCGTTCGAGGCGACGTAACGGTCCAGTAGCACGATGTCGTTGTCCGCCAGCAATTTCGACAGCTCGTCGCGCGCGTCGGCCCGGTCGAGGGCGAACAGCAGCGCCATGGCATTCACCGAGGCGGCCAGGTCGCCGTGCTGACCGCGCAGCGCCTCGGCGGCGAGGTCGGCGTGCACCGAACGGCCGTAGCGCGGGAAGGCCAGCGTCGCGACCCGCAGTCCGCGAGCGCGCAGCACGGCGAGGACGGCCTCGGTCAGCGTGCGTTTACCCGCACCGTCGAGCCCTTCCAGCACCACCAGCGCACCCATGCCCGCGAGACTACCTGACCAGCGCGCTTGGCAAGTTTGTGCGCCCGATTCGCCCCACTTGAATTTGCCTTCGGATTGCTATAGTCCCGGCCATGACCTTCTCCCACCGGAGTTCCCAGCACGTCAGAAGGACAATCGCCCTCGCCGGCGTCGCGGTTGCCGCCCTCGGTATGACCGCCTGTGGCAATAGCTCGGACGACAAGGGTTCGACCTCGGCCACCGCCACCGCATCGGCCGATCCCGCCCGCCCGTTCGACCTGCAGGCGCATCGCGGCGGGCGCGGCATGACCATCGAGGAATCGCTGCCCGGCTTCGCCAAGGCCATCGAACTCGGCGTCACCACGCTCGAACTCGACATCGTGCTGACCAAGGACAATGTCCCGATCATCTGGCACGACCCGAAGATCCAGGAGCAGAAGTGCACCGACACCGCCCCGGCCTTCCCGGATGACCCGCAGTACCCGTATGTCGGCAAGCTCGTGCACGAGCTGACCTACGACCAGATCCACACCCTCGACTGTGGCAAGAAGCTCGCGGACTTCCCTGAGGCGCAGGAGCTTCCGGGCAACAGGATCGCCCGGTTGCCGGAGCTGTTCGAGCTGGTGAAGACCTACCCGGGCGCCTTCGAGAGCCTGCGCTACAACATCGAGACCAAGCTCGAGGCCGAAAACCCGGACCAGTCGGCCACACCCGAGGAATTCGTCGACGTCATCCTGGGCGCTGTCAGCGCTGCCGGAGCCACCGACAAGATCGAGATCCAGAGCTTCGACTGGCGCAGCCTGCCCCTGGTGAAGGCCAAGAACCCCGCCATCCCCACGGTGGCGCTGTACGACGACTCCACCTTCAAGCCGAACAGCCCCTGGCTGCAACCGATCCGCTACGAGGACCACCCGGACGATCCGCTGGGCGCGATCAAGGCTCTGGGCGCGGACATCTCGTCCCCCAGCTACGTGAACCCCTGGGACAGCGACGCGAAGGTGGGCGATCCCGGCTTCAAGCTCACCACCACCAGCGAATACATCGGCAAAGCCCACGACATGGGCATCAAGGTGATCCCCTGGACGGTCAACAACAAGGAGACCATCGCCCTCGTCCTCGACCAGGGCGTCGACGGCATCATCACCGACTACCCCAACCGGGCGCGAGAGGTCATGGAAGAGAAGGGCTACCCCCTCCCGAAGCCCTACAACAAGTAGTCCCTTCCGCCCAGCCCGACCACGCGACACACCCCGTCGCAGTTGGTCATGCGATCACCGGGAACTGGTGGCGGCATCCGCCGAGAAGAGTCCGCCACCAGTTCCCGGTCGACGGTGCTTCACATCGAGCTCATCGACCGAGGCGCGACCGAGGCAACTGAATGCCCGGGCGAGATCAGCCGTGCTCGGGGTACCCGCCCGCTGCCACGTCAGCTGTAGATGGGCAGTCCTGCGGTCTTCAGGGTGGGCAATGGCGGTGGGAGCGGAATGTCGTCGCCGTACTTGCCGTTCAGGACGCCCTGATACTCACCTTCACGCGGTCGCGTGTACAGGGTCCAATTGCCATTGCGCGGGTCGATGTTCAGCAGGGTGGTCACACCGGCTGCCGCATACCAGTTCGTCTTGTCCAGAATCGTCTTCGCACGTTCGGATGTTGAGATCACCTCTATGGCGAGAGCGACATCGGCAGGGTCGGCGAGCCATTCGTCGTCAGCAGCCCATTCCTTCGGCAGTACCGTCAGGTCGGGTGTGGAATAGTCGTCGGCACTGCCGGGCATGAGGATCGAGGAATTCTCGAACGCGCGCAAGGCCGGTCGAATGGTCGGGTCGATCTGATCCTTCATCTCGAGGATGGTTCCCGCATGCTTGCCACGGGGGGTCGGTGACATCACCAGCGTCCCTCCGATGATCTGCACCTTCATACCGGTGCTCCGCTCGATGGCTTCGGCCGCTTCCCGCAGATTGCCGGGGCGCACAGGGATATCGACGAGATGCACCGGCGTACTCCTTTACTTCCTGGTGCGGCTGGATGGTTCCAGATTAGTTCTGGTCGGACGATCCTGCCGCCGTCCAGAATAACGAGGTCCGGCCGGTCACCCAGGTGACCGGCCGGACCTCGATGCCTTCCAGGCTCTTCCGGTCAGTAGCGGTAGTGCTCCGGCTTGTACGGGCCCTCGACGTCCACGCCGATGTACTCGGCCTGGTCCTTGGTGAGCTTGGTCAGCTCGCCGCCCAGCGCCTCGACGTGGATGCGAGCGACCTTCTCGTCCAGGTGCTTCGGGAGGCGGTACACCTCGTTGTCGTACTCGTCGGGCTTGGTCCACAGCTCGATCTGGGCGATGACCTGGTTGGAGAAGCTGTTCGACATGACGAACGACGGGTGGCCGGTGGCATTGCCCAGGTTCAGCAGGCGGCCCTCGGACAGCACGATGATGGACTTGCCGGACTTGAACGTCCACAGGTCGACCTGCGGCTTGATGTTCAGGCGCTCGGCATCGGAGCGCTCCAGGGCGGCCATGTCGATCTCATTGTCGAAGTGGCCGATATTGCCCAGGATGGCCTGGTCCTTCATCGCCTTCATGTGATCGAGGGTGATGATGTCCTTGTTGCCGGTCGCGGTGACCACGATGTCGGCGTCACCGATGGCGGATTCCACGGTGACCACGTCGAAGCCGTCCATGAGCGCCTGCAGGGCGTTGATGGGGTCGATCTCGGTGACCTGGATGCGCGCGCCCTGGCCCTTGAGCGATTCCGCGCAGCCCTTGCCGACATCGCCGTAACCGCAGATGAGCACCTTCTTGCCGCCGATGAGGACGTCGGTGCCGCGGTTGATGCCGTCGACCAGGGAGTGGCGGGTGCCGTACTTGTTGTCGAACTTGGACTTGGTGACCGAGTCGTTGACATTGATGGCCGGGAAGGTCAGCTCACCCGCGGCCGCGAACTGGTAGAGCCGCAGCACGCCGGTGGTGGTCTCCTCGGTGACGCCCTGCACCGATTCGGCGATCTTGCCCCACTTGCCCTTATCGGCTTCCAGGCTGGCGCGCAGCAGGTTCAGGAACACCTTGTACTCGGCCGAGTGGGTCTCGTCCTCGGGCGGCACCACGCCGGCCTTCTCGAACTGGGCGCCGCGCAGCACCAGCATGGTGGCGTCACCGCCGTCGTCGAGGATCATGTTCGCGGGCTCGCCCGGCCAGGTGAGCATCTGCTCGGCGGCCCACCAGTACTCCTCCAGGGTCTCGCCCTTCCACGCGAACACCGGGACGCCCTTGGGCTCCTCGACGGTGCCGTGCGGGCCGACCACGATGGCCGCGGCGGCGTGATCCTGGGTGGAGAAGATATTGCAGGAGGCCCAGCGGACCTCGGCGCCGAGCGAGACCAGGGTCTCGATGAGCACGGCGGTCTGCACGGTCATGTGCAGCGACCCGGAGATGCGCGCGCCCTTGAGCGGCTGCACCTCGTGGTACTCGCGACGCAGGGCCATGAGCCCGGGCATCTCGTGCTCGGCAAGGCGAATCTCCTTGCGGCCGAACTCGGCCAGTGACAGGTCCGCCACCTTGTAATCGATCCCGTTGCGGACGTCAGGCGTCATATTGCTGGACACTGCGGTCGTCATCTGCCTCTCCTGGTCGGCTGCTTCCCCTGGAAAGGCTAGCTGCTCCGCCTCTCCGCGACATCAGCGCACGGCTGAGATGCGCTGCACCTTGGGCACGCGTGCCAGCGGTCGGGAGCCGAAACCTATTTCGGGCGTCCCCGACGAGTAACCCGGCCCTCGCGAAATCAGTTGTCGCCTACGCCGCCACCCCGTGGCGGACGAGGATCCGTTCGCGCTTGCGGGGCTGGATATTGGCGCGGCGGACGTCACCGTCGTAGTGGGCGAGCAGGCGCGGGTCCATGACGTAGCGCCACAGCGGCGGGATCAGCGCGAGCACGATCATGGTGGCGTAGCCGGCCGGGAGTTGCGGGGCCTCTTCCGACGTGCGCAGGGTCTGGTACCGGCGTCCCGGATTGGCGTGGTGGTCGCTGTGCCGCTGCAGGTGGAACAGGAAGATATTGGTGACCAGGCGGTCGCTGTTCCAGCTGTCGCGGGGCGAGCAGCGGGCCCAGTTGCCATTGGGGCGACGGCGGCGCAGCAGGCCGTAATGCTCGACGTAGTTGACGGTTTCGAGGAGGGCGGCGCCGATCGCGGCCTGCAGGAACAGGTACGGGAGGATGGCGGGACCGTAGGCGAGCAGCAGCGCGCCGAACAGGACCAGAGTCATGCTCCACGCCTGCAGAATGTGATTGTGGATACTCCACCAGCGCTTGCCCTTTCGGTGCAGGCGCTCGCCCTCCAGGTGGATGGCGGAGCGGAAGCCGCCGATGACGCTGCGGGGCAGGAATTCCCAGAGGGATTCGCCCATGCGGGCGCTGGCCGGATCCTCGGGGGTGGCGACGCGGGCGTGGTGGCCGCGATTGTGCTCCACGAAGAAGTGGCCGTAGCCCGATTGCGCCAGTGCGATTTTCGACAGCCAGCGCTCCAGGCTCTCGACGCGGTGGCCGAGTTCGTGGGCGGCATTGATGCCGATGCCGCTGACGAAGCCCAGGGTGGCGGCCAGGCCCAGTTTGTCGACGACCGAGAGGTCGTCGCCGGCCCACATCCAGGCGGCGATCCACAGCCCGACCATCTGGATGGGCAGGAACAGGTAGGTGCACCACCGGTAGTACCGGTCGTTGGAGAGCAGTTCGTAGTCCTCGTCGCGGGGGTTGCTGCCGTCCTCGCCGATGACCCAGTCCAGCACCGGAATGACGATCAGCACCAGGATCGGCCCGATCCACCAGAAGACCTCGGAGCCGGTCCGCAGGACCAGCTGCGAGGGCAACAGCGCAGCCCCCGGGGCGATCAGCCCCAACACCCACAGGTGGCGTTTCGGGTCCGGCGAACCCGACCGTTTGCCAACCATTTGCACGTTCGCCCCGCTAATTAGAAACCTCAGAACTTCGAAGCTAGATATATACAAACCCTAGGCTTGTTACGACACCGTTCGTCGCTCGAGGGTGGCAACTGTTACATCATCGGTAGGACCTGCTCGGGCAACTAGCCATGTGACCCGCGTCACCGCACCTCACGGGCAAACGGCTGGTGAATCCGAGCTCAGTGCAACCACGTATAACGAACCTGTGGCCGCCCCGTGCGACCGTAGTCGGTCCGGCGATCCACCACACCGTCTTCGGCGAGACGTTCCAGGTATCGCCACGCGGTAACCCGCGAAACGCCGACGACTCGCCCGACTTCACCGGCGGACAGTCCGGCGGCGGCCGATCGCACGGCGCGCGAGACCTCCTCCATCGTCTGCGGCGCAATGCCTTTCGGGGTGCTCGCCCGCTGCTCGGGGGTGCGCAAGGCGCCGAAGGCGCGGTCGATGTCCTGCTGCGAGACCGCCGCCTCGCCCGCCGGCAGCGCCGCGCGGTACTCGAGATAGCGCTCGAGCTTCTCCCGGAATGCCGAAAACGTGAACGGCTTCAGCAGATACAGCACCACGCCGTGCGCGACGGCGGCGCGCACCATGGCCAGATCGCGCGCGGAGGTCACCGCGATGACATCGGGGCGCGGCCGCAATCCCGCCAGCGCCGCTGCGACCGCAAGACCGCTCATATCCGGTAAACCAATGTCCATCAACACCAGATCGACGGGTTCGCCGGATTCCTGTGACCTTTTCGCCGCCGCGATGGCCTCGCGCCCGGTGTGCACCACGGCCCGCACGTCGAAACCGCTCAGCCGGTTCAGGTAGGAGCGATGCGCCTCGGCGATGAGCGGCTCGTCCTCCACGATCAAGACGCGGATCATGCCGGATCCACCCCGCGTCGCGGAAACCGCACCAGCACCGCCGATTCCGGCTCGCGCTGCGCCCGTAGCTCCCCGCCGTGCCGCGCCACCAGCCGCCGCACCAGGGCCAGTCCCAGCCCGTGGTGGTCGGTCTTGGTGGAGTAGCCGCGCTCGGTGGCCTGCTCGAATACTTCCTCCGACATTCCCGGGCCGCTGTCGGCCACCTTCACGTACAGGTCCTGATCCTCCCGTCGCACGGTCACTTCCACCCAGGCATCCTCGTCGTGGCCGACGGCCTCCAGCGCGTTGTCGATGAGATTGCCCAGCAACGTCACCATTTCGTGCGCGGTCAGCGGATCGGTGGAATCCAGCAGGGTGTCGCCGGTGACGGTCAGCTCCACACCGTATTCGGCGGCCTGCTCCACCTTGCCCAGCAGCAGGGCCACCACCGCGGGCTCGGCCACCGCGCCGGTGAGCCGGTCGATGAGGGCCTGGGACAATTCGAGTTCCGCGGTGGCGAAGTTCACCGCCTCCTTGGCGCGGCCCAACTCCACCATGGTGACCACGGTGTGCAGGCGATTGGCGGCCTCGTGCGCCTGGGCGCGCAGCGATTCCGCGAACCCGCGCACCGAATCCAATTCGCCCAGCACATCCCGTAATTCGGTGTGGTCGCGCAGGGTGAGCACGGTGCCGATGTGGCGGCCGTCGTGCTCCACCAGGTCCTGGTTCACCACCAGGACCCGGTCGGAGGTCACGTGCATCTCGTCGCGCACCACCCCGGTTCCCAAGCGCTGCAAGGAGACCGGCAGATCCGCGCGCGTCACCTTGCCCTCGGGTAATTCGAGCAGCAGCCGGGCCTGATCGTTGACGACTTCGGCCCGCTCACCGGTCCGGTCGAAGACGATCAGCCCCTCGTGCACCGAATGCAGCACGGCGTCGTGATGCTCGTACAGGGCCCGCAGCTCCCGCGGACCCATGCCGTGCGTCTGCCGTAGCAGCCTGCGGCGCAACAGGAACGAGGCCAGCGTCAGCAATGCCAGCCCGGCGGCGGCGATGGTCAGGATGCTGGGCAGCTGATCGCGCACCTGATCGCCGATGTGCGCGCGGGTCACCCCCACCGATACCAGCGCGATGATCTCGCCCGCCTCGTCGCGCACGGGCGTGACCGCGCGAATGGAGGGACCCAGTGTCCCGGTGAAGGTTTCGGTGAAGGTCTCGCCCGCCAGCGCGCGATCGATGGTGCCGCTGAACGGATGCCCGATGCGCGAGGGATCGGTGTGGGTGTAGCGCGTCCGGTCCGGGGCCATGACCACGATGAAATCGACCTCGGTCGATTTGCGGGTGCGCTCGGTCACCGGCTGCAGCTGCCCGGTCGGATCCGGACCCTGCACCGCGGCGATGGTGAACGGCGATTCGGCCACCGTCACCGCGATATCGGTGACCTGCACCCGGGTGGCGTCGTCCTGTGCCCGCCGCGCCTGCACCACCGCCAGCGCGGTGCCCGCGGCGATGACCGCCGCCAGCACCACCAGCTGGACCACGAACACCTGCCCGGCCAGGGTGCGGCGGGCCCGCGTTCTCCGTCCTATCACTTCGCCTCCGTGCACGACCGCGTCCGAACCGTTCCTCTCCGTGAACAAAACTTACGAAACAGTGACCTGCATCACTGGGCAAACCATCATTCTTCACAACCACGTGAGCGGGCTCACGGCAGTACCCGGAGGGCAATTCCCTGATGAGTGATACGACGACAGCAGAGCGGCACGACGAGCCCGCGCAACCTACCCCGAAGAAGCGCGACCGCACGCACTGGCTCTACCTGGCGGTCATCGTCGCGGTGCTGGCGGGCATTCTGGCCGGCTGGCTCGCGCCCGGCTTCGGCAAGCAGGTGGGCGAGCTCGGCACGCTGTTCGTGAATCTGATCAAGATGATGATCTCGCCGGTCATCTTCTGCACCATCGTGCTCGGCATCGGCTCGGTGCGCGCGGCCGCCAGCGTCGGCCGGGTCGGCGGCATGGCCATCGCCTACTTCCTGGCGATGTCCACCGCGGCGCTGGGCATCGGCCTGGTGGTCGGCAATCTCATCCAGCCCGGCACCGGACTGGATGTGGCCGCGCACGCCAAGGACGCCGCCAAGTACGTGAAGGACGCCGAGGGCGCGGGCGGCACCTGGGACTTCATCAAGGAGATCGTTCCCACCACGCTGTTCTCCTCGCTGACCGCCGGCAAGGTGCTGCAGACCCTGTTCGTGGCCCTGCTGGTCGGCTTCGCCATCCAGGCCATGGGCAAGACCGGCGAGCCGCTGCTGCGCGGTGTCGCGCTGCTGCAGAAGCTGGTGTTCCGCGTGCTCACCATGATCCTGTGGCTGGCCCCCATCGGCGCCTTCGGCGCCATCGCGAATGTGGTGGCCCGCACCGGACTCGACGCGGTGAAGCAGCTGGCCCTGTTGATGGTGGCCTTCTATCTCACCTGCATCGTGTTCGTCTTCGGCATCCTCGGCGTGCTGCTGCGCGCGGTCTCCGGCGTCTCGATCTTCAAGCTGTGCCGCTACCTGGCCCGCGAATACCTGCTCATCGTCGCCACCTCGTCCTCGGAATCGGCGCTGCCCCGCCTGATCGCCAAGATGGAGCACGTGGGCGTGGAGCGCACCACCGTGGGTGTGGTCGTCCCGACCGGCTATTCGTTCAATCTGGACGGCACCGCCATCTACCTGACCATGGCGACCCTGTTCGTGGCCGATGCCATGGGCAATCCGCTGACCCTGGCCGAGCAGTTCAGCCTGCTGCTGTTCATGATCCTGGCCTCCAAGGGCGCGGCCGGCGTCACCGGCGCCGGATTGGCCACGCTCGCGGGCGGATTGCAGAGCCACCGCCCGGACCTGCTCGATGGCGTCGGCCTGATCGTCGGCATCGACCGATTCATGTCCGAGGCCCGCGCCCTCACCAACTTCTCCGGTAATGCCGTCGCCACCCTGCTGATCGGCACCTGGACCAAGACCATCGACCCCACCCGGGTCCGCGCCGTGCTCGACAAGGAGATCCCCTTCGACGAGACGACCATGGTCGACGACCACCCAGTCGAATCCCCTGCCATCGACAAGGGGGAGAAGAACTTGGTTTCGGCTTGAACCCCCGGGCCGGGACCATACGACCGCCGCCGCGCAACCCCTTTGCGCGGCGGCGGTTTCCATCCGCTCGGTGAGCTCGATGCGAAACACCATCGACCGGGAACTGGTGGCGGACCCTTCTCGACGAATGCCGCCACCAGTTCCCGGTGATCGCATGACCAGCTGGGCGCGGGGTGTCGCCCACGGGTCGGCTGCCTGAGCGGAAGATCCTGTAGGGCATAGAAGTCAGGTCGGTCACCTACGTGACCGACCTGACCTCCTTCGGAAAACCCATCCGCGTGAGACCGCTACCGATCGGGTACGGAGTTCATCGCACCGAGTTCCGGCAGCTCGCCCGTCGACCACCTCGCATAGGTGTGCCGGTCGTCCACGGTGATCACATCGGCGGCTCGGACGAGTTCGGCCGGGACTTCGCCACTCTCGAAGTGGGAGACGGACGGGACGAATACGGCTTCCGCGCCGGTAGTGCCGTTGCGCCCAGCTACGTTCCGCCAAGATGGCTGTGAACCCAGCGCGCCGGCGAGCACGATGCGCAGGAGGGAGATCTGCCACGAATGCCCGGCGAGGCCTATGGCGGCGGCGCCGACGATAAGCACACCCACGGCCAGCCAGAAGCTGGGACGGTGCACCGGTCTCGGTGTAGTGGTCGCGTACCGTGAATCGAGCCACTGGCCTGCGTTGTCAATGCCCGGCGGAGTGTCGGGCCGGTCACGATAGTGACCGGCCCGAGTGTCTTCGTCAGACGGTGACGTCGAGACCCAGTGTGGCCACGATGGCGCTACCGAGTTGTTCGCCCTTGACCGCGAAGTGCCGGCCGAAGTACGTCTGGTGTTCCTCGTGCTCGTGGAAGTGGTGCGGGGTCAGCACCGCCGAGAAGACGGGCACATCGGTGTCGAGCTGGACGCGCATGAGCGCGTCCACGACGGTCGCCGCCACGAAGTCGTGCCGGTAGATGCCGCCGTCCACGACCAGTGCGCAGCCGGCGATGGCGGCGTATTCGCCGCTGGCGGCCAGGCGCTTGGCGCGCAGCGGGATTTCGAAGGCGCCGGGGACCTCGATGACATCGACGTCGCGATAGCCGTTGCCGGCGAGGGTGATCCGGCAGGCTTGCACCGCCTGGTCGACGATATCGGCGTGCCAGCGCGCGGCGATGAGGGCGATTCGATTGGGTGACATGAGATCTTCTCCTGTTCGCTATGTCACCCAGGGCATGGCGACGCGAACAGGACCGGCCGCGTACGACCGGACTGCACCGTGTCGCGTTCTCTTTCATCCGGACTGTGACCGTCGGCTCCGGAATCACACCGGGATCTGCTCGACCCGCACATCCGTGGATGTGCGGCGCTCGCGGGCTCGTGCGCTCCGGATCGGTCCGGACGCCATTACCGCCGGTGGGGAATTCCACCCCGCCCTGAGAACGTGTACAGACCGGACTCTAACACGGGCACGGCGGGGTGGAATCTCTACCGGATCTCAGAACAGCAGCACGTCGGCATCGGCGGGCAGCGCGTCCAGCGGCCACCAGCGCAGGTCGTCGGATTCCGAACTGCGGACGGGGACAGCACCTTTCGGAGCCTTGATCTTGAAGAGCAGATCCAGGTGGCGAGTGGGGACGCCGAGCGAGCAGGTGATGGGGTGCGCCTGAGCGCCATAGAGGCCCGGTTCGAGAACCAAGCCGTCGATGCCCGATTCCTCGGTGGCCTCCCGGAAGGCCGCCGCGGCGACCGTGTCATCGAATTCCTCGCAGTGCCCGCCCAATTGGATCCAGCGACCCACGCGCGGGTGCAGGGTCAGCAGGACCTCGCGCTCGTCGTGGGAGAGCACGATGGCCGAGGCGGTGATGTGCCCGGGGGCGTGCTCGCGCAGGCAGCCGCGCGGGGCGGAGCCCAGGAAGGCCAGCATGGCCTCGCGCAGGGACTGCTCCGGACCCGTTGCCGGGGACCAGGTTTCGAGCAGTTCGGTGGCGGACTTGTGCAGCGATTCGGCGCTCACAGCTCCACCAGCCCAATGCCCGATTCGCGAATCTCGCGCGGTGTGAGTTCCTCGGTCGGGTAGCCGATGGCAATGGCGCCCAAGGGCGTCCAGTCGGCTTCGAGGCCGAGCACGTCCCGGGTCACCTCGGGCGCGAAGATGGTGGACCCGATCCAGCAGCTGCCCACGCCCTTGACCGCCAGCGAGACCAGCAGCCCCTGCACCGCCGCGCCGACGGCCACGGTGAACATGGTGTGCTCGGCCGCGCGGCGGCGCTCGTCCGGATAGTCGTGCGCGCCATCGGGAACGCAGAACGGAATGATCACCTCGGGGGCGTCGAAGAGGATGCGGCCGCGCGCGACCCGCCGTTCCACGCTCTCCGGGCTGCGGCCGTCGGCGGTGAGATCCGCCCGCCACTTCTCCGCCATGGCCTCCAGCAGCTGATCGCGCAGCCCGCGCTTGCGCAGCCAGACGAAGCGCACCGGGCGGGTGTGATGCGGGGCCGGCGCGGTGAGCGCGGCCCCGACCGCGGCCCGGATGATGTCGGGTTCGACCGGGGTGTCGGCGAATTGGCGCACCGAGCGGCGCATCAGGACGGCCTGATCGCGGCCCAGCTGGATGGATTCCTCGGTGCCCAGCCAGAACAGGTCGTCCACGCCCCGGCGCGGGATATCGGCCGCGGTGGAGCCGTCGTCGTCGTATTCCAGCCCGCGCACCACCGCGATCGGGACGCCGCCGAGCTTGCCCTTCACCAGGTCCGCGGCGGCGGCCAGTTCGTCGGCGATGGCGACCAGGGTGACGTGCAGTTCATTGCCCTGCCCGTCCACCGCGCCCTCGTAGTCGTGCAGCACCCGCAGCCCGGAGGAGCCGATGGCGGCGTCGATCTGCCCGGCCCGCCAGGCCCGGCCCATGGTGTCGGTGACGACCACGGCCACCCGCACCCCGAGCCGTTCGGCCAGGGCGGCGCGCAGCGCCTTGGCGCTGGCGTCCGGATCGACCGGCAGCAGCACCAGTTCGCCCTTGTCCACATTGGACCCGTCCACGCCCGAGGCGGCCTGCACGATGCCCAGCCGGTTCTCGGTGATGAGGGTGCGGTTCTTGCGGGCCAGCACCCGCACCGCCTCCCGCGCCACCAGTTCCCGGCGCGCGGCGTCGCGCTCGTCCGGATCGACGGGCGCGGCCACGATGCGGCCCTCGACCTTGGAGACGATCTTGCTGGTCACCACCAGCACGTCGCCGTCCCGCAGCCAAGGCGCCTGTGCCGCAATGTGTTCGGCGAGATCGTCGCCGGGCCGGAACTCGGGCAGGCCGAGGATGGGCAGAATGCGCAATTCGCCGCCCGCGGCATGATCGCCCAGCGGGCTCGATTCTGTGGTCACGCGTCCCTCCCGCGATGAAGTGGTGTAGCGCTTATGGTTTCACGCCCCCGATGTCGAGGGCTTCCCGAACCATCTCGGCGGTGGCGGCGGGATCGCTCATGAGCAGCGGGACGCTGCGCACCTCGACGCCGGGCACATCGGCGGTATCCGTGCTGTGCACAAGCCAACCGTCCAGGATGCCGGTAGCCGAGCGCGCGCCGTAGTAGTTGCCGACGGCCTCCGCGGTGGTCTCCACCCCGATCACGGACAGGCATTCATCGGCCATGCCGCGCAAGGGCTTTCCGCCGATGACCGGAGACAGGCCGATCACCTTGGCGCCGGAGGTGCGCAGCGCGCCCCGGATTCCGGGCACGGACAGGATCGCGCCGATGCTCACGACCGGGTTCGACGGGGCCAGCAGGACGACGTCGACCGAATCTATGATTTCCGTCACACCTGGCGCCGGTTTTGCAGCATCCGCCCCAATAGTCACGAATCCATGGGTCTCGACGTTCGCCCGGTACCGGACCCACCACTCCTGGAAATGGATCGCGCGTCGTTCGCCAGGGTTCTCCGGGTCTCCGATAACAACATGTGTTTCACATCTGTCGTCGGTTGCCGGAAGCAGTTTCACACCGGGTTGCCAGCGGTTGCAGAGCGCCTCGGTGACCGCGGAGAGCGGGTATCCCTGACGCAACATTTCACTGCGGATGAGATGCGTGGCGATATCGCGATCACCCAGCCCGAACCAATCGGGCTGAGCCTTGTATTTCGCCAGCTCCTCCTTGGCGTTCCAGGTCTCGTTCGCATGGCCCCAGCCGCGTTCGGTGTCGATGCCGCCGCCCAGCGTGTACATGCAGGTGTCCAGGTCAGGGCAGATGCGCAGGCCGTGCATCCAGACGTCGTCGCCCACGTTCACGATGGCCGTCACGTCCGCGCCGGGGACCAGTTCACGCACGCCCTGCAGGAACCGCGCGCCGCCGACTCCACCGACCAGTACCGCGATCCGCAGTCCGGTGCCGGGCGCGGTCTCCGCTTGTTCTCGAGTCACATCCGCACAGCCTATGCGTTGCGAGCGCGCAAACTTTCAACAGTCCATTTGCTGACAATTTGCTGTTTGATCTGCGGGAACCCCGCCGAAGGGGGTCCGAGATGGTAACGGAATAGCTTCGGCAGCTTGACCATCACCGCGCCCGGCGTGTCTAATCACAGGCATGTCATTCCGGGTCCGCGCGAGAGCTCAAGGCGCGGACGGCTTTTCGAACACGCGTTCGCATCATCGGAGTGGCGAACAGCTCGGGGATGGCCGCGGGACTACGCCGCGGTGTTGGGCCGTCGGTGTGATCGGTTCCGGCGGAAAAATCATTCTGCGCTAACACACAGTGAGGAGGCGGAGCGATGGCCGATGAGCTGGCCCCGTCAGGCATTCCGGGCGGTGTATCGCAATCCGAGTCCACAACTGGCGCAGCACCTGGCTTCTGCGCCGACGGATGGAACGGAAACGAGGGGGGTGAACCGATGACGATGCGGCAGGGGGGCGGCCAGTGGGCACGAGCCCAGTACCAGCCCGAGCCCCCGCGCCTGAGTCTGATCGTCACCGGGGGCAATGACGAAGTGTTCGACAGCTTTTCGCGTGGTGGTCGGATGACCGAGGCCGAGCAGTGGCAGGAACGGGCGCTGTGCGCCCAGACCGATCCGGAGGCGTTCTTCCCGGAGAAGGGCGGTTCCACCCGCGAGGCCAAGCGGATCTGCATGGGCTGCGAGGTCCGCGACGAATGCCTCGAATACGCCCTCGCCAACGACGAACGCTTCGGCATCTGGGGCGGACTGTCGGAGCGCGAGCGGCGGCGCCTCAAGCGGGGCATCATCTGACCGGTGTGCCACGCGCCTCGTAGGCACACCGAAAACCCGATGGCACCAACAGCTTTCGCCGGGTAACCGGCCGACTATTCCGGCTCGGGGTCGATCACATCGGGGTCGACCCCGAGATATGTCGCGATCTGCTGGACGAGCACCTCGCGCAGCAGGTCCACCAGATCGTCCGGATCGCCCGCCCGCAACTCGAGAGGTTTGCGGAACAGCACCACGCGGGCCCGGGTGGTGCGGCCGTAGCGATCCACTCCGGCCGGGATGAGGCGGGACAGCGGCACCGGGCCGTCGGCCACCACCTCGTCCGGCCAGGTGACCGAATCCGGGTGCAGCGGACGGATTTTCGGCACATCGTCGACGGCGATGTCGAGCTTCGTCAACTGATCGTGCCAGCGGCTCTCCAGGGGCGCGAAGGCTTCCAGCACCAGGCGGTCGAACTGCTGGCCGCGGGTGCGCCGGGCCGGCACGGTGGGCGGCAGCATGGGCCCGCGCACACCCCGCCCGCGACGGATGACCGACCGCGCGGTGGGCGGTCGCCGGCGACGTGAACGGGTCATACCACGAATCTAGCGGTATTCGGCGACGGTGTTGGATTCGCCTCCGCTTCGCTAGCGACACGATTGCGAACCGACCGGCTGTGTTTTATTTGCCCTCCGCTTCGCTCCGGGCTGTTCGCGGCCCTCGTAACCCCGATCTTCCCTCCTCCGCTCCTCCGCTTCGCTCCCCCGCTCCGTCAGTCCAGATCGGGGCGGGCCGCGAACCGGGGGTCATCCTGCTCTGACGGCGCGATCTCAGGCATCCGGAACCGCGTGAGGACCGTCGCTTTGAGCGTGTCCGTCCCCACGACGGGCGTGAGGGGGGTTACCCTGCATGACGTGATTCCCATGCGTCGTTGCTGCCGTCCAGGCTGCAAGAACCCGGCCGTCGCGACGCTGACCTATGTGTACTCCGACTCGATGGCGGTGGTCGGTCCACTGGTCACGGTCGCCGAGCCGCACTCCTGGGATCTGTGTGAGACCCACGCATCCCGGATCACCGCGCCCAAGGGCTGGGAGCTGGTCCGCCACGAAGGCGGGTTTTCCTCCTCCACCCCCGACGACGATGATCTGACCGCGCTCGCCGAGGCCGTCCGCGAAGCCGGATTACGCCGCCGCACACCGGAACCCGATCAGCGTGGCTACTCCGACTACTCCCCCGCCCCGCAGCGGCCCACCCGCACCGGGCGCACCGGCAGACGCGGGCACCTACGGGTGCTACCGGATCCGCCCAACTGAGCGACGGCAGGCGGCGTTCCCCGGACATGCGCAGGTCCTCCGAATACAGCTCCCGGACCGGAGCTACTAGTGTGTTCGACATGACCGACGCCCGTTCCGCCGAGTCCGTACATGCAGTCATCAAGGCATACGACGTCCGCGGGGTCGTCGGGGAACAAATCGACGCGAGTTTCGTCCGGGATGTGGGGGCTTCCTTCGCCCGCCTGATGCGCGGAGAAGGCGCGGCGCGGGTCGTCATCGGCCACGATATGCGCGATTCCTCACCGGAACTGAGCGAGGCCTTCGCCGAGGGCGTGCTGGCCCAGGGGCTGAATGTGGTGCACATCGGCCTGGCCTCCACCGATGAGCTGTACTTCGCCTCCGGCCATCTGGAATGCCCCGGCGCCATGTTCACCGCCTCGCACAACCCGGCCCGGTACAACGGCATCAAGCTGTGCCGCGCCAAGGCCCTGCCGGTCGGACAGGACACCGGGCTGGCGACCATCACCGAGGAGGTCATCGCGGGCGTGCCCGCCTTCGACGGGCCGCGGGGCGCCGCCACCGAGGAGGACCTGCTCGCCGCCTATGCCGCCTTCCTGCACAAGCTGGTGGACCTGAGCGGATCGCGCCCGCTGAAGATCGCCGTGGACGCCGGCAACGGCATGGGCGGGTTCACCGTGCCGGCCGTGCTGGGCACGCTGCCGCAGTTCAGCATCGAACCGCTGTACTTCGAGCTGGACGGCAACTTCCCCAATCACGAAGCCAATCCGCTGGATCCGAAGAACCTGGTCGATCTGCAGCGCTACGTCCGCGAGACCGGCTCCGATATCGGCCTGGCCTTCGACGGTGACGCGGACCGCTGCTTCGTGGTGGACGAGAAGGGCGAGCCGGTGCCGCCCTCGGCCATTACCGCCCTGGTCGCCGAGCGCGAGCTGACCAAGGAGCCGGGCGCCACCATCATCCATAATCTGATCACCTCCAAGGCGGTGCCGGAGCTGGTGACAGAACTCGGCGGCACCCCGGTGCGCACCCGCGTCGGCCACTCCTTCATCAAGCAGCAGATGGCCGCGACCGGGGCCATCTTCGGCGGCGAGCATTCCGCGCACTACTACTTCCGCGACTTCTGGGGCGCCGACTCCGGCATGCTCGCGGCCCTGCACGTGCTGGCCGCCCTGGGCGAGAAGGATCGCCCGATGTCCGAGCTCGCCTCCGCCTATGCAACATATGCCGCCTCCGGAGAGATCAACTCCACAGTGGCGGACGCGAAGGAGCGGACGATGGCCGTGGTCGAAGCCTTCGGCAAGCGCGCGAAGTCGGTCGATCGCCTCGACGGCGTGACCGTGCAACTGGCCGACGGCGCCTGGTTCAACCTGCGCGCCTCCAATACCGAGCCGCTGCTGCGGCTCAATGTCGAAGCCCGATCGCAGGAGGAAGTAGACGCACTCGTGACCGAGATCCTGAGCATCGTCCGCGCCTGACTGGAATAGTGGAATCACAGAGCTTGGATTCACCAGCGGTGGTGACCCGATGAGGGGAGGTGGCAACGCCCGATGATCGCTGGGACACCGGTACTCGACCTCGATGACGTCGCCTCGCTGGAGGCGGCCGACGCCGGGGGCACTTTGCGCTCCGCCGCCTCGGGTGGTGCGCAGGTCCGCGCCACCGCCGCGGCGCTGGCCGAGGACGCGCTGACGCGACTGGCAGACCTACGACCGCGCAGTCTGGTGCTGGTCTGCGGCAGTGGCCGGGCCGCCCGCGCGGCCGCCATGCTCATTGCCGCGCTCGGGGATTCGACGAGTATGCCCGTGGTGCCGGCCGCCGCCGTGCCGCCCTGGGTGGGGCCGCTGGACGTGGTGCTGGTGGCGGGTGACGACTCCGGGGATCCGCGCCTGGCCGAGTCCGTGGACCGGGCGCTGCGCCGGGGTGCGGAGGTGGTGGTCGCCGCACCCGACGAGGGTCCGATGCGGGCCGCGGCCGCCGGGCGCGCCACCATGCTGCCGCCGCGGGTGCGGGTGCTCGACCACAATCGGCTGCTGCGCTATCTGGCCGTGGGGATGGCGGTGGTGTCCACCGTCGACCCGAATCGCACCGGGCCGCTGGTGCCCGAATTGAACGCTCTCGCAGACCTGCTGGACGCGGAGGCGCTGCGGGACGGTCCGCAGAGCGAGGCCTTCCACAATCCGGCCAAGATGCTCGCCACCCGCATGCAGCAGCGCAAGCGGATCGTGCTGGCCGGGGATTCCCCGGCGGCGTCGGAGCTGGCGGCGCACGGGGCCGAGGTACTGCTGGCCGCGGCCGGGCAGATCGCCACGGCCGCCACCCTCGCGGAAACCGTTGCGGCGCACGCCCGCATGGTGGAGGCGGCGGGCGTCGCGGCGCCCGACTTCGATCCGCTGTTCCACGATGAGCAACTGGACGGTCCCGCGCCGGTGCAGCAGGTGCGGGTGTTCGTGCTGAGCACCGAGGCCGATCAGGTGGCGGCGCGGCGGCGGCTGGCGCTGTTCGGCGGCGACGCCGGGCTGGTGGACGCCGATCTGGTGAGTGTGGATGCGGCGGCGGCCGATTCGCCGACCGCGCCGACCGCCCTGGAGGCGGAGGGGCAGGCCGCGCCCGCCCGCCGCGGCGGCGCCCTGGAACAGCTGGCGGTGCTCGCGCTGCGGCTGGAAATGGCGGCCGCCTACTTACGACTACTCGGATCCCGCCCGGCCACCGGTCGGGGAGGTTACGACGGGGGGCACTACTAAAGTGCACGAACTCGTTGGTGCGCTGCGTTCCTATGCCTGGGGTTCGCGCACCGCGCTCGCTCAGCTGTGCGGGCGACCGGTCCCGTCCGCCCATCCCGAGGCCGAACTCTGGTTCGGGGCGCATCCGGCCGATCCCGCCCAGGTGCGGATCAATGGCCACAGCCGCTCGCTGCTGGAGGTCGTCAGCGCCGACCCGCAGCACGAGCTGGGCACGGTCGCGGGCGAATTCGGCGGCCGGCTACCGTTCCTGCTGAAGATCCTGGCCGCCGAGGAACCGCTGTCGCTGCAGGCCCATCCCAGCATCGAGCAGGCGCGGGCCGGGTTCGCCCGGGAGAATCACGCCGGGGTAGCCATCGACTCCCCCATGCGCAACTACCGCGACGAGAACCACAAGCCCGAACTCGTCGTCGCGCTGGACCGCTTCGAGGCCCTCGCCGGTTTCCGCGACCCGCACCGCACGGTGCGGCTGCTGCGCGGGCTCGACGTCCCCGAGCTGAACCAGTACGCGGAACTGCTGGCCGCCCAGCCCGATTCGGCCGGGCTGCGCACGCTGTTCACGACCTGGATCGCGCTCCCGCAGGCCAATATCAAGGCGCTGCTGCCCAAGGTGCTCGACGGCTGCGTCCGCTACCTCTCCGATCGCGAGACCGGATCCGAGAGCGCGCCCAGGGAATTCACCGCCGAGATCAAGACCGCCCTGGAACTCGCCGAGGCCTATCCCGGCGATGCCGGGGTGCTGGCGGCCCTGCTGCTCAACCGCATCACCCTCGAGCCCGGTGAGGGCCTGTTCCTGGATGCCGGCAACCTGCACGCCTACCTGCGCGGCGTCGGCGTGGAGATCATGGCCAACTCCGACAATGTGCTGCGCGGCGGCCTCACGCCCAAGCATGTGGACGTCCCGGAACTGCTGCGGGTCCTGGACTTCGAGCCCCTCGACGTCCCGACCATCGAACCCGAACCCGATAACGGCGGGTTCCGCTACGACACCCCGGCCCCCGAATTCGCCCTGCGCCGCTACGAATTGCCGCCCGGTGCGGATCCGATCCCGGTGCTGGCGAACGGCCCCGGCATCGCTTTGTGCACCCAGGGCACCGTCCGCCTCTTCCAGGGTGACGACAAGCTCCTGGTCGAATGCGGCCACGCCGCCTGGATCTCCGCCGCCGACGGCGAGATCCGGGCGCAGGCGGTCAACGGTCCGGCTCAGCTGTTCTGCGCAGCCGTCGGCGAGGACTGAGCTCCCGCCTATTTCCAGGGGTCCGGCGGCTTGCCCCGGGTTTCCCGGGAGCGGACCAGGGCCCGCCTGCTTCCGGGGGTTCGGGGGCTTGCCCCCGGGTTTTCCTCTCTCCGGGGGTGTGGGGGCGTAGCCCCCACAGTTCCCAGGACATGGATAAGCTGTCCCGTCGAGCGCAATTTGCGAAACGGACACGGAGGAGCAGCGCATTGTCTGCGGGTGGCGGTAAGAAGGCGATCCTGGCGGCGCTCGGCGCGAACGCCGGCATCGCGACGGCGAAGTTCATCGGCGCGGCGATCACCGGATCGGCGTCGATGCTGGCCGAGGCGGTGCACTCGGTGGCCGACACCTCGAATCAGGGTCTGCTGCTGCTCGGCCAGCGCCGGGCCGAGCAAGAGGCCGATGAGCTGCACCAGTTCGGGTACGGGCGCAGCCGGTACTTCTATTCGTTCGTGGTGGCGCTGGTGCTGTTCACCCTCGGCTCGATCTACGCGGTCTACGAAGGCATCCACAAGATCCAGCATCCGGAGGATCTGACCTCCCCGATCGTCGCCGTCGTCATCCTGGTCATCGCCATCGGCCTGGAGACCTTCAGCTTCCTGACCGCGGTGAAGGAGTCGCGCCCGCTCAAGGGCGATGCGAGCTGGTGGCGCTTCATCCGCAACTCGCGCAGCCCGGAGCTGCCGGTGGTGCTGCTCGAGGACACCGGCGCCCTGGTGGGCCTGATTCTCGCGCTGTTCGGCGTCGGCCTCACCATGATCACCGGCAATGCGGTCTTCGACGGCATCGGCACCCTCTGCATCGGCGTGCTGCTCGGCATCATCGCCATTGTGCTGATCATCGAGATGCACAGCCTGCTCATCGGCGAGGGCGCGACGCCGGGCGAGGATCGCGTCATTCGCGACAAGTTGGTCGACGGCGCCCGCATCGACCGCGTCATCCACCTCAAGACCCAGTACCTGGGCCCGGAAGAACTGCTGGTGGCGGCGAAGGTGTCCATCGTGCCCGGTCTGGAGATCGCCGAGATCGCGGCCGCCATCGACGACGCCGAGGCGCGGGTGCGCGCGGCGGTTCCGGCGGCCCGGGTCATGTACCTGGAGCCGGATCTGTACCGCACCGAGCCGGTCGACGCACCGGGCAGCGGCACGTCCCGCTGACGGCAGAGTCACACCGACCGCCCGGCGTGTGCCCGCACGCCGGGCGGCTTCGCGCCACTAGCGTTGGCTGCCATGGCATCCGGTGGCGGTAGGAAGGCGATTCTGGCGGCGTTCTCCGCGGACGCCGGTATCACCGTGGCGAAGTTCATCGGCGCGGTGATCACCGGTTCCGGCTCCATGCTGGCCGAGGCCATGCATTCGCTGGCCGACACCGCCAATCAGGGTCTGCTGCTGGTCGGCCGCCGGCGCGCCGAGCAGGAACCGGATCGCCTGCACCCCTTCGGGTACGGCCGCAATCGCTACTTCTACTCGTTCGTGGTGGCGCTGGTCATCTTCACCATGGGCGGGCTGTACGCCATCGACGAGGGCATCGCCAAGATCCGGAATCCGGAACATCTGAGCTCTCCGCTCGTCGGCATTGCCATCCTGCTGGTCGCGCTGCTGCTGGAGTCCTTCAGTCTCGCCACCGCCCGCCGCGAATCCGCACCCCTCAAAGGTCGTGGCAGCTGGTGGAAATTCATTCGCACCACCCGCAATCCGGAACTGCCGGTGGTGCTCCTGGAGGACAGCGGCGCCCTCATCGGCCTGGTCTTCGCCTTCGCCGGCGTCGGCCTGACCATGCTGACCGGCAATCCGCTCTGGGACGGCATCGGCACCCTGGCCATCGGAATCCTGTTGTTCTGCATCGCCATCGTCCTCATCGTGGAAATGAAGAGCCTCCTCATCGGCGAGGGCGCCACCCCCGACGAGGACCGCCGCATTCGCGAGAACCTGGTCGACGGCACCCGCATCGATCGCGTCATCTACCTCAAGACCCAGTATCTGGCCCCCGAGGACCTGCTGGTCGCCGCCAAGGTGGCCATCACCCCGGGCCTGGACATCGCCACCGTGGCGACCGCCATCGACGAGGCGGAAGCCCGTGTCCGCCAGGCGGTCCCGACGGTCGGCGACATCTACATCGAACCGGATCTGTACCGCGCGAACGCCTGACGCGCGGTCAGTGGATGGCGCGGAGCAGGTCGAGCGGGTTGGTGCGGATGCCGAATTCGTGGCGGAGGGCGTGGCGGGCGGCGTAGAGGCCGTTCATGCCGTGGACGCCGGGGCCCGGGGAGGTGGCGGAGGAGCAGAGGTAGACGCCCGGCAACGGGGTGCGGTAGGGATTCCAGCGCGGGACGGGGCGGAATACCGTCTGGCGGAAGGTCATTGCGCCCGCCGAGATATCGCCGCCGATGTAGTTGGGGTTGTGGGCGGGCATGGTGGCTGCGGTGCGCACATGGGTGGCGAGCACGAGATCGCGGAAGCCGGGGGCGAAGCGTTCCACCTGGGCGGTGATGGCCGCGGTGAGATCGCGGGTGGAGCCGTTGGGGACGTGGGCGTAGGTGTAGAGGGTGTGCTTGCCCGCGGGCGCGCGGGTGGGGTCGACCACGCCGGGCTGGATGGCCAGCACGAAGGGGCGCTCGGCGTGTGCGCCCGCGGCCACGGCTTTTTCGGCGGCCACGGCTTCGGCGCGGGTGCCGACCAGGTGCAGGGTGCCCGCGCGATCGCAGCCCAGGGCCCGCCAGGGGACCGGGCCGGAGAGGGCGAAGTCGACCTTGCAGGCCGCGCCGCCGTAGCGGAATCCGCCGAGCTGTCCGGCATAACCCGACGGCAGGCGATCGGCGGCGATGCGCTGGAATTCGGCGGGGGCCAGATCCAGCAGAACCGTTCGGACATCGTCGAATTCGTCGATGGAGTCGACGCGGTGACCGGTGATCGTCTTGCCGCCGTGGCGGCGCAGGTCGGCGGCGAGGGCGTCGATGATGGCCTGGCTGCCGCCGCGCGGGACGGGCCAGCCGCGCACGTGCGCGAGCGTGCCGAGCAGCATGGCGACGCCCGCGCCCGGAATACCGCGGGGCGGGCGGATGGCGTGGGCGGCGACGCCGGTCAGCAGGGCGCGGGCCGTCTCCTCGCGAAAACGCAGGTTCCACAAGGGAGTCGATTGCTCGACCAGGCGCCGGGCGAAACGCACGCCGGTGGGGATGTCGAGGGGCGGGTGCCGCAGATCGGACATGCCGAGACCGACCACGCCTTCCCAGTCGCGGACCAGCGGTCCGAACAGGCCGCGCCAGGCCGCGCCGTCGCGGCCCAGGCCGTCCACGGTGTGGTCGAGGTCGCGCCAGGCCAGCCCGGCATGACCGTCGTCGAGGGGATGCGCGTAGGACACCAGGGGCGCAAGCAGTTCGACGCCGTGCAGCTCCAGGTCGAAGGCCCGGAAGAACGGTGAGGCCACGGCCATGGGATGCGCGCCCGCGCACAGGTCGTGCCGGAAGCCGGGCAGGGTGACCTCGGCGGTGCGGCAGCCGCCGCCGAGGGCGTCGGCGGCCTCGTGCACCTCGACCTCGAGCCCGGCGCGCGCCAGGATCACCGCCGCCGCAAGCCCGTTGGGTCCCGACCCGACCACGACCGCATCAGCCATGATCACAGCCTAGGCCGGATCGGCGGGCGGCCGGCCGCACCGTGACGAACCACGCGCCGGCTCAGCCGCGGCGGGTCCACTCCGCGAGCAGAATATCCAGGCGCTGGGCACGAAAGTCCGGCCGCAACCGGCCACCTCGATCCAGGGTGGCGAGGCCGTGCAGGGCGCTCCACACCACTTCGGTGAAGGTTTCCACATCGTGGGGCGGAGCGAAGGGCGCGAAGGTCTGCAGCAGTTCGAAGAAGGCGTCCTTGAGCTGCTGCGGCGCCTCGGGCCCGAATTTCAGGTCGGTGCGGAGCAAGAACATGGCGTCGTAGAGCGCCGCGCTGTCGCGGGCGAACGCCAGGTATCCCTCGGACACGGCGCGTACCGCCGCCTCGGGACTGTCCGCCGCCTCCCGGAGTTCCCTTGTGGCGGCAGCCAGTTCGGCGGCCCCCTGCAGGGCGACCGCGGACACGATGGCGTCCTTGCCGGCGAAGTGGCTGTAGAGCACGGGCTGGCTGTATTCGATCCGGTCGGCGAGACGGCGGACCGTCACCGCGTCCCAGCCCTGGGTCTCGGCCAGTTCGCGCGCGGTGTCGATGATGAGCTGGTGCCGATCGGCGCGTTCACGTTCCTTACGGGCTTGGCTGGCGTTCACGAGAAAAACTCTAGCACCGCTAGACAATCTACCCACATCCAAGTTAGCGTTGCTCCATCAGTTAGCAATGCTAGATTGAATGTGCGCGAAAGCCGCACCCCCGCAGCGGCATCCGCCGCGGCCGCCGTTCCCGCGGTGATCCCTGTCACAACGCGATGAATTCCGGCGGGGTCGGCCGTCTCCACTTCCGACACGCACGGACGAAGGAGACATCCCATGGCGACCGCCAAGCCCCACGGCCCCGCTTCCTACTTCCCCTCCATCGAGGCGAAGTACGGCCGCACCGTCGACGAGTGGTTCACCGTGCTGCGGGAGAGCGGCGTGACGGGCCACAAGGACCAGGTCAACCACCTGAAGACCGAGCACGCCATGGGTCATGGTCATGCGACGGCCCTGGTGCAGTACCACCTGAACCCGGAGAAGTGGGCTTCCTGATTCGGCCCGACCACCGCAAATCGATCGAAAGCAATCGGCCGCTCGCAGTGCGAGCGGCCGATTGCTTTGTGCGGCAGGTGTTTCTACACGTCGGTGGAGAAGCGGATGCCGCCGTCCGGGATGTTCACCCCGGGCCACACCCGTGCGCCGCGTAGTAGTTCGCAACGCGCCCCCACCTCCGCTCCGTCACCGATCACGGCATCGCGCACCAGGGCGCGCGGGCCGATCTTGGCGCCGAAGCCGATGATCGAACGCTCCACGGTCGCACCGGCTTCCACCACCGCGCCGTCGAAGAGCACCGCGCCGTCGAGGCGGGCGCCCGCGCCGACCTCGGCGCCGCGGCCGACCACGGTGCCGCCGATGAGCAGCGCGCCCGGGGCGACGCCGGCGCCATTGTGCACCAGCGATTCCCCGCGCTGGCCGGGCAGCGCGGGCGAGGGGGCGATACCGCGCACCAGATCGGCGGAGCCGCGCACGAAGTCCTCGGGGGTGCCCATATCGCGCCAGTAGGAGGTGTCGACATGGCCCTGGATGTGCGCGCCCTCGGCCAGCAGCGCCGGGAAGACCTCGCGTTCCACCGAGACCGGGCGGCCCGAGGGGATCTTCTCGATGTATTCGCGGCGGAAGACATAGCAACCGGCGTTGATCTGGTCGGTCGGCGGGTCCTGGGTCTTCTCCAGGAATGCGGTGACCCGGCCGTTGGCATCGGTGGGCACGCAGCCGAAGGCGCGCGGATCGCTCACCCGGACCAGGTGCAGGGTGACATCGGCGTTCGAGGTGTGGTGGGTGTCGAGCACCGCGCCCAGATCGGTGCCGCCGAGCACATCGCCGTTGAACACCATGACGGTGTCCGCGCGCAGCTTGGGCAGCACATTGCGGATGCCGCCGCCGGTGCCCAGCGGTTCGCTCTCGAAGACGTAGTCGATCTCGAGCCCCAGCTCGGAGCCGTCGCCGAAGTGGTCCTCGAACACCTCCGCCTTGTAGGAGGTGCCGAGCACGACATGTTTGATGCCGGCGGCGGCGATGCGCGCCAGCAGATGCTGCAGGAACGGCAGTCCGGCCGTCGGCAGCATCGGTTTGGGGGCGGACAGAGTCAGCGGACGCAGCCGGGTGCCCTGGCCCCCGACCAGGATCACCGCGTCCGTGGACCCGGCATCATTGCCGTTGCTCGCCATCTTCTCCCCTGTCAGGTGGTTTAGGTATTCGTGCGCTCGCGCTCACGCAGCGCAGATCGAACCGCAAGCTTGCAGCGGATCGCAAGTCCGGCCTTGAGCGCGACCCGCAGCGGAGCCTGCCACCAGTGCGGATGCCGGTCGGCCTGGAAACGGTAGGCGCTGGCGTGGTGCGCCGGCAGCATGGTCTCCGGGTGGCGACCCGCGGCATGGCCCTTGGCGTGCGTGACCTCCGCGGACGGCACGAACACATTGTGCCAGCCGGCCTTGCCCATGCGGTCGCCGAAGTCCACATCCTCCATATACATGAAGTAACGGGAGTCGAAGCCGTCGATCGAGTCGAAGGCGGCGCGTCGCACCAGCAGGCAGGAGCCCGACAGCCAGCCGACGGTGCGCTCGGAGATCTGCTCGTTCTCCTGGCGGTAGCGGCGGGTCCACGGATTGCCCGGCCAGACGGTGCCGAGGATGGCGTGGCCCGCGCCGTCGAGCAGGCCGGGCACCGAGCGCGCGGACGGGTAGACGCTGCCGTCCGGCTCCAGCACCATCGGGCCCAGGGCGCCGGCGCGCGGCCAGCGGCGGGCGGCGGCGAGCAGCTCGTCGAGCGAATCGGTGCCCCAGCGGATGTCCGGGTTGGAGATGACGATGAACTCGATCTCCGGGTCGATCTCGGCGACCGCCCGGTTGATGGCCCCGCCGTAGCCGATATTGCCGCCGGTGCGCAGCAGCCGCACATGCGCGTTGGCATCGGCGACCAGTTCCGGCACACCGTCGGTGGAACCGTTGTCGGCCAGGATGACCTGCGGCTTCTCGCTGGTGGCGGTGGCTAGCGTGCTGATGAAGTGTTCCAGGTGCTCACCGGGCGAGTAGGTCACCGTGACGACGGCGATAGTCGGCCGTCCAGCAGAATCCGAGGGGCTCACGGACGCCCAGCCTAGTCGGAGATGGCGTGCAGTGCGTCGTTCAGTGCCGCGTGCCAGTCCCGCAGCGGGGCGAGTCCGGCGGCGGCCCAGGACCTGCCGGAGAGCACCGAATAGGCCGGGCGCGGTGCGGGTCTGGGGAAATCCTCGGTGCCGCAAGGGCGTACGCGCGCCGGGTCGGCGCCGAGGCCGGTGAAGACCGCGCGAGCAAGATCGAACCAACTGGCTTGTCCAGCGTTGGTGGCGTGCAGGATTCGGGGTATACCGGCCTGTTCGTCCGGTTCCAGCAACCGCTCCGCAAGCTCGAGCAGACCGGCCGCGAGATCCGGTGCGTACGTAGGCGATCCGAACTGATCATTCACCACGCTGACGGTCTCGCGCTCGCGTTCCAGCCGCCGCATGGTGGCGACGAAGTCGGCGCCGCGCCCGGTGTAGACCCAGGCGGTGCGGACGATGCGCGCATCGGGCGAAAGGTCCAGTACCGCCTGCTCTCCCGCCAGTTTGGAGCGGCCGTAGACAGTGGACGGACCGGTCGGATCGGTGGGCTCGTAAGGCCGGTCGGACGTGCCCGGGAACACGTAATCGGTGGACAGGTGAATGAGCCGCGCACCGGCCTCGGCGCAGGCGGAAGCCAGCACCGCCGGTCCGGTGGCATTGCCCGCGAAGGCCGCGTCCACCTCCGATTCGGCCAGGTCAACAGCGGTATAGGCGGCACAGTTGAGAACCACGTCCCCCTGCCGCAGCACCCGGCGCACCGAATCGGCGTCGACGATATCGAGGTCGCCGCGGCCATAGCCGCGGGCGCCGGGCGCGAGCCGGAGCAGGGCGCGGCCGAGCTGTCCGCTCGCGCCCGTCACCACGAGCCGCGCGGTGAGCGGTGTCACGGAGGCGGAAGTCACGGCGGTCAGTCTGGCATGTCCGGAGGCTACCGCGCACTCCCGGTCCACCTGCGGGAATGCCGCGGGCGCGGGCCCGGCCGCGCGGGCTCCGCACGACTCACGGAGCGCCGGCTACACCGACATGAACGACCGCCCGTCTAGCCTGCCCTAGGGGGCATTCCATCGGCGCCACCTCGATCGCGGGGTGCGGTCGGCCGCATACGGGAAAGGATCAGGGGTTGCCGGACAGCACAATGGCATCCGCGCCGCTACCGTCGCGGCGACCCAGGTCGCCGCGCACACGGGCATTCCGGATGACGCCGCCGCGGGTGCTGTCGGCGCTGGCCGCGGTGCTGGTACTGGCGGCCACCGGGTTCGGCTGGCACAGCGTGGATCAGCTGGTGTCGAGCATCAACCGGATCGGCGATCTGGGTCTGGGCGGGGGCAAGGACGGCGCGGTCGACATCCTCATGGTGGGCATCGACAGCCGCACCGACGCGCACGGCAATCCGCTCACCGACGCGGAGCGGGCCATGCTGCACGCGGGCGACGAGGTGGGGCTCAATACCGACACCATCGTGCTCATCCGGGTGCCCAACAACGGCGAGTCCGCGACCGCCATCTCGATCCCCCGCGATTCGTATGTCGATATTCCGGGCCTGGGCATGGGCAAGATCAACTCCGCGTACGGCGCCACCAAGCTGAACGAGCAGCAGAAACTCCTCGACAAGGGCGTGGCGGCGGCGGAGGCCGATCAGGAGTCCACCCTGGCCGGGCGGCAGGCGCTGATCAAATCGGTCGCCAACCTCACCGGCCTGACCGTCGACCACTACGCGGAGGTCGGGCTGCTCGGTTTCGTGCTGCTCACCGATGCCGTCGGCGGGGTCGAGGTCTGCCTGAACAACGCGGTGTACGAACCGATGTCGGGCGCGGACTTCCCGGCCGGACGGCAACGGCTGGACGGCGCACAGGCTTTGAGCTTCGTGCGGCAGCGGCACGAACTGCCGCGCGGCGATCTGGACCGCATCGTGCGCCAGCAGGTGTACATGGCGCAGCTGGTGCACCAGGTGCTGAGCGCCAAGACGCTCACCAACCCGGGCCGGCTGCAGGAACTCAGTGACGCGGTGGGCCGCACCGTGGTGCTCGACGACAATTGGGATGTGCTGGCCTTCCTGCAACAGCTGCAAGACCTGTCCGGCGGGCAGGTGAAGTTCGAGACCATTCCGGTCAAGGATCTCAACGGCTGGACCGATGACGGCGAATCGGTGGTGCGGGTCGATCCGGCGGCGGTGCAGAAATACGTCGCCAAGATGGTCGGCGAGGACGCGGACTCGCACGAGGAGACCGGCGGCGTCGATCCGGCCACGGTCACCGCGGACGTCTACAACGCCAGCGGCGTGGGCGGGCTGGCCGGTCAGGCGGCACAGGCGCTGGCCGCCAAGGGTTTCCGCACCGGCACCGTGGACAACTGGATCGGCGGCCCGGTGCAGAGCAGCCGGGTGCTGGCCGCCAGCGGCGGCGATCCGAAGGCGCGCGCGGTGGCGCAGGCCCTGGGCGGGCTGCCGGTGATCGCCGAGGCCGGGCTGCCGCAGGGGGCAGTCCGGGTGGTGCTGGCGAGTGACTACTCTGGTCCGGGTTCGGCGACAGAGGGCGGGAGCACGGGAATGTTCACCAGCTCCACCATGACGCCGGTACCGCCAGCTCCACCCATCGATGCCGGGCAGAACGGACCCAAATGCGTGAACTGAACGAGACCCTCACCGAAGCGGTGCTCGACCCCATCCTGGCCCGCGATCCGGCGGGCCCGCGCATCACCTATTACGACGACGCCACCGGCGCGCGCATCGAACTGTCGGCGCTGACGCTGGCCAACTGGGCGGCCAAGACCGCCAATATGATCCGCGACGAGTTCGGGCTGTCCTCGGGCAGCCGGGTGGCGGTGCTGCTGCCCGCGCACTGGCAGACCGCGGCGGTGCTGCTGGGCTGCTGGTGGGCCGGGGCGGAGGTGGTGCTGCACGCCGATCAGGACGCCGAGCTGGCGCTGGTCACCGCGGACCGCATCGACGAGGCCGGGGATATTCCGGAGATCGCGGCGCTGTCGCTGGATCCCATGGGCATGCCGGTTCGCGATCTGCCGATCGGAATCACCGATTACGCGACCTCGGTGCGCGTGCACGGCGATCAGTTCCGGCCGGGCGGGATCGGCTGCGCCCTGGACGGTATGTCGGTATCGGAAGCCCTGGAAGCGGCCCGTAAATCGGCCGCGCGGCAGGGCTTCACCGCCGGTGATCGCGTGCTGTCCAGCAGTTCGTGGGACACCCCGGCGGAATTGATCGACGGGTTCATCGCCGTATTGGCGGCGGGCGCGTCATTGGTGCAGGTCGCCAACCCGGACGCGGCCGCCCAGGAGCGCCGCGTCGGCGCGGAGCGGGTGACCGCACAGCGTAGCTGACCGACCGCACGGCGTAGCTGAGTCCTACCGCGGTAGGAGTATTCGCTCACTCCCCGGGATGTTTTCCACCCCTACGGATTTCCGTACCGTGGAGACCATCCGACGACGAGGGAGTCAGCGATGGTCAGCCCGCGATACTGGATGCGATGGATGGCGGAGCAGGGGGCGGCACGCTATGCCATGCGACTACAGGCCCGGCGCGGCGATTTGTTCGCGCGACTGCACGCCAGCACTGTGGGATTGCACAATCCGTACCCGATCATCGAAGAGCTGCGCGGCCAGGGCCGGATGGTCCGTTCCCCATTGAGCTGGGTCAGCACCGATTACGAACTGGGCCGGGCCATGCTGCGTGACAACCGGTTCGGCGTGTTCACCTTCGAGTCGGTCGGGGTGCCGGACGCGCTGCGCCGCTTCATCCAGGGCGCGCCGCTGCCGGCCAATCCGGTGGAGCCGCCGTCCATGCTGATGGTCAATCCGCCGGATCACACCAAACTGCGCAAATCGGTATCGAAGGCATTCACCCCGCGCGCCATCGGGCGACTGCGCGATCGGGTGGAATCGGTGACCACCGAACTGCTCGACGCGCTGCCCTCGAACGGCTCCGCCGATCTGGTGACATCCTTCGCCTCCCAGGTGCCCATCGCGATCATCGCCGAGATGCTCGGCTTCCCGGCCGAGAAGCGCGCGGAGTTCCTGGAATGGGGTGATGCCATGAGCCCGCTGCTCGATCTCGGCATTTCCTGGCGGAGTTGGCGGACTGCCCTGATGTCGATGCAGACCATGGACGGCTACCTCGACAGCCATATCGCCCGCCTGCGCCGGGAGCCCGGCGACGATATCCTCAGCAGCCTCGTCACCGCGGGCGAGCTCGACGATCAGGAACTGAAGGCCACCGCCAGCCTGCTCATGGGCGCGGGGTTCGAGACGACCGTCAACCTCATCGGCAACGGTGTGGTGCAACTGCTTTCGCATCCGGACCAATTGGCGAAGTTGCGCGCGGAACCGGACCTGTGGCCGAACGCCGTGGAAGAAGTCCTGCGCTTCGACTCACCGGTGCAGACCACGGGGCGAGTCGCCTTGTGCGATATGGAATTCGGCGGGCGGCAGCTGCGCCAGGGCGCCACCGTCATCCTCTCGCTGGCGGGCGCCAACCGCGATCCCAACGCCTTCGACAATCCGAACGACTTCGATATCACGCGCTCGAACGCCAAAGACCACCTGGCGTTTTCGAGTGGAATTCACATCTGCCTCGGCGCGAGCCTGGCGCGCATGGAAGCCACCTACGCCCTGCGCTCCCTATTCGACCGCTTCCCCGACCTGACGCTGGCGGGCACACCGCGACGGCGGCCGCTGTTCACCCTGCACGGGTATTCGCATATGCCGGTGCGGCTGGGTCAGCGCGCCGCGGCCACGGTCTGAGCGGGCGATCATGACACCGCGGTATTGGCTCCGATGGGGGCTCGAACACGGGTCGGTGCGAGCGGTATTGCGCTGGCAGGCCCGTCGCGGTGATCCGTTCGCGCGGCTCATGGGCAGCGCCGACGGACTTCGCGATCCGTACCCGCAGCTGGAGGCGCTGCGCGAGCGCGGGCGGCTGGCGCCGAACCCGCTCATGTGGGTCACCACCGATTACGAGCTGAGCCGGAACATTCTGCGCGACAGTCGATTCGGGGTGTACACCATGGAGCGGTGGCCGCTGCCCGCCACCGTTATCCGGCTGGCGCGCAAGGCGGTGCTGCCCGCCAGTCCGGTGGAACCGCCGGCCATGCTGCTGCTGGATCCGCCCGAGCACACCCGGCTGCGCAAATCGGTCTCGGCCGCGTTCACCCCGCGCGCCGTCGGCCGATTGCGCGATCGCGTGGTGTCGGTGACGGCGGAACTGCTGGAAGCCCTGCCCGACAATGGATCCGCCGATCTGGTCCCGGCCTTCGCCGCGCAGGTGCCGATCGCCATCATCTCGAGCATGCTCGGCTTCCCGGAGCGGGATCGCGAGACCTTCCTGGGCTGGGGCGAACGGGTGACGCCGCTGCTGGATCTCGGTCTGTCCTGGCGGGTCTGGAAGCGGGCGGCCGGGGCCATCGCGGAGACGGACGCCTATCTGGACCGGCATATCGCCCAGCTGCGGCGGGCGCCCGGGGACGACATCCTGTCCAGCCTGGTGACCGCGGGCGATCTGGAGGACCACAAGCTGAAGGCGACCGCGACGCTGCTCATGGGCGCGGGGTTCGAGACCACGGTCAACCTCATCGGCAATGGTGTGGTGCAACTGCTCTCGCATCCCGAGCAGCTCGCACGGCTGCGGGCGGAACCGGAGCTGTGGCCGCAGGCCGTGGAGGAGATCCTGCGGTTCGATCCGCCGGTGCAGACCACCGCCCGGGTGGCGCTGTGCGATGTGGAGTTGAACGGCACGACCTTGCGCGAGGGCAGTGCGGTGGCGCTCGCGCTGGCCGGGGCCAATCGGGATCCGAAGGTCTTCGAGGAGCCGAATCGGTTCGATGTCACCCGGCCGAATGCCAGAGAGCACCTGACGTTCTCGAGTGGCGTCCACTCCTGCCTCGGCGCCAGCCTGGCCCGCATGGAGGGCGGGCACGCGCTGCGGTCGTTGTTCGAACGCTTTCCCGGACTGGAACTCTCGGGCACGCCGGAACGCCGGCCGCTGCACAACCTGCACGGCTACGCGCACCTGCCGGTGCGGCTGGGGCGGCGCGCGCCCGCCGCGGTCTAGTAGAAGCCGACGGCCTCGTCGCCCCACACCGAATTGCGGTCGTGGTCGGGATCGTCCACGACGCGATCGACGGCGTCGATGACCAGCGTGGTGCGGGTGTCCGCGGTGTAGGGCGGCCAGTGCTTGGAGCCGTCCAGCGCGGCGGGCACCCCGTACCCGGCGAAGGCCGTCCAGCGGCGCATGGTGCGGCCCGAAATATCCTGGGCGGCTTTGCGACCGCCCAGCCAGAACGTCGGATCGTAGTCGAAGGAGCCGAAATTGCCGAAGACGTACGGCAATTCGGTGGCGTGACCGGCCCCGACGCGAGCCGCCTTCAGCATGGGCGTGGCATGGTCGAAGCGGTACATCCAGGTCGGCGAGTGCCGGGAGTGCGCATTGGCGACCCAGTGCGCCGGCATGCGGAACGCGGCATCGGTGGACATCGACATGGCGCCGCGCGGGGTGCTGAGATCGCCGTAGGCGGAGGCGATTTCGGCAATGCGCTCCGGCGACATGCCCGGATGCTCGGCGGCCACGCCACGCAGCATGGCGTTCACGGCGTCCGGGGTGACCGGCATGATGGGCGAGCGGAACACCCGGAACAGCGAGGCCTCGTCCTTGTTGGTGCCGATGATCAACGGCACGCGATGCGAAAGCCCTTCCTGGAAGCGCTCACTCGGATAGGACGGCAGCACGTCGCCGTCCACCACCGGCGCGGCGGCCAGCCGGCCCGGCTCCCGGGTGGGCACCTCGTCGAGCAGGATGCCCGCACCGGTGATGAGCCGCTCGATCGGCATATCCAGCAGTTCGGCGGCGTGCTCCGGCGCCAGCTCCAGGATCTCCAGATACCGTTTGGCCACGGTCGCCGCATAGCCCGGCCCGAAAACCGTGGTGGCGGGCGGGGATTGGGCAATGGCGCGATGGAACAGCCCGGCGGCGCGCGGTGAGGTGAGCAGGGCCGTCACACAGCCCGCCCCCGAGGATTCGCCGAAGACGGTCACATTGTCCGGGTCCCCGCCGAAGGCCGCGATATTGTCGCGCACCCACTCCAGGGCGGCGAGCTGATCGTGCAGCCCCAGATTCGGCACGAACTCCGGGCCGAGCGAGGACAGATCGAGAAAGCCGAGCGCGCCGAGGCGGTAGTTCACCCCCACCACCACGACCCCGCCGGTCTCCGCCATTCGCCTGCCGTCGTAGATGGCCTGCGCCGCGGTGCCCAAGCAGAACGCGCCGCCGTGAATCCACACCATGACCGGACGCGGTTCCTCGGCGGGTTCGACCGGGGCCCACACATTCACCCAGAGACAGTCCTCCCCCATACGCAGCCCGGAATCCACCGGCACGAACCCGGCGCTCTGCGGCGCCACCTCCCCGAACTCGGCGCAATCGCGCACCCCGTCCCAGGGCTGCGGCGGCCGCGGCAGCCGGAACCGGTTCGCGCCGCCCGCATCGGCGGCATAGGGAATGCCGCGCCACACCGCCACCGAACCCTGTCTACGGCCTCTCACCTCGCCGGATCCGGTTCGCGCCACCGGATCGGTGTCCTCCTGCGTCATCGTGTCGAAGAACCGAGTGCTCACAACGACCTCCTCGTACCCCGTAAATCGAGGGTACCGAGTGCATCGGCGCCGACCGCGCCAGCGTGAGCGGCGCGTCATCTAGCCTGGGAGCGTGCCGAGTTATGCGTACCGCTGCCGTAGTTGCGGCGACACCTTCGAGAAGAGCCGGCCGATGGCGGAAGCGTCGGATCCGGCGACCTGCCCGCAGGGGCATGAGGACAGTGTGAAGCTGCTGACCACCTTCGGGGTGGTCAGCGGTGGCGGTGGGGGCGGTGCGCCGATGCCGTCCGCGCCCGCGGGCGGCGGGTGCTGCGGCGGCGGGTGCTGCGGCTGATCTCGCCCACATGGCTCGGCCGGCGCCGTACGACTCAGTCGGCCGGGTCGGAGTTGGCGGCGGGCCCGGCCGGGCCGCCGGAGGACTTGTCGGCGTGGCCGAGGGAGCGGCCGGGGGCCACGCGGTCGCGGACGCGTTGTTTGAGGACGGCGATATCGGGAAAACCGCCGTCCGCCTTGCGTTCCCAGATCTGTTCGCCGTCGACGGCAATGCGGAAGACACCGCCCTCGCCGGGGATCAGCGCCACCTCCGACAGGTCGGTGGCGAAGGTGGACAGCAACTCCTGAGCCATCCAGCTCGCGCGCAGCAGCCAGCGGCACTGTGTGCAGTATTCGATCGCGACGCGGGGCATACCGGGCACCCTACCGTGGGTGCGGGGTGGGATCAGGGGGCGAGCAGGGTGAACAGACTCAGGATATTGAGCAGCAGGGCACTGCCGTTGAGAGCGATGGCGGAGCCGGTGGTCAACAGACTCAAGACGGTCCAGGGACTCATGAAAGCTCCTTCGATCTGACGATGTCCGGGCCTTGCTCAACGGTAACCCGGGCGGGCGTTTCCGGAAGATCGAATTCGCGTTTTGCGCTGGCCTTTTCACATCGCGAGGAGGCGTTTCACATTCGGGGGCTTGTCGGTGCGGTGCGATAGAAATCAGGGCAACGAAGGAAGGGGGATCGATGACCACCGCCTGGACCGCCGATCAGATCGCCGCGATCGCACCCGACGCCGCCTCGCTCACCGCGGCTCGCAAACTGCACGGCAAGTGGACCGCCACCGGCCACCACGACACCACCCTGTGGGGCCTGTGCAAGGGCAGCGGCAGCACGCCGTACCAAACCATCATCGATACTTCCGGCCCGGCCTACAAATGCTCGTGCCCGAGCCGCAAATTCCCGTGCAAGCACGCGCTGTCCCTGCTGCAGCGCTGGTCCGAGGGCGCGGTCCCCAGCACCGGCGCGCCCGCCGATTTCGCCGCGGAATGGCTGGCCGGACGCGCCTCCCGAGAGGCGAAAAAGGCCGCGGCCGAGGCGAAACCACCACGCGCCACCGGCTCCGCCGCCACCGACCAGCGCCAGGCGCGCGTCGCCGCCGGTCTGGCCGACCTCGACACCTGGCTCACCGACCAGATCCGCACGGGCCTCGCCCAAGCCGACCGCTCGCACCACGCCTTCGAATCCATGGCCGCCCGCATGGTCGACGCGCAGGCCCCCGGCATCGCCCTCACCCTCCGCCGGTTGCCCCGCCTCAGCACCCGCTCCGACTGGCCTCGGCAACTGCTGCGCGAATACGCTCGCCTGCACCTGCTCGCCACCGCGCACCGCCGCCTGGCCGACCTCTCCCCCGCCCTGCGCTCCAGCGTCCGCACCCACATCGGCTATCCCACCCCCGCGGAATCCGTCCGCGCCGAGCCTCCCGTCCGCGACCACTGGATGGTCCTCGGCCAGCACACCTCCGCCGAGGACGGGTTGCACACCCGCCGAGTCTGGTTGCGCGGCCGCGCCACCGCCCGCTGGGCCCTGCTCATCGACCACAACTACGGCAGCCCCAGCTTCCCTCCCGACACCCCGATCCCGGGCCAGCAGATCGACGCCGACCTGCACTTCTACCCCGCCGCCGCACCCCTGCGCGCCCTCTGGGGCGCCCGGCACCACCATCCGGAGCCCTGCGTATCACTCGAATTCCATACGGCCCCACCCGATCTCGACATGTCGATCCCGCGAGACAACGGGCAGAACGAAATCGCGCCCGCAGGCGCGGCCCGCCCGGGCAGCATTGCGGCCGCGCTGTTGTCGCATGCGCGGGCGCTCGGCGCCGATCCCTTTCTGCGCGGCTGGCCGGTGCTGCTGGCGGATGTCGTGCCGGTGCGCGGTGAAAAGGGTTGGCATGTGGTGGAATCCGATGGGACGTCACTGCCGGTTGCGATCGGGGATGGTGAGCCGTGGCGGCTGTTGGGGCTGTCGGGCGGGCATCCGGTGACGTTGATCGGTGAGTGGACGGCCGACGGCATGGCGCCGATTGCGGCGTTCGCCTCCGGCTCCGTGGTGGATGTGGTTGTCGGGGACGGCAATTCGCGAGGAATGCCGAGTGGGGTTCCGATCGAGTCCGGTGCCGACGGCGTGGGGGCGGAGTTGGTTTCCACCGCTCTGGTCGGGACGGCTCGCCGTGGCGGTGAGCCCGAGGGCTCGGCCGCACCGGTCGCGGCGGCCGCGGCGCGATTGAGCGGCGAGCCGGCCGATATGCTGCTGGAATCCGTTGCGTTGCAGGACTGTTTCGTGCGCGGCGGAGTGCCGGCCGGGACGGCGGAGCGGGACAGCGTTGCGGACGAGGATGCACGGCCGCTGTTGCCGCAGGGCGCGGCCGATCGGCTGGCGGCGCTGCTGCAGGACAACTCGCCGTTCCTGGAGGAGTGGTTCGCAGCGGCCGCGCGACATGATTTCCGAGCTCCGGAGGCGATGAGCAGTCTTTTGCTCGAGCGGGCCAAAGCGCTGGCACCGCACCGGGAGCCATTGCTGCGGCTGGCGGGGGCGCGGGGGCGGTGGCTGGCCGGGCAGCATCCCGGGTGGCGGACGCTGGTGCGGGCGGCGGCCGATGACGAGTCGGTGTGGTCGCACGGGCGGGCGGCGGAGCGGCGGGCGTGGCTGGCGCAGTTGCGACAGCGGGATCCGGGGGCGGCGCGGGCGGCATTGAGCAGTTCGTGGGGGACCGAGGCCGGGCCGCAGAAGATGGAATTGCTGGCGGTGCTGGCCGAGGGGCTGTCGCTGGAGGATGAGCGGCTGCTGGAGGAGGCGCTCGACGACCGGCGGGCCGAAGTGCGGCGGCTGGCGGCGGATCTGCTGGGCAGACTGCCGGATTCGGCCTTCGCGCGGCGGATGACCGCGCGGGCCGCCGCCTGGCTGAGTTTCGGGCAGCGGCTGCGGCAGCCGCAGTTGACCACCACCGGGCCGGGGGTGCTCGATGACGCCGCCCGGCGCGATGGGATCGGGGATGCCTTCGGGTACACCGCCTATCGAGCCGATGGCGCACCGGATCTGGCCGCCGAATGGCTGCATCGGGTGGTGGCGGGGACGCCGCTGCGACACTGGGAGCGGGTGCTCGGACCGCCGCAACAGGCGGTGCGGGCGCCGATGGCCGAGAGCGTGCGCGGACCCATGTTCTCCGGGTGGGCCGATGCCGCACTCGCCCAGCGGAATTCGCAGTGGGCCGCGGCACTGTTCGGCACCTTCGGAACGCCGGAGGCGGGTGAGGTGGACAGTGAGAAGCTGCGCGAGCTGTTCGCCCTGCAACCCGAGGAGGATCAGGTGCGGCATCTGCGCCGGCTGGACTCCAGCTGGCTCGCCGAGATCGAATCCCTGCTGCGCGCGATGCCGCATCCGTGGCCGAACGCCATGGCCGAGCATGTGCTGCGACTGCTGCTGGAGCGTGCGCAGCTGTCCGCCGATCGGCCGGGCGCGCCGAGCCTGGTGCCGGGTTCGTATCGCACCCTCTTCCGCGCGGCCTCGGCCCATTTCCCGGTGACCGTGGCGGACATGGTGGCCGCAGTCGCCCGCAAATGCGGAGAACCCTACTGGGAGCAGGCCTTCGACCAGCTCGCCCACGACCTTATTCACCGCAAGACGATGCTCGAGGAGTTGACGTGACCATCACTCAGGAGCGGGACGCCCTGCTGCGCCCGCATGCCGAACAAGCCTTCGCCGATGAGCTGGCCGCGCTGGCGGCGGCCGATGACCGCCCGCGCCCGCCGTCCTGGAAGCTGTCGCCGTGGGCGGTGGTCACCTATCTGCTGGGCGGCACGCTCGCCGACGGCACCGTGATCAGCCCCAAGTATGTGGGACCGCGCCGGCTCATGGAGGTCGCGGTCGCCACCCTCGCCACCGATCGGGCGCTGCTGCTCATCGGTGTGCCGGGCACCGCCAAAACCTGGGTGTCCGAACATCTCGCGGCCGCGGTGGCCGGGAGGTCCACCCTGCTGGTGCAGGGCACGTCGGGGACCGCGGAGGAAGCCATCCGCTACGGCTGGAACTATGCCCGCCTGCTGGCCGAGGGGCCGAGCGAGGCGGCGCTGGTGCCCTCGCCGATCATGACGGCCATGCGGGCCGGGTCCATCGCCCGGCTGGAGGAGCTCACCCGCATTCCGTCGGATGTGCAGGACGCGCTCATCACGGTGTTGTCGGAGAAGACGCTGCCGGTGCCGGAGCTCGGCACGGAAGTGCAGGCGGCCAAGGGATTCAATCTCATTGCCACCGCCAATGATCGCGACCGCGGCGTGAACGAGCTCTCCTCCGCGCTGCGGCGGCGCTTCAATACCGTGGTGCTGCCGCTGCCCGCCGGTGAGGACGAAGAGGTCGCCATTGTCACCCGCCGCGTCGAACAGCTCGGCGCCGCACTGGAATTGCCCGCCGTGCCCGCGGCCGCCGAGGAGGTGCGGCGCGTGGTGCGGGTCTTCCGCGAGTTGCGCTCCGGCATGACCGAGGACGGCCGCACCAAGCTGAAGTCGCCGTCCGGGACGCTGTCCACGGCCGAGGCCATCTCGGTGATCACCAATGGTCTCGCCCTGGCGGCGCATTTCGGGGACGGTGTGCTGCGCGCCTCCGATATCGCCGGTGCGGTGCTGGGCGCGGTCATCAAGGATCCGGTGGCGGATTCGGTGGTGTGGACCGAATACCTGGAAGCCGTTGTCCGCCAGCGTTCGGAGTGGGCCGATTTCTACCGGGCCTGCCGTGAGGTGAACGGATGAACGCAGCATCGCGAAGCGATTCCATGAGGGGTGGCGGCCGGGCGACGGGTGGGCGCTCTGCGCACACGACCGCGGGGGCGGAGACCCGGATCTTCGGGATTCGCCACCACGGGCCGGGCTCGGCGCGCTCGCTGCGCCTGGCGCTGGAAAAGTTCGGTCCCGATGCGATTCTCATCGAAGGTCCGGCCGATGCGGATCCGCTCATCGATTACGTCGCCGCCGATGGGATGGAGCCGCCGGTCGCGCTGCTCGGCTATCAGCCGGATCAGCCCGCGAAGGCCGCCATGTGGCCCTTCGCCATGTTCTCGCCCGAATGGCAGGCGCTGCGCTATGCGGCGGAGAACGCTGTGCCCGCACGGTTTTTCGATCTGCCGGCGGCGGTGACCCTCGCCCTGGACAGCGAGCCCGGCGACGGCTCCGATCCGCTGGCCGAGCTGGCCGCGGCCGGCGGTTACGACGATGCCGAGCGCTGGTGGGACGCCATTGTCGAATCCGCCTCCGACGCCGATATCTTCGATGCCGTCAACGAGGCCATGACCGCGCTGCGCGAGACCGCCGACATCGATGCGCACACGCTGCGGCGTGAGGCGTACATGCGGCAGGTCATGCGGAAGACGGTGAAGGACGGCGTACAACGGCTCGCCGTGGTGTGCGGCGCCTGGCACGGCCCGGCGCTGTCGGGCGCGCTCGGGCCGGCGGCGGCGGACGCCCGGATCCTGAAGGGGCTGCCCACGGGCAAGGCCACCGTGACCTGGGTGCCGTGGACGCATTCCCGGCTGTCCAGCGCCTCCGGTTACGGGGCGGGGATCACCTCACCGGGCTGGTATCACCACCTGTTCACCGTGACCGAGCAGCCCATAGCCCGCTGGCTCACCAGGGTGGCCGGGGTGCTGCGGGCGCACGATCTGCCGGTGTCGAGTGCGCACATCATCGAATCGGTCCGGCTCGCCGACACGCTCGCCACCCTGCGCGAGCGTCCGCTGGCGGGCCTGTCCGAGGTGACCGAGGCGACGCGGGCGGTGCTGTGCGACGGTGACGAGACCATGCTGCGGCTGGTCAGCACCGAACTCGTGGTGGGCGAGGCCATGGGCGCGGTGCCCGACGGCACGCCGACCGTGCCGCTGGAAGCGGATCTGCGCGCGCAGATCAAGACGCTGCGGCTCAAACAACAGGCCCTGGAGAAGCAGCTCGACCTGGATCTGCGCACCGACGGCGGTGTGGCGAGATCCCGGCTGCTGCACCGGCTCCGGCTGCTCGGCATCGACTGGGGGCGGCTCACCGACAGCCAGGTGCGCAATACCGGCACCTTCCGGGAGACCTGGACGCTGCAATGGCGTCCGGAGCTCGCGGTCGCCGTGGTGGAGGCGGCGCGCTGGGGCACCACCCTGCAGACCGCCGCCGAGGCCAAGATCCTCGATCTGGTCTCCGCGCCCGACGCCACGGTGGGTCAGGTCGCCGGAGCGCTGGAAGCGGCCCTGCTCGCCGATCTGGGCGGCGCGACCGACGGTCTCCTCACCCGCCTGGAATCCGTTGCGGCCCTGGATCACGACGTCACCCACCTGCTGGCGGCGCTCCCCGGGGTGCTGCGCACCCTCCGCTACGGCGATGTGCGCGGCACCGACACCGCGGCGCTCACCCGGGTCGCCGACAGCCTGCTGGTCCGCGGTTGCGCGGGCCTGCCGGGTGCGGTCACCGGCCTCGACGGCGATGCGGCCGCCGCGCTCCGCGCCCTGATCGACGCCGTCCACCTGGCGCTGTCGGCCCGCAACGACGAATGGGCCACCACCACTTGGCTATCCGCCCTGCAGGGCCTGGCCGATCGTGACGATGTGCACGGCGGCCTATCCGGCCGCGCCGTCCGCCTGCTCTGCGATGCCGAACGCATCGATGCGGCCGAATCCGCCCGCCGGCTCTCGGCCGCCCTCTCGGTGGGCCGCACCGCCGCCGACAAGGCCGCCTGGATCGACGGCTTCCTCGGTGGCCGCGGCCTGCTCCTGGTCCACGACCGGAACCTGCTGTCCCTCATCGACACCTGGCTGCGCGGCCTGGCCGAAGACCAGTTCGTCACCACCCTCCCGCTGCTGCGCCGCACCTTCGGAGCCTTCGACTCCGGTGAGCGCCAGGCCATCGGCCAAGCCGTACGCCATGGCGCGCCAAGGCAATCCGGCTCGACGGCAACCAGCGATTACGACGCCATCCGCGGTGAGATCGCCCTGCGCGCGGCCGCCGAGATCCTGGGCGTGGCCTGATGCTCGCGTCCGCTCATAGCAATGCACACGACACCGCCCGTGCCGGAGCGGCGTGGATTCAGCGCGGCGAGCGCGCGGGAAATTCGGGAGGAATGGCATGACCGAGATCGACGAGGCGCAGGCGCGCCGCTGGCGACTGGTCTTGGGCGGCGCCGCCGAATCCGGACTGGGTGGACTCGGAGCCGCCGATGATGTGGCCATGGACCGCGCGCTGGGCGCCCTCTACGACTCCGACGGCCAGGGTTCGTCCGGCGGCCGCCGCTCCGGCGGCCTGGGCGGCTCCGCACCCCAGGTCGCCCGCTGGCTCGGCGATATCCGCCGCTACTTTCCCTCCACCGTGGTCGAGGTGATGCAGCGCGACGCCGTCGACCGCCTCAACCTCACCGAACTGCTCCTGGAGCCGGAACTCCTGGAAGCCGTCGAACCCGACGTCCACCTGGTCGGCACCCTGCTCAGCCTCAACCGGGTGATGCCCGAAACCACCAAGGCCACCGCCCGCACGGTCGTGGAGAAAGTGGTCCGCGAAATCGAACGCCGCCTCGCCTCCCGAACCGTGGCCGCCGTCGGCGGCGCCTTGAATCGCGCGGCAAAGGTCTCCCGCCCCAAACTGCGAGACATCGACTGGAACACCACGATCCGCAAGAACCTGGCCAACTACCTCCCCGACCACAAAACCGTCGTCCCCGAACGCCTGGTCGGCTACGGCCGCAAAGCCCAGGCCGTCCGCCGCGACGTGGTCCTCGCCATTGACCAATCCGGCTCCATGGCCGCCAGCGTCGTCTACGCCTCCGTCTTCGGCGCCGTCCTGGCCACCATGCGCTCCCTGAAAACATCCCTGATCGTCTTCGACACCGCGGTGGTCGACCTCACCGACAAACTCTCCGACCCGGTGGACGTCCTCTTCGGCACCCAACTGGGCGGCGGCACCGACATCAACCGAGCCATCGCCTACTCCCAGTCGCTGATCACCCGCCCCGCGGACACCCTCTTCGTCCTCATCTCCGACCTCTACGAAGGCGGCGTCCGAGCCGAAATGCTCCGCCGCATCCGCACCCTGAAAGAATCCGGCGTCCAAGTGGTGGTCCTCCTGGCCCTCTCCGACGAAGGCGCCCCCGCCTACGACCGCGACAACGCCGCCGCCCTCAACGCCCTCGGCGTCCCCGCCTTCGCCTGCACCCCCGACCGCTTCCCCGACCTCCTGGCCGTAGCCCTCGACAAGGGCGACATCACCGCCTGGGCCCACGCCAACGCCGGTCAGGCCACCTAGCCGATGGGCTCATCGATACCGAAACCGCAGGTCGGCGCGCGGTCACCCGCAGACCTCCGCCTCGGACCGGAAAACTGCCCCGGCCGACGCTGATACGCTGCGAGCGGATCTGTCTCGTGGAAACGGGGGCTCGGCTTTGCACCCTGGTGATGTGTTCGCCGGTTACGTCATCGAACGCGAGCTCGGTCGCGGCGGTATGGGGTCGGTGTATCTGGCTCGGCATCCACGGCTGCCGCGGAAGACCGCGTTGAAGTTGCTGAATCAGGAGATGTTCTCCGATGAGGAGATTCGGGCACGGTTCGTTCGGGAGGCCGATCTCGTCGCGCAGCTCGATCACCCGAATATCGTCACGGTGTACGACCGGGGGTCGGAGGGGGAGCAGCTGTGGATCTCCATGCAGTACATCGATGGGGTGAATGCTTCGGCGGTTAGTCCGGGAACGCTGCCGCCCATGCGGGCGGCGCAGATCATCGGGGAGACGGCGAAGGCGCTGGATTACGCGCACGGGCGGGGGGTGCTGCATCGGGATGTGAAGCCGGCGAACATTCTGCTGGCGCGGTCCTCGGCGGGGGCCAGCGGGGAGCGGGTGTATCTCACCGACTTCGGGATCGCGCGGTTGCGGGACGATACGGGGCATCTCACGCAGACGGGGACGGTGACCGCGACGCTGGCGTATGCCTCGCCCGAGCAGTTGACCGGGGCGACCATTGACGGGCGGTCGGATCAGTACGCGCTGGCGTGCACCACCTTCCAATTGCTCACGGGGGTGGTGCCGTTCGAGGGGACCAGCCCGGCGGCGGTGATCCGCGGGCATCTGCAGCAGCCGCCGCCACCGGCCACCACCAAGCGGCCGAATCTGCCGCGGGCGATCGACGGGGTGCTGTCGCGGGCGCTGTCCAAGCGGCCGCAGGATCGGTTCCGGTCGTGCACGGAATTCGCGGCGGCGGTGGAACGGGTACTGTCGGCGCCGGCCGCTCCCCCGCGCCCGCCGACGCCGGTGCGGCCGCAGCCCATCGTGCAGCAGCCGCTCGCACCGCCCCGGCCGCCGACACCCGCACGACCGCAACCGGTGGTGCCGCCCGCGCAATCCGCACCGCGCCCGGTGCCGGGGACCGGGCCGGGTTATCCCAATCCGTCACCGGTGCCGTCCTATTCGACGCCGCCGCCCGGTCCCGGACCGGTGTACAAAGCGCCGCCACCGAATTCGGGTCCGGGCTACCCGACCCCGGCGTACACGAATCGGCCGACGCCGCCGCCGGCGTACCGTCCACAGCCACAACCGCAGCAGAGTTCGGCGCCCGTCGGATTGATCATCGCCGGTGTCACCGCGGTGATCATCATCCTGATCATCGCGGGCGCGGTCATCCTGGCCCGCTGACGGCGAACCTCAAACGACGGCCGGCCGGTCACCCAGGTGGTGACCGGCCGGCCGTTTCCGTGTGTGCGGCAGTCGATTACAGATCGGCCGCCACCTGGCGATCAGAGATCGGCGATGGCCGCCAGCGGGGGCGTCCGCGCGGCGCGCACCGCCGGCCAGAGCGCGGCGAGCACGCCCACGATGCCGGAGCAGACGAGCATGAGCACGATCTGGCCCCACGGCACCGTGATCTGCTCCAGCCCCAGATCCCGTAGCGTGCGCAGGAATCCGACGCCCAGCCCCAGGCCCAGCACCACGCCGATGACCGCGCCGAAGATGGCGATGAGCATGGACTCCAGGTAGATGGTGCGCCGCACCTGCGGCCGCTGCATGCCCACCGCGCGCAGCATGCCGATCTCCCGGCGGCGTTCCACCACCGACAGCGCCAGGGTATTGACGATGCCGAGAATGGCGATCACCACCGCCAGCGCCAGCAATCCGTAGAGGATGGCGAGCATGGTGTTGATCTGCTGGCCCTGCGCGCCCTTGAAGTCCTCCCGATCCTGCACCTGCACGATCGCATAGGGCTCCATGGCCTTTTCCAGATCGGTGCGCATGGCGGACAGATCCGCACCGGACTGCGCGGTGATCAGCACCAGGAAGTTGGTGCGGAAATTGACCGGCATCACCTGGTTGTACAGCGCCATGGGCGCGACCAGCGGCCCCAGCAGCTGGGTGTCCTTGTAGACGCCGTTCACGGTGACCTGGTACTTCTTATTGTCCAGGCTGGTCACCTCGACGGTTTGGCCGACCTTCCAGTTCCGCTCGCCCGCAACGGTTTCCGACACCATGATGCCGTTGTCGCCGAGCTGATCGCTGCCCTGCAGGATGTCGTAGCTGAGCACCTGATCCAGCGGCCCCTCCGGCACGGTGCCGAACACCTGATCGTCACCGACCTTCAGCGCCACCGCGTGCAGCGGCACCACATCCCGCACGCCCTCGATGCCCTCGACCGCGGGCCCCGCCGCCAGCGGCACGCCGATGAAGCTGTTGGGCGGCCCGGCCAGGATGTAGTCGGCCTTCACGCCCTTGTCCACGAGTTCCCCGACGCTGGCCTTGGCGGATGCGCCGAGCATGCCGATGGCCGACACCAGCATGAGCCCGAGCGTGAGCGCGAAAGCCGTTGCGGCGGTGCGGCGCGGATTGCGGTGGGCATTGTTGCGCGCCATCCGCCCGACCGGCCCGAACGGCCTGGTGAGCCAGCCGAGCGCGCCGAGAATCGGCCGCGACAAGGCCGGGGAGGCGAACAGCACCGCGAAAATCAGTGCCAGCGCGCCGATTCCGACGGTGAGCGCGGCATTGCCGCCGGTATTGCGCGCCCCCAGCACCACCAGCACCACGCCCGCGACGGCCAGCACCGCACCGGCAATGGTGCGCAGCCACAGCGATTCCCCGTGCGATCCGAGTTCGGAGCGCATGGCCTCCACCGGCGGAATGGTCGCCGCCCGCCGCGCGGGAGCGTAGGCGCTGATCACGGTCACCAGCACGCCGACCAGCATGCCCACCACAATGGTGCGCGGCTGCACCGACATGGATCCGGTGGGCAGCCCGAGATCGAAGGCGTTGAGCAGCGCCGAGAGCCCGAAGGCCAGGCCGACGCCGGCCACGAGTCCCAGTGCGCTGCCGATGATTCCGATCACGGTCGCCTCGGCCACCACCGATGCGCCCACCTGCCCGCGGCTCGCGCCGACGGCCCGCAGCAGCGCCAGTTCCCGCAGCCGCTGCGCGACCAGCATGGAGAAGGTGTTGTAGATGATGAAGGTGCCGACGATCAGCGCGATGGAGCCGAAGGCGAGCAGGAAATAGTTGATGAACTTGAGCGCATCACCCACCTGCTTCTTCATGTCCTCGCGCACCTGGTCGCCGTTCTGCACCTTGAATCCCGGTACCGCCTTGGCGATCTCGTCGCGCAGTGCGTCCGGCTCCACACCGGGTTTCGCGGCGATATCGACATAGGCGACATGCGACCCGTCGGTGAACAGCTGCCGCGCCTGGGTGTCGTCGAACAGCACATTGATGAATCCGCCGGTATTGCCGGGCAGTTCGTAGATGCCGGAGATGGTGACGTCGATATTGCCCTTGGACGGGATCAGCACCTTGGTGGTGTCGCCGACGTGCAGCCCGGCCCGGTCCGCGCCGCCCTGGTTGATGGCGACCTCACCGGCCTTGCCGGGCGGCACGCCCTCGATGAACTTGTCGGGTTCGGCGATCGCCTTGTCCGGCGGCAGATACGAGACGCCGAAGCTGGGCGCCCCGCCCGTCTGCACCGCCTTGCCGTCCTCGAGCAGCACAATGGGCCCGGTCACGCTGGGCGCGACCGCCCGCACGCCGTCCATGGCCGCGATCTTCTCCACATCGGAGTTCGGAACGCCCAGGGACTGGCGCTCTTTCGGCTGCACCCGCACGTCGACGCCCTGGGCCTGATTGGCGAAGATGCCGTCGAAGGTGCGCTGCAGCGTATCGGTGAAGACGAAAGATCCTGCGATGAAGGCGGTTCCGAGCACCACCGAGAGCAGGGTGAGCGCCAGTCGCACCTTGTGCGCGGCGAGATTGCGCAAGACCACCTTGCGCATCGGTTTACCGGACATCAGACGGTCTCCAGCGACTTCATCTTGTCGAGCACGGATTCGGCGGTGGGCGAACGCAACTCGTCGACAATCCGGCCGTCGGCCAGGAACACCACGCGATCGGCGTAGGAGGCCGCCCTCGGATCGTGCGTCACGATCACCACGGTCTGCCCGAACTCGTCGACGGCGGCGCGCAGGATATTGAGCACCTCGCCGGAGGAGTGCGAATCCAGATTGCCGGTCGGCTCGTCACCGAAGATGATGTCCGGCTTGCCGGCCAGCGCCCGCGCGCAGGCGACGCGCTGCTGCTGGCCGCCGGAGAGCTCACTCGGGGTGTGGGTGAGCCGGTCGCCCAGTCCGAGCCGCTTGATCACCGTGGACAGCCACTCCTCATCGGCCTTGCGGCCCGCGATATCCAGCGGCAGCGTGATGTTCTCCAGCGCGGTCAGCGTGGGCACCAGATTGAACGCCTGGAACACGAACCCGATGCGGTCGCGCCGCAGCTTGGTCATCTGCTTGTCGGAGAGCTTGGTGAGATCGGTGTCGCCGATGTGCACGGTGCCGGAGGTGGCCGCGTCCAGCCCGGCCAGGCAGTGCATGAGCGTCGACTTCCCGGAGCCCGACGGGCCCATGATGGCGGTGAACTCGCCCCTCACGAACTCGGCTGTCACCCCTGCCAAGGCCTGGACCCGGGTATCGCCCGATCCGTAGGTCTTCATCAGTTCGGTCGCCCGCGCGGCGACCTCGGCCGTGCCCTTGTCGAGGGTGACGGAGTCCGAGACGTTCGAAGTCATGATGTCCAGTGTGTCGAGGATGGGGGACCCGCGCCATCCGGGATGTCCCGGATCCATGCACCCTCATAGAGTCCACACAAAGAGTGATCGCGCGGCGGCCGGTGCCGCCGCGCGATGACCGCGGATGACAGGTAGCGCGAGATCGGGTGGGTTCAGCCGACCGGGGCGTTGTTCCACCAGTGCAGGAACTCGGCTTCGGTGGCGAGGTAGCCGGCGCTGTACATGAGAATCACGTCGCGGCCCGTACCCTCGAAGGCCGTCACCATGCGCGGCCGATCCTCCGCACTGCCGCTGATCAGGTAGTTCGTGTAGGTGTGCCCATCGATCGTGACGGTGGACGAGGTGTTCGCCGGTAGCGCGGCCAGCGCCGCCTGCGCGTCGGCGGCCGACGGGTAGAGCAGGAACCGATAGGCCGCCTTGCTGTTGGCGCCGAAGCAGCTCCACACCGTGCGCCAGTTCCCCAGCCCCGGATCGTCGTCGCCGGTCGAGGGCGGCGGCTGATCCTGGCCGTAGGTCGAGCACCCGGCGTTCTGATACCCGGACCCGGAATTGAAGCTCAGCGCCGGATCCGGATCGGGCGGCAGCATGTCCGGGAAGAGGGTGGTCAGCGTCAGCGCATCCGCGCCCTGCTGTGCGGTCGGCCCGGCCGCCGGGCTCGCATCGGTGGTGGGCGGCGGCGCGATCGAGGGCTCTGTTGTCTCCGCGGGCGGAGTCTCGGGCACGGTCACCGTCGGCGAGTTGTTCCCGGACGTCCGGTCGATCAGCGCGAGGCAGCCGGCCAGCGCGAGAATCGGCAGGAATACGACGGCCACGATCACCAGCAGGCACCCGCGCGTCCGCGACTTGCGCTTCGGCGGCACCGCCGGGCGCGGCGGGGCTTGGGTTCCATTCGGCGCGAAATGCGGTCCGTTCGGACTGGGAAAGGCTCCATTCGGCACGGATTGCGAACCGACCGTCGGCGCATACGGACTTGCCGCGACGATGGGCTGCCCGGTCGGCGGCACGGGCTGCGCGGCGATCGGATGCCCGCCGGAGCCCAGCAGCGCCTGCCGCGCCGCCGTCGCGAACTCGGTGCACGAATCGAATCGCGCCGCCGGATGCTTCGCCATGGCCCGGGCCAGGACGGCGTCCAGGGCGGGCGGCAGCCCCGCGCGCAGGGCGCTCGCCGCCGGCGGCGGGTCGTAGAGGTGCCCGCGGATGGCCGCGCCCGGATTGGTGGCGGCGAAGGGCACGGCGCCGGTCAGCAGCCGGAACAGCGTGCAGGCCAGGGAGTACTGGTCGCAGCGGTGGTCCAGCGGCAGATCCGAGAGTTGTTCCGGCGCCGCGTAGGACAGTGTCGCGGTGAAGGATCCGGTCCGGGTGAGCTTGACCGATTCCTCCAGCAGCCGGGCGATGCCGAAGTCCGCCAGGAAGACCCGATCCTCGCCGTCATCGTGTTCCAGCAGGATGTTCGCCGGTTTCACATCGCGGTGCAGCACGCCCTTGCGATGCGCGTAGTCCAGCGCCTGCGCGGTCTCGGCAATGATCCGGACGGCTTGCAGCGGCGGCAGATTCGCGGCGTCGAGCTCGGCCGCATCGGGACCGTCGATGTAGCGCATGGAGATCCATAGCTGATCGTCCTCGACGCCGCGATCGTAGATCGGCACGATGCGCGGATGCTCCAGCCGCGCGACCACGTCGGCTTCGCGTTCGAATCGGGAACGGATCTCCTTGTCCCCGAACAGCTCCCGGTTCAGCAGCTTGAGCGCGGTGCGCCGCGGCAGGCGCGGGTGCTGCGCCAGATACACCGCACCCATGCCGCCGCGGCCGAGTGCGCGCTCGATGCGGTAACCGGCGAAAACCTCACCGCTGCGCAGCAAACCGGACCCCGGTCGATACCTCGTTCAGTGTCGATACCTCGTTCGGTGGCAACTCCGGACCTCAGTTCAGCGGCGCCGACCGCCACCAGCGCAGCACCTCGTCCATGCTGCCCACCACGCCGTCGGTGTACATGAGGTACTGGGTGCGGTCGCCGTCACCGGTGAAGACGGTGACCATGCGCGGCCGGGACAGATCGGTGAACTGGTAGTTGGTGTAGGTCTTGCCGCCATTGGTGTCATTGGACTCGGTGTCGGCGGTCAGGCCGTTCACCGCCGACTGCAGATCGGCCGCCGAATCGTAGGCGTAGAAGCGGTAGAACGGATCCGCGTTGTCCCCGCCGCCGAAGCAGCGCCACTGCACGGCCCAGTTCCCGAAGTCGGGCTCGCCCTCGGACTTGTCCGGCGGGCTGCTGTAGTCGGCGGTCCAGCAGGTCGCGCTGTTGTAGCCGACATCGCCGGTGGTGGAGGCCGGCAGCATGCGCGGGAATTCGGTGATGAGGGTGTCCGCGCTGACCGGCTTGTTGGCGACCGAGGTGGTGGTCGGCGACGCCGTCGTGGTCCCGCCGCCTCCGCCGCCGCTGCCGCCGCCGGCGGCGACCACCACCACGACGGCCACGATGACCAGCACCAGCACGCCGAGAATGGCGCCGATGATCAATCCGGTATTGGATTTACCGCCCTGCGGCCCGGGGTGATAGCCCTGCCCCATCGGCGCTCCCGGCGGACCGGACGGCGGCGGACCGGACGGGGTGTTGAACGAGTACGCGCCGGGCGGCGCCGTGTACTGATTCGTGGGATTCCCGGCGTAGGTATTGGCCACCGGTTGCGGCGGCGGCGTGGCGGTGTTCACCGCGGTCTGATACGCGTTCGGCGCGGCATGCCGCGGCCCCGAGGTCTGCACGGGACCACCGGTCGGCATCTGGCCGACGGGCATACCGGACATGGACGGCCCGGGCATGGGCTGCCCCACCGTCGGATTCGGCCCGGCGGTGTGCCCCATGACCGGCATGGGCGGCGCGGTGCGCGGATTCACCAGCGGCAGCACCGGCGAGCTGGGCGAGGCCAGCGCGCGCCGGGCCGCGGCGGCGAAATCGCTGCAGCTGTCGAATCGCTCCTCCGGCCGCTTGGCCATGGCCTTGGCCAGCACGGCGTCCAGTCCGACCGGCAGGCCCGGGCGGGCGCTGCTCAGCGGCGGCGGCGGATTCTGCAGATGGCCCTGGATGACCGCGGCCGGATTGGTGGCCGAGAACGGCCCGGCCCCGGTGAACAGCCAGAACAGGGTGCAGGCCAGCGAGTACTGGTCCGAGCGCCCGTCCAGCGCGGAGCCGGTCAGCTGTTCCGGGGAGGCGTAGGCCAGGGTGGCGGTGAAGGTGCCGGTCTGGGTGAGATGGGTGCTCTCGTCGCGCAGCCGGGCAATGCCGAAGTCGGTGAGGTAGACGCGTTCGCCCTTACCGCCGGTGGAGCGGGCCAGCATGATGTTGGCCGGTTTCACGTCGCGGTGCAGCACCTGGTTGCGGTGCGCGTAGTCCAGCGCGTCGGCGGTCTCGGCGATGATCTGCACGGCGCGTTCGGGCGGCAGGCTCTGCGGGTTCACGCTGGCGGCGTCGACGCCGTCGATGTACTGCATGGAGATCCACAGCTGCCCGTCCTCGAGCCCGCGGTCGTAGACGGTGACGATATTGTGGTGGTCGAGCTGGGCGACCAGATCCGCCTCGCGTTCGAAGCGGGCGCGAATCTCCTTGTCGAAGACCATCTCCCGATTCAGCAGTTTGAGCGCCGTCATCCGGGGCAGGCGTGGATGTTTGGCCAGGTACACCGAACCCATACCACCGCGGCCCAGCTGCCGCTCGATGACATACCCGGCGAAAACGTCACCGTTGGACAGCATGACTTGCTCCCACTTCCCACATCGCGCACCGGGACCCACCGGGGCGTGACATACCGCAAACGATCGGCGTGATCGCGCTCGGGCCGATCCGGAAAACACCAGAACCATAGCAGGGGGCGTGCGCCGCCGTGGTCACGTCGCGGGGGCGGCCGGTGCCGTTGGCCAGCAAGTCGATTCACCCCCTGATCGGGCCGAGTTCGGATTCTTTACCCACCTATCTATTCGCATCGCGCTTACGCAACACTGAACGATCTCTTGTAAATGGACACCGCATGGCCTGGTGTAAACGAAGCGTGACCCATGTCTCTTGTCGGAGGGCAGCGATAGGGTGGCAGCCATGCGCATCGGAGCTCACGTACGCAACGACAGTGATCCCATCGGGGCCGGCGAGAAGCTCGGCGCCGATGTCGTCCAGATGTTCGTGGTGGATCCGCAGAGCTGGGAGAAGCCCAAGCCGCATCCGCTGGCCGCGGAGATCAAGGCCAGCCCGATCGACGTGGTGGTGCACTCCTCCTATCAGATCAATGTGGCCAGCCTGAACAACCGGCTGCGCATGCCCTCGCGCAATGCGGTGGCGCTGCAGGCGCAGGCCGCGGCCGAGCTGGGGGCGTTCGGGCTGGTGGTGCACGGCGGGCACGTGCGCTCCGACGAGGAGATCGTCGAGGGGATCCTGAACTGGCGCAAGCTGTTCCAGCGGCAGGAGGACAAGGGCGGGTTCGCGGTGCCCATTCTCATCGAGAACACCGCGGGCGGCAATCACGCCATGGCACGGCATTTCGACGATATCGCCCGGCTCTGGGAGGCGGTCGGCGATTTCGGGGCCGGGTTCTGCCTGGACACCTGCCATGCCTGGGCCGGCGGGGAGGAGCTGCTCGGGGTGGTGGAGCGGATCAAGGCCATTACCGGCCGCATCGATCTGGTGCACCTGAACTCCTCGCGCGACGAGTTCGATTCCGGCGCCGACCGGCATGCCAATCTGGCCGACGGCACCATCGATCCGCAGTTGCTGGTGGAAGTGTGCAAGGCGGTGGACGCGCCCATCGTGCTGGAGACCCCGGCCGACGGCGTGGCCGAGGATCTGGCCTTCCTGCGCGAACAGGTCGGGTAGCGGCTTTCGATCCGGCTGACGCTAAACCTGTCTCACCGGCGGGTCTGCTGGTGTGCTCGGGCTACGCAAACGCTCGAGCGAAAGGCCATGCATGTCCGTCGAATACGCCACCGCCACCGTCGTACAGCTCGGCAGCAAGATCGGGGCCCGCATCGACGGCGTCCGGCTGAGCGGGGACCTGGACTCGGAGACGGTGTCGCTCATCCGCGATGCCCTGCACAAGCACAAGGTGATCTTCTTCCGCGGGCAGGAGCATCTGACCGAGGACGGGCAGTACGAGTTCGCCCAGCTGCTCGGCACGCCGACCACCCCGCATCCGACCGTCACCTCCAAGGGCGTGAAGTCGCTGCCCATCGATTCGGAGTACGGGCGCGCCAATAGCTGGCACACCGATGTCACCTTCGTGGACCGGATCCCGAAGGCGTCCATCCTGCGCGCGGTGCATCTGCCGTCCTATGGCGGGTCCACCACCTGGGCGTCCACCGTGGCCGCCTACGACGCCCTGCCCGCACCGTTGAAAGTGCTGGTGGAGAACCTGCGCGCCCGCCACACCAATGCCTACGACTACGCCGCCGACCGCACCGACTCGGTATCGGAGAACGCCAAGGGCAAGGCGTACCGCGAGGAGTTCGAGTCCAGCTACTACGAAACCGAGCATCCGGTGGTGCGCGTGCATCCGGTGACCGGCGAACGCGCACTGCTGCTGGGGCATTTCGTGAAGAACTTCGTCGGCCTCACCACCGCCGAATCGCAGACCCTGTTCCAGCTGTTGCAGTACCGGGTGACCAAGCTGGAGAACACCACCCGCTGGAACTGGCAGCCGGGCGATGTCGCCATCTGGGACAACCGCGCCACCCAGCACTACGCCGTCGACGACTACGACGGCCAGCCGCGGCGGCTGACCCGCATCACCCTGGCCGGCGATGTGCCGGTCGGCGTGCACGGTGACGAGAGCACCGTTATCAGCGGCAATGCCGAGCATTACTCGATCATCGAGGAGGTCGCGCCGCGCGCGGCATGATGGAGGCATCCCCCGGCCCGCGGTGCTCTTGCGCGCATCGCGACCGGGGGTCCGGGGCCGGTGCGGCGGACACCCTCTCGACCGTCGCATCGGCCGCTATCGTTCAACCTTGTGAGCAACGAGATCAGACCGCTCGACGGGGTGCGGGTGCTGGAGTTGGGCAATTACGTGGCCGCGCCGACCGCGGGGCGGATTCTCGGCGACTTCGGGGCCGAAGTCATCAAGGTGGAACGCCCGAAAACCGGTGACGAGCTGCGGAATTGGCGGCTCTACGGCGGGGACACCTCGATGCTGTACCGGACCGTGAACCGGAACAAGAAGTCGATCACGCTGGATCTGCGCACCGAGGCCGGGCGCGGGATCGTGCTGAAACTGCTCGAGCAGTGCGATGTGCTGCTGGAGAACTTCCGGCCCGGCATGCTGGAGAAGTGGGGGCTCGGGCCCGAGGTGCTGAACGCGGCCAATCCGAATCTGGTCATCACCCGGATCTCCGCCTACGGGCAGACCGGTCCGCTGGCGAGCCGGCCCGGGTTCGCGGCGGTCGCCGAGGCGGTCGGCGGGCTGCGGGAACTGGTGGGCGATCCGGATCGGCCGCCGGTGCGGACCGGGGTTTCCATCGGCGACTCGATCGCGGGCATCTATGCCGCTTTCGGCACCGTGATGGCATTGTTCCAGCGCGAACGCGTCGAGCGAGTTCCCTTGGAGCAGCGCATTATCGATGTCGCGCTCAATGAGTCGATCCTGTCGGTCATGGAATCGCTGGTCCCCGACCATCTCGCCTACGGCATCAATCGGGAGCGGGTGGGCGGGCGAATGGAGGGCATCGCGCCCAGCAATGCGTACCCGACCAGTGACGGGTTCAGCATTATCATCGGCGGGAACGGCGATGCCATTTTCCAGCGCTACATGCAGGTCATCGGTCGGCCCGATCTGGCCGCCGACCCGGAGCTGCAAGACAATTGGGGCCGTTGGACCCACCGCGATCGGCTCGATGCCTCGATCGCCGAGTGGACGCGGCGGCACACCCGCGACGAGGCGCTGAAGATTCTCGAGGAGGCCGCCATCCCCTGCGGTCCCATCTACACCGCCGCCGATATCGTGGCCGATGAACAGTACAAAGCGCGCAATATGATTCAGACCTTCCGCGTGGACGTCGGGGAGCCCGAGCCCAAGGAGGTCGGCTTCACCGGCATCGTGCCGGTCATCGGCGGGCAGTCGCTGCCCATCCGCAATGTCGGGCCGGATCTGGGCGAGCACACCCGCGAGGTGCTGTCGGATCTGCTCGGCATGTCCGACAAGGAGATCGACGCGCTGGAGGAGGGCCGATGATCGGGGCATCGCGAAGCGATTCGGTGAGGGGTGGCGGCCGGGCGGCGGGTGGGCCCGCCATCCTGCGCGATGTGACGCTGCGCGACGGGCTGCAGCTCACCGGCAAGGTGCTGCCCACCGAGCGCAAGCTGGAGCTGGTGCGCGAACTGCTGGGGCTGGGCGTGCCGGAGCTGGAGATCGGGTCCATGGCGCGGCCGGATCTGGTGCCGCCCATGGCCAATACCCTGGAGCTGGTGTCGGCGCTGACCCCCGAGGAACTGCGGCGCTGCTGGGTGTGGGTGGCCACGCCCCGGCACGTGGCGAAGGCCGCGGCGGCGGGCGTGCGCAATTTCCAGTACTGCTTCTCGGTCTCCGATGCCCACAACAAGGCCAATATCGGCCGCACCACCGAGGACAGCCTGGCCGCCATGCCGGAGGCCGTGCGCATCGCGCAGGAGGCGGGCGGACGCATTCAGCTCTGTCTGGCAACGGCTTTCACCTGCCCGTTCGACGGGCCGGTGGATCCGGAGCGGGTGCTGGCCATCGCGCGCGATCCGCGCGCGGACGGCTCGGCCGATATCGTGCTCGCCGATACCCTCGGCCAGGCCCATCCCGGTCAGGTGGCCGCGCTGGTGTCCGCGGTCGCCGCCGGAGGCCATTGGGGCACACCGGAACACCGCATCGTCTTCCACGGCCACGACACCTGGGGTATGGGCGTCGCGAACTCGCTGGCAGCCATTGCGGCGGGCGCGGGCGTGGTGGACGGTGCGCTCGGCGGTCTGGGCGGCTGCCCGTTCGCACCCGGCGCGTCCGGGAACACCTCCAGCGAGGATCTGCTCTTCGCCACTCGTCCAGGGTGGTTCACACCGCAGGAATTGGCCGCGCTGGTGCGCATGTCCGAGCATTTGCTGAATGAACTCGGCGAACCCAATCGCTCACGCGCGGCCGAGGGCAGTCGCTCCGAGGCCGAGGCTTTCGAATGGGTTATTCGCACGCCGGAGTGATTTCTTGGCGGCATTGACTCCATGCCGCCAATTCACCGCAATTGTTTGCTAACCAGTTGCTCGATCCGCACGCAACTTCAGCAATACCAGCCCGGCGGTGCACGCGAGAATCAATCCCGCCACGGTGATTTCGACATGTAGGCCGGCGATCCCGAGGACGGCGCCGGTAACCCCACCTAGGAAGATGAGCCACGCGACGGTACGGGCCAGTATTGCCGACCACCGCGACGGCTGTGCGGCCGCGGGTTCCCCGGTCCGCGCGGGCGCGCGCAGCGGAGATGTCGAAAATGCACCCATCATCCACTCCTCGATGACGCTCACCGAATCCGCGCGAATCCGCGGCGCGTCCTTCGGCAAATTTCGAGCGTCTCACGTGTAACTTTGGACACACATTACGGCTCAGCAACGAAAAGTCCATACGACACGTGCGGTCAACACGCTGATTTTACTAATTCGATATCTGAATCATCGCTGTTTGAGATATTTTCGTAGCCCGTTCGTCCGGCCCCCGCTCCCGCCGAACAGACCGACCGCCCGCCTGGCCCCGAGTCACCGCCTCCGTTAGGGTGAGCCCACTCGAGACGAATCAGGAGTGCCACCAAATGCACGGCAGCAACGCCGACGCGGACGAGCGCGGCGCCCTCCCGCTGCGCCGCCTACCCGCCCCGGTCAAGGGCGCGGCCGCCGCAGTAGGCGTAGTGTCGCTCGGCCTCATCCTCATAGGTTCCTGCGGCCTCGGCGGCCAGGACACCTACGTCCCCCCGCCCCCGCTCAACGCCGATCTGCAAGCCGCGCCCAGCATCTCCCGCGCCTCCGGCACCACCACCCCGGCCGTCGTCATCCCACCCTCCCCCACCTGGCGCGTGGCCTCCGGCCCCCTCCCCCGCCGCAGCACCACGCCCCCCTCCACCACGGAATCGGACGCCCCGGAAGACCCGGACGCGAGCGGCACCACCACCGCCCGCACCACCCGCCCCCTCCCCTCCCGCACCACTACGCCGGAGACGACGGCCGAATCCCCCCGCCCCACAACGGAACCCCCGTCGACCACCGCCCCGGAGACCACCCCGCCCACCGTCGAGATCACCGAGCGCCCCATTGCCCCCGGCGGCAACGACGGCCCGGAGTAGTCCCCGGCCCGGCGGTCAGAACTCGACGAGCGTGTAGTCGGGCACTCGGTCCGAGAGGACTCGGAGGTGGTCCAGGTCGCTGCCCGCGGTGCGGGCGATGGCGGTCAGGCGGGCCACGTAGTGGCTGACCGGGTATTCGGTGGTTATGCCCCTATGCCGCCGTGCATTTGAATTGCCTCCTGGCCGATGTGGCGGGCGGAGCGGCCCACCTGGAGGCGGGCCCGGGAGGCGGCCACCGAGTCGAGGGCGCCACCCTCGAGGGCCGCGGTGGCGTAATAGCTCATACTGCGGGCCAGCTCCAGGGAGACGTACATGTTGGCGGCGCGCTGGGTGAGGGTTTGAAATTTCGACAGCGTGACGCCGAACTGTTTGCGGGTCTTCAGGTATTCGGTGGTCAAGCGAAGGGATTCCTCCATGGCGCCCAGGGATTCGGCGCACAGGGACGCCTGAGCCACGGCGGTGGCGGCCGCCAGGGCGGAGTCGGCATCGCCGCCGGAGAGGAGTTCCGCGGGGGCGTCGGTGAACTCGACCTGCGCGCCGCGACGTTCGTCGAAGGTGCGGTAGGGCTTACGGGTGACGCCCGCGGCGTCGGCGGCGATCACGAAGAGACCGGTGCTGCCGTCGGGGAGCTCGGCGCTGACCACGAGATCGTCGGCGCAGTCGCCGTGCGGAACCGGGTTCTTGAGACCGGTCAGGGTGTAGCCGTCGCCGTTCGGAGCGGCGGAAGTGGTGAGTTCGGTTGCGGGCCAGGGGGTTCCGGGCTCTTCATGGGCGAAGGCCAGGAGTTTGGCTCCGGAGAGGACATCGGGGAGGATGCGCCGGCGTTGAGCGGGGGCGCCGGCCTCGGCGATCAAGGTGCCGGGGACGTAGACGGCGTCGAGAATCGGTTCGGGGGCCAGACGGCGGCCTGCCTCTTCGAGGACGACCATCGTCTCCACGGGGCCCGCGCCCACGCCGCCGTCTTCTTCGGCGAAGGGCAGCGCCAGGACGCCCAGGTCGGCCAGCCGGCCCCAGACGTCGCGGCTCCAGCCCAGCTCGCTGTCGAGGATTTTCAGGCGGTTCTCCGGATCGTAGGTCCGCGCCAGCAGGTCCCGGACCGTGTCGCGGAGCATGAGCTGTTCATCGGTGAGATCGAAATCCATGGCGGCGGCTCACAATCCGAGGATGGTGGAGGCGATGATGGTGCGCTGCACCTCGCTGGAGCCTCCGTAGATGGTGGTCTTGCGGTAGTTGAGATAGCCGGGGCCGGTGCGTTGCGCCCAAGCGGGAGAGGCGATGTCGTCGGCGTGAACGGGGAGGGCGTCGGGGCCGGCGATGTCCAGGAGCAGTTCGGTGGCGGCCTGCTGTAGCTCGGAGCCGCGCAGCTTCAGGACCGAGGAGGCCGGATTCGGTTTGCCGTCGGCGGAATTGGAGACCACGCGCATGAGGGTGAGCTCCAGCGCGAGCAGCTCGTTCTCCAGCTCGGCGACGCGGGCGGCGAAGAGCGGATCCTCCAGCAGCGTGCCCGATCCCGAACGGGTCTGGGCCGCATACTCTTTCGCCACGCCCAGCTTGACCTTGGTGCGGCCGACGCCGGTAATGCCGGTGCGCTCGTTGCCGAGCAGGAACTTGGCGTAGGTCCAGCCCATGTTCTCCTCGCCGACCAGCTGATCGGCGGGCACCCGGACATTCTCGAAGAAGACCTCGTTGACCTCGTGATGGCCGTCGATGAGCTTGATCGGGCGGACCGTCACGCCGGGCGACTTCACATCGAAGAGCAGCATCGAGATGCCCGCCTGCTTCTTGGCATTCGGGTCGGTCCGCACCAGGCAGAAGATCCAATCGGCGTACTGCGCCAGGGTGGTCCAGATCTTCTGGCCGTTGACGATGTAGGAGTCGCCGTCGCGCACCGCGGTGGTGCGCAGCGAGGCCAGATCGGATCCGGCGTCGGGCTCGGAAAAGCCCTGGCACCACCAGATGTCGAGGGCCGCGGTCGGCGGCAGGAAGCGCTGCTTGAGCTCCTCGGACCCGAACTGCGCGATGACCGGTCCGATCATCTGCGCGTTGAAGGTGAGCGGTTCGGGCACCGACGCCAGCTGCATCTCGTCTTCCCAGAGGTGCCGCTGCATGGGAGTCCAGTCCTTGCCGCCCCACCGCACCGGCCACTTGGGCGTCGCGAGCCCGTGCTCGTGCAGGATCTTGTGCGTGGTGACGATGTCGTCGCGGGAGAGCTCACGACCGTACTTGACGCGTTCCCGGATCTCGGCGGGGATCGCGGTCCGGTAGAACTCCCGGAGTTCGTCCCGGAATTTCACCTCATCGGCTGACAGGGCAAGCTTCATCGCATCTCCCAACTCGCTGTCGTGTCAACGACAAACTTACTACCCGGTAAGAGGAGCCCTGTCGGCTGGATCACAGTTCCGGACGGGCTCGGCTGACGCCCGCTCCAGCAAACTGGTACGTTGCCGGGAGATCCGGCGCGCTCCTGCGAATTCCGCAGTGTGTCGCACAGCCGGTCGTCGAAATCCGGTATCCGAGTTCGCAGGAGCAGCACGAGTGAACGGCAGGACCCTCTCCCGGCGCGTCGCATCGGTCGCCGCCGTCGCAGCCAGCGCGGCATTGCTCGGCGCGACCACCGCCGCGGCCGAACCGGCCGAACCGGCCAAGTCCCCGCTCGAGATCGCCACCGAGCAGCTCACCGCCGCCGCGGGTGAGAACGCCGAGGCCAAGGCCGCCGTCGAGACCACGGTCAAGGGCGCCCAGCTGATCTCGGCCGCCAAGCTGAGCAATATCGCCTGGACACCGTTCGGCTACCAGGCGCCGACCATTGGCTGCGGCAGCAATATGCCCTTCACCATGACCGTCGCCTCCGCCACCGTGAGCCCGGATCCGGCGATCACCGTGCCGCCCGGCATGCTGCGCTTCCAGGCCACCCCCGCGCACTCCGGCATGCCGCTGGCCTCCGGGCTCAGCGTGGTGTGGCTCAATGTGGCCAATGGCCGCAGTGGGATCAACGGTCTCGACGAATTGACCGAGTACGGCCTGCCCGCCTTGGCCAAGACCGTCGACTCCGGTCCCGGCACCGTGATCGCCACCCTGTGGGGCAGCATCGACTATCCGGCGGCCCGCTGCGCGGTGCTGCCCACGGTCGGCCTGTTCACCGTCCCCGAACCGCCCAAGGACCCCGCGGTCGCGCCGCCGGTCGATTCCGGATCGGGCACGGGTTCCGGCACGCCCGCCAACTGATTTCAGGCAGACGAAAGCCGCGCACCCCGAACCGGGTTGCGCGGCTTTTCGTTCGGAGCCCGAGCGTCAGGCGCGCGGCTTGCGGCGGGTGTCCTGCCGCTTGTGACCACCCTCCCGGCGCGGGGCCCGGCTCATCGAACGCTGTCCGGGCGGGCCCTGATCCAGCTGCAGCTGAATGAGCTGACCGCTGATCCGGGTGCGGCTCAAGGCATTCAGCGTCTCGTTCGACAGATCCGCCGGCAGCTCCACCAGACTGTGGTCCGGGCGGATGCTGATATGCCCGAAGTCGCTCCGGCGTAGGCCGCCCTCATTGGCGATCGCACCCACGATGGCGCCGGGCGCCACCTTGTGCCGCTTGCCCACCGAAATGCGGTAGGTGGCGAGCTCGGCGCCGGTCGCGCGATGCCGCGACGGCTCCCGGCGCTCCCGCGGCCCGCGATCCCGGTCGTCGAACGCGCGCGGCGCCCGCTCCCGGCGTTCCCGGTGCGTCGGCTCCGGATCCGGCTCCATGAAGAAGTTGTCGCCGTCGTGCGATCCGACCGCCAGCGCCGCGGCAATGTCCACCAGCGGAATATTGTGCTCGCGCTCGTAATCCTCGATGAGCTTGCGGAACAGCGGCAGGTTCGCGTTCGCCAGATTCTCGGTGATGGCATCGCCGAACTTGGTCACGCGCTGCGCGTTCACGTCCTCCACACTGGGCAGCTGCATCTCGGTGACCTGCTGGCGGGTGGCGCGCTCGATGGCGTCGAGCAGCCGGCGCTCGCGCGGGGCGACGAACAGCAGCGCGTCACCGCTGCGGCCCGCGCGGCCGGTGCGGCCGATGCGGTGCACATAGGACTCGGTGTCGTGCGGAATGTCGTAGTTCACGACGTGCGAGATGCGTTCCACGTCCAGGCCGCGCGCGGCCACATCGGTGGCGACCAGGATGTCGAGCACGCCCGACTTCAGCTGCCCGATGGTGCGCTCACGCTGCGCCTGCGCGATATCGCCATTGATGGCGGCCGCGGAATACCCACGCGCGCGCAGCTTCTCGGCCAGCTCCTCGGTGGCCTGCTTGGTGCGCACGAAGATGATCATCGCCTCGAAGGACTCGACCTCGAGGATGCGGGTCAGCGCGTCCAGCTTGCGCTGGTAGGACACCTGCACCCAGCGCTGGGTGATATTGGTGTTGGTCGAGGTCTTCGACTTGACCGTGATCTCGACCGGATCCTTCAGATACTGCTTGGAGATCTTGCGGATGGCCGTCGGCATGGTGGCCGAGAACAGCGCCACCTGCTTCGATTCGGGCGTGTCCCGCAGGATGCGCTCCACATCGTCCTGGAAGCCCATCTTCAGCATCTCGTCGGCCTCGTCCAGGACCAGATACTGCAGCTGCGTCAGATCCAGCGTGCCGCGCTCCAGATGGTCGATGACGCGGCCCGGCGTGCCGACCACGACCTGCGCGCCGCGCCGCAGCCCGGACAGCTGCACCGCGTAGTTCTGGCCGCCGTAGATGGGCAGCACGTGCAGGCCCGGAATATGCGCGGAGTAGCGCTGGAACGCCTCGGCCACCTGGATGGCGAGCTCGCGCGTCGGGGCCAGCACCAGCGCCCGCGGCGATTTGCCGGACACTTGCAGCCCCATGAGGATCGGGATGGCGAACGCGGCGGTCTTGCCCGTACCGGTCTGCGCGAGACCCACCACATCCGCGCCGTCGAGCAGCGGCGGAATCGTCGCCGCCTGAATCGGCGACGGCGATTCGTAGCCGACATCGGCGATGGCCCGCAGAATGCGGTCATCGATGCCGAGATCGGCGAAGGACGGGCCGTTCGCGTCCCTCTCGTCGTCGCTGGGAACGCTGTCGGCCGGTGAGGTACTCATTGACCAGGAGTTTACTGCCTGAGCCTGGTCGGTCCGACCATCGGGTGAATACGCTGGACGTCGTGCAATCGGACAACTCGCCCGCCGGACTCGGTCGCACCGAATCCGCCCCGGTCCGCAACTACGTGACCGGCCACCTCCCCACCACCGAATCGGGCAGCTCGGGCGGGATGACGGCAGCCGTCGCCGAACCGGCCGCCGCACCGAGCACACCCGCGGCGACCGCCCCCGGCGGTGTGGTGGATATCGCGGTGGTGCAATTCGGACCGGGCACCGATACCGTGGCCAATCTCACCGCCCTGCGCGAGGAAGTTCGCGCCGCCGCCGAACTCGGCGCCAAGGTGGTCATCGCCCCCGAGTACGCCATGTTCGCCGTGCGCCGCCTGGACGAGCGCGCGGTGGCCGCCGCCGAACCGCTGACCGGACCGTTCGTGACCGGATTGCGGGGCATCGCAGCCGAATTCGGCGTGCACCTGGTGGCGGGCGTGGTCGAGGCGCCCGGCGGTGAGCAGCCCGCCGACCGCGCCTACAACACCCTCGTCGCCGCCTCCCCCGAGGCCGAATTCGCCGCGATCTACCGCAAGGTGCATCTCTACGACGCCTTCGGCGCGCGCGAATCCGATGTCCTGCTGCCCGGCCCCCTGGATCCGCCGCAGACCTTCACCGTCGACGGCGTCGTATTCGGCATGCAGACCTGCTTCGACCTCCGCTTCCCGGAGGGCTGCCGCCGCGTCGCCGCCGCCGGCGCCCAGGTGCTGCTGCTGCCCGCGCAGTGGATTCCGGGCCCCGCCAAGGTCGATCAGTGGACGACGCTGCTGCGCGCCCGCGCCATCGAGAACACCGTCTTCGTGGCCGCCGCCGACCAGTGCGCCCCGCTGGGCGCGGGCGCGTCCATGATCGTCGGCCCTAATGGCGCGATCCTCGCCGAACTCGGCGATCAGGCCGGCATCGCCACCGCCCGCGTCGACATCGCGCACCTGGACGAGGTCCGCACCGCGAACCCCAGCCTGTCCCTGCGCCGCTTCACCATCCACGCCGGCTGACAAGATCACCGGGAACTGGTGGCGGCGTTTCCCGAGTAGCGTCCGCCACCAGTTCCCGGTCGATGGCGTTTCACTCTCGCGCTCTCGGTGAGACCCGGCGTGCAGCGGGGACAACTACACTGAACAGCAATGATCTACCAGGATCGGGGGGCCGCGGGGCGCGCGCTGGGTGAGGTGCTCGAGCACCTGCGCGCGGCGGATCCCCTGGTGCTCGGGCTGCCGCGGGGCGGGGTTCCGGTGGCGGCGGCGGTGCGGGCGGCGATCGGCGGGGATCTGGATGTGCTGCTGGTCCGCAAACTCGGCGTGCCCTGGCAGCCGGAGCTGGCCATGGGGGCGATCGGCGAGGACGGGGTGCGGGTGCTCAATGACGATGTGGTGCGCCATACCGGGGTGACGCCGGAGCAGATCGCCGCGGTCGAGGGGCTGGAGCGCACCGAACTCGAACGCCGCCGCCAGTTTCTGCGAGCGGCGGCGCCCGCCATACCGTTGAAGGACCGCGTCGCGGTGATCGTCGACGACGGCATGGCCACCGGCGCGACGGTCGCGGTGGCCTGCGAGATCGCCCGGCTGCACGAACCGCGCCGGGTGGTGGTGGCGGTGCCGGTGTCCTCCGCCGAAGCGCTGCACCGCATTCGGGCGGTCGCCGACGAGGTGATCTGCCCGCTGGTGCCGCGCTTCCTCGGCGGGGTGGGCGGAGCCTACAACGACTTCCACCAGCTCAGCGATGACGAGGTCGTGGACCTGCTCACCGAATCTCGGTGATGCCCTTCAGATGTCGCTGCGCCAGCTCGGCGTAGTAACTCGGGTTGATCTTCACCCACATCTCGGCCGGGGTGCCCGCGATCTCCCTCTTCACCCGGGCGGGCGAACCGGCGGCCAGCACATTGTCGGGGATCTCCGCGCCCGGCGGGACCAGGGAGTGCGCGGCGATCATGGTGCCGCTGCCGATCTTGGCCATGTCCAGGACCGTGCTGCCGTTGCCCACAATGGATTCCGCGCCGAGGGTGGCGCCGTGGAAGACCACCGAGTGCGCGATGGTGGATCCCCGGCCGATCTCCACCGGGACGTCCTCCGGCACGTGGATCACGGCATTGTCCTGCACATTCGAGCGCTCGCGCAGGATGATCGGGGCCAGGTCCGCGCGCAGCACCGCGCCGTACCAGACCGAGGCGCCGGCCTCGACCCGGACATCGCCGATGAGCGTGGCGGTGGGTGCGATGAAGGCGGTGGGATCGACGGCGGGCCGTTTGCCTTCGAATTCGTAGAGTGGCACGCCTGCCACGGTAAACCCTTGCCGCTCCTAACGGTTCGGATTCCCGGCCAGGGTCAGCGCGGTGCGACGCGGGCCAGCACCCAGTCCGAGATATCGGCGGTGACCTGGGCGTGCACCGGTTCGTGCAGCAGATCGTGCCCCGCGTCGGGGTACTCGCGGAAGTCGCCGGACACCCGGCGCGACCATTCGCGCACCGGGGCGATCGGAGCGCGGCGGTCATCGGCCCCGTGCACGATCAGAATCGGAATCGATTCCAGTGGTGTGGATTCGGGCCGGTCGCCAGCCGGAGTCGATGCGGTCCGCGAGCGTGGCTCGTCCCGATCGGGCGGGCGGCGGGCAACAGCCGCGCCCTGCGCTACCGCCGCGTCCCGCGCGACAGCCGCATCCCGAGCGACAGCCGCGCCCCGCCCTACAGCCGCACCCCGCGCAGAAACCGCGCCGCGGGCGGACCGCGGTGATTCCCCGAGCGGGACCGCCTTGGGAGTGCCGCAGAGGATCAGGCCGGACAGCGGCGGCACCGCGCCTGCCGCAGCGGCCACCTCGGGTGTGAGCGCCGCCACCGCGGTCGCGGCGCCCAGGGAATGCCCCATGAGGAACAGCGGGGCGCCGGCGGGGATCAGGTCCAGGAATGCGCGTGCGTCAGCGGACAATTCGGGCAAAGTGCCCGGACGTTCGGCATCGCCCTCACTGAGTCCGTGGCCCGAGGTGTCCAGGGTCCACAGCTCGATCCGCTCGGCGCCCAGGGCCCGGGCGAAGCGGTGATAGTGGCCGCTGTGCTGGCCGATTCCCGGCAGCAGGGCGATGACCGCGGCCGGATTCCCGACCGGCCAGCGGCGGTGGTGCAGCCGCCCGCGGGGGCCATCGAAGTACGGCATCCGGCGATTCTCGCAAACCCTCCGGCCGCCGTCCGCACCGCGCCCGGGCCGTGCGACACGCCGAAATGGTCGATGGGGTTTCACCGGTCCGGCCGGTCGGGCGGCACCGGCTCGGCAATAATGTGACCACGAGTCGTGTTGTCTCCCAACATCGCCCGCAAAACCAGGGCTGACGTGCGGATGCGCGAGCGTGAGCCGGGCCACCCCGCGGCCCACCTGGCGGCACACCATTGCCGCACCAGTCATTACGCTGTTGCGCGACTCGGTCGTCGCGCGCCGCGCGGCGCGGCCGTCGCGGAGGGTGCGGCGCAGCACGCAAGAACGCGTGTCCGGGTGCGGGGTGTCAGCGGAGAGGCACAGGAGGGCCGCGATTGATTCTGTTCGGTGATCGTGTCGTGTGCAGCACCGGAGACCTGGTGTCGGCGGCGCGTTGTGAGTTCGCGCTGCTGCGCGCGCTCGACGCCGAACTGGGACTGGTGGCACCGGTCGCACCGGCGGCCGGTGCGTTTCCGCGCGCCTGCGATCCGGCGGCGGAGCACAAGCTGGCGGATCTGCGCGACCGGTACGGCAGCGGCGTGGTGCGGGTGCGCGTGCCCGAGGAGCTCGATCCGGCGGAAACCGCTGCGGCCCTGGCCGCCGCGCACGAGCGCACCCGCGCCGCCCTGGACGCCCGCGCCGACGCGGTCGCCGGCGCGGTGCTCTTCGACGGCCGGTTCGCCGCGCGCTGCGATTTCCTGCTGCTGGACAGCACACCCGAAACCCACGACTACCTGCCCGCCGCGGTGGCCACCCGCCGCACCGCCGTGACCGCCCTGCTGACCCTGGCTGCCGCCGCGGACGCGCTGCGGCACAACGACTTCCGCACCGCACCGCACGCCCGCCTGTGGCTGGACGGCGTGCCCGCCACGCATCCCCTCGCCGATATCGCCGTCATCTACCAGGCGCGCCGGCGCAGACTCGAGCACATCCTGGACGCCAAACTCGGTGAGCTACTGCCCGTGCAGTGGGGCGACCGCCGCTTCCTCGCCTGCGGCAGCTGCCCCGCCTGCACCGCCGAACTGGAGGCCCGCCGCGATCTGCTCCTCATCGCCGGCATGCGCCCCGCCACCCGCGCCCAACTCCGCGACGCCCGCATCACCACCGTGGACCGCCTCGCCGAGGCCGACGCCACCGTCACCGGCATCCCCGCACCCACCTTCGCCACCCTGCGCCGCCAGGCCGAACTCCAATTGCACCGCGAACGCACCGGCCACCCCACCCACACCCTCATCGACGCCGCCGCCCTCGCCGCCCTGGCCGCCCCCACCCCCGGCGACCTCTTCGTCAGCGTCCGCACCCCCGACGCCACCGACCACCGGAACACCACCGCCGCAGGCGATCTCATCGTCAGCATCCGATCCCACAGCGCCGTCTTCGACAGCGCCGCCACCGCACCCCGCCTCGACGCCGCCACCGGATCGAGCATCGCCACCGCTGAATCGTCGGCAGCAGCGACCGAAGCAATCGAAGCCACCGCGGTCGAACCCGAGCCGACAACGGGCGGATCCCCCGTGCAGGCCGATGGCCGATCCGAGCCCGACACCGGTCACCACGACTCGGCCGCCGCCCGCGACGCCGCCGGGGCAGAACCCCGCATGACCGAGTCCGACGGGGCCGTACTGGACGCGGCTGCGTCCGAAATGGACGCGCGCGAGGCCGAGCTCGACGCGATCGGGGCCGCGCTGGACACCGTCGCGGCCGAATTCCGCGCGGCCGGGGCCGAATTCCGCGCGGCCGGGGCCGAATTCCACGCCGCCGGGGCCGAATTCCACGCCGCCGGGGCCGAACTCGATGCGGCCGAGACTGCGCCTCAGCGGGTCGATATTCCGCTGGATCCGGCTGATCCGGCGGATGCGCCGGTCGTCTTCATGATTCGGGTGGATGAGACCGGCGTGCAGGCGAATTCCGGCGCGGCTCGGGGTGGCGCGGCGGCGGGCGATGACGGGTGGGCGCTGCTGGAGTTCCTGGCGCAGCGGCAGCGGGCGTTTCCGGGGATGCGGATTCACCACTATCGCGGAGGATTACGGCCGCTGCTGAGCGGGCTGGGTGAGCGGCATGCCGACGGTGAGGACATGGTCGCCGAGGTGCTGCCGGCGCTGGTGGATCTGTATCCGGTGGTGCGGGCGGCCCTGATGGTCGGGGAGCGGTCCTACGATCTGCATCAGCTGCCGCCGAATCGGAGCGAGGCCGGGAGCGGGCCGGAAGCCGTGGTGCGGCTGCGGGATTGGCTGTTGCGGCTGGCCGGGGAGCACGGCGTGCGGCCGGCGCGGCGGATGTCCTACGACTATTGGGAGACCGGGCCCGATGAGGTGGAGGCGGCCTTGCGGGCCTTCGCCGAAACCGGGCAGCGGGATCACTGGTGCCAGGCGCAGGTGGCGGCGGCGTACATGGCGGCGGCGCTGGGGTATCACCGGCGCGAGGGGCGGCCGCTGCGGTGGGCGCACGACGATCGGCTGGATCATCCGGTCGAGGAGTGGGCGGACACCCCGGGCGTGCTGGTCGCCGACTGGGGTGCGGTGGACACCAAGTGGCACAGCACCGGTCATCGGCCCATGCGGCGGTACCTGACCCTCACCGGACGGCTCGGCACCGGCAACGCGCCGCCGCCGGGCACCCGGGTGCTCACGCTGTACGACCGTCCGGTGCAGGGCATGACGGCCGCGCCCGGACAGCGCGCCGTCGCACGCGCCACCGTCCTCGGCTGTTCGCTCGACGCCAATTTCGAGGACGTGGTCCGGGTGGTGGAACTGCTGCCCGACGGCTGCGAACCCTATGACGACCTGCCCGCCGCCATCGCGCCCTGCCCGCCGGGACGCCCGGAACTGCTCGCGGACGCCCTGGACGACACCGCACACCAGCTGCTGGTGACGCTGCCGCAGGTGCCCGAGACCGCCGTCTTCGACCTGCTCTGCCGCCGCCCGCCCCGCCTGCGCTCCGCGGACGCGCTGCCGGAGGTGTTCGGCGATCACGCCGCCGCCGTCACCGCCGCCATCCTCGATCTCGAGAACTCCTATGTCGCGGTGCAGGGCCCGCCCGGCACCGGCAAGACCGACACCACCGCCCGCGTGGTGGAAAGGCTTGTCACCCGGTACAAGTGGCGCGTCGGCGTGGTCGCCCGCTCACACGCGGTGGTGGAGCACGTCCTCGACGCCGTGGTGCAGGTGGGCGTACTGCCCGAACTCGTCGCCAAGGCCGACGCCCAGGCCGTCGCCCCGGAATGGCTGCCCATCGAGGCGTCGAGGTATCCGCGCTTCCTCGACAATGCGGTCAACGGCTGTGTGGTGGGCGGACTTTCGAACGATTTCGCCGATGCCGAGCGCATCGCGCGCGCCGGCCTGGATCTGCTGGTCATCGCCGACGCCGGCAAGTTCCCGCTGGCCGAGGCGGTCGCGGTCGCGGTGTGCGCCCGGAATCTGCTGCTGGTGGGCGATCCCGCCCCGGCCACCGGTCGGGGCGTGCATCCGGAACCGGTGGGCGAGTCGGCGCTGGGCCGCCTGGTCGGCCCGCATCGCACCCTGCCCGCCGCCTACGGCTATTTCCTGGATCGCACCTGGCGCATGCATCCGCGCATGAGCGGCCCGGTGTCCCGGCTGCGCTACGACAATCGCCTGCGCTCCAATGAAACAGTCACCCTGGCACGGGAACTCGACGGCGTCCCGCCGGGCGTGCGCACCGTGACCGTCGAACATCACGGCAACAGCACCGAATCCGCGGAGGAGGCCCGCGAGATCGTGCGCCAGGTCCGCACCCTGCTCGGCCTGCCCTGGCAGACCGGCGCCGTCACCCGCCGCCTGCACCCGCACGACATCCTGGTCGTCGCCCCCTATCACGCCCAGGTGGCGCGCATCCGAACCCTGTTGTCCCGGGCCAGGATCGAAGACGTGCTCGTCGGCACCGCCGACCATTTCCAGGGCCGCGAGGCCGCCGTGGTGCTGGTCTCCATGACCACCTCCGCCCCCGAGGACGCCCCGCACGGCATCGGCACGCTGCTGTCGCGGCACTGGCTGACCAGCGCGATCTCGCGCGCCATGTGGGCGGCCGTCATCGTCCGCTCACCGCTGCTCACCGAATACCTGCCCGCGACCATGGCGGAGGTCTCCGACCTGGCGGCGGTGCTCCAGCTGGACCGGGTCTAGAAACGAAGCGGCGGAACCACTTTCTGTAGAAGCACTGTCAGCCGAAGCACTGTCCTTCGCCGCGGTAGGTCGGCGCCGGCGTGCGCTTGCCGTCGGCATCCACCAGCTGCACCTGCGTGAAGCGCTCGCACAGCTCCCCCGCCTTGGCATGCCGGAACCACACGCGGTCGCCGATGTGCAGACCGTTGGAACCGGTCAGCGGCGTCTGCACCTCACCCGCGCCCTCGGTGCCGATGAGCCCCAATCCCAAGGGCCACACCGGTTTCGGCACCCGCGAGGCGCCCGCCGGCCCCGAGGCGATGTAGCCGCCGGAGAACACCGTGGCGATCCCCTCCGCCGGACGCCGCAGCACCGGCAGGGCGAAGTACATGGACGGCCGCGGCGCGAGATTGCGGTAACCGTCGAAAAGCGTTGGCAGATACAGTCCGGACCCCGCGGTCACCTCGGTGACGTCCGGATCGGAGATGCTCACCTCGATGGACCCGGTGCCGCCGCTATTGACGATCTCGAGCTCCCCGACCTCGTTGCGCACCGCGTCCAGCACCCGCCGGCGGCGGCGCAGAATCTCCGTCGCCGAGGCCTTCTTCACCAGGCGCACAGCGGGATTCGTATCGGGCAGCCCCGCGATCTGCGCCTCGTAGGTCATGACGCCGACCACATTGAAGCCCCGCCGCTTGGCCGCCCCGGCCAAGCGCGCGGCCTGCTCGGGCGAGCGGATGGGCGAGCGCCGCACCCCGAGGTGCAGCGGCCCGATGCGCAGCGAGGCATCCACATCGATGCACACCCGCACCGCGGCCTTGTCCCCCACTGCGGCCCGGATCAGATCCAGCTGATCGGTGTCGTCGATCATGAGGGTGATGGAGTCCAGCAGCACCGGATCGGCGGCCAGTTCGGCCAGCGCGGCCCGGTCGGCGGTCGGATAGCCGAGCAGCACATCGCGTGCGCCGTGGCGGACCAGCCAAATGGCTTCGGGCAGTGCGTAACCCATAATGCCCGCGAACCCGCCGGAGGCGGTGAGGTCGCTGCCGAGCACCTCTTCGAGCACCGCGCGGCAGCGCACGGACTTGCTGGCCACCCGGATCGGCACCCCGCGCGCGCGGCGCACCAGATCGGCGGCATTCGCACGCAGGGCGGCGAGATCGACGACGGCCAGTGGCGCGTCGAGTTCGGCGGTGGCCGCGTGCAGCCCGGCAATCGGCGACGGATCGGTCACTCGATCATTCGACCATGAAACTGGTCAAACGTCCAGCAATTGCCGGGGATCAGTTCAGAGGTCCACGACCAGAAGCTCAGAGATCCACGGCCTTGGTCGACAGGTACTGCACCAGATCGTCCAGGACCACCAGCGACGTCTCGTCGTCGCAGTCGGCCAGCCAGCGCAGCACCATGCCCTGGATCACCGCGACCAGGTAGGCGGCAATGGCATCGCAGGGTTCCAGCCACTGGGTGCCGGAGCGCTGCGCGCACAGCTGCAGGAACTCGGTGACCGCGGCGTCCAGCCCGCGGAAGGTCGCCGACGCCTCCGGGTCCGGTATGCACATGGTCTGGTTCTCCCACCGCCGGCGCAGCGCGACCAGGGTGGCTTCATAGGCTTGGATCTGCCGATCCGGCGCCGACTTCAAGATCGGCCAGAGCGTGCTCACTCCCGCATGCAGCAGGATTCGCAGCGCACGATTGCCGGTGAAATCGAGAGATGCGGCCGCTTTCTCGATGGCCTCGATCATGGCCGGACGCAGCCCGACCTGGACGATTTCTCCACTTGCGTTCAACGACGACTCCCTAGGCGAAAGAACTCGCGCACATGCCCGCGCGGCTCGCTCAACGGGCTGTGATCAGCACTGATCCCCAAGTGAGACCTGGGCGCACCCGTTCAACAGGTATCGATGCTACGTCGTTTTCTTGCTCCACGACCAGCTTTGATAGCTGTTTTCGTACCCTAGGATTGTTTTGTTACCTAATCGGGACTTGCCCGCGATCGAATGGGAATCGTCGAAATTCTTCGATCGCCTGGTAAACGCACCATTAGGACCGATTGGTATTTTATGGACATTGTTCAACGTAAAGATAGTGGATGTGCGGCAACCCACACGCAAGGAGGGTTGCCCGGTCAACCGCTAGCCTGAGCGGGTGACTGCTGCGCGCCCCGACCAATTCCGCATCTCCGGCACGTTCAACTTCCGCGATGTGGGCGGCGCCCGCACCATCGGCGGCGCCACGGTCCGCGAGGGGATCCTGCTCCGCTCCGCCCAGCTCAGCAGGCTCGACGACACCGGACGCGACACGCTGCTCGGGCTCGGGGTCACCGATGTGCACGATCTGCGCGGGCCCGCCGAGATCGACTTCATCGGCCACGACGCACTGCCCGGCGCGGTGCGGTTGCACATCACGCCGTTCGACGCCGCCATGGGCGAGACCCCGCCGCACGAGGCGCGCCGCCACTCCTCGGCGCACGGCCACATGCTGGAGGTGTACCGGGAGTTCCCGGCCAAGCCCGAGGCGCACGCCGCCATCAAGCGGCTGGCCGACTCGGTGCTCGGCGGCACCGCGCTGGTGCACTGTGCGGCCGGCAAGGACCGCACCGGCTGGGCGGTGGCCACCCTGCTGCGCGCGGTGGACGTCCTCGAGGACGACGTCTACGCCGACTACCTGCTCAGCAATGACGCGGTGCCGACATTGCGCGCCTTCATGACCGCGGACATGAACGAGGAACTCTCCGACGACCTGCTCGGCGTGAAGCCGGAGTACCTGGCCTCGGCCACCGCCTCCATGCAGGACATGTACGGCGGCATCGACGGCTATCTCACCGAGATCGGCATCGCGCCCGAGGATCGCGCGGCCCTGCGCGTGCGCCTGCTCGACTGAACCGCGCCCGTCGCGCCGGGCACCGCCTCAGTCGACCAGGGCGCGACGGACCAGACCGTCCGGATCGATGCTGACCTGGTTGCCGGTGTGGAACCACGGTCCGGTGAAGCGGGACTCGGTGGTCTGCGGATCGTTCCAGTACCGGCGGCTCACATTCGGCCCGCGGCAGAGCAATTCGCCGTGGCCGGTGGCCGCCTCCGGGCCCCAGAGCGCCAATTCGGTGCCGCCGAAGGCGAATCCGAGAATGTCGCGCGCGGCCGCACCGTCCTCGCGGGCCAGGCCGATGCCGCTGGTCTCGGTCGCGCCCCAGACCGACCACTGCCGGGCCTCCGGGAAGACCTCGCGTAGCGTGTCGGCCACGGATTCGGCGGTATTCGGATCGGCCGCGGCCAGCTCGGTGCGATGCCCGGCGCTGCACACCTGGCGCACCCGCTCCATCCGGAGGCCCGCCAGCTCCGGCAGCAGTCCGGCGAAGATGCGCGGCGTCGCCGACACCATATCGATGCGTTCGGCGACAAGGGTTTCCGGAACGGCGGCCCGATCGGGCGCGAGCACCACGGTGCCGCCGACGGCGAAGGTCGGCAGCAGCTGATCCACACAGCCGCTGGCGTGCGCGAGCGGCAGCAGCACCAGATTGCGCAGGCCCTCGGTGGGCAGATCCAGCGCGCCGACCACGGATCGGATGGCCGACAGCAGGTTCTCATTGGTGAGCTCCACCCCGCGCGGGCCGCCCCCCGGACCCGGGCTGGTGTAGCAGAGCAGCGCCAGCTCGCTCAGCGAGGCGCCGTCGTCGATGAAGGCCGCCGCATCGGGCAGCGCCTCCCGATACCCGGCCGCGCTGCCGCCGCCGTCGAGGATGTAGTCGGCGCAGGCATCGCGGATCACGCGCTCCGCCACCGCATCCGGCAGTCCGTCGTGGACCAGCACCGGGACCGCGCCGGAGAGCAGGGCGCCCAGGAAGGCCTGCACCCAGCGCGCGCCCACCGGCATGCGCACCGCGACCCGGTCGCCGTAGCCGATGCCGTGCTCCTGCAACCCGCCCGCGATCCGCGAGGCCGAGTACCAGAGCTCGCGATAGGTGAGGCGGGGGCCGCCGATCTCGACCACCGCCTCCCGCGCGGAGAAGGTGTGCACCTGGATGTCCAGCAGCTCGGTGAGCGCCGGGGTCAGGTTGCCGTAGCGCAGGATGCCGTCCGCGCCACGCGCAAGAGGGTTGTCGCACCGGGCATTTCGCGTGTGCGGGTATTCCACCAGTATTTGCGACATACAGTCCCTCCGAGTGCCCTCGAGCCCTGCCAGGCACCAGTGACTATATGATGCACATCACATCTGTGGGCGGATTGTCGGCAAACGTAGTGGAGTCCTTACGGGGCGGAAACAGGTCAGCGCCCCGTGTAGGTAGCTTTCCCCGGACCGGCTTCCAGGAAACTCCGCACCGCATTCCGCAGGTCCTCGGTACCGAAGAGTTGCCCGGAGACCTGCGGCGTCACCGAATCCGCGTGCGCCACACCGCCGGAACGCCAGGCGCCGATGATCTCCTTGGTGGCGGCGTGCGCGCGTGTCGGGCCATCGGCGAGTCGCGCTAGCAGGGCGCGCGCCGCGGTGTCGACATCCTCGTGCACGGCATTGACCACGCCCCAGTCGGCGAGGGTGGCGGCGTCGTACAGATCACCGGTCATGACGAATTCGCGGGCGCGGCCGGATCCCGCGCGCTCGGCGAGCCGCTGCGGGCCGCCCATCGACGGGGTCAGGCCGACAACGGTTTCCACCAGACCGAACTTGGCCTTGGGCGCGGCCAGGATGATGTCGCAGGCCAGCGCGATCTCGAAGGCGGCGGTCAGGGCGAGGCCGTGCGCGGCGAACACGACCGGGCACGGCAGCGCCTCGAGCGGGTGAATGATGCGCGCGAACAGGGTCTGCCACAACTGGGCGCCCTCCGCGGTCGACAGGCCGTCGAAGACATGCACGTCCACCCCGCCGGAGACCAGCTTGCCGTCGGCTCGCACCAGCAGCGCGCGCGGCGGCTCGGCGGCGAGCTCCTCGATATCGACGGCGAGGGCCTCGAGCAGCGCCTTGTCGAAGAGGTTCAGCGGCGGATGGTCGATGGTCAGCACCGCGGCTCGCGCACCCCCCTCGGTGGCGATGTACTCCAGGCGGGTGGGCTTCGTCTCAGTCATGCGCCCGAATCTACGATACGGGTCTGCCAGTATGGGTGACGTGACCACCTCTGCATCGGAGTCCGGCAGCTACGTCGAACCGGGCGAGTTCAAACGGGATACGAACTACATCACCACCCGCATTACCGCCGATGGCCGGGACGGGTACCCGGTCGAGCCGGGCCGGTATCGCCTGGTAGCGGCCAGGGCCTGCCCGTGGGCCAACCGGACGCTGATCGTGCGGCGGCTGCTCGGGCTGGAATCGGCGCTGTCGCTGGGGCTGTGCGGGCCCACGCACGACAAGCGCAGCTGGACATTCGATCTGGATCCGGGCGGGGTGGATCCGGTACTGGGCATTCACTTTCTGCGGGATGCCTACTTCAAGCGGTATCCGGACTATCCGCGCGGGATCACGGTGCCCGCCATTGTGGACGTGCCGACCGGTCAGGTGGTCACCAATGACTACGCGCAGATGACCCTCGACTTCTCCACCGAGTGGACCGAATTCCATCGGCCCGGCGCGCCGCAGCTGTACCCGGAGGACCTGCGCGCCGAGATCGACACGGTGAACCGGCGGGTGTACACCGAGGTCAACAATGGCGTGTACCGGTGCGGGTTCGCCGGCGATCAGCAGGCGTACGAGACCGCCTACGATCGGCTCTTCACCGCGCTGGACTGGCTCTCGGAGCGGCTGGCCGGGCAGCGATACCTGGTGGGCGACACCATTACCGAGGCCGATGTGCGGCTGTTCACCACGCTGGTGCGCTTCGACGCCGTCTACCACGGGCACTTCAAGTGCAATCGGCAGAAGCTGACCGAGCTACCCGTGCTGTGGGGTTACGCGCGCGACCTGTACCAGACCCCCGGTTTCGGGGACACGATCGACTTCGAGCAGATCAAGCAGCACTACTACATCGTGCACACCGACATCAATCCCACCCGGATCGTGCCCAAGGGACCCGACCTGGCCAACTGGCTCACACCGCACGGCCGGGAATCCCTGGGCGGCAGTCCATTCGGCGACGGAACTCCCCCGCCGGTCTAGCGCTCAGCACCCGCGTAGGTCCCGAAGCTCCAGTAGACGCCTTCGGGATCACGGCAGACGAAATCGCGGGATTCGTAGTCGATCTGGTCGGTGAGCTCGCGGATCATGGTCGCGCCCGCGGCCTTCGCCCGGGCGTAGAGGGCATCGGGATCGTCCACGACGATGTAGACGGAGCCGACGCCGGTCGGCAGATCCTTCAGCGCCGAACCCTCCCGCGCCGAACCGAGCATGAGGGCGCCCCCGCCCGGCCAGGCGAGTTCGGCGTGATCGACCCGCTCCCCTTCCCCGTAGCAGGCGATGGTTTCGAAGCCGAAGGCCTGCTCCAGGAAGCGGATGGCGGCGCGGGCGTCACGGTAGGACAGCGTCGGCCACACCACGGCGGCCCGGACTGAGGTTGTCGAATCGGTCATGCGCCTAGCGTGCGTGCCCGGCGGGCAGTTGGTCTTGGACGAATGGGAACACCTCGCGCTCGCGCCATACCGACGGCGGCATCCCGGCCAGCTCGCGCCACTCCCGCGCCATGTGCGCCTGGTCGTAGTACCCGGTCAGCGCCGCGATCTCGGCGAGGGACGGCGGGTCGGGCCTGCGCAGCAACCGGTGCGAGCGCTCGAAGCGGGCGATGCGGACCGCGTCCTTGGGCGTGACCCCGAATTCGGCGCTGAACCGGTTGGCCAGATGCCGGCGGCTCCACCCGATCTCCTCGGCCACCGCCGCCACCCGCACCGTCGGATCCGGCCCGGACAGCAGCGTCCAGGCGTGCGACAGCTCCGGATCCCACGGCACCGGATGGATGCGGCGCAGCAGGATCTCGTCCAGGATGGCGAAGCGCCGCGGCCAGCTCGCCACGGCCGCCAGCCGCTCCCGCAACTCCCCCGCCGGCCCCAGCACCTCCCCCAGTTCCACGATCCACGAGCCCAGCGCCGCCGTGGGCACCCCGAACAGCGCCCGGCAGCCCAGCGGCGTCAGATCCAGCTGGATACCGTGCTGATATCCGTTGTGCGCGATCACTGCCGGGCGCACGGTGAGCCCGCTGGCCAGCATGCTCCAGGTGCCGCCCGCCTGCTCCGGATGCGAGGAGACCGGCACCTGGATCGGCTCGTCGATGGTGATGATCACGGTCAGCGCCCGCGCGGGCATCCCCACATGGATCCCCGGCTCGAACCCGCGCAACAGATAACCCTCATACCCGAGGACATACGCCCGCAAGCGCGGATCCGGCAACCCGCTCGCGCCCTCCGACACACCGGTCACCAACTCACCGTAAGCGCCCCACCCCGGGCGCGGCGAACGCGACAACTGATTTGGCGAGCCAGGGGGTAACTCCGGGGGTACGACCAGAACCCGGCACGGCACCTATCCGCAGGCCCGGGGCGGAAATTGCGGAGCACCCGAGGGGCCGGCAGAAGGCGCGGAGAGGCGGGGGAGCCTCGCCGGGTGGAACTGCCTGCTCTCGCGGTTCGTTGACCCGGTGCCATAGAGTTTCGGTCGGAGGACCGTGCGAATTAAGGGGTATCGATGTTCAAGTCCGGGCTCGAGAAGGCGGTCGTCTCGCTGCTCGACAATGGGGCGCAGGTGCAGGCACCCGCCGTCGCCAAGTACGTCGAGCGGACCCGACGCAGTCATCCCGATGACACCCCCGCCCAGGTGCTGCAGCGGCTGGAGAAGCTCTACCTCAATACCGTGACCGCCAGCGGCACCGCCGTGGGCGCCACCGCCGCGGTGCCGGGCGTCGGCACCGTCGCCTCGCTCACCGCCATGAGCGCCGAGACCGCGTTCTTCCTGGAGGCCTCCGCGGTGTTCACCCTCGCCGTGGCCGCCGTGCACGGCATCGCCCCCGAGGACAAGGAACGCCGCCGCGCCCTGGTGCTGGCCGTCGTGCTCGGCGAGAGCGGCATGGAGATCGTGCAGAAGAGCGTCGGCCACTCCGCCAAGAACTGGGGCAATCTGCTGGCCAACAAGATTCCCGGCATCAGCTCCATGAACGATTCGCTGCTCAAGCGCTTCATGGTGCAGTTCCTGGCCAAGCGCAGCGCGCTCATGCTGGGCAAGGTGATCCCGGCCGGAATCGGCGCGGCCATCGGCGGATTCGGCAACCGGGCCATGGGGCACCATGTGATCGACAATGCCCGCAAGGCCTTCGGCGCGCCCCCGGTGACCTGGCCCGAGCCGCTGGTCATCGATGCCGATCCGCTGCCCGCCGTGGAAGCCGCGCCGCGGAAACCGCAGGCATGAGCAGACCGCGGCCGCTCGCCTTCGCCGCCGGCGGGCTCAGCAAGGTGTTCGGGACCGTCACGGCGGTCGACGATGTGAGTTTCGTGGTGCCCGCGGGGAAGATCGCCGCGCTGGTGGGGCCGCCCGGGTCGGGCAAGTCCACGGTGCTGCGCATGCTGCTGGGCCAGTTGCGGCCGACGGCGGGCACCGCGAGCGTGGGCGGGCCCGGTTCCGGGGTGCGCCCGGGGCGGCAGGCCGTCGGCGCCATGCTGTCGCCGCGCGGACTGCATCCGGCGCGCACCGTCGCCGGTCAGCTGCGGGTGTTCGCGGCCGCCGCGGGGGTCTCCGACTCCCGGGTGGCAGAGCTGCTGACCCTGGTGCGGCTCGATGCCGTTGCCGGGCAACGGCTGTCGGTCCTGCCCGCCGGAGCGCACACCCGGCTGGCGCTGGCCATCGCGCTGCTCGGCGATCCGCCGCTACTGCTGCTCGACGATCCCGCCGCGGGCCTGGATCCCGCGGAGGCCGTGTGGCTCAACGACTTCCTGCACTCGCATGCGCGCCGCGGCGGCACCGTGCTGCTGACCGCGCGCACCCTCACCGCGGTGCTGTCCGTGGCCGATGAGCTCATCGTGCTGAATCAGGGCAGGATCGCTTATCAGGGCAGCCCGGCCCGGCTGCGCCGCAGTCATCCGGATCGCATCCTGGTCAAGGCTTCCAGCCCGATCGCACTGGCCACCGCCCTTGCGGCAGCGGGTTTCACCGATGCCGTCATGCGCCCCGACGGCCGGCTCGCCGTCGCGGAGGCGAGCCTGCCGCAGCTGGAGGCGGCGGCCGCCACGGCGCGGGTGCAGCTCACCGAGATCACCGCCGAGCACATTCACCCCGACCACGTCCTCGCCACCCTCACCCGCCCGGCGGTCGCCGCCCACCCGTCGCCGACGACGTACGGGATGCCGCGTTGACCCTCGCGCGCGGGTGCGAATTTCCACGAAGGGACTTCCGATGATCCTCACCGCTGTGCCGGAATCCGTGCTGCGGGCGGTGAACTCCGAAGTCCGCAAGGTCGTTTCGCTGCGCATGAACCGGACGCTGGCGGCGATCGTCATGGGCGGCGGTCTGTTCGCGTTCACCGCCATGGGCCTGTTCCTCGACTCCACGCTCGAGGGCGGCGAGCTCATCTTCAGCGGCGGCTGGTCCGCGGCGGCGGTGGCGGTCGCCCTGGTCGGGTCGGTGGTGCTGGCGGCGGTCTTCGGGGCGGCGGCCGCGGGCAGTGAGTTCCGGTATCGGACGATCGACACCAGCCTGCTGTTCACCCCGGACCGGAATGTGCTGCTGGGGTCGAAACTCGGTGTGGTGGGGGCGGTTTCGCTGGGCACCGTACTGTTCACGGAACTGCTAGGCGGGGCGGCCATGCTGATCTTCGGGCGGGAACGGCTCGGTATCGGCGCCGGATTCCTGGCCATTCTGGGCGGGGTGCTGCTGGCCGCGGTGTGCTGGTCGGTCATCGCCGCGGCGCTGGGGCTGCTGCTGCGCTCACCGGTGCGGGCCATGGCCGCCGTGCTCGGCGCGGCCGTGCTGGAACCGCTGGTCTGGGTGGTCGCGCGGGCCATGGGGACCCCGGGGGTGGCGACCATCCTGCCCATCTCGGCCACCGTGGGCACCATGAGCGGCGGCGAATTCGACGACGGCGTGTACATCGCCCCGACTCCGGCGGCCATTGTGGTGCTGCTGCTGTGGACGACCGCCGCGGTGTCGGCGGCCTGGTGGTTCTTCACCCGCCGCGACCTCTGACCCCGATACGACCCGGTCGCCACGCACGGATCCGGCTCCGGGCAACCACGATCGATTCACCTGTCGGTGCCGAGGGGCACACTGGGTGATCGAGTGGTAGTCGGGAGCGGGAACAAACAGGGGGTACGGCGGTCTTACCGCTGTTGATGAGTGCGAAGGTGGATGAAGCGATGGGGCGGGAGTCGGACGAAGCGACGGCCGGCTGGCTGCGGCGACTGTGGGGACGCAGCAAGCAGCACCCGTGGCTGCTCGCGGGAATCGCCGCAGCGGTCGTGATCGGCGCGGTCGTGGAGGTCACCGGGCCGCTGCTGGCCAAGCGGGCCCTGGACGGGGCCACGGCCGGGAACACCGAGATCATCGCGGCCATGGCGGGGCTGCTCGCGCTGCTGGCCGCCGGGCGCTTCCTCGCCAGCTTCAGCCGGCGCATGTTCGCCGGGCGCCTCGCCCTCGACGTGCAGCACGAGCTGCGGGTGGATCTGCTCGGCGCGCTGCAGCGCCTGGACGGGCCCGGACAGGACGCCTTGCGGACCGGGCAGGTGGTCTCGCGATCCATCAGCGATCTGACACTGGTGCAGGGGCTGCTGGCCATGGGGCCGTGGTCCTCGCTGGCGGCACTGCAATTCGTACTGGCGGCCGGTGTGATGCTGTGGCTGTCTCCCCCCTTGGCACTGACGGCGCTGCTGGTGGTGCCGCTGCTCGGCGTGGTCGTCTATCGGGTGCGGCCCGCGCTGTACGCGGCGACCTGGTCGGCGCAGCAGCGGGCGGCGGATCTGGCCCAGCACGTGGAGGAGACCGTCACCGGCGTGCGGGTGGTGAAGGGCTTCGGGCAGGAAGCCCGCATGGTGGATCTGCTGGAACGGCACGGGCGGCGGCTGTACGCGGAACGCATGCGGGCGGCGCGGATCGACGCGCGATTCGCGCCCACGCTGGCGACCATTCCGCAGCTGGGGCTGGTCGGTGTCATCGCCATGGGCGGCGCGCTGGCCCTGCAGGGCGTGATCGGGCTCGGCACCTTCCTGGCCTTCGTCGCCTATGTCAGCACCATGACCAATGCGACCCGCACCGTGTCCATGGTGATCGTGATGGCGCAGTTGACCCGCGCCGCCGCCGAGCGCGTGAATCAGGTCATCGACAGCGCGCCCGCCCGCATCGACCCCGAACACCCGGTGCCGCTGCCCCGCGGGCCGCTGGGCATCGACATCGATGCGCTCAGCTTCGGATTCGATTCCGGCCGCCACGTCCTGCGCGATTTCGACCTCACCGTCGCGCCGGGCGAGACGGTCGCCGTCATCGGGCCCGCGGGCTCCGGCAAATCCACGCTGTCGCTGCTGCTCCCCCGCTTCTACGCACCCGAGTCCGGCCGGATCACGCTGTACGGCGCCGATTCCCGCGCGGACATCGCGGACCTGCGCGCCGCCGATCTGCGTTCGGCCATCAGCGTGGTGTTCGACGAGGCCTTCCTGCTCTCCGACACCATCTCCGCGAATATCGCCCTCGGCCGGCCCGAGGCCACCGACGACGAAATCCGCACCGCCGCCATCCGGGCCGCCGCACACGATTTCATCGAGGCGCTGCCCGAGGGCTACGACACCGTGGTCGGCGAACGCGGCCTGACGCTGTCCGGCGGCCAGCGCCAGCGCATCGCCCTGGCCCGCGCCCTGCTCACCGACCCGCGCATCCTCATCCTCGACGACGCCACCTCCGCCGTGGACGCTCTCACCGAGGCCGCCATCTTCGACGCCCTGCCAACCGATTCGGGCCGCACCACCCTCATCCTCGCCCACCGCGAATCCACCCTGGCCCGCGCCGACCGCGTCGTCAGGTTGCCCGGCCCGGATTCCGCACGCCGCGACACCACGGACTCGCACTCGCCCGCAACGGGATTCGCCTCCACCGACCCAGCCCCCGCGACGAGCACAACCGGGGCCGGTGCGGCACTCACGCCCCTCGGCCAAACGGGCGACAAGCGCCAGGCCGAAAATCCTCCTCGTCATTCCGGCGCGCTCTTGGCCGGAATCCAACCGGCCGGTGCGGATCCCGGCCAAAAGCATGCCGGGATCACGAGCGGAACTGCTCGCCAGCCGCTCGGCTCGGCGCCGCTGTCCAGCCAGGATTCGCAGGCCCGGGCCGACGATACGGCCGAGCGGGATTCGCGAGCGACCCGAACCGACGACACGACCGAGCGGGATTCACAACCGACCCGAACCGACGACACGACCGGTCAGGATTCGCGAGCGGTCCGGGCCGAGGAGGCGGTGGATCCGGATACGCCGGCGGAAGTCCGGCGGGCGCTGAGTCGGCTGCGGGCCGCGGTGGAGCAACCCGGGCTGGATGATCGGGAGTTGCGTGAGCCCGATCCCGGGTTCCGGCTGTCGCGGGCATTGCGGCCGGTGCGCTGGCTGGTGATCGGCATGGTGGCGCTGCTGGCGGTGGATGCCGTTGTCGGCGTGGGTTTTCCGACGATCGTGCGCTATGCCGTGGACAACGGCGTGACCGGCGGCGATGGCGGGGCGCTGGCGCGGGCGGCCTTGGTGGGCGCGCTACTGGCCGGCTTCGGGTGGCTGGTGGCGTCGACCGCGCTGGTGTGGGGCGCCAAGGCCGGTGAGCGCGCGCTGTACGGGCTGCGGGTGCGCAGTTACGCGCATCTGCAGCGGCTCGGGCTGGACTATTACGAGCGGGAACTGTCCGGGAAGATCATGACCCGGATGACCACGGATATCGACGCGCTGTCGACCTTCCTGCAGACGGGTCTGCCGGACGCGCTCATCGCGCTGCTGATGGTGGTGGGCATCGCGGGCGCGCTGGTGCTGATCGACGCGCATCTGGCCCTGATCATCTTCGCCACGCTGCCGCCGCTGCTGGTGGCCGTGTGGCTGTTCCGGCGGGTCTCCAATGCCGCCTACAGCGCCTCCCGCGAGCACGCCGCCACCGTGAACGGCGACTTCGCCGAGAATGTGGCCGGATTGCGGGTGGTGCAGGCCAATCGGCACGAGGCGGTGGCCGCGCGGCGCTTCGCGGAGTATTCGCAGCGCTACCGGGACAGCCGCATGCGGGCGCAGCGCGCCATCTCGGTGTTCTTCGCCTTCGTCGGCGCGTGGGCCGATCTGGCCCTGGCCGCCGTGGTTTTCGTGGGCGCGCGCCAGGTCGCCGACGGCGCCACCACCGCGGGCACGCTGGTGGCGTTCGTGCTGTATCTGCAATTGCTGTTCGGGCCCATCCATCAGCTGTCGCAGCTGTTCGACGGCTATCAGCAGGCGCGGGTCGGGCTGCGGCGCATCGGGGAACTGCTGCGCACGCCCTCGTCCATCGCCGCCGACCCCGCGGACGCGGTGCGCATCGACAGCACGCTGCGCGGCGAGGTGGTCTTCGACAATGTGCGCTTCAACTACCCTGGCGCGGCCCTGCCCGCCCTCGACGGGATCAGCCTGCGCATCCCGGCGGGCACCAGCCTGGCGCTCGTGGGCGCCACCGGTGCGGGCAAATCGACCATCGTCAAACTCCTCGCCCGGCTCTACGACATGCCCCGGGACGAGAACACGTTGCACGGCTCGGGTGATGCGGTTCACACTGCCGCGCAGGGCTCGGCAGCGGACGGCATCGGCGCCTCGGAGCAGGGTGTCCGAGAACCCCTGCACACCGGCTCGATTCGCGTCGACGGCGTCGATATCCGCGACTACAAACTCACCGACTTCCGGACTCAGCTGGGAGTTGTGCCACAGGAAGCTCACTTATTCACCGGCGACATCGCCAGCAACATTGCATTTGGCAAACCTTTTGCGAAGCCGGCGGAGATCGCGGCGGCCGCCGCGGCGGTCGGCGCACTGGAAACCATCGAGGCATTGCCGCACGGAATGCGGCAACCGGTCGGCGAACGCGGGCGCGGGCTCTCGGCCGGGCAACGGCAGCTGATCGCGCTGGCCCGCGCCGAACTGGTCGACCCGCGACTATTGCTCTTGGACGAGGCCACCGCCGTCCTGGATCCGGCGGCCGAGGCATCGGTGCTGGTAGCGAGCGAATCGGTGACCCGGGGCCGGACCGCGGTGATTGTCGCGCACCGTTTGGCGACCGCCGCGCAGGCCGATCGGATCGCCGTCGTCGAGCACGGGCGAATCACCGAAATGGGGACTCATGACGAACTGCTGGCGGTACGGGGAACGTACAACCGACTGTGGGCTGCGGCGCGGGCTACAGAGGGAATATTCTCGAGCGAGGACGAGTCGTCACGAGAAGATGTGTCCGCCCGGTGGTAGCCGTGCCCATGAGTGAACAGGGGTGGGCATATCCTCAGAGGGGGCGCATCGGCGCGCATCCGCCGATTACCCGTGCCGGGCACGTCACAAACGTCGCAGCGCGAAGAACGAAATGAGGCGAACACCTGCTGTGAGCAGCTCAACATCCCAGTTCGGACAGAACCAGTGGCTCGTCGACGAGATGTACCAGAAGTACAAGCAAGACCCGTCGTCGGTCGATGAGAGCTGGCACGAGTTCCTCGCTGACTACACGCCGGAGAACACCGGCGACACCGGCAACAGCCAGCCGGTCCCCACCACCCAGGCCGCGCCCGCGCCGGCCCCCGCCGTCGCGGCTCCCGCGCCCGCCGTCGCTCCGCAGCCCGCTCCCGCAGCCGCCGCGCCCGCCGCCCCGGCCCCCGCTCCGGCGCCCGCGCAGGTGCGCGCTCCGCAGACGACTCCGGCCCCGACCTCCAATGCCGCGCCGACCTCCGGTGGCCCCAAGCCCACCGCCGAGGACGAGACCAAGGTGCTACGCGGCCCGGCCGCCGCCGTCGTGAAGAACATGTCGGCGTCGCTGGCCATCCCGACCGCCACCTCGGTCCGCGCCATCCCGGCCAAGCTGATGATCGACAACCGTCTGGTCATCAACAACCACCTCGCGCGCACCCGCGGCGGCAAGATCTCCTTCACCCACCTGCTGGGTTACGCCATCGTGCAGGCGATCAAGTCGTTCCCGAACATGAACCGGCACTTCGCCGAGATCGACGGCAAGCCGAACGCGGTCACCCCCGCGCACACCAACCTGGGCCTGGCCATCGACCTGCCCGGCAAGGACGGCAACCGTTCGCTGGTGGTCGCGGCCATCAAGAACTGCGAGACCATGAACTTCGCGCAGTTCCACAATGCGTACGAGGACATCGTGCGCCGCGCGCGCGACGGCAAGCTGACCGCCGACGACTTCGCCGGCGTCACCATCTCGCTGACCAACCCGGGCACCATCGGCACCAACCACTCGGTGCCGCGCCTCATGCAGGGTCAGGGCGCCATCATCGGCGCGGGCGCCATGGAGTACCCGGCCGAGTTCCAGGGCATGAGCGATGAGCAGCTCGCCGAGATCGGCATCGGCAAGCTCATGACGCTGACCTCGACCTACGATCACCGCATCATCCAGGGCGCGGAGTCCGGCGACTTCCTGCGCACCATCCACAAGCTGCTGATCTCCGACGAGCTCTACGACGAGATCTTCCACGGCATGGGTGTGCCCTACGAGCCGGTGCGCTGGCGCAAGGACATCAAGGAACGCGGCATCGACAAGAGCGTCCGCGTGCAGGAGCTCATCGCCGCCTACCGCAACCGCGGTCACCTCATGGCCGACACCGACCCGCTGCGGCTGGTGAAGGACAAGTTCCGCTCGCATCCGGACCTCGATGTCACCCAGCACGGCCTGACGCTGTGGGACCTGGACCGCGAGTTCAATGTCGCGGGCTTCCACGGCCAGGAGCGCATGAAGCTGCGCGATGTGCTGTCCATCCTGCGCGATGCCTACTGTCGCCACGTGGGCGTGGAGTACACCCACATCCTCGATCCCGAGCAGCTGCAGTGGATTCAGGACCGGGTCGAGCAGAAGCACGAGAAGCCGACCGTCGCCGAGCAGAAGTACATCATGTCCCGGCTCAATGCGGCCGAGGCGTTCGAGACCTTCCTGGCGACCAAGTACGTCGGCCAGAAGCGCTTCTCGCTGGAAGGCGCGGAAGCCGTCATCCCGATGATGGACGGCGTCATCGATCAGTGCGCCGAGCACGCCCTCGACGAGGTCGTCATCGGTATGCCGCACCGCGGCCGCCTGAACGTGCTCGCCAATATCGTGGGCAAGCCCTACTCGAAGATCTTCACCGAGTTCGAGGGCAATATGAACCCGGCCGCCACGCACGGCTCCGGTGACGTGAAGTACCACCTGGGCGCGCAGGGCACCTACATCCAGATGTTCGGCGACAACGACATTCAGGTGTCGCTGACCGCCAACCCCTCGCACCTCGAGGCCGTCGACCCGGTGCTGGAGGGTCTGGTCCGCGCCAAGCAGGATCTGCTCACCAAGGAAGACCTGGTCACCAAGGGCGAAGAGGCGCGCACCTTCTCGGTCGTGCCGCTCATGCTGCACGGTGACGCGGCCTTCGCCGGCCAGGGTGTGGTCGCCGAGACCCTGAACCTGTCCGGCCTGCGCGGCTACCGCACCGGCGGCACCGTGCACATCGTGGTGAACAACCAGATCGGCTTCACCACCGCGCCGGAGTACTCGCGCTCCACCGAATACTCCACCGATATCGCCAAGTTCATCGGCGCGCCGATCTTCCACGTGAACGGCGACGATCCGGAAGCCTGCGTGTGGGTGGCCAAGCTGGCCGTCGACTTCCGGCAGAAGTTCCAGAAGGACGTCGTCATCGACCTCATCTGCTACCGCCGCCGCGGGCACAACGAGGGCGACGACCCGTCGATGACGCAGCCGCACATGTACGACGTCATCGACACCAAGCGCTCGGTGCGCAAGTCCTACACCGAGAGCCTGATCGGCCGTGGCGACATCTCCATGAAGGAAGCCGAAGACGCCCTGCGCGACTACCAGGGGCAGCTGGAGCGGATCTTCAACGAGGTGCGCGAGCTGGAGAAGTACCCGCCGGAGCCGTCGGAGTCGGTGGAGGACGAGCAGCAGATGCCGTCCACCCTGGTCACCGCCGTGGACAAGACCGTGCTGCAGCGCATCGGCGACGCGTTCGTGAACTCCCCCGAGGGCTTCACGGTGCATCCGCGCGTCAAGCCGGTCATGGAGCGGCGCCGCGAGATGGCCTACGAGGGCAAGATCGACTGGGCCATGGCCGAGTTGCTGGCCTTCGGCACCCTGATCGACGAGGGCCGCGCGGTGCGCCTCACCGGTCAGGACTCCCGCCGCGGCACCTTCACCCAGCGGCACGCGGTCATCATCGACCGCAAGACCGGCGCCGAGTACACCCCGCTGCACAACATCGGCTCCGCCAACCCGGGCTGGTTCGCGGTGCACGACTCGGCGCTGTCGGAGTACGCGGCCGTCGGCTTCGAATACGGCTACTCGCTGGGCAATCCGGATGCGCTCGTGCTCTGGGAGGCGCAGTTCGGCGACTTCGTCAATGGCGCGCAGACCATCATCGACGAGTTCATCTCCTCCGGTGAGGCCAAGTGGGGCCAGCTCTCCGAGGTCGTGCTGCTGCTGCCGCACGGTCACGAGGGCCAGGGCCCGGACCACACCTCCGGCCGTATCGAGCGCTTCCTGCAGCTGTGCGCCGAGGGTTCGATGACCGTGGCGGTGCCGTCCACGCCGTCGAACTACTTCCACCTGCTGCGCCGCCACGCCCTGGACGGCATCCGCCGCCCGCTGGTGGTCTTCACCCCGAAGTCCATGCTGCGCAACAAGGCCGCGGTCTCCGATGTCGAGGACTTCACGGACAACAAGTTCCGCACCGTCCTGGAGGAGCCGACCTACGAGTCGGGCGACGGCGATCGCGCGAAGGTCAAGCGCGTGCTGCTCACCTCCGGCAAGCTCTACTACGAGCTGGTCGCCGAGAAGAACAAGAACAACCGCGACGACGTGGCCATCGTCCGCGTCGAGCAGCTGTACCCGATTCCGAAGTTCCGCCTGAACGAGGCGCTCGAGGGCTACACCAATGCCACCGACCTCGTCTGGATCCAGGAAGAACCGGCCAACCAGGGCGCCTGGCCCTTCTTCGGCCTCAACCTCCCGGAGATCCTCCCGGCCCGCTTCGGCAAGCTGCGCCGCATCTCCCGCCGCGCCATGTCGGCCCCGTCCTCGGGTTCGTCCAAGGTGCACGCCGTCGAGCAGCAGGAGATCGTCGAGGAAGCCTTCGCCCCCACGGTCTAGGTTTTCGCGAAACAGCGCGAACGACACAGCCCGCCGAGTCATCGACTCGGCGGGCTGTTCTCGTTGCGGCGGAACGGATGTCAGGCCTGGGCGTCCTGCGCGTCGCCCTTGTCCTCGGCGGCAGCGGCCGGGCTCTGGATGTTCCAGGCGGCCATCATGGCGGCCACGCCTTCGGCGGCGGTGACTTCCTGAGCCTGCTGTTCCTGGTCCGACATATCGGGTACCTCCTTCTGCTACTTCCCTTGCGAAAGGTGATGCTACCGGTCGGTTTTCGGGTCATCGGGGTGAGAAATGTGCTGCGACAAGGGGTTTCACGGGCGAGTGAGGCGACTCACAGTCCAGTGAGCGAGGGTTGCCAGGGCCTATTCCAGAGTCATATATTCCACGTGGAATATTTGGCACGGAGGAACTGGGAGGTCAGCGGTGGGCGAGAAGCCGGCGGGGGCGGGGCTGACGCCGTTGTCGATCGCGGTGCTCGCGCTGCTCGAGGAGCGGCCGATGCATCCGTACGAGATGTATCAGCTGCTGATGACGCGGCACGAGGATGAACTGGTGAAGGTCAAGCCCGGATCGCTCTATCACGGCGTGGCCCGGCTGGCCGAGGGCGGGCTGGTGGTGGCGGAGGGCACGGACCGGGCCGGGAATCGGCCCGAGCGCACCACCTATCGCATTACCGAGGCGGGGCGCACGGCGCTGCGCGAGCGCATCACGAACATCCTCAGACAGCCCGTGAAGGAATATCCCCTCTTCCCCGTCGGACTCGCCGAGGCGCACAACCTGCCGGCCGACGAGGTGATCACGCTGCTGAGCGAGCGGATCACCTGGCTCGAAGGCCGGCGTACCGAAATCGAGGCCATGCGCGACCACGCCGCCAAACGCGATGTGCCGCGCCGATTCTGGATAGTCCTCGAATTCATGCAATCCCGAATCAGCACCGAGGCCGAGTGGTTGCGCGGGTTCATCGCCGAGCTGGAGAGCGGCGAGATGCCCTGGGATCCCAATGACCCGGCCCCCCTCACCCGACCGAGATAGGAACCAATCCCATGTCCACTCAACGCAATCCATGGCTGGCGCTGTACGCGCTGGTCGTCGGGTTCTTCATGATCCTGCTGGACATGACCATCGTCGCGGTGGCCAATCCGGCGATCATGCGGGATCTGCACGCCGACATCAACAGCGTCATCTGGGTGACCAGCGCCTATCTGCTCACCTACGCGGTGCCGCTGCTGGTGACCGGGCGGCTCGGAGATCGCTTCGGGCCCAAGAACATCTACCTCGTCGGCCTGGCCGTGTTCACCCTCGCCTCACTGTGGTGCGCGGAATCGGACTCCATCACTATGCTCATCGCGGCGCGCGCCGTGCAGGGCCTGGGCGCGGCGCTCATGACGCCGCAGACCATGGCCGTCATCACCCGCACCTTCCCGCCGGACAAGCGCGGCGCGGCCATGGGCCTGTGGGGCGGCGTGGCCGGGCTGGCCACCCTGGTCGGCCCGATCCTGGGCGGCTTCCTGGTGGACAGCCACGGCTGGGAGTGGATCTTCTATGTGAACGTGCCGGTCGGCATCATCGCCTTCGGGCTGGCGCTCTGGCTGGTGCCGGCGCTGCCGACGAATGAGCACAAGTTCGATCTGGTCGGCGTGGCGCTCAGCGGAATCGGCCTGTTCCTCTTGGTCTTCGGCATTCAGGAAGGCAATAACCGGGATTGGGACGGCGTCATCTGGGCGCTGATCATCGGCGGCCTGGTGGTGCTGGGGCTGTTCGTGGTCAACCAGTCCCGCAATACCGGTGAACCGCTGGTGCCGCTGGGCTTGTTCAAGGATCGCAACTTCGCGCTGTCCAATCTGGCCATTGCGGCCATGGGCGCGGCGGTGACGGCCATCTTCGTGCCCGCCTACTTCTACCTGCAGGCGGTCCGGGACCTGACCCCGACCAAATCGGCGCTGGTCTTCGCGCCCATGGCCATTCTGACCGGCGTCTTCGCACCGCTCATCGGCAAACTGTCGGATCGCATGCCGCCGCGCGTGATTCCGGCCATCGGATTCGCGGCCTTCGCGGCGACCGTCTTCGGATTCGCGGCGCTCATGACACCGGATTCGCCGCTCGCCGCCTTCCTCGCCATCGGCGGGGTCGCCGGTATCGCCAACGCCTGCATCTGGGCGCCGCTGGCCACCACCGCGACGCACAATCTGCCGGTGCAGCAGGCCGGTGCGGGCGCGGGCATCTACAACACCACCCGCCAGGTCGGCTCGGTGCTCGGCTCGGCCGCGGTGGCCGCGCTCATGTCGTCCAGGTTCGCGGCGCAGGGGCTGGCGAGCGGTCCCATCGGAGAGGGCGGCGCGGGTGCGGAGCGGATGCCCGAGCAGATTCTCGACAAGGTCAGCACCGCGCTGAGCCAGTCCATGTATCTGCCCGCGGCGATCCTGCTGATCGGCGTGGTGGCGGCCGCGCTGTTCATCGGCCATCCCGAGGGCGGCGGCAAACAGCCGCCCGCACCCGCCAAGGCGGATATCGCGGGCTGAATCGCGCGGCGGGGTGGGACCGTCAGTAGACGAGACCGAACAACCGGGTCCAGTCGATGCGGATCTCGATCGGCATGTCCACGACGGTCTCCCCCGCTATGTGCACGAGCCGCCGGTGCGGGCGATAGTGACCCAGCACCAGCACATGCGTCTGAATGGCGCTGACCCGGTCCCGATCCATGTACACCAGCCAGTACCAGGGGATTCCGGCCAGCGCGTACTCGGCCTGTTTGTCCGCGGTGTCGACGCGTTCGGTCACCGGCGACACCACTTCGATCGCGATCTTGACCCGGGCGGCGGACAGCAGCCCGGAATCATTGGGCGAGCAGGAGAACAGCGCGATATCCGGGCGCCGCACCGTGATCCGCGGTAGCTCCCACAGCAGCACGTCCTGATCGAGGCCGACATACAGCCAGCCGTCGTTGTAGCGGCTCATATGCTTTTCGGCGGCGGCCTCCAGCATGGACGCAATGCGCGTGGCCGCGTTGCGATGTGGCTGTGCGGGCGCTTCGGCCCGCACCACATCGCCGTTCACCACCTCGACCAACCGGCAGAAGTCGCGCGGCAACTTCTTCCAGACATCGAGCGTGATCGGTTCGGGCTGCAAGTTTTCTGCCCGCGCCCATTCGAGTACTCCAGACACGCGCGCTGTTCCGCCTCTCCGCGACTTTGGCGCACGGCATGGGTGCCGTAGATCGTTGGGCACGCGTGCCGGCGGTTGATTGCCAAAACCATTCTGGATGTACCCGGCGAGTTATCCGGGCCTCACGAAATCAGGTGTCACCTTGACATAAACATACCGGGTGCCGGGCACGATTCAGCCGATTCGCACGGTGATCGAGGGGTAGCCGGTGGCTCCGTCGGGCACCACGTCGCGGCGTTGGTCGGTCTGCACCGCCCCGGTGCCGTCGGTGGCGCGGGCCCAGATGGTGTGCTGGCCGGGGGTGGCCTCCCAGTCGTAGACCCACTGCCGCCAGGAGTCGATGCTCGGTTCGGCGGCGAGGCGGGCCGGTTGCCATTCGCCGTCGTCGATGCGCACCTCCACCGCGCTGATGCCGCGGTGCTGGGCCCACGCGACCCCGGCAATGGTGATGCGGCCGGGCTCGAGGCGGCTGCGGGCGCCGGGCGTGTCGATGCGGGCGGCAGTCTTGATCGGGCCGCGTTCCGACCAGCCGCGTTTGGTCCAATACGCTTCGGCGCGATCGAATCTGGTGATCTCCAGTTCGGTCACCCATTTGGTGGCGGAGACGTAGCCGTACAGGCCGGGCACCACCAGCCGGGCCGGATAGCCGTGCGCGACCGGGAGCGGTTCGCCGTTCATGCCGACGGCGAGCATGGCGTCGCGGCCGTCGGTCATGACCGCGAGCGGGCTGCCCGCCGTCCAGCCGTCGATGCTGCGGGACAGCACCATATCGGCGTCGGGATGCGGTCCGGCCTCGGCGAGCAGTTCATCGAGCCGGTAGCCCAGCCATTTCGCATTGCCGACCAGATCCCCGCCGATCGGATTGGAGACGCAGGCCAGGGTGACCAGCCGTTCGATGGGAGTGCGGGCGGCGAGATCGGCGTAGGTGAGCGTGATTTCGCGATCCACCATGCCGTGGATCCGCAATGACCAGTTCTCCTTGCTGACCTGCGGGACCGTCAGCGCGGTATCGATCCGGTAGAAGTCCGAATTCGGCGTGACATAGGAGGCCAGCCCCGGAAGCCGCAGATCCGCCGCGGGGTCCACGCCCGTCATCGGCCCGGACGGCGACGGCAGCTGCACAGCGGCCCGCTCCCCCGAAACATCCCGGGACCGCAATCCGAACAGCCGGCCGGTGAGTCCGGCGCCCATGCCCGCGGCCGCGGCAATGGCGATGGCGCGCACCACCTGCCGACGCTCCAGCTCCACATCCGACGACATAGTCGACTGCGCCCCAGCAACTTTCGCACCGCCACCAGCGATTCTCGCGTCGCCTCCTGCGACTTTCGCGTCATCCGCGGCGACTTCGGCCGCACCCGCGGCGCCGTCCCGGGATTCGGCGGCAATGTCCTCGTAGGCGGCGATGCGCCGGGCGGCCATGCGCAGCACCGCGATTCCCGCCCAGACGCCGAGCACCGACGGTACGGCCCACGTCCACGCGGCGGGCGGTCGGGTCAGGGCGGCGAGCACCGACAGGATTCCGAAGACGACGAACAGGGCCGACCCGATCGGCTGCCGCACCCGTTCCAGCAGCCCCGCGAGCGCCGCGACGCCCAGGGCCACCACGCCCATCGAAATGAACAGCACCAGTTTGTCATTGGTGCCGAACAGGTCGATCGCCCACTCCCGCAACCCATCCGGAGTGTTGTCCACGACCCAGTCGCCCACCGCCTGCAGGGGCGTACTGTCCGGGCTGATCAGCACGGACACCAGTTCGGCGACGCCGAGGATCACCCCGGCGGCCACTATTCCACTCGCTATCCGCAGCCCGCGACCGGTCATGAACGCGACCCTACTGCCGGATTCGCCGGATACACCCGATCGAGGTGTGACAGAACGGTGACGGACCCGAAGCCCCCGGTCCTAGCCGGTCGCGGCCTTGTGGCGCTGGTAATACCGGGCGACACGAGCCCGATTCCCGCAGCGTTCCGGTGAGCACCACTGCCGGCGCGGATGCGCGGGCAGGAAGAGCATCACGCAGTCCTCGGCGGCGCACCGCTTCACCTTGGCGAGGGCGGGATCGGTCAGCAGATCCACCGCGGCATCGGCGAGGGCGGCGGCCAGGCGAGCGCCGGCGGTCCCGGCGCGCGTCGGTATCGCGACGAGACCCGTTCCGTCCCAGTCCATGACGCGAATGGCAGGCGCGGCCGATTGCGCCGCCGTCAAACCCGCGAGCGCGGCCGAGGGCGGCCGCCGGTCGTGCAACAGGGCGTCGAGCACGGCGGCGGTGTATTCCCGCACGGCGCGCACGGCCTGGAGGTCGGCCTCGTCGAGCCGAGCCGGAATCGGTTCGCCCAGCCGGTCGGCCTGCCGTCGCAACCAGTCCGCCAGCTGTTCGGGCGTGGTCAGCAGGTCGGCGCCGACCGGCCGGGTGTTGACCAGGTCGAGGGCCAGCGGTTCACCGATCAGCGGTTCGAGGTCACTCACATTTCTAATGCTAACTCACCCACTTGACACATTAGAAGTGATCCGGCTAAAACTAATGCAACATCTCAACGAGAAAGCATGTGAGTCATGAGCGAGCTCCCCCTGATCCGCCACCAGAGCATCGAGGTCGACGGCGTCGAGGTCTTCTACCGCGAATCCGTCCCCACTCGTCCCGACGCACCGACCCTGTTGCTCCTGCACGGTTTCCCCTCGGGCTCACACCAATTCCGCCGCCTCATCGACACCCTCGGCGACCGCTACCGCCTCATCGCCCCCGACTACCCCGGCTTCGGAAACACCGTCGCCCCAGCCGATTTCGCGTATTCCTTCGACCGCCTGGCCGACATCACCGAGGGCTTCGTCCGCGAGCTGGGCCTGACCCGCTTCGCCCTCTACGTCTTCGACTTCGGCGCCCCCGTCGGCTTCCGCCTGGCCACCCGCCACCCGGAGTGGATCACCGGCCTCATCGTCCAGAACGGCAACGCCTACGAATCCGGACTCTCCGACGGCGCAAAGGATTTCATCTCCCTGCGCCCCGATCAGGACGGCGCGGAGGACACCATCCGCGGCCTGCTCACCCTCGAAGGCACCCGCGGCCAATACGAACACGGCGTCGCCGACCCGTCTCGGCTCTCCCCTGACAGCTGGACCCTGGACCAGCACTACCTCGACCTCCCCGGCCGCAAGGAGGCCCAGGTAGCCCTCGCCTTCGACTACCACTCGAACCTCGCCCGCTACCCCGAATGGCAGTCCTGGCTCCGCGAACACCGCCCGCCCACCCTCATCACCTGGGGCGCCAACGACCCCTTCTTCCCCGCCCCCGGCGCCCACGCCTACCTCGCCGACCTCCCCGACGCCGACCTGCACCTCTTCGACACCGGCCATTTCGCACTGGAAACCCACCTGCGCGAAATCGCCGGCCTCATCGCCGATTTCCTCGACCGCCTGCCCGCACGGTGACACCGCTCACCCACCGTCACGTTCCACCGGGCCGCCTCCGAGTACGGCCCCGGACACGCCACAGGAGCGCTCCTGCGACTTCAGAATCGCGATAAGACGGGATTTTGCGCTAAGACACCCCCTGTGTCGAGCGACGTCATCTATCGCCATCCCGGCATGCTTTCGGCCGGGATCCACACCGGTGACGACCGGACAAGGCCGAACCAGGACGGCGCCGCCAACCCGCCCGCATTCCGGATGCGACCGCACGGGTGTTGCCGGGGTGCGGTCACACGGTGCACGAGGACTGCCCGGCGGCCGCGATTCCATTGCTGGCCGGGTTCCTCGGTTGAGACGGGCTAGGAGGCCGGGGTGTAGCCGACCATCCACGGCACCGCGAACTTGTCGGTGAGCATGCCGAAGCCCTCGGCCCATTCGGTCTTGCCGAAGGGGAGGGAGACTGCGCCGCCCGCGGAGAGTTCGGCGAAGACGCGTTCGGCTTCCTCGCGGTCGTCCATGTCGACCGAGACGGCGTAGGCGGGGCTGGCGGTGTCGACCGTCTGGCCGGGCGGGCAGTCGGAGCCCATCAGCAGGTGGGAGGTGCCGCGCAGCGGGAGGGCCACGTGGGCGACCAGGTTCTTGGCCTCCTCCGGAAGGCTTGCGCCGTCGCCCATCTCGCCGAAGCGGGTGAGTTGGAGGTCGCCACCGAAGACGGATCGGTAGAAGGTGAACGCCTCCTCGGCGTTGCCGTTGAAGAACAGGTAGGGGTTCAGGTTCACGGTGCCTCCTCGCTCGATGGGGTATCCGGGAAACGGCGGCGGCCGCCGCCCCCGTAATGGGGACGACGGCCGCTGCCGGGATTCATCGGTGATCAGCCGTAGATCGCGTCCACATCCGCGGCGTACTGCTTCATCACGACATTGCGCTTGAGCGACATCTTCGGGGTGAGCTCGCCGCCCTCCTGGGTCCAGTCGACCGGGAGGATGCGGATCTTCTTGATGGCCTCGGCGTGCGAGACCAGCTTGTTGGTATTGGCCACCGCCTCGTTGATCTCGGCCACCAGCGCCGGATTCTCGATCAGATGCTCCATGGTGGTGTCGGTGGAGATGCCGTTGCGTTCCTTCCAGCCCGGCAGCGCCTCCTGATCCAGGGTGATGAGCGCGCCGATGAACGGCTGGCCGTCGCCGACCACCATGACCTGGCTGATCAGCGGGTGCTGGCGCAGGGAGTCCTCGAGCATGGCCGGGGAGACGTTCTTGCCGCCGGCGGTGACGATGATTTCCTTCTTGCGGCCGACGATGGAGATGAAGCCGTTCTCGTCGATGGCGCCCAGGTCACCGGTCTTGAACCAGCCGTCCGCGAAGGCGTCGGCGGAGGCCTCCGGATTGTTCCAGTAACCGCCGAACACGACCGGGCCCTTGATGAGCAGCTCGCCGTCCTCGGCGACTTTGGCGGCGTGCCCCGGCAGCGGGCGGCCCACCGAGCCGACCTTGATGTGCTGGGGGGTGTTCACGCTGACGGCCGCGGTGGACTCGGTCAGGCCGTAGCCCTCGTAGATGGTGACGCCGGCGCCGCGGAAGTAGTGGCCCAGGCGCGCGCCCAGCGGACCGCCGCCGGAGACCGCGGACAGGCAGCGGCCGCCCATGGCCTCGCGCAGCTTGCTGTACACCAGCTTGTCGAACAGGCTGTGCTGCAACTTCAGCACCAGACCGGGCTTGCCGTCCTGCAGCGCCTGGCTGTACCGAATGGCGACCTCGGCGGCATAGTCGAAGATCTTGCCCTTGCCGCCGTCGTGCGCCTTCTGCTTGGCGCCGTTGAAGACCTTCTCGAACACGCGCGGCACCGAGAGGATGAAATCCGGCTTGTACTGGCCGAACTGCTCCACCAGCGTGGTCCAGTCGGAGGTGTGCGCGACGGTGACGCCGGCGTCGAAGGCGGCCAGCGCGACGGCGCGCGCGAAGACGTGGGCCAGCGGCAGGAACAGCAGCGACTTGCGGCCCGGCCGCAGGAATTCGCTCATGGCCGCGCGGTCGGCGGCGGATTCGGCGTACAGGTTGGCGTGCGAGAGCATGACGCCCTTGGGCCGCCCGGTGGTGCCGGAGGTGTAGATCAGGGTGGCCGGGGAAGCCGCCTTCACCTGAGCGCGGCGCTCGTGCACCACGGCGTCGTCGAGATCGGCGCCGCGCGCGACGAGATCGGCGATGGCGCTCTTGTCGAGTTGCAGCACCTCCTTCATCTCGCTCAGCCCGCCTTCGATTTCGGCGATGGTGGCGCGGTGCTTGTCGTTCTCGACCACGGCGAGCTTGGTGGCGGAGTCGGACAGGATCCACCGGCACTGCTCGGCCGAGGAGCTGTCGAAGATGGCGACGGTGCAGCCGCCGGCGGCCCAGATGGCGAAGTCGAGGACGACCCAGTCGTAGCTGGTGGCGGCCATGATGGCGACGCGATCACCGAGTTCGACGCCGGAGGCGACCAGACCCTTGGCCACACTGGTCACGGTCTTCGCGAACTCCGCCGCGGTGACATCGTTCCAGCCGCCGTTGCCGTCCGGGGTATTGAAAACCACCAGGTTCGGCGTCTTCTCCGCATGCCGGAATGCTCCGTCCGACATATTGGCGCTTTCCGGGATGGTGTAAGAAGCCGGGACTTCGAACTCTCGCATCGTTGCCCTTCCACAGTGCGTTACTGGCAAGTAATGTACGCCACGCTCGACGGCCGCGTCGGACCGACCGCACAGTCTTGTCCCGGCGCGCGGTACCGGGGCCGACGCGGCGAATACGGCACCCATCCTACGGAGGACGAGCCGTCGGCAGACCGGTTCCCGCGCAGGTCGCGGGCACCGGCCGGGTGTTTCCGGCTATCCGGCCGAGCGGGTCGGGGCGGGCCGCAGCGCGCGCCGCAGGAAGCCGCCGAGCTCGGTGGTAATCGCGGCGGCGGGGGCCACCAGACCGGCCTGGAGCTGGGCGACGTGCCAGAGCCCCTCGGTTTCGGTGAACCGGGTATCCACCCCCGATTCGCGCAATTTCGCCACCAGCCGGGTGCACTGGTCGTACAGCAGCTCGTCCACATCGGCGTGCACATAGGTCGGCGGCAGGCCGTGCAGATCCCCGAGCAGCGGCGCATAGCCGGTGTCGCGACCGTCTCCGCCACCCAGATAGGCGGCGGCGCAGGCGCGCGACCACGGCTTGTTGATCACCAGATCCCGTGCCCGGTCCGGGATCTCGTTCGGATCGGCCCACGGGGCGATCAGCCCCAGCGCGGCCGGGATGAAACCGTGCTTGTCCCGCAGCCGCAGGGCCAGCGCCAGCGACAGCCCGCCGCCGGCCGAATCACCGGCGATGGCAATGCGTTCGGGACGGTAGCCGAAGGCGACCAGTTCCAGGAACGCCGCCTCGGCGTCGTCCAGGGCGGCCGGATACGGATGCTCGGGCGCCAGGCGATAGTCCAGAACCTGCACCGGGCAACCGGTTTCACGCGCCAGGAAGGCCGTCAGCGGGCGATGGCTGGCCGGGGATCCGACGGTGTAACCGCCGCCGTGCAGATACAGCACGGTGGCGATATCGGAGCTCGGGCCCACCGTCACCCGTTCGGCCGGGCGGCCGCCGAGCCGGACCCGCTCCACGTGCGTGCCCCGCGGCGCGCCCTGCAACGGGGCGCCCGCGTTCATGAGCGCCCGCTGCACCGCGAAGGGCAGGCGGGCGTTCAGGATGACGCGGAAGATCGGATGAAAGACCGCGCGGGCCACGGGAAGTGGGAGCGACAAGTCGGGCATGACCGGATTCCTTACGGCAGGACGCGCTTTTGCACGATGGCGGCGATGCGCTGATAGTACGAGCCGGTGCTGCGCACGAACAGGTCGAGAAGCTTTGCCTCCCAGCCGATCAGCACGCGACCGTGGCCGCGGGCGACGCCCTCGGTAATGGTCTGCGCGGCCATTTCCGGGGTGTGCATGGCCAGCTTGGAGTCGAACAGCGCGGCCAGGTTCTTCTGATCGAGTCCCTCGGCGACGGTGGCATTGCGCGCCACCGCGGTCTTGATGCCGCCGGGGTGCACGCAGGTGACCTTGACCTTGTGGCCGGACATGAGCATTTCCTGGCGCAGCGCCTCGGTGAAGCCGCGCACCGCGAATTTGGCCGCGTTGTAGGCGCTCTGGCCGGGGACGGCGATGAGGCCGAACAGGCTGGAGATATTGACGACATGGCCCGCGCCGGATTCGACCAGGTGCGGCAGGAAGGCCTTGGTGCCGTTGACGACTCCGTAGAAGTCGACGTCCATGATCCGGTCGATGTCCTTGAACGACGTGGAGATCACGTCGCCGTGGTGGGCGATGCCGGCATTGTTGTAGATCTGGTGGACCGCGCCGAAGTGCTTCTTCACCTCGTCGGCGTAGAGCAGCACGGCCTCGCGCTCGGCCACATTGAGCCGGTCGGATTTGATCTGCACGCCGTACTTCGCACAGCGGCGCACGGTTTCGGCGAGGCCCTCGGTGTCGATGTCCGACAGCGCGAGCTTGGCGCCGCGGCGGGCCAGGTTCTCCGCCAGCGCGCGGCCGATGCCGGAGCCGGCGCCGGTGATCACGCAGACCTTGTCCTTGAAGTAAGCATCGTTGCTCACGGATTCACTACTTTCGTCCGGTTGGGGTTACTTGCCGACCGCTCGGCCTATTTGCTGACCGCGTAGGCGGACACATCGAATTTCTCGAGCAGACTGCGGAAACGGAAGGTGAAATCCGGCCACAGTGTGGTGTTGTTGCCGTGCTTGTCGAGATACCAGGACGCGCACCCGCCCGTGCTCCACACCGAACCGGCCAGCTTCTTCTGCAGTCCGGCATTGAACTCGTCCTGCACATCTTTGCGCACCTCGACGGTCCGCAGTCCGAGGCCGTCGATCTGCGCCACCGCATCGGCAATGTAGTTGATCTGCGATTCGATCATGTACACCATCGAGGTGTGTCCCAGGCCGACATTCGGGCCCAGCAGGAAGAACATATTCGGGTAATTGTGGATCGTCGAACCCTTGTAGCCCTGCTGCCCGCCCTCGTCGAAAACCTCGGCGAGCGTGCGGCCGTCGCGCCCGGCAATGGTCTCGAACACCGGTGAGTCGGTGACGTGGAAGCCGGTGGCCACCACGATGGCGTCCACCACGCGCTCGGTGCCGTCGGCGGTGACGATGGAGTTGGCGTTGATCTCCCGGATGCCGTCGGTGACCAGGTCTACATTGTCGCGCGAGAGCGCCGGGTAGTAGTCGTTGGAGATCAGCATGCGCTTGCAGCCGATGCGGAAGTCCGGGGTCGCCTTGGCGCGCAGTTCCGGATCCCGGATCTCGGCGAAAAGCTTTGCGCGCGCGACGGCTTCGAGGGCGAGCATGGCCGGCGGGAACTTGGCCAGGCCCACCACCTGGGTCTCGCGCACGGCGTAGATGGCGGCGCGCGAGAGCGCCTGGTATCCCGGAATGTGCTTGAACGCCAGCTTTTCCGGCAGCGTGTAGGGGCGGTCCGCGCGCGGCAGCAGCCACGGCGCGGTGCGCTGGTAGACGTCCAGGTGCGCGACCTGCTTCGCGATATTCGGCACGATCTGAATGGCCGAGGCGCCGGTGCCGATCACCGCGACCCGCTTACCGGTCAGGTCGGCATCGTGGTCCCAGCGCGCGGAATGGAAGATCTCGCCCTCGAAGCCGTTGATGCCCTTGATATCCGGCAGATTGGGCTCACACAGCGCGCCCACGGCGGAGATCAGGATGTCCGCGGTGAACGGGCCCTGCGAGGTCTGGATGTCCCAGCGCGAGGTCTCGGCGTTCCACTGCGCGCCGGTCATATCGCAGCCGAAGACGTGGCGGTCGCGCACGCCGTACTTGTCGGCGACGCCCTGGATGTAGCGCTGGATCTCCGGCTGCTTGGAGAACGAGCGCGACCAGTCCGGATTGAGTGCGAAGGAGTACGAGTACAGCTGCGAGGGCACATCGCAGGCCGCGCCCGGATAGGTGTTGTCGCGCCAGGTGCCGCCGACATCATGGCCGCGCTCGAGCACCAGGTAGTCGTTGCGACCCTGCTGGCTCAGCCGGATCGCCATGCCCAGGCCCGAGAACCCGCTGCCGACGATGATGATGCGGGAATGCCGGACAGGCCGGTTGCCGACAGCTTTGTCTGTAACCTTGCGACTCATGTACCCGAGCGTAGGGTCTTATTGAGCCCGAGTCAACAGTATTGACTCATGTTCAGTAAGCTGAACCCGTGACCAAGGAGCGCACCGTGACCAAACCGGAGACCGGAGCCAAACGCGTGCGCCTCAGCCCCGACGAGCGGCGCAGCCAGCTGATCACCCTCGGCGCCCGCATGCTGCGCGAACGCGCGCTCGAGGATATCTCGGTCGGCGAGATCGCCGAACAGGCAGGCATCTCCCGCGGCCTGCTCTTCCACTACTTCCCCACCAAACAGGACTTCCACCTCGCGATCGTCCAGCACGCCAATGCCCAGCTGCTGGAACGCACCACCCCCAATCGCGATCTCGCCCTCCCCGATATGCTCCGCGACGCCATCCAGCGCTATGTGGACTACGTCTCGGAGAACCGCACCTCGTATCTGGCCCTGCTGCGCGGCCCGGCCTCCGCCAGCCCCGATCTGGCCGCCATGGTCGACGCCCACCGCCAGGCCCAGGTCGACCGCATCCTCACCGAATCCCCCATCCCCGCCACCGACGCCGACCGCCCCCGCCTGGCCCTCGCGGTGCGCGGCTGGATCGCCTTCGTCGAAGAGACCACCCTCACCTGGCTGCGCTCCGAACCCATCACCCGCGCGGAACTGATCGATATGCTCGTCGACTCCCTCCCCGCCCTGGCCCTGAACCAGGCACTATCCGCAGCCCTGCGCGACTGACCGGCGCCGAGCTGTCCAGCGGCCACTCCCCCGTGACGGCCGCCGCGATCAACGCCGCCGCCAGCGGGCTGTGCGTATCGGCCAGACTCCGGTACAACCGATCGGCCTCCGCGCCCCCGGCCATCGATTCGTTTTCCGACATGAACCCCTCCTGAAGTAATAACTGGGCAACAACCTCGGGAACTTCCAGCAATAAACTGAGAAGTCCCTGAAAATCCAAAAACCAGGCGGACTTTCACACGATTCGGAAGTTGTCCCCGGACCTTCCACGGTAAGCGAACTTTCGGCCCGCCCGGCCCGGTCCGGTATCAATCCGAGACATTGCCGATGGAAATTCGTTGCGCCGCGCCCTCCCGCCGCCGAGGTATAGGTGAACCTCGAGAGTGACACGGCGAAAGCACAAGAGCGCCTGAAAAATCCGGTCCGGCAGGGGTGAAATTTCGCGCGGAAGGCCGGACTCCGGTCCTCAGACCAGGCCGCCGAACTCGCGCAATCCGTCCAGGTCGAGCACGACCAGGTGCCCGTTGTGCAGGCAGGCCAGCTCCGCCTTCCGCATGGTCGTCATGGCGCGGCCGATGGCATCCACCCGGGAACCGATGAGATTTCCGAGTTCCTTGTAAGAAAGCCGCACCGTGACTTCCCGCGCCGCGATTACCGGATCACCGGGCGCGCGCACGAGCGTGATTGCCCGGCCGTGGGATTCCGCGAACTCCACCAGCAGCCGCGCCAGCCGGACGTGCACCGGGCATTCCCCGAAGTCCAGGCGGCGCTGATCGGACCAGGCGAGACGGTCGGCGATGGTGCGGCACGGCACCTGCCAACCATCGGCGTGCGCATCCAGGAATGCCAGGAATACCTCTCCCGGAATGCAATGGGCGATGGTGGCGGTGCAGACGGTGGCGGTGGCGGATCGCGCCGATCCCGGATCCAGGGCGCCGAGTTCACCGATCACATCGCCGCTGACCCGGATGGCGAGCAGTTGCTCATCGGCATTGGAGATCTTCACACAGGCCGAGGCCGTCTGGTCGCGCGAACGCAGCAGGTAGACGCTCGTCGCGTCGGCGCCGTGACGCACCAGCGTCCGGCCCGGGGCGTAGTACTGCTGGGCGCCGAGTTTGAGCAGGTCCCGCCGGGATTCCGGGCACAGCCGAGCCAGGAAGGTGCCCTCCGGCCACGGCCAGTCCTCCAGGCTCACGATCCGCCCCCGTGTCGCCGATGGTGCCAAGGGTACGCGCGAATTCTGTTGGGACGCAGTTACAGAGCGTGGGCGTCGAGCCAGTTGCGGGCCAGTCCGGCCGGATCGACATTGTTGTCGCGGACCTGGCGGATCATGTCCGCCAGTTCGGTGGTGGTGAGTTCGCCCGCCACGTAGTTGAGTTTGCGGAGCTGCTGGTCGGTCAGGGCGGCCTTGCGCAACAGCGGGAGGACATTGGCGGCGCGGAAGGCGTAGTCCGGATCCGCGAGGGCGGTCACGGCGAGACCGCCCTCGGGGAGGTAGGCCGGCGGGCCGGACAGCACGGCCACTTGAACTTCACCGGAGGACAGGGCGTTTCGCAGGTCCGCGGGGGTGGAATAGGTGCGCGGGGCCGGGAGGGCACAGTCGTACACGGCGCGCAGCGGGGCGAGCACGTCGCGTTCGGGATCGAGGGGTGCGTGCAGCGGTTCGAGCGCGGGACCGGTGGCGATGCCGACGGTGAGTTCGGGGCAGCGGGGTGCGAGGTCCTGCAGCGAGGACGGGAATTGCGCGGCGGCGGATTCGGGGACCACCACCGCGGGACGCAGATCCGTGCCGTCGGCGGGATCGGAGACGATCAGGCCCTCGGGGAGCGCGCGATTCAGGGCGGTGATCACGTCGTCGGGTTTGCGGGCCGCGGCGGTGGAGTCGAGGGCGGTGAGCAGATCGCCGCTCACCTCGGGCAGGACGCTCACGGTGCCGGAGTCCAGGGCGGAGAGGTAACCGCGCTGTTCGATCCCGGATTTGGTGGCGGTACGGGCGCCGGTGCGCGACAGCGCGCCCGCGTAGATCTCGGCGAGAACCCGGGATTGCGCGGAATCACCGGCGCCGATGGTGAGCACCGGGCCGGGATCGTCGCCGCCGCAGCCGACGGCCAGCGTCGCCACCGCGCCGGCCAGCGCGAAACGCACCAGCGCACGACGCGCCCGCCGGGCATTGCGATCAGGCTGCGCGAAAGAGTCTGTTCTGCCGAACACCCGCCATAGTCTGCCGTCTCACACCGCCGAAACGCGAAACCGACCCACAGTAGGCCCCGGGCGCGGCGCACAACGGGCAGTATGAACACTCAGGTTCGCCACGGAAGTACCGGCGGGCCGCACGCATCCCGCTCGGAAGGACGACAGTGCACACGCTCACCACGCGCGCCGATGGCAGGCGCACCACCCGGACCGTGCTCCGTATTCTCGCCGCCGCGGTGGCGCTGGCCGCGGCCATGGCGTCCACGGCCTGTGGCGGCGACTCCGATCCGCTGTCGGGCGGGGGCAGCTGCTCCACCGACACCAATCAGATCACGGTCGGGTCGGCCAACTTCCCGGAATCGGAGACGGTGGCCAATATCTATGCGGAAGCGCTGCGGGCCAATGGCTTCCAGGTCGACACCAAGCTCAATATCGGCAGCCGCGAGGCGTACGTGCCCGCGCTGCGCGAGTGCGCCATCAGCCTGATCCCGGACTACACCGGCAATCTGCTGCAGTACCTGGACAAGAACGCCACCGCCACCTCCGCCGCGGAAGTGGACAAGGCGCTGGCGACCGCGGTCGGCGAGCAGCTCGGCATCGGCACCCCCGCCCCGGGCCAGGACTCCGACGCGGTGGTGGTCACCCGCGCCACCGCCGATCGCTGGAATCTGAAGACCATCGGCGATCTGGCCGCGCATTCGGCCGAGGTGAAGTTCGCCGCGCCCGCCGAATTCCAGGAGCGCCCGGTCGGATTGCCCGGCCTGAAGAAGAACTACAACCTCGACATCTCGGCGAGCAATTTCGTGCCCATCGCCGATGGCGGCGGTCCGGCCACCGTGCGCGCCCTGGTCGACGGCCAGGTCACCGCCGCCAATATCTTCACCACCTCCCAGGCCATCGCCGAGAACAACCTGGTGGTGCTGGAGGATCCCAAGAACAACTTCCCGGCCCAGAACGTGGTGCCGCTGTTCAATGCCGCCAAGAAGAGCGACAAGCTGGTGGCGGTGCTCGATGCCGTCTCGGCCAAGCTGACCACCGCCGAACTGATCTCGCTCAATACCGCGGTGTCGGGCTCGGCCAAGACCGAGCCCGCGGCCGCCGCGAAGACCTGGGTGGCGGCGCAGGGGCTCGACAAGCCGGTCGGATAGGAGAGTCCGCGTGTCCGATATCGAGTTCAGCGGCGTCACCAAGACCTATCCGGACGGCACCACCGCGGTGCAGCACCTCGATCTGCGCATCGAGTCCGGATCGTTCACGGTATTCGTCGGCCCCTCCGGCTGCGGTAAGACCACATCCATGCGGATGATCAACCGCATGATCACCCCCAGCTCGGGGACGATCACCGTTGCCGGACGGGATATCTCGACGACCGATCCGGTGCAGCTGCGACTCGGTATCGGCTACGTGATCCAGAGCGCCGGGCTGCTGCCGCACCGCACGGTCGTCGACAATGTCGCGACCGTGCCCATGCTGCAGGGCAAGCGGCGTGGCGAGGCGCGCAGGGCCGCGCTGGAGGTGCTCGACCGGGTCGGCCTGGATCGCGGTCTGGCGCAACGTTATCCGGCGCAGCTCTCCGGCGGGCAGCAGCAGCGCGTGGGTGTGGCCCGGGCGCTGGCCGCCGACCCGCCCATCCTGCTCATGGACGAGCCGTTCAGCGCCGTCGACCCGGTGGTGCGCGCCGAATTGCAGACCGAAATGCTGCGGCTGCAAGCGGAATTGCGCAAGACCATCGTCTTCGTCACCCACGACATCGACGAGGCCGTCACCCTCGGCGACCGCATCGCCGTCTTCGGGCCGGGCGGGCGGCTGCAGCAGTACGACCGCCCGCAATACGTTCTCGCCCAGCCCGCCAGTGATTTCGTGGCCGAATTCGTCGGGCGCGATCGGGGGTACCGGGCGCTGTCGTTCCGCAGCGCCGAGGGCGTGCGGCTGCACGACGTCCGCACCGCCACCGTCGACGAAATTCGCGCGCTACGACTGGAACTCGGTGAGTGGGTGCTCGCGGTGGACGAACGCGGGCATCCGCTGGGCTGGGTCGACGTGACCGGGGTGGAGGGCTTCCGCGCCGGAAAACCCCTGCACGACTGCATGTCCGCGGGCGGGTCGCTGTTCCCGCCCGGCGGGGATCTGCGCCTGGCCCTCGACGCCGCGGTCTCCTCGCCCTCCGGAATCGGTGTGGCCGTGGATGATTCCGGCGCGGTGCGCGGCGGCGTACTGGCGGGCGATGTGCTCGAGCAGCTGGCCCGCCAGCGCGGCGAGGAGGACAGCGAACGCAATCGCGACTTCTTCGAGGAGTCCCGCTGATGCCGGAGCCGCGATGAACTACCTGATCGACAACTTCGGTGAGATCGCCGGCTTCACTCGCACCCATCTGGCCTTGGCGCTGGCGCCGCTGCTGATCGGCCTGCTCATCGCCATACCCCTTGGCGCACTGGTGCATCGGGTGCCGTGGCTGCGCCGGGTGACCGTCACCGCCGCCGGTATCGCCTACACCATTCCCTCGCTGGCCCTGTTCGTCATCATTCCGCCGCTGGTCGGCATCTCCACCATCGATCCGCTGAACGTGGTCATCGCGCTGACCATCTACTCGGTGGCGCTGCTGGTGGTGGCGGTGCCCGCCGCCCTGGATTCGGTGCCCGCCACCGTCCTCGACGCGGCCGACGCCATCGGCTACACCCGGCTGCGCCGCACCCTGACCGTCGACTTCCCGCTCGCCCTACCGGTTTTCCTGGCCAATCTGCGGGTCGTGGCGGTCACCAATATCTCCATGGTCACCGTCGGCGCGCTCATCGGCGTGGGCGGGCTGGGCAAGCTGTTCACCCAGGGCTATCAGCGCGACTATCCGGACGAGATCGTCGCCGGCATCATCGTCGTCCTGGCGCTGGCGCTGGTCATCGATCGCGCCCTGTTCCTGATCGGCCGCTGGGCCACCCCGTGGGTCCGCACCACCACGAAGCGCGGCGGCATGCAAATGCTGCGCACCGCGGTCGATCCGTCCATGGATCCGGTGAAAGGCGCGGGCGCATGAACCTTTTCCTCGACGCCTGGGATTTCCTGAGCTCCGGCGCGAACTGGTCGGGCCCCACCGGCATCGGCGCCCGCCTGGGCGAACACCTCTGGTACAGCTTCCTCACCGTCGCCGGATCGGTGCTGCTCGCGGTCCCGCTGGGCCTGCTCATCGGCCACACCCGCCGCGGCTCGGCGCTCATTGTCGGTTTCGCCAATGCCATGCGCGCCCTGCCCACCCTGGGCCTGCTCACCTTCCTGGTGCTGCTCCTGGGCCTGGGCCTGATCCCGCCGCTGCTGGCGCTGCTCACCGTGGGCATTCCGCCGCTGCTGGCGGGCGCGTACGCGGGCATCGCCAATGTGGATCCCGATGTGGTCGACGCCTCCCGCGCCATGGGCATGCGCGAATACCAGGTGCTGCTGCGCGTGGAGCTGCCCAATGCCCTGCCCATCCTGCTGACCGGCCTGCGCGCGGCCACCCTGCAGGTCGTGGCCACCGCGACCATTGCCGCCTACGTCAATCTGGGTGGCCTGGGCCGCTATATCTTCGACGGCATCGGCCTCTACAAATACGACCGCGTCCTGGTCGGCGCCATCCTGGTGGCCGCGCTCGCGCTGGCCCTGGACGGCCTGCTCGCGCTCGCGGTGTGGCTGAGCGTGCCCGGCACCGGCCGCCTGCGGTTTGACCTCCGAGTGTGATCGGGGTCACGATGTGGGGTGGCCCGAAGAAGTGCTGGATCACCCACCAAGTCAGGAGGCTGTTGTGAAAGCAATGAAGGCTCGCGACATCATGCACCGCACCGCGGAATGCATTCCCGCGGACGAAACCCTGGACCGGGCGGCGCAAATGATGCGCAATATGGATGTCGGCGCCCTGCCGATCTGCAATAACGACCGCTTGATCGGCATGCTCACCGACCGTGACATCGTCGTCCGCTGCATTGCCGAGGGCCACGACCCCAGCCGGGTCCGCGCGGGCGATCTGGCACAGGGCACCCCGCGCTGGGTCGATGTGGACACCTCGGTCACCGATGTTCTCGACATCATGGAGCAGAACCAGATCAAGCGGCTGCCGGTCATCGACGTCAAGGGCGGCAAGCAGTTGGTCGGCATGATCTGCGAATCCGATCTCGCCAAGAATGTCTCCGATGCCCAGCTGGCCGAATTCGTCTCGGCCGTCTCGGTTCCGCACTGAGCCCTGTCCGGTGCGACGGGGTCAGTTCCGGTCGATGGTGAGCCGGCTGGCCCCGCCGCCGATCTCGATGTCGTAGCGATCCGCGGCCGCCGCGTAATCCGGCGACTCCAGCCGCGTCTCCCCGCCCAGCGCCCCGAACTTCTGATCGTCGAGGCGGAACCGGCTCGCGCCGCCGCGCACCACGGCCAGCACGCCCACATCCCGGGGGCGGGTGATCCCGACCCTGCTGACCCCCGCGCCGAACCGCACCGGCACGGTGCCCTGCGGACGGCCCAGCAGCAGATCGACATTGCCGGCCCCGCCATTGACGGTGATCTCGGTGACGCGCAGCGGACGCAGATCGGCGGTCATGCCGCTGACGCCGTGACCGATCTCGATCCGCCACGGTATGGCCGGATTCAAGGCGATATCCGCCGCGCGCTTACGCCAGGGAAAGAGCTGAAAACCCTTGTAGTCGACGGCGATGGCATTGCCCGTGGCCGCGACCACCGGCGGCGGACCATCGAAACGCGCCCGGAACAGGCCCGACAGATTCGCATCGGCGAGGATCGCCACGTGCACGACACCCCGTCCGAATCGCAGTACGCCCGTGGCCGTGCCGGCCAATGGTGCCGAGTAATCGGTTTCGCGCATGGAGCTGCCTCCTGATCATCGCTGAATACCGCTCGGGCTCTAGCGGCCTCAACGTAACCCAGACTCCGTAATGACCGGCGCATTCGCGCACCACGTGTTCCCCGAATGCAATTCGGCCCCCGGTGCGGAAACCTTCCCGCCCCACCCACAATTCGGCCCCCTTGCAGGAACTGCAAGGGGGCCGAGATCGCAGAGTCGTGTTATGCCACGCCCTCCGCGCGGGCGGCATTGCCGACGGCCTCGGCGACGGCCGGGGCCACGCGCGGATCCAGCGGGCTGGGGATGATCTTGTCGGCCGACAGCTCATCGGCGACCACGCCGAAGATGGCCTCGGCCGCCGCGACCTTCATGCCCTCGGTGATCCGGCGCGCGCCCGCATCCAGCGCGCCCTTGAACACGCCCGGGAACGCGAGCACATTGTTGATCTGGTTCGGGAAGTCGCTGCGCCCCGTGGCCACGATGGCGGCGTACTTGCTCGCCACCTCCGGGTGGATCTCCGGATCCGGGTTCGACATGGCGAACACGATGGACTCCGGCGCCATGGAGGCGATGAGCTCCTCGGCGATGGTGCCCGCCGACAGGCCCAGGAACACGTCCGCGCCCGCGAGGGCCTCGGCCGCGCCGCCGGTCACATCGCGCGGGTCGGTGCGCTGCGCCAGCTCGGCCTTCACCTCGTTGAGGTCGGTGCGATCACGGCTCACGATGCCCTTGGAATCGAGCACGATGATGTCCGAAACACCGGCCGCCAGCAGGATATTGGTGCACGCCACACCGGCCGCGCCGGCGCCGGACACCACGACCTTCAGGCCGGACATATCGCGGCCCTGCACCGCGGCCGCGCCCTTGAGGGCGGCCAGCACCACAATGGCGGTGCCGTGCTGATCGTCGTGCATGACCGGGCAGTCCAGCGCCTCGATGACGCGCTTCTCGATCTCGAAGCAGCGCGGCGCGGAGATGTCCTCCAGGTTGACCGCGCCGAAGCTGGGGCGCAGCCGGATGAGCGTCTCGACGATCGCATCGGGATCGGTGGTGTCGAGCACGATCGGGATGGAGTCCAGCCCGGCGAACTTCTTGAACAGCGCCGCCTTGCCCTCCATCACCGGCAGCGAGGCGCGCGGGCCGATATCGCCCAGGCCCAGCACGGCGGTGCCGTCGGAGACCACCACGACCAGGCGCTCGGCCCAGGTGTAGGTCTTGGCGAGGGACTCGTCCTTGTGGATGCCGCGGCAGACCTGCGCCACACCGGGGGTGTAGGCGATGGACAGATCGCGCTGCGTCTCGAGAGGTGCGGTGAGTTCGACCGAGAGCTTGCCGCCGAGGTGGCCCGCGAAAATCTCTTCCGTGGTGATATCGGACAGGTTGGCATTGGACGCGGGGCTGGTCTGGGTGGCGTTCACAGCTTCAGTCACAGGTGACACGATTTCACTCCTGCTCGGTGCGGACTCAACCGTTTGACGGTTACCGTTCGGTAATAGGTAATAGGGTTTCGGTGCTCTTATATCGGCGCGCCGGCCGCCTCATCGCGAGCCCGCCAGTGAAACCTTGCCAGCACATCGTGGCAACAGACACAAAGTATTACGGGATCGCGGAAAGCGTGTCGCGACACAGATCATCGAGCGAAAACCGGACGGGTGGGTCCGGGCGATATCGCCGGGGTGACCGAGGGAGAATCCGCGAGTCGCGGATCGTGATCACCGAGTCCCCGAGGCCGGGCGGTGGCTTCGGCCAGGGTCCAGCCATTCTGCCAGTACCTGCTACGACGCGCCAAATCGCCCCTGGGGCCGTCCCGCTGGTACGTCATCCCCGAAGCGTAGGGGATGCGAATCACCCCTGGGTTTCAGGAAACTCGCAGGTCCGCACCGTCCTGCGGCGAAGTGTCTCGCGGACTTGTCACGGTGGAGGTGAGTTCGGGCAGCGCACGCTCGGGCCGCACCCACACCGTCTCCAGACCGCCGGACAGCAGCCGCACCCGCCAGTCGTTCGTGGCGCCCGGATGGTCGGTGCGCCGGTGCATGCCGCGGGTCTCGGTGCGGGCCAGGGCCGTGTACTTGGTCCAGCGCGCGACGGCCAGCAGCGCCGCCGCCTGGCGGGCGCGCACGCGGTCGGCGCCGGATCCGCCGAGATCGAATTCCGCGCCCGGCCACATGCCGTCGAGTTCGCCGATGCTGTCGCGCAGGCTGCCGTCGCTGCGCCAGTAGCTGCGGCGCAGCGGCAGGGTGTGCTCCTGCACCAGGCCGATCACCGCGCGCGGATCGATGCGGGCCTTGGCGCCCAGGCCCGCGCCGGGGACCGGCCGGGTCTTGCCGATCTTGCGCCGGGTGCCCGCGAACCGGGCGGCCGCCGCACCCGCCCAGACGCCGGTGGAGATGGCCCACGCGCCGTTCTGCCCGCCGAAGCCGGAGACCGCGCCGGTAATGGGTTCGCGGGTGGTCACATCGCCCGCGCCGTAGAGGCCGGGAACCGTGGTGGCGCAATCGGGTCCGGACAGGCGCAGGCCGCCGGTGCCGCGTACGGTGCCCTCCAGCACCGCGCGCAGCGGCACCCGGCCCGACCAGTCCGGTCCACCGTGCCGCAGCAGCTCCCCGCGCAGGTCGGCGGGCAACTGGTCGAGGGTGGCGTAGACGCGGCGGCCGTCGGCGAGGGCGGCGAAAACCTGCGCCCGCGAACCGCATCCATTGCCGCACAGCACCGAGCGGGATTCGTCGTAGAGGGTGGCGAAGTGCATGACCTGGTCGGGCGCGAAGACGGCGGCGCCCGCCATCCGCAGCGGATTTTCGGCGGGCACCAGCGAATACGCATTGGAGAATTCCATGCCGGACAGGTCGGCCCCGGCCTCCACGCCCATGAGCAGCCCGTCGCCGGTGTCCACATCGGTGCCCGCGCCGCCGGAGAGAAAGGCGCAGCCGCCGGTCGCCAGGACCACCGCCCGGGCCCGCGCGGTCCAGGCCCGCGGCTCACCGGACAGCGCCACCCCGGCCGCGCCCGACACCACCCCGTCGCCATCGGTGATCAGCTGCAGGGCCGGATGGTGATCGAGAATCCGCACCCCCGCGACGAGCATGCTGCGCCGCATCCGGCCGAGGTATTTGACGCCGTCCAGGTACACCCGCGCGGGCCGGCCGGGATGCTCGCCCTGGAACCGGAACCCGCCCTGCACCAACTGCCCGACCCGCCGGTGGGTCTCCTCCAGCACGCGCCGCATCCACTCCGGATCGCCGATCCCGCCGGCATGCGCGAAGTTCTGCGCCACCGCCTCCTCGCGCCCCCGCCCCGCCGGAATGTTCCACAGCGTCACCCCGCCCCGGGCGGTCGGTCCGCTGGTTCCGCAGCGGGCTTTGTCGACGACCAGTACCCGAGCACCCGCGGCAGCGGCGGCGAGCGCGGCCCAGGCTCCGGCCGGACCACCACCCAGGATCAGTACATCGGCGTCGAATTCGCCCATAACGACAAATGTTCGGCCACAGTTCAACGCCCCGCAACCGTTATGCGTATTTCAATTCCACCACTGCGCCCACAGCAGATATCCGGCTATCAGAAAAACGACCATCGATCCGGAAAAAGACGCGAATCCACGACGCCGGTCCGCGAATATCTGTGCTGCCGAAACCGCGAGTGCCGCACCGATATGCCAGGCCACGGTGTCCCAGCCGGGACCGGGAAATCCGCGCCGGATACCGATGATCTCCGCACCGATGACGGTCGCCGCCAGCACCACCACGCCGCCGGCGACCACCCCGCTCACCCCTCGCACCAGCCTCATACCGGCTCCACGCGCCCGCCCTGCCCGGCGTCGCGAACCGCCCGGTGGGTCCCCGTCATCCGGCAATCACCGGCACCCCGCTCGCTTTACCCACGATCTCCTCGAATTGTGTTGGGTCGGTGGTGAATTCACCGAGACGAATGGTCTTGTTGCTGCCGTGGTAGTCCGAGGAGCCGGTGGTCACCAGCCCCAGCTCGCCCGCCAGCGCCGCCAGCACCTCGCGGTCGGCGGCATTGTGATCGGGATGGTCCAGTTCCAGCCCGCCCAGGCCGATCTCGGCCAGCTCGCGAATATGGTCGAGCGCCAGCAGCCGGCCGCGCTTGCGGGCGCGCGCATGCGCCACCACGCTCACCCCGCCCGCCGAGGCCACCATCTCGACCGCCCGTCGCAGCGGCGTGTCGGCCTTCTCCACGTAGTACCGGCCGTGCGGGGCGAGCAGATCCTGGAAGGCCGCGTCCACCGTCGGCACCACGCCCGCGGTCACCAGCGCCCGCGCCAGATGCGGCCGGCCCGCCGACGGGCCCACCGCGGCCATCACCGCGTCCGGATCGATGGGCAGGCCGTCGGCCGCCATCTGCTCGGCCATGGACCGTAGTCGCACGATCCGCTCGGCCCGCAACCGTTCCCGCTCCTGCGCGAAGGACTCGTCGGCCGGATCGAACAGGTAGGCCAGCAGATGCACCGGCACCGGATACCCGTCCTCCCCCAGCCCCACACACGACATCTCCATGCCCCGCACCAGCGTCAGCCCCGCGGGCAGGGCGGCGACGGCCTCGGCCCAGCCGGAGGTGGTGTCGTGATCGGTCAGGGCGACCACGTCGAGCCCGGCGGCCGCGGCCTTGCCGATCAGTTCGGACGGGGTGTCCGTGCCGTCCGAGGCGGTGGAATGAGTGTGGAGATCGATGCGCACGCCGTCCATCTTGCCTGCGGCGCAGCGGCTGTCCCGGGCGGCCGGGCAATTAGACTCGCCGAGTGCCGTCGATTCCACCGCTGCCGTCCCTCCGCTGGACCGGACGGGCAGGCGAGCGCGCATCCGCCGGGCAGCCCGCGAGCGTGGCCGCCGGCGGCATCGTCGACTGCGCGGTCTACGTCGACGGCACCCGGCTGTGGGAGCAGTGCACCTACAAGAACGCCCTGGACGAGGTCCGGGAGCGCAATTCCGGCTTCGTCTGGCTCGGCCTGCACGAGCCCGGCGCCGCGCTCATGACCGATGTGGCGGAGACCTTCGGGCTGCATCCGCTGGCCGCCGAGGACGCCATCAAGGGCCATCAGCGCCCCAAACTGGAACGTTTCGACAAGGTGCTGGTCCTGGCGCTGCGCACGGTGCGGTATCACGAGCACGAGTTGAACACCGTCAGCGAGATCGTCGACACCGGTCAGATGATGGTGTTCCTGGGCCGGGATTTCGTCATTACCGTCCGGCACGGTGACCACACCGGGCTGGCCGGGGTTCGCCGGGAGCTGGAGGCCGATCCCGCGCAACTGGCGCTGGGCCCCAGTTCGGTCCTGCACGCGGTCGCCGATCACATCGTGGACTCCTACGTGGAAGTGGTCGCGGATATCGAGGACGATGTGGACGCCATGGAGGAAGAGGTCTTCACCCCGGCCAACAAGATCAAGATCGAGGCGATCTATCAGCTCAAACGCGAAGTGGTGGAACTACGCCGGGCCGTGAAACCGCTCACCATCCCCCTGCAGCTGCTCACCCACGACATGTCGCTGCCGCTGCCCACCGAGATCCGCTCCTATATGCGCGATGTCACCGACCACCACACCGCGGTCACCGAGCAGGTCACCGACTTCGACGAATCCCTCAGCGCGCTCATCAATGCCGCGCTCGCCAAGGTGGGGGTGCAGCAGAACACCGATATGCGCAAGATCTCCGCCTACGCGGCCATGGCGGCGGTGCCGACCATGATCGCGGGCGTGTACGGCATGAACTTCGATCACATGCCCGAGCTGAAGTGGACCTACGGGTATTACGGCGTGCTCGGGCTCATGGTGCTGGCGTGCGTACTGCTCTACGCGAACTTCCGCCGCAACAAGTGGTTGTGAGACTTACAGACTCGCCGCCGAGCGGCCCGGATCGCGCACGTCGATCCGCGCCTCTTTCCACGCGTCCCTGAGCGCGGCCGCCCCGCGGATCCGAACCCACGCGGCTTCGGTCGCGGTAATCGGCGTGACACTCAAGAAGCGCACGGGCTCAGCGGGTTCCGGCAGCACGACCTCCGGGATATCGCTCTCACCCAGCAGCACCGCGGTGAACGGGGCATTGGCCCACAACGGTTCTCCCACATCCAGCAGCGCATCGGGTTGCAGCACAACGCCTTCCACGGCGGGCGCTGCGACCAGCACGCCCAGCGCCCGGGTCAGCCCCGAGCCCGCGCCGACCCCGCCGCGCAGGGTCAGCACCAGCTCCGCGCGCGGCCCGCGCACCGGATCGGCGAGCGCCGCGGCCGGATCCGTCATGGGATGCCGGGAACCGCCCAGCGTCACGTAATGAACGAACTCACCGTCCGGGATGCGCAGGATATCGATGGGCTCCAACCCCAGGAACGTCACCGATGCCGCATCCGCGGACTCCACACCGAAATGCCCGAGCGTGCGCGCCCGGACCTGCTTCATCACATCCATGAACTAGATGGCCAGCCTCGCCAGCATGTCGCGCGCCTGCTCGGCGGCCTTGGGATCGCACAGCACGTCGTAGCGGCCGGCCACCAGCTGCATGGTGGAGGCGAAATCGCGCTGCCCGCGGGTGGCGGCATACGGGATGGCGGTGGAGATGACACCGAAGATGATGCCGCCGATCAGGCCCACCAGCAGCGGCCAGTACTGGCTGCCGCTGGTGCTGAACAGGCTCAGCAGCAGGCCGATGAACAGGCCCAGCCAGGCGCCCGACACCATGCCGCCGCCGATGACCTTGCCCCAGGTCAGGCGGTACAGCACGCGCTCGACCTGCATGAGGTCGACGCCGACGATGGTCACGTTCTCCACCGGGAATTGATTGTCGGCCAGATAGTCGACCGCCCGCTGCGCCTCCGCATAGGTCGGGTACGAGCCGACCGGCCAGCCCGAAGGCGGCGTCGGCAGACCGGGTCCCCGGTTGCGGCCGGCGTTCCCCATGGGATTCGTCATGACTCCATCATGCCTAGTTCGGATCGTCCGACGGCGGTACGAATTGCGTGTTGCGCGTCATTCCTGCCGCTCGTCCTTTATCAGCGATGACCTGCGCCATTTTCGCACTGGCCTCATCGATCATCTCATCGCCCAGCATGACCGCGCCCCGGGCGCCGCCCGCCGCCGACGTATGGAAAGCGTACGCGTCCAGAATCTCCTCCGCGCGGTCGTAGTCGGCCTGGCGGGGACTGAAGATCTCGTTGCAGGCGGTGATCTGATCCGGATGCAGCACCCACTTGCCGTCGAAGCCGAGGGCGGCGGTGCGCGCGGCGGCCCGCCGGAAGCCGTCGATATCGCGAACGGCCAGGTAGGGGCCGTCGATGGCCTGCAGGCCGTGCGCCCGCGCGGTGAGCAGGATGCTCATCAGAATGTGGTGGTAGGCGTCGCCGGTGTCATAGCCCTCGGGCTGCTCGCCCACCACGAGGGTGCGCATATTGATCGAGGCCATGAAGTCGGCCGGGCCGAACACCAGCGTCTGCACGCGCGGGCTCGCGGTGGCGATGGCGTCGATATTGCGCAGCCCCAGCGCGTTCTCGAGCTGCGGTTCGATGCCGATGCGGCCGACCGGCAGGCCGTTGGCCTTCTCCAGCTGGGTCAGCAGCAGATCCAGGGCCCGCACCTGCCCGGCGTCGGTGACCTTGGGCAGCAGGATGGCGTCGAGTTCGGAGCCCGCGCCCTCGACCACGGTGATGACATCGGCGTAGGTGTGCTCGGTGCTCCAGTCGTTGACCCGCACCACCCGGATCTGGCCGTTCCAGCCGCCGGCATTGAGCGCGGTCACGATGTTCGCCCGCGCGGCCGCCTTCGCCGCGGGCGCGACCGCGTCCTCGAGATCCAGGAACACCTCGTCGGCGGCGAGCCCCTTGGCCTTCTCGATCATGCGCGGGTTGCTGCCGGGTACGGCGAGCACCGAACGGCGGGATGTCATCGATCACTCCTTGGGTGTTCGCGCTCGTGGCGCGACATTTCGGGCAGTCCAGACCCACTAGCCTTGATTGTTATGGCAGCGACGAGAGTTTTCGCCGCCCGGCTCGCGGGCTTGGTGGTGCTGGGACCGGACGGGGAGTCTATCGGCCGCATTCGCGACCTCGTGATCTCCGTCCGCTACGACCGCCAGCAGCCGCGGGTCCTCGGCATCCTGGTCGAACTGCCCACCCGCAAGCGGATTTTCGTGCCCATGCTGCGGGTGACCTCCGTCGAGCCGGGTTCGGTCACGCTCACCACCGGCACCATCAGCGTGCGGCGGTTCGAGCAGCGGCCGGGCGAAATGCTGGCCATCGCGCAGATTCTCGACTCCACGGTGCGGGTGGACGATCCCGCGCTGCCCGAGCTGGGCGACACCGAGGTGGTGGTGGTCGATCTCGGCATCGAGCAGTCCCGCACCCGCGATTGGCTGATCTCCCGGGTCGCGGTGCGCGAGCGCCGCCGGCTCGGCTTCGGGCGGCGCGGTGCGGTGCACGTGGTGGACTGGTCGTTCGTGCGCGGTCTCACCCAGACCGAATTGAACATGCCCGGCCAGGACGTCACCCAGTTGCTCGCCCAGTTCGAGGGCATGCGGGCCGCCGATGTCGCGCACCTGCTGCGCGACCTGCCGAACAAGCGCCGCATCGAGGTGGCGGACGCGATGGACGACGACCGGCTCGCGGACGTGGTGCAGGAGCTGCCCGAGAGCGATCAGGTGGAACTGCTGGAATCGCTGGGCACCGAACGCGCCGCCGATCTGCTCGAGGCCATGGATCCCGACGACGCCGCCGACCTGCTGGGCGAGCTGCCCGCGGGGGAAGCGGAATCGCTGCTGGCGCTGATGGATCCGGAGGATTCCGAACCGGTGCGCCGCCTGCTCGAGCACGCCCCCTACACCGCGGGCGGTCTGATGACCTCCAAACCGGTGGTGCTGACCCCGGCCACCACGGTCGCGGAAGCCCTTGCCCGGGTGCGCGATCCGGAGCTCACCCCGGCGCTGGCCAGCATGGTCTTCGTGGCCCGCCCGCCGACGGCCACGCCCACCGGCCGCTATCTGGGGTGCGTGCACTTCCAGCAACTCTTGCGCGAGCCGCCCGCCAACCTGGTCGGCGGCATCGTGGACGCGGATCTGGTACGGCTGCGGCCCGACGCCCCGCTGAGCGCCGTCACCCGCTATTTCGCCACCTACAACCTGGTGTGCGGTCCGGTGGTGGACGATGAGAATCACCTGCTCGGCGCGGTCACCGTCGACGACGTGCTCGACCATCTGCTGCCGGAGGACTGGCGCGAGCAGGACGAGGACAATCACGACGTCAAGGGCTTGCCGCTGGTCGAGGGCACAGGAGGGCGTGCATGAGCGGTCAAGCGCGGAGGCGGCAGCGGAGCGTAACCACGGAGCGCTCCGCTCGTGCACTGAAAGGCACAGCATGAGTGAGCGCGCCGACAAACTCAGCGCCCGCCAGCGCATGGAGACGCCGGTCGAGAGCCGTTTCCGCGGTCTGGACTGGGATGCCGAGGCGCTGGCCCGCAGCAGCGAGAAGGTGGCCCGGTTCCTGGGCACCGGCCGGTATCTGGCGATCCAGACCATCATCGTGATCGCCTGGATCCTGTTGAACGTCTTCGCGGTCCGGCTGCGCTGGGACCCGTATCCGTTCATCCTCCTGAACCTGGCGTTCTCCACCCAGGCGGCCTATGCGGCGCCGCTCATCCTGCTGGCCCAGAACCGCCAGGACAACCGCGACCGGGTGTCCTTGGAGGAGGATCGGGCCCGAGCTGCTCAGACAAAAGCCGATACGGAATTCCTGGCGCGCGAACTCGCCGCGCTGCGACTCGCCGTCGGTGAGGTGGCAACGCGTGACTATCTGCGGCGCGAGCTGGAAGATGTCAAGGAAACCCTGATCAGACTGGAGAAGCTGGCATCCGACGGTGAGGTCGTCAAGCCGAAGAAGGCAAAGAAGAGTACCGACCGAAAGAGTCACGAGGTTGCGATTTCACGCCAGAAAGATTCCGAGTAGCACCGCAAGTTGTACACAAAGACCTGACTGATGGGTAACCTGGATCACGTTGTTCCGAGCGACCGACCCAGACACCAGTGCAGTGCGGTGTCGGTTTCAAGGGTCAGGCCGCACGACTGAGGGGATTTGTGTGGTGGCGAAGAGAATATCTGCACCGGTGACAGCGTCGGCGCTGTTGATTGCGGGCCTGGTCACCGCCGGTTCGACCACCAACACCACGGTGAATCCCCAGCCGGCCCCGCAGGCCGCGCCGGAAGCGCTGCTGGCCGCCCGGGCCACCGACGGCGCCGGCGAGAGCGTCGCCGAACCCGCCTCGGACCTGACCGTGGGCCTGGTTCCGGCGGCTCCGGAAGCGCCCCGCAAACTCAGCGCACTCACCCCGCCCAGCGACGGCTCACCGCTGCTCGGCTCGGTATCGCTGCAGAACATCGCCCTGCCCGGCGGCACCGGCGCGCTCGGCATTCCGGAGATCGTGCTGGCCGCCTACCGCAATGCCGAACTGGCGCTGGAATCCTCCACGCCCGGCTGCGGACTGTCCTGGAGCCTGCTGGCCGGTATCGGCCGCATCGAGTCCTTCCACGCCGGCAGCGGCCGCACCGATGCCGCGGGCACCACCGTCTCGCCCATCTACGGTCCGGCACTGGACGGCACGCTGCCCGGCAACGAGGTCATCCCGGCCGCCGGCGGCGGATTCGTGCGGGCCATCGGCCCCATGCAGTTCCTGCCCGGCACCTGGTCGCTCTACGCCGCGGACGGCAATGGCGACGGCGTGGCCGATCCGCACAATGTCTTCGACGCCGCGCTGGCCGCGGGCAAGTACCTGTGCTCCGGCGGGCTGGATCTGCGCGATTCCCAGCAGCAGCTGAAAGCCGTACTGCGCTACAACAATTCGATGTCCTACGCGGCCCAGGTGCTGAGCTGGGCGCAGGCCTACAAGACCGGCGGCGCGCCGGCCGCGGTGGACATCTCGGACGCGCTCATCGCGCCCGGCTCGCTGCCGCAGGCCGGACCGGACATGACCGCGGCCGCCACCGAGATTCCCACCGTCACGACCACCGAGGCGCCGACCACCACCGTCGCCCCGGAAACGCAGACCCAGGTGATGATCACCATCCCGGGCCTGCCGGCGATCCCCTGCGGCGTGTTCTGCCCGGCCCCGATCCCGGACCTGAATGCCTGTGAGCAGGCGCAGGATTCGGCGCCCAAGCCCGATCCGGTCGATCCGGCGCGCGACCCGAACGAGGAAGCCGTTCCGGAGGCCGGTCAGCAGCCGGGCCAGCCGGAGGTTTTCCAGCAGGTTCTCTGCACCCAGCCGCAGCCGCAACAGCAGCCCGCCCAGCAAGCGCAGCAGCCGCAACCCGCCGAACAGCCGGAAGCGGCCCCCGAGGTTCCGGCCGTGACCGAGGAGCCCGCCCCGATGGCCCCCGCCGAACCGGCGGCTCCGGAAACCACTCCGGCGCCGGGCATCACGCTCCCGTTCGGCATCACTATTCCGCTTCCGGCCCCGGCGCCCGCGCCCGTTCCGTAACATTTAGGTAGTTCGCGTGGTTTGGGGGCTTCGGCCCCCGAAAACCCTCGTCGCGCGCGTCTTTTCGGGGTTCGGGGGCATTGGCCCCGTAGCCGTTTCTTGGCCAAACCTGAGAATTGGTCACGAAGGAGTAACGAACAGGTCTCGAATGATGTAGCGTGGTTCTTCGTTGCAGCACCCCGGTTTCACAGCCGATGGCAATGGAGGGTCACCACACAGTGGGTCGTCACCGTAAACCGCCGGTCCCCAAAGTTCGTCGCGGATCGGTCATCGCATTGACGGGGCTCATGCCCGCAGGACTCGCCACCGTCACCGGAGCAGCCGACGGATCGCTCGCCGAGAAGCTGAATGTCGGTATCGAACAACGGCTTTCGGTGGATCCCGACGATCACGTACCGCTAGCCGAGGCGGCCCCGGCCGCCGAGGACAAACTGCTCCGCGAAGCCAAGCAACTCGCTCCCCCGCCGCCACCGGTGGTGAAGACCGTGGCGCAGCCCGACGGGCGCGTGCCCGCGGCGCTGCCGGCCGGACCGCTGGGCGTGCCCGGCGTCGCCGTGAACGCCTATCAGAACGCGGAACGCATTCTGGCGGCGGACAATCCGGTCTGCAATATGCCGTGGTCCATGCTGGCCGGCATCGGCCGCGTCGAATCCATTCACGCCTTCGGCGGCAAGGCCGACGAGGCCGGCAACACCATCGACCCGGTCTACGGACCGGTGCTCGACGGAAGTCTGGCCGGCAACAACGTGATTCACGATTCCGACAATGGCGCCCTGGACGGCCTGGACGGCTACGACCGCGCGGTCGGTCCCATGCAGTTCCTGCCGGAGACCTGGACCCGCTTCGCCGCCGACGGCAATGGCGACGGCATCGCCGATCCGCAGAACCTCTTCGACGCCGCCCTCACCGCGGGCAAGTACCTGTGCTCCGGCGGCCTCGATATGCGTGATGCGGGCCAGCAGACCCGTGCCATCCTGCGCTACAACAACTCCATGGCCTACGTCGCCAATGTGATGGCCTGGGAGGCCGCCTACACGACCGGCATCCAGCCGGTGGCCGCCCAGCTCCCGCGCATCTAGACCCCGCGCCCATCCCCGTAGCGGCGGTCCGCACCGGCGCTCCTAGACTCGGGGTATGCCAGTGGTAACGGAATCGGATGTGCGGGGCGCGCTCGCGAAGGTGGACGACCCGGAGATCCGGAAGCCGATCACCGAACTGGGCATGGTGAAAAGCGTCGAGATCGGCGCCGACAGCAGTGTCCACGTCGTGATCTACCTGACGACAGCGGCCTGCCCGATGAAAACCCAGCTCTCCGAGCGGGTCACCAAGGCCGTGGCCGACGTGCCCGGAGTCGGCGGCATCACCGTCGGCCTGGACGTCATGAACGACGAGCAGCGCACCGAACTGCGCCGCAAGCTGCGCGGCGATGCGGCCGAACCGGTCATCCCGTTCGCCCAGCCCGGCTCGCTCACCCGGGTGTACGCCGTCGCCTCCGGTAAGGGCGGCGTCGGAAAGTCCAGTGTCACCGTGAATCTCGCCGCCGCGCTGGCCGCGCGCGGGCTCTCGGTGGGCGTGCTGGACGCCGATATCTACGGCCACTCCGTACCCCGCATGCTCGGCACCGATCAGCGGCCCACCCAGGTGGAGCGGATGATCATGCCGCCGCAGGCGCACGATGTGAAGGTCATCTCCATCTCCATGTTCACCCAGGGCAATACGCCCGTGGTGTGGCGCGGGCCGATGCTGCACCGGGCGCTGCAGCAGTTCCTGGCCGATGTGTTCTGGGGCGATCTCGACATCCTGCTGCTGGACCTGCCGCCCGGGACCGGCGATGTGGCCATCTCGCTGGCGCAGCTCATCCCCAATGCCGAGATCCTGGTCGTCACCACCCCGCAGCTGGCCGCCGCCGAGGTGGCCGAGCGCGCCGGATCCATCGCCCTGCAGACCCGGCAGCGCATTGCGGGCGTGGTCGAGAACATGTCCTGGCTGGATCTGCCCGACGGCACCCGCATGGAGCTCTACGGCTCCGGCGGCGGCCAGTCCGTGGCCGAGAACCTGACCCGCGCGGTCGGCGCGAATGTGCCGCTGCTGGGCCAGATTCCGATCGAGCAGGCGCTGCGCGAGGCCGGCGACGAAGGCGAGCCCATCGTGCTGCGCGATCCCGAGAGCCCCTCCGCCAAGGCCCTGCTGGGCATCGCCGACAAACTCGCCGTCCGCCGCCGCGGCCTGGCGGGCATGTCGCTGAGCATCGACACCACGCGGCACCTGTAGCTCAGAGAACCTCTAGATCTCGTGCCCCGCTGCCTGACGGCAGCGGGGCACAGTGCTGGGTGGGAAGGTGGTGCCTGTCGGCGGGCAGAGCGCTGGAGGGCGGGGAGAGCGCAGGCGGCGGGCACCGTGCTGGCGGGCGGGCACCGTGCTGGCGGGCGGGCAGAGCGCTGGCCGGCGGGCACCGTACTGGCGGGCGGGCACCGCGCTGGGGCGCAGTGCTGGGAGGGCGAAAACGATCGTCGCTGTTCACAACTCGACGGCTGATTTCCGCCGGGCCGAGGTGTGCCCGGGGCGCGGTGGACACCTAAGCTCGGGAGCATGCTCACGCTGCTGCTGTACGTGCTGATCGTCGGCCTCGTCGCCGCGCTGCTGTTCCTCGTTGCCAGCGCGATCTTCGGGCGGTCGGAGGAGCTGGGGCCGCTGCCGGAGGGCACGACGGTCACCGTGCTGCCGGCCGGGGGCATCAGTGGCAGCGATGTGCGGGCGCTGCGGTTCCAACAGGTGTTCCGCGGCTACAAGGCCGGTGAGGTGGACTGGGCGCTCACCCGGCTGGCCGCCCGCATCGACGAACTCGAACACCAGCTGGCCGCCGCCCGCGGCGATCGCTCCGCCGTGGCGTTGAGCAAGCAGCCTTCATCGAACGGCGCGCCGCAAGCGGCACCCGCTGCGCCCGGGAAGAGCGCGGCACCGGTCGCACCCGCGCCGCAAGCGGCACCCGCTGCGCCTGTGCAGAGCGCGGCAGCCGCCACGCCCGCGCCGCCGACGGTTCCCGCCACGCCTGTGCCGCAGGCAGCCGTGGACGTGCCCGCGCCACGCCGGGTTACACCGGGCGAACCGCCCGCATTATCGGCGGGCGGCGAGGCTGCATCTGTCCCTCAGGTTTTGCCGGGCGCGAGCTCGGGCGAGGGCGCGGGGGCGACCGGGGGCGCGGGGGCGGCCGGGGGCGCGGGGGCGGCCGGGGGCGCGGGGGCGGCCGGGGGCGCGCCGGACGGGCGGAGTTCGACGCCGGAGGCCACGGTGGCGGGGCCGGGCGAGGAGTCCGGTGAACGCGGTACCGAGCCGATCACCCAGCGCCCCGAGCCGGGTGCGCCCGGTGCGGGGCCCGCGACCCGGAGTGGGGAGCCGGGCGCGCGGTGAGCGAGGTGGATATCAGCGCCGACGGATATGTGCGGTGCGGATGGTCGGAGGGATCGCAGCTGTATCGGGATTACCACGATCAGGAGTGGGGGCGGCCGCTGCACGGGGATGACGCGTTGTTCGAGCGGGTATGCCTCGAGGCGTTTCAGTCGGGGCTGGCGTGGATCACGATTCTGCGGAAGCGGCCGGCCTTCCGGGCGGCGTTCGCGGGGTTCTCCATCGAGCGGGTCGCGGAGTTCGGGGACAAGGATGTGGCGCGGCTCATGGCGGACACCGGCATTGTTCGCAACCGCGCCAAAATCGACGCGAGCATCCATAATGCGCGGGTTGCCCGGGACCTCGGGAAAAGCCTGGACGAGCTGCTCTGGTCCTTCGCGCCGGCCGCCAAACCGCGCCCGCGCACGCTCGCGGATGTGCCCGCCGTCACGCCCGAATCAACAGCTCTCGCAAAAGAACTGAAGCGGCTCGGATTCAAGTTCGTGGGACCCACGACCGCCTATGCGCTCATGCAAGCGACCGGAATGGTAGACGATCACATCGCCGATTGCTGGGTGAATGTGAGTACTCGCTAGACGGCACGACGGTCGGTTTTTGGAACTCAGGTACCCGCCCCGATCCGCGATAGGGAAGAATGGGCTTGGTGCGGCCCGCCACATACCGGCGGGCTGCCTGGTTGGTGACAACTGGAGTTCCATGAAAGTGCGCAGCAGACCGCGCAGATCTGGAGGGAGCAGAGGATGGCGGCCATGAAGCCCCGCACCGGGGACGGTCCCCTCGAGGCAACCAAGGAAGGGCGTGGAATCGTCATGCGGGTTCCACTCGAGGGTGGCGGGCGACTGGTCGTCGAGCTCACGCCGGAGGAAGCCGCGGCGCTCGGTGACGAACTCAAGAGTGTCACCAGCTAATAGCCAGACTTGCCAGTGCCGGTGAGCCACACCCCACCGTTTGACCGGCTCACCGGCGCCACGGTGAAAACCGAATCACCCCCGGCCGAGCGCCTGATCGCTTGCGCCGATCTACTGTCCTGCCCGGAATGCGGACACGACATTTCGGTCATCGACCGCACCCTGCGCTGCCCCCGCGGCCACAGTTTCGATATCGCCAAACAGGGCTACGTCAGCCTCCTCACGGGCGCCTCCACCAAAATGACCGGCGACACCCCGGCCATGCTCGACGCCCGCGCTGCCTTCCAAGCCGCCGGCCACTTCACCCCCATCGCCACAGCCCTCGCGCACGCGCTCACCACCGGCCCGGCGCTCGCACCGGCAGCCGCGGTCGCCCCCGCCACCGCGCACCCAGTCGCCACCGACCGGCCGACGGCGCACTCCCCCGAGCTCAGCGCACAGCAGCCCGTGGCCTCCCCCGCGACGCCGCCGAATCGAACCGCGACCGTCCCCGAGCCCACCGCACGCCGCGGCCCGACGACACGCCCGGGCTCGACGGCGGCGGCCGCCTCGGCCGCACGGCTGTCAGCGACACTGCTCGCCGGCCCCGGCCGAACTCCGCGTTCCGCGACCGAAGCCCCTCGACCCGGCGCGCTTCGCGGCCGGGAGCCACGCGGGCCGCGCAGACCACACGTCGGCGCCGATGATGCCTCCCGGCGTGGCGCCGTGGAGACGGCCCCGGCCGCGCGAATCACCACATCTCTGCTCGGCGATCCGGACACCGGGAGCGGTGAGAATGCCGCGAACCCGTCCGCAGCAGCCCACAGTGAGGCTGACGTCGGTGCGCCTGGTCCGGGCAGTACGACGAGAACGGGCGGCGCGGCAGAACTTTCGCCGAAGGCCGGGGCAGCCGTCCTCGAAATCGGTGCCGGAACCGGGTATTACCTGGCGGCGGCGTTGGATGCGCTGCCGAGCGCGCGCGGCATTGCGCTGGATGTCTCCAAGACCGCTGCCAAGCGCAGTGCTCGAGCACATCCGCGGGCGGGCGCGGTGCTCGCGGACGCGTGGCGCGGGCTGCCGATCCGCAATGGCGCGTTGAGCGCGGTGTTGTGCGTCTTCGCGCCGCGGAACGCCGGCGAGGTGGCGCGGGTACTGCGTGCGGATGGGCGGTTCATCGTGATCACGCCGACCTCGCGGCATCTCGGTGAGCTCATCGAGCCGCTGGGCATGGTGCGGGTCGACGCGGCCAAGGACGACCGGCTGGCCGACTCGCTGGGTGAGCGCTTCGAATTGCTCGATCGACGGGCGGTCGAGTACACGATGGCGCTCACGCATGCCGATATCGCCAATGTGGCGGCCATGGGGCCGTCGGCCCGTCATGCGGCGGCCGAGCGCGCCGAACGCATTGCGGCGCTCCCGAATCCGATGCCGGTGACGGCGTCGGTGCGGGTCGCGGTCTATCGGGTGCGAGGCTGATCGGCCCACAGGTCCGGCTGTGCGGCGCGACGCTCCCGCCGAAGCGCGGGGACCGCGCTTCGGCCATGCGCCGCCGGAATGGCGACCTCGGCGCTACCCGGCTCGATGATGGCGGCGGGCACCGGCGGGGATCGCGATCTATCGCGTGCGGGGCTGATTGGGCAGCAGGTCGAGGAGGTTGTGGACGAGGGGGCGCGGCTCGTCGGTGCGGTGGGCGATGTAGATGGTTGTGGTGGCGTCGGTGTCGGCCAGGGGGATGATGCGGGCCGAGGCGGGGGCGGTGAAGGCGGCGCTGCGGGGGGCCACGGTGACGCCGAAGCCGGCGGCCACCAGGTAGAGGATGATGGTCCAGTTGGTGGCTTCCTGGACGATGCGGGGGTGGCGGCCGGAGGCGCGCAGGGGTGCGAGGTTCTTTTCGTGGGCCAGGCCGCCGGCGGCGCGGGGGAAGAAGACCAGGGGGTTGTCCACGAGGTCGGCGCCGGTGATCGCGGAGCGGTCCGCGAGGGGGTGGTCGGCGGGCAGGATGGCGACGTAGGGCTCGGTGATCAGGGGCACGGTGACGGTGCCGGGCTGCGGGTCCGGGTCGCGCACGATGGCCAGGTCCAGGGCGCCGGTGGCGAGGCGCTCCATGAGATGGCTGGTGAAGCCTTCCACCAGTTCGACTTCCACGAGCGGGAACAGTTCGCGGAATTCGCGCACGCCGCGCAGCGGGTCCAGGGGTAGCACCGAGGGCACGAAGCCGAGGTAGAGCGTGCCCTGGCTGCCCTGGCCGATGCGGGTGATCTCGGCCAGATCGCGTTCGGCGTGGCCGAGCAGGGCGATGGCCCGATCCTTCAGCACGACACCGGCGGGGGTGAGCGCCACCGTCCGGGAGGTGCGGGCGAAGAGCTTCGTCCCGAGCAGCGTTTCCAGGCGCTGGATCTGCTGGGTGAGGGCGGGCTGGGCGATGTGCAGCCGCGCGGCGGCCCGCCCGAAGTGCAGTTCCTCGGCGACGGCCAGGAAATAGCGCAGATGCCGCAGCTCGACCCCATCCATAAGTCGATCATATCGATCCGAGCTATCAAGTATTGGACGTTATGGTTGCTGGCACGCAATGCTGAAGCGGTGACTCAGACCGATGCCCGCACCCCCGAAATCGGCTCGATCGTGGTCGAGCCCATGTCCTCCGAGGCCGATGCCCGCGCCTTCCGCGACCTCAATCTGGAGTGGATCGAGAAGTTCTTCAGCGTCGAGGCCGCCGATCTCGCCACCCTCGACCATCCCGGCAAGATCGTCGCCGACGGCGGCCAGGTGTTCATCGCCCGCGACGGCGAGCAGATCATCGGCTGCGGCGCCATGGTGGCCGAGGGCCACGGCGTGTACGAGCTGTCGAAAATGGCCGTGCCGCCGCAGCATCGGGGCCGCGGCATCGGCCGCATCGTGCTGCGCGCGGCGGTCGACTGGGCTCGCGCCCAGGGCGCGACCGAGGTGATCCTGGCCAGCAACAGCGTGCTGGCCAATGCCGTACACCTGTACGAGTCCGAGGGTTTCGTGCACGTGCCGCCCTCGGAACTGCCGCCCAGCCCTTACGACCGGGCGAACGTCTTCATGAAGTACCGATTGAACGACAGCGTCGCGTAGCGACTCCATGAGGGGTGGTGGCCGGGCGACGGGTGGGCTTAGCTCTTGCGCGCGAGGTCGTAGATCCGCGCGGTGTGGGCGGCAATGTTGTTCCAGTCGAATTCGCCGATGGCCCGGGCGCGTCCGGCCGCGCCCATGGCCGCGGCCGACTCCGGGTCGGCCGCCACCAGATTCACCGCGTGCGCCAGCGCCCGCTCGTAGTCGGCGGGTGCGGCCTCGTCGTAGCGCACCAGGCGCCCGGTCTCCCCGTCCGTGACGACCTCCGGAATCCCGCCCACATCCGAGGCGACCACGGCGGTCCCGCAGGCCATGGCCTCCAGATTCACGATGCCGAGCGGTTCGTACACCGAGGGGCAGACGAAAACGGTCGCGGCCGCGAGGATTTGGCGCACCAGCTCGGTGGGCAGCATCTGCTTGACCCAGTAGACGCCGTCGCGGGTGGCGGTGAGTTCCCGCACCGCCGCCGCGACCTCGGCCTCCATGGCCGGGGTGTCGGCGGCCCCGGCGCACAGCACCAGCTGAATGTCCGGGTCCAGATGCCGCGCGGCGGCCAGCAGGTGCGCGACGCCCTTCTGCCGGGTGATGCGCCCGACGAAGGCCGCGACGGGCCGTTCCCGCGACACCCCGAGTTCGCCCAGAATGTCGCGGCTGCCCGCGGCGGGCCCGCCCGGATGCCACACCTCGGCGTCGATTCCGTTGTGCACCACATGCACTTTGGCGGGATCGATATCCGGGTAGGCGGCCAGCACATCGGCGCGCATGGCATCGCTGACCGCGATGACCGCGTCGGCGCAGTGCATGGCATTGTGCTCCGACCACGACGACAGCCGGTAGCCGCCGCCCAGCTGTTCGGCCTTCCACGGCCGCCGCGGTTCCAGCGAATGCGCGGTCAGCACATGTGGAATCCCGTAGAGCGTGGCGGCCAGGTGCCCGGCCAGCCCGGTGTACCAGGTGTGCGAGTGCACCACGTCGGCGCCGCCCGCGGCATCGGCCATGCGCAGCTGCGCGGACATCATCTGCAGCGCGGAGTTGGCGGCGTAGAGCATCGGATCCGGTTGGTGCACCACGGCATCGGCGCGCTGCACGCCCATGCAGTGCACCGTCACGTCACACAGGCTTCGCAATCGTGGAACCAGTTCGGTGACATGCACTCCCGCCCCGCCGTACACCTCGGGCGGGTACTCGCGGGTCATCATCGCGACCCGCAGTTCGCGGGCGCCCTCCGCGCCGTAACTCACCGGTCCAAAGTAGACGCTCGAGCGGGACCTAACCAATCGCCCCGGCTGCGAAATATGCGAGGTGAGGGCAATCTCGGGGCGGTTCCTGGCATACCGGACGTCAACCCGCGATCAACACGGAACATGGTCGCCATTCCGTGTTCGAACTCACCCGGTAGTTTGGCATTGTGAGGAGCCAGCCGCACGTACTCGGGATCGTGCTCGCCGGCGGCGAGGGCAAGCGACTCTTTCCGCTCACGAAGGATCGCGCCAAGCCGGCGGTTCCGTTCGGCGGTGCGTACCGGCTCATCGATTTCGTGCTCTCGAATCTCGTGAACGCCGGCTATCTCAAGATCTGCGTGCTGACCCAGTACAAGTCGCATTCCCTGGACCGGCACATCTCGCAGACCTGGCGGCTGTCCGGGTTCGGCGGCGAGTACATCACCCCGGTGCCGGCGCAGCAGCGGCTGGGCCCGCGCTGGTACACCGGCAGCGCGGACGCCATCATGCAGTCGCTGAACCTGATCTACGACGAGGATCCGGAGTACATCGTGGTCTTCGGCGCGGACCACGTGTACCGGATGGATCCGGAGCAGATGGTGACCGCGCACATCGATTCCGGTGCGGGCGTGACGGTGGCGGGCATCCGGGTGCCGCGCAGCGAGGCCAGCGCCTTCGGCTGTATCGATTCCGATGAATCCGGCCGCATCGTCAGCTTTCTGGAGAAGCCGGTGCATCCGCCCGGCACCCCGGACGATCCGAATGTCACCTTCGCCTCCATGGGCAATTACGTGTTCACCACCAAGGTGCTGGTGGACGCCATTCGCGCCGATGCCGAGGACAACGACTCCGACCACGATATGGGCGGGGACATCATTCCGAGCCTGGTGCGCGAGGGCAAGGCCGCCGTCTACGACTTCGGCGCCAACGAGGTGCCCGGCACCACCGACCGCAGCCGCGGCTACTGGCGCGATGTCGGCACCCTGGACGCCTTCTACGAGGCGCACATGGATCTGGTGTCGGTGGACCCGGTCTTCGACCTCTACAACAAGCACTGGCCCATTCGCGGTGCGGCGGAGAATCTCCCGCCCGCCAAGTTCGGCCGCGGCGGCCTGGCGCAGGAATCGATTGTGGGCGCGGGCAGCATTCTGTCGGCGGCGACCGTGCGCAATTCGGTGTTGTTCTCGAATGTGCTGGTCGACGATGGCGCCACGGTCGAGGGCAGTGTGCTCATGCCCGGGGTGCGCATCGGCCGCGGCGCGGTGGTGCGGCACGCGATCCTGGACAAGAACGTGGTGATCACCGAGGGCGAGATCATCGGCGTCGATCTGGACCGCGACCGGGATCGTTTCGCGGTCAGCAATGGCGGCGTGGTGACCGTCGGCAAGGGCATCTGGGTCTGAACGGTGGACAGTCCCTCGTCCCGATGGCGAAAATCGGGATGGAGCGCCGCTGCTGAGCAGTGCGGGAGGGAACACCATGAACCGCGCGATACGCCTGATCACCACCGCGACCTGCCTCGCCCTGACCGCCGTGCTGGCCGGTTGCGGGACCCAGGGCACTCCGGTCGCCGGTGAAATCGATGTCCGCACACTGGATGCGGGCAGTTATCCGGTCGACCGCTACCGCTACGACCAGCCCGCGGGCGACAAGGGTTCGCTGCTGGAGGGCATGCGCATGGCCGAGGCCGTGGTGCCGACGGCCCGGATCGATCAGAGCCTGAGCCACGGCCGCGGCGGCCTGGTGCTGAAGGACGTGCAGGATGTGATCGGCGTCAGCAATCTATCCTCCTCGGCCCGGCCCATTCTGGAGAACCGCGGCTTCCTCACCGGTTTCGCCGCCAGCGGCTCGGACAAGCCGGACAAGGCCGATGACACCGTGGATCCCACCGGCACGGCGGTCACCATCCGGCTGCTGCGCTTCCCGTCCACGGACAATGCCAAGCTGGCCGCACGCGAGATCGCCGACGCCGACTTCAATGTGGCGCTCGAGCAGAACCGCAAGCTGACGCTGCCGGAGTATCCGGACGCCTTCATCCACTGGCGGCCGGGCGTGGCCAATATCGGAGTGTCCATGGCGCGCAAGGAGTTCGTGATCTCGGTGTTCCTCATGCGGCCGCAGGCGCAGGAGGCCGATCTGCTGTCCTGGGTGAAGAAGACCCTGGATGCCGAGGTGGCCGCCGTGGACGCCTTCCAGGCCACGCCCGCGGACGCCATCGACGCGCTGCCGGTGGATCCGGGCGGCATGCTGGCCCGGGTGCTGACCTCCGATCGCGACAAGCACACGCCCGATCCGGATGTGTTCGCGGTGTTCGGCGCGAACATGCTCATCCATCCCGCCGGTGATCAGAATCTGCGCACCCGGCTGGTGCAGGACACCGGCATGGACGCCATGGCGAGCGTGGAGGACAACTTCCTGTTCCGCGCCCGGGATGCCGCGGCGAGCGCGGAGCTGGTGTCGGGGCTCATCGCGAGCCTGGGCGAGACCACCGACAATGGCGCCGCTCCCGACAATGTGCCGGATACCAAGTGCGTGAAACGCAAGTCCGGGGACTATCGCTGCTACGTCGTCTACAAGCGCTATGTGGGCGTGGTGAACGCCGAGACCGAATCGGAGGTCCGCACCATGGCGGCGGCGCAGTATGCCCTGCTCGCCAATAGCCTGTAGGTCAGAAAATAGCCTGTAGGTCAGAAGCGGACGGTGTCGCCGTCCAGATACCGCCAGGCGGCGGGCCGGGCGTCGTCGCCGTCGCGGTGCGTCCCGTCGTGGTCGCAGGGATCACGATGCGCATGGTCGTGGCCGTTGTGCGCCAGCGTATTTCCCGCATGCCAGGCGCTGCCGTGCGCGAATCGCCGTCCGGCGCCGCCGGGCGTGCTGTCGTCCCGGAAGCGATAGTCGCGGAAGCCGAACGGCTGCAACAGCGCCCGCAGGAATTCCGCGCCGTCGGCGGGCAGCACCGTGCGCTCCTCGCCGAGTATGCCGACGCCCTGGTGATACCAGACCCGCGCGACCAAGCCCTCCACCGGATCCACCGCGCGGAAGGTGACGTGACCGTCTGCGGCCAGCCGGAATTCGGCGATCCGCCGCCACTGCCCGGATTCGTGGAAGTACAGACCTACCACGGCGGGAACACGCTGACTCATGAAAACCTCGATCGCCGAACTGTTCCCTTGGAGTATCCGTCCCGCCGGAGCGGAAACCTCCCGCGCCGGACGGTGGTTCAGCGATAGCCGGGCGCGGGCGTGCTGTCGGTGTAGCAGAACGGCGCGCACGGACCGGGCGTGGCCGGTACGACGTGTGACATATCGTCGAACCGCGCACCGCTGACCAGCAGCAGGACCGCGAGCGCCCCGAAGAGTATGAGACCCATCAAGATCAACGCCGGCCACAGCCATCCCGCCGGCAGATGCGCGCCCAGTACCAGACCCTCGTAATGCATCCCCCACCTCCTCCGAATCGAAGCTCTCTCATTCGTCTACCACCCCTCCCCCACCCGAATCCAGCCCCCGGCCCTGCCTTTGCGCTGCCTTGGCCTCCGGACCGAAACCAATTGCGCCCCTTGGTCATCAGCCGCCCCACGACCGTTCCCCCGCCACAGTCGCCACCCGAAGAGTGAAGGGGCCGTGACTCGGTTTCCCGGATCACGGCCCAGCCTGCGTGCCGAATGAATCAACGCAGGTCGCGGCGGCGGAAGCCGATGAGGCCCACCATGATCAGCGCCGCGTCGACGAGCAGCAGGATCACCAGCGGCGTGGCGGTGAACTCCGCGCCCGGCAGCTTCGGCGCGTGCTCGAACGGATCCAGATCGCGGAACCATTGCGGCGCTCCGGAGATGGCCCCGAGCAGGAAGATCGCAATGGCCGTCACGTACACGCCCCAGGCGACCGGCGTCCAGCGCGGTACGAGACCGAACAGCAGCACCGCCACGCCCACGAAGAACCAGATGGCCGGCACCTGCACCAGGGCCGCGCCCAGCACATCGCCGAGCTTGCCGCCCACATCCCCGGCGGCGCGGCCGTACACCAGCCCGCCGATGGTCGCGGCGACGGTCAGCGCCACCACCGGGCCCACCAGCGCGAACACCAGATGCGATGCGGCCCACCGGATTCTGGACACCGCGACGGTGAGCACCGATTCGGCGTGCTGGGTGCTCTCCTCGCCGAACAGGCGCAGCGCCGCCGAGATGGCGTAGGCGGTGGCGGCCACGCCCAGCATGGTGAAGCCGTAGGTGATCATCGAGTTCTCCAGCGACTGCGAGCCGCCCATGCGCGTGATGAGATCGCGCATGGTGTCGCTGTTGCCGAGTTCGTCGCTGATGCCGTGCACGACACTGCCGAAGACCAGCCCGTAGAGCCCGAGTCCGACGGTCCATGCCGCCAACGTGCCGCGCTGCAACCGCCACGCCAGTCCGAACGGGCCCGACAGCGCGGGTCCGGCGGTGGGCGCGCCGGGGCGCTCGGCGATCAGTCCGCCGCCCAGATCGCGATTGGCCAGCAGCGCGTAGGCGATGGCGATGAGCACCAGCACGGCGATCAGATGCAGCAGCAGCACCGCGAAATGATCACCGGCATAGGGCCTCACCTGCAGCGACCAGCCCTGCGGCGACAGCCAGGTGAGCGCGCTGGTCGGTCCGGCGCCGGATTTGGCGTCGCCGATGGCCCGCAGCGTGTAGGTGGCGGCCAGCACCGCGAAGGCAATGCCGCGCGCCGTGCGGGCGCTGGTCGACACCTGCGCGGCCACGGCCGCCACGGCGGCGAAGACCGCGCCGGATCCGGCCAGCGCCAGCCCGAAGGCCAGCGATCCGGACCTCGGCACATCGGTGCCGAGCAGGCTCAGGGTGCCGAGCAGCCCGGTGGCCAGCGCCCCGCCCAGGCCCATGACGAGCGCCGCGGTGAGCCCGGCGAAGCGCCCGATCCGGGTGGCCGCCACCAGTTCCCCGCGCCCGGTCTCCTCTTCGGCCCGGGTGTGCCGGATGACGGTCAGGATGGTGGCGACGGCGATGAGCGTGTAGAACATGCCCGCCTTCCAGATACCGGTCGCGCCGATACCGGTGTTGTAGATCGGGCCGTACATGGCCAGCTGGGCCGGGCTGGCGAGAATGGATTCCGCGAAGCTCGCCCGGTCGGCCTCGTTCGGGTAGACCGATTCGATGCTGCCGACGTACACGCTGCCCAGCGGCAGCGACAGCAGCAGCACCCACAGCGGCATGACGATCCGGTCCCGCCGCAGGTACAGCCGCAGCAGTTGCCCGGTGCCGGTGAAATCGGATGAGCGTAACGGTGTTTCGAGTGGACGGGGTGCGGCGATGGTGGTCATTTCGCGACCTTCCGCGAGTCGGCGGCCGCCCGCTCCGGCGCGGCCTCGGACCGCGATTCGTCGTCGCCATTGGGTTCGTCGTCGCCATTGAGCGAGTAATGCCGCAGGAACAGCTCTTCCAGCGTCGGCGGCTGGCTGATCAGGCTGCGCACGCCGGCGTCGCCGAGCACCCGGATGAGCTCCCCGAGGTGCTCGCTGTCGACCTGGCAGCGCAGCGTGTGGTCTTCGATGCTGAGGTCCGCCACACCGGGAATGCGGGTGAGATCGCCCGGGTCCCCGGTCAATTCGGCGGTGATGGAGGTGCGGCTCAGATGCCGCAGCTGCTTCAGCGTGCCCGACTCCACGGTCTTGCCGGCGCGGATGATCGTCACCCGCTGGCACAGCTTCTCGACCTCGGAGAGGATGTGGCTGGACAGCAGCACGGTGCAGCCGCGCGCCGCCGCCTCGGCCACGCATTCGTTGAACACCTGCTCCATGAGCGGATCCAGCCCGGAGGTGGGCTCGTCCAGCATGAGCAGCCGGGCATTGGACGAGAATGCCGATACCAGCGCGACTTTCTGCCGGTTGCCCTTGGAGTAGGTGCGCGCCTTCTTCTTCGGATCGAGTTCGAAGCGCTCGATCAGCTCGGCCCGGCGCTCGGAGTCGATGCCGCCGCGCATGCGCCCGAGCAGGTCGATGGTCTCACCGCCGGACAGCGAGGGCCACAGCGTGACATCGCCCGGGACATAGGCGATGTCGTGATGCAGCGCGACCGCGTCGGTCCACGGGTCCCGCCCGAACACCTCGGCTTCCCCGGAGGTGCGGGCGAGAATGCCGAGCAGGATGCGGATGGTGGTGGACTTCCCGGCCCCGTTGGGGCCCAGGAACCCGTGCACCTCACCCTCGGCGACCTGCAGATCCAGGCCGTCCAGAGCTCGCACCTGCCCGAAATGCTTGTGCAAATCACGGACGGTGATCGCGGGGTTGGCAGGAACGTTCATCGAATCTCCTTGTGGGAAACGATATTTGTGAAACAGCGCGTTATTGCTGCTGTTGTTCGAGAGCGTCCAGCATCGACGAATCGGTGAGCAGGCCGTGGGTGTAGAGCTCGAGCGCCGGCATCATCAGCTGATCGGCGTATTCGCGCAGCGCCTTCCGGAAATCCACGGGGCCTTCGTTTCTGGCCGCGTACAGCTGCAGGAACATCATCATTCCGCCGCCGTTGATGGTGGCCAGATATTTGGCGGTGGCCTCCAGATCCTTTGGCTTGCGCAGTGTTCCGGAGGCGATTCCGACGGTCAGATAGCTCTTGATGTCCTCGATGAGGTGATCGAAGAGGCTGACCATCAGGCCGCCGCCGTGCTGGAAACTGCGGACCAGATAGGCGATGTACGGCGCGAATTCCTCGATCTCGGCCAATTGCTGGATCGTCCTGCTGGGCGAAGGATTCTCCACCGCCGACATTTTCGCGGTCCGCACCACCTCCCGGACGCGGTCGTCACAGGCCTCGCGCAGCCCATCCTTGGATCCGAAGTGATGAATGACGAGCCCGGGCGAGACTCCCGCCGCGGCGGCGATGGCGCGGACGCCCACCCCGAAGCCCTGCTCCCCGAAGACGGCGATGGCCGCTTCGCGGATGCGCGCCCGGGTCGTCAGATCGTCGGCTGAACGCATGTTCAATACATTAAACACTCGTTCAATCGGCGGACAAGACCCCGGGGCGTAAATGTTCCGTAAATGCGCAGAACCGGGTGTTAGCCCAGGTCAGACGAACAGGACAGGGTTCATCCGCGCGACGCGCAGAGCAGCCCGTCGCCCACCGGAATCAGGACGCTGGTCAATTGCGGATCCTCGGCGATGGCCCGGGTCGCCGCCCGCACCGCCTGGGTCTGCGGATCGCGCTGCGCCGGATCGGGCACCCGCCCGCCGAGCAGGGCATTGTGCAGCAGGATCGCCCCGCCCTCGCGCAGCAGCCGCACCGCCTGTGCGACATATTGCGGATGCTCCAACGGCGCGGCATCGATGAAGACGAGGTCGTAGGCCCCATCGGCCAAGCGCGGCAACACATCCAGGGCCCGCCCGTTGATGAGCCGGGTCCGCGCCGGCGCGATCTCCGCGGACCGGAACGCCTCCCGCGCCGCCCGCTGATGCTCGGGCTCGGAGTCGATGGTGGTGAGGGTGCCGTCCTCGCGCATGCCGTCCAGCAGCCACAGCCCGCTCACGCCGGCCCCGGTGCCCACCTCCACCACCGCCCGCGCGCCCAGCAGCTGCGCGTACATGCTGAGCAGGGCTCCGACCGCGGGCGGGACGGGCGCGGCGCCGAGCTCGAGAGCGCGCTCACGCGCGGCGACGAGGATCTCGTCCTCGGCGACGGATTCCTCCACATAGGCGAGGTTGCGCTGCAGGTTCGATGCCGCAGGGGTTTGACTCACGGATTAGAGGCTAATGGCGATAAGGCGGTAAGGGGCGGCGGCGACCGGCCGGTGTGGCGATTTTTCTCAGGTGTCGCTCAGCCTCCACATACGGCGGCCACATCAGGACCGGGAAGAGTAAGCGCTACGCCAGGCCAGCGACCGGCGGTCCGGTTACCGGGAACAACGAGACCCACCAGGTCGGTTGTACCGGGCAACTGGGACCACGGTCCCGAGTAGGAGGTAACCCCATCCACATGGTCGACGCGGCGCGTGAACCCGCCATCCTGCCCACGCAGGACCTTTCGCTCGACAGCGACACCACGCTGGACGGCGATCTCGACGCTGGTCCCCTGACCGGGACCGCGGCTTTCGATGCCACCGGTGACCGTGCGGTCATGCCCACCTGGGACGAACTGGTCCGGGAGCATGCCGACCGGGTGTACCGGCTGGCCTACCGTCTGACCGGCGATCCGCAGGACGCCGAGGATCTGACACAGGAGACCTTCATCCGGGTGTTCCGGTCGCTGTCGAACTATCAGCCCGGCACCTTCGAGGGCTGGCTGCACCGCATCACCACGAACCTGTTCCTGGACATGGTGCGCCGCCGCAACCGCATTCGCATGGAGGCGCTGCCGGAGGACTACGACCGGGTGCCCTCCGAGGGCCCGAATCCGGAGCAGGCCTATCACGACGCCAATCTGGACCCCGACCTGCAGGCCGCCCTGGATTCGCTGGCGCCGGAATTCCGCGCCGCGGTGGTGCTCTGTGACATCGAGGGTCTGTCGTACGAGGAGATCGGCGCCACCCTCGGCGTGAAGCTGGGCACCGTCCGCAGCCGCATCCACCGTGGACGTCAGGCACTGCGCGAGCACCTCGAGCATAATGGGGTGGAGCGGCGCTCTGCCGCCGCCGAAAAGGTCGGGTGACGGCGCGGGCGTGAGCCCGCGCATCGGTCCCACCCGATGCAGCTCGAATCGTCCGGAAGGGTGTGCACCGTATGAGTGGCGAGGACAGAACGCCGCGTCGTCCACCTCGTTTCGCCCCGACCGAGCATTTGGCCAGCGAGGCCATCGCCGCCTATGTGGACGGCGAATTGCGGATGAACGCGTATCTGCGCGCCGCCGATCATCTCTCCGTCTGCCTGGAATGCGCGGCGGAGGTCGAAGCCCAGCAGCAGGCCCGCATCGCGCTGCGGCAGTCCAATGATCAGATCACCGCGCCGCTGCGGCTGCACGACACCCTGAGCCGGATCCCGCTGTCCGAGCTGCCGGGCGCCGGGCATTCGCTGCCCGCCGAGCGCGAGGGCATGCCCGCGCGCGGCGCGAGTTCCTTCGGGCTGCGCCAAGATTCGTTCGACAGCAGGCGGTGGACCTCGTGGTGGCGCAAGTAGAGTTCAACGCGTGACCACCGAATCGCAGAACACGGGCCCGGTTCCGGGTGAGGGGCCCGCGGACAATAACCTGCCGCGCACCGCGCAGGCCTCCGATTCGGCGGCCGATCGGGGGAACCTGCGGCCGTCGGACGCACCGGTATTGGGACCGCGGCCGGTCTATCGGCCGCATGTCGACACGCATACCGCGCGCGCCTTCCGCCGCCCGAATGGTCAGCACGGCTCATTCGCGCCGCGCGCCGCCGGCGCCGCCGCCCCGAGCAAGCCCGAGGATGCTCCCGAGGTCCAGAATCGGCCTCCCGACGCGGTTTTGGCCGAGGCGTTCGGGCGGCCGGCGGGTTCCACCGAGATTCTGCAGCGCGATCCGGATGCCAAGACCGACGACGCCGCGCCCGCCGCGCCCGCCGATCCGTGGCGCGATCCCCATTCCGCCGCCCGGCTGGGTTCCCCCGCCGTCGCGGTGCCGCGGCCGGAGCCGCTGGCCCCGGGCCGGCAGCTGACTGCGCGCGAGGTGCTCTTCGGCGGCAAGGTGTCGCCGAAGGCGCTCGCCGTGCTGGCCGCCATCGCCTTGGTCATCGGCCTGGTGGGCGGTCTGGTGGGCACGTTCACCGGGGAGAACGCCTCCGCGCTCACCTCCCGCAAGGTGGAGTTGCAGACCGCCGGCGGGTCGGATGAGCCGCACGGCCAGATCACCAAGGTGGTCGACGCGGTCATGCCGGCCATGGTCACGGTGCGGGCCTGGGTCGGCGATACCGGCTCCTCGGGCTCGGGCGTGGTGATCGACGGGGCGGGCTACATCGTCACCAATAATCACGTGATCTCGCTGGCCGCCAATGACAAGAGCGGCAAGGCGCAGCTGCAGGTGGTGTTCTCCGACGGCACCCGGGTGCCGACCCGGATCGTCGGCCGTGACACCAAATCCGATCTGGCCGTGCTCAAGGTGGATGTGAAGAACCTGTCGGTCATCCAGCTGGGCAGCTCGCAGGATGTGCAGGTCGGCGATGACGTGCTGGCCATCGGCTCGCCGCTGGGCCTGGAGAAGACCGTCACCTCCGGCATCGTGTCGGCGCTGCACCGGCCGGTGAAGGTGGGCGGCGAGGGCACCGACACCAATGCGGTGCTCGACGCCGTGCAGACCGATGCCGCCATCAATCACGGCAACTCCGGTGGCGCGCTGGTGGATATGGAAGGCCGGCTGGTCGGCATCAATACCGCCATCAAGACCGAGAGCGGCGGTTCGGTGGGCCTGGGCTTCGCCATTCCGGTCGATCACGTGAAGAAGATTTCGCAGGCGCTCATTCGCGACGGCAAGGTGGCGCATCCCAAGCTGGGCGTGAGCGCCAAGACCAAGATCGTCGCCAATGATGTGATGAGCGGTGCGGCCGTCGCCGATGTGCAGCCCGAGTCCGCGGCCGCCCGGGCCGGCATCGTGGAGGGCGATGTGATCGTGAAGGTCGGCGATCGCGATGTCTCCGGCCCGGAGGAGCTGACGGTGGCCGTGCAGGCGCACGAGATCGGCCAGACGGTGAACGTCCGGTTGATTCGCGACGGCCGTGAGGTCGACGTGCCGGTAACGCTGCAGTCGGACGAAGAGTAGGTCTCCGAGAAGTGGTTCAGCGCACGTACGGTGGGCAAAACTCCGGAACCGGGCACAGGTAGCCTGGTTCCGTGTTCAGCAATATCAGCTGGGGCGAGCTGTTGATCCTCTTGGTCGCCGCCCTCGTCATTCTCGGCCCGGAGCGATTGCCCGGCGCCGTGCGCTGGACCACGCAATCGCTCAAGCAGGTCCGCGATTACGCGACGGGGGCCACCTCGCAGCTGAAGCAGGAGCTGGGTCCGGAATTCGACGAGATCCGCAAGCCGCTCGAGCAGCTGAACGAACTGCGCAGTATGAATCCAAAATCCATGCTGACCAAACATCTTCTGGACGGCGACGATTCACTTCTGACTGGTAATTTCGACAAACCGATTACCGCCGGGAGCAGCGCTTTCGAGGACTATGGCAGGCCCAAACAGCAGAAACCGCTGGAACGCAACGAACGTCCGCCGGTCGATCCGGACGCCACCTGAGCCGTATTTCGTCAAGCGGACTAGACACTCCGGGCTGTTCAGGTATCTAGACTGCGGACATGTCGGCCGATGAGGTGGCCCGGGTATTCGCGATCGAGGACAAGGTCGAACGCCTGAAAGCCGCCACCGAAGGCGTGGCGGCAGCGCAGCAGACCATCAACGAGCTCACGCGCATCCGCCGCGCCGTCATTCGCGAACTGCACGCCGAGGGCTGGACATTTGCCAGAATCGGTGCGGCGGCTGGACTTTCGCGGGCCCGGATCCATCAGGTGAGCACCCAGGGGCCGGTGCCGGAGGGCTTGTTCTTCGGGCACGGCCCGCTGACCATCCTCACCCCGGACGTGCGCAGCACCACGCGCTCCATCGCGCTGGTGGGCGCGCCGGACGCCGCGGCGCCGCACCGGCTGGTCGAACTGCTACGGGAACTGGGCTTTACCGCCACCGTGCAGCGCTTCCTGCCGGGGCGGCCGCTGGATCTGGACCGCGACGGTCTCATCGTGCTCGGCGGCCCGGAGCTCTCCCCCAGCCTGCGCTATCTGGTGGCCGCCGATCCCCGGCTGCGCCGCACGGTGGCCCGCGCCGGGCGGGTGCGCCGCGGTATCGAGGACCGGGCCGCGCGCCGGGTCTACCGGCCCGGCGGCACCGAGCCCTATGACATCGCCTATCTGGCGCGCCTGCCCCGGCCGGACGGCAAGGGCACGGTGCTCGTCATCGACGGGCTGCACCCGCCGGCCTCGCTGGGCGCCATCCGGCTGCTGGCCACCCGCCTGGCGACCCTGCACGAGCGGGCGGGCACGCATCCGTTCTCGGCGGTGGTGGGCGTGCGCTACGACCGGTCCACCGGTGAGCCCATCGAGGCCGATCTGCTCACCCCCATCTACCGGCACGACCGGTAGGGGTCAGGCGGCCGCCTCTTCGGGGCGCAGGGTGTTCATGGGCGGGCGGTCGGCCAGCGAGACCTCGGTGGCCTGGGCGGTGAATTCGCCGCCGACGAGCGGGAACTGGGTCAGGGCGGCGCCGGAGTCAGCGACGCCCGCGCGGCCCAGCACGGTGCCCAGGATCTGGCGGCTCATGACGCCCAGTTCGGACAGCGGGCGGTTGCGGTGCTGGCGCACACCGAGATTCACCTGGCCGATGGCGGACAGGCCCAGCATGTCGTGGGTGTCCAGGAGCAGGCCGATCTCGACGCCGTAGCCCGGCGCGAAGGGCACCGAGGTGAGCAGTTCGCGGGTGCCCGCGTACTCGCCGCCCAAGGGCTGCAGCACCTTCGACAGTTCCGGGCGCAGCGCCGCGAGCAGCGGGCGGGCCACCAGTTCGGTGACGCGACCGCCGCCATTGTCGTCGATGGTCGCGCCCTGGCGCAGCGGGCGGCGGTAGTACGCCTTCACCAGGTGCATGCCGTCCACCGTGAGCAGCGGGCCGAGCAGTTTGGGGACGAACATCGGATCGGGATCGATGAGATCGGAATCGACGAAGGCCACCAGATCGCCGCTGGTGACGGCCAGCGACCGCCACAGCACCTCGCCCTTGCCCGGGACGGGCTCGAGTTCGGGCACGGCCTGTTCGCGGGTCACCACGCGGGCTCCGGCGGCGTGCGCGCGCTCGGCGGTGGCGTCGGTGGAGCCGGAGTCCAGCACCACGAGCTCGTCGACCAGGGTGCCGAGCAGCGGGCGGATGCTCGCCACCACGGCGGCCACGGTGGCCTCTTCGTTCAGGGCGGGCAGGACGACGGAGACCGTGCGGTCGCCCTTGGCGGAAACGAGTTCTTCGACCGTCCAGTCCGGACGGTCCCAGCTATTGGAATTCACCCAATCGGTCATGCCAGACCTCGCAATGTTCGTGCGGGAGGGCGCAAGCCCTGGATGGCGGCGATCATGTCGACCACCCGACGCGTGGCGGCCACCTCGTGCACTCGGAAAACGCGGGCGCCCGCAGCGGCAGACCAAGCGGTCGCTGCCAATGTGCCCTCCAATCGCTCGGACAGCTCGACACCAAGAGTCTCTCCGATGAAATCCTTATTGCTCAGCGCCATCAAGACGGGCCATCCGGTTTTCACAAGAACGTCTATCGCACGCAACAATTCGAGCCCGTGGTAGGTGTTCTTGCCAAAATCGTGCGTCGGATCGATCAGGATCGAATCTTTTGCCACTCCGGCCGCCGCCGCGCTCTCCGCCGCCGCCACGACGGTATCGGTCACCTCGGCCACGACATCGGCGTAGCGCACGCGATGCGGGCGGGTGCGCGGAACCGCGCCGCCGGTGTGGCTGCACACGATGCCGACGCCCAATTCGGCCGCCACCCCGACCAGATCCGGGTCCGCCCCCGCCCAGGTGTCATTGATCAGATCCGCGCCCTCGGCCACCGCCGCCCGCGCCACCCCGGCCCGCCAGGTGTCGATGCTGATGAGCAGCTCGGGAAACCGCTCCCGGATGGCCGCCACGAACGGCACCACCCGCCGCGCCTCCTCGGCGGCATCCACCTCGCTGCCCGGCCCCGCCTTCACCCCGCCGATATCGACCAGATCCGCGCCCTCGGCCACCGCCCGGGCGACGGCGGCCATGGCGGCCTCATCGGTGAAGGTCGCACCTTTGTCATAGAACGAGTCCGGCGTCCGGTTCACGATCGCCATCACCAGCGCCCGATCCGTCGCCACCGGCTTCCCGCACAATGTCGGCAACGGCGCACACATGATCCCGACTGTACCGAGCGCTGTCGCCCACCCGCTGGGCGGGCGACCGGAACCCGGCCCTGACCGGCGGATCTCCTACCGCAGCGTGCGACGCATGGTCTGCGCGCCCAATTCCATCAGCTCGGCCACCCGCGGCCCCAGCTCATCAGGGAGAACATCGGTGATCCACACGAACCGGGTGCCACCCGCACCATCGGTCAGCACCTCCATGGACGCATTGTGGTGAATGGCCCCCGGCAGTCCGTCGAACACCGAGTAGGCGAACCGCCGCGTCTGCTCGTCCATACCGACCACCCGTTCACGGGCGACCATCCCATTGGCGAACGTCACCACCCGGCCATCGCCCTCCAGATAGGCATCGGTCAGCACACCCGGAACAAGGCGGCGATGCACCTCCCCGATATCCCGCACCACCTCCCAGACCTTGTCCGGATCGGCATCGAGGGTGAATTCCTTGCGGATCGTCGTCATGGGGAAACCCTCGGCTCTCCCCCGAGAGGAGAGTCAAGGGTCGTGCGCGCTCAGAGGCGGGGCGCCCGGCCCGCGGCTACCTCGGCGGGGTAGTCGTCGTGGAACGGGACGTAGCCTTCGGCGCGGCCGGACAGGGCGTAGAGGGTGCCTTCGGTGTCGGGGGCGAAGCCTTGTTTGCGGAGTTCCACCTTGCGGCTCTTGAAGGTCGAGGTCTGCTCGAGTTCGGCGACGACGCGGACGAAGAGGGGGACGGCGTAGGCGGGGAGGCGGTCGAAGAGGGCCTTGGCCGTGGCCTGGCCGTCGAAAGTCGTGTCCTCGCGCAGGGTTACGGCGGCCATGCCCGCCTTGCCGTCGGCGCCGGGGATGTCCACGCCGTAGACGACGGCCTGGGTGATGGCGTCGATGCCGTCGAAGGCGCCTTCCACTTCGGTGGTGGCGACGTTCTCGCCCTTCCAGCGGAAGGTGTCGCCGAGGCGGTCCACGAAGGCGATGTGGCCCCAGCCCTGGTTGCGCACCAGATCGCCGGTGTCGAACCAGCAGTCGCCCTTCTTGAAACCGTCGCGGACGAGTTTGGCCTCGGTGGCGGCCTGGTCGGTGTAGCCGTCGAAGGGTGAGCGCGTGGTGACCTTGGACAGCAGCAGCCCCACGCCGCCGGTGCGGACGCCGCGCAGTTTGCCGTCGGGACCGCGCTTGGCCTTGCCGGTGGCGTCGTCGTATTCGACGACCGCGTAGGGCAGCGGGGTGAACCCGGCGGTCTTGTCGATGCTGAAGGCATTGATGAAGGCGACGTTTCCCTCACTGGCGCCGTAGAACTCGACGATCCGGGTGATGCCGAATCGATCCCGGAACTCATCCCACAGTTCCGGGCGCAGGCCGTTGCCGACCGCCAGGCGCACGGTGTGCAGCCGGTCGGTGCGCTTGGGCGGCTGATTGATCAGATAGCGGCACAGTTCACCGATGTAGACGAAGGCGGTGGCCCGGTTGGCGATGGCCTCGTCCCAGAAGCGGGAGGCCGAGAACTTGGCTCCCAGTGCGAAAGTCGAGCCGCCGGCGATCACCGAGGCCAGCGCCACGGTGAGGGCGTTGTTGTGATAGAGCGGCAGGCAGCAGTACAGCGTGTCGTCGCCGCGCAGCCGCACGCCGAGGCCGCCGATGCCGGCCATGGCCTTGACCCAGCGCAGGTGGGTCATGACGCTGGCCTTGGGCAGGCCGGTGGTGCCGGAGGTGAAGATGAGATAGGCGCGCTCGCGGGCCGTGATCTCTTCCGTGACAGCGGGATCGCGATCGTCGGCGGTGTGCGCCGCCGCCTCCAGCTCCCGCGACCACAGCAGGTTGGGGCGCGCCTCGGTGAGCGTCTCCAAGGCGTCGGCGCATTCCTCGCCGATCACGTCGACCACCGAGTCCAGCAGCCCGAAACTGTGCTGCAGCACGGTATCCCGCTGATTGTGGTTGAGCAGCCCGGCGGTGGCGCCGAGCTTCACCGCGGCCAGCACGGTCAGCAGTGCCTCGGGCCGGTTGACCATGAGGATGCCGACCACGTCCCCGCGCTGCACCCCGCGCGCGGCCAGCACGTGCGCGTACCGGTTGACCATGGAATTGGCTTCGCCCCAGGAGTATTCGCGGCCTTCGAAGCGCAGGAAGGGCCGGTCCGGATGCTTGGCGGCGGCGCGCTGGAAGTACAGCCCGATGGAGGCCTTGTCGCCGGATTTCACCAGCATGTGCACGGCATTGCGGAGCATGCCCGGCAGCTGCGTGGCCATCCCGGGCAGACTGCGGGCCAGGTCCGCCGGACTCACTGTCGTATGGGCGTCGGTATTCACTGCGTCGTGCTCCTCACCGGGTCGTGCTTATTCGTCACACTTGTCGATGATGTCCGGATTGTCGAGTGAAACTAGTTAGTTTCGCTTGAAATCGGCACACGCGGTCACGGGATGGCGCGATCGGTCAAGCGGCGCGGTTCAGAGCTCCGGATAGAGCGCGGCGAACGCCTCGTCGAACTCGGCGGTCACGATGACCTTGGCCCGCGCCTCACGCCCCAGATAGCCGGTGCCGCGCAGGCCCTCGATCCACTCGAACAGGCCGCGGTAGTGTCCCTCGGGATCGAGCACCACCACCGGCTTGTCGTGCACGCCCAGATAGGCCCCGGTCCAGGTTTCGAAGAGCTCCTCGAGGGTGCCGACGCCGCCGGGCAGGGTGAGGAAGGCGTCGGCGCGATCGTCCATGATCTGCTTGCGCTCGCGCATGGTGTCGGTGACGATCAGCTCGTCGGCGTCGGTGTCGGCGACCTCCAGATGCACCAGCTTCTTCGGGATGACGCCGACGGTGGTCGCGCCCGCCGCCCGCGCCGCCGTGGCCACCGCGCCCATCATGGATACGCAGCCGCCGCCGGAGACCAATTGCCAACCGCGGCGGCCGATTTCGGTACCGACCTGCTCTGCCAGCGCCAGCGCCGCCGGATCGGCGGTGCTGGCCGAGCAGTACACGCACACCGAATAGGGATCGCTCACCACTCGTCCTTCACAATGGGGGCATCCTGCATCTCGGCGCGCGCCTGCGCGGCCTGCAGCACGATCTGCACGACTTCGTCCACGCTGTCGGTGACATGCAGCAGGCTCATGTCACCCGGTGCGATCTTGGCGGAGCCGAGCAGCGAATCGCGCAGCCAATCCACCAGGCCCGCCCAGTATTTGCTGCCGAACAGGATGATCGGGAAGCGGGTGATCTTGCGGGTCTGCACCAGCGTCAGCGCCTCGAACAGCTCGTCGAGGGTGCCGAATCCGCCCGGGAGGCAGATGAATGCCTCGGAGTACTTGACGAACATGGTCTTGCGGGCGAAGAAGTACCGGAAGTTGATGCCGAGGTCGACCCACTCGTTGAGGTGCTGTTCGAACGGCAGCTCGATGCCCAGGCCGATCGAATAGCCGCCCGCCTCCGAGGCGCCGCGGTTGGCGGCCTCCATGGCGCCCGGGCCGCCGCCGGTGATGACAGCGAATCCGGCGCGCGCCAGTGCGCCGCCGATGGCCAGGCCCGCCTGATACTCCGGATGCTCCGGGGTGGTGCGCGCCGAGCCGAAGACCGCCACCGCGCGCGGCACCTCCGCCAAAGCGCCGAAGCCCTCGACGAATTCGGCCTGAATGCGCAGCACCCGCCACGGATCGGTGTGCACCCAGTCGGCGGCGTCCCGCGAATCGAGCAGATGCTGATCGGTGGTCCCGATGTTCTTCTTCCGATCCCGCCGCAGCATTATCGGGCCGCGGAAGCGTGGTGATTTCGAGGTACCCGCGCTGGGAAATTCAGCCTCAGCAGACATGTAGCCAACCTACCCGTGCCGGGTTGCGTCCAGGAGAATGTGCCGAATCGATCAGTTCTTGTCGCCCGTCAGATAGCTGCGCAGCATGGATGTGACCTGGGTGATCTGCCGGACCGGCAGGTGCTCGTCGCGCTTGTGGGCGAGATTGGGGTCGCCCGGGCCGAAGTTGATGGCCGGAATGCCGCGCGCGGCGAACCGGGAGACATCGGTCCAGCCGTACTTGGCGCGCACGCCGCCGCTGCCGTGCGCGTGCACGATCTCGATCAGATCCTTGGCGGCCGGGGCCGACAGGCCCGGCAGCGCGCCCGGTGCGCCGTCGGTGCGCTCGAAGCCCAGCTCCAGCCCGGCGAAGACCTCGCGCACATGCTCGGTGGCCTGCTCGAGGGTGCGGTCGGGGGCGAAGCGGAAGTTCACGTCCACCTCGGCGGCGTCCGGGACCACATTGCCCGCCACGCCGCCGGAGACGCGAACCGCGGACAGGCCCTCGCGGTACACGCAGCCGTCGATGTCCACCTCGCGCGCCCGATAGTTCGCGAGCCGCTCCAGAATGGGCGCGAGCCGGTGAATGGCATTGTCGCCCAGCCAGGCTCGCGCACTGTGCGCGCGCACGCCGGTGGTGGTGAGGCGCACCCGCAGAGTGCCCTGGCAGCCGGCCTCGACCCAGCCGCCGGAGGGCTCGCCGAGTACGGCCAGATCGCCGTCCAGCCATTCGGGGAGTTCGCGTTCGATGCGCCCGAGGCCGTTGAACTCCGAGGCGATCTCCTCGCAGTCGTAGAAGATGAGCGTCAGATCGTGCACCGGATCGGCGACCGTGGCGGCCAGGTGCAGGAAGACCGCGTCACCGGATTTCATGTCCACGGTGCCGCAGCCCCACAGCTCGCGCTCGCCGTCGGCCCCGACCTCGAAGCGGCTGGGGACGTTGTCGGCAATGGGCACGGTGTCCAGATGCCCGGCGAGGATGACCCGGGTCGGCAGCCCGCGGTTGGTACGGGCCAGCACCGTATTGCCGTGCCGCGCGATCTCGAACCCGCTGGTCTGCTCGCGCAGCGTCAGCTCCACGACATCGGCGATGAGCGCCTCGTCCTTGGACACGCTGGGAATGTCCACCAGAGCGGCGGCAAGGTCGATGGGATCGGCGCTCAGATCGATGGTCACCTATTCCACCCTAATTGAGGAACCATCTCCGTTCTCAGCGTCCCACCTGCGATGGCACAAAACGGTGGCTGTTCGCGCAGGGTGTCAGTCCCCTGCCGGGCGCGTCGGGTGTGCGGTCGAGGGAGGAACCCACTTCGATTCCGCGGCCCGGTAACCTCTGAGGACGTGAGCACTCAGGGAGCAGTAGCAGTCGGTCTCGCCACCATTACCGAGAACGGGACGGTGCTCGACACCTGGTACCCGTATCCGGAGCTGGGCGACTTCGCCGAGACCGGCACGCAGCGGCTGGATGCCTCGGATGTCGAGTACGCCAAGTTCGCCGAGCTGGCCGGCGCCGACAAGGAACGCCGCGTCGAGCTGGTCGTCGTGCGCACCACCATCGCGGATCTGTCGGCCGCGCCGGTCGACACCCATGACGCCTATCTGCGCCTGCAGCTGCTCTCGCACCGCCTGGTCCGCCCGCACGGCGCGAATCTGGACGGCGTGTTCGGCCTGCTCGCCAATGTGGCGTGGACCAACTTCGGCCCGTGCTCGCTGGAGGAGTTCGAGCTGACCCGCCTGCGGCTGCGCGCCCGCGGCCCGGTCACCGTGTACGGCGTGGACAAGTTCCCGCGCATGGTCGACTACGTGGTCCCCTCCGGCGTGCGCATCGCCGACGCCGATCGCGTGCGCCTGGGCGCGCACCTGGCCTCGGGCACCACGGTCATGCACGAGGGCTTCGTGAACTTCAATGCCGGCACGCTCGGCAGCTCCATGGTCGAGGGCCGCATCTCGGCCGGTGTGGTGGTCGGCGACGGCTCCGATATCGGCGGCGGCGCGTCCATCATGGGCACCCTGTCCGGCGGCGGCAAGCAGGTCATCGCGCTGGGCGAGCGCTGCCTGCTGGGCGCCAACGCCGGCATCGGCATCTCGCTCGGCGACGACTGCGTGGTCGAGGCGGGCCTGTACGTCACCGCGGGCACCAAGGTCACCCTGCCGGACGGCGCGGTCGTCAAGGCCGCCGAACTGAGCGGCAAGTCCAACCTGCTGTTCCGCCGCAACTCGGTCTCGGGTGCGGTGGAAGTGGTGGCGCACAAGGGCACCGGCATCGAGCTCAACGCCGACCTGCACGCCAACTGACATCGGGCGCGGTGTCGCCCCTCGGATCCCACCAAAGGCGACAACTGATTTCGTGCGGCCCGGGTAACTCCTGGGGTACCCCCAGAATGGTCGGGCATCCGAACCGCCGGCACGCGTGCACGACAGTTCACGGCACCCGAGCCGTGCGCTGAAGTTCCGGGGAGGCGGATCAGATGCCGAAGGCGAGGACGCGTTCGGGGGTCAGGCGGATGAGTTCGCGCGACATGCCCTCGGCGTAGGGGCCCACATCCTTCAAGGCCTGTGCGGTGCCGCGGATTTCGAGGCAGCGCACGGTCCACGGGCTGGTCGAGACCACATCGTCGACGACGAGGGAGACCCGCTCCTCCTTGGCCAGGTTGCGGAACTTCTGGGTGGCGCCCATGCGGTAGCCGCCGATGTCGATGGTGCCGAGCGGGGCGTTGTACCGGAAGCCGACCGGGTTGTTCTGCGGCGAGCCGTCTGGGCGGACGGTGGCCAGGCGGCCGAGCAGCTGGCTCTCGAGATAGTCGATCTGGGCGGGCGTCAGTCGTGCGATCATGCCTGCGACGGTAGGACCTCGAGTGCACTCGAGGTCAAGTCGCGCCGGTCAGAGCAGCAGTTTCTTCTGCACCTTGCCCATGGCATTGCGCGGCAGGGCATCCACCACGCGCACCTCGCGCGGGCGCTTGTGCACCGAGAGTTCGCCCGCCACATGGTCGATCAGGCGCTGTTCGATGGAATCGCCCGCGCCGTCCCGCAATACGACGAAGGCGACGATGCGCTGCCCCAGATCCGCGTCGGGCACACCGATGACCGCGGTCTCGGCCACCTCGGGGTGACCCAGCAGCGAGGTCTCGATCTCGCCCGCGCCGATGCGGTACCCGCCGGACTTGATGAGGTCCACCGATTCCCGGCCCACGATGCGGTGGAAGCCCTCGGGGTCGATGACCGCCACGTCGCCGGTCTTGAACCAGCCGTCGTCGGTGAAGTTCTCGGCGGTGACCTCGGGCTTGTTCAGGTAGCCGTCGAACAGCATGGGACCGCGCACCTGGAGTCCGCCGACGCTTTCCCCGTCGTGCGCAACGGGATTGCCCGCCTCGTCGCGCAGCCGGGTCTCGACACCGGCGACCGGGGTGCCGACCCAGCCGGGGCGGCGTTCGCCATCGGGCCGGGTGGAGATGGTGATCATGGTTTCGCTCATGCCGTAGCGCTCGAGCGGGGCCTGGCCGGTGAGTTCGCGCAGCCGCTCGAAGACCGGCACCGGCAGCGGTGCGCTCCCGGAGATGAGGAGGCGCGCCTTGGCCAATTCCCGTGCCGCATCCGGTTCTTCGGCCACGCGGGACCAGACGGTGGGCACACCGAAGTACATGGTGCCGTGCGCCTCGGCATACGCCTGCGGAGTGGGCTTGCCGGTGTGGACGAGCGGGCTGCCGACGCGCAGCGGGCCCAGTACGCCGAGGATGAGGCCGTGTACGTGGAACAGCGGAAGCCCGTGCACCAGCGTGTCTTTCGCCGTCCATTGCCAGGCCCCGGCGAGGGCGTCCAGCCCCGCGGCGATGGCGCGGCGGCTGAGCGCCACGCCCTTGGGCGCTCCGGTGGTGCCGGAGGTGTAGAGGATGAAAGCCGTTGCGCCCGGATCTGGTTCGGCATAGACGTGCCAGGACCGCGCGTGCTTGCGCACCGGCACCACCGGCAGCGTCGAGCCCTCCGGGGCCTTGCCCAGCCAAGCCTGCGCGCCCGAATCGTTCAGGATGTGCGCGAGTTCCGCGCTCCCGGCGTCCGGCGGCACCGGCACCACGGTGACGCCCGCGATGAGGCAGCCGACCACCGCCAGCACGGTGATGACGGTCGGCTCGGCCAGCACCGCCACCCGCTGCGCCCGCGCCACGCGCTCGGCGACCGAGGTGGCGGCGCCCAGCAGATCGCTGCGTGACAGCGTGACGCCCTCGATGGTGACGGCGTCCGGAATATCGAGCCCGGCGGCGACAGCGGCCGGATTCAGCGAACTCAACAACAGCGGCGACCCGTACGACACGCGTTCACGCTACCGGCTCGCCCGCCGAGGCCAGTTTTGCACTGATCTGTCCAAAATGTGTTAGCGTGAGCCCATGGCACGACCGAGGCGATTCGACGAGGACCGGGCGGTGGACGCCGCCATGCGCGCGTTCTGGGCCACCGGTTACGAGGGCACCTCGACCCAGGCGCTGTGCGAGGCCACCGGTCTGGGCCGCAGCAGCATCTACAACACCTTCGCCGGCAAGCACGAGCTGTTCGAGCGGGCGCTGCGGCACTACATGACGACCAAGAACGACAGCATCTTCGCACTGCTGGACAGTGACGCACCGGCCCGCGAGCGGATCCGCGCCCTGCTCCGACAGCCGGTGGACGCACCCGAGGACGATCCGCTGGGCTGCCTGGTGATCAATTCCCTCGTCGAGCTCGCGCCGCGCGATCCGGAGGTCGCCGCGATACTGAGCGCGGACGAGGATCGCCGCCTGGACGCCATCGCCGATGTCATTCGCAGCGGCCAGCGCGACGGCGATTTCGACAAGACCAGGGACGCACGGGAACTCGCGCAGTTCGTCACCGCCATTATCGGCGGCATGCGGGTGTCGGCGCGCGGTGGAGCCACCCGCGACACCTTGGCCGCTATCGCGAAGACGGCACTGAACGCCCTGTAAACCAACGACTTTCCGACCGGGGGCCGCTTTCGCCGCCCTCATTTTGAACAGATCAGTCCAAAACCTGAGAGGTACCGATGCCGTTCGCCGTCTACATCCTGGGCTTGTCGATCTTCGCCCAGGGCACGTCGGAAATCATGCTTTCCGGCCTGCTTCCCGAGGTGTCCGCCGACCTCGGCGTCTCCATTCCGCAAGCGGGACTGCTGATTTCGGCCTTCGCGGTCGGCATGCTGGTCGGCGCGCCGGTACTGGCGGTGATCACGCTGCGCTGGCCGCGCCGCACCGCACTGCTGGCCTTTCTGGCGGTGTTCATCGCCGCGCAGGTGGTGGCCGCGCTGACACCCGGCTACTGGGTGCTGTTCGGCACCAGGGTGATCGGCGCCTTCGTCTACGCCGGATTCTGGGCGGTCGCCGCGACCACGGCGCTGAGCCTGGTGGCGGAGAACGCGCGCGGCAAGGCCATGAGCATTGTCGCGGGCGGGCTCACCATCGCCAATATCGTCGGGCTGCCCGCGGGCACCGCGATCGGCCAGCACCTGGGCTGGCGGGCCGCGTTCTGGGCGGTGGCCATCCTCTCGGCGCTGTCCATGGTGGGTGTGGCGGCCAAGATTCCGGGCGGGCGGCCCGCGACGGTGCCCGACCTGCGCAGCGAGGTGCGCACCATGCGCAACCCGCGACTGTGGTTGTCCTACGGCACGACCGCGCTCAGCACGGGCGCGCAACTGGTCATCTTCGCCTACCTGGGCACCCTGCTCATCGAGACGACGGGACTGGCCGCGGGCTGGATTCCGATCGTGCTGGCCATCTACGGCATCGGCGCGCTGATCGGCATCACGATCGGCGGGCGCACCTCGGACGCGCATCCCTATCGGACGTTGATCGTCGGCGTGCTCGGCATCGCGCTCATCGCCGCGGCGCTGGCGCTCACCGCGACCTCCGCCGTCTCGGTCGTGGTGCTGGCATTCCTGCTGGGGGCCTTCGGATTCGCCACCAATCCGGCCCTCAACACACGGGTGTTCGCGCTGGCGGGCGCGGCGCCGACCCTGGCCACGGCGGTGAACTTCTCCTCGTTCAATGTCGGCATCACCGTCGGCCCGTGGCTGGGCGGGATCGCGATCGGCGCCGGGTTCGGCTATCCGTCGGTGGCGTGGATCGGGGCGGGGCTGGGCGTGCTCGCCCTGGGCACCATCGCCTGGTCCATGGCCTGGCAGCGCAGGACCGCCGCCACCCCGGCCGAGCAGCCCGCCTTGCAGCCCGCACACTAGCCGGTACCGGCCGGTAGGACACGAAGCGAGCACGAAGCGGCCAAGTCGATTGACAGGCGAATCGAGTGGGTAAGAAAGTTTGTATATAACCTTCTCACTCCGAGGATGTGGTCAACGATGACCAGGCCGCTTCGTGCAACACCCGAATACGCAGCAGGCGATACGCCGCCCATCGATATCCGGCAGTTCCTCGATGGCGCGGTCGGCCTGCTCGGCGGCGCCGCGAATGTCATCATGCAGCTCTCCAATCGGCCGGTGGGCTACGGCGTGGTGGAATCGCCGGTGGAGAGCGGCAATGTGATGATCCATCCGATCAAGCGGCTGCGCACCACCGTCACCTATCTGGCGGTCGCCATGCTCGGCAGCGACGAGGAGCGCGAGGCCTACCGCGAGGCCGTCGACACCTCGCACAAGCAGGTGCGCTCCCGCGCCGGAAGTACGGTGAAGTACAACGCTTTCGACCCGAACCTCCAGTTGTGGGTGGCGGCCTGCCTGTACTGGGGCGCGCGCGATCTGTACGAGCGCATGCACGGCCCCATGACCGACACCGATGCCGACGCCTTCTACCACTACGCCGCCCGGCTGGGCACCACCCTGCAGATGCGCCCGGAGATGTGGCCCGCGAATCGTGTTGCCTTCGACCGGTATTGGGAGGAGAACCTCGCCAAGACCGTCATCGATCCCAAGATCCGCGCCTACTTCGACGATCTCATCGACCTGAAGATGCTGCCCCGCCCGTTCCAGCTGGCCTTCGGCGGCGTGCACCGCTTCTTCGTGATCGGCCTGCTGCCACCGCATCTGCGCGATGAGATGGGCGCGACCTGGTCGCCGCGGCAGGACCGGCTGCTCGCAACGACTTTGAAGGCCATCGGCGCGGCCGAATCGGTCCTGCCGACGCCCGTGCGCAGCTTCCCGCTCAACTTCTATCTCATGGACATGCGCGTGCGCCGCCGTCTCGGCCTGCGCCTGGTCTGAAGCGAAACCGGTTCCGGCTCAGCCGATCCGGAACCCGGGCACCACGTGGTCGCGGGCGAACCGGCGCAATGCCGCCGGATCGTCGAGCGGGATCACGGTCTGCGGTGTGAGCGCCAGCGACAGCGCCGCCCGGGCGATCATCTCGGCCAGCGGCAGCGGATCGTATTCGGGCAGTTTGCCTTCCGCCTGCAGGCGGGCGATGAACTCGGCGAGATAGTCGCGCCCCAGCTCGATGACGGGCGCGCCCTGCACCGTGAGGTAGGGCAGCACGATCTCCGGTTCGGTCTTCAGCAGGCGATCCAGCAGCGCATTGCCGCGCAAGCCCTCGGTGAAGGCGATGAACAGGGCGACGATCTGGTCCTGGGCGCTGGCATCGCGCTCGACCTCGGCCTGGATGGCGGCATCGGCCTCGGCGATGAACTGCCGCGCCTGGCGCAGCCCGACCGCCTGGATCAGATCGTTCTTGCCGGCGTAGCGCCGATACAGCGTCGCCAGCGAGAGACCGCCGCGCCGGGCCACCTCGACCATGCTGGTGCGCTTGATGCCGAAGTCGAGAAAGGCCATGAGCGCGGCATCGAGCACCTTCGCCTGATTGCGGTCCTCCGGACCGGATCCGCGCACGAGCGGGAGCAGTTTGGCCAGTTTGGCCATGGTCCGAGCCCTTTCCGGTCGCGAAGATACGATGAGGCACCAATCATCGCACATTGACACGCACCCACCTCGATGAGAGGGTGAGAGGCGAATATTCTCACACTCTCCTCACAGGCGAGGAGTGACGACGAGGAGTCGAGTCAACGATGACCGCCGCCCTGCGTAACTCTGATGAATACCGTCCGGTTGGCACTTATGAGCCCATTACCCCGGAGAGCGCCCGCGAATACCTCGACGGCATCGCCGCCTTCCTGGGCGGCGCCGCCAATGTGATCATGCAGCTCTCGCACAAGCCGGTCGGCTACGGCGTCATGGAGAGCGACGTGGACAGCGGCAAGGTCACGCTGCATCCGATCAAGCGGCTGCGCACCACCCTCACCTACCTCGCCGTCGCCTGGCTGGGCGACGAGGACGATCGCCGCGACTACCGCGAGGCCGTCAACCGCTCGCATCGGACCATTCGCACCAAGCCCGGCAGCCCGGTCAAGTACAACGCCTTCGACCCGAACCTGCAGCTGTGGGTGGCGGCCTGCCTGTACTGGGGCGTGGACGATCTGCTGCTGCGCATGCGCGGACCCATGGATCCGGAGGCGGCGGAAGCCTTCTACCAGTACAGCTCCCGGCTCGGCACCACCTTGCAGATGCGCGAGGAGATGTGGCCGGTCAGCCGCGACGCGTTCTACGCGTACTGGGAGGAGAACCTCGTCACCCGCGAGATCGACGCCGCGACCCGCCAGTACTTCAACGATCTGGCGGATCTGAAGATGCTGCCGCTGCCGCTGCAACTCCTGCTCGGCGGCCTGCACCGTTTCATCGTCACCGCGCTGTTGCCCCAGCATCTCCGGGATCAGATGAACATGTCCTGGTCCGCCCGCGACGAGCGCGCCTTCACCGTCCTGCTGCGCCTGATCTCCGCGGTCTGGACCCGCATGCCCACGACCATCCGCCTGTTCCCGTTCAACTTCTACCTGGCCGATATGCGCCTGCGCCGCCGCCTGGGCCGCCCGCTGGTCTGAGTCAGCTCCGGTCGGCCAGGGCGCGCAGGAAGAAGCCGAGGTTGGCCGGGCGTTCGGCGAGCCGGCGCATGAGGTAGCCGTACCATTGACCGCCGTAGGGGACGTAGACGCGCAGGCCGTGGCCCTCGCTCACCAGGCGCCGCTGTTCGGCGTCGCGAATGCCGAACAGCATCTGGAACTCGAAATCGGCCGGGGTGCGGTGCTGTTCGGCGGCGAGGGTGAGGGCGGCGTCGATCATGGCCGGATCGTGCGAGGCGATCATGGGATAGCCCTTGCCGCGCATGAGGACGTCCAGGCAGCGCAGATAGGAGGCGTCGACCTCGGCGGCGCGCTGGAAGGCGACGGTCTCCGGTTCCTGATACGCGCCCTTGCACAAGCGGATTCGGGTGCCCGCCGCCGCGAGCTCGCGCAGGCGATCCTCGCAGGCGCGCAGATAGGTCTGCACGGCCACGGCCAGCCAGGGGAATTCGGTGCGCAGCTGGCGGACCGCTTCGAGGGTCTCCTCGGTGGTGGTGTGGTCCTCGGCGTCGACGGTCACCCAGACGCGGGACTCGTCGGCTTTGGAGCACAGTTTGTGCAGGTTCTCCACGGCAATGGCCGGGCCGTCCTGGCCGAGGGATTGACCCAGGGCGGAGAGCTTCACCGAGACCTCGACGCATGGCACCGCGGTATCGGGGGCCTCCAGGGCGGCCAGCTCGTCGATGAGCGAAACGTATTCCGCGACAGCGGCATCGGCCATGGACCGCTCGGTGGTGTACTCGCCGAGGAAGTCCACGCTGATCATCCGGCCGCTCGCCAGTAGTTCCCGCGCCACCGGCGCCAGCTCGGCGCGCGTCTCCCCCGCCACGAAGCGGCGCACCACCGCGGCGGTGAGCGGGGTGCGAGTGACCGCCCGCTTCAGCCGCGGCGAGTTCGCCGCGGCCAGAATGACCGGCCGCAGCGGATTCATCGCGTCTCCATGTGCGGGTAGCGGTAATCGGTCGGCGGGACGAAGGTTTCCTTGAGGGTGCGCGGGGCGACCCAGCGCAGCAGGTTGAGCGGGGAGCCCGCCTTGTCGTCGGTGCCGGAGGCGCGGGCCCCGCCGAAGGGCTGCTGCCCGACGACCGCGCCCGTGGGCTTGTCGTTGATGTAGAAGTTGCCGGCCGCGAAACGCAATGCGGTGGCGGCGTGTTCGACGGCGTGCCGGTCGCGGGCGAAGATCGCGCCGGTGAGCCCGTACGGGGAGGTGGCCTCCACGGTGGCGAGCATGGTGGCGAAGCTGTCGGGGCTGCTGTCGTCGTAGACGTGCACCGACAGCACCGGCCCGAAATACTCGGTGGCGAAGGACTCGTCGCCGGGATCATCGCTGAGCAGCACGGTGGGCCGGATGAACCAGCCTTCCGCGTCGTCGTAGACGCCGCCCGCCGGAATGGTCAGGCCGCGGCTGCGGGCATTGGCGATGGCCGCCACATTCTTGTCGTAGGCCCGCTTGTCGATCACCGCCCCGCCGAAGTTCGACAGATCGGCGACATCGCCGTAGGTGAGCTCCTCGACCTGCGCTAGGAACTCCTCCCCCATACTGCGCCACACGGATTCGGCGATATAGGCGCGGGAGGCGGCCGAGCACTTCTGGCCCTGATACTCGTAGGCTCCGCGAATCAGGGCCGTGCGCAGCGCATCCGGGTCGGCCGAGGGGTGGGCGACAATGAAATCCTTGCCGCCGGTCTCGCCGACCAGTCGCGGATAGCCGTGGTAGCGGCCGATATTCGCGCCGACCGTCTGCCAGAGGAACTGGAAGGTGCGGGTGGATCCGGTGAAGTGGATGCCCGCCAGCCGCGGATCGGCCAGCGCGATCTCCGACAACTGGGCCCCGTCACCGGTCACCATATTGATCACGCCGGGCGGCAGGCCCGCCGCCTCCAGCAGCCGCATGGTGTAGTACGCCGAAAGCGTCTGTGTCGGCGAGGGTTTCCACACCACCGTATTGCCCATCAGGGCCGGCGCGGTGGGCAGGTTCCCGGCGATGGCGGTGAAATTGAACGGCGTGATGGCGTACACGAACCCTTCCAGGGGCCGGTAGTCCATCCGATTCCACACTCCCGCCGAGGATTCCGGCTGCTGCGCCAGGATCTCCCGGGCGAAGGCCACATTGAAGCGCCAGAAGTCCACCAGTTCGCAGGGTGCGTCGATCTCGGCCTGCTGCGCGGTCTTGGACTGGCCGAGCATGGTTGCGGCGGCGATGGTTTCCCGCCACGGCCCGGCCAGCAGATCCGCCGCCCGGAGCAGGACGGCGGCGCGCTCCTCGAAGGGCAGCGCGCGCCAGCCGGGCGCGGCGGCCGTGGCGGCCTCGATGGCCGCCCGGCCCTCGTCGTGTGTGGTGTTCGTATACGTCCCCAGCACCTGCCGATGCCGATGCGGCATGGTGATGTCGAACCGCTCGCCGGTGCCGGGCTGATGTTTGCCGCCGATCACCAGCGGCACGTCCACCGAGGCGGCGGAGAGTTCAGCGAGCTTGGCCGACAGCAGCTCTCGTTCCCGGCTGCCCGGTGCGTAGGTGTGCACCGGTTCATTGGTCGGGGCGGGGACAACCGTGACAGCGTCCATAACCCAGGCTATCGCGAACTTTGCCGCCCAGGAGGGACGAACGCGCCAGCTCCTTCCGGCGCTTCCGGGGGCCTACCGTAAATCCGTAGCGACGATGTGCTCGACATTGCGTTCGGCCAGCGCGGTGATGGTGACGAACGGGTTCACCGTGGTGCTGCCCGGTATGAGGGACCCGTCGATGACGTACAGACCCGGGTAGGAGGTCAGCCGCCCGTAGTTGTCGGTGGATTGGTTGAGCACGCAACCGCCGAGCGGGTGATAGGTGAAGTCGTCGCCCCAGGTCTTGTAGAGACCGAAGAGATCGGTCCGGTAGATGGTCCCCTCCTTTTTGTTGATCTTGTCGAAGACGCGTTTGGCGGCATCGATACTGGGCTGCGCCCAGCCTGTCTGCCAGTTCAGGTCCACGCCGCCGGTCCCGGAGTTGAAGGTGAACTTGCCGCGGTTCGGATTCTTGGTAATGGCCAGGTACAGGCTGATGAAGGTCTCCAGCCCGGCCGGAATGGGCGAGACCTCCGCGAAGACCGGACCGGCGGTATCGGCCCAGTTGTCGATGCCCAGGCAGGGGATGCAGGATTGCAGGCTGCCGGTGTCGTCCCACATGTGATTGGCGCGCCCGACCATCACATTGCCGTTGTTACCCCAATTGGAGCCGACCGTGTCCGGCAGATCGGGCAGCTTGCCCTGCGCCTTCATCGACACCAGCAGCTTGCTGGTGCCCACGCTGCCCGCGGCGAAGAAGACGCGCTGCGCCACAACCGCTTTGGTGGCCACGGTCGCGCCGCTGGTGTCGAGCTGCTTCATCTCGACCTTGTACCCACCCTCGGTCGGCGAGACGGCCGTGACCTGGTGCATGGGCGTGATGCCCACCTTGCCGGTCGCCACCGCGTCGGCGAGGTAGGTCTTGTCGACAGAGTTCTTGCCGTAGTTGTTGCCGTAGATGACCTCCGACGCCAGCGCCGACCGGGTGGCTTGATTCGCCTGCTCCTGCTTCATGTAGCCGAAGTCGTACACATTCGGCACGAAGGTCCAGGCGAAGCCGGAGCGCTCGGCATGCTTGCGGCCGACGCGCGCGTAGTTGTAGCACTCGGCGGTCTCGAACCAGCTCTGGTCGAGGTTGTTGACCCCGAGGGCGGCATTGGCGCGCGGGTAGTAGGTGGAGTACATCTCGCCGGCGTCGACCGAGGGCAGGATGCCCGCGAAGTACTCCTGCTTCGGCGTGACGGCCATGCCGCCGTTCACCAGCGATCCGCCGCCCACGCCGCGGCCCTGGTAGACGCGGATGCCGCTGAACTTCTCGGAATCCAGTACGCCCGTGTACTTCTGGATGTCCTTGTTGTAGTCGCCGCCCGCGAAGTTGGAGATGGGCTGGTCGGTCCGGTTGCGCAGCCAGAAGGAGCGGCCATCCGGTTTGAGCATGCCGCAGAAGATCTTTCCGTCGGAGCCGGGCGCGGTCCAGGACATGCCCATTTCGACGACGGCGACGTCGACTCCGGCCTGGGCCAGCCGCAGCGCGGCCACCGCGCCGCCGTAGCCGCTGCCGATGACCAGGGCGGGCACCCGGTCGCCGTCGGCGAGCTGCTTGGTCGGCAGCGCCCGCGCCGCCGTCCCGCGACCTAGCACGGCAGCCCCCAGAATGACACTCGTTGCAGCTAGGAACCCCCGGCGGCTGACACTATGGCCATAACGGCTCTTACCAGAGTTTTCGTAAACGAATCCACGCACTGAAAGGCTCCTCATCGAGTGTGCAATGAGAACCTGTTATAGATGTTGTGAAGCGCGCGTGCGTCAGTTTTGCCGAACAATGAAAAAAGTCCGGCCGCAGCAGCGACCGGACTTCGTTATCTTCTGGTGTGCGACCCTGACGGGACTCGAACCCGCGACCTCCGCCGTGACAGGGCGGCGCGCTAACCAACTGCGCCACAGGGCCTTGAAGTATTCAGGCCACCGGGCCTTGCAACGTCGAAGACAGTAGCACGGACCCGGTGGCTACCGAAAATCAGCTGGTCAGACGCTCAGCAGCAGTCGCGATGCGCTCATCGGTGGCCGTCAGCGCAATGCGCACGTGCTCCGCGCCCCGGGGCCCGTAGAACTCGCCGGGGGCCGCGAGAATGCCGCGCTCGGCCAGCCAGTCCAGCGTGGTGCGGCAGGGCTCGCCGCGGGTGGACCACAGGTACAAGCCCGCCTCGGAGTCGTCGATGCGGAAACCGGCCGCCAGCAAGGCCTTCCACAGCACCTCGCGGCGGGCGCGGTAGCGCTCGCGCTGCTGGGCCTCGTGGGTGTCGTCGCCGAGGGCCGCGGTCATGGCGGCCTGGATCGGGAAGGGCAGCATCATGCCGGAGTGTTTGCGCACCTCGAGCAGTTCGGCGATGAGCGCCGGGTCGCCGGTGACGAAGCCGGCGCGGTAGCTGGCCAGATTCGAGGTCTTGGACAGCGAGTGAATGGCCAGCAGGCCGGTGTGATCGCCGTCGCAGACCTCGGGATCGAGGATGGAGACCGCGCGGCCCTCCCAGGGCAGGCCCAGGTAGCACTCGTCGGAGGCCAGGACCGCGCCGCGCTCGCGGGCGAATTCCACCACCTTGCGCAGATGTTCGACGCCCAGCACCTTGCCGGTGGGATTGGACGGCGAGTTCAGGAAGATGAGCGCCGGCTTCTCCGGGCCGAGCTGGGTCACGCCGTCGGCGCGCACATAGCGGGAGCCGGACAGCAGCGCGCCCACCTCGTAGGTGGGGTACGCCACTTCCGGGATCACGACCAGATCGTCCGGGCCCAGCCCGAGCAGTCGCGGCAGTCCGGCGATGAGTTCCTTGGTGCCGATGGCCGGCAGCACGGCAGCCGGGTCGATGCCGGTGATGCCGAAGCGCCGCTTCAGCGATTCCACCACGGCGGCACGCAATTCGGGCGTACCGTGCGTGGTCGGGTAGCCGGGCACCTCCGCCACCGAGGCCAGGGCGGCGCGGATCAGCGGGTCCACCGGATCGACCGGGGTGCCGACGGACAGATCCACCAGACCGCCGGGATGCGAGGCGGCCTTCGCCTTCACGGAAGCGATGGTGTCCCAGGGGAAATCGGGCAGCAGCGAACTGACCCGGCCACGCGCGCTCAAATCCGCTTACTCCGACGCCATCGGCGGTAGCGCGGCGATGAACGGCGGGTCGTAGTCGACCTTGCCGACCTTGGTGGCGCCGCCGGGCGAGCCGAGATCGTCGAAGAACTCGACATTGGCGTTGACGTAACCGCTCCACTGATCCGGGGTGTCGTCCTCGTAGAAGATCGCCTCCACCGGGCAGACCGGTTCACATGCACCACAGTCCACGCACTCGTCCGGTTGGATGTACAGCATGCGGCCGCCCTCGTAGATGCAGTCCACGGGGCATTCCTCGATGCACGCCTTGTCCTTCACGTCAACGCACGGTTCAGCGATGATGTACGGCACTGCCGCTCTCCTAGTCTGTCCTCACATGTGGGGTCGCTCCGCGTGGCGGAACAAGTATCCCGGCCCGGCGAAACAGTATCCCGACACCCCAACATTACTACTGGTCAGCCTGCCCTAACTTGGGTGGATTCCGTCTATCCAACCACCAGCGAAACTATCCAACCACCAGCGAAACCGGTGGCCGGTGCGGCGGCACACCATAGGTGGTGGTGCGTTGCCGGACCGGACGGCCGATTCCGGTGGCGATCTCGGTCAGTTCCTCGACGGTCTTCGCTGATCCGTGTTCGGAGCCGGCCATGCGGGAGATGGTTTCCTCCATCAAGGTGCCGCCCAGATCGTTGGCGCCGCCATTGAGCATCAACTGGGTGCCCTTGATTCCGAGTTTCACCCAGCTGGTCTGAATGTTCTCGATGCGCCCGTGCAGCATGATCCGCGCGAGCGCGTGTGCCGCTCGATTATCACGGATGGTGGGGCCCGGGCGCGAGGCTCCCGCCAGATACAGCGGTGCGCTCTGGTGCACGAAGGGGAGCAGCACGAACTCGGTGAAACCACCTGTCTCGTCCTGGATTCCGCGCAGCACCCGCAGGTGCCCGACCCAGTGCTTGGGATTGTCCACGTGACCGTACATCATGGTCGAGCTGGAGCGAATGCCCAGCTTGTGCGCGGTGGTGATGACATCGATCCAGGCCGAGGTGGGCAGTTTGCCCTTGGTCAGCACCCAGCGGACCTCATCGTCGAGGATCTCGGCGGCGGTGCCCGGAATGGTGTCGAGCCCGGCCTCTTTCAGCGCCGAGAGCCAGTCGTGCACGGATTGGCCGCCGCGGGAAGCGCCATTGACGACCTCCATCGGGCTGAAGGCGTGCACGTGCATGTCCGGGACGCGCGCCTTGATGGCGCGCACCAGGTCGGCGTAGCCGGTGACCGGCAGTTCCGGGTCGATGCCGCCCTGCATGCAGATCTCGGTCGCGCCCTCGACATGCGCCTCCCAGGCGCGGTCGGCGACCTCCTGGGCGCTCAGGCTGAAGGCGTCGGCATCGCCCTTGCGCTGGGCGAAGGCGCAGAAGCGGCAGCCGGTGTAGCAGATATTGGTGAAGTTGATATTCCGGTTGACGATGTAGGTGACGTCATCGCCCACGGTGTCGCGGCGCAGCTGATCGGCCAGGGCGGCCACGGCCTCCAGGGCCGGGCCGTCGGCGGTGGCCAGGGCCAGGTACTGGTCGTCGGTGAGCCCGGCCGGATCGCGCTCGGCGGCGCGCAGCGCGGACATGACATCGGCGTCGAAGCGTTCGGGGGCGGCGGCGGCCAGTTCGTGCACCTGCTCGCGAATGCTCTCCCAGTCGCCGAAGGCGCCCAGGCCATCGGTCTCGAGCGCGGAATCGCTGCGGGACTCGGTGTTCCGGCCCTCGCTGTCGATGGCGGTATTGAGATCGATGCGGCCGACCGACTCCCAGTCGTGGTCGGGCTCCTGCCAGGGCAGGCCGGCAGGCTTCACCTCGCGAGCCAGGCCGGTCGTCGGGTCGGCCAGGGCGGCCACATGCTTGGACACCCGCGGGTCGATCCAAGGATGGCCCGCCAGAACGTATTTCGGATGCGCGGTGAGGCGCTCGGTGAGCACGTAGCCGGCGTCGGCGGTGACCTGCGCCAGCACCTCCAGATTCGGCCAGGGCCGTTCCGGGTTCACATGATCGGGGGTGAGCGGCGAAACCCCGCCCCAGTCGTCGATTCCGGCGGCGATGAGCGCGCGGCATTCGTCCAGGGAAACCAGATTGGGCGGCGCCTGGATGCGCATCTTCGGGCCGAGCAGCAGCCGGGCCACAGCAATGGTGGCACGGAATTCCTCGAGATCGGCATCGGGGGTATTGCGCATGGCGGTGTCGTGCTTGGCCAGGAAGTTCTGCACGATCACCTCCTGCACGTGACCGAAGGCCTTGTGCGCCTTGCGGATCGCCATGATGGACTCGGCGCGCTCGGTGAGGTTCTCGCCGATGCCGACCAGAATGCCGGTGGTGAACGGCACCGAGAGCCGACCCGCGTCGGTGAGCGCGCGCAGCCGGACCGCCGGATCCTTGTCCGGGCTGCCGTAGTGCGCCTGGCCGGGTTCGGTGAACAGGCGGGTGGAGGTGGTCTCCAGCATCATGCCCATGGACGGGGCCACCGGCTTGAGGCGGGACAGCTCCTCCCAGGTCATCACGCCCGGATTCAGGTGCGGCAGCAGGCCCGTCTCCTCGAGCACCCGGATGGACATGGCGCGCACGTAGTCGAGGGTGGAGTCGTAGCCGCGCTCGTCCAGCCACTGCCTGGCCTCGGGCCAGCGTTCCTCGGGGCGGTCGCCAAGGGTGAAAAGCGCTTCCTTGCAACCTAGTTCGGCGCCCTTGCGGGCGATGTCGAGCACCTCGTCGGGTTCCAGGTACATGCCCTTGCCCTGGGCGCGTAGTTTGCCCGGCACCGTGACGAACGTGCAGTAGTGACACTTGTCCCGGCACAGATGCGTGAGCGGGATGAACACCTTGCGCGAGTAGGTGATCGGCAGCGTCTCCCCGGCGTAGCCGGCCTCCCGCAGTCCGGCGTCGCGCACCCGCGCCGCCGACGCGCTCAGATCCTCCAGATCGGCGCCGCGCGCCTGCAGCAGCACCACCGCCTCGTCGAGGTTGAGCGTGGCCCCGTCGCGCGCCCGGCGCAGCGCCCGGCGCATACCGGCGGGGCTGGGTGCGTGCTCTGTTCCCGCAGACGCACCGCGCGCGGCCGGGGGCAGCTTCGGGTTCGGTAGATCCGTCACGTCCTCGATCATGCGCCATCCATCCGACTGATCCGACTCGGGTGCCATAAGAGCAGGCAACCGGGCACACCGGAGGAGTATTCCGCCGCGGGCGCCCGAATAATGGTCCCGCACACGGGGCGGGGATGCGCGGCTACGCGCCGCCCGGCCGCGGGCGCCGCCGCCGGGTCATGCGCACGGGACGCGAGATGTGGCCGGTCCCACCGGCCGGTCCGTACGCTGCGCTCCGTATGTGCCGCGCACCGGCCCGGAATCGTGCAAGCATGGCAGGCATGTCCCAGCCAACCGCACCCGGCGGCATCATGGTGGATCCGGCCCTGCGGCCCAGCCCGCGTGCGAAGCTGCTGTGGGCGATCAGCGCCGCACTGTCCTGGGCGTTTCCCCTGGCAGGGCTGGCGGTGTGGGCGGTGCTGGACTCGAATCGGCGCGCGGTGCAGGCGTGGGTGTTCGGAATCGCGCTGGTGCTGGCCGTTTTCAGCATTGCGGTGGTGCCGCTGTGGCGGTACGCGGTGCATCGGTGGGAGATCACCGATGAGGCGGTGTATACCCGTACCGGGTGGTTGACGCAGGAGTCCCGGGTGGCTCCCATTACCCGGGTGCAGACCGTCGACACCTATCGCGGTCCGCTGGAGCGGCTGCTCGGGCTGGCGACGGTCACCGTGACCACGGCGTCCTCGGCCGGGGCCGTGCACATCAGCGCACTCGAGCTCGCGGATGCGCGCAGCACGGTCACCCGGCTCACCGCGATCGCCGCCCGGCATCGGGGTGATGCGACGTGACCGAACCGCTACGCCCGAATCCCACCGATCCGGCACCGCTGCGACCGGCCGCGGGCCCGCCGGCCGAGCAGTCGAGCGCCTGGCAGCGCCTGGATCACCGAATGCTGTTGGTGCACCCCGTCAACGAGCTGATCCGCTTCATTCCGGTCCTGCTCGCCTCGGTGATCGCCGGCACCCAGAGCGGCAATCACCTGTGGAGCCTCGCGGCGGTGGCCGTCATCGTCGCGCTGGCGCTGACCCGCTGGTTCACCACCACGTACCGCATCACCGGCGACAATGTCGAGCTCCGGACCGGCCTGATCCAGCGCAAGAAGCTGTCCATCCCCCGCAACCGGGTGCGCTCGGTGGATGTCGAGGCGGATCTGCTGCACCGGGCGCTGGGGCTGGCGGTGCTGTCCATCGGCACCGGGCAGCAGGCCGACCGCGGCGATCAGTTCAAACTCGATTCGCTGGACGCCGGACTTGTCCCGGAGCTGCGCAGGGCCCTGCTGGCGCACACTCGCGAGACGGAATCGCTTGCCGTACAAGGACTTACGGAGCAAGCAACCGAGGAGAGAGCGCCGGGCGACGGTGGTCCGAGTCTGGTGAAGCCCGCCGGCCCGCCCGAGCCCGCTCCCCGTCCGCCGGTGGAAATCGCGCACTGGCAACCGAATTGGGTTCGCTACGCCCCGCTCTCGTTGACCGGCTTCGCCATTATCGCGCCCATTGTGGGCCTGGCCTTCCAGTACGGCATCGCCCAGGTCGTGTTCGACTCGAATGCCGTTCAGGCCGTGGGTCATCGCGGTGCGGTCGCCATTGCCGCGTTCGTGGCCGTGCTCGTCGTGGCCCTGGTGGTGTTCGTCAGCCTGGCGGCCTGCGCCCGCTATCTGGCCACCTACCACCGGCTGCAGGTGGTGGACGACGGCAAGACGCTGCACATCCGCCACGGCCTGTTCACCACCCGCCAGGTCACCCTCGACCTGGCTCGCCTGCGCGGTGCGACCGTGAACGAGCCACTGCTGCTGCGGTTGGCCGGTGCGGCCGAATTGGAAGCCATCATGACCGGCACCGATCCGCGGCAGAAGATCCTGCCCCAGGCGCCGCGCTCCGCCGTGGATCACACGCTCGCGCATCTGCTCGACGAGCGATCCGGCATCGACGACGCCGGTCTGTCGGCTCCCCCGCCGGCCACCGCCGAGCTGATCGCCCACGGTCCGGCCGCCAAGCGCCGCCGCTACACCCGCGCCGTCGGCCCGGTCGCCGTCGCGGCCGCGATCCTGCTCGTGCTATCCCTTGCCGGAGTTCATATTCCGGCGTGGATCTGGACTCTGGCGGGCATCGCGATTCCCGTCGCCGTCGCGCTCGCCTGGGATCGCTACCGCGGCCTGGGCCACGCGGTGATCCCCGCCGTCGACGGCAACCCCGCCTGGCTGGTCACCCGCAGCGGATCCTTGGACCGCGACCGCGACTGCCTGGAGGCGCCCGGCATTATCGGCTGGACCGTGCGCCAGACCTTCTGGCAGCGCCGCGCCGGGGTGGCCACGCTCGTGGCCGCCTCCGCGGCGGGCAAGAAGCGCTACCACCTCATCGATCTGCCCCTGGATCAGGCGTGGCCGCTGATCGAGTCCGTGACCCCCGGTCTGCTCGGCCGCCGCTCCGCGCCCGCCATCACCGGATCCGGCCCCGCGCCCTCATGACGTGCGCTCCGCGAGCACATCGCGGAGCCGGGACAGGGCGGTCTTCCAGCCGCGTTCCATGGCATTGCGGGCCATCTTCTGGCGGCGGTTCTCGATATCGAAACCGGTCTGGGTCAACAACAGCCGGGTGCCGCGGCCCTGGGGCTGCAGCACCCAGTCGACGATCCAGCGGGCGGGATAGCGGGGCCGCAGGTCGACCCAGGCGAGGGTCAGCTGTTCGGCGGGGCGGGCGGTGAGGACCTCGCAGGCGATCTCGCCGGCCGGCTGGGTGGGCACGGCGAAGATGAAGTGCGTGCCGACCTCGGGGCTCAAACCGGTTGAGCGCATGAGCCATTGCTCGACCAGAGCCGGATCGGTCAGGGCCGTCCAGACGATGTCCGGGGAGTGTGGGAAGAAGCTGCCGATCTCGACTGCGGCGGGGTCCAACTCTGCGTCAGAGGTCACCGGCGCACCACCCTCAACGAACGAACCATGCCACCACCATTCCATGACAGATCGCGAATCCAGGGTCGTCACCGCGGATGCGGCGAAAAACAGCGGAGTCGCCGGTTTCCGGTTGCGTTACATTCTCTCAGGGCCGCAGCGCGATTCGGGTGTACGGCCCGCGGTGCACGCCGGGGAGGAAATCGAGTGAGTCTGCAGCCGGGGACGGAGTTCGCCGGATTCGTCATCGAGCGGCTACTCGGCGCGGGCGGAATGGGCACGGTCTACCTGGCCGCGCACCCGCGACTACCGCGCCGGGTGGCGCTGAAGGTGCTCGCCGATACCTTCACCGTGGATGGGAAGGCGCGCGCCGCCTTCGAACGGGAGGCGACGCTCGCCGCCGGGCTGGATCACCCGAATATCGTTCCGGTATACGACCGCAGCGCGGTCGACGATCCGGCATTGTGGCTGGCCATGCGCTATATCGACGGCGGTGACGCGGCCGGTTTGCTGCATGCGAATCCGGGCGGTCTGGAACCGGCGCGGGCCATGCGACTACTCGCCGACGCCGCCCACGCCCTCGACTACGCGCACGACCGGGGCGTGCTGCACCGGGACGTGAAACCCGCGAATCTCCTCATCTCCACCGACCATCGCGACGGCGAACGCGCGGTGCTCACCGATTTCGGCATCGCCCGCACCCTCGACGACACCGTCACCCTCTCCGGCATCGCCGCCACCTTCGCCTACGCCGCCCCCGAACGCTTCGCCGACGCCCCCGCCGACCACCGCGCCGACATCTACTCCCTGGGCTGCACCCTGTTTCAACTGCTGACCGGCCAGCAGCCGTTCGCCCGCAAGGATCAGGCCGCTGTCATCGCCGCCCACTTGACCGCACCCCCGCCCTCCCCCCGCACCCTGCGACCGGACCTGCCCGCCGAACTGGACGCCGTGATCGCCACCGCGCTCGCCAAATCGCCGCAGGACCGGTTCCCAACCTGCACCGCCCTCGCCGAGGCGGCCGCACGCACCTTGCACGCCGCCGCGGTGACGGTGCGCTCGGAACCGGCACGGCCGGTACCGGTTTCAAGCGGACCGCTACCGGATTCGAGCGCGCCGGTGCCGAGCGCGCCAGTGCCGAATTCGAACGAGCCGGCGGCGAATTCGAGAGAGCTGGCGTCGAGCACTCCGGCGCGGGACGAGGCCGCGATACCGACCGTCGTTCGCCATCCGGAGCCGCCCCGCGAGTCGCCGCTGCTGGTGAAGCGCGACCCGATACTGGTGAAGCGTGACCCACCGCCCCTACCGGTCGACGTCGAGGAACGGATCGACGCGCGTCTCCCCCACCCGCCCGCACCCGCGGAATCGAAGGCGGCCGCCGGTGTTCCGGCCCGCCGTCGGCGGGTCGCAGTGGTGTCGGGTCTGCTCCTGACCGGAATCGGCGTGGTGGTCGCCGCGACGTTCGCGGTGCGCGGCAACTCCGAATCACCCGCCACGACCTCGCCGACGACGGTGTCATCGCCAACCACGGCATCGTCCGCGGTTGTGTCACAACCGGTTACGTCGACCACCGCCCCGGCCCCGAGCATCGCCCCGGTGACTTCGGCGCCGCCGATAGACATTCCACCCGACACCGCGCCGACCGAGGAGTACACCGCACCCGTCGAACAACCGCAACAGCCGGTCTACACCCAGCCCTACACCCCGCCGGCCCAGGCGCCGGCGGTGGTGCCGCAGACACGGGTCCACCAGTTCCCCGGGTGAACCCGCTGAGATATCAGCCGGCGTTGGCGGTGCAGATGGTGTCCAGGACGAAGGCCGGTTTGGTGATTTCGACGAACAGCATGCCGGTGGGCTCCGGACCGGCGATGCGCATGGCGTTGGCCTCTGCTTCGGCGGCCGTCGCGCCGGTTCCGGTGAAGTAGAACGGCATTGGGCTGCCCAGGCTGCGGGCGTCGCGCTCGACCACCGAGCCGCATTCGTTGTGAATGCGCACCGGGATGTAGCAGGTGCTCTCCCCGCACGCGGCGAGGGCGGCCTGGTCGGCTTCGTGCTGGGTGGGATAGTCCGCCGCCGCGCCGACGCGGAAGAGCGAGACGGCGATCGAACCGTAGAGATCGCCCGCCGCGTGCGCGGTGCCGGATCCGGCGGTCAGGAGGGCCGCAGCCGCCGGAATCACCATGGCCGGCGCGAATCTGCTGAACAGTGACATGTTTTCGATCCTCATCCGGCGTTCGAGGTGCAGACCGTGGTCCGGATGAACGGCTCCATCCGCATGGAGCTGCCATAGGACAGGCTCAGCGCCTGGGCCCACGGCGTAATGGCGGGAACCTGCCGAAACGCCATCTCCTCGGCTTCGGCGGCCGTCGCACCGGTTCCGTATTTGAAGGTCGGGAAGGAGAACCACAATCCGCGCGTATCGGACTGGACCGCGGCCCCGCAGCTGTTCCTGATCTGCAGTTCCACCTTGCACACATTACTTCCGCAGGCCGCGAGGGCCGCCGCGTCCGCGGCCGCCTGCGTCGAATGGTCGGCGGCCGTACCGACCTGGAACGTTCCCGGCGCAACAGCGATGGCGCCGTACAGATTTCCGGCCGCCTGTGCGGTCCCGGCCCCGGCGGCCAATAGCGCCCCGGCCGCCGGAATCACCATGGCCAGCGCACACTTTCCCAATAACGACATGTGAATCCACCCCGAGCTCGAACAGCGATACCGGGCGATCATTGCGGCAATCGCGCCGACTGTCCACCCGCATTTCCGGTGCCGCGCCTGATTCCGGCTACTCCGCGATCGGGGTGTAGATGACGAGGTGGAGATCGGGGTGGTCGGCGGGGGCCAGGCGGTGGTGTTCGTAGTGGAGTTCGCCGCGCACCGGGTGGTGGAACACGCGCTCGCGGGAGGCGAAGCCCTCGATATCGTGGCTGCGCCAGCCCGCGCGGAAGGGTTCGCTGGTTTCCAGGAGGCGCTGGATGGCGGGGGTGTGGGCCAGGTCGCCCAGGCGGGGCCCGGCTTCGGCGCGGAATTCGGCCAGGAAGCGGCGGCTGGTGACCTCCCAGTCCGGGAGGAGGTCGCGGACGTAGGGGTCGGTGAAGACCAGCCACAGCAGGTTGCGGTCGGCGGGGGCGACGGTGGCGACATTGGGGTACAGGTCGGCGTAGGCGCGGTTCCAGCCGGTGATCTGCCAGTCGGGGGCGATGGCGTAGGCGGGGAAGTCGAGGGCGTCGAGCAGGCGCTGGACGTGCGCGGGCGCGGAATCGGTTGTGCCGTCGGCGGATTCCGGCAGCGGCGTGTATCCGGCGAGGGACAGGATGTAGCCGTGCTCGGTGGGGGTGAGCCGCAGGGTGCGGGCCAGGGCATCGAGCACCTGGCGGGAGGGCTGGATATCGCGGCCCTGTTCGAGCCAGGTGTACCAGGTGGCGCTCACGCCGGAGAGGGTGGCGACCTCCTCGCGGCGCAGGCCGCCGCGGCGGCGCGGGCCGGCCGGCGGCAGCCCGACGGCGGTCGGGTCCAGCTGGGCGCGGCGGGCCCGCAGGAAGCCCGCGAGTTCCGCGCGGCGCTGGGCGGTGGTGTTCACGGGTTCGAGCGTAACTACTGGTAGTTCTACTACCAGCACAAAGGGCGTCTTCGCGGGCGCGCGGCGCGGGCGCAGGATTTCACCATGCCTCACCTGAGATCGCGGACGGTCACCCACGGACGGAATATGGCGGGAGCCCGCGCGCTCATGCGCGCCTCCGGTGTTCCCAGCGCCGATATCGGCGTGAAACCCGTTGTGGCGGTGGCCAACAGCTTCACCGAGTTCGTGCCCGGGCATACCCATCTGCAGCCGGTGGGGCGCATTGTGAGCGCGGCGATCCGGGAGGCGGGCGGCATTCCGCGGGAGTTCAATACGATCGCCATCGACGACGGCATCGCCATGGGCCACGGCGGCATGCTCTACTCGCTGCCCTCGCGGGATCTGATCGCCGATTCCATCGAGTACATGGTCCAGGCGCACTGCGCGGACGCGCTGGTGTGCATCTCCAACTGCGACAAGATCACTCCGGGCATGTTGATGGCGGCCATGCGACTGAACATCCCCACGGTGTTCGTCTCCGGCGGACCCATGGAGGGCGGCCGGACCGTGCTCACCGACGGCACGGTGCGGCGGCTGGATCTCATCACCACCATGAGCGAGGCGGTCAATGACGCCGTCTCGGACGAGGACATGACCCGCATCGAGGAGAACGCCTGCCCGACCTGCGGATCCTGTGCGGGCATGTTCACCGCCAACTCGATGAACTGCCTGGTGGAGGCGCTGGGGCTGGCGCTGCCGGGCAATGGCTCGACGCTGGCCACCCACACTGCCCGCCGCGACCTGTACGAGCGGGCCGGGCGCACGGTCATGGACATCACCCGCCGCTACTACGAGAAGGACGACGACGCGGTGCTGCCGCGGGCCATCGCCTCGCGGGCGGCGTTCGACAATGCGATGGCCCTGGATCTGGCCATGGGCGGGTCCACCAATACCGTCCTGCATCTGCTGGCCGCCGCGCGCGAGGCCGAACTCGACTACACGCTGCGCGAAATCGAGGCGCGCTCGCACACCGTGCCGTGCCTGTGCAAGGTCGCGCCGAACGGCAGCGCCCTGATGGAGGACGTGCACCGCGCGGGCGGGATACCGGCCATCCTCGGCGAACTGCACCGGGGCGGACTGCTGAATACGGAAGTCCGTTCGGTGCACACGGATTCGCTGCGGCAGTGGCTGGCCGACTGGGATGTGCGCGGACCGAATCCCGCGCCCGAGGCGATCGAGCTGTTCCACGCCGCCCCCGGCGGGAGGCGCTCCGCGACCGCGTTCTCGCAGTCGGAGCGCTGGGAGTCCCTCGACACCGATGCCGAGGGCGGTGTCATTCGCGATGTGGCGCACGCGTTCTCGGCCGATGGCGGGCTCGCGGTGCTGCGCGGCGATCTGGCGATCGACGGCGCCGTGGTGAAGTCCGCGGGCGTGGCCGCGGGCATGCACCGCTTCGCCGGGCCGGCGGTGGTGGCCGACTCGCAGGAGGCCGCGGTCGAGGCCATCCTGACCGGGCGCGTGCGGGCCGGGGATGTGCTGGTGATCCGCTACGAGGGTCCGCGCGGCGGGCCGGGCATGCAGGAAATGCTGTACCCCACCGCGTATTTGAAGGGCCGTGGATTGGCCGATTCCGTCGCGGTGGTGACCGACGGCCGCTTCTCCGGCGGCAGTTCCGGACTGTCCATCGGGCACGTGTCCCCGGAGGCGGCGGCGGGCGGGGTGATCGCCCTGGTCGAGGACGGCGATCGCATCAGCATCGACATCCCGGCGCGGACCCTCCGGCTGGAGGTGGCCGACGCCGAGCTCGCCGAGCGCCGCACTCGCCGGGCCGCCGCCGGGTTCCGCCCGAAGGACCGGAACCGGCCGGTGTCCAAGGCGCTGCGGGCCTACGCGCTGCTCGCGCAGTCCGCCGACCGCGGCGGGGTGCGGGAACTGCCCGAGGCCATCACCATGTAATTACGAATTCACTCCTGATTCAGTCACTTTCACCAGTTGAACTCGCTTTGAAGTGAGCACGGATTCATGGCTGTGTGGTAGAAATCACCCGAGCTTTACGAAGGGTGGATTCGTCATGGAACCTACGGCCGAACAGCGGGCCGCACTGGGCATGATCTGCGATACGTTCCTGCCGGGTGACGGGCTGACGCTGCCGGCGGCGAGCGACCTCGGGACCGTCGACACCATCTTCTCCATCCTGGGGCGCAATCCGCGGGAGGCCGAGAAGAAGCAGCTGGCCATGTTGCTGGGCCTGTGGGATTCGCGGCTCGTGGGGTTGCTCACCGGCAATGGGTTGCGGAAGTTCTCGATGCTGCCGCAGGAGCGGCGGGAGGCGGCGCTGCTGCGGCTGGGCGATTCGGGGCTGGCGCCGGTGCGGGCGATCTTCCAGGCGCTCAAGGGCGCGGCCCTGCTCGCCTACAACGTGACGCCCGGACCGTCCGGCACGAATCCGCTGTGGGAGCGGATCGGGTATCCGGCCCCGGCCGGGGCGCTGCCGACCGCGCCGCAACCGCCGCTGGAACCGCTGCGGTTCACCGAATCCACCACGCTCACTTGCGATGTCGTGGTCGTCGGCTCCGGTGCGGGCGGCGGCGCGGCCGCGGCGGTACTCGCCGGGGCCGGCCTGGACGTGGTGGTGCTGGAGCGCGGAAACTATTACGACGACCGGGATTTCGGCAAGGGCGAGCTCGCCGCCCTGACCACCCTGTACGCGGCGGGTCCGGCCGCGTCGGCGGAAGGACAGATCAACCTGGTCGCGGGCAGCTGTCTGGGCGGCGGCACCGTCGTGAACTGGAGCACCTCGCTCCCCACTCCCGATCGAGTCCGCCAGGAGTGGGCCGAGCTGGGCGTGCCGCAGTTCGCCGAGGCCGAATTCGGCGACGCCCTGGAGGCGGTGTCGAAGCGGATCGGCGTGAACGAGCAGCGCTCGCCGCTGTCGGCGCGCGACGCCGTCCTGGAACGAGGCGCCCGCGCACTCGGCTGGGACGTGGACACCCTGCCCCGCAATGTCTCCGACGCCTGCGACGCCGGTGTGGAATGCGGTCGCTGCGGTTACGGCTGCCGCCTGGGCGCCAAGCAGTCGGTCACCAAGACCTGGCTCTCCGATGCCGCCGCGCACGGCGCGCGGCTGGTCGTCGACGCCGATGTCCGGCGCATCGAGGTGAAGAACGGCCGAGCCGAAGCGGTTTCGGCGCGCACGTCCGGCGGGGCCGAGATCACCGTCACGGCGCGCGCGGTGGTCGTCGCCGCGGGCGCGATCCAGACGCCCGCGCTGCTGCGGCGTTCCGGATTGCGCAACAAGAACATCGGGCGGCACCTGCGCCTGCATCCCGCCGCCGCGGTCTTCGGCGTCTTCGACGAGGAGATCCGGCCCTGGGAGGGCGGCCTGCAGACCCGCATCAGCCGCCAGCACGCCGATCTGGACGGCAACGGCTACGGCGTCATCTACGAAACCGGTCCGACCCATCCCGGTCTCGGCACCGGTTTCATGAGCTGGCGCGGCGCGGCCGAATTCCGTTCCACCATGCTGGATTTCGCGCGCTCGAATGCCGTCGGCGTCATCACCCGCGATCGCGATTCGGGCACCGTCGAGGTGGACAAGACCGGCGAGGCGATCGTGAAGTACAAGCTGTCGGACTACGACGCGGCGCACCTGCACCGCGGAATCGTCGGCGCGGCGGCGATTCTCGAGGCCGCGGGGGCGCGGCGCATATTCTCCGGGCATCAGGCCGGGGTGTCCTTCGAACCGGGGACGCGCGGCTCGCTCGCCGAGTTCGACGCCGCCTGCAAGACGGCGGGATACGGTCCGGGCCAGTGCGCCATGGGCGCACTGCACATCATGGGCTCGGCCCGCATGGGCGGGTCCCCGGAGCTGTCGGCCACCAATCCCGACGGCGCCACCTGGGATGTCGCCAATATCGTCGTCGCCGACGGCTCCAGCTTCCCCACCGCCCCCGGCGTCAACCCCATGGTGTCCATCGAGGCCATCGCCTATATGAACGCCAAACGTCTTGCGGCCCAGCTGAGCTGACACACCCTGCGGAACCGGCGGGAAATGCCTCAGAGCGATCGGATGCCTTCCAGCACGGCGTGCAGCAGCCCCATATCGGCGCTGCTGCCCGTCGGGGTGGGCGGGGCCCGGAAGATGACCACGCCGTCGTCGATGAGATCGCCGATGAGCACCTTGGTCATGGCCAGCGGCAGATGCAGGTGCGCCGACACCTCCGCCACCGACAGCGGTGCGCGGCACAGCTTCTCGATGGCGGCGTACTCCGGTTCGGTCCGCCGCAGCCGGGGCCCGCGGTCGGCGACCACCACCAGCGTGGACATGGTCAGCTCCGGTCGCTCGGTGCGGCCTCGACCACGGGTCACGGCGTAGAGGCGGACCAGCGGGCCCGCCTCGTCCTCGTACCAGTGCTCGCGCTGATCGCTCATGGCCGCGCCGTTCAGGACCCGGCTGGCGAACCGCCCGCACTGCTGCGCGGGTCGACCGACAGATGGGTGCCCACGCGCTGCACCGTCTGATTCATCTCGAAGGCCACCAGCCCCATATCGGCGGTGTCCGCGGCCAGCAGCGCCAGGCAGGCGTTCTCCCCCGCCGCGGTGATGAACAGCACCGCCTGATCGAGTTCCACGACCGTCTGCACCACCCCGCCCGCCTTGAAGTGGTGACCGGCGCTGCGCGCCAGGCTGTGCAGAGCCGAGGCCATGGCGCCGAAGCGTTCGGCCTCCGAACGGTCCTGTCCCGCGGAGGCGCCGAGCAGCAGGCCGTCGGTGGAGAGCAGCACCGCCGACTGCGCGTCGGTCAGGCCGTTGACCAGTTCGTCGAGCAGCCAGCCGAGGTCGATGCGCTGGGAAGTGGTCATGATCGCCTTCTCGTCGATGGAGTTATTCGGTGAATCTGGTCTAGTCGGCGTCGGGCCGTACTTGTCTGCCCTGGCGGGTGCCCTTCGAGATCGCGCTCATGAGATTGCGCGCCTCCTCGGCGGTGCGCGGCCGCGGCGCGGTGGCAGACGCGGGCGGGGCGGCGGCCGGCGCGTCCGTACTCGGCTGTTCGGGCGTCTTCCGGCTGCGGCGCGGCAGTTCCGGCCGGGCGCCGTTCACCGGCGCCGGACGGGGAGCCGCAGCCTGCGGGGCCGCGGGCAGCGCGGGCGCGATCCGGGGCACGGGATCGACCCGCTCGATCACGGCCGGGGCATCGCTCACCAGGGTCGACACCGGCGCCGGATGCGATTGCCGCACCGGCTCATCCGCCACCGGCACCACCGGGAACCGATCCGATCGCAGCGCGCTCGGCCACGCGGGCGCGAGATTCTGCAGGGTATCCGGGCCGCCGCTGAGCGTTTCGGCGCCACGGCCGCCCCGCAACCGGGCATGCGCGCCGACATCCTCCAGCAGCGCCGACGGAATCAGCACCACCGCCCGCACACCGCTGTACACGGACTCGCCCAGGCGCACCGAGATACCGTGCCGCGCGGCCAGCTTCGCGACCACGAAGAGGCCGAGCCGGGTATTGCCGGACAGCGTCGCCACGCTGAAGTCCGGCGGATCGGCCAGCACCGCATTGCGTTCGGCGAACTCGGTCTCGGTCATGCCGAGTCCCTGATCGGTGATCTCCACCGCCACGCCCCGGCCGACCACCACGGCCGACACCGTCACCTCCGACTCCGGCGGCGAACAGGCGGTGGCATTGTCCAGCAGCTCGGCCAGCAGGTGGATGACGTCGGCGACGGCCCGGCTGGCGATCCACACCTCCGGCATCCGGCCGGCCTGAATCCTGGTGTAGTCCAGGCTTTCCGCCACCGCACCGCGCACCAGGTCCAGCAGCGCCACCGGATTCCGCCAGCGCCGGCCCGGCTGCTCGCCGCCCAGGATGATGAGGTTCTCAGCATTGCGCCGGGCCCGGGTCGCGAGATGGTCCAGCTGGAACAGCAATTCGAGCTGGTCGGCGTTCTTCTCCTCGCGCTCGGCCCGGTCCAGCAGTGACAGCTGCCGATGCACCACCACCTGGCTGCGATGGGCGATATTGAGGAATACGGCATTGATGCCGGCGCGGGTGCGGGCCTCGGCGGCCGCCGCCGACACCGCCACCACATGGGCGCGGTTGAAGGCATCGGCCACATGCCCCAGCTCGTCGGTGCCGAAGTCCAGCCGCGACACCTCCGCCGAGGCGTCGACCTCCTCGCCCGCGCCCAGCTTCCGGATCAGCTCGGGCATCCGCTCATCGGCCAATTGCAGTGTGTCCCGCCGCAATCGGCGCATGCGCCCGATGAACCGGTTGGCGAGCACCAGCGCCAGCACGAAGGCCACGGTGGCCACCAGCAGCACGGCGGCACCGCCGAGCAGCGAATTGCGGGTGGCCGCCGCACCCTGCTCGCGGGCGATGAGGTGCGCGTCGCGGCTCTGGTCCTCCCACAGCGTCTGCAGGGCGACATTGACCTGCCGGGAGGCGTGCTGCCAGGCCTCCAGGCTGGTCGGCAGCTCCGCGGCGGCGTCCTCGGATTCCACGGATACCGTTGTGCCGCTGGTCGTCTCGCTGTCCGCGGGCGTCACCGGCCCGCGCAGCAGCAGCGCATCCTGCATGGCGGTGACCTGCTGCCAGGCCGTGCTGCCGGTAATGGCGTTCAGCTGGTCGAGCCGCACGCCCTTCAGCACCGCGGCCGAATAGGCGACCTCACCGCGGAATTCGCCCACCCGGCGGCCGAATTCGAGCAGGGTCGCGGCGGACATCTCCCCCGTGGTCAGCGCCACCGCGCCCATGGTGTCGGCCTGCGACAGCGCCTCGGCCGCCCGCAGCGGCTCGACGCCGTAGCCCAGTTCGATGCCGATCGCGGCATCGGGCGCGACCCGCGCCGCCAGCATGGAGGCGGAGATGATGGTCCCGATCACCGCGGTGAAGAACCCGAACACCTGATCCGCGGGCATCTGCCCCGAATCCACCCCGGCGCGCAGCGTCGGCACCATGGCGAAAAGCTTGTTGTAGCCCTCGATATCGGCGGCCGACCCATCCGGATTCAGCTCCCGGGCCGCATCGCCCTTGGCCATGACCGCGGCCAGCGCCGCGTCCGAGCGCTGCCGCGCGCCGGTCAGCTCGCTCACCGCGGTGAGGTCACCGGCCAGCCGCAGCACCGACAGCCGGCGTTCCTCCTCGAAGGCCGACACCATGAGGATCGCGGGTGTGGTTGTGCTGCTGGCCAATTCGGCCCACTGCTTGGCCTCGCGCGCGTCCTGCACCAGGTACACCGCCGCGCCACCGCCGATGGCCAGCAGGGTCACACTGGAAATGAGCACGATGGCCAGCAGGCGCACCCGGACGCTCACCCAGCCGCGGACTCCGCGCCCACTCGAATCGGATATCCTGCCAACCGATTTGCGCAGGTTCTGCCAGCTGCCCACTGAAATCTTCCGCTCCCGAACGCGTTCTGCGTCCCACCTGCGTGTCGAACCGCTCGAATTGAGCGATTCGTCACGCTTCCTCGCGGTGAGAGTAACGGAAAGATCCCGAAGTGACTACGGATTCACATCTTCCAGCCGAGACGGTTCCCGGGCAACTCAGTCGAGGACCGGGTAGTTCGCGCGAATCACGTTCTGCGGGTCGCGAGCACGCTTGATGGCACGCAGCCGCGCGATAGTCTCCGCATCGAAGGCCGCCGCGGCGGACTCGCCCGGAATCAGGAAGGTGTAGGGCTTCGCACCGGAGATGTGCGCGCCCAGCGCGTCCGCGATCTCGCGCCGCTTGGTCGCCACGCCCTCCCGCAACTGGGGCAGGCCGAGGCCGAGCAGGTACAGCAGGTACGGCTCGGTCACCGGCCCGCGCGCGCCCGCACCCGGATCGGTCCGCGACAGCGCACCGCCGAGATGCCGCACCTGCATATTGATCAGCGGCGCGATCGGCTCGCCCAGCAGGACTTTCACCGTCTCGTCGTCCAGATCGGTGAGCAGCTCGGCGCGCGACATGGACGGGCTCGGCGCGGTCGGCTCGGCGCAGATGTCGCCGAGATCGGCCACCGACAGCGCGCCGCGCCTATCGGCCATGGCCCCGCCGATCCGATCGATGGCGGCGGTCAGCACCCGCCCCTGCTCCGGATCGCCCAGATAGGCCACGTCCAGGGCCACCATTTCCGGCGCCTGCGGCGGCTGCAGCCGGTGGAACCACACCGAGAGCTCATCGGGCGCGGACGCGGTCAGCTCCCGGAACGCCTCCCACACCCGCTGCGACTGCACCGCCGGCCACAGCACCCGGCCGCCGTACAGCCCGGGCGCGGGGAACAGCTCGAATTCGATCGCGGTCACCACGGCGAAATCACCGCCGCCGCCGCACAGCGCCCAGAACAGCTCGGCATCGCTGTCGGCGGTCACCCGGCCCGCACGGCCCTCGGCATCCACGATCTCGAAGGCGCGCACCGCATCCGAGGCCCAGCCGTGCTTGCGCCCGAACCAGCCCTGACCGCCGCCGAGGGTATAGCCGGTCACGCCGACCACCGGATTGCTGCCCGCGAGCCCGGTCAGCCCGTGCACGGCGGCCGCCGCCTGCACCCGACCCCAGTTCGCGCCGGAGCCCACCCGCGCCAGCCGCGCCGGACCGTCCACCTCGACGGTGTTCAGCGCGCCCGTGCGCAGCAGGATGGCGGATTCGATCTCGCCGGTCGCACCGTGCCCGGTCGGCTGGGTCACCACCGGCCGCCCGCTCGCCCGCGCGAACCGCACCACCGCGGCCACGTCCTCGGCGTGCGCCGCCTCCACCACCGCGGCCGGGCGCTGCGTGACGGCGGTGTTCCAAGCCGCGGCCGCCGCCTCGTAGCCGGCGTCGCCGGACACCAGCACGCGACCCTGGACAGCCTTGCGGAGCTCTTCGAAAGCCATTGTCTTTCCCTCGTTCGTCGATAGCGTGATCAGTTCGTCGCTACGTTGACGAAGCAGGGATCGAAAGTGTGACCGCGGTCAGCGAACAGGTGCGCGGAAGCTCGAATTAAGCTTCCAATAGAGGTAGAACCCGGCGGGGAACAGGCCGCACAGGAGCAGCAGCAGGCTGGGCCAATCCTGGATGAGCACCACGTCATTGCCGGGCCCGGCGAACATGGCCAGGTAGAGATAGCCCAGCGTCCACACCGTCAGCGGCGTGACGATGAGGCCGAGATTATTGCTGACACTGGCCATCCCGGCCACCAGCAGCACATTCACCACCGCCGCGGCCAGGGCCGTGAGCGGTACCGGGATCGCCCCGGCGGTGAGGTTCGCGGCCAGCGGCGCCGCCTCCGCCAGGAGCGGTTGCGCCTGCGGCACATTCGCGTGTCCGGCGTAGATGGGCAGGAACAGCACCTCGAGCACCAGCGTGACGAGGGCGTCGAGCACCAGCAGTCCGGCGATCACGCCATTGAGCCAATTGCGCCGCGGCGCGGCGGCTGCCCCGGAATCGCCCGGCCGGGCGCCCACGGCGGCGGTCACGGCACCGGCGGGAAGCCGAGGAGGGTCAGCAGGTGGCTCTGCATATCGACGAACCCGTACAGCACGTGCAGGTACAGGTCGTGCTGCGCCTGGAAGTGCGGGCGCTGGCTCTCGACGAACGCCGCGATGGCATTCTGCAGATCCCAGTTGTACATGCCGGTCAGTGTGTCACGTCGGCCGCGCGGGACCCGAGCGTGTCGGGCAATCCGGCGAAGAGATCGTGCTCACGGCCGTCCGGGCCCACCGGGCCGCGCTCGCCGCGCACCAGGATGTAGTGCTCCTCCGGCAGCACCGGCTGGGCGATGTCATTGGACAGCGCGAACTCGCGGCCGGACGGCGCCACCGTCACCTGGGTGGCGTGCGCGCGCAGGGCGGCGCGCTTGGCCGAGAGCGCATCCGAGACGTCCACCGTCGTGGTGACGGATTCGGTGGGCACACAGGCCAATTCGCCGTCGTGCGGCAACCGCCAGCCGCGCGGCAGCGCGCCCGGCAGCTGATCGACGGTGCGGCGCTTGAGCGCATCGGTGTGCATGGCCAGCACGGCGCCGTCGGTGACGGTCCAGTAGACCTTCGGCACCGCCCAGCCCCACTCGGCCGCCGCGTCCACCGCCGCCATGGTGATCTCGTGGGCGCGAATATGATCCGGGTGCCCGTAGCCGCCGCGCGGGTCGTAGCCGACCACCACGCGCGGGCGCAGTTCCAGGATCACCTGGACCAGCGCGTCCACCGCCGCCTCCCCGGAATTGACGAAGGCGCGCGGATTCCGGGCCGACGGCGTGCCCGCCATCCCGGAGTCGCGCCAGCGGCCCGCTCCGCCCAGGAAGCGCGGCGGCGCCGCGTCCAATGCGGCCAGGGCCCCGGTCAATTCGTGAATCCGGTACCCGCCGAGCTGATCGGCCCGATCGGCGACGAGGTGCGCGAACTCCTCGCCGATGACCTCGCCCTCCTCACCGAGGGTGCAGGTCACCACGGTCACCGGGATGCCGAGCCGGCGATAGTGCGCGATGGTGCCGCCGGTGGTGATGGATTCGTCGTCGGGATGCGCGTGCACCAGCAGCAGCCCGCCCGTCGCGGTCGCGGCGCTCACGGCAGCCGCCGCCAGTTCGCGGCATCGGCGTAGATGCCGGCCTGGATGGCGCCCTGCAGCGACGCCCCGTCCACATTCGGCCCGGCGGCGGCGACCTGGGTGTCCTGCACAATGGGCAGCACGGTGGCCAGCTCCCACAGTTTCGGCTCGGCCTCCGCGATCACCTTGGGCACGTCGATACCGCGCAGCGCGGCGTCGATGGCCGGTTGCAGCGTCGGATCGCATACGCCGGACAGGTTCGAGGGCGCCTTCTTGGCATCGTCGACGGCGGTCGAATCACCGTTGCCCCCGGGGGGTTCCACCGGAGGGCAGCCGTACCGGGAGGCCAGCACGGTGGCCGGATCGTCCCCGGCGCGCTCCCAGCCCACAATGGCGTCGATCCCGGCGTCGGTCAGATCCTTGCCGTAGAGCTGTTCGGCGCCGACGCTGCTGACGATGACATCGATTCCGGCGCTGCGCAATTGGTCGGCGGCGGAATTGGCCACCGCCAGCGTCGAGTCGTCGCCGTCGACCGCGCCGATCCGCACGGTCAGCGATTTGCCGTTCTTGGCGATCGGACGCGGTTGCGGCGCGGGCGATGTCGGGGAATCGCTGACCGGCTGTTCGGGCGCGCGCCCGAATCCGGCCTCGGCCAGCAGCGCGAAGGACTCCTCCAGGCTCAGCCGCGGCGGCGCGGTCGGCACATAGCCCGGATCCGAGGGCGCGAGCACCTGCGCGCGCACCGGCTCCATCCAGCTGCCGGTCTGCGCGCCCACGGTGGCCAGCAACACCGGATCCAGCAACCCGAGCACCGCCCGGCGCACCCGCACATCGGCCAGATCGCCGCTGCGGCCATTGAGCACCAGCTGCATTTCCCGCGACTGCGCCTGCACCGCGGTCCGCACCGACGGGATGGCGGCCAGCTGCGCCTGCAGGGCGACCCCGCCGCGCACCAGCGCCATCTGCGCATCGCCGACCCGCAGCGATTCGGCCACCTGCGCGGCCGTGCCGCCGCGCCGCATCAGAATCTGGTCCGGCACAGCGGGTTTGCCCCAGTACCGGTCATTGCGCTCGAGCAGGATCTCCTCGCGGCCGCGATCGGTCTGCTTGATGCGGAACTGCCCGCCCGAGATGCGGATGGTGTCCACCAGGCCCTGCTCGAATCCGGAGTCCTTCACCAGATGCGAGGGCAGCAGATCGGCGAACAGCTGCCGCCACGCCGGATACTCCGCGGCCATGGTGACGGTCACCGTCTTACCGCCGGCCGAGGAGCTCACATCCGAAATGAGCCGGTACCCAGCGGGATCCACCGCACCCGGCTGCGAGATCATCTGCTGCCACAGGTAGCGGAAGTCCTCGGCCGCGATGGGTGCGCCATCGGACCAGGACGCCTCGTTCTTGAGCTGATAGGTAATGGTGAACGGCTCCTGCGCGGTCACATCCGCGGACACCATGAGCGCCGGGTCCAGCACCCAGTCGGTGCCGCCCGGCACCGCCGGACTCGGCGCCGCCCGGAACGGGCTGGGCAGCACCATGGAGGCCACTGCGGCGGTCGCGGGCGAGAGCTGCGAGCGCAGATGCGGATTGAACCCGATGCCGATGTCGTCCACCGCCACCACCACCGAACTCTTGGTCGGCTTGGCCGGGGTCGTCTTGGGGCTGTCGGTGCTCTCGATCGGCGGCGGCGGATTCGCGGTGCATCCGGTGGCGGCGACCGCTACCACCGTCGCCGCCATCACCATCACCGCACGCCACGATGCGCGCACCCGAACCCCCGTTCCGTGTCCAATTTGCCTCCGCTTCGCTCCGGCGGGTTCGCGGCCCTGCAAGCTCGGTCTTCCCTCCTCCGCTCCTCCGCTTCGCTCCCCCGCTCCGTCGGTCCGGACCGAGCCGGGCCGCGAACCAGCAGGTTGACCTCGGTAACAGCAATCTCCGGAGCGGACTCTCGAACCTGGTCGGCGGCACGTGGAGCGAACCGAAATCCGATCCTACTGGGCAGTCCGCCCGCGCACGTCGTGGCGCGAGGGTGGACGGCGGCATTCAGCCGTCCGCCCACCGCAGCGCGGACGCTGGGTGGGCGGAAACGGAGGGCGAGTTCCTTACTGCGCGGCCTTGTCGCGCGCCTTGCGGCGGGAGATCTCACGCTGGCGTTCGTTGGCGTTCAGGATGACCTTGCGCACGCGCACGATCTCCGGGGTGACCTCGACGCACTCGTCGGCGGCGCAGAACTCCATGGCGCCTTCGAGATCCAGCTGCAGCGGCTTGGCCAGGGTCTCGAGCACATCACCGGTGGCGGACCGCATATTGGTCAGCTTCTTCTCGCGGGTGACGTTGATGTCGAGATCCTCGGCGCGCGGGTTGATGCCCACCACATGACCCTCGTAGGTGTCGGCGCCCGGCTCCACGAAGAACTGGCCGCGGTCGGCCAGCTGGATCATGGCGAACGGGGTGACCGAACCGGCGCGGTCGGAGACCAGCGAACCGGTGTGGCGGGCGCGGATCTCACCGGCCCACGGGGCGTAGCCGTTGAACACCGCATTGGCGATACCGGTGCCGCGGGTCTCGGTGAGGAAGTCGGTGCGGAAGCCGATCAGGCCGCGCGAGGGGACGATGAACTCCATGCGCACCCACCCGGCGGAGTGGTTGCTCATCTGCACCATCTTGCCCTTGCGGGCGGCCAGCAGCTGGGTGACCGCGCCCAGGTACTCGTCGGGGCAGTCGATGGTCAGCTCTTCGAAGGGCTCGTGCACCTTGCCGTCGACGGTCCGGGTGACCACCTGCGGCTTGCCGACGGTCAGCTCGAAGCCCTCGCGGCGCATCTGCTCGACCAGGATGGCGAGGGCGAGCTCACCGCGGCCCTGGACCTCCCAGGCGTCCGGGCGGCCGATGTCGAGCACGCGCAGCGACACATTGCCGACCAGTTCCTGATCCAGCCGCGACTTCACCATGCGGGCGGTGAGTTTGTGGCCCTGCACCCGGCCGACCAGCGGCGAGGTATTGGTGCCGATGGTCACCGAGATGGCCGGCTCGTCGACCGTGATGCGCGGCAGGGCGACCGGATTCTCGACGTCGGCGAGAGTGTCGCCGATCATGATCTCCGGGATGCCCGCGACGGCGACGATGTCACCGGCCACGGCCTCCTCACCGGGCGAGCGCTCGACGCCGACGGTCTTGAGCAGCTCGGTGATCTTGACGGTCTTGGTGCCCTCGGCGCTCATCCAGGCCACGTTCTGGCCCTTGCGCAGCGTGCCGTTGTGAATGCGCACCAGGCCGATGCGGCCGAGGAACGGCGAGGCGTCGAGGTTGGTGACATGGGCCTGCAACGGCTTGGCGGCATCGCCCTTGGGGCCGGGCACGTACTTCATGAGCACCTCGAAGAGCTCGTCGAGGTTCTCCGCGTCGGGCGCGCTGCCGTTCTCGGGGCGGGTGGTGGAGGCCTTGCCCTCACGGCCGGAGGCGTACAGCACCGGCAGGTCCAGGGCCAGCTCCGCGGCCTCGGAGGCCTCGTCGTCCAGATCGGAGGCGAGGTCCAGCAGCAGGTCGTGGCTCTCCTCGACGACCTCTTCGATGCGCGCGTCCGGACGGTCGGTCTTGTTGACCACCAGGATCACCGGCAGCGAGGCGGCGAGCGCCTTGCGCAGCACGAAGCGGGTCTGCGGCAGCGGGCCCTCGGAGGCGTCGACCAGCAGCACGACGCCGTCGACCATGGACAGGCCGCGCTCGACCTCACCGCCGAAGTCGGCGTGGCCGGGAGTGTCGATGACATTGATGACCGTCACCGAACCGTCGGCATTGTGCCGGTGCACTGCCGTATTCTTCGCGAGAATGGTGATGCCCTTCTCGCGCTCCAGGTCACCGGAGTCCATCACTCGGTCGACGAGCTCGGCACGTTCGGCGAACGCCCCGGACTGACGCAGCATGGCGTCGACCAGTGTTGTCTTGCCGTGGTCGACGTGCGCCACGATGGCGACGTTACGGAACTCGACAGACGACACGATTGATTCCTCCTGGTGCAAAGTTTTGGTGCCGACCCGGGTCATGCTCGAGCAAAATGCGAAACTCCACGGGCATGCGGCGAGCTACACACTACCGTTCGAGGTAACTCACACGTTTAGCGCGTGCGAGTTAGGTTAAGCTAACCAACATGGGCAAGGTGAAGGCGAAGGACGTTTCCAGTCTGAAGCCGAAGAAGAAGTGCTGCCGCAAGAAGACGCGGTGCTACAAGTGCCCTGTCGTGATCATGCGCATGAAGAAGCTGGAAGCTTCGGGCTGCTGTAGCAAGAAGGAACTGAAGAAGGGCCTCAAAGCCGCCCGCGCCGCCTGATCCCGGAGTACACCGGAGACATGACACCCGCGCTGCTCTCCGCCGACGACATCGGCAAGGCCCTGCTCGACCTGCCCGAGTGGATCCACACCGGCGACAGCATCGCCCGCACCGTCGAGGCGCCCTCATTCCTGGCCGGCATCGAGCTGGTACGCCGCACGGCCGTCGCGGCCGAGGCCGCCAATCATCATCCGGATATCGACATCCGCTGGCGGCGAGTAACTTTCACGCTATCGACGCACTCAGCGGGCGGACTGACCGCCCTGGACTTCGCCCTGGCGCACGAGATCGACCGGCTGGTCACCCAGAGCTGAGGCGCCGCGGCCGGCCCGGGCCACCCACACATAGAAGATGAGCACGCCGAGCACGTCGACCGTGCCCAGCCAGGACAGGATGCCCGGCCGGGAGATGGTCCAGATGTCGGGCTGCGCGTACAACAGCACCCACGGCACCCCGACGGCCGTGGTCACCAGCCAGTACCCGGCCAGCAGGCGCGCGCCCGCGGCCGCGCGCAGCGGGCCGTAGAGCAGCCACAGCATGACCGGGATGAGCCAGATCCAATGGTGCGACCAGGAGATCGGCGAAGCCAGCAGGCCGAACAGCTGCACGATGAGCAGCGTGCCGAGCCGGTCGTCGGCCGCCAGCGCCCGCCAGGCCAGCACCGCGAGCACGGCCGTCACCAGCACCGCCGCGATCCACAGCGCGCCGGTTCCGACGTCGTGGCCCAGTAGTCGGCTCAGCGCGCCGCGCAGCGACTGATTGGTCGCCGAACCCACCGGCCCGATCCGGGTGGCGTCACCCAGGAGTTCGCCGAAGTACCTGCGGGTCTCGTCCGGCGTGATCAGATAGGTCAGCCCGATGGTCGCCGCGAAGACCACCGCCGACCACATCGCGGTGACCCAGCGCCGCCGCGCCACGAAGTACAGGCCGGTAATGGCGGGCGTCAGCTTCACCCCGGCGGCCGCGCCGACCAGCGTCCCGGAGACCCACCACTTGGCGCTGCGCACCGCGAGCATGGCGATGAGCACCAGGAACACATTGACCTGGCCGTAGTCCAGGGTGGTCCGCATCGGCTCCAGCCAGGTGCCGACGGCGGTCCACCAGACCGCCACCGTGCGCCATTTCGGCTCGCGCAGCGCCTCTTTGCCGAGCATCAGCTCCAGGGCCAGCCACACCACGCCGAACAGCGCGGCCACCGTCAGCAACAGCCAGGCGATCGCCACCAGCGAGAACGGCAGGAAGTGCAGCGGATAGAAGACCAGCGCCGCGAAGGGCGGATAGGTGAACGGCAGCGGGAAGTCCGGCGTCTTGCTCGCATCGGTGTAGTCGTAGAGGTGGCCGGTGCCCAGATTCGCCGCGCCGTCCACATAGACGTGCAGGTCGACGAAGTTCATGCCATTGGGTAGCAGCAGCACCCAGGCGAGGCGGGCCAGCACCGCCAGACCGAGCGCCGCGACGGCCAGTCGGAAGTGTCGATTCACGGCGCGGCACTTTCAGCTCGGGCGACATGGGGCTGCGGGCAATCCGGCCCGGGTTCGGACCACGAACAAGAGTAGTCATAGGCCAAATGCCGGCTCATCCTCCACCAGTCTTGGTCGCGGACTCTCGACTGCGGAAATGCATTCGGACTCGCCTGATGGGCAGTAACATTTGCATCAACGACCACACTGGTAACAGCACAATTTGGTCGGTTGTTCGATAGCCTGAGTCGATCGAGGACAGCAAGATCACACCGCGGCTGTACAAGACGGCGGCCCGGTCCCTAGAGTGGCGCGGAGCGATGTCTCCATCGCCGCAGATGTACCCGAGGTAAGGACGGCTACACCAGTGCTTCGCACCCGAGGATCGCGGTTCGCATTGACCGCAGTGGCCCTGGCGGCCTGCGCCACCGTTGTCGTGCCGACCGCCGCGCATGCGGCGCCCGAACCCACGCAGGCCATCGTCAGCATTCCGGCAATTCCGGAGGGTGTCCCGGTGGACGCGCTCGCCTCGCTGGTACCCGCCATCATCGGCGCGGCCGCGGGTCCCGCGGATATCGCCTCCCCCGGCCCGCAGCAGGCCATCCTCGACCAGGCGAAGCGGATCCTGGAGTCCGCTCCGCTGCCGCAGTCGATCAAGGACACGCTGAACCGCATCATCAAGTTCCTCGACGGCAGCGGTGGCGGCGGTCCGGACATCCCGCAGGACGGCCCGGTCATCTCGCAGTTCCTGTGGCCGACCATCGGCAAGGGCTGCATCAGCGCCAGCGCCGACTCGGTGGGCACCGCGCTCGCCGTGGCCGGCCCGGCCACCCTGCCCCCGCCCGGACCGGGCGCCGGCCAGACCGGTTTCGTCTTCACCGCGCTGGGCACCAAGCGGCCCACCGCGGTGCAGAACCCGCCGATGACCGTGCAGTGGCTGAACCTGGACACCCGCGCCACCGGCGTCATGAACCTGACCGATGAGGCCAAGATCAACCCGGACGGCCCGGCCACCCTGTCGGCCATTGCCGACACCGGCTCCGGCCGGGTGGTCGCGCTGGTCTCGGGCTCGCTGACCACCCAGGCCGATGAGTCCGCGCAGCCGATCACCTGCTCGTTCCTGCCGACCGTCGGATTCTTCACCGTCGCCTAGGCGCACAGCCGAATATCGCACGAAGGCCGGGCCCGGAACGGGCCCGGCCTTCGGCGTTCTCCGAAACGCAACGCCGCGCCCGGGAATCGCGCGCACGGCCGGTTCCTGTGGTAGACCGCTAGATATGGCCGCTGTGAAGAACTCCGCCCGGGGACTGCATTCGCGCCGATCGATCCTGTCGATCCGTTCGGAAGGCTCGATCCTGTCGATCGGCTCGGCCTATTCGGTCCTGTCCATCGGCAGCGTCGGCTCGGTGCTGTCCATCGGCTCGGTCGGCTCCTTCGGGTCGATCATCTCCTCGGCCTCGTTCGGCAGCCTCGGCTCCGCCTTCTCCGGACTGTCGCGCTGGTCCATGTTCTCGTGGCAGGGCGACCGGCAGGCCTTCAGCGAGGGCGGCGACGAGCACGAACCCCGGCCGCTGCTGCGCGTGGTCGCCGACGAACCGGACCTACGCGCCGACCCAACCTGCCACTGCCAGACCTAGGCTCCCCCGCCTCCCCGAATATTCAGCGCCCGGCATAGAGCCGTCGGCCGCTGAGCACGCGTGCCGCCGGTTCAGCCCGCACACCGATTTTGGACGTACCCGGTGAGTTACCCGGCCCTTACGAAATCAGTTGTCACCTTGGAATTACCACCACTGGCCGTACTGCGGGGCCAGGATCGAGTTGACGTCCACGCCGATGCCATCGACCGCGCGCTTGTCGATCTCGAACTGGTGCAGGTGGGCTTCGGGGTGCACATAGCCCTTGGGGGTGCCCCAATTGTGTTGCCAGAAGAAGGAACACAGGCCCGCGTCGCGAATGAAGTCGATGGTGGGGGTGTTGGCGTAGACGCCGACTCGAGCGCGGCCGAGCACGGTCTCCCAGCCGCGCAGGTACGGCGCGATCTGCGATTCCCATTCCGCCGCACCGGGATTGTCGTCGATGGAGGCGTAGATGGGCGCGTGGTCCGGGCCGCCCGCCTGCTTGTGCAGGATCAGGCCCCGGGCCGCGTGCTTCAGCCCGGCCTCGTAGCCGCCGCGCCAGTCGGCGGTGGGGCCCTTGCCGAACTGGTAGCAGGACACGACGGTGAGCCCGGCGGCGGCGAGGGCTTCGACTTCGCGCGCCAGCAAGGGCTTTCCCTCCATCCACTCGGCCCCGGGCCGGCGATCGGAGACGTAGCGGATGACGCCCATATGCCCTTCGGCGCTGATCACCTCGGCCGCGGGCACGCCGCCCGCGTAGTCGAGGAGGGTGCCCAGCTGTTGCCGTGCGTTCGCGGCGGGGGCGGGGAGGATCGATCCCGCCGCCAGGCCGGTGGTGAGGGCGGCGGCGCCGGTGAGAAAGGACCGGCGGCTGACATGGCTGAGACGCATTGCGGAACTCCTTCGCACACTCGCTGGTCGAACGTGCCGACCGCGGCGAAGAAGAGGGAGATCCGCCGACGATCGGTGGAACAAGAAGCGGCGTGCCCGGCGCACCTTCCCCGATGACGACTAGCAGGTCATCTGTGCGCCGGGAGCCCTGAACGTGGCTTCATTCCACCACATTCACATGGGAATCGCCAGGCTCACGGGACCCATACGCATCACATGTCCCACAGGTGCGCAAACGGACACATCTGGGAAACCGGGCTCAGACCCGCGTGCCCGCGAGGCGGGCCGCCACATCGATGGTGCGGCGCGAGACATCCGACACCTCGGCGCGGACGACCCGCGCCACCTGGGCCGCGATCTGTTTGCGGATGCCCGCCACCTTGCCCAGCGCGGCGGCGCGCCAGCCCTCGGCGGTGAGTTCCAGATCGATGTCCTCCGCCCGGGGCGCGGCGGCCTCGATGACGATGAGCAGCGGGTCCGCGGCGCGCGCGGTGAGCGCCACCGGCACCTGGACCTCGGCGCGATACCGGTTGGACTGCAGGACGTCCACGGTGATGTCGAGGCTCACCGGAATGGTCAGGTCGAAGGTCACCAGCTTGGTACGGGCATCGGTGTGCCAGCCGCCATTGGCCGCGGCCGAACCGACGGCGGGGCCGGTCGCAGCGGCCGGTGCGATATCGCCGGCGGGCGCGGTGGTAGCCGCCGCGCTGTCCGCTGCCGGGGCGGCGGCAGCCGCGGAGGTGGCGGGGTCGGCGGGCCGGATCTCGGCGATGCGCGGGGGCGTGGCGGGCTGCGCCGCCGTCGGCCCGGTCCCCGATGTCGCCGCGGCCCTACCGGGTTCGGCGACCCGGGGTAGTCGCACGGTGCCCTGCACCGCGACCTGCGCCTTGTTGCCGGGGCCGACGCGCATGGGGCCGACCTCGATGGGCTTGCCGGCCATCGATTCGACGACCTCCTGCACCCGTTCGGCGGTCACGATGCGCTCGAAGAAACGGTGGCCGAATTCGTCGTAGCCGATCCAGTCATGGGTCAGCGATCCGCGATACGGCGATTTGCCGCCGTTCAGGATGGCTTCCACATCGAAGATGCGGCCGCGCCGGGCATCGGGATCGGCGAGAATCGCATTGATGCGGTTGGCGACCTCGTTCTGCACCAGCTTGGCAATGGGATCCAGCAGCAGTTCGAATGCCGTGCCGACTGCCGCCGCCCGCATGACGAAACTGACATCGCGCCCGGTGACCGGTGGAATATCAATGACGACCAGCAGTGGATCGGCGGTGCGCGCGTGCATCTGCAGGTCGATTTCCACGACCGCTTCCAGGCGTAGTCGCTGTCCGCCCAAAGTCACGTCGACGCGGAGTTTGACCGGTAGCCCGACATCGAAGTGCACATGCGGGCCGCGCCGAATGACAGTGGGTTTGCCGACACTGCCCTTGGCGACGAATCGCGCCAATCCGGCCGGTCCGATGGAGAAGGGGCCGATGGTCATTCCGCGTCCGGCCATACCGGACACCGCCGCCTCGATCCGGGATTCCGTTACCGCCGCCGCCACGAAACGTTCGCCGAATTCGGCGTAATCGATCCAAGCAGGTTCCGGGGACGGCGTCATCCAGCTACTTTCGTCGGGCGGAGACCCCTGTCCTGCCGATGAGGGGGCAGCAGGACAGGGATCGATCGGCGATGCTGCCGGGCACCGCCGCCACCATCGTAGGCGGAAGTCGCGCCGAGTCCTACCCTCCGGTTCCGGTGTTTCCAGAATGTGGAACCTGCGAAGCATCTGCATTCGAGAGTCCGGGTCCGATACCGGTGGAGATCGAGCCGGCATAGCGGCCGTAGCCGACCAGGCCGGAAACCGTGTCCGGACGGTACTCGTGGATGGTGATTTTCCCGAATTCATTGCCGCCCACGGTAATGATCGTTCCCGCATCCGAGCCGATCACGATATTCGTGTGCTGATTGAACGGGCTGGCATCGGTGTACATCACCACATCGCCGACCTTGGGCCGATATCCGGAGTCCCACGCCTCGAATCGGCCTTCGCCGCGGTAGTACTCCTCGAGCGTGTACACGCCCGGAATCCGCCAGGCGCCGGAATGCGGATTGGCCAGCGGCCGTCCGGCCTCCCGCATCACCCAGCTCACGAAGTCCGCGCACCACGGCTCGTCCACGCCTTCGGAATACTTCGTGCCCGAGTTCTGCGCCCCGGAATTCCTGCCGCAGCACATCCACGATCCGCGCCTGGGTTTCATCCAGCCCGGTCCGATCCACCTCCGGGAACTCCCGCAGCCGCTCCCCCGCGAGCACCGGCCAATCGCGATCGGACCACCAGCGCACGCCGACGATTCCGGCGGTCGCGAGCAGCGCGATTCCCAGCGCCACCGCGATCCAGCCGAGCACTCCGCCCCGCCGCCGCGTCTCCCGCTCGATGGTCATGCGTCCCTCCCGAATGCGGCCGCCCGCCGGCCGCGTCTTGATCTTCATCTCCGCGCCGCGGCGAAACGCAACCGGTCGGCGTCCGTCGAACCTACCGGGCGGGGCGATGGGCCGGATTCGCCAGCACCCGCCGCTGTGCGGCCTTCTCGGTCAGAACGGCCAGGTCGGCGTGCAACCGCTGCTGCAGCCGGTCTCCGTCGGCGCGGTGGGCGGCGGCGCGCTCCGGATGGCCGAGCGCGGCGGCGAGATCGGCGAGGACATGATCCATGGGGCCCAGCACCGTGGCGCCGGTCTCCAGGCCGCCCACCGAGCCGGCATAGGGTAGCAGTTGGTCGTAGATCTCACGGGCCGCGGACAGATCGCCCAGGGCGAGGCAGACGCGGGCGCGGGTCGCGGTGAAGCTGGACCAGAATTGCCGGGCCATGGGCGGGTCGGCGGCGAGCACCCGCCGGGCGGCCTCCTCGCGACCGGCGTGCACCAGGGCGAGGGCGTGGCCGTAGGCGAACAGTTCGGGTTTGATGGCCATGCGCCGGCCGAGGTCCTCCGCCAGACCGGACAGGTCGTTGGTCAGCCACCCGATGGAGATGGCGATGCCGATGTGCAGGGCATTGGGATCGCGGGTGTATTCGCCCGCCCCCTCCTCGGAATGCGCGACGATCTCCTCCGCCGCCGATGTCCCGTCCTGGAGCATGCGCAGGGCCTCGTCGACATTGCCGCGCAATAGTTCCAGCACCATGTCGAAGGGCGTGATGGCGTCGAGCAGATGGCGCAGCTGCCCGTCGGTGGAGTAGGCGGCCGCGCTGCGCGCGTGCGCGTCGGCCGCCACCAGATCGGCGTCGGCGAGATCGGCTCGGAAGAGCAGATAGTGCGCCAGCGCCCGGAATTCGGTGAGCCGCGCCTCCGTGGCGATCCGAAGCAGCTGTGCGGCATGGTTTTTCACCTCGTGGGCACGGAGAAACCCGCCCCGGGCGAAGGCCGCGAACGCCTGCGCGTTCACCACGGTGCACACCAGCTCCGGATCACCGAGCTCCTCGGCAAGCGTGAGCGCCGCCGCGGCCGTCTCGCGGGCGGCATCCGGATCATCCAGCGCCCGGTCGAATACGGTGGTGACCAGCGCCCGAATCCGCCTCCGCACCGGCAGTTCCGGATCCCCCAGCGCGATCCGCAAGGGCTCCCTGATCCGTGGATCCGGTGTATGCCAGTCGTGCACCGACCAGATGAGCGGCGTCGGCCAGCACGTCGCCGCCCGCGCGAGCAGGGCCGTCTCCCCGAGCGCTTCGGCCAGTTCGATGGCCTGTTCCCGCACCGCCCGGGCGGCCATGTGCTGCCCGTCGTAGGCCAGCGCCGTCACCAGCTCGCACCGCGCCTCCAGTAGCGCCTGTCGATCCTCCCGCGCCGCACCGGCTTCCGCATGCCCCGCCAGCTCGTGCAATGCCAGCACCGACCGCCACCGCCGCACCGCATCCGCCCGCATGCGCCGCTCGACGCACCGCCGCGCCGCTGCTCGCACGAATTCCAGTGCCTGGACCGCGGTTTCCGGACTGGCCCCGAGCGCGGCGTGGTGCGCCAGCGCATCGATATCCCGCCCCCGCCCGGCAATCGACGCCTCGCGCGCACCGGCTGTGGCCGCATCCCGTGCCGCGGCCTCGGGGGACAGCACCCGCAGCTCCAGCTCGCCACCCCACCTGGCCACCCGGATCTCGTGCGGCTCGATCCCGGTGTCGCGCCGGGTCGATACCCCTTCACGGTTCCTTCCGGCATCGTCCGGCGAAATCGCTTCGCGGACAACGCCCCCGGCGCCATGCCGCGCCGAGGTGTCATCGTCAGGGCCGAGTACCGGCACATCGGCGGCGCGACCGCCCGCAACCGCGGCACCTGACTCCGGCAGGTCGGCCTCGAGACCCTGCCGGTCGGGCGCGGACGGCGCACCGTCGGTCGCGGACAGTACGGCGTCGATCGCGGACAACGCCCCGTCGGTGGCGGGCAGCGCAGCGCCGGTGGAAGACAACGCAGCGTCGGTCGCGGACGGCGCACCGTCAGTCGCGGACAGTGCGGCGTCGATCGCGGACAACGCCCCGTCGGTCGCGGGCAGCGCAGCGCCGGTGGAAGACAGCGCAGCGTCGGTCGCGGGCAACGCAGCGTCGGTCGCGGGCAACGCAGCGTCGGTCGCAGAGAGCGCGGCGTCGGTCGCAGAGAGCGCGGCGTCGGTCGCAGAGAGCGCGGCGTCGGTCACGGAGAGCGCTGGCGCTCGACCGCTGACGGAACGCGGTGACGCGTCGTCATCGGGAGCATCGGCAGAGGCCCCCTGCGCCGGCCCGGCATGTTCTCGGCCAGGATCTCCGGCGGTGCTGCCTGCGACAGCCGAAGCTCCCTCGATCGCCGAGAAGGCAAGAGCCGCAGCGCTTGCCGAGGCCGCGGGGGTATCACGACCGTGCGGCAGTCCCAGGGCGGCGCTGCTCGCGGAGAGGGCAAGGGCGGCGCCGCTTGCGGACTGTCCCCGTGTCGTACCGGCGGCGGGCGGAGTCGTCCTACCGGTGTCCGGACGGTGGTCGCCTGTGCCCAGACGTTGGTCGCGTAGCAATTCGAAAGCGGCCCAGTGCATTCGGGAGCGGCGCAGCAGGGGGATGCCGTAGTAGACGGTTTCGCGGATCAGGGCGTGGTCGAAGGCGAGGCGGCCGGTGCGGTCGGTGCGCAGCAGGCGGGCGGATTCGGCCGTGGCGAGGAGGTCGATCACGGCGTCGCTGGACCGGGCGGTCGCGGCGGAGAGGGTGGCGATATCGCAGTCCTCGCCCCAGATGGACATGTGCTGGAGGAGTTCGGTGACATCGGCGGGCAGTTGGGCGACGCGGCGGCCGAGCAGGGCGCGCACGGTGTCGGGGAGTCCGATGGTGGTGCCCTGGGTGGCAACCAGTTTGGCCAGTTCACGAATGAACAGCGGATTGCCGCCCGTGCGACGGCGCAGCAATGCCACCGTGCGGTCGTCGAGGGCGGTGAGACCGGCTGCGACCGCGGCCCGGCGGGTGCCCGCCAGGTCGAGGCCGTCCAGCTCGACGCGGTCGCCGGCGAACAGCGCCAGCGCGGCGGCGGTGTCGCGGACGCCGGGACCGGCTTCGGTGCCGCGCAGGGTGGCGACAATGAGGATGGGGCGGTCGCGCAGCCAGTTCACGACCTGGCGCAGCACTTGCAGGGTGGCGGTATCCGCACCGTGCACGTCCTCGAGGACGATGGCGACGGGCGTGCGGGCCGCGCGTTCCCGGCAGGAGCGGACCACGCGGCGGGCCAGGGTGAAAGCGTCGGCGGCCGTATAGGTTTCCGGGTCGGCGTCATCGAGGCCGGTGAGGACCTCGGCCCAGGCCCAGGCCGGTGGCGCGCCCTCGACCTCCGGGCACCGGCCGAACACCGTGGTCCAGGACCGGTCGGCCAGCTGGGCCGTAATGGCCTTGGCCAGTGTGGTTTTCCCGGCTCCGGCTTCACCGAACAACCACACCAGGCGCACGTGCCCGGCGGCCGCGATCTCCGCGGCCGCCAGGATGGCCGCCCGCTGTTCGGCATATCCGCTGTCCGGCACGGGGTCCGGTGCGGGCGCGGACTCCGGTTCGGGCGCGCGCACCACGAGCGGCGCCGGTGGCGGGTCGGTGTTCACCGAATGCGTCAGGATGGCGGTCTCCAGGTCCCGCAGTCCCGGGCCGGGATCGACCCCGAACTCCAGGGTGAGGAACTCGCGGCTGCGCCGGACGGTGGCCAGCGCGTCCAGGGATTGCCCCAGCCGGTATTGGGCGAGGGCGAGCAGTCGCGCGCATTCCTCCCGGCCCGGATGTTCCTCGAGGATGGGCCGCAGGGCGAGCACGACCTCCGCGGGACGGTTCATCTCCAGGGCGGCCTGGGCGCGCAGTTCGGCCGCGGTCAGCCGGAGCGCCGCCAGGCGTGCGGTTTCCTGTGCGGCCCAGGGCATTCCGGCGAAGGATTCGAAGGCCGTGCCGTGCCAGCAGGCCAGCGCCTCGTCCAGCACCCGGCACTGCTCCAGGGGATCGGGCCGTCCTGCGGGGTCGCGCATGGCGGATTCGTGCCCGTGCAGCAGCTGCTCGAAATGCCACGAATCCACCTGGGCGGGTTCCAGATTGAGGGCGTAGCCGTGCGATTCGGAGACGATGACGCGTGAGCGCGCCCGCCGCGGCCGGTCGGGTTCGAAGACCCGGCGCAGATTGTGGATGTAGACCTGCAGGGCGGCAACGGCCTTGGTCGGCGGATCTCCGTTCCACAGGTCGTCGATGAGCCGGTCGGTGGGCACCACGCGCCCGCCCGCCGCGACCAATCGGCCCAGTACGGCGCACTGCATGGGCGCTCCCGGCGGCACCCGTTGTCCGTCGATGCTGATGTGCAGTGGGCCGAGGACCCCGATTCGCGTTACCGCTGTCGCACCGAACAACCCCGTACCCATCCCGGACCAGACCAAACTTTGAGTTTCAATATGGCAGAAATTCTGCGGCAATACCCAGTCTTGTGATCTGGCTTAACCCGATACGAAGTGGATACGAAGAGTTGTGCCGCACACTGCCAAGAATGTCCGCCCCCTCCGGAACGCCGGCCGCCGATCTCGCCGTGCTGCACAGCTTTCCGCATCCGGCCTGCCTGCACGACGGCGCGTTCGACGTGCTCGAGGCCAATACCGCGTTCCGCGAGCTGTTTCCCGGCACCGCGCCGGGGGTGAATCTGCTGACCTCGCACATGCTCGAGCCGATGGCCCGCTATGTGCTGCGGGACTGGGAGGCGGAGGCGCAGCTGATGGCGACCGCCTTCCGGCGGTTCGCCCCGGAGTCGGTGCCCGCGAGCCGGATCGAGGAGGTGCTGAACCTGTGCCGGCGCGCGCCGGAGTGGGATCAGTTGTGGCGCAAGGCCGATACCGCCGAGATTCCGCAGCAGCGCACGGCGGTGGTGCTGTCGCCGCAGACGCACACCGAACGGAAGCTGTACGTGCAGACTTTCCGGTTCGCCTATCCGGACCGGCCGTGGTGGCTGATGACCCTGGTGCCGTTCGACTGATCGCGCTCGTCACGCCTGGGCGGCGGGTCGCTTGCTATGCCTCCGCGGCGGGCACCTCGAACCAGCCGTCCTCCGGTTCGGCGTAGCCGTGGTACATGAGCGGAATGCGCCGGTCCACGCCGAAGTGCCGGTAGACGGCGAGCATGGCCTCGCGCACGGCCCGATCGTGGAAGTCGTCGATGCGCCGCGCGCCGAGCCGGTGTTCGGGTAGCAGCTCGAGCCGCGTGATCTCCTCCGGATCGCCGACGTCCAGGCCCATCGGGGCCGGATCGGGGATGAAGTGATCGTGCAGGACGGCGCGCACCCGGGGCGGATCGGGCAGGCCGGGGCGGAAGGCCCGGAAGCGGGTGCGGACGGCGGGTGAGGTGTGCACCTGCAGCCAATCGACCAGGATGGGATTGGGGCGAGGCGCCGACCGGCCGGTGAGGGGCGTCTGTTCCAGCAGGTGCAGCATGCAGCCACCGGGGACGCGGGGTTCGGGGACGAGGAACAGGCTGAGAGCGGGGGATCCGGACACTCTGTCCGAGAGGTAGACCTTCGTGCTCATGGGATCGGGCATACGCCGTCTCCTTCGAGAATGCGGGGCCGCTGGTGCGGCCCCGCGCCCGGTTGCTGGCTTCTGATCCGAGGAATGCCGGCCGCCGAGTCACCCGACTCGGACAATCTCCTCGACGCCCGACCTGTTCGACAACGGGAATTATAGTCCCCGAACATGAATCGGACCGAGGAGATTCCGTGCGCCCGACGCGCCCGGCAACCACCCGGCACATGCTCGGGCAACCACCCGGCACTCCCCCGCCGGATGCCGTCCTAGGCGTCCACCAGCCCGCCGGCGCCCATGGCGTCGACGAACGGCGCCGGTGTGGCGCGCGGGGCCAGCTGCCCCGCGATGGTGGCCCGCACCGAGGGCCATTCCTCGTCCAGGATGGAGTAGAAGGCCGTACTGCGCACCTCGCCGTCCAGCCCGCGCGAATGCGCCCGCCGCACCCCGTCGCTGGTGGCGCCCAGTCGCTCGATTGCCATGCGGGAGCGCAGATTTCGCACATCGGCCCGCATGGCGATGCGCCGCACCCGCCAGTTGTCGAAGGCGTGCTGCAACAGCAGCAGCTTGGACTCCAGATTGATCCCCGCACCGCGCGCCTGCGGCGATAGCCAGGTATTCCCGATCTCCGCCGCATCCGGCACCGCGAGCAGCGGATCCCCCGGGGGGAGCCCGTGCACCAGCGGCCACACCAGCGGCCCCTGCCAGTAGTCGAACCGCGTGAATCGCGTCGATCCGAGCACCCGCCCGCCGGCTACCGCCACGATCGCGAAGGCCAGCGAGGTCCCCGCCGCATGCCCCGCCAGCGCCTGCGCCACATACTCCAGCGCCTCGTCCACCCCGTGCGGGACGGGTGTGTACGCGTAATCGTCCCGATTCCCCTCGGCAGCCTCCGCCAGCCCCGAAGCATGCTGTGGCGCAAGGGGTTCCAGCCGCACCAGGCGGCCGGTCAGAGTAATGGGTACGGGCACGTTCCCTCGAACTTTCACGAAACGGTCGTGGCCCGCATCAGGCAGATCCGCCCCGGTCACCCACTCCGGAATCGACGAACCAGCCCTGGCGCGCCAGTAGGAGCATCCGATAGTGGGATGAACGATAGCGGAACACCAGCGCACAGCAATGCAGGCTGCGCGCAAATTTCCCGCGCTACGACAGCGTGTCGCCCCGCCCGCCCGCCGCGTCGCCGAACCGGGCCCTGCAGCCGTGCGGCGCACCGCCTCCGGCCACGGTGAACCGCCGAGATCTCCCGGCTGGTCCGCGAAAAGTTTTCCGAAGTTCGAATCCTTTCCCGGATGCGCGGCCTCTTATGGTGGTGACAGTCCGAACGAGAGAATCGACCACGGCATCCGACCGCCGAGGAGGTGGGCGGAATGGCAGGCGGGTGGGCCGGTGAGCGGCTCGTCGAGGCCGCTCAGCGGGGTGATCGGGAAGCGATCGCGGCGGTTGTGCACAATGCGCACCCGCATGTGCGGCGGTTCGCGCACCATTTGTGTGCGTCTGCCGACGATGCCGAGGATGCCGCGCAGGAAGCGCTGATCATTCTGTATCGGAAGATCGGGACCTTGCGCGCCACCTCCGCCATCGCCTCGTGGATGTTCCGCATCGTCCGCAATGAATGCCTGCGGCGCGCGCGGGCCATGCTCGACAGCGCGGCCCGGCTCGAACCGGCCGACTTCGATATCGCCGTCTCCGCCGAGGACGAGGTGCTGCGGCGCCTGGACACGGACCAGCTCACCCGAGCGATCGCGGAGTTGCCCGTCGTACAACGGCGAGTCCTGATCATGCGCGATGTGCTCGGCTACTCCGGCCGCGCCACCGCCGACGCACTCGGATTGAGCACCGCGGCAATGAAATCCCAGCTGCACCGGGCCCGCGCCGCGATCCGCCAGAGTCTCGTCCCCACCAACTGATTCAGTCCCCTCCCACTCCCGCACCGAAGGGAAGCCTCGTCATGCTCACATCCGGATCTCCCGCGCCGACAATGGAACTCGAGGACACCACCGGCCGCCCGTGGCGTCTGTCCGACCACCGCGGCGCCCACAGCGTCCTGCTGTACTTCATGCGCTCGACGTCGTGCCCCATGTGCAATCGCCATGTCCGAGATCTCGCCGCGCACCGAAACGAATTCGAGGACAAGAACATCCGGGTATTCGTCGCGATCCCCGAGGACCGCGCCACCGGATCGGCCTGGAAGTCCCGCCACGACATCCCGTTCCCCGTCCTGGTCGGCGCCTCCGGGACCCCGCACGACTCGGTCGGCCTGACCCGCAAGGTCTTCGGCGCCATGCAGCAGTCCGGCACCGTTCTCGTCGACCCGAACGGCGTCATCCGCCACACCCACGGCGCCACCCTGCCCACCGGCAGCTACGACCGCAAGGGCATCCTGGCGGCCATCGACGCCCTGCCCGGCCGCACCAGCGCGTAACGGTCCCAGCGGCCAGATTCACCCGCGCCGCCCTCGCCCCCAGGGCGGTGGCTCCCGCACCGATGAATTTCGGGAGGATCTGTCGTCGAATCCTCTGGATGGTTCGAAAGACAGGAGTCCAGGTATGACGAGGCCGTTCCGATTCGGGGTAGTCGCTCCCCTCAGGTCCGATCTGCCGACGTGGCGGGATCGGGCGCGCCGCATTGCCGACAGCGGGTATTCGACACTATTGATGCCCGACTTCCCGCAGATGCAGCCGGCGCCCGGCCCCATGCTGGCCACCGTGGCGGCGCTGACCGACCTCCGGGTGGGCACCTGGGTCTACGCCTCGCCACTCCGTCCGCCCTGGCTGACAGCCTGGGAAGCGCACTCGTTGTCGCTGGTGACCGTGGGACGCTTCGAGATGGGCATCGGCGTCGGCAGACCGGGAATCGAAGACGAGCTGCGCGACAAGGGAATCCCCGGCGTACCGCCACCGAACGAACGGCTCACGCAGATCCGCGAAACCGTCGAAACCCTGCGCGAACTCGACGGCCCCGACCGCCACACACCGGTGGCCATGGCCGTCTACGGCCCGAAGGCCCGTGCACTGGCAGCCGAGCTCGCCGACACGGTCACCTTCGCCCTCGGAGATCAGCCCCGAAGCGAAGTCGAGCGCCTGACCCGCGACTTCCGCACCAACGAAAACATCGAACTCGCCCTCGCCGTCCCGGTCATCGGCGACACCGTCGCACCCCACATGGCCCACCCGAGCACCAACCCCGCCGCCCTCCGCGCGGCCGACGCAGTGACCGTCCTCCCCGACGACCCCGCGGCCGCCACCGAGGAAATCCAGCGCCGCCGCGAGGAACTCGGCTTCTCCTACTTCGTCTTCGGCGCCGCCCACGCCGAGCGGTTCGCCCCGCTCGTCGCGAAGCTCGCGGGTCAGTAGGCGACCACTCGCATGCCGCATACCGCGCTGACTTGGCCTGCCACAGTTGGAACCTTCCGCACCTCTGGTTCGGACTGCGCCGCAGGGCGGTTGCTGCTCGGCTTGGCAGCCGATGATGGTGGCCTGGGAGGTTGGTTCGTGGTGCCGCGGGTGTTCGCGGACGCCACAACTCAGGTGACCCGCGCGGCCATCAGGGTCTCGAAGGTGTAGGGCCGCAGGCCATCGGTGCGGCCGGCGAAGTACCGCTGCTGGAGGTCTGCACGTGCGGGGTGGTCCACGACCTTCAGCCCGCACCTGCCGACCAGCCTCTCGATCTCGGACACCGGCCAGCCAGGCTGAAGAGGCTCGCCGACAGCAGCCGCGATCGGTGTGTAAATGCGGGCGTATTCCGTCCCTGCGTCGTCGAGCGCAGCGTCCTCGGCCAGGTAGGACAACACCACCTCGGACCCGGGAGCAGCCGCTGCGATCGTGTGCAACGTCGACTCGATCGCCTGTGCCGTCAGATAGGGGGCGACGCCCGTCCAGCAGAACATCGCCGGCCGCGCCCAGTCGAATCCGGCCGCGCCCAGCGCATCCTGAACCGGTCCGGCCTCGAAATCGACCGGCACCAATACCTGCGAGGCGTTGAGCGGCAGGCCGAGATCTCTGATCCGCTCGAGCTTCCAGGCCTGGGAGGCAGGGTGATCAACCTCGAATACCGTCAGCGAGCCGAGCAGATCGGGCCGCCGCCACGCGAACGAGTCGAGCCCCGCGCCGAGAATCACATACTGCGTGAAGGCACCGGCAGCCAGCCGGTCCTCGGCGTACCGGCTGCGAGTGCAGACAGCCGCGCGGGCCTCGCGACGAACCGGGTCGGGGAACAGCGGATCGAACTGGTCTCGCAACTGCTGCCATACCGGGCCGACAAGGACCAGGGCCAGCACATCGTCCAGCACCCAAGGCGACGCCGTCTCCAAGCGAAACAATCCTCGCGACACCGCCGCAAACATCGCCGTCCTGCTCGGCGCGCCTTCCATGCCTTCCTCCTGCCGGCCAGAACCCGGCATGCCGGCCACACCCACCCACTCCGCGCACCTCACAGGATGCCCCTGAATCGCCTCGACGGCCATAGCCAGATCGCCCGGCAGCCACACCGAACGCACCGAAATGCCGAGTTGAGTGCAATGGCCGGGTGATGCCGCGCTGGCTATGCCGCATAGCGCGCTGACCGAAGCGGCCAGCGGGCGGCGCCGGCGGAACGACTGAGCCCCATCCGGAATCCGGATGGGGCTCAATAGAATTCGACGAATCAGACGTTGAAGCGGAACTCTTACCACATAGCTCTCACCTGCGGGTATCCGCCCGAGCGGCTGAAAATCCAGCACCAAACCAGCACGGTGTTCCAGATCCATCACTAGGCCGCCTGGGAAAGCTCCGCAGGCGGCTTCATCGCCTCCTGCATCACCGAGCGGCAGCGGTCCCACGCACCGGGCACGAGGTGTCCGTAGATGTCGGCTGTCGTCTTGATCGACTTGTGCCCGAGCCACGCTGAGACCTCGTGAATCGGTATCCCGTTGGCGAGGGCAGTGGAGGCGAAGAAATGCCGTAGTGAGTGCGGGTGATACTTCCAATGCCCGTCCGGCAGGACTAGGCCGGACTTTCGTTGCGCCTTCTGGAAATGATACCCGTACGTATTCGCAGAAGGCATGGTTCCCTTCGCCCTCTCTCGAGGTGCGAAGAAGGCGCGGATATTCTTCCCGTCCTCCCCGAGAGGAATGGTTCCCCATTCGTTTAGATGCAACTCGATCGCATCTCCCAAGAATGGTGCGATCGGGATATCCCGGTACTCGCCTTCCACACGGTGTTTCAAAGCCTTGATCCGCGTCTTGCAGCTTCCAACATGGGCCTTCGAACTAACTTGCCAGCGAATACGAATAAAGTCCCCGCGATAGCAGTCCGGATCGAATGCTAGGGCTTCGCTGATACGTAGCCCAGCGCCTGCCATGAGGTCGATCGTCAGCCGGTACTGCGGCGAGATCGTCTCGCGCATCATGTCGACTTCGCCGAGGCTGGGGATCTCGTCCTCGTCCACCTTGGCCGAGGCCACGCGGGGAGCTTTGACCCCCTTCGCGGGGTTGTCGGGGATGTACTTCTTGGCTACAGCGTCCTGGATCATGCCGGTGACGAACCGCATCCGATCGTTGATCGTGGACGCCATCATGCCGCCCTTGATCAGGTGGGCGATGAACTGCTCGAAGTGGATTCGTTCCAGCTGAGCAAGGGTTTTCGGGTCCATGAACGGGTACAGGTGGTTCTCTAGGAACCCGTTGTAGTTGCGCCAGGTGCTCTCGTCGATGATCTGTCGCGCAAGCCACTCCTTGCCCCACACCCGCAGGGGCGTCTGTCCAAGCTTGGGATCGACGTAGAGCCCGGTCCGCTTGTCGTTCTCCATCTTGACGCCGAAGTCCTCGGCGTCCTTTTTGAGCGGAAACGACTTCTCGCGCTGGCCGCCTGCCCGGCCGCCCGGCTCGCGGTAGCGGACGGTCCACGGATGTCCGCACCGCGCCTTGCTGCACGGGTAGTACTGGTTCTTTTCATCGGTCTTACACCGCTGGAAAACAGACGCCATTTGCCTTATCCGTAGTTCTGGTCCAGGTACGTGACTACATCGCGCACACGGAATCGGAGGAGACGCCCGACCTTTTGGGGTTTGATCCCCCACTGTCGATAGCTATTGCGAACCGTATCGGGTTCGACCTTCAGCCAAGCCGCTACTTCTTCGGGCGTGAGTAGCTCATTAGAGCCCCCAGCTGCCAAAATACACACCTCCAATGACTTGGAAAACTGGAAAATTTGACGGGCGAGGTCAACTCACTTAGCCTCGAGCCCACAATAGAAAAACGCGAACCCCCTTCGGCCTGGTCCGCCTCCGGGGGTTCGACTACACCAAATGAAGGTTGGTGCGCCTCGATGCTATCTCGAGTCCGTGAGATCTCCGCTGTCCAAGCTGCGACGGCCGGCACGGTCGCTGTAGGCGGCTTCTCGTTCCTCGTCTCCTACTCGGCGCTGTCTCAGCTCGCCGAGCACTACAACACCCCCCACGCCTGGTCTTTCCCGCTGATCGTTGACGGCCTGGTGATCGTGTCCACGATCGCGGCTACCGCGATGCGCCGCCACGGGTGGTACGCGTGGCTGTTGCTGACTTTCGGTGCGGCCCTGTCGATCGCGGGCAACGGGTTGCACGCGTGGCTGAACACCGGCTCGTGGGTCGCGGTCGGCATCTCTGCCGTGCCGCCGCTGGTGCTGTTGCTGATCACCCACCTGACGATGATGCTGCGGGATCAGGCCGAGGCCGAAGCCCCGGCCGTGGAGGAAATCCCCGCCATCGTGGAAACCGCTGTCGCCGATCCGTTCTCGATCGCGCTGGAGAAGCTCGCCACCGGCTCCCCCGCTACCGCTTAGATTCGCCCGGCCGGTAACCCCCAGGACACACCAGCCCCCCGAGCTGCTGCTCAGGGGGTTACCGGTCGTTCTGGCGTGGTAGTTTCCGGCCGCAGTGCAAAACGGACAGCGACCCGTTCGAACGCCGGGGGACGCACGCCCCCGGCGGCTCGGGCGCCTAGGCGGCGCTCTCCAGATCCACAGTCCCGGAGTCGAGTTGCTTCGTCTCGTGCTCCAAGAAATCCGGTGCCTTTGCCTTCAGCAGGCGAGGCGTTAGGGCGTCTGCCCGCACGATCACACCCTCGTCCACGGTCTTGCCTGGATCGAGCGGAACCGCGTGGCGGTAGCCCTCCTCGTTGTATCGCCGGTTCATCCACACATCTACGTCGAAGTCCTCGTGGAAGCCCGCCCACAACAGCGGTACCGGCTTCAAGCCGGTGTTCCGGCAGAACTCTTCGAGTTGCGTCCAACCCAGGTCCACGGTCACCCCCTCGGGGTTCACCTGCGTGACCCGGTAGACGTACAGCTCGGCCGTGCCCTTCGGCAGGCCGTACGTGTATCCCTTCTGAATCGGCTCGTTGTGAGCCCACCCGATCAGTTCGCCATAGACCACATACCCCGCTGGAATCAGGCCATCGAGGCGCTTGCCCTCAATGGTCCAAATGTCCGTGTCGTAAAAGTTCTGCTGGTCAGGGTCGCGGGCGTCCTTGATGGATCGACGCGAGCCGTAGACCGGCGAGTACTGGGTTTCCTGCACCTTCGCGCCCAGCTTCCGCGCGAGGCGTTCCACCCAGCTCAGCTTGCGCTGAACGATGGTGTGCCCGACACGGATCGACGTCCCGTGAAGCTTCTGCGTCACCCAGACATACGTGTCTGGGCTGATGACGTGCTGGAACCGCCAGTAGTTCGACGTGTCGATGTGCTCGGGGAAATGCTTCTTATCGACCCGGCGCGGCTTCGGCGCCTGGTTGCCGGCCGTACTGGCTGCCCGCGGCTTACGAACCTCGTACTTCCGGAGGATCTCGTACCCGCCGATGTGGTCGAACGTGTCGCCCTCACGGAACTGCGAGACGTCCACGCCGGTATAGGCGAGCGACGACAGCGGCAGGAACATGGCATTCGAGCGATGTCCGCCGAGGCGGATCGCCTTCACTCTGGCGTTGTCTTCGAGATAGCCCTTCACGCCTGGGTCGCTGTTCAGCTCCGAGTGCCTGAACATGTTGTTCGCGCTGGCGAATTCGCTGCTGAGCTGGCACTCGGCGGGGATGAACACGCCGAGGTCGCCCGGCTGCCAGCCTTTCGACACAATCGCCTGGTGCCCGTAGAGCGGCAGGCCGACGATGCGGTCTCGGCCTTCGAGGGGCACTACGGCCGGAACCTTCGTGATGACGGCCGCGTAGTTCGGATTGATGGGTGTGTCGAGCTTCAAAAGTCTCCCTCTGCTACCTGAAATGTCTTGAGGCCCAGGCGTCGCCACATGGCGACGACGCTGTTCCGATCGTCAAAAACACCGCGCACGTTGAACCGGTCACGGATGTGATCGTTGAAAAGTTCGAGCTTGACCAGCGAGTCTTTCCGGTTGTCGCCGGGCGCCCGCATGAGCAACAGATCCGGTGTCGCGTGGTGGCGCTGTAGCCACCGGATCGTGTCCGCGAGGCTGGAGCCGTCGCGGCCGGACACGGCGATGATCTTCACGCCGGGGTTGGAATGCCGAAGCGACCAGAGCACCCGCAGCACCGACAGGTCCGGCGCGTCTTCACTTACCCGCTTCCAGTCGTACGGGGAGCGGTCCCGCATGTGGGCGAGCGTGCCGTCGATATCGAAAATCCAAGCCGGGGTGAGCGTCTCGCGCGGCTGGTAGGGCTGAATGTTGAGCTTCGCTCGGGGCTCTACCGGCTTCCATCCTTGGATGGGGTACTTCTGCGCCATCCGGTGAATGACGCTGGCGCCGACTGTCCGGCCGCCGAGGCGGCCTCGCTCGTAGTCGTTCGCGATGCATTCCGCGAGCGAGGTCCGGAAGTCCAGGCAGGAGAAGCTGACGCCGAGTTCCTCGGCGAGATCGGCCCAGTCCCTCGCAACTTTCAACAGCAGGTTGGTGTCATCCACGATCACCGAGACGCCCAGGGACAGTAGCGCCCGGACGGCCGCGCGCTGGGCGGCCGTCACCATTCCTTCTTGGTCCGCTGGAAGGATGCCTTCCCCGCCAACGAGCATCTTGCGGTAGTCGTCGCGGGAGACTCGCGCTCGGCTGGCACCGGTCGCCCACCGCTTCGCGTGGGTTGTCTTGCCGGAGCCTGGATAGCCTCGGGTGATTACAAGCTCGGTCAGGTCAGAACTCCTCGTTCAGGGTTTGGGCGAGCTGCCAGCAATGGCCCTCGCGCACATAGGCTTCGGTGTGGCGACCGTCGAACAGGTAGCCGCGCGCCTCGCGGGCGGCGATAGTCCAATCCCATAGGTGCGCCGGATTCCACCAGCGCTGAAGGCGTCCGGCCACAACGGCGTTGAAGGTCTCTTGCCCCCAGCGGAGGAAGCCCTCCGGGTTGGAGATGTTCCAGTACGCGGACAGGTCCGCGACGGTACGGAGCGGGGAACCAGGAGACAGTGAGGTGATGGGGTCGTTCCACGCGGCGACGTGGAACGCGGGAATTCCGGGGATGTGGCGCTGTCCGGAGATGCCGAACCCGCCGGGGTCCGGCGTGATCGAAACACCTTCCGGCCGAGCTGGGTCCGCGATTAGAGCAGCGGCGCGGACGTCGAGCTGGGGGTGCTGTCCTCGGCCGATTTCGGCGGCGAAATCGCCAGCGATGCCAGCGCCTTGGGAGTATCCGGCCACGATGACCGGGTACGGGCTGTCGTCAATCGCGCGCAGCAGCGCGGCTTTGCCCGCGGCAACCGAATCGGCGTAGGTGGTGCGCTGACCGTAGTCAGCCGGGTAGGGGACGTACGAGGCCCGGAACTTGCCGGGGTCGAGTGCTCGGGCGAACGCCTCGGTTACCCCGTCTCCATTGGGGTTCCAGGTGCCGCCCATGATCAGGACGTCGATCAACGTCGCGGTCCTCCAATCACGAAGGGGGACAAAAGAAGAAAGCCGGTGAGGGCACCGGCCGAGAACCAGAATTGAGACGACATCAGAAGCCGCCGGAGTCGCAGCCTCCGCTGTACGAGCTGCCCGAGTCGTACGAGCTGCTGGAGCTGTACGAGCTGGAGGACGAGTCACACGAGCTGGGAGTCACTTCGGTGTAGGTGATGCCGCTCGGGGCGTCGTAGTAGGTCGTCAGGTTCGGATAGGTGGCATAGGCCGGGGCGGTCACGTTGTAGCCGCTGCGGGTTTCGCGCTTCTTCTTGTCGCGGTTAGTCATTGATGGTTCCTTCCGAGCCCGGATACACGATCCGGGCCACGCCAGAGGCTTGGATGAGCTTGAGGCAGCCGTCGCACGGCGGCCGGGTGATATAGAGGGTTGCGCCGATCAGGTCGTCACGATTGGCATCGAGCAGGGCGTTCGCTTCGGCGTGGCAGGCCACGCACGCGCCCGCTCCGGTGTCGTACGAGCTGCCCGGCTCGACGCCGGACAGGCGCCGAGGGCACGCTTCACAGCCAGGCATACCGGGCGGGGCATCGTTGTACCCCGACCCCCGTAGCCGGTTGTTCTTCGCGATAACAGCTCCGACTTTCGAACGGACACAAGATGAACGGGTCTTCGCGTGCTCGGCGAAGCCCATGAAGTACTCATCGAACGAGGGCTTAGCCACGCAGTACCTCAAGGTCTCGCCGAAGGCGCTGGATCTCTAGGCCCGCTTCGAACAGCTCCGAGGCGATCTGGTCTCGTTCTTGGTCCAGGCGCTCGTTCTCGTCCAGCGTCTCGTGAATCTCGCGGACGAGATCCGGGATCGCGGCATGGATGGAGGCAATGAATCGGGCGTCAGCCTCGGTGACGAAATCCGCGATCGGGATCTTGCCGTCCGGCGCGGTCTTTCGGGCGCTGCCCTCGGCAGGAACGCACCGAACTTCCCATCCGCCGATCTCGTTGTTCGGCTCGTAGGCCCAGAGTCCGGCCTCGGCCTCACTGGTCTGTGCCCAGACCTTGTACAGCTCGTCTACGAATTCCCTAGCGTCCACGTCCCTCCCAGTCGCAGGAGACGGCTACGCCATCCTCGTTCTGGAGGTCGACCACGACACAGGTCACCGGCTTCTGGCCGGGGACCGGGACGTTCTTCACCTGAACGTTGGTGATGTCCTTCGCCGCCGGGGAACAGGCGGACAGAGTGAACACACCGAGGGCCAGAATGCCAACGGCCACAGTCTTTTTCACTAGGCAGCTTCTTTCATGTATCCATGGCCCCAGCTCTCGCCGTAGACCTCGGCGTCGGTGTCGATCACCACGCCGTTGAGTTCCATCCGCAGGTGACGGGCGATCTCTCGGGCGCCCCACTCCGCGTGTTCGGCCGGCACTTCGGCAATCACCTCGTCATGCACGGGCAGGAGCAAGTACGGGGTGAACCCCGCCTCGTCCAGCGCGAGCAACCCGCGGCAAGTCACATCGCGACTGGTGCTCTGCACCATGTAGTTGAGGGCGCTGTACCCACGGTCGCGGTCGACGGGAAGCCGTCGGCCGGTTCGGGTGGTGATGTAGCCCTGGTCCTTGGCGATCTTCTGGAGCCGCTTCGAGAAGGTTGCGACCTGGGGGTAGGTCCGGGCGAAGCCTGCGAAGACCCGCTTCGCGGTGCCTACGTCGATGTCCGCCTTTCCCGCCAGGGTCGGCGGGCCGCCGCCGTAGACCTGCAAGAAGTTCGTCATCTTGCCTACCGCTCGGCCAACGCCCGCCGCGTCGGCGGTGATCTGGTGCAGATCCTTGCCCTCGGCGAACGCCGCCATCATCGTTCGGTCACCGGACAATGCCGCCAGAACCCGAAGCTCTTGTGCCGCATAGTCAATCGAGACGATCGAGTGACCGGGCTTGGCGATGAACGCTCGGCGAATCGTCCAGTCGCCAGACGGAAGCGTCTGTGCCGGAATGCCGCTGATCGACATTCGCGCCGTTCGGGCGCGGAGGGGGTTGATCGACGGGTGCACCCGGTCGGCCGCGTCGCGGCCGTCGAGGAACGCCTCCAACCAGGTCTTTCGCCACTTCCGAGCCTTCTTTGCCTCGGTGACAGCAGCCACCAGATGCCCGACACTTCCCAGTGCCGGGGAGTCCTCGGCGAGCTTCTCCAAGAGAACCTTGTCGACCTTGCGTTTCCCGGTCGGGGTCCGTTCCCCGATCCGAACGCCGAGTTCTTCGAGCACCTCGGCAACTTCCTCGGTGCTGTTGACCGATTCGACTCCGAAGAACGCGAGCGCATGGAGCGTCGCCTCCTCCTCTTGAGCCAGCAGCTCATCAGAGAGGGTCTCGGTGTATGGCACGTCCAGGAGGAATCCGGTGCGTTCCATCGCGGCGCACACGCGGGCTACGTCGTGCTCGTAGGCGATGAGATGCCGTGATTCCTTCGGCACCAGGGGGTCCTAGCCGGTGGTACAGGCGACACGCCAGAAGAGTGTCCACTCCGGCGTACAGCTCGTATTCCGGGTGATCCAGGTCTATCCGCGCCCAGATCTGGTCTTTACTGACCTTGTGAGCTTTGGCGAGCTTGGACATGAGCCCTTTGACCTCTTCGGCGGCAACGGGGTCGATGTAGGCGCGGGTGAGGGCTTCGAGGCCGTGGCCGATACCGCCTTCCTCTTGTCCCCGTGGGTCAATCAGGTGTGCCAATATCCGGGTGTCGATCACTCTCGGCCACAGGGATTCCGCCCGTATACCGAGATGCCGCTCGAAGACCTGGATGTCGAAGCTGGCGTTGTGGATAATCGGCCGTTCGATGATTTTCAGCGCATCCCGCGCCGCGTCGCGGAGGCCGGCACGGGCTTCGACGGGGAGAACCCAGGCTTCGCGGGTGTCTCCGAATTGGACTGTGCGGAGGGCGAATCCGTCTGAGTAGATGTCGAGTCCAGTGGTTTCGGAGTCGACGCCGAGCGGGCGGCTGACGTTGGCCTTGAGCCATTGCCAGAACCGATCCACGTCGGCATGAGTCTCCACTACCCGCACCGTGACCCGTTCACCTTCCAGCCGGTACGGGTGGATCTTCACGCGTGGTAGACCCCCCGGACAGTCCGGCTGATGGTGGGGCCGCTGACCTTGTACATGTCGGCTAGCTCGGCCTGAGTCGCGCGGGCGCTCTTGTACAGCCGTCGAATCCAGCGCACGTCATCGGGGCTGAGCTTCTTGCGGTTGTCGAACTTGGCCTTCAGCGCGGCGTTCTCGGCCTCTAGTTCTTCGATGCGGTGGTACAGGTAGGAGGTTTCGGCGGTGGTCAAGGTGCAATGCTCCCGTGCTTGATGAAGGACTCGAAGGTGATAGGTGCGGCGCTCGCAGGGTGAACCGCGAGCTGTTCGGCAACGCGGGCAATCTCGAATTGCGGGTGCGAGCCCGCGGCTTCGGTTCGAAGCTGAAGGAAGTGCATTAGTGATCGGGCGTTGAAGGTCAGGATGCCGGTGCTCATCGTGTTGAGCGGCAGCACCATTCGGGCGACCTCCCGAGCGATGCCCATCTTGAGCTGGTTCTCGTAGAGGTACCAGCAGAACGAGCCCGCGCTCGCCTGAGCGGCGCACGCGGTCATGAACTGGTTGTCGTCGCCCTGCTCGAACTGGTAGGCCATGGGCTTTCCGGTCTGGGAGACTGGCCGACTGGGCGGCAGAACGTAGAACTCGGGTTCAAGCTCTCGGTAGCGGCCTGATTCCTCCGAGAGGCTCACGCCCGCACGATGTTTCACTATCTGGCGCCAAACGAAGATCGGTGTAGTCACCCGGTAGCTGATGTGCATGTGCTCGAACGGCACTCCATGCCGCTCACGGATCAGGCAGTCGATCAGGCCCTCTCGTTCCTCGGGCGTCGACTTCGCTCCGAGCGTGGATGTCCGGGCGGCCAGTACCGGCCATTCGTCGGCGAAATCGGTCTTGATGAGTTCGACCGTGGAACGGTCGGTGAACTGGATCGCGGTCAAGGGTTCCTAGAGATGCGGCGAGGGCCGCCCATATGGACGGCCCTCGAAGGTGGTCAGTGGATCAGAAGAACATCGGCTTTTCGTCCGAGCCGCGCGGAGGGAAGTACCCCTTCCAAGCCTTGCCGCTGGTCTTGTTCACGCCGGACTTGAATTCCCAGCCCGGAGGGCATTCCGGCGCGTTGGCCGGTGCCTGCTGATAGGCAGGCTTGGCGGCCGGTGCCGGCCGAGCCGCCGGGCCGGCCTTAGCCGGTGCCAGCGACTTGAAATGCTCTGCGGCCTTGGCGGTGTCCTCCATGAGCTTGTACAGCTCCTTGCCGATCTGAGCGGCTGCGTCCGCGATCGAATCGGCGTGGATCACGATCCACGGGGCATCGAAGCCCGCACCGGCCTTGAAGGTCACCACGATCTTGCCGTCACTGTCCACGACCGGACGGGCAGCAGGCTTGGTCTCGGTCACGGGGGCGTCCTCCTGGGTATCGGCGGCCGGGGCGTTGTCGAACGGGTTGTTCAAACGGGTTCCTTTACTTGATTGGGCAAGCGCCAGAGGCGCATTCCTCGTCCACGCCATCAGCGATCTGTGTCGCCGTGGCCTGTTCGAACTGCTCTTTGGTGATCCGCTCGTAAGGGCTGAGCGGCATGGAAGCCTCGGGGAAGATGGTGCTTCCCTTGAGCTTTCCGCCATACCGGCGGATCGTGGCTGCGATGTCCTGGGCGGTGTACTTCTCGGGGGAGAAATTCGCCGTGAAGCTGACTGCGTTGTCGGCCCAGAGTTCCTGGTAGAGACGCTGGAACGCCAAGAGCTGATCGAGGGTCAGCTCATCGGCGGATTCCACCAGCACATCAGCGGCTTCGCCATACGGCCGGAGCGGATCGGCGTGGATACGCTCCACCTGTTCAACCAGGGTGTCTTGAGTCGGGATCTCCACGACGACCGTGTTCGCCGCGTAGATATCGTCCACGACGTTGTACCCCTGCTCGCGGTACTGCTGGACCTTCTCCATCTGGTCGGGATCGACTGTGCTGAAACGGATTCGACGGATGAAGTACCTCGAAAAGATGGGGTGAATCCCCTCCGACACACCACACAACTTCGACACTGTTCCGGTCGGTGCAACGGTCCTCTTCTTAACGGGTACAGGGATTCTCAGCTCGTGGGCGTACGCGATGGCGGCTTCGTCCACCAACTCGGCCCAATCCTGGAGGAACGCCCGGAAACGCCGATCGGTCGGCGCTGCGGAGTACGGGACTCCGATCATCGCGAGGTAGCTCGCGACGCCGAGGTGTCCAACGCCGATCCTGCGATTCCTGTCGAGCACCTCGCGGGACTTCGGGTCCGAAACCTGGGTGAACGTCGCCCTGATCAGAAACCGCGTCATCAGCACGTGCGCGAGGAACAAATCCTCATGGTCGACCGAGCCGTCTTCACGCACGAACGCGGCTAGGTTCACATGGCCGAGATTGCAAGGCTCACTGGCCTGGAGCGTGATTTCCCCGCACGGGTTCGTTGCCAGGATCGGAGTCGGTTCGCCCTCGTTGGACAGCGAACTATCCCAGATTCCTGGCTCACCGTTGAGGAGAGCCCCCTCGGCGAGCAATTCGAGCACCTCTAGGGCATGGTCGCGCCGCTTCGCGCTGACCGTTAGGCCGCCTTCGAGGTGGCGCCAGAACTCCGCGTCCACCTCTACAGAGATGTTGGTCGTCCAATGCGGCATCTCGCCTTCGGGCGTACTACCTGTCTTGCTCCGGATGAACTCCAAAATCTGCGGGTCATCCCAATGCATGATCGACATGCGCGCCGAGCGCCGAACACCGCCAGCGACAACGCATTTCGCGATGGCGTGGTCAATCTCCATGGCGCTTATTCCGTCGAGCTGCTGGCGATCCTGCTGAGACATGACCCCGGCCACCGCGTGCAGCATTTTCGCCAACGGCAGCGGCCCGGAGGCTCGGCCGCCGAAGGTCAGCAGCCGCGCACCGGCCGGACGAACCCTGCTGACGTCGTAGACGCGGTTCTGGTTCTTCACGCCTTCGCGGTAATGGGTGTCGATCAGGTCGACCAGGGCATCGGCCCAGCCTTCTCGGCTGTCCTCGATCTGGAACGCGCCCGGCCAGTCCGAGGTGTATTCCTCGGATAGGACTTCCGCCGCCTTCATCTCGTCGTAGTCCTGGTGGCCTGGGTCGCAGACGATATGCACCCGGAGTTCGTTCTCAACTTCGGGGTAGTGCTCAAGGTGTCGGTTACTGTAGTTCGCACCGACTCCGCCGCCTTCCATCAGCCTCATGAAGGTGAAATGGAAGTGGTCAGACGGCTTTTCGTACCAGCCGCTCACCCAGCAGTTCATAAGGTGCTGAGCGTTTTTCACGCCCGAAGCCCACAGGTGCCGACCTGCTGGCAACAGCTTGAACTCGCTGATCATGCGAATCAGGTGTTCGCGTTCGCCCGGCTGGTGGTACCGCTCATCGACCAACGCGAGGTTGCCGGCCACTACCCGCTCAGCGGTTTGGCCCCACACTTCTTTGGTCCCGTCCGGCAGGGTCCGCGCGTACGTGCGCTCGTAGACCGTCTTGCCGGTTTCGGTCATCAGCAATGAGTGTTCAACTCCCTTGTTCCGCAATACATTTCGATGTCCTGATTCGGCCAGTTCTCAAGGCGGGCCGGTTTCTCGTTCGGGTGAAGGTCCGGGAACACCCACGAGCGGTACTGTTCGATTCCGCCGGTTCCGTTGAACTCGGCCTCGAAGATGTCTCGGATCACCACTCACCGCCGGTAACGGCCTGAGCGGTGGCATTGGAGAGCACCGGCCGGGTTCCCGGCCCTTCCTCGTGCTCGGCGCGACGGGCGCGAGCAACTCGGTTCATTTCCTCGGTCAGCGCGAGCACGGCTCGGTAGACGTCGTGCTTGTCTACGCCCTTCTCCCGCTCGCCGAACCGGCGGCGCAACGCATCGGCGTATCGCGGGTTTGTTGCCTTGAGCGTCTCCATCGCGGGCTCGAGGTCGTCTATCAGGTCGTGAGACAACGCGTTGCCCTTGAGCGCCTGGCGGACTTCCTCGGACCCGTAGAACACGGTGCCCGCGAACCGGTGACGGTTCGATGCGGCCTCGGAGGCGATAGCGTTGCCGTGCCGGGTCAGAAGCCGGTAGATCAGGTAGTCGTTCGACTCGGCGAACTTCTTTTGCACCGAGGGGCGTTCGAGAATCCAAACCCAGAGTTCCTGGGCGAGGTCTTCGGCGTCGATGACGCCGGGCCATTCACGTTCGACTGCGCCCGCGGCGCGGTCGATCAGCTTCTTTAGGTGTTCGACGGTCAAATATCCTTGTCTTCCAACAGAATTCGGAGCGCGTACTCGGCCTGTAGCGGCATCACCGCGTTGCCGAGCAGCTTGATTTGTGGCTTGTACGCCAGCCTGAGACCGGTCACATATCCCGCCGGGAAGCCCATCATCCACTCAACGAAAAGTGTTGTAACCCTGGGTCTTCCGTTTTTGTTGGGCTCCGCTGGCGAGGGCGCCGGTCGCGTGATCCGCTCCCAGCGGGCAATCACCTCGGCGTACTTGCCCCAATCGGGGTCCATGACATCGCGGCACAGCGACTTCAGGTTGTACGTGGCGCTCGGTAAGCCCTTACCGTCCCGCGACTGCGGCGTTGCCAGGTATGCGGCCTCGGATCTGAGATCTGTGCCGCCGCCGCGTGAGGTGGACCCTCCGGTGCTTTCGCTCGCGGTAGGTGTCGGCAGGTATGCCTGAATGCAGGTGATCGGAGGGGACTTCCGCTTTTCCTGGGACGGGTTACTCCCGGTCCGGCCGTCCCGAGCGAGAGGCGTCGGTAGCAAGGATGAAGAGCCGCTCTCGTCTGTGCGGCGCTCCGACGTCGGCAGCGGGTACACACGCCCACCGCGCATCAAACCCGATTTCGGCAAGGTCTCCGAGGACTTCGGAGAAGCCTCGGCGCACGTGCCCCGGAACATTTTCCAGGACCGCATACCTCGGTCGTAGATGAGCGATGGCCGTCCGGACGTAGGGCCACAGGTGGCGTGGGTCATTCTCTCCTTTGTGCAAGCCAGCGACGCTGAACGGCTGGCACGGGTAGCCCGCGGTCAAAATGTCGACGGGCGCAACCTGAGACCAATCAATCTGGGTGATATCGCCAAGGTTCGGGATCTCCGGGTGATACCGATACAGCAGCTTGGAGGCGTGGGGATCGTTGTCGGCTACCCACGTGAGCCGACCAGCGAACACCCGCTCAACTGCCGCGTCCAGCCCGAGAATCCCGGAGCAAAGGCTTCCGATTCTCAGAGCTTCCAGGTAACACCGTCCACGGTGAACCGCTTGTTCGTGATCGGAACAAGCTGGGGGTGGACGTGATTGCCGTCCACGGTCAGGAGGGCGAAGCCGAGTTGCCAGTTTGCCGTAGCCCCCTTGAGATACTGCGCCTTGGACATGTCCATCAGATGCCCGACCTCCACGCCGTAGCGGGTGGTGGTCTTTGCACCGAACCCGGTCGTCTGCGGCACCAAGCCCTGTCGGTGGGTGTGCCCCATGATCACGCTCGTGTTGAAGCGGGCTACCGCGTTCGCGGCGGTGCTGCCAGCCTTTTGGGTGAGGCGAATTCCGCCACGGTGGCCGTGAGTCGAAATCCAGCCCGGCGCAACGGGATAGAAGTCGGGCAGCAGCTCGACACCGTAGTTCTCGAAGTCGAGCAGCGTCGGCAGGTCGAACGCTCCGCTCTCGGCGAGCGCTGGCGCGTACTTCGAGAGGTACTCGCGCGGGCGGGAATCGTGATTGCCCTCGTGGCATCCGATCGGGCCGTCGTAGACTTCGCGCAGCGGTTCGAGCAGGCGCTTCTTGGTGACCTCGGCGTCCTCGAAAACGCTGCCCTCGAACTCGGCCGCAGTGCCTTTCGACCACCGCGACGGCTGCGGGAAGTCGACCACATCACCGATATGGATCACTTCGTCCGGCTGAGTGTCGCCGATGTACTGGATCACGGCCCGTACGGCTTTCCAGTCTGTGTAAGGGATCTGGGTATCGGAGATGATGACGATTCGACGGGTCAACGAGTCACCGCCGGATCTCGCTTCGATAGTTCGGTGATCCGGCCCAGTTCGCGGCGGATGAACCACAGCGCTTTGTTCAGGTCTTCGAGGGTGTCACCTTTGTTGTTGCCGTCGAGACGGCACGAACGGCCGATGTACTGCACGGCCTGAGCAGCGTTCGGCGTCAGGTTCTCGCTGATGTCGATCATCTGCGCGCCGTTCGAAAAGCCTTGGTAGTGAGAGGGATTGATTGCGTCGCTCAGGTGAGCACTCCTATCAGGATGTTGAGCAGTAGCAGGAACCACAAGAACGGAGGCATCGCTAGATCTCCTCGTCAGGGTCGTAGTCGTAGACGCCTTCGTAGAGCATGTCTTCGAGGTGGCAGTCGCATCCGGAGTCCGAGCAGAACAAGAACTCGTCATCGAATTCGATTAGCGCCATGCGGCTTTCAGCTCCTTGAGCTTCTCGGGCCGGAATCCGATCCAGTGGTCTTCGCGGTCGAGCACTTCGACAACCGGGGCGCTCTGGGCGCCGAGGCGGAACTTCAGGTAGTCGGCCGCCGCTGGGTGGTCGGCGGCGATCTCGGTGTACTCGATGCCCTCGCGGTCGAGCCAGGCTTTCGTGAGCTTGCAGGGCTGGCAGTCGGGCAGGGTGTACACGCGAACGTGCTTGCGGTTCAAGAGATCCTTTCCAGCAAGGCGTCTGCGCCGTGCTCTTGGACGAACGAATTCGTGTCGTGGCCCTTCGGGTATTGCACGATCCGAGCGTTCGGCAGTTGCTTGGCGATCGAGCCCGCGAACTTCCGGCCGGGGTCGTCGCCGTCGGCGAGGATGTAGACCACCTCGTAGCCGAGGAACGGCTCCCGGAACCACGATTGCCACGATGTAGAGCCAGGGACGCCCACGGCCGGCACTCCGGCCTCATGGGCTGCGATGGCGTCGAATTCGCCTTCTGTGATGGCGATCCGCTTCGCGGGAACGAGCAGATCCGGGGTGTTGTAAAGCCTCGGCCTGTCGCCTGGCTCGGTCATGTATTTGCCGTGGCCTTTGTGCTCGCATTCCGCGGCAGCACACCTGAATCGGATTGAGACCACGGTGAGCCTGCCGCCGGGAAGGCGGCGCAGATACGGGATGGAGATCATCCCGGCGAAGTGGTCATGCCCAGGGAGAGGCGCCTCCACGTAGCCGAGCAGCTGGGGATTGTCGGGGTCGAGTAGTCCCCTGCTGTCCAAATACTCGGCGGCCGGGGTTCCCGGCAGGCTTTTGGCGTACTGGAGGGTCGCCTCCTCCAGTGATTTCCGCTGTACGGCGCTTAGCCTCTGCGAAGCTGACTCCCTCCTCATGTCGAACGATGTCGATCGCGTCGCCTTTCACGCCGCACGCGAAACAGTGGAATCGACCGTCATCGAAGTTGACGGTTGCCGAGGGGCGACTCTCGCCGTGGAACGGGCAGCACGTCTTGTTGAAGGTGCTGCGGTCCTCGGGCGGCTCCCACTCGGGGTAGTAGTGCTGAATGACTTTGCTGATCACGACCAGTGGATTGCGTGGCGCCGGGCGATGGTCTCCTCGCACTTCCGTTCGGCCTCAGCCTGCGTCGGCTCCCAGCTCTTGCCGAGGATCACCGTGTTTGCGCCGTCCTTGACGGTCACGGTCCAATCGAAGCCATTCCGGACTTCGTAGTTGTATTTCGTTTCCGCCGTGTAGATTTCGGCGAGGTAGAGCTTCGATTGATCGCCCTGACGAAGCCAGTCGCGGGTGTAGGTCAGCTGCATTTAGGTTCCTTCGTGGATGGGTGCGACCCGGCGGCCGATGACTCGGTACGCCGGTGGATGGGTTAGGTAGTCGATCGCCCGCCGGAACGCGGCGGGGTCATCTCGCAAGTGCCCCAGCACATTTCGGTTACAGGGCTTGCAGAGCGCCCCGCGTACGGTTCCGTCAGCGTGCGAGTGGTCGACCGCGAGACGTCGCCGAGCGCCGGTTGCTCGCTGGCAGATGGCGCACTTACCACCCTGGTGGGCAAGGATCGCCTGATACTCGGCCTTGGTGATTCCGTACGTGGTTTCCAAGTGCCGACCATGGGCCGTCTCGCGGGTTGCGGCGCGGCGCTGGCGATGGTGTGAAGCACAGCGCGGGCCGGGGTAGTTGGCCGGGCGTCGGGTGGTGACACCCTCGGCCTCACAGTCTTTGCAGCGCTTCTTACTCGGCGGCAACCAGCTTGCCTACCTGGGCTTCGAGCTTGCCGACACGGGCGGCAAGGTCATCGTGCGCCCGCATCTGGATCTTCGCAGCCAGCGCCATGAGCTTCAGGCGGGTGAGCATGTCTTCGTACAGCTCGGCAACCGTCGAAGGCACGGTGACGTTGAACATGTGGGGTCTCCTATCGGTGGATGTCGCGGATAGTCGCGGTGTCGCCGAGCCATTCCAGCTCAGCGAAATCGAGGCCCGAGGCATCGGCTTTGCCGCCTCGGTTCTTCACGGTGGATACACACAATCTGTCCGGGTCGCCGAACTCGTTGGTCGGCTTGAACATGGTGAGGATCATCTCGGGCGTGCGTCCGATCTGGCCTTTCACACCGGACAGGGGGATGGGTTTGTTCGCGTCGTTGTACGGGCCGGTGACGTGATGCAACGCGGAGACATGTGCGCCCGACTCGCGGGCCATGGTGTGCAGATAGCTGGCGAGCGCCTCAAGACCGGTGTGCGCGTCGTCCGCGCTGCCCTCTACAGAGCAGTCGGAAATGTTGTCGACAATCACAAGATCCGGGAAATCCCCGTAGGTCTCCTCGTACGCGAGCATGTTGCGGTCGATGACCTCAAGCGTGGGAGAACCGTCGTAGACGAACCGGATCGGTGACTGGGCGAGCTGTTCAGTCACGCCGTCAAGCCCGTCCGAGAGGACCAGTCGCGCTGAATCCTCAAGCGGCCAACCGGTGTTGATCGACACCGCACGGGAAAGCTGGGTGAATGCGTCGCTGTCCGCGCTGATATACAGCGTCGGCACCTTGGATCGGATCGCCAGCGTGAGCGCGAACAGGCTCTTGCCCGTACCAGGCCCCGCGCAGATCAGCGAGAGCTGCCCACGCAGGAACTCGGTTCCTTTGTCCGACAGGGCTCGAAATGGGTTGGGCAACGGCTTGCCGGCCGCGCCGCGGATTGTCTGGGATTGGAGCAGGGTGTATACCTTCGGTTCCTCCTGTTCAGGGCACAAAAAAGCCCCGGTCCCTCATCGACCGGGGCTCTAGGCGGCGAACTCACACGACGCTGACACCGCGCAGAACATGCACTTGGCTTGCTCGGGGTCTGGGTCGAATCGTTCGTTCACGATGTTGTCGGCGAGTCGGTGGAACTCCTCGGTGACCCGCTCTCTGGTCCAATGGGTCAAGTCGTAGGGCTTGGTTGCCTTGCCCGAGACGCCCATCCAGTAGTCGCCGGTCGCGGGCGGTTCGACTCCGTACGTTTCGGCGACGGCTACGGCGTAGACGCCGAGCTGGAGATCGTCCCCAGGGCTCTTGCCGCTCTTGGTGTCTCGCACTCGCAGGCGGCCGGTGGATTGGAACTGGATCACCGCGTCGATATAGCCGCGAACCTCGATGCCGTCCAGGTCGATCTTGAAGAACAGCTCAATCGCGGGCGTGCCGTCAGGCGCTATCCAGATCTGCTCATCGGGGTACTTCTCGTACCAGGCCGGGTAGCGGGCAACCTGCTCGAGTCCGAGCAGGAAACGCCGCTCAATATCGACCTCGCCCTTGTATGGCCCACTGCGGAACCAGAATTCGAAGTTCGGCGTAGTGGCCGCGTACTTCTCCACTTCCTCGGCGTAGACCTTCCGGTAAACCTCCTGCATCTGTTCGACGGTCATCGTTCGACCGGATCGTTCGTACGCTTCGGCCGCCGCGTGGACGGCCGTACCCTGCGGCAGCCAGGCCGCTGGGCGTTCCCAGACCCGTTCGAGGCGGCCGAGGCGGTAGCCGTAGGCGCAGCGCTCGTACTGTTTGAGCTGGGAAACAGAAAGGGACCGCCCTAGTCTGGGCGGCCCCTTCGTGTTCAGTTCTATATCAATCATCCATCGAACACTCTCTTGTGGAGGAGATACTCGTCGCCTTTCGTGACGTCGCGGAGGGTCCATCGTGTGACCGTGGCGCGAAGACCGAAGAACTCAGGGTCTTCTACAGTCTCTTCGGAGACCCGCTCACATCCGGGTTCGTCCGTCAAAACGGTTACCGGAGCAAGCATTTCGTGCCCGGAAGGGACTCGGGTGCTTCGCCACGTGGTAAGTTCCTCGCCCTGCTCGGACTCGGTGATCACTGCCCGCACCCACGGCAATCTGTCTACAACGACCGAGATTGCCCTCTCAACAAACACCAACGATGCACCCTTACATCAGGGGGTGTCTTCCTCCTTCGGAAGAACCCAGATCAATTCACCTTCGGGTGTCAGCTTTGTGTGCTCGTTCACACGGATCAGGCGGTTCTTGTCCTCGGGCTTACGAGGTACGAAGGCGAAGCCCCCGGCGGGAGCCACCCCCGGCATCTTCGGCAACGAAGGATCGAACTCAAGCACCAAGTTGAAGTCTCGGAGCTTCTTCCAGAAGCTACGGAGCCGCTCCAACTTGCCCTCGCTCATCCCCTTGCCGTTGGTAGCCATGAACTCGCCGTGCTCACGCATACGGTAGTACGGTGCGGACCTTCGCATAGACGTGGGAACCTCCCAGGGGAATTGCTCTAGCGCTTCCTGGTACGGGGTTCGCTTCTCCGATTTGGGTGGAAGGTAGTTGTACACCGTCGTGCGTGACACGTTGAACATGCGGGCGATATCCACAACGGGAATGCCCTCATCTTCGTGCAGTTTCCGAGCCAGCTCGGCTGACAGACTTGTTTCTACAACGGTATTCATTTTTGCGCCCTTATTCCCCGACTCATGAGTAGCCACAACTCGACAGCTTGGCACTCAACGTCGGCGCATGTCAACGTCGCCTCATGCCGAGAGGCTTGCCCCCCGGCGGTTTTCTCACCCCATCCCATCTATCGCCGCGCAACAGACCTACCGGTTGCGACTATAGTCCGACTCGAACACAGTTTCGAACATCCGGCCTTGACCGGCGTGTCGCGGGTCGGCCCCAAGCCTCTGGAGGTGTACACAGGCTTCGCGTGATCGGCGTTGGCCCCAGTTCGTTGCTGTCGTGTTGCTCACAAACAGGTTTGAACCGGGAACTCAGCTGGACCAGCGTCCGATAGGTGGGTGTATATGTCAACAATCTCCGCACAAAAAGTGCGGAGCCGACTACCAAGGAAGGTGTTCCACTGTGCAAGATGCACAGCAATCGGTCGTACGTCTCGGCCAGCTGATCAGGCAGAGACGCGAGTCGCTCGGGCTCAAGCCTCGGGAACTCGCAGATCGAACGTCAAAGACGCTATCGGCGCTTGAGAAGGTAGAGAACGGTACACGCTCCCCCGGACTGGAGTACCTCACAGAGATCTTTGACGCTCTCGGCGTCGCGCTCAACTACCGGAACTTCCTCATCGACGGCCTGTTCCCAGGGTTGCTGGGACGTCTCTACGGGCCGTCGCAGAAGCCGGTGACGCCTCAAGAACAAGCGTATTTGGACTGCATCAAGGTGCCCTCGGCGTACGTTTACCTGCCGTCGGGCGATGTCGTGGCGACGAACGCGGATTGGAGACGGACGTTCCCCCGGCTCGAACCAGGCTCAAACCTTATTGAATGGGCATTCACCGATCCGGTTGCGAAGCTCGTATTCCCGGATTGGAAGACGGTTGTTCACGGCTTCGTGTTCGGCCTCAAGTGGTTGGCGCCCAGTGCGATCTCGCCGACCCGTATCGAGGAGATCCGCGCCAAGTGCTCGGAAGCGGACCCGCTGTTCGACACGATGTGGTCAACGAACATCGTGGACCCAATGAGCCCGGTCGCGCAGGCCCGTATCCGAAACGTCGTCCGAGGGAGCATCGAGACCTACGCGATCACCGCTTGCAACCAGGCGTTCCCCGATAGGCGTCACTGGATGGTGTATTCGCTGGTGCCCGCGGTCGACGGACCAGCCGCTTCGGCGGCCTAAGTTCGCTGCATCCCTCGTCAATAGCAGCGAACAGCCGGACCCCGGCGCAGGGAAGGCGCCGGGGTTATCGAGCCTCAAACCTTTACATGATCCGGCGAACGTATCGACGAATCGCCCTGTCGCTGAGCACGATCGTTCGGTTACCGACGCCGTGAGCGACGTACGCGCCGACCGGTGCCGGCCGGGCCGTGATGACCCGGCGGAACCTCAACCAGCCTTTCACGCGTAGTGCTCAATCTCGTTCGGATCGCGGTCGATCATCTCGCAGACCTTGAAGAACGTGTCCATGTCCAAGACCCGGTAGTCGTCCAGCTTCTCGAAGATCTCGACGGCATCGCCGGGCGCCAGCGCATCTGTGGTGAACGAGACGCAGCCGTTGAACGAAACGCCGTCGGCGTCGGACCAGTGGTCCGCGAGGTATCGCAGATTCGCCAGGCCGACCGGATCGAACTCCCCGCTCGGCTCGAACGCGAACGTGTTTTTGACCTCGTAGAACGTGGGCTTGCGCCCGTCCTGGGTGGAGATCTCCACGGGGATGAGCCGGGACCAGATATCCCAGCCTTGATCCGTGAACATCTCACGGATACGAACGGCCCTCATCGAGGCGAGCGAATCGAGGTTGCCGCCTTCGATGCTCTCCAGGGCCTCACGCATGTTCTCAGCCTCAAGGGTTCCGTTCGAACCGTTGTAGAAGCTGTACATCCACAGGTTCCGCATGGTCAGCGCTCCTGTTCTGCGAGCCACGCACGCATGATCTCTACAGCCCGCTCTACATCATCGGGCAAGAGATCGACCACGATCGGATTGTTCGGGTTCACCCAGGCGGCCACGCGAAGGTACTTCTCCCGCTTGATAATTTCCAGATCGGCCGCGCCGTCTTTGTCTTCGAACTTCATTTCTTTTCCACTTTCCCTGTTTCCTGAAATGAAGAAGGCCCCGGAACTCCGCTACCGTTCCGGGGCCAATTTCGAGTCAGGAAGACTCAAGACTTCTGCCGCGCGATCCACTCGTTGAGGAACTCCGCGATGATCTCGGCGTCTGCGAGATTCAGATCCGCGCTGATGTAGTCGCTACCGATAGTGCATTTAGCCTGCACCCAATCGCCTTTGTCTTTCATTTCGAGGCTGTAGCCGTCCGCATCGGTGATCTTCATTCTCTCCTGCTCTCCTTCTTGGGGTTGAAAAATGCCCCGGCCGTTGCCGCGACCGGGACAAATTTCAGCCTCAAGCCTTAGCGCGGCTCGAGTATTTTGGCCGTACCGCTCTCACGGAACAACGCGGGGCACGCCCCGCCTTTTCCGCAGTTGAACCGATACATGGTTTCAGGCCATATGGTCTCGGTCAACTTGTCGACCGATTGGACCGCGAAGGCGTAGCCGGTGACGTCATCAAAGACGATTAGGTCTCCGACTTCGACCTCATGGACCGGGATTTCCTTCCGGACGTAGTTGTGTACGTCCTCGGGCTGCACGTCGGGCTGAATTAGCAGACCTTTTACGCCCATCGCTTGAAGTCCCATCCGTAATCGCCAGCAGTGAGCCGCCCAGCGTGCGGCAGGCTCAAAGCAATGTCGATAGAGACTTCGAGTTTCCCGACAACAGCCACAGTCGTACGCGCCTTGTCGTACAGGTAATGGCCCGGACCGTCGTTGATCTTGTCCGCGATCCGCACCATTTCCACCGCACGCCGATACTCATCGGCTATGTGCGTCCTAACCAGCTGTTCCAGCTCGTTTTCCATTTTCCACTTTCCCTTTTCCTGATAGGAAGAATGCCCCGGTCAAGTCTTCTACCGGGGCAAACTTCCGCCTCAAGACTTAGGCGCCGTCGAAAATCGGGCTCAAGCCTTAGAGCCTGGTTGCTCGGGCGCCTGGTTCCTTCGCTGCTCCCATAGAGCGGCACGGGATCTCAGGCACGCTGTCACCAGGTTGTCAAACCGCTCTGTTGCTAGCCGATGTATTGCAACCGCCGTGAAGTTCAGGTAGGCGGCTTCGAAGTTCTCTTCGAAGTCCGGACTACCTGCAACGGCATAGATGCTCTTGACTCGTCTGAAATCCTCGTCGGCGCGCTTGAGGATCTTTTCTGCCTCGTCGCGGCGCCGCTCGTTGTCTTTGTGGATTTCAGCGAGATCGGTTAATAACGGTGTTGCGCGTCCCATATCACTACCTTTGTTCGATGGATGGCGCTCCCTAAATCGGCCTCGAATCCGACTCCCGGTACGTAGACCGGTGGCCCGCGTATATGTACGCATTCGCCTAGGGATGTCCGGCGCGATATTTGTACGTGGGTACGGGTGTACCTGGTACGTCTATCGACCGGACCTAGTTATTTGGCCCACACACTATGAATTTGACTCTCGCGTGCTGCTCACACCAGCCGGAGAAAGAACATGTGTCACCCGAACACGCGTCGCGCTATGGGGGTGAGCGTTGAATCTCGGGCGGCCCTGGGGGCTGCCCGTCTGGCCTCTCGGCCTGACACGAATATTTGAACATGCATCCTCGTTGCATGTCAACCTTGGATTGCAAAGTTTCTCATCGTGCCTGGTCGGGCACGGTTTTCGGTCGAGCGCCAGCGCGCCCGTGCCGGCCCGGAGAGGCCCCCGCCGGCCACTTTTGCCCGGCCGCCGGCGGTCCCTCGTTGCCGGCCCAGGGAACGGAACGCGCGGAACAGCAATCCGCGGCAAAGCCTTGAGAATGCCGCCCAGATCGCACACTGAGCGATCGGCCTACCGTTCCGGTATATCGGTGTACCCCAACGTGTTTCGTGGCCCCACAGGGCAATCTAGGGCCAGTTCCGAGATCGCCATCCGTGAGCCCGCCTGGCGCACAACGCAAAACACCCCGTGCCATGGGCACGGGGTGCGGGTGCAGCGTATTCGGTTGTGGGGGAACTACTCCCAGGCTCTCAGCGATTCCGGGTGTGTGCAGTCGTACGACCAGCACGGGGCGTATTCGCCACCCTCGCACATGCACGGGCCTTCGGCGCACGCGTTGCACGAGTCGAGATACCCAGGGTGGTGGGGGTAGTTGACGTGTTCGGGCATGAGGTGAGTCCTATCCTGGTGGGTGGCCCGACCGGGCCGCGTAGCGTGCGGCCCGGTCGGTGCCTCGGTCAGTCGAGGACGCGCAACGCGTCCAGGGTGGACGGGTGGCACAGCCGGATGATTCGACCGGACATGTCCAGCCGGATACGGACGGCCCGCGCGGTTGCGCTGGCAATCGTGCCGTACCGGTCCCCTTGCATCCACGCGTCCAGCCACGGGGGCAGTTCGACCCGCGCGCCAGCGTGCAGCGCGTAGCCGCTCACCTGGCTAGCTCTTTCATCGCGACCGCCGGGTGACGGTCCCCGCCCTGGGGAAGATCGCACGCGTCACAGGACGAGTGAGAGAACCAGGGCGAGCAATCCTCGGGGCACGCGTAGCAGATCTGCCACCCGTCGCGCCCCCAGTGATGCCACATGAGTTCGGCCGCCTGGTCGTGCTCGTCCAGTTCGCAGCCGTTCGCGATCACGTACAGGCACGTCTCGCATATAGCGATCTCGACCGTCTGATACTCGGGCATCACTCGCACCAATCCAGGGCAGGCAACCCGAGCGCGTCACGCGCGCCGGGGTTGTACGGCTCGCCGTAGCAGTGCTGGCCGTAGTAGCCCGGTGCGACCGGTACCGGCTCCCCGTACCCGTCGAGCACGTACGCGTCCGGCCCGCAGATCTGGTTACCGTCCACGCGGCAATCCCACGCCGGGTGATCTTCCTCCGGAGACTCGAGCGCCTCCGGCAACTCGAGGCCCAGATCAGGGACCGTGGTCCCATCGGGCAGCGAGAGGCTCTGGACGGCAACGGGTTCCGCTTCGTCTCCTGGTCGGGTGACCGTGGGAGCAATGACCAGCATTGCCAGCGCTAGGGCGGCAATCCAGCCGAGAGCCAGCGCGCCGAGCCGCGCGCTGTGGTTGATGAGAGAACGCATTGTGACCCCTTCAGGGCATGAGTCATCGCGCCGCGAGCCCGCGGCGTCGGTGGTGAGTTCTGGCCGGTCGGACGGCCCGCTGGCGCGGGCCGCCCTGGTTCGGCTAGTCGAGTAGTCCGGCGTCCCGCTCGCCCGCCTGGTAGCCCTCCACGTACGCGGAGAACTCCGAGGCTGTGACGTCTACGCGCCAGTCACGCTGGCGGCCCTGGGCGTGTTCGTAACCCAGCCAGCGCGCCAGGATGAGTGCTTGCTCGCGCTTGTCCTCGACAACCCGCAGCGGGTTGCGTTCCGGGGTCTCTTTCACCACTGCACCGCCGGGCGGACGGCCCAGGAAGCGGCCATTTCGGACCCCTGCCACGCATACATGCGAACCGACTCGGTGCGCTCGTACCGGGTGATCACAAAGTCCGGCCGCGCCTGCTGAGCGTGCCGCTGAATGTCGTCCATCCGGGCCGTCAGCTCGGGGAGCGTGCCCCGTGCGTCGATCTCCGGCGCGGCCCAGCCGCGCGCCCAGAATTCCTGCTCGTACATCTGTTGCCCTCTCGGATCGGTCCCCGACCGGGCCGCGTAGCGTGCGGCCCGATCGGTTCACGGTGTGTCAGTCGTCCAGCAAGCCAAGCTCGGCGTCTCGCCGGTCATGGTGTGCTGCAACGTCTTCCGGGGCGGTCTTAGCCATGGCGATGTAGTACGCCCGGCCGTACCGGCCCGCCTGGTCGAAGTCGCCCCGTTCGGCCGACTCGAACTCAGCGCGCCGCAGCGCGTCTAAGTGCGTCCCCGGCCCCTTGGTCAGATCAACCATGTCGGTTGCTCCCTTTCTGTCTGGCCGCTCTGTGTGAGCGGCACACGACTACATAAACATGCATTCCTGTTGCATGTCAACTCCAGGGCAAAAGAAATGTTTTTCGAGAATGGGAATTGGAATAGCGCGCACGAATAGCGCAATGGCTCGAATATGTCTATTCGAATGCGGCTCAAAGAATGTGAATGAACTCACAATAGACACTGGCCGGCCTGGGTGGTATCATGCCGGCCCGGCCAACGGCCTACCCCCAGGGGGTACATCCCTCCCCCGACCCCTCCCCGATCGGCCAGTACTGCGGCTCTCCTGTTCTGTACGGGTTAGGGGTCTCCGAGAGCATATACCCCCCACCCTTGGCTCTCCCGCAGGTCGGCGCAGCGATTTCGAACGCTGGCGCCGCCCAATCTGGGCCCAGAAATGGGTGACGTCCGTCACAGCTTTCAGCAAAAGCCCAGGACGCCGAAAAAGGTCGCAGGTACTTACTAGTGAGGGGGAGGAGAGAGGGGGCTGTAGCCCCCGAACGACGACCCCGACCAGCCGCTTTTGGGCGGCCGGTCCAGAGAACGACCCCTAAAGGTCGGGCTCTGGAGGGAGCCCTCCCTTCCTGGACAGCCCGTAAGAGGCTGGCCGGGGATTCACCCCGTCCAGGCAAGCGGAGCGGAAGCTCCGCGTAGTGCCAGCGGCCTGACGCCGCTGGCTATAGGGATAAGAGGTCATTTGAGTTGGGCAACGTCCCGGCGGCGGGACGATTTGCCAGCCGACTGGCCTTCGCGTCGCGCCGAGGTACTTCGCCGTGACGGCTACGCCTGCCAGCTCCGTTTACGCGGATGCCAGGGCGCGGCCTCCGACGTCGACCACATTGTTCGAGGCAATGATCATCGCCTCGAGAATTTGCAAGCCGCGTGCACAAAGTGCCACGCAAAGAAATCTTCCGCTGAAGGCATAGCGCGTCAGCGGCAATTACGAGCCCGGAGGTATCGACCCACAGAACGTCACCCTGGGTCACTGCGATAGGGCGGGCCGGGTGCCCGTCGGCCCAGGAGGTCATGAGGTGGGTACGAAAGGTCCGATCCCCAAGCGGAGCGACCAGAGAGTTCGGCGGAACAAGTCGGATGTCGGTCTGGCCGTGGTCCAGGCAATCGGGAGCTTCAAAATCCCGGAGCTGGGGTTGGGTGATCCGCACCCGCTTGTAGCGGATCTGTATGCGTCGCTTCGGCATTCGGCTCAGTCCGACTACTACGAGCCGAGCGACTGGCAGCAAGCCCGCTTGGTGTGTCTGTTGTTGGACGACTTGCTGAAGTCCGGCCGGATGAATGGTCAGGTGCTCTCGGTGGTCCATTCGATGATGGGCGAACTTCTGATGAGCGAGGGCGCCCGCCGACGGGTGCGCCTTGAGGTGGAACGTGCCGGCCAAGCCGCCGAGGTGGTGGACGTGGCCGAGATGTTCCGTCAGCGAATGATGGGCGCTGGCGGATAGGTGGCCCGGAGGGGTTGAGGTGGTTCTAGCCGAGGTTGAAGGGTGGTCCCTCGGCGCTCCCCCTCCGGGCAATGAGCATTGGCCTGTAGCTCAATTGGCAGAGCGCCGCCCTGTTAAGGCGGCGGTTCCTGGTTCGAGTCCAGGCAGGTCAGCAATGCATTCCCCTGTCGTCTAATGGCAGGACTCCGGACTTTGGTTCCGGATATCGAGGTTCGAATCCTCGCAGGGGAGCAATGGGGAAAACGGGTGAGCCCTCCGGGGAGCCCAAGTACCCGACCCCGCGATAGCCACGCGGCATACAAGTAGAGGCACTGGGAATTAGGTCAGCCCAGGCGCCCCGCTGCCGGGGGTGGGAAGTACCGGAGTGCCTCCTCGGGGCAGAAGCCGAGGTAGATGGATGTAGCTCAGGTGGTAGAGCACTCGCCTTGGGTGCGAGATGTCGCAGGTTCGAGCCCTGTCATCCAGACGAAGCCCGCCAGGGCGAAGGCCGCCGCCCGCGGCCGGTACAACAGAAGAAACAGGGGAATCCTTGACCGTCCAGCAGAAGATCAACCTCATTGCCGATCAAGTCGCGTACGCGCGTGACCTGGTGGTGAAGATTCGCGCCGAGATTCAATGGCTGAAGGCGAATCCGCAGGCTGAGTATCTGGACTTCAAGCGGCTTGACACGCTGCTGGAGAACCTGAAGGCGCACGCCGAGGCGACCGACGCCGAGATTCCGAATCTCCCTGCCTGACAACGTGTTTGAGCAGGCTATCGCGCAACTGAACGAGCTAAAGGGAGATCTGATCATGACTGACAACGAGAAGGCCGAAGCCGTCGCGGCGAAGGTCTGGGAGCACGTCACCAAGATCAACAAGGTGATCAAGGAAATCGAGTACCTGAAGACCCAGGTCACTGGCCCGGTCGACTGGACCAACCTCGATCACGCGGTGACCTCGCTCGGGATGAATCTCGCCCGTGCTGACGAGCTGCTGCCGGACGTCCCGGCGTAAACGACGAAACCTCGGCCGAGGCCGGGGTTCCTGGGGATGTGCCCTGATGGCCGGGCAGGCGGTCTCCAAAGCCGCCGTACGGGGGTTCGATTCCCTCCGTCCCTGCTCACTCCAGGATGAGCCACTCGCCGACGGCGCGGGGGTCGATGTTGTTGAGGATCATCCCGGCAACCGTGCCGGTGCACGCGCCGCACGCGTGGACCTCGATCGACTCAAAGTAGTCGTGCTCGTTGCGGATCGCGTCTAGCGACTGCCACTGAGCGGCGAGGGTGAGTGTCGCCTTCTTTTGGCACCGGATACACGGTGCTTCCTCCAGGCAAACGCTGGTTTCGACCTTCTTGACGAACGGGGTTCCGTACGGGAGTCCCCGCTCGAGCGCTGCGCCGTGGTCTTCGTTGTACACCCTCTCGAGTGTAGCTCGATTCTGATTCTGGGAGATTTCCTTTGAGTTTCCGTACTCCGTACGGCTACACCCATTCCGAAAACGGCTGGCGAATGGTCAACCGTGACGCGTGCGTAGTCGCACTGCCCGGTCTGGGAATTCCGTTCACCGACACCGCGCCTATTCGGTCCGGCGATGCCGCGACCGTGCTCGGGGCGTGGGCGATTTGGTATCACCGCAACGTCGAGCCGATCAGCTCGCCCGTCTGGGGCTGGAGCGCCACGAACGACGTCGAGAACTCAAATCACCTGTCCGGCACCGCGATTGACATCAACGCACCTAAGTACCCATGGGGTCTGCGGACCATGAGCCCCGCGCTCAAGGCGCGCGTGCGCGAAGGTCTGCGCCTGTTCGAGGGGACCGTCTATTGGGGCGCTGACTGGGGCCGCGCCGACGAAATGCATTACCAGCTCGGATTTCCCGAGGGAGATCCGCGAACCGCTCGATTCGCCGAGCGGCTGAATAACGGCTATCTGGGGATTTACGGCAAGGAGGATGCGCCTTTGAGCGCTGCCGAAGTTAAGCACATCACCGATTTCATCGTTGGCTATGTCGGCCCGATCGGTGCGGATGTCAAGGACGTGCGCGAGCAGCTGGCGGGCCAGGGCTCGCGGGACGCTGGCGAGTACGACGGCTGGCCCCAACTGGGCGGCCGGACCGTGGTCGATGCCCTCGCCGAGGTACTGAAGCGCCTCGAAAAGCTGGAGGGGGCCAACACCTGTGGCTATCGGCCGGGAAGTTGAGCGCGATGTTCTGATTCTCACCCTCGAAGCGGACTTCGATTACACGCTGAAGCTGCCCCCGGACCGGACGTTCCCGCCGGGCACGGCGGTGCGGCTGAAGCTCTACCCGCCGGGTGAGAAGAACACGAAATCCACTATCGCCGTTTGGGATGCCCAGGTCGCCCCGACTCACGCCCGCTGGGTTGTCGAGTCCGAGCAGGCCGACCTAATCCCCGATCGAGCGCACTTCCGCATCTACGTCTCTTACCCGGAGTCCCCGACCCGCGAACACCCGTGGTTCGTCGGGGACGTGCGCCGGGATCAGTAAGTAAGGATCTTCATTCTTGGCTCTGCCAAATTCCACTAAGCAAGCACTCGCCGACGAGTTCGCCCAGCTGGGCGGCACGGGCACCGCGTGGCTGTCGCTGCACTCTGCGGACCCGACCACGGTCGGTGACAAGGAACTGACCGGCGGTAATCCCGCCTATGAGCGAGTTCAGTTCACCTGGTCGGCCGGCACCAACGGCACCGTGTCCGGTCCACCTGTTCAGGTGAACTGCCCGGCAGGTTCGGTCACCCACGCGGGCATTTGGAAGGACAAGGCGTCCAAGGCCCCAACCGATTTCATCGCGGGCGCGCAGCTTAGTCCCACACAGACTCTTGGTGGCGACGGCCCGGTGACCATCACCCCTGTGTTCACGGTGTCCTGATGCCGCTGACCGGAGAACGTATCGCGGATCTCCCGCGCGGCGAACGAATCGCCGAACCTCCGGTTGCTGGTTTCCGTCTCATTCCCTCGGACTGGGTGCCGAAGTACCCGCCGTACGTCCAGGTCGCGTACTACGCGTACGCGGGCCTGCGGGCGGCGGCGACCTCGCTCGCAAGGGCAGCTGGATCTGTCAGAGGCGTGTTCAAAGCCTCCGCCGAGCCGTCCAGCACGGCGAAGTTCAGCGCCACGGTGGCGGGCCTTGCCTCGGGTCGCATGTCCGGCGTGGAGTTTTCCGCGGCAGGCGTATTCGAAGCGTTGGCACGGCCGTTCGTCTGGCTCGGAGGCACCGCCCGCTTGGCGGCGACGTCACAGCCCGTATCGACGGCAAGCGCGCCGATCGCTGCCAAGTTCTACGCGCTGCCACTGGTTCTCGGGCCGTTCAAGTCCGCTTCAGCGCTGTCGGCCAAAGCGTCGGCAGTCTCTGCGGCGAAGTTCGTTGCCGCAACCGCTCTTTCGGCTACGTCGGAGGTGAAGCGGACCTTCCACGACAACTTCAACCGACCGAACGGTGACCCAGGAGAAGCCTTCTGGCTGCCACAAGATCCCAAGTTTCCGTCGGTTTCGTGGAACAACAGGGCTAACGCCGTCAACCCGCCAGCTGCTGGTGTAACTCAGCCGTGCTGGATGTGGTGGCGGCAGCCGCTTGCAACAGACAACCAAGAGGTCAACTGCGCGGTGATGAACCCGGCCTCGAACGGCCAGGACTCGCTAGTCAGTGGTTTGGTGCTTCGAAAGACGCCTGATGACTGGCGATGTGTGTTCGTGTTCTTCACGAACGCCCGGATCGTCATGGCGACGATGGACGCGACGGGTAAGCCGACCGAGCGTGTGGGCAAGAACGTGGGAATCGGCGAAGGCAACCGAATCCGGTTTACCGCTGTCGGTAACACCTACGTGGTCACTATCAACGACGTCGAGCACCTCCGCTGGGTCGACTCTGGCAACGCACACCCGATCGGCACTCTATTCCGACGGGTCGGCTTTATCACGCAGTCGTATCAGAACGGATTCCCGTGGAACAGCATCGTCAATTCCTGGGCGCTTGACGACTGGAACGGACGCGACATCTAACAGCTAGGAACAGGTTGGAATACCCGGAAGACGAGCTTCTTCCGGCTCCGCCTCACGTATACGGCCCGACCTGGCGCAAATACAAGAACGGTCACTGGTTTCTGCCTGAGCGGACGCTCGGCTGGCAGATCCTCGCCTGGTTGTGGGAATACGTTCTCACACCAGGCGGACCGAACGCCGGGCAGCCCTTTATGCCCACCGACGAACAGATTCGATTCATCGTCTGGTGGTACGCGGTCGATGAAGACGGACGGTTTATCTACCGGTCCGGGATGCTCCGCAGGCTGAAAGGGTGGGGGAAAGATCCGATTGCCGCCGCGCTCGCGCTGGCGGAACTGTGCGGCCCAGTCGTATTCGACGGATGGGACGAGAAGGGCAACCCGACCGGGAAGCGCCGTCACGCGGCCTGGATTCAGGTTGCGGCCGTTTCCCTTGATCAGACGAGGAACACCTTCTCGCTTTTCCCTGCGATGGCGAGCAAGAAGCTCAGAGAAGAACACAAGCTAGATATAAACAAGACCGTCATCTACACAGAGGGCGGCGGAATTATCGAAGGCGTCACCTCGAGCCCATTGGCTCTGGAAGGTAAGCGCCCGACGTTCGTAATTCTCAATGAAACTCAATGGTGGATCGAGACCAACAACGGTCACACCATGGCGGAAGTCATTCAGGGCAACGTGGACAAGGCCGCCTACGGCGGCTGCCGTGCCCTGAGCATCTGCAACGCGCATATCCCCGGCGAGGACTCCGTAGCCGAGCGTGACCACGACGCTTACATGGACATCCTTGCAGGTAAGGCCATTGATACCGGCCTTCTGTATGACGCACTCGAAGCACCGGCAGGAACGCCGGTCAGCGAGATCCCCTCTCCGGCTGAAGATCCGGACGGCTACGCAGCGGGCATTGAGCAGCTGCGTGCCGGCCTGGAGGTCGCCCGCGGCGATGCGGTTTGGTTGGACCTGGACACGATCATTCTTTCGATGCTGGATCGTAGACGTCCGGTCACCGAATCCCGCCGCAAGTTCCTGAATCAAATCAATGCCGCCGAGGATGCGTGGATCGCGCCTCACGAGTGGGATCGGTTGCAATCGGACGTCAGCCTGGAACCGAAGGAAAAGATCACCCTTGGTTTCGACGGTTCGAAGAGCAACGACCACACGGCGCTGGTGGCGTGCCGCGTTTCCGACGGCGCTCTATTCCTGGTCAGGACTTGGAATCCGGAGAAGTTCCCGAACGGAGAGATTCCTCGCGAGGACGTGGACGCGGTTGTCCGTTCGATGTTCGAGCGCTACAACGTGGTCGGCTTCCGTGCCGACGTTCACGAGTTCGAAGCGTACGTGGATCAGTGGTCACGCGACTTCAAGCGCGTAGTGAAGGTTAAAGCCTCGCCAAACAATCCGGTCGCGTTCGATATGCGCGGGCAGCAAAAGAAGTTCGCGCTCGACTGTGAGCGTTTCCTAGATGCGGTCCTGGAGCACGAGGTTATCCACGACGGCAACCGTGAGCTTCGGGCTCACATTCTCAATGCCCATCGGCATCCAACCAATTACGACGCTATCGCCATTCGCAAGGCCAGTAAGGACAGCTCCCGCAAAATCGACGCCGCTGTCTGCGCGGTCCTCGCTTGGGGATCGAGACAGGACTACATGATGAGCAAGCGGCACCGTAATTCCATGGGGGCGGTGATTCTGCGCTGACGACTTACGACGGACATGTCAATGAACTCCAGGGCATCATGGCCGCCCAGGAGACGGACCTCGCCGAAGCAGAGGACTACGCCGAGAGCCGGTTTCGGCTGAAGGCGCTCGGGCTGGCGACACCGCCGGAGATGGAAGATCTCCGCGTCGACATCGGTTGGCCCGGCCTGTATCTGCGTGCGATGGAGCGCCGCCTCGATATCGAGGGCTTCCGCCTGGCGGGCAAATCCGAAGGCGTCGAAGACCTTTGGGACTGGTGGCAGGCCAACAACCTGGACGAGGAGTCCACGCTCGGCCACATGGACGCCCTGACTTATGGGCGTGCCTATATCACCGTGTCGGCGCCTCTGCCCGACGACGAGGACAAAGACACTCCGGTGATCCGGCTCGAGTCCCCGCGGTCGATGTTCGCCGAGCTGGACCCGCGAACCCGCAAGGTCCGCAGGGCAATTCGGTTCTACAAGGCCAGGGCGCTGCACAACGAGCCCGAGCGGGCCACGCTGATGCTGCCCAACGAAACGGTGCTTCTGGTCCGCTCGCAGGGCGCGGCCTCGGCCTGGTCGGTCGAAGGCCGGGTGAATCACAACCTCGGCGTGGTCCCGGTGGTACCCCTGACGCACGGCGCGAAGCTCGGAAACCGTTACGGTTCTTCGCTTCTGACTCCCGAGGTTCGCACGGTCACAGATGCTGCGGCCCGTCTGATGATGGATCTTCAGGCGGCGGCCGAGCTGCTGGCGGTGCCGCTGCGCGTGATCTTCGGCGCCGAGCGTGAGGAGATCGCTCCGAACGGCACGAAGGCCGAACTCGAAGACGCCTACTACGGCCGACTGCTGGCCTTCGGCAACGAGATGGGCAAGGCGTTCAGCTTCCCTGCGGCAGAGCTTCGGAACTTCACCGAGGCGTTCGAGAGCCTGGCGCGGCAATTCGCCTCGTACACCGGGCTTCCCCCGCAGTACCTCATGTTCTCCAGTGACAATCCGGCGAGTGCGGAGGCGATCCTCGCAGCCAACGAACGCATGGTTCGTGAGGCCGAACGGATCAGTCGACAGTTCGGCGGGGCGTGGGAAGACGCTATGCGTCTGGCGCTGAAGGTGATGAAAAAGCCTGTGCCGAAGGAATTTCGACGGCTCGAAGTGGTGTGGCGCGATCCGGCTACGCCGACGTTTGCGGCAGCGGCCGACGGCTGGACCAAGCTCGCCACGGCGAAGACGGCCGACGGCCGACCGATCGTGCCGGTTGAGATGGCGCGGATCAAGCTCGGGTTCACCGACGAGGAACGTACCCAGATGGAGGAGTGGGACGAGAAGTCCAGCTCTAGCCAGTTGGCGAAGCTTCTCGCCGCCCCGACGATTCCGGGCCAAGACCCAGCGGACCCGAACGCTAAGCCGGTGCCGGCCAAACCGCAGTCCGCGGCAAAGGCACCGCCGCCGAAGGTGGCACCGAAGTGACGATGACTGCTCAGCAGTACGCCGAGCAGCAACGCCAAATCAATCTCCAGGCCGCTGCCCTGACCTATATGGCGATGCGGCAGTTCCAGCAACGGGACATGAGCACGGTCGATTGGCTGGCGCTGCTCGAGCTGCTGTATCCGGTGATCGAGCGAGCACGTACCCAGTCCTCGGTGCTGGCCCGCCAGTTCTACGACGAGCAGCGGGCCATACACCTTCCCGACGCACCGGACTATGACATTGATCTGGTCGGCTACGACCGCACCGAGTTCCGGCTCCGGATGGAGCCTGAGCGCTTGGAGATGTCCCAGGAGGACGCCCCCGATGAGGCGCTCAACCGGGTCGTCCTGCGGGCTCTGAAAGAAGTTCAGGGCGCAGGCCGCAAGACGATCGTCCGGGCCGTCGAGAACGAGCCCGAACCCGAGCCGAAGGAACGCGAGGACGAGCGCCAGGAGCAGCAGCTCGACGCCACCCGCGACGAGCCGAAGCAAGAACCGAAGTGGGCTCGTGACGTCTGGCGCGAGCAGCTCCAGGCCCGCGAAGCACAGCGCGCCGAAGTGTCGGCCGCCGAACGCTTCGAGCGGCCCCGGCTCTCGGTCGTACCGCCGCTCCAGGAAGACCCGAAACCAGCTGCCCCGGAACCGAAGTCGAAGACCAAGGCGAAAGAACCGAAGCGGAGGGTACAGGGTTGGGCGCGGGTCGCGACCAACCCGAAGCCGTGCGCGTTCTGTCTCATGCTGGTCAGTCGTGGCCCGGTCTACGCCTCGGCGGAAACCGCTGGCTTCACCGGCAAGAACAAACAGGCCCGCAAGCTGCACGAGGCGGGTTCCGAGAAGGCTATGCGGCTGGCGATGAGGAAGTTTCATCCCGGCTGCGGCTGCATCGTGGTCCCTGTCTTCGATAAGCAGGACTGGCCCGGCCGCGACAGTTACCTTGCAGCCGAGGACATCTGGAAAGAGTCCACGAAAGATCTGCACGGCCAAGACGCCGTGATCGCATTCCGCAGAGCGGTTGAACACCGCTATCGCGAATCCCAGAAGGCCGCCCGGACTACCGGCGTCGCCTGATCTCTCCGCATTCGCGGATCAATTCACTCTCACACCCCAGGCGGGTGTTTCATGCCCAGGAGGCATTTGCATGTCCGAAAACGCTTCCCCGGAAACTACTCCGGACGCGGTTTCGAATTCTCAGGCTCAGGCGAACAGTCTTCCCGATTGGGCTCAGAAGAAGCTGACTGACGCCAACGCTGAGGCCGCAAACTACCGCGTTCAGAAGAACAACGCGGTGGCCGCGAACCAACAGCTGACCGAGCAGGTTACGGCCCTGACCACGGACAAGGCCGGTCTTCAGGAACAGCTTGCGACTGCGACCGCTAACAATCTGAAGCTTCTGACCGCGATTGATTCGGGTGTTCCAGGTGAGCACGTCCGCAATTTCGCGTCGCTTCTCCAGGGCTCTACGGCCGAGGAACTCAGTACTCACGCCGAGGCTCTCAAAACCATGTTCGGAATGACTCAGGCATCCGTTCCCGCGACCGATCCATCTCAGGGATTGAGCGGCGGTGCCGCCAATGATCCGGCGGCGGCTTTCGGTGCCCTTCTGAAGTCTCACTTGCGATAGGAATTTCTACCTAAATGGCTTTCACCGGCAAGATCAACGAACTTGCGCCAAGCGCCGTTGATAACCACCAGGGCCGCCTTGCTTACGTCCCTGACAATCTCCTGCCGAAGACGATCACCGGCCCGATTTTCGAACGGGCACAGGAGTCTTCGCTCGCGTTGAAGCTGGGCACCCCAATTCCGGTCACCTTCGGTGAGACCGTCATCCCGGTCACCACCAAGCGCCCCGAGGTCGGCCAGGTCGGTACCGGCACCACGAACGCCCAACGAGAGGGCGGCGTGAAGCCGATCAGCGGTACCGCCTGGGATTCGAAGAGCTTCCAGCCAATCAAGATCGCGACCATCGTCACGTTCTCGGAGGAGTTCGCGAAGACCAACCCGCAGGGCTTCTACTCGCAGATTCAAACCGATCTGGCGTTCGCCATCGGCCGAGGCATCGACCTTGCCGTGTTCTACGGCAAGCAGCCGATCAATGGCGCTGCTCTCCAGGGCATCGACGCGAACAACGTCATCACCAACACCGCGAACGTGGTGAACTTCCCGGACACCGCTGGCACCACCGTGTTTGACGACCTGCTCGCGGGTTACGACCTGGTGGCGAATAACCCGGACTACGAGTTCAACGGCTGGGCTGTCGATCCGCGATTCAAGTCGACCCTGATCCGCGAGGGCGCCGCGCGTGACATTACCGGAAAGACCTTGAACGTCTCGGACATCAATCTGAACGCGGGCGTCGGTGACATCCTCGGCTTCCAGGCGCACTACGGCCGCGCGGTCTCGGGCGAGCTGGGCGCCAACGCTGACTCCGGTATCCGGGTGATCGGTGGCGACTTCTCGCAACTGCGAATCGGTTTCGCGGATTCGATCCGCTACAAGTTCACCGATACCGCGACCCTCACCGACGGTTCGAACAACACCGTGTCGCTGTGGCAGACCAACCAAGCTGCCCTCCTGGTTGAGGTCACCTTCGGCTGGATTCTGGGCAACAAGAACGCCTTCGTGAAGTTCAGCAACAAGAAGACCACTCCGTAAGTCCGGAGTTCGGGGGCGGGCCTTCCCGCCCCCGGCTGAACCGAAAGGCAACCCGATGAAACTCATTCACCCGTTCGGGACCGTGGTCGAAGTTGACGACGAGTACGGCGCCCGGCTTCTACTGAACGGCTACCAGGAGGTGACCGAGAGTGCCTCTGGCCGCTCCGCCGGACGTAGCAAGCCGTCTCGGGCGCGAACTGACTCCCGAGGAGACGACGCAGGTAGCGACGCTTCTAGCTGACGCCGAGCTGCTGATCCGCGCGCGGATCAAGAACCTTGACGAGCTGATCACCTCGGGCGCGGTCGACCGCGCCATCGTGGTCATGGTCGAAGCCAATGCCGTGATGCGGGTCATCCGCAATCCGGAGGGCTTCAAGTCCGAGGTGGACGGCAACTACAGCTATGAGTTCGCCGCGAGCGTGGCCTCTGGCCGCCTGGAGATCCTCGATTACGAGTGGAGTCTTCTCGGGGTCTCCGAGCGGATTTTCTTCATTCACCCGCGGCTGCCCCGGCGGCAGATGCAGGCCCCGCCGAACTTCTGGGTGGACCTGACGTGAGCCGGTTGGACAGGGGCAACGCCGATGTCGTGGTGTTCCTCGAGGAGGTCACCACCGACGCCGACGGCAACACGAAGACTCGGCCGGCAAAGACCGGTGTCCCCGCGCGGGCGCTGGTGCAGCCTGCGGCCCAGAGCGGCACTAGCTTCCGCCGCGCCGAGCAGGACAACGAGGGCTTCGAATCTGAGCGGCTTATGCGCTTGCGGTTCGTCCGAGGTTTCAACGGCGACAAGCCGATTGGCGCTCAATCTCAGATCGAGTGGGAGGGCCGCCGTTGGGCGGTGTTCGGCGACCCGCAGCCGTACCGCTCGGGGTCGCGCCGGACGCATCACCTCGAGTACGTGATCCGGAGGTTCTGACGTGGCTGGTATTTATCTCCAGTCCGACAAGTCGATGAACGGCCGCGTCTCGCGGATGGACCCGGTACAAGACGCGCTCGGCAAGGCCGCCGAGGACATGCTCATGAAAGCGGAGGCGGGGCTCGCCGCGCACCGCAAGTCCGGCAACACGAAGGTCGAAAAGACCCGCGTGAAGGGCAAGTACAAGACGATCGACTACGAGGTTGCCTTGGTCGGCAAGAACGCTGTCGCGATCGAGTACGGGCACCAGCCGTCAGGCTTGTTCGAGGGCACCGACACGAAACCCCCAGAGGGGCTTTACATCTTGCACAGGGCCGCTGGATTGGCCTAGGAGACAACATCTTTCCCCGCATTCAAGCGGTGGTGCTCCCGCTGTTGCGGGCTGGTTTGCCGGAATCGGTACACGTCGGTAGCTGGGTTGACGATATCGACTATCGCAAGTTCCCCCTGATCAACATCCGCCGCATCGGCGGTATCCGGAACCCGACCGAGCCGACGTTGCTCGGCCTCCCGGTCATCGAAATGACCGCGTACGGGATCGAAGGTCTGATCGAAACCGAGCAGCTGTACGAGGACGCGCTCAGCGTCCTTTACGACGCTGTTCGAACTCAGAAGCAGACGCCCAACGGATATTTGCATTCGATCTGGGAAACCATGGGCGCCACCCAATTTTCATCCAATTTGCAGGATTCCTGGCGGATTCAGGGGCTCATTCGGCTCGGCCTACGCCCCCCGCGTAAATCTTAGGAGCATTTCTCTATGGCGCTGAACAATCGCGCTGTCATTACCCCCGGCTCGGGTTTCGTGTGGGCTGCATCGGTCGGCGCCGCGCGGCCAACGCCTGCGGAGATCAAGGCCCTGAATCCGATCACCTTCGGCGCTCAGACCTACACCATTACCCAGACCGGCGCACCGACCGGCGGCACTTGGAAGCTCAAGAAGGGCACCGAGGAAGTCACCATTCCCGCTAACGCCAGCGCGGAGCAGATCCAGGCACAAGCGGAGAAGATCCCCAGCATCGGCGTCGGCAACGTCGCCGTGACCGGCGGCGCCCTGGGTGCCGGCCCCGTGACTCTGGCCCTGGTGGGTCTGCTCCACGGTGTGAGCCTGACTCTGACCACCGATGACACCGCCCTGACCGGCGGCACTTCCCCCAAGGTCGCTATCGCCCAGGCGTCGGCCCCGAACGGCTGGTCCAACGTGGGTCACACCTCGAGGGACGAAATGCCGGAGTTCGGTTTCGAGGGTGGCGAGAAGGAACTTCGGGGTACCTGGCAGAACCAGGCGCTCCGCGAGGTCGCTTCCGGTGACGCTGCCGCGGACTACGTGACGATGCAGCTGCACCAGTTCGATTCGACTGGCCTCGGCCTGTACTACGGCCCGAACAAGTCGACCACTCCAGGCGTGTTCGAGGTGCAATCGTCGGTCGTGCCGGCCAATGAAAAGGCACTGCTGATCGTCATCGTGGACGGCGATCTGAACCTTGGTTTCCACGCGCACAAGACGTCTGTCCGACGGGACGACGCGGTGAGCCTGCCGAGCGATGAGTTCGCGGCTCTGCCGGTGCGATGGACGTTCCTGAAGCACGGGAACAACCCGTTGTTCTCGTGGATCAACGAGGACTTTTTCCCTCTGCCTGCCTAAAGGCTCCGGGGGGTGTGGTTTTCTTGGCGGGCTCCGCACCTCCCGGCTATTTCTCTGCCCGCCCATTTCTGACTTTCGAAAGGTCCGCCAAAAATGGGTAACATCTTCACTCTTGATTCGCTGCGCGAGGAACTGGAAAACGAGTACGCGCCGATCAAGATTCCGCTGTCGAACGGTGTCGAGGCTGTTCTTCCGTCGATTCTGCGCCTGGACAAGGCCACCCGCAAGAACGTCACGAAGGCGCTCAAGGAGATCGACAAGTTCCAGGACTCCAAGCCCGATGATCTCGACGGCATGGAAGACCTCGTTCGCAAGGTGCTGAATCTCGTTGCAGGCGAGCAGGGTTCGCAGCTTCTGACTGATCTCGGTGATGATCTGGCGCTGACGATGCGGGTGTTCAGCCGGTGGATGGAAGGTTCGCAGCCGGGGGAAGCTCCGGGCTCGCCGAGCTGATCGACAAGCACGGCGCAGCCCTTCTAGCCGATTTCCGGCGGTATTACGGGCTCGATCTGACTGACGTCATCGACGGTCGAAACGGGATCTCTCCGCGCAAGGCGTGGGCGCTGATCGTGCATCTCCCCGCGGACAGTGCGTTCGCCGCCGAGTCTCGCGGCGGGCCGAAGTTCCGAGGCTGGGACGAGGACCGCTACCTACGCGCGGCCACGGTCAACGCGATTCGCCAACTGGCGTGGATCACTGTCGCCGCTCATTCGAAACGGCCTCCGCAGAAACCGGAGCCGATCCCAACCCCGGACGGGGACAAGCGCAAGAAGACCAAGCCGGGTGGGTTTGAGGCGATGCTCGAACGTGCCCGCGCTGCACAACAGCAGAGGGGCAAGTAGATGGCGGGACCAGGCGGGACCGAAGTCAATCGGATCAGTATCCGCGTGGTCCCGGACACGACCGGGTTCCGGAAGAAGCTCAAGAAGGATCTTGAGAAGGCGACCGAGGGGCTTCAGCAAAAGGTCAAGATCGGTGTCGACACCAAGGGCCTGCGAACCAAGGTCCAGACCGCGATTCGTCAAGCGGTGCAAGGCGTTCACAAGGTCGAGCTGGACGTAGCGGTGAAGCGCGGCGAGGCCGCGAAGGTCGGCAAGGAAGTGGAGAAGGCGGCCGACGCCGCCAACCCACAAGTCGACGTGGGCGTCAACTCCGCGCGGTTCTGGCGCGAGTTCGAAGCGATGCTCGCGAAGGCGCGCGGTCGGTCGGTCGACGTGGACGTGACGATCAACCGGCGGGTGTTCACCACCCGCTACACCCAGGAGTTCCGGCGCATCGAACGAGAGATGTACTCGTTCGAGCGACGGTACCGCGAGACGTTCGACCGGATGGGCCGAGACTCGGACGGTTGGGCGGGCCGGTTCCAGGACAACTCGACGCGGATCTCTGACTCGTTCAACAACTCGGTCACCAACATTCGCCGGGGCTGGCTGACCCTGAAGCGCCTGATCTTTCTCGTTGCGGCTCTTGCGGGTCCGGCGATTGGTCTTGTTGCCGGCCTGCTGGCGTCGCTGCCGTCGCTGGGCGCGGCGGCCGGTCTGGCTATCGGCGCGGTCGCGCTGGGCATGGACGGAATCAAGGGCGCCGCACAGGAACTCAAGCCCGAGCTTGATGCCCTGAAGGCGGCCGTGTCCAACGTCTTTAAAGAGCGCCTGGACTCGCAGTTCCAGCAGCTCAAGGACTCCGGTCTCATCACGCAGCTGACGGACGGGTTCCGGTATGTCGCCAACGGCCTGATGGACATGTCTCAGGGGTTCTTCGACGTGATCACGTCGGCCAAGGGCATGGAGCAGATCAACACCATCATGGGCCGCACGGCCCTGCTGTTCTCGGATCTCAAGCCGTTCATCGCGGATATGACCAGCGGCTTCCTGACGCTAGCCGAGTCGGGCGCGAACAACTTCGGGAAACTCTCTGCCTCGCTGAACAAGTGGGCGGCTGACTTCAAGTCGACCGTCGCACGCATGGCTGAGTCCGGCCAGCTGGATCAGATGTTCACCGGCCTGTCGGCCACGTTCGACGGCTTGGCGAGCGGTTTCAATCGCCTGTTCGAGGCTGGCGTCAACGCCATGGGCAAGCTCGGCCAACCGATCGGTCGGTTTCTAGAGCAGATCGGATCGTTCTTCCTCAAGGTCGAGCCGATCCTTTCGGCTTTCGCGGGCAATATCCTGAATGTCGGCTCGCAAATCCTCGAATCGCTGGGCACGGTCTTCGAAAAACTGAGCCCCTCCATTGTCGCCTTTATGGATCTGCTCGGCAGCGGCCTGACCACCGGAATTCGAATTCTCGGCGAGGCCCTGACGCCTATTGCCGAGATGCTGAATACGGTCTTTCTCGCTGGACTGAATGCGATCCGCCCGATTCTGCCGGAACTTCAGGCAGCGTTTCAACAGCTCGCGATGGCGATTTCGCAGGCGCTCGCGAATCCGGAAATGCAAGCGGCGCTGACGGAATTGGTAACCACCGTCTTCCCGCAACTGCTGTCGGTTTTGCCGCCACTGATTACCATGCTGGCGGATATCGTGACCAAGATCGCGCCGATTCTGCCGTATCTGATTCAGTTGCAAACGCTGATCCTTCAAACCGTGATTCCCGCGCTGAAATTGCTGCTCGCTGTCGGCGTCTCCGTCTGGGAGGGCATAAAAGCTGCTTTCAGCATTGGTCTCGACGCGATCAAAACCACGGTCAAAATGATCGGCGCCATTCTTAATGGCGACTGGGAGCAGGTCTGGGAACTTTTTGTTGCGTTCGTGAAGCGCGCCATTCTTCGAGCGCTCCAGGCTTTCGCAAATGCACTGCCGAGTTGGACCGACGTCCTGACGAGCCTGATCAATTTGGCGAAGTCCTGGGGTGAAAAGATCGTAGCACTCCTGAAGAAAATTGGCCTGAATATGATGGCGAATTTGATTCAGGGCATCCTCGATAAGCTCGGCCCGCTGGGCGACGTGCTGAAAAAGGTTTCGGGCATGATCGCGTCCGCTTTCGGTACGAACGATGAGGGCGGCGGTGGAGGCCCCGACATCGGCCTGGATATCCCGATTGCCCCAGCTATCGAGGATCTCACTACCGAGCTGACCGATGGGTTGGCCGGCAAAGAGGAATGGGTTTACGACGGCGGGTACTCGCTCGGCGGTGCCGCAGGTCAAGGCGTTGCCGATGGCCTGAAGGACAAGCAACAAGACGTCGAGAAGATGCGCCAGCAGATCGAGCAGGCGGCCGGAATCTTCGATTCCACCTACGCCAGCATGATGGGCTCGGGCAAGAAGGACCAAGACCCGCTCAAGCGGTTCGCGGACCGCGCGGACGAGCTTCAAGAGACGCTCCAAGATCTCGCTATCGACCGTCAGATTCTTCTTGCGATGGGCGACCGGGGCGACCCGGAAGGATTCCAAGAGGAACTCGCGAGCCTTTCCGAACAGGCGATTGCGGCGCAAGCCGAGCTTGACGCACTGAACGGAATGATGGATGAGATCTACAACCAGCGTAAGGCGAACGATCCATTCCGCGATGTGACGAACCTGCTGGATATCGGCAAGACCGACTGGAATCAGCTGTTGCAGCAACTCGGGCTCGCGCCCGCGGCTGTTAAGGACGTCGCTCAGACCGCTGGCGAAACCTATGCCGACGGATTCACTTCCGGTTTCGGAACCATCGAGGACAAATTCAAGGCGATGATCAATCGCTTCGGCGAGTCCCAGGGTATCGAAGACATTGTAGGCAAGTGGGAAACCGCTCTTGAGGAATCCGGCCTCGATACCTGGGGTGAGGACTTCGTAAAGGAACAGTCGAACGAATTCTTCGGCGATCTCGGGTTCGGAAGCGGAAACGGGTTCATCGGTAAGGCGATCGACAACGTTCCGAACATCATTTACAACGTCTCTTCTGTCGATGAAGTGAACACCAACGAGCGTAATCGCCAGAATCGACAGAAGTATCAGTACACGGGAGCTTAACCCCAATTGCAAACGGTTGTTGAACTCGAGGGTGTCAACGGAGAATTCTTCACCCTCGCTGGACCCAACGCCGGGGATAAAGGTGTGTTCCTAGCCTCCGGGCTGGACGGCATATTCGATCCGCCAGTAAAGACCGTGTGGGAGGAGCCCGCGTCGCTGCCCGGCGCGCGGTTCCTCGCTCACCGGATTCTGCGGCGTGACATCACCCTCGGCGTTCATATCTTGAACGATCCGGGCGCGGGCTCGTGGAAGCGCCGCGACTCGGAGTGGCGGAAGGCGTGGAGCTATGAAGACGACTGCCGCCTCTGGGTGACCACCGAGGACGGCCGCCGCTACCTGTCGCTGCGGATGGGCGAACAGCCCCGGATCTCGATGGACATCGACCCGAACGAGCGCGAACTCACCACGGCGGTAATGCAACTCATCGCCGGTGACCCGTTCTGGTACGGCGACGAAGAGGTTCACGAGTTCGTGCTCGACACGGACCTATCGGCCGTGCCGCTGATCAAGGACGGCGCTCTCAATCCTGCGGCCCGAACCCATGTGTTCGACGTCAAGGAACTCAATCCCACCGATCAACCGGTGTGGCCGGTTTGGACGGTCTCCGCTCCGGGCCGGGTGGCTCTGCCCGACTTCTCTTGGCAGGACGACGATTTGGCGGCCCGACGGGTCGTCATGCCGACGCTCCGTGAGGGTGAGTCGATCGTGGTCGACGTCGATCCTCGGCACCCGCAGATAACGAGTGAGAACAACGCTCAGGTCTGGGCGCGGATGAACGGCGTCCGATTCCGCCACTACATCCCGGCGTACACCTACGGCGCCAAGCTGCCCGTGACGATCGCCCAGGCGCCCGCTGGGGCGGCTGTACAGCTGCGTCTGCTGCGTCCTTGGTCTCGGCCTTGGGGGATGTGGTGATTCGCTCCACGGTGGACCTGAACGCGGTGTACGCGCGCGTTCGGGCTCGACACCGGAAGTGGGAGCGCGAACGGATCAAGCGACCCCTGATCCGCATCTTCGACGGCGATATGCGCCTGTTCGGCGAAGTCGTCGGCGAGCTGAGCCACGGGTTCGAGTTCATCGAGAACGAATCCGGCACCGGACACATAAAGCTGCCTCTGGATCACTACGTCGCAAAGTGGATCGCGGACCACCGAGGCCGCGAGAAACGCAATGTGATAATCGCCTTCGATAAGCAGGGCGCCCGCTGGACGGGCACCATGAAGAAATTCAACGTCCGGAAGCAACGCGACGGATCGCGATATCTCGAAGCGGTGTTCATTCACGACCTGGAGCACCTCCGCCACATTCGCGTATTCCCAAATCCGTGGCTTCCGCCCGAGGTGCAATTTCCAAAAACTTGGCTTCTCGCGGGTCCGTCGAAATGGGTAGTTTCCATGACCCTGCTAGCCCAGCTCATGAGAAAAGAAATGAGCTGGTGGCAGCTACCCGACGACCCTATGGACTTCGGTCAGTGGGTGCGGTTCGACATTGCCCAATGGAGCATGGTCGTAGCCCCCTCTCCATTTCTCGGGGATACCTCGGTGTGGACGGTCGTGTATTCGCGGTTCAAGTCGTTCTACGACACCGTGAAAAAGACGCTGGACGACGGTCAGATCTCTATCGACGCCCGGCGTTGGTTCCCTGAAGACGGGCCTCCGTGGCCCGGTCAGAACAGCCTGAAGCCGGGCGCCCTGGTGTTCCGGGTACTGGACAAGTCGGCGTGGAACACGGGCACGTCCTTCGAGGGCAACCTCCTGTCCGGCTTCCAGCACATGTTCACGCACTTCGATGAAACGGGCCTGGTAGAAGGCCGTGACGTCATCCCGAACCCGAACGTTCCGGAGTACTCCGATCCGAACTTCAAGGGCACGGTGCCGGCCGCCCCGTGGGTGATCTTCGAGGAGTCCAAGTACACCGGTATCGAGACCTCGGACTGGGAGTACATCGAGGCAACGGATGTCCAGGCAATTACCGGTGGACATTCCGCCCCGTATGTGAATGAAACCATTGGCGCGGCGGTCATTGGTATTGCTGGATTTATCGGCAGTTTGGTGGGTCAAAGCCAGGTTGGTCCAGCCGTTAACGAAATGCTGAAGCCCCTCTATACTGATGTTTTCGCCGCATTTATGGCCCACCGAGATCGAAAGCGACTAGACGACCTCGGCTGGACGGCGTTCTACGAGGGATTCGCGCAGGGAAGCGACAAAGCGTACACCCTAGCAGCGATTATTAGCCTACGTAAATTTTTCTGGGATACGCGCCGAAAAGTGTCGATGACGGTAAAGATCGCGGACGCAATGCCGTACCGGATTGGCGCCCCTGGATTCGGTGATTTCTGGCTCGGAGACAGGGTTGGCATTTCCGCTCTGGGAATGCCTAAGCACCTCGTCTACGTGGAGCAGGTCAAAAAAATCAGCTACACCTACGACACCAACGGCCCTTCCGGCTGGCAACTCGAAATCGGCAGTCCCGAACCAGCCGATCCGCTTCTTTCCCTCTACGGCCTCGTACGCGAACTCGGCGCAGGCTTGCAAGAAATGGGCGTTGTGTGAACATCCCTACTCAAGAGACGTGCGACCCGGACAACCCCGAGGAGCACGCGCTATGGGCGCTGGTGCACCTTCCACAGGTCGGTGTACCGCTGCTCATGCATCCATCGGTCCTGCGGGACTGGTCAAAACACCTGTACGAGCTGGGGTTTCGTCACGACCCCGAGCTACAGGCCAAGAAGCTGCAACGGCCCTTCGCGGGCCGTCAGTCCCCGTACAACGGCGCTACCGCGTGGGTCGACAAAGATGCCCCCGATCCGCCGATGCGGACCCTCCCAGATATCCGGAGCCTCACGGCCGAGGAGAACGCCGCCATGCTCGCGCAGTACCAGGCGGCGGGAATGGTGCCGGCCGCACCTGAGCAGCCGGATACCGCTTTCGAATTGAGATAGGAGTAATACGAGTGGCTGATCTTTCCACCCGTGTACCTGAGCCCGCGCTCGTGCGTGGTCTCCTCGTGGCCCTGGTCGGCGTCCTCGCCGTGGTCCTGGGCAGGGAGATCGACGTCGCATGGGTCGATCTGGTGGTTCAGGCGTACACGCTGGCTTCGCCGCTGCTGGCTGGTCTGTTGATCCGGCGAGCCGTGAAGCCGGTTGAGTCTAACCTTCCGAGGCTGTGACTCTGGCTCAGATCCTCCCTGTGATGGGTACGGTTCTCGGCTCCGGTGTCGCAGGGGCCGTGGTGCAAGGCTGGTTCGGTCGTCGCCAATCGAAGGCGGCGGCCGAGAAGGCCGAATCTGAGTCGACGCAGATCGACGCCGAGGCGGCCCGGATCATCGCTGACACAGCGGTGGTTCTGGTGGCCCCTCTGCGATCTCAGGTGGAATCGCTCACCGCTCGCGTGAATGTTCTCGAGTCCGAGAACCGAAACACCAAGAACCTCTTGCGAATCGCGCTCGATCACATCGAGGAACTCCACGAATGGATAAAGACCCACATGCCGGGTGCTACTCCCCCGAGTAGGCCCACTTCTCTACCTAGCTAGGAAACGTCACAGTGACAGCACCCAATGGCGTTGTGCCTGATGGCGCATACGTCATCACGTCCAAGTACGGCTCGGACATCCAAAAGGACGACGTGATGGGCATCATCACGGGCGACAAGCGCACCAAGTACAACGCCACTGGCGGCGAGTGGGGCGGCAAGTGGGATGAACTCGCCAGCCTCGCGGGCAAAGTCCGCGATGGGCAGCTCGACATGAACAACCGGCTCGATCTGCTCGAGTCGATCTCTGGATACCAATCGCTGTTCATGGGGAAGAACTGGGAGATCCGAGGCGGGCACAGCCGCTGGGTACAGCTCCCGTTCGACACCCAGCTTGGCCCGAACAAGAATGCCGAGAAGTTCCAAGACGGAATCAAGTTCGTCACCCGCGGCTTGTGGCGCGCGGATTGTCACGTCACCTTTGCCGCCGCCCCTTCGGGGTGGGGCAGTACGGCGGTGCCGGCCACGGTCGCCGTGACCGTCAACCGCATCTCGGACGGGTCCGTGTTCACCGAGCACGACTACGACATCGTGATTACCCAGCTAGGCGCCGAAACCGCCGCATTCTCACACACGTTCGTCATCCCCGAAGATGACAAGTTCTTCGTCAAGGTGTCGGTGTACCACCCGAAAGAATGGGCCTGGGTCATCGGCGGAACCCTGCGTTCCGCGCTCAGCGTGAACCGCTGGGACGTCGGCACGACGAATGCGATTGTGGCCCCGGACGTTCCGAACGGGGGGCGTCTCGAGTGACTGCCCCCAACGGCGCAACCCCGGACGGCGCCTACGTCATCGGCTCCGACTTCGGATCGAAGACGAACAAAGATCAGGTCAAGCCGATGATCGAGGGAAGCGCGCGGAAGAACCTGACCGACGCGTTCAGCCTGGTCGGCGGCCTCTTTCAGAAGATCGGCGCCACCCGCGCCGATCACTTCGACGGCCAGAACCAATTGAAGGACCGCACGGACCTGATTCGCGACGCAAGCGGGTACGGCTCGGCGTTCATGGGTTACAACTGGGACGTCCCTCCCTCGAAATGGGTTGTCGTCCCTTTCGATACGCAGCTCGGCCCGGTCAAGGGCCTAACCGTCGGCAATCATGGTCTGGTGCTCAAAAAGGGCGGCCTCTGGCGAGTTGACGCTCACGCAACCGTCTCGGGTTACACGCTGAACCAGACGATCATGCCACTGTCGTTCCCGCCGTACTTCACGGTGATCACGACGTACAACCCGATCTTGCCCAACTACCTGATCGAGGTAATCAACGCGGACGGGACGTTGTACACATCGAGGATGTTCCACGCGGTAGCGAACATGTCGTTCGAATCTCAGGGCTTGTTTGGCGTGAACTTCCCCCAGTCTTCTGCGTTCTCACACACGTTCGTGTTGGACCACATGCCGCCCGAGTCGTCGCCCGGCGCCGACACCCATTGGAAGACGGTCCGCCTGTCCATGGGATACAACCCAGTGAACGCGGGAACGTTCAACACCGCGTACTGCACCATCAAGGGCGGCACCAAGAAGTCGGCCCTCATCGCGTCCCGCTGGAGCCGGGACGTCTCAAACATCAACTATCAGCATGAGGTGCCCAACGGCGGCAGGCGCGAATAACGGCACCCTCGGTAACCGACAGGTTGCCGGGGGTGATTTTCGTATCTATACACTCTCGGCGTGGTTGATCTGATTTCCTGTCCTACCTGGTGTACCGAGCACTTTCCCGCTGACCCGACCGAGGGCGACACCGGCGGTAGCCACTACTCCGCGCCGGAGTCGATGACCCTGAGCCGCTCGCCTGCGGCCCCGCCGGTCCATGTGCGGAACTACGCGAGCGACCGCGACGGCGGTCGGTACTTCACTATCGACGTGGATTCGGGCGACTCGGCTTGGCTGGAGCTGACGCCCGCTGAGGCGCGGCAACTGTCGGTACTCCTCGCGACGGCGGCCGATCGAGTTGAGGCGGCCGACCTGAGCGCCCAGTAGACGTGTGTCCGTCAGAACAGGCGGCCCGGCATATCCGGGTCCGTGCGCCGTGAGCGCTTCCTCGCCTCGATAGTGTGCAGGCCGACCCGTTCGGCCTGCTCGGCTATGGCCTTGTCGATCCCTTCGAGCTGTTGCTCCGCGAAGGCCCGATCTTCTGGGGTCTCGGCGTTGTCCATGTCTTCGAGGATGTCTTTCCGGTCGGCCCGGAGTTCGGCGAGCTTCTCCTCCGCGATCTGGATGCGGAGGCGTTCAACCTCTTCATCGGCCATGGGGTGAATCTATCCCCTAGGCGCTGGCCTTCGTTGCCCACAGGCTTGCCCAGGGGGTTGTTTTTGGCATACTGCGGGTGGTGGGTGCAGGTGGTGAAGCGCGTCCCCCTGCCGATCAAGACGTGAAAAGTGTTGATCGACAAGGGGAAACGGAGCGTTCTGCGGTATGGAGCCGACAGTATGGAGCCTGCTACGTCCGCGCTCGGGGATTACTCAAGCGCCAGGACCGGGATGTTTACACGGCTCGGGGGCACGCTGACCACCCGCGTACCCCGATCGCTCTGCACGTCTCTCAGTCCGGGTCTGCCTTCACCTGACGGCCGTGTAATCGGTAAGCCCTGCTGCTCTCGCTCTCACTACACCCAGGGGCTAGCTGGTGGAGGACATGCGGAATCACGACCGCAGCGCCATCCGAGCTGCGGCCTAGCAACGGGCATGGGTATGCCTATGCCGTCGCGTTGTCTGGCCGCGACGCCGCCCACAAGTTGTAGGTGTTGGGAGAGGGTGCGGAGAAGTGCCCGCGGCACGGCTCGGAGACCGTTCGCCCGTGCCGAATCGGCGGGTCGCAACGGTTTTCGTGAGGTGCGCGGGGTTCCGCGAGAAGAGGCGCGAGCAGAGGCTCTAGCGCCGGGTGAAGGGGTTAGCCGGTGGTCCGGCCTGGGGGTGCCGCCAAGCGGCTAGGCGAGTGTGAGCAGCGTCGAATAGACTGAGCCACGGTCTCAGTTTTCCTTTCACTTTCCCTGGAGCTGAGACTTTGCCCCGGAGCGTTGCCGCGCTACCGGGGCGTCTCTTTTGTACTGCTGACCGTACTTGAGTCGGCCTGACTCTGCAACCTCGTTGCAGTGTCAACCCTGCCCCGGATACAGCGAACCCCCGGTGAGGGGACCGGGGGTTCGTGCGGCGGGCGTGCCCGCCTTGTTCAGGATTTCTCGATCATCGCCGTGAGTTCAGCGGCGTCGGGGCCGCTGAGTTCATACGAGACCGACGCTGGTTTTGTCAGCTCCGCGACATCTGGGGCGTGAGATGTCCACGCAGTGACCAGCGCGCGGAATCCGCTGTAGGACAGCGGAAGTGTGTCCGCTTCGAGATCGGCCTGCATGACCACGTTAGGCGCATCCGGCGTGAGCGGCGGCATGCCCGCACGGGGCCACCACAGCGGCGCCCGCTCGTCGGCAACCAGCGCCGCGTGAATGTCCTGCGGGGTCATGAACGGCCGCCCATGCTCAGCGGCGATCCGAGCAGCCCGCCGAAGCAACATCACCGTGGCGGGTGCCGCTCCATCGACGGTCACCCGGCATTCGTGCTGTTCGCTCGTCATGTCGAAAGCCTAGGCGACTTCCAGACCGACACAAGTGACGACCATCGGGGCGTTGTTCAGCGTGAACATGTGCGGACCCCAGACTTGAAGACCGTCATAGATGCCGGTTCGACCGCCCCGGCAGGTGCAGATTGCTTTCGAGCTGTCGGTGGGGTCGAGTCGGACATCCACGAAGGCCCCGTCTTCCTCGCACTGGGCGGGCGAGACGGCAGACGCCGGGCCTGCGCTCATCACCAGCCCCGCGAACACAGCGGCGACGAACACGAGGACGCGAATCATCTTGTGTAGCATTGTGTTTCCTTGTATCGAGTTGTGATTCATTTATTCCGGCTCGCCTGTCTCGTCCCACGCGAAGAGGCGCCACGTGGGCAGTTCGGGCGGCAGGTTCTCGGCGTCGGGGTCGACGTCTTCGATTTCGATTCGGTAGGCCGGGTTCCACTGCCGCAGCGCGACGGCGAAACGCGCTATCACCTCCGCGTCTGCGGTGTAGGTGACGGCGGGATGCTTTGGGCCGCTTCCGAAATCGACGTGTGCGACGACCCGTTGCGGCAAGGTCGGTAACTCGTCAGCGCTCACTGCGCCCCCTCGGTATGTGCCCTTGGTGTGCACCCGCCGCCGGGGATCTCTATTGGCGCGGTGGTCACCCGGCGGCGCGTGCAAGACCGAGCCTGGTCGGCGAAAGATCGTCTCGGAACCGCAACTTCACCCCGCAAGTTCCGACGAACGAAGTCGCGGGGTGGCGATTCGCGATACCTTTCTGAGTAGATGTGGGGAAGGGCATCCGATGAGCGAACCGGTAAGAGAGAACCCGCGTTTCGACCGATTGATGGATGAACGGGGGTGGAAACGCCCCCAGGTGGCAGCGCGGGTGAACGCTGCCTATGAAGAGATCACGGGCAAAGAAGGCTGTTACGACGCGGAGACGATTCGGCAAATCGCCCGCGGCATCCGCCGGTGGCCGACCAAGGGCTACCGGCTGGCGCTAGAGCAAACGTTCGGTGTCACCTCGGCCGAGCTGGGTTTGTACAACCCCCGCGCTGCGACCGCGAAACCGTCGCAAACTGGTACAGGTGTTCATGCTGACCTACCCTTGGGTTGGGGAGGCGAGGAGGTTGACGACGTGCAGCGCCGAGAGCTTTTCAGGGCCATAGCCGTCCTAACGGCGGCATCGCCGACGATCGTTGCTGCGTTGAACTCCGATGAGCTGGAGAGAACCATTCGCGCGGCGGCATCGCCGAGTCGGGTGGATGAGGCGGTCTTGTCCAACGTTCAGGCGATCCTGAACGCAGCCCGATTGCAGGATGACTTGCTCGGCCCGCAGGCCGCAATCCGCACGACCCTGACTCAGGTGGACATCGCCGAGGCGTTGCTCCAGGGCTACGACGGGCCGCTCTCCACGCGGCTGATGTCGCTGCGGAGCACAGTCAGCACTAGTGCGGGCTGGCAGCTGTTCGACCTGGGCCGCAAGGACTCAGCTATGGAGCACTTCGAGAAGGCCCGTGATGTTGCGGACGAGGCCCGCGATTACGCGGCCGGAGCTATGGCTTTGGCTGAGTGGTCTGGGATGACCGAGGAAGTTGGAAAGCCGATCGTCGCGGCGGACCAAGCCGCCGGGGCCGAGTCTCGGGCCGCCCGGTCGGGAGATCCGCTGTTGCGTGCCCACTCTGCCGGGATTGCGGCCCTCGCCCTGGCGAAGTCGGGACCGGACTACCACGCCGATGCACGGGCCGCGCTCGGACGAGCAGACAGCTTCGACGTGACAGCACCCCGAACCCCGGATGAGTCCCTCGCGTACTTCTGCACTCCGGGCCATATCGCCCGGATGCGAGCAAAGGCGCTTCGCCACATCGGAGACTTGCCGGCCGCGATCGACGCGGCCAAGGAGTCGTTGAGGCTCCAAGCGGTTCGAGATCGGGCAGCCTCGCACATCTTGCTTGGCACGATCTACGTCGACGCCGGGGTACTGGATGCCGGTGTCGAGTCGATCCTCAAGGGCGCCGCCGCAGACGCGGACAACGGGTCCGCGCGTCTGACCGGTCAGCTTGCCGATGCCCGGAACCTGGTTCATATCCGCGCTCCCGGTTCCTCTTTCGCCCAACGGCTCGATGCCCGCCTAGCGGAACTTCAGAGCGTCTGAGGGCCACTCAGGCCCCAAAACGATGACCCCGGAGCGGTTGCTCCGGGGTCGCCTTCTATCTACGGTTCTCGGATTCGATGTACAGCGCGTAGGCAATGTTCCCGATGCCCATCGTGAACACGAATAGCAACAGGTGTACCCACCCTGATTGCTTGCGGTGACGGCGGTTTCGGTAGCCATAGAATGCCGCGGGCTGGTGCACAACGTTGTTGATGACGATCGGCTGTTGATACATCGGCGGCGCCCATTGCGGAGGCGCCGGATAAACAGCCTGGGGCGGTGGCGCAGGCTGCTGAATTTCCATTCGTCCGGGCCGGGTCTGCTGCGGCCCGAGTCCTCCGCGCAGAGTGGTCCGATTGGGATACCCAGGCTTACTGAGATCTGGTGCCACGGAACTGCGCCCCCTGTTGTTCGAAATGCTAATGACACGTACACATTAGCCGTGTCATCGGACAATCTCGAGAAACGAAAAAGACCCCTGGAACGCATCCAGGGGTCTCGATCTCGGAAGTCAGCACCGATCCAGTACAGGGCCGCCTACGAGGTGGGATGAGACCGGTCTATAACCCAGCACCGATCCAGCACGGGGGGCTGAAGTTACCTATCAGCCCACCCTTCGAACCTCGCTGACCAGCATGTTTGTGTTTCATGCGACTGTCTGTTATGAGAGCTAACTAGACGTTGAAGCGGAATTCCACTACGTCGCCGTCGGTCATGACGTAGTCCTTGCCCTCCATGCGGACCTTGCCGGCGGATTTGGCGGCGGCCATGGAGCCGGCTTCTACCAGGTCGTTGAAGGCTACGATTTCGGCCTTGATGAAGCCGCGTTCGAAGTCGGTGTGGATGACGCCGGCGGCCTTGGGGGCGGTGTCGCCCTGGTGGATGGTCCAGGCTCGGGCTTCCTTCGGGCCTGCGGTGAGGTAGGTCTGCAGGCCGAGGGTGTGGAAGCCGGCGCGGGCGAGGGCGTGCAGGCCGGGTTCGGTTTGGCCGATGGATTCGAGGAGTTCCAGGGCGGATTCGGCGTCCAGTTCGAGGAGTTCGGCTTCGACCTTGGCGTCGAGGAAGACCGCGTCGGCGGGGGCCACGGCGGCCTTCAGTTCGGCCTTCTTGGCCTCGTCGGTGAGGACGGATTCGTCGGCGTTGAAGACGTAGAGGAAGGGCTTGATGGTGAGAAGGGAGAGTTCCTTCAGCAGGTCGGTGTCGATCTTGTCGCGGGCGGCGAACAGGGTCTTGCCGGAGTTGAGGATCTCCTGGGCCTGCTTGGCGGCATCGGCGACGGGCTTGCGGTCCTTCTTGACCTTGGCTTCCTTCTCCAGCCGCACGACCGCCTTCTCCAGGGTCTGCAGGTCGGCGAGGATGAGCTCGGTCTCGATGACCTCGATATCGGAGGCCGGATCCACCTTGCCGTCGACGTGGACCACGTCATCGTCGGCGAAGACGCGCACGACCTGGCAGATGGCGTCGGCCTCACGGATATTGGCGAGGAACTTGTTGCCCAGGCCCGCGCCCTCGGAGGCGCCCTTCACGATGCCGGCGATATCCACGAAGGAGACGACGGCGGGCACGGTGCGCTCGGAGCCGAAGATCTCGGCGAGCTTGTCCAGCCTCGGATCGGGCAGCGGCACCACGCCGACATTCGGCTCGATGGTGGCGAACGGGTAATTCGCCGCCAGCACGTCGTTGCGGGTCAGCGCATTGAACAGCGTGGACTTTCCGACGTTGGGCAGGCCGACGATTCCGAGGGTGAGACTCACGAAGAGGAGATTCTACGCGGACCGCGGCGCCGCCCGCCCCGCGGCTCGGTCAATGCCGCCCGGCGCACTCGCTCCGGCCCGGCGCGGTCACTCCAGCCTGGTGTTGCGCCACCACTCCATGATGTCCTGCGGCGTGCTCGAGGACTTGGGACGCGAATACATGAGGTAGGGCGCGCGATCGTCGGTGTCCAGGAAGACCGTCACGATCGCCTCGCCCCAGTAGGACTTGACCCGGTAGTTGGTGTAGGTCCGGCCATTGTTGCTCGCCTCGAACCTCTTGCTCGAATCCAGCAGCGCCACAACGGCCGCCACGTCGGCGGCGGATTTGTACGCGTAGAAGCGGAAGGTCGGGTCCTTGTAGTCGCCGCCGCTCTCGCATTCCCACTGCGCGGTCCAGCGACCGAAATCCAGGCCGTCGTCGGCGGTATCGGAGGGCCGGTCGGCCGGGTCGTAGCTCTTGCAGGACGCCGCCCGGAAGCCTTCCTTGCGATCGGTGTCGACCGGCACCATGCGCGGGAACGCCTCCCAGATCGATTCATGGGTGCCCGCCGACGTCTGTGTGGGTTCGGGGCGGTTCAGGTACAGCGCCGCGCCGACGGCCACCACCACGACCAGCGCGGCGGCGCCGAGACCGGCGAACAGCTTGGTCCTGGACCGCTTCGGCGTCGCCGCGACGACGGTCGGCGCCGCCGCCCCCGCCGGGTGCGCGGCGGCGGTCCTCTGCCTGGTCGGCGCGACCAGCGGTGTGCCGGCCCCGTTCAGCGGCACCGTGGCCGCGGTCTCCGGGCGGCCCGGATCGGTCAGCGCCCGCCGCGCCGCGGCCGCGAATTCCGCACAGGTGCCGAACCGGTCCTGCGGCCGCTTGGCCATGGCCCGCGCCAGCACCCGGTCCAGGGCGGGCGGCAGATCCGGGCGCACCGCGCTCAGCGAGGGCGGGCTGTCGTACAGATGCCGCTGCATGACCACGCCCGGATGCTCGGCTTCGAACGGTCCGGCGCCGGTGAACAGCCGGAACAGCGAGCACGCCAGCGAATACTGATCGGCGCGCGGATCGAGCCGCTCACCGGAGAGCTGTTCGGGCGAGGCGTATGCCAGTGTGGCGGTGAAGGTTCCGGTGCGCGTCAGGTGCCCGGCGTCATCGCGCAGCCGGGCAATGCCGAAGTCGGTGAGCAGCACCCGTTCCGGCCGCCCATTGGCCGATTCCTCCAGCATGATGTTGGCCGGTTTGATATCGCGATGCATGACGCCCTTGGCGTGCGCGTAATCGAGCGCCTCGGCCACCTCGCCGATGATCCGGACCGCCCGCTCGGCCGACATCTCGGCACTCGGCACGGCGGCGGCATCGCGGCCTTCCACGTACTGCATGGAGATCCACAGCTGCTCCCCCACCGCGCCGCGATCGTAGATCGACACGATATTCGAATGGTCCAGCCGCGCAATGAGTTCGGCTTCCCGATCGAATCGGGCGCGGCTCTCGTGATCGGAGAACAGCTCCCGGTTCAGCACCTTGAGCGCCGTCAGCCGCGGCAGCCGCGGATGGCGTGCGAGGAAGACCGACCCCATCCCGCCGCGACCCAACTCTCGTTCGATCACATAGTCGGCAAAGGTCTCCCCGCTACGCAGCACTGTCCTACTCCCGCATCAACACCGATTGCTTCCCGGGCCGGGACGGATACATCGCGACCCGCCCCGGACAACATAACCGGTTCGGGCGGGTCGCGATCGGCCGTGCGGCGGCTAGCGGGTGACGCCGGCGGCGAGGGCGGCGGCCATGGCGGCATAGCCCGCGTCGTTGGGATGCAGGTGATCGCCCACGTCGTAGCGGGGATTCAGCCGATCGGCATCGGCGGGATCGGTCAGCGCGGCATCGAGATCCACGACGGCGTCGTATTCACCGGAAGTCCGGATCCAGTCGTTGACGGCTTCCCGGACCGCTTCATTGGCAGCGCTGTAATAGGGCGATCCGCCCATGGGCAGCAGCGTGGTCCCGATGACGCGCAGTCCGGCGCTCCGGGCCTCGGCAATGAGCTGCCGGTGACCGGCGATGAGGTCGTCGGCCGTCACCACGGTGAAGGGTGCGGCGACCGGGATGTCGGCCCCGCTGAGACCGATGTCGTTGATCCCCTCCAGGATCACCACGGTCCCCACACCCGGCTGATCGATGACATCGCGGCGGAAACGGGACACGGCGCTGTCGCCGAAATACGCCGAGTCGACGGTCACCCGATTGCCACTGATGCCGAGGTTCAGCACCGGACGCGACTGCCGCTGGCTCGCAAGGATTTCGGAGAATTCATCGGGATAGGTATTGCGCGCGTCCGCGGTGGAGCCGTAGCCGTCGGTAATGGAATCACCGAAGAGCGCCACCCCGGCCCGAGGCGCCAGGTCGGCGGTTTCCACCGCCGCCAGGTAATACCAGGACGTCGAGGTCTCGGTGAACACACCACCGGTGACAGCCGCACGGTGATCACCGACGGCGCGATAGGTGGTCCCCTGCGCCTGCGCGTGAAAGGTCGCGGGCCCCGTGGGCTGCGCGAAATAGAGGGTGACGGTCAACTCTTCCAGCGGCGCGACCGACAGCACGACAGGATCGGTGGCCACCTCCGCCCCGGGCGCGAGCCGGAACGATCGATTCAACCCGACGGTCAAGTGCTGCAAGGACTCCGGCCGGATCGCCGCACCGCCCGCGGACCGCGCGACGGTCGCTCCGGTGACCTCCACCGCCTGTGCCCCGTACCCGTTGGACAACCGCAGCCGCAGCACCGGCCCGCCGTCACTCACCCGGATCGTCTGCCGCACCGTGTGATTCGAGAACCCCTCCTCGGACCAGTTCGGCGCGAAACTCTCACTCGGCCGTTGAATCGCCGTGGCCCACACGGCCTCCCATCCCGGTCCGGACGGCGGTACGGCGCCGGCTCCCCAGGCGGCGAACAGCAATGCCGCGACGAGCGCGGTGAGCGCGGTGACGATGCGCATGAACAGTTCCCTTCATCACTCGGGCCGCCCGCTGCCGGGCGACCCGAACTTCAGTAACTCTATGCATGCGCAATCAATTCCCGGTCAGTTCCGAGGTTCCTGTGGCCGGGTTCGAACCAGATGGACGCGCTGGAGGAAATCGCGGGCCAGGTCGAGGTGTTCGGGCTGGATGCCGGTGGCGGGGTCGACGGGGATGATCCGGGTGGGGGCGCCGGCGGCGGTGCGGTCGCGGGCCCAGTCCTCGTCGCCGGGCTGGAATTCGTCGTCGAACCAGCAGAGGGGGCGGCGGCCCGCCCATTCGACGATGGCGGGGAGCTTGCCGTGGTGGCCGTCCTGGTGGCGGAATACGGTGTCGCCGAAGGTGATCACTTCCAGTGCGGGCCAGTCGTAGATGGGGCAGAGCAGGCGGTTGGCCTCGTGTTCCCAGAGGGTCGCCCACACCAGGTCGGCGTCACCCGCTGCGGCGAGGTCGCGGAGCCAGCGGCCGTGCTCGGGGTGCAGCCAGACGGTCACGGCTCTGCTTTCGACGCCCGCGACGACCTTGGCGCGCAAGCGATGCCGCCGGTATTCCGGCGGCCGCGGCCGCTCGCCTTCTCGATACGGATTCAGCGGTCCGTCCACATCCAGCAGGATCGCCGCCCGCCCTGCGGTTTCCATGCCTCCACTATCGGCCGCCGAGGCCGGACATGGCGATACCGCGGACGAATGCGCGCTGGGCGATGGCGTAGATGAGCAGCAGGGGCAGCAGGATGAGGGTGGCCGCCGCCATGAGAATGGGCCAGTTGGTGGTGTATTGGCCTTGCAGCCGGACCAATCCGAGGGTGACGGTGGCGTATTCGTTGCGCTGGATCATGATCAGCGGCCAGAGGAAGTCGTTCCAGACGGTGATCCAGGTGAGAACCGCCAGCACCATGACGGCGGGGCGGGTGTGCGGGAGCAGGACGCGCCAATAGATCTGCCACGGGGTGCAGCCGTCGAGGGTGGCGGCCTCCTCCAGTTCGACCGGGAGGGTGCGGAAGAACTGGCGCATGAGGTAGGTGCCGAAGGCGCTGCCGAACAGGCCGGGCACGATCATGGCCCAGGGGGTGTCCATCCAGCCGAGCGCGCGCATGAGCAGGAATTGCGGGATGACGGTGACGGTGAGCGGGACCATGAGGGTGGCCAGGTAGCCGAGGAAGAGGGCGTCGCGGCCGGGAAAACGCAGGCGGGCGAAGGCGTATCCGGCCAGCGAGCAGAAGAAGACCTGGCCGGCGGTGACGCAGGCGGCGTAGACGGTGGTGTTGAGCAGCATGCGGCCGATGGGCATGAGCTCGAAGACCTCGCCGTAGTTCGACCACCGCGGCGGGATCGGAATGGGCGCGGGATCGGTCAGGGCGCCTGCGGATTTCAGTGAACCCGACAGCGACCACAGCAGCGGCGCGAGCGCGCACCAGGCGACGACCGTCAGCGCGGCGTATATCAGCAGGCCCCGCAGCAGACGGCGATTCACAGTTCCGCCTCCGCACGGCGCGAAACCCGCAGCTGAATCAGCGTGAGAAGCAGCAGGATCGCGAAGATCACCCACGCCAGCGCCGAGGCGTACCCGACCTCGTAGAAGCGGAAGGCGTTCTGGAACAGCATGATCCCCAGCACATAGGTCCCCGTCTCCGGCCCGCCATTGGCGCCGGTCAGCGCGAACGCCTGATCGAAGGCCTGCACCGTGTTGATGATCGTGATGACGAAGACGAACGACAGCGCACCCCGGATCATCGGCACGGTGATCGACCAGAACCGCCGCACCGCCCCCGCCCCGTCGATCTCGGCCGCCTCGTACAGGTTCTCCGGCACCCCCTGCATGGCCGCCAGCAGAATCACGGTGGCGAAAGGCACGCTCTTCCACACCGTCACCATGCTCAGCGACACCAGCGCCCAATCCGGATCGGTCAACCACGGCACCGGCCCGATCCCCACCCAGCCGAGCACCAGATTCGCCGGCCCGTCGTCACTGGCGAGAATGAACCGGAACACCACCGCCATCGCCACCGTCGAGGCCACCAACGGCAGGAACACGATCGTGCGAAACACCCCGATCCCGGCCAGCTTCCGATTCAACAGCCCCGCCACCGCCAGACTGATCACCACCGTCGGCACCAGCGTGAGCACGGTGAACACCGCCGTATTCCGCAACGCGATATAGAACAACGGATCATCGGCCACCAACCGCCGATAGTTCTCGATGCCGATGAACCGCGGTGGGCTGAACAGATCCCACGTGTGGAAGCTGAGATACAGCGAAAACCCCAGCGGGAAAAGCAGGAACACCACCACGGCGAGCAGATTCGGGGCTACGAACCCCATCCCGGCCCGCGCCCTGCGGCGCCGCAGCGTAGATCCCTTCGCAGCACCCCCGCCCGTCGCCCCCTCCGCGGCAGCCCCGCCCGTCATCCCGGCATGCTCTTGGCCGGGATCCACACCGGCTTGCTGGATTCCGGCCAAAAGCACGCCGGAATGACGAGGGGTGCTCGTTTCGCCCCCGGCGGTCCCCAGCCCGCAGGAATCTCCTGTCATACAGCGGACCGCAGGAGTTCGTCGATATCCGACGCTGTCCGGCCCGCCAGCGAATCGGCCGTCGCCGCACCGCGCAGTACACGATTGCAGCCGCGCTCCAGCAGCGATTCGACCTTGCCCCACAGCGGGGTGACGGCCATCCGGCGCGAGTGCGCGGGACCTTCGGTGAACACGTCGAGGTTGCGGATGCCCCGGTGCGCCTTCGCGAATCCCGGTGAGTGCATGGCGGATTTCAGGACCGGCACGAACAGCCCCGATTCGGCGATGATCGCCTGCCCCTCCGGTCCGGTCGCGAATTTCACGAATTCCCACGCTTGTTCGCGGCGCGGGCTGGCGGCGGCGATGGCCAGGCCGGTGCTGCCCACGTCGGTGATGGCGCCGGGTCCGCCGTGCGGCCCGACCGGGAGGACGGTGACGTCGAAGTCCAGGTCGTCGTGGCCGGTGAATTCCGAGTACAGCCAATGCCCGCCCATGAGCATGGCCGCACGCCCGCTGCGGAACAGGTCCTGCGCCGAAACCGATTGCCGGTCACCGACGCTGGGCGCGACGCGGTGGCGGACGGCGAGGTCGGCGTAGAACTGGAGACCGGCGGCGAAGCGCGGGTCGCCGATATTGGTGCGGTCCGGCCGCACCGGCGGACTGAACCATTCCGCGCCATTGTTCATGCCGAAGCAGGCGGCCGAGAAGTACGGCACCCAGGCGTCCACGAAACCGTATCGCCGGATCCGCCCGTCGGAGTCGCGGCGGGTGAGCGCCTGTGCGGCGGTGAGGAATTCGGCGAAGGTCCAGGCTTCCGACCAGCGGGCGGGCGGGCGGATCCCGGCTTCCTCGAACAGCGCCCGGTTGTAGTAGAGGAACACCCCGGACCACTGCTCCGGGAGCACGTACTGCCCACCTCTCCAGACAAAGGTGTCCCGCAGCGTCGCGTACCCGTCGGCGCGCAGCCCGGCCGCGTACCCGGGATCCCGATCGAGGAATTCGTTCAGGTCGGCGTACACCCCGCGCTCGGCGAGCCCGGCGTACAGCAATTCCCACGCCATCAGCACGTCCGGGCATTTCCCGCCCGCGCAGTAGGTGAGCATCTGCTGCAGGGGATCCGGCCCGGAGAGGATCGTGCGAATCCTGATATCCGGTCGCCGCCGGTGGAATTCGTCGATGATCAGCTGCCGCGCCTTGGCCTCCTCCGGCCGCGCCTGGAAGAAGAAGGTGACCGCATCGTCATCGGCTCCGGTGCAGCCCGCGGCGGCGGCGAGCGGCAGTACCGCGGCCGCGCGCAGCGCCGTGCGCCGGTCGAAGCGCGCCCTAGCGGCCACGCGGCGGGCGGTTCATAGCGGTCTCCTCTGAGTTTCAGCATGTGGACTGCATGACTCGATATGCGGGACCCCTGTGACGCAGGTCTCGAACCAGCATGGCAGCATACGCATGGCTACCAGCGACAAGCGGAAAACACGCGGACTCGCCAGCACATGGCCGGACCGCACCACCCTCGCCGCCCGGTCGTGAGAACGCCGGGTCACCCATACCCAGCGGTACGGAACCTTGGATACGACTGGGCCAAAGCCGGCTCGAGCCCGTTTCGGTTCCGCTACGTTCAATCCAGTCAGAACCGCTGTACCGCAGGGAGAGTTGTCGCATGGCGACCATCGAGTATCTCCGGACGGACCCGAACCTACCTCCGGTGGGCGTCGTGGACCGGACGCCCATGACGCCCGCCAAGAAGGGCATCTTCCTCGTCATCGCCATTGTCGGCGCGATCGCGTGGTCCATCCTCGCGTTCGTCCGCGGCGAGGAAGTGAACGCGGTGTGGATCGTGGTCGCGGCCGTCGCCACCTACGTGCTGGCGTATCAGTTCTACGCCCGGCTCATCCAATGGAAGATCACCAAGCCGCGCGACGACGTCGCCACTCCGGCCGAGGCCATGGAGAACGGCAAGGACTACATGCCGATGGACCGGCGAGTCCTGTTCGGCCACCACTTCGCCGCCATTGCCGGCGCGGGCCCGCTGGTCGGCCCCGTGCTCGCCGCGCAGATGGGCTATCTGCCCGGCACCATCTGGATCATCCTCGGCGTGGTATTCGCCGGCGCGGTGCAGGACTACCTGGTGCTGTGGGCCTCGTCCAAGCGCCGCGGCCGCTCGCTCGGCCAGATGGCGCGGGACGAACTGGGCGTGGTCGGCGGTATCGCCGCCATCGTCGCGGTCCTGGTCATCATGATGATCCTGCTGGCGGTGCTCGGCATCGTCGTCGTGAACGCGCTGGCGGCCACCAAGAACCCCGCCACCGGCCTGCTCGAGGGCGGCAGCCCGTGGGGCGTGTTCTCCATTGCCATGACCATTCCGATCGCCCTGTTCATGGGCGTCTACCTGCGCTTCATCCGACCGGGCAAGGTCGGCGAGGTGTCGATCATCGGTTTCGCGCTGCTGCTGCTGGCCATTGTCTCCGGCAACTGGGTGGCCGAATCCGGTTGGGGCCAGGACTGGTTCACGCTGTCGGGCACCACCATCGCGTGGCTGCTCATCGCCTACGGCTTCATCGCCTCGGTGCTGCCGGTGTGGCTGCTGCTCGCCCCGCGCGACTACCTGTCGACCTTCATGAAGATCGGCACCATCGTGCTGCTGGCGGTGGGCATTCTCATCACCATGCCGGTGCTGCAGGCCCCCGCGGTATCGCAGTTCGCGTCCAACAGCAGCGGCCCGGCGTTCGCGGGCAGCCTGTTCCCGTTCCTGTTCATCACCATCGCGTGTGGCGCGCTGTCGGGCTTCCACTCGCTGGTGTCCTCGGGCACCACCCCGAAGCTGCTGGAGAAGCAGTCGCAGGCCCGCATGATCGGCTACGGCGGCATGCTCATGGAGTCGTTCGTGGCGGTCATGGCCATGGTCACCGCGAGCATCATCGACCAGCACCTGTACTTCTCCATGAACGCCAGCGGCGCGCTCACCGGCAATACCGTGGACGGCGCGGTCACCTATGTGAACAGCCTGGGCCTCAAAGGTGAGCCGATCACCGCCGACCAGCTGAATCAGGCCGCGGCCGAGATCGGCGAGAAGAAGATCGTCTCCCTCACCGGCGGCGCGCCCACGCTCGCGGTCGGCATGTCGCAGGTGCTGAGCGAGTTCCTCGGCGGCGCAAGCATGAAGGCGTTCTGGTATCACTTCGCGATCATGTTCGAGGCGCTGTTCATCCTCACCACCATCGACGCCGGCACCCGTGTCGCGCGCTTCATGGTGTCGGATTCGCTGGGCAATCTGGGCGGCCCGTTCGCCAAGTTCAAGGACGCCTCGTGGCGACCCGGCGCCTGGCTGTGCTCGGGCATCGTGGTGGCGGCCTGGGGTTCGGTGCTGCTGATGGGCGTCACCGATCCGCTGGGCGGCATCTACACGCTGTATCCGCTGTTCGGCATCTCCAACCAGCTGCTGGCCGCGGTCGCGCTGACCGTGGTGCTGGTGATCGTGGTGAAGAAGGGCCTGTACAAGTGGGCCTGGATTCCGGCGCTGCCGCTGTTCTGGGATCTCACGGTGACCATGACGGCGTCCTGGCAGAAGATCTTCTCCGGTGACGTGAAGATCGGCTACTGGACCTCGCACTTCAAGAACAAGGACAAGCTGGCCGCCTATGAGGCCGCCCGCGACGCCGGGCAGCTGCCCACCGGTGTGAAGGATCCGGCCGCACTGGACAAGGCCATCGGCGACCTGGAGAAGATCGTCCGCAACACCTTCATCCAGGGCACGCTGTCGATCATCTTCGCGGTGCTGGTGCTGGTGGTGGCCATCGTCGGCGTGGTGGTGTGCGTGAACGCCTTCCGCCGGGGCGGCAGTGAGACCACCGAATCGCCGGAGGAGCCGTCGAAGATCTTCGGCCCGAGCTCCTTCCTCGCCACCAAGGCGGAGAAGGACATCCAGAAGGAATGGGACGAGCTCATCGCCTCGGGCAAGGTGCGCGCGCCCGGCGCCGCCGGACACGGCGGCGGGCACGGCGGCGGCAATGAGCCGGATGCCGATGTCGTCCTGACGAAGAAGTAGTTCAATAGCCAGTGATGACCGAACAGACCGCCCCGCCGACCGCGACACCCCTGCGGTCGGCGGGGCGCGCCATCATCCGGGCCGTGCGCGCCCTCCTCTGGTGGTTCAACTCGATCCTGGGCGGCAACGACTACCGGCGCTACGTGCAGCATCAGCGGCTGCATCATCCGGAGCGGGAGCTGCCGAGCGAGGGCGAATACTGGCGGCAGCGGCACGATGCCGCCGACCGCAATCCGGCCAATCGCTGCTGTTGAGCGCGATTGTCTGTTTTCCGCTGGTTGTGATGGCGGATTTCCGCTAGCACGGAGGGCCGCCGACTGCGATGGTGGTCTATGTGAGTGCGAACGATCTGGATTTCGAGAGTTGCTACCGCGCCGTGGCAACCCGGGATGCCCGGTTCGACGGGCAATTCTTCACCGCGGTGCGCACAACCGGAATCTATTGCCGCCCTTCGTGTCCGGCGATCACGCCGAAACGCGTCAATGTCACCTTCCTACCTACCGCCGCGGCGGCCCAGCAATCGGGCTTCCGCGCCTGCCGCCGCTGCCTGCCCGATGCGGCTCCCGGCTCCCCTCTCTGGAACACCCGCGCCGACCTGGCCGCCCGGGCCATGCGCCTGATCGCCGACGGCGTCATCGAACGCGGCGGCGTGCCCGCCCTGGCCGATACCCTCGGCTACTCCCAACGACAACTGACCCGCGTGCTGACCAGCGAACTGGGCGCCGGGCCGCTGGCCCTGGCCCGCGCCCACCGCGCCCATACCGCGCGGCTGCTCATCCAGACCACCCGGCTGCCCATGTCGGATATCGCGTTCGCCGCCGGCTTCGCCAGCATCCGGCAGTTCAACGACACGGTGCGCGAGGTCTTCGCGGTCAGCCCGACGACGCTGCGCGAGGAATCGCGGCGCCGCAACGGCGATACCCTGCCTTCCACCAATGGTCTTCTGACACTGCGGCTTCCATACCGCGAGCCGATGGACAAGTCCTGGCTGGAATGGTTCCTCGCCTCGCACACGGCGCCCGGGCTGGAGCTGTGGGAGGACGGGGTGTTCACCCGGAGCCTGCGAACCCCGCACGGCCACACCACGATTCGACTATCGGTTCAGCCGGGCCATGTGCGCGCCACACTCTCGCTGCACGATATGCGGGATCTCGCACCGACTGTCGCGCGACTGCGGCATTTCCTCGACCTGGATGCCGATCCCGTCGGCATCGACGAGGCGCTGGCGGCCGGAATGGCCGGTGCGGCGCTGAACCCGTCCGGCAACGGCTCCGGCCCCGCCCGCGACGGCGCCGCGCTGGGACCGGCGGGTCCCGGCACCATCCTGCCGTCCGGCATCCGGGTGCCCGGCTGCCTGGACGGCCCGGAACTGTTGCTGCGCACCATGATCGGTCAGCAGATCTCGGTCGCGGCCGCCAATACGCACACCTCCCGGCTGGTGCAGGCGCTCGGCGAAGCCATCCCGGGCCCGGTCCCGCACCTGTTCCCCACCCCCGAAACCATTGCCGAACGCGGCGCCGAGGTGCTCAGCGGACCGATCCGCCGCACCGAGGCCATTGTCGCCGCGGCACGCGCCATCGCCACCGGCGATCTCGTCCTGCACGCCGGCCGCACCGCCGCCGACCTGCGCCGCGATCTGCTGGCGCTGGACGGCGTCGGCCCGTGGACCGCCGACTACGTGACCATGCGCCTGCTGGCCGATCCCGACACCCTGCTGCACACCGATCTGGTGGTTCGCCGCGGCGCGGCCCTGCTCGGCATCGACCTGACCGAGACCGCCCGCTTCGCCCCCTGGCGGTCCTATCTGACCATGCACCTGTGGAAGCACGCCCTGGCAAATCCGGGCCCGGCCGGCACTGGCGTCACCACCGGCCGCACAGCGAGGACCCCGCTGTGATCGCCACCGCGCCAACCGAACTCACCACCGCAGGCAGCGCCGCCTCCCGCATCGCGACAACCCGAAAGGCGACCATGACCGCCGATTACGCCACCCTGTCCACCCCCGCCGGCCCGTTCACCGCCCTGGTCGACCGCGACGGCGCGGTCCTGGCCTCCGGCTGGACCGCCGACGCCGAGAATCTGCGCGGCCTGATCCATCCCACCCTGCGTCCTGCCGAACTGCGCCAACGGGATTCGCTGGGCGTGGTGTCGAAGGCCATCGAGGACTACCACGCCGGTGACATCCTGGCCATTGATTCGATTGCGGTACGCCAGGTTTCCGGCCCCTTCCTGGTCCACGCCTGGGAGGTGCTGCGCAAGATCCCGGCCGGCGAGCCGGTCACCTACACCGATTTCGCCATCGTCTCGGGCCGCCCCGCCGCCACCCGCGCCGCGGCCAATGCCTGCGCCCGCAATGCGGCGGCCCTGTTCGTCCCCTGCCACCGCGTCATCCGCACCGACGGATCCCTCGGCGGCTTCCGCTGGGGCCTGCCGATCAAGCGCTGGCTGCTCGACCACGAGGACACCACCGGCGACTAGGCGTTCACGCGGGCCGGACATCCTTGCCCGGTTCGTCGGCCACCGGACCGGGCTCGGCTGTCCGCCGACCCGGTTCGGCCGCACGAGGATCGGGCTCGATCGCACGCCGGTCCGCCTCGGCCGCATCCGATTCGGCCGCACGCCGTGCGCGCTTGCCGCGGGCGACCTCGGTGGCGAGCGCGTCCAGCGGCTGTGCGAACCGGTGCAGCGGGTCGGTCAGGTGCGCCAGCCACGCCTGCGCCGCCGCCAGGCTCGCGGCGTCGAGCGCATAGAACCGGCGCGTCCCCTCCGCGCGCACGCTCACCAGCCCGGCGTCCCGCAGCACCTTCAAATGCTGGGAAACGCCGGGCTGGGAAATCCGCGTATGCCCCTGCACCGCAGCGACAATCGCACTGGCCGGCTGTTCCTCGCCGACCAGCAGTTCGAGCACGTACCGGCGAACGGGATCGCCCAACGCCTCGAAGATCTTCTCCGGACCGGACCCCATCAGCAGGCCGAACCGTCCTCGGGCTCCACGGTGTAGAACCGCACCGTCCGCTCCGCGGCCGCCCGCGCCGCCTCCGGCTCGTCCCCATCCCGAATGGCCGCCTCCGCCCACCCCAGCGCGGCCAGCCGCACGAACTCCTTCCCCGCCGGCGTCAGCGGAAACGCCATCCCCTCCGCCGGATCCACCGCCGCCCCGGTCTCGATATGCACGCCGAGCCCCACCGCCAGCGCCAGATCCCACCCCACCCCGACCGCCCCCGGCCCGAACTGCTCCGCGAACGCCGGATCCACATGCGCCTCGTGCACCAACTCCAGCTGCGTCCCCTCCCCTTCCGCCCTGAGTGTCACCGACACCCACGAAATCTGTTCCCCCATCTCCCATGTGAGCGCGAACCGCTCCGGCGCCTCACACTCCTCCACCACCCCACCCGCGTTCCCCTCCAACTGATACCGCCCACCCACCTTCAACTCCCCACTCACCGGCAGAAACCACCGCGGAATCCGCTCCGCATCGGTCAGCGCATCCCACAGATCCGCCCGATCCGTCGCATAACTCCGCCGAGCCACCGCAATCCGCGTAGCCACCCCATCCCGAACCCCGGTCCGCACCTCCCGAACCACCAGCCCGGCAGCCTCAGCAGGCTCGATAACGACCGCCATCTCATCCTCCTTAAATAAGTTTTTACTTATATTGAAGCACGCCTGCACCGCACCGGCAACGACCGGCGGCAAATGGCCAGGTCGGATCAGGGTTGGCGGCGGAGAGCGAGGGGGCCGGTGGGGAGGTGGATGGTGAGGTCACCCAGAGAGGCGGTGGCGGTGATTTCGCGGAGCGGGGTGGTGTCGGTGAGCAGCTGGATCGCTCGGACGAGAGGGGCGGGAGCGGTCGCCAGGCTGTCCAGGGTTTCTTGGGGGATGGTGATCGCGCCGGTGTAGGTGCGCGGGGCTGTGAGGCCGTCGGGGGTGCGGAAGGAGCGTAGGCCGTCGACCAGCTCCAGATTCAGGTCCAGGCAGGCGTTTTCGGCGCAGAGGCGGAGAGGGGCGGGGGAGGCGGCGTAGTCGAAGTCGCGGGTTTCGAGGGTCCAGCCGGAGGGGTCTGTGTATGCATAGTTGAGTCCTGTTGGGGCGGCCAGGGTTTCGGCGGTGTGGTCGCCGGGGCGGTTGTCGAGGGCGGGGGCCGAGAGGGGGTGGTCGGTGGGGGTGAACCGCCAGGCGGCGGTGGGGTCGATCGGTTTGTGCCAGTAGCCGGTTCGGGCGGCATTGCGGCCTTCGACGCGGAGTTCGCGGTCGGTGGAGTCGCCACCGGTTTGGTGGATGCTGATGGCGGAGGTTATTTCGCCGGGGATTTTGGGCTGGCGCAGCCAATTCGGGGCGGGGAGTTGGTAGGCGGCGTAGTTCTGGTTGGTGAAATTGTCGACGACGGCCAGATTTACGTTGGGGGCGGCGGGCTTTCCGGATTGGTCGCGGTAGCTGTAGCGGAAGAAGACCGAGTCGGCGCCGGAGATGTCGAAATCCCAGAGGCGGGTGTACATGTCGCCGTATTTGTTGATGAGGAAGGTGGTGGAGCCGGCGGCGCTGAGGTTGACGGCTTCGAAGCGGCCGTGTTCGGGAGTGGCGAGTTCGTAGGAGTAGTCGTCGGGGGCGGCGAGGTCGCCGCCGGGGAGCCACGGGTCCAGGATGGTGATCCGATTGCCTTGCGGGCTCAGCACATAGGCGGTGGTGACGCCCGCGCCGCCGACGGGCTGGCGGTTGCCGGCCGAATCGAACCAGAAGCCGTTCTGGTCCCAGAAACCCGGGCTGTTGGCGGGGATCAGGGACGGAATCCGGTTGTCCAGCCAGGACAGGCTCCAGGCGGGGGAGCTGGCGCGGATCCGCTGGCCGAACGGGCTGAACCAGAGCGGTGCGCCGAAGCGGGAGGTCCACGCCCAGGTGTCGGGGCCGTGGGCGGCATTGGCCATGGTGTACAGGCGGCCGGTGCGGTCGGTCGCCATGAGCATATTGCCGTCGACGGAGATGGTGTCGACGACGCCGCGCAGGCAGGTGGGCAGCCACGCGCGATGCCAGGTCGAATCACCGTCGGGTGCGGCGACATACAACTGCCCACCGTCCGCGGCGAAGGACCACTGGTCATTGAAACCGGTGCGCTCGGACCGCAGATCGACCTGTTTCGGCAACCGCTGCTGCACTTCCGGCTCCGCCACAGCGAGCGACATCAGCCCCGCACCCGGATTCGGCGCCGAGTACGTCGACAAAGGCGGCCCGACCGGTCCGGGCAGCGCCAACTGCTCACAACTGCCGAGCGGACCGTCGACATGCGCTTCATCGGCCCGGGCGGGACCCGCCCCGACACCGAGCACCATCGCTCCGACAGCAACCGTCACCACAGCCCGCCCAGCACCCACCGCAACCAACCTTCACCTAGGGATCACGCGCAACGGATTCGACGCTATCGCCCCCGCGCCCGTGCTCGAGCCATTGCGAGGGCGCTCACATCGGTCGTGTCGAACACAGCGAACACGCGCCCGTGATCCTCCGCACGCTGCGGCAATGCGATTTCAGGAATTCAAAATTCCTGTCGCCCAATTGATTTGTGCGTTTTCCCGGGAAAAATGCCAGGCTGGTGGGGTGAGAGACATTTCCTACCGCGGTTCCGGGCCGTACTGCTATGCCAATTGCCTGGCGATGATGTTCGGCGCGGACGCGCCCGATGTGGCGGTTATCGAGACGGTGACCGGCAGTCCGTTCGGCATGCAATTGCCAAATGGCGAGCTGCCGTTCTTTGATGCGTTCGGGTGGAATCCGGATATCGGGATCGGCGAGGCGCTGGAGTTGCTCGGGTGGACCGCGACGACCAGTAGTGATGAGGATGCCCGCGGTGCGCTCGAGCGGCTCCGATCGGCGGTGGCCGAGGGGCCGGTCATGGTCGGGCCTCTCGAGATGGGACAGCTGCGGTATCAGCCGGGGATGACGGGGCCGATCGGCGCCGATCACTTTCTCATCGTGCTCGCGCTGGACGCCGAATGGGTGACAGTCCACGATCCGCAGGGGTATCCGTATGCGCGTATTCCGGTGAGCGAGTTCACCGCCGCGTGGCAGGCCGACACGCTCGACTACGGCCGGCCGTTCACCCTGCGCACCAACTTCGTTCGCCACACCCCGGTGGACCCGAAAGCAGCCGTCGTCGGCGCGCTCCCCCGCGCGATCGACCGGCTCAGCGGCAAGGACGTCACCGATCTGCTGCCGGGCAGCCTCGGCAACGGAGACGCCGCGCGGGCGCTCGCGGCGCGGGTGGGATCCGGTTGCGATCAGCAGTTGCGCGAGCATCTCGTTCACTTCGCCGTCCGAGTCGGCACCCGGCGGCTCGCCGACGCGGCCACCTGCCTGCACTCGGTGGGCCACACCGCCGCGGCAACCATCGCCACCGAACAGGCCCGCCTCGTCGGCTCCCTCCAGTACGCCCTGGTCGTCGGCGACGATGCCGGCGCGGCCGACACACTGCACACGCTGGCATCAACCTACGACGAGCTGCGGACCGCACTCGAGGGCCGCTAGCCGTCGCCGATTCGAACGTGTCGGACGGTAAATCGTTTGTCCCACTCAGGCGCGCACACCAGGATGCGACCCATGGTTGCCTCACGAAGCGCACTGCTGCGCTGGCAGTTCGATCTGGTCTGGTCGCTGTTCGAGTACCACCTGGAGCGCCTGCACCTCGACGACTTCCTCTGGGAGCCTTCGGCTTTGCACTGGACAATGCACCGGAACCCGGCCGGCGACTGGGCTCCGGACTGGGCCGACACCGAGCCGGACCCGATCCCGGTACCCACCATCGGCTGGATCAGCTGGCATATCGGATGGTGGTGGAGCGTCACCCTCGACCACTTGCACGGCCGCACCCCACGCGACCGCACCGAAACCACCTGGCCGGGTCCCGATTCCGCTATCGATTGGCTGCACGGCCTGCACAAGGACTGGACACAACTGCTGGACCAGCTCGACGACACCACCCTCGACGCCCCCGCCCCTTTCCCCTGGCCGGACGACCCCGAGATGACCGTCGCCCACACCCTCGCCTGGGTGAACGCCGAACTGATGAAGAACGCCAGCGAAATCGGCCAGCTGCGACTCTTGCGCGCGGCCGGGAAACCATGACGCCCGGCGGTGGATCCAGTCACCGTTGACTGGGTCCACCCCCGAAGGTTCCCCTCCTCACACCACCGCCACCGGCGCACGGAAAGGGTTGCGCCGATGCCGAAATGATGTGTTCTCACATACAAGCAACGTGGCCCGAACCGCCGCAAGATCATCCGCTACCCCGGGTGAGATGGGGCGGCGCCGGGCACTACTTCCAGTCAGGTGCGGTCGCCACGCGATCGGTCGCTCCGAGTTGAAACAGACTGTGCACGAGGCTGATACGGTGCGCAGATGCGTGGGCTTCAGGTGATGGGCGCGGACGAGGTCTCGATTCCGACGCTGGGCGATTTCGTGCGGACACGACGGCCGCGCGCCGGCTGGCGCACCCAGCAGGAGCTGGCCGAACGCATCCCGTGCGCACCCGGCTATCTGGCCGCGATCGAGCAGAACAGCAAGGTGCCTTCGGAGAAGATCCTGGCGAAGCTGGCAGAGTTGCTGCGGTTGACCGAAAGTGAACGGCGGCACCTGTATCTGCTGGCGGAGAGCACGCTGCCGATGGCGGGCGAGGACCTGTCCGATGCGCACCTGACGGCGGTGTTGTCGGCCATCGAGCATCCGGCGGCATTCTGGAAGCATTGGCGCGTCGTCGCGTCCAATGACGCGTTCCGGCGGACCTGGCCCGGTCTGAGTACCGCCCCGAGCCTGCTGATGTGGTTGTTCGCCGATCCGGTAGCCAAGCGGGTCACGCCCAATTGGGAGTGGGAGGCGGAAATGGCGGTGGGACGATTCCGGCACTACGCCGCCGTCCCCAGGCATCACCGCGTGGCGGAGGAGATCCTCGCAACCCTGCGGCCGTACGCGACATTCCGGCACTGGTGGAGTTCAAATGTGGTGTACGAGCGCCGTCCCGATCCCCACCGGCGGGTGTGGGACCCATACGGTGGGGACGACGGTGCTGGCGCGGAAACGCTACTGCGCCTGGTGGATATGCGGGTGGAGGACAGCGAATTGGTGCTGAACCTCGCAATCCCCGGCTAGAGAGTGTCGAGGAATTCCCGGATCAGGGGGTCGGTGATCTCCGGGTGGGTCCAGGTGACGGCGTGGGTGGCGCTGTCGGCGTCGATGGATTCGACGCGGGTCGGTCCGCCCAATTGCCCGGCCAGCGCCCGCATGCGGTAGCCGGTGTAGACCACATCGCCCGCGCCGTGCAGAAGCAGTGCGGGAGCGGTGATTTCGTGGATCTTGTCCTCGATGCCCTCGCGTTCGAGCAGGGCGATGATGGCCTGCTCGAGGCGCAGGCGATCCGAAGCGGCCCACTTTTCCAGCCAGTAGTGGCGATGGCGCTCGTTGTCACCGCCGATCATCTGCGCCGCGATCATGCGGGTTATCTCGTCGAGCGGCTGAGAGCCGAGGACCCACTGCTTCAGCAGGATCGACTTGTATCCGGCGTATTCCTCGGGACCGTAGGCGTCGGCGCGAGTGCCGATGAGAACGAGGCCGCGAACCCGAGCGGGGGCGAGCCAGGCCGCCCAGAGGGCGACGATACCGCCGTGGAACAGTCCGCCCAGAACGATCTTCTCGAGCCCGAGCTCGTCGGCCACGGCCCAGCAGTCGCGGGCCAGGCGAGAATAGTCGAATGGTGTACCGGGATCGGAGGTTTCGCCATGGCCGCGGGTGTCGACGGCGATGACCCGATAGTCGGGAGCCAGTGATTCCAGCTGTGGCCGCCACTGGGTGGCGTCGAGGAGAATGTCGTGGACCAGCAGGACGGCGGGTCCGTCGCCGCCGGTGTCCAGATAGTGGATCTCGGCTCCGTCACTGGTGGTCACGAACGGCATGGAGGTTCCCTCCCTAGGGTTTCCGGGCGCGCCGAACACGCGCGTGCAACACTGGCCCGACCATAACAGGAACGCGTTCTAGTCAGGGTGTCGGCGGACGACGCTCAGGCGACCGTGGTCTCGAGGTGGGAGCCGGTGCGGGTGCGGATTACGTGGAGACGGCTGGGGATGCGCTGGCGCATTTCGTCGACGTGGCTGACTACGCCTACTACGCGGCCGCCGGAGCGGAGTTCGTCCAGGACGCCCATGACGGCGTCGAGGGTGTCGGCGTCGAGGGAGCCGAAGCCCTCGTCGATGAAGAGGGTGTCGAGGACGAGGCCGCCGGATTCGGCGGCGACCACGTCGGCCAGGCCGAGCGCCAAAGCCAGTGAGGCCATGAAGGTTTCGCCGCCGGAGAGGGTTTTGGCGGGGCGGATCGCGCCGGTGTAGTCGTCGCGGATGTCGAGGCCGAGGCCGCCGCGACGGCCGTAGCGGCCCGCCGCGTCGGAGTGGACGAGTTCGTAGCGGCCGCCGGACATGCGGCGCAGGCGCACGGAGCCCGCCAGGGCCACCTCTTCCAGGCGGGCGGCCAGCACGTAGGAGCGCAGGGACATTTTGCGGTTGTTCTCACCGCGACCCGCCACGACATCGGCGAGTCGGGCCAGTTCGTCATGGGCGCGCAGCAGGGGGGCGATGCGGTCGACCGCGGCCCAGAGCTGGCCGCACAGGTTCTCCAGTTGCTCCACGCGACGGGTTGCCCCGGCGTGGGCGGCTACGGCCGCGTTGAGGAGCGATTGTGCCTGTGCCACAGCTGATTCCAGCTGGCCGAGATCGCCGGGTGCGCGTGCTGCCGCGGCCCGGACGTCGGGTTCGGCCAGCACTGCTTCGGCGTGCGCGCGGGTGCGGTCGGCCGTGACCAGTTCGTCTTCCAGGTCCGCCTGCTGCTGCGGCGTGCGGGAGGCGGCATCGACGATGCGGGCATAGTCGGCGAGCACGGCGTAGTCGGGGCCGGTGCCGTCGGCGCGCAGGACCGGCAGCGCGGAGTCGACCAAACCGGCTTCGCGAGAGAGGGTTTCGACCCGAAGGGCGGCGGTGGCCACGTGGTCGCGAGCGGTCGCGGCATCGGTGCGGGCGGTGCGCAGCTCGGTGGCGTCCGCGATCAGCGAGCGCAGCCGGGCGTGGCGGCGCTCGACGGTGCCGTCGGTCCCCGCCGCGGTCTGCAACCGCTCGGTGAGCTCGGCCAGCCGGCGGTCGGCGGCGATGATCCGTTCCGTCGTCGCGCTGCTGCGGCTTTCACAGTCGCGAAGCTCATTGTGCAGGCGTGTCTCGTCGGCACGCAGGCGGGCGAGTTCGGCGGTCAGCGCGTCCACGGCGGTGGCGGATCGGCGGGACTGCTCATGGCGTTCGGTCGCGGCCTGCAGATCGGCGGCCAGCTGTGCACGGTCGGCGTCGCCGCCGCGTTCGACGAGCAGTTCGATGGCACGTTCCAGGTCGGTGACCCGCGTTCCGGCCTTCTCCCTAGCGGTCTCGGCCGCACGCTCGGCGGCGGCCGCCTTCTCCTCGGCGGCTGTGGACACCGCCGCGCCGGAAGCCTTCGCCGGTGCCGGATGCTCCGGAGAACCGCACACCGTGCAGGGCACACCCGCCACCAGTGCCCCCGCGAGCTCGGCGGCCATGCCCGCCAGCCGCCGCTCCCGCAGTTCGAGCGTGTGCTCCCGGGCATCCAGGTGCGTCATCCGCGCCGCCTCGAAGGCTGCCCGCGCCTGCTCCAATTCCGTTCGCCGCGTATCCAGTTCGAGCGCAGACCGCGCAGCGGTCCGCAAGCGCTCGCACTCCGCCGCGAGCACCGGCAACCCGGCCGCCGCATCGGTGGCTTCCCGCAGCCGCGCCTCCACCCCGGCAATCGATTCGGGCAATTCGTCCCGCTGCCGCGCCAATTTCTCGGCGCGCCCTGACAATTCGGCCTGTTCCTGCCGCAACCTGCGCAGCTCCGCCGACAGCACCGTGGCCGACTCCGCGTCCGCGCGTACCTCATCCAGCGCACCCAGCTGCACAGTCCACCGCTCGATGGCCGCATGCAGCCCAGCGGACGGCTCCGCATCCCGCGTATGTTCCGAGGCGCCGAGCCGATCCGAGGCGGCCGGCGCACTGCCGCGCGCATCCGCGGCACGCAACGATCCCGGTGCGCCGCTCACGTTCGGGCCGGACAACACCCCCCGCGCGGGACCTTCGGCCCCGCCGATATCGAACAGCGCATCCGCAGCCGGCGCGCCATGGTCGCCGGTGGCACTGATCAGCCCATCGTCGGCGGATCCACCGTGGCCGCCGACCGCGCCGATCGGCAGTTCTCCATCGTGTGCGGCCTCGTCGCCGAAGAGGGACGCCCCTCCGGCTCCGGGCGGAGTCGCGCGAGCCTCCCTCGCCGGCGACGGCTCGGCCGGCGGGGGCTCGAGCGCCTCCAGCTCGTCTCCGAGGTCGGTGCCCGCGAGTTCGCCGGAGGCCAGGTCGCTTGCGGCCCAGAATGTTCCGGGCAATTCGGCGCTGGCGGGCTCGAGCAGGCGGGTGGCCAGCTGTTCGGCGGTACGGGAGGCGGCCTCGTCGCGGCGGCGGAGGGCTACCGCGGCGGCGCGGGCCTCTTTCAGGGCGGCGGCGACCGGTTCGGCGCGGCGGGCGCGGTCGAGTTCGGTCTGCACCGCAGCGCGGCGGTCCGCGGTGGCGGCGTGGTCGGCCAATTGGTCGCGCGCCGCCGCGAGGCGGCGGTGCAGGTCGTGCAGGCGGCGCTGGTCCTCGGCGGCGGCGAGGGCCGTGGCGGCCTCGGCCTGGCGGGATTCGAGTGCGGTTGTGGCGGTGGCGAGCTCGGTGCGGGCGGTGGCGAGCAGGGTTTGCGACCAGTCGACCGCTTCGGCAATGCCGACGGTCTCGGTGACGGCGAGGCCGGCTTCCTGGGCCACACCGGCGATGAGGCGGTCGATGCTGTCCTTGCGGGACTCCAGGTCGGCGTGGGAGGCACGGCGTTTGTCGAGCAGCCACTGTTCAGCGGTGCCGAAACGTTCGGTGTCGAAGAGCTTTTCGAGGAGTTTCTCGCGGTCCTCGTTGTCGGCGCGCAGGAAGCGGGCGAAATCGCCCTGGGGCAGGAGAACGACCTGGAAGAACTGGTCGGCGCTCATGCCGAGCAGGCGGATGACCTCGTCACCGATATCGGGGATGCGGGACAGGTGCTGCCCGCGGCCGTCGAGCCATTCCAGGGTGGCGGACGCGTTCTCTTTGACCCAGCCGGATTTGGCGCGCTTGCTCGGGCGCTGGAATTCCGGGGTGCGGATCAGGCGCAGGCGGCGGCCGCCGATGGTGGCCTCCAGCGACACGCGCGGCGGGGTCTGCTCATCGGCGTGATCGGAGTGCAGGCGCTTGCTCTCCCCGCGCGCCCCGGGCACGCTGCCGTAGAGCGCGAAGGCGATGGCGTCGAGGATGGTGGTCTTGCCCGCCCCGGTCTGCCCGTGCAGCAGGAACAGGCCGTCGGCCCCGAGCTCGTCGAAATCCACCACCGTGGTCTCGGCGAACGGGCCGAAGGCGGTCAGTTCCAGTCGATGCAGCCGCACGCCGCGCCCCCTTCCGCCGAACACCATCCAACAACTCTTGCCGCGCGCACGCCCCCAGGACACGCCGAGGCGTCGCGGTGAACACCGCTCATGCGGATAGCTCGGTGGCGGATTCGCCCGATTCCACTGCGGCGCCGGCGGAAACCCGCGCCGGCCCGTCCTGCTCCCGGACGGCCGCGGCCAGCGCGCGCTCGAGCCAGGTCATCTCCCCGGCCGTCGGCGCGCCCCGCACATCGGTGAGAAAGCTCTGCGCGATCTCGGTATCGCGCCGCCCGTGCACCCGCTCCCGGTACCGCAGTTCCGGATTGCCCTCGGGCCGAACCCATTCCACGTGCACGGCATGCGGGAAGCGCTGGCGCAGCCGGCGCAGCGCATCGACCGGCCGCGCTCCGTCGGTGAGCGTCGCCGACACGTAATGATCCTCGGCCGCGGCGAACTCGGGCGCCTCGAGCAGCTCGTCGAGGGTCCCGTCGAGCTGGCTGAGCCCGCGCACCACCGGCAGCTCGCGCCGCTCCACCGACGACAGTCCGCTCCCGTCCAGCTCCACGATCCACACCGCCTTGCGATGCGACCGCTCCCCGAACGAGTACGGCAGCGGCGATCCGGAGTACCGCACCGACTCCGACAGCGTCTGCGGCGAATGCAGATGCCCGAGCGCCACATAGTCCATGCCGTCGAAGGCGGCCAGCGGCACGGTCTCGACCCCGCCCACCGAGATCGACCGCTCCGACCCGGTGGCCTCCCCGCCCACCACGAAGGCGTGCGCCAGCACCACCGATCGCGTGCCCGGCCGCCGGGCGAGATCGGCGCGAATCAACCCCATGGCCGCGTCCAGGATCTCGGCATGCGAACGCGCCTGCGGCACGCCCAGTTCCGCGCGCGTGATATCCGGCTCCAGATACGGAATGCCGTAGCAGGCCACCTCGCCGTGCCCGTCCGAGAGCAGCACCGGCTTGGCCACATCCGCGATGGCGCAGCGCAGATGCAGTCCGCCCGCCGCCGCGAAACTCGCCAGCGCCCCCAGCCGCGTCGGCGAATCATGGTTGCCGGAGGTTGCGACGATGGTTGCCCCCGCCGCGCGAATCGCCTCGAAACCCCGATTGCAGACCGCGATCGCATCCGCGCTCGGAATGGACCGGTCGTACACGTCCCCGGGCAGCACCACCGCATCCACCTTCTCCGCGGTCACCAACTCGGCGATGGCCCGCAGCGAACACTCCTGGTCGGCCAGCAGATCGACGCCATGGAAGGTGCGCCCGATATGCCAGTCGGAGGTGTGCAGGATGCGCATGTCCCGAGACCGTAGGCGATCCGTCCGACAAATTCACACTGCCCTGGGCGGTTCGTCGGAAATGCGCCGATGCCTTGCTGGCGTGTCGCTGTCGGCGGCGATGCGAATCACGGGAAGCCGCAGCGTGAATCGCTGCGGGCAAGCACACATTCCGGACCGAAGATGCCGAGCGGTTGCCCGATTGACACAACTTGTCGGTGTGATGGGGCACTATCTGCACCCATGACCGCACCGATGCTGTTTGCGCTGCTGTTGGTGTTCATCTCGGGGCTGGCCCTCGGCTGGCTGGGTCATGCCGCGCGGGCGGGTCAGCGCGCGGCCGTGGCCGAGGCGCGGCTGGCCGCCATGCGCGATAACGAGCGGTTACTGCGGCAGTCGCTGGGCGCGGCGAGCGAGGATGCGGCGCGGCGGCAATCGCACGCCCTCGGCGCGATGATGGAACCGCTGCGCGAAGCGGTCGGCACCCTCAACCGGCACATCCAGGAGGTCGAGCACAACCGCATCAACGCGTATTCCGGCCTGCGCGAACAGGTTGCGGGCATGCAGCGCATGTCGCACCAGCTGTCCACGCAGACCGGGCAATTGGTGGCCGCGCTGCGCGCCCCGCAGGTGCGCGGCCGCTGGGGGGAGATCCAATTGGAGCGGGTCGTCGAACTGGCGGGCATGACCCGGCACTGCGATTTCGACACCCAGGTCACCCGGCGCGGCGCGGCGCCCGGCGCACCCGACGGCGTGGTCCGCCCGGATCTCGTGGTGCGGCTGGCGGGCGGGCGGCAGATCGTCGTCGACGCCAAGGTCCCGTGCACCGCCTACCTGGACGCCGCCGCCACCGAGGAACCCCGCGAACGCGACGGCCACCTGGCCCGGCACGCCAAACACCTCCGCAATCACGTGGATCAACTGGCCGCCAAGGAGTATTGGGCCGCCTTCGACCCCTCCCCCGAATTCGTGGTGCTGTTCGTCCCCGGCGACCCCTTCCTGGACGCCGCCCTCGGCACCGACTCCGGGCTGCTCGAATACGCCTTTGCCAAGAATGTGGTGCTGGCGACCCCCACCACCCTCATGGCGCTGCTGCGCACCGTCGCCCTGGGCTGGCGGCAGGAGGCCCTCACCGCCGATATGGCCGTCATCCAGCAGCTGGGCCGCGAGCTCTACACCCGCCTCGGCACCACCGGCCGCCATCTCGACCGGCTCGGCGCTCAGCTCGGCAAGGCCGTGGACGCCTTCAACCACACCGTGTCCTCGGTGGAGTCCCGCGTCATGGTGACCGCCCGCAAACTCCACGACCTGGAGATAGCGGACGCCCCGGTGCCCGAGATCCACCGGGTGGATTCCTGGCCGCGAGCCGTCGGTTTCGCCGAGTCCGATCCGCGCTGAGGAGGCGGCCCGGGATACCCGCGTGATGTCGCCTCCCTCGCGAAATACCTTCATGCCTTAGTGTGCTTGACGTGGCAGTAACCCAAAGCGAGCGAGCCGAGGTGCCCCCGTCGCACCGTTCGATCGTGCCGTCCATCCCCGGCGTGCCCGCCGGTGCGGCGGTGCTGATTGCGGTGACCTGCACTTTCATCGGATTCTTCATTGACGCTCGCGGCGGAAGCGAGCTGACCGGTACGTTCGCGGCGCTGTATGTGCTCGGTTGCGTCCTGGCCGTACTGGCCGTCCGGTACAGGGGCCTTTTCACCACCATGGTGCTGCCCCCGCTGCTGCTGTTCGTCTCGGTGCCGCTGGCCTATCAGCAAATGCTCGGCAGCTCCGGCGGCCTCGAGCTGAAGAACATCCTGCTGAATCTGGCCATCCCGCTGGTGAACCGCTTCCCCACCATGGCCCTGGCCACCGTCCTGGTGCTCATTATCGGCGCGGTCCGGATCTATCTGCATCGCCGCGAACAGGACGGCTCATCCGGAGAGCTACGCAAGCCCCGCACCCGCACCGCCCGTCCCGCCCGCGCCGCGCGCGCCCAGCGCACCCGTCCGGCCGACTCCAAGGACCCCGCCAGACGACGCTTCCGTTCGGACCCGGAGCACGACGACAGCATTGCCGCCGAACCGGCCGCGGCCCCTTCCCGCCGCCCCGCCGGTCGCACCGCCGACCGTCCGCCCCGCGTGGGCAAGCCCGCCGACCGCCAGGGCCGCAAGCCCGCCGGAGCCAACCCGGCCGCCGCGCGCCAAGCCGGTGAGCGCAAGCGCAACCCCGCCGATCGGCGCGCCACCCCCGATCGCAAAGCCGCGGCCCGCCAGCCCGCCACCGACCGCAAGCCCCCGGCCGATCGCCGCGCCGCCGGGGCCAACCCGGCCGCGCAGGCCCCCGAGGCCCGCCGCCGCCGCAACCCCAATAACGACGTACCGCCGCACCCGCGTCCGAATGTTCGCTACCGCGAACGCGATTCCGGCCGCATCGAGCGCTGAGGGTTTCCCCACCTCTCGGGGGCTCTCGGGGGCTTCGCCCCCGAACCCATCGAAAACGCAGACGCCCGGTGTGGAATCCACACCGGGCGTCTGTGTCAGCGTTCGACGCTGTGAATCAGCTTCGGGCGGCGCGCAGTTCGCGGGGCAGGGCGAATACCAGGGTCTCGTTGGCGGTGGTCACGGGCTGCACCTCACCGAAGCCGTGCTCGGCCAGCAGTTCGAGTACGCCCTCGACCAGGATCTCCGGCACCGACGCACCGGAGGTGACGCCGATGGTGCGCACGCCCTCCAGCCAGGCCAGGTCCAATTCGCGGGCGTAATCGACCAGGTGGGCCGCACCCGCGCCGGCGCTCAGGGCGACCTCGACCAGCCGCACCGAGTTGGAGGAGTTGCGCGAGCCGACCACGATCACCAGATCGCATTCGGGCGCCATGGCCTTGACCGCGGTCTGGCGGTTGGAGGTGGCGTAGCAGATGTCGTCGCTCGGCGGATCCTGCAGCTTGGGGAACTTCTGCCGCAGCCGCTGCACGGTCTCCATGGTCTCGTCGACCGACAGCGTGGTCTGGGAGAGCCAGATCACCTTGTTCTCGTCGCGCACGGTGACGTTGTCCACGGCGTCGGGCCCGTCGACCAGCTGCACGTGGTCGGGGGCCTCACCGGCGGTGCCCTCCACCTCCTCGTGGCCCTCATGGCCGATGAGCAGGATGTCGAAATCGTCGCGGGCGAAGCGCTTGGCCTCCTGGTGCACCTTGGTCACCAGCGGGCAGGTGGCGTCGATGGTGTGCAGTTCCCGCTCGGCGGCGCTCTGGTGCACCATCGGCGAGACGCCGTGCGCGGAGAACACCACGACCGCGCCGTGCGGCACCTCGTCGGTTTCGTCCACGAAGATCACGCCGCGCTCCCGCAGCGTTTCCACCACGTGCCGGTTGTGCACGATTTCCTTGCGCACGTAGAGCGGAGCGCCGTGCTTTTCGAGCGCCTTCTCCACCGTTTCCACCGCCCGGTCCACACCGGCGCAGTAGCCGCGCGGTTCGGCGAGCAGCACTCGTTTCGGCGCGTCGGCATTATCCGACGTGGACCGGACGATTCCGACGTTCAAAGGGATAGCCGAGGACATAGCCCACAGAATACGTGTGCCGGGTGACGCGCATTCGCCCGGAGGTTGGCGTCGAAATCACATTCGGTGAGTTCTCACCTTTGCATCACACGGCGTTTCGGGCAGGCTAGGACCATGTTCCGACCTCCGTTCCTGGCCCGGGTCGCCGCCGGGGCTGCTGTCTATGCCCTCGAGGAAACTCGCCGGCTACCGACCACCGCAATCAATTTCCCGATCACCGCGATCAGCCAGATGTTGCAGACCACCATGCACTTCCAGCAGTTCGTGACCAGCCTCGCACTCAAGGGCGATGCCGTTTTCGACCGTTTACTCAATCAGCCGGAAGAACAGCCGGCCTGGGCGACCTTCGATGAGGACGAGGACGAGCAAACTCCGAGCGCCGGCTTCGAATCGGTACGCAAGAGCAGTTTCGATCTCTACACCCCGGCCGAATCGCCCGCCGAAACCCCGGCCCCGGCCGTGACCGAACCGGTCGCCGCCGCACCCGAGCCGGTTGCCGACATCACTCCCGAAGCACCCGCCGCCGAGCCCGAGCCCGCCGAAACCCCGGCGCCGGCAACGGCTTCCATTGCCGCCACCAATGGCCACAATGGCAGCGCCCCGGCCGAACCGGCCGCGCCCGAGGTAGCCACCCGCTACGACTACACCAATATGACCCTGGCCCAGCTGCGCGCCCGCCTGCGCCAGCTCACCGTCGACGACCTGGCCGCCCTGCTCGAATACGAGCTGAACACCCGCGACCGCGCCCCCTTCGTCACCATGCTCACCAACCGCATCGCCACCGTGCAGTCCAAGTGACTGGAGCGCGAACCGCGCCGACCGCCCAGGCCACAGTGCTCGGACGGTCGGCGCCTATTGTTTTCGGGGATGTCTCCAACGACCCCGCTCATTGCCGACCCCACCATCGGTGGGTTCCGAAGGCGACAACTGGTTTCGTACGGGCCGGGTAACTCGTCGGGTACGTCCACAATCGGTTCGGCACCCGACCGCCGGCACGCGTGCCCGACCGTCTACGGCACCCGAGCCGTGCGCCAAAGTCGCGGAGAGGCGGGACAGTGAGCACCGAGAAGACCGAGAGGCAGCCGAGCACCGCCGAGAACCCGATGCCGGTGCGCACCATCGCGGTGAAGGTGGCGCAGTGGATCGACCGGCTGGGCGCGGTGTGGGTGGAAGGGCAGATCACGCAGATCAATCTGCGGCCCGGGACCCGCACGGCTTTCCTGGTGTTGCGCGATACCGCCGCGGACATGTCGCTGTCGGTCACCTGCGATCCCGATCTGCTGCGCAGTTCGGCGGTGCCGCTGCAGGAGGGCAGCCGGGTCGTGGTCTACGGCAAGCTTCAGTTCTTCACCGGGCGCGGCACGGTGTCCTTGCGGATCACCGAGATTCGCCCGGTCGGCATCGGTGAACTCCTCGCCCGCATCGAGCGGTTGAAGGCGCTGCTGGCCGCCGAAGGACTCTTCGATCCGCGCCTCAAGCGGCCGATCCCCTTCCTGCCCAACAAGATCGGCCTGATTACCGGTCGCGCCAGCGCCGCCGAACACGATGTGGTGACGGTGGCGACCCAGCGCTGGCCCGCCGTGCGCTTCGAGATCCGCAATACCGCCGTGCAGGGCCCGACCGCGGTGCCGCAGATCCTGGAGGCCATCGCCGCGCTCGACGCCGACCCGGACGTGGATGTGATCGTGCTGGCCCGCGGCGGCGGCAGCGTCGAGGACCTGCTGCCGTTCTCGGATGAAACCCTGTGCCGGGCAATCGTTTCCGCCAAGACCCCGATTGTCAGCGCCATCGGCCACGAACCGGACAATCCGCTGTCGGACTATGTGGCCGACCTGCGCGCCGCCACCCCCACCGATGCCGCCAAGCGCGTCGTCCCCGATGCCGCCGCCGAGGCCGCACTGCTGCAGGAGCTACGCGCGCGGGCCGCCGCGGCTCTGCGCGGCTGGGTCGATCGCGAGGCCAACGCCCTGCGGCAACTGCGTTCCCGCCCGGTGCTGGCCGATCCGCTGCGCCTGCTGGAGCAGCGCCACGACGAGGCCGAACGCCTGCGCACCGCCGCCCGCCGCGCCATCGACCACGAGCTCACCCGCGAGTCCACCGCCACCCGGCACCTGCGCGAAAAGCTCTCCGCCCTCGGCCCCGCCGCCACGCTCTCGCGCGGTTATGCCGTCGTGCAACGGGTCACCGGCGCCGAACGCGAAGTGGTCCGCTCCATCGAGGACTCCCCGCCCGGCACCCAACTCCGCATTCGCGTAGCCGACGGCGCGGTCACCGCCGCCGCCCTCGGCGCCCAATCCCTCGGCCCCCGGAAGGAGCCCGCATCCGATGAACAACGGTGACCTCGCCGAAATCGCCGCCTTCGGCTACGAACGTGCCCGCGACGAACTCGTCAATGTGGTCAAGATGCTCGAACAGGGCGGCCTCGACCTCGATGATTCGCTCGCCCTGTGGGAGCGCGGCGAGGCCCTCGCCAATCGCTGCGAGGAGCACCTCGCGGGGGCGCGCAAGCGCGTGGAGGACGCCCTCGCCCATCGCCCGCACGAGGATTGAGCTACCGGCTCACGACAGATTGGTGCACTTCGGCCCGCCGGAGCTGTCGACGTAGCCGGCCTTCGGCATGTAGAGCAGGGCGCAGAACGAGTTGATGATCTGATCCATGGTCCGGGGAGCCTGGTCGCCGCGCGCGACCGGTGCAATCCCCGGGCTTTCCTCGGCTCGACGTCAGCGGGGCAGCGGTTGCGCGCTGCCCACCGCCGTGGCCAGCGTCTTGAAGGCGTTCGGATTGCCCGCGCCCTTGATCAGCACGCGCACGTCGCCGAAGTCGGTGATCCAGGCCGGTTCGGTGCCGGGTTCGGCGTAGACCACCCATTTCCGATCGCCGACCTGCTCGGCCCCGGTGGCGTAGCGCGTGCCCGTAATCTGCTTGGCCAGCGCCTCTTCGGTGGCATTGGTCTGGGTGAGCTGCATATAGCTGCCCTGCGGTGTGATGTAGCCGACGGTGCTCACCTCACCGCCGCCCGCGCCGGTAATGGTGTCGCGCTTGCCGGAGTTGGGCTTCCAGTCCGCCGCCAGCGCCGGTTTGCGAATCGGGAACGGCATGAGCCTGGCGTCGTCGGCCAGCGCCTTGTCCACATCGAGATGCGGAATCTGGCCCTGCGTCGGACCATTCGCGGTGAACGTGCACTGACTCGCCACGCCGGCGATGACCAGGCAGATCAGCACCAGGGGCAGAAGAGACCAGAGCAGGTCCTTCCAGTCGTTCAGGATCCGCGGCTTTTGGTACGACACGCACCCAGTATCCACGGGGGGCCTACGTGACCGGGCACTCAGGGCTCCGCAGACGTAAAGAAGTCCTAATGCGACAATTTACGCAGCAGTAGACAACCAAGGAGGCACCGTAATGACCCCCACGCCCGCATCCAGCCGCCGCGAGGCTCCGGACCGCAACCTCGCGCTGGAATTGGTCCGGGTCACCGAGGCAGGTGCCATGGCCGCGGGCCGCTGGGTCGGCCGCGGTGACAAGGAGGGCGGCGACGGTGCGGCCGTGGACGCCATGCGGCAGCTGGTGGCGACGGTCTCCATGCGCGGCATCGTGGTGATCGGCGAGGGCGAGAAGGACGAGGCGCCCATGCTCTACAACGGTGAGCTGGTCGGCGACGGCACCGGCGCGGAACTCGACTTCGCGGTCGACCCGATCGACGGCACCACCCTGATGTCGAAGGGCTCGCCGGGGGCCATCTCCGTGCTGGCGGTCGCCGAACGCGGCGCCATGTTCGATCCGTCGGCCGTGTTCTACATGGAGAAGATCGCGGTGGGCCCGGACGCCGCCGATGTCATCGATCTCGGCGCTCCGATCGCGGAGAACCTACGCCGGGTCGCCAAGGCCAAGAACTCCGCGATCTCCGACCTCACGGTCTGCATCCTGGATCGCCCCCGCCACGCCCAGCACATGCAGGAGGTCCGCGATGCGGGCGCCCGCATCCGCCTCATCTCCGACGGTGACGTGGCCGGCGCCATCGCCTGTGCCCGCCCGGAGTCCGGCGTGGACATGCTGATCGGCATCGGCGGCACCCCCGAGGGCATTATCGCCGCGGCCGCCATGCGCTGCCTCGGCGGCGCGCTGCAGGGCAAGCTGGCCCCGAAGGACGATGCCGAGCGCCAGAAGGCCATCGACGCCGGCCACGATCTGGACCGCATCCTGTCCACCGAGGACCTGGTCTCCGGTGAGGACGTGTTCTTCTCGGCCACCGGCGTCACCGACGGCGATCTGCTGCGCGGCGTGCGCTACTACGGCGGCGGCGCCTACACCCAGTCCATCGTCATGCGCGCCAAGTCCGGCACCGTCCGCATGATCGACGCCTACCACCGCCTCACCAAGCTGCGCGAGTACTCCTCGGTCGACTTCATCGGCGACGAGGACGCGACGCCGCCGCTGCCCTGAGCGACCACCCCGTGCCCGGGCAGCCGCCCGATGAGTCGATAGCCCTGCTGGCCGAATTGGCCCGGCAGGCAGGCGCGGCCGGAGACCCCGAAGTGCTCTCCGGCCGCCCCGACGGCCTCGTGGTCCGCGTCGGCCACCTGGTGGTCAAATCCCACCCCGCCGACACCGACCCGGCCGCCCTCACCACCCGCCTGCACCTCGCGAGCCACCCCCTCCTGCACGAAATTCTCGTGCCCCCAATCCCTTTCGACGGCGATCTGCTGGTTCCCCGCGCCGGTCGGCTGCTGTCGCTCTGGCCGTACGGCGCGTCCATCGATCCGGCCGACCCCGAAGCCGTCCCCTGGCAGCTCGCCGCCTCCCTGCTCGCCCGGCTTCATCAGATATCCCTAGCCGACCTGCGTGGCGACCTTCGAGCTCCCACCGAGGCGGGCGACGTGGTCACAGCGGCAGACCACTCCGTCCCGGCGACCGGCGGCCCGCTCGCGAAAGCAGCGGATCGCCCCGGCCCCGCCTCGCAGGGCGGCGGCCGGTCGATAGCCAATCGCCCCGATTCGCCCGCAGCAGTTTCGGATTCGACGGCTCGCGCGCCTGACCTGCCGTGCAGTCGACCTCCTGGCGATCAGGCGCTCAGCGCGGGATACGGAGCGAACAGCCGGAGCAGCCAGGGCGGCGGTAGGAGCCCCGATATCCCGGCGGCGGGCGGGCCGGCGCGAGTGCGGCGGGCGCTGGAGCGGTTGCGGGCGGCCGGGGAGGCTGCTGATTCGGCTGCTGCCGAGGTTGTGTGGCAGGCGTATGCCACTGTGCCGGAACTCGGTTCCTATGCGGGAGAGGGCGGGAAGGCAACTCTGGTGCACGGGGATTTTCATCTCGGGCAGCTGGTTCGGCTGTCAGGTGCGGGTGAAAATCCTTGGCGTCTCATCGATGTCGATGATCTTGGGGTTGGCGATCCGGTGTGGGATCTGGCGCGGTTCGCCGGCTATTTCGCGGCGGCGATCTTGGATCCCGTTGCGTGGGAGCGGTTTCTGACTGCGTATCGGCAGGCGGGCGGACCTGCCGTACCGGAGGGCGATCCATGGCCGGTGCTGGATGTGCCCGCGCGGGCACTAGTCATCCAAGCCACTGCGTCAGCGGTCGCAAAGGCGGGCTTGGAAAGCCGTGAACTGGACGAATGGGATGTGGCACTGCTGGATTCGTGTCGCCGGATGCGCTCTGCCGTATCGTGAATTGCGCATACATTCCTTACAGCGGGGAGATGAATTTCAATGCAGTGCCCGAAATGTCATGCGCCTATGCATACGTACAACCGCGCGGGGGTGCACATCGAGCAGTGCAGCGGTTGCCGGGGGATTTTCCTGGATTACGGTGAGCTCGAGGCGATCAATCGGCTCGAGGCCGGATACCAGCAGGCTCCCCCGCCACCGCCCGGCGCACCGGCCTGGGGCGCGCCGCACCAGGCTCCGCACCACCAGCCGCAGTACGGGTACGGGCACGGACGCCACAAGCAGCACGGCGTCGGCCGCCTGTTCTTCTCGTCCTAGCGCGAGCGCTCGGGAGTACCGCACTGCCGCCGCCGGTATTCCCGGCGCGGCATGTGCGGATTCCCTCAGGGGGTGCGAGCCCATTCACCCCGGTGCGGGCATATGGTCGATTCCATGACCGAGGAGACGCAGCAGTTTCGCATCGAGCACGACACGATGGGCGAAGTCCGCGTACCCGCGCAGGCGTTGTGGCGGGCGCAGACCCAGCGAGCGGTGGAGAACTTCCCGATCAGCGGCCGCGGCCTGGAACGCGCGCAGATCCGGGCGCTGGGCCTGCTGAAGGCCGCGTGCGCGAGCGTGAACCGGGACCTGGGCCTGCTGGAGGAGACCAAGGCCGACGCCATTATCGCCGCGGCCACCGAGATCGCCGACGGTGCGCACGACGACCAGTTCCCGATCGACGTCTTCCAGACCGGCTCGGGCACCAGTTCCAATATGAACGCCAATGAGGTGATCGCGAGCATCGCCGCCCGCAATGGCGTGACCGTGCATCCCAACGACGACGTGAACATGTCGCAGTCGTCCAATGACACCTTCCCCACCGCAACCCATCTCGCCGCCACCGAGGCCGTGGTCAAGGACCTGGTCCCCGCCCTCGAGCACCTGCGGCTGGCGCTGCTGGACAAGTCCGAGCAGTGGCGCGATGTGGTCAAGTCCGGCCGCACCCATCTGATGGACGCCGTCCCGGTCACCCTGGGCCAGGAGTTCGGCGGCTACACCCGCCAGGTGAGCGCCGGCATCGAACGCCTGCTGGCCACCCTGCCGCGGCTGGGCGAGCTGGCCATCGGCGGCACCGCGGTCGGCACCGGCCTCAACGCCCCCGACGGATTCGGCACCAAAGTCGTTGCGGCACTGGTGAAGTCGACCGGCATCGACGCCCTGTCCGAGGCCCGCGATCACTTCGAGGCGCAGGCCGCCCGCGACGGCCTGGTGGAGGTCTCCGGCGCGCTGCGCACGGTCGCCATCAGCCTCACCAAGATCGCCAACGATATTCGCTGGATGGGCTCGGGCCCGCTCACCGGCCTGGGCGAACTCCAGCTGCCGGACCTGCAGCCGGGCTCCTCGATCATGCCCGGCAAGGTGAATCCCGTTCTGCCCGAGGCGGTTACCCAGGTCGCCGCGCAGATCATCGGCAATGACGCGGCCATCGCCTGGGGCGGCGGCAACGGCCACTTCGAGCTGAACGTCTACATCCCGATGATGGCCCGCAATGTGCTGGAATCGATCCGCCTGCTGGCCAACGTCTCTCGCCTGTTCGCCGACAAGTGCGTCGTGGGCCTGGTCGCGAACGAGGAGCGCCTGCGCCGCCTCGCCGAGTCCAGCCCGTCCATCGTGACCCCGCTGAACTCCGCCATCGGCTACGAGGAGGCCGCCGCGGTCGCCAAGGAAGCCCTCAAGGAGCACAAGACCATCCGGCAGACGGTCATCGACCGCGGCCTGATCGGCGACAAACTCTCCGAGGCCGAACTCGATCGCCGGCTGGACGTGCTGTCCATGGCGAACGTGGACGCCAAGAAGGCGTGACGCGGCGCGGCGGCAGTCCGTCGGCTAACGTCCTCCCCGACAACGGTTCGACGCCGGAATTACCGGTCTCCGAAGGGGATTACGTGAACGCACGGGTTGCCGCCGCAGCGGTGACGACTCTGATGGCGCTACTCGCCGGCTGCTCCTCGGGCAGTGACCACGGCGACCATGCGGAAACCACCTCGGCCACCGCCGCGCCCGCCGCCACCGCCACGACCACCACCGCACCGCCGACGAGCACCACCGTCGCACTGGACGGCGGCGAAGCGGCCGATCCGACGGAGTACCGGCAGAGCGAGAGCATCGCCGGGCAGCAGGGGTACTTCTTCCAGACGCCGAGCGGCAATATCCACTGCGCGATCTTCGACAAGCCGGTCTCCAATGGCGACAGCGCCATCGATATCGGCTGCCAGGGCAAGCTCGCGGCGATTCCGGCCGGCGAGCAGGCGTGCGCGAAGCCGGAGCATTCGCAGCCGCCGATGCCCGCCTTCAGCATCGGGCAGAGCGGAGCCGAGTTCGGCTGCACCGCCGATCCGCTGTTCTACGGTCGCGCCGAAGCGCCCGCCCTGCCCTACGGTTCCTCGCTGCAGATCGGCGGCTACAAGTGCGTCTCGCGCGAGGTCGGCATCAGCTGCGGACATGTGGAGTCCGGTGATTCGTTCTTCGTTTCGAAGGAGAGCAGCCGGTTGGTGAATTCCGCGGGCGTGGCTCCGCGCGGGATTCCACCGACCACGACTCGATAGGTTCGCGGTCAGCGGCCGATTTTTCGAATTCTCCCAACGGTGTGAAACGCGTCACGCATTGCTTCCGATTAGCTGGGTGTCCGCATCCGCGGATGAACACGAAAGGACAAGAACAATGGTGACTGCAATCGTCAACGGCCTGGTGGACCTCTTCGGAGTAGGTGCGAAAGCCTTCCTGAAGGCCCTGGGAATCATCCTTTGAAATCCGCGGTCGGCGCGGGTATGGCGACACAGCGCGCCATACCCGCACACGCGTGCATTTCATAGCGCGGCAACGATTTCGGGGTAATTCTTCAGATCGATGTCATTCTTGGCGCTATCGGTGTACTTCAGCATCAGCTTCCACAGCCGCGACCCGAGGAACCAATTGCGCGCCCGGATACCGAGTTTCGTCTTCGGAGCCAGGAACGGTCCGGCATTGGCGCCGTCGGCCATCCGCAGGTACCGCTTCATGATCTCCTCGTAGCGGGCGAAGGCTGCCCGGTAGTCGCCATCGGCCGCCGCCAGCTCCCCCGCCAGCACGTATGCGCCGACGACCGCCAGCCCGGTCCCGAACCCGGCCAGCGTATTGCCGTATCCCGCATCGCCCAGCAGCGCGATGCGCCCCTTGACGAAGCTCTTCATGGTCACTTTGCTGATCGAGTCCAGATAGAACCCGTCCAGGGTCGGCAGTTCCGCCAGCATCTCCGGCACACGCCAGCCCATTCCGGCCAGCTTCTCGGCGACGATCCGCTGTTGCTCGGCCACATCGTCACGCGAGTATTCGATTTCGGGTGAGGCGAACAGATACATCTGCCCCGCCTTGGAACCGCCCGAAACCGCCAGCCGCCCCGGCTCGTTGTAGCCGAAGGAATGTGCGCGCTCACGCGAAGCGTCCTGCGCCTCCCAGTGCGAGGCGCCCGCGATGCAGTAGTAGTAACCCCGGTGCCGCACGAAATCCCGCTCGGGCCCGAAAACCAGTTTGCGCACCCGGGAATGGATTCCGTCGCACCCGAAGACGAGATCGAATGTCCGCGCCCGGGTGTTCTCGAATTCGACGTGCACACCGTCCGCGGTTTCGGTGAGCGCGGAAATGCTGTCGCCGAAGATGTACTCGCACTTGTCCGCGGTGTGCTTGTACATGACGTCGGCCAGGTCGCCACGCAGGATCTCGATGTCCCCGCCGGTGAAATCACCCGATATGAGCGCCAATTCGCGCTCGTTCGCATCGATGAGGCTCATATCGGTCTTGCCAGTCTGCCGCGCCTCGATGTCCGCGAGCATTCCCATGCGCTCGAGCACGGTCATGTGCGTGGCCCCGGTGAAGTCGATGGCCTGCCCGCCGGCCCGCAGCATGGCCGCCTTCTCCACGACGGTGACCTCGAACCCGTAGCGCTGCAGCCAGTAGGCCAGCGCCGGTCCGGCGACGCCGGCGCCGGAGATGAGAACGGTGGTGTTGCGCATAGCTGATTACTCCTCCATTAACTGCGTCCAGTGGACGCTTATCAATAGCGTATGCTGGACGCAGTTCCACCGCAAGTGTTTTTCCGGAAGGATGACGCCCATGCCGGCACCGACCACGCTCGAACTGCTGTGGGGCGCCCCGACGCGACCCAAGCGCGGACCCAAACCCTCCCTCACCCTGGACCGCATCGTCACCGAGGCCGTGGCCCTGGCCGATGCCGAAGGCCTGGCCAATCTGTCCATGCAACGCCTGGCCGAACGCCTGGGCTGCGCCAAAATGGCCCTCTACCGGTACGTTCCCGGCAAATCCGAACTCAATGCCCTCATGCTCGAGGCCGCTCTGGGCGCCGCCCCCGACCCCGCGGCCACCCCCGCCGAAACCGGTGAGGAACCCTGGCGCGCCTACCTACGCTCCTGGACGCAGACCTTCTTCGACCGCGCCTGGGCACACCCGTGGACCTTGGAACTCTCCACCGGCGCGCGACCCATGGGTCCCAATGAAATGAGCTGGCTGGAATCCGCCTTGGCCGCCCTGGACGGCTGCGGCCTGACCGCCGCCGAACGCCTCGACACCGTGGTCCTGCTCATCGGCCACGGCCGCGGGCTGGTCCAGCAGGTCGGGGCCACGCCGGGCGAGGATGCCGAAGACCGCCTCATCAAGGAGGTCGGCGCCATCCTGGCCACGCACGCCGACCGCTACCCCCACATCCTGTCCGTGTTCGCCGAACAAGCGACCGCCCCCCAGAACGGCCGCAACAATGCCCTCCACTACGGCATAGATCGCATCCTCGACGGCGTCGGCGCCCTCATCGAGACCCGAAAATCGCCGTAGTCAGCCTGTTTTCGGCCTACAGTCGGAACATGTCCGACTTACCGGAGTTGCAGCAGGACGCGATCACCACGGTCCGGGAATTCTTCGCCGCCCTGGAAATGAAGATCATCGACGAAGCCCTCGAACTCGCGGATCCGAGCATCGTCTGGAAGAACACCTCGCTGCCCGACGTGCGCGGCCTGGACCGCGTCCGCTGGGTCCTGAAGCAGTTCAACAACCCCCGCTTCGGCTTCCGCGCCGATATGCACCACATCGCCGCCACCGCCGACAATATCGTGCTCACCGAGCGGACCGACTATCTGCGCGTCGGCCCGATCGAGATCGCCTTCTGGGTCTGCGGCACCTTCGAACTCCGCGGCGGCCGCATCGTGCTCTGGCACGATCATTTCAGCTGGGAGAACTTCTTGCGCGGCACCGCCGTCGGCGTCTTCCGCGCCCTGCTACCGGGCTGACCACGCCGGGGTCCTCCGAAATCGAACAGGTGCCGGTGCGGACCGTCGCCCACACCGGCACCTGCGTCATGCCGCGGATCAGGACCGAAGATGGGCGAGCTCGGCCCGCGCCTTCTCGCCTTCCTCGCCGAAGTCGGTGCGGCTGAAGATCTTCCACTCTTCGAGGAGTGGCTTGAAGACCAGCTCGGGTTCCCGGGCCTTGTCGTAGATGCCCGCTTCGGCGAGCACCTCGTCGCTGCTGCGGCCGTCGGCCAGCCGCACCACCGGGACGTGGAAGTCGGCGACGCGGTCCGCGATGGCCCGGACGGCCTGATCCGGCGCCAGCTCGAGCGCGGCGGAGACCAGGTTCGCGAAGAACACGGCCTGCAACTCGTCGTCGGCGGCGAGACGGCCGGCGATGAGCGCGACGATCGGATCGTCGGCCTTGGTCTCGGTATTGCGGTGCCGGACCGCCGCGGCGGCCTCCTCGAAGGCGCAGGTGGCGAGGACGTCGAGCAGGTGCATGGCCGGACGGCGGAAGCCGGCGGTCATGTGCGCCATGCGCATGCGCTCGAGTTCGATGGGGTCGACCGCGCGGGTGACCATGAGGTAGTTGCGGATGAGGATTTCGTGGCGGTTCTCCTCGGCGGTCCAGCGGCCGACCCAGCGCCACCACGGGCCGATGCGCAGGTACTTGCCGACCTCGCGGTGGTAGGAGGGCAGATTGTCGGCAATCAGGACGCTCACGGTGAGAGCGGTCTTCGAGACCTCGCTCATCACGGATTGCCCGGGCTCCCAATCGGTTCCGCCGAGGAACGCGAAATTGCGGCCGTCATCCCACGGCACATAGTCGTGCGGCTGCCACTCCGCCGCCGCGGCGGTGTGACGTACCAGGTTCGATTCCACCTCCGCCGCCAGCGACTCCAGCAGTTCGCGGTCGGCCATCACATTCTGCACCTGCACAAGGTAGCGGCTCGAGAGCAACCCCGGGGACTTCGCCTCGATATTCACAGCCGCCGTTGAGATAGCGCGGGGGTATCGCACAACGATCCGGCTTCCGGGACGCGCGCGGCGCGTCCCGGAACTCCCGCTACTTCTCGGTGACGGTGATCTTCTCGTCCACCCAGGTGATGGTGCCGCCGGTGAATTCGCTCTGCTTGCCGCCGGGGATGTCGGTCTCGTCGGTGGTCGGGTAGCCGAGCTTGCCGCCCGGGCCGCCGTTTTCGTCCCAGGCCTTGCGGATCTCGCCCCAGACGACGTGGGTGCCGGTGGCGGAGCTGGCGTAGACGGCGCCGCCGGTGAACTCCTGCACCTTGCCGCCGCCGGGCGCGTCCCGCTCCGGGCCGGTGGGCGCGCCCAGCGGGCCGGACTCGCCGCCGAGTTCGTCGTACTTGGCGAGAAAGTCTCCGGTGACCGCGATTTCGCTGCCGTCGCGGGTGGCGATCTTGGTTTCGCTCGCGCCGCCGGTCTCGCCCATCGGCTCGGAGGCCGGGGCCATGTCGGTCGTGGTGGTCATGCTCGCATCGGACTTGGAGTCCTTGTCGCTGTCCTTGTCGCAACCCGCGGCGAACGTGGTCGCGACCGCGACCGCCGCGATGATGCCAGCCGTGCGTCGAGCGAAGTGGTGCATTTCCATCCTCTCGGGTACTCAGGCCGACACTCGGCAACAATTCGGCGAAATGCGTAGAGATCGCCGAATTGTCGGCCGAGCAGGAATTTGCCTGGAATATACCCCGCACATTGTGAGATGAAACACATGCCACAGATTTGCCCGATCGCGCCGCGTGGATAAGCCCGACTCTCGGGGGCTCTCAGGGGCTTCGTCCCCGAACCCCCGAACGAGGAGCGGGCCGGGGCAGGCTCGCCCCGGCACCCTCGAACAAAGAAACGGGCCGGGTGCCCCCGACCCGTTCCTGGCCCTATGCGTTCTGCGGATACTCCTTTACGCGTTCGGCCCGTACTCCTCGAGCATCTCGGTGACCAACGCCGCGATCGGGGAGCGCTCGCTGCGGGTCAGGGTGACGTGGGCGAAGAGCGGGTGGCCCTTGAGTTTCTCGATCACGGCGGCGACGCCGTCGTGCCGGCCGACCCGCAGGTTGTCGCGCTGGGCGACGTCGTGGGTGAGGACCACCCGCGACCCGCTGCCCAGGCGGCTGAGGACCGTGAGCAGCACATTGCGTTCCAGGGACTGCGCCTCGTCCACGATCACGAAGGAGTCGTGCAGCGAGCGGCCGCGAATGTGGGTGAGCGGCAGGACTTCCAGCATGCCGCGCGCCTGCACCTCCTCCATCACCTCCGGGCTGGCCAGCCCCTCGAGGGTGTCGAAGACGGCCTGCGCCCAGGGCCCCATCTTCTCGCTCTCGCTGCCGGGCAGATAGCCGAGCTCCTGCCCGCCCACCGCGTACAGCGGCCGGAACACCACCACCTTGCGATGGCTGCGCCGTTCCAGCACGGCTTCGAGTCCGGCGGTCAGCGCGAGCGCCGACTTGCCGGTGCCGGCCCGCCCGCCCAGCGAGACGATGCCGACGCTCTCGTCCAGCAGCAGATCCAGGGCGATGCGCTGTTCGGCGGAGCGCCCGTGCAGCCCGAAGGCCTCCCGGTCCCCGCGCACCAGCTGCACCCGCTTGTCCGGGGTGACCCGGCCGAGTGCGCTGCCGCGCGCGCTGAGAATGCGAATTCCGGTGTGACAGGGCATATCCCGGGCTTCGTCGAGATCGATCACGGTCTCCGCGTAGAGCTTGTCCACGGTCTCGGCGCTCACATCGAGCTCCACCATGCCCGTCCAGCCGGAGGTGACGACGTCCTGGGCGTGGTACTCGTCGGCCTGCAGGCCGACCGCGCTCGCCTTGACGCGCAGCGGAATGTCCTTGGACACCAGCACGACCCGGCGACCCTCGGCCGCCATGTTCAGCGCGCAGGCCAGGATCCTGGAATCGTTGCTGTCCGTGCGGAATCCGACGGGCAGGACATTCGGATCGGTGTGGTTGAGTTCCACCTGGAGCGTGCCGCCCTGGGCGCCGACCGGCACCTCCTGATCGAGCCGACCGTGTGCCAGACGCATATCGTCCAGCATGCGCAGGGCCTCGCGAGCGAACCAGCCGAGTTCGTGATGGTGGCGTTTGGCCTCGAGTTCGCTGATCACCACCAGCGGCAGCACCACGTGGTGCTCACCGAAGCGGGTCAGTGCCCAAGGATCCGACAGCAGCACCGACGTATCCACCACGAAGGTCTTCGGTCCGGAATCGGTGTCTTTCGGGCGACGAGTCGCCGACGACTGCGAGGCGCGAACTCCCTTGGCCGTGGTCCGCGGGCTCCGGGTGGAGCTGGCGTCCCCGCTGGGAGCGGTAACGGAGCGTGCATCAGTCACGGTGGGCTCCTTTGCCACTCGCGCGACACCGCGCGAGCGTTCTCGCTGGGCCGGTCGGCCGTAGGGTCAAGCGACCCGAGGGCCAGGTGCCGGCCCCCTCGCACTGAGTTGCTCAGCCACGATCAGGACCTCCCGTACGGACCACACCTACGCGGCCCGCACCCCCGACGCTACCGCCGAATTGGATTTCCGGCTCCCCGACTGACAGGCGTGTTGGTGAAGATCCCGTTAACGCCTGTCCGCCTTGGGTGTTTCGCCCAATTCACCCACCAGCACCGGCACATGACTGTGCGCGGGGTCCTTTACCGCTGTCACCAGCGTCAACGGCCCGTTCGCGGCGTCCTGGCGCAACTGCGCCAGCCCCTGCCGCGCGGCGTCCGATTCCAGCTCGGCGCGGTAGCGTCGCTCGAACTCGGCGCGGCGGGCGTCCGGGTCGGCGTGATACCACTTCCGCAGCTCTGTGGACGGGGTCACATCCTTGGCCCACTCGTCAATGGCTGCTTGCTGTTTGCTGATGCCGCGCGGCCAGAGCCGATCCACCAGCACCCGCCGGCCGTCGGCGGCCTCCGGCTCGTCGTAGACCCGCTTCACCCGGTAGCCCGGTCGCTGTGCCATGAGTCCATTACAGTCGAAGCCATGGCCGAAACTCAGGATCTCGAGACGCTGTCCACCAAGGAGTTGCACGACCGGGCCGTGAAGCTGGCCGTTCGCCGCGGCGATGTGAAATTCCTGTGGGAGCTGCTGAAGTCCATTCCGGCCGCCGAGGCCGCCGCCGGTGATCTGGGCGAGAGCGAGGCCGACATCAAGTACGTGCTGCCCATGCTCGACGACTACTTCCACGCCGGCGAGGGCGAGATCGGCGAGGTGCTGCGGCCGATGTACGTGGATTACCTCGCCAAGCACTCCTGAGCCCTGTGCCGGGCGGTGCGCTTCAGGCGGGATGCAGCCCGCGGATCACCGCCCGGGCGAACGGCAGGAAACCCTCCGGGCCGGACGCCCGATCCTTGAGATGCACGGTGGTGCGGTCGCTGGATTCGAAGATCTCGCGCACGATGCCGAGACGTTGCTCGAGTTCCAGTCCGGCGCCCATCACCACGTGATCGAGACCGGTGCGCGCGAGGACCCCGCGCAGATCCTCGACGCTCGATCCGGTGAACAGCTCGACCTCGGGAAGCGCCAGCTGATCGCGCACTTCCTCGACCACGGCCATCTTCAAACCGAGCAGCATTACCCTGATCGCCATGACGCCTCCGATCTGCTTGCAGCATAGGCGAATCGCCCTCCCCTGGTCGGAGATCGGAATCCGCCCGCACCGGGATGTCCGCGGCAACGCACCGTCGATCCGGCCGCGCACGACTACGGCGGCCATCCCGCACTGGGTTTCGCGGTCCGATGCCCGGATCGGTTGCGGCGCTTGGCGATTCTCAATTCCCGCGCGCACCGCACCTTCCCGCCCGCGTACCCCGACGCCACCCTCACCCGCATCGCCGGAACCGATCACTACGCCATGGAGGAGCGTCCCGCCGAGGTCATCGAGGCCCTCCTCACCCGGCTGCGCCGACCGTAGACTCCGGACATGACCGCCGATGCCACCCCGCAGCTCATCGTCTACCGGCGCCCGGGCTGCCCGTACTGCTCCCGCATGCGGCGAGTGCTCAACCGCCACGGGATCATTCACACCGAAGTCGATATCTGGGAGAACCCGGACGCTGCCACCGTGGTGCGCACGCTCGCCGACGGCAACGAGACCGTGCCCACGGTCGTACTGCGCGACGGCTCGTCGGAACGCAGCTGGGTCAACCCGCATCCGAAGAAGCTCATCGCCACCGTGCGGGCCGACGCGCCCGCTCTCACCGGGGGCCCGCGGCGCTTCTTCGCATTCTGATCCGGCCGCTCGCCCGCGGCGCGACTCCGAGCACGGCCGTGACCCCGAAAACGGCCGAGCCCGCCGCGATCTCGTGATCGCGGCGGGCTCCTTGCCCACGGTTCGGCGTCAGCCGAGCAGGCGCCAGTCCTCCAGGCCCTCGTAGAGCGGGAAGTCCTGGGCCAGCTTGGAAACCCGCTGGCGCAGCGAGTCCAGATCGGCGGATCCGGTCAGCGCGGCGGCGATGATGTCGGCGACCTCGGTCCACTCGGCATCGCCGAAGCCCCGGGTGGCCAGGGCGGCGGTGCCGATGCGCAGGCCGGAGGTGACCATCGGCGGGCGCGGGTCGAACGGAACGGCATTGCGGTTCACGGTGATTCCGACCTCGTGCAGGAGATCCTCGCCCTGCTGACCGTCCAGTGCGGAGTTGCGCAGGTCGACCAGGACCAGGTGCACATCGGTGCCACCGGTGAGCACGGAGATGCCCTTGGCCTGGACGTCGGCGCCCATCAGGCGCTCGGCCAGGATCTTGGCGCCGGCGATGGTGCGCTCCTGGCGATCCTTGAACTCGGCGCCCGCGGCGATCTTGAACGCCACGGCCTTGGCGGCGATGGCGTGCATGAGCGGACCGCCCTGCTGGCCCGGGAACACCGCACTGTTGAGCTTCTTGGCGAAGTCCTGCTTGGCCAGGATCAGGCCGGAGCGCGGACCGCCGAGGGTCTTGTGCACGGTGGAGGACACCACATCGGCGTGCGGCACCGGGGACGGGTGCAGCCCGGCGGCGACCAGACCGGCGAAGTGCGCCATATCGACCCAGAGGTAGGCGCCCACCTCGTCGGCGATCTCGCGGAAGGCCGCGAAGTCCAGGTGGCGCGGGTAGGCCGACCAGCCGGCGACGATCACCTTCGGGCGGGTCTCGCGGGCGATCTTGCGGACCTCGTCCATATCGACGCGGTGGTCTTCCTTGGACACGCCGTAGGCGTGCACCTCGTACAGCTTGCCCGAGAAGTTCAGGCGCATGCCGTGGGTGAGGTGACCGCCGTGCGCGAGATCCAGGCCGAGCAGCTTGTCGCCCGGGTTCATCAGCGCCATGAGGACGGCGGCATTGGCCTGCGCACCCGAATGCGGCTGCACATTGGCGAACTCCGCGCCGAAGAGTTCCTTCACGCGGGCGCGGGCGAGATCCTCGACGACGTCGACGTTCTCGCAGCCGCCGTAGTAGCGGCGGCCCGGGTAGCCCTCGGCGTACTTGTTGGTGAGCACGCTGCCCTGCGCCTGGAGCACCGCGCGGGGAACGAAGTTCTCCGAGGCGATCATCTCGAGGGTGTCGCGCTGGCGAGCGAGCTCTCCGCCCATCGCTTCCGCGACCTCGGGATCGAGTTCGGCGAGGGACTGGCTGTTGACAGAAGTGCTCGTCTGGGTCACGCCGCCGAGTGTATTGGCCGTGGCGGCCGTACCGCTCGGAGGGCTCTGTGTGTCGGCATCGTTCTGCTGTGCCATCGCAGCTTCCAACTGGGTCATCGCAACCTCCGTACTCCGGTGCCACCCTCGGGTACCGGGGTACCCCAAGGGCTCACCCTGCACCCAGGCGCGCGGTGCAGGACGTCGGTGCTTCCCGGTGGTTGCTTCCACCTCGAGTGCGCCAGTCGCGGTCCCGCCATCCTATCGGCGTGAATCACGCCACGCTCGCGTGCCCCGAGAACTCGGGGCACGGCGCACGTCGGCACTGCGCCGGCCTACCGCTCCGAGCCGTTCCGGTGGACAGTGGCCCGGATACGGGCTATGAGAGGGCAACAAATCTCGGTATGGTGGCGGCGCACTGGCATTGTGACCCGCCAGTGACTTTGGCCCACCAGAACTTTCGAGGTTGAGAATGCATTTCATCGCCGGCGGCATCGAGGACCTGATCAAGACGCTGCTCAAGACCCTGTGCACCATGTCCAGCGGCGGCGCGAGCTGCGCCAACTGGTAGTCCTCCGCACCAACCGCTGAACGCGGCCCCCTCACATCCGGCGAATGGCGCCCGGGGTGAGGGGTTCGTCCAGCAGTCGACGGAATCGATCGGACCGCTGCTCGGCGTCGGGGGATGCATCCAACCATCCGCCGAGCAGCCGGTATCCCTCCACATAGGTGCTGATGTAGGCCCGCCACAGCGGCGAGGACAGGAAGCGCAGCGACTGCCGCGCCCGCTCCGGCGTGACCAGGCTCCAGCGCTGCAGGAAGGCCGCCACCTCATCGGCGTCGCGCCGCCGGTCGTGCAGCAGTAGCGCCGCATCCTGGCGCACGCTCAGCAGGTTCGCGGAAGCGGCCGAAATACGCTCGGCGCGTTCACCGTCGAAACGCAATCCCAGATCGGCGTAGATCTCCTGTGCCCAGCTCCCCCAGCCCGGTCCCACGATGGACTTCAGGGCCAGATCCGCCAGCCCCTCCGCCATCAGGCACTGCGGGGTGTTCACCACGAACAAGGTCTGCTCGTCCTGGCCGGCCGCGACCAGTCCGGCTTCCTTCCGGCAATGTTCGGTGTGGTGCCCCGGATACGACTCGTGCGCGATGAGCGCGGGCAGATGCGCCATGTGCTGCTTCAGATCCGAATTGATGGCCACCCTGGACTGGAAATTGCCCAGGTAGTAGTTGAAGCCCGACCACGGCTTGTCGCCCACCACTTCGTATTCCACGCGTTCGTGATCGGGCAGCGGATAGCGCTGCCGCACCAGTTCGCGCAGCGCCCCGGAGAAGGCGTCCACGCATTCGCGCAGCCGTTCCGGCGGAATCTCGTCCGCGCGCCGGTGCGCGGTGATGCGGTCGGCCAGCGCGCCCTCGCCGGGCAGCACCTCGTCGAGCAGTCGGTGCGCCTCGCGGTAGTCCTCCTCGTCGCCGGGCGCGATATCGACGTCGAAGTAGGCGCGCACCTCGTCCACGAAACCGATGTCGTCGCCCGCGAATTTCCGTCCGGAACATTCCAGGGCGCGCAGGTGCACATCCAGGAATTCGGTGCGCTCGGCCGACAGCCCCGCCTCCGGCAGTTCCTTGCGCAGGGCGGCAGCGGTGTTCGCGAGCTCGCGCGGCTCCGGCGCGGGCGCGTTCTCGACCTCCCGGCGCAGGGCCGGATCGCCGGTGAACGCGTCGACGAAACCTTCTTCCAGACGGTCGAAGGCCAGCCCCAGCCGCAGATATTCGGTCACGAGAGGATGCGCTGCCATGCCGGTGACTGTATGTGATCGGCTGCCGCCGCGCCCCGCGGTTCCCGTCCGCGCTCGGGCCCAAACCTCGGTCGGGTGTAGTCCATCTCACGTGGGTTACTGGCGAGTAGCGATACCTGGTGTTCACCGACATGTTGGACCCGAGCACAATTCGGCTATGCGTGGAGTGTCGTGTTGTCCGCCTATACGGGGATGTGGGTAAGTGGCACGAATGAGCGAGCCGAGTCCCTATGTGGAGTTCGACCGGAAGCAGTGGCGCACCCTGCGCAAGTCGACTCCCCTGGTGCTCACCGAGGAAGAGCTGATCGGCCTGCGCGGCCTCGGTGAGCAGATCGACCTCGAGGAAGTGGCCGAGGTCTACCTGCCGCTCGCCCGTCTGATCCACCTGCAGGTGGCCGCCAAGCAGCGGCTCTTCGCCGCCACCGCGACCTTTCTCGGCGAGACCCATCCGGACCGCCAGGTGCCGTATGTGATCGGCGTGGCCGGCTCGGTGGCCGTCGGCAAGTCCACCACCGCCCGCGTGCTGCAGGCGCTGCTGGCCCGATGGGACCACCATCCGCGAGTGGATCTGGTGACCACCGACGGATTCCTCTACCCCACAGCCGAACTCACCCGGCGCGGCATCATGCATCGCAAGGGCTTCCCGGAGTCCTACGACCGGCGCAAACTGCTGCGCTTCGTCACCGAGGTGAAATCCGGGGCGCCGGAGGTCTGCGCGCCGGTGTACTCGCATATCGCCTACGACATCGTGCCCGGGCAATTCCACTGCGTGCGCCAGCCCGACATTCTCATTGTCGAGGGCCTGAACGTGCTGCAGACCGGGCCGCGGCTGATGGTCTCGGACCTGTTCGACTTCTCCATCTATGTCGACGCCCGCATCGAGGACATCGAGAACTGGTACGTGCAGCGCTTCCTGGCATTGCGCAAGACCGCCTTCGCGGACCCCAATTCGCACTTCCACCACTACGCGCGATTCAACGATCAAGAGGCCACCAGCGCGGCCAAGGAGATCTGGCACAACACCAACCGGCCGAATCTGGTGGACAACATCCTGCCCACTCGCCCCCGCGCCACTCTGGTATTGCGCAAGGACGCCGACCACAGCATCAATCGGCTGCGGCTGCGCAAACTCTGACTACAGCTTCCAGGCCGCATCCAGGCGCGCGGCCACATCGATATCGGTCGCTGCCTTGATATTCGGTTTGCGGATCTCCTCCGCGATGTAGCGCGCGACGAAACGGCGGATCTCGTGATCCACGCTGGCCAGAATGCGCAATAGTTCACCGCGCCGCGAGGCGCTCGCGACATTGATGCGCACATTGCTCGGCTGCGGTTCGTCGATATCGATGAGCACGCGCAGCGGTTCGGCGGTGCGCACGGTCAGGCGCAGATGGATGGTGCCGTCCACGTGGAAGGGATAGCGGTCCACCGAGAGGTCGATGAGCAGGTCCACGTCCAGCGGGATGACCAGGTCGAAGGAAATGATCTCCAGCACTTCCCGGTTCACCCGGGGCTGTCCCAGCCGCACACCGGCGGAGAGTTTCGCGATGCGGCCCGGCCCCAGGCCGATCGGGCCGAATTGGAATGCCTCCCCGGTGAGTTTCTCGAAGGCCCCGGCTATCCGCTCCGGCGAGGCCGCGTATTCCAGGAATCGGCGGCCGAACTCCTCATAGCTGATGGACCCGGAATCCACCGGGCCGCCCAGCCCTTCGCGCAGCTCACTCATGCATTCCGACGCTACGGCAGCGAAGGCCCCGCGAACTACGGAAGCCATTGCACTGCAATGCGATTGTTCACACCCCGTGTTCGACCGTTACGTCCCGAAACGACGGTGCCGGGCGGCGTAATCACGCAGTGCCCGCAGGAAATCTACGCGCCGGAACTCCGGCCAATAGGCCTCGGTGAACCAGATCTCCGAATACGCGCTCTGCCACAACAGGAATCCCGACAGCCGCTGTTCACCCGAGGTGCGGATGACCAGGTCCGGATCCGGCTGGCCGGAGGTGTAGAGGTGCTGGCCGATGGCGTCCACGGTGATCGACTGCACCAGATCCTCGCCGGTCTCCCCGGCGTCGATCTCCTGGCGCACCAGCGAGCGCACCGCATCGGTGATCTCCTGCCGGCCGCCGTAGCCGATGGCCACGTTCACGTGCACACCGTCGCGGCCCTCGGTGCTCTTGGCCGCCTCGCTGAGCCGGCGGGCCATGCTCTCGGGCAGTTGATCGAGCGCGCCGACAATGCGGACGCTCCAATTCTGTTCGGGGGCGGACAGTTCGTCGACGACGTCCGTGATCACCTCGAACAGGGTGTCCAGCTCTTCGGGATCGCGGCGCAGGTTCTCGGTGCTCAGCAGGTAGACGGTCACCATCTCGATGCCCGCCTCGCCGCACCAGCCGACCAGCTCGGCGATCTTCAGCGCGCCCACCCGATGTCCATGGCTGACATCGGTGAACCCGTTCTCCCGCGCCCATCGGCGATTGCCGTCGCACATGACGGCCACATGCCGCGGATGCTGCTTCCCGGCGAGCTGCTTCGCCAGCCGGGCCTCGTAGATGCGATAGGGGAATCCACGCACCTGCTTCGCAAGCTCAACGACCACGACCGCCAACAGTACGCCCTCACAAGGAATGCCGGACCTACCGGGACAGTCGAGTGAAACAGTGGCGGTATGGGTTTGCGACGGGCCACCTGAGAGGCGCGACCGCAACAACCTACGGTACCGTAGGTTACTCAGGAGGTAACCCGTGTCCGACACTGTGCAGCCCCCCGCCCCGGTGGCGGACGCCCTCGAAGCGGCTCGCGAAGAATTCACGATCATCAGGCCGCGTCTGCGCGGCTGGATCCACACCTGGGCCGTGGGCATCGCCGCCGTCGCGGTCATCGCCCTGGTGAGCGTCGCGAGCACGGTCTCGGCCACCGCCGCCTGGTCCACGCTGGTCTACGGACTCACGGTCTGCGGGGTCTTCGGCGTGAGCGCCACCTATCACCGGGTGAATTGGCGCACCGAGCGCGCCTACACCTGGATGAAGCGCGCCGATCACAGCATGATCTTCCTGTTCATCGCCGGCAGCTACACGCCGTTCGCCCTGCTCGGGGTGCGCGGGCGCGCCGGGACCATCCTGCTGGCCGTGGTCTGGGCGGGCGCACTGGCGGGGGTCGCGCTGAAGATGCTGTGGCCCACCGCGCCTCGCTGGGTCGGCACGCCGCTGTACCTGGTGCTGGGCTGGGCCATCGTGCCGGTCGCGGGCACGCTCATCGGCCATGTCGGCTGGACCCCGGTGCTGCTGTTGCTCGCCGGCGGCATCGCCTACAGCGTCGGCGGCATTCTCTACGCCTCGCGCTGGCCGGACCCGTGGCCGGAGGTGTTCGGCCACCACGAGTTCTTCCACGCCGCAACGGTGCTGGCCGCCCTCTGCCACTACGCGGCGGTCTGGCTCGTCCTGCTGAACTGAGCTCCCCCGCCTCCCCGGACCTTCAGCGCCCGGCCGAGAGCCGTGGACCGTCACGCACGCGTAGCGGCGGTCGGGTGCCGGCCCGATTCTGGACGTACCCCACGAGTTACCCGGCCCGCACGAGATCAGTCGTAACGTCCGATAACTCACAAACGTGCACACACGGGCCAAAGGCTTCTAAAGTCCAGTCGTGATTACCCGGCTGATCCTGTGGGCGCTGCGCGCCAAATGGGGGCTGTCGGCCGTCGTCATGGCGTGCAATCTGGGCGGCCTCGCGGTGATCACGACCGAGCTCTTCCTGAGTGGATTCTTCTCCCGGTTGGGCCCGGACTGGGTGATGACCTTCGCCTGGGTGGCGATCTATCCGGCCATCGGCGCGCTGATCGGCATCGTGCTGGCGGTGCGCGATCGCGGACGGTATTTCGGCTGGCTGGACGAGCGGCGCGCGCCCGCGGCGGCCGAGGCGCGGCGGCTGCTGACGTTGCCGCTGGGCATTGCCGTGCGGGCGCTGGCCATCTGGCTGCCGGGCGTGGTCATCGCGGCGGCGATCTTCGCGCATGCCACGCCGCAGAACGACTTCGCGGTGGTGGCGGCCATGTTCACCCTCGGCGGGCTGGAGTCGGCGGCGCTCACCTATCTGATCGTGGACCGGCTGATCCGGCCCACCATTCCGGTGGTGGCGGAGGTGCTCGACGGCACCGGGCACTGGAGTTCCACGGTGCTGGTGCGGGTGCTGGTCACCTTCGCGGTGACCGGCGCGGTGCCGTTCTTCATGGTGATCACCGTGCTGGCCGATCCGTCCTCCGACTACGCCGACCGGATCTGGACCGGCATCTATCTGGCCCTGGTCGGGCTGTCCGCGGGCGCGGTCGCCACGGCCACGCTGGCCCGCGCGGTCGCCACGCCCATGCATTCACTGCGTGATGCGCTGGACCGCATCGCCAAAGGCGATCTGGATGTGCGCGTGCCCATCGGGTCCACCAGCGAGATCGGACGGCTGGAGCATTCGGTCAACGAGCTGGCCACGAATCTGCGTGAGCGCGAACGCATGCGGACGGTTTTCGGCCGCCATGTGGGCGCGGAGGTGGCCGAGCGGGCCCTGTCCGGCAATGCCCACCTCACCGGCGATATGCGGGTGGTGACAGCGCTTTTCGTGGATGTCACCGGCTCCGTCGCCATGGCCACTGAACTCGCGCCGCGCGATTTCGTGGTCAAGCTCAATCGACTGCTGTCCACGGTGGTCGCCGCCACCGAGGACAATCACGGCCTGGTCAACAAGTTCGAAGGCGATGCGGCGCTGTGCATCTTCGGCGCGCCGATCGCCTTGGACGACAACGCGACTCCCGCCCTGCGCGCCGCCCGCCGCATCCGCGACGAGGTCAAGGCCGCCGGTGAGCTCGATATCGGCATCGGCCTGGCGCGCGGCCTGGTCTTCGCCGGTGATGTCGGCTCCGACACCCGGCTGGAGTTCACCGTCATCGGCGACGCCGTGAACGAGGCCGCCCGGCTCACCGCCGAGGCCAAACAGGTCCCGCGCCGCATTCTGGCCAGTCAGGCCGTCATCGACGCGGCCTCCGATTCCGAACGCAGCAAGTGGACGCTGCACGACACCATCCATCTGCGGGGACGGAAGGAACCCACGCCAGGCTGGACCGACATTCCCGCTCCGGCGCCAGCCCACCGCAACGGCAGCGCCCCGCAGGCCGCGCCCCACCCGGCCGCAGTCCCGGACCCCGGCCCCGGCGGGGAGAACTAGGACGCTTGTCGCTGGTCATCGAGGAGCACGAATTCCATCGAGTTCCCGATGCAATGCCGCGACAAGAATGAAGGTAACCACAACTCCGGGACTGTAGGACCGCGCCATACCCTGCGGCAACGGAATATGCCCCCGCCTCTCGGCGTCTCGCCGCTCCGCGCGGCCGCGGATATCACTCCGTGGGATGGGATGCATCCGATACCCGGGGGTGATCCGCACTGCGGCGCCGCAACGGCAGATTCGGTTCATGACCGAGATCGGAACCGGCCGCACCGTGACCGCCGGGACGCGGCCCACGCGGGACAGTCTGCTGCTACTGGCGCACCGCGCCGTCGTCGTGGCCCTGGTGGCCGGGCTGTGCGAGGGCGTGATGCGGGCCGCCGTGGCGCTGGAGCGATCCGAGGCCGATATCGGCGCTCTGACGTCCGACATGCTGATGCGCGGGGCGATCTACCTCGCGGTGTACGCCGTCTCGCGCCGTATGCTGGACGGAACCGCATGGGCCCGTTGGGTACTCGTCGTCGGACTGGGCGTCTTCGGGCTGGCGTCCCTGCTGATCGAACCGGTGTCCGACCTGTTCGCGGCCGCGGAACCGATCGAGCTGCTGACCGGCGTGACGTGGGAGTCGTTGATACTGGGGCTGTTCCGCACCGTGCACGTCATCGCCGTACTGGTCGCGGCGCCCGCCATGCTGCGAGCGGGCACTCGGCGCGACTGAACAGCCAACCGCCGCAGAGCATTACGCCGCGCGCCCGTACCGTCCGTGCGGACCTCCGCACGCAGCACCCGTCCCGTGACCGCGTAGTGCGCGCCATCCTCCGCACACAGCACCTGGCCCGCTGCCGCGTAATGTGCGCAATCCTCCACACACAGCACCTGGCCCGCAGCCGCGTAATGTGCGCAATCCTCCACACACAGCACCTGGCCCGCAGCCGCGAGATGCGCGCCGACCTCCGCAGGCATCACGTGGACTGCGGCCGCAGGAGCGCGGCGCGGATTTCCTCGGTTGTCGTGACCGGCAGGTCGCAGACCGCGCCCCGGCAGACATAGGCTGCGGATCGGCCGCCGACGGCGTGCCGGCCGGCCAGCAATGGCTGCGTATCCGGTTCGCCCGCAACGATGACCGAGCCGCCGGGGGCAGTCATCCGGGCGGCGCGGACCAGCTCGGCGGCCAGCTCCCCCGCGTCCGTGGTGGCGGCCTCTGCGCCCTCGTCAGCGGCAGGCCCCGCGTCCCCGACAACACGCGGCTTGGTGTCTCCTACTGCGACCGCAACCTGGATCGGCCCGCGCAAGGCGGCTTCGGCCACTGACAGCCACTGGCCTCCGGAGCGCGGGGCACGCGCCAGGACGACCGCGCCGCGTTCCAGGGTCTGATCCGCCAACTCGCGGTAGCGCAGCGCGCGTTCCGGATCGCTGAGAGCGGAAGCGGTGAGCAAGGCTTCGGCCAGCACGGAGGCGCCCGCCGGAGTAGCGCCGTCCAGCGGATCGCGCGGCCGGGCGACCAATGTCTCGGCATCGTCGGCGGTGTCGAACCAGCTGCCCGGATTCTCCGGGTCGGCGAAGTGGGTGACGGCGGCGTCGAGAATGCGCTGGGCGGTGGGGAGCCACTCGCCCTCGGAGGTTTGGTGCAGGGCGAGCAAAGCCATTGCGAGCCAGGCGTAGTCCTCCAGGACACCGGTCGCGGACCCGGCCACGCCACCAAGAGAAGCACGGCAGACGCGGCCGCCGGTCACATGCGTGTCGAGCAGGAAGCGGGCGCAGCGTTCGGCCGCGGCCACCCAGGCGGACCGCTGATGGGCGGCGCCCGCCTCGGCGAGGGCCGCGATGGCCATGCCGTTCCAGGCGGTCACGACCTTGTCGTCCCGCTCGGGCTGGGGGCGGCGATCGCGGGCCGTGCGCAGGGCGGCGCGAATGCGCTCGAACCGTTCGGCATCGGCGGCCGCGGGGTCGGCGTAGCGGGTGAGCACCGACGTGCCGTGCTCGAAGGTTCCGGCCGTGGTGACTCCGAAAAGTTCCGCGGCCCAGGCGCCGTCGAGTGCACCGAGGACACCGTTGAGTTCGGCCGGAGTCCAGACGTAGGTCGCGCCCTCCACGCCGGGGCCGCCCGGCTCGAGATGCGTATCGGCATCCAGTGCGGAGGCGAACCCGCCCTGCGCGGCGCCCAGGTCGTCGATCAGGAACTGCGCGGTCTCGCGAGTTATCCGCAGCGCCAACGGTTCCGAGGCGTCGGGCGCCCCCGCCGAGGCGTGCCGCGCCCCCTGCGCGCCGTCCTGCTCCCGCCGCGCGAGATGCCCGTACACCCGCAGCAACTGCGCATTGTCATAGAGCATCTTCTCGAAATGCGGCACCACCCAAGCGGCATCCACCGAATACCGCGCGAACCCACCCCGCAACTGGTCGTAGATCCCACCCCGCGCCATCGCCTCGGCGGTGAACGAAACCGCTTGCAGCACATCCTTGTCGCCGGTGCGCTCATACCCCCGCAACAGTCCTTCCAGCAATGCCGAAGGCGGAAACTTGGGCGCACCCCCGAACCCCCCGTGCTGTGGATCGATATCCCGCAACACGGTCGCCACCGCATGATCCAGCAGCTCCGCACTCACCCCCACGGTACTGTCCGGCAGCCCGCCCGCCTGCTGCCGCAACGCCTCCCCCACCTGCCCCGCCGCCTGATCCACCTCATCCCGCCGGTGCTGCCAGGTGTCGTTCACCGCCGCGAGCAACTGCGTGAACGACGGCATCCCATGCCGAGGCGTCTTCGGGTAATACGTCCCGCAATAGAACGGATCCCCCGCCGGCGTCAGGAAGCAGGTCATCGGCCACCCACCCTGCCCCGTCATGGCCACGGTCGCATTCATGTACACCGCATCCAGATCGGGCCGCTCCTCCCGATCCACCTTGATGCACACGAAATGCTCGTTCATCACCGCCGCCGTAGCCTCGTCCTCGAACGACTCGTGCGCCATCACATGACACCAGTGGCAGGACGCGTACCCGATAGACAGCAGGATCGGCACATCCCGCTCCGCCGCCTCCGCCAGCGCCGCAGCATCCCACTCCCGCCAGTCCACCGGATTGTCGGCATGCTGACGCAGGTACGGCGACGTGGCGGTGGCCAATCGGTTCATATCCCCAGCCTTCCACATCTGGCGAGCACACAGCACGCACCGCACGCACCCATCCGATCAGCGGCCGTGGACGAATCAGAACTGGAAGCGGTCCGGCAGACCAGCGATCCAGCAATCGGCAGATCAGCGGAGACTGTATCGGCAGATCAGCGGTAACGTTATCGGCAGATCAGCGAAATGAAGCTACCATAGCGGAATGCGCGAAGGCATCGGCTATCTACCCCGACGAGCCGCTGAACAGGTAGAAGAGGCCTTGTCGGATACCCGCGTCGTCATCCTGAACGGTGCCCGGCAGACCGGGAAGAGCACTCTCGCTGAATGCTGCCTCCGCAGTCATCGAGACACCGTGAAGCGGTATCTCGATGACCCGCGGACACGTGCCTCAGCGGTCGCCGATCCGGTCGCGTTTCTCGACGCTCCGAGCATCATGTTGATCGATGAGGTGCAACGGGTCCCCGAGCTGTGGCTGGCGATCAAGAACGCCGTCGATCGCGACCCCCGCCCGGGCCGCTTCCTGCTGACCGGATCGGCCCGGCTGCTCGGCCTCAGCAGTCTGCCCGACGCGCTTCCGGGACGCGCGGAAACCATCGAGCTGTTTCCGCTGTCCCAAGGTGAAATCTCGGGTACACCAGATGGATTCATCGACGCCGTCTTCGCGCCCGACCACCGCATCCGTAGCGAACCGAGCGAGCTGCGGCGTCGCGACTACCTCGCTCTGGCCTCTCGTGGCGGCTATCCCGAAGCGGTGCGGCGCACGACCCCGCGCCGGCGCGCACAATTCTTCAAGTCTTACCTCGACGACATCATGAGCCGAGACGTGCACCAAGTCGCCGATATCCAGCGCAGTTCGGATATGCGCCGACTCATTGCCGCCCTGGCCGCGCAGAGCGGCGGATTGCTCAACTACAGCCGACTCTCCTCGGACCTGGGCATACCCGCCAGCACAGTCCGCGACTACATCGGCCTCCTCGAGGTGATCTACCTCATCCGCCTCATTCCGGCATGGTCCGCGAATGCCACCGCACGCGCCATCGCAACCCCCAAACTGGTGTTCACCGATGCCGGCCTCGCCGCACACCTGCTCACCGGCATGAGCGTAGATGCCATCATCGGCGGCATCATCGAAACCTTCGTCCTCGGTGAACTCACCCGCCAACTCACCTGGAGCCGAACGATGGCCCAGATTCACCACTATCGCGACCGTGACGGCTACGAGGTCGACGCCATACTCGAGGACAATGCCGGCCGCATCATCGGCATCGAAGTCAAAGCCGCCGAAACTGTTCGGACAGATGACTTTCGAGCTCTGCGCCTGCTCCAGCGCCGCCTCGGTGACCGCTTCCATGCGGGCTTCGTTCTCTACTGCGGCGACCAGCAACTCCCCTTCGGCGACCGGCTGGCCTGCCTTCCCATCAGCACGCTGTGGAGAACGCCCGCACCATAACGACCAATCGCCGACAGGGAAATACTCGGCCGATTCGGCTCACGCCAGGATCACGGCGTACTGGCCCCGCACCCAACGGGCGTGGTAACCAATTGGCCGACAAAGGGTTTCCGACAGTAGGGGTGAGTCAGGGCAGGGAGTTGAACAGGGCGGCGCCGACTCGCTGGACGTCGTGGCAGGCGTTGGCGGTGCCGGGCTTCGCGCGGCGGACGGTGAAGACGATGCTGCCGGATTCGGCCGGGGTGGCGATGTGGCAGCCGAGCTGGTTGGAGTCGGCTACCGAACGGAATACGACCATCTGGCGGCCGTAGTACTCGGTGCGCCTGAGGTCGTGGTAGGTGCCGGGTTCGAGGACCGCGTCCATTGAATCGCCGGAGGCCACGATGGTCGTTTCGAAGGTTCCATCGGTGGATTGCCAGGTGCAGGCCGGGTACTTCGAACCGGATACTCGCGTTTCGGTGGTGGAGTCCAATCCCGCTGCGGCGAGGTCGGATTCGGGGAGCGAGCACGGATCCCAGGAGGCGCCGGCCGGGGAATCCACGGCGGATGTGGCGGGGCCGCCGGGGTCGGCTTCGGTGGGATCCGGTGCGGCCGTGCCGCTGTCGTCCTGGGCGGTCGTGGGCGCGCCCGCGGTGGCCCGCACCGAGGTGGTCCCACCCGGAGCCGGTGAACCGCCCGTCGAGTCGGTGGCACAGCCGGTGAGCGCGATGGCCGCGGCACCCAGCACCGCCGCAATACGGGGCGCGGTGGTCCTCGCCTGGATTCCCCGGCGATGCGGAGTGACGCAGGATTCGAGTGTGCGTGTCATGATCGGCGGATACCTCCAGCTCAGCGGCCGAAAAGCACTGTTCCGGAAATGGATTCGACTATCCCGCGCTGCGCGTTCAACGTATGGCGCGGGCCGGGTGCCGCACTATCCGATGAATGCCCTATTCGATGGCCCGCCCGGCGCTGCCGCTCGCCGAATCGGAGAAGCCCTCCGTGTGCCGGAGGGCTTCTCGGACGGCCTTCGCCGTTCGGGGCGAAGTGAGGTCAGTTCTGCGGGGCGGGCTGGGGCTGGGGGTCGGCCCACTTGGAGGTGCCCGGTGCGGCCTGCCAGGTGTTCAGCAGGTCGATGCCTGCGGCGACCAGGGTTGGGCCGCCCGCGACCAGGCCGCCGATGATCCCGCCCGCTGGGGCGCCGGCGATTCCGCCCGGGATGCAGCCGACCATGATGGTGGCGACGCAGCCGACGATGAATCCGATGATGCCGCCGACCAGGGCGCCGACTTGACCGGCGACCGAGAGTTTGCCGCTGAATTCGTTGAGCGCCTTCTGGTCCTCCGCCGGCGAGGCGATCGGCTCGACCGCGAGCGGCTGCGTGGGGATCTGCACGCCTTCCGGCTTCGCCGGGGTGATCTCGAGAACCGTGTCATCGTGCTTCGTGACCGCGGTGATCGGGACCCGGACATCCCCGATCCGGTAGTCCAGCGGCATCGACACCACCGTCGCGCCGCTGGCGTCCATGATGTTGGCCACCTGGGTCTTCGGGGCGTCGGGGGTCGCGCCCTCCTGCTCGCTCAGCGTGAACCTCGCGCCCCGCAGCGCGGCGACAACCGTCTTGTCGACCACCTTGAGGGAGTACTTGATCCCCGGATCGGCGGGGGCGGCGGGCTCGGCGTGCGCGGTCCCCAGGCCGGCGATCAGTGCGCCGGCAACCAGTACGGCCGCCGCGGTGGTGCTGCGGAATCTCATTCGATGTCCCAATCCGTTCGTCCATTGGGCCACACCGCCGCTGCCTGGCGAGACTTACTGTCCCCCAACACAATTCCACACGAGCAAAGGCAATGACGGTGCGGCCGAAGCCAATCGCGATCAGCCTAGAACGGGTTGCATCCACAAGGGGCCGTCGATGATTCCCGCTAGAGCGCCCGATGATCGATTAGTGATGCGGCGGCGAATCACCGTCGCCCGGAATCATGTTCGGCAAAGGGCAGGGTGAGCCCGGAAGCAGGTCGCTGACCGGGCCCACCCTTCGAAGGATATCGATCTGTCGACAGGCATCACCTCGCTTCCACTGCACGCTTACCGGCACAGCGCAGGCGACGACCGGTCCGGCGGGGCGCGGGTCAGGCGGTGATCGCCTGGCGGTGGCCGTCGTGGCGGGAGATCTCGATCTTGCGGGGCTTGGCCTGCTCGGCGACCGGGATGGTCAACCGCAGCACGCCGTCGCGATAGTCGGCCCGGATAGCGTCGACGTCGAGGTTCTCACCCAGGAACAGCTGACGGCTGAACACACCGCGGGTGCGTTCCGCGGCGATCATCGACCGTCCGTCCTCGAGCTCCGGGCGGGACGCACGCACGGTGACCACATTGCGTTCGACATCCAGGTCGAGCGAGTCCGGGTCGATGCCGGGCAGGTCGAATTCCACGAAGAACTCGTCTCCGTCGCGCCAGGCGTCCATCGGCATGACAGCCGGGCGGGCCGGTGTACCGAACACCTGCTGCGTCAATCGATCCAGGTCACGGAAGGGATCGGTACGCATCAGCATGGTCGCCACCTCCAACTCACTCCATTCTCGATCGAAGGGAAACCAGATAACCTCTGTCATCTGACATAGATATTATTTAGCACTCTAGGCAGGAGAGTGCAAGCAGTCGGCGGAGCGAAGGCCGATGTCTCTGTAAATCAATGTTTCAAAATCAATCCAGCAAACCGGAGATCGGGTAAATGTGAGCAGATGAGATCTGCCACTGCCTCGAGAACCTTCATCGCCGGCGGTGTCGCCGTCGCGCTAGCGCTGCTGTCCGCCTGCGGTTCGCCGCCCGCGGACCAGGACGCGAAGGGATCCGGCAATGTGTACGGCGCCTCCGATACGCGGTTCCGGGCCTGCATGGTGACCGACGCGGGCGGTGTGGACGACAAGTCGTTCAACGAATCCGGGTGGAACGGCGTGAAGGCGGCCGTCGACGCCAACAAGGAGATCTCCGGCAGCTACCGGCAGTCCAACAGCACCGCGGACTACGAGCCCAACCTGCGGGCCTCGGCCGATGACGCGGATTGCGGTCTGGTGATCGGCGTCGGCGGCCTGATGGCGGATGCGGTCGAGACGGTGGCCAAGGAGAATCCCGACAAGCGCTTCGCCATCGTGGACTCCCACGTCGACCTGCCCAATGTGTACTCGATGGAGTTCAACGCGGCCCAGTCCTCGTACCTGGCCGGCTACCTCGCGGCCGGCACCACCAAGAGCGGGAAGGTCGCCACCTGGGGCGGCATGCAGATTCCGGCGGTCACCATCTTCATGGACGGCTTCGCCGCCGGTGTCGCCAAGTACAACCAGGTGCACAACACCGCGACCACCGTCCTCGGCTGGGACACCCAGGCCCAGAAGGGCTCGTTCACCGGCAATTTCGACGACACCAGCGCCGGCCGGTCGCTGACCGAGAACTTCCTCGCCCAGGGCGCCGATGTGATCCACCCGGTCGCCGGCCCGGTCGGGCTCGGCGGCGCCTCGGCCATCAAGGACGCCGGCAATGCCAGCATGATCTGGGTGGATTCCGATGGCTACCAGGCGGTTCCGGAGTACAAGCAGATCATGCTGTCCTCGTCGATGAAGGACATCTCCTCGGCGATCCGGGTGGCGATCGACAATGCCTTCACCGGCGGCGCCAAGGACGGCCGCTACGTGGGCACGCTGAACAATCAGGGTGTCGCGCTGGCGCCGTTCCACGACTACGACGGCAAGGTCCCCGACGCGTTGAAGCAGGAACTGAAGCAATTGCAGGCCGATATCGTGGCGGGCACGGTGACGGTCTCCTCGCCGGCAGCCCCGAAGCCATAGCGTATGCGCCTCGAACTACGCGGCCTGACCAAGAAGTTCGGCGATTTCGTCGCCGATGACGCGATCGACCTGGTGGTGCCGCCGGGTCAGATCCACGCCATCCTCGGCGAGAACGGCGCGGGCAAATCCACGCTGATGAACATGCTGTACGGGATTCTGGAACCCGACGACGGACAGATCCTGATCGATGGCGCGCCGGTGCGGTTCCGATCGCCCGGCGACGCCATCGCGGCGGGAATCGGCATGGTGCATCAGCATTTCAAGCTGGTCGGCCCGTTCAGCGTCGCTGACAATGTCCAGCTCGGGCGGGAGCACGCCCGAGCCGGGATTCTCGATCGCGCCGCGGCCCGCCGGGCCGTGCGGGAGGTGTCCGAGCGCTACGGCCTGGCGCTCGATCCGGATTCGATCTGCGAGAACCTGCCGGTCGGTGTGCAACAGCGGGTGGAAATCGTCAAGGCGCTCTCGGGGCACACCGAACTGCTGATCCTCGACGAACCCACCGCGGTGCTCACGCCCACCGAGGTCGCCGAACTGCTGGCGATCATGCGGAACCTGGCGCAGTCGGGCATGTCGATCATCTTCATCAGCCACAAGCTGAAGGAGGTGAAGGCGGTCGCCGACACCATTACGGTCATCCGGCGCGGGAAAGTGGTCGCCGAAGCCTCGCCCGAGGACGGTGAGGCCGAACTGGCCGCCGCCATGGTCGGGCGCGAGGTATCGCTCACCGTCGACAAGACTCCGGCGCAGCCGGCCGGGAACGCCTTGGAGATCAAGGATCTCACCGTGCTCGACGATCGCGGCGTCGCGGTGCTGGACGGTCTGAACCTGACCCTGCGCGCCGGTGAGATCGTGGGCCTGGCCGGTGTGGAGGGCAATGGCCAGACCGAACTGGCCCGCGCCATCCTCGGCACCATCACACCGGCGGGCGGGTCCATCGAGATGATCGGCGCCGATGTCACCCGCTGGCACCCGTACCGGCGCATTGCGGCCGGACTGGGGTACATCCCGGAGGACCGGGCCCGCGACGGTCTGGTCGCCGAGTTCACCGTGGCCGAGAACATCGTGCTCAACCAGTACCGGGAGGCGCCGCTGTCCCGGCGCGGGGTGGTCGACGACAAGGCGGTGCGGGCCCTCGCCGCCAAGTCCATCGCGGAGTTCGACGTGCGCACCCAGGGACCCGAGGAGCGGGCGTCGGCGCTGTCCGGCGGCAATCAGCAGAAGGTCATTATCGCGCGCGAATTCTCCCGTCCGCGAAAGGTTCTGGTGGCCGCGCAGCCGACTCGCGGCGTGGATATCGGCGCCATCGAGTTCATTCACGCCCGGCTGGTGGCCGAACGCGACACCGGCACCGCGGTGCTGCTCATCTCCGCGGAGCTGGACGAGATTCTCGCCCTGTCCGATCGTGTGGCCGTCATCTACAACGGCCGGATCGCAGGCGAAGTGGCACCCGACACACCGAGATCGGAGATCGGACAGCTCATGATCGGCCACCGGCCCGAGACCTCCCCGGGCGACGCGTGAACACGACAACCCAGAAATCCCAGGCGGATACCGAGCCGAGCCGGAAAGGCTTCGGCCCCACCTTCGTTCGCTATCTGACCGAAGCCAACAACGTCATGGTGACGATCTACTCGCTGCTGCTGGCCTTCGCCATCGGCGCGGTGCTCATCATCGTCTCCGATCCGAACGTGCGCGGCACCTGGAGCTATCTGTTCGCCCGGCCCGCCGATGCGCTCAATTCCTCCTGGTATGCCGTCAGTACGGCCTATCAGGATCTGTTCGAGGGCTCGATTCTGGATTTCCATCGCCTGCAGCAGTTTTTCGCGGGCGATGCCACCCTGGCCCAGGTTCTGCGACCGCTCTCGGAGACCCTGACCTACGCGACCCCGCTCATGTTCACCGGTCTGGCGGTCGGGCTCGCCTTCCGGGCGGGGCTGTTCAATATCGGCGCGCAGGGGCAGTTCGTATTCGGCATGCTCGGTGCGCTGATCGTCGGCTTCGCGGTGGAACTCCCGGCGCTGCTGCATCTTCCGCTGGCGCTGCTGGCGGGCGGGCTCGCGGGCGGGCTGCTCGGCGCGGTACCCGGCTATCTCAAGGCGAGAACCGGTGCGCACGAGGTCATCTCGTCGATCATGCTGAACAATATCGCCGCTTACTTCCTGATCTGGGCGCTGGGCACCACATTCATCCACTCGGTCACCTCCCAGGAACTGGTGTCCAAGCCGGTCGAGACCTCGGCGCGGCTGCCGCAGCTGCTCGGCTGGGCCGGGTCGGGTCTGCGGGTGAGCACCGGACTGCTGCTCGGACTCGCCCTGGCCGCCGGAATCTGGTGGCTGCTGAGCAAATCCACCTTCGGCTTCCGCATCCGCGCGGTCGGCGCCAATGCCCACGCGTCCGAGACCGCGGGCATGGATATCGGGCGCACCTTCACCACCACCATGGGCGTGGCCGGTGCGCTGGCCGGGCTCGGGGGCGCGGCCCTGGTGCTCGGGTTGAACCCGTATACGGTGAATCCCACCACCGCGGTCGAATACGGCTTCGACGGCATTACGGTGGCGCTGCTCGGGCGCGCGCATCCGGGCGGGATCGTCGCCGCCGCACTGCTTTTCGGCGCCCTGAAATCCGGCACGCTGCACATGCAGCCGGCCATCCCGGTGGAGATGTCCACGCTGCTGCAGGCGGTCATCGTGCTGTTCATCGCCGCGCCCGCCCTGGTCAAAACCCTGCTGCGGCTGCGAACCCCGCGCGGTGGGCTCAATACTCTGGAAGCGAGGGGCTGGTGAACGCGACGACCGGCAGCGAACCGCGGATCGCGGTGTCGGACAAGGCCCTCCGGCGGCATACCGCGGCGGCGTACGGCTTGATCAGCCTCGGCGTCGTCCTGGGCGGGCTGGGGCTCGCGCTGATCGATACCGGGCGGACCACCACCTATCGGCTGGACCAGACCGTCGACGCCAGCTGGACCGTCGGCACGCTCCTGGTCGTCGTGACGCTGAGTGTCCTCGCGGCACTCGCCGGCGCCGCCCTGCTGCTGGTGCCGAAGGAAATCCTGCGGCGATTCGACGACTTCCTGATCGGCGGCGGGGTCGCCGCCCTCGTCATCGCCGCACTGTCGTGGACGGTCACCCCGGGCGTCGGCTTCCCCGTCGAATTCGTCCTGGCGACAACACTTTTCCTGGCCCTGCCGTTCATCTTCGGCGCGCTCTCCGGTGTCGTCGCCGAACGCTCCGGCGTCATCAATCTCGGTATCGAAGGCCAGTTCCTCACCGGCGCGTTCACCGCGGCGCTGCTGGCCTCCATCACCGGCAATGCCTACGTCGGAATGCTGGCCGCCACCCTCAGCGGCGTCTGCTCGACCCTGCTGCTGGCCTGGCTCGCCACCCGTTTCGAGGTCAACCAGGTGGTCACCGGCATTATTCTCAATCTGCTCGCGCTCGGCCTGACCGGCTTCCTCTACGAGCGGCTGATGCGCGCCGACGGCTCCCTCAACCAGCCCGCCACCGTCCAGAAGGTCGGCGACTCACTGGGTTTCCTGGCTGACATCCCGATCCTCGGACCGGTCCTGTTCGACCAGAACATCTTCGTCTACGTCGCCCTGGCCTGCGTCTTCGCCGTCTCCTTCCTGCTGTTCCGGACCCGCTGGGGCCTGCGCACCCGCGCCGTCGGCGAACACCCCGCCGCCGCCGACGCCGCCGGCATCAATGTCAACCGCCTCCGCTTCTGGAACGTCACCGCCGCCGGCGCCCTCTCCGGCTTCGGCGGCGCCTTCTTCACCATCGCCAACAATGTCTCGTTCTCCAAGAACATGACCGCGGGCCTGGGCTTCGTAGCCCTGGCCGTCATGATCGTCGGCCGCTGGCACCCCTTCGGCGTCCTCACCGCCGCCCTCCTCTTCGGCTTCTCCAGCGCCCTCCAACGCTTCCTCAACACCATGCCCGGCAACCCCATCCCGACCGAATTCCTCGGCATGCTCCCCTACGCCGTCACTCTCGTCGTAGTCGCCGGCTTCATCGGCCGCGCCGTGGCCCCAGCCGCCGACGGCATCCCGTACACGCCCGGGAGCAAATAGGCCGACGGCGCGAGGCCCTTCAATTCGAGTCCTCGAGGATTCGCTCGATGTGCGCGAAATAGTCGAGTAGGTCCGCGATTTCGGACAGGGGTACCCCCGCCCCGGACAGGGCCCGGATCTGTACCAGCCGCAGCAGTTCCGGGGATCGGTATCGGCGGCAGCCGGAGCTGTCGGACTCGGGTTCGTCGACCAGGCCGTGCTGGTGGTAGTGCTGCACCGTCGCCACCGTGATGCCGGCGAATGCCGCCGCCCGGTCGATCGCGAACCCCTCCCGGGCGTCATGGGGGTTGCATCCGGTACCCGGGTACAGGCTTAGCCTCGAATGATGGCGAGCCCGTCTCGGGCTCCCACGAGGCAGGAGGTGCCGGTCATGGCCGAGGAACCCCGAGTTCCGGACACCGGCGATGCGGACGGCGCGTGGGTGGCCGTCGACGCGTGCGCATTGCCGACCACCGAGCAGCCACTGCGGATAGCCGAGTTCGACGCGCTGTTCCGCGACGCGCTGCGGGGTATCGACCGGGTATCTCCCACGCGGCTGCGGCTGGACCTCGACGCCGCGGCCGAGACCCGGGCCCGGGAGCTGGCGGCGCGGGAATCGAGCTGCTGCTCGTTCTTCGCCTTCGGGTTCGCCCAGGCGGGAAAACAGTTGGTGCGCATGGACATCGACGTGCCGCCCGCCCGGTCCGAGGTGCTCGACGGTTTGGCCGCGAGGGCGGCGGCGAGCAGGTCGGCATGAGCGGGCTGCGCACCGGGCAGGTGGCCGAGGCCGCCGGGGTGAACATCCAGACATTGCGCTACTACGAGCGCCGGGGTCTGCTGGCCGCGCCGGATCGCTCCCTCGGCGGGCACCGCGTCTACCCGGAGCACACCGTGACCGTGCTGCGAATGATCAAGACCGCCCAGCGCCTCGGCTTCACCCTCGACGAGATCGCCGCCCTGCTGGAGGCCACCCGGCTCGGCGCCGGGCGACGCGCCGGGGCCGGTTTGCGCGCGCGAACCGAGGCCAAGCTGGCCGAGATCGACGCCGAGATCGCCGAACTCACCGCCGTGCGGGACACCCTGCGCGCCGCCGTCGAAGCCGGGTGCGACGACCTGCTCGCGTGTAGCGAATCCCCCACCTGCCCTTTGCCTTTCACCGCGCCGAACCCCGCCCCGTAACAGCGCACCCCTACGGCCGCGGCGCTGTTCGTCACCTCCGGCGTGGAGGTTCCGGTCCGCGATATCGCGGCCGCGGCCGGAGTCGGCACCGGCACCATCTACCGCCACTTCCCCACCCGGGCGGACCTGATCATCGCCGTCTACCGCCACCAGGTCGACGCCTGCGCCGCGGCCGGCCCGAACCTGCTGGCGACCTGCCAGACACCCCGCGCGGCCCTCGAACAATGGGTCGATATGTTCGTCGACTTCCTGGTCACCAAACACGGTCTCGCGGCAGCGCTCCGCAACGACAGCACCGGCTTCGAGACCCTGCACGCCTACTTCCTCGACCGCCTGCTGCCGGTCTGCACCCAACTCCTCGACGCTGCCGCCGCCTCCGGCGAAATCCGCCCGAACCTCGACGCCTACCACGTCATGCGCGGCATCGGAAACCTCTGCGTCGGCACCGAGCACGACCCCCGCTACGACGCGCGATCACTGGTGCAACTGCTCGTCTCGGGATTGCGCCCTCCACAATGATCGCCGCGGCTGTCTCAGGTAAGGCCGACGGCGGCCCGCCATTCATCGATGCACGAGGCCCTCGCCGAGGAATTCGGTGATCCGGGCCCGCGCGGCCTTCGCCTGGGGCACGACGCCGGGTGTGGCGAGGAAGGCGTGCGGCGCGCCGGGATACTCGGAAAGTTCCGCGGGCGTGCCGAACTCGCGTAGCCGTTCGGCATAGCGGCGGCCGTGGTCGGCCACCGGGTCCAGGGTCGGCACCACGACGAGGGCCGGGGCGAGATCGCTCAGATCGTCCGCGTGCACCGGGGACACCGCGCGCGCATCGGCCCCCTGGGGCACCGCCAGTTGCTGGAAGACCCGCAATCGGGTGACGGACAAGGTCGGGCTGTCCGCGTGCTGGACCATCGAGGGGTAGTCGTACATCGTGCCGGTCAGGTCGGTGACGGGGTTGGTCAGAATCTGCGCCCGCAGGCGCAGGCCGGATTCCCGGGCGCGCAGGGCGGCGAGCGCCGAGATCAATGCGCCGGTGCTCTCACCGGCCACGGCGGTGCGGTCCGGGTCGATGCCCCAGTCCGGGGCGTGCCGCACGATATGCCGCAGCACATCCCAGCCGTCGTCGGCGGCGGCGGTCAGCGGCGTCCCCGGGGCGAGCAGGCGGTGCTCGACCGAGACCACGACCGCGGGCAGGCGTGCGGCGAAATGGCTGTTGGCCCAATCGGATTGCGGCGCGGTGCCGACGAATCCGCCGCCGTGCACGTGCAGCACGAGCGGCAGGGCGGCGGCGCCCGCACGCCGGGGCCGATAGACCCGGACCGGGATCACGCGATCGGGCAGCGTCACCTCCTGCCAGCCGATGGTCACACCGCGATCCGGGAACCCGGTGATCACCCGGGCCAGGCGGGAACTCGCCTTGCGGTTCGCCGCATCGCGGTAGGCGAGCAGTTTCTCCGGCGTCAGCGTCGGCCAGTCCGGCTCCTTCTGCAGAGGGCTCAGCAGGCGGATACCGAGCGGCGGCCGGTCGATTGCGGTTGCGTTGTTCACTGCGCCAGCATCTCCGGTCGACCGCGGGATGTATTGGAAAAATATTCCGCTGTCACATCCGGGGCGCGTACGCCGGATCGGCCCAGGCGACGGGGTCGACCGCGAGCCAGGGCGCGGCCGCGAGGCCCGCGGGCGTCAGCCCCGCGAAGGCCATGGCGTCCCGGCACAGGTGGGACTGGTCGACGAAGCCGCACTCCGCCGAGACCAGGGCGGCGCTGTGGCCCGCGGCGAGACGGTGTGCGGCGCAATCGAATCGGACCAGTTGCGCGGCGCGTTTGGGCGTCAGGCCGATCTGCGACCGGAACCGGGACCACAGCCGTTTGCGGCTCCAGCCGGTCTCGGCCGCCAGTCGCTCGACCCGAATCCGCCCCCGGCTCATCACGATTCGCCGCCAGGCGAAGTCGACCTCCGGATCGGCCCGCCGGCCCGCCGCGTATCGCCGGATGAGCGCGTCCGCCGCGATCGCGAACCGCTCGTCCCACGACCCGCGCGCGTGCAACTCCGCCATGATCCGCCCGGCGTCGCTCCCCCACAGCTCCTCGAGAGCGACCACCGTCCCGCCCAACCCCGGCGCACCACCCAGCACCCCGTACGCGACCACCGGCGACAACCGCACCTGGAGCAGATCCACCTCGCGCCCGCGCCCGTGCACGCTGCCGGCTCCGAGACCGACGACGGCGCTGCCACGGTGCCGCGCACCATCATTCGCATCGACCAGCAGCACATCACCGAAATCGAGGAATACCGTCAACGCCGGATACGGCACCATCCGGAGATCGACGGCAGCATCGGTCCGGCCGGTGAATCCGGCCATATCGACCCCCGCCATGCGGCCCGATCGCGGCGGGACCGCGATATCCACTGCGGCGCCGGCGATGTGAACCTGTTCGACGGGCATACCGCCATGCTAGGCGCCCGCGCGCATCTCCCGGATGACGGCGGCCAGTTGCCGGATCGACTCGGTCTCGGACGCGGTCTTCCACACCAGGGCGTAGTCCAGTGGCTGTAGGTCGGGCACGGGCATCCAGCGGATATGCGCCATCGCCCAGTAGCGGGTGACATGTGCGGGGAAGACGTGCACGTATTCGCCGGTGGCGATCATCTCGATCAGCTCGTCGCTATTGGTCGCCACTTGCTCGCGCAGGATCGGGCGACCGGTGGGAGTGTGGAACGGCAGGTACGCGTCCTCCCAGTAGTCCGGCATGCGGGGCGCCGTGACGTGCTGGAAGTCGGCGAGGGTTTCGATCGGGACCGAGTCCAGGCCGGCCAGTTCATGATCCTCGCTGACGGCCAGAATCCGGTTGTCGGTGAACAGCACCGGACCGACGGTGAGGTCGGGTTCGTGGACCGGCAACCAGATGACCAGCGCGTCGAACTCGCCGCTGCGGAGCATCTCGAAGGGATCGGCGTAGGGGCAACGGCGGATTCGCAATTCGCATTCCGGGTGCCGCACGCGGAACTCGTCCCAGTAGCGCCGCTGCTCGGTGGTGTTGAAGGGCATCAGACCCAGGCGCAGCAGGGCCGTCTTGCCGCGGGCGGCCCGCTTGGCCCGCTCCACGCTGTCCGCGAGCTCCGCGTAGACCGGTCGCAGATCGCGCCGCAATTGCTCCCCGACCGGGGTGAGCCGCACGCTGCGATTGGTCCGCTCGAACAGCAACGCGCCGATCTGCCGCTCCTGCTTCTTGATCGCCTGCGTGATGCGCGCGGGGGTGACGTTCAGCCGCTCGGCGGTCCGCCCGAAGTGCAGTTCCTCCGCGAGCGTCAGGAAGATCTCGATATCGCGTAACTCCACGAAGTCCCTGTCTCGTTAACTCCGCGGTTAATGCGGCATTGCCCATTTCATCGTTGTTCGGCTGACGCCGGCCGCCCATTGTAGATCCCGGACCGCGTCGGCCACGGTGGCCCGCGGGTTCCATCGCAGTGAGGAGTTCTCGAATGGTGTCCGATGTCGGCGATCCGGCACTCGAATCCACATCCGACCGGGTGCCGTTGCGCCGCTGGTTCGGTGTGGCGGCCGTGGCCCTGGGGACGTTCTCGGTCGTGACGTCCGAGCAGTTGCCGGTCGGCCTGCTCACCTCGGTCAGCGGTGCGCTCGGCGTCTCCGAGGGCACGGCGGGCCTGATGGTGACCGTGCCCGGATTGGTCGCCTCGGCCACCGCGCCGCTGCTGCCGGTGGCGATCGGCCGCCTGGATCGCCGCATCGTGCTGCTGGGCCTCATCGCATTGATGGTCGGCGCGAATCTGCTCTCGGCGTTCGCGCCGAATTTCGCGCTGCTGCTCGCCTCCCGCTTCCTCGTCGGCATTGCCATCGGCGGATTCTGGGCGCTGGCGGCCGGTATCGCGGTCCGCATGGTGCCCGAGCGGTTCGTGCCGCGCGCCACCGCCATCGCCTTCGGCGGCGCCACCGCCGCCAATGTGCTCGGCATTCCGGCGGGCACGCTGATCGGCGAATTGACCGACTGGCGAATCGCTTTCGGCGTCCTGGGCGGACTGGGACTGGTGGTGGTCACGGCCCTGCTCCTGCTGTTGCCGCAGTTGCCCGCCACCGAGCCGGTGCACCTGCGCACCCTCGCCGCGCAGTTCCGCAATCCGGTGGTGCGGGCCGGGGTGCTGGTGACATTCCTCCTGGTGAGCGGACATTTCGCGGCCTTCACCTTCATCAGCCCGCTGCTGCAGAACGTCGCCGGGGTCGACGCCGCCATGATCGGCCCCGCGCTGCTGGGTTTCGGTGTCGCGGGCATAGCCGGCAACTTCCTCACCGGCGCGGCGGCCGGGCGCGATGTTCGTATCGCGCTCATGGTTCTCAGCGCGGCACTCACCGCCGTGCTGGTGCTCGTCGCCCTCGTCGGCAGCACGCCGGCCACCGCCCTGACGCTGCTGATCCTGTGGGGCCTGACCTTCGGCGGTATTCCGGTCGGCGTGCAGACCTGGATCCTGCGCGCCGCACCGGAATCCACGGAGGCCGCGACCGCCCTGAATGCCGCCATGTTCAATCTGGCCATTGCCCTGGGCGCGCTGTTCGGCGGGCTCATCACCGACAATCTCGCCCTCGCGGCGGTGCTGTGGTTCGGCGCGGCGCTGAGCCTGCTGGCCGGCGTGGTCATGTGGCGCACCCCGAACCGCGATGCCCGACAGCACTCGTGCGGACCGGGGTGCTGGTGAACACCCGCCTGTTCGAGTCCTTCCTGGCGGTCGCCGCGGAGCGGAACATCACCCGCGCCGCCGCGCGGCTGCACATCACCCAGCAGACCCTGTCGGCGCAGATCCGGCATCTGGAGCGGACCTTGGGCGTGGTCCTGCTGCTGCGGGACTCACGCGGCGTCGAACTCACGCCCGCCGGAAAGGTTTTCGCCGAGGGCGCCGCACGGGCGGTGACCGATCTGCGGATCCTGATCGAACGGGTGCGCGCCGCCGACGCCGCCTCGGCCGACACCCTGCGCATCGTGTGCTGCCGCGCGACCGTACCGCTCATGATCCAGGTCGCCGAGGCGGTGGAAGCGGCGGCACCGGCCGCGCAGGTGGAGTTGATCAGCGTGCGCGCGGTGCGGGACGAGGTGCGCATCCTGGAATCGGGGCGCGCGGATGCCGCGCTGCTGTGGGCGCCGGTCTCCGATACCGGCCTGCGGCACCGCATTATCGGTTCGGAACCCTGGGTGGCGGCGGTGGCGACGGGGCACCGGCTCGCCGCCCGCGCCACCGTGACGCTGGCGGATCTGGCCGCCGACCCCGTCATCCTCCCCGCGATCTTCGTTTCCGAAGCGGCCCAACGCGACTGGGTCACCGACCTGCGGCCCGACGGCGCCGCCGAACCGATCGTGCGGGACAGCGAGGACGGCTCGATTCTGGCGGCCCGCCGCCAGGGGATCTGGCTCGCGCCCCGGTCTCTGAGCCGCCGCTACCCGAACGACGGCATCCGGCTCATTCCGGTGTCGGATGCGACGCCCATCGATTCGGCCGTCGTCTGGACCGCCGAGGCGCCGCACCGTCCGATGGACACGCTGATCGACGCCGTGCGGGCCGCCGTGTACTGACCGCCCGCCACAAATTCCGCTTGTGGCCGCTACCGGAAATGATTGTTTCCCTTGGCTTTCCAGCCATCGGAGAATCACTGGGCACCTTGTCAGCTACCCCGAGGATGTCTCGTGTCGTTCCGCAGCACCGCCGAGGTCATGGACCTGTTCAATCGCGCCTTCGTGGACCGCGCCCCCGCTCTTCTCGACGACCTCGTCGACGAGGACTGCGTCATGGAGTCGGTCCAGCCCGCGCCCAGGGGTGAGCGCGTGGTCGGACGCGCCGCCTGCCTGGCCTTCTGGCAGACGCTGGTCGATGACCTCACCACCCAGTTCCTGCCGCAGGAGATGATCGTCGCGGGCGACCGCGCGACGATCCGCTGGTACTACCGATTCGGCGCGGGCCCGGACGAGTGGGTGGAGGGTGTGAACCTCATGCGCGTGCGGGAGGGCCGGATCGTCGAGGCGCTCGGCTTCAGCAAGACGGCGGGCGAGGTGCCCCTGGCCACCGACACCCTTTCCCGCACATGAACATCCGGCCCGCCTCCAAGGGGTGGCGGGCCGGATGTCCGGGGGTGGTCAGGCGGCGGCGCGCTGGACGAGTTCGCCGATGAACGCCTCGTCGGCGGCGCTCAGGGTGGTCAGGGCGAAGGCGGTGGGCCAGAGCGCGCCGTCGTCGAGGCGGGCGGAGTCATTGAAGCCGAGGGTGGCGTAGCGGGCCTTGAACTTCTCCGCGGACTGGAAGAAGACCACGACCTTGCCGTCGCGGGCGTAGGAGGGCATGCCGTACCAGAGCTTCGGGGACAGTGCGGGGGCGTGCGCCTTGACGATGGCGTGAATGCGTTCGGCCAGGGCGCGATCGGCATCCTGCATCTCGGCGATCTTGGCGAGCACATCGGCCTCGAGATCGGCCTTGGCGCCGCGGCGGGCGGCCGTCTTCAGCTCCTTGGCGTGCTCTTTCATGGCGGCGCGTTCCTCGGCCGAGAAACCGACGGTGGTCGTGGGCTTGCCATTGGCGCGGGTGGCGGTCTGGGTGGTCATGTCGGATTCCTTCGGTTATCGGTGTTATCGGGTGATCAGTGCGAGCGGTCTTGCAGCAGACCGAGGACGTTGCCGTCCGGATCGATGACGGTGGCGACGCGGCGGCCCTCGCCGACAGGGCGCACGGGCTCGCGGACGGTGGCGCCGGCGGCGGTGACCTCGGCGAGCTTCGCCTCGATATCGGGCACGTGCCAGTAGGCGACCGGGGCGGTCATGCCCTGCGGCCCGCCGCCGGGCACCAGCCCGATGTGCTGGCCGTGGACCTCGAAGCCGACATAGAAGGTGCCGTCGATCTGCGGCGGCACGCCCAGCAGCGCGGTGTACACCTGCTTGGCTTTCGCCAGGTCGGAGACGGGATGGAGAACGGTTTTGATAGCCGTTCCGCCTTCGGTCCGTTCGTCGTTCGTCATGTGAACAACGGTAGGGACGGGCGGACGGCGCAACATCCGTGCTGACCACGGATCCCACCACTGAACGAGTACGTAATCCGACTCCCGCGCCGGCGTCTCGCCGATACGTGAGAATGGGACGGTGTCGAAGCAGAAGGTCTCCGCCGGGATCTCGGACCGGGAGGCCGAGGTCCTGACTCTCGTCGGGCAGCATCGCAGCAATGCCGAAATCGCCGCCCAGCTCTATATCTCGGTGCGCACCGTGGAAACGCATGTGTCCTCGCTGCTGCGCAAGGTCGGCGTCCCCGACCGCCGGGCCCTCGCCGGGCGCGCGGCCGAACTCATCGGGGACGAACCGGCGGGCGAGGCGGTCGCCGTACTGCCCTCGCCGCTGACCTCGTTCATCGGCCGGGCCGCCGAGCGCGCCGCGCTGCGGGCGGCCGTCGCGGCGCAGCGGCATGTGACCGCGCTGGGCCCCGGCGGTGTCGGCAAGACCAGGCTCGCCCTGGCCGTCGCCGCGGACCTGGCGGGTGAATTCGCCGATGGCGCATGGTTCGTCGACCTCGTGCCCGTGACCGATCCGGCCATGGCTGGCGCCGCGGTGGCCCGGGCGCTCGGCGTCGGCGAGCAACCGGGGCGCGGCATCGACGATTCGGTGCTGACCGTGCTCGCCGGCCGCCACACCCTGCTGGTCCTCGACAATTGCGAGCATCTGCGCGAGGGCCTCGCGCCGTTCATCGAACGCCTGCTCGCCGGCTGCCCGCGCGTGACCGTCCTCGCCACCAGCCGGGCCCGGCTCATGGTGCCCTTCGAGCAGGTCTACAACGTGCCCCCGCTCTCGCTCGACGACGCGGCCGCCGATGCCGTCGCGCTGTTCCTGGACCGGGCGGCCGCGCTGGGCTGGCCGGTGCATCCGGAGCAGTACGACCAGGTTTCCGAGATCTGCCAGCGTCTCGACGGGCTGGCGCTGCCGATCGAGCTCGCGGCCGCGCGGCTGCCCACCCTCGGCCTGGACGGTCTGGCAGCGAGCCTGGCCGATCCGCTGCGGCTGCTGGTCGGCGGCCGCCGCGCCGATGACCGGCACCGGTCCGTGCGGGCCATGCTGGACTGGAGCCAGGACCTGCTGACCGCGTGGGACCGCTGCCTGCTGCGCCGCATCGCGGTCTTCGTCGCGCCGTTCACCGCCGCCGACGCCACCGCGGTGGCCGGCTTCGCGCCGCTGAAACCGAATACGGTGACCGAGGGCCTGGCGCGGCTGACCGAGCAGAGCCTGCTCACCGCCGTGCCGTCCCCGAGCGGCACGCGATATCGGGCGCTGGAGACCATCCGGCAGTACGAGTCGGAGCAGCTCGTAGAGACCGGGGAGCTCCCGGGAACCCTTGCGCGCCACCTGCGTTGGTGCGTGGCCACCGCCGCCGAACTGGCCGCATCGGCACCGCGCACCAGCGGCGACGGCGGCTGGCGCACTCGGTTCGACGCGGTGGCCGATGACATTCGGGCGGCCTTGGCCTGGGCGGCGGAACAGAACGCCCATCGCGCCGACGCGCACAGCCTGGCGGCGACCCTGGCCCGACTGGCCTTCGACCGGAATCTGCTCGGGGAGTCCCAGATTCGCTACGAACAGGCAGCGGCGCTGGCCACCGACCCGGCCGCGGTCGCGGCGGACCTGCGCCACGCGGCCGAGGTGGCGGGGTGTCGCATGCGCGGCGAGGACATGTACCGCCTGTACCGCGCCGCAGCGGAAATCGCACTGACAGCGATGGATTCGGCTGCGGCAGCGGATAATTCAGCGGCGACAGCGGGTGATTCGAAGGCTGCAGCCGGTAATTCGGCGGCAGCGGCGCGCGATCTGGCAACGGCCGCGATTACCGTCTTCCGGTGGTCCGGCACATTCTCCGAGCCGCTGCCGCCGAGCGAGGCCGCGGCCCTGCTCGAGCGGGCCCGTGCACTGGCCGGCGATGATCCCGCCGCCGCGGCTGCGGTGGCACTGGCCGAATGCGGTGTACTCGGCACCGCGGATTCGACGCCGGACGATCCAGAATCGTCCGCGCACAAGGGGATCTCACTGGCCGAGCGGGCCGTCGAGCTGGCACGGGCGACCGGCGACCCCCTGGCGCTCAGCGCGGCTCTCGACGCGCTCGCCGCCGCCCAGTGCTGGGCCGGGGACATCTTCGCCACCGCGGAGACGACCCGCCGGCGGGTGGAACTTCTCGCCGCCGTCCCGATGACGCCCGCCAGCGCGCTCGAACGCGTCAACGCGCTCGCCGAGGCCGCCGACATCTGTATCGGCGTAGGCGATTTGGAACGCGCCCGCCAATGGGGTGAACACCTGCGCGACCTGCCACTGCTGGCCGAACAGGGCGACTTCGCCACCTCCCGGCTGCTGGTGGCGGACGCTCTGGCGGGCAATACCGATGAAGTACTCGCCGGCAGCAGGCGTTTCCTCGACGCCTGGGAACTCTCCGGCCGCCCGCACGCACCCAACCTCGCCACCGCCGCGGCCGCCGTGGCGCTGGTCCACGGCCTGCACGGTGACGATCCGGCCCGGTTCACCTGGCTGTCCATCATCGGCGAACTCGGCGCGACCGCCGACCAGAAGGCCGCCTACACAGCCGTTTTCGACGCCATCCTGCACCTCCACCACAATCGGCCCGACCAGGCCATGGCGGCGCTCGCCGCCGACCCGGACGAGCTCGACCAGCAGGTCATCTGGATCTGGCGGCACTGGTACGTCGCCCTGCGAGCGGAGGCCGCGGCCCGCACCGGCCATCCGGACGCCCGCGACTACCTCGCCAGAGCCCGAACCGAAGTCGTGGGCAACCCCATCGCGAACGCGATCGCCGACCGCGCCGCCACCGTGCTCGACACCTGAACGGCCCAATACAGCTCGCCGAGGGCCAGGGCTACAAAAGCTGAAGCGCCGTGACACGCTGGACCCATGCCGCGGAGTCCAACAAGGCAGCGTCGTCGCCGGATGGGCGGGACAGCAGGATTCCGGCGCGGGGCCCGGGCCGCAGGACCGCGGCCGGCACGCTGATACCGCAGGCGCCCAGATAGCTGAGAGTCATGGTGGTACGCAGGATTTCGATATTGGCGCTGTCGTAGCGATCCGGATCGGATTGCAGGTCCGCGATGGGCGGCGGGAAGCGGCGCACGGTCGGGCACAACAGCGTGGCCGCACCGAGATCGGCGGCGAACTCGGCACGCAGGGCAGCCATTCGGTGGTACACGGGCCCGATGGAATCGGCTGTGTGCCTGTTGCTTTCGAGCCTTCGGCGAGTGGCTGGTTCGATCGGCATGGTCGAGTCGAGGCGGTGGCCGTGCAGCCGGTACGCCTCGGCGCCGACGATCGTGCCGTTGTCGTCCATGAGTGTCGCGGCTTCGGAGAGCGCGGGCAGGTGGCGGAATCGGATGTCGGCGCCCGCGGCTCGGAGTCCGGCCACGGTGGCGGCGAAGTCGGCGGCGATCTGCGGTTCGACGTCTTCCGACCATTCACCCACGGGCACAACGAATTGCGGCGCCGCCGGGCGCGACCGCGACGCCGTGGGGAGCAGCACCCGATCCAGCGCCACGAGATCCTCGACGGTCGTCGCGAAAAGGCCGACGCTGTCGAGTGTCGACGACAGCGGCGCGAAGTCGTGCACACCGTATCTGCCCGGGCTGGCGCGATATCCGATGATTCCGCACAGGGCGGCGGGCACCCGCACCGATCCCGAGGTGTCGGTGCCGATCGCCAGCGGAACGATGCCGCGGGCGACCGCTACGGCGGAACCCGAAGAGGACCCGCCCGGGACGAGTTCCGGATCGAGCGGGTTGACGGGCGTGCCGAAATAGCGGTTGATGCCGAGGCCCGAGAAGGCGAACTCGCTGAGATTGGTCTTGCCAATGGTCACCAACCCGCCATTGTGCGCCCGCCGCACCAGACGGCTGTCCACGGCGGCGGGTTCATCGTGCAGGTGACCGGCCGAACCACAGGTGGTGACCGCGCCCTGGACGTCGAACACGTCCTTCCAGGCGATGGGCACTCCGTCGAGCGGGCCGCGGCGGGCGCCGCGCGAGATTCGCGAATCGCTCGCCGCGGCTTGATAACCGGCGCGCGCACCGGTCACGGTGATCAGCACCGCGGCCGAATCGGGTTGCCGGGCACGGTCGATGGCGGCGGCGACCAGCTGTGCCGAGGTGGTCTCGCCGGCGGCGAGGGCCCGCGCCAATGCGGTTGCGGTGGTCATACGACGCACGCTATCGCGCCCGGAACGGCGCGTGCATGTGCAAACATCCATCGAATATGGTCAATGCTGTGGATATCTCCATAGCCGCCGACCGCTTCGGCTCTGTTGACTGATCGGCATGACAGCGTTGAGCTACGCCGAGCCGGTGACCATCCCGGCCAGACAGGCCAGATCGGTGGTGTTGCGCACCGGCGAGCGCCTGCGCATTACCGATATCGACGGCGGCCAGGTCGGAGACGTCTTCGCCTACAACCTCGAGGACATCACCGAGCACCACAGCGCCGCGCACACCCGCACCCACATCAGCCGCCTGTTCCCGGCGCTCGGCGAATCCTTCCTGACCAATCGCCGCCGCCCGATCCTCACCTATCTGGCCGACACCTCGCCGGGCGCACACGACATGCTGATCGCCGCCTGCGATCCGGAACGCTATGCGGCCTACGGGGATCCGGACCACGCGAGCTGCGCGGACAATCTGCGCCGGGCCATGGCCGCGCACGGCCATCGCGCGCTCACCCACATTCCGCAGCCCATCAATGTCTTCATGCGCATCCCCGTCGCCGCTGACGGCGAGCTGTCCTGGCTCGAAGCCGCCACCGCCCCGGGCGATTCCATCACCCTGCGCGCGGAAATGGACTGCCTCGTCGTCGTCTCGTCCTGCCCGCAGGACCACAACGTCATCAATGGCGCCGGCCCCACCCCGCTGGCCCTGACCGTCCTTGCCCCCATCACCGAGGAGAACAACAGCCATGACCAGCACTGACACCGCTCTGGCCCACCCCGCGCTGGCGCCCTACGACCTCGGCCCGCTGGCGCTGCGCAACCGGTACGCCGTCGCGCCCATGACCCGCATCTCCGCCACGCCGGACGGCACGCCGACCGCGCAGATGGCCGACTACTACCGCGAATACGCGGCGGGCGGCTTCGGCCTGATCATCACCGAGGGCATCTATCCCGACGCCGCCCACAGCCAGGGCTATTTCAATCAGCCCGGCCTGGTCACCGCGGAGCACACCGCCGGATGGCGGGCGGTGGTGGAGGCGGTGCACGAGGCCGGCGCGCCGATCATCGCGCAGCTCATGCACGCCGGGGCGATCTCACAGGGCAATGCCTACGGCTTCGAGACCATCGGCCCCTCGCCGGTGCCGCCGCGCGGCCGGATGATGGAGGACTACGGCGGCGTCGGCGGACCGTGGAAGGCGCCGCGGGAGATGACCGCCGCCGATATCGAGGAGGTCATCGCCGGCTATGTCGCCGCCGCCGGGAATGCCCGCGCGGCCGGTTTCGACGGCATCGAGATCCACGCGGCCAACGGCTATCTGCTCGATCAGTTCCTCACCGACTACACCAATCAGCGCACCGACGAATACGGCGGCCCGGTGCAGAATCGGATCCGCCTGACCGCGCGGGTGCTGCGCGCCCTGCGGGAGGAGCTGGGCGACTTCCCCATCGGCGTGCGGCTGTCGCAGACCAAGGTCAACGACTTCACCTACCGCTGGCCCGGCGGCGCCGCCGATGCGCGGATCGTGTTCTCGGCGCTGGCCGCCGACGCCACCTACCTGCACATTGCCAGCGAGGGCCGCAATTTCCTGGAGACCGCCCGCTTCCCGGATGGCACCACCATCACCGCCCTGGCCCGCGAGGTGTCCGGGCGGCCGGTCATCGCCAATGGCGGTATGCACGCCCTGCCCCAGGCCGCCGATGTGCTGACCGGCGGGCACGCCGACGTGCTGTCCCTCGGCACGGGCGCGCTGGCGAATCCGGACCTGCCGCGCAAGGTGGCGACCGGGACGGAACTCGCGCCCTTCGACCGTGAGATGCTCCATCCCATGGCCAACCTGGACACCACCGCGGCGTGGCGCGCGCGAAACCACGCATGACCGAGCAGTCCTGGACCCGCGGCGCGGCCGCCGTGGCGACCCTCACCTTCGACGTCGACGCCGAGACGCCCATCCTCGCGGAGGGCCGGCACTTCGCCGATCACCCCATGGTGATGTCGCACCAGTCCTACGGACCGGATGTCGGCGTGCCGCGGATCCTCGACCTGCTCGATGACATGGCCGTGCCCGCAACGTTCTTCGTGCCCGGCTGGGTGGCCGAACAGCGTCCCGGCCTGGCCCGTTCCATTGTGGACCGCGGGCACGAGGTGGCGCACCACTCCTACAGCCACCGTGCGCCCATCTCGCTGCCGCCCGGCGCCGAACGCGTGGATTTCGAACGGGCACTGGATGTTTTCGCCGCGCAGGGCATCGAGATCGCCGGGCATCGGGCGGCCATGTGGAGCGCCAGCCGCGAAACCCTGGGCCTGGTCGCCGAATACGGTTTGGCCTACGACTCCTCCCTGATGGGCGACGACCGGCCCTATCTCGTCGACGGCCCGTCCGCGCCGGTGGTGGAGCTGCCCGTGCACTGGTCGCTGGACGACTGGGAGCAGTACGCCTACCTGCCCGAACCGCGAATCGGCGCGGTCATCGAATCACCGCTCAAGGTCGAGGAGATGTGGCGCGCCGAACTCGACGGAATGCGGCACTACGGCTGCCTTTTCAACGTGTGCATGCACCCGTTCCTCACCGGGCGGCCGGGTCGCATGCTGGCGCTGCGCCGCCTCATCGGCTACGCGCAGGAATGCGGGGATGTGACCTTCGCGCGCTGCCAGGAGGTGGCCGCCTGGGCGCGCGCGGATGCCGCGACACCGCATCACGCGGTACCTGCCTACGAGGTGGACCCGCAGGTGTACCCGCACTGACGGCGCGGAGTCACCCCGCTAGACGCCGCCCGCGCCGCGGGTCTCGGCGGACAGGGCCAGGAACAGATCCACCGTGTCCGCGAGCCGGTTGACATTGCGCCCGGTCAGCTCGGTAATGCGGGCCATGCGGTTGCGCAGGGTGTTGACGTGCACGTGCAGGGCCGCAGCCGTCACTCCCCACTGGCCGTCGTTGGCGAGGAAGGTCCGCAGCGTGTGCTCCAGCTCGGTGTGCGCGCGGGCGTCGTGCTCGCGGATGATTCCGAGCACTTGCTCGGAAAACCGATGCAGCACTTGATCATCGAGCAATCCGAGCAACATCCGGAAGGTCGCGACATCGGCGAAGGTGGCGGTATCGCGGCCTTCTTGCCCGCGCAGCACCTGACAGACTTCCCGCGCCCGCACCAGCGGCTCCCGCAGGGCGCCCGTCCCGGCGGCGATCTCGCCGAGCCCGATGACGACCCGCGCGGCGCCCACCCGCCGGCCGACTTCCCTGGACAGCTCACCGGCCAACCGCGCCAGCTCCTCCGCCGTGCGCTCCCACGGGCAGACCGCCACCACATCACTGCTGCCGGCCGCGGTGAACACCGGAACGCCGCGTGCGGCGAAGAAGGCTCCCGCGGCATCGGCGATCTCGTCCGCCGGAATGCCGGGGCCGCCCGGAGCGGCCACCGGGGCCAGTGCGAGGACGCCGAGCGGCCGGTCCGCGGGCACGCCGTACGCGCGCAACCGCTGACCCACCTCACCGCCGCGCCGCGGCCCCGACAGGATCATCTCCAGCAACTCGGAGGCGAAGCGCGCCTCGATGGCGTGCACCGCTTGCTGTTTGGTCACCTCCAGGCTCAGGAATCGCGCCGCCTGGGCGAGCGCCTCCCGATCCGCCGGAGCCAGCCGCGCGGCCGGTTCCAGGCAGTAGAGCCCGGCGTCGATCTCCCCCATCACGCCCTCGATCAGGTAGAGCGCCGACGGCCCGGCGCCCAGATCCACCTCGAGCGGCGGGGGCGTGCGATTGAGCGCCGCCGCGGCCAGGCGGATCTGCTCATCGGTGGGCTCGCAGCCGATACCGGCCAGGCACCGCCCCTTGCGATCGATCACCAGCAGCGGCAATTCCGTTTCACCACGCAGGATTTCGAGCACGCTCGCGGCGCCGCCACCGCGCGACAAGGCCGTCGCGAGGGCGTCGCCACGGTGCACGGTCGCGGTGAGCTCGGCTTGCAGCACCTCGTTCTGGATCCGCGCGGCCGCCCGGGTGAGCGCCGCGAACGGCACCCCGATACACAGCTCCACCAATGGCAGTCCGCGCGAGACACACAGCGCGGCAAGACCTTCCGGCAACTCCGGAGTCTGCGCGGTGAGCCCGAACACCAGCCCCGCCGCGCCCGCCCCGGCAATGGCGTCCACGAACCGCTCCGCCGGAACGTGCGGCAGCCACAGGCCATTGGTCATCACCAGTTCGCCCGGCCGGACATACGGCGACGGGTCCGGCAACTCGGTGGTGTGCAGCCAGCCGATCTCGGCGTCCAGGCGATCGGCGAGCTCCGGGGTCAGCACGCGCAGGCCCAGCGCGGGATCGGCGACTAGCCGGCTGATGGTCAACACCTAGTGAAATCTACACAGCAGGCCGTAATCGGTGGAGAAATGCACATCACCCGCCCACGTCGGCACCACCAACTTCCCGGCCTGCCGGGCGTACTTCTCGCAGTATCGAGCCCTGCCCCGCAGCGCGGTGGCATCCTGCAGGAGATCCGCCCCGCCGCCACACCCCGTGAATCAGGAGCCGCTCATGGCCGCGCTCGCCCGCATCCGCCACGTCAAACTCCCCGTGACCGATCTCGCCCGCAGCGTCGCCTGGTACCGCGATCTGCTCGAGCTCGAGCTCGTCGCCGAATTCCGCGAACAAGGCGAGCTGCGTGGCGCACAGCTCATGCATCCCACATCCGGTTTCGGCATCGCGTTGCGCGAGCGCGAATTCTGTGCCGGGAAACCGGATCTCGCCGGATTCGACGTCTTCGCCATCGAGGTGGAGTCGGTGGACGATCTGCGGCAGCTGGCCGCGCGGGCGGCCGAACGCGAGTTTCCCCACCACGAGGTGATCGACCGCGGCGAATACGGGGCGTTCCTCAACATCATCGACCCGGACGGCTTGTGCGTGCGCTTCCTCGCCAACAATCCCCTCAATCCCGGTCGCTTCGCCGGAATCGACTCCGACGACCAGGGCGGTTTCACCCTCTACGACACCCCCACCCTCGGCTGAACGCCTGCCGGAAAATGGGATGCGGCGCCAAGATCGGTTCCGTAGTGTCGGTCTCGCGCCCGGTGCGCAGGCAACGGTTACTTCCTTCAGATGGAGCATGTCGCGGGTTCGAATCCCGCCCGGATCTTCGGACCCGGTAGCTCAGCCTGGTAGAGCGGCTTGTACCGTCGCCGATTTCGATCTCGGGGGCACACGTGCACCGGCCCGGTGCGCAGACATACGGATACTTCCTGGCACGCGCCCCACGTTGCTGGTTCGAGTCCAGCCCATCGTGGTCTCCCACGGTGGCGGGTGCAGTTCCGTCGTCGCCTCGAACTCGGGCCGTTTCACGCGCGCTCCCTCAGCACTATGGGGGAATTCCTATGGCCAAGTTCAATATTGCCCGGCTGCGCGGTGCGCCCGCGGCCACCGCCGCTACCTCGCCAGTCACCGGTGAGCGACGGCCGTCCGGCCGCACCCACGAGGGAGCACCCGGCTACGCGCGCACGGTGCACGGTGAGCTGTTCCTGCTGGCGGTGTCGAACATGGTCGGCGAGAACACCTTCTACGAGTCGGCCGATCAGCGCGACAATCGCTTCGCGATGCTGGTGCGGGAGGCCACCCTCGCCGATCCGGAGTGGACCGCGCGCTTCCTCGGCTGGCTGCGCACGAGCGCCGCTATGCGCTCGGCTTCGCTCGTCGGCGCGGCCGAGTTCGCCAAGGCCCGGCTGGACGCGGGCGAGGCCGGAATGTCGCGTCAGGTCATCGATTCCGTCTTGCAGCGCGCCGACGAGCCGGGTGAGCTCATCGCCTACTGGCACGCCACCTACGGCCGCAATCTGCCCAAGCCCGTCAAGCGCGGCATCGGCGATGCCGTTCGCCGCCTGTACGACGAGCGGGCGCTGGCCAAGTGGGACAGCACCGGTCGTGCCTTCCGCTTCGGCGATGTGCTCGATCTGACGCACCCGACGCCCGCATCCGAGAAGACTTGGCAGGGTGCGCTTTTCGCGCACGCGCTGGACCGCCGCCACAATCGCGAGAACCCGATTCCGGACGCGCTGCCGACGCTGCGCGCCCGCGAGGCGCTGCTCGCGACGCCCGTGGCGGACCGCCATGCGCTGTTCGAGGACGCCGAGCGTGCCCGCACCACCCTGCGGGACGCCGGGATGACCTGGGAGTCCGTCGCGGGCTGGCTGCAGGGTCCGCTCGACGCGAAGGTGTGGGAGGCTCTCCTTCCGTCCATGGGTTACATGGCAACGCTCCGCAACCTTCGAAACCTGGACGAAGCAGGCGTATCCGATGCGGTGGCGGCGGAAGTCGCCGCGCGGCTGGCGGATCCGGAGCAGGTGGCGCGCTCGCGGCAGCTGCCCATGCGATTCCTGTCCGCGTACCGGGCCGCGCCCTCGCTGCGGTGGGGGCACGCCCTGGAGCAGGCGCTGACCCATTCGCTGGCCAATGTCCCGGTGCTGCCGGGGCGCACGCTGGTGCTGGTGGACACCTCCGGTTCCATGGACACCACCTTCTCCCGGGACGGCGCCCTGCGCCGGTGGGATGCCGCGGTGGTCTTCGGCATCGCGCTGGCGAGCCGCTGCGAGCGGGCGGACATCGTGTCGTACTCGCAGGCCGGCCGCTGGGGTAACCAGAACTATCCGGACAGCCTGGTCTTCCCGCTGCGGCGGGCCGAGCCGGTGCTGCGGGCGGTCGAGCGGTGGAAGTCCGACGGGTACTTCATCGGCGCGGGCACCGATACCGCGCTCGCGGTGCGCACCCACTTCTCCGGTCACGACCGGGTGGTGATCCTCACCGACGAGCAGGCCACCGGCGGCGATGTCGGTGCGGCCCTGCCGAAGACGGTTCCGCTCTACACCTGGAACCTGGCGGGCTACCAGTACGGCCACGCGCCGAGCGGGTCGGGCAACCGGCACGCCTTCGGCGGGCTGACCGATCATGCCTTCTCTATGATTCCGCTCATCGAGGCGGGCGAGAACGCCGATTGGCCGTTCTGAGAAGCCAATGGATCGCGCCCGCTCCGCAATCGCGGAGCGGGCGCGGTCGCATCGCACGCCGATTCAGCCGAGTACCAGCATGTCCCGTGCGCCCCGCTGGAACTCGTAGGCGGCAGTCTGCCGCAGCTCACTGCGAATTCCCTTGCCGTCCAGCTCCCCTCGCAGCCAGGCCACCAGATCGGTCAGCTCCGCACCGGAATGCTCCACCAGCGGATACACCCGCACCTCCCCCGCGCTCACCCGCGCCAGCTCGAGCAGGGCGGCGAGGTGGAAATCCGGTTTCAGCCGATCGGCGTAGGTGAACAGCAGATGTGAGCTGAGCACGAGATCGAATTCCTTGTCCGCGAACGGAAGTGACGGCAGTCCCGCTTCGACGTAACGCTGCGGGCAGGCCACCAGATCCGCCACGAACCGGCGCACCGCCCGATGCCGCATCCGGCGGTGCACCGCCGGATCGCCTCCATAGAAGTCCCATAGATAGTCCCCGGCATGCGCCGCCGACCAGGCGTTACCGCGATCGGTGTCGGCCAGCGCGGTCTCCCGCAGCTCCCCCGCGGGCTGCGCGTACACCGGGTCCACGGCCACCGCGCGCGCTCCGAATTCCACTGCCTCGCAGGTGAAGCTCGCCGCCCCGCCCGGGCAGTCGAGAATGTGCCCGCGCAGTTCGGCATCCGTGAGCGCGAACATGGCCCGATACTCGGCCAGCGACCGCGCGGTGAGCAGATACTCCCCGACGATCTCGTTCTCCAGTCGATCCGTCACCATCCCACCCTCACACGCGAGAGGGCTTCGCCACCACGGAAATTCGAATGCGGCGACCGCCCACCGGCGGCTACAGTCGCAACCGCGTCCGGTGCGCAGGCAACGGGTACTTCCGACTCTTAATCGGCTGGTTGCGGGTTCGAGTCCCGCTCGGGTCCAATCCATGGGCCCGGTAGCTCAACTGGCAGAGCAGCACGTACCGTCGCCGACTCGATCTCGGACGCCCGAACCTCTCGCGCGGGGCCGTGCACACCCCGAACGCACCGCACCCCCGGTCCGTCTGGACCGGGGGTGCGTCACAACTGCTGTCAAGCCCCGTTGGCGGACTCCGGCTTCGGAGTCTTCGGCTCCTCGGCCTCGCGCTTGGTGATGCCGTGCTCGGTGCCCTCGTCGGCTTCCTGATCCGGTTCCGGGTGCTCCGGGGAGAATGTCGCCGGCAGGTTCTTGATGTGCTTGTTCATGCTGCGCACGAGCAGCACGGTGCCGGCCAGCAGGACCAGGACGATGACGAGGCCCAGCGGTGACGCCTTGCCGAACTCCGGTCCGGTGGGCTGGGTCGGGGACTGGGCGAGCAGGGTCAGGATCATCGGTCGGGGTCCTCGGTGTCGGCGTCGTCGATGCCGGCGAACAGGTCGGTTTCCGGAATGGCCGTGCGCACCCGGGTCTTGGCCAGCTCGAATTCCTCCGTGGGCCACAGCCGCTGCTGCAGCTCGGTCGGAATGGCGAAGAAAGCGCCGTTCGGATCGATCTGGGTGGCGTGCGCGCGCAGGGCGTCGTCGCGCTGCGGGAAGTACTTGGCGCATTCCACCTGGGTGGTGACCCGGGCCATGATGTCGCCGCGCTCGGCGGCGAACTTGCGCATGCGATCCATCCAGTCCTGCATGGGGAACGGCTCGCCGATGCGCTGGTACTCGTCGGCGAAGACCTCGAGACGCGTCAGGCTGAACCCGTGGTTGTAGTACAGCTTCAACGGCGTCCAGGGCTCACCGGCATCGGGGAACTTCTCCGGATCGCCCGCCGCCTCGAAGGCCGCCATCGAAACCTTGTGGCACATGATGTGATCCGGGTGCGGGTACCCGCCCATCTCGTCATAGGTGGTCATGACGTGCGGCTTGAATTCGCGCACCACGCGCACCAGCGCCTCGGTGGCCTCCTCCAGGGGCACCAGCGCGAAGCAGCCCTCGGGCAGCGGCGGCAGCGGATCGCCTTCCGGCAGGCCGGAATCCACGAAGCCCAGCCAGGTCTGGCGCACGCCCAGCGCTTCGGCGGCCGCCGCCATCTCCTCGCGGCGCACCTCGGTAATGCGCTCCAGCACGCCGGGGGTGTCCATGGCGGGGTTCAGGATGTCGCCGCGCTCCCCGCCGGTCAGGGTGACGACCAGGACGTCATTGCCCTCCGCGGCATAGCGCGCGGTCGTTGCCGCGCCCTTGCTGGATTCGTCGTCGGGATGGGCGTGTACCGCCATGAGGCGAAGACCACTCACTTCTCGTTCACCTCACCGATCACAGTGTTCACCTCAATGCTCTCCGCCGAGTCCAGGCCGTATCGAAATCGCGGCACGCCGCGGTGGTGTCCGATCTCCGTTCCCTATAGTTCCATCCGACGATGATTTGTTCCGACCTACCCCCCGGGAGCGTCCAGCCATGAGCGAAAGACCGGCCGACCGGTACGGAACTGCGCCCCGGCCGGCGCGTCGCTGGGTCATGATCCTGCTGGGCGCGGGCGTGCTGATCGCCGGAGTAATCGTCGCCTACCTGGGCTATCAGCAATACGGGCCGAAGGATATCGAGCCGGAGCGCATCGGGTACACGGTGGTGGACGACTCCACGGTCGAGGTCGACTTCAAACTGACCCGCAAGAATCCTGAGACGCCCGTGGTCTGCTACGTTCGGGCCCTGGACGCCGACGGCGTGGAAGTCGGCCGCCGCGAGGTTCTCGTCCCGGCGTCCACGGACGGCACGGTTCGCCTCACCACGGTCGTCAAGACCATCGAACGAGCCGGAGCGGGCAATATCTACGGATGTAGCGAGAAGGTGCCCGCCTATCTGCGCGCTGGGTGAAAAGTCCGGTACGCAACCCGCTTTGATGCTTCTACCTGCATCTTTGCGAATCGTGCTAAAATGACGCGATACACGGTTCCGGGGTTCGGAGCCGTGTTTGCTTGCATTGGCGGCCGGCGCTGTCGGGAATCTCCCCCAGGGATCGCTCTAGCCGTCCACTGTCGTTGTGCCCGTTTTCGGATGGTTACGACGGCGGAAATCAGGGAATCCCGGCCCCGCCGGGGACAACTACTAGGGAGTGATCGAGATGACTGAGACGAACGTGACCTGGCTGACACCGGAGTCGCACGAGAGGCTCAAGGGCGAACTCGACGCGCTCATTGCCAACCGTCCGGTCATCGCGGCCGAAATCAACGAGCGTCGCGAAGAAGGCGACCTCAAGGAGAACGGCGGCTACCACGCGGCGCGTGAGGAGCAGGGCCAGCAGGAGGCGCGCATTCGCCAGCTGCAGGAACTACTCAACAACGCCAAGGTGGGTGTGGCGCCGACCAAGTCGGGCGTCGCGCTGCCGGGTTCCGTCGTCAAGGTCTACTACGACGGCGATGAGAGCGACACCGAGACCTTCCTCATCGCCACCCGCGAAGAGGGCCTGGGCGACGCCAACTTGGAGACCTACTCCCCCAACTCCCCGTTGGGTGGCGCGCTCATCAACGCCAAGGTCGGCGAAACCCGCGAGTACACCCTGCCGAACGGCAACACCATGAAGGTGACGCTGGTTTCCGCGGAGCCGTACCACAGCTAGTCCGAGAACCCCGGATTTCGCGGCCCCGGTTCCCAAGGACCAGGGGCCGCAGTTGTTTTCGCTGCATTCGGCCGCGATAACCATCAACGGCGAAGCGCCGCACCTGATCCCGGTGCGGCGCTTCGCTGTACCTGGGGGGCTTCGCCCCCAGACCCCCGGGAAGAGGGGAGATGGGGGCGAAGCCCCCAAACCCCCACTCGGTGGGGCGGAGCCCCACGCCCCCCGCCATCGGCACAGGCCCCCAGCCCTCGCCAGCGGCACAGGCCCCCAGCCCTCGCCAGCGGCACAGGCCCCCGGCCTTCGTCAGCGGTGCAGCCCGCGGACAGCTGTCTGTGGGGGTGTGGGGCGTCAGCCCCCACAATCCCCCTTTTCTCGGGGGTGTGGGGGCTTGCCCCCACAATTTCTCTTACCGGGGGTTGGGGGCCCGCCCCCAACCTTCCTTCTTCCCTCAGCTGAGGGCTTGCTCGATGTCGGCGAGGAGGTCGCTGATGTCCTCGATGCCGACCGAGAGGCGAACCAGGTCGGCGGGAACCTCGAGGGCCGAACCCGCCGTGGAGGCGTGGGTCATGGCGCCGGGGTGCTCGATGAGGGACTCCACGCCGCCGAGGGATTCGGCGAGGGTGAAGAGTTTGGTGCGGGCGCAGAAGTCGAGGGCTGCCTCTTTGCCGCCGTGGACGCGGACGGAGATCATGCCGCCGAAGCGGCGCATCTGCTTCTGGGCCACGGTGTGGCCGGGGTGCTCCGGGAGGCCGGGGTAGATGACCTGGGCGATCTTCGGGTGGTTGGACAGGTATTCGGCGATGGTCTCGGCATTGTCGCAGTGCTTGTCCATGCGCAGGGCGAGGGTTTTGATGCCGCGCATGGTGAGGAAGGCGTCCATGGGACCGGGGACGGCGCCGGCGCCGTTCTGCAGGAAGGCGAACTTGGCGTCCATCTCCTGATCGTTGGTGATCAGGGCGCCGCCGACGACGTCGGAGTGGCCGCCGAGGTACTTGGTGGTGGAGTGGATGACGATGTCCGCGCCGAGCAGCAGGGGCTGCTGCAGGTAGGGCGAGGCGAAGGTGTTGTCCACGACCAGCTTCGCGCCGCCATTGTGGGCGACCGCGGCGAGGGCGGAGATGTCGCCGATATTGAGCAGCGGGTTGGTGGGGGTCTCGATCCAGATCAGCTTGGTATTGGGGCGCATGGCCGCCGCGACGGCCTCGGGATCGGAGACGGGGGCGACCGAGTATTCGATGCCCCACTGGGTGAAGACCTTGTCGATGAGCCGGAAGGTGCCGCCGTAGGCGTCATTGGGGATCACCATGTGATCGCCGGGGCGCAGGTTGGCGCGAATGGCGCAGTCGGTGGCCGCCATACCGGAGGCGAAGGCGCGGCCGTAGGTCCCTGATTCGAGCGCCGCGAGATTGGCTTCCAGCGCGGTGCGGGTCGGGTTGCCGGTGCGGGCGTACTCGTAGCCGCCGCGCATACCGCCCACACCGTCCTGGGCGAAGGTGGAGCTCGCGTAGATCGGCACGTTCACCGCGCCGGTCTGCGGATCGGGATCGAACCCGGCGTGCACTGCCCGTGTGGAGAAACCAAGCTGATCACTCATGGGAACAGCCTAGGTCGGCGGAATTCGCCGCGATATCCAGCCCTGGGCCAGGCGGCGCAACGATCGGGCCAGTGCGCCCGGCGCGGCCGTTGTGGGCGGGCCGGGCGCGGACCTAGGGTGGGCGGCATGGTCACCGTAGACGAGCTGTTCGCCATCGATTCCCTGCTCTCCGGCGAGGAGCGCGAGATTCGCGACACCGTGCGCGCTTTCGCGGCGGAGCGGCTGCGGCCCCATATCGCGGACTGGTTCGAGGCGGGCACCTTCCCGGCCCGCGAGATCGCGCCGGAGCTGGGCAAGCTGGGGCTGCTCGGCATGCATCTGGAGGGCTACGGGTGCGCGGGCACCTCGGCCACCGCGTACGGGCTGGCCTGCCTGGAGCTGGAAGCGGTGGATTCCGGTGTGCGCAGCATGGTTTCGGTGCAGGGCTCACTGGCCATGACCGCCATCCACAAGTACGGCTCGGAGGAGCAGAAGCAGCGGTGGCTGCCGGGCATGGCGGCCGGGCAGCTGCTCGGCTGCTTCGGGCTGACCGAACCGGATTTCGGGTCGAATCCGGGCGGTATGCGCACGCGCGCGCGGCGCGACGGCGACGACTGGATCCTCGACGGGTCCAAGATGTGGATCACCAATGGCTCCGTCGCCGATGTGGCGATCATCTGGGCGCAGTCGCGCGAGGGTGAGCGCGACACCATTCGTGGTTTCGTGGTCCCCACGGACACACCGGGATTCAGCGCGCGCGAGATGCACAAGAAGCTGTCGCTGCGCGCCTCCGTCACCGCCGAGCTGTCCCTGGACGGCGTCCGCCTGCCCGCCGACGCCCTGCTGCCGGAGGCGCGCGGTCTGGCCGCCCCGCTGGGCTGCCTGTCCGAGGCGCGCTTCGGCATTGTTTTCGGGGCGCTCGGCGCGGCCCGCGACTGCCTTTCCGCCGCCATCGATTACGCCCGCACCCGCGAGGTCTTCGACAAGCCCCTCGCCGCCTACCAGCTGACCCAGGCCAAGCTGGCCGATATGGCGGTGGAGCTGGGCAAGGGCCAGCTGCTGGCCCTGCACCTGGGCCGGCTCAAGGATCGCGGCGAGATCCGGCCGGAGCAGATCAGCGCGGGCAAGCTCAACTCCACCCGCGAGGCCATCGCCATCGCCCGGGAATGCCGCACCATTCTCGGCGCGAACGGCATCACCCTCGAGTACCCGGTGCTGCGGCACGCCAACAACCTGGAGTCGGTGCTCACCTATGAGGGCACGGCCGAGGTGCATCAGCTGGTGCTGGGCGAGGCGCTGACCGGTTCCAAAGCCTTCCGCTGAGCGGCATTCCAGCGATTTCGGGAAACTGGGCGATATCTCACAGCGCTCCTCGCGGATGCCGGTCGATTGCTAGCATGACCGGGTGTTTTCGTCCGGCTCCGCATTGCTCATCGTCTCGGCGCGCAAGACCCTGAACCGTCTGCAGCAGACGCACGGAGTTCCGGCGCAAGCAGCGGCGCGTGCGTTCCCGGCGGTGTCCGCTGAGCTCGACCAGCACGCCGCCGCCGTCCGCGACATCCTCGATATGGGCGTGGAGAACTCCGCCACCCTGCCCCCGAGCGTGCTGCTGGCCGGCTACGCCCGCGGCCTGCTCGAGGACGCCGACGAGACCGAGACGCCCGCCCCGGAATCGCTTCCGGACTGGCAGGACGCCGACTGGGTGCACCTGCGCCTGGCGTCGCTGTGCCTGCTCGCCCGCGAGGGATAACCGACTCCCGGAATAACCAACTCTCGAAACTCTCAGGGGCAAGCCCCTGAAACCCCGGGAAGGGTAATGGGGCACAAACGCCGAGCCCGCCGCCTCGAACGCGCGACGGGCTCGATCGTTCAGATGATTACCGCGGGGGTTCGCCGTAACCACCCTGATGGCCGTAACCGCCCTGATCGCCGTAACCACCCTGATCGCCGTGGCCGCCCTGATCGCCGTAGCCGCGCTGCCGGCCGTACTCGGGGCGGCCGTAGTTCATCTGGGAGCCGCCGGCTTGTTCGCCCCATTTGCCCGGGGGCATCTGGCTTCCCAAGGGGCGCTGGGGCATTCCCTGCTGGGCCAGCATGGCTTGCCGCTGGGCCATCATCGCCTGGTGCTGGGCGGCTTCGCGCTGGCGGGCGGCGTCTTCGCGGCCGCGCTGGTAGGCCTCGGCGTGGCCCTTCACCTCGGGCATCTCGCTCTCGATGGTGTCCAGCCAGCCTTCCCACCGCTGCTGCATGGGCCGAATGAGGCCGCCGCCGACGCCGACGATGAGGACGCCGGCGATGGTGGCGAGCACGGTGATCAGGATGGGCATGGTGACCGAGGTGCCGACGCCGATCTGGTTGAGGGCGGCGATAATGCCCACGCCCCAGATGAATACGGCGGCGATGCGGCCCATCATGCGGCCGTAGGACAGGCCGCTGAGCATATTCGAGATCATGTCCATCACCACGCGCGCGATGGCGCCGGCAATGCAGACGATGACGATGGCGACCGCCAGCCGCGGCAGCCAGGCCACGATGCCGTTGAGCATGGTGCTGATCGGATTGGGGCCGAAAACACCGAAGCCGAGCTGCAGGGTGAGCAGCAGGACCGCGTAGTAGGCCAGCTTGGCGATGATGCCGGTGGCGTCGTAGCGGCTGCGGGCCAGCATGTCCTTGATCCCGCCGCGCTCGACCAGCCGATCGAAGCCGACCTGGTGCAGGATGCGGGTCACCAGCTTGGCCACGAGCTTGGCCACGAACCAGCCGATGAGCAGGATCGCCAGGAAACCGGCGAACTTCGGGACGAACGTGGCGATGGAGGACCACGCGGCCGACAGGCCCTGCTGGATATCGATAGCCAAACTCGAGGTGTGCATGAAACCCCGTCCCTTTCGCTATCGCTCCGGCTATTTGCCGGAACTGCTCCAAGGGGGAGTTATACCCCTATACGAACACCCGATCCGGCGGTTTGCGGAATCGTTGCCGAATCGGGTGCCTGCGATTTGCTCGCAGTTCGTCGCAGGGGCTGGACGGCTCAGTACGCGCCGAAGACGTTGTCCATGGAGCCGTAGCGGTGGGCCGCGTAGTTGCAGGCGGCGACAATGTTCGCGACCGGATCCCACACGTCGAACGGGGTGCCCTCGACGTGGTAGGCGGCGAAGGTCGGGTCGATGACCTGGAGCAGGCCCTTGGACGGGATGCCCATGGCGGCATTGGAGTCGTACAGGTTGATCGCCTGCGGGTTGCCGCTGGATTCGCGGATGATGTTGCGGTAGATGCCGTCGTAGCTACCCGGGATGCCCTTCGCGTGCATGATGTCGAGGGCCTGGCGGATCCAGCCGTCCAGGTTGTTGGGGTAGACCGGGGGCGCCGGGGCCGGGATGGGCTCGGGCTGCGGCATGGGAGCGGGCGCGGGGGCCGGGACCACGGCGGGCCGCGCATCGGCCGAAGCGGCGGGGGCGGCCGCTGCCAGGGTCTCCTTCAGCGCGGCGGGCTGCACATCGTCGGCAGCATTGCCGGCGGCGGTGATGATGGAGCCGAAGACGCCCAGGGCGAGGGCGGCGGTGCCGGCCGTGCGAGCGGCGGCAACCACCTTGCTACGTCTAGCGGGATCACGCAGTGCAGTCATGGTTTTCGTGGGCATGGCGAATTGGATTCCTGTTCGGTTTCGGGCTCGCGGGCCTGAAAAAGGCAGCGCTGAAGACGCGGCGCCGTAACGGCGCTCACCTGCGCGCTGGGGGCTGTTGTGCGTTGCTGTTGTGAGACCCGTTGTGGGCCAGGGAATTAGACGCTCGAGGAGGTCCCGGGTGACAGTGCCGGCCGCAACGGGCCGTGGCGCCTCATCTCACCGCTGTCGTGATCACGTTCCACATGTGAGTCGACATCTCCTTGCATCAACCAGACTTGGGGTCTGTTTCCGACAAGGTCACAGCTTGATTGCGCTTAGTTAACACAGCCTGAACCAAAAGTGAACAGAAAGTGAACCGGCACTCCAAGCAACGCGAATACCTGCATTAATACAAGTGCTGACCTGGCAATTCAATTCAAAACACAAAGTGTTTCAGATCACAGAACAATTTATGTGACCTGGAGCGATATAGCAGGATTGACTGATTTGTCGGCGTGTCGCTGCGTTGGAGCGATCGTTCAGCAACAGCGCCGATCGCACTGCGCCCCCGGTCCGCGCCCATTACTGTCGACATATGGCATCGATTCGGGTCACCGAGGTGCTCGCAGCGCTCTCACTCACCACCGACCTCGCCACCGGGATGCCGTTCGAAAAAGGCCTGGCGGTCTGCCTCGTCGCCAATGCGGTCGCCGAACAGCTCGGCCTGGACGAATCCGATCGGCGCATCGTCTTCCACGCCGCCCTGCTGGGCGCGGTCGGCTGCACCAGCCGGGCGTCGGAGAACGCCGAGGCCTACGCCGACGACATCGCCTTCCAGCAGGCCTATCACACCCTGGATCCGGGCGATCCGGAAGTCTTCCGCGATCAGATGAGCCACTTCGGGCAGTGGGCGCCCGCGGCACAGGCCGCCATGCGCGACCGCTTCATCACCCAGGCGCCCCGGGGCGCGCCCATCGCGGTCCGCTCGGTCTGCGAGGTGAGCCGGGCGCTGGGACCGCGCCTCGGGCTGCCCGAGGCCGCCGTGCTCGCGCTCACCGAGGTCAAGGAGCGCTGGGACGGGCTCGGCGCACCGGATCGCCTGCGCGGCGACGACGTCTCCCTCCCCGGCCGCATCCTGCACCTGGCCGAGCAGGCCGTGCTCGCATTCCGCACCCGCGACCGCGCCGCCGCCCTCGGGGAACTGCGCCGCCGCGCGGGCGGGCACCTGGACCCGGAGCTGGTGGGCGTCTTCGCCACCGATCCGGAAGTGGTGTGGGACGTGCTCGACCGCCCGGATCTGCTGACCGCGGTGGTGGACGCCGAGCCGGGGCTGCCGACGATCATCCGGCCGGAGGATCGCGACCATCTGTGCACGGCCATGGCGGTCGTGGTCGATCTGAAAGGCCGCTATCTGCTCGGGCATTCGGGCCACGTGGCCCAACTCGCGGATGCGGCGGCCGAACTGTCCGGTATGAACCGCACCGATCGCGCCGCCCTGCGCGCCGCCGCCCTGCTGCACGATATCGGCCGCGCCGCGGTCTCCAGCTCGGTCTGGGACCGGCCCGGGCCGCTCGGCCCCGGCGACTGGGAGCGCGTCCGGCTGCACTCCTACTGGACCGACCGGGTGCTGCGCCGCTGCCCCAGCCTGGCCGATCTGGCCGAGGTGGCCTCGGGCCATCACGAACGGCTCGACGGCTCCGGCTATCACCGCGGCGTCCGCGTGCACGACCTGTCCCCCGGCGCCCGGCTGCTCGCCGCCGCCGACGTCTTCGCGGCCATGACCGAGCCCCGCCCGCACCGGCCCGCGCACAAGCCCAGCGAGGCCGCCGCCCACCTCTCCGCCGAGGCCGCCGCCGGCCGCCTCGACCGGGATGCCTGCGCGGCCGTGGTGGAAGCCGCCGGGCTGCGCCCGGCTCGCGCCGAATACCCCTGCGGTCTCACCGAGCGCGAGGTGGATGTGCTCCGGCTGGCGGCCCGCGGCCTCTCCAACCGCCAGATCGCCGCGGAATTGGTTCTTTCCGAACGCACCGTCGGCCACCACCTCGCCCACATCTACGACAAGACCGGCCGCCGCACCCGCGCGGGCGCCGCGGTCTTCGCCATGGAGCACGGATTGCTGCCCGGCTGAACGGATCCGGATAGGTCGATCGACCGATGCGGGCGGCCGGGCGCCGGGCAGACGATGGACGCATCCGCCGGAGAACGTCGTGGTTCTCGTTCGGGGACCGAAGGCCGTTCTCCGCCAGGTGGTTTCGGATACCGCTCGTCGAAGGACTCATCATGCCCGCCGCGCCCAAGCCGTCCCACGCCGACCTGGTCGGCTCCCTCTACACCGCGTTCGGAGGCGGGGACATCGCCTTCATACTCGATCAGCTCGCCGATGACGTGTCCTGGGACGCGGATTGGGCCGCCAACTCCGCCCAGCTCGCGGGGGTGGCGCACATGCGGGCCCGGCGCGGACCGGCCGAGGTCGCCGAATTCTTTGCGCTGCTGGCCGATTGGAAGTTCCAGGACTTCACCGTCGTGGATATCGTCGGCTCCGGCGGGCAGGTGGTGGCCGAGGTGCGGGTCGACGCAGAGCTGCCCAATGGCGGCCGCATCGTCGACCAGGAACTGCACCTGTGGGGCTTCGACGCCGACGGCAAGGTGAACCGATTCCGCCATTACGGCGATACCGCCAAACATATCGCCGCGTACGGCGGGAGGTGATGCCATTCGATTGAACGCTCTCGACTCGAGCCTCGAATGGCGGCCCGGCCGCGGTCCCGGCCGGGCCGTTCGGCGCGCGGCGATTCAGCCGGTCGCAGGTTGTACGATGGCCGGAATCGGCTGCGGCGCTTCGAATCTGCGCAGCGCCCGCATGAGCAGCGGCAGCAGCAGCATCATGAGCAGCAGCCGGATGGTCTGCACGCTGGTGATGAGCGGCAGATTGGCGCTCATCTTGTCCGCGGTCGCGAGCACGGCATTGATACCGCCCGGCGTGGTCGCCAGATACAGATCCGACAGGTGCAGCTCGGTGACGGCGGCCAGCCCGTACGCCAGCGCGGCCACCGTGCCCGCCAGCACCAGCACCGCCGCCGTCATGCCCGGAATCATGCGGGCCATCTCCCGCACCACCGCCCGGGTGAACCGGGTGCCAACCTCGAAGCCGATGAGCACGAACAGCAGATCCTTGAACAGATGCGTGGGCGCGTACCCGTGGCTGATCCCGGCCGCGGTCAGCGCGCCGGTGATGAGCATGGGTCCCAGCAAGGCCGGATTCGGCAGGCCGATGCGCCGCCCGGCCCAGATCCCTATGACGCACAACATGATCGCGGTGGAGAGCCCGGCGACCTGATCGCCGCGGCCGACGATCATCCAGTACGGCAGATCCGGATCGGTGACCGCGCCGCCGAGCGTGGCGGTGCCGTAATCGAGCCCCTGCTCCTCGTCGAGGAAGGCCGCCACCGCGGGCGCGCTCAGGGCGACCACCGCCACCCGCAGATACTGCATGAACGCCACCCGCCGCGGATCCGCGTCGAGTTCATCGGCGGCAGACACCACCGCGGCCGAACCGCCGGCCAGCATGCCGAGCGTCGCGGTCGGCACATCCACCTTGGCGGTGCGCGCGAACACCAGCGCCACCGCCACGCTCACCACGACCGTGGCCGCGGTGACCGCCAGCACCGGCAGCAGATCCATGCCGATCGAGGTCAGCAGCGACACCTGCAGATAGCTGCCCATCAGCACGCCCAGCATGGCCTGCACACCGGTATTGACTTGGCGCGGCAGCGGATTCGGCAATCGTCCGGCCATGGCGAGCGCCGCGCCGACCAGAATGGCCAGGATCATCTGCGGCGCCGGGAATCCGACGCGGTCGAGCAGGGCCGCACAGGCCAGCACGCCTGCCGACAGCGCCGCCCAGGTCACCACGTCTCTCCGGTTCATGCACGACGATACTGCTCGCCGAGCATGAACAGATAGTAACGCCGTAGTTATCCCCGGTTTCCAGCCTTTGTGATCTGCGATGCAGAACCGTATTGCATTGTCACGGGCCATAAATCACACAGGTGAAACATAACCGCCCGCCGAAACCGGATACGGCTTCGGCGGGCGGCAAATGTGCGGCCGGAGCTAGACGAGCGCCCCGGTGCTCAGGAAGCCCAGCAGATCGTGGCGGGTGATGACGCCGACCGGCTTGCCGTCCTCGACCACCATGAGGGCGTCGGTGGACTCCAGCAGCTTGGTCGCCGCCGACACCGGCTCACCGGAGCCGATGAGCGGGAAGGCCGGGCTCATATGCTGTTTCACCGAATCGGTGAGCTTGGCGCGGCCCTCGAACACCGCCGAGAGCAGATCGCGCTCGGTCACGCTGCCCGCGACCTCACCGGCCATGACCGGCGGTTCCGCCCCGACGACCGGCATCTGCGAGACGCCGTACTCGCGCAGGATCTCGATGGCGTCGCGCAGCGTCTCCTGCGGGTGGGTGTGCACCAGATCCGGCAGCTCGCCGGACTTGCCGCGCAGCACCTCGCCGACGTGCGGTTCGGCCTGGGTCTTGCCGTCCAGCCGGGAGCGCAGGAAGCCGTAGGAGCTCATCCACTGGTCGTTGAAGATCTTGGACAGGTAGCCGCGGCCGCCGTCCGGGAGCAGTACCACCACCACGGCGTCGGGATCGCGCTCGGCGACCTTGAGCGCCGCCACCGCGGCCATACCGCAGGAGCCGCCGACCAGCAGGCCCTCCTCGCGGGCCAGGCGGCGGGTCATCTCGAAGGAGTCGGCGTCGGAGACGGCGATGATCTCGTCCGGGATGGCCGGGTCGTAGGCGGAGGGCCAGAAGTCCTCGCCGACACCCTCCACCAGGTAGGGGCGGCCGGTGCCGCCGGAGTACACCGAGCCTTCCGGATCCGCGCCGATGATCTTCACCTTGCCGCCGGAGACCTCCTTGAGGTAGCGGCCGGTGCCGGAGATGGTGCCGCCGGTGCCGACGCCCGCGACGAAATGCGTGATCTTGCCGTCGGTATCGCGCCAGATCTCGGGACCGGTGGTCTCGTAGTGCGATTCCGGGCCGCCCGGGTTGGAGTACTGGTCCGGCTTCCAGGCGCCCGGGATCTCGCGCACCAGCCGGTCGGAGACGTTGTAGTAGCTCTGCGGATCCTCCGGCGCGACCGCGGTCGGGCACACCACGACCTCGGCGCCGTAGGCGCGCAGCACGTTTCGCTTGTCCTCGCTGACCTTGTCCGGGCAGACGAAGACGCATTTGTAGCCACGCTGCTGGGCGACCAGCGCGAGGCCGACACCGGTATTACCGGAGGTCGGTTCGACAATCGTGCCGCCGGGCTTCAACAGCCCGGCTTCTTCGGCGGCGTCGATCATCTTGACGGCGATGCGGTCCTTCGAGCTGCCGCCCGGATTCAGGTACTCGACCTTCGCCGCCACCAGTCCCGAGTTCGGGCCCACCACGGAGTTCAACCGAACGAGCGGGGTGTTTCCGATCAGATCGACGACATGGTTAGCGATGCGCATACCCCTCATCGTTGCAGAAAGGTGATCGGGGCCTTCGCGCACGTCGGAGATATCGCCGTCGCGGATTACTAGCATCGCCCGCATGAGGACGCCGACCCGTGTGCGCGCCGCCCTGTTGTTCGGATCCCTCACGGCCGCGACCATGATCGTCCCGGACGCCTCGGCCGCGGCGCAGACCGTTGAATTTCCCCAGGTCCCCACCTTTTTCCGGCCCGGACTGTGCGGCAGCGCCATCCGCAGCTGGGCCGACACCAGCGCGCAATGGCCGGGCCGGGCGATCATCAGCGTGCAGGCCCTGCCGGTCACCGGCTACGGCCCGGAACCACACAGCTTCGCGCCGGTGTGCGACTCGGTGGTCACGGTCGCCTGGCGGAACATGAACACCGGACGGGCGGGCGACTACCGGGTGTACGTGGAGGCCGGGATCTACGGCAGCATGCAGTACGCCGAATTCCAGGACACCGGACCGGGACACGTCGTGGTCACCATCTATACGGACATGGCCAATGTGACACAGCGGGGTTGGTTCGATGTGCCCGCGGCACCGCCGGATCCGAATCCGCAACCCGGCGAGTGAGGGATATTCCACAGTTCAGTCATTGAGATACCGACCTACCGGATGTTTGGTGCGCACCACAGCCGTCGTACATTCGAAGCTGGTTCACCCCTGCAAGTAAGGAGTCCTCATGGCTGAGGCCGTCATCGTTTCGTACGCCCGCTCGCCGATCGGCCGCGCCGGCAAGGGATCTCTGGTGAGCATGCGACCGGACGATCTGACCGCCCAGATGGTCCGCGCCGCCCTGGACAAGGTGCCGGCCCTCGACCCGGCCCAGATCGACGACCTGCTCCTGGGCTGCGGCCAGCCCGCCGGTGAGGGCGGCTTCAATATGGCCCGCTCGGTGGCCGTGCAGCTCGGCTACGACACCCTGCCGGGCGTCACCCTCAACCGCTACTGCTCCTCCTCGCTGCAGACCACCCGGATGGCCTTCCACGCCATCAAGGCCGGCGAGGGCGACGTGTTCATCTCCGCCGGCGTGGAGACCGTGTCCCGCTTCCCGAAGGGCACCGCCGACGGCTGGCCCGACACCCACAACGAGCTGTTCGCCGAGGCCGAGGCCCGCACCAAGCAGACCGCGGAAACCAATGCCACCTGGACCGATCCGCGCGAGGCGGGCATCCTGCCGGACGTCTACATCGCCATGGGCCAGACCGCCGAGAATGTCGCCACCTACACCGGCATCTCGCGCGAGGACCAGGACCACTGGGGCGTGCGCTCGCAGAACCGCGCCGAGGAGGCCATCAAGGCCGGCTTCTTCGAGCGGGAGATCACCCCGGTGACCCTGCCCGACGGCACCGTCGTCTCCACCGACGACGGCCCGCGCGCGGGCACCACCTACGAGAAGGTGTCGCAGCTCAAGCCGGTCTTCCGCCCGGACGGTGTGATCACCGCCGGTAACGCCTGTCCGCTCAACGACGGCGCGGCCGCCCTGGTCGTCATGAGCGACACCAAGGCCAAGGAGCTGGGCCTGACCCCGCTGGCGCGCATCGTGTCCACCGGCGTCTCCGGCCTGTCGCCGGAGATCATGGGCCTGGGCCCGATCGAGGCGGTCAAGAAGGCGCTCGGCAACGCGAATATGGGCATCGGCGATCTCGACCTCTACGAGATCAACGAGGCCTTCGCCGTGCAGGTGCTGGGCTCGGCCCGCGCGCTGAACATGGACATGGACAAGCTGAACGTCTCCGGCGGCGCCATCGCCCTGGGCCACCCGTTCGGCATGACCGGCGCCCGCATCACCGCCACCCTCATCAACAACCTGCAGACCCACGACAAGCAGTTCGGTCTGGAGACCATGTGCGTGGGCGGCGGCCAGGGCATGGCGATGATCATCGAGCGGCTGAGCTGACGCTCGGTCCCCCATAGGCTCGAGCCGCCCGACCTTCCGGTCGGGCGGCTCTTGCTTTTCGGGGGGTTAAGGGCCTTCGGCCCCTACCAGTCATTAGACAGCGGCCGGGGTGCCACGGCTATCGGGCATCTGCCCTATATTCGCGGCCGGTGACCACGTTGCCCTGGACCGCTGCTCGATGGTTGCGCCGAAAAGTGCAGCGGCGCAAGGATGAACAAGGGTATAAAGTCACTTTCTACGGGAAACCGAAAGGTGTTTTTGTTTTCATTCCACCGTAAATGCTTTTACCGGAATGATTCTCGGCATTCTCCGCACATCATCGGCTATCCGTGTGTAGCGTCGGGTTCATCGAAATCCATTGCTATACAGACGGTGTGGCGTGATCGGAATAGACGGCTGCTTACAGCGCATCATGAGCATTCCCGGTGCGCGGTGCGTGACACTGGTGGACAGCGCGAGCGGGCTGGCCATCGCCGCGGCCGGGCAGCACGACCTCGCCGACCAGCACGAAGACGCGGCGGCCAGCACCGAGGCGGTTCGCGCCATAATCGGTTGCCCGGCACTGACATCCGGCGGCGGGGACGACATCACCGAGATCATTGTCGGCGGCACGCACGGATATCACCTGCTGAATCTGGTGAACGGCGATTTCGACGGACGGTTGTTCGTTCATGTCCGATTCGATGACGACTCCGGCAATCTCGGCTTGGCGCGATTCCGGCTGCGTTCGGTTTTGTCCGAATTCGTGGGAGGCGAATACGGACATGGGACCGAGGACGGCTATGCGCAGTGAACTGGCTTCGGAATTGCGGCGATTGCAGGACGAGCGGCGCACCGGCGTCCTGCGCGCGGGCGACGGCGCCTTCCATCTCGCCCACGGCGCCATTGCCGCCGCCGACTGCCGCCGCACCACCGGCCTCGACCGGCTGGTGGTGGAGGCGGGCGTGGCGAGCGCCGCCGATTGGGAGCGCGCCGAATCCGGCGAGCCCGCCCGCGTCCTGGAGCGGCCCCGGCTGGAAACCCTCGCCCTGCTCGCCGTTTTCGATGCCGCCTACTTCCTGCTGGCCACCCCGGCCGCCGCGGAACCGGTCACCGGGCCCGAATTCGAGCCCGCGCCACCGCATTGGCTCGCCGCGGCCTGCCATGTCACGCCGCGCGCGCTGGTGCACGAATGCGGCCGCCGCGGCGACCAGGAGACCGGGCCCTGGCCGGCGGAACTGGTCGACCGCGCGCCGGTGGTCCCGGTGCGCCGCGCCCGGCGCCGCCGCGTGCTGCTCACCGGCGGCCAGGCCGAGGTGCTGGCCGCCGCCGATGCCCGGCGCAGCGTCGCCGCCATCGCCCACGATCTCGGCCGCACCGCCTACGGCTGCCTGGTGGCGGTGCGCGACCTGACCGCGGCCGGATTGATCGAACCGCCCGGCGCGGTGCGCATTCCGATGGTGATGGCCGAATCCATGGTGACCGAGCCGGTTTCGGCGGGCACCGCGGTCACCGGACCCCGGCCGCTGGCGCGCCGCACGCGCCGGGCCGCACCGGAGCCCACCCCCGAGCCCTGGGAGCCGGTCGATCGGGATGTCCTCCTCCGCTTGCGGGCAGCGCTGGAGGAACTCGCGTGACCGCGCGCAGAACAAGGCTCGGCGAACTGATGGGAAGGTTGACCAAGGTGGGGATGTCCGGACCCGAACCGAATGCGACGGTCATGGCGCAGCTGCACGCGCTGCGCGCCCGGGTGCCGCAGCTGACCGGCACGCTGGTGGCCTCCAATGACGGTCTGCTGGTGGCGCACGATCTGCCGCCGGGCGTCGAGCCCAGCACCATGGCCGCCATGGCCGCCGCCCATCTGGCGCTGTCGCACCGGCTGGCCGCCGCCGCCTTCGACGGCGGATTCCACGAGGTCGTCGTGCGCGGGGCCGGCGGGCACGTGGTGATCTACGCCGCCGGCTGGACCTCCCTGACCGTTCTGGCCGACGCGGAGGCGAATGTCGGCCGCCTGCACCTCGAGTCGCGACCGGTGGCTCGGGCGATCGCCGACCATTTGGCGGCCGATTAGTGAAAGGAATGACATGTCCAATATGGACATAGCCCTGAAGGACATGATGGTGATCGACGGCGCGATCGGCGCCGCCGTCGTGGATTACAGCAGCGGTATGGCCCTAGGCATGCTCGGCAGCTCCAAGGCTCTCGATCTACAAGTCGCGGCCGCGGGCAATACCGAAGTGGTGCGCGCCAAGATGCGCACCATCGAGCAGCTCGCGATCAAGGAGGAGATCGAGGACATCCTCATCACCCTCTCCGGCCAATACCACGTCATCCGCCCCATGACCGGGCGCAAAGCCAAGGGCCTGTTCCTCTACCTGGCCCTCGACCGCAACCGGGCCAACCTCGCCCTGGCTCGCCACCGGCTCAAGGGAATCGAGGAAGACCTCGAGGTATGAGTGGTCCAACTCTGCGGGTTCTCAGGGGCAAGCCCCTGAAACCCCACTGGTGAAAGTCAATGGGCGGGCACCGGATACCCGATGCCCGCCCATTCACACGGTCAAAGCCCAACCCCCACTCGGGATTCAGCGGCTTGCCCTGAGCCACCCCAACCCATCCGAGGGTTCAAGGGCTTGCCCCGAGACACCCCACCCATCAGGGGTTTCAGGGGCTTGCCCCTGAGAGTCCCGACCTGTCGCCAGAGATCATGGGCCTGGGCCCGATCGAGGCGGTCAAGAAGGCGCTCGGCAACGCGAATATGGGCATCGGCGATCTCGACCTCTACGAGATCAACGAGGCCTTCGCCGTGCAGGTGCTGGGCTCGGCCCGCGCGCTGAACATGGACATGGACAAGCTGAACGTCTCCGGCGGCGCCATCGCCCTGGGCCACCCGTTCGGCATGACCGGCGCCCGCATCACCGCCACCCTCATCAACAACCTGCAGACCCACGACAAGCAGTTCGGTCTGGAGACCATGTGCGTGGGCGGCGGCCAGGGCATGGCCATGATCATCGAGCGCCTCAGCTGAGTCGCTGAATAGGCTTGGGCCGCCCGACCTTACGGTCTGGCGGCCCTTGCTTTTCGGAGGGTTAAGGGCCTTCGGCCCCTACCAGCCATCACAGCGCGGCCGCGCCGGCTGGCCTGTGGTTTACCCGAACTTCGGGCTGAGGGTTGACACAATCCAGAGGCTTGCGTGATGATCTTGCAGGCGGCAAAATTCTGCAGCCGACCACATGAGGGGAATTCGATTGCTCCCCAGACTGTTTCGCACGCACCCCTGAACCAGCTCAGCACAAGGCAGGGCGTCGCTCGTGTTCAGTGAATCCTTTCCTGGTTGATAAAGATGAGAAATCGCACCTAACCAGCACAGCTGGATGGTTTCAGCTAGCGCACGGGATTTCGGTGCGTCCAGATCGCTTGCACGGGCATCTAACCCGGCGACCTGGCCGCCAGTACCGGGGCTATCGCGATCGCATGATCCCTCATGACCGACCGGCTCAACCTGCGCGGCAAGCGCGCTGATTCAGCACGAACTTCCAGCGCCCCAACCTCATTCGAGGTTGGGGCGTTTTTCGTCAACTGAAAAGGAGTGGCTCCATGCCCCCACCGAGTAATCGGCCCGAAGCGTCCTCCAACAACGGCTACGGCGGACACCGAGAGCAGCAGAACCCGCCAGCCGCTCAGCCACAGACCCCACCGGCAGCCCAGCAACCGCCACCGACCGAAAACGAACGAAACCGCCCGGACGCCAGCTCCAACAACGGCGTCGGCGGCCACAATCAACAACAACAGCCAACTCCGGCCGAGAGCCCGAACCCACTCGGCGCCGACGTCCCCACCTACAATCCGACCGCACCCGGCCTCGTTCCGGCCGCACCCGCACCCGAACGCACGCTCACCGGAATCGATCCCAGCGACAACTCACGCGTACAAATCACCATCCCGCAACAGCAGCAAACTCTCGGCAGCGACCCCTACCCCGCATCGAAAACCCGCCTCCCAGACGGCCCGAACGGCGAGCCCCGCTACGCCATATTGAACGGCGCCCGCGAATACCTCTACACCGTCGACGGCAACGGCGACAAGATCGGTTCCCCTGACCAGGAACTGCTCACAGCCGACCTGGCCGGCGACCTCGCCACCCAAGCCGAAGTCGGGCTGGCCGCACTGGCGCTGACCGCGCTGACCAGAGGCGCACTGGTCGGCGGAGCGACAGGCGCAGCGGGCGGCGGCGTCGGCGCGGCACCGGGCGCAGCGATCGGCGCAGCCGTCAATCTCGCTGCCGTTCTCGCCACAGTCGCCCTCTACGAACAATCCCAGAAGGACAGGGACGAGGACGAATCGCCTCCCGATCGAGACGAGCGCATCGACCCGAACTCGCTACCCGACACCGGCGACCCCAACGCGATCGTCATCCCGCCAAGTGGCGTAGCGACTCAGCGGACGCCGCCCGCAACGACGCAGAACCCAAGCAGCGATCCGAACTCCACCACACTGCCGGGCACCTCGAACCCTGCCAACGATCCCAACACCGTCCATCAGCGGATTCTGTTCCCCAGTGCGAAGCCAGGACAGCCCGGGGTTCCGGTCGAAGGAACATACTGGGTCGGCAATTCACTGGTGTGGGCTCCAGGGAACCCAGCGGGTAAGAAACCGGGTACCTACGCCAAAAACCCGAGCACCAAAACCGACCTGAACCTCGAGGCCGTTCTCTACAAGCTCTTGGAATCGGGTCTTGACGACATCGACGAAGAAGAGCACCGACCACCCATCATGGCAGCTCTGGCCGTACTCCAAGGGACACTGCTATACCGGCAGATCTATCACAGCGCGATCGTGGCCCTCGGATCATCTTACGGTGCCGACATCACGAAGCTCACCAGCTCAAACCCGGCGATAAAGAGGACGGAGTTGGAAAGACTCGCGGACCTCGGTGCTCCGGAGGTCTTGCTGAATGATGCAATCAAGGCGTGGTGGGGTGCCAAGGCACCGGTTGATCGGGCCAAGGAACTGCTCGGTGAGGCTGGGGCGATCGCGATGCTCCGAACCGACGGGTGGACAGTGAATCCTCGCCCCAAGGGCAATTACACCCATGACATCGTCGCTGTGAAGAATGGTGAAGTCATGGTGATTGAAGCCAAAGGCGGCGACCCGGGTCCACCGCGTCCAGGCCAGGCGACTGTTTCTGCCGGACCCGGCAGCGATACCGACATCCTTGCCCAGCAGATGACCGACCCGTATCTATGGCACAAGCTCAAGGAGGACGCCGAAAACGATCCCGCTTTCAAGCAGTGGCTCGTTGACCAGGGGGTGTGGACAGCCATCGAGAACGAAGACCCGTCCACGGTTGGTTATCGGCTGATCAAGGTCGACACCAACGGAAACATCATCGTCTACGGCTCCCAACAGAACCCGGTTGGTGAGGGCATCCCCGCCGAGACCGTTATCGGTCAAACCACAGGCAACGGATCAGGCCCTACCTTGCGCGGAATCGCACAACCAATACCGCAAACCGACCCCATCGCGCTGATGGTGAACTCCCCGGACGGATTGCTCGGCCAGGGCGGCAGCTGGCTCGGCGACCTGATACAGACAGGGTTGCACGACATCACCGCGATCGCGCAACTCGCCGTACCGATTCCCACGGTGCCTGCCCTGCAACCCGGACTCTGGCCTGTTCTCAAACCGGCCAACGAATCTCTGACAGTCAACGTCATGCAACAAACACCGCCCGCGCAACCCATCTCGGACGCGGAGCGACTCAACTACATGACCTACATGTGAGCACTTGCCTTCTGCGACATGTGGGAGGCTACGACCGTCCTGAGGGCCACCGCCACGGCCACCTACTAGAAAGAGCTGTTATACATGCAAGCAGATATCGAACGCGCTGCCCAGGCGGTGCGCGTGGCAGCCGATTTCGACTGGACGTGGACCGTCAACGACCTGCAGCCATTCTGTGACCAGGTCGGTTGGCAGCTCAGCGGCCTCGGTGGACAGTTCCCTGCAGCGACGACCAACCTTGAGGTCAATCGCCCCGGCGCATCGCTGTACATCGCGGATACGTCGACAACTGACCTGTCGCGGCCCATCGATCAAATCTCGTTTCGTGCTAGCGATGTGGTTCTCGATCGAACCGACTTGGGTCCTGAACTGGACGAGGTTTTCGATGCGCTCGTGCAGCGAATGTTCGAACTACTCGGGCAACGGCCAACGGGTTGGTGGATCGAACCAACCCGCGGCCTGCGCTGGAACCTTCCCGCTCTGGTGATTACAGCCCAGATCAGCGTCACGTCGGTCTATGTGTATCTGGTCAATCCTGCATACCAGCAATGGGAAGAAGAAATTGAGCACAGCGCCGATGATGAATAGGCGTGAGTTCGTTTGATTCTTCGGACGGGGCCGTCCAGCTGAAGTGACATCCGGTCGTGAGCCGGAAAAGGAATAGGCGGGCATCGGATTCCCGATGCCCGCCCGTTCACGGATTCAGTCCCGCACGCTCACTGGGGTTTCAGGGGCTTGCCCCTGAGGGTCCCGGGAGTGGGTTAGTCGTTGTTGAAGTACGACAGCAGGCGCAGGATCTCGACGTACAGCCAGACCAGGGTGACGGTCAGGCCCAGCGCCACGCCCCAGGCGGCCTTCTCCGGGGCCTGGGCGCGGATGAGCTGGTCGGCGGCGTCGAAGTCCATCAGGAAGCTGAAGGCGGCGATGGCGATGCAGACCAGGCTGAAGACGATGGCGATGGGGCCGCCGTCGCGCAGGCCGAAACCGCCGTCCATGAAGAAGGAGGCGATCAGGTTGCCCAGCATGAGCACCAGGATGCCGATCATGGCGCCCACCAGCATGCGGGTGAACCGCGGCGTGACGCGGATGGCGCCGGTCTTGTAGACGACCAGCATGCCGAAGAACACGCCGAAGGTGCCCAGCACCGCCTGTGCGATCAGCCCGGAACCGCCCGCGCCGCCGAAGGAGATATTGGTGAACATGAACGACAGCGCGCCGAGGAACAGGCCCTCGAAGGCCGCATAGCTCAGCACGATGGCCGGGTTGTCCTGCTTGCGGCCGAAGGTCGCGATCATGACGAGCACGAAACCGACCAGACCGCCGACGATCACGAACAGCGGGGCCAGCGAGTTGTTGGCCGCGGTGAGCGCGTAGGAGATGATCGCGGTCAGGGTCACCACGCCGAGCGTGATGCCGGTCTTGGTGACCACGTCGTCGATGGTGATGGGCCGGGTGGTCGGCACCGCCGGCTGATAGCCCTGCTGGTATCCGTACGGGCCCTGCGGGGGCTGCTGGCCGTACTGGTTCGTGAACTGTCCGGCTCCAGCGGCCGCCGAGCCGAACCCCGCGTAGCCGCCGCCCTGCTGGGGCGTCAGGTTCTTGAAGACCGGGTTGCTTGTGGTGCGCAAGGCGCGTCCCTTTCTGGAGTCGTGGCGCACGGCGATCGTGGCCTCGTTACTACCGTGCCAACGATCCGTGCCCTGGGGAAGTTCCCAGATGGGCACGGATCAGACCTGTCGGACTTTACCCGACCTTTACCGGGATCGCGCCCTGCACGACGCGCCTTCGGCGCGAAGAGAAGGAGGGGTGGGGGCAAAGCCCCCACACCCCCTTAACAGCGCTCAGCGCGGTGAGGCAAAGCCCCACGCCCTCTTATCAGCGCAGCTGGCTCATGACCTTGTCGGCGATGAGTTCGAGGTGGTCGAGATCTCCGAGGTCCAGGATTTGCAGGTAGATGCGGCTGGTTCCGGCGATTTCGGCGTAGCGGCCGATCTTCTCGACGACCTCGTCGGGGCTGCCCGCCAGGCCGTTGGCCTTGAGCTCGTCGACCTCGCGGCCGATGGCGGCGGCGCGGCGGGCGACCTCCGCCTCGGAGGCGCCGACGCAGGCGACCAGGGCATTGGAGTAGGTGAGCTCATGCGGGTCGCGACCGGCTTCCTTGGCGGCCTTGCGGACTTGGTCGAACAGGTCGGCGCTGGCCTCGGGCGACTGGAAGGGGGCGTTGAACTCGTCGGCGTAGCGGGCGGCCAGGCGCGGGGTGCGCTTGGCGCCGGTGCCGCCGATGAGGACGGGGATCCTGGGCTGGGCGGGCTTGGGCAGCGCCGGGGAGTCGGTGAGGGTGTAGTGCTCGCCGGCGTAGGAGAATTTCTCGCCCAGCGGGGTTGACCACAGGCCGGTGATGACGGCCAGCTGCTCCTCGTAGCGGGGGAACTTGTCGGCCGGGAAGGGAATGCCGTACGCCGCGTGCTCGGCCTCGAACCAGCCTGCGCCGAAGCCGAATTCGACGCGGCCGCCGGACATGGCGTCGACCTGGGCGACCTGGATGGCGGTGACGCCGGGATGGCGGAAGGTGGCGGCGGTGACCAGGGTGCCCAGCCGGATGCGGCTGGTCTCGCGGGCCAGGCCGGCCAGGGTGATCCAGGCGTCGGTGGGGCCGGGCAGTCCGTCGGCGTCACCCATGGCCAGGTAGTGGTCGGAGCGGAAGAAGGCGTCGTAGCCGAGGTCCTCGGTGGCCTTCGCGACGGTTAGGAGGGTGTCGTAGCCGGCGCCCTGCTGGGGCTCGGTGAAGATACGAAGATCGATTCGGGCCATGGGTCCATTGTGTTCCGGTCGTTCGCCCGGCTCACGATCGGTCCCCTGGAGTGGCCCGAATCTCTCAGCGCGCGGCGTGCAGGCCGCGCACCGAGCGGGTGACGGTGAACTTGCGATTGCGGCCCATTACCTCGGTCCTGCCGACCAGCCGCTCCATGACGCCGCGGTAGTTGAGGTGGGTGTTGTAGACGGTCCAGAGCTCGCCGCCGGGCCGCAGCACCCGCCCGGCCTGCTGGAACATCTTGATGGCCGACCCGGTGTGCACGGCCGCGCCGACGTGGAAGGGCGGATTGCACAGCACCAGATCGGCGCTGTTGTCCGGCGCGGTGGACATGGCGTCGTCGCGCAGCACCTGAATGCGATCGGCGACCTCGTTGAGTTCGGCGGTGGCGCGGGCGGAGGCGATGGCCGCCGCCGACTGGTCGGTCGCGGTGACCACGATGCCGGGCCGGGCCTTGGCCAGCGCGACCGCGAGAATGCCGGTGCCGCAACCCAGATCGATGGCATCGCGGGCATCGGGCTTCATGCGTTTGAGATGGTCCAGCAGGAAGCGGGTGCCGATATCCAACTTCGAACCGGAGAAGGCGGCGCCGTGCGCGACCACCTCGAGGTCGCGATCGTCGAGCCGGTTGCGCACCGGGAAGACCGGTTCGCCAACGACTTTCGGTCCGGCGGCGAGCAGCAGCCGCGATTTCTGCCGGCCGCGGCTGGCGCGCACCTCGGCGAAGGATTCGGCCAGCACCTCGTTCATGGCCGGGGTCAGGTACTTGTCGCGGCCGCCCGCGAAGACCTGCACCCCCGGCGCGGCGAATCGAGCGATGGCGTCGGCGGTTTCGGCCAGCCCGGACAACGCGCGGGGCAGCCGCCACAGCACCACGGTCGCCTCGCTGAGCAGCGCCCGCCCGAGTTCGTGTGCGGTGTACCGGTCCGCGAGCCCGACCGCGCGCGCATTGTTGGCCAGCGCCAGTTCTCCGGTGAGCAGGTCCTGGTGCACCCGCACCCCGTGCAGGTCGTGCGCGGCGATGGCGCCCAGGGTGAGGGCGCCGTATCCGTCGTCGATGACCGTGACCCGCCCGTCCCCCGCCGCGGCCAGCGCGGCGGCCGCCTCATCGAGCAGCAAACGATCGGCAGCGTCCACCGCGTAGAGGTTCACCGCCTCCACATCCGGATACCGCCGCAACCGGCTCAGCACGTCTTCGACCTCGACCACGCCCCCTAGTGTGCTAGATCGTTGCCGAAGACTCCCAGTCGGGGAAGCCGCTGGTCAGGATTTCGCGCGCGGCATCATGGCCGCGGCCACCACCATGACCACCGCGGCCGCGGCCACGCCGAGGAAGACCAGGTGCACGGCGGGCACGAGATCCTCCGGCGCGGGATGGTCCACGCCGCCCACCCGGGAATTCACCAGCGCGCCGAAGATCGCGACGCCGACCGCGCTGCCGATGGAGCGGGCGAACATATTGGTGGAGGTGACCACCCCGCGTTCGGACCAGTCGACGCTGGACTGAGCGGCGATCAGCGTGGGGCTGGCGACCATGCCCATGCCCGCGCCGACGATGAAACATCCGATCGCGACCTGCAACAGCGTGGAGTCCTCGTCCACCAGCAGCAAGGAGAGCGCCCCGATGGCGCCGAGCGCGCTGCCGATGAGCGAGGTGGCCCGGAAACCGATGCGCAGGTACACCTTTCCGGCCTGGGAGGCGGCCAGCGGCCAGCCGAGGGTGAGCGCGCCGACGGTGAGTCCGGCGACGAGCGCGCTGGTCCCGAGCACACCCTGCGCGAAGGTCGGCACATATGAGGTCAACCCGAGCAGGATCGCGCCCACCAGCAGCGACACCAGGCTGCTGGCCACCAGCACCCGCTGGGTCAGCACCCACAGCGGCAGAATGGGATTCGCCGCGCGCCGCTCGACGACGCCGAACACCACCAGCATGAGCGCGCCGCCGCCGAAGAGGGCGAGGCTGGCCGGGGAGGTCCACGCCCAGGCGTGCCCGCCTTCGAGCAGGGCCAGGATGAGCGCCCCCGCGCCGGCGGTGAGCAGCCCCGCGCCGAGGTAGTCGATCCGATGCCGTTGGCGCGGTGTGTTTTCGGTGAACTGCCGGAAGATCATCCAGGCAGCCACGGCCGACAGCGGCAGGTTGATCAGGAAGATCCACCGCCAGCTGACGTACTCGGAGAACACTCCGCCCAGCAGCGGCCCCAGCACCGAGGAGGCCGCCCACACACCCGCCAGGTACGCCTGCACCTTGGCCCGCTCCTCCAGGGTGTAGATATCGCCCGCGATGGTGATGGACATGGGCCCCACCGCACCGGCCCCGATGCCCTGGATCGCGCGGAACACGATGAGCGCCACCATGCTCGTGGCGAGCCCGCACAGCAGCGACCCCAGCGCGAACACCGCGATGCCGAACAGCATGATCGGCTTGCGGCCGACGGTGTCGGCGAGCTTGCCGTAGATGGGCACGGACACCGCCTGTGCCAGCAGGTAGATCGAGAACAGCCAAGGGAATTGGGCGAACCCGCCGAGCTGATCGGTGATGCTGAGAACCGCCGTCGCGATAATGGTCGAGTCCAGCGCCACCAGGCTGGTGGCCAGCATGATCGCGGCCAGTACCGGACCGCGCTCGGAGCGCAGGCCGACGGACGTTCTCGCATCGGTGGCCGTCACCGGCAACCCCTTCCTTTAGCAATCCTCATCAACAAGAGCGAACACCGGTCCGGTCCCGGTATTCCTGCACACGAGATTCCGCACCGCGACGCGGCCATCCGATGCAGGCTTTTCACATGCTCAAACCACTTCTCGTCACCGCAGCGCTCTACCTCGCGGCCATCGGCCTCGCACTGCTGGTGGTGCCCGCACGATTCGGGGTGGGCGCCGTACCCGAGGACGCCGAACCCGAACTGCTCGCACTGCTCCGGCTGCTCGGCGGGCCGTTCCTCGGTATCGCGGTGCTGAACTGGATGTCCCGCAACAGCTCACCGGCGAGCATCCGCAATACCGTCGTCCTGGCCAATTTCGTCGGCTTCGCCGTCGTCGCCGGAAACGACGTGTGGGGCGTCCTCAGCGGCGAGGCGCGCGACCTCGCCCGGGTGTTCCTCCTCGTCCACCTGGCCTTCGCGCTCGCATTCGGTATCGCCTGGGCGCGGGCCGGGCGAGAGCCGGACCGGACCGGGTAGTCACAGCTCGGCGGCGAGCTCCCGCAGCACGGGCAGGCTGACCGAACCGGAGCCGAGCACCTTGTCGTGGAAGGCCTTGATGTCGAAGGCGGTTCCGAGGCGCTGTTCGACCGCGGCGCGCTGGCGGCGGATCTCGAGCTGGCCGACCTTGTAGGCGACGGCCTGACCGGGCATGGCGATATAGCGGTCCACCTCGATGCGGATCTCCTCCAGGCCGACGGGGGCATTGGCGACCATGAAGTCGACGGCCTGTTGTCGGGTCCAGCCCTTGGCGTGCAGGCCGGTGTCCACCACCAGGCGGCAGGAGCGCCAGGAGTCGGCGGCCAGCATGCCGAGGCGGTTGAGATCGTCGGGGTACAGGCCCATCTCGTCGGCGAGGCGTTCGGTGTAGAGGGCCCAGCCTTCGACGAAGGCGGTGTTGGAGAACGACATTCGCTGGAACCGCGGCAGGTGGTCGAGCTCGTTGGCGATGGTCAGCTGCAGGTGGTGACCGGGAATGGCCTCGTGATAGGCCACGGACGCGGTCTCGAAGCGATTGCGGCCCTTGGCATCGTGCAGGTTCACGTAGTACGCGCCGGGGCGGGAGCCGTCGGCGGCGGGCGGGAAGTAGTAGGCGGCGGGCGCGTCGGCGGCCAGGAAGTCCGGGACGGGGAGGATGTCGCAGGACTGCCGGGGCAAGCGGCCGAACCAGTCGCCCATCTCGGCATTGGCCGCGGCCAGGCAGCGGCGGGCGTCGGCCATGATCTCCTCGCCCTCGGTGTAGCGCAGCGACGGATCCTCGCGCAGGCGGGCGAAGATCTCGGCCTGATCGGTCAGGCCGAACAGGCGCGCGCCGATCTCGGCGTATTCACCGCGCAGCTTCTCCAATTCGTCCAGGCCGAGCTGGTGGATCTCCTCGGCCCCCAGATCGGGCAGGGTGGTGTGCTGGCGCAGCAGCCGAGTGTAGATATTCGCGCCGTCCTCGCCGAGCCAGCTCAGCCCGGGCTGTTCATCGGAACGGGCTTGCGGCAGCAGCTCATTGGCCAGCACCTCGCGGTAGGCGCGGAAGGCGGGGCGGATGACATTGCGCGCCACGTCGGCAAGTTCTGCGCGCCAAGCCTTTTCGCCGTCCCAGTCCGCCGGGCCGGGGAAGGTGGTGAACGGATCGGCGGCGATGTCGGAGGCCAGATAGCCGTCGAGCTGGTTGATCGAGCGCTCGATGGCAATGCGCGCGGGCCGGCGCCCGGCCGCCAGCCCGGCGCGGAAACGGTCCGTGGCCTGCGACATCAGTGTGCCGAATTGACGGAAGCGCACCACCAATTTCTCGGCGTTCTCCGGTTCCGGCGCATTGAGCTGCGGCGCCAGGGTGAGCATGGCCGCGTGCACGCCCGTCATCTGATCGGAGGCCAATTCCGCGGGCCGCCACTCCAGATTCGAGACGGCCGAAGCCAATTCGGCCCGCAGCAGGCTGCGGGTGGTGCGGTCCTCGGCATTCAGACGTTCGGGATCGAGGGCGTCGACCTCGGTCAGCAATCCCCGCCAGGTCTCCAGCAGCCGCTGCTCGGCGGCCTCCGAGAGATCTTCGATCCGATCATCGAATCGCCTGTCCCCCAACAGGGTTGCCTCGCTGGGCGCGGATTCCAGCACGGCGTCCCAGTAGCGGTCGGCAAGAGCGATCAGTTCCTCGTGGGCATCCATAACATCCCATCATGCTCTGTTTGCTCCGGCCCCGCCGCGCATTTCCGCGGCGGTCAGCGGCGCGGTGGCAGCGGAATGCGCATCAGGTCCTCCGCCACCACGATGGTGCCCGGGAAGCGGGAACGCGCCTCGGCGAGATGCTGATCGAGGGTGCGGTAGCGCTGGGAGAAGTGGGTGAGGACCAGGGTGCGGACACCGGCGCGGGCGGCGACGGCGGCGGCCTCGCCCGCGGTGAGATGGCCGAATTCGGCGGCCAGGTGGGCGTCGCCGTCGATGAAGGTGGCCTCGATGACCAGCATGTCCACGCCCGCGGCGAGTTCGTACACGCCATTGCACAGGCGGGTGTCCATGACGAAGGCGAAGCTCTGGCCGGGCCGGGGTTCGCTCACCTCGTCGAGGGTGACGGTGCGGCCGCCGATTCGGACCTCGCCGTCCCGCTGCAAGCGGCCGACCAGGGGGCCGGAGAGCCCGAGCTCGGCCAGCCGTTCGGGCAGGATGCGGCGGCCGTCGGGTTCGTCGATCCGGTAGCCGAAGGTCTCCACCGGATGCGACAGCCGCACGGCGCGCAGGGCGAAAGGCGCTGCGGGCACGGGCAGTTCACCCGCCTCGGCGATGGGGTGCGCTCGGAGTTCGGCGTTCTGATAGTAGGAAGTCGAGTAGCACAGCCGCTCGTAGTACTGCTGCCCCGAGGCCGGGTAGTACACGTCGACCGGCTGCGGCACCTTGTCGAGGCTGATGCGCTGCACGACCCCGGCCAGCCCGAGGCTGTGGTCGCCGTGGAAGTGGGTGATGCCGATGCGGGTGAGGTCGGTGGCCGACACTCCGGCGTGGATCATCTGCCGCTGCGTGCCCTCCCCCGGGTCGAAAAGCACCCCTTCGCCATCCCAGCGCAGCAGGTAGCCATTGTGATTGCGCTGCTTGGTCGGTACTTGGCTGGCCGTTCCGAGGATGACCAGTTCGCGCTGTGACACGGCGCTCAGGGTACCGCCCGGTCTGCTGCGGGCCCTGCCGCCGAGCCGGGCGCGCCCCGGAGCAATACCAGGCAGGGGTATAAAATAGCCCCCGTGGTCGAACAGCCTGCGCCTCTCACCCGGTACATCCGGGCGTTCGCGCTGTTCGTTCTGCTCGCCGGAATCGTCGCCATGCACATTGCCGTCTTCGGCATGAGCCATGGCTCACACGAGGCAATGAGCGACCACCCGATGCCGGTGGCGGTCGCCGCCGGCCAGCACGCGCACGACACGGCCGCGCACGACACGGCCGCGCACGATACGGCCGCGCACGTCGCTCCGCCCGCCACGGCCCCCGTGCAGACCGCCATGATGGGCGAACTCCGCGCCGTGGTCACACCGGACTGCGATTGCGGTGACGGGCACGCCGGCACGCACGGCTGCGTCTTCGTCCTGGCCGCCCTCCTGCTCGCGCTGGGCCTGGCCCTGCTGGGCTGGGTCGGTCTGCGGGACCGCGAGACCGCCGCGACGACAGTGCGACACCTGCGCGCGCACCGGGCCCGGCCGCCGCCGTGGACGGTGCTCACCTTGGCCGAATTGGCGATTCTGCGGATCTGATGGGCCGCCGCTGCCGCGTATCACGCACGCGGACGCGGGTTTTCGCATGCCCTTTTCAGGTTCATCAGCAATTGCCAAGGAGTACAACCATGTTCACCCCCACCCGGATCAAGCTCGCCGTCGTCACCGGCACCGCCGCCGTCGCCCTGATCGCCGCGGGCTGTAGCAATAATGACGATTCGTCCACGTCCGGCATGGATCACAGCAGCACGTCCGCCACCGCGACCACCTCGGCGCAGGCCGCCACCCGCACCGATTTCGACGAGGACGACGTCATGTTCCTGCAGATGATGTACCCGCATCACGCGCAGGCGATCGAGATGGCCAAGATGGTGCCGAGCCGCTCGCAGAATCCGGAGCTGCTCACCCTCGCGCAGAATATCGAACAGGCCCAGGGCCCGGAGATGCAGCAGATCACCACGCTGCTCACGGCTTTCGGCAAGGGCGCGCCCAGCCCGACCACCACCGGGCACGAGGGCGGTCACGGCGGTATGACCGGCATGATGACCGACGATCAGATGAAGACGCTGGCGACGCTGTCGGGCGCCGAATTCGACAAGCAGTGGCTGCAGATGATGATCGACCACCACACCGGCGCGGTCGATATGGCCAATGCCGAGCTCACCGACGGCGTCAATCCGGATGCGAAGGCCATGGCCAAGGCGATCATCACCGGGCAGCAGGGCGAGATCGATCAGATGAAGACCATGCTGCGCCAGAGCTAACCGCCCGCATCGGTGAAATGACAACGGGTACGCCGTTCCGGCGTACCCGTTGCCCGGCTGTCACCGTCAGCCGATGACCGTATTCATAATGGTGCCGGCACTGGTGGCGGTGGCGCCGCCGATCATGGCCCCCGCCACCATCTTCGGCGAATCCAGCGCGCCGCCGCTCCACTTCTCCCAGGCGAACTTGCCGCCGCCGTAGGTAATGGCGGTCACCCCCGACAACATGACGAACCAGGTGAAATACCGGACCAGTTTCATCAGCTTGTCCGCGACCGGAGGCGTCTCCGGTGTCGGATTGCCGATCTGCGCGACGACGTGGGTGTACGTCTCGTGCACGGCGAGAAGCATGCTCACGATCGGTTCCTCTCGGCTGCTGAGATGGTGCTGACGTGGCGGGACTCTGTTCACAACTCTTACTAGTAAGAGCAATTACACATCATCCCGCCAGGTCGGTACGCGACGACACACCAACCGCGGCCAACAAGAGCAGCCGATCAGCTACCGGATTTCCCCAGCGCCGCGCCGGCCTTGCCCAGCAGCGAATGCCGCCGGCCGTAGGCGAAGTACACGGCCATGCCGAGCACCATCCAGACGATGAACCGCAGCCAGGTCTCCACCGACAGGTTGAACATGAGCCACAGGCAGGCCAGCACCGACAGGATCGGAATGAGCGGCACCAGCGGAACCCGGAAGCCGCGCTGCAGATCCGGACGGGTCCGGCGCAGCACGATCACGCCGACCGACACCATGACGAAGGCGAACAGCGTGCCGATATTGACCATCTCTTCGAGGGTGCCGAAGTCCACGAATCCGGCCAGCAGCGCGCAGACCACGCCGACGATGACGGTGAGCCGCACCGGCGTCCCGTTGTGGCCGGTGTGCGCGAGCTTGCGCGGCAGCAGGCCGTCGCGGGACATGGCGAACAGCACACGGGTCTGGCCCAGGTACATGACCATGACGACGGTGGTCAGACCGGCCAGGGCGCCGATGGAGATGAGGTTCTTGGCCCAGGTGACGCCGTGCGCCGCGAAGGCGGTGGCCAGCGTCGAGTTACCTTCCAGCTCGGTGTAGGGCACCATGCCGGTCAGCACCAGCGACACCGCCACGTACAGCACGGTCACGATGGCCAGCGAGCCCAGGATGCCGCGCGGCACATTGCGCTGCGGGTTCTTGGTCTCCTCGGCCGCGGTGGCGACGACGTCGAAGCCGATGAAGGCGAAGAACACGATGGAGGCCGCGGCCAGCAGGCCGTACCAGCCGAAGGTGCTGTGGCCGCCGCCGGTGACCGCGGAGAACAGGGTCTGGTGCAGACCGCTCGCGCCGGTCTCGGACGGCTTGGACTCCGGCACGTACGGCGACAGGTTGTCGACCTTGAAGTACTTCAGGCCCACCACGATCACCAGCGCGATGACCGCCAGCTTGATGGCGACCGCGACCGCCGACACCCGCGAGGACAGCTTGGTGCCGCGCGCCAGCAGCACGCCGAGCACCGCGATGATGAGCACCGCGCCCCAGTCGAAGGTGACCGATCCGATCTCGATGGTGGTGGCGCGACCGCCGAGCACCACGCCCAGGTACTGCGACCAGCCCTTGGCGACCACGGAGACGGCGAGGGCGAACTCCAGGAAGAGGTCCCAGCCGATGATCCACGCCGCGAGCTCACCGAAGGTGGCGTAGGAGAAGGTGTAGGCGCTGCCCGCGACCGGCACGGTGGAGGCGAACTCGGCGTAGCAGAGCGCGGCCAGGCCACAGGCGACGGCGGCGAAGACGAAGGCCAGCGAGACCGAGGGCCCGGCGAGGTTGCCGGCGGTGCGCGCGGTGAGGGTGAAGATGCCCGCGCCGACCACGACCGCGACACCGAAGACGGTGAGGTCCCAGGAGGTCAGGTCCTTGCGGAGTTTGGCATCGGGTTCGTCGGTATCGCGAATGGACTGCTCGACGGATTTGGTGCGGAACAGTCCGCTGCTGCGGCCCGGCTTCGGTCCGGCCGCATTCGGCGTGGGGTCCGAAATCGCCACTGTCTCTCCTATGTCTGGCTTATCGGCAACAATGCAGTTCAGCACCGGTTGGTCGCTATGTCTTGTGGACGGGCGACAGACCGGTGTCAGATTTTTCGCCTTCGCATGCGGCCGGCAGACAGATCAGCTGGTCCTGCCCCGTTTCAAGCTCTCGGCCCGGGGTGGGACCTGAGTTGTCGGCGTCACACCGAACGTTATCACCCACTGGTACGAACCAGTTCAGCAACCTGTCGGACAACATTCACCCTATTGCACCCGGTCAGAGGCCCGGCGCACGACCGGCCGGTCCCGATACTGTTTGGGTATGCCGTTCGGGGGTGAGTCCGCCAGCGGGGATCTCGACGCCCTGGACCGGGTGCTGGCGAGCGCCCATGCGGTCGGCGTGCGGGAACTGGGCGGTGATTCCACACCCCTGCTCGAGGAACGCGACCCGGTTGCCGTGCGAGCGCTGCGCGAGGCGCTGCGCATTGCCGATCTCCCCGGATTCATCTGCCTGTGCTGGGGCGACGTGGCCCTGGACTTCTACGATGCCGCGGGCACGCGGCTGGCCACCGTGACCCTGCACCACGGGTATTCGCTGCGCTGGAACGGCTGGGCCCAGGACGCCGTCCTCGCCGACGGGGTGCGCTCCCTGGAATGGCTGGCCGTGCGCGGGGTGACCGGGCCGCTGGCCGAATACCGGGCGGCCGAGCGCCGCCGGGAGCAGTCCGAACAGCAGGCGCGCCTGTGGGCGGCGCAGATCCCGCCGGTGCTGATCGATTTCCGGCACGATTTCCTGACCATCTCGGCCAGCGGCCGGCTGCCCGACGAGGCCACCATGACCGCGGTGCGCCGCCGGCTGCTGGCCGCGTATCCGGATCCGGTGGACCGTCTCACCGTCCTGCTGGCCTGGTTCGCCAGCGGTTCCGGAAAATACTCGGGTTACCCTGCGCACGAGGATGTTCCGGCCGTGCTGGCGGACGGGGAGGACGAGGCGGACTTCGTGCGCGCCGCCGAGCAGGCGCACGGGCGGGCGGCCGCCGGCGCCGCCCGCTATCTGCGGCGCTGGGACACCCGCAATCGCGTCGACCGGCTGCTGTCGGCGCTCTCGCCCGCCACCCGCCGCAAGATCGTCGAGCACGCCCACGACGACGAGGACCGCCGCTGGCTGGCGCACCGCATCGCACGGTTGAAATGAACACGGAGGATGCTGGTCCCATGACGACGGTCGACTTCCCCGAACACAATGTGGGGTCCTCGTTCAAGGGCAAGCGGATCGGATACTTCCGCGAGGCCGCCGGATACGCCCGCTATCGGAGCGCCTACCAGGCCGGATTCGACAAGCTCCCGGCCCCGCGGGAGTCGGTGGACGTGCCCACCCGGTTCGGCACGGTGCGGGCCTTCCGATTCGGCGACGGTGACGGCACACCGCTGGTGCTGCTGCCGGGGCGGCAGGCCGCGACGCCCCTGTGGGCGGCCAACCTGGCGAGCCTGCTCGAGGTGCGGCCGGTCGTCACCCTGGACCTGCTGGGCGAGCCGGGATTGAGCGTGCAATCCGAACCGTTCACCGACGGTCTGGATCAGGCCGCGTGGCTGGCCGAGGCGCTGCGGGGTCTGCGACCGGATCCGGTGCACCTGCTGGGGGTGTCCATCGGCGGCTGGTCGGCCGTGAATCTGGCTGTGCACCATCCTGATCGGGTCGCGTCACTGGCAATCCTGGACGCCCCGTCGGTCTTCGGCGGCTTCAGCTGGAAGATGATCGCCGTCTCACTGGGCTCGGTGCTGCCGGGCATGCCGGAGCGCTGGCGCAACAAGCTGCTGTCCTGGATCTCCGGCGGTGCGGCGGCCCCCGAGGACACGCCGGAGGGCAAGCTCATCGCCTCCGGCATGCGTGACTTCGCCGCCTTTCTGCCCATGACGAAACAGCCTACGAAGCAACAGCTTTCCGCTATCACCGCGCCGGTGCTCGGCATCTACGCCGGGCGCAGCATCGTGCACGATTCGCGCCGGATCGTCGCCAAGGCGCGCAAGGCGCTGCCGAACGCACAGCTCGAGGTGTGGCCGGAGGCCTCGCACGCCATCAATGGCGAGTTCCCGCAGGAGATCGCGGACCGGATGCGGAAGTTCCTGGCGGACGCGAGCTGATCAGGGCACCAGCACGGCGCGGCCCCGGATCAGGCCCTTGTCCAAGCGCCGCAAGGCTTCCGGGCCGTCGGCGAGATCGAAGCGCTCGACCTCCATGTGCAGCTTGCCCGCCTGCGCGAGGGCCACGCAGTCGTGCAGATCGCTTCTGGTGCCGCCCAGTGATTTCCGCACGGTCGCGCCCCACGGCCAGCCCGGCCCGCCCGCGGGCCCGGCGGTGATCTCCGGTGCGCCGCCGCCGATTCCGACCATGCGATAGGCGCCATTGGGGGCGACGGTCTCCACGGCCAGCTTGGCGGTGGCGTCCACGCCGACGAAGTCGAATACGGCTTCCGCGCCGCGGCCGCCGGTCAATTCGAGGATCTGCCGCGCGGTGCTGTCATCGGACAGGATGCCCAGGTCCGCACCGCAATCGGCGGCCAGTTCCAGTTTCTCCTGCGCCACGTCCACCGCGATCACCCGCACTCCGGTGATGGCCCGCAAGATCTGCACCGCCACATGGCCGAGACCGCCGATGCCGATGGCGACCGCGGTGCCGCCGGGCCGCAGCACATCCCGCGCGCCGCGTATGGCGTGGTAGGCGGTGAGCGCCGCATCGGCCACCGGCGCGGCCTGCAGGAAGTCCAGGTCGCCGATGGGCACGAACGAACTCGCCGGAATCCGCACGTATTCCGCCATCCCGCCCTCGATGGTGAGCCCCGGGCAGGGCGGCATGGCCACGCGACCGGCCGCGAGACAGACATTCTCATTGCCGCTCACGCATTCGCGGCATACGCCGCAGGTCCAGAACAGGTACACCAGCCCGCGCTCGCCGATCTCGCGCCCGTGCACGTCGGAGCCGATGGCCTCGATGGTCCCGGCGATCTCGTGCCCGAGGGTCAGCGGATCCTCGCGCAGCCGGACCGGGAAGTTGACCAGGGTCAGGTCCGAATGGCAGACGCCCGCCGCGCCGACGCGCAGCAGCAGGTCATTGGGTCCTATCTCGGGGACCGGGATGTCGTTGACCGCCACGGTTTCCGGGCCTGTCCACTGGAGTGCGCGCATGGTGCTTCCTCGGCTGAGAGCTTGTGATCTGGCGCACAACGTAACACTCGCTATACACTGCGTCTATCGAATGACGGAATGTCTAACGATGTTCCCGGAAACGCTCCCGAAAATGAGACTCGAGTCTAGGCTGCCGTCCCATGAATGCCGCAGGATCGGGCCGCCGGCCCAGTGGACAACCGCGGATCGCCATTGCCGGGGCCGGGATTTCCGGTATCGCCATGGCCGTCGCCTTGCAGCGGGCCGGATTCACCGACTTCACGATCTACGAGAAGGCGGCCGATTACGGCGGCACCTGGCGGGACAACACCTATCCCGGGCTGGTCTGCGATGTGCCGTCGCGCTACTACCAGTTCCGGTTCGCCATGAATGCCGAATGGTCGCAGCTGTATTCGACCGGACCGGAGATCAAGGACTACCTGGTCGGGGTGGCACGCGGGCACGGGCTGCCCGAGCGCACGCGCTTCGGCACGGAGGTGGCCGGAGCCGAATTCGAGGGCGACGCCTGGCGGGTCACGCTGTCCACCGGGGAGGTGCAGCGCTTCGACTTCCTCCTGTGCGCAACGGGATTCCTGCATCACCCGAATACGCCCGACATTCCCGGGCTGGCGGATTTCGCGGGTCCGGTCATGCATTCGGCGCGCTGGGATCACACACTGGAGCTGACCGGGAAGCGCGTGGGTGTGATCGGGACCGGATCGACCGGCACCCAGCTGGTGAGCGCGCTGGCCGGGCAGGTGCCGCGGGTGGTGCTGTTCCAGCGCACCGCGCAGTGGATTCTGCCGACGGTCAATCGGCCGTACTCACCGATGACCAAGGCCGTGTACCGGCGGCTGCCGGTGCTGAGCTCGCTCGTCTACCGGGTGCATCAGGCGATCTTCGCGGCGTTCTCGCAGGGTCTGGTGCATCCGGGGCGGACCCGCTCGTTCATCCAGTGGGTGGTGGCGCGGAATCTGCGCTCGGTCCGGGATCCGGAATTGCGGCGCAAGCTCACGCCGGACTATCAGGCCATGTGCAAGCGGCTGGTGGTGTCGGACCGCTTCTACAAGGCCGTGCAGCGGCCGGATGTCGACCTGGTCACCAGCGCCATCGACCAGGTGAAGCCGGGTGGCGTGGTCACCGTGGACGGGGAGCTGCACGAGCTCGACATCCTGGTGCTGGCAACGGGATTCGATTCGCATGCGTTCATGCGGCCGATGGCGATCACCGGCGCCGGCGGGCGCACCCTCGAGCAGGCGTGGGCGCAGGGGCCGCGCGCCTTCGAGGGCGTCATGATGCCGGACTTCCCGAATCTGTTCATGCTCGTCGGGCCGCACAGCCCTTTCGCCAATCATCCGCTGACGGCGGTGGCTGAGGCGCAGTCGGCACGGATCGTCGGCTGGTTGCGGCGCTGGCGGGCAGGGGAATTCGCGACCGTCGCGCCGACCGCGGCGGCCACCGACCGCTACAACGCCCGGCTGCGCGCCGCCGCGCCGAGCACGGTGTGGACCACCGGTTGCCGCAGTTGGTATCTGGGCAAGGACGGGCTTCCGGAATTGTGGCCGTGGAGTCCGGGCCGGTACGAGAAACTCATTCGCAGCGAACCGGATCCGGCGGATTACCGCCTGGAACCGGCCGGGAAGTGAGGGCTGCCGTGCTGTTTCCGATTCCCTTGATGCGCTCGGCGACCCGTGTGGTCGGCTGGTGGAATTTCGGTCCGATCCCCGACTGGCAGCGAGCGCGGAAGCGAATGAACGCCGGGACCCGCTACGCTCGCCCGCCGCGCGGGGTGCGCGTCGAGCCGGGTTCGCTCGGCGGGGTGCCCGCCGAGATACTCACTCCGCCAGGGGCTGCCGCCGATGCTGCGGTGCTGTACCTGCACGGCGGCGGGTTCGCCGTCGGCTCGCCGCCGATGGAGCGACCGACCGCGGGCGCCATCGCCGCCGCCATGTGGACGACGGTGTACACGCTGGATTACCGGCTGGCGCCCGAGTTTCCGTATCCGGCCGCCATCGACGATGCCGTGGCCGCCTACCGCGCGCTGCTCGATCGCGGGATTCCAGCGGGACGCATTGCGGTTGCGGGTGATTCGGCAGGAGGTACGCTCACCCTGGATCTGGCGTTGCGGGCACGCGATGAGGGCCTGCCCGCTCCGGCAGTGCTGGGCCTGATCTGCCCGGCCCTGGATCTGTCGGCGGATTCGCTTGCCTTCCGGTGTGATTCGAGCCGCGAGCCGCTGCTCTCCCCTGCGCTCATTCGCGAATTCACCGACGCGTATCTGCCGGGCATGCCGCAGGACCGGCGCCGGGCCGTGTCACCGCTGTACCGCGACATCACCGGCCTGCCGCCCATCGTGCTGCAATCCGCCGGGGACGATCCGCTGGCCGGGGATGCCAGGCGTTTCGCCGAGCTGGCCGCGAAAACCGGTGCGCCGCTGCGGCATCATGAGTATCGCGGGCTGTGGCACGTGTTCCACGCCTGGCCGATCGCGCCCGCCCGCGCGGCCATCCGGGAGATGTCCGCCGCCCTGGCCGAGGGCATCTACGGCCATCACACCGGCAAGCGCTCAGGGCAGTAGCCGGTGCGCGGCGCCGGTGAGCATGTCCCGGACCCGGTCGAGGGGCTGCGCGAGCATGCACATGCTGGTGAAGGCCGCCAGCAGCAGCTCACCCAGCAGATAGATCAGCTCGCCGCGCTCGGGCACCGGCAAGGTGTCGCCGAGAACGGCGTCGAACCGCTCCATCCAGAGCCGGTAGAGCGCTTGCCGTTCCAATTCCGCCGTGCGATCGCCGGAGATGACCGCCGACACCACCGCCGTGCACAGCGGCAGTTCCGCCGCGGTGTGCTCCATGATCGCGGCCAGCATTCCGGCCACCCGGTCGGCCGGTGCGGTGTCCGCGCCGCTGCCATCGGCCATGAACTCGCCGGTGACCTCCCGCGCCCATTCCGCGCCGACGGCGGTGAGCAATTGGTCCTTGCTGCCGAAATACCGGTACACGGTGGCCCGCGCCAGCTGGGCGCGGTCGGCCACGGCATGCATGGTCACCGCCGCGTACCCGCCCGCCGCAGCAAGCTCCCGGGCCGCGTCGAGCAGCCGCTGCCGCCGCTCCCGCTGGCTGTCCGACAGCGGGTGCACGGTGGTGAACGTGGCCGACGGGAGACGCGATGACATGCGCACATTCTGGCTCCTCCGCCTCCCCGAGACTTCAGCGCCCGGCCGAGAGCCGTTCACCGTCGCGCACGCGTGGCGGCGGCTGGGAGCCGAACCGACTCCGGACGTCCCCGGCGAGTTGCCCGGACCTTGCGAAATCAGTTGTCACCCTTCAAGCCTCGGAGGACCCATGCCCGCACCCGAACACTCCCCCGCCACCGGGGTCATAGTCACCGGCGGCGCGTCCGGTATCGGCCTGGCCTGTGCGGCGGCGCTGGCCGAGGTGGGCCGGCCGGTCGCGCTGTGGGATCTGCAGGGCGAGTCCGCGCGCGCCGCGGCGGCGACAATTTCCGACATGTACGGGGTGGCGGCGCTCGGTGTCGGCATCGATGTCACCGATACCGACCAGGTCGAGGCCGCGGTCGGACCGGCTCGCGAGGTGTTGGGCGGTATCGGCGGGCTGGTGCACGCGGCGGGCGTGGTGCGCGCGGAGCCGGTCGGCTATCTCGATGCCGGCAAGTGGGATGCGGTGCTCGATGTGAACCTGCGGGCCGAGGCCCTGATCGTGCAGGCCATTCTCAGTGATCTGCAAAGCAATCCGGGGTCGGCGATCGTGGGGATCTCCTCCATCGAGGCCTTCATCGGCCAGGCCTTCATTCCCGCCTACTGCTCTTCCAAGGCGGGCCTGCTCGGCCTGACCCGGGCCCTCGCACATCAGTTGGGCAGCAGCGATGTTCGTGTGAACGCCGTGTGCCCGGGCTATATCGACACTCCGATGATGAGAAACAATGTGCCGCAGGAGGTCATCGATCAGGAGGCCACGCGCTCGATCTTCCGCAGGCTCGGCGCGCCCGAGGAAGTGGCGCGCGCGGTGCGCTTCCTGCTCAGCGACGAGGCCTCGTTCATCACCGGCACCCATCTCACCGTGGACGGGGGCGTGACCGCCATCGGCGGCCAGTGACGGATCAGCGCCGGGCCGCGTGCTCGCCGAGTTCGAGGTCGATGAAGGCGCCGATCATGGCGCGCCAGACCGCCTCCGCGACAGCGGGTTCCAGCTCGGCGGCGGCAGCGCGCTCCTTGGCGAGCGTCACCACCCGCTCCACGCGGTCCGGGGCGCGCACGGCCTGCTCGTCGGTCTTGAATCCGGCTGCGGCGCGGACCAGTTCCTGACGTTGCGCGAGCAGGCGGATCAGCTCGCCGTCGAGAGCATCGATGCGGGTGCGGACCTCATCGAGGGATTGCGGAGCGGGCGCGGCGGGCGACTGTGGAGCAGGCACGAGAGCAGACCCTATCGGCTGCCCGCTCACGCGAACACGCGGGTGATCACCGGTGCGACGAACTCCACGAGCATGGCGCGCTCATCCTCGTCGCCACGGCCGGGCGCGGCCAGCAGCGACACAATGATGCGGGTGAGCCAGCGCGCCAGCCGACTGCGCTCCGGATCGGTGAGCCCGGCGGAGGTGAACAGCCCGCCCGCAATGGATTCGATGATCTCGGAGTTCTGGCTGATGCGCCCGGCGGGCCCGGCCTCCCCCGGCCGGAACCACGCGATGAGCATGGGTTCGGAGCGCACTTCCCGCACCGCGGCCAGCATGGCGCTGACGATCCGCTCCCCCGGATCCGCGATATCGCGGACCTCCCGCGCGACCCGCGCGGCAATGCGGCGAGTCTCCCGGTGCACGAAGGCCAAACGCACCGCCTGCCGATTCTCGAAGTACCGGTAGAGCGTGGCCCGCGAACAGCCCGCCGCCTTGGCGATATCGGCCATGCCCACAGCCGTGACGCCGTGCGCGGCGAACAAAGCAGCGGCCGCGTCAAGGATGCGCTCGGCCGCCAAGTCAGCGCGATCATCGGACAACCAGTCGCGACTCATACCTGCCTCCTCGACTCCGGCCACCGATCATGCCCTGGCCACCCGGCCGGATCCGCGACCGCCTGACATAACGCGCACAACCTGCCCGCGATGGTCCGCCTCGCTGGTCCGGCACATTGCCGACAGGAATTCACCGCGGCGTCCGAGATCCGGACCGAAAGCACGTCGGGTCGACGGGCGGCACGCATGCCGAGCCGGCAGACGAGACCCACGCCAAGCCGACAAGCACGACTCACGCCGGGATGACAGGTGGCCGTTGCGCCGGGCATCGGACAGCCGCTCTTGCATCGATACGCCCGCGCCTTCGGACCAGCCCACACCCTCGGCGGCATCGGCGGGACTTCTGGCGTGGCGGCGTGGCGCTCATATCGTGGCGCGGAACGGGACCGCGACCGGCCAGCGGACGTAGTTGCCCTGGGACCAGCGGACGTTGTCGAGGTCGACGGTGAAATCCGGGCAGCGGGCCAGGAGTTCCTCGAGGGCTACACGGGCCTGCATGCGGGCGGCGGCCGCGCCGAGGCAGTGGTGGTGGCCGTGGCTGAAGGTGAGAATGCGTTTGGGGTTGCGGCGGACGTCGAGTTCGGCGGCGGTGGGGCCGAACTCGCGTTCGTCGCGGTTGGCGGAGGCGTAGAGGAGCAGGACGCGGCGGCCGGCGGGGATGGTGGTGTCGTGCAGAGTGACCTCGCGGGTCGTGGTGCGGGCCAGGCCTTGGACCGGGGAGGTCATGCGGAGGAATTCCTCGACGGCGTCGGGGATGAGCGCTGGATTCTCGGCCAGGAGGCGGCGCTGGCCGGGGTGGGTGGTGAGAAGCTGGACCGCACCGCCGAGATTGCCCGTGGTGGTGTCGTTTCCGCCGGTGATCATGGTGAAGGCGAAGCCGAGCATGGCGACCAGGCCGTCATTGTCGCCGTCGGCGCCCAGGCCGGAGGCGAGCAGGTGGGAGATGGTGTCGTCGCCGGGTTCGGCGCGGCGGCGGGCGATCAATTCCGTGAAGTAGCCGACCAATTCGCCGACGGCGGTGAGCGCGTCCTGACCGCCGGCCGCTATGCCCGCGCCGGCGACCGCACCGCCGACAATGGCTTCGGTCCAATGGTCGAACTTGCCGTGATCCTGTTGCGGCACACCGAGATAGTGCGCGACGACCATGGTCGGCAGCGGCTTGAACAGTTCGGCGACGATATCGCCCTCCCCTGCCGCCCGCAGCCGCTCGATGCGCTCGACGACGAACTCCCGCACCGCGGGTTCGACCGAATTCACCTGCCGGGGCGTGAATCCCGGTGATACCCGGCGCCGGAAGTCGGTGTGCTCGGGCGGATCCATGAAGACGAACGGCCGATGCGTGCCCACGCCCGCCCGTTCGAGCCCGACATAGTCGACGGTGAGCCCCGCGGCCGAGGAGAAGGTTTCCGGATCCCTGGCCGCCGCGTACACGTCCGCGTGCCGGGACAGGACGTAGAAATCGTGCTCCGGATGCGCCTCCGGAATCACGCGGTGCACCGGATCCTGTTCGCGCAGTGCGGAATACATGGGCCAGGGATCGCGCCAGGTCTCCCCCGATCGCAACTGGAACCGGACCGGACGAGACGCCATTGTGCTCATGAATCGACGGTAAGACAAATACTCGAGTATGTCTAGAACACGTTTCAGAATGCTCCCGCTGCATCACGCCGCTGCGGCGCTAGCTCTGGGTTTCGCCGGTGTTCGAACGGATCAGCACGAAGACGAGCGAGGTATCGCCGATGCGGATGGTGGAGCCATCGGAGAGCACCGCGCTGTCCACCACCCGCGCGCCATTGACGTACACGCCGTTGGAGGAGTGCAGATCCTTGAGCACGTAGGTCATCCCGTTGTCCACGATGAGCGCGTGATGGCGGCTGACCCGCCCGTCGTGCAGCGGAATGTCATTGTCGGACAGGCGGCCGATGCGGGTCACGGTGCCGACGATGGGATACACATTGCCCTCGCGGTCGCGCAGCACCGCCTCGGGTTCGTGCCAGCTGCGATCGATAATGGTGGTGGCCCGGGTGGCCGAGGCATTGCCCACCGTGCGCACGCTGAGCGGATCCTGGCGCAGGATGCGCTGTTCCAGTTCGCGGATCCGGTGGCCCGGATCGATGCCGAGTTCCTCGGCGAGGGTGACCCGCAATCGCCGCGCCGCCTCCAGCGCGTCGGATTGCCGCCCGGCCAGGTACAGCGCGGTGATCAACTGCTCCCACAGCGATTCCCGCAGCGGATGCTCGCGCACCAGCAGGGTCAGTTCGGCGATCACGCTGTCGCCGCGACCCTGGGCGATCTCCGCCTCGGCCCGCGACTCGATCACGCCGAGCCGTTCGTCGTCGAGGGCCACCGCGTAGGCGTCGGCGAATCCGAGCCCGCGCAGATCCGACAGCACCGGCCCGCGCCATTGCGCGAGCGCCTCCGACAGCGAGACCGCGGCCGCTCCGAATCGCCCGGCCGCCAGGGCCCGCAGCCCGTTCTCGCGGCGCGCCCGGAACCGGAATACATCGCAGGCGGCGTCGTCGACCACGAGCCGGTAGCCGGTCCCCATGTGCTGGAGTACGGTGCGCGCGTCGATTCCACCGTCGCGCAAGGGTTTCCGCAGGTTGGACACGATGGCGTGCAGGCTCACCCGCACATCCGGCGGCGGATTGTCCCCCCAGACGGCGGCCGCCAGCACATCCACCGATACCGGCCGGTTGTTATTGATCGCCAGATAGGCCAGCACCGCCCGCTGCTTGGGCCCGCCCAGCTGCTGGGCGACCCCGTCGATGGTGAGCTGGACCGGTCCCAGCACCCCCACCTGCGCCCGCACCTCGGCCATGGCCGACTCCTCACGACCGCCCGCGATTATCGAGGGCCACTGTAACTATTCTTCGCCTGCCCCGCCGCCGGGATTGGTTATCGGGACGCCTCGTTCTTTATTTCGGCCTATTGAATCCAATATTCAGGGCTGCCAAACTTGATAGTCCGAGCGGTACGACGGAGATGCCGATGAAGCAATCACGGCGGGGGTTCCTGATCGGTGGCGCGATGGCCGGGTCGGCCGGCCTGGCCCTGGGGTCCACCCGATTGTTCGACGCGCCGGCCGCGGCCTCGTCGGGGCATTCCGGCCACGGCGGTGGGGTGGAGGGGCCCACCTTCCGGCTGGGGGAAGAGGTCGATCACGCCGCCAACGGGTTCAATCCGACCCGGATTCTGCGGGACTTCGACGGCGGCACGGTCTCCACCCTGCCCGGCGGCCGCACGCTGCGGGAGTGGCACATCGTGGCGCGCGACCAGGACCTGGAAGTGGCTCCGGGAGTGACCTTTCCGGCGTGGACGTTCAACTCCCGCCTGCCGGGCCCGACCCTGCGCTGCACCGAGGGCGATCTGCTGCGGGTCACCTTCACCAATGGCTCGGAGCATCCGCACACCATGCATTTCCACGGCATCCACCCCGCGGAGATGGACGGCATTCCCGGCATCGGCCGCGGCGTCATCCGGCCCAGTGAATCGTTCACCTACGAATTCGACGCCACGCCTTTCGGTTTGCACCTCTACCACTGTCACGTCAGCCCGCTGTCCGAGCACATCGCGCGCGGCATGTACGGCACCTTCATCGTGGATCCGCCGCAGCCGCGTCCGGCGGCCGACGAACTGGTGATGGTGATGCACGGCTTCAACACCACCTTCGACGGCGAGGGCAATCAGCTGTACGCGGTCAATGGCATTCCGTTCCACTACATGCACGAGCCGGTGCGGGTGAAACGCAATGAGCTGGTGCGGATCTACCTGGTCAATGTGCTGGAGTACGACCCCATCAACAGCTTCCACATCCACGGCAACTTCTTCGAGTACTACCCGACCGGAACCCGGCTCACCCCCGCCGAATTCACCGACACCATCGTGCAGGCGCAGGGGCAGCGCGGCATCTGCGAGCTACGGTTCCCGCATGCCGGGAAGTTCATGTTCCACGCCCACAAGACCGAATTCGCGGAATTGGGCTGGATGGGATTCTTCGAGGTGAGCGAGTGATGAGCGAACCCGCGGCGAGCGCACCGGCGACGGAGTCCCGATTACCGGTCTGGGTGGGCTGGGCCGGACTGGTGCTGCTGATCGCGGCGGTGCTGGCCGGGCTGGGGCTGATCGGCGGGCGTGCGCTGCCCGACCGGCTCGGGCCGCCGGTGGAGGAGATCGCGGTGGAGCGCACCGTGTTTCGCGAGGACGTCATCGAGTTGCGGGTGCGCAATACCGGGCCGGATCCGGTGACCATCGCGCAGGTGTTCGTCAATGACGCGTTCGTCGACGTCACCGGGGGCGAGGACGAGATCGGCCGGATGGGCGCGGCCACACTGGAATTGAACTATCCATGGCGGGAGGGACAGCCGTACCTGGTGTCCATGCTCACCTCCAGCGGGCTGGTGATCGAGCACGAGATCCCGCTCGCGGTCCCCACACCGGAGCCCGATGGACCGTTCTTCGGATTGATGGCGCTGCTCGGCCTCTATGTCGGCGTGATTCCGGTGCTGCTGGGCATGCTGTTCCTGCCGCTGGCGCGCCGGGCCGGGCCGAATGCGCTGCGGGTGCTGCTGGCCGTCACCGTCGGCCTGCTGGTATTCCTGGCCGTCGACGGCACGAACGAGGGCCTCGAACTGGGCGCGGAATCCGGTGGCGCGTTCGGCGGCGGGGAACTGGTCCTGCTCGGCGCGGGCCTGGCCTTCCTCGCCCTGACCGCGCTCGATCGCTGGCTGCGCGCCCGGCGCGCCCGGGCCGCGGACACCGGGGCCTCCGGCGTGCGCCTGGCGGCCATGATCGCCTTCGGTATCGGCCTGCACAATCTCGGCGAGGGCCTGGCCATCGGATCCGCTTATGCGGTGGGCGAATTGGCGCTGGGCGCGTTCCTGATTCTCGGATTCGCCATTCACAACACCACCGAGGGCGTGGCCATCGTGGCGCCGCTGGTGCGCGAACGCACCAGGCTCCCACTGCTGCTCGCCCTCGGCCTGCTCGCCGGAGCGCCCGCGATCGTGGGTGCGGTCGTGGGCGCGTCGGTCAACAATGCCGAAGTGTCGGCGCTGCTGCTGGGCATCGGCGTAGGGGCCATCGCCCAGGTGATCGTGCAGATCCTGCCCGCCCTGCGGGCCGAGGGTCACGAGCGCGCCGATGCCACCGCCATCGCGGGGGTCATCGGCGGCATCCTGGTCATGTACCTGACCGGATTGCTCGTTACCGCGTGAGGGCGGTGGGCAGGGTGAAGGCGGCGGTGCGGACGACGTCGCCGTGCTTGAAGTCCAGGAACAGGCGGTAGGTTCCGGGACCCGGGACGACGGTGTGGAAGGTGATGTCCGGGCCCGGGGCGGTGACGCCGTCGCCCGGTTCGCCGTTCGGGTGCACGTGGACGTAGGCGAGATCGCCGGCGCGCAGGACGACCAGGTGACCGAAGGCGGCCAGGTAGGGCTGCAGGTCGGTGACCGGTGCGCCGTCCTTGGTGACCGCGAGGGTGAGCAGACGGCCTTCGCCGGGCACGAGATCGCCGTCCAGGGTCACCTCGTAGCCGTCGACCGTGACGGTCCGAGTCGGCTCGGGCGCGGGCTGCGGGGCGTAGTCGCCCGGGATGGCGAAATCCGCTCCGAGCGTGATGGTCCGGCCGAGGGCCTGCGGAGCGATATCGGTGAAGGCGCGGTAGGCGCCCGCGGCGGGCAGGTTCAGCTTGACCGCCCAGGTGCCGTCGGCGGCGAGTTCGGGGTGTACGTGCCAGAAGCCGGTCAGCTCGCGCTGCACGATGATGAGGTGCAACTCGCGGTCGTGGATGGGGGTGTAGTCGGCGACCGGGCGGCCGTCGGGGCCCAGGATGCGGAAGCGGAAGTCGACTTCGCCTGCGCCGACGATGGTTTCGGCGAGGTCGAGGGTGTAGCCGTCCTGGGTGATCCGCAGGCCGCCGGGGAGCCCGGCGTCGTGGCCGGCGTGGGCACCGTGCGCTCCGTTCCCGGCATGAATTTCGTGTCCGGCGTGTTCACCATGGGCGGCGTGATCGGTGTGCGCGGCGTGAGCAGCGTGGTCGGCATGGTTGGCAGCGTGCGCGTGAGTGGTCATTTCCGCGTCTCCCTCGATCGTTTCGGTGTTCCGATAGGGAGAAATCTAATACCCCCAGGGGGTATCTGCAAGATCAAGTGGAGTGATCCGGCTCACTACGAGGAACGCACATAGGTCATCTCCGGCGACACCGTGATGATGTCCGCGACCGCCACCAGTTCCGGAGGCACCGCGCCCCCGTCGAAGTGGCGCGCGCTCGGGACGATGACGGCATCGAGGTCGAGCCGCGAGATCAGTACGCGCAAGCGGCGCAGCGGCTGATCGGTGAGCGGGCCGAAGACCACCGTTTTGCGGAGGTCGTAGCCGAGTCGATAAGCCAGGCCGCGAATAGCGGCCTCGTCCGATTCCTGCTGAATGCCGGAAACGTCACTCCGCAACCATCCGATCGCGCTGGGTTCGGTTGTCATGGCTAACCTTTGAGGTGTCCGCAGCCTGTGTCTAGTGCCGACTTCAACGTTCGTACGTCGAACGAGATTGATCGATGGCTTCCGGCGGGGAAAGTACTGGGCAAACCTGGGTCATGACGGCACGGCAAATCCGTGGAAGACCTATTCTCGGGATAGGTCCAGCAGAGAGGCCGCATGCCGTGACCGGACGGAACGAGCTGCTCATCGCCGCTCGCTCGCGTATGGAATCACCCGGTGCGCCAGGTCAATCCATGACTCGCCGGGAGTTGGCGGATGCCGTCAACGATCACGTCTTCCGGATCACGAGCAAGCGGGGCGCCGTCGACGAGCGGCACGTCGGCAAGTGGGAGCGAGGCGAAACGACGTGGCCGAGAAAGCATTACCGCGCCGCCCTGCGGGCGGTGCTGAACGTGGCGACCGATGCCGAGCTCGGCTTCGCCGCGCCGGCGCGGGCAGCGGATGACGAGAGCGTGAACCGCAAGCAGTTCCTGTCGAGCGCGCTCGTGGTGACCACGGGGGCGGTGCTGTCCAATGCCGCGCCCACCGAGAGCGAGCTCATCGACACCATGGCGGGACCGACCGGCAATTACCGGCGGATGGAATCCTCGGTGCCGTCGGACCGGCTGGCGCCGGTGGTGGACGCGCATCTGAACCTGGTCGCCGGAGTAGTCCGGGATCGGCTGCGCACCTCCAGCGGCTTCCGCGCCCTGTCCGAAATCGCCGGTCTGGCAGCGTGGCTGGCCGCCGACCGCGGTGACGACGCGGCGGCCCGGCGGCGCTATGTGGAGGCCATCCGGCATGCCGAGCGCACGCATCATCCGCTGCTCGTGTCCTATATGACGGCCAGCCTCGGGCACTACGCCGTGGAGATGGGCGACGCCCGCGCCGGGTTGACCCTGTTGCGCACCGCCGCCAATCAGCTCGGGCCCGACGCCCCCGACAGCGCCACCGCCTGGCTCACCTCGCTGCTGGCCGTCGCCTATGCCGCCACCGGGGACCGCGCCAATGCGCACGCCGCCATGCGGCGAGCGGACAAGCTGGTGGATCGGCAACGCGGCGAACCGCAGTGGCCGTGGGTGTTCGTCTTCGACGCGCCCAAGGCCGCCCGGTATCAGGCCGCGGCGCTGGCCCGGCTGGGCGATCACCGCGCCGCCCATCTCGCCTTCGTCCATGCCGGCTCCGCCCTGACCGCGGCCAAACCGCGGGCGCTGGTGCAGGTCGAGCACGCGCAGGTGCTCGCCCGCAGCGGCGATATCGAGGCCGGGTGCGCGCTGGCCGCCGCGGCGCTGACAGTCGGCCTCAGCTATCACAGTGAGCGAATCACGCGGACCGCCCGGACATTCCGTGCGGGGCTGCCGGCCCGTACCGTGGAGGCGAGGGCACTCGACGAGGCCCTGGCAACCCTCTACGGACGAGACCAATGACCCGCGTCGCCATTACCGGGCATCGTGGGCTGCCACCCGTCACCCTCGAGCTGGTCGCGGCGGCGCTGCACACCGCGGTGGGCAAGCGCGCCGAACCTCCCCTGTACGGCGTGAGTTGCCTTGCCGACGGCCCGGATTCGCTCTTCGCCCAGGCCGTTCTCGAACACGGCGGGCAGCTCATCGCCGTCGTCCCCGCCCGCAGGTACCGCGAAAGCCTGCCCGTCGAGCACCATCCGATCTATGACCGGCTGCTCGCCGCCGCCGCGGAGGTGGTCGAACTCGACCGCGAGGAATCCGATTCCGAGGCCCATCAGGCCGGCAATCTGCGCATGCTGGACGGCTCCGACGAGCTGCTCGCGGTCTGGGACGGCAAGCCCGCCCGCGGCTACGGGGGCACCGCCGATGTGGTCGCGGCAGCGCGCCGCCGCGGCATCCCGGTCACCATTCTCTGGCCCCCGGACGCCGAACGCCCGTGACCCGGCCGGCTTGACCTAAACAAAGGTTGATGTACCAGGCTGGGGTCCATCGGTCCGATCGACGGTCCGACCCGCGTCCCGCCGAGTCCGTACGCCCCTCGGCGGGGCGCGAAACACTCTCCCGCGCGAGCTACCGTGGAAGCCGTGGGCATCATGGGCGAACTGTTCCCGGGCAAGAAGCTGACCGATGAGGGCAGCGAGGATTCCAGCGGTCAGCCGCACCGTCCGCGCCTGGAAGTGAACCTCGACGACGGCGTGATCCGCATTGCCCCGACCAACCCGCCGACCACCGAGGATGCGGCGAACTAGGTTTGCCGCAGCGGCTCGTAGACCTCGGCGCTGAGGCCGAAGGTCCAGGCGACGCCCTCGCGCGCGGTCTGCGTCGTGGGCGGGACGCGCAGCCAGTAGGTACGGCTGGTGCCGTCCGGTTCGGGGGTCGAGTTGACCACCTCGACCATCACCACGTCCTCGTCGTCGGGTAGCTCGATGCGCCACAGCACGCCGGTTTCGTCGCGGTGCAGCGGGCGGGCGCCGGATTCGGACAGGTAGCGGTCGTAGCCGTAGTACTCGAGCATGATGCGGCGCAGTTCGGCGTTCTCCTCGCGCCGGATGCGCTCGGGGGTCAGCGTGCGCAGTCCGGCGAGGAACTCCCCCGCCACCGCCATACCGCGCCAGGAGTGCAGGGCGAAGCCGTCGGCGTAGGCCAGGGCGGGGCCGTCCGCGCGGTCCAGGCGACCGGCCTCGTCACGGTGGAGTTCGGTGGGGCGATCGGTGAGGATTGCGACCTTTTCGTAGGGCCACCACCAACCGGCCTCCCGCGCCACCGCGGCCAGTCCGTCGAGAGGGTTGCCGGGCGCGGTATCGAAGGCGGAGAGCCAGGCGGCGTCGTGCTGGCCGAGTACGGCGTCCAGCAGCAATAGGCGAACCCTGGTCTCCTGCTTGCGATCCCGGGCCACCGCGGCGACGACGCCCGCGCTGATGCGGTCGACGATGGTGCGGGTGAGCTCCCACAGGTCGGCGCCGGTGGCCTGCCAATGATCGCTGAAACCCTTGGCGCCGAGGGCGGCGTGCAGGCGTTCGCGTTCGGCCGCCCACGGACGGCTGCGCAGCGCCTCGCGCACGCTCGCCCCGGTATTGCGCAGAATCGGCCGGCCCTCCGGCTCGACCGCCCAGAGCTTGCGCACGGCCTCCAAGGGCGATGCGGCCCAGACGATCCGCTCGGGTTCGGCCAGTCCGGCCCGCCGATAGGCCAGGCGCACCCCGGCCTCGGCCGCCGCCCGGTCGCCGCGGCCGGTCACCGCCGAGATCGCGCGCCACTGCGCCTGCGTTGTCACTTGCTCGCTCGATTCTCTTGTCGCTGTGTGTGTTCCGGGCTCAGTCGGCGACGATGCGCACCGAACCGGGCACGTACTCGCGCTGCCGGATCACCCGGTACCAGCCCTTGGGCAGCGGGATGGCCGCGTGCTCCTCGTGCACGACGCGCCCGCCCTCGGGCAGATGGAGCAGGAAGGGCCCGAAGGCCCCGGTCTCGCGAACCAGCCGCCCGGGGCCTTGGACGGCGTGGGCGTGGCCGGTGACCTCGCCGAGCGCGAGCACCAGCCGGCCGCGGGCATCGCGCGGTTCGGACGGCGCTTTCGCGGCCCGCTCGGGTACGGCGGCCGCCGCCAGCGGAACGATCAGGACATCGCCTTGCCGGTACATGATTCTGCTCCCCTCATGGCACGAGATCGGTGCCGTGCCAAGGACGGTAGCGCCGCGCACCGACAAGTCCCGGCCGCCCGCGCGATTGTCCGCCGGGCTTGGTAGAAAGCACCCATCGATCACCGGCACTGGCCAGAAGGGGCGGGGCGCACATGACCATCGGGAACCACCTGGAGGAGTTCTACGGGTTGCCCGTATTCGACTTCCCGGACGCGGCGGACTTGCGCAAACGCAAGACCGCCTTGCCCGCGCCGGACTCGGTGGCGTGGCGGATCAGCCTGTCGGACTGGGACTCCGAGGACCCGTGGTCGGAGGACTTCGCCCGGTTCCTGGTGGCGGTCGATTCGACGCGGGTGCGGGCGATCATCGTGGGAATGTGGAACGAGGTGCACGACAACGGCCCGGAGGAAGTCATCGAGGCGATCACCGCGGCCCCGGACCGCTTCCCCGCGCTGCGCGCGCTGTTCCTCGGCGACATCACCTTCGACGAGTGTGAGATCTCCTGGATCAACCAGGGCTCGGTGACGCCGCTGTTGGAAGCCTTCCCCGCGCTGGAGGAGTTCGGCGTGCGCGGCGGGCAGAATCTGGAGTTCGACGCCATCGAGCACGCGCGGCTGCGCAAGCTGACCGTGCAGACCGGTGGCCTGCCCGGCGAGGTGGCGCGTGACATCGCGGACAGCGACCTGCCCGCGCTCACCCATCTCGACTTGTGGCTGGGCACCTCCGAGTACGGCGGGGACACCGAAATCGCCGATTTGGCGCAGATTTTCGCCGGCGCTCGGCTGCCGAAACTGCGGTATCTGGGCTTGCGCAACAGTGAGATCCAGGACGAGATCTGCGCCGAGCTGGCCGCCGCGCCGGTGGTGGCGCGGCTCGAGGCGCTCGATGTGTCGATGGGCGTGCTGACCGATGACGGGGCGGCCGCGCTGCTCGCCGGGCAGCCGCTCTGGCATTTGAAAACCCTTGATATGCACCACAACTACCTCAGCGAGGCGATGCGCGCCCGGCTGCGGGAAACCCTCGAGCCCGCGGGCGTGGAACTGAACCTGGACACCGGTGACGCGGAGGAGGACGAAGACGAGGACCAGGTGTGGCGCTTCGTCGCGGTCGGTGAGTGAGCATTGGCGGAGGGGTTTCCGTATCGGTGGGTCGTCGTCGGCAATGGCGAGAACCGGCGGGTGCGGATGTTTCTCGCGGCGGCGGAGGCGGCCGGGCTGGTGACGCCGCGCGTGGTGCGGTGGCGGGACGTCCTGCGTGCGGGCGGGCACGAGTTCGCGGCCGACGAGCTCGTGCGCTTGGACTCACCAGGGGAGGATCCGGAAATGGACGAACTGCTGCGCGGGGTGAAAGAGCCGACGCGCGTGGAGGGTTCGGCGCGCTGGTACGCGCGATTCCTGGACGCGGTGCGGTCACTGCGGGGCGGGATCCGGCTCGACGATCCCGCCGAGGTGGGCATCCTTTTCGACAAGCGGTTGTGCCATGCGCGGCTGGCGGACGCCGGCGTGCCGGTACCGCCCTCCCCCACCTCGGGTGCGCGGGAACCGGTGCACGACTGGGCCGATGTGCGTGCACTGATGCGGACGGGCGGTATGCCCCGCGCCTTCGTCAAGATCGCGCACGGCTCCTCGGCGTCGGGGGTGCTCGCAATCGAGACGACCCGCACCGGACGGGTGCAGGCCACCACCTCCGTCGAAGTGGATTCGGCTGGGGGCCTGCACAATTCGCTGAAGATCCGCCGGTACACCGAGGAGCGGCAGGTCGCCGCGATCGTCGATCGTCTCGCACCCGACGGGCTGCACATCGAACGATGGCTGCCCAAGGCGTCTCTCGGCGGCGGGGCGGCCGATCTGCGGGTGCTCGTCGTGGCGGGGCGGGCCACCCACGCGGTCGTGCGGACCAGCCGGGCGCCGCTGACCAATCTGCATCTGGGCGGGCGGCGGGGCGATCTCGCGATGGTGCGCGCCGCAGCGGGTGAGCGCTGGGCGGAGGCGCTGGCCATCTGTGAACAGGCCGCCGCGTGTTTTCCCGGAACACTGTGCGTGGGAGTGGATCTGCTGCCCGCGACCGGCTGGCGGCGATTCGCCGTCGGCGAGGTCAACGCCTTCGGCGATCTGCTGCCGCGGCTCACGGGGCTGCCGGAGGGACCGGCGGCCGGGCTGGATACCTACACGGCACAGATACGGGCCGCACAGCGCCTGTACAGCGCTGCACCACAACGACTTTCACAGGAGCACCCGCATGTACCGGCCTGATATGAACGAGGTGGTCGGCCGCGACGACCTGCTGCTGCTCACCCTGGACACCTTGCGCTACGACGTCGCGGTCGAGCTGGCGGAGGCGGGCCGGCTGCCCAATCTGATGGCACACCTGCCGCCCTCCGGATGGGAGAAGCGCCATGCGCCGGGCAATTTCACCTATGCCTCGCATCAGGCCATCTTCGCCGGATTCCTGCCGACGCCGGCCACGCCCGGTCCGCATCCCCGGCTGTTCGCCGCACGTTTCGCGGGCAGTGAGACGACCGCGGACGGCACCTTCGTTTTCGACGAACCGGATCTGGTGACCGCGCTGGCGGCGCGGGGCTATCACACGGTGTGCATCGGAGGCGTCGGATTCTTCAACAAGCAGGGCGCATTGGGGAATGTGCTGCCCGGGCTGTTCGCGGAGAGTCATTGGGAATCGGGATTCTCGGTGGCCTCCCCGACCTCCTTCGAGGAGCAGGTGACGCGGGCGGAGAAGGTGGTGGCCGAACTGCCCGCACGGCAGCGGGTCTTCTTGTTCCTCAATGCTTCCGCGCTGCATCAGCCCAATTGGTTCTACCTGCCGGGCGCGACCCGCGCGGCCGGGGACAGCCGGGCCACGCATGCCGCCGCCCTGGAGTACATCGACCGTCACGTGGCCCGGCTGTTCGATGCGATGCGTTCGCGCCGCCGGTGTTTCGCCATCGTGTGCTCCGATCACGGCACCGCCTACGGGGACGACGGTTTCACCGGGCACCGCCTAGGCCACGAGTCCGTATGGACCGTTCCGTACGGTCACTTCTCCCTGGATCCTCTGGAGTCTTCCGCATGACCGCGACACTCGTTTCGCCCAGGCCCTATCAGAGTTATGTCTATGCCTACCCGCACAAGACGGCGTATCGGCCGTTGCGGCCGCGGCCGGCGCTGGCGGATCTCTGGAAAGGTGAACCGCGCCGGGCGCTCTCGCTGTATCTGCACATTCCGTTCTGCGAGGTGCGGTGCGGATTCTGCAACCTCTTCACCCGAGTGGGCGCGCCCGGCGGTTTGACCGGACGGTATCTCGACGCGCTCACCCGCCAGGCGGTCGCCGTGCGGGAGGCGCTCGGCGACGACGAGCCGGTGCGCTTCGCGAACGCGGCCTTCGGCGGCGGCACCCCGACCTTTCTCGATGCCGGTGAGCTGGAAAGGCTCTGTGACATAGCCGAACTGGTGATGGGCGCGGATCTGCGCGCGATTCTGCTGTCGGTCGAGGCCTCGCCCGCGACGGCGACCGCGGACCGGCTGGCCGTGCTCTCCGAGCGCGGGGCCACGCGGGTGAGCCTGGGAGTGCAGAGCTTCGTCGACGAGGAGGCGCGCGCGGCCGTGCGGCCGCAGCGCCGCGCCGAGGTCGAGGCCGCCCTCGGCCGGATCCGCGCGGCCGGGATCCCGATTCTCAATATCGATCTCATCTACGGCATCGACGGCCAGAGCTCGTCGAGCTGGCGGCAGTCCCTGGATGCGGCGCTGGCCTGGCGGCCGGAGGAGATCTACCTCTATCCGCTGTATGTGCGCCCGCTGACCGGATTGGATCGCCATGCCGATCCCGCGGTGTCCGAACGGGATTGGGACGCTCAGCGACTGCGGCTGTACTGCGAGGGGCGCGATCATCTGCTCGCCCAGGGGTACGAGCAGGTCTCCATGCGCATGTTCCGCCGCCGCGACGCCCCGCCGCAGGGGCCCGACGATTACGCCTGCCAGACCGACGGCATGATCGGCCTCGGCTGTGGCGCCCGCTCCTACACGTCGGGTCTGCACTACTCGTTCGACTACGCGGTTTCCATGCGCGAGGTCCGGGCGATCATCGATGAGTACACCACCACAACGGATTTCAGCCGCGCCATGGTGGGCCGTGCCATCGACGAGGACGAGGCGCGCCGCAGGTTCCTGCTGCAATCCCTGTTGCAGGCCGCAGGTTTCGCGGCCGCCGACTACCGGGAACGCTTCGGCACCGCGCCCTATCAGGACTTCCCCATCGAACTGCGGACGCTGGCCGAGCGTGGCTGGCTGGCCGATCCGGTGGCCGCACACCTGCGGCTGACGCCGGCGGGCCTGTCCTACTCCGATGCGATCGGCCCCGAATTCTTCTCTCCCGCAGTAAGATCGGCCATGTCGGCCTACGAACTCCGGTAGCGCCCGTGGATCTGACCCTGCTGTATCGCGGCCCGCTGTCCTCCTGCGACTATGACTGCGCGTATTGCCCGTTCGCCAAGCGCCGGGACTCGACCGCTCAGCTGCGCGCCGACCGCGACGCCCTCGACCGCTTCACCGCCTGGGCCCGGCGGCAGACCGGCGACCGGCTGTCGATCCTCTTCACCCCGTGGGGTGAGGGCCTCGTCCGCTCCTGGTATCGGCGCGCCCTGATCGACCTGTCCCACGAGCCGCATATCGAACGCGTGGCCATCCAGACCAACCTCAGCTGCCGCACCAACTGGCTCGCCGAAGCCGATCCGGAAACCGTCGCGCTCTGGTGCACCTACCACCCGGGGCAGACGCCTTACGACCGCTTCCTCGCGAAAACGCGAGAACTCGCGGCCGCGGGCATCCGTTTCAGCGTCGGCATAGTCGGCCTCCCCGAGCATCTGTCGCATGCCCGCAGGCTCCGCGCCGACCTCCCCGAACACGTCTATCTATGGGTGAACGCCGCCGAAGGTCACGCCTACACCGATCCCGAGGCCGCCGTCTGGGCTGCTCTCGATCCGCTCTTCCCCTTCAGCCGTCACGCCCACGCCTCCGCCGGCCGGGCTTGCCGCACCGGCTCCACGGTCGTCTCCGTCGACGGCGACGGCGTCGTCCGCCGCTGCCATTTCGTCCGCGACATCCTGGGCAACCTCTACGACGGCTCCTACCGCAACGCCCTCGCCCCGCGCCCCTGCCCCCTCGCCGTGTGCGACTGCCACATCGGCTACGTCCACCTCGAAACCCTCCCCCTCTACGACGTTTTCGCGGGCGGAGTCCTGGAACGCATCCCGGCCGCTCCCGGCCTCGTCGACCTCGAACTCAGCGTCCACGGCGGTGGTGACGACAGGCATCGCATCGGCTGAATGAGCGACCGCCGGCATCGCGTCCACGAGGGCGGGCACGTCGGACATCGTGTCGGCGGCGTCGGCCAAGCCGGGCATCGCATCCGGGGCGCAAGCCGTGTCGGGCATCGCATCCGCGGTACCGGCCGTGCCGGACATCGCATCCGCGGCATCGGCGGCGAAGGGCGGCGCGCCCGCGGCGTCGACGATGGCCGGTGGCACGTCCCCCATGCCGGTCGGTTCGAGTTCGGCTCGCAGATCGGCGATTTCGGCGGCCAGTTGGTCGCGCAGGTGGATGCGTTCGTCGAGGCTGGCGCGCATGCCGGCAATGGTGTCGTCCATGGCGGCCAGGCGGCGGTCGGCGCCCCGCAGGTGGTATTCGATGACCGCGCGGCGGTCGACCACGGCGCTGGCATTGCGGATCCACTCCTGGATGTAGGCCAGCCAGGCGGGGGGCTTGGGCATCTTCTCGTCGTCGAAGCCCTGCCGGAGGGCGGTCTTGGTGGAGAGGACCTTGTCCTTGGGCCTGCCGGAGGTGAGGTCGGTCAGCTGGGCGAGGGACAGCTTGCCGGCGCTGGTCACCGCGGCCGTGAGCCGGTAGCGGCCCACCAGGTGCAGTTTCAGTTCGGCGGTGTAGCGCGCGTCCGCGTCGAGCATGCCCACCCAGGGCCCGTCGGTGGCGGCCAGCAGCGCCTCGAGAATGTCCTGCTGCATGGCGCCGCCGCGCAGCCGGGCGATGCTGACGCGCAGGTGGTCGGGGGTGGCGGTCATCTGGTCCCAGTGCATTTGACCCCGCTTTCTGACCGGCTCGTGGAACGACAACGGGTACGACGATATCCGGGCTCGGCCCGCTGCCCGTGGCAGACGTGCGCGCGGTGCGGCGCGCGGCCGCGTGCTAAGAGCCGGGCCGCCGGTTACGGCCGGTGCGGGCTGGCGCCCCCGTCCACGACAATGCGCTGGCCGGTGAGGTAACCGGCGGCCGGGGAGACCAGGAAGGCGATGACATCGGCGACCTCGGCCGGTCGGCAGACATGACCGAAGGCGGAGGCGGCGTCGAGGTCCGCGGCGTGGCGGGCGGCGCCGCCGGTGACCGCCGCGGTGAGCCGGTCGCCCATATCGGTGGCCACCAGGCCCGGGGCGACGATATTGACGTGGATGCCATTGGCCGCCTCCTCTTTGGCGAGGGTGTGGGCCAGCGCTTCCAGCGCGGCCTTGGCCATGTTGTAGGGCGCGCCATTGGCGCCCAGCGTGTGCGCGGCCACGCTGCTGATCATGATGATGTCGCCGCGCTCGCAGTGCCGCATGGACGGCAGCACGAGGCGGGTGAGATTGTGCGGGCCGAAGGCATGGACCTGGAGCAATTTCTCCACTTCGGCAATGGGAGTGTCGGCCACGGTATTGCCGCGGCTGGCGATGCCCGCATTGTGCACGAGGATGCCGATCGGCCCCAGCTCGGAAACCACCTGCCCGACCATGGCTTCGACCGCCTCGTAATCCTGGACCGGGGCGTGCACAGCGAGCGCACTGCCGCCGGTGGATTCGATCCGTGCGACAGTGTCTTTCGCGGACTGCTCGTCCCGCGCCCAGGTGATCGCGACCGCCGCCCCGCGCTCGGCCAGGGCGAGTGCGGTGGCGCGCCCGATGCCGCGGCCGCCGCCGGTAATGAGCGCTACCCGGCCCGTGAGTGAGTTGTTCATCTGCGCCCTTCGGTTTCCATGGGCAATCCTAGGACGCGGCGTACGCCTCCAGGTAGCGAGTCATGGCCAGGCGCGCCTCGGCGAGAATGGCCGGATCACCCGCTCGGTCACGGTGATACGCCAGTTCGAGAAGGCGATCCCCCAGCTCCACCGCGACCTCGGTGACCAGGCGATCGGTATCCGGGCGGAGCAACCCGCGGTCGAGCAGCAAGTTGTGCACCATGGCCGCCAACCGGCGGCGGTGCTCGCGCGGATCCGGGAACAACCCGGATTCCCGGCGCACGTAGTACATCGCGACGACCTCGGGATGCGAGCGATAGAGCGCGTGGTGCAGCGCCACGATCTGGTCCACGGCATCAGCGATGGAGCCGACCCGCAGATCGGCCATGCGGGCCGACATGTCGGCGTCGATGCCGCCGACGCTGCGCAGCGTCAATTCCTGCAGCACCGCTTCACGATTGGCGAAGTACTGGTAGATCGAGGCGACCGGCACGCCGGCGCGCTCGGCGACGGCCCGCGTGGTCACGGCCGCCGGGCCGCTCTCCTCCAGCAGTTCCCGGGCCGCCCGCAGGATCCGATCGACCCGCGCGCGGCTGCGTTGCTGACTGGGCGCGCGCCGGCGAAGTCCTTCGGTGGGCACGGCTGGTCATCCTTTCACGGCACATTCCTACGCAAAGAATATGAACATGATTCACGTTCATGTTAACGTTCCAGTGCTCACCGGCTCGTTGTTCATCTGGTTCGGCGGCACCACCGTGGGTACGGAGTCGCCGGAGGGGACGACTTCGTACCCATGACCGGTGACCTATCATGAGGTGGCACAGATCGTTTTCCCGACGATGGCCCCGATGCGCCGCGAAGCATCGCTCTCATGAATTTCGTTCTCCCCCAAGGGAAGGGTCTTCCCGCTCACCCGTGACCGCCGCGCGGCTGCGCACGCGCGCGGAACTCCGCCGCGATCGCCGGCCCCGCGCCCACGGCTGCTGGAATCACCTCATCGCCGCACCCCTGTGGCCCAAACACGGTGTCAACCTGGGCACGCTGCTCCGCACCTGCGATGCGACCGGCGCGTGCTTGGCCGTGCCTCGATTGCCGTGGGTCCCAGAGGCTTTGGACAGAGGCAATACGCTGCGACAGCGGTCCTGCGTGCATTGGATCCAAGGCCGCGCCGACCGCTGGCTGGAACGCCAGCGGCAGGGCGGTTCCGCGCTCATCGGCGTGGAGCTCACCGACGAATCCATCCGTCTCACAGACCTTCCCACCGCGCGTCGCCGCACCGTGATGGTGCTCGGCAACGAGGGCAGTGGAATTCCGCCCGAGGGGCTCGAGCAGCTCGATCTGACGGTCGAGATACCGATGGTCGGCACCGGGAACAGTCTCAATGTGGCGGTGGCGGGATCGCTGGTGCTGTACAAGCTCGCCGGGCTGTGCTGATCAGGTCAGCAGCCGCTGTTCCTTGGCGACGGCGACGGCGGCCGCGCGGGTGTCGACGCCGAGTTTGTCGTAGATGCGGCCCAGATGGGTCTTCACGGTCGCCTCGCTGACGTGCAGGGCGCGCGCGATCTCCCGGTTACCCAGGCCGTGCGCCAGTTGCTCGAGAATGTCGAGTTCGCGCGGGGTGAGACCCGGTTGCGGATTGCGCATGCGCGTCATCATGCGGTCGGCGACGGGCGCGGAAAGGGCGGTGCGGCCCTGGGCGGCGGCGTGTACGGCGGTGAAAAGCTCCTCTGGCCGTTCGGCTTTGAGGAGATAACCGGTGGCTCCGGCGGCAATGGCGCGGGTGATGTCGGCATCGGTGTCGTAGGTGGTGAGGACCAGCACGCGCGGCGCACCGGCGCCGAGGGCGGTAATGCGGCGGGTGGCCTCGATGCCGTCCATCTCGCCGCCGAGTTGCAGATCCATGAGGATGACATCGGGCCGCAGCCGCTCCGCGAGGGCGACCGCTTCCGGGCCGCTCCCGGCCTCGCCCGCGACCTCGATGCCGGGCGCGCTGGCCAGCAGCGCCCGCAGCCCGGCGCGCACCACTGCGTGATCGTCGCAGATCACCAGGCGGACAGGGGTTTTCACGTCTGTCATCACACCTCCAGCGGAATCGCGGCGGACACCACGGCACCGTCGCCCGGTGCCGATTCAATGGTGAGACCGCCGCCGAGCTGACTCAGTCGCGCCCGCATGGCGGGCAACCCGTGCCCGCGATACGGGGTGCCGTCACCGGGCTCTGCCGGGTCGAAACCCCTTCCGTCGTCAGAGATGTCGAGCACGACCTGATCACCCAGATAGCTGAGGGTCAGGACGGCGGCGCTCGCGTTCGCGTGCTCGCGCGTATTCGCCAACGCGCCCTGCGCGATTCGCAGCAGCGTCGCCTCCACCCGCCCGGGCAGCGCCACCGGATCGCCTTCGACGTGCACGCGCACCTCGAATCCGTTCTCCCGCTGAGCCAGTGCCCGCAGGGCCGCCACCAGCGACCCGCCGGCGGCCAGCTCGGCGGGGGCCAGGTCGTGGACGAAACGCCGTGCCTCCGCGAGGTTCTGCTCCGCCACGCCCGCCGCGCTGCGGACATGGTCGCGCGCCTGCTCCGGATCCGTCTCCCAGATCCGGTCCGCCGCCTGCAGCAGCATGCGCTGGCTGGACAGCCCCTGCGCCAGGGTGTCGTGGATTTCCATGGCCAGCCGTTCGCGTTCGGCGAGCGTGCCCTCCCGGCGTTCGGTCGCGGCCAGCTCGCGGCGGGTCGCCCGCAGATCGTCGATCAGCGCCGCCTGCCGTCGCGTCTGGCGGTGCATGCCGACGAACAGCGCGGTGCTGATGGCGGCCACGGCGGGCGGCGCGAGCAGCAGATTCGGATCGGCCCAGCCCGCCAGCCGGAGCTGGGTCGCCACCACCAGCGCGGTCAGCACGACCACCAGCGCCAGAGCGATGCGCAGCGGCAGGATGCGCAAGCCCGTGTACAGCAGCGGCACCGCGCACCAGGCGAAGCTGGGCGCGGACAGCACCAGCACCACCCAGGCGAGCACCAGCAGTGCGAACCACAGCACGCGGCGGGATTCGCGCAGCTCGCTGATGACATACAGTCCGGCGAGCAGCGCCGACAGCGCGATCACCCATGGTGCGCGCGGACTCTCGTGATGCGCGATGAGGAAGCGCAGCGCCGAGGCGGCCAGCAACACATAGAACGCGCAGTGCACGATGGTGCCGAGCAGCCGCGAATCGTCGCGCCAGGATGTGGGCATCGACATTCGCTCACCTCCTCGGCCCGTACTGAACTGGTCAAACATCACCATTCTGCCGTGCCGGAGGGGGACCGGGATCAGCCGATCGGATGACACGGCCGTCGGCCGGATCGCCTCGGATCGCTATCCGGTACACCGATGGCAACTCCGGTTTCCGGCGTGAGGCTGGAAGCATGAACAGCACAGCGCAGCAGATGCCCACCCGCACCAAGGCCATCATCGGCGGCGCGGTGGCGGCCGTCCTCGCCGCCGGAACGATCGGCGTCGTCACCGTGAACGCCGAGAATCCGGACCCGGCCGCCCAGGCCCCCGTGGTGGTCGACGCCGCCGACGCCAACCTCCTCCAGTCCACCCACCTCACCGTCGCGGCCGCCGCCAAGGCCGCCCAGGCCGCCCTCGACGCCGCCGCCAAGGAGAATCAGCGCGTCACCGTGGCCGTGGTCGACCGCAATGGCAACACCATCGTGCTGCTGCGCGGCGACGGCGCGGGCCCGCAGTCCCCCGACTCGGCCGAGCGCAAGGCTTTCACCGCCGTCTCCTGGAACGCGCCCACTTCCGAGCTGGCGCAGCGCCTGAACTCCGCACCGCATCTCGCCGACATTCCGGGCACCCTCTTCCTGGCCGGCGGCGCTCCCGTCGACGCCAAGGGCGGCGCACCCATCGCGGGCATCGGCGTGGCGGGCGCGCCCAGCGGCGACCTGGACGAGAAGTTCGCCCGAGCCGGTGTGGCGGTCCTGCAGTAGTCCGCGGAGAGGATCAGTGCCACGCCGCGCTCACCAGGGGTCGAAGGAAACGGCGTGATAGCGGGTGCGGGCGGCGGCGCGCATGAGCTTGCCGCTGCTGGTCTTCGGCAATTGGTTCGGCCGGATGAGGAGCAGGTCGCCGATGGCGAGGTCGTGTTCGCGCAGGACGGCCGATTTGATGGCGGCGCGGATGTCGGCGGGGTCGGCCGAGTCGAGGTGGTCGCGGTGGATTTCCTGGATCACGACCAGCTTTTCGGTCTCCGCGATCGGTACGGCGGGATCGGCGCTCGCCACGGTGAAGGCGGTGCAGCCGCCTGTGCGCAGGGCGGGGTGAGCCGTTTGCACGGTGTGCTCGATGTCGTGGGGGTAGTGGTTGCGGCCGCGGATGATGATCAGGTCCTTGCGGCGGCCGACCACATAGAGCTCGCCGTCGATGCTGACGCCGAGATCGCCGGTGCGGAGGTAGCGGTAACCGGGGCGGTCGGGGCAACGAGCCTGGAAGGTCTCCGCCGTGGCTTCGGGGTTCTCCCAATAGCCCTGGGCGACTTGATCTCCCGCGACCCACACTTCACCGACCCGGCCGGGGGCGCAGAGGAGGCCGGTGCCGGGGTCCACGATGCGCACGTCCTCGTTCGGCAGGATGCGGCCGGAGCTGACGAGGATCCGGCTGGGGAGGTTTTCCGAGCGCGGGTCCGAGGCGGGGATGACGCGGCCGTCGCGGAGTGCTTCGGTATCGGCCTCGAAGGTGCGGGGTCCCTGGCCGGGCCGGCTGCCGGTGACGAGCAGCGTCGCCTCGGCCAGGCCGTAGCAGGGGTACAGCGAGGTCGCGCGGAAGCCGTGCGGTGCGAAGGCTTCCGCGAATCTGCCGAGGGTGTCGGCGCGCAGCGGTTCGGCGCCGTTGTAGGCGACTCGCCAGCTGCTCAGGTCCAGGTCCGGCACACCGGCCAGGGCGGCGTGGGTGACGCAGGCGTCGAAGGCGAAATTGGGGCCGCCGCTGGTGTGAGCGCGATAGCGGGAGATGGCCGTCGGCCACAGCAGGGGCCTGCGAATGAAGGACCCGGGCGACATCAGGACACAGGTCGATCCGATGTACAAGGGCTGCAATACGTTTCCGATCAGGCCCTGATCGTGGAAGAGCGGGGTCCAGCCGACGAAGGTGGAATTCTCGTCGTGGCCGAAAGCCTCGCGGATCATCTGCTGATTGGCGGCCAGGTTCCCGTGCGAGACCATGACGCCCTTGGGATTCGCGGTGGAACCGGACGTGTATTGCAGGAAGGCAATCGAATCCGCGTCGATCGGCGCGGGGTCGAAACCGCTGTCCCCGGCCGGCAGCTGATCGACAGCGAGCCACTGCGGCGACCCACCGATCGGATCTATTGCGGGTCGGAGGGTTTCGATCATCGCCTCCAGCGTCAGCACGGCGCCGGGCCGGCAGTCGCGCACAATGGATCGCGTCGCCTCCTGGATCCGGTCGCGCCGCGGCGGTTGCACCGGCACCGCGAGCACCCGCGCGTAGAGGCAGCCGAAGTAGGCGACGATGAAGTCCAGGCTCTGCGGAAAGACCAGCAGCGCACGATCACCGGGCGCGCACATCGACCGCAGCAGTCCCGCCACGATCCGGGCCCGGCGGTACAGCTCACGATAGGTCAGGACATCGGTCTCCGCGCCGGTCTCGTCGAGGAAGATGTACGCGGTCCGATCCGGTTCCTCGGCCGCCCGCTGCCGTAGCACATCCGGCAGCAGGGCGGGCCGCAGCAGCGCCTCCCAGCCGGGTGCGACCGTCCGGGTCATCGGCGTGCTCGTCATGGGAACCTCCGGAGGGCGATCGGCAGGCGGCTCGGGCCGCGCAGGATGAAACTGTGGTCCTGCCAGTCGATATCGGTGGACGGCAGTTCCAGGTCCGCGGAGAACAGGAGTCGAAGGGCGATCTCGGCCTGCAGTCCGGCGAGCGCACCGCCGAGGCAGCCGTGCATGCCGTGACCGAAGGCGAGGTGGGCGCCGCCGGGGCGGGTGACATCGAAAACGTCGGGGCGGTCGAAGACTTCCGGATCGCGATTGGCCGCGCCCAGGCACAGCAGCACCTGATCGCCCGCGCGGATCCGCTCGCCGCCGATGTCGAGGTCGCGGGTGGCGAGGCGTTTGGTGAGCTGGAGCGGGCAGTCGTAGCGCAGCGCTTCGGTGACCGCGGCGGGTACGAGGTCCGGGCTCGCGCGCAGCCGGGCCGCTTGGGCGGGATAGCGGAGCAGGGCCAGGACGGCATTGCCGATCAGGGATTTCGTGGTTTCGGTGCCGGCGACGAAGCACATGATGCACAGGGCCGTCACCTCGTCGTCGGTCAGCGTATCGCCGCCCTGGGTGCGGGCGGTGACCAAACGGCTGATCAGATCCTCGCCCGGGGCGGCTCGGCGCTCGGCGATGACCGGGCGCAAGGTCTCGGTGAACCCGTCGATGGCGGCATTGACGTGGGTCAGATCGGTGATCTTCAGCAGGCCGGGTTCGAGCAGGAAGCGAATATCGTGCGTCCAGGGACCGGTCGCGGTGCGGGCCGCGGGCGGCAGGGCCATCCATTCGCAGAGGACCGCGATGGGCAGCGGCGCGGCGAAATCCGCGATGAGGTCCAGGAAGTCGCCGGTCCGGTCCAGTAGTTCCGTCGCGATGCGGGCGACGGCGGGGCGCAGGGCGGTGATGGCGCGGGTGGTGAAGGCGCCGTTCACCAGGGCGCGCAGGCGGGCGTGCTCGGGATTGTCGGTGAAGACCAGCGAGGTGCGGCCGAGCCGCTCGATCCGGCCGGCCTCGCGCCGGCCGAATCGTTCGGTCCGGGCGCTGATCTGCTGTGGAATGAGGGCCGCGCTGAAGGAGCGATCGTGCAGCACCGCACGCACATCGGCATGCCGGGTGAGCACCCACATGCCCAGCGTCTTGTGCACCGGCCGGGCCTCGCGCAGTTGCCGGTAGTGCGGATAGGGATCCTGGCGGAACCCGGAACTGAAGGGGTTGAACGTGATTCGCCGCGAACCCGTCGTCGCCCGCATGGTCATCCCGCCTGCCCGAAATGCCCACGCCCATAGGGCTGGAACACGATCCGCACCAGCCCGATCTTGCCCATCCGGAAACCGAGCGCCGACATGGTGAGATAGCGCAGATACCGCCGCACGATCTCGTCACCCACGAGTTCGGTGGCCGCCGCCCGCTGTTCCCGCAGCCGCCGGGCCCATTGCTCGCAGGTCCAGGCGTAGTCGTCGCGCCCGTTGACCAGCGTGCGCACCTCGAAGATCCCCTCGGCCGCCGTCATGATCTCCGCGAGGGTGGGCAGCTCGGCCTCGGGGAAGATCTCCCGCTGGATGAACGCATTCGCGTGCCCGCTGTCCATATTCGCGTAGACGATGGTCTGCAGCGACAGTGCCCCGTCGGCCGTCGACCAGCCGCGGCAGCGTTCGAAGAAATCCGAGTACACGCGGATCTTCTCGGCGGTGGTATCGGCGGGCCGGGCGAAGTGCTCGAACGCACCGATGGAGATGATGCCGTCGAACCGTGTATCCGGCTCGTAGTGCATCCAGTTCTCGGTCCGCACCTCGACACCGGGATACGCACGGCCGGTGATGTATTCGGCCTGCGAGGGGCTGAGGGTCAGCCCGACCGAGCGCGCGACGCCGTGCTCCAGCGCCAGCCGGCGCAGCGTGGAGCCCCACCCGCAGCCGATATCCAGCACCGCCCGCGCCCGCCCGGCCCGCACCGCGGCGCAGTGGAAGTCCAGCTTGTTCCGCTGCGCGACTTCGAGTGTGTCGCCGGGGTTCTCGCGCAGCGCGCAGGAGTAGGTGACCGTGGGGTCCAGCCACAACCGGTAGAACTCGGCGTCGACGTCGTAGTGATGCCGGATGGCGGCCGCCGCCGCGACCGCCCGGTCCTCGGCCGGCGCGGTCATGGCCGTGCCACGGTCCCCGCGGTGGCTCGCACGTAGTCGGCGACGGCGGCCAGCGTCGGATGCTTGTACAGCTCCTCCGGCGACAGGTCGACCCCGTAGCGCTCCTCGACCTCCATCAGCAGCGCGACGGCCACCGCCGAATCGATGCCGAGCCGATCGAAATCCGCGGTGGGGTCGATATCGGTCGCCGGCACCTCCAGCAGTCCGGCCAGATATTCCTGGCACCACACGACAATGGCTTCTTTACTGGTGTCCACGGTGTTCCTCACTGGATTCGAATTCGTTTGGCTTCGATACGGGCATCGGAGGGAATCTTCAGATCCCGGGCCAGTCCGAGGAAGGCGAGCGCCTTGATCAGCCAGTAGCCGGGATCGAGCCGGTACCACTGCAATCCGAAGGACGGCGATTCCGGGAAGGCATGGTGATTGTTGTGCCAGGCCTCCCCGAAGGTCAGCAGGGCGAAGACGCCGCCATTGTGGCTGTTCTCCCGGGATTCGTAGGGGCGGGTGCCGAACATGTGCAGGAACGAATTGATCGCCCAGACAATGTGTTCGAGCACGAATATGCGCACCAGGCCGCCCCACAGCAGGCCGCTCACCGCGCCGGTCCAGCTCAGTGTCACCAGGCCGCCGACGGCCGCGGGAATGAGCAGGCCCAGGCCGACCCACCAGTGGTACAGTCGCGAAATCCGCACCAGGTTGCGGTCTTTCAGCAGGTCGGGCGCGTAATGCACGACATTCGGGTATTCGTGCCGGCGCATCCACAGGAAATGCGAGTGCGCGAGTCCGCGCAGTATCCCGCGCCATCCGGACCCGGAGAGGTTGGGCGAATGCGGATCGCCCTCCCGGTCGCTGAATTCGTGATGCCGCCGGTGCAGCGCCACCCACGAGATGGCCGGTCCCTGACAGGCCATGGATCCCCAGACGGCCAGCATCCCGGTGACCCAGGGCACCGTCTTGAACGTCCGATGGGTGAGCAGCCGGTGATATCCCACCGTCACTCCCAGCCCGGTGATCACCCACATGGCGAACAGCAGCCAGAATTCGAGCCACCCGAACGGCCGCACCAGAAGAAACGCGAATGCGACGGCGGTGCCGATAATCGGCAGCACATCGAACAACAGGAAATGCCGCTGCTGCAATCGATGGATATAGGGATTGCTGATGGTCTTCGCGGTCATCTCACCCTCACGATTCGACATCGAGTGCACCGCAAGGCTATCCACGGCGCCTCGGTCCCGGACCGGGCGATTGCCTATTGCAATGGTTCGATTCGGTCGGTGAGGACGGCGGATTCGCGCAGGCGATGCAGGCGCAGCGAGAGCTGGATCTCCAGGGCGCGATCGGGATGCTGCCAGTCCGCGCCGAGCAGCGCGGTAATGCGTTCCAGGCGCTGGGTGACGGTATTGACGTGGATGTGCAGGCGTTTGGCGCTGGCGGTCAGGTTGCAACCGCTGGCGAAATAGGTCTCCAGGGTCTGGATCAAGGGTGTGCCGCGGCGGTCCTCGTAGTCGAGGACCGGGCCGAGGGTGCTGTCGAGGAAGGCGCCGACGTCGGCGCCCCGGCTCAGCAGCAGCCCGACGAACCCCAGGCTGTCGGCGCTGGCGGTGGTGCCCTCCTTGCCGAGGGCGATGAGGGCCTGAATGCAGCGGCGGGCCTCCTGGTAGGCGGAGGCGGCGGCGGTGGGCAGATCCACCGGACCGGAGCCCGCGATGGTGGCGGAAACACCCAGCGCGCCGGTCAATTCGCGGGAGAGCTGGCGGGCGGCGGCGGTCGGGTCGGAGCCGGGTAGCAGGACGATGGTGTGCTCGCCGCGCGTGGCGGCCAGCCCGTGGCGGGACAGAGCGTGGTCGGTGGTCCAGGCGGCGGGGCGGCGCTGCGGGCCGTGGTCCACGACCACCAGCACGTGCGGCTGGGTGAGGTCGATGCCCAGCAGGGTGGCGCGGCTGTGCAGGGCTTCGCGATCGGGGACGCGGCCATTGAGGAGATCGTCGAGCAGTTCGCCGCGCACCCGGCCCTCGGCCTCGGCAATGCTGCGGCGGAACAGCAGCAGCAGCGCGGTGACCAGCGTGGCGCGCTCCAGAATGCGCTGATCGGAGCCGGAGAGCTCCTCGCTGTGCTGCAGCACCATGGTGCACAGCGGTTCGCTGCCGGCCCCGGCCGGTGCGGCCCAGAGATCGCGCAGCCGGGCGGTGCGGCCGAGTTTGCCCGCCTTGGCCATGATCTCGCCGAGCAGATGGTCGTCGTCGAGCTGGTCGCGGGCGCTCGCGCCCGGCGGGTCGATGGCGGCCAGGCGGCGGCCCTCGGCATCGAGGACCACCAGCGGGCCGCCGAGAATGTCCGCGGCCACGGCCGCGACCTCGTTCACCCCGCCGCCGCGCACCACCAGATTGGTCATGCGATCGTGCGCCTGGGCAGCGCGTTCCACGGTGATGTAGTGGGCGCGCATGGCGGCATTGGCGGCGCTGAGTTCCGCCAGGGCGGAACGGGTTTCGGTGAGCAGGCGGGCGGAGTCCAGTGCGATGGTGGCGTGCGCGGCCAGACTGCCGAGCAGCGCGATCTCCTCCGGCCCGTACGGCCGCACGCTGCGATGGGAGGCGAAGAGCACGCCGATCACCTGATCGCCCAGCCGCATGGGCACGCCCAGAATGGCCACGAGCCCTTCGTCTTTCACCGCGGCGTCGATCTCCGGGGTGTGCTGGAAGCGGTCGTCGGCGAAATAGTCCGCGCTGCAATAGGGCATACCGGTCTGGGCGACCAGACCGCCCAGGCCCGCGCCCAATTGCAGCCGGGTCATGCGGAATTGCTGTGAGGCGGAGCCGTCGGTGACGCGCATATAGGTGTCGCCGCGGTCGCGATCGGGCAGGGTCATATAGGCGACGTCGGCGTGCAGCAGCCGCCGAGCGCGATGCACGATGGCCTGCAGGACGGCATCGACGTCCCGCAGGCCGGCGAGATCGCTGGCGGTGTCGAACAGCGCCGCCAGCTCGGCCTCCCGGCGGGCGCGGCGTTCCAGCAGCGCCCGCACCCGCAGCGCGGCGAGTTTGGCGGACTCCAATTCGGCCAGGTGCGCGGGCGCCACACCGGCGGCGCGGGCTTCCAACACCGGCGCCTCGAATTCCACGGCCGATGCCTCGCGTTCGAGCAGCCCGAAGAAGATCTCCCAGCTCGCCGCCGTTCCCGGACGCGCCACACTGCCTCCCGCAATCACCCGATACTGCGGAACCCTAGGCCGCTCACCGTCATACGGCGATGTGGTCACCCCATATATCCAAGGCCCCGAATATCCACCAGAACCACATACTCCGCGATCGCTTCCTGCCGTAAGAGCCGATCCGGCCAATGGTGACCCCCACCACATCGCCCGCGCCCAATATGGCTCGCCGCCACCTGGCTCCGGATCCGCACGGTGAACAGAATTTCCGGCATTTCCGCTCGAGGAGGAGTTCGATGCCGTCGCTTCGCCGCCTGACCGCCCTGATCGCCGCGCTCGCGGGAACGGCGGTGATCGCCGGATACGCCACGCTGCCCGCGCCCCCGGATGTGCGTCTCGCACAATGCCCCGCGCCGCTGGTGGTGGGTGCGCAGACGCAGATCGCCGCCTGTCTCGCCGATCTGACCACCGCCGGGACCATCGCGTCCGGGCATACCGTGCCCGCCGACTGGGCGGGGCTGCATCCGAGTGGAGCGCGGAATCCGTCCGGGATTCCCGGTATGCAGATCGACGGCTACTTCCCCGACGGCTCCGCCGCCAACACCCATCACGGCTGGAATCACGACAGCCAGTTCGTGATTCGCCTGCCCGACAACTGGAACGGCGGGCTGGTGGTGGCGGGCACGCCCGGGAACCGGCGGCAGTACGCCAATGACTTCATCATCTCCGACTGGGTGCTGGCCCGCGGTTATGCGTATGCCGCCACCGACAAGGGCAATACCGGCGCCGAGTTCCATCGCGACGGCGTCGCGCCCGGAGATGCGGTGGCGGAATGGCATACCCGCGTCACCCAGCTGACCATTGCCGCCCAGACCGCCGTGGCGCAGCGCTACGGGCGGCCCGCCGGGAACACCCTGATGGCCGGGATCTCCAATGCGGGCTACCTGGTCCGCTGGCAGCTGGAGAACGCGCCGTGGCTCTACGACGGCGGCGTCGACTGGGAGGGCAGTCTCTGGCAGGCCGATGGGGCCAACCTGCTGAGCTTCCTGCCGCCGGCGCTGCGCGGCTACGCCGACCTCGCGCAGGATCCCGGCGCGCGCAATACCGTGCTGGACGCCGGTTTCGATGCCGCGTCGGAACCGCTGTGGGAGTACCACGACACCGCCTATTGGGAACTCACGCAACGGATGTACCGGCAGGAATTCGATCCCGCCTACACCGGCTCCGACGCCGACTACGACTACGCCACCCGCCCGGCCGCCGTCCACAACGCCATGCGGCGGGTATCGCTCACCGGCCGGATCGAGCGGCCGCTCATCACCCTGCACGGCACCCTCGACGCCCTGCTGCCCATCGGCCGCGACTCCGATGTGTACGCCGCGCTCATCCGGGATCAGGGCCGCGAATCCGTGCACCGCTACTACCGCATCGACGGCGGCAATCACGTCGACGGCCTCTACGACCAGCATTCGAACCTGTTGCGCCCCATGCTGCCGTGCTTCCGCAGCGCCTTCGAAGCGCTCGAATCTTGGACCGCGACCGGTCAATTGCCCCCGCCGACCGCGACGCTGCCGCGTCCCACCGGCGGTGATCTCGCCAATACCTGTGCGTTACAGGGCTGAGCGAGGCTCTATCCCCAATGATGAGGAACCCCTATGAGATTCAAAGAATTACTGGCCGCGGTGGCGGTCGCCGCCGGGTTATCGGCGACGGCCCTGCCCGGCGCGTTCGCCGCGGTCCCCGCTCCCACCCCGGAGGATCTGCACGGTTACGATATCGATTCCATCTACGTCTCGGGCATATCGTCCGGCGGCTACATGGCCAACCAGCTGCACATCGCCTATTCCGGAACCTTCTCCGGCGCGGGTATTTTCAGTGCCGGGCCGTACCGCTGCGCCGGTGACTTCGACTACGCCGTGCGCGCTCAGACGGGCTGTATGCAGAACGGCGCCCGCAAGTCCCCCGCCGAACTGGCCGCCGAAACCCGCACCCTGGCAGGCTCCGGCAAGGTCGACGCCCTTGCGAACCTGTCCGGCGATCCGGTCTACCTGTACCACGGCACCAGCGACCAGACCGTGCTCGAACCGGTGAACAATGATCTCGCGACGTACTATTCGGAATTCGGCGCGAATGTCACCTACGACAAGAGCGGTCCCGCCGGGCACGCCTGGGTCAGCCCCATCGGACCGGTCGCCTGCACCGGCACCGCCAGCCCCTTCGTCAACGACTGCGACACCGACCCGGTCGGCGCCATGCTGTCGAAACTCACCGGCGGCGTCAACGCCCCCGCCACCGCCCTGAACGGCAAACTCGTCCAGTTCGATCAGAACTCCTACGTTCCCGGCGGCAATGCGAATGCGATCAGCATGGACGCCAAGGGATTCGCCTACGTCCCGCGATCCTGCGCCGACGGCGCCACCTGCACCCTCATGGTCGCCCTGCACGGCTGCAAACAGGGCTTCAGCTACCAGGGCTTCGGCGACGCCTTCATGAAGTACGCCTACCTCAACGAATACGCCGACACCAACAACATGATCGTCCTGTACCCGCAGGCCATCCCGCTCAGCACCGCGAGCACCACCAACCCCAACGGCTGCTGGAACTGGTGGGGCTACGGCGGCGACGCTTCCTACGCCTGGCATGGCGGCAAACAGATGGAATCGATCATGTCCATGATCGCCGAACTCACCAGTGACACAACCCCGCCGACCACCACCACGCCGCCCACCACAACCACCCCGCCCACGACGACCACTCCCCCGACCACGACCGACCCGGCCCCCGCCTGCATCACCGACAACAACTACGCCCACACCACCGCGGGCCGCGCCTACGCCGCCGGCGGCTACACCTACGCCAACGGCTCCAAACAGAACCTCGGCCTCTGGAACACCTTCACCCGGAGCACGATCAAGGAAACCTCCCCCGGCCACTGGGAGAAGTGCTGAGGATCGGCGCACCGCCGGGGGTTTCCCCCGAGTCCCCTAGCTCCCGGGTATCAGGGCCGAATCGTGCTTCAGCGGGAGGTGGCGCTGTGCTCGCGGTTCATAGCGTCACAGCCATGACGATGATCGAATCCACCCGCCGCCTCACCCTCGCGCTCACCGCGGCCGTAACGGCCGTCGCCGCCACCGTACTGGTGGCGGCTTCGGCCCAGGCGGCTCCCGCTGTCGAGCACCGGCCCGACGCCGAATCGGCCGACTACTGCGTGGGTGCACAACTCATCGAGGGCAGCGAGCAATCGACCCGTACCTCGGGCTGGTGCCTGCCGGATTCGGTGATCTGGCAGGCACCGTGAGGCGAGTCAGTTCTCCGCGGTGTTCAGCTTCGAATTGCGGTAGCCGAAGCCCAGATACAGGGCCAGGCCCAGGAGCAGCCAGGCGATGAAGCGGACCCAGGTGATCACGTCCAGGTGGCTGATCAGCCAGAGGGAGAAGGCGATGCCGATGAGCGGGACCAGCGGGACCCAGGGGGTGCGGAAGGCGCGGTCGGCGTCCGGGCGGGTCTTGCGGAGGCGGATGACGCCGATCGCTACGACGATGAAGGCCATGAGGATGCCGACGTTGGTGAGTTCGGCGGCTTCGCGGATGGGGAGGAAGCCGGCGATGAGGGCGGAGACGATGCCGACCGGCCAGATGACGCGGGTGGGGACCTTGCGGCGTTCGCTGCTCTTGCCGAAATAGGAGGGGAGCAGGCCGTCGCGGCTCATGGCGAAGCCGACGCGAGTGACGGCGAGCATATTGGCGAAGGCGGAGGTGGTGACGCCGACGACCGCGCCGACGGCGATGACCAGGCCGAGGATGCCCATGCCGACGGTGTCGAAGGCGCTGGAGAAGGGGGCGGAGACGTCGATGTCGGTGTAGTTGACCATGCCGACGATGACCAGGCAGACCAGCAGGTAGACGATCGAGGCGATGCCGAGGCTGATGAGGATGGCCTTCGGCATGAGCTTCTTGCCGTCCTTGGATTCCTCGGCGGCGGCGCTCATGGCGTCGTAGCCGTAGACGGCGAAGAAGGCCAGGGCCGCACCGGAGACCGCGCTGCCGACGCCGAACGGGAAGAACGGGGTGTAGTTGCCGGCCTTGATGTGGAAGGCGCCCGCGATGACCACCACGGCGACGATCAGCATCTTCAGGGCGACGAGTCCGGTTTGCACGCGGGCGGATTCGCGGGTGCCGCGCGAGAGCAGGTAGGCCAGCAGCAGGCAGAGCAGCAGAGCGAACAGGTCCACCTTGCGGCCCTCACCCGTGCCCGGCGCGCCGAGCGCCCAGGTAGGCAGATCGAATCCGATGTAGTGGGTGATGTAGTTCAGGTATCCGGATACCGCGATCGCGACCACCGAGACGATGGCGGTGTACTCCAGCAGCAGATCCCACCCGATCATGAAGCCGATGATCTCGCCCAGGGCCACATAGGAATACGTGTACGCGGACCCGGCCTTGGGGACCATGCCCGCGAATTCGGCGTAGCACAGGCCCGCCGCGCCGGAGGCGATAATGGCGATGGCGAACGACACCAGCACGGCCGGGCCGGAGACCTCATTGGCCACCACACCCGCCAGCGAGAACACGCCCGCGCCGACCAGGCCGCCCAGGCTCAGCGCCACCAGCTGCCATAGACCCATACTCTTCTTGAAATCGCCGGTGTCGGCGGTGCTGACCGGCATTCGCCGCATCACCCCGCTCCTGGTCACGGGCGTGCGGGGGCGGCGGGTTACGACAGACATTGTCGTGGCCTTTCAGGTGGTGATCAGTGAAACAGTTGCGGTCAGAACACGAAGCCCTCGGGGAACGGGTCCGACGGGTCCAGCAGGTAGGTGGCCGTGGCGGTCAGCCAGGCGCGGCCGGTGATCTCCGGAACGATCGCGGGATGCCCGCCGACCGTGGTGGTTTCGACCGCCTTCGCGTAGAAGGTGGTGTCGATGAACGAGTCGTTGCGCAGCACCTGATCACCGGAAATCAAGCCGCGTGCATGCTGGCGGGCCAGTAGCGCGGAAGTGCCGGTGCCACAGGGCGACCGATCGAACCAGCCCGGATGGATGGCCATGGCATTGCGGGTGTGCGCGGGCTCGGACGCCGGGTCGAGGAACAACACGTGCTTGCACCCGGAGATCCGCTCGTCCTCCAGATGCACCGGCCGCCGGAATTCATTGACGGCCCGCATGATTCGCAGTCCCGCGTCCGCGATCCGATCCTTCTCGGCGCGATCGAACGGCAGCCCGAGCTTGGCGGGATCGACGATGGCGTAGAAGTTTCCGCCGTAGGCCATGTCGTAGCGCACCGTGCCCAGCCCAGGCACTTCGACGTCATTGTCGAGGCTGTCGCAGTAGGCGGGCACATTGCGAAGACTCACCGAATCCGCGTGCCCAGCACTGATATTCACCGAGGCCACCACGCGGCCGGCCGGAGTATCCAGGCGGATCTCGGTCACCGGCTCGGTCACCGGAACCATCCCCGCCTCCACGAGCGCGGTCGCCACCCCGATGGTCCCGTGCCCGCACATCGGCAACAGCCCACTGACCTCGATGAACAGCACACCGTAGTGCCCGTCCGGCGTGGTGGCCGGTTGCAGAATCGCCCCACTCATGGAGGCGTGCCCGCGCGGCTCGTTGACCAGCAGCCTGCGCAGTCCGTCCAGATGCTCGATGAAGTGAATTCGCCGCTGCGCCATGGTGTCGCCGGGGATCGCGCCGACCCCGCCCGTCACCACCCGCGTGGGCATCCCCTCGGTGTGCGTGTCGATCGCGGAGATGATCATGCTGCTACGCATCAGTGCTGTCCTTCGGTGTCGAGATCGGCGAGTTCACGAAGACGGATGGGTGCGGCCAGCGGACGCCAGGCGGGAGTGGCCGCGGCAAGGCCTGGCAGCGGACGCGTCCCGGCACTGTCCGGGCACACCACATCACGCGAGACCACCTCGACCCGCAGCGCTGCCGGATTGCACGCAAGCGCCCCAGCATCCGAGTCAGCGGTATGACCCGTTGTCACCGAATGGCATTCGCGAGCGCCGGGCGCCGCTGACGGATCGGCTGCGCACTCCCGGCTCCGCAGGGCGTCGATGTTCGCGGCGCAGATCCGCCCCTGGCAGGGACCCAGCCCGGCGCGGGTGGCGAGCTTGGCGGGGCGGTAGCCGTCGCCCGCCGTGCGGTTCCAAGCAGCGATCAGCGCCTCCCGAGTGGTGCCCTCGCATCGGCAGATAACGGTGTCCGGTCGCGACCAAGCGAGTACGCCGGGGCGGATCGGGTGGGCGGCCACGAGCCGCGCCACGAATTGCTGCGCCGTGTGGTGCCGGGCGCGCAGCGCACGATCGGAGGCCGGATCGGTTCCGGCCGCGCTCATTCCAGCGACCCGGCCTTCGACGGCAGCCACCTGAGATCCGCCGATGCCGGTGATTTCCCCTGCCGCCCAGACCGCTTCGGCGGTGGTTCGCTGTGAGCGGTCGGTCCGCACGAATCCGCCCGGCGTCAGCTGTGCACCGGCGGCCACCGCGAGTTCGTGCTGCGGGGTGAAGCCGTGCGATACCGCGACCGCGTCCACCGGCACCGTCGTGTGGCTGCCGGGAATGGGCGTCCAGTCCGCGTCGAGGCGGGCCACCGTGGCCTCTTCCACGCGACCGTCGCCCGCCACCGCGATGACAGCGCTCGATGTACGCAATGGAATGCGGTGCCGCACACCGGAAGCGATGTACTCGACGAGCTCACCGGCCTTGCTCGCGCTGTGCCGCAATTCCCACGGCCGCGCGGCCCACTGCCGGGCGATCCAGCGGCCTGGGTTCGCCTCCAGCACGGCGCGCACATTCGCCCCGCCGCCAGCCAGCGACTGGGCTACGGGAAGCAGGAACGGTCCGGTCCCGGATACCAGCACCGACTGCCCGACCAGCACCCGTTGCGTCTTCGCGAGAGTCTGTGCGGCGCCGGCTGTATAGACGCCGGGCAGATCCCAGCCGGGAAAAGGGCACACCCGGTCGTAGGCTCCGGCGGCAATGACCAGCGCATCACCCTGAATCACCCGATGCGTCCGCTGGTCGCCTTCGACCCCTTGCAGCAATCGCACTGCGGGACAGCCACCCTCGGCATGCCGCTCGATCTGATAGACCGCCGCGTACGCCAGGTACTCGCAACGCGGATGCTTCATGAGCCACCGCGCGCGCTGCTCGGCTGCGTGATAACCATGGCCGATCGAGAATGGGCGGCGCACCCCGAAGGCAGCCGGAATCCGCCGGTTGTACTGCCCGCCGAGCGCCTCGTTCGAATCGATGAGGGTCACCGTCGCTCCGTGCCGCAGCGCGGCTTCCGCCGCCGCCATTCCGGCCGGACCACCCCCGATCACCACTACATGTCTGGTCATCGTTCTCCTCCTTCATGCCGCTCGGCCCGGTAGATCGCCGCCCGGAGCAGGAACGCGCAGCGCGGGTGGGCCGCCTTGCACCGCACGCACTTCTCGGACACGCGGAGGCCGTGCCCGACAGCGCCGGGGAAGCGCGCTCCGGAGGCCGCCGGACCGCCGCCGATCATCACCGCATGCCTGCTCATCGCTCCCCTTCGGCTGAACCGAGCTGCGTGATCACCGAATTCGGCTGTGTGGCAACCACGTATGCTGTGGCCGCTCTGGTGCTCATGTCCGGGGGCCTGGTGGCCGTGCCTGCTCGAGGCTCGGCCGCTCCGGATTCAGCGGCGATCTCGCGGGTCTGGGTGGCGATCACATCGCCGTCGCGGGCCGGGCGACGGCACAGGCGGATATCGGGGACTCCGTTGACAGTGGCGGCGCAGTCGAAGCAGATGCCGATGCCGCAGAAGACGCCGCGGCGGCCGCCGTTCGGGCCGGTGCGCCAGTGCGAGCGGTCGGCGGCGAGCAGCACCGAGGCGAGGGTCTGACCGTGCACGCCGTTCACAGCGACACCGTCGATGGTGATGGTCAACGGGCGGTCCGACCGGCCGACCGGATCGCGCTCTGCCGGAATCATTCTGGGACTCATAGCGATACGTACTTCTTCGTCGATTCGAGCGGGGCGAGGACGGCGGGTCGGTCCACGGCGAAAGCCGTGATGTCGACCTCGGTGGGCAGGTTCGCGAGGGCGGCGGTCAGGAGGTGGGCGGTGCCGACCGAGAGGCCGATGCCCGCACCCTCGTGGCCGGTTGCGTGCCAAAGGCCGGGCAGCCGGGGATCCGGGCCGATCACCGGGAGGTGGTCGTCGACATAGGGGCGGAAGCCGCCGTAGGCGCGCATGACCGCCACGTCGGCGAGGACCGGGTAAAGGCGCAGGGCCTTGCGGGCGATGGCGGCCAGGCTGTCGGGGCGCAGCCGGTCGTCGAAGCCGCATTGGCGGCGCGAGGAGCCGATCAGCAACGGGCCGCCCCGGGTGGACTCGACCACGGCCGAGGACTGTAGGGCCGCGTCCGAACTGCTGACCGCGCCTACGTAATCCGCGTCGTAGACCTTGTGGAACACGGTGGGCGGCATGGGCGCGGTGATCAGCACATCGCCCCGGCGGGGTTTGACCGCGATCGGCGCACCCAATAGTTCGGACACCCGGCCCGACCACGGCCCGGCGGCATTGATCACCACATCGGCGTAGCGGATTCCTCGCGTGGTCCGCACACCCGTGAGACGGCCGCCTTGTACGACGGGTCCGGTTACGGCGCACCGTGTTTCGACGATCGCCCCGGCCGCGACGGCGGACCCGATCAGGGCCGCCGCCGCGCCGACGGGCTGCACCTGAGCGTCATCGGGGTAGTAGACGCTCGCGGTCACATCCCGGGTCAACGCGGGTTCGGCCGTAGCGAGCCGATCCGCGTCGAGATCCTCACACCGCACTCCGGCCGCGCGCTGGCCACGGGCGAACTCGTCCAGTGCGGTGGCCCCGGCCTCGGTGGTGGCGACGACAATGCCGCCCTTGGGCTCCCATTCGGCGGCGGCGACCTCATCGGGCAGGCGCTCGCCGATGCGCACCAAGGTTTCCGGCCACAATCCGCGCGACAGCCGCGCGAGCTCCAGCTCCGGCCCCGGCCCCTTGTCCGATACGAGCACATTGCCCTCGCCGTGCGCGGTGGTCGCCGAGGCGAGCCCACCGGCCTCACAGACCCGCACAGACGCACCCGCGAGGCCGAGCCGGTGCGCAAGCGCGCAGCCGATCATGCCGCCACCAATGATCAGCACCGCAAGCCCGTCGAGGATCACCGTGTCGGCCGCGCCGCCCGTCGTCCGTCGCGCCGGATCGCCGTTCGAACTTCCGGCCCGGCCCTGCACGCGCCCATCGGCGGCAGTCCCGTCCAGCACACGCCCATCGGCGGCAGTCCCGTCCAGCACGCGCCCATCGGCGGCAGCCTGGTCCGGCACGCGGCCATCGGTGGCAGCCTGATCCAGCACGCGCCCATCGGCGGCAGTCCCGTCCAGCACGCGCCCATCGGCGGCAGCCTGGTCCGGCACGCGGCCATCGGTGGCAGCCTGGTCCGGCACGCGGCCATCGGCGGCAGCCGGGCCGCCACCACCGGGTGCGGGGTCACGCCGGTACGGGCCGGGCCGGGCCTCCCCCGTGCTGTCGCCGAGAGTCATTGCGCGGGTGCCCCGTTCACCGAACGCGGAACCGTCAGCGGATTCGCCTCGCGCAACGCCGGCGGCAGCAGGTCGTCGGGTACCGATTGGAAGACGACCGGGCGCAGGAAGCGGGTGACGGCCGCGGTGCCCACCGAGGTCGTCGACGGTGCGGTGGTGGCCGGGTAGGGGCCGCCGTGCTGCTGGGCGTAGGTCACCGACAGGCCGGTGGGCCAGGAGTTCCACAGGACGCGCCCGGCCACGGTCGCGGCGGCGGTGAGGAGGGCGCGGGTGGTGTCGTCGGCCTGGTCGCCGAAGACCGAGACGGTCAACTCGCCGTGCAACGACCGGGCCAGCTCGAGCAGTTCGGCGGTGTCCCGGTAGGTCACCACCAGCGTTGCCGGGCCGAACATCTCGCGCATCAGGCCCTTCCGATCGGCCAGTACGGCGCGAGCGGTCGTGGTCAGCAACAACGCCGCGCCGGGTCCGCCACCGGCCAGCACGCCGACCGCGGAATGCGCACGCACCTGCTCGACAGCCTTCTCGAACCCGGCCGCAATCTGGTCGTTGAGCATCTCGCCGGTGGGTGCCGGGGTAGCGCCGATCAGCTCGGCCAGCACCGGGGCCCCCTCAGGCACCGCTACCAGGCCGGGCTTCGTACACAGTTGTCCCGCACTGGAACTCACCGCCGTCAGCAGTCCCGCTGCGATGTCGGCGGCCTGCGACCGCGACGCCTCGGGCGTCACGAAGACCGGATTGATCGAGCCCAGTTCACCGTAGAACGGGATCGGTGTCGGCCGGCCGCAGGCCAGGTCGTACAACGCACGGCCGCCCGCGGTGGAACCGGTGAAGGCGACGGCGGCGGTGCGCGGATGGAGCAGTGCCCGCACACCGGCGTCGCGGCCGAAGATCAGGCCGAATGTGCCGCTGGGAGCGCCGCATTCGCTGATCGCCTCGGCCACGAGAGCGCCGACCGCGCTGGACAGTTCCGGGTGACCCGGACTGGCCTTGACGACGACCGGGCAGCCCGCGGCCAGCGCTGAGGCGGTGTCACCGCCCGCGACGGAGAAGGCGAACGGGAAGTTGCCGGCCGCGAAGTTGAGGACCGGGCCGAGCGGAATGTTCATGCGGCGCAGGTCCGGTCGTGGCACGCCCATGGGCCACTGCGCATCCGCGGTGTCGATGCGCACATCGAGGAATCCACCGTCGCGCACCAGCTGCGCGAAGAGCCTCAGCTGGAAGGTGGTTCGCTTCAGCTCGCCCGCCAGGCGTGGTTCCGGCAGCCGGGTCTCCCGTATCGCCGGTGGGATCAGCTCTGCGGCATGGGCGTCGAGCCGGTCCGCGATGGTGTCGAGCACCCGGGCTCGCTCGGCCAATTCCATGGCGGCCCAGGGCGCGGCGGCCGAGGCGGCCGCGTCGACAGCGCTGTCGACCCCCGCGGGCGTCGTATCGGCAACGAATTCGACCGTGGTCGTCTCGTCGATGGTCATCGCATTCTCGCTTCCCGTATTCACCAGTGCGCGTGCGGTTTCGGTTGCGGGATCACCGATTACCGGTAGCCCTTGGCCAGCACCTCGCGGGTATCGGCGGCGATCTTCGCGGCCAATTCCGGCGCCAGCGGCACGCGCGGGGGACGGCAGGGACCGCCGGGCCGCCCGGCCAGATCCATGGACAGCTTGATGGCGTGCACGAATTCGGTCTTGGAATCCCAGCGCAGCAGCTTGTGCAGGTCGCGGTAGAGCGGCAGCGCCTTGTCCAGATCGCGATTCACCGCCGCGTTGTAGAGCTCGACCGTCGACTGCGGAATCGCGTTCGGGTAACCGGCCACCCAGCCGACCGCACCGGCGATGCCGAGTTCGAGTACCACATCGTCGGAGCCGACGAGCACATCGAGATCCGGTGCCAGCTCCTTGATCTCGTAGCAGCGGCGCACATCGCCGGTGAACTCCTTGACGCCCACGATCAGGCCCTCGGCGTGCAATTCGGCCAGAATGTCGGGAGTCAGATCGATATGGGTGTCGATCGGGTTGTTGTAGGCCACGATCGGCAGACCGACCCGCGCCACCGTGCGGTAGTGATCGAGGATCGAATCCCGGCCGCCGCGATAGGTGTTGGGCGGCAACAGCATGACCGCCTGCGCCCCGGCCTCGGCGGCCTGTTCGGCCCACCGGCGCGCCTGCAACGCACCGTATGCGGCAATGCCGGGCATGACCGTGAATCCGGCCGGCGCCGCGGCAATGGCGGTGGTCACCACCTTGGCCCGCTCCGCGTCGGAGAGCGTCTGATATTCGCCGAGCGAGCCGTTCGGGCTCACCCCGTGGCAGCCGTTGGCCGCCAGCCACGCCACGTGTTCGGCGTAGGCGTCGTAGTCGACCGCCAGGTCCGCGGTGAACGGCAGGGTCGTCGCGACCAGTACCCCGTGCCACGGCTTGTACGCCGGTGACGTGGTCGTTTCGGTCATGAGGGCCTCCATCGGGTCGAGAGTCCGGGAAGAGCGCCCGGCCGCCGCTGCCACCTCAGTGCCGTGTGACATTGCACTGAAGCTAGCGGGTGTGGCCCGCCTCACGCAACCACTTGCGTGAGCGCGGTCACTTCTCTACGGTGCAATGTCACACTTCACTGAGCGATGAGGGCGCCCACCATGACCGCTGTCGACGACACCGCCGCAACCACACCGCAATCCGGCGATACCGCACCGAAAACCCAGGCACCCACCGGATTACGCCGCATCGTGGCCGCGGCCATGGCCGGCGCGGTGGCCGAGTGGTACGAGTTCTTCCTGTACGGCACCGCCTCGGCACTGGTCTTCGGCGAGGTGTTCTTCCGGTCCAGCGGCAATGCGGTCGACGGCATCATCGCCGCCTTCGCGCTCTACGCGGTCGGCTTTCTGGCGCGACCATTCGGCGGGCTACTGTTCGGCCACTTCGGCGATCGGGTCGGCCGCAAGGCCCTGCTCCAGCTCAGCCTGGTGGTCGTCGGCATCACGACCTTCCTCATGGGCTGCCTGCCGGGCTTCGACGCCATCGGCTACTGGGCGCCGATCCTGCTGGTGACGCTGCGCCTGATCCAGGGCTTCGCCTTCGGCGGCGAATGGGGCGGGGCGGTACTGCTGGTCAGCGAGCACAGCCCCGATGACCGCCGCGGCTTCTGGGCCAGCTGGCCGCAGGCGGGCGTGCCGCTGGGCAATGTGCTGGCGACGGTCGTGATGCTGGTGCTGTCCGCGAACCTGTCCGACGAGCAGTTCCTGTCCTGGGGCTGGCGGATCGGCTTCTGGCTGTCGGCCGTCGTCGTGATCATCGGCTACTGGGTGCGCTCCAGCGTCGACGACGCCCCGATCTTCGTCGAGGCGCAGGCGAAATTCGAAGCGGATCAACAGCGTTCGCTCGGCATCGTGGAGGTGCTGCGGTATCACCGGCGCGCGGTGCTGATCGGCATCGGCGCGCGCTTCGCGGAGAACATCCTCTACTACCTCGTGGTGACCTTCTCGATCACCTATCTCAAGCTGGTGGTCGAGGTGGACACCGCGCCGATTCTCGGCCTGATGCTGGTCGCGCACCTGCTGCACTTCTTCATGATCCCGGCCGCCGGGCTGCTCTCGGATCTGATCGGCCGCCGGCCGGTCTACCTCACCGGCGCGGTGCTGACCGCCGGCTGGGGATTCGCCGCCTTCCCGATGATGGACACCGGCAACTACGCCATCATCATCGTGGCGATCACCCTCGGCCTGGCGATCGAATCACTCACCTACGCACCGTATTCCGCCCTCATGACCGAGATGTTCCCGACACGCGTCCGGTACACGGCGCTCTCGTTCTGCTATCAGGTCGCGCCCATTATGGCGGGCTCGCTCGCGCCGCTGATCGCCGTCAGCCTGCTGAACGGCTTCCACAGTTCGGTGCCGATCTCGCTGTATCTGGTTGCGGCGGCGGCCCTCTCGGTTCTCGCGGTGGGCCTGGCCAAGGAGACCTCGGGCGCCTCGCTGCGGGCCGTCGACGCGGAGGCGGCCGCACGATGAATCCGTGGGATGCCACGTGACATGGCATAGAATGCGGGCGACCGATCGAATCAGCCGATCATGAGCAGGGGTACGGGCACGTGAGCATCGACCACTTCACCCAGATGGAGAAGGTCAGTCTCCGCGACAAGGTTTCGCGGGCGCTGCGCGCGGCCATTATCGCCGGGGAGATGGAACCGGGCGTCGTCTACTCCGCCCCCACCCTCGGCGCCCGCTTCGGCGTCTCCGCCACGCCCGTGCGGGAGGCCATGCAGGATCTGGCCCGCGAGAATCTCATTTCCATCGTGCCCAACAAGGGTTTTCGCGTCACCGAGGTCGCCGAGAAGGACCTCGACGACATCACCGAGATCCGGCTGCTGCTGGAACCGCCCACCGTCCGCGCGGTCACACCGCTGATTCCGGCCGCGGATCTCCCCCGGCTGCGCGAACTCGCCGCCGCGATCGTCGACGGCGCCGAGCGCGGTGACCTGGTCGAGTACACCGCCGCCGACCAGGTCTTCCACCTGACCCTGCTCGGCTATGCCGACAACCCCCGCCTCAATGCCCTCGTCTCCGACCTGCGCGACCACACCCGCCTGTTCGGCCTCGCCGCCCTGGCGCAGAAGGGCGAGCTCGTCGATGTCGCCCGCGAGCACTTCACCATCGTCGACCTCATCGAATCCCGCGATCAGGACGCCGTCGAGAGCTTCCTGTGCGAGCACATCAAGCAGGCCCGCGGCCGCTGGGCCAAACCCGAGGCCTGAGCCCGGACCGATCCGGCCGTCCCCCGCCGCGGGTGAGAACCCTTGGGCGCCAGGCGCGGAACATGTCGGTGGTGATCGCTACGGTCGAGGCGTGAACCGCACGGATCGGCTCTACGCGATCGTGGAACAGTTGCGGGCCGTCGCGCCGCGCATGCGCACCGCCCGGGAGCTGGCCGCCCGGTACGGGGTCAGCATCCGGACCATCGAGCGCGATATCAGCGCGCTGCAGCAGTCCGGGGTGCCCATCTACGCCGATGTCGGGCGGCGGGGCGGCTATGCCCTGGAGAAGACCATGTCGCTGCCGCCGCTGAATTTCACCGCGGCCGAGGCGGTGGCGCTGGCCGTGGCGGTGGCGCGCGGTCACGACGGCCCGTTCGCCCGGGCCGGGCACAGTGCGCTGCACAAGATCCTGGCGGCCATGTCGCAGCAGAGCACCGCGGCCGCGCGCGAGCTGGCCGCCCGGGTGCGACTGCTGGACGGTCCGGACGCGCCCGCGCCCGCACCGATACCGCCGGTCGTCGAACAGGCCATCCTCGCGCGCCGGGCGCTGCGCATCGGCTACCTCGACCGCGTCGGCGCGCACAGCGAGCGCGAAGTGGAGCCCATCGCCCTGCTGCTCGGCACGCCCGGCTGGTATCTGATCGCCTGGTGCCGGCTGCGCGACGAGGCCCGCTGCTTCCGGCTGGATCGGATGACCGGGGTGACCCTGACCGATTCGGCGGCCCCGGAGCGCACGCTCGAATCCTGCGATCTGGACGCGCCGCTGCATCGTGTGCGAGCGATCACGCTCTGACGGACGGAAACACCGACAGCGGGTTGTCGCCGAACGGGGAGATCGTTGTGGCGCAAGCACAACCACCACGACTCTTCGGGAGACGAACAATGACCGCACCCGCCTTCAACACGGTCGCCTGGTTCCAGGTCGGCAGCAATGAACCCGACCGCGTCAAGGACTTCTACGGCGCGCTGTTCGGCTGGAACTTCGCCGCGGATCCGAATGGCGGCGGCAGCTACGACCTGGTCAGCTATCCCGGCAGCGAGATTCCCTACGGCGGCATCGCGCACACCCCGGACCCCGCCGGAAATCACGCGATCTTCTTCGTCCTGGTCCAGGATGTCGCGGCCACGGTGGCCGCGGCGGAACAGCACGGCGGCAAGATCTCCACACCGCCGTTCACCTCCCCGGACGGCCTGGTGTTCGCCAAGATCCTGGACACCTCCGGCAACTGCTTCGGCGTCTTCACCCCCGCGCCGAAGTAGCCCCCGAAAAGCGTTCGGTCCGGGGCCCACAGGGCTCCCGGACCGAACCAGAGGTAATTGATCAGGCCTGGATCTGCATGCTCGTGGCCAGCATCGGCCACGACTTGTGCAGGGCCTCTTCCCAGTACGGCCAGTAGTGCGTGCCGACCGGGTTGAACTGGTAGGTCGCCGGGATCCCCAGCGAGTCCAGCTTGTTCTTGAGGTTGGCGGTGCAGCCGTTGACGGCGGCCTCGATCACCACGCCGAGGGTGAGGTTGATCGCGCCGGTGACGCCGGGGGCGTTGCTCAGGTAGTACTGCACGTCCTCCATGACCGGGATGCCGCTGCCGCTGGAGATGTAGAGCTGGGTGCCGCGCAGCTTCTCGGCATTGATGACCGGATCGTTCTCCACCCACAGCGGGCTGTCGTCCGGCCCGTACATGTTCTTGGTGTCACCACCGGCCCAGGTCTCGGTGGAGAACTTGACGAACTGCTTGCCCGCCGGATCGGCGATCTGCGCGCAGCCGCTGTAAGCCGCGACGCCCTTCCACAGGCCCGGCTTGGCCTCGGCCAACTGCAGCACCGAGGTGCCGGAGGTGGACAGGCCGGCCAGGGCGTTGAGGCCGGTGGAGTTCAGCGTGCTGTCCAGCAGCGGCGGCAGTTCCTCGGTGAAGAACGTCTTCCACATGTTCACGCCGAGCTTGGGGTCCGGCTTCAGCCAGTCGGTGTAGTAGGTGCCGCGCCCGCCGATCGGCTGGATGACATTGACCTGCTTGTCGGCGAGGAACTGCAGCGCATCGGTCTGCGCCTTCCAGCTCGCGGTGCCCTCACCGCCGTCCAGGCCATTGAGCATCCACAGATTGGGCGCGGGCGTGGACTCGTCGACGGGACGCTGCACGTCGACGGTGATCTCCTGATCCATTGCCGCCGAGTACACCTTCAGGTGCCAGGTCCGCCCGTCCTTCTGGACGGAGGTGACCGAGGACGCCTTGGCGGGCGCCGCTGAAGTGGTACCTCCGACCACCGCCACGGACATCGCAACGGTGAGCGCCACAGCGCCTGCCCGCAGCGCGGCGAGCGATCGTCTCGGTAGTCGACAACGCATCAATCAAATCCCTTACTCACTGTGCTTCGAACGGCTCGCGGGAAACCTCCCCGACACGGTTGATCTTCCGGCGTGGCGAAACCGTTACTGGACAGCGTCGTGCATCGGCGGCTATTGCGCCAATTCGGGCGTGAGGTGCGCCACTGCCGGATCCATGCGCTGACCGATGGCGGCGGGCTCGAGCAGGCCGCGCTGGAGCCGCTGGTGGGCGCCGGGCCGGTGGCCCAGGTGCTGGCCAGGATCGCCGCGGCGTCGCTGCGCATCGATGACGGCCGCATCACCGGCCTGTATGCCGTGCGCAATCCGGAGAAGCTGTTACAGCTCGGGCACGAGATCGCACTGCGCCGGTGGATGCCGCCCGTGCATCCGGCCTGGGCTCGGTACGATTTCAGCGGTGGAACGCACGGCTGAACGGGGGCGTGCGCGGCGGCTGAGCGGGTGGACGACATGGAATTCGTCGTTGTCGGAGCGGACGATCCGGGAGATCGGCGGCCACGAACCGGCTATCTGCATCCGAACGACTGGGACGACTGGTTCCGGTTCGAGACCACCTTCTCACTGGTGTACGTCGACGACGGGCTGCTGGAGCATCCGATCGGCTCGGTCAAGATCGGCCGGTTCGGCATGGGCAAGGGGGCCGGGCGCAATGCCGCACGCGATGACGGTTCGGGCTTCCGGAATCCGGAGTTGCCCAATCGATTTCACTCGCTCGCGCGGGACCGGTTCTTCTCCCTCGGTCAGGACGCGGATTACTACGACGCCCTGAACCGGCTGGGAGCCGACGTGCGCGAGACCATCCTGGGCGCTCTGAACGATCTCGCCTACGACGACGCATTGCTCGCACCGGCCCTCGGCGAGCGCGTGACGGAGAAATCGCTGCTGCGGTTCATCAGCCGCGCGACCGTCGAAGGGCAGTTCCGGCGGATGGCGCACGGCGGCGCACGCCTGACCCGCTACCGGTTCACCTTCTTCCCCGGGGCCCCGGATGCCCGGGAGGACGGCATCGGCTTCCTGGTGGTGCCGGATTCCAAGCCGCCCACCAATATTCAAGTACTCATCGGCCGCAATGGGGTCGGCAAGACGAGACTGCTCGACAGGATGACCCGCGCCCTGGTCGGGCAGCGGTCGCACGGGGACGGTCTGGGTGAATTCGAGTTCGTGAGCGCGGACGCCGGCGATACGACCGGATTCTCGAAGGTGGTGTCGGTATCGTTCAGCGCCTTCGACTCGGTGGATCCGGTGACGCCGCGGCGCGGCGAGAACTACGTCTACATCGGGTTGAAGGCCTCGCCGGAGCGGGCCGAGCCCACCGGGCCGACATCGCGGGTGTCCACCAAGTCCCCGCTCATGCTGAGCCGCGAGTTCAGCTCCAGCGTGCTCAATTGCCTACGGGGCGAACGGCTGCCGCGATGGCGGCGGGCGCTGAGCCATCTGCAGGCCGATCCGGTGTTCGCCGATTACGAGGTGGCGAGCCTGGCCGACGACGAGGACAGCGAGGACGAGGACAAGCAGCGGGCCCGCGCCCGGGACATGTTCCGCTCGCTCAGTTCCGGCCACAAGATCGTGCTGCTGATCATGACGCGGCTGGTGGAGCAGGTCGACGAACGCTCCCTGGTGCTGATCGACGAGCCCGAGGCGCATCTGCATCCGCCGCTGCTGAGCGCCTTCGTCCGCGCCCTGTCGGATCTGCTCGTGGACCGCAATGGCGTAGCGCTGGTGGCCACGCACTCCCCCGTTGTGCTGCAGGAGGTTCCGCACGAGTGCGCGTGGATCCTGCACAAGTCCGGCGGCGCCACCTCCTTCGTCCGGCCCCGCGTCGAGACCTTCGGCGAGAATGTCAGCGTCCTCACCCAGGACGTCTTCGGCCTCGAAGTGACCAAGTCCGGATTTCACCAGCTGCTGCTGGACGCCGTGGCCGAGGGCGGCAGCTACGACGACATTCTGGCGAACTTCCGAGGGCATCTCGGCGGCGAGGCCCGCAGCATCCTGCGCGGCCTGGTGGCGACGAGAGATCGCGATCTCGCCTGATGTGGAGCGTCACCCCGCCGCAGCACGATGCCGAGGCCGTCTTCCGCCGCTGCATCGGCCGCGGCAGAGACCACGTGCGCCTCTTGCGCGCGGCCCCGGAGGTGGCCGCGGCCGCACAACGCTACGAATCCGCCGCCACCGCGGGGCAATTGCACACCCTGCGGCCCGCGGAGTTCACCTCCGCCCACGTGACCGACAAGGAACTGCAGAACACCTACAACAACCGCATGGTCCGCCGCAGCTCTCCCGGACGGCCCGTGTACACCCAGATCCGGCAATCGGCGCCCGATCAGATCTGCCCGCTCTGCGGTCACCGCCCGGTGGCCAGCCTCGATCACGCCCTGCCCAAGAAGCACTTCCCGCTGCTCGCGGTCGCACCCGCCAATCTGGTCCCCTGCTGCGCGGACTGCAATCACACGAAAAGCGAAGCCATTCCCGCGAATCCGGGCGAGGTCTACCTGCACCCCTACTTCGACGATGTGGACGACGACATCTGGCTTGTCGCGGAAATCATCGAATCCGCCCCCACCGCGGCCATATTCGGCGTCTCCGCCCCCTCACACTGGAGCCCGGACCTGGCCGCCCGCGTGCAGTTCCACTTCGGATCCCTCGGCCTGGCGAACCTCTACACCGCCCAGGCGGGCTCCGAGATCCGCGCCCTCGCCTACGTCAGCGCCGGCGCCCACCACCGCGACGGCCCCGACGGCGTCCGTGAAGTCCTCGCCGACTACCGCGACGGCCGCCGACGACTGCATCGGAACACCTGGCAGGCAGCCCTGTTCCAAGCCCTGCTGTCCTCCGACTGGTACTGCGACGGCGGATTCCGCAGCACGTGACCGGACGACGCATACGGATGACTACTCCCGCTGGCTCCGCCTCTCGATCCGACCGGTGATGCGCCGGTAGAAATGCGGGTCATCGGGCGCGGTGATCTCGACGTCGTACCACCCGCGCTCCGTGGGCCATTGGATACGGTGCGACCCGCCGGACGCGATTTCGACGGCGCGCCGGGTGCCGAAATAGCGCCGCGAGGTGAGGATCGAAGTCACCGCGCGGGCGCCGCGATTGGTCAGCGAAATTGTCAGGTGGTCGCGCGAATCCCCTACCTCGGAACCGATTACGACGCCGGCTGCGGCGCCGTCGGTGTTCCCGCGCAGTTCGCACCAGAATCGGTTCGGCCCCTGGACCACGAGATCGTAGTCGCCATTGACGGTGAACCGCTCATCCACGAAACCCAGGACATCGCGGTGCTCCGGATATTCCGCCTCTCCGGCGAACGGGTAGATCGCGAAATGCGCCGATGATTTCCCGGTATTGGACAACCGGATGGTGAGGGTAGAACCGGATAGCGCGCTGCTGACCGCGGGTTGGTACGGCAGCGGGCGGGCGGGGCGGTGGCCCGGCTCCTGTGCCGCGGGTGCGGGGGCGGGCGGCGGGGCCGGGCGCCAGCGCCGGACGCGTGGCGGAACCGGTTCGGGCGGCGCCAGTTTCGGCGGATCGGCGGCGGTGGCGAAGTCGAAGGCGGAGGTCAGATCGCCGCAGACGGTGCGACGCCAGGCGCTGATATTCGGTTCGCGGACTCCGGTCCAGCGTTCCAGGAAGCGCAGGACCGAGGTGTGGTCGAAGACCTCGGAGTCGACGTATCCGCCTATGGTCCACGGTGATACGACGATCATGGGCACCCGGGGGCCCAGGCCGATCGCCGTGCCGTCGAACCAGTCGTCGCCGGAACCGCTCGCGGGCCGGGGCGGCGCCGGGGACGGGACGTGGTCGAAGTAGCCGTCGTGCTCGTCGAAATTGATGAATATCGCCGTCTTCGACCAGAGTTCGAGATCGGAGGCGACGAGGTCGAGCAGCCGGTAGATGAAGTCCGCGCTGCCGGAGGGCGTCGATTCGGAGGGGTGCTCGCTGTATTTCGCGGGCGGCACCAGCCAGCTGACCTTCGGCAGCGTGCCGGCCTCGATATCGGCGGCGACGCGGCGCAGCAGGGTGTCCGGCTCGCTGCGATACATGCCCCGGTCGAACAGGCTGCGCTCCTGCGGGGTCAGCCGCTGCCTGGCCGCCTCCAGCTGCGCGAGCAGCCGGCGCTGCTTCCACGCCCACTTCCCCGGCAGCGCTTCGTAGAGCTTCTCGGTCGTGCGGTATCTGCCGTCGACCTCGGCCAGCAGCTTCTCGCCGATCCGCTTGAACGGTGCGAAATATTCGATCGGATTGTCGGTGAAGTTGTCCCACTCCTGATAGATCTGCCACGACACGCCCGCGGCCTCCAGCCGTTCCGGATACGTCGTCCAGTCGTATCCGGGGTGATCGCGATCGTAGGCGGCGTTGTCGATCGCCCGCGTGATCCCGCCCGGCTCGAATCCGGTTGTGCCGGTGAAGAAGTAGTTCCGGTTCGGATTGGTGCCGCCGTGCATCGAGCAGTGGTAGGCATCGCAGACGGTGAAGGTGTCGGCCAGCTCGTACTGCAGCGGCAGATCACCGCGCTCGTAGTAGGCCATGGTCGCCGCCGTCTTGGCCGGGATCCAGCCGTCCCACCAGCCCTGCGCCCACGCCGCCGTGCTGCCGCGCCACTCGTGGTCGAGGCTGTCCAGATACTGGATATCGCCGTCCGGCCGCCCCGCCCGCCGCGCCGCCTCCCGCGCCGAGAACGGCGCCACGGTGTCGCCGCCCGGTCCGGACACCGGCTGCCGGAGGACCGAGCCGCCGCCGCGCAGCCGCAGCGGCGATTCGTCGCCGAATCCGCGCACGCCGCGCAGCGTTCCGAAATAGTGGTCGAAGGACCGGTTCTCCTGCATGAGCAGGATGACGTGTTCGATCGCGTCCAGCCCCCCGGACCGCATCGGTTCCCGCATGGCGCGGTGCAGTGCGAGCGGCAGAACAGTGACCGCGGCCACCCCGGCGGAAACCGCGGCGGCGGTCCCGAGTACTTTCCGACGCGAGAATCCGGCCATGCCCTCAGTAGATCAAGACCATCGCGCCGAGCGGATAACACCCGCCGCCCCGGCGTCAATCAATAAATTGCCCGGAATACGTGCGAGTAACCTCCGCACGCTGTGTACCTGCGGGCAATAGCAAGGCACACTACGCGAGACCGGTAGTCGCAACCATCGCCCGACCGGGCCATTGCCGCGGAATGGAAGGAGCCGGCGAGTGTTCAGCCGCATCGCCATCGTGAACCGAGGAGAGGCCGCCATGCGGCTCATCCATGCCGTCCGAGATCTGGCCGCGGAGACCGGGCAACCGATCGAAACCGTCGCGCTGCACACCGATGTCGACCGCAACGCGACCTTCGTGCGCGAGGCCGATATCGCGTACGACCTCGGTCCCGCCTCCGCCCGCCCGTATCTGGATCTCAAGGTGCTCGAGCGCGCCCTGCGCAAGACCAAGGCCGATGCCGCCTGGGTCGGCTGGGGCTTCGTCGCCGAGGACCCGGCCTTCGCCGAGCTGTGCGAGCAGATCGGCGTCACCTTCATCGGGCCCAGCCCGGAAGCCATGCGCAAGCTCGGCGACAAGATCGGCGCCAAGCTGATCGCCGAGGAAGTCGGCGTGCCCGTCGCGCCGTGGAGCCGCGGCGGGGTCGAGACCGTGGAGGACGCGGTCGCGGCCGCCGCCGAGATCGGCTACCCGCTCATGCTCAAGGCCACCGCCGGCGGCGGCGGGCGCGGCATCCGCATGATCACCAATGAGGCCGAGCTGGTCGACGCCTACGAGCGCACCCGCCAGGAGGCCGCGCGCGCCTTCGGCAGCGGCGTGGTGTTCCTGGAACGGCTCGTCACCGGCGCCCGGCACGTCGAGGTGCAGGTGATCGCGGACGGTCAGGGCACCGCGTGGGCGCTGGGCGTGCGCGACTGCTCGGTGCAGCGGCGCAATCAGAAGGTCATCGAGGAGTCGGCCTCGCCGGTGCTGCGGCCCGAGCAGGCCGCCGAGCTGAAGGCCTCGGCCGAGCGGCTGGCCATCGCGGTCGGCTACTGCGGAGCGGCGACCGTGGAGTTCCTGTACCACCCGGGTGACGAGCTGTTCGCCTTCCTCGAGGTGAATACCCGCCTGCAGGTGGAACATCCGATCACCGAGATCACCACCGGTTTCGATCTGGTCCGGGCGCAGCTGCAGGTGGCTTCCGGCCAGAAGCTGGAAGGCGAACCGCCCGCCGAGCGCGGCCATGCCATCGAGGCGCGGCTCAATGCCGAGGATCCCGATCGCGATTTCGCGCCCGCGCCGGGCCGCATCGCGCGGCTGAGCCTGCCCGCCGGTCCCGGCATTCGCGTGGACACCGGTGTCAGCGAGGGCGACACCATTCCCGCCGACTTCGACTCCATGATCGCCAAGATCATCGCCTACGGCCGCGACCGCGATCAGGCGCTGGGCCGGCTGCGCCGGGCCATGGCGCAGACCAGGGTCGTCATCGAGGGCGGCGCCACCAACAAGAGCTTCGTGCTCGACCTGCTCAACCAGCCCGAGGTCATCGACGCCAGCGCCGACACCGGCTGGATCGACCGGGTGCGCGCCCAGGGCCGCCTGGTCTCCGACCGCCACTCCGCCATCGCGCTGGCCGCCGCGGCCATCGACGCCTACGAGGAGGACGAGCGGGTGGAGCGGCACCGGCTGCTGTCCACCGCCTCCGGCGGACGGCCGCAGGTGCAGCACGAGAGCGGGCGGCCGCGCGATCTCAAACTGCGCGGCGTGAGCTACCGGGTGCGGGTGGCCCGCATCGGCGCGCACCGGTTCCGCATCGGCATCGAGGCGGGCGGCGAAACCCGCACCGCCGACGTCGATCTGGAGCGTTTCGACCAGCACACCGGGCAGATCATCGTCAATGGCTCCCGGCATCGCCTGATCACCGGCACGCACGGGCCGATCCACCTGGTCGAGCTCGACGGCGTCACGCACCGCATCAGCCGCGACGAGGGCGGCGTGGTGCGCTCGCCCGCGCCCGCGCTGGTCGTGGCCACCCCGCTGGAGGTCGGCGCCGAGGTCGAGGCGGGCGCGCCGGTGCTGGTGCTGGAGTCCATGAAGATGGAAACCGTGCTGCGCGCGCCGTTCCGGGCCCGGCTCAAGGAATGCGCCGTCTCGGTCGGCACCCAGGTGGAGACCGGCGCGCCGCTGCTGCGGCTGGAGCCGCTGGCCGAGGACGGCGACGAGGCCGACACCGCCGCAACCGAATCCGCCGATCTGGATCTGCCCGGCCGGACCACGGAGGAGCGGCCCGAGGAGCGCATTACCCGCGGCCTCGAGGATCTGCGCAGCCTGCTGCTCGGCTTCGACGTCGACCCGCACGACGAGGGCCGGGTGGTCGACGACTATCTCGCCGCCCGCCGCGAGGCCGTGGCCGATAATCGCCGGCCGCTCGCCGAGGAACTCGAACTCGTGCAGGTGTTCGCCGATCTCGCCGAGCTCAGCCACAATCGGTCGTGGGACGACGACAGCGCGCCCGGCCATGTGCACAGCGCGCGCGAGTACTTCCACACCTACTTGCAGAGCCTCGATGTCGAGCGCGCCGGGCTGCCGGAGTCCTACCAGGCCAAGCTGGCCAAGGCGCTCGGTCACTACGGCGTCACCGAACTGGATCGCACGCCCGATCTGGAAGCCGCCGTGTTCCGGATCTTCCTGGCCCAGCAGCGGCCGTCCGACACGGTCGCGGTCATCACCGCGCTGCTGCGCGAATGGCTGCAGGAGCCGGTGCCGGACCGCGCGCTGCGCGAACCCGTCGGGCTGGCGCTGGAGCGGCTGGTGGCGGCGACCCAGGTGCGCTTCCCCGTGGTCGCCGACCTCACCCGCGGCGTGGTCTACGCCTGGTTCGGTTACCCACTGCTGCAACGCAATCGCGCCCGCGTGTACACCAATGTGCGCAAGCACCTGAGCCATCTGGACGCGAATCCGGGCACGCCCGATCGCGCCGAGCGGATCGCCGATATGGTGCGCAGTACCGAACCGCTGGTGCGGTTGCTCGGGCAGCGGCTGGTGCGCGGCAGCGAGGACAACACCGTCATGCTCGAGGTGCTGACCCGCCGCTACTACGGCAACAAGGGCCTCACCAGCGTGCGCACCCAGGAGGCCGGCGGCTGCACCTTCGTCATCGCCGAGCGCCGGGGCCTGAGCCTGGTCTCGGCCGCGGTGAGCTTCGACGCGCTCGGCACCGCGCTGCGCGGGCTGGGCGAGCTGGCGGGCGGTGGCGCGTCCATCGAGGCCGATATCTACCTCGCCTGGGAGAAGCAGCCCGAGGACTTCGAGGCCATGGCGGCGGCGCTGCAGGAGGTGCTCAACGCGCATCCGCTGCCGCACCAGGTGCATCGCATCACCGCGACCGTCGCGGGCAGCGGCGGCGCGGTCATGCACCACCACTTCACCTTCCGCCCCTCCGCCACCGGGATGACCGAGGAGCGGCTGATCCGCGGTCTGCACCCGTACATCGCGCAGCGGATGCAGATGAAGTCGCTGCACAAGTTCGACCTCACCCGCCTGCCGTCCTCGGACGACGAAGAGGTGTACCTGTTCCGGGCCATTGCCAAGGAGAACCCGGCCGACGAGCGGCTCATCGCCTTCGCGCAGGTGCGCGACCTGGCCGCGCTGCGCGAGCACGACGGGCGGCTGCTCGCCCTGCCGACGGCGGAGAGCACCATCGCCACCTGCCTGGACTCCATCCGCCGGGCGCAGTCGCAGCGGCCGTCGAACAAGCGGTTCAATACCAACCGCATCGTCATGTACATCTGGCCGCCGGTCGACGTCACCCGCGCCGAACTGGAGACGGTGCTCGGCGGGCACGTGCTGCCCATGACCACCGGCGCCGGGCTGGAGGAGATCCTGCTCATCGCGCGCCAGCGGGATCCGGAGACCGGTGAGCTGACCAAGGTCGCCGTGCGCATCTCCTTCGATGCCACCGGCGGCGCCGACGTGACCATCAGCGAGCGGACCGACGAACCGGTCGAGCCGATCGACGCGTACCGGCAGAAGGTGCTGCGGGCCAGCAGCCGAAACACCGTGTACCCGTACGAATTGACCTCGATGCTGGGTGAATTCGCCGAGTACGACCTCGATTCCGAGCACGCGCTGGTTCCGGTCGACCGGCCCAAGGGCCGCAATACCGCGGCGCTGGTCGCGGGCGTGGTCAGCACACCGACCGAACTGCATCCCGAGGGCGTCACCCGCGTGGTGCTGCTCGGCGATCCGACCAAATCCCTTGGCGCGCTGTCGGAACCGGAATGCCGCCGGGTGATCGCGGCCCTGGATCTGGCCGAGCGGATGCAGGTGCCGCTGGAGTGGTACGCGCTGTCCTCCGGCGCCCGCATCTCCATGGAGTCCGGCACCGAGAACATGGACTGGGTGGCGGCCGCGCTCAAGCGGATCGTCGAATTCACCCAGGACGGCGGCGAGATCAATATCGTCGTGGCGGGTATCAATGTCGGCGCACAGCCGTACTGGAATGCCGAGGCCACCATGCTCATGCACACCAAGGGCATTCTGGTCATGACCCCGGATTCGGCCATGGTGCTCACCGGCAAGCAGTCCCTGGACTTCTCCGGTGGCGTGTCGGCCGAGGACAACTTCGGCATCGGCGGCTACGACCGCGTCATGGGTCCCAACGGCCAGGCGCAGTACTGGGCGCCGAACCTGCACGCCGCCCGCGACGTGCTCATGTCGCACTACGACCACACCTATGTGGCGCCCGGCGAGCAGTCGCCGCGGCGGTCGCCGACCAGCGATCCCATCGATCGCGACGTCTCCGACTTCCCGCATGTGGTGGCGGGCAGCGATTTCACCACCGTCGGCGAGATCTTCTCCGCGACCGCCAACCCGGATCGCAAGAAGCCCTTCGACATTCGCACCGTCATGCGGGCGCTGGCCGATCAGGACCACCCGGTGCTGGAACGCTGGGCGGGCATGGCCGACGCCGAGACCGCGGTGGTGCAGGACGCCCGCCTCGGCGGCATCCCGGTGTGCCTGCTCGGTATCGAGTCGCTGAGCGTGCCGCGCCGCGGCCTGCCGCCCACCGACGGTCCCGACACCTACACCGCGGGCACCCTGTTCCCGCGCTCGTCGAAGAAGGCGGCCCGCGCCATCAATGCGGCCAGCGGCAATCGCCCGCTCGTCGTGCTGGCCAACCTGTCCGGCTTCGACGGTTCACCCGAGTCGATGCGCAAGCTGCAGCTCGAGTACGGCGCCGAGATCGGCCGTGCCATCGTGAATTTCCAGGGCCCCATCGTGTTCTGCGTGATCTCGCGCTATCACGGCGGCGCGTTCGTGGTCTTCTCGAAGGCGCTCAACCCGAATATGACCGTCCTCGCCCTGGAGGGCTCCTTCGCCTCCGTCCTCGGCGGCGCGCCCGCCGCCGCGGTGGTCTTCTCCAATGAGGTGAACGCCCGCACCGCCGCCGACCAGCGAGTCCGCGACCATCAGGCCAGCGCGGCCAATGCCACCGGCACCGACCGCGCCACCCTGGCCGCCGAACTCGACGACCTGCGCTCCGCGGTCCGAGCCGAGAAGCTCGGCGAGGTCGCCGCGGAATTCGACGGCGTGCACAATATCCAGCGCGCGGTCCAGGTCGGTTCGGTCGACGCCATCATCCGCGCCGCCGAACTGCGTCCGCGGATCATCGAGGCCATCGAAGCCCGCCTGGGCTGACGGCCCGCGAACAACCGAAGCCCCACCCGGCTCATTGCCGGGTGGGGCTTCGGCTTTGCCCGGGGCGGGCGTCGGATACATTTGCTCGTCCGCAATTTCCGGCGAAAGGCCGCGCGCCATGCTGATCGGTACCGACAAGGTCGTTTCCATCGACTACACCCTGACCGACGATGCCGGCGAGGTGCTGGACACTTCGGCGGGCGAAGCGCCGCTGCTGTACCTGCACGGCGCGGACAATATCGTCCCCGGGCTGGAGCGGGCGCTCGACGGCAAGACCACCGGTGACGAGGTCAGCGTCGTGGTCGAACCGGAGGACGGATACGGCGACTACGTGGCCGAGCTGGTCAGCGTGGTGAACCGGGACATGTTCGAGGCCATCGACGAGCTCGAGGTGGGCATGGAGTTCGAGGCCGAGACCCCGGACGGCGAAGGCCAGATCGTCACCGTCGTCGAGGTGGACGGCGACGACGTCACCATCGACGGCAACCACCCGCTGGCCGGTGAACGCCTGCACTTCCGGGTCACCGTCGTCGACGTCCGCGACGCCACCTCCGACGAGCTCGCCCACGGCCACCCGCACGGCGACGACGATCACGAGCACTGACCCGCGCCCGGCCGCGAGTTAGGCTCGCACCGTGCAAGATTCAGTCACCGTCCAGATGGCCGCGCCCGCCGCGCCCATCTGGGATCTGATCAGCGATGTCACCGATGTGGGCCGCTTCAGCCCGGAAACCTACGGCGCCGAATGGCTGGGCGGCGCCACCGCCCCGGCCGTCGGCGTCAAATTCCGCGGCCGCGTGAACCGCAACGGCTGGGGTCTCAAGTACTCCACCGTCTGCAAAATCATCGCCTGCGATCCGGAACGCGAATTCGCCTTCACCGTCATCGGCCCCGGCGACATGCCCATCAACACCTGGCGCTACCAACTCACCCCCACCGAAGCCGGCACCGCCGTCACCGAATCCTTCGAACTCGCCCGCACCCTGCCCCTGCGCGTCTACTGGTTCCTGGCGGGCTGGACCCGAGGCAAGACCAACCGCGAGAACATGCTCGAAACCCTGCACCGCATCAAGAAAGTCGTCGAAGAACAGCACTAATGCCGATGTCGCTACCCGATCCTCCGGGTATGCTGGCATACCATGAAGCGGACGACAGTAAAGCTACCCGACGAGCTCGACGAGCGTCTGCGCCACGAGGCAGCACGGCGAGGCATCACTGTCGCTGAGCTGACCCGTGAGGCGATCGCGCAGTACTTGTGCGCGCCGACCGGTGCGCGGCGGCGGTTCGGCGCCGCAGCTGCGGGAAGGAGCGGCCGTTCGGATGTATCGAGCCGGATCGACGAGATCCTGAGCAAGGAGTGGGACCGATAACCGCCTTGGTCGTCGACGCCGGACCCCTGTACGCCTACGTCGACGCGGACGACGCCCACCACGAAGCCTGCCTGGAACTGCTCCAGACCCACCGCGGACCTCTTGTCGTACCGACCCTGGTCATCACCGAGGCCGCCTACCTCATCAGCACCCGACTCGGCACCGATGCCGAAGTCCGATTCCTCGGCGACTTGGCCGAAGGCCTGTTCACCATCGAGCCCGTACACGCCGCCGACTGGCTTCGCATCGCCGAGCTCGTCGCGAAGTATCGCAACCTCCCGCTGGGAACAGCCGACGCCTCGGTCATCGCGGCAGCCGAACGCCGGAACCTTACCCACATCGCCACCACAGACCGGCGCCACTTCTCCGCGGCCCGGCCCCGGCACATCGACACCTTCACGCTGCTTCCTTGACGAGTAGAACCTCAACGCCCCGGACCGACTGCACCGCCACCCCGATAACGTCGTGAGTGCTGTCGGTATCGTTGAAAGTTCCGGTCCTTCAACGCATTCGGAGTAACACAGTGCCGGCACGGCCGCAGGAGGCGAAGCTCGCCATTACTCGAATGGAGGAGTTCCTGCTGGAGTTGATCGAGCGCAAGCGCGCCACGCCGTCCGACGATTTCCTCTCCGACCTGGTCGCGGCCCGCGATGCGGACAATGACAGGCTCACCGAGGATGAGCTTGTGTCCCTTGCCTTCCTGATCTTCTGGGCCGGCTACCAGAACTCGGTGGACCTGATCGGCAACAGCATTCTGGCGTTGCTGGACAATCCCGATCAGCTTGCGACACTTCAGGCTTCGCCTGAAATCAGTGATGAGGCGATCGAGGAGCTGCTGCGGTACACGCATCCCAGCCAGTTCGGGATTCGCCGCTTCCCGACCGAGAACCCCCATCTCGCCTTCGGCCACGGCATCCACTACTGCCTGGGCGCCCCCTTGGCGAGACTGGAAGCCCGCATCGCCCTCCGAAGCATCCTGCAGCGCTTCCCCGCCCTCACGCTCGCGGTCCCCCGCACCGAGCTCCCTTGGCGGCCATCATTCCGCGAGCACGGCCTGCGAGCCCTGCCCGCGAACACTGGCTCAGGACAGCGTGGACACGACGGCGCGCGCGACCGCGACCTGACTCCCGGCATCCGCAACCCGCTTCCCGGTGACGGCCCGCGGTTTCAGAAGGTCCGACGACAAAGCCAGGCCGAATGTGAGGCGGCACGGCGAAGAACAACAAGATCACGAACCCGCCGGAGGACACGGAAAATAGCAATCTATCTGCGGTTTTATAGTGCCCCCGGTGGGGCACGTACAGCATCTACAACAAATCGCTCCCGGGGTGAGCTGCGGATTTCTGCCGATGTGACAGTGGCTCGGCGCATCCACCGCAGGTCTCGCGAGGCCGCCACAGGCGGACATCCTGATGCAATCAACATCCCTTCGCCGTGATGAACCTCGATCACCATCCTGCGTCAGAGGAGGACGGGCAGCCACAGAGGATCCTGCAACCTGTACTGCACCCCGGCCCCTGTATTGCGACATCCTTCACGAACGCCAAGTTCGAGGAATCTTGACAACGATCGCGGGCGTGGCCGTCAATGATGTGTGCGACGGTCGGCCCGGTGCACCTCTCCGCGCAGGCCAGATTCTATGAGCTTCACCAACTTGTCCAGCGACCCAGCTGGACAGATATCGGTCCAGTGCCAGGGGAATACAGCCGAAGCAGTGGGGAACGCACATGGCGAACGAAGACTGTTGCCCGAATTGCGGGCGAATCGACGCGGTGCAGAGCATGCACGCGATCGCGGCAACCGGAGTGTCTACCGTGCAGGGTTCGAGTACTTACCTGGGTGTGGGGATCGGCCCTTCGGGCAGTGTGGTCCCGGTTCTCGGCTCGGCGAGTTCCTCCAGTTCCCAAACCACTGCGCTGGCAGCAGCAACCAGACCGGCGCCACCCGCCAGCTCCGTGACCGGCCCGGCAGCCTGCGGGATATTGCTGCTGATTGCCGCGCTGATCATGTTCGCCATTACCAGAGCCGCCGCCTCCTTGAACACATCCTCCGAGCAGTCCGCGCCACCGATTGGCTTTTGGCTCGTGCTCACGCTCCCGTTCGCGCTCCCGTCGCTGATGGCCTTTCTGTTGCTGGCTCGTCGATCCCGTGACAACGCTCGCATCGCCCGAGGACTTCCCACCGCGTCCGCGTTGTGGGCGGCGGCGCTCTATTGCCACCGTTGCGGACTGTGCTACTGGCCATTTCCCATGGACGGCGGTGTTGCGGCCCGTCAACCGATCTCGCCGTATGAGTTCCAGCAGATCGTGTGGAATGCCGGAGGGTATGGCTTCGGCCAACCTCGGACGAAGAGGCTGACCTGATTACTGTGGTGAAACCCGCACCTGTAAGCGCCGTGTCGAACATGCTGGGTAGGGTTTGGGGGCGGTTGTGCTGTGCGATGCCTACCGTGCCCAGTCGAGCTGTCCGTCGGGAATGCCGACGCTGCGCCCGTGGGCAGCAGCTGCACCGTGACTATCTTCGTCGCTTCAGGGGAACCAGAAGATCCTGCGAAGCACCACGAATGTCTGTGTGTGAGAGCGGAAGCCGACATGCCATGGGCCGCCTATCGGCTTCGTGATTGATTGCTGATGAGTGTCCAACGACTGGAACACTCGAACTAGATCGCACGCCGGTCGCGAATTAGCCTGGTCACCAAGTGGTCATCCAGACCTCTTCTTGCACGTCAACGCAAATCCTTCGGCAAACCGGACATCATCTTCGATTTCAATGTGCTGTCAATTCGCTGATCCCTATTCTGCTGGGGTGATGTCTCCTACGCGATGGACCATGACGTGGCAGGGCGCGACGGTCGGCGGGATGGAGTGCGGCGACCGGGACGGCTATCCGGTGCTGGCCTTTCATGGCGCGCCCGGCTCTCATGTCGAGGGGGTCGCCTTCGCCGACGCCCCCGCTGCCGAGGTCGGGATACGCCTGATCGCGATCGACCGGCCCGGAATGGGCATGTCGGAGTTGACCTCGCGTGCGCAGGTAGTTGACTTCGCGGACACAGTGGCGGCGATCGCCGACTGGTTCGGGATCGATCGGTTCGGCGTTCTGGGAGCCTCCGCTGGTGGCCCGTACGCGCTGGCGAGTGCGTGCCAGCTGCCTGACCGGGTCAGCAAAGCGATCGCGGTCAGTTCAGTGGCCCCTTTCGACGACCGGTCGGCGACCAAGGGCTCCGGCGGGGTGAAACCCGCTGCCGGACTTCTGATCTTGCGGCGGTTTCCGTGGCTCGCGCGTCCAGTGTCGGCGCGGCTGGCGAAGGTGGTGCGTACGCAGCGCGGATTAGATGCGTTGATCAAGAAGATGTCGCCGGCCGATCGTGCTCGGATCGCGGAAGATGGCCGACTGCGAGATCAGCTCGGGGAGAACATCAATACCGCCTTCGCCACGGGCAGTCGGGGTGTGGCGCTCGATTTCCAGCTGCTGTTCGCGCGACCGTGGGGGTTTGATCCTGCCGATATCGCTGTGCCAGTGGATATTTGGCACGGCGATGCGGACGGCAACGTGCCGGTGCAGGACGGTCGCCGATTGGCCGACACGATCCCCGACAGCAAGTACCAGGAAGTGCCGGGCGCAGGGCATCTGCTGTTCGTCGATCACGCGCACGCGATTCTGCGCTCGTTCTGTGATGAGACCCGTACTCCTGGGCAAAGCGCATAGCGCCTCACGCGACCGTGTTCAACAGGGCGTGAACTGTTCGGAGCCGTTCATCTGTGGGCCGACAGCGATCTTGGCCGGATAGTGGTTGAACTTCTTGAGCTAGCTCTGTTTGCGCTCGCGGTGCGCGGCGAGCCGACACGCGGCCGTGTGGTATTCGGCGGGGCGGCCAATAGGATGCGGCAGGAAGATCTTCCCGCATTTCGCATAGGCGCAGGGACGGGGTTCACGCCTGCTCGTCAGCCGTGCCGATGCCGGTTCGTCTCGTTGTCCGGGCAGTACTGCCTTGCAACCCGCCCGATTCACGTAGGTCTGCCGATCACGGGGGTCGTGCCACAACCGACGACGCCGTCCGTTGTCGTCGGCGACTTCGTATGCGACATAACCGATTTCGGACAGTTCTGCTTCGGTCGACCCACGCTCCGCGTGGTAGGTACGATTCGTGGATGCTCCACCGTTGCAACGGATCCTGAAACACGGGTGCTCAGCTGGTGCGCCGCATAGCAGACACTCGTCTCCGAGCTGGCTATAGAAGCCGCGCCACGGCTCATCAACTGCCGGAGAGTCATCGACCACGACCTCGGGTTCAAGCTCGTCCCACGAAATAGGCGTAATCGAGCCGGTTTCCGGGTCCGCCCACTCAACCTGTATGAGGTAGGGAAATCGCGGGCGCAGCTGGTGCCACGCATCGAGTGGTCGATCCGCATCAGTGAGGATCGCGCGGACGTAGTCCCCTGAGTCTTCGTGTCCAACGATCTCGGCCAGAGAACCGACGACTCGCTTGGTGCCCGATGGCACCGCGAGCGGGATCAGCTCAACGTTCGATAGCCCGCCAGGCCCGAGATCTACGATGTACACCGACTTCGGCGGGTCGAAATCGATTCTCTTGGAACGGTTGTTGTAGACGTACGGCAACGGCGAGCCCGAATACCAGACAGACGGTGACACTGCGTGTGGCCAATGCAGATCACCGAGCGCGACGTAGTCGATGCCGTCAAAGACATCCACTGGCACGGTTGATGGGCTCTGGCCGGACCGCAGTCGGGCGAGTCCGCGGGCTGCCGGATCTGCGACCGGCGCGTGCGCGACAACGACCGACCGGGTACCAGGCCGAGTCGCCAAGTCAGCGCGAACCCGCGCCATAGCCGCCCGCCACCAGTCAGAGTATGGACGTCCTGGCGGCAAACCGAGCTCCCGGCGGGCGTGGTCCAGACACGGAATTCCGTAGACTGCGACCGGCCCGTCCCGATCGGTGATCAGCACGGGGTTGCCGATTTCGGAGACCGTCGTCAGAGCGTAGAGCCCAGCTTCGCTGGCAAACATCATGCTCGCGCGAAGTCGGATCGCCGAGTCGTGGTTGCCGGCGGTGACTACCACGCGTACACCGAGATTCACCATGTGAGTGAGCCACGCTTGGACTACTTCGATCTCTGCCTCGGATGGAATCTGCTTGTCGTATACATCGCCGCTGACGACAACGATGTGCACGCCTTGATCGATCGCGATCTCCGCGATCTTGCCGAGGACGTTCTCCTGCGCCGGGAGCAGGGAGACTCCATCTGCGACGAATCCGATATGCCAGTCCGAAGTATGCAGGATGCGCATGACGGGCACGATAGGCCCCGGCACCGACAGGAACCGTTGCCCACCTCGATCATTCGCCGGGATACGCAAATCGGCGCGCTGTGGCGACACCCTTCTCGACGTTGGCCGGGTTCGGGCCGAACGCCGCCGCCAGCCGTTCAGGTGGGATCAGCGGCGCGGAGCTGAGGAGATCGATCACAACGTCGCTCGTCGGCACGCGCGACGCCTCGCGCGCCACGCGCATAAGTGATCCGGTCCACGTAGATATGCAGGTCAGGCCCGGCGAACCGCCGGGCCTGACCTAGTTTGATTTGACCTAACCCCACAGTTACCCCTCGCTTTCGTCGAAACGGCCTGTACGGCTGTCCCTTCCGGTCGGGGAGCGGGTGGGGCGTCGCACGTCCGATTCACGCCTGGTACTTGACCTGGGTGACAGCCAGCGGTAGACGCTGCGTGCGATGGCGCGGGCTAGGTTGTCACACTTCGATCGGTCGCTTCGTCGTACTGCCGTGTATGGGCTGCGATCGAGGAAGGACGGCCGCTGTGTTCGGTGATTCGCTTGCCGAGGTTGATGAAGAACAGGATGAGGCCGACGGTGAGAACTATGTGGCCGAGACCGGCGAGACCGGCTGTGGCAGCGCCTGTTTCGTGGCCGAGGACGGTTCGGCAGCCGTGGACGGTCATGATGGCGACGGTGAGGGTCAGACCGGCGTTGTATGTCCAGTAGGACCAGGTGAAGAGGGGGCTCGCCGAGAGGGTGAACTGCTTTTCCAGGATGAGCAGGATGAGGTGGAAGAGCATGCCGAGGGCGAGCAGGTGGGTGTGGACGACGGAGAGTTGGGTGTCGCCGGTGAAGTCCTCGAGTTTGGTGAATTCGCGGTAGAACAGGCCGCTGATGAGGCCGACGATCATGTAAGTGTGTGCGGCGTAATAGATCTTCTGCATCGCAGGCTCCGGGGATCAGGCTGCGAAGAGCAGGACGGCGCTGAGTACGACGATGACGGCTGTCGCGAAGTGGATGCCGAAGGCCGCGGCTTTGGTGCCGCCGTTGCGGAGCACGATGACGGTGTCACCGAATGGGGTGAGGGCTACGGCGAGCATGTACCAGGCCGCGGCGTCCGCGTCGGCGAAAAGCAGCAGGGCTGCGCCGATTACGCCGGAGGTGATGTCGCGCAGGCCCTTGATCGTCAGGTAGGCGGTGTCGCCGTCGGGCTTGGCGGGGACGCCGTATCCGGTGGCTGCGGCCTGGGGCTGAAGGAGGAATCGGAGGCCGACCAGCTGGATGAAGACGACCAGGACGATTGCCAGGCCGTAGGCGATGAGGGTGAGCATGGGTGGGGGAAGTCCTCCGGGGGATGGGATCGGTATCGAGGTCAAGAAGTAACAACGGCGTTGGCGGGGAACAACGACGGAATCGGCAACGCCCGTTTCCGCTGGTGCAACGATTCCGTGCGCGTGGATTCGGAGCGGTGTTGTGGAGCGGCATGAGGTCGAAGTGCTGCTGGTGCTGGGTGAGGAACTGCATTTCGGGCGGGCGGCGGATCGGTTGCGGGTCTCGCCGAGCCGGGTGAGCCGCACCTTGCAGGCGGTCGAGCGCAGGATCGGTGCGGCGCTGTTCGAGCGCAGCAGCCGGCAGGTGGCGCTCACGCCGATCGGGCAGCGGCTGCTGGAGGAGCTGCGGCCGGGATGCGATCAGATTCAGCGGGCCGTGAAAACGGCTGTGCGGGCCGGGCGCGGGATCGAGGGGGTGCTCAGCATCGGATTCGGAAGCCCGGGTGCGGGACGGTTGATTCTTGCTGTGGCCGAGCGGTTCCGGATGGATCACCCCGGCGTGCAGGTGCGGATCCGTGAACTGCACATGAGTGACGGTGTCACCGGGTGGCGCAGCGACCGGTACGACATGGTCCTGATCGGGAGGCCGGTAGGTGAGCCCGATTTCGTCACCGGACCGGTGCTTATCAGGGAGAAGCGGATGCTGGCGGTGTCGGCGCGGCATCCGCTCGCCGCACGAGAGTCGATTTCGGCCGAGGATCTGGCCGAGGTCGGCCTGTTTCGTATGCCCGGGTCGCTACCGGCGGCGATGGTCGAAGATCGTGCGCCGCGACAGACGCCGAGCGGGCGGCCGATCGCGCACTGTGGGGTGGCGTTCAGCGGTGAGGAGATCCTGACCCGGGTCGGGGCAGGCGAAGGCGCGTTCATCGTCGGCGCGCAAGCGATCCGATACCACCCCCGCCCGGATGTCGTTTACCTGTCGATCGAGGACGCCCCACCCATCGAACGCGGATTCGCCTGGCGCGCATGCAGGGAAACCGCGTGCGTTCGGGCGTTCAACGCTGCGGCGGTGGGAGTTGTTGTGTCTCAACCGATGTGATGCACAACAACTCCCCGAAATTGCCTTGATGGCGGGCCCGCCCGCCATGTGAGCAACTATGGTGTGCGCGGACTTCTCTACTGCACGAGGCAGATTGATCCGAGGTTGGTGCCGGTGCCGACGGTCACGCTCGTCTGGGCACGGTCCTCCTGTGCGTCCTGGTTGTACGCGACAAGCGTGTGTTCGCCCGGCCCGCTGGGCTTCCAGATGACCGACGCCTTACCGTCCGCGCCCGCGGTGGCATAGTCCGGACTCGTGTTCCGCGAGGATTCGTGGTTCGACCAGATGTCGTGGAAGCGCAGCCGAGTGCCCGGCTCCGCGTTCACCGTGAGGGTGTACGAGCAGCCGGTGCCGTAGGAGGTCGATGACCCGAAACCGAGCCCCGGCTCCACGCTGACCCCGGAGACGGTGGCGGCGCTCGCCTGCGGCGCCGCCACCCCAACCACAGTGGTCAGTGCACCCAACGCGAACAATACGGCGGCGCTTCTATTGACAGAAGTCAAGACGAATAGTCCCTTCGCACAATGGATTCCCCGAACGGGAACCCGACCGCCCCAGTAGTACATCGAATCTGCCCGGCACTCTTGCCACCGAAAACGGGGGCCGCCTCTCGTTGAGCCGACAACCTGTCCGTTGCATCTGATCGGAATTTCGGGACGAGCGGGGCCGGTCACCTGCCTTTCTGCTGCCGATGTGGCCGTGTCCGGCCGAGGTGCGGTTTTCGGCGACGGTCGAAAACATATGCAGATCATCACATTCCGGGAGGTACCGGCTTCCGATCATTGCGCTGTACGGAACGAACCTTGCCGATCGAGGCATTGTTCGCCGCTCGCTGAGGCACTAAATCTGGTTCAGGTGGTCTGCTCGACAACGCTGCGAAGGGATTTCCCGGATCATGATTACCCGATCGCCTACAGGCTGTCCGTCGTACTCGCGTTGTTCATGGCGCTCATCGGTTTTCGCTTTCCGAGGCAGCCGCAAGCCGCCACGGAGTTCGGCTTCCTGCGCAACTCGGTTGCGCGAGATCCGGATAGCGCGGGTTCGGCTAGGTATGTGAGGGGCCGAGAACCTTGTCGAGCACCGCATCGGCGAAGGCGAGATCGATCGGGCCACCGGTGATCAGCGTGCGGTACCACATGGCCCCGACCAGCATGTCCTCCAGCAGTTCGGGGTCGCCTTGGGGAAGATCGCCCGCGCGCTGCGCGGCGACGATGCGTTCCTGGTTCGGGCCGCGCAGGGCGTGATGAGCCTCCTTGACCGCGGTGTTCGTCGTTGGGTCGCTCTGTGCCGCGCCGACGACTCCGGCGAAGAGCGGCCGCAACTTGTCATCGCCGAGCACCTCACAGGCCCGGACCACGAGCGTGCGCAGATCGGCGCGGATATCGCCGGTGTCGGGCACCACGAAAACCTCACCCGCCTCTTCCAGCGCTGCGGCCAGGATCAGTGCCGCCTTCGATGGCCACCATCGGTACAGCGTCGGCTTGCCGACACGAGCGCGGGCAGCGATCCCTTCCATGGTCACCGCCCCGTAGCCACGTTCCTGACACAGTTCGCGCGCCGCCTTCAGGATGGTCGCCCTGGACCGGGCACTGCGTTCGGCCATGAGGGCCAGCCTAACTCAGAAACGTAACGTTACGTTCTTGACAAGGATGCTCGCGGTACTCAATACTCCCACCTCAGAACGTTACGTTACGTTACGTTCTAGGTGGGCGGCGCGGCCGTTCACGCATATACCTCGATTCACCCAACGCCGCTCAGCAGGCGTAATTCGTCATGCTCGCACTCAGTTTCGAGCGTCCTCCGAACAAGGAAACACCACCATGGGACAACTGACCGACCTGCGCGCCGCCGTGCGCGGCAGCGTGCTGCTCGCCGAGGACGCGGGCTTCGAGCAGGCACGGCTGCCCTGGAACCGCGCTGTCGAGCAGCCGGTGCTCGCGGTGGTCGAGGCCGCCGACGCCGACGATGTATCCGCGCTGATCCGCTACGCCGCTGTGCGCGGCCTGACCGTCACCGCACAGCCGAGCGGGCACGGCGCGAGCGGCGATACCGACGGTGTCATCCTGCTGCGCACCAACCAGCTCACCGAACTACACGTCGATGCCCTCGCCCGCACGGCACGCGTCGGGGCCGGCGTCACCTGGGGCACGGTGCTCGCCGAGACCGGACCGTACGGCCTGACCGGACTCGCTGGCAGCTCGCCCGGAGTAAGCGTCACCGGATACACCCTCGGCGGCGGGCTCAGCTGGTTCTCCCGCCGCTACGGCTGGGCGGCCGACAGCGTGACCGCGTTCGACGTGGTCACCGCCGACGGCACCCGGGCACGCGCAACGGCCGAGACCAACCCCGACCTGTTCTGGGCATTGCGCGGCGGCGGCGGCGACTTCGCCATCGTCACCGCCATCGAATTCGATCTGCACCCCGCACCCGATCTGTTCGGCGGCCACATGCTGTGGCCCGCCGAGCACACCGCCGCGGCCGTGCACGCCTTCCGGGAAGTCACCGCAACCGCACCGGACGAACTCAGTGTGTGGCTGGATCTGGTGCATTTCCCCGGCTCGACACCGATGGTCTCGGTCGAGGCCACCTACCTGGGCCGGGCTGAGGAAGCACGAGAGCTGTTGCGCCCCTTCACCACCGTCGGTGCACCGCTGGCGGAAAACCTGCGCACGCTGCCGGTCGCCGAACTCGGCGCGGTCTCCAACGATCCGATCGATCCCGGACCGGGCAGCTCGCGCGCCGAACTGCTCACCGACCTGGATGACATCGCCGTCAAAGCGCTACTGGCGGAACCGATCTCACCGCTGCTCCTGGTGCAGCTGCGGCACTTGGGTGGTGCGCTCGCCCGGCCGTCGGCCACTCCGCAGGGGCCGATCGCCGAACCGTATCTGCTCTACCTGTTCGGGCTGCCGCTCACCGCCGAGATCACCAGCGACATCGCCGACAAACAGCGGCGACTGGTCGACGCCCTCGGCGACCGCGTGTCGGGCCGCAAGCCGTTCGGCTTCCTGAACCCCAGCGAACGTGCGGCGGCCGCATACCCCGACTCGGCGCTCGTCAGGCTGCGCGAGATCAAGCAGCACAACGATCCCAAGGGTGTGCTGCGCAGCAATTTCCCGGTCCTCGTCTGAGGCCGGTCAGTCGGTCTGTCACATCTTCGCGGACTGCTTCGTCTACGTCATGAAAGCGAAAGCAGAGGAAAGGAATAGGCCATGCCGGAGATCGGAGAGGACGCGGTGGCGCAGGATGGCACGACAGCTGGTGGGGCTGCCGCGCATCCGCCGAAGTGGAAGTTCTGGCTGCTGACGCTGCTCGGCCTCTACCCGATGCTGACGGTGCTGATCACCGTGACCGCCCCGCTATTGGAGGATCTCCCGACCCCGCTGCGGTTGGCCTGCATCCTGCCGGTCGCGGTCGGTGCCATGGTGTGGTTCATCATGCCCTTCCTGACGAACCGCTTCGCCGGATGGCTGTCCCGCTGAGACACGTGCCCGGATCGGTTGCCACCCATCCTGGACCTAAACAGCCACCCCCACAAACGATCTGGAGAGAACTATGTCGCGTACAACCATGACCGCCGCCCGCATGCCCCACCCCGGCCGCGCCTCCGACCTGACGATCGAGACCGCGCCCTACCCCCGCGCCTCGGTCGGTGACGTCATCGTCAAGGTTCATGCCGCAGCATTCACCCCCGGCGAATTGGATTGGGAGCCAACATATGTGGACCGCGTCGGCCGGGACCGCACGCCCGCCGTCCCCGCACGCGACGTCTCCGGCGTGGTAGTCGAACTCGGATTCGGCACCAACCCCAGCGATCTGCGCGTCGGCGACCGCGTCTTCGGCATGATCGATCGCTACCGCGACGGCGCCGCCGCCGAGTACGTCGCCGTCGAAGCCCGCGACCTCGCCCTGGTGCCGGACGGTGTCGAGCACACTCAGGCGGTCACCCTGCCGATGTCCGGCCTGACCGCCTGGCAGGCATTGATGGTCCACGGCGGCCTCACCGCAGGGCAGCGCGTCGTGATCCACGGTGCGGGCGGCGCGGTCGGCCAACTGGCAGTGCAACTCGCCCGCAATGCGGGCGCCGAGGTGATCGGCACCGGCCGCTCTCACGACCGCCAACTCGTCCTGGATTGCGGCGCAACAACGTTCCTCGACCTGGCCGATCAGCCCTTGGCCGCTCTCGACGGAACCGCCGATCTGGTCTTCGACATGATCGGCGGCGAAATCCTGGCCCAATCCACCGCCCTCGTCGCACCGGGCGGCACCCTGGTCTCCATCGCGGCCCCGCCCGCAACCCAGCCGCCCGCCGGTCGCGCGGTCTACTTCATCGTGGAGCCGAACCGTACCCAGCTCACCGAACTGGCCCGCAGCCTCGCCGCCGGTGAAATCACCATCCCCGACCCCGTCCTCTACCCGCTCACCGATGCGCCGCAAGCCTTCAAGGACAAAGAAAACGGCGTCCCTGGCAAGTTCGTGCTGTGCAACGAGAACGCCCAATCAGACGAATCACACTGACCAACAGCCTTCCCGCAGGGCTGCGGCCTCGTCGGCGGACAAACACGACCAGGTCGCCGGTGAGTAGCCGCAATTCAAGCCAGCTGCCGCCCCCGTCGTCGTAGCTCCATCGCGGCCCCCGCGCCGCGTCGGAGTGCAGAGCGGAACCGCTGGCCTCCGCCACAGCGGCACACGTCGACCACATCCTCCTGATCGCATCGAGTGGGGCAGGTCGACCCGGACCGGCACCTCACAATCGTAGCGGGCGGCTGTTCACACCGGATCTACTCCAGTGGTCGGCCGGTGCCCTCTAATCTGAAGCCTCGCCTGCCTTTTGGTCGAGAATGCGGAAGGTCTCCGAGGCCAGACAGAGCGACGTAAGTGTCACAAACACAATGGCGGTGTCGTTGGGCGACAGCTGAATAACCGGTTCATCTTGATCGGCGACGCGGATACTCTCGGCGCTGGACATACCGTGGATCGCCCACCCTCGACCGTGTGCGAACCCCGAGCAGAGTTGCCACGCGAAGAGGACCTGCCGCGCCTCGACCGCGTGCTGGTCGGCGTACTTCACTGCCTCTGTGCTGGTGTGCCCCTTGCGGATTGGGACGGGGATGACGTTAGCGGACCGCCGGGCCACTTCCTCCAATTCAAGCAAAGCGGATTCGGTCGCGCCGTCTTCGATTCCTCCCGCCGGCCGCAGAGCCCGCTCGGCATCCTTGAAGTTCTGTGCCCACCACCGAAGGGCGCGCTGTACTCGATCAGCCCGCTCAGCTGGATGCAGGATCCAGTACGCGATCGACAGATTCTCCAGCGCACCCCGAGCGAGGCTGAATGGCGACGAAATATGCAGCATCGGCCCGTCTACGACGTGTGACTTCAGAGCATGCAGGTGATCCATGCCCGAGGACAGGCACGATCCGACAGCCGTATGAACTGAGAAGGTTGAAGGGCTGCACGCCGCGTCGTCACCCGCCAGCACAGATCCCGGAGCGTTCCGATACGCACGAATTGAACGAACACGCTCCAGCGCACGGTCAATGTCGGGACCGACATTGCCCCACATGGCGGCGATCACCTCATCGGGCAGATCCTGTGGTTCGCGCACTGTCCTAGTGAATCACCGCGTTTCCCGGATGACTATGGGATTTCACCGGATGAGGTTGGGCCTGCACGGTTTTGCGCGATCAGTCGCGAGTGTTTCTGCCTAGTCGTGTGCTGCTGCGGTTCAGGGGTGGGTGATGTCATAGCAGAGGCCACAGCCCCTGATCGGTGGGGGCGGGCTCGGGTTGGTGGTGATGTCGAGGATGGCTTGGGGGCGGCCGTCGGAGGGGATACGTGTCCAGGTTCCGGACACCTCGATCCAGTCGTCGGTCGGGGTGAAGCGGACCCGCACGGTGACGAGGGCACGGTCGGTGATGCCGAGGGCAAGATCGCGGCAGGTGAGCGCGACCTGGGTGCGGCCGTCGCTGTCGTAGAGGGGGTGGTGGTGCCGCCATCCGGCCAGCGGGCTGTGTTCCTCGGCGGGGAGCCATTCGTGCACGAATGCGGATTTCAAGTCGACCAGGGCCAAGGCGTGTCCGGGTTGAATCGGGACTGCGCGCAGGGCGGCGACGGTCATGTCGGTGTCGCGGCTGGTGCTGGTAGCGCTGACGTCGCAGACGACCGCGCGGACCCGCCGCTGGTCCCCGGTGCCGACGGCGCGGGCGGTGATGTGGAATTGGTGGGGCGTGCCGTCCTCGTAGCGTTTGGTGGCGGTGCCCACCCAGCGGTCGGCCGGAGTCTCGTCGATGTTGAACATGTCGAGAAACTCCGCGCGCGGCTCCCACCGGTCGAAGCTGGCCAGCAGCTCCGGGATGGTGCGTCCATCGGGCAGCTCGTTGGGAGGCCGCAGCAGATACTCGGCGGCGGGATTGGTGGACAACAGCCCGGACGGAGTCCACTCGACGGTCCCGACCACCGGGGTCTTGGGTATCGGTTCGAGCGCGCCCGCCGACCAGAACGCGATGGCGAAGATTTCATCGGATGAAGGTCCGCGGACCGGGATGGCGGCCACCTTGTACACACGGTCCTGCTCATCCGCACCGGCCTTGTCACGGTTGCCGCCGCTGTCGAGGCATTCGCCCACCAGTTTTTCGAACACGTTCTCGAGGAAGTTCTTGGGCAGGCTGGCGCGTGCCAGCTTCGAGAACGACCGGGGCTCTTCGTGATTGAGAATCAGTGACGCCTGCTCAGCCGTACCGTTGAGCGTTTCGATCACGACCCAGCCCCGGGGAGTGGGATTCTGCTTCGGCGATCTGGCCACCCCGGACCGGGGCGACTCGGCGCGGCGAGGCTTCTGCCCCGATTGCGTGGGCGGTTTCGCCGCGGAAAGGTGGCGCTTCTTGCCGGGAGTGGGCTTGTTGTCGCCGGAATCGCCAGGGGAACGTTGCGGACTGGCCATGGCTTCTCGACCCCTTCTCCGCACCGAAATACCCTGCCACCGGAGGAAACCGAGACTTCCGGTGTTCGGTACTGCGGCGCGGTTCGCGTCGAACCGTTATGAGCCCCATGGCCATCGGACTGCAATTCCAGAGTCTAGTCCGCAAATCTTCAGCACCGGGCAAATCCGGCGCAGCGAAAACTGGTAGCTGAGAAACCGGCATCCGACCGGCCCGATACTTCGACGCTCATTAGCACTCGACACCCTCAATTCCTCATGACTCCCCTGGATGAAACTCCATGAAGGGGTCGCGAGGACTCCGTACATCGGAGCCCCGCCCCTCTTTGTCCTGGTCAGCGACCGATATCCTGCGTGATTGTTGCGCAGGTCACAGTCTGGGGATATCGTGAGGAGACTTCGAGCAACGAGCAACTTTCGAGTTACATCCTTGGGGGTGGATTCGGAACTCGGCGGTCGAAGGAAACAACCAGATCGTCTTTTCCTGAACGTTTTTCGTCGGGCGGAGGCGACGTTTCCCACAGTCTGCGGTGGCAGCTGCTGGATGAGCGCATCGGTCATGCGCCCCGTTCTCTACGGGCGGGGGTGTCACCGGGCGCGATTCGTTCCATTCATGAATTCCCCTGTTCCCGTGCTGTGCGCTGGACGAGGCTCACCGCGCGCCGATGATGCGTGCCCTGCGATCCGAACCCCGCGCCGCTGATTTCGCGCGGGCCGAATCCGGAGGTATGTGCGATGAGCTGGTCGATGCGGAAACATTCGATGTCGGTACAGGCGCAAGCATTGGTAGCCGCGACCCGAGAAGCCGCTGATTCCGTTGCGGCGGTGGGTGTTTGGGTCGTATGGCTCCATCAAGACCGAGTACTCGGGTGCGAGTGGGCCACCCGGCAGGACGCCGAGCTCGCCGGGGGCGTGCCCTTGGGCGCGGACACGGCCGTGGTGATCGCGGTCGCTCCGTCGCGGATGGAGCAACCGGTGGTCGGACGAGTCGAGGTGATGTGTGAATACCTGACCGGCAAGGGAATTCGCGCACACGCGGTCCACGTGCGGGCACTGCGGGAAGGCGCACTGTGGACCACGCTGCGCGGACGGGCGCTGGCCGGTGTCGTGCCCGCCGTCGCACGGCCCGCGCCGACCCGGCCCCATCGGGTGCGCGTGCCGCACCGCCGCGCGGGCACGATCGGTGCCCGCCCGCGCATGCTGCTCGCGGCGTGCACGGTGGCGGCCACACTGATGTGCGGCTCGCACGCGGCAGGAGCGCCCCCGGTCGGGCAGCCCGGACTGATCAGCGAGCCGCCCTCGACGGGGCAAGCCGGACTGATCGCGGCTCCGAGCCCAGCCGCGCCGGCCATCTCGCCGGGCGAAGCACTCACCCCGGGCGCCACGACGTCCGGGAATGTCGAGATCCTCGCCGAGTCGTCGGGCCCGAACCCCGGTACGCGAGAGCAGCTCTCGGCTTCGCCGTCGCGCCCGATCGCCGGGCCTAGGGCGCCTGTGCAGACTGTGCAAGCGGCAGAAGAGGAGTACGGCATCGATGCGCCTTCGACCGACGTGGTGCGGGTCGGTGCGGTGAGTGTGCCGCGCCCGGAGTGGATGCCCGCGCCGCTCGCGGTCCGCGAACAACAGTGGAACGACTATCTCGCCAACCAGGCCGCCGCCGCACACGATCAGAGCGGCCTGCCGATTCCGGCCGCGGAAGAACTGCTGGGCACCGACGCTGACCAGGCGGTACCGGAGCCGATCGAACTGGCCTGGGTCCAGGAAGTCGCGATCGAACCGCAGGCGTGGGTTCCGGTGGCCGCCGAGGCAGTCGACACCGTGGTCAGTGTCGTGGCCGGGCCGCCCCCGTCCGATCCGTGGCAGGTGCTGGCGCAGTTGCCGGTATGGGGTCAGGACGGACTGTCATGAGTATCGACATCGACGATCTCGAGGTGCCGGAAATCGTGCTCGACACCGAACCCGCCCTGCCCGCAACAGGATTGGCCCTTTGCTTCGCCTCCCGCAGCGACAGTCGTAGCCAGTCGCACGGGCAAGTACCGGATCGGCGAGTCGGTGTCGGCGGTCCTCGCCGCGCCCGCATCGTGGCCGGGGCGGCCGTGGTAGCCATCTCGGTCGTGGCAGTCGCCGCGCTACCGGACCGCACCGGACGCCAGCCCGCCTCCGGCGAGCAGGCTCCGGCGGCGGTGGCGGTGTGGCGGTCACCGACACTGTCCGGGCCGGTGAGCAGTGGCAACGCTCCCGGGTGCGCGCAGGCATCGCGCGAGCGCGACCTCGCGGCGATGGTGGCCGGGGCGGGGGTGATGCGCGCCGAGGGTGGGGTCGCGGCGATCGAGGTGTTCGAGGCCGCCTACTACCGCGTTCGCGATGCTCGCCGTGCACGGCAGATGGTCGCTGCCGCAGCGGCCATCCCGCCGGTCGCGCAAATCCAAGCCGGGATCGACTCGATCCCGGCCGCGACGACCTACTGCGCCCATATCACGGCACTCGACCATGGCCTGTACGCGGTCGAGGTCGCCGAGTCCCGGGCCGATGGGACCGGAAACCTGTGGCGGCAACGGATCTCGACCAGCGAGGTCGGCGACGGCACGCTGATCACCGCCATCACGCACCTGTGAGGGCGGCAACCGGTCGGACATGGTGTCCGGCAAAGCATTTCGGCACAACGGTGTGAACACGAAGGTGGTGGTGAGGATGTTGATCGCAGTCGCAGGACTCGCACCGGGCTCAGGGGTGAGCACGACCGCGCTGGCAGTCGCCGCGCTGTGGCCCGGCTCCGAGCGGGTGATCGTGCTGGAAGCCGATCCGCGTGGCGGCAGCCTCGCGCACCGCTGCGGTGGTGACCCCGAGCGAGGATTGGCCAGCCTCACCGCGGCGGCCGGCGAGACCGGTGTCCTAACCGCCACCGACCTCGAGCCGCACCTGCAACACCATCCCAGCGGTATCGCCTACCTGGCCGCCCCCACCGAGCCCGAGCGTGTCCTCGAAGCGCTGGCCAGGCCGATCTCCTGTGATCCCACACTCGCACAGGAGCTGGTCGTGATCGCCGACTGCGGTCTCGCTGACGCCGCAGCGGCAACGGCTCCGCTGCTCGCGCACGCGAACCTGCTTCTGTTGGTGGCACGCGCCGGCGAGCTCGTTCCGAGCACCATCGATGCGCTGACGAATCGGTATCCTCGCTCGGCGGTCGTGTTGCTGGGCGACACCAGCATCACACCTCGCGTGGACCTCGACGCCGCGATATTGGGATGGCTGCCATACGACGAGTCGGTCGCAGATACGTTGCTCGACGGTCGAATTCCGCTGCGGCGCAATAGCGTCGTCGCCGCCGCGCAGACGCTCGCCGCCGCTGTCCACGTCCGGGTCGGCGCTGTCCTCGCACCACCGGTCGCTCGCGGGTGGACTCCGTGGCGGCGCGGTGTGCGCACGCGCCGCCACCGCGCCCCTCGGGTTTATGCGATCAACCATGCATCCCTCGGCCAGACCAGTGCTCGACTAGCCGTCCACCGGCCGCACCCTTCAGTGGCTGCATCGATACCCGTGCCGCAACCATCAGAGCCCCCGGTTGCCGAGCCCGTCGTTCGTTCTGAACCTCTTGTGCCGCAAGCGGACACCGTTCTCGCGCCGTACGCGCCGCTGGCGGCCGAGCCCGCCGACCCGGCCCCGATGGTCACCGTCGAGCTTTTCGGGCCGCTGCGGGTGACGTGGCGGGCATCTCGGGCGGCTGTGGAGCAGTCCGCACCCGGAGCGGAGATCACTGTGCCGTTGCAGCGGCGCAGTCGTGAACTGCTGGCACTGCTGGCCCTGCACCCGGAAGGGCTGACCCGCGCACAACTGATCGACACCATGTGGCGTCAGCGGTGCCCGAACCGGCCGACCAACGCCCTGCACACCGCGCTCGGCCGCCTCCGCACCGCCTTCGCCGACGCCAGCGGCGGTACCGCCGTCGAGATCGTGCTCAGCGACTCAGGCCGCTACCGCCTCGACTCGACACGAGTGGCGGTGGACTACACCGCGTTCACCGACGCCCTCGCCAGCCTTCAGCGAGCCGCCACCGACACCGAGCGCCGCGACGCCTGCGAGCGCACTATCGGTCTCGCCGCGGCCGGGACACTGGCCTGCGACCTCGAGGCCGACTGGCTCGAACCGATCCGTCAGCATGCTCGCCAGGAAGCCCTTGCCGCGGTCGGCGCGCTCGCGCAGATCCTCGTCATCGACGATCCCCGCGCCACCTTGCGCCTGCTCCGCATCGCCGTGGGCATTGCCCCACACAACGAGTACCTCTACCACGACATGATGCGCCTGCACGCCCGCCTCGGCGAACACCACGCCATCGCCGACACCCTCGCCCTGCTCACCCACCGCCTGGCCGACATCGGCGAAAAACCCAGCCGAGAAACCCGCGACATCGCACTACAACTCCACCCGAAACGCACACGCATACGCAACATCGAAAAGAAACAAAGAAGCCGACAATAGGAACCGAAACAAGCGGGCGTGCATATTTCAGACGCGGACCGCGCACCGGAAGCGCAGGCGCGGTAACCGACAATCGAATCAGCTTTCCGAGCACAAGGAAAGATGGGGAGTATGGGCGGCAGTGAATCATGCCGCATCAATGAGTTCGTGTTAGTAGTCGGATACTGATATTGGCCGCCCCGAATCCGATCATCCGACGGTATGATGTAGTGCAGAATTTATTGGCGATCACGGTTTAACGGATACCGATCGATTGTGCACCTTCCGTATATAGCTCGGATTTTCCGGAATTTGATCGTCTCTCCATTCGAGGGTTGCCGGATCTCGGTGGAGTACCTGCTCCTCGTCGGATCGACCGGCGGCGCGGCGAAGCGGTGGTCTGCGAGACCAAGCACGTTCTTTTCCGGGTGTTTTTCGGGGTGGCGTTCGGGGTGTTTTTCGGGGTGTTCATCAAGGCAACACCCCCACGCCAGGGCATACCGCCAGGTGGCGGGCCTGTTTCCTGCCGCCGAGCCGCCCAGGGTCCCTACCCCCGGTAGGAGAAGGATGACATCGGGCGGGGCGGCCGGGGCGCGGTCGCCGCTCTTCCTCGCGTGTCCGCGCCGTGTGTGATAGGTCTGTCGAATTCTTCCGAATTCTCCCCGGCCTCTTCTTTTCATTTTTCGGCTCATGCCTCGTCGGTCGGTCGCTGCTCATGCCGGCCGAGGGTTGCATTTCATTCCTTGCTTGCCCGGTTCAAGGTCCTGACCTGCGGAGATTGGTCGAAAAAAGTTGTCGCGATCGGTTGAATTTCGCGGTCGAGTCGAGCTAGCTTCGAATGGCACCCCGGGGAAATCGTCACCCCGATCCAATTCGAATCACGGCCCCGCCCGCACTATGCGACGATCCGAATGTGTAGCGGACGCGAACGGAATTCGATCATTCCGAAAAGGAGTCCCGAAATGACCACGAACACCACCCCGCGATTGGGCAACGGCGAGCTGCGGCGCATGGTCGCGCAAGTATTGGCCACTAATCCCGACACCGAATACGGCCCCCGCGATATCGCGAAAATCACCGGCCGTTCATCGGGCGCGATCGGCAACGCCCTCGAGGTGTTGGTACGCGACGGCAACGCCGTACAGACCCAAGCCGCGCCCCGCCGCTACCGCGCCACCGCCGACACTGCGCACGCCGCCACGGCCACCACCCCGGCCCCGGCCACCGCGCCCCGCCGCCGCCCGACGCCCGCACGGGCCGCCGCCGTCGCGGTGCCCCGCCCGGCCACCACGGCCGGGGCCACACGCCGCCGGTTCGGCGCACCCGCCCGCCGCGCCGTGGCCGCCATGCGGCGCGCCCCCGCCCTGGCCGCCGCGAAAGCCACCATGACGCACACCGTCTTCGCGTTGGTGATCACCGCCGCCGCCCTGGTGTTCATCACCGCCGCCGCCGTGCGCGCCGCCGCCCGTGTCTTCGCCGCCGCGAAGGCCGCCGCGTCGCAAACCACGGCCCCGGCCGTGCCTGTCAGCCCGGCCCTGCCCGCGCCGACCGCCGAGCCCGCCGCGATCGAACCCGCGCCCCGTGTGATCACACCCGCCTCCGCCGACATCCCCGCCCCGGCCCCCATCCGGGCACAGGACGCGGCCCCCATCGACACCCCCACGCCCGTCGCCGAACCCACCACCGGCAAGCCCAAGGCCGCCGCCACCCGCAAGAAGGCGGCCCCGGCCGACGCACCCACGACGGCGCGACCGCCCGCCAAGCGTGCCGCCGCCAAGACCGCCACCGACAAGGCCAACGGCACGGGTAAGGCCCCCACCCCCACCAAGACCACAGGTGCGGGCAAGACCAAGGCTCCGGCAACCGACAAGGCCAAGCCCGCCGCCAAGAAGGCGAAGGCGACGGACACCCCCGCCTCCGCCGCCCCCGCACGGGCGCGCCGCACCCGCACCCCGAACACCGCCGCCGCCTGACCCTTCCCCCGGTGGGCGCGCCACCGCGCGCCCACCGGAGACACCCGAAATATCTACCGGCACAACCGAACCGAGGAGATCGCCATGACCGACCGAACTCCCGCTCCCGGACACCCCGCCTCGTCCACGCATCCCGCGCGCGGTGTCGTGATGAAGGACAACGCGACCCATGACGCCGAGGGCGCGATCAAACCCGACGCGATCTTGTCGGGGAACGCCTACGTGCTGGTACGGCTGCGCGATGCCCCGGACGCACCGAGCCGGGTATTGGCGAAGAACCCCGTCACCTGTAACCACGGCGTCACCATGTGCGCCTCGTGCGCCGCGCAATGGGAATGGGATCACCTCGTGTTCTACGACCGGACCGGCGGCGGCCGTCGATTGGCCGCAGCGATGGCCAACGCCGCGCACCCGTGAGCACCGGCGGGCGGCGGGTACCCGCGCACGGGCACCCGCCATCCCGACCCCGCCCGCCCCATTCCCGGCGGGCGTCCCGACCACCGCAAAACCCTTGGGAGGTAACCGAAATGACCGACATCGAGACATCCGCCACCGCCGCGACCGGACACCCCGAACCCGCCGATCCCGTGTTCGGTGTCGCGTGCCCGATCCGCGCCGGGGACCCGGTGACCTGGAGCACGAACCCGGCCCTACACGGGCGGGTGGTGTGTGTGGACAGCGAAGACGGGATCGCGGCGTGCGTCGTGGAATGGGCCGGGCGGCACACCCGCTGGGTGGTCTCGCCGTGGCGTCTCACACCCGCCGCTCCCGGTGGCGACTACGACGCGCGCATGGCGGCCTTCGTTGCCGCGCAACGCGATACGGCGACCCGCACCCTGTCCGAGCGCCGCCGCGTCACCCGCGACCACGCGCTCGCGTTGGCCGCGCGGTTGCAGGAGATCGCCACCGAGATCGGGTTCGGGCGCGTCCCGACCGACGTGCCGCACCCCGACGAATTGCACGAACTCGACACCGCGCGACGCGCACTGGCCGACTTCGGCGAGTTGGTCGTCACGGTCGGCTTACTGCCCGACACCGCCACCACCCCCACCGAATAGCCCCGACCTTTTCGATCACACCCATTGGAATAAGTAGGAGGTTCGTGTCATGGCTCGATACGAGATCGGCACCCCGGTGCCCGCCGACGCGCTGCGGATCGGTGACCGGTTCGGCGACGAGTACATCACCAACATTCGCCCGCAGTACGACCCCGACAACGCCGACCACCTCGAGGGCTACATCGTCACCTTCACCGACGACACCCGCCTCTATGCCGACACCGGCGAAGTCGTGGTCGCGCCGCACCATCACGCGATCGAGGTCACCGTCGGGGAGGGCGGGCTGGCGGTGGTGTTCACCTGCCTGGCTCACGGTGTCAGCGACTGCCGCCGCGTGTGCGGCCTGTGCGGCAGCGCCCGCGCCTGCTATTGCCCCGCCACCCCCACCGATGGCGGGTGCTGCCGCGCCGCCGAACGGTTCGACGCCATGCCCGCCGACACGGTCCTGCGCGCCTACGACGGCCCCACCGTGCCATTGCGCAGCGGCCCGGTCACGGTGATCGATACCCGGTGCGGCTACCGCTGGCGATACCCCGCCGAATCATCCGACGCCCCAGCCGCCGAAAACCCTGCCGCACCAACGCAATAGCACTACCTGCCCACCGATCCAGCCGAGGCGCAGGCGGAGTTGCACCCGCGCCCCGGCCCCCCGGACCACCCCCAATTGAGGAGCCCCCCATGATGAAGCCACCCGCGATCTACGAGGCCCGCAACCTCACGACCCGCGACCACTACGCGGTCTTTCAGCGCAACGCCGACGGCCTCTATCCCGTGGTGCACGTCTCCGGCACGATGCAGACCCCGAGGCTGGCGCTGCTGACCGAGGACGAGTTGCCTGCCTACAGTTTCGGCGCGGTCCGCGTCGTGGTCGGCACCGCGCCCGGCAGCCTGGAAATCCTGAACGGCGGCGTGACGGGCGCACTGCGCGACGCCATGCCCTGCGGTCACGAACCCGAGATCGGCATGTAGGCACCGGTACAGGTCACCCGCCCCGGCGGGTGACCTGGGCCGAACCCGAATCGAAACGGTGCGGCGGGCGTGACAGCGAATATCACACCCGCCGCACCGTTTTCGTGTCTGTAGGGCCATTCCCGGTGGTCCGGGCGTCGGGGGCACCCCGGCCCGGTTCGACGGCCCGGCGGGCCGCCGATCGCGCGTACGGTCCGCGCCCCCGGGCGCGTCCGCCGCACATTCCGACCGATGCCGTTCCCGCGAACTACGACCTTCCCCGACCGTATTCGGGGTGTTTCGCACGGCGACCGTTGCCGGAATCAGCTTGCGTCTATGACCTCGTCCAATGCCGCGCGTGCCGCGTCGATGAACTCGCGGTGCGCGACCAAGTAGGTGAGTCCGGTCGCTTCGGCTGTGCCGGCCCGCTGATGAGCATCGTCGGACGAGGCTGCTTGTGCTTGCCCGAAGGCTTGTACTTCCCGGATCAGAACGCCTTGGACCTCAATCAGTTTGGAGGCGGCCTCGGCCACCGCGGTCGGCCCTTCGAGTAAGACTCTGTTGCCGCGTTGTTCGGCATCCTTGAACAGCTGCCGGATTTCGGCGACTCGGACCTCCTGGGCGGGTATCGGATCGGCGGCGGCGCGACGATCGCGAAAGTATTGCTGATTGGCCCGGTCGGCGGCGGCGAGGGCCTCGAGGAAGTCAAGGTAGGCAGACTGGCGGCGCTCGCGGCGCCACCGCAGATGTTCAACTCGCACTTCGAGAATCTGATTGCCGCGGTGAGTCAACTCTTGCCGCGCCTGCTGCCGTTCCAACGCGGCCTGTCGACGGTTCTCGGTATGGGCTGAGATGATGGCCGTGAGCGAGGCTCCGAGCGCGGTACCCACTACGCCGACGACTGCAACGAGGACGCTGATCATGACCCCTAAGCATGCCAAACTCCCTTGCGGCGCAGGGGAAATCGCCGACATGGTTCGAGTCTGCCGAACCTCAGTAATGTACTGACGCTTCCTGCATCATGCTCGCCGCCGAGGCGGCCGGTCGGCGGTCTGCGGTGTTGTTGTCGGCCACGGCAGGACGGTCAATTCGGGCCAATGAGCAAGCCAGCGGCTCGCCTTGGCTTCATACACAGCCTGCGGTGCGAGGACCGGGTTCGGGCGGACGACGAGGTTGAAGACATCCGAAAACCCGTGCGGGGCGTACACGCGCCACCGCCCACCCGGTTCGACACGAACGCCCAGGCTGCAGGTGGTGGCAGCGAAAGAGTCGATCGCATCCTCGGTACAGGTGTAGGCAGGGCAGGGTAAGCCGAACTTGCTCTCGTACCAGAGATGCACGCGCGCCTCATTGCGGACTTCTACCTCGGCCGGCAGGTCGGCGAAGACGGACCTCGCCGACCGGATTACCGCGTCCTCGGCTTCCCACGACAGGTCGGTGCCGTCGAAGTAGAACAGGTCATAGTCCTTGATACCGCTGCCGGGAGCCCGGCGGGTAACGGTGTTCCAGATCGTCTGGACTACGCAACCTGCTGTCAGGTACCAACCGGGCAGCGCCAGCGCCGCCGACCGCGCCAGGACCTCCATCAGAACCTCGGTGCGCGCGAGCGCCTCTCGAAAGACGCCCAGCTGTTCTTCGACGGGCAGTTGACCGACCACCACCCAGATCTACCACCACCGTGTGACACATCCGACGACTTCAACCACCACGCCGATCCCGATCGGCTAGTGCATGTTCAAGGGTCAGCGATCCGGCGGGATCAGGGACGACGAATGAGGTGTCGGCGCGGACGGCCAACGCCGCAAGGGTATCGGGCACCCTGCCGATCGGTTGCTCCCATTGGGAGGATCGGACGAAGCGGGTCAGGTCCTGCTCTCCCTCAACGATTTCCGCCGCTCCAACGACACGGATATTGCCGTCCACATGGGCCAGGCCAGCCAGCGCAGTGGCTTCGGCTTCCGATGCTTTCGGGTCCAACCGACAGCGATCCACACCACCAGAACCGGTGCGATCAGCAGGATGCCGAACATTCACCGAACGGCGGCGGAAACAGAGGTTGTTAGCGGCAATGAGCTGGCTGTCTGCCAAGCCGCGAAAACGTAGGCTAGCCGAAGAACCCAACTCAGAACGTATACGCGAAGTATCGGGTGGTTGGTTCGAAACGAAGTCCACCGATTGAATGAGCAGAACCCAGCCACGCTCGTGGCCACCGCGCTCAACGCCGTGTTGACCCCAAATATCCACAACGGGTTGGAGGTCAGCACTTTCCCGTGATGGAAGTAGGCCACGCCGAAGACCACGGTAGTTGCGACGGCGGCGGTGAATGCGACCACCAACAGGAAGCGGCCGACCATGCCGCCGAGCCTTGCTGGGCCAGACGGCGCTGGAGGGTGCGCTACGCGGAACTCCACCGGCAGGAGGTGTCGCCGGGCCGCCAGCTTCGCCAGTTCGTTGCGGGCCTGGCCACGATCCATCTCCCGTTCGGCCGCGTTGCTCGCAGCTTGAACGATGCTGATCATCAGCCCAACGCACAGCAACGCGCCGCCATCGGCGAAAGCCGAAATGAGCGAGGTGCTCTTGACGGTAGGGCCGAGCCACGCTGCGATTCCTGCGAGGACTGCGATCGCAGCGGCGAGCATCGCCACGTTCGAAAGCCAGTTCCGCCACTCGCTGACCGCGACTTGATCGCGCACGTCCGCGACGGACTGGGGGATGGCCAGCGCCACATTGATTGTCGCGTTCAACCCGAGCATCGCCAACACGACGGCCAGCGCCTGCTCTGCGGTAATCCGCCCAACGAGGACGTCGCGCAGCTGCGGCATCCATGTTCCGAAATCGAGAGGCTCGACACCCTGGCGTCGAGCATCGGGCAGTGAAAGCCAAGCCATGTACGCGAAGTAGCCGATGAGGACCACGACGACAATCACCAGGGAGGCGAGTCGCCGACGCACATCCTTCCGAACCTGACGCCTGATCTCAAACAACTGCTCGACATTCATCGGCTGCCCGGCGTGCCCATTCGTTGGTTGCGTGTGCTGTGACGTGCTGGTGCTCGACAACGGCGTTCCCCCTGGCTCCCGCATCCAGCTGGCTATCGGCTGCGCTACAGCTGGCTTCAGACATGCTAGTGCCTCGTCCGAATAGGTTGTTGCGGTAACCGGGTGTCGGCTTGCTCGCGGGGGGCACTGCTGTTGATGCTGCCCCCTGATGCTGCGCGTGTTACACGCCTCGCAGCCCCGTAGTTGGGAATTCAGTTGCGCCGCAACAATATCCCGTACCAGCCGCATGATGCGCGGTTCGGACTACCGATGCTCAGGTAGTCCGAACCGCATCGGTTTCAGTTGCTTCTACATTACTGGCGCACTGCCCTTATTCTCGTCGTGCGCTATTCGGCTCGGCGTAGCTGCGAGCGTGGTCCGAACCTGGCCGGTGAATCTGCCCTCTCGGCACAGCGTCCGTCCGGGATCGCGCGCTAGCTTCAGTCGACTAGAGTGCTCTAAGAAGCCGAATTCCGTGCAGTCCAAAGGTCCGATCGCGCAGTGCTGGCTGGCACTACGGAAACGAAGTGTGTGAGAAGGCTGCGGCCGGTTGATGTACCGGGGCGATCATCGAGCGGTGTGCTCCGGCCCCTTGTAGCCGATACAGACACAGTACGGTGACGGTTGCAAGGAACAGCAGAAGGAGCCGATGGCGAGTGAATGCCCAGCCGAGCGAGCAGGCCGACCGATCACCCGCGGACAGCTTCACGATGAATCCCCAAGGCGCCCCCGGGCGGGGGTGGCAGTGGTTCCAGAAAATCCTGCGGGTGCTGCATGTCTTGGCGCCGTCTGCCTGGTAGTTGGCGCAGGAGTGTGCTCAGCGTAGCTGGGACGGCGAGAACGGCTGCGGCGCAAACGTACGCCACTGCCGCATAGTGCGCGGCTTCGGACCAACCAAATGACAGTCGGTCCGAAGCCGCGTCTCCGGTGTTCCGCCTATTTCACTCGGTGCGGTCGATCTGGATGGTGATCCAGTCGAGAACGGTGGGCAGGAAGGTGGTGTAGCCGGTCTGGTGGATTCCGGAGGTGTAGAACTGTGCTGCGTCAGCGCCCTGGCGTGCCAGATCCGAGAGCATGTTGCTGGTGTCGGGGTTGTTGGTCAGTGACGAGGCCAGGGACGAGCCCGAGCTGCTGGTGCCGGTGAGTGCGGCGGCGGCGGTGGCGGCGAGGTCGGCGGCTACGGGCACCATGCCGACGAGTTCGATTCCCGCGCCGAGGATGTCACCGGTGGCGAGTTTCTCGGTGGCTCGCCAGGCGATTTCTTGCGCGGTGCCGATGTCGGTGGCGACGCGGGCCAGGTCGGTGCGTGCCAGGATGGCGACGATTTGTGCCGCGATGGCGGTGGTGCCGGAGGTGTCCATCGGGGCGGCCAGCTCCAGGGCGTGGGCGACCAGTGCGAGGTCGGCCTTGTCGGCGAGTTGTACGAGAGGGCTGAAAGCCTGGTTGATCGCGCCGGAGAGTCGGTGTGCCTCGGGGATATTGCCGGCCAGGACCGCTCCGGGCAGTGCCGCGAGGTCATTCAGCAGAGTCGGGACGCCAGAGGCGAACGAGGCCAGCCCGCTGGCCACGAGGACGACCTGCTGGGCGACACTGCCGGCATCGATCTCGCCGCCGGACGAGGTGGTGCTCACCGCGGCCGAGGTGTCGCTGCCTTCGCCGGTGAAGGCCCGTCCGAGCGCGGTCCATGCCGGCGAGGACTCTTGCGAGGTCGCGCAGTACAGATCCCCGGAAGCGCAGACGGTGCGGACTCGATTGGTGAGCGCGCCGAACCCCGCAGCGCGGGGTCCGGACACGCCCTGCCCGGCGGTGGTGGTGCCCAGTTGCGGGGTAGCGGCGTCGCGGCGTGGGTCGGCGAGCAACGCAACCGCTGCCACCCGGGAGGCCGCGATCGTGCCGGACCCGGTGCCGATGGCGGAGGCGACATCGCCTGCGACGTCGGCGCCCTGGGAGTAGCCGGTCAACACAACCCTTGTCTGGGAACATAGTCCGCCGACCAGATCCGAGAGCGCGTGCACGCCTGCGGTTTCCGAGCTCGCGTAGGGGGCTGCGGCGGCGGGGTAGGGCAGATAGCGGATGTCGATGTCGCCGCCGTAGCGGGCGGCCAGGCCGTTGCCGAGGGGGGCCAGTAGGCCGACCGGTTGGGCGGGGTTGGCGGTGGCGTTGGTTTCGCCGGTGCCGGGGACCAGGATCGCGGTGACTGGTGCGCATGCCGGGGCGGCGGTGGCGGTGCCGGTCGCGATCGCGGCGGCGGTCACGGTGGCCGCTAGCAGGGCCGTGACGGTGGTGGCGGCGGTGATTCGGGCCGGTGCCCGCCCGCGACGGCGGGGTGGTGTGGCGGGGCGGTAGGAGCGGGTGCGGTGGGTACGCATGGGGTTTGCCTCCGGAGAAGTCGAACCGTGCGCGGGGCCGGATGGCCCTCGCGCACGGAAGTGGCTTCTGCGGGGGTGTTTTTCGACATCGGAAAGCAAAGTATTTTCGCGGCACCGACGCGCGTGTGCCGGGGGGTGGACGAGCGGGTGCCCGGTGGCTCGGAACGCGGGGTCCGGGACACCGGGCACCAGGAGGGTGCGGCGCGGCTAGTTCTCCTGGTCGGCCGTCTGCTCGGCTTCCTGTTCGGCCTTCTTGTCGGGGTGGAGCTTGAACTTGTGGGGGCGTTCGCAGGTCTCGACCGCGACGCCCTTGCCGACCAGGGCGAACAGGGCGTTGACGATCGCGCCGGAGGAGCGGTTGAGCTCCTTGGAGATTTGCCCGGGGGTGGCTTCCTGGTCGGGGTGCTCGCGCAGCCAGTCCTCGACCAATCCACGCAGCGCGCCGGGCTGAGAGCCTTGGGGTTTGGGCATTTTTCGCCCGCAGGTCGGGCACAACCCGGGCGTGGGCGCGGCGGCGTCACCGGCCTGGGCTGCCTCGTCGACCGGTTGCTCGTCGGTCTGCTCGGGCGCGGCGTCCGCCGAGACGGCGTCGGGTTCGAGATCCGCGGCCGGGTCGGCCTCGGGGTCGGCTGTGGTCTCGGTGTCGGCGGCGGCCGGTGCGGCTTCCTCCACAGCTGCGGACTCCGCTGCGACAGAGTCGGTTTCGACCGTCGATTCGGCCGCTTCGGTGTCGGCGATCTTCCACCGGAATGTGGAATCGGTGCCGGTGTTGTCGCGGGTGACGAGTCCGTCGGCAGCCCATCCGGCGAGGATCTTGCGGGCGCTGGACTTGGCGACCGCGCTGGCCTGGGCGAGCTCGTTGGTGGTGGAGTTCGGGTTCGCTTCCAGCGCGGACCACAGCGCGTCTTCGGACGTGGTGCGGGCGGTGGTCGCGGGCGTTGCGGTGGTGTCGGTGGGCATGACGCTCCCTTTCGAAATTGGTTTCGCAATCGGAAAATCGGGTGTCATGTCCCGGCCGGGACGTATCACTCCGCCCGGTGCGCTGCCGGGGTGCGCGGGTGACACGACCATGGACGCTCCGTACATGCGGTGATGTCAAGCGGAATTGGAAACAAGACGGTTGTACGGGATTGCAGCGCAGCGTATTCGGGGTATTTCGGTCCGGTGGCCACCGGACCGGAGCGGGTGAATTGATCGCCGAATGGGTTTCGGTGGTGATTGCGCGCCGGAATCGAATTGCGAGCGGGTGCGGTGTCGCCGAATCGGTGTGGTGTATTGCGTCGGGGCACGCTCACTCGGGGCGCTGGCGGCGTTCCCAGGGAAGTCGTTCGCAGAACAGGTGATCGGCTCGCCATTGCTCGGCGCATTCGGGGCAGAGGGTGTCCTCGTGGGTGCAGGTTCTGGGGGTGGCGAGGGGTATCTCGACTTGTTCGAGGCAGGGGGTGAACATTCGGCTGCCTGGTGTGAGGTAGCTGAAGTCCGCGAGTGCGCTGAGGGTCTTGCGTATGCGTTTCGCCATCGGTCGAGACCTTTCGAAGAAGATTGGTCGCGTAGGGAATTCACGGGGTGGTATCGGCAGGGGTCGCGCTGGTTACCGACAGCGGCGAGGTCGCGCCGAAGTAGTCGTCACCCTCGTAATGCAGGTCTTGGATCCGCACGGGGACACCGAAGGTCGGGGCGTTGACGATCTTCCCGCCTCCCAGGTACAGCCCGACGTGGTGAATATTGCTTTCGGTGCCGTAGTAGACGAGATCGCCTGGACGTAAGGCACTTTCGGATATCACCGGTCCGGCGTGGTATTGCTCGGCAGCGGTGCGGGGCAGGGTGATTCCGGTGGCGGCGTAGGCGGCTTTGGTCAAGCCTGAGCAGTCCCAGCCGCCGTTGACCTGCGGGCCGTCGCCACCCCAGACGTAGGGCTGGCCGAGTTGGGCGCACGCGAACGCGAGGACGACCGAGGCGCGGTCGTTGCCTTGTACAGTGGCGCAATCGCCTGTGCCGGTAGGGGTTTGGGTGCGGTACGCGGCGGCTTGGTCGAGGACCTGGGCGACGTACCAGTCGGCGTGGTTGTAGGCGAAGATCGCCGAGTACAGGTCTTCGGGTGCGCCGGAGTCGCACAGGTAGTAAGCGGCGGCATACACCGCGTCGACGGGGTTGTAGCGCGAGGGCGGACTCGCCCCGTCGGCCGGCATCGGGTGGCGCGAGACCACGGAATCGAAAGTGGGAGCCAGGAATTGCATCGGACCGCCAGCTCCGGCGAAGTTCTCCCCGGAACTGACACCGGGCAGGGTGGAGCGGCCGTGGTCGGTCTCGATCTTGCCGATTCCGGCGAGCACACTCCAGTCCAAACCGGGACACGCGGTGGCTCCGCGCTGGTAGAGCACCAGCATGCTGGCGGGGATGTCGGAGACAGCCTCGGGGCTCGGTGCGCTCCCGGTACCCGAACGCGGGGCGGTGACGGTGGCGTGGTCGGCCACCACGACGGTCGTGACCACCGCCGCGATTACGACCGAAGCGAACACCATGCTCACCCCGCCCGCGGCGAGCACCTTGGTCCACATCACCGATCACCCGCCTGTGCTGGTGGCAGCGGTGGCGGCGGGGACAGCACCGCGTGACGGCTCGCCGGTGGGGTCGGCACGGTCGCGGGGGCGGGGGTGACACGCGGCCAGCTCGCGGTGAGCCGATCCAAACTCACACGCTCACCTCCCGTGGCATTCAGCGGCAGCCAGACCCTCTGTGCAGGGTTCGAACGGGCGGGGTCGAGAAGATCGGCAGCGGCGGTGGCGACCGGTACCGCATCGGGGTCGGCCAGCCCGGCCCAGGTGTCGTGCAACGCTTTTCGCGCACCAACCTCCCGGGCAGTGGTGGGCAGCCACAGCAGAACGGGGGTGACGACCGCGCTGGTGCGGGCGAGTTCGGCGTAGCCGTGCAGTTTCGCCGCGACCGTGGACAGTGCCATGGTGCCGAGGTCGTATTCGAGGAAGAAGTCGAGAGCGGTCCCGCCGCGGGCGTAGCGGCCGTACCCGTCGGGGCGGGCCAGATCACCCCAGAGGGCGCGGCAGCGGTGCTCGGACCACCATGCCAGCAGGGCCGCGCCGTTGGTGCCGGAGGTGGTGGCGAGGGTGGTGAACCATTCGACGACGCCGAGGGTGTGGGCCAGGTGCAGGCTGTGGGCGATCGCGAGCGCCCGATAGGGCCGGTATCCGATGTCGTGGACCTCCACCCCGGCCTCGGCCGCCAGGACGGCGGCACCGGCGGGGCCGAGGACCCAGTGGGCGGGGGCGCTGCCGCTTGTGCGCAGGGGCCGGAACTTCTCGAGCGCGCCGTAGCGGTGCAGTTGGGCCAGGCGGCGGCGCGCGAAGCCGATCGAGGAGAACGCCAGCGCGGTGAACTGGCCGGTGGTCAGCACACGATGTTCGTGGCACATGCGCAGCATCCAGCGGTCACGTTCGGTCAACCGCTCGGCGAGCTGAGCATGCGCCAGTGCCCGCGACGGGTTGCGTAGTGATGGCTGGTAAGTCGGGTCGGGAATCATCACGGAGCTCCTGGAGAGTCGGCGAAAGAGGTTGTGGCGCAGTCGGTTCGAGAGCATGTGCGCAGTAGCGTGGTTACGACAGACGCGGATCGCATTCCGGTGGTGAGGAATCGGTCGGCTTGGTAACCGGACCTGCAGGCGGGGTGGACTTCTCGAGGACCGTATGGGTGGCGGTGCGGATCTCGCGGGCGCGCCCGGGAACGGGGTCGGGCAAGGCGCGGGTGGTGAAGGTGAACGGTGGGCTCTGTTGCCCACGCACGAGCAGCCGAGCGGCGGCATGGTGGGCGTCGAGGTGGGTCAGGTCGTGTTCACCGAGCACGGGACTGGTGTGCCGCGCCAGGTCACGGGCATCTTCGGGGGAGGCGGAGAAGATAATTTTGTTTCTCGCGTTGGCGGAGATGCCTTCGCGCAGCTCGCGCGGGAGCTGGCCGAGGTTCTGATGCGCCAGCACGAGGGACAGGTGCAGGCCGCGGGCTTCGGCGAGCATGTCCTCGATCGAGGTCGCCATGTGCAGGAAGTTCTGTGCCTCATCCAAGACCAGCGACGCGTCGGGGCGAGCCGACGGGGTGAGGCTGGCGCGGGCGGTGGTGGCCTGCCAGGTGCGGGCCACCAGCAGCGACCCGACCAGGCGCGTAGTTTCCTCGCCTAGGACGCCCTTGGGTAGACGGGCTAGGCAGATGGCGCCGTGGTCGAGCACGTCGGCGAGGTCGAGGGTGGATTGGCCGGCCGCGATCGCCTCACGCACAAAAGGTCTCAGGAGGAAGGCGCGGAGCTTGTTGAGCAGAGGCGCGACGATCTGTGCACGCCCGGCTTCCGATAGTCCGGCATAGGAAGCCCAGAATCCGCGCAATACCGGATCGGTGACCTCGCGGGCGATCCGCTCGAGGTTGGCTTCCCCGGTCAGCAGCTTCACCAGGTCCACCAAGGTGGGGGTGCCGGGCCGCACGCACAGAGTCCGCAAGGACGCGCGCAGGACGTCGTCCGTTCTCGGCCCCCACCAGCGGGCGTAGATGCGGGAGAAGATCGCCACCAGGTTCTCCACCGCCAAATCCAAGCCCTCGGCGGTGGCGTCGAGCGGATTGATGCACGGCGGACGACGTTTCGAGTCGGCGTCGAAGAGCACCACTTTGTCCGCAAGGCGGCGCGGCAGCCGGATCAGAACGTCAGTGATGAGGTCGCCTTTGGGATCGATCACCACCTGCCCGCGTCCGGCCTCGGCGTCATCGAGGATCAGATGCGCGAGCAGGGTGGATTTGCCGACACCGGTCGCGCCGATGACCTGCAGGTGATGGCGGGCGTCGGCCACCGGCAGCGCCACTGGGCGGCCGGTGCCGGTATCGGCGACACCGAGCAGCTTGGTGTGCGCGCCACCAGCCGGGATCGCGACCGACGGGGCCACGGCGGCAGCACCCGCGCGCTCCAGGCCCGGCACCGACGCATCGAAGGGAAGATGCGCGATCCCCGCCAATTCCGGCACCGACAACAGGTCTCCGCGCCCGAGCCACCGCCCGAACAACGCGGGAGCCAGGCGCAGGTGATAGCGGCGGCGGTAATAGTTGTGATCGGCACACGCCCCGAACACCGCCGCCATCGCGTGTGCACGGCCTCGTGCGACCACCGTTGCCGCCGAGAATGATTCGCGGTTGGCGTGCGCGGGCACGGTGACGGCGGCGGCGTAGCGGATGAGCGTTTCGTAGTGTCCGCCACGGACTTTGGTGATCGTCGCTCGTGCGTGCGCGGTGTCCTCCATACGCGCATGGCGATCGTCAGACGCCTCGCCCGGGTATCGGGATCGGCGCGTGCCCACACCAGGGGTGAGGAAATCGAGCGCCTCGCGCAACACACCTCGCACCACCCGCGCCGCGAAGGCGGCGACTCCGGTCCGGCCACCGGTCAGCGCGCGCCGCACTCGCCCGCCGGTGACGGGCCGCGCCAGGATCTGCACGCAGACCGATTGGCCGGGATCGAGATCGGCGGCGGCGGTGAGCAATTCGCGTGCGATGTCCCCGCCGTCGTAGTCGCTGCGGATGGGCAACCCCTCGGGGCGCCCCAGCCGGAGTTTGCCCCCGACAAGGACCCACACGAACCCGGCGGCCGGAATGGACAACGGCAGGTCGGCGACCTCGCGAGTGTCGGTGCGAGCGCCCGGCCACGCCGAGGCGACGGCGCGCTCGATCAGGCCCGGCGGGATCGCGGCGGGCACCCACAGGCTGAGCGTGACTCCCTCGCCGCCGGTGATCTGGTATTCGAAGCTCAGATGCGGTTGCCCGCACAGCAGCCGCTTCCAGCGTGGGCGCAACAGGCCGACCAGATGCGCCCACAACACTCCGGCCGCCTCCGGGGACACCAACGGCGGGCACAGGATCCGCACCTGCCGCGCACCGGTTGCAAGGCGTGCCCGTCGAATCCGTCGCACGCCCACGTCCGCGGCGAGAACACCGGTGACGAGCAGGCCCGCCATGATCGGGCGAGCACCCGCGAGCGGCCACTGCGCCAGCTCGCTCACCCATGCCCCTACTCGGCTCGGATCGGTGAGTATCCGCCCGAGCCAGCCGAAGTCGGGGATCGACGGATTCGACGGCGCGGACATCAGGCAGCGGCTTCCGGTTCATCGAGAACGATCACGGCGTCCTCGTCGGCATCCGCATCGGCCGGGTCGGCGTCGGGCACCGGGACCTCGGGGTCGTCACCGCCTGCGAGCACGACGCCCGTATCGCAGTCTTCGCCCAGGGCGGTCAGCTGCGGCGACGTCGTGATCAGCGAATCCTCGAGATCGGAAGCCAGCGAGGCGAATACGGTGCGGTCGATGCCCACCGCCAACAGACCGTGGCCCCGATCGGCCGAGAGCAGGAACTGCTTCTCACCGTCGGAGAGCGCGAACGCACCGGCAACCTCATCGATGGCTTGCGGGGCCTGGCGCAGCAGGATCTGAGTTGCGGCGTTGGCGACGATCGCGCGCCCCAACTCGGTGGCCAGCACGTCCGCGCAGTCCTGGGTCGCCACGGTCAAACCCGCCCAGTACTTGCGGAACGCCTTCGCCGCACGGAAGAGGAACTCCCCGCCCGCGTCCTGCTGGATCATCCACCACGCTTCGTCCACCACGACCAGGCGCGGAGCCCGAGTCGCCGGGTTCGACACCCGCCGCCACGTCACGTCCAAAGCCAGCAGTGTGCCAAGGGTTTTCAGCTCATCAGGCAACTCCCGCAGCGAGAACACCACGAGGCCGCCCTCGGGTGCGGTGGTGGTGTCGCCGTCGATCAATCCGGCGAAGGCGCCTCCGGCCACGAACGGCGAGAGTGCTTGCGCCAGTTCGATACCGATGCTGCTGCCACAGGCGCGCAGCTGCTCGGCCAGCACACTCAACGTCGGCGCCGGACGAGTCCAGGTGGTGGGGTCCTCGGTGATCCCGACAGCGGCATAGGTCGCCGTGAGCGCGGTGTCGAGCACCGCGCGCTGCGCGGGCGTCTGCTCCCCGAGAATGATCCGGATCACGGTGTGCAGGAACAGCTTCCGGCGCGTCAACGCGTCGGCGGGGGCGCTGCGGCGGCCATCGGCACGCAGGTGCAGGCCCAGGTCGAACGGGTTTAGCCGCACACCGGGCGCACCCAGAGCCAGGACGGTGCCCGAGACCGCTTCGGCCAGGCGCCGGTATTCGTCCTCGGGGTCGATGACGATGACCTCGATGCCGCGTTGCAGCGAGCGCAGCAGCTCCGATTTCACCAGGTAGCTCTTGCCCGCGCCGGAGCGGCCGAGGATCACCGCATTGTGGTTGTGGATGTTCTCCGCGAACCGATCCCAGAACACCAGCCCGGAGGCGGCGTCGCGACCGTAGAGGACGCCCTCGGGCCGATGCTCCGAGACAGGGTCGGCGACCGGCAGCTGCGGGGAGGTGAACGGGAACGCCGCCGCGAGCGCATCGGTGTCGAAGGTGCGGCCCACCTTCACCGGATCCACGCCGATCGGCAGGGTCGCCGTCCAGGCGGGCACCGCTCGATAGGTGAGGTGGCTGGTGTCGATGAGCAGGCTCGCCGCCATCGCCCGCACCGCGGCGACCTCTTCAGCCAGTTCGGTTTCGGAGTTCGCGTGCACGCTCAGATACAGGCTGACCCGAAACAAGCGGCCCTCTCCGCGGGCCACGCGCGCCGACAGATCGGCGGCGTCCTCGGCCGCGACGTCGAGCACATCATCAGCGAGCAGCCCATAGGTGGCGTTGTGACGGCGCGAGGATTCCAAGCGAGCCTGCTGGCGGCGCAACCTGTTCGCGGCGGTGGTCGGGTCGATCGGATCGATGTGCAAGGCGAGATCGACGCGGCCGGGGTGGGCCAGCAGCGGAGCGAGCCACCCGCCGGCCACCTCGCGCGGATAACCGGTGACCGCGAGCGTGCTCACCCAATCCGAGCCGACCTCGATATGACGAGCACCCACCGTCAGCGACTGCGGCGCGAACGCCGACTGCGTACCGAAGCGGATGCGACGCACCAACTTCCGGCGTGCAGGCCGCTCTTTCTCGTAGCCATGATGTGCGGCCTCGTCTCCGAGGGCTTCGACACCGTTCTCGCCGATCGGGCTGGTGTCGCTGGTGATGACGGCGTCGGGGGCGGCGATGTCGGCCGAATGCGGGACCAGGCTGCCTGGGTTGGTGGCTGAGGCCAGGATCGCGGTGGCCTGGGCGTCATCGAGGGCGGTGACGCTGATGCCGAGCGGAGCCAGCATGTCGGCGGCCTCACCGAGGCGGCGCAGCAGCCGGGTCTCGGCGGCACGGCGCGCGGCGGCCGAGACTTCCCGCGCCGCGCAGCGACGGCCCGGCAGCAGCGAACCCGCCAGCGTGCGTGCCGAGGGTCCGGCCAAACCCGGCGCGGCGGCACCGGCTCTGGACAGCGGTTCGCGCCAGACCAGCAGCACCTGCCGGTGCAGCAGATCCTCGCCGGTCGCCAGCGCGTTCAAGAACGCCGCGTGATCTCCGGTGATCTCGGCCAGCTCCGGCGACATCTCCCGAGCGGAGTCGCGCAGCGCAGTGATGCGGCCGGTCAGATCCAGGCGAGTGGCGCGGATGAGGATCTGCACCGGCTGCCGCAAGGTGTGCAGCCAGCCGCCGAGTTGAGCTACCAAGGCGGCTTGCTCGGCTGGGGTCCGCAGCGCCAGGTTCACGGTTCCGGCGAGCGCGACCGCCGCCACCCCGTCCTTGCCGAGATCGACGATCCCGACCTCGCCACTGGCGCTCATCGCTTGCGGAAGCTGCGCCGTCTGCGGTGTGATCGGTTGCTGTGCAGTGGATTTCGGCTTGTGGGTGGCGCGGGCAGTGAGCCAGCGTGGGGCCGCCGACAGCCCGTGTGGGGCGGCGACGAGGCGGTGCGGGCGCAGCCGGTGACGAATCGCGGCGACCAGCAACTGGTCACCGGACAGGCCGTCCCGGGTGGTGAGCACCAGACCGGTGACCAGCGCACCGACCGGGACGGCCCCGGCGACGAAGACCGGCGGTGCGATGACGGTGCGGGTGAGCAGCCAGGCCGCGTACAGCCCGAGGCCGGTGGCGGCGACGATAGCGAGCTGGCGGGCGGTGAACGGGCCGATCAGCTTGTCGCGGCGATCGACATCGGCGGGAATGCGTGCGGTGACAGTCATTTCGAACTCCTGGGAGTGCGGCGATTACGGCGACGGACAGGCAGATCAGGAAGAGGCAGATGCAACTGCCGCCCCGCCGAACGCGAAACCGGGGACGTCGGCGGCGGGGTCGTTCGGGCGGGCGGTGACGCCGCGGTGGTGCGGGGTGCCGGGACGCGGCGCACCTCGATCGGCAGCGGGTACTGGCCGCTGCGGGTGGGACGGTTCCCGGCGTACGGATCCGGTGCGGCAGGCATGGTGTAGTCGAAGGCCAGCTGTTTGGGCTGCGGGCCTCGCGTGCCGGGCAGCGGCCTCGGGACCGGTGGAGTCGACTGCGGCGGAGTCGGTTTCGAGACGCGCTGCACCGGAATCGGCAGCCGGTATTGGCCGTTTCTGCCCAGCTGCGGGGTGGGGCCGAGGTTGACTCCGCCGTGGAATTGCGGCAGCGGCAGCATCAGCTGCGAGCCCTGGGACGCAGCGACCGGGCCAGGCCACATGCTCGGTATCGGGGGCGGCGGTGCCGACGCGGGTGGCACACGATGCACACCCGACAGCGGGAGCATCAACTGTCCGCTACGAGTGGAACGCACATTCGCGTACGGATTTGCGGGCGGTGGGACCGGGCGAGTGGGCGGCTGAGGCTTGGCCTTGCGAGGCGACGCAGCTGCGGTCTTACCAGCGCCTTTGATCAGGCCCAACGTCTTGTACATGACGAACGCCCGCACTACCGACGACACCATGCCGTGACCGGGGCTGATCTTCAGCGCCGACATCAACCAGAACGGGGTCTTCACCAGGATCAGGCCCATAGCCAGGGCGACGATCACGTTGGTGAAACCGGTCTTGGTGGGACCGAAGAACCACCAACCATCTGGGGAGAGAAAGACTTTCAGCCCGATGATCAAGACCATCGATTGCACAACCTGGATGGCCAGGCACGCGGAGAACGCACGCCACCACCAACGCGCGATCGGCTCGGTCGCGGGCAGGGCGTAGCACATCATCGCCAAGGGCGCGGTCACGACGAGCACGACGGTGACCGCGACACGGATGACATAGGTGATCAGCAAGATCACCAGCACGATGACCAGTGCGGTGAGCAGCAAGGGGACGAACAGACTCGCCGCGGTGACGGGTCCGCCGACCTGCAGCATCGATTTGAATGCTGCGGTGGCGGTCGTGGGGTTCACGTCGTCTCCGGCGACGGCGGCGGCGAGGCTGTTGGCGAAGCGGATCGCTTGGGTGGCGATCACCATGCTCATCGCGCCTGCGAGGAACCCGGCCACCAGGCGCGGCAGGATCTCGCGCCAGCCCCATCGGGTTTGCAGAGTCTCGTGGGTCATGAGCAGGATGCCGGCGGCGATGACTACGAGCCCGTACATGGCGAGCATCAGCTGCCACGACGAGAACCACAGCACCTTGATCTGGGGCAAGGTGTCCGGCTCCGGGGTGGACAGCAGAGTTCCCGACAACCCTTCCATCAACGGGTTGAGCGCCGAATCAACCAAAGCTCGGAAGAACCCGTCGATGGCGTTGATGACGCACGCGTCGAGCTCGGTGATTCCGCACTCACTGCTCGAAGCACCGGAGCCTGTTGATCCCCCGGGAATGCCGGGCGGGCGTGTGGGCGCGGGCACCCCGGATGTCGTCGGGGTGGTCGGTACCGGTACCGGGGACGATGTTGTCGGGGTAGTGGGCGCGGGTACGGTCGGCGCGGGAGGGGTGGTGGGTTGGGCCGCGCCGATTCCGCTGCCCCACACCGTGATTGCCGCCAGAACGGCCATCACGAGCAGCGCACGCCGGGCGAGCGACGGGCCGGAGCGGTTCGCGGGGGCCATCTCAGCCGCCCACGATCTGCTTGAGCACCGCGACGACCAGAGGAGCCAGCATCGCCAGCGCATACCCGATGCAGGCGGCCTTGAGCGCGACCTTGGCGCGCTCGACCTCGCCGGGGTCACCGGAACAGATCAGGTAGCGGGTGCCGCCGATGGTCAGACAGACCGTGGCGATCGTTGCGAGGATCCCGATCAGCCAGTTCCGCAGATTGTCGAGGACCTCTTGGAACGTCTGGGCAACCGCGAGTACCGAGACCGGCTGCGCGGCAGCCGATCCGGATGCGTATGCCATCGCGCATCCGAACGCGAGAGCACACACCACAATGCGGGCAAGGCGCGTGCGAGACCGGACGGAACGAGCCCTGCCGTCCAGCAGCACGAAGCGGGAAGAAGATCGGGTTACGCGCATCGGCGGTTCACCTCCACAGGAGCCGGGCGTGCGGGGAGCCTCGTGGTCCTCGCGTTCCGGGTAGTTGCATCGACCACGCCCGTTTGCGACACCGACCCGAGATCGGTCTGCGCTCCACCGCCCGTACGAGCGCGCGACATCGTGTCCACCACGTGCCGCTCGACCACGCTCAACGAATCGTCGTGCTGGTCGGCCAGCCGCTGGCGCAGCCAGGTCGCCAGGTGCGCTTCGGCGCGGGAACGGCGCTTCTCGAGCCGCTTGTAGGGGATGTCGTACTCGGCGGCCACCGCGGTCAGCGACCGTGCCCCGAGCCGAGTTGCCGCGATCAACCCCGCGGCGTCTTCGGTGAGCACACCCTCGGCCACCGCCTGAGCCAGCAACAGCTCGGGATGACCTCGCTGCGCCGAGCCCACCAACTCCGCGCGGCGACGGAGCGGTCCCTCGTCGGCGGCGACGCCCATCGTCGGTGCCGCCGCCTTGGCTTCGCGTGTCACCCATGCACGGGCACCGACCCATGCCGCCCACCGCAGCCGGGGCCACACCCCGCGCCGGTCCAGATCCACCCGGCCCAGCGCGGCCAGGAACGCGACGAGCACCTGCGCGTCGGCATCGTGGCTGGGGCGTGGCCCGCTGACCCGCCTCGCCATGCGCGTCAGCATCGGCACCGCGAGTCCCGCGCATACCAGCGCGGCTTGGCCGCCGGAGTCCTGTCGGGCTCGGCGCACCAGCCACACCCAGACCGTGTCCACCGACTTCAACGACAAGCCGGGCTCACACAACGCCTCCCGCAACCGCCCCCAACTCGCCACCGGACCGCCCAACGCGATCACACACTCCGGCGGCAACCCAACCGGATCGGCGGAAATCGCTTCGAAAGCCGATCGCACCACCATCAGCGACGAAACAACCTTCACGCACTTGCGTGATTCAGGTATTCCATTTCGTGGTTCCATCGCCACTCATCTCCTCGTTGAGAACGAAATAAATCGACTCAGCGATGACACACGATGACCACCACCAAAAATCCACCAAAAGTACACGAGAAATCCACCAAACAACCTCCACTAAGCGCGCATAGCGCACGTGGGACGGGGCCATTCCAGCATGGAACTCAGCCCGAGAACCAGCTTCTACCAGGTGTTGTGTGTGAGCGGTAACACTAACCGGGCACTAACCACCTCAAGAGAATCCCTCGCAAATTGACGCCTGAAAAACTCGCAGAAAAAACTTTCTGAGCCCGCTTGCAATTGACTCCCAAAGGCGTGATAGGTCGCGCAAATTGCGAGAATCACGCACTCCGAGAGTCGGTATTTCGCGGGATATGGGTTGTCGCAAAACGGGGGTTTGCAAGCAACTGCGGTCACGAAAGCGCAATTCCTGTACGCCTCGAAGGAGCGTCTCTCATGACCGAAACCCAGCCCCGTCGCCGCCGCCCCGCCGCACCCTCGGCCCCGATTCCCACCAGCATCTGGAACGCCGGACCCGCGCCCTTGGCCACCACCGGTTACGGACCGTTGCCGGTGCTCGCACGCGCCATCTGCGAATTCATGGACCCGAAAGGCTTCTTCCTGCTCGCCGCGCTGACTCCACACCAGGAATCCCTCGCACCGCATGTGTTCGGACCGCTGTCAGCCGAACTGCGCCGATGCCTTCCCCGGCGCAGCCGTAAAACCGCGGCGAGCCCGCTCGTGACTCCCCGCGCCGAGGATCCCGCTGATCTGATCGTGGCCAGCCTGCTGCCCCCGATGCCCACCCCCGCCGACACCGACACACTCGCACGATTGACCTTCGGAGCAGCCGAGAAGCTTCGCGCAGGCGGAATCCTCGCGGTGATTTCCCGCCACAGCCACGACCCCCACGGCCGCCTCATCGATCCCACCGGCCCGATCGTCGCCGCAGCCCAAGCCGCCGACCTGCTCTACCTCTCCCATATCGTCGCCGTTCCACTCGACGGCGACACCATCGCCGCCCCCGAGGAATCCACCGAGTCCGCCGGCCGCCACCTCACCGCGCATCTCGACATCTCGGTGTTCCTCAACCCCGAGCTCCGCCACCCCACCGCCGCGCTTAATCAGGCCGCCTGACCATCCACCCGAGCCCCACCGACACCAGCGAGGTATCCCATGACCAATAACTCCACCACCCCCGCACCGCAGTCCACGCCCGCACCGCTATCGGTGTGGACCACCGCCCAAAAAGCCCCCGCCGCCCAACGCAAAGGCCGCTACCATCCCGACTGCACCGCCCACCCGGCGAAAATGCTGCCCGCCATCGCCGCCCACGCCATCAGCCACTACACCCAACCCGGCGACCTCGTCTTTGACCCCATGTGCGGTATCGGCACCACCCTCGTCGAAGCCCTCCACCTCGGCCGCCGCGCACTCGGCAACGAATACGAACCCCGATGGGCCGACATCGCCCGCACCAACATCGAGCTCGCCCGCACCGCAGGATTCGACCAGGACGCCACCGTCTACACCGGCGACGCCCGCAAACTCCCCTCGGTGCTCCCCGCCGAGTTCCTTGGCACCGTCGACCTGATCATCACCTCACCGCCCTACGGCGCCGCCACTCACGGCCAGGTAAAAGTCGTCCCTGGCCAAGGCGTCACCAAGACCGACTACCGGTACGGCTCCACTCTCGACCGCGGCAACCTCGCCAACGTCGGAATCGGCCGATTACTGTCCGGGTTCACCCGCATCCTCACCGCCTGCGCGACCTACCTCCGGCCCGGAGGACACATTGTCATCACCGCACGCCCCTGGCGCGAACACACCGAACTGGTCGACCTGCCCTCACACCTGCTCACCTGCGCGGCGCTGGCCGGACTCGAACCCGTCGAACGCTGCGTCGCCCTGCTCGGGCGCGTGAGCGAAAGCGACCTCATCGCCCACAGCAGCTTCTTCCAACGCGACCTGATCACCAAGAAACGCGCCGCCGACCTTCCAGTTCAGTTGATCGCCCACGAAGACGTACTCGTTCTGGAAAAGGTCGCCGGACACCGCAATACAGGGCCAATCCCATACAACTGGGCCGCCTAAGCACTACCGCGCTCCCTTCGCGGGTCGTGGCCCGGCGCGTATGCCATCGCGTCGGGCCACTGCCGTTCGCCTTGTCAGCCGTTCGGACCGGCGGGCCGCATGCGAGCACTACCGGCTGGCTGTGAATTCGCGGATTGCTTGACCGGCGGCCTGCTGCGGATCAACGACGAACAGCGACTACCTGAATGCAACGCTCCCCTGCGAGTATCACGCACTGATCAGCTGGGAAATGATGCTCGTCGGGCACCACCACGATCGCGACCCCGGCGTCGGCACCGGCGCGACGGGTCAACGCGGCGACGGTCTCATGATCGGCGGATTGCGCGAGATACGTTCCGCCCCAGGAATATCCGTACTCGGAGGCCCATGCGCGCAGCGGCCAGCCCATCTCCGCGATCGTCGCGTCCTCCGGGATTCGATGGCGATTGATATAGCCGACCGCGATCGGCGGCTTACGTTGAGGCAACATGCTATGACCGATCTATCGAATGGGGTCTTCGTCGGTTGAGCGAATTGACTTGGCAGTTAGGGCAAGTAGAGCTGAACCGCAGTCACTACCGAGCAATTCTTGCGGGGATGGTCGTCGTGGAGGGCGTACAAGATCTGCGCACGTCGGGGCGTCAAACCCAATAGCTCTACATCACAGAGGAACTCGGCCAGCGGACCGTCAGCGTGGACAAACATGTGAGAGAACGCGAGCATGGGAGCAGACATCGCAGGCTCCGTCTTTCGGTACGGGAGAAACTAGAAGTCGGTCGCACGCACAGCGGCGACCTCATGGATCGATGGCCGGGCCGCACTATTCAGCACCGACATCGGCCTCGGCCCAGCTCCACTCCGCCGTCCAGCGGCCCCTGCTACCGACGAGCGGGCGGTCTTGAGACCTTCACGTTCGAGCCGAGCGAAGATGCGCTGAACCGGCACCGCATTCTCCGGAAGCGCCGACGAGACGGGACTCAGCGGCGTATAGGACACCAGCGCCCACACCAGAGCCCCGCCCAACCCCACCCCGGACAGGAACATCACGAGCGTAATCATCACAACTCTCCTATTCGTGGAGCTACCTCTGAAAACAGAACGGACCGGCCCTGATCAGGGCCGGTCCTCACGGTGTGCGAAATCGACGTGCGGTCGGGTTCATCCCAGAGCCAGGAACAGGGGAGTTTCGGCATCTCTGGCGCAACCCGGGTGTCAACGGTCACCGTGACCGCCAAGCCGGTGGCGGACAGTTCAGCGGCAACCTCAGAGACTTGTTCCTGACCGCCCTGGAAATCCAGAATCAGCGGACCGAACTCCAGGTGTAGATGCAGGTTTACGTGGGTTGTCATCGGTTGCCGCCCAGGCCGGGGAGAAACGCGGTCGTGATTCCGGGCGTGGAGTGACGTGGCCATCTCCCCTCGGGGTCGAGCGTCCATACATCGACGTAGTCGAGAACAACGTTCATCCATCCCGTGATGTGCAGCACCGAAGGAACCAGCAGCGCCGTTATCCCCGACAGTTCGAAGGTGGCGAACAGAGCGGCGAATTCGGCATCGGAGTCGGTGGCCAGCCGCCCGCGCAACTCGAATCCGAGGCGCTCAGCCAGGCCGCCGATGCGATTGGTTTCGTCGGACTCAAGTCGTTCGGACTTGTCTGTGCGAAGCAGCGCGTACGCCCAAGGTCGCCGCCCACAGGTAGCGCCGGTCATCGCGTCGCCTCGACCTGAGCATGGGGTTCAAGTGCCGACACCGTCTGGACGTCGACCGCACGGAAGTCGAGAATCGCTTTGCCGACGGCTTCGCACGGGGGGAGTCCCAGGATGCTGGCCAGGACCGCCAGCACACTGACCGCTTCGGCCAGCTGAATCGCTGCCACCGCCTGTTCCGTGGTGATGGTGCGGCCGGGTAGCCATGAAACCACCCATCCGCCCTGTCCAACCGAGCGGGCGCGATGCTCGGTCTGATCGCTTGTAATCAGTGACTCGATCACCTGAATGGTCATTGCTCGCCGCTCCCTCCAGAAGCCTGACAGGCACGTTTTCCGTGATGGTTGTCACGCCGTGAACCCATGGTGCCCCGCAAACCTATAAAACGCAATGTATGCATTTTCCTAATTGGCGCACGCGTAGCTTGTTTTTACTGCACCGATCGAAGACACTGTGCCCTGTGAGCCAATCGCCGCCTCAGCGCATCGCTGGCATCCATCTCCGTCGGCTGGCAACCGAGCTGCTCGAGTTGAGGGAAGCCGCAGGACTTACCCGTCAGCAGGTCCAGGCGGCTACCAAGATCAACGAAGCCACCCTGTTCCGGATCGAGGAGGCACAGACCCGACCTCAGCAACGGACCCTGCTGGCGCTGATGGATCTGTATCAAGCCGATGAAGGTAAACGGGGCCTGCTGAATCGCCTGTTCAAGGACTCAGCTAAACGCGGCCTGTTGCTGCCGTATCACGCGGATCTGCCTGAGCCCTACAACATCTACATCAGCCTCGAAGACGAAGCCGAGCAGCTTCGGGCATTCGAACCACTGGTCATCCCTGGCCTGCTGCAGACCGAGGACTATGCGCGGGCACTGATCGCCGAAATCTCCCCCGATCTCAGTGCCGACACCATCGAGAGCCAGGTCCGCTCCCGACTCGACAGGCAGCAGCGCCTCAACGGTGCGCGAGCGCTGAAGTCGTGGGTCATCATCGATGAACCTGCGCTACACCGCATCGTGGGCTCTCCAGAGATCACCCGCGCACAGCAGCGGCGACTGATCGAGATCGCGGCGCTTCCGCATGTGACGCTGCAGGTGATCCCGTACGACTCGGGCGGGCATCCCGGCCTTCGGGGCTCGTTCGCACTACTGGAATTCGCTGGCGCCGATGGGCCTGAGGTCGTCTACCTCGACACCATGGCCGGCCAGATCTTCGTCGAGGACCGCCGTCAGATCCGCAGCTACATGGATCAGTTCTCCAGACTGGCCGCGGTAGCCCTCAGTCCAACGAAGTCGGCGAAGCTGGTCACCCGTCTGATAGAGCCGCAGCCCTGATGTGAAAGGTAACCTGTCCTGTATGAGCACCAACCCGGACTTCGGCACCGCGCAGTGGCGAAAAAGCGCACTCAGCCAGGATGGAAGCGCCTGCGTTGAGGTCGCCTTCGTTGGTGCCGTAGTCGCCTTGCGGGACAGCAAGTACCGCCGCGACCCGCAAAATCGAATCGACGAACAGCCGGTGATCTGCCTCCCGGCAGACCAGTGGCAGACCTTCCTTGCCGCGGTTACAGAAGGAAGTTTTTCTCCGGCAGAAGTTCGTATCCAGCTCCATGACGACGGCAGCGCAACCGTTTCGGACCAGTTCGGCGTTCAGCTCAGCTACACGGTCGAGGAATGGAACGCATTCATCGCGGCGATCAAGTCGAACGGCTTCGTCGCGGTCTGAGAACGAGATCCGCTGCTGGGTAACCCCGGGGTAGGTGAGCCCTGAGCCGCCCGACGATGGCAACGGCGGCACTGGTTAGCAATAGGGAATACTCGTGAAATCGGCTGCAGTCGAGGTGAATTGGTTCCCAGTCTGCTGCATCAAGGGGTGCGGAGTCCCGCGCGGTGTCCGTTCGGCTCCAGGTACGAGGGGTTGAACCACACTCGTTCGGTTTGGCCTATCACGATCTCACTGTGATGGCACGGCCCGCCACCCGGACCACGGCCTCGGTCCGAGTTTCCCTCGGAGGCAGGCGATTCGATGATTGGCCTGTTCTCTGTCAGCAGGGATGGTGACGGCGGTTTGCGCTGCCATGGTGGTCATCCGGAATTCGCGGAGGTCGCGCAGGAGTTCGTATCCCGTCCAGGTGGTGACGTCGTGTCCGTAGACGTCGCAGAAGGATTGGTACTCGTCCGCGCTGATCTGGCTAAGCGTCTTGAATTTGATCGCAGTGTGGACGGTGTCCCACTCCGGCGGTCCGATGGACGTACGCTCCAAATCAAGCAGGACGATGTCACCAGCATCGGTGGCGACAACGTTCCCGACCCACGCGTCGCCGTGCACCACGCACCAAGGCAGCCCAGGCGGTAGCTGTGTCCACCGTTCTCTCAGCTGGGCCAGGTGTTCACGCATCCAAGCCCGGTCGTCCGCAGAGATGGTGGTCGCGCCGTCGATTCGCTTGTCGAGACGGACGAATGGGTCCAGGGTGCCAAGGTCGAGGTCCACCGGCGGAGGCAAAGAGTGCAGCTTCCGCAGCGCCACAGCCACCTCAGTGGGGGTGCCATGCCTGTGTGGGGGGAGCTCGGTCCAGAACGTCACCGCCTGCTCTTCGACGACGACCGGCTGCTCGATATCCGGAACGGCGCACACCGCTGGCATCCCCACGGACTCGAGCCAGCGAGCGACTTCCACCTCTCGCAGCGCCGCAGCCTGCTGGCCCGGACGAGCCACCCGGGCCACGATCCCGCCGGGAAGCCTATAGATGACGTTCTCACTGCGATGAAGGATGACTGCACCATCGGAGTCGACGCCTGCGCGGGCGCACGCAGTACGCAGGATTGCCTCGGGCGAATCGGTAAAGGTCTCGGGCGTCATACGGTGACGAGTCCTTCGATGCGGTCGGTCAGATCGGCCACTGCGGGCTGGTGCGTGTGGAATTTCGCGAGCCGGTGAAGATCCCTCAGATCGTCTTCGGCGCGACGACTGCTCAAGTGTTTGGCGTCCTTGAGCGCATGATCCGCGACGGCCGCTGCTTCCTGGGGGTCACCGACAGCCATGACCAGCGAGGACAGTTTGATTCCCGAAATGGCTCGCGACCGCCGGAATGCGTCGGTGTGGCCGTTGACTGCAGCGGAAAGGCGGTTCCGTGCTTCGCTGGCGAACTGGCCGGCGATGGCGAGGTCATAGAGAGCGTGGCCGGTGTCGCCGGAGTGCTGGGCCAGGTCGTAGTACTTCATCCATGCGGGGTCGTTGGCCGGGTTCGTGTGGGCAAATTCTTCATCGGCTCGGCCGATTTCGGTGAGGGTGTCCTGCACGCGGCCGAGCTTTGCCAACGCACGTGCTTTGGTCGTGTGCAGCATCGCTCGTTCGGTGGCGGTCAGCCGGTCGGACCTGACGAATGCCTTCTCAACCGATATCAGTCCCTCGTCCGCATCGCCGCACCAGATCGATTGCCGCGCCATCGACGAGAGCACTTTCGCGCGGAGGTTCCAGTCTCCGCACTTCTCCGCACAGCCCAGAGCCAGCGCGAACCATGTGTTCGCGTCGTTGTGCTCATACCGGTCAAAGGCCATGAATCCGGCTGTGTGGCTGAGAAATCCGACCGCCGACTGAAGTTCTGCCTTATCGCTGGGCGTGGCGTTGGCGTCGAGGAGTCGCACCGCGTACCGCAGCTGCGCGAGTACCGCCTCCCTGACGAGCCCGCGGCCTTCAGCGGCATCCCATGAACTGATCTGTTTGGCGGCTGCCCGAAGATCTTCGATCTCCTCTTGCCCGACGGTGGTCGGGATGGGTGTCGATCCGAGGGTGCCGATCAGGTCCAGCAGCGCTCGTGGGGCGAGGGTGACCACTGCCGCGGTTCGAAGAAATGCCTGGCGGTCCACGTCGTCGAGAGTATCGGCGTTTCGCTTCGGCAGCTTGAACCACAGAAGATCGCCGGGGATCTTGAGGGTCTCGGCCCAGTGCCGGAGCTTGCTCAGCTGTTCCGGCGCGGTCCCGCTCTCGAGCCTGCTGAGCTGCCCCTGGGTGAGCGACAGCCATCCGGCGACCATCTCCTGTGCGAGCGGACGGCCGTGGAATGGGTGCGTGCGGTAGGCATAGAGGACACGGCCCATGTGCCAGGTGGACAGCGCGTCGTGCATCTGGTCACTCAGCCAGAAGTCCATGGGTAGATCCGGCGGCTCCAGCATGCGATACGCGCAAGCGCCGCACAGCGTTTCGTCGTTGTACTGGTTGAGCCCGGCACCGCATCGCGCGCAATAGCGCCGGGGCTGCGGCGTTCGCTTCATGCGACTACTCCGGCTTGATTTTGGGGCGTCGACCCCCTCGATCTCCCTGATCTGCGGAAGCTACCACGCTCCGGGCCGGGCGGGTATGCGTTCGATGCATATCGCCACCTCGGCTTCCGCCATGGTTTGACCTCCACATTCGCCGGACGCTTGGACGGTCCGAAATCGCGTAGAGGAAGGAGCAGGCCGTGGCACTTTTACTGGTAGTTCCGCTGTTCGGACCGCCGGCCGCAGGCAAGACCACGCTCACCATGGTGCTCGGCGGAGAGGATGGGAGGCGGGTCTTCCGTCTCCGAGAGCACGTACCGCACACCGTCCTGTCGGCAACCGCTGGCAGCAGTGAGCGATTGGGGTGGATCGACGACCCCACAGTTGAAGCGGCGCTCCGAGACTACTTCCAGGGCGTGTTCGGCGACCCCGAAGCGCACACCGTGCTGATGGACAACTTTCCCGGCTCGGCTGACCAAGTGGGCCAATTGCTCTCTGTGCTGGAGGAATTCGATCCGCCCTGCCGCGTCGAAGCTGTCGAGGTTCATACCGATGCACGCACGCTGAAGCAGCGGGCACAGAACCGGAAGGTCTGCCACCGCTGCGAGCGGGACCCCATCTCGGATCCAAGGCTGCCCGCAATCCCGAAGGCCGACGACATCTGGTCGTGCTCGCGATGCGATGGCGTGCTCCACCCGCGCCGAGGGGATTCGCCACGGCTGTCGCGGGCACGGCACCAGCGCTACCAGAACGCCGCCGTCGGCATCCGCACCGCCTTCGTCGAACGCGGTGTCGAGGTCACCAACCTGGACACCACCACGACGATCGAGGGTGCGGCGAATCTTCTTGCTCCCCTGCTCATTTCACGGAGTGCAGTTCAATGACATTCGTTTCACTTCCCACGCCCTCGGTCCGCGCCGACAGCTATGGCCACGCCCGGATGCCAAGGCGCATCAGCATGCCCGAACCAGAGCGCATTGACCCCATCAAGTACGGCCGGTTCCGCAACGTCTACCTCTACATCACCGAAGCCTGCCAATTGCGTTGCGAGCACTGCTACATGGGCGAACGCCTCGAACGGGCGATGAAGCTCGATCTGCCGCAAATCGTCGACTGGCTCCGGACGTGGCGGAAGCTGGGCGGAAGCAAGGTGACGATCCTTGGCGGCGAGCCCACCTTGCACCCGTACTTCGTCGACGCAATCCGTGCGGCGGGCAAGCTCGGCTACGAGGACGTCATCACCACGACGAATGCTCAGCTGCCGGCGGCCAAGAAGTTCCGGCAGATGGAGGCGGCGGACTTCGCATACGTCCAGGTGAGCCTCGATGGCGGCAGCAAGACCACCCACGATGCCGTGCGCGGACCCAATACCTTCGACACCGCGATGGCCACGACGACCGAGCTAACCGAGCGCGGGTTCGACACACGGATCATCTGCACGGTCAACAAGGCCAACGAGTCCGACGTGCTCCAGCTGCTCGACCTCGCCGACGACCTGAACGTCAGCCTGGTGAAATTCCACGTGTTCAGCACCATCGGTACCGGTCACGGAAATCCCGAGATGGCCATGACTCCGCCGGAGTGGGTTGCGTTCTGCGACAAGCTCAATCAGGTCGCGCCCGACTACAGGACTCGCGTCTGGTACCAACCCACCTACGTTCGCCGCGACCAGATTGAACGGCACGCGCGCGAGGGCTATGCAGGCTGCATCGGCCGGACACTGGACCGGATCTCGATCTTCCCCGATGGCCGTGCATATGTGTGCAGCTACCTGTTCGACACGAAGATGAACTACGCCCAGATGACCGACGGTCAGGTCCAGCTCAACCACGGCCCCAACGAATTCGAACTGTTCACAAGTGTGCTCACCGAGTCCAGCTGTGGTGGCTGCAAGGCCAGCGCCTGCATGGGCGGCTGCCCGGCCGAGGAACTCGTGATGGGCGCGTCATCATGCAGCGCTTACCCCGGCATCGTCCCGGTGTGCCGCCTGTGGAAATCCAGCGCCAAGCCAGAGGAGTGAAAACCCATGTACGACACGAACATCGCCGAAGGTCTGGATCTCGCCGCGACAGCCCTCTGCGGCATCGACTGGAACGACATCGACGAAGTAGAAAGGGCCGCATTCGAGTTCTTCGAAGTCATCGCCGCCGAGCGCGGAATCATTCGCGCCCGCCTCAACGACCTGCCCAACCGCCCCGACTTACTGGAGCTGTGCGAGCACTACGACATCCTCGACAAGCTCGTGCTGTTCAGCGACGACGCGTCCGGCGTCCGCATCCGCCTGCACCTGTTCTTGCCCGGGTACTACGACCGCCCGCACAACCACCGCTGGTCCTACGCCAGCCGCATCCTGCGCGGGCAATACCGGCATTACCTGTTCGGCAATGCCGAGATCGACGACCAACTCGACCCCACGAAACTGCCTGTGCTGCAAGCACGAGAAGAACCAGTCGGCGGCACCTATGCCCTGCACCACACGATGGTGCACGCTGTCGTCGCGCAGCCCGACACCGTGAGCCTGGTCGTCCGCGGGCCCGCAGTGAAAGATCGTTTCGTGGTCAGCGACCGCGACACCGGCGAAGCATGGTGGCAATACGGGGCTGGCACAGAATCCCCAACGGAGGCAGCGCAAAAGCGAATGACCCCGCCGAGGCTTCAGGAAGTTATCGCTCAGCTGAAAAGCTGGGAGCTCTTCTAGTTCGAGGAGGTTCGCGCCAGCGACGCGATCACCGACTCCAGCTCCAGCAGTGTTGGAAGCGGGGCGTTCTGGTGCCGAGTGCACCGGAGCGCCCCACTCGCTGCCCCGAGCCGCAGAGACTGCTCGATCGATACGCCCATTCGCTGCCCATAAATCAGGCCACCGGAGAAAGCCGCGCCAGCGCAGTGCGTATGGCGAACATTCACTCGAAAGGCTGGTGTCGTGACGACGCGCTCCCTGCTCGCGGCGCTGGCACCGAAAGCGCCGGCCGTCACGACCACCCACTTCGCACATGTCTCCGTCAGCAGTCGCCTGGTCACAGTCGGCACGCTGCTGCGAGATTCGTCGTCGACGTTGGTTTGGATGATCAGATTCCGGTATCCGATCAATTCGGTGCGCAATGCGTTCGACAGCGGCGAGCCGCCGAGATTGACCAGCAGCTCGGTGCCGCAGTCCCGCGCAGCTCTGACCACGCGGATCGCTCCGGCTTCGATGAGCTCATACGCATCGAGGTAGATCATCGACGCTGTGCTGATCGAGGAAAGGTCGCAATCGCGCAACTCGTCGGTGACGCCGGGTAGGTGCGCGAACCAGGTTCGCGTGTCGTTTCCGTCGGCGACCACGACGACCCTCGGGGTAGTGACATCGGTGCTGACTACAGCAGTTGTGGGCACGTCGTGCTGCTGTAGCCAGCGACCGACTCGCCCGCCCATGTCATCGTCGCCAATCCTGTTGGCTACCAGGAGAGTGGACACGCCCAACGCCGCTAGAACTGCAGCCGTCATAGGGCCGTCCGCAGCGATGGACTCCTCGGTGGTCAGGATTTCGGCTCCGTGGTTCCGAACGGGGAACTTCGGCACGCTCCACAGTTCGGCCGCCGCCAGGTAACTGACGCAAACCACCGGCCTGTCTTGCGTGGTCATGCGAGCTACCAGCCGAATACCGAGAACGGCTCGTCCGCAGCGATGTGACCCAGCGCGGTCCGGCAGTATCCGATCAGGTGTTCAGGCAGCGCATCGAGCGAAAACCACTCCAGCCCACTGCATTTGTCCGGCTCTCTGTTGACCGGTTCCTCGTCCCAATTATCGACGAGGAAGAAGAAGGCCATCCGCCCACCCGAAGAGGAGTTGTGCATGATGTGGGCGAAACGCACTTCCTCGGCCATGATACGGACACCAACTTCCTCGTCGGCTTCCCGGATTAGAGCCTCGACGACCGATTCGTTTGCCTCAAGGTGCCCGGACGGGAGATGCCACGCTCCGTCCTCGTACCCCGTGTTCTGGCGCTGCCCGAACAGCACCTGGTCATTGCGACGCAACAGTAGGTGCACATCGCCAGTCACCTTGTGACGCGGCGGCCTTGCGACCTGGCTCGGCTCGATTGCCGTGTCCACAACCACTCCCCTTTCGAAGGCTTCTCGTGCGCGTTGAGCTGGACTATCCGGAGGAACTGTGTCGAGCGCACCGAGCGTAGTGCCCTTTCGAGCGGCTGATTATGCGTCGGATACATACCCGGCGACGACGCCCCGGCATAGCTATCGGCATGGCACTTCACCGAGCAGACCGCGACTCGGGTCCGGAGCTGCGGGGATGATGGCGCGCACCGAATGTCCACATCTGGGCTGAACTCCCACCTCTGACCGAAGCTGTGTGGCGTTTCGGCTGCGTATGGCGTCACCGGGCACAGAAAATGCGGATGTCGCATTAGGGGGGTCAATTGGCAGCTAAAGCTGCGTCCGGATCCTCTGACGCCCCGGGAGCGCCCCATGAACGCAGACGAAGCGCCGACTCCTCGCCACACCCATCTCCACGGCACCAACCACGGTGAGGAGATGGCAAACGACAACTATTCACGTTGCTCGTATGACGCTTCCAATAACGACCGTGGCCACGTTGCGCGAATATCGAATTCTGGTACGCCATGGATATACGATCAGAAATTGAAAAATCATAGGCAGAACTGCCGGTTTTCCGGTCGCATCGTCAATATTCATGGACCTGAAGCAGATCGTTTGCGCGATGAACTTGCCGACATTATCCGTGAATTACTCGAATGGGCCGCCGGAGAGCGAGACGGTGGAGAATTCGTGGAGAATGGGGAGGCGGCAGCATGAACGAGGACGACATCACGGTCAATCCACCCCAGCCAGCCTTAATGCGTCGAACGCTGCCACCTGGTGCAGCACCGGCGTCGGGGCCTTCGGGGCTGTCGGACTACGCCGTTTCTCCGCTCGGTATGCCAGTCGCGCTGCTGCGGGACGAGGTCCGGGTAGCCTTCCTCGGCCGCACCTCCACCGAGGATCAGCAGGACCCGCGCCAATCGATACTTCGCCAGCTCGGCAACTCCAAGACCGCGATCCCCGAACCTTGGGTGATCGTCGCGCATTACTACGATGTCGAGTCCGGCCGGATGGAGTTGGAGGAACGCGGACACGGAACCAACTACGAGCGGTTCGACATCCCGATCGCCCGCGACGGTGGTATCGCCGATCTGCTCGAGGAATCCAAGCATCCCAATCGCAGGTTCGATGTCGTCATCTGCGAGTCCGTGTCCCGTGTCGCACGTCGCACGTATGAAGGTCTGTCGATCGAGCGGGAGCTGGAGAGGGTCGAGGTGCCGCTGTTCGCGGCCAACGAGCCGATCACGATCAGCGGAAGTCGCGCGCAACGGATCCTTCAGCGCCGCATCAACCAGTCGGTGGCCGAGTACGAAGTCCTCAACACCCTCGAGCAATCCTGGGGTGGGCTGTGCACCCATGTGCGCGAAGGCTGGAACATCGGCAAACCACCGTACGGGTACAAGGCAAAGTCATTCCGCCATCCCAATCCGACGAAAGCCGCTCGCGCACAAACTAAGTCGCGACTCGAACCCGATGGAGTCCGCGGTGAGACCGTGACCCAGATCGCGATGTGGCGCTACTACGAGGGCTTGGGCTACGACACCATCGCCGAACGACTCAACGCGGACCCGGCCAAATACCCACCCCCAGAACCGTGCATCCCAAGTCGGGCACGCCGCGCGTGGGGCAAGACCAGCGTGTACGAGATCTTGTCGAATCCGAAGTACACCGGATATCAGGTATTCAACCGCCGTGCGTCCCGCTCACGGCACGGCAAGGTGAACGATCCGATGAAGTGGGTATGGTCCACTGAACCCGCACATGAACCGCTGATCCCCAAGTGGATGTACGACGAACTGCTCGGCCGCCGCCAGGCCCGACGCGGATCCCGAGACGGTAGCGACAAGAACTCGCACCCGTTGACCATCCATAACTACGCCTTCCGAGGCCGACTTCATTGCGAATGCTCAAGGCGCATGAACGGAACCGAGCGCCGTGGGCATCTCTACTACCAATGCTGGCCGCGCGGGAACAACCGTGGCCGCCCCGACAAGTACGCCGGTCACCCCAAGACGATCTACATCCGTGAAGACGCCGTACTCGACGCAGTCTCGCAGTTCTACGCCGACCGCGTCTTCGGCCCGCTCCGCCACGAGCTGCTCACTGCGGATATCGAGGGGATCGACGACCGAGCCGCCAGACAACGACAAGCCGACCGCGAACGGCTCCAACGAACTGTGAACGACCTGGCCCGCCGCCAGAGCGCCGTTCTGCGCCAAGCACAAGACGGCGAACCCGACGACCCATTCACCAGGGCACTGCGCAACACCTACAACGAGCTTGAGACCGAGAAATCGGCAGCAGCCAGCGAGATTGCTCAACTTGAGGCGGCCGATCAAGCTGAGCCCGGCCGCCCCGCCGACACGGACGTCGCACTGCTGGATGCCCTGCCCTATCTCCGGCTCAACCTCAATAACGCGCCCGAGAGGTTGCTTCAGCGCCTGTTCGAGACCACCCAGCTCTCAATCCATCTACACGACAACGCCACCCGCGCCACCATCACCATCACCCTGCCCGCCGACCGTGTCCCCGCCATCGCCCACGCGGCCACGATTGTCGGGGACACCAACGCCACGACAACGGAAACGCCCGGTCAACGACCGGGCGCAACTGTTGTAGATGCTGTACGTGCCCCCGGTCGGGATCGAACCGACACTGTGCGGATTTTAAGTCCGCTGCCTCTGCCAATTGGGCTACGGGGGCGCCTCGGTCAGAGTACCGAGCCGTACGGTCGTGCTGGAATCACCTCGGGGGTGAATTCTGTAGGGGGTGGGCGGGGTGGGGGTGATGCGCAGAAAAATGGCGGGTTTGTTTTAAGGGGGTGTGATCTGCGTCTCTTTGATATCGGGGGGCTCTGGGCGTGGCGGTACGTTCGCGGGTGATGAAGGATTGCGTTCGGAAAAGCTTGGCAGGGTTGGTTATTGGTGGCGCAATTGTGTCATTGACCATTGGCGTGGCGGGAGCGGCGGTGGGGGATCGGTACGCGCCGACAATGGTGGTGCTGGATGCTTCCGGGTCGATGCTGGCGGAGGACCCGGCGGGCGGGACCAAGATGGATGCGGCCAAGAGCGCGGTGCGGGGGTTCGTGGCGACGGCGCCCGCGGAATCGAAGGTGGGGCTGGCCGTGTACGGGACCGGGACCGGGTCCTCGGCGGCGGAGCAGGCAGCGGGGTGCCGGGATGTCAGCGTGTTGCACGAGGCGGGGACATTGGATCGGGGGGCGCTGACGGCGGCGGTGGATGGGGTGACGCCGCAGGGGTTTACGCCCATCGGGGCCGCGTTGCGGAAGGCGGCGGAGGCGCTGCCGCAGGAGGGACCGCGGTCGATCGTGCTGGTGTCGGATGGGGAGGACACCTGTGCGCCGCCGGACCCGTGCGAGGTGGCGCGGCAGTTGAAGGAGGAGGGGACGGATCTGGTGGTGCACGCCATCGGGTTCGGGGTGGATGAGAAGTCGCGGGTGCAGTTGACGTGTCTGGCGCAGGCCACCGGGGGGACTTATAGCGATGCGGCGGACGGGAAGACGCTCGAGCAGGTGCTGCCGCGGATCAGTGCGGCGGCGCTGCGGAATTACGAGGCGGCGGGGACGCCTATAGCCGGCGCCGCGAATTATGGTGACGCGCCGGTGGTGACACAGCCGGGACAGTATCTGGACACCATTGGGCGCGGCGAGAAGCGGTTCTACGGTGTAGACGCGCCGGCGGGGGCCACCGTGTATTTCACGGCGGCGCTGTCGTTTCCGCGGCGCAATGATGTCGGGATTCTGGAGGATCTGAATCGGCTGGAATTGCGGGCATACGGGGCGAACGGGGAGGACTGCAATAAGTACGAATCGGAATTCGTCACCAGGTCCAGTGATGGGGAGGCGCTGACCGCGACGCTCACATTCGCGGGCGCCGGTGAAAATTCCGGGCCGCCGGGATGTTTCGGGGCGGGGCGGTACTACTTCACCGCGCAGTGGGCGCAGGCGTCGGAAGGAGCGCTGGAGCGGATGCCGATGGAGCTGCTGGTGGGAATCGAACCCGCACTCGCCGGAAGCGGCGGGCCGGAGGAGGTGGGCGCCGTGCCGGAGTACACCACCCCCACCGGCGCCGCCGTGCCGGTCGTCGGCGGCGGGTCGTTCACCGTGGCCGCCACGCTCGACGGTTCCGGTGTCTACACCGATGCCCTGCGATACGGCGAGCTGGTGTTCTACAAGGTGAAGCTGGACTGGGGTCAGGCGCTGGCCTATCGCGTGCACTACGACTCGATCGGGCGGTCCGGGCTCGAGACCATCGCCAATGTCCACACCGCGATCTACTCACCGCTGCTGGAAGAAGTGGCGAGCGATACCCACGCCTACACCGGCAGCGAACTGGATCTACCGGCGAACAAGGCGCTGTCCACCTACCCCATCCGGTATCACAACCGCGACGGCAAGGTGTTCGACGCCCGCGACCAGGCCATGGCGGGCTGGTATTACATCGCGGTGAAACTCGGCCTGCCGCGCGAGGATTCGGATACCCCGCCGGTGCCGATCCGCCTCGATGTGCAGGTGGTGGGCCAGGCCGAACCCGGCCCGGTCTATGCGCAGAACGCGGCGAAGAGCAATACGCTCAGCGGCGACGACTCCACCGGCCCCCGGACGGAGAACACCGCCGCCGAGCACCGGGACGGCAGCTCGGCGGCGGTGTGGACACTGCTCGGCGGCGCGGCGGTATTCGTGATCGCCCTCGGCGTGCTCGGCAATCTCGTCGTCCGCACCCGCGGAAAGGGTTAGTGCACGCCCTCCATGTGGCGGGTCACCCAGGGCGCGATACCGAGCACGATCGCGCCCACCGCGATGGTCACCAGACCGGTGATGCCGAAGTACGCGAGCTCGTGCTCCTCGGAGTAGAACTTCGACAGCACACCCGACATCGAGGTGCCGATGCCGACGGAGAAGAAGTACAGCGCCATCATCTGCGCGCGGAAGGCATTGGGCGCCAGCTTGGTCGTGACCGCCAGGCCGATGGGCGAGAGCAGCAGCTCGGAGATCGCGAAGCCGCCGAGTACCACGAAGACGAACAGGATCGGCACCGTCTTGCCCTCGGTCCCGGAGAACAGCGCGAAGAGCATGAACGCGATGCCCATGCCGATCACGCCGAGCGCGAACTTGCGCGGCGTGCTGGGCGCGCGATTGCCCAGGCGCGTCCACATGATGGCGAACAGCGGCGACAGCGCGATGATCCAGACCGGCTCCATGGACCCGATCCAGTTCGACGGCGCGGTCCAGCCGAAGACATTCCAGTCGACCCGCTCGTCGGAGTACACCGCCAGCACCGTGAACATCTGCTGGAACAGCGACCAGAACACGGCGTTCGCGATGAACAGCGGAATGAAGGCGCGGACCCGGCTGCGCTCGGTGGTGTCCACCAGGGGGCTGGTCAGCATGACCGCGAAGTACGCGATGGAGGCCACCACGATGACGCCGGTGGTGACATCGGGCAGATTGGCCAGCGTCAGCAGCTTGGTCGCCCAGGCGATGGCGACCACCACGATCACCGCGCCGAGCGCGGCCAGCACCCGGGGGATCATGGTGCGCGGCAGCGGATTCGGCACCTCGCGGCCGTGATCGCCGAGGTTCTTGCGGAACACCACGTACTGGGTCAGGCCCAGCGCCATGCCGATGGCGGCCGCCCCGAAGCCGTAGTGGAAGCCGACCTTGTCCTGCAGCAGACCGGTGATCAGCGGGCCGGCGAACGCGCCGAGGTTGATGCCCAGATAGAACAGCGTGAAGCCGCCGTCGGCGCGCGCGTCGCCCTTGGCGTAGAGCGTGCCCAGCAACGAGGAGGCATTGGCCTTCAACGCACCCGAGCCCAGCGCGACCAGCACCAGGCCCACGGCCACACCGGCCAGACCTGGAATGACCGCGAGGGCGATATGGCCCGCCATGACGATCACGCCGCCGTAGAAGACCGTGCGCTCCATGCCCAGCACCCGGTCGGCAATCCAGCCGCCGAGCACGGTGGACAGGTAGACCAGGCCGCCGTAGGCGCCGACGATGCCGGTGGCGGTGGCCTTCGGCAACTCCAGCCCGCCCTCGGTGGCCGAGTAGTACAGGTAGTAGCCGAGGATCGTGAGCATGCCGTAGAACGAGAATCGTTCCCACAGCTCGACACCGAACAGATTCGCGAGGCCGATGGGGTGTCCGAACAGGGTTCGTTCGTCGACCGGTTTCGCGTTTTGCGCTACTCCTGACATAACTCCAGACCCTCCCATATGGGGCAATCTGACAGCAACCTCAGCCGTTAACCTATGTCACAGTTGCCCAGCACAGGCATAAGTTGTGAGGTTGATTCCTATTCGAGTTGCCAGGTTTTTCGCAGCGCTGCCCGATCACGCGATCGACAGCGCGATCCCGTCCAGGATGTCGTGCTCGCTCACGATCAGCTCGCTGATCCCCGCGCGCCGCGCCAGCTCATCGGCCAGCACCTCGGTGATCACCGCACCGCCACCGATCACATCCACCCGCCCGGGATGCATGGGCCCGAGCGCGGCCCGCTCATCGTGATCCATCCCGATCAGCCGATCGCACACCGCGCGCACCTCGGCCAGCGACAGACGCGTGAGATGCACCTTCTCCGAATCGTATTCGGGCAGATCCAGCGCGACCGCCGCCAGCGTGGTCATGGTCCCGGCCACGCCCACCCAGGTGTGCGCGCGCTCCACCGGCACCACGCCGAAGGCCTGCGCGAGTCGCTCGGAGGCGAAGAACCGCGCCGAGGCGACCTCCTCGCGGGTGGGCGGATTGCCGCGCAGGCAGCGCTCGGTGATCCGTACGCAGCCGATATCGGCCGAGTACGCCGACTGCACGCCGTTGCCGTCGCCCAGCACGACCTCGGTGGACCCGCCACCGAGATCGACCACCACGAAAGGCCCTTCCGCAGCGGACAATTCGCCGACCGCCCCGGCGAACGACAGCCGCGCCTCCTCATCGCCGGTAATGACCTCGGCCTGCGCACCGGGCACCACCCGCTCGAGTTCGGCGCTGGTCATCGAGAAGAAGTCGTCGCGATTGCTCGCATCACGGGTGGCGGAGGTGGCGACCATGCGCACCTTGATCACCCCGGCCTCGATCATCTGATCGACGTAGTCGTGCAGTGCGGCGCGAGTGCGCTCGATGGCTTCCGGGTGGAGTGAGCCGTTCGCGTCCACACCCTGTCCGAGCCGGACGATCCGCATCTCGCGATGCACATCGGTCAGATGCACCGTTCCGGCCTCGTCCCGGACGGCATCGGCGATCAGGAGCCGGATGGAGTTGGTGCCGCAATCGACGGCCGCGATCCGCTCACTCATTGACTAATCCTCCGACTTCGCCTGGTACTGCTCGTAGTTCGGCCAGTCTGCCGGAATCGCGGTGCCGCGCAACCCGTGCTCGGCCGCCAGCGCCACCGCCTCGTCGCCGAGCAGGTTCAGCCCCGGCCCCTTGGCCAGCGAGTGCGCGATGAGCACGTGCAGACACTTGACCCGATCCGGCATGCCGCCACCGGCGAAATCGGTGCCGAGATCCTCGATGGCATTGCGCTCGGCAAGGTAGCTCTCGTACGCCGCGCGGTAGGAGGCCGCCAATTCGGTGTCGTGCGCGAGCCGTTCGGTCATCTCGCGCATCAGCCCGGTGGTCTCCAACCGGCTGGCCTCGGCGGTGAGCCGCGGATCGGTCAGGTAGTACAGCGTCGGGAACGGCGTCCCGTCGGGCAGTTTGGGCGCGGTCTTCACCACCGCGGGCAGGCCGTCGGGCGTGCGATACGCGATGGCGAGCACGCCGCGGGGCTCCCGGCCGAGTTGCTGGGCGACTATCTCGAGATCCCGCTCGCTGGGCGGGTCCCCAGGCAGGTGGCGGGCGTTCTCGGATTCGGTCACCGTGGTGGTCCTTCCTCGGTCGGGGCGGGCGGCGCCGGGGCCGCCGGGTTCTCGGGTTCGGTGGTCGCCGGCTGCGGCGAGGCGATGCTCTGCCACAGCTCGGTGTACCAGGGATCGGGCGCCTTGGCGTGGGTGGTCATGGCGGGTACGGCCGGTTGCTCGATACCGGGCACCTGCACGATGTAGGGGGTCTCCCCCGGCATCACCAGCCGCAGGCGGTCCCGCGCCTCGGCCTTGATGTAGGCCGGATCCTGTTGCTGCGCACGGCGATCGCGCAGCCGGTTCACATCGGCCTCCAGCTGCGCTCGCTGGGCGGCCAGTTCGGCGGCCTCGGCGCGCTGGGAGAAGTAGGTGCGCAGCGGCACCGCGAGGGTGAGCGCGAGCCCGCACAGCACCGCCGCGAGCAGTACGGCCCGTCCGGTGGACATGCCGAGGATCTTGCGTTCGTGCCGTGTGGATTTGCCCGTCGCTTTGGCGGCCCGGCGCTTGACCGCCTTGGCGCCGGCGGCGGTGCGGGCGGTGTCGGACGCCGCCCGCTTCGCGCCGCCGCGCGGCTTGGCGGTCCGCGACGGGCGGCGGTCACCGCGTCCGGCCGGACTGGTGCCGCGTGCCCGTCGCTCCGTCATCTCGACTCCTTGGGTTCAGCCTTCGAAGTGTCAGCCTTCGAACGCGAAGCGCGGGAAGGCCACATCTCCCGCGTAGCGTGCCGAGTCACCGAGGGCGTCCTCGATGCGCAGCAGCTGGTTGTACTTGGCCACGCGCTCCGAGCGAGCCGGGGCGCCGGTCTTGATCTGACCGGAGCCGACGGCCACGGCCAGATCGGCGATGGTGGTGTCCTCGGTCTCGCCGGACCGGTGGCTCATCATCGTCTTGTAGCCGTTGCGGTGGGCCAGGTCCACGGCGTCCAGGGTCTCGGTCAGGGTGCCGATCTGGTTGACCTTCACCAGCAGCGCGTTGGCCGCGCCCTTGGCGATGCCCTCCTCCAGGCGCTCCGGGTTGGTGACGAACAGGTCGTCGCCGACCAGCTGCACCTTGTCGCCGATCTCGTCGGTCAGCGCGACCCAGCCGTCCCAGTCGTCCTCGGACAGCGGATCCTCGATGGACACGATCGGGTACGAGGTGAGCAGTTCGGCGTAGAAGGCGTTCATCTCGGCGGCGCTGCGCACCACGCCCTCGAACTTGTAACCCGAACCGGCGGTGTAGAACTCGGTGGCGGCCACGTCCAGGGCCAGGGCCACGTCGGTGCCCAGCTTGTAGCCGGCCTTGTCGATGGCGGTGGCGATCAGGTCCAGCGCGGCGCGGGTGCCCGCGACGTCCGGCGCGAAACCGCCCTCATCGCCGAGACCGGTGGACAGGCCCTGGGCCTTGAGCACGGACTTGAGCGTGTGGTAGATCTCCGCACCCCAGCGCAGCGACTCCTTGAAGGTCGGCGCGCCGATCGGGGCGATCATGAATTCCTGCACGTCCACACCGGTGTCGGCGTGCGCGCCACCATTGAGGATGTTCATCATGGGGACCGGCAGGACGTGGGCGTTGGGGCCGCCGACGTAGCGGAACAGCTCCAGGCCCGAGGATTCGGCGGCGGCGCGGGCCACGGCCAGCGAGACGCCCAGCAGGGCATTGGCGCCCAGGCGGGACTTGTCCGGGGTGCCGTCCAGATCCAGCAGGGTCTGGTCCACGGTGCGCTGCTCGACCGCGTCGAGGCCGATCACGGCCGGCGCGATCTCGTCGAGGACGCCCTCGACGGCCTTGCGCACGCCCTTGCCCTGGTAGCGATCGCCACCGTCACGCAGCTCGACGGCCTCGTGCTCACCGGTGGACGCGCCGGAGGGCACGGCCGCGCGGGTGAGGGTGCCGTCGTCGAGAGCGATCTCGACCTCGACGGTGGGGTTGCCACGCGAATCCAGAATCTCGCGAGCTCCGACCTGTTCGATGATGGCCACGAAACGACACTCCTTCGGCTGCTGACTCGGCAGGTCGCACGGTGTAGTCCGTGCGCGTCCGAGCCTAACGTGCTGGCGCAGGTTGGTGGCAACGCCCCTGCGGCGCGCCCGTGGTCGGCCGGAAGATATATCTTCGGGCTCCGCCCGCGGCGCTTCAGGCTTTCCGGCCCACGCTGTACGCGGCGGCGCGGTCGCGAACCTTGTTCATGTAGGCATTGGACTGGTTGTAGGTGAGCAGCGCCTTCTGCCAGCCGGGAGCCTCGGCCAGATTGCCGCCCATGGCGCAGAGGTAGCGCGCCGCGGTCAATGCCGCATCGTCGATATTGTCCGGATCGGCAATGCCGTCGCCATTGGCGTCGACGCCCCAGCGTTGCCAGGTCTCCGGAATGAATTGCAGTGGGCCCACGGCCCGGTCGTAGATGTCGTCGCCGTCGAGCCTGCCGCCGTCGGAGTCGCGGATGGTGGCCACGCCCGGCGAACCGTCGAGCGCGATACCGCGAATCGGGGGCGACACCTTGCCGTCGTCGCCGACATCCGCGCCGCGATGGGTGCCGTGCTTGCTCTCCACGCTCGCGATGGCGGCGATGGTGGTCCAGCCGATGCCGCACTCCGGACGCGATTGCGCCATGACCGCTGCGGCATAGGCGTACGCCTCGAAGGACACCACCGGAATGCCCAGCGGGTCGGCCTGCTCCTCGGCCCAGGCGCGCAACTGCAGGGCGGTGCGGCCCGGCGCGTTCAGATCGATGGCCGGGATCGGCGCGCCCGGGCCGGGCGGAATCCCCTCCGGAATGGGTGTGAGATTCGCTGCACCGCAACCGGTTAGCAGCACGACAGCAGCCGCCGTGCCCAACAGGCCGGCGCGGGTGAGAGCGGCGCCGACGCCGGCCTTCATGGAACGCACCCTTCTCATCATCCAGATGGATCGGCCCTCCTACCAGGAATGTGAACGCCGCTGCGCGCGAGTCGCGCGGGGGGTCCGGGGTCGGATACCCTCCCCGCTGATCTTTCATGTGCAATAGCTATTTTCGAGACACGCCCTTAGGTAAGCCTTGCCAAATCAGTTTGTGGCGGATAGCTTCCTTGACCGAACGAGAAAACCCATGCCACCTCCCAGGCCAGGAAGGCAATCCCCTTGGTGAAAAGCGTTCTCTCCGAACGTAAGACGCTTCACCCCTCGGAACCCGAACGACGCGAACTCTCGGCAAACTCCGGACGGGCGATCCGCGCCCTCGCCGCTGAGATCGCCGTCACAGTAGAAACCACTACGGCGACCACCGCCACCCTCACCGATTCGGTCCTGCTGCACCACATCGACGCCCGTTATCGCGAATTGCCCGAGGACGTGCACCACGCCATGCGCGCACCGGCCACCGACGCCGGCGTCGCGGTCATCTCCCGGTTACCGATCAGCGACGCCGAACTCGGTCATACGCCACTGGATTGGCGACAGGCCGCCGCCTGGGCCGGGGAACCGGAGCGCGGCTCGGCCTCCTTCGAACTCGACATCACCATGTTGCTGCTGGCGCGCTGTGCCGGCGAACCCTTCGGCTGGCAGGGCCAGCAGGCGGGCCGGCTGGTGAACAACATCCTGCCCACGCCCGGACACGAGCACGAGCAGTCCGGCGCGAGCAGCACCACCCTGCTCAGCCCGCACACCGAGGATGCCTTCCACCCGCGGCGGGCCAACCTGCTCATGCTGGGCTGCCTACGCAATCCCGATGGCGTCGGCACCACCGTCTCCTCGGTGCGCAATGTGGAACTGGATGCGGCGCAACGGGATCGGCTCTCCAGACGGGAGCTGCCCATCCTGCCGGACGTCTCCTACGGCAGCGACTTCCCCGACGCGGTCGCGCCCGCCGTCGCCACCCTCGGCAGCGACGCGAACCGGCTCACCCTCCGCTACGACCCGGCGTACACCCCGCTCGCCGGGGCCGACCCCGAATTCCGGGCCGCCTACAAGCATTTGGGCGCCGAACTCGAAAGGGTATGCATCACCGCCGCTTTGACCCCCGGGGAGTTGCTGCTGGTGGACAATGACGTTGTGGTGCACGGACGGGTACCGTTCACCCCCCGTTACGACGGCACCGACAGGTGGCTCAAACGGGTGAACATCCGTCTGCCCCAGCGCCGCCGCGACCCATCCGAGGCCGCCGAGAACGGATACGGCCAATCGGTGGTGGCGCCGTTCCGACTGCTAGGAAACCGTAAGTGAATACCCGACCCACCCCGCTGCGCGTGCTCAGCCGCAGCGATCTCGCGGATGTGCCGATCAGTCCCGCGGAGGTGGTGCGCGCCGTCGAGGACGCGTATCTCGCCTTCGCGGGCGGGGATTCGGACAATCCGCGCAAACTCAGCGTCGCCCATCCGGATGGCTGGTCGGTGGCCTACGCCATGCTCGGCCGCGACGGCCGCCGCCGGGTGGTGGCCATGAAGACCAGCTACAAGTTCGATCCGCAGCACGATCGCAGCACCAAGAAGTACTACACCACCATCACGCTCTACGACGATGCCACCGGCGTGCCGATCGCCATGATGGACTGCGCCCGCGTGGGAGCCCTGCGCACCCCCGCGGTCTCGGCCCTGCTGGTGCGCGAGACCGCGCGCCCGGGCGCGCGCAGCGTGCTGCTGATCGGCACCGGCGAACAGGGCCGCAATGCCCTGCCGCACCTGCTGGCCGCGAACCCGCAATTGAACAAGCTCATGCTCTACGGCACCCATCCCGAGGGCCTGGAGGCCGTGTACCGGCAACTGCTGCACCACGATCCGCGGGCCGAACTGGAGATCGTGAGCGATCCGATCACCGCCGCGCGCACCGCCGACGTCATCCTGGCCACCGCCGGACCCGGCACCCGGGTCGCCCTCGAGGCCAAGGACCTGGCCCCCGGCGCGACGGTGGTGCTGGTCGGCTACGGCCTGGCGCCCTCCACCCTGATCGAGGCCGATCGGGTGATCGCCACCAGCGCCGAGCAGATGGCGCTCACCGGCACCGATATGGCGGGCCCGGACGGCCGACTACGCCCGGTGGACGCCGAGCTACCCCAGATCCTGAGCCGCCGCGCGGTCGGCCGGACCTCCGATGACGAACGCATCTTCGTCTACAACTCGGGCTTGGTGCTCACCGATATCGCCGTCGCACACGCACTCGCGGGCCGCGCCATCGAACAAGGCCGTGGAACCGAGGTCCCCCTGTGGGACTGAAGGGATCCCGGCCGCAGAATGAAGGGGGACAGCTCTGACGGACTTCATGAAGACCCTGACGGTGCCGCCCGGCGGCCTCTCCGAGATCACCGCCGCGCCGATGCCCGCGTACCGGGACGACTGGGAAGAGCGCCTGCTGACGGATCCGAATCTGTTGCGCGAGATGGCCGATGGCATCGGCGGCCCGTTCCACCTGCTGTATCCCGCACGGGTCGTCCACAATATCCGGGCCTTTCAACGGGTATTCGCCCGCAAGGGCGTGGTGGGGACCGTCTACTACGGCAAGAAGGCCAACAAATCCCCCGCCGTCGTCCGCGCCTGCGCGGAAACCGGTGCGGGCGTGGATGTTTCCAGTGTCGGCGAATTCACCGCGGCGCTGGCCGGCGGCGTGCGCGGCGAGGACCTCATGGTGACCGGGCCGGCCAAATCCGATGAGCTGCTGCGCCTGGCCGCCCAGCAGCGCGCCCTCATCGCCATCGACGATCTCGACGAGCTCGCGCGCCTGACCGCGACCGCCATTCCGACGCGGGCGGTGCTGCGCGTGCTGCCGCGCGGCTCGGCCAGCCGGTTCGGCATGACCGGCGATGAACTCGATCTGGCGCTCACCCTCGTCGACGCGGAGGCGATCCGCCTGGAGGGCTTCAGTTTTCACCTGACCGGCTACGAGATCGCCGACCGCGCCGAACTGGCCCTGGAGCTGATCGCCCGCTGCCGGGAGGCGCGCGGGCTGGGGCATCCGGTGTCGACCATCTCCATCGGCGGCGGCTTCGGCGTGGACTATGTGCCCGCCGAGGCGTGGCACACCTTTCTCGACGGGGTGAACGAGCGCTGGTTCCACGGCGACCGCGCCCCCGCACTCGATTCCTATTACCCCTATCATTGCCCGGTGCCCGGACCGGCCATGCTGGAAGCCATTCTCGACCACGGCGAGCTCGGAAATCAGCTGCGTGCGACAGGAATCCGAATGGCCATCGAACCCGGCCGCGCCCTGCTGGATCGCGCCGGATGCAGTGTTTTCCGCGTACAGGGCGTGAAAGTGCGTTCCGCGCACGGTTATCCGTATGTGATCCTGACCGCGGACGGCACCAGCTTCAGCCTGTCCGAACAATGGTTCGACAGCGAATACCTGCCCGATCCGGTGCTCTGGCCGGAGTATCCCGGCGCCGTCACCCCCACCTGTGTGGGCGGCTCCTCCTGCATGGAAACCGACATGTTGAGCCGGCGGCGCATTCCGCTCCCCCGTCTCGCCGCCACCGGCGATTTGCTCATCTACCCCAATACCGCGGGCTATCAGCAGGACAGCAACGAATCGTCCTTTCATGAACTCCCGATTCCCCCCAAGGTCGTGTTACGGGACGGACCGGACGCTCGACTATTCGAATGGAAGCTTGTCGACTAAGGTTGCCCTCAGCTCCCTTCCAGGTCGTTGAACTGCCTGTTTACGCACAACACCTACGTCACGAGGAGATACGTTCATGCCGGTTGTCACCACGCGCGTGACAGACCTGATCGGCCGGACCCCGCTGTTCGAGCTGGCTGCCACCGCCACCGGCACCCGGCTGTTTCTCAAGCTCGAGAACATGAATCCGACCGGGGCCGCGAAAATCCGAATGGCTCGCGCCATGGTCGACGATGCGGAAGAACGCGGGCTGCTGACACCCGGCGGGCACATCATCGAATCGACCTCCGGAAATACCGGGCAGGGCCTGGCGGTTATCGCGGCCGAACGCGGGTATCGCTTCACCGCGGTAGTCGACAACCACGCCTGCAAGGACAAACTCCGTTCGATGAAAGCCATGGGCGCGAAACTGGTGTTCGTCGCCGACGACGGTGACGACAGCCTTTCCACCTCGGCGCGCGAGGACCTCGCCGAGGAATTGGCGCGGCGGGAAAACGAGGCCGCGATCCAGGAGGGCCGCACGCCCAACACCTACTTCACCGAACAGCACAACAACCTCGCCAACGCGCTCGGTTACTACGCTCTCGCCGATGAATTGCTGGCCGATCTGGACGGGCGGGTGGACGTGCTGATTTCCGCCGTCGGCACCGGCGGCTCGCTGTTCGGCACCGCGCGCCGGCTGCGCGACCTCGGCCACGAACCGCTGCTCTACGGCGTGGAACCGGTGGGCTCCATCGCCTTCGGCGGTCCGGCCGGGCCGTACTGGCAGTCCGGCACCGGCACCCCCGAGGGCGCGGATCCGGGCAAGATCGTCGAGGAGGATCTGGGCCTGCTCAAGGAGGGCCTGAAGGTCTCCGATGTGGAGGCGTTCGCCACGGCCCGGGTGATCGCCGCCAAGCTCGGGCTCATGATCGGCGGTTCCGCGGGCGGATCGGTCTACGCCGCGCTGGAGCGCATGCACGAATTCCCGGCGGGCTCCCATGTCGTCAGCATCGTGTGCGACGGCGGCGAGAAGTATCTCGACACCGTCTTCGACGACGACTGGATGAGCGACCGGGATCTGCTCGACGCGGAGACCGAGCAGCGCGTTGCCGACTTGCTCGACCGCTACAGTCCCGCGCACCGCGGCGCCGCCACCGGTGTGCCCGCGACCGCCCACGCACCCGCGACCACCCATGCGATCCTGGTGCCGCCCACCGCTGCCGCGACCGCCGGCGCGCAGCGCAGCGAGGCCGCGGCCCGATGATCACCAGTCTGCGGCAGACCGATGGGCGTCAGCTCACCGCGCTGGCGACGCCCATCGCCCTGACCCAGCTCGCCCAGGTGGCGGTGTCCACCACGAATATCGCGCTCATGGGCACGCTCGGCGTGCAGCAGGTGGCGGCGGGCGGGCTGGCGCTGGTGCTGTTCAACCAGATTCGCACCATGTGCGTCGGATTGATCACGGGCACCGGCAATCAGGTGGCGACGGTGGTGAGCCGCGGCGAGAAGCGCGGCCGCCCGACCACCGGCCGCACCGTCAATGCCGAAGTGCGCGAGGTGGTGCGCTCCAGCTTCCTGATCGCGACCCTGGCCGGAATCCTCGGCGGCGCACTGCTGATCGCGCTCGGCTGGTCGCTGCAGTGGCTCGGGCAGGACGCCGCGGTGCTGTCCGAGGCGCGGCCCATGATGGTGGCGCTCGCGCCGGGCCTGTTGCCCTGCTTGTGGTTCCAGGTGCTGCGGCAGTACACCGTCGGCATGCAGCGGCCGCAGGCGCTGCTCATGGTGACGCTCGGCTCGGTCGCGCTGAATCTCGTACTGGCGCTGGCCTTCATGCACGGCCGGCTGGGGCTGCCCCGGCTCGGCCTGACCGGTATCGGCGTCGCCACCTCGCTGGTCTTCCTGATCACCTTCGGGGTGTTCTGGGCCATGGTGCGCCGCGATGCCGAACTCGGTGCGACACTGCCGATTCGCATGTGGCCGGTGCATGCCCGCACGGTGCGCGAGGAACTGAGGCTGGGCACGCCGATCGCGCTCACCTATGGCTCCGAGGCCGGCATGTTCTCGGTGCTGGCCCTGGTCATGGGCAGTCTCGGGGCCGCCGCGCTGGCCGCGCACAATGTCGTCTACCAGATCGTCTACATCGTGTTCCAGGTCGCCATCGGCCTCTCGCACGGCGCGTCCATCCTGGTCAGCCGGGATGTGGCCCGCGACGAATTCGGGCATGCGCGGTCGATGGCCTGGCTGGCGCTGCGCTACGCCCTGGTGGTCACCGTCGTCACCGGCGCCGCGTACGCCATCGCCCCGAACTGGGTGCTGCGCCCCTTCATGGACGTCACCGACGCCGAGACCCTGGCGCTCGCGCACACCCTGCTGCTGATCGCCATCGTGCTGCAATTCTTCGACGCGGCTCAGAACATTGGCGTCGGTCTGCTGCGCGGCCTGAAGGACACCAAGGCCGGTTTCCGGCTGTCCCTGGTCGGCTACTGGGGTGTGGGATTGCCCACTGCCCTGCTGCTCGCCCTCCCCCTCGGACTGGGCGCGGCGGGGGTCTGGTGGGGTCTCACGGCGGGTCTGGCCACCACCGCTGCCCTGATGCTGCGCCGGTATTTCACCCTGCTCCATGAGCGTGAGCAGGCACATCCCCGACTGCTGGCCGATAGCCTCCAGCACTAGGCCGACACGCAATACTCACCTTCCCGCAAGCATGCCGTCACTGGACGCGGGCAGGCTGGAGTTAACAGGCTTGACTATTCTTGCGACGGAATCGGCAAGCAGGCAGTCCAAGGGCGAACCACCACTGGCCGGGGAGGATGTCCGTGTACATCACGAGAGTCGCCGAATATCCGAGGGCAGATCATGTCCTGTTCCACTTCAGCGATACGCATCTGATCGATGGCGGGGACCTGTACGGCGATGTGGACGCCGAGGCCCGCCTACGCGAGCTACTCGGGCAGGCCGAGGCCAGCCGCATCACCCCGACCGCCATCGTCTTCACCGGCGATCTCACCGATAAGGGTGAACCGGGCGCGTACCGCAGGCTGCGCGATCTGGTGGAGCCGTTCGCGCAGCGCGTCGGCGCACCCCTGGTGTGGGTGGCCGGCAATCACGACGATCGCGCCGCGCTACGCGAAAACCTGCTAGACGAAACGGGTTCCGCGAAACCCTTCGACCGCGTGCACATGTTCGACGGGCTGCGGATCATCGCCCTCGACACCACCGTGCCGGGCCACCACTACGGCGAGATCAGCCCCGCCCAGCTGGCATGGCTGCGCAAGGTGCTCGCCGAGCCCGCGCCCTTCGGCACCATTCTGGCCATGCACCACCCGCCCATACCCTGCGTCCTCGACCTGGCGGTGACGGTGGAGCTGCGCGATCAGCGGCCCCTCGCCGATGTCCTGGACGGCACCGATGTGCGCGCCATTCTGGCCGGGCACCTGCACTTCTCGACCAGCGCCACCTTCGCCGGGATTCCGGTGTCGGTCGCCTCGGCCACCTGCTACAGCCAGGACCTGGCCGTCGAGACCGGCGGCCTGCGCGGCCGGGACGGGTCGCAGGCGTTCAACTACGTGCACGTCTACCCGGACACCGTGGTGCACTCGGTGGTGCCGATCGGCGCCGGGCCCACGGTCGGCGAACCCGCCGATCCGCGGCAGGCGGCCAAGCGGCTGGCCGATGCCGGCATCGTCATCCCACCCGCGGCGGGCATCCCTCATGTCCTACGCCGCCGCGCCGCCACCCCCGAGTCCGACGGGGAAACGGTTAGCTGAGGTCATCCTGCACCGGCTCGGAATTCGATTCGGGTCGCGCGGGATACGCAGGCCGGGCGCGGCGCGGCGGCTACCCCGAGATCACGAGCCTCCGACGGGGCTTGCCGCGTGACACTGAAAGTTAGGATAGGCTAACCGTCAAAGGCAAGGCTCCCATTTCACCACGGGGAGCCCGAGACCAATACGGTTGGAGGTCGATCCGGCATGCGGGTCACGGTGTTGTTCGGTACCGAAATGGGCACCGCGGAACTGGCGGCGGACGCCATAGCCGATGTGCTGATGCGGTCCCACGATGTCTCGGTCTACGACATGTCCGACTATGACGTGGACGATCTCGATATTCGCGACTTCCACGTACTCGTCTGCTCCACCTACGGTTCCGGCGATCTGCCCACGGGGGCGGAGCCGTTCTTCGAACAGCTCGACGACCGCCTGCCCGATCTCACCGGGCTGCACTTCGCGGTCTACGGACTCGGCGACTCCGTCTACGACGACACCTTCAACCGCGGCGGCGAGATCTGCGCGGAGAAGTTCAGTGCGCTGGGCGCGGTCCAGGTCGGCGAGCACGGCCGGCACGACGCCTCGGCCTCGTTCCGGCCGCAGCAGGACGCCCGGGAGTGGGCCGAGCGACTGCCCGTGCCCACCCCGGCCTGAGCCGTTCCACGAATTCGGTTCAGGCAGCGCCCGATTCGAAGGCCGCCATCGTCCCCGCGATGGCGTCCGGCTTCTCCCAGGGCGCGGGCTCCGGGAAGTACGTCTCCAGGAACTCCGACACCGCCCGCACCCGCTCCGCCTCCGGCACCTCCGGGAAGCTGCCGTCATTGAGGCAGAAGAAATCCACATTGCGCCGCTTCGCCAGCCCGTCGAGCAGGGCGAGGCCGGTGTACATGGTGGTGTCCACATAGCGCATCTTGGCCGCCTCCTGCGGGACGGCCCGGCCGGTGAGCAGCGCGTAGTAGTGATAGAGCGAATTGGTCACCGAGATATCGGTGGCTGCCCGGAACCGGCTGGCGCGGGTGCGCGCGAAATCCTCCGCGAAGACCTGCTCCATCTCGTGCAAGACGCTGCGACGCAAGGGCACCGGCGTGTGCTCGAGATGCCGGGTGATGACGTGGCCGAAGCGCCGCTGCAGCAGCGCGCGGTTCACCCGGGCCGCGTTCTCGAAACCGCTGCGGCGCTCATTGTTGCGCCCCGGGCCGATGCGCGTGCCCGCCTCGATGAAGCGGCTGATGCCGGCCGGCGTGAAGAACATGGACGGTCGCACCGGGCGCGCGAAGAACATGTCGTCATTGGAGTACAGGAAGTGCTCCGAGAGCCCGTCGATGTGCTGCAACTGGCATTCCACCGCATGGGAATTGAAGATCGGCAGCCCGCTCACGTCAGGGAAGTGGTCGATGGCGCGCACGATCGTCACCTTGGGGTCGGCGGCGAGCCAATCGGGCACCCGCGAATCGGTGGCGATGAAGATGCGGCGGATCCACGGCGCGTTCTTGTGCACCGAGCGCAGCGCATAGCGCAGCTCGTCGATCTGGCGGATGCGGGCGTCGGCGTCGTCACCCTCGCCGACCACCACCTGCGCCAGCATTCCCGCACGGCGAGCGCGGAATTCGGGATCGCTGCCGTCCACCCAGGAGAACACGATGTCGATATCGAAGCCGACATCGGTGGGATGCGGCGCGAACATACCGTCCAGCGTGGGCCAGCTCGCGTCGTAGAGCAGCACCGTCGCCGGCTCGACGTCGGCGAGGTCGAAGACATTGCGGGTCAGCGCATTGGGCCGCGGGCACTCCACGGTGTCGCCGTGGTAGTCCCACAACTCGATATCGACATGATGCGCCGGATCCAGATCCCGGCCGATCCGGAACACATTGCGCTGCTTCTCATTGCACGAGAAGCCCGCCACCACGGCCGCACCGAGCACCCGCCGCAGGGCCGCCCGGTGCAGGCTGTCCACCGCCAGCACCAGCCGGTGATCGGCATCGCGCACCAGCAGGTACGGCACCTCCGCCTCCGCCAACTCACCGCGCAGATAGCGCAGATCCTCCAGCACCGCCGCCGACACCACCAGATTCGCCGCCGTCGAGCGCCCCACCATCTCCACCGGCGGCTGCCCCGAACCCATATCCACCATTACCGATCTCCGCTCTGTCGCGCTCTACACCTCACGTTTGCCCCCAGCGGTCGGCCCGGCCCCGCGAAACCCGTTGAGTCACCTCACTCGTTCACCGGGCGCGTAACCGCGCCGTGTTCTGATGCTGTTGCGTTCGTCGACGCCGCGATGGGCGGACGAGCTTCACCGGGCGGTCATCGGCCGGTTACTCGCACGACCCCGTTCAGACAGGGGACTGTAACGAATGATGAGGCCGTTATCGCTTCTCGTCAATCCATTACCCCGCAGGTCTACCGGTGTTTTCACATCTGTAACCAAGGAAACGAGTGAGCCTCGCGAATCGGATGATCAACTTGGACGCCAGCGCACCACGGCGGCAACGGCATACACTTCATGGCAACACAGTCCAGCCCGCTGTGTGAACCCGATCGTGAGGTGACGCGGATGGTAGCCGAAGCGCGGGAGCGTCAGGAGCCCTCGACAGCTCAGAATGACCACCCCGAACTGGACACCCTGCCCGAATGGCCACTGGATACCATCGCTGTTCTGGTGACCACCGACCCAGCGCCCCATGCCATTCCGGTCTCCTGGCCGGTGCGCGCCGGAGACAGGAGGATTCTGCTCAGCCTGAAATCCGATCGCGGCTCACTGGCCCGGCTCCGGGCACGACCCGAGGTGGCGCTGCTGATCCTCGGCGGCGGCAATGTGGCGCTGTGCGCGCGCGGTACCGCCCATGTGATCGCCGACCCCATGCCGGGGGCCGCGGACTACACCGCGGTCGCCATCGAGGTCGAGGCCATCGACGATCACCGGCAGTCGGCGTTCGCGGTGGCCGGCGGCATCCGGCGCACGGTGCTCGACCCGAGTGAGCTGCGTTACCTGGAGGAACGGGTCGCGACGCTCAAAGCCATGGCGGCAGGCCGTAATTGAACGAGAAGCCGGGCCAGGACTGAGGTGTAAGACCCCGGTTTCCAAGGGAACTCCTACCCGCGGTACGGAATTGAACGCGCACAATGCGCCTCCGTATCGACCATAATCGTGAAGGGATGCGGTGTGCTTGCGCCGCGGGGAAGGAGAATTGTGAGCGTCAGCTTGGCCAAGGGCGGAAATGTTTCGCTGTCCAAACAGGCCCCGAACTTGACCAAGGTCGCGGTCGGCCTGGGGTGGGACGTACGCACGACCACGGGCGCGGACTACGACCTGGATGCCAGCGCGCTGGCCTGCGGGTCGAATCAGCGGGTGTTGTCGGATGCGCATTTCATCTTCTACAACAACCTGCGCTCGCCGGAGGGGACGATCGAGCACACCGGTGACAATCTCACCGGTGCGGGCGAGGGCGACGACGAGGTGATCAATGTCGATCTGGCGGGCATGCCGCCGACGATCACCAATATCTTCTTCCCGGTCTCCATCCACGACGCCGATATGCGCCGGCAGTCCTTCGGGCAGATCCGCAATGCCTACATTCGCGTGGTGGACGCGGTCACCGGCGCCGAGCTGGCCCGGTTCGACCTGACCGAGGACGCCTCCACCGAGACCGCCATGGTCTTCGGTGAGCTGTACCGGCACGGGGCGGAATGGAAGTTCCGGGCCATCGGGCAGGGCTACGCGTCCGGATTGGCGGGCATTGCCCGCGATTACGGGGTCAACGTCTAGAGAGGGAGAATCGCGGGCTCTGCGCCGCCGCGCCTGTGCAGCGGTAGCGGCGGATCAGAGTCCGCGGATTTTCGTGGCGATGCGGTCGGCGATGACGGCCGAGGTGCGGGCGTCGGCGTAGGAGCAGCTGGAGACCTCGATGACGGCATTGCCCTGGGTGCGGATGGTGTCCGAGCAGACCCAGGTGGTGCCGTCGGAGGAGACGGTCCAGTCCACCGAGATGGCGGACGGATCGGAGTTGTGCGGGACCGCGGTCACCCGCAGGGTGCTGGGCTGTTCCTTGGCGTCCTTGGGGGTGGTCTTGACGTCGGTGTCCTTGCACTTCGACAGGACCTCGCGGTATTCGGCCACCAGGTCCTCGGCGATCACGAAGTTCTTGAAGGTCGTGACGGTCTGGTAGATGGCGTGGTCGTACTCCTCGGGACCCTCCTGCAGCGAGCGCAGCCGGTAGCCGGTCCATTTGTCGCCATAGGTGTCGGAGTTGCCGGTGTAGAGCATGGGGCCGCAGTGCGACGGCTGATAGGTGAAGTTCGGGGCGGTCGGCACGGTGTTCTCGAACTGGAGTTTCAGGCCGGTCGCGGCCACCACCTTGCCGAGCTCGTCCGGGGTGAGCATGACATCGGCGATCTTGTCGGGGGTCAGCCGCGGCATCTTGGCCACGATCGGATCCGGTGTGGCCGAACCGCTCACGACCTTTCCGCAGCCGGTAACCAAGAACAGCAGCGCCACAACCCCGGCGATCCCACGCCCCCGCATTGGTCCTCCTCTGAACCCGAAAACAGCTGAAGCATAGCGGGCCGCGGCGGAGGCTCGCCCGGCGTTAATCCAGTGGCCAATACCGCCGCCACTCCGCTGCCGAGAGCGCGCGGCGCTCCCCGCGAGCGGCCTCGGCGGCATCCTCGGCGGCGCGAATGGCGGCGGCGAAATCCAGGGTCGCCTTGCGCAGGCGCTCCTCCGCGCTGTCCGGACCGCCCAGTTCGACGATGCGGAGCCGCGGCGGAATCAGGTCGTCGGGCAGGCCGGCCCTGGTGCTGCGCGAGCGGATCTTCTCGGCCAGCGCCAGCGCGGGCTGGGCCATGGCAATGCCGTCCAGACAGGAGCGGCGGGACTTCTCGCTGGTCTTGCGCTCCTCCCAGGCGCGCTCCTGGGCGGCGATCTTGGCCTCGATATCGGCCTCCGCGCCGAACGCGTCGTCCAGCAGGTGCGGACTGCGGTGGGTCAGCTTGGCGACCAGCGCGGCGGCCACCTCGGCGACGGTGAATTCGCCTGCGGCCTCGGCGATCCGGGAGTGGAACAGCACCTGCAGCAGCAGATCGCCGAGCTCCTCCTTGATGGTCTCGGCATCCCCGGCCTGGATGGCGTCGAGGAGTTCATAGGTCTCCTCGAGCAGGTACGGGCGCAGCGAGTCGTGCGTCTGGGTGACCTCCCAGCCGCCGAAATTCCACAGCCGGTCCATGACGTCGACGGCTTCGGCCAGGGCCTGCGCCATCAGCGCGGTGTCCGCATCGGGCGTGCTCATCGAGCGGCCGAGACCTCGGTCGCGAGGCGGACATCCACCGCGCCCGGGGCCTTCCCGTCCAGGGCGAGCAGCAGATCGGCGACGAATTGCAGCACCTGCACATCGCGCACGCGGGCCGCGCCGACGCTGTCCTCCACCCGCGGCAGCGGCAGCTGCACGATGCCGGTGGCGGCGCGGTAGGTGGCATTCGGGTAGAGCCGCTTGAGCCGCAACTGTTTCGAATCCGGCAGCTGCAGCGGCGACACCTTGAGCGTGGTGCCGGTGACGCCGATCTCGACAATGCCGTACTCGCGCGCCAGCAGGCGCAGCTTGGCGACCGAGACCAGCCGGCCGACCTCGACCGGAAGCGGGCCGTAGCGGTCCACCAGCTCCTCGACCACGGCGGCCAGGGCCGAATCGTCCTGGGCGGCGGCGAGTTTGCGATAGGCCTCCAGGCGCAGCCGGTCGGAGGCGATGTAATCGGGCGGGATGTGCGCGTCCACGGGCAGGTCGATGCGCACCTCCTTGACCTCTTCGTCGACGGTGATGGGGCGGCCGTCGGCGGCGGCGCGATAGGCCTCCACGGCCTCGCCGACCAGGCGCACGTACAGGTCGAAGCCGACGCCCGCGACGTGACCGGACTGTTCGGCGCCGAGCACATTGCCCGCGCCGCGAATCTCGAGGTCCTTCATGGCGACCGCCATGCCCGCGCCCAGGTCCGAATTCTGCGAGATGGTGGCGAGCCGGTCGTAGGCGGTCTCGGTGAGCGGCTTCTCCGGCGGGTACAGGAAGTAGGCGTACCCGCGCTCGCGGCTGCGGCCGACGCGGCCACGCAGCTGGTGCAGCTGCGAAAGACCAAGGGCGTCGGCGCGTTCCACGATCAAGGTGTTGGCATTGGAGATGTCCAGGCCGGTTTCGATAATGGTGGTGCAGACCAGCACGTCGAATTCCCGCTCCCAGAAGCCCTGCACGGTCTTCTCCAGGGTGTCCTCGTTCATCTGCCCGTGCGCGATGGCGACCCGCGCCTCCGGCACCAGATCGCGAATCCGCTTGGCGGCCTTGTCGATCGAGGACACCCGATTGTGCACGTAGAACACCTGGCCGTCGCGCAGCAGCTCGCGGCGGATGGCGGCGGCCACCTGCTTGTCGTTGTACGCGCCGACATAGGTGAGGACGGGATGGCGTTCCTCGGGCGGGGTCAGGATGGTCGACATCTCGCGAATGCCGGCCAGGCTCATCTCCAGGGTGCGCGGAATCGGGGTGGCGGACATGGTGAGCACGTCCACGTGGGTGCGCAGCGCCTTGATGTGCTCCTTGTGCTCGACGCCGAAGCGCTGCTCCTCGTCGATGATGACCAGGCCCAGATCCTTCCAGCGCACACCGGTCTGGATGAGCCGGTGGGTGCCGACCACGATGTCCACCTCGCCGGCGGCCATGCCGTCGATGATCTCGCGGGATTCGGCGGGATCGGTGAAGCGGGACAGGCCCTTCACGGTGACCGGGAAGCCGGCCATGCGCTCGGTGAACGTCTGCAGATGCTGTTGCGCCAGCAGCGTTGTCGGCACCAGCACGGCGACCTGCTTGCCGTCCTGCACCGCCTTGAAGGCCGCGCGCACCGCGATCTCGGTCTTGCCGTAGCCCACATCGCCGCAGACCACGCGGTCCATCGGGACCGCCTTCTCCATATCCGATTTCACCTCGGCAATGGCGGTGAGCTGGTCGATGGTCTCGGTGAACGCGAAGGCGTCCTCCATCTCCTGCTGCCACGGGGTGTCCGGGCCGAAGGCGTGCCCGGGCGCGGCCTGGCGGGCGGCGTAGAGCTGCACGAGCTCGGTGGCGATCTCGCGAACCGCCTTGCGGGCCTTGCGTTTCGTGTTCTGCCAGTCGGAGCCGCCGAGTTTGGACAGGCTCGGCATCTCGCCGCCGACGTAGCGGGAAAGCTGATCGAGGGAGTCCATCGGGACGAAGAGCCGGTCGCCCGGCTGGCCGCGCTTGCTGGGCGCGTATTCGATGACCAGGTATTCGCGCCGCGCCCCGCCCACGGTGCGCTCGATCATCTCCACGAACCGCCCGATGCCGTGCTGATCGTGCACGACCATATCGCCGGCGCTCAAGGCGAGGGGATCGACCTGATTGCGCCGCCGCGCGGCCAGCTTCTTGCCTTCGGCGGGCGCGGTGACGCGATTGCCGGTGAGATCGGATTCGGCGATGACGACGAGCTTGGCGTCGTCGAAGACCACGCCGTCGTGCAGTGAACCGCACAGCACGCCGACCAGTCCGCGCACCGGCTCCGCACCCGGTTCCAGCGTCGCCGCGGGCACCTCGGCATCGGCGAGGCGTTCCAGAATACGTTGCGCCGTACCGTGTCCCGCGACCACGATGACCGCGCGCCCGCCCGTCGAGACATGCGCGCGCAGGGAAGCGAAGATGGTCGCGACCAATTCCTCGGACCCGCGCGCGGACGGCGCGGATTGCACCGGCAGCGCGATCTCGTTCGGATCGTCGGCCGCGAGCGGGCTCAGCGTCCACCAGGGCAGGCCGCGCCGTTCGGCATCGGCGTGCACCACATCCAGCCCCCGATAGGACGAGGCGGCCAGATCGAGTCCGTGCGCCCCCAGCGGCGCGGCCCCGCCGAAGGAGGCCGCCGTCCACGACGCCTCCAGGAACTCCTGCCCCGTGCGCACCAGATCGGCGGCGCGCGTCCGGATCTTCTCCGGATCACACAGCAGCACATGCGTTTCCGCGGGCAGCGCATCGATGAGCAGATGTAGCTCGCCCGGTTGCAGCACCGGTAGCAGCGCCTCCATGCCCTCCACGGGCACACCCTGGGAGATCTTCTCCAGCATCTCGACCAGGGCCGCGTCCGCCGGATTCTCGGCCGCCACCCGCGCGGCCCGCTCCCGCAACTCGGCGGTCAGCAACAACTCCCGGCACGGCTGGGCGACCGCCACCTCGATCGGCACATCGTGGATGGACCGCTGATCGGCGATCGAGAACGCCCGCAGCTCACTGATCTCATCGCCCCAGAACTCCACGCGCACCGGATGATCCGCCGTGGACGGGAACAGATCCAGAATCCCGCCCCGCACCGCGAACTCGCCGCGCTTGCCGACCATGTCGACGCGTTCGTAGGCGAATTCCACCAGCCGCGTGAGCAATTCGTCGAAGTCGAAGCTCGCGCCGGGGCGCAGGACGATGGGTTCGATATCACCGAGGCCGTGCGCCATCGGCTGCATGAGTGAGCGCACCGTGGTGACGACCACGCGCAGCGGCTCCGGGTACACCGGATCCTCCGGATGCGCGAGCCGCCGCATGACCTGCAACCGCTTGCCGACCGTGTCGGCGCCAGGCGACAGGCGCTCGTGCGGCAGCGTCTCCCACGACGGGAACAGCGCGACGGTGTCGCCGAGAATCTCGGACAGTTCGACGGTCAGGTCGTCGGCCTCGCGGCCGGTGGCCGTGACGACGACCAGCGGGCGCTGCTCGGCGATGGTCGCGGCCACGAACGGGCGCACCGCCGACGGTGCTACCAGCATTGCCGAATTGCGGCCGGTCAGGTCTTTGACCTGCTGCAACGCGGTGTCGGACCCAGCCACCGCGGCAAGCCCGGCCAGAGGTGGACGATGGGTCGACATGGGGCAGACTCCTCGGCGCAGATCAGCGGTTCACGACGGCCAAACGAGTCTATAAGTTGGGGCGGACAGTGGCTGACACGCACTCGGCTTGTGGCTGGAGGGGGGAGGGTTGGTCTGATCAGGGACGCTCGTGGCTGTGTTTAATTTGCCTCCGCTTCGCTCCGGCGGGGTTCGGGGCCTGACAGTCTCGATTTTTCCCTCCCTCCGCGCACGCCGGAGCTCCTCCGCTTCGCTCCCCCGCTCCGACGCACGCTCCACTCAGTCCAAAATCGAGACGGCCCCGAACCCACACAGTCGATGCACCAACTGTCATCCCTACAGTTCATTGACAGTTCGCCTGCGGCGGACTGCTGATGGAGGGTGGGAGGGGGGGTTGTTTCTCGGGGGTTACTGCACGTACCGCCGCAGCCGGCGGGCTGCGAATTCCCTGAAGTACGCGACCTTCTCATCCGGCACGATCGACGGCAGCAGGAAGTACCAGGCGCGTTCCATGCGGGTCGCCATCTGGTCGATCGACTCCGTGCTGACCGCGACGATGTGCACGCCGGTGGTCATCTCCTGGAGTAATAGGCCGATCGTCTCCGGGTCCAGGTCGGCCTTCAGGTCGCCCTGGGCTATGGCGCGCTCGGCGAGCAAACGATGCGTCTCGCCCCAGGTCTTGGCGATATTGTCGCCCTGGGCGCCGCGGTAGTCGCCGATCTGGTGGGTCAGCTTGAGCATCGCCCCGACCATCGGATCGTTCATGGTCAGATCGGCCACCACGTAGGTGATCCCGATGCACGCCTCCAGGGCGGGCACGCGCGGATCGAAGAAGCCCTGGCAGGCGCCGACCAGCCGCTCGTTGCCCTGATCGACAACGGCCCTGGCGAGCTCTTCCTTGGACCCGAAATGAAAGTACAAGGCGCCCTTGGTCACATTCGATTGTGCGATGATCTCGGACAGGCTCGCATTCGCATAGCCCAGTCGCAGAAAGACATCGGCCGCGCCCGCGAGCACGGAATCGCGAGTGATCTCCGCACGCGCTTGCCTAGCCATCAGATCCGCCTGTCATCAAACCAGCCATCCTGAAGTAGACCGACATCCCGAAGTTGACCGACATCACAGTTCGAACAGCACTCGAAGGATGGGTGAACCGTACCACCCGGCTGCGCGATGCCAGCCGATTCGAGCATTCGACCCGTCCTCCTTCGCAATTCGCTGGTTAACTGTCCAGTTCCGCCGCGGCGCGACGAAAGTTTCAGACCGATAGGTTTCATACCCCTTTGCCGCTGGGCCATTCCGAGGCCAGCTTGGGGTCCGCCTCCAAATGCGTGAGCCCGTTCCAGCACAAATTCACCAGGTGCGCGGCCACCACTTCCTTGGACGGGGACCGCTCGTCCAGCCACCAGGTGGCGGCCGTGGCGACCATGCCCACCAGCGCTTGTGCGTACAAGACCGCAAGACTCGTATCGAAACCACGCCGTTCGAAATCCCCGGCGAGGATGTGCGCCACCTGATTCACGGCCTCGTTGAGCAGAGACGAGTAGGTGCCCTCCGCCGCCGACACGGGCTGATCGCGCATGAGGATGCGGAAGCCGTCGGTGCGCTCCTCCATATAGGTGAGCAACGCCAGCGCCACCTGTTCCAGGCGCACCCGCGAACGGTTCTGGGTGAGCGAGGCGCTGATCATCTCGAGCAACGTGGACATCTCCCGATCCACGACGACGGCGTACAGCCCCTCTTTGCCCCCGAAGTGTTCGTACACTACGGGTTTGGAGACCTGGGCCCGCTGCGCGATCTCCTCGATCGAGGTCGCGTCGTAGCCGCGCTCCGCGAACAGCGCCCGGCCGATCTCGATCAGCTGCTGTCTGCGCTGCGTCCCGGTCATGCGCGGGCGCGACACCCGGTTCGCTTCACCCGAAGCCATCGCTCCCGCCTCCCACTAGGTCTCTGCCGATTCCGTACGCCCAAATCCCGTACGCCCGTCCTACAACTCTTCCAGACTCCCCCGCCTTCACGCGATTTTTGCCGCCGCGTCGGGCGCGCCAGGGCGTTCGTCGCGTTGCGGAGCTGCCGGCTACTGCCTCGGGACGCCGGGGGCCATCAAAAATCGCGAAATCATGGTCCCGTGTGCGAGTATCTAGGGCGCATGCCGTTGATAGAGAGCGGCGAACCGTACGGTCCGCCGGTGTCAATCCGCCGTAGTGTAATGGCAGCACCACTGATTTTGGTTCAGTTAGTCCAGGTTCGAGTCCTGGCGGCGGAGCTCGCGAGCAGGGTCACTATCGTTGGCCCCGCACATCGCTGACGCAGCACAACTGTGGCCCAGCACAATGAAGAACTCAGCACGATGACGCGCAGCCGAGGGAGATCCATGCCACAGCAGACCGCCGTCGTCGTTCTCGCCGCCGGAGCCGGAACTCGAATGCGGTCCAAGACCCCCAAGGTGTTGCACCCGCTGGCCGGCCGCAGCATGCTCGCGCACGCGCTGCATGCGGCGAACGAGATCGACCCGACGCACCTCATCACCGTCGTCGGACACGACCGCGAACAAGTAGGGGCCTCCGTGGGGGCGGTGGCCAAGGAGCTCGATCGCGAGATCGTGCTCGCGGTACAGGAGGAACAGCGCGGCACCGGCCACGCCGTCCAGTGCGCGCTCACCGCGGTGCCCGCCGATTTCAGCGGGAACCTGCTCGTCACCTACGCGGACGTGCCGCTGCTGGACGGGCACACCCTCAACGCGCTGCTCGACGAGCACCGCAGCTACTCCGAGGGCTCCGCCGTCACGGTGCTGACCTTCGAACCCGAGGACCCCAACGGCTACGGCCGCATCGTCCGCGACGACAACGGGCGGGTGCTGGAAATCGTCGAGCACGCCGACGCCACTCCGGAACAGGCCGCCATTACCGAGGTGAACTCCGGCGTCTACGTCTTCGACGCCGCCGTGCTGCGGGTCATGATCTCCCGCATCGACACCGCCAATGCCCGCCACGAGCTGTACCTCACCGATGTGCTGAAGCTGGCCCGCGAGGCCGGGCATCCGGTGCACGGCGCGCGCCTGCTGGACGCGGCCAAGGTCACCGGCGTCAACGACCGGGTGCAGCTGGCCGACGCCGGGCGCACCCTCAATCGCTACATCGTCGAACGGCACATGCGCGCCGGCGTCACCATTGTCGATCCGGCCAGCACCTGGATCGACGGCAGCGTGGTGATCGGGCGCGACGCCATCATCCGCCCGGGCGTACAGCTGTTGGGCGACACCGTGATCGGCGAGGACGCCGAGATCGGCCCCGACTCCACGCTCACCGATATGATGGTCGGTGCGGGGGCCAAGGTGATCCGCACCCACGGCGAGAAATCCAGCATCGGCCCCGGCGCCACCGTCGGCCCGTTCACCTATCTGCGGCCCGGCACCTCGGTCGGCGATTCCGGCAAGCTCGGCGCCTTCGTCGAGACCAAGAACGCCGCCATCGGCGCGCACTCCAAGGTCCCGCACCTCACCTATGTGGGTGATGCCACCATCGGCGAGCACAGCAACATCGGCGCGTCCAGCGTCTTCGTCAACTACGACGGGGTGAAGAAACACCACACCGTCGTCGGCTCGCACGTGCGCACGGGCAGCGACACCATGTTCGTCGCACCTGTCACGGTGGGTGACGGCGCGTATACGGCGGCAGGTACTGTACTGCGCAGAAACGTTCCCCCGGGTGCTCTTGCGGTGTCGGGTGGGGCACAGCGCAATATTGAAGGCTGGGTGCAGCGCAATCGCCCCGGCACCGATGCCGCAAAGGCTGCCGATATGGCCATCGCGGCCAATGAGATTACCGACGAGCAAAAGGATGGCGAACGTCAGTGACCGCGTTCTCTACCGAAAACCACAAGAACCTGATGCTGTTCTCGGGACGCGCTCATCCTGAGCTCGCCGAGGCGGTGGCCAAGGAACTCAACGTCCACGTCACCCCCCAGACCGCGCGCGATTTCGCGAACGGCGAGACCTTCGTCCGGTTCGAGGAATCGGTTCGCGGCTCCGACGCCTTCGTGCTGCAGAGCTTTCCGGCCCCGCTGAATCAGTGGGTCATGGAGCACCTGATCATGATCGACGCGCTCAAGCGCGGTTCGGCCAAGCGCATCACCTCGGTGCTGCCGTTCTACCCCTACGCCCGCCAGGACAAGAAGCACCGCGGCCGCGAGCCCATCTCCGCTCGCCTCATCGCCGATCTGCTCAAGACCGCCGGCGTGGACCGCATCATCACCGTCGACCTGCACACCGATCAGATCCAGGGCTTCTTCGACGGCCCGGTCGATCACATGCACGCCCAGGTGCAGCTGGCCGAGCACATTCGCACCAACTACACCCTGGAGAACATCACCGTCGTCTCCCCGGACGCCGGTCGTGTGAAGGTGGCCGAGAAGTGGGCCAACAACCTCGGTGACGCGCCGCTGGCATTCATCCACAAGACCCGTGATCCGCTGGTGCCCAACCAGGTTGTGGCCAACCGCGTGGTCGGCGAGGTCGAGGGCCGCACCTGCATCCTGATCGACGACATGATCGACACCGGCGGCACCATCGCCGGCGCGGTCAAGGTGCTCAAGGAGGCCGGCGCGGGCGATGTGGTCATCGCCGCCACCCACGGCATCCTCAGCGCCCCGGCCTCCGAGCGGCTGGCCGCCTGCGGCGCCAAGGAGGTCGTGGTCACCGATACGCTGCCCATCGACGAGGCCAAGAAGTTCCCGACGCTGACCGTGCTGTCGATCGCCCCGCTGTTGGCGCAGACCATCCGCGAGGTCTTCGAAAACGGTTCCGTGACCGGGCTTTTCAACGGATCGGCGTAGCCGACTCTCGGGACTCTCAGGGGCTTCGCCCCCGAACCCCCAGGAACATCGGGGCTTCGCCCCGGACAGCGGAGTTCTCCCCGCCCCGGGAACAGCCCCACCCCTGAACGTAGGCCCCCTTCGCTACTGCGAAGGGGGCCTTTCGCGTGAGGTGCGTCCGGTTTGCGGAAAATCGAGCGGCAATGGGTGAACCTTCCGGATGGCAGCGGTAGCGTTGAATCCTGTAAACGGTGGTTTGCTCGAGGTGCGCTGACGCGCGGAGAGGCAGTGCCGTATGGATGACCGGCCCGGTGAGGACGAGGACCAGCTGATGGACGCGGTCTTCGACACCGACGACGACGTCGAGGATCTCGACTACGACCTCGGCGATGACGACCAAGCCGATGAGATCCGCGAATACGAGCGCTATATCGCCGATCCGCCCGAGGACCTGGTCATCCGGAATCGGGAGAACGACGACACCGGGCGCCTGGGCATCGAGGCCGAGCTCGACCAGGAGTGGACCCGCCGCCGCCGGCGTGACGAGTACAAGTCCGAGGACGATCGGCCCGCCGAGGTCGCGGCCATGGAAATCGTGGACGAGCCCGGCGACTGACACCGGAAAATCCGGTGACCGATATTGAGGAGGGCGTCATGAGCACCCCGCCGAACGAACCGCAATCCGGGTCGGACGATCCGCTGAAGAAGAAGGCCGATACGCCCGCGACCGGGGAACCCGGAGTCGCGCACGATCCGGTCGAGACCGGTGCGTCCGGCAGCGAGGCGAGCGCGCCCGCACCCGACGAGGCCGTGCCGCCGCCGGGCAAGCCGTGGGATCCGAACGCTCATCACGCACCAGGGGACTATCCGCCACCGGAGCACTACCAACCGCGGGGGCAGGAATCACAGGCCGGCTATCCGCCGCCCACGCCGCCGCCCGCCTCGTACTGGGACCCGAACGCCCAGCAGGCATCCGGCGGGCAGGAACAGACCGGATATCCGCCGTACCCGCCGCCGGGGCAACAGCCCTACGGGCAGCAGCCGTACGGACAGCAGCCGTATGGGCAGCAGCAACCCTATGGCCAGCAGCCTTACGGTCAGCAACCGTATGAGCCGCAGCCCTACGATCAGCAGCCCTACGGTCAACAGCCCTATGGTCAACAGCAGTACGGTCAGCAGCCGTACGGCCAGCAGTACCAGGCGTATCCGGCGCAGCCCTACGGCGCTCCGCCGCGGACCGGACCGCAGATCTTCTCCATCATCGGATTCGTGTGTGCGGGAATCGCGCTCATCTTCTGCCCGCCCGGCTTCGGCATCGCCGCCATCGTGCTGGGCCTGGTCGGCAACAGCAAGGGCGAACCGCTCGGGAAATGGGCCGCCATCGCCGGCGGCGTCTGCCTGGTGCTGGGTCTGATCTTCGCCTTCGTGCTCCTGGGTACCAACGGCTTCACGCCGGGTGATTATTAGCTATGCCCCGTTTCACCGGATTCCCGCTCGCGGGACTCGATTTCTACGAAGATCTCGAAGCCGACAACTCCAAGGCCTTCTGGTCCGCCAACAAGAAGGTCTGGGAGGAGTCGGTGCGCGACCCCATACAGGCGCTGGTCGCGGACCTGGAAGCCGATTTCGGCGCCGCCAAGATCTTCCGGCCCTACCGGGACGTGCGGTTCTCGAAGGACAAGTCGCCGTACAAGACTCATCAGGGCGCGGTCGTGCACACCGCCCAGTACACCGGCTGGTATGTGCAGATCGCCGCCGCCGGGCTGTTCGTGGGCGGCGGCATGTACACCGCCTCGCCCGCACAGCTCGCGGCGCTGCGCACGGCCATCGACGACGAGGTGCGCGGGGCGGAGCTGGAAGCGATACTGGCGCAACTGGTCTCGGCCGGATTCACGATCGGCGGCGACAAGCTCAAGACCAAACCCAAGGGGTACACCGTCGATCATCCGCGCATCGAGCTGCTGCGGCACCAATCCCTCACCGCCGGATACGAATTCGGCGCTCCCGCCTGGTTGACCAAGCCCAAGGCGGCCGCGGAGATCCGCAATTCCTGGGAGGAGCTGCGGCCGCTGGTGGAATGGCTGGGCGCGGTCACGGCGCAGAAATAGCCTGAGCGGGACGGGATTCAGTCGTCCGCGCCGGTGCGCTCCTCGCGGCGGCCGGTGGCGTCCTCGCGGCGAATGGCGAGGACGCTGAGCGCGATGATGCCGGTCGCGGCGAGGGTGATCAGCGCGATGATCCGCAGGCGGTCGGCGCGGTTGCGCTCGCACTGCTTGCGGAAATCGGGATCGCTACAGCTGAACGGATCGAAACAGATTGGCGGACCCGTCCATTCGTGGCGCGGGTGCAGCACCGTGCCGCAGTCCACATCGCCGACGGGGTGCGGGAGCGGCAGGAACAGCAGGGCGACCGCGCCCACGAGCAGGAGCAGGCCGCCCGCCGCCCACAGGCGGGCGCGGCGCCAGCCGAGCAACGGCGGCAGGGCGATACAGAATGCGGCCACTCCGAGGCAGAGGCCTAAAATCTCCCACGGCTTCACTGCCCTCGATCGTAGACGCGGGCCCCGCCGCCATTGCCGGATTCGAGCGTTACGCTATCGGCGTTCGGCCAGGAACAGGGCGAACCGCTCGTCCGGATCGGCCCACACCCGCTCGGTCGCGAAACCCGCTGCGGCCAGCTCCTTCTCGAAGCCCTCGCGCCGGAACTTCGCCGAGATCTCGGTGCGCAGTTGCTCACCCGCGGCGAAGTCGACCGTCAGATCCAGTTCCGCGATGGCGACCCGCATGGATTCGGTTGCCCGCAACCGCATTTCGATCCACTCCTGCTCGGCGTCCCAGATCGCGACGTGCTCGAACTTCTCCGGTTCGAAGTCCGCGGCCAGGCGCTTGTTGAGCACGTGCAGCACATTGCGGTTGAATTCCGCGGTCACGCCGGCCGCGTCGTCGTAGGCGGGCACCAGGACCGCCGGGTCGATGACCAGGCCCGCGCCGAGCAGCAGCTGCTCGCCCGGTTCCAGCACCTCGTGGATCCCGGCCAGGAAGGCGGCCCGTTCCGCCGGAACGAGATTGCCGATGGTGCCGCCCAGGAAGGCGATCATCCGCCGCCCGCCCCGGGGCAGATTGTCGAGGGTGGCGGTGAAGTCGCTGACCACGCCGTGCACGCCCAGCCGCGGAAACTCCGCCGCCACCTGATCGGCCGCCGCGCTCAGGGCCGCCACCGACACATCCTGCGGCACATAGGTTTTCAATGGCCCGCCGGAGGTCAGCGCTTCCAGCAGCAGCCGGGTCTTGGCGGCGGATCCGGCGCCCAGCTCCACCAGCACCTCGGCCTGCGCCACCTGTGCGATCTCCCCCGCCACCCGCTCCAGCAGGGCCCGCTCGGTCCGCGTCGGGTAGTACTCCGGCAGTTCGGTGATCGCCTCGAACAGCTCGCTCCCCCGCGCATCGTAGAACCACTTCGGCGGCAGCCACTTGGGCGCGGCGGTCAACCCGGTCCGCACATCCTCCCGTAGCGCCGCCGTCAAATCCTCGTCGGTCAAATGAACTTCCAGCTCAGCCGAATTCATGAAGAAGCCTTCCCAGTCTCGATATCCAGCGGTTCCACCGACACCCACCCCGGCCGCACCCCCACCAGCTGCCGGTCCCCAATAGCCCGCCACCGCGGATCCCCGTCATACGGTTCCGAGGCCACCACCGCGAACTCCTCGGTCACCAACACCGACAACGAGTGATGCACGGTCGTAGCCCACAACGTCTCCCCGTCCCCCAGCAACAAATTCAGCCGAGCCCGCGGCGACTGCTCCAACACCGCCCGGACCACGGCCCGCAGCGCGGCATCCGGCGCCATCCCCGGCACCCCGCCCTCCCGCTCACCTGCAGCCTCGCGACCGGTGTAACCGGGCGCGAATCCCGAGGCGGCGGCTGCGCTGGGCCGAACCGGACCGCCCTGCCGCCGTGAAGGATCCGCGCCGCGCACATTGGTCGATCCCGCCCCGGTGTCACGTCCGGCGGTCTCCGCACGCGTCGACGCGCCTGTCCCACTGCCGGATTCGGTTGCGCCGGTCGCCCGAGCACCGGCATCAGCGTCCCCAGCCGCCGATGTGAATGCCTGTCCGGCACCAGCACCGACCGGCCTCTCCTGTTGCTGTGGGTCATTCGCATCGCCGAACCCGGCCGAGCCGGATGCCGCACCACTTGCCTGCCCAGGCGCGCGCGACCGCCGGTCCCGCTCCGGCGCACCGCTCGCTCCCGGCCCGCGCGGTGCGCCCGCACCGCTGCCGGCCGAGCCGGCGGCGCCCGGGGCGGCTCCCCAGCCCGTGGCGCCCTTCTCCGGATCGCCCACCGTCCAACTCCACGCCGTGGCGCCGCCCGGCCCGAAAACCAAGGACTGGCCGTGGATTCGCGCCTCGCCGGCGGCGCGTCCGGTGCGGGTCGTGTCCTCCTCGCCGGTGGCGCCGACTTCCTCGCCGGTGGTCCAGCTCCACGAGGTGACCTGGGGTTGCGCGCCCGAGGTGGTGCTGACGCTCACGGCGGAGCCGAACGAGACCGTCGCGCTGAATCCGGAGGCACCCGGCGGAGCATCGCCCTCGCCGGTGGACTGCGCGCCCTCCCGCCCGGGCTCGGATGTGCCCGGCGCAGAGTGCTTTCCATGCGGGGGCGGCTCGTCACCGACGCCGGTCTCGGTGCGACCGACACCGGCGTCGTCCGAGCCTTCGAGCAGGCCGCGCAGGATCACCCAGAGTGCCGCCGAATCGGTCAGCGACTCCGCCTCGAGCAGCGACGGCGAATCGAACTGCACGGCAACGGCGGTGAGAGCATGCCGCCAATCCGGAATCGCACCGTTGTGGCTGAAGGCCCAGCGGCCGTGGGTGAACGGTGCGCACGCGGCGCGCTCCACCGGCATGCCGACCGTCGCGGATCGGATAGCGGCCAGCACCGCCGTCGAACGCAGTTGCGGCAACACCTCATCCACCGCCGGGTCGGTCCAGATCGGCTCGGCATTGCGGTAGCGGCTGGCCGACATCGGGGCGAGCGGGGGCGCGCCCGCAGCGCTGTCCGGCTGCGCCCCGGCGACAGTCGCGGCTTCCTCGCGACCGGCGGCGCCGGTCGGGTCCCGCCACCGGCCGCCACTCGTCCCGGCCGGTTCCTCGCCGGGTGGCTGGGCGTCGGCCGGGGCGGGGCGCATGCCGCCGTGCCAGGTGACGCCGGGGCCGTGGTCCGGCGGGGCGGCCGGGGTCCACCAGGCGACGCCGAAGCCGTCGGCGTTGATGGTGCCGCCGCCGCGCATGTCCTCGGGGGCCCAGGATTGGGTGCGCAGGGAGTGCGGGCCGCGGGTGAGGAGTTCGCCGACGGAGGCGGGTGGGCCCAGGTAGCCGAGGTGGCGGCACATCAGAGTTCGTCCGATCGCAGGTCGCGGGCCAGGCGGAAGCCGGAGAAGATCTGGCGGCGGATGGGGTGGTCCCAGTTGCGGAAGGTGCCGCGGGCGGCGACCTGGTCGGCGCCGAAGGAGCCGCCGCGCAGGACGCGGTAGTCGCCGCCGAAGAAGACTTCCGAGTACTCCCGGTAGGGGAAGGCGCGGAAGCCCGGGTAGGGCTCGAATCCGGAGGCGGTCCATTCCCAGACGTCGCCGATCAGCTGGTGGACGCCGTGCGGGGAGGCGCCCGCCGGGTAGGCGCCCGCGTCGGCCGGTTCCAGGTGGCGCTGGCCGAGATTCGCGGTGTGGGCGTCGGGGTCGGCGTCGCCCCAGGGATAGCGGCGGGAGCGGCCGGTGGCGGGGTCGAAGCGGGCCGCCTTCTCCCATTCGGCCTCGGTGGGCAGGCGTTTACCCGCCCAGGCGGCGTACGCCTCGGCCTCGAACCAGCAGACGTGCACCACCGGCTGCCGCGGGCGCAGCGGCTGCATGGTGCCGAAAACCCGCCGCCACCAACGACCGCCGCCGTCCTGCTCCCAGAATTGCGGCGACACCAGCCCGGCTTCGACGCGGTGCGCCCAGCCCCGGTCCGACCACAGCTCCGGGCGGTCGTAGCCGCCGTCGGCCATGAAGGCCAGGTACTGCTCGTTGGTGATGGGCGCGGCGTCGATGGCGAAGCCGGGCACGTGCACCGGATGCGCGGGCCGCTCATTGTCGAGGGCCCACGGATCGGTATCGGTGCCCATGACGAATTCGCCCGCGGGAATGACGACTTCACCGTGCACGGGCGCGGCCGGAGCGGGCGGGGGCGGCGCGGCCAGCACCGCCTCCCCCGTGCGCAGCTGGTGCGTGGCCAGCATGGTCTCGTCGTGCTGCTGTTCGTGCTGGGCGATCATGCCGAAGGCGAAGCCGCCCGACACCAGCTCGTCACCGCGAAGCGGGCTGCGCTCCAGCACATCCCACACCTTCTCCCGCACCGTGCCCACATACTCGCGGGCCTGCACCGGATTCAGCAGCGGCAGCGCGGGCCGATCCGCCCGCGCGTGCTTGAACGCGTCGTAGAGGTGGTCGATGTCCTCCCGCACCGGTTCCCGCCCGCCCACATCGCGAACCAGCCACAGCTCCTCCTGGTTCCCGATATGCGCCAGATCCCACACCAGCGGGCTCATGATGCGCGAATGCTGCGCCACCAGCTCGGCCTCGTCGAGGCATTCGGTGAGCCCGGCGGTGCGCCGCCGCGCCCGCTCGAGCGTCTCCCCGATCCGCGCCCGCAGCCGCTCCGTCTCGGCGCGATCGACCCCCTGTAAATGCTGAACAGTCATGACAGAACTCCGAATTCGAGAAAGTGAACGGGCAGCGCGGCACGCCCGAGGGCACCCGTCCCGCGACGGGAGGTGCCCAGCGGGCGCCGGGAGCTCATCCCAGACCCCCGGGCTCACCGTCGTCCGGTGGCGCGCTGCCGCGGCGACATCGCTCCGCGGCGGCCGCCAATTCCGCTGCGGCGCCGGGTGTTCCGGCATGCGCGGCGGCCAGTTCGAGCAGCTCGACCGCGGCCGCGCGGATCTCCGGATCGGCCAGCCCGCGACAGGCGGCCTCCGACCAGCGCCCGGAGGTCTCCGCCGCCAGCGCAGTGGCCTCGGCGACCACGGCGGGCGTGGACATGAGAGCGGACACGGCGTGCACCGGAACGGTCCACGCCTCACCCGGCTGGGCGTCGAGATAGCGGACTTCCAGGTGCCCGGCGGCGCGCACCGGCGGGAAGACCGTGGTCAGGTGATAGTCGAGATCGGTGTGATCGGGTCGGCGGGGAATCTCGTCGTCGAGCGCACCGCACAGCCAATCGGCGAAGGTCGCGCCGGGCGGAGCCGTCCAATCCGCACCGTCGCCGCGCACGCACAGCAGCGGTACCTCCAGCGCCCACCGGGCGTACCCGGTAATGGGATCGGACCAGTCGTGCACGGGCGGCCGGGTCCGCAGGTGATCGAGCCGCAGCCAGGTGCGCATGCGCTGGGAGGCCCACGCGCCGGGCGGGGCGCCGTGCAGCCCCGGGGAACAGGCGAAGGCCGCCAGCAGCGCGGGACCGATGGCGTACAGGGCGGTCCAGCGGGCCGTGATCTCCGCGGCGTCTGCGCCGGCATCCACGCTCACCTGGGTGGCGGCGGTATTGCACATCATGAGCGTGCCGAACGGGCCGATCCCGGCGAAGGATCGTTCCATGGCGGAGTAGCGCGGTAGCTGGAGCAGGCGCTGGGCCGGCCGCGAATCATCAGCGGCGGCGGAAAAGGTTCGGATGGCGCGGGATTCGAGGAGTTCCCGCAGGCGAATCGCGTCGGTGCGCAGATTCTCGCAGAGTTCGGCGGCCGCGCCGAACGGGGCAGAGGACAATTCGATCTGCCCGCCGGGTTCGATGGTGACCCGGCTGCCTCCCGGCAGGGCGACCGCCGGGGAATCGGGGGATATCGACCGTGGTGCGTGGGGCCCCAGTGCGCTCGCCAACTCGGTCAGGTCGGGGCGCGGGGCGGACACCGAACGCTCTCCTTGCGCGGTGAGCCACTCGAGTTCGGCGCCGATCAGTTGCGGTGGGCCCTGCTTGAAACAGACTTTTCCGACATAAGCCTCGGCCGCGGCGCGGGACGAGAACTCACCGGTCGGGGCCTTCGCGACGTGGCCATTGCGCTCACCGGCGCGATGCGCATCGGGTGCGGCAACTCGCGGCAACTCGGTGGGGGACGCCGTGACAGCCATGCCAACCTCCCTCTCCTGGAAATCGGCGGCCGCTGGCACGACGCCGACCAAACCAGCGTAGCCATACCCACCGACACGAAATCTGACGAAATGAAGAACACACCAACACGTATGGTCGATTCCATGCTGAACATCGCAGGTCTGCGCGCCGATACCCCCGGCTGCGCGAACCAGGTATTTCTCGACAGCGCGGGCTCGTCGCTGCCGCCGCGGATCGTGGTCGACACCGCCGTCGCGCATCTGCGCCGGGAGGCGGAGATCGGCGGCTACCGCGCGGCGAACGAGCGGCTCGACGATCTGGACGCGGTCAAGACCGCCATCGGCGAACTCATCAATGCCGATGCCGCGGGCATCGCGCTCAGCGACAGCGCCAGCCGCTCGTGGTCCGATTTCTTCTATTCGGTGCCATTGGGCCCCGGCGACCGCATTCTCATCTCCGGCGCGGACTACGCCAGCAATGCCATCGCCGCCCTGCAGCGCGCCCGCCGGACCGGCGCGACCGTCGAGGCCATTCCCAGCGACGGCAGCGGCCAGCTCGATCTGGACGCGCTCGAAGCCATGCTCGACGACCGCGTGAAGATCGTGTCGCTACTGCATGTTCCGACCAATGGCGGCCTGGTCAACCCGGTCGCCGAGGCGGCCCGCATCGCCCGCCGCGCGGGTGCGCTGACCCTGCTCGACGCCTGCCAGTCCACCGGACAACTGCCCCTGGACGTCGCCGAACTCGGGGTGGACGCGCTGTCGGCCACCGGCCGCAAGTGGCTACGCGGCCCGCGCGGCACCGGTTTCCTTTACGTCCGACCCGAACTCGCCGTCACCCTCGAACCCGGCCGTCTCGACCTGCACAGCGCGCAGTGGACCGGTCCGCAGGACTACGCCCTCGCCCCCGACGCCTCCCGCTTCGAATTCTGGGAATGCGATGTCGCCGGCCGCCTCGGCCTCGGCGCGGCCGTGCGCTACCTGCTCGACCTCGGCCCGGCGCAGGTCTACGCGGCCATTGCCGAGCGCGCCGAATACCTGCGCAAGGCCCTGCCGGAGATCCCCGGCGTGACCGTGCGCGATCGCGGCACCCAGCACGCGGGCATCGTCTCCTTCACCGTGGACGGCGTGTCCGGCATCGAGGTGCGCGACCGCCTGGCCGCCCAGGCCATCACCGTGACGGTCAGCCACCGCTCCTCCACCCTGCTGGATATGACGGCCCGCGAGCTGGACTCGGTCGTGCGCGCCTCCCCGCACTGCTTCGTGGACTTCGACGATCTGGACCGCTTCATCACCGCCGTCGCCGGACTCCGCTGACGCCGGCACGCGCGGATACGGGGCGGCCGGTCCGCCGGAAAGGGCTACCGGACACGCGCGGTGGCGGGATAGTTGAGGTGCAGGGCAGCGTGTGAGGAGTCGACCGTGAGCCGCTTCACCGACGAAATGTATGCGACCGCGCGCACATCCGTGCGCGGGCTGGTGACCGGCGAACCGGACGCGCCGAAACGGCAGACCTGGGGCGAGATTCACCGGATCGCGCGCCGCATGGCGGGCGGGCTGGCGGCGGCCGGCATCGGGCACGGGGACGCGGTGGGCGTACTGGCCGGAATGCCGGTCGACATCGCCCCGGCCTGCCAGGCCGTGTGGATGCGCGGGGCCTCCATCACCATGCTGCATCAGCCCACACCGCGCACGGACCTGATGATGTGGGCGCGCGACACCGAGACCGTGCTGCACATGATCGAGGCGCGAGCCGTGATCCTGGGCGCACCGTTCGAGGCGGCCGAGCCCTTGCTGATCGAGCGCGGCATCACGGTCATCACCATCGATTCCATGCGCGCGGGCGCGGACACCGATCCGCTGGAGACCGGCGAGGACGATATCGCCCTGCTGCAGTTGACATCCGGCTCGACCGGGTCGCCCAAGGCGGTGCGGATCACGCACGGGAATTTCTACGTCAATGCCTACGCCATGTTCGATCGGGTGAAATATCAGCTCGACGACGATGTGATGATCAGCTGGCTGCCGCTGTTCCACGATATGGGGATGGTCGGATTCCTCACCGTGCCCATGCAATTCGGCGCGGAGGTGGTGTGCGTGACGCCGCTGGACTTCCTCATGCGGCCGATACTGTGGGCCGAGCTCATCTCGAAATATCGCGGCACCGTCACGGCCGCACCGAATTTCGCGTATTCGCTACTGGCGCGCAAACTGCGCAATGCCGATGACGGCGCCGTCGATCTGAGCAGCGTGCGCTACATGTGGAACGGCGCGGAACCGGTGGACGCCGACACCATGGAGGCCATGGCCGCCGCCGGACAGCGCTTCGGGCTGAACCCGATGGCCCTGACGCCGGTCTACGGCATGGCCGAAACCACCTTGGCCGTCTCGGTTCCCGATCCCGGACTCGGGCAGGTGCTGGATTACGTCGACGCGGACCTGCTCGAAGCCATCGGCAAGGCGGTGCGGGTGCGCGATCCCGCACACCACCACGGCACGGTGCGGCGGCTGCCGACGCTCGGCTATCTGGTCGACAATCTGGAGGGCCGCATTGTCGACGCCGACCGCAATCCGCTGCCGGTGCGCTCGGTCGGCGTGATCGAATTACGCGGCCCGGCGGTCACTTCCGGCTATGTGACGGTGGACGGCTTCCGCAGCGCGGTGGATTCCGAGGGCTGGCTGGACACCGGTGATATCGGCTATTTCACCGAGGACGGCTTGGTGGTGGTGTGCGGCCGCATCAAGGACGTCATCATCATGGGCGGACGCAATATCTTCCCCACCGATATCGAACGAGCGGCCTTGCGCGTCAAGGGAGTCCGGCCCGGAAACGCGGTCGCCGTCCGCCTGGACGCCGGGCAGAAACGCGAGAGTTTCGCGGTGGTCGTGGAAAGCAACGACCACCAGAATCTCGACGAGGTGAAACGCATCGAGCACGATGTCGTGCACGCGGTCTTCTCGGAAGTCGGCGTGCGCCCGCGCAGCGTGACCGTGCTCGGCCCGGGCGCGCTCCCGAAGACCTCCTCCGGCAAGCTGCGGCGATCCGCGACCGCCGCGCACCTGTCCTGAATACGACTTCGCCCCCGCCGCGAATGCGGCGGGGGCGAAGTCGGAACAGCTCAGTGCAGTTGATTCTGCGCGGGTTCCAAGCCCACGCGCAGCAACAACTCGACCGCGTCCGCGGCCTGCTCGACGATGACCGGCAGTTCCTTGCGCTCCGGCGCGGCGAACGGCTTCAGCACATAGTCGGCGGGATCCTGCCGGCCCGGCGGACGCCCGATGCCGAACCGGACCCGCAGGTAGTCCTTGGTGGTCAGCGCCTGCGACATGGAGCGCAGGCCATTGTGCCCACCCTCGCCGCCGCCCTGCTTGAGCCGGATGGTGCCGAAGGGCAGATCCAATTCGTCGTGCACGGCGATGATGTCGCTCGCGGGCACGGAGAAGAACTTCGCCAGCGCGGCAACCGGTCGCCCGGACAGGTTCATATAGCTGCGCGGCTTGGCGATGAGCACCTTGCGCCCGTCCAGGCGCGCCTCCAGGAGATCGGCGCCCGACTTCTTGTGCACGGTGAAGCGGCCGCCGACGCGCTCCGCGAGCACATCGGCGACCATGAACCCGACATTGTGCCGGGTGCGCTCGTATTCGGTTCCGGGATTCCCCAGTCCGACCACCAGCGCGGGCCCGGCATCGGTCCCGGTCATCGCGGTGACTTCTGCTGAAAGTCGTTGCGGGAGGCCGAATTACTCGGCGGCTTCCGCGGCGGCCTCGCCCTCGGCCTCTTCCTCGGCGGCGGCGGCCGGGGCGGCGATGATGTTGACGATCAGCGCCTCCGCGTCACCGGCCAGGGTGACGCCCTTCGGCAGCTCGATGGCGCCGGCGGTGATCTGGGTGCCCGGCTCGGCGCCCTCGATGGAGACCTCGATGGCCTCGGGCAGCTTCAGCGCGTCGGCCTCGACGGACAGGGTGGTGGCCTCCTGGGTGACCAGGGTGCCGGAGCCGGCCTCGCCGACCAGGGTGATGTGCACATCGGCGGTGACGCGCTCGCCGCGGCGGATGATCAGCAGGTCGGCGTGCTCGATGTAGCGGCGCAGCGGGTGGACGACGACCGACTTGGTCATGGCCAGCTGCTTCTTGCCGTTGATGTCCAGGTTCAGGATGGCGTTGGTGCCGTGCGCGCGCAGGATGGCGGCGAAGGCCTTGGCGTCGACGGCCAGGTGCTGCGGCTCTTCGTTGTGGCCGTAGAGCACGGCGGGCACGTTGCCGTCGCGGCGGGTCCGACGCGCGGCACCCTTACCGAACTCGGTGCGTACGGTGGCGTCGAGAAGGTTGGCGTCGGACATGACTGTCTACTCCTGGGGCTCGTCCGGGCTGTATCAGCGGGTGTGCCAGGGGTACTGGTGCCGCCCTGGCTGTGTTGGTCTTCTCGTCAGGCGAGAACCGAACATGGGACGGCCCGAAGCCGAGCCGCGTCGATCACGGTGGACAACTGGGTGTCGCACCCTCGCCGAGACAACCCGAGAACCTTAACACGCACCCGATTCCCCCTTGAAATCGGACCCCCCGTGCACTAATGCGCGCCGGTCTTGAAGGTGGCCGCGTAGCAGTCCACGTACGGGCGGCCGGAACGGCGCACGATATCGGCCATCAGGTCATCGGTGGCGCGGCGGACGGCCTGCTGATCGGCGGGCCGGAAGTAGCGGGGGCGGCCGAAGGAGATCCGCACCTTGGCCGGGCGCAGAAAGCGGCGGTTACGGGGATTGACGCGATCGGTGCCGGACAGCACCACCGGGACCACCGGCGCGCCGGTGTGCATGGCGACCCGGATGACGCCGGTGCGGCCGCGATAGATCCGGCCGTCCGGGGAGCGGGTGCCCTCGGGGTGGATGCCCCACATGCCGCCGTTCTCCAGGATTCGGATCGCCGCCGCCAGTGAATCGGATCCGGCGCTGCCGCCGGAGCGGTCGACCGGGACCTGCCCGGTGGCGTTCATGACCCAGCGATTGATGCGGCCGCGCACGCCGCCCTCGGTGAAGTACTCCTGCTTGGCGATGAAGGTGAGGCGGCGCGGCAGCACCAGGCACAGGTAGAGGGAGTCGACCACGGCCAGGTGATTGGCCGCGATGATCACCGGGCCGTCCTTGGGAACATGCTGGAGTCCTTCGATTCTCGGCCGCCCGAGCAGCCGCAATATCGGACCGACCAGCACGTACTTCAAGAACCAGTACGACACGAAAACCCTCCCCGGAGAAGAACGTACGGACATTGCTACCCGAGCCCGGCACTGCCGTCGACCCACGCTGCAGCAGCACACAGCACCGTGCCGGGTGCCGTTCGCCTCGTTTAGGCTGGTAGCCGGGACGATCACCGCAGCAAGCGAGGACGGAAATCGATGACCGCGACACTACCGGCGTGGATGTATCCGCCGAGGCCGACCGGATGGGAAGCGGACGACCTCGACCGGATCCCCGACCTGCCCCGCCACACCGAGTTGATCGACGGAGCGCTGATCTTCATGATGTCTCCCCAGCGGTCGTGGCACGACCGCGTGGTCCGACGGCTGGCCGCGGCTGTGGAGGACCAGGCGCCGGACGGTCACACCGTGGAGGCGCAGATGACGGTGAAGCTCAGCAAAAGCAGCCGGCCGGAACCCGACGTGGTCGCCGCGGTGGTTCCGTACGACCCGAATCGGACCTGCTTCCTTCCGGAGCAAGTCGCTCTGGTGGTCGAGGTCGTCTCGGATGAGTCGCAGGAGCGCGATCGCGAAACCAAGCCGTTCAAGTACGCACGCGCGGGCATTCGGCATTACTGGCGCATCGAGGATGAAGGCGGCATTCCGGCCGTTCACTCCTACGAACTCGATGACACGACTCGTTCCTATGTCCCCACCGGAATCCATCGCGGCCGACTCGTGCTGACCGTGCCATTCTCGATCGAGATCGACCTGAGCGCGCTCGCGCGCTGAACCTGCGCGAAGCCTGGCCGATCACGCTCGGGGCCAGCGGACCGGCTGGTTGGGCGATGCCGCGTGTCGCGTAGCCTGGACCGGTTGCCTCGTCTGCAAAAGGAGTCCCCCGTGAGTTCCCCGACCACCAACGCGACCACCGCATCCGGGCTGGCCGACGAGGTGGCGCGGCGGCGCACCTTCGCGGTGATCTCGCATCCGGACGCCGGTAAGTCGACGCTCACCGAGGCCCTGGCGCTGCACGCCAAGGTCATCTCCGAGGCCGGCGCGGTGCACGGCAAGGGCGGCCGCAAGGCCACCGTCTCCGACTGGATGGAGATGGAGAAGGCCCGCGGCATCTCGGTCAGCTCGACGGCGCTGCAGTTCGAATACGGGGACTGCGTGATCAATCTGGTCGACACCCCCGGACACTCCGACTTCTCCGAGGACACCTACCGGGTGCTCACCGCCGTCGACGCGGCGGTCATGCTCATCGACGCCGCCAAGGGCCTGGAACCGCAGACGCTCAAGCTCTTTCAGGTGGCGCGCGACCGCGGCATCCCGGTGATCACCGTCATCAACAAATGGGACCGACCCGGTCAGGCGCCGCTGGAACTGCTCGACGAGATCGTCGAGCGCATCGGCCTCACCCCGACCCCGCTGTTCCTGCCGGTCGGCATCGCCGGTGACTTCCGCGGCCTGCTGCGCCGCGGCGAGGAGGGCGCGCCCACCGAATACATCCATTTCACCCGCACCGCGGGCGGCGCGACCATCGCGCCCGAGGAGCACTACACCCCCGAGCAGGCCGCAGAACGCGAAGGCGACGCCTGGACCACCGCCGCCGAGGAGAGCGAATTGCTCTCCGCCGCAGGCCAGGACCACGACCAGGAACTCTTCCTGGCCGGCCACACCTCCCCGGTCATCTACGCCTCCGCCATGCTGAACTTCGGCGTCCGGCAGATCCTAGACACCCTCGTCGAACTCGCCCCCGCGCCGCGGCCCCGCAAAGACATCAACGGCACCCCCCGCGAGACCACCGACCCCTTCAGCGCGGTCATCTTCAAGGTGCAGGCCGGCATGGACTCCGCCCACCGCGACCGCCTCGCCTTCATGCGCATCGTCTCCGGCGAATTCGAGCGCGGCATGGTCGTCACCCACGCCCAGACCGGCCGCCCCTTCGCCACCAAATACGCGCTGACCGTCTTCGGCCGTGAACGCTCCACCGTCGACACGGCCTACCCGGGCGATGTCGTCGGCCTGGTCAACGCCACCGCGCTAGCCCCCGGCCACACCCTGTTCGTGGACAAGAAGGTGCAGTTCCCGCCCATCCCGTCCTTCGCCCCCGAGCACTTCGCCACCCTGCGCGCCCAGAGCCAGGGCAAATACAAGCAGTTCCGTAAGGCCATCGAACAGCTGGATTCCGAAGGGGTCGTGCAGATCCTGCGGAATGACACCCGCGGCGACGCCACCCCCGTCCTGGCCGCGGTCGGGCCCATGCAGTTCGAAGTCATGACCGCCCGCATGCTCGGCGAGTACAACGTCGAAACCCAGCTGGATCACCTTCCGTACCAGCTGGCCCGCCGCACCGACGCCGCCTCGGCCGCCGAACTCAACCGGCAGCGTGGGGTTGAGGTCTTCACTCGTACGGATGGGGCGCTCTTGGCGCTTTTCAGCGACAAGTGGCGGTTGCAATACATCCAGAAGGAAATGCCTGAGCTGACGCTCGAGCTGCTGGTGGCGGGTACGGAGTAGGTGGGGAGCGGTTTCCTACCAGGGACGCTCGTGGCTGTGTTTAATTTGCCTCCGCTTCGCTCCGGCGGGGTTCGGGGCCTGGAGGTCTCGATTTTTCCCTCCCTCCGCGCACGCCGGAGCTCCTCCGCTTCGCTCCCCCGCTCCGACGCACGCTCCACTCAGTCCAAAATCGAGACGGCCCCGAACCCACACAGTTGATGCACCAGCTGTCGTCCCTGCCGTTTATTGACAGTTCGCCTGCGGCGGACATCTGGGATGAGGACACGCTGGGAACCGGACGGGCTGGGGACCCGGACCGGCGCTCGGCTTCACCGGGCGGCCCGCTCGCGGCTATCCGGGTCGCGGGCCCGGCCCTCCACTTGGGGGTTTGGGGGCTTGCCCCCAAATTTCTCCTTCTTTTAGGGGGTGTGGGGGCGAAGCCCCCGCGATCAACCCATCGTCCCCGTGGCATCGGGAGGCAGGGGCTCGGTGCGTGGCGTGTCTGCGGGGTCGCGGGCTATCAGCCCCCAGCGGCTGCTGGTCAAACGCAGGCTCGGTAAGTCCGAGAGGGATAGCACCACTTCGTAGGTGCGCTCGTAGCCGGTGTGGGCGATTCGCCATTGGCCGTCGGAGCACTTCACGTACTGGTCGGAGTAGAAGGCTGCGCCGCGCAGGAGCATGTTGTGGCCGGGGATGAGCACGGTATCGGCCAGGTACCAGGTTCCGGTGGCATTGTCGCCGTCGACGTCGATTTCCGGGTGGTCGCAGCGGTGTTCGGTGATGACGTGCGGACCGAGGGTGTTGCGCATGAAGGCGAGGAAGGCGTCGCGCGATTCGAATTGGAGGTACTCGCTGTAGGTGGCGGTCGCCTCCGGAATCATGGTGTCGGCGAACTCCTCCCACGACTTGGTGTCGAGGGCACGCAGATACCGGAACTTCAGCCGGCTGATCGCGGCGACCGCATCGGAATCCATACCATCCACAATCCCATCAGGTATGCGGAATCCTTTGCCGATTGAGGCAGATTTGTACCGTATCGCTATCAGCCAGGTACGCCCGCGCCCCGATTCGGGCGGGGGTGCGGGGCGCCGGGCCGGTCGGTCAGCCGTTGATGCTGAAGCAGGTCTTGCAGAAGTCCTCGCCGAACTCGGTCAGCCGCAAGCTCTTTCGCACGATCTTGGGCACCCGCCCGGCCTTCTTCAGGGCCTGCTCCACCACCGGCTGCACCTCCAGCACCATGTACCGCGACAGCACCACCGGATCATCGGAGGTCATGGTGAGCCCGAGCCGGCTGAGGTTGATCAGGTAGTGCCGCGACCGGTCCGGGTAGCGCACGCCCGCCTGCTCCGGCACCGAGGTCAGATCGCCCTGCACCAGCTCGGAGCCGATGCCCAGGGGGCGATTGGTGCGCACGTCGACCGACGGCTGCGGGCCGTTCAGGGCCATGAACCGCAGGATGCGCGCCTCATCGGGCGCGAGCTGATCGAGGATGCGGTCGTAGGCGGGATGCACATCCTCGGTGAAGTACACATCGGCCGAGCGCGCGAGCAGCGCGTCGCCGCGGCGGCGCAGTTCATCGCTGGTGGCCGAGCGCACCAGGCTCGCCGACGCGATGGCCTGCTGCCCGGACGTGCCGTTCATCGGAGTCGGCACATAGCTGACGATCTCGCGCACCGACCCCTCGGTGACGCCGAGTGCACTGCGCGCGATGGACCGCAGCGCCGCCCCCGTGCGCTCCGCGATATCGGCCGACGATTCCCCGTCCAACGCCGCCTGAGTCAGCTGTTTGGTGATCTCGAAACTGGTGCCGACCGCCCACTCGGTACCGCGGACAGCGGTACCGACGGCCAGCCCGGCGGCCCGGAAGGCGCCGCGGATCAGCCGAGCCTCATTGCTGATCTGCCGCTTCTCCACATCCGAGCTGCGTTCCACGGCACGGGAACCCGGACGCACAACTTCCTGTCCGGTCCTGTCGTCTGCCACGTCGTCTCCGAATATCGCCAGGTGAACTAACCGTCCACAGATTATGCCGCCGACAGATCCGAGGCACGCCGAACCCGGCAAGACCCGCCCGCATGACCCCCCACCCCCCGTATCGCCGCCGATATGGATGTGGTCCCCGCCATTCTCGTGGTCCCATCGTGGGATCGGAACATCAGGATGAAGCAGTGTGACCGAGATCTCCGACCCAGACACCACTGGACTCGATTCCTGAACTCACAGTAAGGTCCGGGATGCCGATGGGGTGTGTACGCCGGCGGCAGTACCGGTGCAGGGTCGGCAGGAGGGTGTCGTGCTAGAGAGCGTCTTCGGAGTTCACCCGACAATTGTGCTGGAATTGATCACAATTCCCTTGTTCACCGGCGTGATCGGCTACATCACCAACTGGACCGGCGTGCTGATGCTGTTCAAACCGATCGGTTTCCACGGCATCCGGGTTCCGGGACTCGCGGCCCTGTTTCCGTACTTGCCCAAACGAATTCAAGTGCTACCGCTGCTCCAGTACGACGGGCGCATGGGCTGGCAGGGGATCGTGCCCTCACGTGCGGACAAGATGGCGTCCATCGCGGTGGACAAAGGACTCGCGAAACTCGGCAACGTCGGGGACTTCTTTCGCGAACTCGGGCCGGACAAGCTCGCCGAGCATTTCACCGAAACCGCGGAACTACAGATTCGCGACATCGTCGAAGACATCCTGAAGCGCGAGCATCCGCAGCTCTGGTACAACCTGCCCAGCGGGGTCCGCGAGATGGTGCATCAGCGAGTCAAGGAGCAACTCCCCGATATTCTCCGGGAACTCACCGAGGAAATCGGCAACAACATCGATCAACTGGTCGACGTGAAGCAGATGGTCATTCGCTACTTCCAGGCGCGGCCGCAGTTGCTGAACAGCCTGTTCCAGGTGCTGGGACAGAAGGAACTGCGGTTCATGCAGAATTTCGGCTTCTACTTCGGCGCGCCCATGGGCCTGGTGCTGGTCGGCATCCTGCACTGGACCGGATGGTCGGCGCTGCTGGTGCTGCCGCTGGGCGGGGTGATCATCGGCTGGGTGGTGAACTGGGTCGGCATCAACCTGATCTTCGTGCCCGCCTATCCCAAGTGGTGGTGCCCGTGGCGGCAGGGGCTGCTGGTGAAGCGGCAGTCGGAGATCACCGAGGGGTACGCGGACATGGTCTCCACCCAGGTCATGACCATCGCCAATATCGGCGACGAGATGCTCAACGGCCCGCGCTCGGACCGCACCATCCAGATGCTGGAGGACACCCTGCGGCCCGCCGCTGACCGGGCGCTGGGACCGGCCCGCGGCGCGGTCAAATTCATGCTGGGCGGGCGCGAATACGACTCGCTGCAGGCGTCTTTCACCGCCGAGGCCAAGAACATCGCGCCCATCGCCTTCGCCGACCCGGCCTTCAACGCCCAGCAGGGCAAGCAGGTCTCGGAGTTCATCGCCAAACAAATGTCGGCGCTGGAGCCGCCGGACTTCGTGGACATGCTGCGATCGGCCATCAAACAAGACGAATGGCTTTTGTTCGTCCATGGCGGCGTGCTGGGGCTCTTCGCCGGTTACGCTCACATCCTGATCTTCGGCACAGGAGTGGCAACGACATGGATATGACCGAAACCGACTCGGGCGACGACGATCCCGTCGATACCTCGACCGAGCTGGCGCTGCGCGAGCCCGCACCGCTGCCGGTGCCGGTCTCGGAGCGGACGCCCGGTCGGTCTTCGGCAGCCCTGACCGGAACCGTGCGCACCGCGACCGGCGTTGCGCGCGTGGCCGTATCGGCCGCGGTGGAGGCCGGCTTCTGGAGCCTGCGCACCACCCTCGGCGTCACCTCGGTGGTCCTGCGCGGCAGTATGACCGGCCAGGCCCCGCGCGACATCCTCTCCGAAGCCGGTGCGCAGGTGCGGCATTCGGTCCGCGAGGCGCTCGGCGTCACCGCCCCGGTCAGTACGGCCGCCGCCGCGCCGGAACCCTGCTCCCCCACCGATCTCCGTGCCCGCGGCGCCGAATTGCTGCGCCGCTCCGCCGATTTCCAGTCCGAGGACGACACTCACCTGCATCCCGCCTACGCCCGCATCCTGGGCGAGCTGGCGCCGGACGAGGCCCGCATCATCCGCTTCCTCTATCTGGACGGTCCGCAGCCGCTGCTGGCCGTCCGCACCGGCCGCACCAGCAGCCGGGGCGAATTCACGCTGCTGGGCGAGGACGCGGGGCTGCGCTATCCCAATCGCGTCGAGGAGTACCTCACCAATCTCGACCGCCTCGGCCTCACCGATATCGCCCGCGAACCGCTCGGCAATCCGAACCGGTACCAGCTGCTGGAGGCGCTGCCCGAGGTGCGCCGATTACTCAAGCGCACCTCGTTCGGCACGAAAGTGCTCTACCGCACCATCGAATTGACCTCGTTCGGCGCGGGATTCGTGCGGACCTGCCTGCCGGTGCCGGTGCTGGATCAAGGGACGCTCGAACAGCACGGCTGATCCGGATCAGGCGTTGTCGGCCAGTTCCAGCCAGCGCTCCTCGGCGGCTTCCTTCTCGGCCTGCACCTGCTTGAGCTCCGCGCCCAGGGTGATGAGCTTGTCCGGGTCGGTGGCGGCCTCGGCGAGCTTGGCGTGCAGCTTCTCCTCGCGCTCGGTGAGCTTCTCGATGGCGCGCTCCAGCTTGGCCAGCTCCTTGCGCGCCGCCCGGTAGGCGGCCGAATCCGTGGCGGGGGCGGCGGTGTTCGCGGCCGGGGCGGCCTTGGCGGCGGCGCCGGACTTCGCCGCGATGAGCGCGGTGCGCTTCTTCAGGTACTCCTCGATGCCGCCGGGCAGGTTGGTGAGCTTGCCGTCGCCGAACAGCGCCCAGGTGGAGTCGCAGATGCGCTCGATGAGGTAGCGGTCGTGGGAGATGACCACGAGGGTGCCCGCCCAGTTGTCGAGCAGGTCCTCCAGCTGCTGCAGCGTGTCGATGTCCAGGTCGTTGGTGGGCTCGTCGAGGAGCAGGACATTGGGCTCGCTCATGAGGATCCGGGTCAGCTGCAGGCGGCGGCGTTCGCCACCGGAGAGATCGCCGACCGGGGTGCGCTGCTTGGCGGGGGTGAAGCCCAAGCGCTCGGCCAGCTGGCTGGCGGTGATCTCCTTGTCGCCGAGCATGGTTCGCTGGGCCACGTCCTGAACGGCTTCCAGCACACGCATATCCAGGGGCAGATCGTCGAGTTCCTGCCGGAGCCAGCCGATCTTGACGGTCTGTCCCTGAATGCGCTTGCCGGACTTCAGCTCCGCGTCACCGGCCAGGGCGCGCAGCAGCGTGGTCTTGCCGGAGCCGTTCACGCCGACCAGGCCGACCCGTTCGCCGGGGGCGAGCCGCCAGGTCAGGTCCTTCACCAGCTCGCGGCCGTCCGGCGTGGCGAGGGTGGTGTCCTCGAGCTCGATCACCACGCGGCCCAGGCGTTTCCGGGCGAAGGAGGCCAGCGAGACCGAGTCGCGCGGCTCGGGGACATTGGCGATGAGCGCCTCGGCGGCCTCGATGCGGTAGCGCGGCTTGGAGGTGCGGGCGGGCGCGCCGCGGCGCAGCCAGGCCAGCTCCTTGCGGGCCAGGTTCTGGCGGCGGGCCTCGCTGGCATCGGCCTGGCGGGCGCGTTCGGCGCGCGCGAAGATCCAGTCGTTGTAGCCGCCCTCGTAGGTCTCCACCTTGCCGCCCTGGACCTCCCAGGTGCGGGTGGCGACGGTATCGAGGAACCAGCGGTCGTGGGTGACGACCACCAGGGCGCTGCGGCGGGAGAGCAGGTGCTCGGCCAGCCACTGCACGCCCTCGACATCGAGGTGGTTGGTGGGCTCGTCGAGCACGAGCAGATCGAGCTCGCGCACCAGGGCGGCGGCCAGTGCGGTGCGGCGGCGTTCACCGCCGGAGAGGTTGGCGACGGGGGTGTCCATGCCGAGGTCGGCGATGCCGATGCCCTCGACGATCGAGCGGATGCGCTGGTTCGAGGCCCACTCGTGCTCGGCCACGCCATCGGTCATGGCGTCGGCGGCCAGACCGGCCAGCACCACCTCGCCGACGGTCGCGCCGTCCGGCAGCACGCCGCGCTGGGTGACCACGGCCATCCGGAGTCCGCCGACCCGGCTGACCCGGCCGCTGTCCGGCTGTTCGAGTCCGGTCAGCACCTCCAGCAGCGTGGTCTTGCCGCCGCCGTTCAGACCCACGACCCCGATCCGCTCACCCTCCTGCACGCCGAGGGAGACGTTGTCCAGCAGCGGTTTGATGCCGAAGCTCTTATTGACCGCTTCAAGGTTGATCAGGTTGGCCATGGGTCCTCTGTAGTCGATGCTTTCCCAGGCAAAACGAAGATGCTTGCCCTGAGCAAGCGTACCGATCGCCGAGGATCACCCCCGATCCGCTCGGCCGGGAGCAGCCGCGGGCGCGCGGCTCAGCGCTTCGGGGTATCGGGCGTATCGCTGATCACCCGCGCGCCGGGGACCGGGCCGTGGGCGGTACGGACGCTGCGGCACACGCCCGCGCCGGAGAGCTCGGCGGCGACGGCCACCGCGGATTCCGCACTGTCGCAGAGGAAGGCGCAGGTGGGTCCGGAGCCGGAGACGATGCCGGCCAGCGCTCCGGCCGAGACGCCCGCGCGCAGGGTGCGCCGCAGTTCCGGCTTCAGCGACAGCGCGGCGGCTTGCAGATCATTGCCGAGCAAGGGCGCCAGCTGTTTCGCGTCACCGGAGGCCAGGGCCTGCATGAGGTCCTCGGGGCTGCCCAGGCGCGGCGGGTCGCCGGCTGCGCGCAGGCGATCGAGTTCGCGGAAGACGGCGGGGGTGGACAGACCGCCCTTGGCTAGGGCGAGCACCCAGTGGAAGGTGTTGCGGGACAACACCGGCAGCAGCTTCTCGCCGCGACCGCGGCCCAGTGCGGTGCCGCCGTGCAGGGCGAAGGGGACGTCGCTGCCGAGTTCGGCTGCGATATCGGACAATTCAGTGCGGCCCAGGCCCAGTTCCCACAGATCGTTGAGGCCCACCAGCGCCGCCGCGGCATCGGCGCTGCCGCCCGCCATGCCGCCCGCCACCGGAATGCCTTTGGCAATGGCGATTTCCACCAGCGGCGCCCGCCCGCCGAGCGGCGCCAACCGCACGGCGGCCTGCCACACCAGGTTGCCGCGATCGGTCGGCACCTGATCGGCGCTCTCGCCGGACACCTTCACCGTGAGGGAGGCGGCCGGCGAGATCCGCAGATCGTCACTGAGCGAGAGCGCTTGGAAAACCGTGGTGAGGTCGTGGTATCCGTCGTCGCGGAGATCGCCCACCCCGAGGTGCAGGTTCACCTTGGAGGGCGCGCGCACGACGACGGGACTGGGCACAACTGACAGCACGGCCCAAGCCTAATCGGGGAAGCCCGCTCCCGGGGTGCTCGGGGGCCGCGCCCCCGAACGCCTTTCAGAGCAGCGCGCCGCCGGTGGCGTCGATCCACTGACCGGTGACCCAGCGCGAATCCTCGGAGGCCAGGAAGGCGACGATGTCGGCGACATCGGCGGGGCCGGCGACGCGGCGCAGCGGGGAGTACTCGGTGACCGCGGCCCAGGTCGCGTCATTGCGCAGCCAGCCGGCGTTCATATCGGTGTCGATGACTCCGGGGGCGACGGCATTGACGGTGATGCCGCGGGCGCCGACCTCCTTGGCGAGGGTCGCGGTGAAGACGTCGATCGCGCCCTTGGTCATGGAGTAGGCGATCAGTTCCGGCATGTGCGAGCCCCGGGTGAGGCCGGTGGAGACGTTCACGATGCGGCCGTTGTCGCGAATCCGGTCCAGGCCCAGCTTGGTGACGAAGAACGGGGCCTTGGTGTTGACGGCGAAGACGCGGTCGAATTCGGCCTCCTCGGTACCCCCGATGGGTTCCCGGACACCGTCGATGCCGGCGTTGTTGACCAGGATGTCGAGCCCGTCGGCGTGGGCGTCGAAGGCGGCCCACAGCGCCTCGGCGTCACCGGGCACGCCCAGCGGGGCCTGAATGGCGAAGGCCGAGCCGCCCGCGGCCTCGATCGCGGTGACCGTCTCCTTCGCGGCGGCGGTATTGCCGTTGTAGTGCACGCCGACGCGCGCGCCGTCGCGGCCGAGTCGTTCCGCGATGGCCCGGCCGATGCCGCGTCCGCTGCCCGTGACCAGTGCCGTCTTGCCGGTGAGTGCGCCCATGAGCCCGCTCCATTTCTCTAGTGATCGTTACAGAAGGGACCGTAGCACATTATTTAGCGAGCGCTATAAAATTGCAGGTATGGCCACTCCCACCCGGGGCCGTCCCCGGTCCTTCGATCGAGATACCGCGCTGGACAAGGCATTACGGCTGTTCTGGCGCAAGGGGTACGAGGCGACCTCGATTGCCGACCTCACCGCCGAGCTCGGTATCGGGGCGCCGAGCCTGTACGCGGCCTTCGGGGACAAGAAGACGCTGTTCGACGAGATCATCGATCTCTACGGCGGGCGCTACGGCGGTTTCGCCGGGCGCGCGCTCGCCGAGGAGCCGACCGGTATCGCGGCCATCCGGCGCACCCTGCGCGAGGCGGCCGTGGAGTACACCCAGCCCGGTCAGCCCAATGGCTGCATGATCATCAGCGCCGGGCTGAACACCACCAATGCCGAGGTGGCGGCCCGGCTCGAGGAGATGCGCAACAACAATGTGGCCGCCTTCGAGCAGGCGCTGCGGGCCGACGTCGCCGCCGGGGCACTGCCCGCCGACACCGATGCGCGGGCGCTGGCGCGCTTCACCGCCTCGATGATGCAGGGCATGTCACAGTCCGCCCGTGACGGGGCGAGCCGCGAGGATCTGGAAAGGGTCGCCGAACTGGCACTTCGGGCCCTGCCGCGGCCCACGGCCCCCCGCGACTGAGTTCGACGGGGTCGCGACGGGGGAATTCCTCCGGCGAACCACTTGCGCCAGGTACCCATGGGGGGTATGTTTCTCGGTGTCGGGGATACCCCCGCACCGTATCAACCGCGAGAAGGAGTCGACATGGCCACCAGCACCTACACCGTCACCGGAATGACCTGCGGCCACTGCGTCGGGTCGGTCAAGAAGGAGATCGGCAAGATCGATGGCGTCACCAGTGTCGACGTGGACCTCGCCAGCGGGCTGGTCAAGGTCGAGTCCAGCGCCCCGATCGCCGATGCCGATGTGACCGCCGCCGTGGACGAAGCGGGATACCAGGTGGTGGGCTGAATGAACGATCGACTGAAGTTCGCCGCGTTCGGCGGCGGACTGGTCGTATTGTTCGGGGCCGCGCTCGGCATCGGCGCCCTGGTGGGCGACCCGACCGAGCCGGCTCCGGCCACGACCACCGCGCATGGCGAACCCGCCGCCACCGAGGCGGCGCCCGGACTGCTCGACAGCGAGTCCGGCTACCGCCTCGGCGAGATCACCGCCCCGGCGGCCCCGAATCAGCAAGGCGCGCTCCGGTTCCAGATCCAGGGACCGCAGGGCGCGGTCACGAAGTACAACACCCTGCACGACAAGAACCTGCACCTGATCGTGGTGCGTTCGGATGCGAGCCAGTTCCGGCACGTGCATCCCGAACTCGCCGCGGACGGCACCTGGTCCATCGACTGGAAGTGGGCCGAGCCCGGCGATTACCGGGTCTTCGCCGACTTCTCCCCCGCCGGCGGTCCGGGTGAACTCACCCTGAGCCGGATCGTCACCGTGGCGGGAAGCGTTGCGGCCAAGCCGCTTCCGGTTCCGTCGAAGACCGCCGAGGTGGACGGCTACCAGGTCACCCTCACCGGCGATCTGACCACCGCGGGCAGCGAGCTGAAGTTCACCGTCACCCGCGACGGCAAGCCGGTCACCGATCTCCAGCCCTACCTGGGCGCGTACGCGCACCTGGTGGCGCTGCGGGCGAGCGATCTCGCCTACCTGCACGTGCACCCCGAAGGCGCGGTCGGCAAGACCCCGCCCGGGCCGGACGTCGCCTTCCACGCGCAGGCGCCGAGCGACGGCCGGTACCGCCTGTACCTGGACTTCCAGCACGGCGGCAAGGTGCACACCGCGGAATTCACCAATGAGACGACCACTGCCGCACCGGTATCCAGTGAGCCGGGCGGGCACGGAGAGCACGGAGGAGGTCACTGACATGAGCGCGCCGGCCCCGGAGCGGTCGATCGAGTTGGAAATCGGTGGCATGACCTGCGCCTCCTGCGCCTCTCGAATCGAGAAGAAGCTCAACAAGATCGACGGTGTGACCGCCACCGTCAACTACGCCACCGAGAAGGCGAAGGTCAGCTTCCCGGACTCGGTGACGCCCGACGATCTGATCGCCAAGGTCGTCGACACCGGCTACACCGCCAGCGTGCACCACACCGAGCCGGTGAAGACGGCCGAGCCCGAAGGCGATCCGGCGCCGACGGCCACCCGGCAGCTGCGGCACCGCCTGCTGGTGAGCCTGGCGCTGGCCATCCCCGTGGTGGCCATGGCCATGATTCCGGCCCTGCAGTTCACCAACTGGCAGTGGCTGTCGCTGACCCTCACCGCGCCCATCGTGGTGTGGGGCGGCGCGCAGTTCCATCGCGCGGCCTGGGTCAATGCCAAGCACGGCGCGGCCACCATGGACACCCTCATCTCCCTGGGCACCGTGGCCGCCTTCGGTTGGTCGGTCTACGCGCTGTTCTTCGGCGACGCCGGTCACCCCGGCATGAAACACCCCTTCAGCCTTGCCATTACCCGCGGCGACTCCTCCTCCGCCCTGTACTTCGAGGTGGCGGCGGTCCTGATCACGGCGATTCTGGCCGGGCGCTACTTCGAGACGCGCTCCAAGGAGAAGGCCGGATCCGCCCTGCGGGCCCTGCTGGAAATGGGCGCCAAGGACGTGTCGGTGCTGCGTGGCGGCGCCGAAACCCGGATCCCCGTGAGCGATCTCCGGGTGGACGAGGAATTCCTGGTCCGCCCCGGCGAGAAGGTCGCCACCGACGGTGTTGTGGTGCACGGTAATTCGGCCGTCGACATGAGTATGCTCACCGGCGAGTCCGTACCGGTCGAGGTGGGTCCCGGCGATCAGGTGGTCGGCGCGACCGTCAATGCCGGCGGCCTGCTGACCGTCCGCGCCACCCGCGTCGGCGCGGATACCCAGCTGGCCCAAATGGCCTCGCTCGTCGAGGAAGCCCAGAACGGCAAGGCGCCCGTGCAGCGCCTGGCCGATCAGGTCGCCGGGATCTTCGTCCCGATCGTCATCGCCATCGCCGTTGCCGCCCTTGGCTTCTGGCTCGGCACCGGTGCGGCCGTCGCCACCGCCTTCGGCGCGGCGGTAGCGGTGCTCATCATCGCCTGCCCGTGCGCCCTGGGCCTGGCCACCCCGACCGCGCTCCTGGTCGGCACGGGTCGCGGCGCCCAGCTCGGCATCCTGATCAAGGGCCCGCAGGTCCTGGAGTCCACCCGCCGCATCGACACCGTCGTCCTGGACAAGACCGGCACCGTCACCACCGGCAAAATGACTCTCGCCGAGGTGATCCCGGCCGCAGGCGTGGACCCCGACGAGCTGCTCAGCGTGGCCGCCGCCGTCGAGCACGGCTCCGAGCACCCGGTCGCCAGGGCCGTCGTGAACGGCGCCGAGGACCGCGGCCTCGACACCGAACAGGTCGACCAGTTCGTCAGCCACGGCGGCAAGGGCGTCCAGGGCCTGGTCGGCGAGCGCGCGGTCGTCATCGGCCGCACCGAACTCCTCGACGACTGGTCCATCCAGCTGCCCGAGGCGCTGGCCGAGGCCAAGATCGCAGCCGAGCAAGCGGGCCAGACCGCCATCGTGGTCGCCTGGGACGGGGAGGCCCGCGGCATCCTCGTGATCGCCGATGCCATCAAACCGACCAGCGCCCAGGCGATCTCGGAAATGCGCGCGCTGGGCCTGACCCCCGTCCTCCTGACCGGTGACAACGCCGCCACCGCCCGCACCGTCGCGGACCAGGTGGGCATCGACGAGGTCATCGCCGAGGTCCTCCCCAGCGACAAGCTCGACGTGGTCAAGAAGCTCCAGGACCAGGGCAAGGTGGTCGCCATGGTCGGCGACGGAGTCAACGACGCCGCCGCCCTCGCCCAAGCCGACCTCGGCCTGGCCATGGGCACCGGCACCGACGTGGCCATCCAGGCGGCGGACCTCACCCTGGTGCGCGACGACCTCCGGGCCGTCCCCACCTCGATCCGCCTGTCCCGAGCCACCCTGCGCACCATCAAGGGCAATCTGTTCTGGGCCTTCGGCTACAACGTGGCAGCCATCCCCCTGGCCGCCGCCGGCCTGCTGAACCCCATGCTCGCCGGCGCCGCCATGGCCCTGTCCAGCGTTTTCGTGGTCAGCAACAGCCTCAGACTGCGCCGCTTCAACTGAGTGACCACAATTTGCTGATCCGTGGGGCGGGTCGATAGCGTCGGTTCGCCCGGCGGCTTCCGATCCGCCCCACCTTCATGTTTTCAGCAAGGGGGCCGAGATGGCGGGGGTTGGTGGCCCGCCCGGATGCGGCGGTCTGGTTCACGCCGCCTACGCTGCGTGAGCGCGACCGTCTGTCCCGTGAAGCCGAGAAGGAGATCCCATGACGTCGACCGGTTCGCTGCCGAGTCTTGCCGAGTATCTGGCTGCCGCGGGGGTGCAGGTTGCCGCTGTGGAGGCGGGTACGCCGGGGGCGCCGGTGATTTCGATGCCGGTGCCGGAGGGGTGGCAGGAGGTGCCGGCGGCGGCTTTTCCCGGGGCGTACGGGGTGTGGGCTACGGCGCCCGAGGGCGGCTGGGCCGATAATGCGGTGCTGCTGCTGGGGAAGTTGTCGGAGACGGTGAATGCGGTCGAGCTGCTGGAGTGCGGGTTCACCGATGCGCGCCGGCTGCCGGAGTGGCGGGATATCGATACCGACAGTGGGGAGTTCGCGGGGTATCCGTCGAGTGCGATCACCGGGACCTATGTGGTGGAGCCGCTGACGTTGTGGGCCTACAACCGGTACATCGTGGTGGGGGTCGGGGCGGAGCAGTATTTGGTGCAGTTGACCGTGACCACCAAGCAAGAGCACGACGGTGGGGATGCGGCCGCCATTGTGAACGGGCTGACGATCTCGGCCTAGCAACCCTGGTTCGGGGAATCCCGGTTGGGCCGCTCGGATTTCGGTTCGGGCGGCCCTGTTCGTGCGCTAGGACTGTTGGGCGAGGCGGACGAAGGCGGCGGTGTCCAGGGTTTCACCGCGCGCGGTGGGGGCGATTCCGGCTGCCACGAGGCGCTTTTCGGCATCGGCGGGGGAACCGGCCCAGGAGGCCAGGGCGGCGCGCAAGGTTTTGCGGCGCTGGGCGAATGCGGCGTCGATGACCGCGAAGACCGTGCGCCGGAACTCGATGTCCTGCGGCCAGGGCGATTCGGCGAAGCGGTCGATGCGGACCAGGCCGGATTCGACTTGCGGTACGGGCCAGAAGATTTGGCGGCCGACCGTGCCGGCGCGGCGGACGGTGCCGAAGAAGCCCGCCTTCACGCTGGGGACGCCGTAGATGCGGCCGCCGGGTTCGGCGGCCAGGCGGTCGGCGACCTCGAGCTGCACCATGACCAGAGCCGTTCGGATGCTCGGCAATTCGGCCATGAGGTGCAGCAGGACGGGGACGGCCACGTTGTAGGGCAGGTTGGCGACCAGGGCGGTGGGCTCGGCGGGAAGGTCGGCGCGGGTCACCTTCATGGCATCCATGCCGACCACGTGCAGGCGGTCGGCGAGTTCGGGGGCGCGGTCGCGCACCGTCTGCGGCAGATGCCCGGCCAGGGTGGGGTCGATCTCCACGGCGACCACGCGGTCGACCACATCCAGCAGCGCGAGGGTCAGCGATCCCAGGCCGGGCCCGACCTCGAGGACCACGTCGTCGCGGCCGACGCCGGCGGTGGCGACGATCCGCCGCATGGTGTTGGCGTCATGGACGAAGTTCTGCCCGAGTTGCTTGGTCGGGCGTACGCCGAATCGCTCCGCCAGCTCCCGCACTTCGGCGGGACCCAGCAGGGCGGCTTTACCTCGACCAGCGATTTCGGTGTCGGACATTCTCCGAAACCTATCAAGCACCGCCCGGTCAGTTGTCTTCGGTGGCGTCCTGATGGCCCGCGCACCACTGCTCGGCGGGCACGATCGCCTGGACTTCGGCAATGTGCTCGCCGCAACCGGACCAGGTGGTCTTACCGCAGGAGCAGCGGACAGGCTGACACATGAATGGATTCCTTTCAGGACACGGTGGGGCTTGCCAGCATACGGGTGGTGAACTCGTCCATTGCCGCATACATCTGCGGGGAGAGCTGCACGTGCGAGCCCGTGCCGACGACCGACTCGTACTGCACGCCGGCGGCGCTGAACTGCGCGGCGAGGGCGGCGTGCAGCGGGGAGGGCACCACATAGTCGGCGGCATTGAGCAGCAACAGGATCGGCGCGGTGTAGCCGGTGGTCGGTATCCGCATGTAGGCGTCGACGGCGGCCCGGAAGCCGGGATCGTCGAGCGGCCGGGCGAGGAGTTCGCCGATGGCGGAACCGCCGACGGTGCGGGCGATGTCGTAGTAGCACTGGCTCGCGGCCGCATCCAGCACCTCGCGGCCGCGCGGGGTCAGATAGCCGTCGACATCGAGTTCCGGATGCACCTCCCGCAGTCCGGCCAGAATGCTGACGATCAGGCCGACGGCCTCATTGCTCTGCGCCACCGGCAGCGCCGGCACGCCGGGCCCGAGCAGCGGCACGAACTTCTCGATATCCGAGGCCGGATCGACCGCGATGACCCCGCGGAAGTCGAGTTCGGGCGCCAGGCTCGCCGCCAGGTTCGCCGCGCCCAGTGCCGCGTGCCCGCCCTGCGAGAACCCGGTGACCGCCCAGGTCCGCGCGAGGTCCGGCCGCGCCGCCCGCGCGGCCTTGACCATATCGATGGTGGCGGTCGCCTCGGTGCGTAGCTCGAGATACGGATGCGGCCCGGTGTCGAACAGCCCCAGCCCGAGGTAATCCGGTGCGGCGACGGCGAATCCGCGCGAGAGCAGATACCGGATCCGATTGTCGGTGTTCTGGCTGCTCACCGGATCCGGTCCGCTCATGCCGCCGCAGCCCGCGCCGAGCCCGGAGGTGCCGTGGTCGTAGGCCATGATCGGCCAGCCGCCCGCCGGCGCGGGGCCCTCGGGAATCAGCAGCGCGCCGCTGGCCCGCACCGGTTCGCCAGTGGAGCGGGTGGTCCAGTAGGTCAGCACCGAGCCATTGGGCTGATCGTGAAATCCGGCCGGCTGCGCGGTCGCCGCGATCAGCGTGCCCGGCGCGTCCGCCCGCGCCGGAGCGCCCGGGAGCGCGAACAGCGTGCTCGCCGCCAGCGCGGCAATGGTCAGGTACCGCGCGAGCGCGCCGGTCGATCGCATGAATCCCTCTCAGGGTCGCGGGGGCGTGGCGAGAATCCGATCGGTGAAGGCGTCGATGGCCGCCCACATCTGCGGATTCAGCTCCGTGTGCTGTCCCGTGCCCACGACGGTCTCGTACCGCACCCCGTTCGCGGCGAGCTGCGCGGCCAGGGCGGCGTGCAGCGGGGACGGCACGACGATATCGGTGGCATTGAGCAGCAACAATATCGGCGCGTCGTAGCCGGCGGTCGGCAGCATCATGTACTCGTCGACGGCGGCGCGGAAGCGCGGATCGTCGAGCGGCCGGCTCAGCATCTCCCCGATGGACACCCCTTCGACCGACTTCATGATGTCGAGGAAGCACAGGGCCGCGGAGTCGTCGAGCACCTGCCGTCCGCGCGGGGTCAGGTAGCTGTCCACATCGAGTTCCGGATGCGTCTCGCGCAGGCCCACCAGCATGCTGACCACGAATCCATTGACGGCGGCGCCGTTCTCGCCCGGCACCGCGGGCACGCCCGGGCCGAGGTACGGCAGCACCTTCTCCACATCGGAGGCCGGATCGGAGGCGATGACGCCGCGGAAATCCAGGTCGGGCGCGGTGAACTGCTGCAGATGCGCCGCGCTCAGCGCCGCATGCCCGCCCTGCGAGAAGCCGATCACCGACCAGGTGCGCGAGAGGTCGGACCGGGCCGCGCGGGCGGCCTTGACGAGATCGATGGTGGCGCTCGCCTCGGAGCGGGTTTCGAGATACGGATGCGGGCCGGTGTCGAAGCGGCCCAGCCCGAGATAGTCGGGCGCCACGACCGCGAATCCCTTGCCGACCAGTTTCCGCAGCATGGCGCTCTCGCGGTCACGGCCGCCATTGGCGGCGGTGAGGTCGGTCTGCCCGCCGCAGCCCGGGCCGAGACCGGAGGTGCCGTGGTCGTAGGCGAGGATCGGCCAGCCGCCCGCGGGCGCCGGGCCGTCCGGCAGGTACAGCGCACCGCTGGCTTGCACCGGTTCACCGTTCGAGCGGGTGGTCCAGTAGTCGACGATGTAGGCATTGGATATTCCGCGGAAGCCGCTCTGTGCGCTCGCCTCGATCACCGCGCCCGCCGACGCCGCCTGCGCCGGGGCTCCGGGGGCGATCAATACGACCCCTGTCGCCGCTACGGCCGCGGTGAAAATCCGCGTGCGCCCATCGAACAACCGCATGAATCCTCCATCAGGCCCGACCCTCAGACAATGTGCGTGCCGGGCCGAGTTTATAGATCTGATCACTTGCCCAGTTTGAGAAATCTCTGGCAAAGCGATCTGCCATAATCCGCGACGCTTCCGGGGGTTCGGGGGCGAAGCCGCTGAGAGTCCCCGAGAGATGGGCGATACCATTGACGATCGTTGTAACTTGTTCTAATTTCTCGCCATGTTGCGCAGATACGATGGCCGTCGAGTACTAGTCACGGGTGCCGGTTCCGGCATCGGGCAGGGGGTCGCCCTGCGGCTCCTCGAGGAGGGGGCGCAACTGGTCGCCGCCGATATCAACGAACCGGGCCTGGCCGCCACCGTGGAGGCCGTTCCCGCCGATCAACGCGATCGGCTGCACACCGTCCCCTTGGATGTCGCCGACCCCGAATCGGTGCGCACCGCCACCGCCGCGGCCCTCGAATTCCTCGGCGGCCTGGACGTTCTCGTCAATGCCGCGGGCATCATGCGTGCCGCCCACACCCATGAGATGCCGCTGGAGACCTGGAATCAGGTGATCACGGTCAACCTCACCGGCACCTTCCTCATGTGCCAGGCCGCGCTGCCCGCCCTGGTGGACTCCGGTCACGGCGTGATCGTGAACTTCTCCTCCACCTCGGCCTTCGGCTCGGTGCCGTATATGGCCGCGTACGCCGCGTCGAAGGCGGGCGTCAACGCGCTCACCCACGCGCTCGCGCTGGAATACGTGAAAAAGGGTGTGCGCGCGGTGAATATCGTCCCCGGCGGCATCAGCACCGGCATCACCTCGGGCCTGAACCTCCCGGCCGACGCCGACTGGACCCTGCTGGCCCGCCTGCCCGGCTGGCTGGAGGGCGGCATGCTGGGCAAGCCCGAGGACATCGCCGGCGTGGTGGCCATGGCGGCTTCCGACGACGGCCGCTATATGACCGGCACCGAACTCCGGGTGGACGGCGGGGCGCTGATGTAGCTAGCTCAACCCCATGCGGGAGGTGCAGGCGGGCCAGGCGCCCCAGCCCTGACGGGCGCGCGTCACCTCGGCGATGGCGATCTGCTCCTCGCGGGTCGCCAGATCCGCCCGCGGCGCGTAGCGCAAACCGCCCTGGCGTTCCCAGGTGCTCTGGTCGAACTGGATGCCGCCGTAGTAGCCGTTGCCGGTATTGATGGCCCAGTTGCCGCCGGATTCGCACTTGGCCAGCGCATCCCAGGTGGCGCCGTCCCTGACCTCGGGCACCTCGGTGCCGGGCTTGGCGCCCTTGCGGACGGTCTTCGGCGCGGCCGGCGTGATCACCGTGGAGCTGATCGGATCCTTGCCCGCCTCATGCCCGTTCACGATCGACACGGCGAAGGTGACGTCGTGGACGCCGGGCACGCCCGGGTTCTCCACGATGGTGCGGCTCATATTGAGCGTCGGGTCCTCGATGACGTTCTCCGGCGGGTCGAGCGGAAGGCGCTCGACGCGGTTCTCGACGACCTTGCGGGTGACGGTGATCTTCATGCCGTCGGTGAGCGGGGTGTCGGCGGCCGGAACCACGGAGTCCTGATTGGCCAGCGGGACGCCCTGCACCTCGAGCAGCTGGCCGACGGTGGGCGCGGCCAGGCGCACCAGGCCGAGCGGTCCGCCCATATCGGAGAGCTCCACGGTGCGCGGGTTGGTGATGAGCATGGCCGCGCCCTCGAGGGGCAGCGGGCTCGGCCGCGACGGCGAGGTCCACACATCGTGCGGCAGACCCAGTTTGACGACGGCCTCGGCGACGGTGAGCGCGGTGGTCCACGCCTTGGACGGTTTGCCGTCCACCACGAGCGAGACCTCACGGGCCCGGTTCAGCGTGATGGTGGCGCCGTCGGCGACCCGCTCACCCGCGGACGGGGAGACGTCGTCGCGGTCGGACAGCGTGTAGCCGGCGTCCTTGAGCACGCCGCGCACATCGCCGAACATCGTGTTCTGCGTGAGCTTCTGGCCGTCGACGACCACCGTGACGCTTTTCTTGTTCACGATGGCCAGGCCCGCGCCGACGATCAGCGTGACCAGCATCGCCGCGATGGCGCCGTACAGCAGCGGCGAGCGCGACGAGTTGATCTTCGCAAGAGCGTTCATCGGAAATCCCGGCATGGTCACAGTACGATAACGAGGGGGTCATGAATTGACAACCGATACGCGCCGAACTGCGGCAACGAAAATCACGGGGCGATATCGAACCGCAGGTTAATCACGATCGCACTGGATCATAGTGAGGTAGCGCACAACCGCCAACCCGGGGGGTTGGTTCGAAATGTGAACAATGGCGCGATGGTTGGCGCGTCACGCAATGGGAGGCAATGCGTGGCAATCAGATTCCGTAGACCCGTCGCGCATTCGCGGTAGTGATCTTGGCCAGCGCCGCCGGTTCCTGCTCCCGCAGTTCTGCCAGCGCACGCAGGGTGTACGGCAGCATGTACGACTCGTTGGGCGCGCCCCGGAACGGATGCGGGGTCAAAAACGGCGCGTCCGTTTCGACCAGAATCTGCTCATCCGGTACGAGTTTCGCGGCTTCCCGCAATTCGTGAGCATTCTTGAAACTCACGGTCCCGGAGAAACTCAGCACATAGCCCCGGTCCACGCAGGCCATGGCCATGGCGGTGTCGGAGGAGAAGCAGTGGAAGATCACCGCTTCCGGCGCGCCCTCGTCCAGCAGCACGGTGAGCAGGTCGTGATCGGCCTCACGATTGTGGATCATGAGCGGTTTGCCGAGCCGTTTGGCCAGGTCGATATGCCAGCGGAAACCCTCGATCTGGGTCTCGATATCGGCGCATCCGTCGAGCTTCCCGGGCCAGTAGTAATCGAGGCCGGTCTCCCCCACCGCGACCACGCGCGGGTCCGCGGCCAGCCGCTCCAGCTCCGCCTTGGCGGCCTCGTCGAGCGCATTGGCGCGGGTCGGGTGCAGCGCCACCGCCGCGTACACCCGGAAGTCCCAGTTGGCGGCCCGCACCGCGAAGCGGGCGGCGGCCAGATCGTCGGCCACGGTCACCACCTCGCGCACGCCCACGCGCGCGGCCCGGTCCACAATGGCCGCAACCGATTCCGCGTCGGTGGCCCCGCAGGCGTCCAGATGGGTGTGCGCGTCCACCAGCGGCGCCAGCGGCTCCGGCGGTTCGGGCGCAGGTCGGCGGCTACTCATGGGCGACACCGGCCACGGGGATATTCACGCGAGCGTGTAGAGGCACGCAGATAGAGTAGACACACCATGAGCGCATCCGACCGCCCCGCCTTTTACATCACCACGGCCATCGCGTACCCGAACGGTGCGCCGCACATCGGACATGCCTACGAGTACATCTCGTCCGATGCCCTGGCCCGCTTCAAGCGGCTCGACGGGTTCGACGTGTTCTACATGACGGGCACCGATGAGCACGGCCAGAAGGTGCAGCAGGCCGCCAAGGCCGCGGGCGTGCCCGAGCAGGAGTACGCCGCCCGCAACTCGGACGTGTTCGAGCGCATGGACAAGGCCCTCGACATCTCCTTCGACCGGTTCATCCGGACCACCGACGAGGATCACCGGGCGGCGTCGGTCGCCATCTGGGAGAAGATGGCCGCCAATGGCGACATCTACCTCGACACCTACGCCGGCTGGTACTCGGTGCGCGACGAGGCCTTCTACACCGAGGAGGAGACCACCCTCACCGAGGACGGCGCCCGCATCTCCACCGACACCAAGACCCCGGTGGAGTGGACCGAGGAGTCGAACTACTTCTTCCGGCTGTCGAAGTACCAGGACAAGCTGCTCGAGCTGTACGAGACGCATCCGGAATTCATCGCGCCCGCCACGCGGCGCAATGAGATCGTCTCGTATGTGAAGGCCGGGCTGAAGGATCTGTCCATCTCCCGCACCACCTTCGACTGGGGCGTTCCGGTGCCGGGCGATCCGGCGCACGTCATGTACGTGTGGGTGGACGCGCTCACCAACTATCTGACCGGCGCCGGCTTCCCGAATACGGATTCGCCCGCCTTCCAGAAGTATTGGCCGGCCGATCTGCACATTATCGGCAAGGACATCACCCGCTTCCACACCGTGTACTGGCCGGCGTTCCTCATGAGCGCGGGCATCGAACTGCCCAAGCGCGTCTTCGTGCACGGCTTCCTGTACAACAAAGGCGAGAAGATGTCGAAGTCCGTCGGCAATGTCGTCGACCCCATGGACCTCGTCGAAACCTACGGCCTCGACGCCGTGCGCTTCTTCCTGCTCCGCGAGATCTCCTACGGCCAGGACGGCTCCTACAGCCACGAGGGCATCGTCGGCCGCATCAACACCGACCTCGCCAACGAATACGGCAACCTGGCCCAGCGCTGCCTGAAAATGGTCGCCCGCGACTTCGGCAGCGTCGCCCCCACCCCCGGCGAGTTCACCCCCGAGGACCGCGAACTCCTCGACCGCGCCAACGGCCTGCTGGAAAAGGTCCGCGCCGAATTCGACCAGCAGCAACTCCATCTCGGCCTGGAACAGCTGTGGCTCACCCTCGGCGAGACCAACCGCTACTTCTCCGCCCAGGCCCCGTGGACGCTGGCCAAGTCCGGCACCCCGGAAGACATCGCGCGTGAGGCCACCGTCCTCTACGTGACCATGGAAGTCCTGCGCATCGTGACCCTCCTGGTCCAGCCGGTGATTCCGGGCTCCGCAGGCAAGATCCTGGACCTCCTCGGCCAAACCGGCCGCACCTTCGCCGACATCGCCACCCCGCTCCAGCCGGGCACCGCCCTGCCGGAGCCGGAGGTCGTCTTCCCGAAGTACGTGGAACCCAAGGCAACCGCCGCCAAGTGACCCCAGCGGGTGCTGCACGGCCGAACAGGGCCGTGCAGCACCGCAAACCACACGCGACGGTGAGTGTGGGCGCGGGGACGAGGGGCTACATCGCTTCCCGGAAGGGGCAGCACCTTCGCGCTGGAGATTCCCCTCCAAAATCCACCGCATCCTCGCTGGAGCAGCATCCATTTCCGGAGCGGGGACGGTCAACCTGCGGGGGTCACACTATTTGTGGCACTCGGGGCGCCACCGGGCGTCATTCGGGGCGCGGTGTCAGCGTGAACAACTGGTAGTTGCAGTTGTCCGGGTGGAACGAGTTGTACGACCGCATGGTGAAGCGGTGCAGCTCGCCAGTCTCCGGATTCCGCACCGTCGCGAGCGAGTTGTTGTACACGGCCTCGTCCATATCGGTACGCCACAGCCGCTCGAAATCCGGATTGGTCCGGCAGGTTTCAATGATCTGGGCAAGCCGCTCGGGCGCCACCACGCCCGGGGAGTTCACCCGCAGGATGAACAGCAGCCGATGCACGATCTCCTCCCAATTGCCCAGCACCTCGCGGGCGAGCGGCTCGGTCATCATGCGCTCGATGACATTCGCCGGGCGGTCGGCATCCGGCTCGGTCGGCTGTAGCCACGGAATCATCTCCCGTGCAACGCTGTTGGCAGCCAGGATCTCGTACTCCGGGAAACGGTGGAAGTAGGCCGGAAACGGAAAGCTCTCGATATGGTCCAGGTCCTCCTGACGCAACTGCGGCGGCCAGGCCCCGACCGCCCGCGGGAACATCTTCGGCACCGCCAGCGACACCATCTTCTGCAGCATCCACACCGGTGCGCTCACCACCGCACACCAGTCCTCCAGCCGATCCACCGAGATCGGCCGCTCCCCGCTCTCCAGCTTCCGATACAGCGACACACTCACGAACATCCCGCGCGCCACTTCCTCCTGCGTCATCCCCAGGCTCTCCCGCCGGTGCCGCATGTACATCCCGAGCATCGGCTGCTCGGGCAGAAACTCCGCAAGATCGAATGAACCGGTCACGTATCTACGGTGTCAGACGGGTGACGGTGCCCAGGAAGCTGGTCACGTAGGCGAAGTTCGGGTCCCAGCCGGGGCCCTGGCCGAAGCGGACCGAGGTGGCGAAGGGGAGGTTGTCGGCGATGGTGCAATGGTGGCCGGTGTCGGGGTCTACCCTCACGACTTGGCCGGCGACGTTGAGGGCTACGTAGACGGCGCCGTCGGGGCCGAGGGTGAGGTCGTCGGCGGAGTTGAGGGGGCCGAAGCCGGGGAGGGTGATGCGGGTGGGGGCGGCCGAAGGGTTGTCGATGGCTATGGCGGCGATAGTGGTGGTTGTGTCGAAAGTGGTGGAGACGAAGAGCTTTCGGCGGGAAGGGTCGTAGGCCAGGCCGTTGGTGAAGGTGAGGTCGGGGGCCAGGGGGTGGGCTCCGGTGCCGTCGGCGGCGATGCGGGTCAGGGCGGTGGAGGAGCCCAGGTCACGGCTGACGACGAAGCTGCCGTCCGGGAGTTGGGCGAGGCCGTTGGGCATGCGGAGGCCGGTGGCTGCCGTGGTGACCGTGCCGGTGGGGAGGTCTACGGACAGGATGGAGCCGTCGGGGGTGTCGGCGAGACCGCTGCGCAGGGTGTTGCCGGAGTTGACGTAGGCGGTGGCGCCGGAAACCACTATGCCGCCGGGGGATTCGATGGGGGCGACGGTGGTGAGGGCGCCGTCGGGAGTGAGGCGTCGCAGGGCGCCGCCGCTGCCGGTGAGCGACAGTTCGGAGAGCAGCAGGCCGCCGCGGCCGTCGAAGGCCAGGTTCTCGAGGGTGCCGTGGCCGGAGGCGATGGTGGATTTGGCCCAGACGCCGCACTCGGCGATTCCGGGTGTAGCACCGGCGGTTCCCGGGGCGATGAGGGTGAGCAGGACGCCGAGCTGAGTGGCGGCGAGGCCGCCGGTGAGTGCCTTCCGAATGCGCATCGATTCAACCTAACCGCTGGTGGCGAGCGAAATCTACTGTCGCTCAGACAGTTTCAAATGAAAGTATCAGTGCACATGGCGTAACAGCATTACCGGCCAGCTCAGCAGGTGAAGTCCCTCACAGTGATCCTTCACAAACCGGGGCCCTCACCGGCCGAAACCCGCGTCGGCGCGGATGTCTCAGACGATTCGCCGCCATCGGCCCGGTCGCATGCGTAGTTACCGTCGGGTAGCCTCAGTTCATCACCGTTTCGGATTGCATTTCTTCGCCCTTTCAGGAGTCCCTGTGCTGCATTCTCGATTCGAGGCGATCGGCGCCTATCTACCGTCGAAACGCGTCACCACCGAAGAGCTCGTCTCGCAATTGAAGGAGGCGCCGGGCTTCGATCTCGAACGAATCACGGGCGTCAAGGAACGTCGCTTCCGCGATACCTCCCCGGAGAACACCGAAGACTCGTTCACCCTGGCCATCAATGCCGTCGAAGACTGTCTGTCCAGGTCACAGTACTCGGCCGCTGATCTGGACGTGATCATCTCCACCTCGATCACGCGCAGCAAGGAGGGCACCAAGATGTATATGGAGCCCTCGTTCGCGGGCTCCATCGCAAAGGCCATCGGCGCTCGCGCGGATGTCATTCATTTCGACCTGTCGAATGCGTGCGCCGGAATGCTCACCGGCACCTACATTCTCGATCGAATGATTCGCTCCGGTGCGGTTCGCCGCGGAATTGTCGTCTCCGGCGAGGCGATCACTCCCATTGCGGAAACCGCTGTCGCGGAAATCTCGGAAAAGTACGATCTGCAATTCGCCTCGCTCACCGTCGGCGACTCCGGCGCGGCCGTGGTGCTGGATCAGGCCGTCGACGACAACGACAAGATCCACTACATCGAGCTGACCACCGCCTCGGAGTACTCGCACCTGTGCCTCGGCATGCCGAGCGACAAATCGCAGGGCGTGGCGCTGTACACCGATAACCGCAAGATGCACAACGAGTCCCGCTTCCTGCTGTGGACCGATACGCAGGGCGGCTATCTCGACAAGCAGGGCAAGACCTTCAGCGACGAGCAGTTCGATTACATGATCCACCACCAGTTCGGCGCCGGGGCGATCCCGTTCATCAACGCCATTGCCGAGCGCGAGTTCGGCGTGCCCATGCCGCCCGACCTGAATGTCATCGAGAAGTACGGAAACACCTCCACCACTTCGCATTTCATTGTTCTGCACGATCAGCTGAGCCAGCAGGCCATTCCGTCCGGATCCAAGGTCCTGATGGTCCCGGCCGCCTCCGGCGTCGTCGCGGGATTCCTGTCCACCACGATTTCGTCTCTGAAGGTCTGAGGTCTGACATGGGCGTGCGCATCAAATCCACCGGAACCAGCCGGGCCGGTGACACTTTCAGCATTGTCGAGCACAGCGCGGCGGCGGCGCGGCAGGCCATGGAGCGGGCCGGGGTGCGGCCCGATCAGATCGGCGTGCTGATCAATGCGGGCATCTTCCGCGATTCCAACACCGTGGAACCCGCTGTCTCGGCGCTGATTCAGAAGGCCGCCGGCATCGGTCTCGACTACGAGAAGAACGATCCGCGGTCGTTCTCCTTCGATCTCATGAACGCCGGTGTCGGCGTGCTCAATGCGGTACAGGTGGCACAGTCCATCCTGGCGACCGGGAGCGCGGAACACGTGCTGGTCGTCTCCGGCGACACTCATCCGTCGCTGCAGCGGGCCGCCGCCGATGACGAATTCCCCTATGCCACTTCGGGCGCCGCGCTCCTGCTGGAGCGTACCGAGGATGCCGAGGGCTTCGGACGGGTGCACACCGCGACCGAATCCGGTTCGCCCGCCATCGAGTCCTATGTCGACGTCGCCACCATGGGCGCGCGGGGCCGCGAGCTCATGACCGTGGTGCGCGAACCCGGGGCCGAGGACCGCCTGGTCGCCCTCGCCGCCGATGTGGCGCGGCAGGCGCTGGCCGAGGCCGAGATCGACTTGGTGAACACCGCGCTCATCGCCTCCACCGTGTCGCCCGGCTTCCCGGAGCGGCTGGCCGCCGAACTCGGCATTGCGGCGAGCTCGGTGCGCACTCCCGATCTGTCGCAGGGCGATCCGCACACCGCCGCCCTGCCGCTCGCGTACGACCGTGCGGCGGCCGATGATTCGCTGCGCGAGTTCACCCGGGTGCTGTTCGTGGCGGCCGGCGCGGGCCCGTCGGCGGCCGCCGTGCTCTACCAGCTGCCCGCCGCGGTGGGAGCCGCGGCGTGACGACCGCGACCTATTGGCAGGCCATCGACCGCTTCCGCGCGGTCGTGGCCGCCGATCCGGACCGCGAGGCGGTGATCTTCCCCGCCGGAATCGCCGCCTCCGGTCTGCCGGAGTACCGGCATCTCACCTACCGGGAACTCGACGACTGGTCCGACACCATCGCCCTGCGGCTCACCGCGGCCGGCGTCGGGCGCGGCACCCGCACCATCGTGCTGGTGCTGCCGAGCCCGGAGCTGTACGCGATCATGCTGGGGCTGTTGAAGATCGGCGCGGTCCCGGTGGTCATCGATCCGGGCATGGGCCTGCGCAAGATGCTCAATTGCCTGCGCGCCGCGAATGCCGAAGCCTTCATCGGCATTCCGCAGGCGCATGCGGCACGGGTGTTGTTCCGCAACTACTTCCGCCGGGTGCGGGTGGCCATCACGGTCGGCCCGCGCTGGTTCTGGGGCGGGCCGACCCTGCAGAGCTGGGGAACGCCCGCGGCCGCGCGCCCGGGCACCGCGGCCGATCGCGTTCGCGAGCATGTGAGCCCGAAAGTCGCTGCGCGACTGGATGAACTGCTCACCACCTTGGAAGGCGCGCGGTCCGGCAGTTCCGCCACGGCGGTCATCGATCCCCGGTTCGACGCCGCAACGCTCGCCGAACGCGTGCCCGCTCCCGCCGACGAAGTGCTGCTCATCGCCTTCACCACGGGCAGCACCGGCCCGGCCAAAGCCGTGGAGATGACCCACGGAAACCTCTCGGCCATGGTCGATCAGGTGCATGCCGCCCGCAATCGGGTCGAGCCCGGCACCTCGCTGATCACCCTGCCGCTGGTCGGCATTCTCGACATGCTGCTCGGCTCGCGCTGCGTGCTGCCGCCGCTGATTCCGAGCCAGGTGGGCTCCACCGAACCGGCGCATGTGGTCGATGCCGTCAACCGATTCGGCGTGCGCACCATGTTCGCCTCCCCGGCCGTGCTCATCCCGCTGCTGCGGCACCTGGAGAAGCACAAGACGACGGTGCCGACACTGCACAGCATCTACTCCGGCGGCGCGCCCGTGCCCGACTGGTGCATTGCCGGCCTGCGCGAGGTCCTGGCCGAGGACGCCGAGGTGCACGCCGGCTACGGCTCCACCGAGGCGCTGCCCATGTCGACCATCGAATCGCGGGAGCTGCTGGACGGACTGGTCGAGCGCGCACACAACGGCGAGGGCACCTGCATCGGCCGCCCGGCCGAGGGCGTGCGGGCCCGGCTGGTCGCCATTACCGACGATCCCATCCCGACCTGGGCGGACGCGCAGGCTCGCGCAGGCGAGCTGGACGCCACCCGCGGCATCGGCGAACTGGTGGTCGCCGGGCCGAATGTGAGCACCCGCTACTACTGGCCCGAGCAGGCCAATGCCGCGGGCAAGATCGCCGACGGCGACGTCATCTGGCACCGCACCGGCGATCTGGCCTGGATCGACGATCAGGGCCGGATCTGGTTCTGCGGCCGCAAGAGCCAGCGCGTGCAGACCGCGGACGGTCCCATGTTCAGTGTGCAGGTCGAGCAGGTCTTCAACACCCTTCCCGGTGTGGCGCGCACGGCGCTGGTCGGGGTCGGCCCGCGCGGCGCGCAGCGGCCGGTGCTGTGCGTCGAGGCCGAGCCGGGCGCGGACCAGGTCGGCATCGCGCTGCGATTGCGCACGCGGGCAGCCGAATTCGAGATCACCGCGAAGATCTCGGAGTTCCTGTTCCACCCGAGGTTCCCGGTCGACATCCGACACAATGCCAAGATCGGCCGCGAACAGCTCGCGGTCTGGTCGGCACAGCAGCTCGGAGAGGACACACCACAATGAAAACCACTGCACTGCGGGCAGTTCCGGTACTCGGCTGGCTCTACCTGGCCGTCGGGCTGCTCCTGGCCCTGGCCGGGAACGCGCCCGCCAACCGGTTCCTGCGCACCGTCTTCTGGATCGATGCCTTCCTGAGCATCATCGTGCACGCGGCGCAGATCCCGGCCGCCCTGCGCGCCGCACGGGGCAGTGACCGGTCCCCGCTGGAGACCGCGGTCATGACCCAGATCTTCGGGCTCACCTGGTGGAAGACCCAGGAGGCGGCGTGAAGGCCCTTGTCACAGGCGCGTCGGGCTTCCTGGGCGGCGCCATCGTGCGCCGGCTGGTCCGCGACGGCGACTACGAGGTGGCGATTCTGGTGCGGCCCACCAGCAATCTGCGCGATATCGCCGATGTGCTCGACCGGGTGGAGGTGCGCCACGGCGACCTCACCGATCTCGCCTCGCTGGTGCACGCCACCAAGGGCGTGGATGTGGTGTTCCACAGCGCCGCCCGGGTGGACGATCGCGGCACCCGCGCGCAGTTCGTGGCCGAGAACCTCACGGCCACCCAGCGTTTGCTGCGGGCGGCGCGCAACAATGGCGCCTCGCGCTTCGTGTTCATCTCCAGCCCCAGCGCCATGATGGACCGCGACGGCGGCGATCAGATCGATATCGACGAATCGGTGCCGTATCCGCACCGCTATCTCAACTACTACTCGGAGACCAAGGCGGCCGCAGAACGCTTCGTCCTGGATTCCGACACAAAGGATTTCACCACCTGCGCGCTGCGGCCGCGCGCGATCTGGGGCGCGGGCGACCGGTCCGGGCCGATCGTGCGACTGCTCAGCCGCGCCGCGGCCGGATCGCTGCCGGACGTGTCGTTCGGCAAGGACGTGTACGCCTCGCTGTGCCATGTCGAGAATATCGCCGAGGCGTGCGTGCAGGCGGCGGCCTCCGAGAAGGTCGGCGGCAAGGCGTATTTCGTCGCCGATGCCGAGAGGACCAATGTGTGGGGCTTTCTCGGCGAGGTGGCGACCGGGCTCGGGTACGAGAAGCCGTCCCGGCAGCCGAATCCACGCGTCCTGAACGCGGTGGTGGAGATCATCGAAACCATCTGGCGCATACCGTTCATCGCCACGCGGTTCTCGCCGCCGCTGTCGCGCTATGTGGTGGCGCTCATGACCCGCACCGCCACCTACGACACCGGCGCGGCCACACGGGATTTCGGCTACCAGCCGATCGTGGACCGCGATCGCGGGCTGGCCGAGTTCCTGGCCTGGCTCGAAACCCAGGGCGGTGTCGTCGAATTGACCAAGAACCTGCGGTGACCGCAGCAGAGCAGTAGAGGCACGCATGAACACCTTCCGGCGACCTATTTCGCCCACCGAACTCATCTACTTCCCGATGCGGGAACTGGCGCCGCCGTTCCTCATGCAGCTGGTGGTCGAGGGCACGGGCGATTTGACGCCGGACGAGCTGCGGCACGCGGTAGCCGTCGCGTCCGAGGCCAATCCGGGCGCGCGGCTGCGGCGTGACGGCGGGTACTGGGTGGACAGCGGCGTCGCGCCGGCGGTCCGCGTGGTCGCGCACACGCTGAACGATCCGGAGCTGGAAGCCGATCCGGTGCTGACCACGCCCATCGGCCCGACTCCGGAATCGACCGTCGAGGTGCTGCTGCTCACGGGCGCGCCGACCACCCTCGTGTTCCGCGTCTTCCACGGCGTCATGGACGGCATGGGCATGATCATGTGGGTGACCGATGTGTTCCGGGCCCTGCGCGGCCTGGAACCGATCGGCGCGGCCGATCCCATCGCCGATGCCGAGCTGGTCGCCAAGGTCGGCGCACCCGGCCGCCCCACCCTCATGCAGCCGCGTTTCCGCTCTGCCGTCGGCCACGGCCGGCAGGATCCGGGCGAGCACCGGCATCTGCTGCGCCACCGCACCATTCATGCCACCGGGCCGGGAGCCATGGTCCGGGTCGCGGCCATGCTGGCCGATGAAGGCGGGCCGGTCTCGCGCATCATGATCCCGGTCGACCTGCGCCGCCACGATCCGGACCTGCGCTCCACCGGAAACCTGGCGCTGCCGCTGTTCCTCGATGCCCGTCCGGGGGTGACCTGGCAGCAGCTCAATGCCGACAAGAAGATCGGGCTGCAGGAACGCCGCGAGCTCAATCAGATGGACAACAGCGGTCTCACCAAGCTCCCGCCCGCCGTCGGCCGCACGCTGCTGCGCGGGCTGAACTGGATGGGATCGCGCCTGGGCCGGAACCTGGCCTCCGCCACCGTTTCCCATATGGGCCGCTACGACCTGAACGAGCTCGCGAGCCCGCACTTCGCACCCACCTCGATCTACATCCTGCCCCAGCACAGCGTGGCCATGCCGCTGCTGTTCGGCCTGACCGAATGCGGGGGGCGCACCGAGCTCACGGTGTCGGCCCGCAGCGGGCGCGGTATTCCGGCGCGGCTGGACGCACTGCTCGATCGCATTGTGAAGACGCTCGAAAACGAACTACCCCAAACGGATTCGGTCGCGAAGTGAGACCGGTGGGCCGACGGCGGCCCACCCGCGCGGCGGCTGATGCGGGGCGATAGGAATCCTCATGACGTACTGGGCACGGGTCATTGTCGCGCGGCCGAAGACGGTCGTCATGGCGGCCGTCTTGTTCGCCCTGGCCTGCGGGTTGTTCGCGACCGGCCTCGCGGAGCGGGTGAGCGCGGCCGGATTCACCGATCCGGGCGCCGAATCCAGCCGGGTCGACGCCTGGGTCACCGACCGGCTCGGCCCGCAGAACCCCGACGTCATCGCCATCTACACCGCGCCGGATGGTCGATCGCTCGCCGATATCGGGCCGCGCGTGCAGCAGGCCGTCGAGCGCATCGACCCGGCACTGCTGAGCCGGCCCGTCGAAACCTATTGGAACAGTGCGCGACAGCAACTGCTGCGGTCCGCCGACGGCAGGCAGGCGGTCGCGGTGGTGTTCGCGGCCGGTGACGACAACCACCGCATCGCCGTCTATCCCGAGATCGCCGCCGCCCTGCGCGTCGAGGGCATCGACACCCGGCTCACCGGCTACAGCGCTCTCGCCGACGCCATTGCCGCACAGTCGCGCGAGGATCTGATCGTGGCCGAAGCCATTTCGATCCCGCTCACCGCAATCGTGCTGGTCCTGGTCTTCGGCGGGATCGTGGCGGCCTCGCTGCCCGTGGTGGTGGGCAGCCTGGCGGTGGTCGGCGCCATGGGCGCGGTCGGGCTCATCGCGCGCTTCACCGAAGTCAGCATCTTCGCCGTCAATGTGGTCTCGCTGCTGGGCCTCGGATTGGCCATCGACTACGGCCTTTTCATCGTCGGCCGCTTCCGGGAGGAACTGGCCCAGGGCCGACAGGTGCCGGAGGCCATTGCCCGCACACTGAATACCGCCGGACGCACCGTCCTGTTCTCCGCGCTCCTGCTCATGTGCGCGTTCGCGGGCACTTTCGTTTTCCCCCAGGCGGTCCTGCGCTCCCTGGGCTTCGGCGCGATCGCGGCCGTCGGCCTGGCCGCCGCATTGTCGATCACGGCCCTGCCCGCCATCCTGACGATCCTCGGCCCGCGCATCGCCGCATGGAGCTGGCGCGCCGACGCTTTCGAGCGTTCCGAACAGCGCGCCCAGCGCTTCTGGGGTCGCGTGGTCACCGCCGTCATGCGCCGCCCGGGTGTGGTGGCGATCGCCGTCGGCGCGATCCTGCTGGTTCTGGCCGCGCCGCTGGCGAGTGTCCGCCTCGGCGATATCGACCACACCGCCCTGCCCGCGGGCAGCGAAACCCGCGCGGCCGTCGAGGAATTGGCCGCGAAGTTCCCCGCCGCCAACAGCGGCGCGACCGTGCTGGTGCGAACGAGTTCCGGCGAGCCGCCGCAGTCCTCGGCGATCAGCACCGCGCTGCGCGAACTCGGTGCGGTCCCGGGCGTCCGCCAGGCCATGCACATCGGCACCCGAGACGACGCCGCCGTCATCCACCTCGCTCTGGCCGCCCCCGACCGCTCCCCCGCCGCCCAGGACATCGTCCGCGACGTCCGCGATCTCGAATTCGACGATATCGAGCTCCGCGTCGGCGGCGAAAGCGCGGCCACGGTCGACAGCGTCACCGCCGTCCTCGCGAAACTCCCCCTCATGCTCGTGGTCATGGTCGCCGTCACCCTGCTGATGCTGACCCTGGCCTTCCGCTCCCTGGTTCTGCCCCTCAAGGCCGTCCTCATGGCCTTCCTCAGCCTCGCAGCGACTTTCGGCATCCTCACCTGGATCTTCGACCAGGGTCACCTGGCCGATCTCCTCGGCGTGAGCGTGGGCCCCCTCTCCGGCGGCATGATGGTCCTCATCATCGCCGTGGTCTTCGGCCTCTCCACCGACTACGAGGTCTTCCTGCTCTCCCGCATGGTCGAAGCCCACGAATCCGGCGCCGGCACCGAGGAATCCGTCCATACCGGAACCATCCAGACCGCCCGCGTGATCACCGCCGCCGCAACCCTTCTCGTCCTCATCACCGGCGCCTTCACCATCTCCCCCCTGACCCCCATGCGCTTCCTCGGCCTCGGCATGGTCATCGCCCTCATCATCGACGCCACCCTGGTCCGCATGCTCCTGGTCCCCGCCCTCGTCAAACTCATGGGCCCGGCCAACTGGTGGACCCCCACCCGCCGCCGCGGCGCTCGACCCGAGAAAACCGCTACCCCCACCGCCGAGACCGCCGATACGGTCTCGACAACCTGACCACCCGCCGCGAGGAGTATCCGATAGCCCGTCGACGCTACGTCGCCCGCGGTGTCCCCGGCGGATACCGCGTCTGGGACAACAAGGTTCGCCGTTGGTGGGGCGACCTGTACGAGCTGTGCCCCGACGACCTGGTCGCCGAACTCAATGGCGCGCATCGCCCGGATCGAATCACCGAGCTGACAAAACGGGCGCGCGCCCGCAAACGCTGAGGGCTGGACGGCGCGTCAGTCGGAGGAGCGGGCGGCGAGGACGGCGTCGTACAGCTCTTTTCGGGATGCTCCGGTGGAGGTGGCGACTTCCGCGCAGGCGTCTTTGAGGCGCAGGCCCGCTGCTGCCAGGGCTTCCACCCGGTCGACGAGCGAGGCCGGATCGGCGGAAACTCGTTGCGCGCCTTCGAGGACGACGGTGATTTCGCCGCGGGCGCCCTCGACGGCCCAGGCGGCCAGTTCGGCGAGGGTGCCGCGGACCACTTCCTCGTAGGTCTTGGTGAGTTCGCGGCAGACGGCGGCGCGGCGGTCGGGGCCGAGGATTTCCACGGCGTCGGCCAGGCAGTCGGCCAGGCGGTGCGGGGCCTCGAAGAAGGCGCAGGCGCGGGGTTCGGTGACGAGGGTGCGCAGCCATTCCTTGCGCTGTCCGGACTTGCGGGGCGCGAAGCCGTCGAAGCAGAAGCGTTCGACCGGGAGGCCCGACAGGGCGAGGGCGGTGGTCACCGCGGACGGGCCGGGCAGGCAGGTGATGGGGAGGTCGCGTTCCACGCAGGCCGCCACCATGCGGTAGCCCGGATCGCTGACCGAGGGCATGCCGGCGTCGGTGACCAGCAGGACGGTGCGGCCGGATTCGATCTCCTCCAGCAGCATGGGGATGCGGGCGGTCTCGACATGGTCGTAGAAGCTGACCACGCGGCCGGTGATCTCGACGTCGAGCGCCTTCGCGAGCGAGCGGGTGCGGCGGGTGTCCTCGGCGGCGACCACATCGGCCGAGGCCAGGGCGTCGCGCAGGCGCTGCGAGGCGTCGCCGATATCCCCCATCGGGGTCGCCGCCAGCACCAGTCGTCCGGCCGCCCTCGGCTCGCCGCTCATCGCACTCCTATCCGCTCTGCCCCGCCGTCCGCCCAGCATACGGCCGCCGCACAGCGCACCCGCGCCGCCGTCGGCTGCCCCGCGGCCTCGGGCGAACAACCGAAATCTGTCAGTGCTCAGCGGTATCGTGCAGCCGCACCCGACAAGGGCGCCCCCGGACCTTCAAGCGGGGGCCGGGTCACCAATGCCTCTCGGGAGAACGGCTCTGGCCGACCCTATCGGTCGGTGAAACCGTCTCGGTGAAGGAGGAACCGTCGCAGGACGGACACCCGAGAAGGGTGGTGCCGGACATCCGAAGGATTGTTCGACACGCTTTAGGATCGGTTGCGTGACCCAGGTGAGCGACGTGCGACCGGCAGTTCCGGAAGACAGACCGGTACTGTCCGGTCCCGCGCCGCTGCGGCCCTCGCCCGACTTCGGGCCCACGGACTGGGCGCGCGGGTGGGTGGCCACGCTGTTCCTGACGGCGGTGGCGGGGCTCACGCGATTCCTCATGCTCGGGTATCCGACCGATGCCAAGACGCCGGTGTTCGACGAGAAGCATTACGCGCCGCAGGGCTGGCAGGTGCTCACCAATGGCGGGGTGGAGGACAATCCCGGGTACGGGCTGGTGGTGCATCCGCCGGTCGGCAAGCAGATGATCGCGCTGAGCGAGGCCATCTTCGGGTACACGCCATGGGGGTGGCGGTTCGCCTCGGCCGTGTGCGGAACGCTCATGGTGCTGTTGGTGATTCGCATTGTCCGGCGGATGTCGCGGTCCACGCTGATCGGCGCGTTCGCGGGCATTCTGCTGATCTGCGACGGGCTCACCTTCGTCTCGTCGCGGCTCGGGATGCTCGATATCTTCCAGGCCTTCTTCGTGGTCGCGGCCTTCGGCTGCCTCATTGTGGATCGCGACGATATGCGCATGCGCATGGCTCAGGTCGATGCCGAAGGACGGTTGGACGACAGCGAATTCGGGCCGCGCTTCGGGGTGCGCTGGTGGCGGTTCGGCGCGGGCGTCATGCTCGGACTGGCTTGCGGGACCAAATGGTCCGGAATCTATTGGGTGGTGGCGTTCGCGGCCTTGAGCCTGGCCTTCGACCTGGCGGCGCGGCGCGGATACCGGATCCGGCGGCCCTGGGCGGGCACCGCCGTCCGGGATCTCGGGCCGACCGCGTACGCGCTGGTCGCGGTTCCGCTGCTGGTGTACCTGGGCTCCTGGTGGGCCTGGTTCGCCTCCGAGACCGGGTACGACCGGTACGCGGTCGGCGTGCGGGTGGGGCGGGACGGCATGTTCTCCTGGGTGCCGGATGCCTTCCGCTCGCTGTGGTTCTACGGGGGTGAGGTGCTCACCTTCCATGAGGGGCTCACGAATTCGGCGGGCAACCACCATCCGTGGGAGTCGAAACCGTGGACGTGGCCGATGGGTTTGCGGCCGATGCTCTACTACTATGCCGACACCAATGTGACCGGGTGCGGGCAGTCGCAGTGTGTGAAGGCCGTGATGGCGATCGGCACTCCGGCCATCTGGTGGCTGGCGTTCCCGGTGCTCGGCTGGGCCATCTGGCGGAGCTTCGTGCGCCGGGACTGGCGGTACGCGGCGGTCCTGGTCGGGTACGCGGCCGGACTGCTGCCGTGGTTCCTGTCCCTGGATCGGCAGATGTACTTCTTCTACGCCGTGCCGCTCGCCCCCTTCCTCGTAATGGCCATCGCCCTGGTGCTCGGCGATGTGCTCGGCCACGCGCCGCCGAGCGGGCGGCGGCTATCGGGTATGCCCGACTGGCAACACCTTTCACCGCCGAGCGAACGACAAGGCTTGGGGCTCTTGCTCGTCTGCCTCTACCTCGCCCTGGTGATCGCCAACTACATCTGGCTGTGGCCGATCCTGACGGCGATGCCGATCACCCCCGGAAGCTGGCACGAACACCTCTGGCTCCCGAGCTGGAGGTAGTCCTCGACGATCAGGGGGCGGTGCGAGTCTCGCCCAGGGCTGCGCGTAGATAGCGGAGGGCGGCGTCGTCGTCCAGGCCGAGGCGGCGGATGACGGCGACGTATTCGGTGGCGGCGCGGCCGGCTACGTCGCGGGTGGGGTCGCCGGAGGAGGCGATGAAAGAGCCGAGGCGGCCTCGGGTTTCGAGGACGCCGTCCTGTTCGAGTTCGCGGTAGGCGCGGGCCACCGTGTTGGGGGCGAGTTTGAGTTGGGCGGCGAGGGCGCGGACGGTGGGGATCTTGGTGCCCGCGGCCAGTTCGCCGGAGCGGACGCGGGCGACTATGCCCTGGCGCAGCTGCTCGTACGGGGGGACCGTCGAGTGGTGGTCAACCGGGATGTCCAGCATGGCTTCTCACACCTCGTCACGCGACAGCGGGCAGGACATGCAGCGCGGGCCGCCCCGGCCGGAACCCAATTCGGAGCCGGGGATGGGCAGGACTTCGATTCCGGCGTCGGCGAGCCGCGCATTGGTCATTTCATTGCGTTCGTAGGCGACGACCACGCCGGGCGCGACCGCGAGGGTGTTGTTGCCGTCATCCCATTGCTCGCGTTCGGCGGTGACGCCGTCGAGCCCGGTGTCGATGACCCGCAGCTTGCCGATGCCCATGGCCTTGGCGGCGGCGGGCAGGAACGGGTCGGGGCCCTGCATGCTCACCGTGCCGTCGCCCTCCTTGCGAATGGTGAACGCGCACAGCGAATCCTGAATCGCCGGGTACATCACCACCGCATCGGTGTCGACCATGGTGCACACGGTGTCCAGGTGCATGGTGGCGCGGTTCTGCGCGATCGGCACCGCCAGCACGGTATGCGCCAGATCGTCCTCGAACAGGCTGCGCGCCAGGGCTTCCGCACCCGCCGGCGTGGTGCGCTCGCCCACGCCGACCGCCACCACGCCCTTGGCCAGCAGCAGCACGTCACCGCCCTCGATGGGCGCGGTATGCGATTCGTAGGCGCGGCGCACGTTCAGGAACCGCGGATGGAAGGCGTAGATGAGATCGGTGAGCGAGGTCTCGCGCATGCGGGCGCGCAGCGCCAGCGAGGTGATGGCCACCCGCGGGCCCACCCAGAACGAGGAATCCCGGGTGAACAGCAGGTTCGGCAGCGGGTCGATGACGAAATCGTGCCCGTGATGCATCCGCACGACCAGCGAGTGATGATCCGGTCCGAACGGCAGCTCGTCGAAGGTCATGCCGGACATGAGGATCTGCGCCAGCTCCGGTGCGGGCACCGTGCGCAGATGCGCGGCCAGTTCGTCGGCGAGCGCGTGCCCGAGCCGCCGCGCGTCCACCGCGCCGGAGATGCCCTGTATGCGGGCGGCGCCGCTGACCTTGATGGTCTCGGTGAGCAGATCCGCCAGCAGCAACACCTCCACGCCCCGCTCCCGCAACACACCGGCGAAAATGTCGTGCTCCTGCTGTGCCCGCTCCACCCAGGGAATGCCGTCGAACAGCAACTGGTCATTGTTGCGCGGGGTGAGCCGGCGCAGTTCGTCACCCGGCCGGTGCAGCAGCACCGTGCGCAATGTACCGACCTCCGAGGTCACGGAAAACGGTCGCGCCGGTGGCGCAGCCTTGGTTCCCATATCCTGACGGTAGTTCGTAGCGGCAAAGATGGCATGCAATTCGCGGCGGCGAAAAACCTCGACTAGTGTTGAGGTATGCAGACCGCGTCCTGGCAAGCGAAGGAGCTGACACCGGGCCAGCTGGCACAACGTGCGGGAGTTTCGGTGTCCGCCTTGCATTTCTACGAACGTGAGGGGTTGATCACAGCCCGCCGAACCAGCGGCAACCAGCGCCGCTACCCCCGGGAAACCCTGCGCCGGGTGGCCTTCATCCGCATCTCACAGCGTGTCGGAATCCCGCTGAGCGATATCCGCGAGGCCCTGGACAACCTCCCCGACGGCCGCACCCCCACCCGCCGCGACTGGGAGACCCTCTCCACCGCCTGGCGCACCGAACTCGACGACCGCATCGAGCAACTGATCCGCCTGCGCGACAACCTCACCGGTTGCATCGGCTGCGGCTGCCTCTCCCTGGGCACCTGCAAGATCGTCAACGCCCACGACCACCTCGGCGACGAAGGCCCCGGCGCCCGCGTCCTGGACACGCACGCGCTGGAAACCTGCACCAAACCGCAAGCGGACGCCTGCTACCCGACCACGTCCAAGGCCACTCCGGCCTGACACCGCTGACCCGGGTTTCACGGTCGAGCTGGAGCCCCGCTCATCCCCAACCTCGGGGTTTCAGGGGCTTGCCCCTGAGAGTCCGAGAGTTGTCATCTCTGGTCTTTGGGCAGGAACGTCGTGAACAGGTCGTTGGCGCGGGCCATGGCGAACTCGTAGGGCCAGGCGAATTTGCGGGCCCACCAGTAGCCGAAGCGGATGTCGAATTGGGTGTGGATGAGGTAGGTGCCCTTCTCGACGCCGCGGAGGATTGCGTCGGCCACCTCCTCCGGCTTCTTGGCGTGGCGGCGGAATCGCTTGATCCAGGCCTGGATTCGCGGGTCGTCGCGGTCGGCGCCGATGATGTCGACGGTGTGCACGAGGGGGGTGTCGACCGCACCGGGGACCACGAGGTGGACCTTGATGTCGTGACGGGCGAGGTCGAAGCGGAGGACTTCGGAGACGCCGCGCAGGCCGAACTTGCTGGCGCTGTAGGCCGCATGCCAGGGGAAGGCCAGCAGACCGGCGGCCGAGGAGACGTTCACCAGCGCGCCACCGCGCTTGGCCTCGACCATGGGCGGCACGAAGTTCTCGATGATGTGGATGGGGCCCATGAGGTTCACATCGATCATGCGCTTCCAGTGGCGGTGCTCGAGGTTCTCCACCGTGCCCCAGGTGGAGATGCCGGCGATATTCATGACGACGTCGAGCGAGCCGAGCTGCTCGTGCACCTGCTTGGCGAAGGCGGTGACGGCGTCGTAGTCGCTGACATCGAGCGCCTGCGAGAAGTCCACGACTCCGCCTGCGGCGCGGACGGATTCGACGGTCTCGGCGAGCCCGTCGGCATTCACGTCGGTGAGCACCAGCCGCGCGCCCTTGCGCGCCGCCGCCAGGGCGGTCGCTCGGCCGATACCGCTGGCCGCGCCGGTGATCAGGGTCTTCTTGCCGCTCAGGCTTCGTTTGGCCACGCGCATCCATCCTCAAATTGACAGCTTTGTCAGTCGGCACGCTACTACGCGAACACTCTTGTTCGCGAGTCGGCGGACGCTCCGGCGCGCCCCTATTTACCGGGGCGTCGATCGACTTCTCCGCAGGTCGTATTGCCCGGCCCCGCCGGACCGAAACCCCGCGCGATCAGGGCCGGCCCGAACCGGGTAGGTCCAGGTCCAGGGCGATCCGCCCGGCCGCCAGATGCGCCTCCACCTCCTCGGCGGGCATGGGCCGCGCGATCAGGAACCCCTGCGCGCGATAACAGCCCAGCGCCACCAGCGTGCGCGCCGCCACGGTCGTCTCCACGCCTTCCCCCACCACGCCCAGCCCGAACGAACCCGCCAGCCCCACAATGGATTTCACAATCGCGAGATCATCCGCACTGGCGCCCAGCCGCTGCACGAACCCACGGTCGATCTTCACCGCGTCCACCGGCAGCGCCTTCAGATGCGACAGCGACGAATACCCGGTTCCGAAGTCGTCGATGGCGATCTGCACCCCCATCCGCTTGAGCCCCCGCAAGGTCACCTGCGTACGCGCCAGATCCTGCACCACCACATGCTCGGTGATCTCCAGGCACACCGACGACCCGTCGATCCCGAACCGCCGCAGCACCCCCTCCATGGTCTCCACGAAGTCCAGGCTCACCAACTGCACCGGCGACACATTGATCCGGATGACCACATTCGACGCCAGCCCCCGCCGCCGCCACTGCGCGAACTGCTCACACGCCGACCGAATCACCCACCGCCCCAACTCCCCCGCCAAATTGGTAGCCTCGGCGACCCCCACGAACGCCCCGGGCGGCAACAGCCCGCGCGTCGGATGCTGCCACCGCACCAGCGCCTCGAGCGCGACCACCCGCCCGGTCCGCAAATCCACTTCCGGCTGGTAATGCAGCAACAACGACCCGTCCGAAACCGCCCCCCGCAGGTTCAACTCCACATCGTCCTGCAGTTCGAACTGCGCCCGCATGGCATCGGTGAACACCGCCACCCCATTGCCGCCACTGGACTTCGCCGACAACAGCGCATGATCGGCCCGCCGCAGCACCTCCGCCACCGTGGTCTCCCCCGGAATCCCCAGCGCCACGCCGACACTCGCCCCACGACTCACCGTCTCCCCGCCCACGGTGACCCGCCGGGCGACGAGCGCCTGAATCCGGTTGGCCTCCGCATCGGCGGCAGCGGAATCCATCGGCTTCGCCGGGACAATGACGAATTCGTCCCCACCCAACCGGGCGATCATGTCTCCGGGCTCCAAGTGCTCACGCAGTCGCGCGGCCAGCTTACGAATGAAGTTGTCCCCGGCCGTGTGACCGAGGAAGTCGTTGAGCGCCTTGAGCCGGTCCAAATCCAGGAAGAAGGCCGCTACCGGTCCCGGATTGCCCGGTCTGAGTCGTTCTTCCATGTGCTCGAGCAACGCTCGGCGGTTGGATAGCCCGGTCAAATCGTCATGCATGGCGATGTAGCGCAGCCGCTCCTCGGCCTCCACGCGCGCCTGCAGCTGGGCGAACAGCGCCGCGATAGCTTTGAGCACGTTGATTTCCCGAGTGCTCCACTCGCGGTCACCGACCTTGATGAAGCCCAGCACACCGGTCGACACGTCGCGCGAGACCAAGGGAACGCATGCCGCAGAGACTTCGGAGAACCCAGTAGCGTCCTGAATGTACTGCTGATAGTCGGGGTAATCGGGGCTACGCGGAACGATCATCGGCTCGGTGACGTGCTCCAGTCGCGCGAATACCGAGTTGGTCTTGTCGAAATACGCCACTCGCAACGGGTCCGGATCGACGGCTACCGGCCGCGGCGGCCACTCCGCGATCAGTATCGAAGCGCGTTCTTCCCGATCGGTGTAGCGCAGGAAGCTGAAATCGACGTCGAAATGCTCGACCAGCCAGGACAGCACCCGTTCACTCGTCGACGCCATAGTTGTGGCGTCGACCGCCATCAACTCCGAGGCGACCTGGGTCACCAGTGAGTCGAGCGTTCGCCGAGGCACCTTATCTCCGATCGCACTAGCCGCGGGTGTTCGCGTCCGGTATCGGAAGTCGCCTGCTCCGAACCGTGACCTCCGCTGCATAACTGAAGCGGAGCACCACTGCCACTGTCTCGTGCCCAGGCACTCCCAACAGGTCCAGGAAGCGTCCCTGAAGTGACGTTAGTGTATCGGCGAACTCCGGGGAAACAGTATGTAGTTCATCGGGGCGTCGAGCGTACAGAAACAACGGTGAAACGGGCTGCACCGCAAGCCCCTGCCGCTCGGCCTCGATCCATACGCGCTGCATTGCCTCGCCGGCCCGCGCGTAAGCAACCAACTCGGTGGAACCGTCCAGCGCCGGCGCTGGAAAAGTCACCACCGCTACCGCCGAGCTGGTTCGCACCCGATCACGGATCGAGTCGCCCAGCGCGATTCCACCCGACCAATCGCGTACCAGATCCATGACGTCGGCGCGGCGGCCGATCTCGAGTTTGGCCATTTCATCGGCAGCCAAGTCCAACGTGCGTAGATCCAAGCCGGTCCGCAGATCGTCACCTGGCCATCGAAGTTCGGCGAACATCTCCTCGTGTAGACGCGGCGTCAGATATCGCGCCTGGTCGGACTCCGCGAGCAGCAGTGCCAGACTGTCGATTTCGCCGCGGCTCGTCAGGCACCGCAGCCCTGCACCCGCAGCCGCGGCAACACCGCCAAGGGACTCCAGGACGGCTTCGGGCACCGGCGCTCCGGTCCCGGGACGCCGGTTGGTGTGTCTGGTGAGCAACGCTGGATAGTCGCGGGCCAATTCCGGATCGGAGTCGGAACCGATCCGCAGCGTGGCTGTGAGCCCGCCAGGGCCATCCGAGTACACGCTACTGTCGCCCAGCATGTCCATGGCGGCAGCTGCGGCACGCGCGTTGTACAGTGCGGCCCCCACAGCCAGCGCGCTCCCGCGATAGCCGATATCCACGATCGAAGAGCGCTCGGGCGCAATAGAAATCGTGACAACGTCGGTGCCTGCGGTCAGCATCCACGGCTGGGTATTACCCCCGGAGGGCGCGCGCTGAGCGCATTCGAGTAGAGCCTCCATCGGAGTGGCCGGCTCGGATTCGTCGACCGCTTCTTCCAGCCATACCATCTCGCTGCCGAGAGGCGGCTCGGCGATATCGTCGAGACAACGGTCCACGTCCACCCGGGTACGCCCGGACGGCAATTTCTCACACAACCCGATGCGGCGAACGGCCGTTGCGATGATGGCGCCACCGAGCTGAACGTCTCCGCCGAGCTGTGGCCAGCTGTTCAAGGTCTCGCCGATTTCCACCATGCTGGCCGCCAATTTGCCGGACAAGTTCCGGCCGTCCAGGATCCGAATGACAAAAGGCGCCTTGTCGCGGGTTGACAGCCCGCGCAGGTCGGCCGCGCGGGTGTCGCCGAGCAATCCGTGGAATGGCAGGCGGTCAGGTTCCTGATCGAATCGCTCCACATCCAGCAATCCGCGATCATTGGACTGCATCAGGACCGGAAGCCGGTGGCGGCGAGCGCCCTCGCGAACCGCGAGCTTGATATCGAGCGAGTCGCATTCCTCCACGACGATCGAAAGCCCAGCAAGGAACTCATCGATATTCGAGTCATTGATGCCGTCGCCGAAAACCTCCACCGGAAGATACGGATCGAGCTCGGCAATCCGGCGGGCGGCAACGACGGCCTTGTTGACGCCGAGGTCGAACAGCGTGCCCGAGACTCGATTCAGATTCGTCAGCTCGATGGTATCGAAATCCGCGAGTCGCAGACCGCCGCAAATCCCCTCCAGCGCAAGGGTGTACGCCGCAGCGTGCCCTACACTCTGTCCGACGATTCCGATAGTCTGCTTCGCAAGGGTTTCCTGCTCGTCGCGGGTGAGATTGTTACGATTGCGGTCGAGCCGGACGGCACGCAGCAGCTGCGGCCCAGGTAGGGCCACAACAGCACGTCGCCACGGGTAGTACACCCAACGGTCGGATTCGTGTCCCTCGGATAATTCCGGCGCTGATACGAGACCCGCGAATTCAGCACGCAGCGAATCGCGCAAATCGGAAAATTCGATCGATGGATCGGACCACAATTCCGCCAGCCGCTCGACATCATCGGGATGGCGCTCATCGAGCAGCAGTGGTTGGTACTCGCCGACCGGAACATTGCCGTGACCCATAACTACGCCAGTCCCTCACTCCGAGACCAGTCGAGAGTGCCACTGGCTGTAAGCTCGGACAATTCGGCCTCTATCAGGCGCACTTGCAAATCCGTGGCGACAGACTTATAGGTCTGCATGTCCCACCACACCGGAACCGTGCGGTAACGATCATCCGGATACGACGACGCCGGTATCCACCAAGCGACATTCGCACCACTACTGCGGTAGCACTTGAGTGCGTGCTGAGGCGCAACGCCGACCGCGTACCGCACGCCGAGCAACGCCATACTGTGGACAATGCAGCGCGCGACCCAATCCGCCAAGGCGCCACGATGTTCCGCATCCCTGGCCGTCCAGCCTGCCTTGCACTCGATCACACCATCTGGAATCTGGTCGGCGACCATGCGCCGGAATGCCGCATCACCGGGCAACCCGGCCCAGCTCATAACCGCGTGCACTTGTTCGACGTGCTTGTGCGGACCCTCCGCCCGCACACCTGCGACAACCCTTCCGCTCGAATCCATCGCCACGCCGAAGAGGGTGGTCGAGCGGCCGTCGATCACCGCGTCGTATTCGAGGGCGTCCTCGGATCCGTAGCGACGGTAAACCTCCAGCGCACCATCCATGCACTGCCGCCACAGGCGCGGATCAGCCTCCGGTGATCCCACCAGGAACGTGCATCCGGTTCGCGGATCCTGAAATCGGAGCATGCCGTCACCAGGGCCTTCCGCCGGGACGAGCGCTATCGGTTCGATTGCCATAAGGTTTCCCACTTCACTACCGCGCTGACTTCACGCCGCTAACGCCGTTCCCAACTCGATACGGCCATGTATCGACCGTGCCTGGCATGGGCACCTAGGGGAGTATCCGTCAGGCGACGGAAATTGTCTAGGCATCTGGCAAATGTCCCGAAACCCGTATGCCCGTCCGGAAACTGCCCCAGGTCAAACCATTGCTATCAGTCATGAATTGCAACCACAAGACTGGTTGGTTTTCGATTAGCTAACTGTCAGCTATCACACCAGGATGGAGATGAAGAGTTCCAGATCGGCCGGTCCGGACCAGATCTCGATCTCCTCGCGATAGGCCCGCGTGATCTCCGCGGAGGCCGTCGCGTCGTCGACCTGCGCCCACACGTCCTCGGCCGGGTCGTGGTAGTCGCCGTTGGGACGGAAGCGGGCGTATACGCCCTTGGGTACCCGGATCAGGACGTCTCCAACGGGTGCGTCCTCGGGCTCGCGGTATTCGTAGGAGACGAGCACGTTGTAGTTGCCGGCCGGGTCGGGGACGTACACGGTGGCCAGTGGGCGGTCGGCTGCGCTGCTGTTGCGGTCGCGCAGGCGGTCGCGCAGGAACTCGATGAGCTCGCTGTTGCTCACCTTGAAGGACGGGCGGACGCGGGGGACGACGAGGCCGCCGTACACGCCGCCGGGGCGCACCACTATCGAGTAGGTCATGGGGCCTCTACAGCCAGGTACAGGTCGATCTTGTAGGCGTGCGGGTAGGTCTCGAAATCGCCGGTGTAGGTGCGCTTGATCTGCTTGTGCTCCTCCGCGAAGGCGATCTGGGTCCACAGATCGGTCATGACCTGGGGGAAGTTGCCGACCGAGGAGAATCGGGCGTAGGTGCCGCGCGGCAGGCGGGCCACCACGTGGCCGCGGGTGACCGCGTCGAAGGAGGCGCACTGGTAGCCGACGATCTGGGTGTTGTAGGTGCCCAGTTCGGCCGCATAGTCGGTGTAGGCGGAGGCCAGCGGCCCACCCAGCTCCTGATGCAGCACGGCGGCCCAGGCCACTTCCAGATCGTGGTCGCGCAGTTCCCCGAGGGCTCGTTTCGGGCTGCGTACCGGCAGCCCGGCAACCCACGTCTCGTCTCGCTCGACGATCTCAAACTGCATGGGTAGGAACTCTCTCGGAGGTTGTGGAACGCACAGCCCGTCGGCCAACCTTCGCCATGCTATCAACCGCACTTCGCGACACCCCGCGACACGACTCAGGTCGTTCCGCTCGGCGCTGCACACGCGCTGCGGGGAGTCTGCGCGCCGGCTGCCGGCGAGCTGACGCGTCGCAGTGGAGGCACTGGGAGCCGGGTGGCTGGGCGCTGCGAACGACATGGCCGCTCGCGTGGAGCCGCTACACCGAATCGCGGCGGCGGTGCGGCCGGGCCAGCGGGGCGCGCCAGTGCCGCCACAGCGCCAGCAGGCGCAGCCCCACCGCACCCGCGCCCGCCAGACCTCCTGTCCAGAACGTGTACTGGCCGTAGTGCAGCAGCAGCGCGGTGACCACCGAGCCCAGCAGGGCCGGTACCGCGTACAGCTCGCCATCGCTGAGCACGCTGGGCGTCACGCCCGCGAGCACATCGCGCACCACGCCGCCGCCGACCGCCGTGACCACGCCCAGGGCCGCGGCGGAGGTGGCGGAGAGCCCGTGCTGGAAGGCGGTGACGGTACCGGTCACGCAGAAGATGCCGAGACCGATGGCATCGGCCACCAGCAGCGGCGTGCGCACCAGCCGTCGTGGCGGATGCCAGAAGAAGATGAGCGCCCCGGCCAGCAGCGCGGTGATCGCGTAGCTCAGCTGCACGAACGCCGCCGGCGGGATGCGCCCGATGACGAGGTCGCGCATGATGCCGCCGCCGGTGGCGGTGCAGATCGACAGCACGGCAATGCCCACCACGTCGAATCCGCGCCGCACCGCGAGCAGCGCGCCGGACGCGCCGAATGCGAACACGCCCACCATATTTCCGACTTGCTGGGCGGCGTCGACGGCGGTGCCGAGCTCGACGAGGTTACTCATGGGGGCCGCTTCCCTTCGCAGTCGCAAACACTCAGCTACCGGCGCTCAGTATGCCCGGTCGCCACGCCGGGCAATCGGAGGCCGGTCGGGGCGCCGATATGGTTGAGTCACTTCGTGTGCCGCACAATTGCCCAGCTGGACGGGGATATTGCCGCCTGCCGCGCCTGCCCGCGACTGGTCGCCTGGCGGGAACAGGTAGCGCGCGAGAAGCGGGCGGCGTTTCGTGATGAAAATTACTGGGGCAAACCGGTTCCCGGATTCGGTCCCGAGGATGCCCGATTGCTGGTGGTGGGGCTCGCCCCGGCGGCGCACGGCGGCAATCGCACCGGGCGGATGTTCACCGGCGACCGCGCCGCCGATGTGCTGATCGCGGCCATGCACGCGGTGGGCCTCGCCAATCAGCCCACCAGCCGGCACCGCGACGACGGCCTGCGCTTCCTCGGCGCCCGCGTCACCGCGCCCGTGCACTGCGCCCCGCCGGACAACAAACCCACTCCCCTCGAACGCGATACCTGCCGCCGCTGGCTCGATATCGAGCTCGCCCTGCTGGCGCCCACCCTCCGGTCGATCGTCGTGCTGGGTGCGTGGGGCTGGCAGGCGCTCATGCCGGCACTGACCGAATCCGGTTGGCGGGTACCGAAACCGCGGCCCAAGTTCGGGCACGGGGTGCGGTACCCGCTGGATCCGGTCGCGCCCGGGCGCGGCGAACTGCACCTTTTCGGCTCGTATCACCCCAGTCAGCAGAACACTTTCACCGGCCGCCTCACCCCCGCCATGCTCGAGGCGGTCCTGGGCGATGCGGCCCGGGCCGCGGGTCTGCCCCCGCGATGAGCCGGACGCCCGCCGCGCGCCACCCGCTACGATGCGGTCGTGAGCAGGGCCGATAACACCACACACGGCAGCGTCGGCTCCCGGAGCGCGGCTGCCGCTGCACGAACCGATCAGCCGGAATCCGGCGCGGCCGGTACCGAACCCGCGACCGGCGCCGCCGCGGGGCCGGAAGCGGGCGCGAACGAACCGGGCGCGCCCGCCCGCGCCAAGCGCCGCCGCGCCGACACCCGTCAGCGCCTGCTGGACGCCGCCTTCGACGCCTTCGCCGAGGACGGGCTGGGCCGCACCACTGTCGAGCAGATCTGCGATCGCGCCGGATTCACGCGCGGGGCGTTCTATTCGAACTTCAGCTCCCTGGAGGAGTTGTTCCTCGCCATGTGGGAGCAGCGCTCGGCGCAACTGCTGGAGGGGGTGACCGCCTTCCTCGACGCCGATATCGATATCGGCGATCCGCGGCAGGCGGTGGAATACCTGCTCAGCGCGGTCCCGGTGGACGACAAGTGGTTTCGCATCACCTACGAGTTCACCGCGCACGCCTTACGCAATCCGGACCTACGCCGGATGATGGTGGCCCGTGAGGACGCCATCCGCAATGCCCTCATGCCGGTCGCGGTGACCCTGCTGGAACGCACCGGCCGCCGCGTCCCCGATCCCGGCGCCATGGGCCGCGCCCTGATCGCCGTCCACGACGGCACCGCGACCCAATGCCTGCTGGAACCCGACGACCCCGCCGTCAGCGCCCATCGCACCGACCTGTTCCTGCACGTCGTCGAGGCCTACAGCGAGCCCATCGCACCCTGACCGCCGAACCGCGCCAGCGCCTCGCACACCCGCCGCACGCTGACATCCCGGAATTCCGGCATATCGTGGTCGATCGCGTGCAGCACATCGACGGCCGAATCCGTTGCCGCCCAGAAACTCAGCTTCGCCGCCAGCCGGTCGTCCAGCTCCCGTCCCCGGTACTCCTGTACGCGCCGGACGAATTCCGCTCCCGCCGCGGGCCACAGATAGCACAGGTCGTAGTCCGGATCCCCGATCTGCGCATCCCCGAAGTCGATCACCCCGCTGATCCGATCCCCGGTCAGCAGCAGATGATCCAGGCTGATATCCGCGTGGATGAGCGTCGGCGCGTACTCGAAGTTGGCGTCCTCCCCCAGATATCCCTCCCACCGCGCCAGCAGCTCCCGTGCCTCCGTCGTGGGCAGCAGCGGAACCACCTGCGCCCGAATCAGCTCCAGATCCTCCGCGTACTCCTCCCGCATATCGCGCTCCGCCACCCCCAGCTCCCGCGCCCGCTCCACCGGAAACGCGTGCACCTCCCCCATGAACCCGGCAATGGCCCGCGCCGTCTCCTCCTGCTCGAGCAGCCCCCGATCCCGCCACTCCGCCTCCCCCACCGACTCCCCCGGCACCGCCGGATAAACACAGCACTCCCCCGGCCCGATCGGGTTCTCCGCCAGGAAGGCGAACCGCGGAATCTCCAGCGACACCCGCCCCGCCAGCTCCGGCAGCAACCGCGCCTCCCGCGCGATCCCCTCCGCCCCGTCCGCCCCCTTCGGCATCCGCACCACGAACTCCTCCACCCCCACCGTGACCAGCACCGCCACACTGTCCATCCCCTCCCCCAGCACCCGCACCCGCCCCGATGCCAACTCCGGCCGCGGCGACCCGGCCAGCATCCCCGCCACCCGCTCCGCCCAATCCCCGACGATCTCCGAATGCGCAGTCATATCCACCCGATCATCCTAGAAAAACCCCCGTCGACCAGCCGATTCGGTCTCCCGCCCAGCCACCTGCTAGAGTCTTCCAACGCAGGCCGGAAACGACCAGCACGGGGCTATAGCGCAGTTGGTAGCGCGCTTCGTTCGCATCGAAGAGGTCAGGGGTTCGATTCCCCTTAGCTCCACCACCAAAGATCCCCAGGCCGACGGCCTGGGGATCTTTGTTTAGCCCGACCAGCAGGAGAGCGCGTCGCGGGGACCTCGCGGCGCGGCTGCCCGCCAGCCGACCGGCTTCGGTGCGCTGTGCCCGCCCTCGATCACGACCACTGAATCTGCGGAACATGTTGTCGCACTGCTGCTCCGCGGTCGCGGATCCGCGCATCGAGGTCTGGGCGGGACGGTGGATGGCTACAGTTGCCGGGTGAATATCTGCGTCTTCTTGTCCGCTGCGGAACTCGATGAGCGATACACCGCTCCCGCACGGGAATTCGCCGAGTTGATCGGCAAGGGCGGGCACACGCTGGTGTGGGGCGGGTCGGATGTCGGGCTGATGAAGCTGGTGGCCGATGGGGTGCAGGAGGCCGGCGGCCGGCTGGTGGGGGTGTCGGTGGAGTTCTTGCGGCACAAGGCGCGGGCGCGGGCCGATGAGATGGTCATCGCCGGTGATCTGGCCGAGCGGAAGGCGCTGCTGCTCGCGCACGCCGATGCGGTGGTGATCATGGTGGGCGGGACCGGGACGCTGGACGAGGCCACCGAGATTCTGGAATTGAAGAAGCATGGGCTGCATGACAAACCGGTCGTATTGCTGAATACCGCGGGGTTCTACGACGGGCTGCGCGAGCAACTCGAGCGAATGGAGGCGGAGGGATTCCTGCCGCGGCCGCTCGCCGAGTTGGTGCGGTTCGCCGATGACGGGGCCGAGGCGATCGCCTACCTGGAGCGCGCAACCGCACAATAGCGCGCAAATGCGCCAACTTGGCATGAGCCACAGCGGAATTGGAACGGCTTCGGTAACTTACTCGGGTACGGAGGAGGTATTCGGGTGGAAATCGGTGCGCGGTTCGGAAACCGGCGGGTCATCGGTCGGTGGTTGCGTAAGGGCGTTGCCGTCGTCGCGGCGGCGGCGCTGGTGTCCGGAATCGGGGCGGCGGTGGCGACCGCGGCGCCGGTTCACGGCCCCGTGAAGCAGGCGCCGGCGGGCGGATTCGAGGAACTCTGGGTGCCGTCCAGCATGGGGCCGATCAAGGTCCAGGTGCAGTGGGCGTCCCGGGGCGGGAGCGCGGCGCTGTACGTGCTCGACGGGCTGCGGGCGCCGAACGATCACAGTCAATGGGTTTCCGATACCGATGCGCTGCGCCAGTTCGCGGGCGACAATGTGACCTTGGTGTTCCCGGTCGGCGGGCGCTCCAGCTTCTACAGCGACTGGTACCGGCCCAGCAGCACCAATGGCCAGACCACGAAGTACATGTGGGAGACCTTCCTCACCCGGGAATTGCCGGACTTCCTGGCCGGATACGGTGTTTCGCGCACCAACAACGGCATTGTCGGGGCGTCCATGGGCGGCAATGCCGCGCTCATCCTGGCGGGCCACCATCGCGATCAGTTCCGTTTCGCCGGATCCTTCTCGGGTTATGTGAACCCGACCTTCCCGGCCTGGAACGAGGGCATGCGCGCCGCCATGCGGGACGAGGGCAATTTCAATGTGGACGATATGTGGGGCCCGGTCGGCGACCCCGCCTGGACGCGCAATGACGCCACCCTGCAAGCCGAATTGCTGCGCGGGCTGCCGATCTACCTCTGGTCCGGCAACGGCGTGCCGGGCATGCCCGATCTGACCAATGGGCTCGGCAATACCCTCAACGCCATGGCCCTGGAGGCCATGACGCAGACCGCCGCCCAGATCTTCGCCAATCGCGTAGCGGCACTGGGAATTCCCGCCCGCATCGAGATCGGCAACGGCACGCACACCTGGCCGTACTGGGGACAGGCGCTCGCGAAGTCGCGCCCGATGATCCTCGACGCGCTCGGCGCGCACTGAGACCGAACAACGCGAAGCGGCTCCCGGCCAGCACATCTGGCCGGGAGCCGCTTCTTTCATGACCATGTGCGTTCTTCCAAGACGATGCGCGCCAACGCTTTCAGCCCGCGATGACGAGCACGCAGGCGCCGATGAAGACCACCTGCACCACCGCCCGCAAAGGCAGCGGCATGGTCTTGATGCCACCCACCCGGTAGGCGCGGACATTGGCCGGGAACATGATCACCAGCAGCGCCAGCAAGCAGGCCGCGGCCAGCTTGGGCGCCAGCGGCACCAGCAGCCCGATCGCGCCCGCCACCTCCAGCACCCCGGTCAGCGTGACCCATGCGCCCGGATTGGGGAACCGCGGCGGAACCATGGCGATCAGCCCGCTGCGGCGCGGCTGCTGAAAGTGCGCCGTGGCGGTGAGCAGGAACATGGCCGCCAGCCCGAGCTGCGCGGCATGCGCCCAGGAATCCAGCCACGCGATATCGGCCAGCAGACCGATCAGCCTGGTGACTCCGGTGACGACGACGAGTACGACCAGCGGTTGCATCGGAAACTCCCTGCGGTGAAACGCTCTATCTTGACAGTGGCTAGATTAGGCCCGTGGTACGGAACTTGTCAATGACAAGATTTTCAATCAGTATCGACCCATGGCGAAAACCGGCTACCACCACGGAGATCTACGGGCGACCATCCTCGCGGCCGCCGCCGACCAGATAGCCACCGAAGGCGTGGACACCCTCTCGCTGCGCGGCCTGGCGCGGCGCGCCGGCGTCTCGCACGCCGCCCCCGCCCACCACTTCGGCGACCGCGCCGGACTGCTGACCGCCCTGGCCGTCGACGGATTCGGCCTGCTGGCAACGCGATTGGAGGCCGCCGCCGGCGACTTCCGCGAGGTGGCCGTCGCCTATATCTCCTTCGCCCTGCACTATCCGGGCCATTTCGAGGTGATGTTCCGCCGCGAGCTCCTGCACGCCGACAATCCGGAGCTGACGGCCGCGCGCGAGCGCTCCGGCGCCGCCCTGCGCGACGGCATCACCACCCTGCGCCCCGATGACACGCCCCGGCGCCACCGCGACGCCCAGCTCGCGGCGTGGTCGCTGGTGCACGGCTTCGCCTCGCTCTGGCACGAGGGCGCGCTCGTCGGCTCCAGCCTGGCCGACGACACCCCGGAAGCCCTGGCCCGCCGCATGGTCGCCACCATCGATTTCCAGTGACGGCGGCTGCTGACAAGCTGGTGATCATGAAGTCGAAGGTGGTTCGGGCCGGAGCCGGCGTGCTCGCGGGAACGGCGACGGCGGCCGGGCTCATCGGGGTCGCACTGCATTTCAGCCGGTCGTCGGCCGAACCGCTGGTGCTGGCGGCCTCGATGACGCCCTATCTGCTGATCGGCGCGCTGGTCGGCGCGGTCGCGTTCGCGGGACTGCGGCAGTGGCTCGGCGCGGGCGTCGCGGTGCTGGCGCTCGGCCTCGGCGTATGGACCCAGGCGCCGCTCTACGTCGATCGCGGGAGCGCGGACGGCGTCGCGGTGACGGTGATGCAGGCCAATCTGCTGTTCGACGGGGCGGATCCGCGGGTCCTGGTCGACGAGGTGCGCGAGCGGAAGGTCACCCTGCTCACCGTCAACGAACTCACTCCGGCCGCGATCGAGGACCTCGGGCGGGCGGGGCTCGATCAGCTGCTGCCCCACCGGTATCTCGCACCGGGCCGCACCGCGACGGGCACCGGCATCTGGAGCAGCTATCCGCTGTCCGACACCGTCGAATACGACGGATATGTGCTGAACCAGCTTTCGGCGACCGCCACCGTTCCGGGCGCGGGCCCGGTCACGGTGTACGCCTTCCACCCGGTGCCGCCGGTCTACGGCACCGAGGTCTGGAACGACGAATTGTCCCGCCTGCACCGGATTCTCGAACAGGCCCCCGCGGATCGGCCCGCCATCGCCGGCGGCGATTTCAATGCCACCTACGACCATGCCCAGTTCCGCCGGATGCTGTCCGGGCGGTTCGGCGATGCCGCCGAGCAGGCGGGAGCCGGGCATCTGGTGACCTATCCGACGGACAAGCGGTTCCCGCCGCTGGTCGGCATCGACCACATCCTCGTCGCCCAGGGGCGTGCGACCGCCGTCGAAACGGTGCCCATGCCCGGCGCCGACCACCGCGCCCTGGTGGCCGAGGTGCGGCTGCACGACGCGCGGCAGTGAGCCGGCCGGGTCCGGATCAGAGGTTGAAGCCGCCGCCGCAGATCAGCGTCTGCCCGCTGATGTAGTCGGATTCCGGGATGCAGAACAGGTAGACGGCCCCGGCTGCGTCCGCGGGCGTGCCTGCGCGGCCGAGCGGGATCATCTGCTCCATGGCGGCGAGCAGGTTCGGATTGACGCCGACCTTGATCTCCTTGCCCTGCACGTCGATGGTGCTGCCACCGGCGGGCGCCTCGGTCAACCGGGTCCGGATCATGCCGTAGGCCACCGCGTTCACCGTCACGTTGTAGCGGCCCCACTCCTTGGTCAGGGCCCTGGTGAGCCCGAGGACGCCCGCCTTCGCCGCGGAGTAGTTCGCCTGTCCCGCATTGCCTCCCGTGCCGGCCAGCGAGGAGATGTTGACGACCTTGCGGCACGGCACCGGCTCCCCCGCCTCCCGGGCCCGCTTCACCGCCGCGGAGATGACCGGCTGGGCGGCGCGCAGAATCCGGAACGGCGCCTTGAGATGCACGTCGAGAATGGCGTCCCACTGCTCGTCGGTCATCTTCTGAATGACCGAATCCCAGGTGTAGCCGGCATTGTTCACAATGATGTCGAGCCCGCCGAACTCATCGACGGCCGTCTGCACGAAGCGCTCGGCGAAGCCCTCCTCGGTGACGCTGCCGATGCACGAAACCGCCCGCCCGCCCGCGGTTTCGATGGCGGCGAGGGTGTCCTTGGCCGGATCGGCGTCCATATCGTTGACCACCACCGACGCGCCTTCGGAGGCCAGTTTCAGCGCGATCTCCCGGCCGATGCCGCGACCGGACCCGGAGACAATGGCGACCTTGCCATCGAGAGTTCCCATGGGAGAGTTCCTTTCAGAGGAAGTACCCATCCAGTGAACTACACCGACCACGAGGAGAGAGCTCTCATGGCCCGTATCGCCGTCGTCACCGGCGCATCATCCGGAATCGGCAAGGCCACCGCCGCGGAGCTGGCGAGCCACGGCTACCGGGTGATCGGCACCAGCCGGAAACCGGAAGCCATCGCCGAGTCCGATCGCATCCCGGGCGTCGACTACCGCGCACTCGATCTGACCGACGCCGCCTCGATCGACGCGTTCGCCGCCGGGCTCGGACCGGTCGACGTCCTGGTCAACAATGCCGGTGAGAGCCAGGCGGGTCCGCTGGCGGAATTGCCCGCCGAGGCCGTCGAGCGGCTGTTCCGGCTCAATGTCCTCGGCCCGGTCGCGCTCACCGGCGCGGTGCTGCCGGGGATGCGCGAACGCGGCTACGGGCGGGTCGTCATGGTCGGCTCCATGCTGGGCAGCTTCCCCATGCCCTACCGCTCGTCCTATGTCGCCACCAAGGCCGCACTGCGCGCCTTCGCCACCTCGGCGCGTTTCGAGGAGTCCCCGTTCGGCGTCTGGATCACCACCGTCGAACCCGGCCAGGTCGATTCCGGCCTGCGCGAGCGCCGCACCAAATACGTGGGCGAGGACTCCCCGCACCTGGGCGAATTCACCCGCTTCATGGCCAAACTCGATGAGCAGCAGGCCAAGGGCATCACCCCGGCGAAGGTCGGGGCGACCATCCGCAAGGCGATCGAGGCCGAGCGCCCGCAACCGCTATACGCGGTCGGCAGCAATGCCCCGGTGCTGTTCGCGGTGCGCCGCCTGCTGCCGCGTTCGGTCATGGAACGCATCATTGCCGCGTCGATGGGCTTGAAGCGCTGAACGACGGCACGATTGTCGTCGCACAGGCACCGCGGATGAGGCAGGATCGAGACAGCGGCACGGCGTTGGGAGATCGATGATGAGACCCGAACTCGCCCAGTGGCGGGCGCGCGGCAGCTGCTTCGACCACGGCGGCCATCGCATCTTCTACCGCCGCGAAGGCAGCGGCCCGGCCTTGCTGCTGGTGCACGGCTATCCGTTCAACTCCTATGATTGGCACCGCATCTGGGGTGATCTGACCGCGCATTACGAAGTGATCGCCCCGGACATGCTCGGAATGGGCTTCTCCGACAAACCCATCCGGCATCGCTACAGCGTGTTCGAGCACGCCGATATGCACGAGGCGCTGCTGCGGCACCTGGGCGTCGAGCACACGCTGCTGCTCGCCCACGATCTCGGGGTGAGCGTCACGCAGGAAATGCTGGCCCGCCGCCTGGCCGATCCGGCGCGATCCCCGGGCATCGATGCGGTGGTATTCCTCAATGGCGGCCTGTTCATCGAGGTCTACCGGCCCCGGCCGGCGCAGCGCATTCTCGAGTCTCCCCTCGGCGATGTCCTCGGCCCGCTCACCCCGCGTCCCGTCGCGGCCGCCGCGGTCCGGGAGATGTTCGGCCCGGACACCAAACCCACCGGCGAGGAGATGCGACCCCTGCTCGACGTCCTGTTCTCCGGCAACGGCCGATTCGTCAATCACCGGGTCGGCCGCTTCAATGCCGAACGCAAGACCTATCGCGAACGCTGGGGAGAACCATTGGTGCGCAATACCGTTCCCATGCGCCTGATCAACGGCCCGATGGACCCCAATTCGGGGGCGCATATGGCGGCGCGTTACCGCGAACTCGTGCCCGGCCCGGACATCGTGAGCCTGGACAATATCGGCCACTGGCCGCAGCTCGAAGCGCCGCAGGCGGTATTCGCGGCGGCGCACGCGTTCCTGCGCCGGCACGCCCCGTGAATTCCGTATGGCGGTAAACCATTCGGACAGCAGGAGAGGCGGGCGCGTGGAATACTTCGGCGATATGCACGACAACCCGGAGGATCCGGAGTTAGCGCAGGCCCGGATCTTTCTGGGGGAACTGGAAAGACACATTGCCGCGCTCACGCGGAGAATTCAGACGGCGCCCACCGCCGATGCGCGCCGTGCCCTCACTGCCGAACTCTCCGCGGTGCGCCGCTATGTCGAGCGCCTGCACCGTCGATTTCCCGGAATCACGCCGGCCTGACGACGCCTCCGGATCCGCATTGCCGGGCGCGGTCCCGTTCGCACCCGCCGCGGAAGACTCCCCGGTGCGCAATGAACCCATCCGCCCCCGATTTGCTGCAAACTAACAGCAAATTCGTGTTCCTCCGTCCGAGGAGTTGCATTCGTGGGCGACGACACCCGCACCAGGCGGGACGTATTGCGCATGGCCGCCATCGGCACGATGGGCGTGGCACTGGGCGCGGCAGGCGGCGCGTTCGTCACCGATCGGCAGCACGAGGTACCGACCACAGCGACCGAGGCGCCCGCCTACAAGCGGGACCGCGCCCGGCTGGTCGCCCAGGACATCGTCGGCGTGGACGACGACGGCCGCAATCTGCGGGCGCGGTACCAGAAACTGCTGACCGGAGCCGGACCGCGGCATCAGCCCAACGCCGGCGAGGTCGTCATCGTGGGCGCGGGGGTGGCCGGATTGGCCGCGGCCTGGGTCATGGCGCGCGCCGGCCATCGGGTGCGGGTGCTGGAAGGCTCGGACCGGGTGGGCGGCCGCATCCGCACCCTGCGCGAGCCCTTCGCCCGCACCGGCGGGCACGGCGAGGCCGGGGCCATGCGCATACCCTCCTCGCACACCCTGGTGACCGGCGTGCTGGACAAGCTCGGCGTCGCCACCCGCCCGTTCCTCATGCACAATGCGGAGCGGCGGGTCACCGTCGGCCACGTATCGGTGACCAGAACCGAATACGACAAGGATCCCCAGCCCATTACCGACCTGTTCGGCATCGAGCCGCAGCGCGGCCGGGTCATCCTGGACGACGCACTCACCGGGACGGGTGTGGGCCCCGGGGCCGGGGTGGACGAATGGGCGGACTACCTGGCCCGCTACGACGAGATGTCGCTGCGGGAATGGCTGCTCGGACAAGGGCATTCGGAGGCGCACCTGGACTATGTGGGCTCCACCGAGGGGCTCACCGCCCGCATGGGGCTGAGCATGACGCACAACCTGATGACCGCGTACAACCTCGCGCCGAATACCGAACTCGTCGAAATCGTCGGCGGCACAGAGGTTTTGACCAATGCCCTGGCCGACGCCGCGCGCGCCGCGGGCGCGGAGATCCTGACCGGCGCGGAGGTGACCACCATCGACGGCCGCGGCCACCGCATGCGCGTCACCTACGGTCCCGACGATGTGACCGTCGACGCCGATCGGGTGCTGGTGACCGCGCCGTTCACGCTGCTGCGGCACATGTCGTTCGAACCCGCGCTCTCCTACGGCAAGCGGCGCGCCATCGCCGAACTGCACTACGACGCCGCGACCAAGACCTTCCTCGAGTTCTCCGAACGCTGGTGGCCCGGCCACGGCGGCACCGATGTCACCGACGCGCCGACCCGGCTGACCGTGTACCCCTCCCATCCCGAGGGCGCGGGCGGTGTGGTCATCGCCTCCTACACCTGGTCCGACGACGCCCGCGCCTGGGATGCGCTGCAACCCGCCGAACGCGCCGCCGAATGCCTCGACCATCTCGCCGACGTGCACGGCCCGCGCGTGCGCGAGACCTGGACCGGTGGATTCGCCTCGCACTCCTGGGCTTCCGACCGCTGGGCCGACGGCGAGGCCGCGGTCTATCTGCCCGGCCAGGCCGTCGAGATCGGACCCGACACCCGCACCACGGAAATGGACGGCCGCCTCGCCTTCGCCGGCGACGGCACCTCCACCCGCGGCCGCGCCTGGATCGAGGGAGCGCTGGAGAGCGCCGCCCGCGCCTGCCGCGATCTGGGCGTGCGCGCGATCTGAAACACGGCGCGCCGGGCCGCCGGAACCGCTACCGCGAGGCAATCACCTGTCTAGAGTCCAGGGGTGGCCATCGAATTCCAGTGGACCTACGGCTCCGAGGCGGGCAACTGCTATGCCGAGGAACTCATGCCCGGCTATGCGACGGCCGACGGCATCGACGATCCGGACCCGGACATGCTGGGCGCCGTCTGCGCCCGGCGCGACGGGGAACTGCTCGGCTTCGCCGAAGTGCACGCCACCTCGCCCACGGCCGCCTGGGTGCAGGCCGCGTACGCGCCGCGGATCATCCGGGCCATGGTGGCGGGCTACTACGATATGGCCCCCGCCACCGCCGAGGAGACGGCCGTCATCGGCAAGCTCATCGAGCAGTGCGCCGATTACGCCCGCACCGAGGGCTATACGGTGCTGCGCTGGGAGGGCCAGAACACCGGCCCCGAAGGCCAGGCCGCCGTCGCACTCGGCGCGCGGACCGCCGCCGAATACGCCCGCACCTGGACCGCCGCCCCCGCCGATTGGCAAGCGCCGCACAATCTTCCGCCCCTCGAACCGGTCAGCACCCTGGCCGACACCGGCGACGGGCCGGAGACCGCGCCCATCGAGCTGACCGTCGACACCCACAGCGCCGGCATCAGCGCCGCCATCATGGACAGCGACGCCTACGTCAATATCGGCGAAGCCCTCTCCCACCCGGCCGATATCGACCCGGCCGTGCTCGCGGCCCTGTTCGGCGCCCTCGTCACCGAGCTGCGCCGCCAGGCTCCCGGCGTCCGGTTGCTGACCGTCATCGAATTCGACGACGAAACCGCCCGCACCGCTCTGGAACTCAGCGGCCTCACCCTCGCCGGGCGATTCGAGAACTACGAACTGCCGCTGACCTCCTGATCCGTCTCGGGCCGGGTACGCACGATGCCCGCGAGCAGCAGCAGGAGCGATTGCAGCGCTTGCTGTTTCGCGGCCTCGGGGTCCTCGGCGTGGGCGACGATCAGGGCGGCTTCGCTGACCGCGCTGAGCAGCAGTTGCGCGAGCATGGCGATGGGGGCGTCATTGATCAGGCCGGCGTCGCGGGCGCGCTCGAGTTGGGCGGTGATGAGGCCCAGGCCGTGGCGGAGTTCGAATTCGCGCCAGGCTTCCCAGCCCAGCACCGAGACGGCGTCGGCCAGAACGATGCGCAGCATGTCGGGGCGGGTGCAGATCTCCATGAACAGCGCGATGCCCGCGGCCATGCCGCCGAGGACGTCCTCGGAATCGACCGCGGTGATGGCCTTCTCGATCTCGGCGGTGGATTCGAGTTCGATCTCCTCCAGTACCGCCAGGAACAGGCCGCGCTTATCGCCGTAGTGATGGTGCAGCGCGCCGCGGGTCACCCCGGCCGCCGCCACCAGGTCCTGCGCCGAAGTGCTCGCGAAGCCGCGCTCGGTGAACAGCCGGCGACCGGCTGCCTCGAGCGCGGCACGGGTGGCGCGCGAGCGATCCTCTTGGCTACGACGTGGCATGCAGCCGAGTGAACTCCAGGATCGCGCTGGTGAGCAACTCGGGCTGGTCTTCCGGGAGGAAGGTGTAGGAATCGTCGATGAGGGTCAGGGTGGCGTTGGGCAGATCCTCGGCCAAGCGCTCGGCGAAGGACACCGGGAAGACCTTGTCCTCACGCGCCCAGGCCAGCAGCACCGGGATGTCCACCTCGCCGAAATGCCGTGCGGCCTCCAGGGTGTAGCGGCGGTGCAGGGTCTTCAGCCCCCGGCGCAGGTCCTTGCGGATGGCGCCGGACCTGCGGCTGGGCAGCAGGTAGGAGTCGACGATCTCCGGCGGCGGAGTGCGCTTGACGATCCAGCCGAAGGCCAGGGGCAGCCGGTGCAGGGCGCGGAGGCGCAGCGCCTCGGTCAGCGGGCGAATGGATCCCGGAATGCGGGCCAGCAGCGGCAGCGCCGTGAAGGGCTGTGGCAGGAAGCCCTCGTAGCTGTCCACCGAGGCCAGCACGACCCGGCCGATGCGGGATCGGTCGCGGGTCAGCAATACCTGGGTGATCGCGCCGCCGGTGTCGTTGGCGATGAGCGTGACATCGCGCAGATCCAGTCGCTCCAGGAAGGCGGCGATCAGGTCGGCGAGGCCGGTCGGCGTGAGATCGGCGGTGGGGACGGGGATTTCGTGCGATCCGAGCGGCCAGTCCGGAGCGATGCAGCGGTGGCCCGCCGCGGCGATGCCCGGAACGACCTTGCGCCACAGATCGGCGTTGACGAGGAGGCCGTGCACGAAGACGACGGGCGGGCCCTCCCCGGTGTCGTGGTACCTGATGCGGCCGCCCGGAAGATCGACTTCGTGGACGCGGCCGAGTGCGGTGCTTGTTGCCATTAGTTGCTCCAATGCCGGAGGTACCCGACCACCTTTACATACATACCGTATGTATGTAAATAACCGTTCGCCGCAAGACAAGCGGAGCGGAGAAGCAAGCCCGCGAGCGGGCGGGTCATCCACCGAGTTGCGGCCGCCAGCGTTCCGCGGACCGGATCATGTCGAGGCCGACCTTCTCCAGGTACTCCCCCATGCCGAGCAGCCTGGTACCGGCCGGCGTATCGGCGCCCAGCGAAGCCGCGCCCTCCCGCGCCTTCGCCGCCAGCAGTTCATTCGCCTTTGCGACAGCGAGAGTTGTTCTGTACCAAGCGAATTCGTCGATGAAGTAGCGGTCTCGGCGGGTGCCGGCGTCTCGTTCACGATGAATCAGCTCCCGGCCCTCCAGATAGCCGACGGCCGCGGAAACGGTCGCGGGACTGACCCGCAAGTGCCGCACCAGATCCGCGGCGGTGACGCTGCCGGAATCGGCGGCGTAGATGCGCGCCAGCACCATGGCCGCCATCTTGGGCATGCCCGTCTGGGTGAACAATTCCCCGAGCTGCGCGCTGAATTCGGCGACGACTTCCGGGCTGCGGCCGAATTTATCTGCGTCGGCGGGCTTTTCGATACGCTTGACCCGGGGCGCCCGCCGCCGCGAGCGCACCACGGTGGCGGCGTGCGCGAGGTCCGCGCGATAGCGGCCGGGGCCGCCGTTGCGGCTCACCTCGCGGCTGATGGTGGAGGTGGGACGGCCCAGCTGACGGGCGATCTCCGCGTATCCGAGCCCCTGCGACAAACCCGTGGCGATCAGCCGGCGATCATCGGGCGTGAGTCTTCCACCCGGCATGCGGCACCCCTCCTCCGTCTCGGCACCCGCGTGCGGCCCGAATCGACGCAACCGCTTCGTTTATTGCAACACAGCATCAACCCGCCTGTACTAGGCTGCGCGATAATCGCCCCGGCAGTGTTACGAATCCTGTTGCTAGTCAACGGATTTTAAACGCAATGCGGCTTCTTCGAGCTTGCGAACGCAACGTAGCGTTCGCCGCACCTCGAACAATGGGGCCGCTCCGCCGGGCAGCGCTATAGTTCCCGGGTGACCAGCCCTGACGCCCGGGAACTCCTGCTGCTGGCCGGTGAACGGGCCATCGCCGAACACGGACCCGATGTCGCCCTGCGCGATATCGCCGTCGCCGCCGGACAACGCAACAACTCCGCGGTGCACTACCACTTCGGCAATCGGGACGGGCTCATCGCCGCCATCATCGAACGCCATCAACCGGCGCTGGAGAACCGCCGCACCGCCCTGCTCGCCGCCCACGAGGGTTCCGGCGCACCGGATTCCGTCGACGTCCTCGTCGGCATGCTCATCGGCCCGCTGTTCGATATCCCGTACGCCGCGGGTTCCACGCACTACGCGCGCTTCCTGGAGCAGGCCCGCACCCATCCGGCAGTCGGCATCCGCAACCTGCACGACAAGACGGTCTGGCCGGCCACGCTGACCCTCATAGACCGCATCTACCGGAGCATGCCGCCCCTGCCGCCCGCACTGCGCCGCTACCGTCTCACCGCCATGAGCACCGCCATGTTCGCCCTGCTCGCCGACTACGAGCGCCAGCGCTTCGACTCCGCGGCCGAGCGAATCGAGGTGCAGGACAACATCATCGCCATGCTCGTCGGAATGCTCACCCAGGATGTCGCGGTCCGCGCGTCCGGCTCGAACCCGCGGTGACCACCGCTCGTCCTCAGAACCTGCGGGCTCCGGTCACCGGCATGTTCTCGATCGGCGAGACCTTCACACCCGAGCCATAGGTGGTGGCGTGAATGACCTGGCCGTCGCCGACATAGAGCGCCGAGTGGCCGCCGCCGTAGAAGGAGACCAGATCGCCCGGCTGCAGTTCGTCCATCGAGACCGGGGTTCCGGCATCCAGCTGCGAGTAGCTGGTGCGCGGCAGGTTCACACCGGCCTGTGCGTAGGACCACTGCACGAAGCCGGAGCAGTCGAAGGAATCGGGGCCGACCGCGCCGGAGCTGTAACCGGCGCCGAGTTTGGAGTAGGCCGCCTCGACCGCGCGCTCGCCGGTCGTCTTCGGCGCGACCGGAGCCGGCGCGATGGTGGCGGCATCGGTGACGCCCGGAATTCCGGTCAGCGGGGGCAGGCTGTTCGGCACCGCGAAAACACCGAGGCCCTCGATGGTCACCGAGCGGAATTCCGGAGCCGCGGGAGCGGGGACGGAAGTCGGAGCCGAATCCGTGCGGGGAGCGGGCATCGATTCGGGCATGGCCGCGACGGGAATCGTTCCGGGCGCGGTCTCGAAATCCGCTGTCGCGCTCGGCATGATTTCCGGGGCGCCGGCGGGAATCGATTCTCCGGGGGTGACGGAAAGGGTTTCGGGCGCGGGCGCGGCCGGTTCCGTGATCGAAACCAGCTGCGGCAACTCGAAATTACCGACGCCCGGAATCGTCACGGGACGGAATTCGATTCCCTCGGGAATGTCGAATTGACCGATACCCGGAACGGTCACCGGCTCGGCCTCGGCTTCACCTGCGGTGAACACCAGCGCCGCACCGACGGCCGCTGTGCCGAGCAAGCCTGTCACCAGGCTCTTCCAGCTCAGTCGCGGAAGAAGACGAACCGACTGTCTGTCACCGATGCTTTCCATGATGCGGTCCTCCGATTCAGCGTGAAGCTCTTCGGTTTCCGTTCATCAATCACGAACATCTCGGTACTCCCAGCAGATCCACGTTGCATGGAACGCCCGTTTTGCATGGCCTGCAACGAATGACACACATGTTATTCATAACGGAATCGTAAACATTTACGGATGTGTCCAATTGGACACAGGCCGATTTCGGAGAAATGCGCGCGAAACAGCGGAGCAATCCGGGCCCCGCGGACGCCCCCGTGTGAGACTGATCGCGTTCACGTGCCCTCCTCATCACCCGGAGGATCAATGACGAATTCCGTTGCACTGCCCGAACTCCCCACACCCCTCGTGGTCACTCTCGGAAATCTCAAGGGCGGCGTCGGCAAGACGACTTCGGCCTTCTTCCTGGCCTCGTATTTCGCCACCGTCCACCAGCAGCGCGTGCTGGTCGTCGACGCCGACCCGCTCAGCCAGACCGGCTACTCCTGGTACCGGCGACTGCAGAAGGCGGATATCGCGGTCCCCTTCGAGCTCATCGCCTTTCCCTCCCGGCACGTCAACGACTGCATCACCGACAATGCCGGGAAATACGACGTCATCATCGTCGACGCCGGCGGTGAATCCGCCGACATCTTCAAAGCCGCCGTCCCGCAGAGCGATGAGCTCGTCCTGGTGACCAGCGTGAGCCCGTCCGAGGTGAAACGCGTGCCCAGTACCTACCGGGCCGCCGAGGAGGCCGCCGCGGCGAGCGACCGGGCCATTCGGGTGCGCGTGCTCATGACCAAGGTGCCGGTCACCATGAAGAACGGCGTCAATGTCTCCACCGAATACCGTTCCCAGCGCGGCAATCTCGAAGACGCCGGCTATGACGTCTTCGAGTCCTACGTCAGCGCCTGGAAGTGGTACCGGGAGGCCGCCGACGGCGAGGTCGGCGACGGGGCCGAGAATCCCCTGGAGGATCTCGGCGAATACCGCCAGGTCGGCGATGAACTCATCCAGCCGTATCTGGATGCCGCACTGGCCGAGCGGGTTCCGGTGGAGGTGTCCGCCTGATGCCGCCGCAGCGACGCAAGAGTTCCATCGGCGGCGGCACCGCCGCGGCCGCGCGCAATCCGCTGGCCGACGAGGCCGAGCACACTCCCCCGGTCTCCCCGCTGCGGGACGCCGAATGGCGGCCGGGCGCAACGCGAATGGACGAGCCCGAGAACACCGCACCGGCGGCGGCATCCGCACCGGCGCTCACGGTCGTCGAGCCCGCGCCCGCCGATCCGCCGCCCAGCGTGCTGACCATGCCGCTGCCCGCACCCGGCGACGGACCGCTCAGCACCGGGGAACTCGAACAGCTCCAGGTCTGCGAATCCTCCATCGACGCCCTGCGGGTCGCCTTCTGGACCGCGGGGCGCGCCCTGCAGATCGTGCGCGACGGCCGGCTCTACCGGGCCGACCACGCCAGCTTCGACGACTATGTGGAGAAGCGCTGGGATATGCAGCGCTCCTACGCGCACAAGCTGATCCGGGCCTGGCCGCTGGCGGCCCGGCTGCATCCGATCGCGCCGTCCATCAACGAGGGACAGATCCGGGAACTGCTCCCGGTCGCCGCCGCCTACGGTGAGGACGCCGCGGTCACCGTCTACACCACCCTCGCCGCCGATGTGAAGGTGACCGCGGGCAAGCTGCGGGAGGCCGTGGCCCTGCTCCCGGACGACTACGACGAGGGCGATGTGGTGGACCGGCTGCGGTCCTGGATGCGCGGCGACCTGCCCGAGGAGAATTCGCGCACGCCCGATCTGTTCAGCACCGCCGAATCGCGCCTGACCGCCCTCACCCAGAAGGTCGTCAAGGGTTCGACCGACGATCCGGCGGCCGCCCGCGAATTCGCGGCCAAACTCCGGACCATGGCAGAACTCATCGAGAAGCAAATTCCCGTAGCCACGCGGTAGCCCAGAGGTTGCCAGAAGGGCCCGGCCACGGCCGGGCCCTTCCGCTGTTTACGCACCGTTCAGCCGCCGTTTCGGCCGCTGCGATTGCGATCCGCCTCACTTGTTCCGCAATTCGTGATTGCGGATACAAGCCCTTCCTTCAATAGCAATTAGCTATGCAAACTGATGCACAGCCGGCTCGTTCCATCCCCTCCGAGAAAGCGAGCACCTCATGCGCATCCATCCCCTCGCAGTCGCCGCCACCGGAGCTCTCGGCCTGGTCGCCGCCCTCACCCTCGGTGCGGGCGCCGCGGCCGCCGTCGCGCCCGTCAGCACCGACAATGGCATCGGCCTCATCCTGAATCCGGCCGAGACCGCCGCCCTCGCCAACAGCCCCGTCCCCGGGGCCATCGACGCCCTGGTCCCGCCGACCGGGCATCGCGTGGAAATGGATCCGGAATCACAGCTCGCGCTGCCCGACGGCAGCACCTACGCCAGCGATCAGCAGATCATCGCGGAGGCCGCGGCGCACGGCGGGCAATCCGCCATCGTCGTCCTCAATCCCGCCAGCCCCGTCGATCCGGGGGCACAGGTGCTGATCGCCCAGCACTGGTAGGTCGCCGCAAACGAAACGGGCGCCCGATTCGATCGGGCGCCCGTGCTCGTGTCGGCGGTTATTCACCCACCGCGCGGCGTTCCCGGCCACCCGAGGCCCGGGTCCGGGCCGCGCGCGCGGTCGCGGCGTCGAACAGTTCCAGATGCTCGAAGGAGGGATCCTCGTCATCGGGTTCGACCAGGACGGCCCGGCGCAGCTGGGTGCGCGCGGTCTCCCGGTCGAAGGTCGGGCGCTCCGGAGCCCGGCGCGCCTGCTCCTCGTCCTCGGCCTGCCGCTTGCGGCGGCGGGACAGGCGCTCGGCGCGACGGCGGCGGATGTCCTCCTCCAGCTGCACCTGGCGGCGCAGATAGGCCAGATAGGCGACCAGTACGACGCCGGAAAGCGCGCACAGCCACCATAATCCGGCCGAGAGCAGGAACCCGCCCGCGCCGAAGGCCACGGTGCTCAGCACCAGGCCCAGGACGGCACGCTGGCGGAAGGTGTAGCGGGCCGCGCGGGCAATGGCATCGGCCTCCGGGTCGTAGCCGCCGCGGCCGCGCCGGGTCGGCACGAAATCCTCGTCGTCCTCCTCGGATTCGTCGAGGTCGTCCCGGGCCGCGCGCTCGTCGCGCTCGTCCGCGTCGGAGTCCCGGTCGCGCACAGCGGGAATGCGGGCCCGCAGCGGCGCTTCGGACCTGCGGGGTTCCTCCGGCTCCTCGAGTTCGTCGGCGAACTCCGGCTCCTCGGCGAGATCGTCCGCCCGCTGCTGCGCCTCCCGGTCGGATTCGGCTGTCTCGGACTCGGATTCGCTGTCGTCCGCATCATCGTCGAGTTCGGCGGTCTCCGGCTCGGTCTCCACCGCGGCTTCCGGCTCCCCGGCGGCCGCGGCGCTCACCTCGGCGTCCGCGGTCGCGGAAGCGCTGCTCTCCGTATCACGTTCGCGGGCGGTGTCGAAATCCTCGTCGTCCGATTCAGCTGTGCGGCTGTCGTCCGATCTGGTCATCCGATCCTCCGGATCATCGTGGTGATGCTTCCTGCGAACCGGCACGTAGTCCGGGTCGGTGTCGTGTCCGGTGGCCGGACCTTTTCTGGTGCGTCGCTTGGCATCCCCGCGGTGCAACACCCTGGTGCTCAGCGCGGCCTCGGTGTGCTGACGAATACGAGGATGCCGGTCGGCCAGCATCGGGAACAAGACGAACACCCAGAGCACGACCAACCCGATCCACAAGATCGAATTCGGCATCGTGCTCACACCTCCGTCCCCGCCAGCATGCCGGCTCGTCGACCACGCATCTTGTTCGCGGGCTTCCAACTGCAAACTTCACGTGTTGTAGGCACACCACGGACGTGCGTAGGTTAATTCGATGCCTCAGGAATAACCCGCAGGCGCGCCGTCAACACCTGCCACAGTAGTCACACGATTTACATACCGGGCGGATTGTTATTGGGGTGTGTCAAGCCTTGGCGGCACGGCCGGAGCGAATCAACCTGTCCACCACAGTGCCCGAGACTTCCTCCACCGTCATGGCCACCAGCAGATGATCCCGCCAGGCGTTGTCCACATCCAGGTAGCGGCGCAGCAGCCCTTCCTCACGGAAACCGACATTGCGCAGGACCGCCTGGCTGGCAAGGTTTTCCGGGCGCACCGTGGCCTCCACCCGATGCAGGCCCACCTCGCCGAAACAATGGTCCAGCCCCAGCGCCAGCGCCGCCGTCGCCACACCCTGACCGCTCAGATCCCGGGCCACCCAGTAACCGATCCACGCCGACCGCAGCGCGCCGCGCACGATATTGCCCACCGTGAGCTGCCCGCCGAAATTACCGTCGACCTCGATCACCAGCGGAATCATCGCGCCCCGGCGGGCCTCCGCCTTCAGGCTCGACCACAGCGACGGCCAGTTCCCGGCATGATTGCGCGCCTCCCAGGCCCCGCGGCCGGTCGGCTCCCACTGCTCGAGGTAGTCCCGATCCCGGGTGCGGATCCGGCTCCACGCCGCCGCGTCCCGCAATCTGATGGGGCGCAAGGTTACCTGGCCCGCGCCCACCCGCACCGGGCCCAGATGCGCGGGCCACCCCGGATGCTGGCCGGCCCGGAAGACGTTCATGTCCATGCCTACCCGCGCTGCGCGAGGAAGGCGACCCGCACCTCGTCACCGGTGCGCACCTCGGTGACATCCGGATCGATCACGATGAGGCTGTTGGCCTCGGCCATGGTGGCCAGCAGATGCGAGGACGCGCCGTTCGGCCCGCCCAGCGGCTGCACCAGATAGTCGCCGGTCTGCTCGTCCCGCATGAGCTGGGCGCGCAAATAGCCGCGGCGGCCCGGAATCGAGGCGATGGGCAGAATCGTGCGCGCCCGCACCACCCTCCGCATGGGATGGCGGCGGCCCAGCGCGATGCGAATGAGCGGCCGCACCATCACCTCGAAGACCACCAGCGCGCCAACCGGATTCGACGGCAGCAGGAAGGTCGGCACCTCATCGCGGCCGAGCAGGCCGAAACCCTGCACCGAACCCGGATGCATGGCCACCCGGGTGATCTCCAGCTCGCCCAGGCCCTCCAGGGCCTCCCGGATCTGCTCCGACGCCCAGCCGCCGACCGCGCCCGCGATCACCACGACCTCGGAGCGAACCAGCTGGCCCTCCACCACATCTCGCAGCCGCTTGGGATCGCCGCTGACAATGCCGACGCGATTCACGTCGGCGCCCGCGTCGCGCGCGGCGGCGGCCAGCGCGTAGGAGTTCACGTCGTAGACCTGGCCCGGACCGGGCGTGCGGTCGATATCGACCAGTTCGCCGCCCACCGACAGCACCGACAGCCGCGGCCGCGGATGCACCAGCACCTTGTCCCGGCCCACCGCGGCCAGCAGGCCCACCTGCGCCGGGCCGATAATGGTGCCCGCGCGCACCGCCAGATCACCCGGCTGCACGTCATCGCCGATGCGGCGCACGTAATCGCCGGAGCGCACCGGCTCGTAGACCTTGACCCGGGCCCGGCCGCCATCGGTGAAGTCCAGCGGCAGCACGGCATCCGCGAGCGTGGGCAGCGGCGCGCCGGTGTCCACCCGGACCGTCTGACGCGGCTGCAGGCGGATCGGCTGCCGGGAACCGGCCGCCACCTCGCCCACCACCGGCAGCGACAGATCGACCGCATTGCCGTCCTCGTCGCGGATGTCCGCGCCCGCGCCGGCCACGTCCACACTGCGCACCGCATAGCCGTCGATGGCCGCCTGATCGAAACCGGGCAGCGGCTGCTCGGTCACCACATCCTCGGCACACAGCAGTCCCTGGGCCTCCGAAATGGCCACCCGCACCGGCCGCGGCGCGACGGCCGCCGCGGTCACCTTGATCTGCTGATCCTCAACCGAGCGCATGCCGCCCTTCCCTGATCTCGCACACTGCACACCTCGACACGGCGCACTTCGTTATTCGCAAGAGGGCAGCTGCGGATCGGTCCAGTGACTCTGCCAGCCCGGACTCAGCCGCTGCTCGAGCCACTCGCGCAGGGCCGGACCGTATTCCTCTCGTTCCAAAGCGAAATCGACCGCAGCACGAAGATAACCGCCCGGATTGCCCAGATCGTGTCGCGACCCACGATGCACCACCACGTGCACCGGATGGCCCTCCGCGATCAGCAGGGCAATGGCGTCGGTCAACTGCAGTTCCCCGCCCGCGCCCGGGGTGATCCGGCGCAGCGCGTCGAAGATGGCGCGATCGAGCAGGTAGCGGCCGGCCGCGGCATAGGTGGACGGCGCATCGGCCAGGGCCGGCTTCTCCACCATCCCATTGACCTTCAGCACGTCCGCGGGCGCGCCCTCGGGCACCTCCACATCGAAGACGCCGTACGCGCTGACCTGCTCCTTCGGCACGTCGATGGCGCACAGCACGGAACCGCCGTAATTGGCGCGCACCTTGGCCATGACGCCGAGCACGCCGCTGGGCAGCACCAGATCGTCGGGCAGCAGCACCGCGATGGCGTCCTCGTCGGGATCCAGCGCCGACTCCGCCTGTGCCACCGCATGACCCAGCCCGAGCGGTTCCTCCTGCACCACCGAGGTCACGTCCAGCAGGGCCGGGGCCTTGCGCACCTTCTCCAGCAGATGGAACTTGCCGCGCTCGGCCAGAGTGCTCTCCAGCACCAGGTCCTCGACGAAATGCGCGACCACGCCGTCTTTTCCGGGCGAGGTCACGATCACCAGCCGATTGGCGCCGGACTCCGCGGCCTCGGCGGCGACCAATTCGATGCCCGGGGTGTCGACCACCGGTAGCAGCTCCTTGGGCACCGTCTTGGTCGCGGGCAGGAACCTCGTGCCGAGCCCCGCCGCGGGCACCACCGCGGTGCGGAAGCACGACTCGGCTCCGCCGCCGTTAGCTGTCATGAACTCACCCTATCCATCCGTTTACGCACCGGAGCGTCCGTCAGCGCCGCTCCGAGTTCCCAGGAAGCCTAAGCGGCGCGCCCGTTGTGAGCGCATCGAACGGCACGGTAGCGGGCAACTTCGCACCCCTGAAGCGGGTGCGCACCCGCGGCAACCGCATCAATAGTGCAAAGCGCCACACTCTGGTTGTTATCCCCTTTGTGCCGCCCGCAAACCGTGCAAAACCCCACAACCTGCGCAATCAGCCGGAACGCCGCAACGCCAGCGCCGTCGCCGCGGTCGCGATCAACCCGCCCGCGCCGGCCGCCACCAGCGCCGTGCGCGGATCGGTGAGATCCAGCAGCAGACCGCCGCCCAGATACGACAGCGCCGCCGCGACACCGATAGCGCCGTACAGACTTCCGAAGACCCGGCCGAGCAGCCGCGCCGGAACCGAGCGCTGAATCAGCGTATTGGCGGCCACGTCCATGGCGGCGATCCCCCGCCCGCGCGTGGCCTGCACCGCGAATGCCGCCGCCACCGCCCACGCCAGCCCGGTGAGCAGGTTGCCAGCGCTGCTGACGGCGAAACCCGCGAGGAGCAGCACCGGCATGGACCACAGCCGCGCGGCCCGCCCCAGCAGCGCACAGCCGATCAGCAGCCCGATCCCCACCGCCGAAAGCAGCAGGCCGACCGCCGAGTCCCCGCCGTGCAAGGTGTCCTTCGCCAGGAACACCAGCGCCACATCGCCGATCCCGTTGCACGCCACGATGGCGAAGTAGCCGAGCCCGACGGCGCGCAACACCGGAGCCGCCATGATGTAGCGCAACCCGGCCCGGGTTTCGGCCCACAGCGACGACTTCCGCCCGGCCGCCGACGCAACGGCCTCGTCCCCGGCGGCCTCGGGCTCCGCCCCGGCCGGAACGGAATCGGCGCCACGAGGCTGAGCGAATCCCCCAGAAACGACACCGTCCGAGCGGTCCACAACAGCCGGAATCCACGATTCGCGCCCAGCAGCCGGACCGGCCCGCCAGCCGAGGTCATCACCGCACGAATCCTCCCACAGCCCACCGCGATTCACCGCTGTGATGCGGGTCCGCCTCGACCCCCGAGCACACCCTGGCACCCCGGCCGGGGGCACTCCGGCAGCCCGGCGCGGGTCCAGCCGTCAGCGGAACGAGTCGCCCCGTGATCCCGGCGGGCTTGTGGCGGGGATCTCCGGGCAATGTGGTGGATTCCGGCCACGGGCACGACGGAATGACCGGGTGCGCACGCCGGAATGGCGAGGTACGCGAATGGCGAGGCGCACATTCGACACGCTGTTCGGCGGGCGCGGTCGGACGGGCGCTTATCGTTGGGGCGTGGTCGGTGGCGGCAAGGACAAGAAGGCGTGGCGGGAGGAGATCCTGGCGCGGCGGCGGGCTGTGCCCGCAGCGGTGCGCGCGCGGGAGGCCACCGCGCTGGCGGCGGTCGCCGGGGAGATCGGCGCCGCCTGGGTGTGCGCGTATGTGCCGGTGGGGAGTGAGCCCGGGTCGGTGGCCATGCTGGACGCGCTGCGCTCCGGCGGGGCGCGGGTGCTGCTGCCGGTGACCGGGGAGCCGGGGCCGCTCGACTGGGCGGAGTATCTGGGGCCGGAGCGGTTGCGGCGGGGGCGGTTCGGATTGTCGGAGCCCGATGGGGAGGCGGTGCCGGATGCCATGGCGAAGGCCGAGGCGATTCTGGTTCCGGCGCTGGCGGTCGATCGGCGCGGGGTGCGTTTGGGGCGCGGGGCGGGCTATTACGACCGCAGTCTGGCGGCCTGCCGGGCCGATGCGCGATTGATCGCCGTGGTGCGCGACGATGAACTGGTCGACCATTTGCCGGAAGAGGCGCACGACCATCGCATGGGGTGGGCGCTGACACCCGGTGGCGGGTTGCTCGAGCTCGGCGAACGCGCCGGGAATTGACACCCGATTGGCAGTGTTGGCACTGTCAGCTGTAGAGTGCTAAATCGACGAAGACTGTGGAGGTTAACCGATGCCTACTTACTCGTATGCGTGCACCGAGTGCGACAACAAGTTCGACATCGTGCAGTCCTTCTCCGATGACGCGCTGACCACGTGCCCGCAGTGCAGCGGCAAGCTGCGCAAGCTCTTCAACTCGGTCGGCATCGTCTTCAAGGGCAGCGGGTTCTACCGCACCGACAGCCGCAACGGGTCCACCTCCGCCGAGCCGGCCAAGCCGTCCACCTCGGATGGCGCGAACTCCGCGTCGAGCGCCTCGACCCCCGCCGCCGCCACGGCGAGCACCTCCAGCACCTCCGCAGCCTGAGCACCCGCGCCTTCGGCGCGAAAAGAAGAGGGGGCGGGGGCCAAGCCCCCGGAACCCCCTTGGTTCGAAGAGCTGAGCGCGGCCGGGCCCCCGAACTTCCTAAGTTCGAAGAGCTGAGCGCGGCCGGGCCCCCGGAACCTCCTTGGTTCGAAGAGCTGAGCGCGGCCGGGCCCCCGAACCTCCTAAGTTCGAGGAGATGGGCGGGGCCGAGCTCCCGAACCTCCTTAACTCATAGCCACCCCAGGCCGGGAACGGCGCGTCCTGCGACCTACGTGCTGGCGTAATGACTCTGGTTGCCAGCGTGGCGGGGAGGATTTTCACATCTGTTCGGTTGTCCACAGCTGCGTGAATTGCGGCGGCTGAGGGCATTGGCGTGGTCGTAGGGTGCGTGGCATGGAACGACTTCGTCGGTTGGAATTCGGGGGTGCGGGGTTCTTCGAGCGGGTGGATAGTGTGCTGGCGCGGCGGGTTTCGGCGGTGGGGTTATTGATGGTCGCGGCCGTTATCGCGGTGCGGGGGGATCCCGGGGAGCAGCGGAGCGAGGTGTTGGTGGCGGCGCGGGAGTTGCCGCCGGGGCATGTGATCGGGGAGGAGGATTTGCGGCGGGCGCTGCGGGAGACGGATGCGCTGCCCGCCGGGGCCGTTCGGGAGCCGGATCGGCTGCGGGGTGCGACATTGAGCGGGGCGGTGGCCGAAGGGGAGATCGTTACCGAGTTGCGGGTGGTGGGGCCGCGGTTGGCGGCGGTGGCCGCGGGGGCGGCGGATGGGCGGATTGTTCCGATTCGGTTGGCCGACAATGCTGTTGCGGATGTGCTGCGGGCCGGGGATCGGGTGGATGTGGTGGCGTCCGACGAGAGCGGGAATGGCGGCCGCGCGGCGCGATTGCTGGTTTCGGATGCCGCCGTCGTGCTGGCGCCCGGGGATGGCGCGGCGCGGGGACGGGAGAGTGCGGGGCGGGGTGAGCGGGTGGTGCTGGTGGCCATGGATGCACGGCATGCGACCGTGGTGGCGGCGGCATCGCTGCGCAGCGCGCTGACCGTCGTGTTCCATTGACGCGGGGGCGGGGTGAACTAGCATCGCCGATATTCGCAGTTACCCGAGTTCTATCGCAGCACCCCAGGCTCCACCGGCTATCACGCAGAGGAGTTTCCGGCAATGCTCAAGGGTTTCAAGGATTTTCTACTCCGCGGTAATGTCGTCGATCTAGCGGTGGCCGTGGTCATCGGTACCGCGTTCGTCGCCATCGTCACCGCTTTCAGCGAGGGCGTGATCAATCCGCTGCTCGCGGTATTCGGCGGATCCGACGAACTCGGTCTGGGTTTCCAGTTGGTGGCCGACAAACCGGCGACCTTCATCGCCATCGGGCCCATCATCACCGCGGCGCTCAACTTCGTCATCATCGCGGCGCTGCTGTACTTCATCCTGGTGGCTCCGGCCAACCGCGCCAGGCAGCGCTGGGGCAAGTCCGATACCGCCCTCACCGATAACGAACTGCTGCACCAGATTCGAGATCTTCTCGCCGAGGGCGGCAATGTCAGCGGCGGCGGAAAGCACGAAAGCTGAAGCGCCACAGAAAAAGCGAATGGGCCCGGCGCGAAAAGCGCCGGGCCCATTCGTCTTACGCCGTGACTATCAGCCGAGGCTGAACGGGGCGCCCCACAGGGTCACCCAGCTCATGATGTTGTCGGTCTCGACCTGCACCTGGACGAAGGCGCGCGCCTGCGCGTACCCGCCGCAGCCGCTCAGGCCGATGGTGGAGTCGGCCCAGGTCACCGAGCCGTGGGTGCCCTTGAAGGTGTTCTTACCGGAGTGGTCCTCGTTGCCGTAGTCATCGGCAACCTCGCGGTCGAGCAGGTAGAACTTGGCAGCCTGGCCGGGGCCGAGGCTCAGCGCGCCGCCGGTGGAGGCGCCCAGGCTACCGCCATCGCCTTCCCACTTGCCGCTGGCGGAGACGCCGCCGTCCACGCCGCCGCCGTCGATGTTGACCTGGCAGCCCACGACGTAACCCGGGCGGATCTTGCCGCCCACCTCGCCATTGGTGCCGGACAGCTCGACCTGCGCGGAGCCGGAGACCCAGGCGTTGCGATGGACCGGGGTGGAACCCATGGACGGGCTGATGAGGGCCGATTCGCCGACCAGCTTGACCGTCACCACGGTGCCGTCGGACAGGGTCTTGGTGATCTCGCCGCCCGGCAGCGGCACGAAGGTGTCGGCGTTGGCGGCGCCGGCGGAAAACAGGCCGAGAGCGGCGGTAGCGACGGCACCGACACCGGCCACCCGCGCCATGGTCTTACGGATGTTCATTCTTGTTCCCTCAGGGGTTGAATTCGCTTGCGCGAGAAGAGTTTTTGCGGGTATGACCACGTCAGCCAATGCTGAACGGCATGCCGTAGAGAGTGGTCTTGGAGTAGTTGTCGCCGATGATCTCGACGACGGTGTACGACCGTGCCTGGGCGTACCCCGCGCAACCCTGGATTTCCATTTCGGCGTCCATGTACTCGACCGAGTAGACGCCCGCCTTCGGAATGTCCTTGCCCTGGACCTCAACCCACTTCACGTCGCCGGGGCCGAGGTTCAGGCTCAGGCCACCGCTGAGGCCGAAGCCCTCCGTGTCGATGCTCGCACCGACCTTGGCGCCGATGGCGTCGTCGGCGATGGACACCTGGCAGCCGACGATGTAACCGGTGCTCAGGCGCGAAACGCCGTGCGTGGAGGAGTTATTGGTGCCCGGAGCATTGCTCGGGCCGTTCCAGGGACCGGCTTCACCCTCGGGGGTTTCGGCGACGTCGGCAACGGCATTGCCGCTGACCCAGACGGTACGGCCGGCGCCATTGGCAGCCAGCGACGGCGACACGATGGCGTGCTCACCGGTACGGGTGATGGTCACGGTCCCACTGGGAGCCACCTTCTGGCCGTCCGGCAACGGCACGAAGGTGTCGGCACTTGCAGCACCAGTCGAAAACAGGCCGATGGCCACGGCAGCGGCCGCGCCGACACCCGCAAAACGGGCTCCGGAACGCAGACCGTTGGTGCGGTTCTCGCTCATACTTCCCCTCATCAGGTTTCTTGCGGTCAGCCCCGACCACCGGAGCTGAAATGGGTTCTCGAGGAACCCGGGTAAGTTTGTCGCCACATTGTTGCCGCTGTGTTACTGCTAACGAATTCTTTTCACGTAGCGACGGTGGGCACTTTACATCACAAGTGTGACGTTTGACTCGTGAGAGAGAAGAGAAGTTGGACGGATCTACAACTACCCGCGGCTATGCCGAGAAGGCTATGAATAGCAAAAGGGGCCCGGTGCTAAAGCACCGGACCCCTTGAAGATCCGCTGAGCTGGAACGAATCCGCCGAAGCGGTTCTCGAATCAGCCGGGAGGCAGTCGAATCAGCCGAGGCTGAAGGGCTGACCCCAGAGCGTGACCGTGCCGACGACATTGTCGGTCTCGACCTTCACGGACACGAACGCACGCGCCTGGGCGTATCCGCCGCAACCGTTCAGGCCGATGGTCTCGTCGGCCCAGGTGACCGAACCGTTCGAACCCTTGAACTTGTTGTTGGCCGAGTGGTCCTCGCTGCCGTAGTCGTCCGCGGCCTCCAGGTCCAGGACGTAGAACGCCTTGGACTGGCCCGGGCCGAGGGTCAGAGCGCCGCCGGTGCTGGCTCCGACGGACGGCGCGCTGTTGCCTTCCCAGGCGCCGCCGCCCTCGACGCCGCCCTCGGCGCCGCCGCCGGCAATATTGACCTGGCAGCCCACCACATAGCCGGGCAGGATCTTGCCGCCGACGCTGCTGTTGTTGCCGGAGATCTGCACCTGCGCGGAGCCGGAAACCCAGGCGTTGCGGTGCAGCGGGGTGGAGCCCATCGACGGGTTGATGTTGGCGGACTCGCCGACCAGGCGAACCGTCACCACGGTGCCGTCGGAGAGCGTCTGGGTGATCGCGCCGCCGGGCAGGGCGACGAAGGTGTCGGCATTGGCCGCGCCGGTGGAGAACAGGCCCAGCGCGGCGGTGGCCGCGAAGCCGGCGCCGGCGACCCGGGCCGCAGTCTTGCGAATGTTCATGAGCATTTCCCTCTAGGGTCGAATTCGCTTACGCGAGAGTTGAATTGGTCGCGACCAAACGTCAGCCGATGCTGAACGGCTGCCCGTAGAGGGTGGTCTTGGAGTAGTGGTCGCCGATGATCTCGACGACGGTGTACGCACGCGCCTGCGCGTAGCCCGCGCAGCCGTTGACCTCGATCGGCGTGTCCTGGTATTCGACCGCGTAGGTGCCGTTCTTCAGGATGTCCTTGCCCTGGATGGCGACGAACTTGACCTGGCCGGGGCCAAGGTTCAGGCTCAGGCCGCCGCTGAGGCCGAAGCCGCTCGTATCGACGCTGGCGCCGACCTTGGCGCCGATGGCGTCGTCGGCGATGGACACCTGGCAGCCGACGATGTAGCCGGTGGTCAGGCGGGACGCGCCGTGGGTGGAGGAGTTGTTGGTGCCCGGGGCGTTGGTGGCGCCGTTCCAGGGGCCGACCTCACCCTCGGGGGTGTTGGTGACGTCGGCGAAGACCTTGCCCGACACCCACGCGGTACGACCGGCGCCATTGGCGGCCAGCGACGGCGAGATGACGGCGTGCTCGCCGACGCGGCTGATGGTGACGCCCGCCGGGCTCGTCTTCTGGCCGTCCGGCAACGGCACGAAGGCGTCGGCGTTCGCGGCGCCGGTCGACAGCAGACCCACGGCCACGGAAGCGGCTGCGCCGAAGACCGCGACGCGGCCGGCGCGACGGATACCGCTGGTGCGGTTCTCGCTCATTCTTTCCCTCATCAGGTTGTCTACCGACCAGCTCCGACCACCGAAGCTGGATGGGTCACCTACAAGGCCAATCCCCAATGAGCAACGCTCGAGTTGCCTGCACGCAATACCCGAGCAGCCGTCTCAAACCCTTTGGACTAGTAGGTTTGTTGACCCGATCGAGACCTTAGCCACATCAGCAATTGCTTGGCAACAGCAGGGCGCACATGCGGAAATCACCATGTTTTACGGGGAAACGGTTTAACGCCCACGACCGGGGAAAGTGATAACGAAATGGCTTCGGTCGTGAGCGGACTCGAAAATGAGCGTGCTCAGAAAGGCACGGGAAAAGGGAACGGCTCAGCCGTGATGCGGAGGCACCTGGGAACGCAGCCAGTCGTCGGAGGACTGTCCCGAATCCGGTTCGGGGGTGCGTTCGTCGGAGGTGGTGGCAGGCAGCGCATCACCGAAGATGCGCGCGAGTTTCGCCGCCTCGGCGGCGGAGAGACGACGAGACCCCGCCCGGCGCGCGGCCGGACGGGGCTGATCGGGATGCTGCTCGGATTCGGCGGTCATTCCGCCAGGCCGGAGAGCTCATCGATGACCCGGCTCGCGAGCGGGCCGAGGGTGGCCATGCCGTCGCGGATGGCGGCGCGCGAACCCGGCAGGTTCACCACCAGCGTGCTGCCGGAGACACCGGCCAGCCCGCGCGACAGGCCCGCGTCCAGCGAACCGGACGCCAGACCCGACGAGCGCAGCGCCTCGCTGATGCCCGGCAGCACCCGGTCCAGGACCTCCTCGGTGGCCTCGGGCGTCACATCGCGCGGCGACATGCCGGTGCCGCCGACCGAGATGACCAGGTCCACGCCGCCGATGACGGCGGTATTGAGGGCATTGCGGATCTCGACCTCATCGGCCGACACCGACACCGAGGCGTCCACCAGGAACCCGGCCTCGGTCAGTAGTTCGGTCACCAGCGGGCCCAGCGAGTCCACCCCGCCATGGGCGGTTCGGTCGTCGACCACAACGACAAGAGCACGGCCCGCCACAGCGGCATCGATTTCCATGGTGCTCACCGTAGCGCCCTTGCCCGACAACAGCTCCCACTCCCCGTCCGGACGAACCCGGATCGCGGGCATCGGGACCCGCCCGCTCTCGTGCATCATCATCGTCCGCCCTCCACTGCGGCCTCGCCGAGGGTCACCTCGACGGTCTTCTGGTTCTGGCCCTGCTCGTCGGTGTAGGTCACCTTGACCTTGTCGCCGGGCTTGTGCGACCGCACCGCGGCGATCAGCGCATTGCCCGAATCGATCGGCTGGTCATCGAGTTTGGTGATGATCGCGCCGCCGGGGATGCCCGCCTTGGCGGCCGGGCCGTCCGGGGTGGCCTCCAGCACGCGGGCGCCGTTGACATCGTCCTCGCCGCGCACCTTGATGCCGATCTGCGCGTAGGTCGCCTTGCCGGTCTTGATCAGCTCATCGGCCACGCGGCGGGCGGTGTCGACCGGAATGGCGAAGCCGAGACCGATGGAGCCGCTCTGCGCGCCCGCGGCCTCCGCGCTGCCGAGAGTGGCGATGGCGGTGTTGATGCCGATCAGCTTGCCGCTCATATCGACCAGCGCACCACCGGAATTGCCCGGGTTGATGGCGGCGTCGGTCTGCACGGCATCGATGACGGTGCCGGTCGAACCCGCCTCACCGCTGGTGGACACCGGGCGGTTGAGCGCGGAGACGATGCCGGTGGTGACCGTCCCGGCCAGGCCCAGCGGCGAGCCGACCGCCACCACGGCCTGGCCGACCTGCAGATTCTCCGAGGAGCCGAGCTCGATCGGGGTCAGGTCCTTCTTGTCGGTGACCTTGATGACCGCCAGATCGGAGATCGGATCCGCGCCGACCAGGGTGGCCGAGGCGGTGGAGCCGTCGCTGAAGGAGACCTCCATCTTGGCGTTGGGTCCCGCACCGTTGGCCACGTGATTGTTGGTGAGGATCAGGCCGTCGGAGGACAGCACCACGCCCGAGCCCTCGCCCGCGGCCCGGTTGCCCGCCACCTGGATCATGACCACGCTCGGCAGCACCTTCTGGGCCACCGCCTGCACCGAACCCTCAGGGGCATTGGCGACCTCGTTCACCTTGCGCGGCGCGTCCAGGGCATTGGTGACGGTCGAATGGCCGTCGCCGTCGCGCGTGGCGAGCGCGCCGACGGCCCCGCCGACGCCGCCGCTGAGCAGGGCCAGCGCCAGCGCTCCGGCGACCAGCGCCGTCCGGGCATTGCGCTTGGGGGCCGGTGCGCCGGGCGCCGGGTAGCCGGGACCGCCCGGCTGGCCCGGGCCGCCCGCGCCGAAGATCGGCTCGGTGGCGTGCTGCCCGGTCTGGTGCGGACCGGTCTGATGCTGTCCGGTGGCGTATCCGGCCCCCGACGCCGCATACGCCGGTCCGTACGGACCGGCCGGAAGTTGCTGGGTCGCATGCGCACCCGAGGTCTCGGGCGATCCGTACCCGGCCGGGGCGCCGCCGTAGGGCTGCGCGCCGTAGGGGTGACCGGCGGCCGGTCCGGGGCCGTAGCCCTGCCCGGCCGGTCCGTACCCGTGGCCGCCGTACGGCGACGGGGCCGCGGCGCCGGAGGCCGGATCGGCGGAACCGCCGGGAGCCGAGTTCGCCGGGCCGTGGGCCGCAGCGGCGTCCGGACCCGCGGTAACCGGAGTGGACTGCGCGGCCGGATCGGCCGGATTGCCCTGAGCGGCGTTGTTGTCCTGCGAACCGGCCGGGTTGCCCTGGGCGCCCACCGCATTGTCCCGGAAGCCTGCCGCACTGTCCTGGGAGCCTGCTGCGTCCCGCGTGTCCTTCGAATCCTCGGTCATTTTCTCGTTTCTCCTCGAGTCTCCTGGCCAAGACTGGCGGTGACGACTGAGAGCGGACTGAGACCGTGCTTGCTTTTTCCGGAGGGTTCCGGTTTCGGGTTCTAACTTTCCTCCGCGACCGCGGGCGGCGCACCCTCTCCGGGCAGAACGATACGGATCAGCGCACCCCCGCGTTCGGAGGTGTCGATGGTGATGGTGCCGCCGTGTTTGGTCACCACCTGCTTGACGATGGCCAGGCCCAGGCCGGAGCCGGGCATGGAGCGCGAGGCGGTGGTCCGGTAGAAGCGTTCGAAGACCAGCTCGCGTTCGGCGGGCGGGATTCCGGGTCCGGCGTCGTCGACCGACAGCTCCAGCAGGCCGCGGTTCTCGGTCATGGTGACCAGCACCTTGGCCCCGGCCGGGCTCCATTTGGCCGCATTGTCGAGCACATTGAGAATGGCGCGTTCCAGCCCGGCCTCGTGGCCGTAGACGAACCACGGGCGCAGCCGCGCCTCGAATTCGATGCCGGTGCGCCGCCGCCGCGCGCGTTCCAGGGCGCGCTCGGTGACATCACCGATATCGACCACCTCGTACACGGTGTCCGGGGCGTCCTCGCGGGCCAGGTCCACCAGATCGCCCACCAGCGTGGACAATTCCTCGATCTGCGCCATGACATCGGAGCGCAGTTCGGCCATGTCCTCGTCCGGGATGCGTGGTGCGCCCGGGCGTGAGGAGGCGATGAGCAATTCCATATTGGTGCGCAACGAGGTCAGCGGCGTTTTCAGCTCGTGGCCCGCGTCGGCCACCAATCGCCGTTGCCTTTCCCGGGATTCGGCCAGGGCGCGCAGCATGGTGTTGAAACTGTCGGTGAGCCGGGCGAGTTCGTCATCGCCGGTCACCGGTATGGGGGTCAGATCGTCGGTGCGGGCCACCCGCTCGGTGGCGGCGGTGAGCCGGGCGATGGGCCGCAAACCGGTGCGGCCCACGGCCGTTCCGGCGGCGGCCGCCAGCATGACGCCGCAGCCGCCGACCACGAACAGCAGCCAGGCGAGCCGGTCGAGGACCTCGCGGGTGGGTTGCAGGCGCTGCGAGACCACCAGGGTGGACCCGGAATGGGTGCGCCGGGCCAGCACGCGCTGATTGTCGACGGTGCGCAGCGAGAAGCCGATCTCCCCGCGCGCCACCGCCAGTTCCTGGCTGCCGATGGGCGGATTCGTGCTCTGCGGCGGCACATACGGCGACAGGTCCGGGAAGATCAGCGCCACGCCGACGTCGCTGGAGTACAGGCCGGCCAGCACGATCGACTGGAAGCCGAGCGAGTCGAAGTTGTTGTCGATCATCAGCGAGGCGCGGGCGCGCAGCTGGGTGTCCACATCGGCGTACAGCGAGCGCGCCACCATGGCGTAGGCGGCGATGGAGGTGAAGGCGACGGCCACGGCCACCACCGAGGCGGCCAGCAGCGTGACCCGCCAGCGCAGCGAGACCGACCGGGTGAGCGGCATCGGCGGGCGCATGTCTGGTTCCGACCGCTGCGCCAGTCCGGCGACCACGGTGCGCCGGGGAACGGTTCTACCCACGAGCCCGGCTCCTACGGCGGTGTTTCGCGCAGCACGTAGCCGACGCCGCGCACGGTATGGATGAGCCGCGGTTCACCGTCGGCCTCGGTTTTGCGGCGCAGGTAGCCGATGTACACCTCGAGAGCATTGCCGGAGGTGGGAAAGTCGTAGCCCCACACCTCTTCCAGGATGCGGCTGCGGGTGAGCACGCGGCGCGGATTGGCCATGAGCATTTCCAGCAGCGAGAATTCGGTGCGGGTGAGGCTGATCTGACGTTCGCCGCGCCACACTTCGCGGGTGACCGGGTCCAGGGACAGGTCGGCGAATTTCATGGTCTCCGAGGAGTCGGCGACATCGGCGGTGGTGCGCCGCAGCAGGGCGCGTAACCGGGCCAGCAATTCCTCGAGCGCGAACGGCTTGGGTAGGTAGTCATCGGCGCCGGCGTCCAGGCCGGCGACGCGCTCGGACACCGAATCCCGTGCGGTGAGTACCAGAATGGGCAGATCGTCGCCGGTGCTGCGCAGCCGGCGGCACACCTCCAGGCCGTCCAGGCGGGGCATCATCACATCGAGAACGAGGGCGTCGGGACGCTGGCTGGCGGTCTTCTCCAGGGCGTCCACACCGTCGACGGCGAGGTCGACGGTGTACCCGTTGAAGGTGAGCGAGCGACGCAACGATTCCCGGACCGCGCGGTCGTCGTCGACTACCAGAATGCGCATGGGCTCCAGTCTGCCCACAGCGACTGAGAGGTGACTGAGAAGGTTGCCTTCGACACGCCGAGAGACATGTGGGGGTGACCTGGGGCTTTTGCGGAAGCCTTACCAACGGTTGTCATGGAAACACTTATGCCTATTCGAAAGACGTTGCGCGCGGCTGCATTCGGAGTCCCGTACAACGAGTTGTCCGAATTGCCGTTACTCACCCCACGCGGTATGTTGCAGGCCGTACAAAAAGACCTCTAGTTGGTTCCGCGCGGGTTCGATCCCCGAACCGTACAACCGCATACGACCCGGGGGTCTCTTCTGAAAGCGGAGGCGACGGAAGCGGGATGGAAGCAACGCCCCGGTCCTGGCAATTCAGCCTGTCCAACTGGCCCGTCACGCGCAAGGTCGGCATCGTACTGGTGCTGCCGGTGTTGCTCGCCTCGACCTTCGCGGTCCTGCGCATCAACAGCGAGCTGCAGACGATCAATCAGTTGAGCGCGGGTACCGAACAGGCCGCAATCATGCGCAGCACCACCAAGTTCGAAACCGCGACGCAGAATCTCGCGATCGCCGCCATCACCGGCTGGGGCAATACCGAGGCCGATCCGGTGCTCGACGCCGCCACCGGGAAGTTCGATCAGACCGTGGCGGATCTGGAGACCCGGCTGCGCTCCTCCAAGGCCGATCCCAAGATCACCCAGGAGATGACGCAGGCCATCGGGATCGCCCGCACCATGCGCAACAGCCTGCGCAGCGGCTCCCCCGCCACCCTGGCCGAGCAGGCCGAGACGGTGTCCACCCGAATCCAGGCCGCGCTGTCGACCTCGCAGTCGGTCAGTGAGCTGCAGACCCAGCAGCTGTTCCTGCAGCTGGGCACGATCATGACCGGCGGGCGCCTGCTCACCCAGGAACGCGTCATGCTGGCCTCGCCGGATCTGGCCAAGAATCCCGCGCTGCGGGCGCGGCTGCTGACCTCCATCGGCGCCGAGATCACCATGCTCGAGGTCTACGCCGGGCTCAATGCCGCCCAGGCGCAGAACTTCACCCAGCTCAAGGATGCCGCCGGCATCCGCATCGGCGTGCTGTCGCAGAATGTCCCGGATCCCGCCGCGGTGCCGGCCATGACCGATGCGGTCAATGCCAGCCTCGACGCCTATGCCAAGGAATCCGATCACCTCGCCGCCGCGCTGGACGACCGGCTGTCGCAGCTGACCACCGAGGCCCGCAATACGGTGCTCCGCGATACCTCCGTCGTCATCGGCATGCTGCTGGCGGGCCTGGCCCTCGCCCTGGTGGTGGCGCGCTCGCTGGTGGTGCCGGTCCGCCGCCTGCGGCGAGATGCCTTGCAGGTGGCCCATATCGACCTGCCGCGGGAACTCGAGGTGGTGCGCTCCGGCGGCACCGCCCCCGAGATCACCCCGGTCGACGTGCACACCACCGAGGAGATCGGCCAGCTGGCCCGCGCCGTCGACGATATCCACGCCCAGGCGCTGCACCTCGCCGGTGAACAGGCGCGGTTGCGCCTGCAGATCGGCAATATGTTCGAGACCCTCTCGCGCCGTAGCCAATCCCTGGTGGAGCAGCAGCTCAACCTGATCGAGGAGCTGGAACGCGACGAGGACGACTCCGAGCGGCTGCAGTCGCTGTTCCGCCTCGACCACCTCGCCACCCGCATGCGCCGCAATGGCGACAACCTGCTGGTGCTGGCCGGAACCGCGCTGCGCCGCGGCCATCTCGCGCCGGTGCCGCTGTCGGACATGCTGTGGTCCTCGGTCTCCCAGGTGGAGGACTACCAGCGCGTCGAGATCGGCACCGTGCCCGACGGCATCGTGGCCGGTGAGCCCGCCGTCGATATCGAGCACCTGCTCGCCGAGCTCATCGACAACGCGCTGCGCTACTCGCCGCCCACCACCCCGGTGGCGGTGTCGGTGGCGCGCGCCGTGGACGGCGGCTACCTCATCGAGATCACCGACCGCGGCCTCGGCATGAACGCCGAGGACCTGCAGTCCATCAACGACCGGCTCGCCTCCGGTGGCGAGGTCAATGTCGAAACCGCCCGCCGCATGGGCCTGTTCGTCGTCGGCCGCCTCGCCAAACGGCACAACATCACCGTCAGCCTGCGCCGCACCTCCGCCATGGTGCAGCAGCCCGGTATCACCGCGAGCGTGCACCTGCCGGGCTCGCTGGTCTCGCCCGCGCCGGAACGCACCGGCGACAGCACCGGCCAGTACCCGATCACCGGCACCGCGCTGCCGGTCGCCCCGCCGGCCGGCACGCCCGCGCCGATCTCCGCGCCGCAGCCGGCCGTCGCGCCGCCGCGGCTCATGCCGGTGCCGAATCCGCCGGAAATCGCGCGGTTCCCGGAATCCACCACGCGATTCGGGGTCACCAGTTCCGGACTGCCGCAGCGCAAGACGCCGGGCGCGGATACCGGCGAGCTGCCCGCGCTCCCGGGATTCGGTGGCGAGCAGCAGAAATCGGATATGTTCAGCGATGCGTTCGCCGAACAGGAGACCAGCGTCTACCCCGCGCAGGTCGACTTCTGGGGTGAATCCGGACGGCAGGACGAACCGCCGTTCACCCGGCCGGAGGAGCCGCGGTACCCGGAGCCCGCATCCCAGCGGCCCGAGACCCCATCCCAGCGGCCCGAGCCCGCGACCCAGCGGTTCGAGCCCCTGTCGCCGGTCACCAACGGCGGTAACGCCGTTGGGTACGGCTACGACGACAGCGGCAGTGACAGTGGCTCCTTCGACACCGGCTTCAATGCCTTCGGCGGCGGCGCGAACGACAACAGCTCGAACGGCAACGGCGCGAACGACAATGGTGCCAACGGCAATGGCGCCGACAGCACTCCCGAACCGGCCGGGCAGCGCCCGGGCGGTGACGACCACAGCCCCATCTACCAGCGCATGGTTTCGGAATGGCTGGTGGAACCGGCCTCCGGTGGCTCGTCCACCGAGGTGTGGTCCTCGGCCTCCGATGCCGGCTGGGCGGCCGCGGAGGAGGCCGCCAATCCGACCACCAGCGATCGCACCCAGGGCGGGCTGCCGATTCGCCGGCCCGGCGCCCAGCTGGTCCCCGGCGCGGTCACTCAGGAGGACGAGGGCGGCGCCCGCAATCCCGAGGAGATCCGCAGCAGCCTGACCAGGCACTTGAGCGGCGTCCGCTCCGGACGGGCCGACTCGCAGTACAACGACGGAGGGCATGCATGACCGACACTCAGCGCACCAAGACCGACGAGAACCTGAACTGGCTGGTCACCCGATTCACCCGGGAGGTGCCGGGCGTCTCGCACGCCGTCCTGGTCTCCGCCGACGGTCTGCTGCAGGCGACCAGCCCGCACCTGCCGGCGGACCGGGGCGAGCAGCTGGCCGCGGTGACCGCCGGTCTGGCCAGCCTGTCGACCGGCGCCGCGCAGCTGTTCGACGGCGGCAAGGTGATGCAGTCCATCGTCGAGATGCAGCGCGGCTATCTGCTGGTCATGAGCGTCGGCAATGGCTCGCACCTGGCGGTGCTGGCCAATAAGCAGCACGATATCGGCCGCATCGGCTACGAGATGGCGCTGCTGGTCGACCGGGTCGGGTCGGTGGTGCAGGCCACCGCCCGCACAGCCTGATGAGCCGCCGATGACCAATCCCAACGGCGTCGGCTCGAACCGGTCGACGAGCCGGGTACGCCCCTATGCGCTGACCTCCGGCCGCACCGAACCGGCAGTGGATCTGCCGCTCGAGGCGGTCGTCGAAACCCTGTCCTACACCGCCCATTTCGACTGGCCCGCCGGTGACATCCGCACCGAGATCCTGCGGCTGGGCACCGCCCGGCTGTCGGTCGCGGAGATCGCGGCGCATCTACAGCGGCCACTGGGCATGATCCGGGTCGTGATCGGCGATCTCGTCGTCGCCGGGACCCTTCGCGTGCATTCGACCCTGAGCGACCAGGCGACTTTCGACGAGCGCCGCTCTCTGATGGAGAGGACCCTGCATGGACTCCGCGCCCTTTGACGGCGGGGCCTACAACGGCGGTCCGCCGTACCCGAACGGCGGACCGCACATCCCGGGCGCGGGCCTGCCCCAGCCGAATCTGGGGCAGCAGTTTCCGCCGCGCCCCGGCGACGAGTCCCGCACCGCCTCCACCAAGATCGTGGTCGCGGGCGGCTTCGGCGCCGGCAAGACCACCTTCGTGGGCGCGGTCTCGGAGATCGTGCCGCTGCGCACCGAGGCCATGGTGACCGGCGCCTCCGAGGGCGTGGACGACCTCGCCGCCACCCCTGGCAAGGAAACCACCACGGTGGCCATGGATTTCGGGCGCATCATCCTGCCGGGCAATCTGGTGCTCTATTTGTTCGGCACGCCCGGGCAGCGCCGGTTCTGGTTCATGTGGGACGACCTCATCAAGGGCGCCATCGGCGCGGTGGTGCTGGTCGACACCCGGCGCATCGAGGACAGTTTCGCCGCCGTCGATTTCTTCGAGGCCAAATCGCTGCCGTTCCTCATTGCGGTGAACCGTTTTCCGGACGCGCCGCGCTTCCCGGTCGCCGAATTGCGCGAGGCGCTCAGCGTCCGCGAGGGCGTGCCCATCGTGGATATCGACGCCCGCGATGCGGGGGAAGTCCGGCGGTCATTGGCGGCGGTCACCGAATACGCCATCGAACGTCTCATGAAGTCACAGCGCGAAACGGCCCGCGGCTAAAAGATTTCGGGTCGAGCAGGGATAACGCACCGAGCAGGATTACGAAGGCAGGGGTACTGGTGATCTACTTCTCGATGGGCTACTGGGTCATCGGGCTGGCTCTGATCGTTTCGGCGCTCGGCGCGGCGTGCGGGCTGGCGTGCATCCGTCAGTCCACCAAATCGGTGACCGCCCGGTTCCGGGTGGTGTGGCTGTTCGTGGCGTCCGGATCCATCGGCGGCGTCGGCACCGGCCTGGCCACCTTCGTCTCCCTGCTCGGTTTCGAGGTCAAGGGCAGCCAGCTGCGCTACGACCCGGCCAGTATCAGCGTGGCGGCGGGGCTGGCCGCGCTCACCACGTTCATCGCGCTGCTCATGGTCGGCAAGAGGCTGCACTGGGCGCGGCTGGTCGCGGGTTCGGTGATCATGGCGGCCGGGCTCGGCATCGTGCAACTCATGGTGCTGTCGGCGGTGCGGGTGCAGGGGACGACCGAGCACAACAGCGTGTCGATGATCGCGGTCTTCGTGCTCGCCCTGGTGATCTCGGCGCTGACGCTGTGGTTCAGCCTGACCGTGACCTCGGTGCCGGTGCTGCTCACCGGGTCGCTCATCTACGGAATCCTGGTGACCGGCATGCATTACGCCGGGCTGACGGGGCTGGACGCGCATATCGACCAGTCCGCGCCCCTGCCCAAGGGCGCGGATCTGTTCGACTTCTTCGTGCCGTTCTTCGTCATCGGCTCACTGTCGCTGGCGATTCCGATTACGGCCATCCTGGTGGCGCCGGATCGCCGCGAGGCGCGGCAGACCACGACCGCGCCGGATTTCGATATGGCGCACAGTCCTTCGCTGGCGGTGGCATCGCAGCAAGCGCCGCGGAATACCGCCGCGCTGCGCTGATCACACAAGCGGGTGAGGGGGTCCGGGGGGTAAACCCCCCCCCCCCCATAAGGCGGAACGGGGGTTATCCCTCCGGACCCCTTAGGCGCGGGGGTGAATCCCCGAATCCTTCTTAGGGTCGAGCAGTGCGAACAGTTCGCCCTGGGGCGCTGCCAGTATTGCCATTCGGCCGAAGGGGCCGTCCTGGGCGGGGAGCAGGATGCTGGCGCCGAGTTCGGCGGCGCGGGTGAGGCCGTCGTCGAGGCCGTCGAATTGGAACCAGGTGAGCCAGTAGGGGTGGTCGGGGGCGGTGCCGTTGCGGGTGTCGTCATTGATGCCGGCGACGGCCTCGGCGCGATCGGGCGGGGTGAGGGTCGCGTATCGCATGGCGTCGTCGTCGAATTCGGTGAGGGCGAAGCCGAATACCCGCGCGTAGAAGGTTTTCGCGGCCTCGTAGTCGCCGGTCTGCAGGTCGTTCCAGACGTAGGCGCCGTGCTCGTTGTGGACGGCGGCGCCATTGTGCGCCCGCGCCTCCCACACCGCGAAGGGCGCGCCGGCCGGATCGGCGGCGACGAACATGCGGCCGAATTCCATCACGTCGAAGGGCGGCACCAGCATGCTGCCGCCGGCGGCGTGCACCTGCGCGGCGGCGGCGTCGGCATCGGCGACCGCGAAGTAGGTGGTCCACACCGAGGGCACGCCCGCTTCGGGTTTCGGCCCCACGCCCGCCACGGGCTGCCCGGCCTTGAAGGCCATCAGATATCCCCCGGATTCCTCCCCACCGCCCACAACGTCCCAGCCGAACAGCTCCGCGTAGAACTCACCGGCTTTGGCCGGGTCGTCGACCTGACAGTCGACCCAGCACGGTGTGCCCGCGGGCCAGGCCTCGTCGCGTACAGGCATCGGTCATCTCCGTTTCTGAAGTACTGCACAAGCAAATCGGGTTAAGGCGAAGTGACGCCGATCACACGGCAGTCCCCAGTCAACCACCGCGTCTGTCAACCTGGAACACCATGACCGAAATGCCCGATGTTTGCGGGACTTCGGGGGCCGAGAACCGTCCGGAGCTATGCGGAGGGAAAGTCGGACACAGCGAGTTGTGCGAATTACAGTGAGTGTCATGCGTTTCGGGCTGGATTACGCCGGAGGTCGTCCCGCCGCGAGTGCCATCCGGGCTGCCGGTTTCGATTTCGTGGTCCGCTACCTCTCCCCCGGCGGTCCCAGTCTGCCCGGCAAGTTGCTCACCCCCGCCGAGGCCGACGACCTGCGCGCGCACGATGTTTCGATCGTCTCCAACTGGGAGACCACCGCGGCCCGCATGCTCGACGGCTACGGCGCCGGGGTCACCGACGCCCGCGCCGCGCTGGCGCAGGTGCTGCGCTGCGGCGGCCGCGAGGACCGGCCCATCTACTTCTCCGCCGACTTCGACGCCACCCCCGCGCAGCAGGAGCCCATCAACGCCTATCTGGATGGCGCGGCCACGGTCATCGGGCGCGCGAATGTGGGCATCTACGGCGGATATTGGCCGCTCAGCCGGGCCCTGGACGCCGGGACCGCGGTCTGGGGCTGGCAGACGGTGGCCTGGTCCGGGACCAATCGCGATCCTCGTATGCACATCCTGCAGACCGCGCGCCAGGTGATGGTCGACGGCGTGGTGTGCGATGTCAACGAAACCGACCGCCTCGATTTCGGCCAATGGGACTTCCAACCAGAGGAACAGGACATGACGCCCGAACAGGAAGAGATACTGCGCGACGTCCAGATCCAGCTGCGCGGTCCGGGGCTGTCGGGCTGGCCGCAGCTCGGCCAGGATCCCGACGGACGCAATCGGACCGTGGTGGACGGGCTGGCCGCCGCGCTGACCAAGATCGACGAACTACGCACCGAGATCAGCGAACTGGAGGCGACCACCGCGGAGCTGAGCGACGAGGTGGCGCGGCTGAGCGGGCATCGCTGGCCGTGGCCGTTCTCGCTCATCGAGGGGCCCGCGACGCTGTTCGCCGAACAGCTGGCGCGGCTCGAGCAGATGCTGCCGGATCTACCCCTGCCCGGCTGGGGCGAGGGTCCGGATGGACGCGCGCGGGAAGCCACTGAAATCGGACAAATCCCGGGATCGAATGGGCGTAATGCCGCATCGGACAGTCGAATTGGCTGATTTGTCGGAATTTATCCGAATCCGGCAACGGTGCCCGAAACGGCCGGTAAACCGCCCCTGAACTGGCGATGAGCGGGTTCTCCTGTGATCAGGAGAACCCGCCCTCGGCCACGAGAATACCGGCGCAAGAGCACGAATTCACAACTTTGAGAAGACTTTTTGAAGCGCGCGGTACAAACCGGACCTACGGTCGAAAGCGTCCGATCATGCTCAATCGAAGGAGGCTCCCGTGGCCGTCAGCGTTGTGCTCGACAAAGCTCTCGACAAAGCATACGAAGACAAATCCCTCTCCGAGATCCTCTCCGCTCCGCCGTCCGCGCTGGCCGGACTCACGGAGAAGGCCGATGCCCAGCTGCTCGAAGCCCTCGGCGTGAAGACCATTGCCGATCTGGGCAAGAACAAGTACTTCAAGCTCGCCGCCACATTGGTCGAGCTGCAGGCCACAGAGGGCTGAGCGAGAACGGGAGCGCCGGGTGTCCGATCGACGCCCGGCGCTCCCTGTCCCTCGACTCCGTCAGAGTTTGTCGAGGTCGATCAGTCCGGCCTGCACGGCCCGGACCAGCCGACGCGGCACGTTGTACACCACGCCGCCGACCTTGACCGGCACCAGATCCGGCACGGTCGCCTTCCACTGCGAGCGCCGGGCGTGAGTATTGGCCCGCGACATCCTCCGCTTCGGAACCGCCATCTCAGTTCTCCTTCCGCTCGGTCGTGCCGCCGCGCACGCGCTTGCCGTAGCGGCGTTCGAACTTCTCCACCCGGCCCGCGGTGTCCAGCACCCGCTGATTGCCCGTCCAGAACGGATGGGAGTCGGCGGTCACGTCCACCACGAGCAGCGGATAGGTATTGCCGTCCTCCCATTCCACGGTGCGCTCGGACACCGCGGTGGAGCGGGTGAGGAAGCGTTTGCCGGTACTCACGTCCTCGAAGACCACCGGGTGGTAATCGGGGTGGATTCCCTTTTTCATGGCGTCACCTTTCGTTCTGGCGGGAACCGCCGTCGCCGCTCACCGGCGTGGATCGGGTTGTGTCGCACGGCTCCTCGTGCTGATCGCCGAACGGGTCCGCCCACTGGGCCACCCGCTCCGGCGCGAATCGGACCTGCCGGAATTCGTCCTCGTCGACCAGCGCCCAGTGCAGGGCGTGCCGGATCTCCTCGGCGTCGGCGTCGTGCACCAGGATGACCAGCGAGTTGTGGCGATCGCCGAACTGCTCGTGCCAGTGCAGCGCGGCCATGGTGCGGCGCTCCGGATCGGTCCGCTCCAGCTCCTCGGGCGTCATGGCGGCCAGCCACTTCCCGGCGCCGCCGACGCGCAGCCCGCCGCCGGCGGACTCCAGCCACACCACGTCCTCGGGCTGGGTGGCCAGCCAGATCCGGCCGCGGGCGCTCACGACGCCCTCCAGCAGGACGTCGATGGCCGAATGCAGCCGGTCCGGATGGAACGGGCGATCGGTGGCGAATTCCACCAGCGTCACACCGCAATCCGAGCTCAGCGGCGGCTGACCCCGCAGCAGTGAGGCGTGCGGGTCGAACGACGCGCCGCGGCGCGCGTTCTCCGGAATGCGGCGCAGCAGCCAGGTGAGGTCGCCGGTATCGAGGGCGGCGGGTTCGGACACCCACGCCACCGGCGCGGCGGGGGCGAGCCGGGCCAGCACCGCGGCGGTGCGCTCGCGCTCGAACAGCTCGGCGCCGGCGTCGAAAGCGATGAGGGCGTCCGCGAATTCGGTCTGGCCCACCGCCAGCTGGGCGATGGTGCGGTCGTCCTCGGCGGTGGCGTGGCCGCGCTCGGCGAGGGTCTCGTCACCGGTGGCGTCGGCCAGCCAGTCGCGGGCGTCCAGGCAGGTGAGCACGTTCTCGATGCGCACGCTGCGGCCGGCCGGGCCGTCCACGCGGCCGTGCACACCGGTCACCACGACATTCTCGATGGCCTGGCACACCGCCTCGGCCTCGAAGGCCGGGTCCAGCGCGAGCACGATGCGCCGCACCGAATCCCGTTGCGCCAGCACGCACAGGTACGGGAGCAGATCCGCGCGCAGGGTGCAGGACACGCAGCCGTGGGCGAGTTCCAGGACGGCGCCGGTCACCTTGCCGTCCGCGATCACGGTCCGGCGGACCACGCCTTCGTTCAATTCCTTCAGGTCGTGGCGGACGACGACGGTGCCCGGCTCCGCGCCGAGCAGGCGCGCCACCTGGTCCACGCCATCGGCGGCGCGTCCCGGGAGTCCGGCGACGATGAGCACCGGGGTGCGCTCGGGCGAGGTGGATTCGGACACCACCGGTACCCCTTTCGACAACGATTTTCATTTACCGGAAGGTAACGGTACATTGTTCCGAGGCCGTTGTCGAAAACGATTGTCATCTACATCTACGGCCGGGAAGGAGTGCATCATGTCGGCCATCTGCCAAGTCACAGGGCGCAAGCCGGGTTTCGGAAAGTCGGTCTCGCACTCGCACAAGCGGACCAACCGCCGCTGGGACCCCAATATCCAGCGCAAGACCTACTACCTGCCCAGCGAAGGCCGGCGGATCACCCTGACCGTCTCCGCCAAGGGCATCAAGACCATCGACCGCGACGGCATCGAGGCGGTCGTCGCCCGGCTGCGCGCCCGCGGCGAGAAGATCTGAGGAGGCTGACCGATGGCATCCAAGTCGACCGATATCCGGCCGATCATCAAGCTCAAGTCCACCGCCGGGACCGGGTACACCTATGTGACCCGCAAGAACCGGCGCAATGATCCCGACCGCATGGTGCTGCGCAAATACGACCCGGTCGTGCGCAAGCACGTCGACTTCCGCGAGGACCGCTGACATGGCCAAGAAGTCGAAGATCGAGAAGAACGAGGCCCGCAAACTCGTCGTCGCCCGGTACGCCGAGCGCCGCGCGGAACTCAAGGAGATCATCCGCAAGCCGTCCAGCACCGAGGAGCAGCGGGCCGCCGCGCAGAGCGCCCTGCAGAAGATGCCGCGCGATGCCAGTCCGGTACGCTTGCGCAATCGGGACGCCGCGGACGGACGCCCGCGCGGACATCTCCGGAAGTTCGGTCTCTCGCGAGTTCGCGTGCGCGAGATGGCTCACCGGGGAGAACTGCCCGGTGTACACAAATCGAGCTGGTAAGCACCCACAGATCTCGTGAGTAAGGAACCGCTGACATGGCAGTGAAGCGAGCACCGTCGAAGAAGGTCCGCGCCGAGCAGGCCCGCCGGCCCAAGAAGAACCCCCTCATCGCCGCCGGCGTGGAAACCGTCGACTACAAGGACGTGAACCTGCTCCGCACGTTCATCTCCGACCGCGGCAAGATCCGCAGCCGCCGCGTGACGGGCCTGACCCCGCAGCAGCAGCGCCAGGTCGCCGTCGCCGTGAAGAACGCCCGCGAAATGGCGTTGCTCCCCTTCACCAGCCGGTAGCTGCTATCCCTTCGAGGGACGAAAAGCCAAGCGCCCCCGATGCTTACGCATCGGGGGCGCAGTGCATAAGTGGAGAAGGCAGGCCCGGACGCAACGAGGAGGAGAGCGTCCGGACGCACCGGGCGAAGCGTGCTCCGGACGCGCCGGGGAGGAGAGCCTCCGGACGCACCGGGCGAAGCGTGCTCCGGACGCGCCGGGCGAAGCGTGCTGCGGACGCGCCGGGGAGGGGCGACCCTGGAATTCCCGGTGCGGGTGCCGCTCTTCTCCCCTCTCAACGCAACGCCCCCGAGTGCGTCAGCACTCGGGGGCGTTCAGTTCTTCGCCGGTAGGCGGGATTACGGGATGGTGAGGACCTGGCCGGCGTTGATGGCGTCCGGGTTGGGGATGCCGTTGGCGTTGGCGATGTCCTGGTAGCGGTTGCCGTCGCCGTAGAAGCGCTCGGCGATGGCCCAGAGGGTGTCGCCCGGTTCGACCGTGTAGGTCTGGGCGGCCGGGGGCGGCGGGGGCGCGTCCTCGACCGCGGCGGCCTGGGTCACCGGCTCGGGGGCCGGGAGGGGGTTGTCGGTATTGGTGCCGCTGGACCACAGGGCGCTGCCGTCGGTGCCGTAGAGCACGACATTGGCATCGGACTGCACGACCAGGCGATCGGCGCTCTTGCCATTGGTCTCGGTGGACCAGGCCGCGCCGTCGGCCTTGTAGACGACGAAGTTGCCGTCGTCCTGCAGCACGGCGCGCTGCACACCCTGTCCATGGGTGAGGGTGCTCCACAGCACCTTGCCATCGGGCTGGGACAGCACCAGGTTGCCGTCATCTTGCAGAGTCAGTGTGTAGGCGCCGCCTTGCAGCGACTGGCCCAGACCGAGTTCTTCGCCGACTTTCAACGAATCGCCCACGGTGGTGTCCTTTCGGAGGGGGGATCTTCGGTAAATCGATGGCACGAGAACCGCATTCGCACATCTACCTTCGAGACTACCGACGATGGCGCGACACTCGGGGGGATACGCGCCGGACGACTCAGACATTTCGGCGTGTCTTCGCCAGAAATTCGCTAGATCAACACATCGGCCGCTTCGAACCGGCCGTACGGTCCTCTGACACTAGGGTTGAGACCATGTACGGGATTTGGCGACGCCGCCTGATTGCCACCGCCGGAGCCGCGGTGCTGAGCCTGGCCGTCACGGCATGTGGAAACAACGAAGACCACAGTGGTCACTCGACCATCACCACCACCGCCGCCACCACGACTTCGGCGGCCCCCGACCCGACCGAAGCCCCCGCCGATCAGCTCGGCCGCCCCTTCACCGCCGACCCGAACCTGGTGAACCCGCGCCCGATCCGGTTCGACAGCTGGACCCGCGTGGCGCCGGACAAGATCGCCGTCAACTTCCAGACCGGCGTCCCGGAGTGCTACGGCGTGGACGCCACCACCACCGAGACCGACACCACCGTCACCGTCGCCCTGCGCGCGGGCACCCGCGCCGACGCGGTGGGCCGGATGTGCGTCCAGAGCCTCGTCTTCGGCAGCCTCGAAATCCAGCTGCAGGCCCCGCTGGGCGATCGGAAAGTCGTGAACGCCGAGTAGTTCCGCTCGCGGACAAGCCGAGGGCCGGTGCGCGATTGCGCACCGGCCCTCGAAAGTCCTTGCCCCACTTACCTCCTCACCTCAGTGGGCGAAGTGGCGCGAACCTGTCAGGTAGAGGGTCACTCCGGCCTCGCGGCACAGCTCGATGGTGTCCTTGTCGCGAATCGACCCGCCCGGCTGCACGATGGCGCGCACGCCCGCGGCCACCAGGATCTGCGGACCGTCGGAGAACGGGAAGAACGCATCGGAGGCGGCGACCGAACCCTTGGCGCGGTCACCGGCGCGCTCCACCGCCAGCTTGCAGGAGTCCACCCGGTTGACCTGGCCCATGCCGACGCCGACGGCGGCGCCCTCATCGGCCAGCAGAATGGCATTCGACTTCACGGCACGGCATGCGCGCCAAGCGAATTCGAGATCGGCCAGGGTCTTCGCATCGGCGGCCTCGCCGGCGGCCAGCGTCCAGTTGGCCGGATCGTCGCCCGCGGCGTCGAGAATGTCGCGCTCCTGCAGCAGCACGCCGCCGCTGACCGGACGCAGCTCCGGGCCCTTGCGCTGGGCCGGCTCGGCCACGAGCACGCGCACATTCTTCTTGCGCTGCAACACTTCCACCGCCCCGTTGGCGTACCCGGGCGCCACGATGACCTCGGTGAAGATCTCGGCGACCTGCTCGGCCATCTCCACCGAGACCTCGCGGTTGGCCGCGATCACGCCGCCGTACGCGCTGACCGGATCGGTGGCGTGCGCCTTGCGGTGCGCCTCGGCGATATCCGCGCCGACCGCGATGCCACAGGGGTTGGCGTGCTTGATGACCGCCACGGCCGGCTCGTCGAAGTCGTAGGCGGCGCGCCAGGCGGCATCGGCGTCGGTGTAGTTGTTGAACGACATTTCCTTGCCGTGCAACTGCTTCGCCTGCGCCAGCCCGGCCGGACCGGCCTCATTGCTGTACACGGCGGCGTTCTGGTGCGGGTTCTCGCCGTAGCGCAGCACCGCGTCGCGGGTCCAGGTGGCGCCGATCCAGGCCGGGAACTGCTGCGGCGCTTCGGCTTCGGAGTCCGCCGCCGCGGCGGCAGGGGCGGCCACGCTGGTCATCCAGCTGGCGACGGCCACATCGTAGGAGGCGGTGTGCTGGAAGGCCTTGGCGGCCAGAGCGGTCCGCTCGGCGAAGGTGAAGCCGCCGCGCTGCACGGCCGCGAGCACCTTGTCGTATTCACCGCTGTCCACCACGACCGCCACCGACGGGTGGTTCTTGGCGGCGGCGCGCACCATGGACGGCCCGCCGATATCGATCTGCTCGACCGATTCGTCGATGCTCGCGCCGGAGGCCACGGTCCGGGTGAACGGGTAGAGGTTCACCACCACCAGCTGGAAGGCCTCGACGCCCAGCTCGACCAGCTGGTCGAGGTGCTCGTCCTTGCGGGTGTCGGCGAGGATACCGGCGTGCACGCGCGGGTGCAGGGTCTTGACCCGGCCGTCCAGGGTCTCCGGAAAACCGGTCAGGTCTTCCACTTTGGTGACCGGGATGCCGGCGTCGGCGATCTTGCCGGCGGTGGAACCGGTCGACACCAACTCGACGCCCGCTTGGTGCAGGCCGGTCGCCAGTTCGATCAGACCGGTCTTGTCGTAGACGCTTACCAGGGCCCGCTTGATCGGCTTGCGTTCACTCACCGGAGAACCTGCTCATCTGGAATTACTGCCTTTCGTCCATCGGAGACAATGCCTCGTTCAGCGACGGCCGCGACGACTTCCGCCAGCAGCCGGCGCTCCACGACCTTGATGCGCTCGTGCAGGGTGGCCTCGTCGTCGCCGGGCAGCACGGTGACCGCCTCCTGGGCGAGGATGGGCCCGGTGTCGACGCCCGCGTCGACCAGGTGCACGGTGGAGCCGGTGACCCGCACCCCGTAGGCGAGCGCGTCACGCACCCCGTGCGCGCCCGGGAAGGCGGGCAGCAGCGCGGGATGGGTATTGATGATGCGGCCGCCGAAGCGGTCCAGGAAGGCCGGGCCCAGAATCTTCATGAAGCCGGCGGAGACCACCAGATCGGGCGCGAAGGCGTCGACGATCTCGGTGAGCGCCTTGTCCCATTCCGCGCGATTCGCGAACTCGCTCAGCTCCAGCTTGAACGAGGAGATGTCGAATTCCTCGGCATGGTCGGCGGCGGCGCAGTCGCGGTCCACGCCGACGGCCACGACCTGGGCCGGATATCCCGGCTGCCGGGTCGCTTCCAGCAGGGATCGCAGGAGGGAGCCGGTGCCGGAGGCCAGCACGACAATGGTCGCGGGCGCGGTCGGCGGCAACAACTGGGCTGGCGTGGTCAGCGCACTACTCCCTGTGTGTCGGAGCGGGAAGGAACGGCGAGGGATCACCATCGCCGCCTAAAGACTAGCTGTGCCGCCTCTCCGGGCCTTCAGCGCCCGGCAGAGTGCCGTTGACCGTTGGCAACGCGCGCCGCCGGTTGAGAGCCGGGCCGATTTCGGACGTACCCGACAAGTTATCCGGCCCGTACGAGATCAGTCGTCACCTTGGGTGGTCGAGCGCGGCCCCTCCACCACCTCGGCGTCGACGATGTCTGGGTCTGCGGCGGAGTCGTCATGCGGTTCCGCGGCGAGGGCGGGCTGCTCGTCGACGAGTTCGCCGTCGAGGGCGTCCTCGCGATCCGGGTCGCCGTCCGGGTCGATGTAGTACTCGTTGTCGTAGTCCGGTTCGTACTCGTCGTCTTCGTACTCGCCGTTTTCGTACTCGTCGTAGTCGTCGTCCGCGTAATCGTCGTCGTAGTCGTCGTATTCGTAGTCCTCGTCGGCGGCTGCCGTCCCCGCCACGGTGGGCGCGAAGAAGCGCGCGGCCAGCACGCCGACATACCCGGGTAGCGCCAGCCAGACGAAGGCCAGTGCCAGGGCGAGCGGGACATTCGGACCGATCCAGCCGAAGCTGCCCAGTTCGCCGCCCGCGAGCAGGCCGAGTGCGGCGAGCAGGACGGTCGCCACCCCGGCGGCGGTCAGCATGGCCCACGGCGCCCGGGCGTGGTCACCGGCATTGCTGCCGCAGTCCAGACCGCTCAGCACGCCCACCGCCGCGGGCACGATGAGCAGCGCCGCCCACCAGGCCGCCGCGGGACCGGACGGTACGGCCGCCATGATCGGCACCGCGGGCACCGGCGCGCCCTCGATTCCGAACAGGCCCAGCGAGCCCGGACCGATGTGCACCTGTCCGCCGAGCAGCACGCTCGCCGCGTCGACGGTCACATTCGGCAGGAACGCCAGCGAGAGCAGCGTCAAACCCAGGACGCCCACGAAGTTTCCGGCCGTGGCATAGGTGTCGCCGATGCGCGACCAATGCGCCAGGAAGGAGACGACGGTCAGCGCCGCGGCCACGGCCAGCAGTCGCGCCAGGGCCAGCGCGCCCGCGCGGACGCCCGGAATCACCCAGTCCGGCAGGGGAATCGGCAGCAGGTCGAGCAGGTCCCGCCAGCGCCGCGAGCCCACGCCCGCGGCGGCGGCCAGCAGGTGCAGCCCGATCACCCAGGCGAAGGCGAGGGAGGTGTTGGGCGCGCGCAGCGCCACCACCGCCGAGGCGTCGTCGGCCACGGCCAGGCAGACCGCGGTGACCAGCAGCGGCCCGCCCACCGCCGCGCCCGCGATCCAGCCGAGATCGGCGGGGGTGCTGTCGGGTTCGGTGGCGCGGGCGCAGTCCTTGGCGACCAGCCACAGCAGGAACGCGGTCGGCAGCAGCGGCCACAGGCCGATATCGGCCTTACCGATGGTGAGCGGAACCTGGTGCACCGCAAGCCAGCTCGCGGCGACGCCGCCGGGGGCGCCGGTCATCCCGCTGCCCGCGGCGAACAGGGTCGTGAAGACCAGCGCCAGGATGAGCAGCAGCGTGACGCTCGACGCCCGCGCGGCGACGATGAGCAGTATTCGCGCGCGTTCGGGCGTCAGCGATCCGAATCCGCCCCCGCCGCCGGGACGCCGGACGCGGGCGCGCGGGGCGGCCCGCACATCCTCGTCGTCCAGGCGAGCCAGGGCAGTTCTCGGGGCGTTCATGGCATTCCAGCGTGGCATCTTCACCGAAACCAGAGGGTCAGGCGCGCCGGGCCGGGCCGTACATCGACAGACGGCGCGCGACCGGAGCGGCGCGGCAATGGGAACGGCCCCCGGGTGCGAAACCCGGGGGCCGTTGGCGATTCGATCGGTAATCCCGCGCGGACTACTTGCCGGCGTCGTCCTGGCCCGGACGGAACGCGCGGGTGGCGTCCGCGGACGGGTCGGCGTTCTGCTCGCCGCCGAAGGGCTGCGACTGGCGCGGGGCCGCGCCGAAGTGCTGGGTGGCGGCGTCATTGCCGGCCGGCTGCTGCTGACCGTAGGTCGGCTGCGAACCGCTCTGCTGGCCGAAGCCGCCCGGCTGCTGACCGTAGGACGACTGGCCGCCCTGCTGGCCGTAGGTCGGCTGGGAGCCGCTGCTGTATCCGGCCGGCGGCTGCTGACCGTAGGACGGCGGCTGCTGGCCGAAACCGCCCTGCTGACCGTAGGACGGCTGCCCGCCCTGCTGGCCCGGCTGGCCGAAGGACTGCTGGCCGTAACCGCCCTGCTGGCCGTAACCCGGCTGCTGGTAGCCCTGCGGGCCGGTCGAGCTGAACGGCTGCGGCTGGCCGAAACCGCCTTGCGGCGCAGCGGGCTTCGGGGCCGGCGGCTTGATGATGCCGGTCTCGAACAGCACCGCCAGCACGGCGAGCACGGCCTGCACGAACGACAGGAACAGGATGACCCAGGCGCCCCACTCGTTGTTCAGCTCACCGGCGAACGAGTGGAACAGCACCGCGAGGAACGCAGCCGCCGAGGCGGCGGCCGAAGCGCCGACCCAGTCCTGCTTCGGCAGCAGCGACAGGCCCGCGAGCAGGCCCGCGAACAGCAGGAACGCCGGCAGCGCCGGCGCGGACTCGAACAGGTTGAAGCTCAGCTCGATATCCGAGCTGCCCTTGGCCGGCGCGAACCCCAGCAGGAAGTTGAGGACGCCGAGGGCGGCCACGCCCACGGTGAGGAAGAAGGGCAGGCCCTTGCCCGCGGCAGGCGTCGTGCTCGACCCGGCGGCCGGGCCGCCCACGGGCTGAGCGCCGTAGCCGGGTGCGGAGGAGGGCTGCGGCGCGGGCGAGTTGTATCCCGAGCCCGAGCCCCCGGTCGGGTATGACATGTCGTCGTCTCCTATCGAGTCGTTCACGAACTCCCACGACGCTACTGCACTCGACGGCCGGGGTCACGACGTACCACCGACCGACGCCGGAACGCAATACCCGGGATTCTGCCGAGCGATACGCCCAGCAGCGCAAACGTCAAGGGGCGTGTACCCAACGGGCCGGGCCCCGAACCCTCATCTCCTGTGCGACTCGACACATTCGCCGCGAAATACGAAGACCGCCTACCCAATTCGGGAGGCGGTCTTCATTCGACCAGGTGAGGAAGGCGGGGGCTAAGCCCCCGAACCCCCTTAGGGCTGCGCCCGGCACCCTTCCGGGCCTGCCCCGTGCCCTATGGGTGCGGAGCACCCGAACCCTCGGGGCGGAGCACCCGAACCCTCGGGGCGGACCACCCGAACCCTCGGGGCGGACCACCCGAACCCTCGGGGCGGACCACCCGAACCCTCGGGGCGGACCACCCGAACCCTCGGGGCGGAGCACCCGAACCCTCGGGGCGGAGCACCTGAACCCTTGGGGCGGAGCACCTGAACCCTTGGGGTGCCGAGCATCGAACCCTTGGCCTGAGCAGCGAACCTTTGGGGCCGAGCCCCCGATTCCCGCTCTTGGGGGTTCGGGGGCGAAGCCCCTGAGAGTTCCGGAGAGTTCGGATCAGGCCGAGATGCTGGCCTTCTCGAGGATTTCGCGCGCGAGGGCGGCGGTCTCGGACGGGGTCTTGCCGACCTTCACGCCCGCGGCCTCGAGGGCGTCCTTCTTGGCCTGGGCGGTGCCGGCGGAGCCGGAGACGATGGCGCCGGCGTGGCCCATGGTCTTGCCCTCGGGGGCGGTGAAGCCCGCGACGTAGCCGACGACCGGCTTGGTGACATTGGCCTGGATGTAGGCCGCGGCCCGCTCCTCGGCGTCGCCGCCGATCTCGCCGATCATGACGATGAGCTTGGTCTCGGGATCCTTCTCGAACGCCTCGATGGCGTCGATGTGAGTGGTGCCGATGACCGGGTCGCCGCCGATGCCGATGGCGGTGGAGAAACCGAAGTCCCGCAGCTCGTACATCATCTGGTAGGTCAGGGTGCCGGACTTGGAGACCAGGCCGATCGGGCCCTTGCCGGTGATGTTGGCCGGGGTGATGCCGACCAGCGACTCACCCGGGGTGATGATGCCGGGGCAGTTCGGGCCGATGATGCGGGTCTTGTTGCCCTTGTCCACGTTGTAGGCCCACGCGTAGGCGGTGTCCTGCACCGGGATGCCCTCGGTGATGACCACCAGCAGCGGGATCTCCGCGTCGATGGCCTCGATGATGGCGTCCTTGGCGAACTTCGGCGGCACGAAGGCGATCGACACGTCGGCGCCGGTCTCCTTCATGGCCTCGGCGACGGTGCCGAACACCGGCAGCTCGACCGCGTTGCCGTCCTTGTCGGTGTGCGCCACGGTGGTGCCGGCCTTGCGGGCGTTGACGCCGCCGACGACCTGGGTGCCGGCCTTGAGCATCAGCGCGGTGTGCTTGGTGCCCTCGCCGCCGGTGATGCCCTGGACGATGACCTTGGAGTCCTTGTTCAGGAAGATAGACATGTTGGTTCGTGTCCTTTACTTGGCCGCAGCCAGCTCAGCGGCCTTGTCGGCGCCTTCGTCCATGGTCTGAGCGAGAGTCACCAGCGGGTGGTTGGCGTCGACGAGGATCTTGCGGCCCTCTTCGACCTTGTTGCCGTCGAGACGGACGACCAGCGGCTTGTTGGCCTCGTCGCCCAGCATTTCCAGGGCCTTCACAATGCCGTTCGCGACCGCGTCACAGGCGGTGATGCCGCCGAAGACGTTCACGAACACGCTCTTGACCTGGGCGTCGCCGAGGATGACATCCAGGCCCGCGGCCATCACCTCGGCGGACGCGCCGCCGCCGATGTCGAGGAAGTTGGCGGGCTTGACGCCGTTGTGGTTCTCACCGGCGTAGGCGACCACGTCCAGGGTCGACATGACCAGGCCGGCGCCATTGCCGATGATGCCGACCTCGCCGTCGAGCTTCACGTAGTTGAGGTCGTTCTGCTTGGCCTTGAGCTCCAGCGGATCGGTCGCGTCGATATCGGCGAACGCGGCGTGGTCCGGGTGGCGGAACTCGGCGTTCTCGTCGAGGGTGACCTTGCCGTCGAGGGCCAGGATCTCGTTGTCGGGGGTGCGGACCAGCGGGTTGACCTCGACCAGGGTGGCGTCTTCCTTGATGAAGACCTCCCACAGCTTCTGGATGGTCACGGCCGCGGCGTCCAGGATGTCGGCGGGCAGGTGGCCCTGCTCGGCGATGGAGCGGGCGAAGGCGAGGTCCACGCCCTTGACGGCGTCGACCGGAACCTTGGCCAGCCGGTCCGGCTTGGTGGCGGCCACTTCCTCGATCTCCATGCCGCCCTCGACCGAGCACATGGCCAGGTAGGTGCGGTTGGAGCGATCGAGCAGGAAGGAGATGTAGTACTCCGAGGCGATGTCCTTGGCCTCGGCCACCAGGATCTTCTTGGTGATGTGGCCCTTGATGTCCAGGCCCAGGATGTTCTGGGCGTGGGTGAGGGCGTCGTCCGGGGTGGCGGCGTACTTCACGCCACCGGCCTTGCCGCGGCCACCGACCTTGACCTGCGACTTGATCATCACCGGCTTGCCGATTTCCACCGCGATCGCACGGGCGTCCTCGGCCGAGTCCGTGACGCGGCCCTCCGACGAAGGCACTCCGTGCTTCACGAAGAGTTCCTTCGCCTGATATTCGAAGAGATCCATGTACTCACCGTCTCGTCTGCGTTGTTGTGACAACGTCTGTGTTGGCGGCCCGTCGTCGGAGGCGGGTCGATCGGACTCTAATCAGTCACATGGAGCCGAAATCAGCCGCATACAGCCTAAGTGGCGCAGGTCACGGTATTGTCTCTGCGGCCCCAAAACCGCTGGAAAACCCTACTGGCCGGTAGCTTGTTGACCGCACGCCAGGTGGGACCCGCGAACCCCGGATGGCAGTGCGAACTACTACATATTGTCGTTGGAAAGTCTCACTTGGTTACCCGAAGCACAGTGAGGCAATCCAGGGGTGCAACGTGATGAATGTCACACGTTTGTGCCGAACCATGTCCATCGCTTGCTGACCCGCAATCGTTTCGTTACCGTCGATGCGGTCGATGTCACAACCCGGTCACGACAGGAGGACGGCAGGCTTGACGCAGCACAGCGCTCCGCAGGTGAAGAGCCGCTCCGTAGAGGATGCGTCGGCCCAGCTCCACCTCCCGGACCAGCTCCGATGAGCGAAGGTCCGTTCCCCTCCCGCCATCGCGCCAAACACGGCCACCGATACCGCGAGGAATCCGAGAACTACGGCGGCGCCACCTATTACGACGCCCCTCAGTCCGCCCGCGCCCAGGTCGCGCACGGCGATTGGGGTGCGGCGCGTTCCTGGGACGCCGGCGACGACTGGAACCACAGCGCGGGCGATTGGAACGCCCAGCAGTGGGACGCCCAGCAGTGGGACGCCCCGCCCGCGACCGCGGCCGAATGGGAAGCCGCCCACGGAGACGAGCGCTGGGACACCGCGTCCGCGTGGGATGGCCAATCGGATTTCGAGCCCACCCCCACCACCAATGGCTGGGCCCGCCCCAACCCCGACCACTGGGCCGGTCAGTCCCGCACCAATTGGGATCCGACCGCCGACCCGACCCCGTCGGATCAGTACCGCCCGGCCTACAGCTTCCGCACCGCCTCGGGCGAGCGCCTCGACTTCGCCGGTGACGGCGCCCGCATCGATCGCAAGGAACCGGAAGCGGATTCGGCCGACGAGTCGCGTCCGTCCCGTTCCGGCGGCAAGCGCCGCGCCGGTGGCGCGCACCGCCTGCCCGCTCCCCCGACCGCCCTCAAGGGCCGCGCCGCCGTGGTGGCCGTGGCCGCCGGCGCCGTGGTGGCCGCGGGGCAGACGGGCATGGAGACCACCGCCACGCCGCACACCGACAATGTCGACTTCCAGGCCGCCGCCCAGGTGCGCGATATCGCGGCCGGCGCCGAGACCGTCGGCCTCGCCGAGACGGCCCCGGAGGGCTCGCCGCAGGTGCTGAACGTGTCCGCCCCCGTGGACATCAATCAGTTCAACGACATTCTGCGCAAGGGCCAGCAGTACGCCGCGGATCTCGCCGCCCAGGAGGCCGCCAAGCTCCGCCCGCTGTTCGCCAAGTTCGCCGCCGGAAACTTCACCTCCGGCTACGGCATTCGCTGGGGCGTGCAGCACACCGGCATCGATGTGGCCGCGCCGATCGGCACGCCCATCTACGCGGTCGCGGACGGCACCGTGCTCGAGGCCGGTCCCGCTTCCGGTTTCGGCATGTGGGTGCGCCTGCTGCACGACGACGGCACGGTCACCATCTACGGCCATATCGACACCGCCACGGTCTCGCAGGGCCAGCGGGTCATGGCCGGTGACCAGATCGCCACGGTCGGCAACCGCGGTTTCTCCACGGGCCCGCACTGCCATTTCGAGGTCTGGCTGAACGGCGTCGACAAGATCGACCCGGTGCCGTGGCTGGCCTCCCGCGGTATCGCCCTGGGCCCGCAGCGCGACTGAGAAGTCCCCGCCCGTCATCCCGGCATGCTCTGGCCGGGATCGCCGAGAACGTGGTGGATTCCGGCCGAAAGCGCGCCGGAACGACGAGGCGAGCTTCCGATCAGGTCCCGGTGCGTCCGGCCCGCGGCGGCAGGGCGGAGTTGCCGACCGTAGTCAGATAGTCGATGACGTGCAGCAGATCCGGATAGACGCGGTGCGCGAGCTCCCGGGTCTCGGCGGTGGCCGGCACCAGGTCCGGGATCAGCACACAGCGCAGTCCGGCGGCATGCGCGGCGCGCAGGCCATTGGGCGAATCCTCGCAGGCCAGTGTGTATTCCGGTACCGCGCCGAGCGCCGCGGTCGCGGTCAGATACGGCTCCGGGTGCGGTTTTCCGCGTTGGACGTCGTGGCGGGTCACCACGGCGTCGAAGCGGTGGTCGATACCGGCGGCGCGCAGATGATGGCGGGTGCGGTCGCGGCCGGAGGAGGTGGCGATGGCGCGCGGGATGGCGCGGCGATCGAGTTCGTCCAGGAGTTCGGTGACACCGGGCTTGACGGTGAGCCGCCCGGCGTCGACCAGCTCGGCGATGGTGGCCTCGTGCCGCTGGAAGAAGGCGTCGAGCGGAAAGTCCGGACCGTAGGCGGCGACGGCGAGTTCCCGGCAGCGATCGGCGGGCATGCCGATCAGGCTGTGACAGAACTCGTTCGAGAGCCGGTAGCCGATCCGGTCGCCGGAGACGAGCAGCGATTCCACGGCCAGGCGCTCGGAATCCAGCAGCAGGCCGTCCATATCGAAGACGACCGCGTGCACCGGCCGCTCGTTCCACTCGTTGCTCATGCCGCCCTTCCGTTCCCGTTCGGCGACAGTCGCCGCCGCACCACATCGATGACATGATCCCGGTCGAGCTCGGCCAGGGCCGCACCCACCTCACGCCGGATCCGGTCCAGCTGCGGCAGCTCGCCGAAGATGTCGGTGCGCGCGAGGAAGGCGCGCGCCCGCAGCTGCGGGTGCGCGATCGCGGCCAGCCCGGCGAGTTCCTCGGCATGCGGATCGATCACCTCGGTGACCGCATGGCCGGTGCCGCACAGGTCGAACCAGCGGATCCAGGCGGCGATGAGCAGCACCGCGGCCGGTGTGGGCCGCCCGGCCGCGAGGTTCTCGCGCATGGCGGCGGTGACGCGGGACATCATCTTCTCCGAGCCATTGCGGCCGACCCGGCGCATATCGTGGCGGATGGCGGGATTGCGGAAGCGGCGCAGCAGTTCGTCGACGGTGCGGTGCAGATCTTCCGGCGGCAGGTTCAGGGTGGGGCCCTGTTCCTCGAGCATGAACTGCCGGGCCAGGGCGGCCAGGACCGGATCCGCGCTGGCCTCGGCGACCGTGGCGTGCCCGGCGAGCGCGCCGAGGTAGGCGAGCAGCATATGGGTTCCATTGAGCAGCCGCAGCTTCGCCAGTTCGTGGTCGGTGACATCGCCGACGAACCGCGCACCGGCCAGCTCCCAGTGCGGGCGTTCCCCGGTGAAGTCCTCGATGGTCCAGGTCAGGAAGGGTTCGGCCGATACCGGGGCGCGATCGTCCACGCCGCCGAGCCGGCTGCGGGCCGCCGCCTCGTCGGCCGGACCGGCCGGGGCCACGATGCGATCCACCACGCTGCACGGGAACTGCACATTGCGCGCGATCCAGTCGGCCAGCCGATCGTCCCGCATGGCTGCGAAACCCACGACGGCACTGCGTAATTGGCGACCATTGGCGGACAGGTTGTCGCAGCTGATGACCACGGGCGGCACCCCGCCGCGCCGCCGCACCGCCTGCAGCCCGCCCACCAGCATGCCGATGGCCGTGCACGGATTGCTGGCGCAGCGCAGATCGTGCCGCACCGGATCGCTGCTCACATCGAGCTGCCCGGTGACCGGTGAGACGCAGTAGCCGCCCGCGGTGACGGTCAGCGTGACTATGCGCACGCGCGGATCGGCAATGCGCCGCGCGACGCCGATCCGGTCCGAGGGCGCGTGCACGGCGGCGGTGATGGCGCCGACCACCTCGGCGCGATCACCGGTGCTGTCCCGCAGCAGGGTGGTGTACAGGTTGTCCTGGGCCCGCAGCGCGGTGACGACGTCCGGGCGGGACATGGCCACGGCGGCGATCCCCCACCGCTGGTCGCCGGTGGCGGCCATGGCGTGCTGGGTGATCAGCGCCTGGTGCGCCCGGTGGAAGGCCCCGCAGCCCAGATGCACGATGCCGGTGCCGAGTTGGCGCGGGATGTAGTCGGGCCGGGTGACGTTCCGCGGCAGTCTCGGCAGCGTTCCCACGCCGAGCCGAGGCGATATCGCGGTGGTGGAACCGGTGACGGTGAAAGTGCCCATGGCAGCCGCTCCGCGTATTCGGAAGGAAATTCGAATGCACCGAATCGACGTTGAGCTCGGCACTGCCCAGAATCTAGAACAAGATCGGGGAATTTTCGACGTGCCGCGGAGTACAAGGCTTTCGGGAAGGGGGCGTAGATAATTCGTAAAGGCGCACTTCCGCTGGCTTGAAAATAGAAACAGAAAAGCTCCACACCACCGGAAAGTGAAATCCCTCACCGTGGCGTGGAGCTCATCGAACCAGCTCAGCGCCGTTCATCGCGCGTTAACCGCGAATTGTCAAAGCTTGACCAGGGTGCGACTGTATTGCGGAATGAGCCGAATCTTGCCCGCCGTGCCGAAATCGATTGTCACCGTTGCCAGTGCGCCGAAACCCTCCGCCGCGACGACGCGTCCCAGACCGTATTTGTCATCGCTGACACGGTCGCCCACCGCCAGCACCAAACCGGTGTTGTTGCGTTTACCCGTGCCACTGGCGGACGGCGCCGGGCGGCGGTCGCCGCGGACGCCGGGACGGGGTTCGGAATTCCAGCCGTCACCGCGGGTCCAATCCCGTTCGAAGCCTTCGTCATCGCCCCGGCGACGCAGGCCGCGCCCGGTCTGCGACGGGGCCGGCTCCAGGCGGCGCCAATCCATGAGGTGGGCCGGGATCTCCTGCAGGAAGCGGGATTCCGGATTGGAGACCGGCTGACCCCAGCCCGAGCGCACCACCGCGCGGGTGAGGTAGAGCCGCTTGCGGGCCCGGGTGATGCCCACGTAGGCGAGGCGGCGTTCCTCGGCGAGTTCGGTGGGATCGCCGAGGGCGCGCATGTGCGGGAACTGGCCGTCCTCCCAGCCGGTGACGAAGACGACCGGGAATTCCAGGCCCTTGGCGGTGTGCAGGGTCATCATGGTGACCACGCCGGAGCCCTCGTCCGGGATCTGGTCGGTATCGGCGACCAGGGACACCCGCTCCAGGAAGGCTGCCAGCGAGCCGGGATCCGGTTCGCCCTCGGCGGGTTCGGGCAGGATGCCCTCGGCGCGGGCGGCCTCCACATTGTTGCGCGCCTCGGAACTGAATTCCCGTGCGACGCTGACCAATTCATTGAGGTTGTCGAGGCGCGCGCCATCCTGCGGGTCGTCGGAGGCCTCGAGTTCGGCGCGGTAGCCGGTGCGGTCGAGGACGGCCTCCACCACATTGCCGACATCCGGGAAGTCGACATCGTCCTGCGCGCCCGCGGCCCGGATCTCGTCGAGCAGATCGAGGAAGCCGGCGATGGCGCGCTGGGCGCGGGTATTGAGCAGGGCGACCTTGCCGTCGGCGGCATCGCGCAGCGCCTGGGCGAAACCGATGCCGCGCTGTTCGGCGTGGACGGCGACACAGGCTTCGGCGCGGTCGCCGATGCCGCGGCGGGGGGTGTTGAGCACCCGGCGCAGGCTCACCGCATCGTCCGGGTTCTCCAGCACGCGCAGGTAGGCCACGATGTCGCGGACCTCCTTGCGCTCGTAGAAGCGGACGCCGCCGACCACCTTGTAGGGCAGGCCCATGCGGATGAAGATCTCTTCCAGGGCCCGGGAGTTGTTATTGGTGCGGTAGAAGACGGCGACGTCGTTGTAGTTGGCCTCGCCCTGGTCGACCAGCCTGTCGATCTCCCGGGCGACGAAGGAGGCCTCGTCGTGCTCATTGTCGGCGACGTAGCCGACGATCAGGTCGCCGTCGCCGGAGTCGGTCCACAGCTTCTTCTCGCGGCGGCCCTCATTGCGCGAGATGACCGCGTTGGCGGCGGTCAGGATGTGCTGGGTGGAGCGGTAGTTCTGTTCCAGCAGAATGGTTTCCGCATCCGGGAAGTCGCGCTCGAACTCCTCGATATTGCGGATGGTGGCGCCGCGGAAGGCGTAGATGGACTGATCGGCGTCGCCCACCACGCACAATTCGCTGGGCGGCACCCGGTCGTCGGCGGCGACCGGGATGTCGTCCTCGCCCCAGGTGCTGCCGCGGTGATGCCCGACCAGTTCGCGCACCAGGATGTACTGGGCGTGGTTGGTGTCCTGGTACTCGTCGACCAGCACGTGCCGGAAGCGCCGCCGGTAGTACTCGGCGACCTGCGGATGCCGCTGCAGCAGCGATACCGTCTCGCCGATGAGGTCGTCGAAGTCGAGGGCATTGGCCGCGCGCAGCCGCCGCTGGTACTCGTCGTAGACCTTGGCCACCAGCCGCGGCAGCTCGGTGTCCTCGGTCTCGGCGTCGGCGGCGGCCTGCTCCGGATCGATGAGCTCGTTCTTGAGGTTCGAGATGGCGGTGGCCAGCAGGCGGGGGGTGTACTTCTTGGCGTCGATGTCGAAATCGCGGCTGATCATGGCCAGCAGCCGCCGCGAGTCGTCGGCGTCGTAGATGGAGAAGTTGGAGTTGAGCCCGGCGACCAGCCCGGCCTGGGTTCGCAGGATTCGCACGCAGCTGGAGTGGAAGGTGGACACCCACATGCCGGCCGCGCGCGGGCCCACCAGACCGGCGACGCGCTCGCGCATCTCGGCGGCGGCCTTGTTGGTGAAGGTGATGGCCAGGATTTCACCGGGCCGCACGCCGCGGGCGGCGAGCAGATAGGCGATACGGCGGGTCAGCACGGCTGTTTTTCCTGATCCGGCGCCCGCCACAATGAGTAGCGGAGACCCGGTGTGCACCACCGCGGCACGCTGTTGCGGGTTCAACCCCTCGAGCAATTGCTCGGTCTTCTGCTCCACCTGCTCCACCGTCGTGTTCATCGCCCATCCACGCTACCGGCGCGCACCGACAGGCATGTACCCCGGCGGCTCAGGTGTCCGATTAGTGCCGGTGGAGCGAACGCCCGGTGAACCCGGTGGGCCGGAAACTCAGGAGATTCACAAACGAAGTCGTTTTGCTTGGCTCATCACTCGTGGCACACTGGCCACATGACCGGCGCTGTTGCTAAACGATTCACGAGCAGCGCGCACTTGGGGAGACAATGAAGGCCCAACGGGTCAGATTCTTGGTGAAGAACCGATCGGTAACGGGTCGGGACCGCCGGCCGATCCACGTTCTGGACCACGAGGAGTTGAAAGTATGAGCATCTCTGCGACGGGACAATCCGAGCCTGCCACCGGCTCGGACACCGCCTTGGAATCGGACGCTGCAGTGCCTGCGGAGACGGCCCTGCCCGAGGAGACCGCGCTGCCCTCCGAGGTCGAAATCGACAAGCTGCGCAAGGAAATCGACAAGCTCGACGCCGAGATCCTCGCCGCCATCAAGCGCCGCACCGAGGTGTCGCGCATCATCGGCCGCACGCGCATGGCCAATGGCGGCCCCAAGCTGGTGCACTCTCGGGAGATGAAGGTGCTGGAGCGCTTCAGCGAGCTGGGACAGGAGGGTCACACCCTCGCCATGCTGCTGCTCCGCCTCGGCCGCGGGCGCCTCGGCCACTAGCCGCATTCGGCTCGGCCACCCACTGCGTTTCGGAGACCGCCCCGGGTGTATCCACCCCCGGGGCGGTTCTTCGCATCTGCGCTCAGGGCAGCGCGATGTACTTGGTGTTCAGGTACTCCTCGATGCCCTCGAAGCCGCCTTCGCGGCCGAATCCGGATTGCTTCACGCCGCCGAAGGGCGCGGCCGGATCGGAGATGACGCCGCGATTGACGCCGACCATGCCGGTCTCCAGGCCCTCGGCAATGCGCAGGGCGCGATCCAGGCTCTTGGTGAAGAGATATGCGACCAGGCCGAATTCGGTGTCGTTGGCGGCGGCGAGGCCCTCTTCCTCGGTATCGAAGCCGACAATGGGGGCGACCGGGCCGAAGACCTCCTCGCGCAGGATACGGGCCTGTGGCGGGATATCGGTGAGCACGGTGGCCGGGTAGTACCAGCCGGGACCGCCGGGCGCCTTGCCGCCCAGCTTCACCTGCGCCCCGGCGGCGACGGCGTCGTCCACGAGTTCGCTGACGGTGTCGAGCTGGTTCTCGTTGATGAGCGGGCCGAGGGTGGTTGCCGGATCGGTGCCCGCGCCGAGCTTGTACTCGGCCATGGCGGCAACCAGCTTTTCGGTGAATTCCTCGCGAACCGAGTTCTGCACGTGGAAGCGGTTGGCGGCGGTGCAGGCCTCGCCGCCATTGCGCAGTTTGGCCAGCACGGCGCCCTGCACGGCGGCGTCGATATCGGCGTCGTCGAAAACCACGAAGGGTGCGTTGCCGCCCAATTCCATGGAGGTGCGCAGCAATCCGTGCGCGGAGCTCTCCACCAGCTTCTTGCCGACGGGGGTGGAGCCGGTGAAGGTGAGCTTGCGCAGCCGCGGATCGGTGAGCAGCGGTGCGGTGGCGGCGCCGGAGCGGCTGGTGGTGATGACCGACAGCACGCCGTCGGGCAGCCCGGCCTCGCTGCACAGCTTGGCCAGCAGCAGCATGGTCAGCGGGGTCTCGCCCGCGGGCTTCACGATCATGGTGCAGCCCGCCGCCAGCGCGGGCCCGATCTTGCGGGTGCCCATGGCCAGCGGGAAGTTCCACGGGGTGATGGCCAGGCAGGGGCCGACGGGCTGCTTGTGCACCAGGATGCGGCCGGTGCCCGCGGGCGCGGGCTGGTAGCGGCCGTGGATGCGGGCGGCCTCCTCGCTGAACCAGCGGAAGAACTCCGCGCCGTATTTCACCTCGTTGCGACTCTCGGGCAGGGCCTTGCCCATTTCGAGGGTCATGAGGAGCGCGAACTCCTCGGCGCGGGCGGTAATGGCTTCGAAGACGGCGCGCAGGATCTCGCCGCGCTGCCGGGCCGGGGTGGCCGCCCAGTCGGCTTGGGCCGCGACGGCCGCGTCGAGGGCGCGCACGGCGTCGGCGGGGGTGGCATCGGCGACATTCGCGATCACCGCGCCGGTGGCCGGATTGTGCACCGGGAAGGTGGCGCCGCCCGCGGCGTCCACCGGTCCGCCGATCCAGAGTTGTGTGGGAATGGACTCGAGTAGTTCGGTTTCGGACACCATGCGATCCAGCCTAGGCCGCTGGTCCGGGGCTTTCGGCGGTCCGGGCGAATCCGGCAGGGGGCTGTGGGCTTGCCGGGAAGTACCGGCTGTTACCTGCGCGTCGGATCCGGGGGTTGTAACCTCGGCGGACGTGAGCAGCGACATCACCGCATCGGCGGCCTGGCGGAAACTGCACGACCATCATGCGTCCATCGCCGGACGCCATCTGCGGGAATTCTTCGCCGAGGACCCGGAGCGCGGGCGCGAACTGACCGTCCGGGTGGCGGATCTGCACATCGACTACTCCAAGCACCGGGTCACCCGCGAGACCTTGGATCTGCTGGTGGAATTGGCGGAGACCGCGGGTGTGGCGCGGCAGCGCGACGCCATGTTCGCGGGCGCGCACATCAATACCTCCGAGGACCGCGCGGTCGAGCATGTGGCGCTGCGCGCGCCCGCCGGCCGGACCGTCATGGTCGACGGTGTGGACGCGGGCGCGCAGGTGCACGAGGTGCTCGATCGCATGGGCGAGTTCACCGATGCGCTGCGGTCCGGGCAGTGGCGCGGCGCGACCGGCGAGCGCATCAGCACGGTGGTGAACATCGGCATCGGCGGCTCGGATCTGGGTCCGGCCATGGTGTATCTGGCCCTGCGGCACTACGCCGATGCCGGCATCTCGGCGCGGTTCGTCTCGAATGTCGATCCGGCGGACCTGGTTTCGAAGCTCGATGGCCTGGATCCGGCGACCACGCTGTTCATCGTCGCCTCCAAGACCTTCTCCACGCTGGAGACGCTCACCAATGCGACGGCAGCCCGCCGCTGGCTGGTGGCGGCGCTCGGTGAGGACGCGGTCGCCAAGCATTTCGTGGCGGTCTCCACCCATGAGCAGCGCGTCGCGGCCTTCGGTATCGACACCGCCAATATGTTCGGCTTCTGGGATTGGGTCGGCGGCCGCTATTCGGTGGATTCCGCCATCGGCCTGTCGGTCATGGCGGTCGTCGGCAAGCGGCGTTTCGCCGAGTTCCTCGACGGAATGCACCGGGTGGACGAACATTTCAGGTCCGCGCCGCTGGCGGAGAACGGCCCGGCCCTGCTCGGCCTGCTCGGCGTCTGGTATTCGAACTTCTTCGGCGCCCAGTCCCGCGCCGTGCTCCCGTATTCCAATGACCTGGCCCGCTTCCCGGCCTATCTGCAGCAGCTGACCATGGAGTCGAACGGCAAATCCGTTCGCGCGGACGGCACTCCGGTGACCGCCACCACCGGCGAGATATTCTGGGGCGAGCCCGGCACCAATGGCCAGCACGCCTTCTACCAGCTGCTGCACCAGGGCACCGTGCTGGTCCCCGCCGATTTCATCGGCTTCGCCCGCCCCACCGATGATCTCCCCACCATCGACGGCACCGGCAGCATGCACGACATCCTCATGAGCAACCTGTTCGCCCAGACCAAGGTGCTCGCCTTCGGCAAGACGGCCGAGGAGATCGCCGCGGAGGGTACGGCCCCGAATCTGGTGCCGCACAAGGTGATGCCCGGAAATCGCCCCTCCACCACCATCCTCGCCCCCCAGCTCACCCCCTCGGTGCTGGGCCAGCTCATCGCCCTCTACGAGCACATCGTCTTCACCGAAGGCGCCATCTGGGGCATCGACAGCTTCGACCAGTGGGGCGTCGAACTCGGCAAACAACAGGCCCTCGCCCTGGAGCCCCTGCTCACCGCGGCGGAAGACCCTGCCCCCCAGGCGGATTCGTCCACCGACGCCCTCATCCGCTGGTACCGCGCCAACCGCTGAATTCCGGCGCGGCGCCGGCCCGGCTCAGGCGAGGCTGAGCCGGGCCAGTTCGATGCGGTTGCTGACCCCCAGTTTGGGGAAGGCCCGGTAGAGGTGGTGGCCAACGGTTTTGGGGCTGAGGAACAGCTGGGCGGCGATCTCCTTGTTGGTGGCGCCGGCGGCGGCCAGGCGGACCACCTGGAGTTCCTGGGGCGTCAGGCGGGCGGCGATATCGGTTTCGGGTTCGGGTACGGCGCCTTCGCCCGCGGCGCGGAGTTCGACGCGGGCGTGGTCGGCCCAGGGTTGGGCGCCGAGGCGGTCGAAGGTCTCGAGGGCTCGGCGCAGATGGACGCGGGATTCGGTGGTCCGGCGTTCGCGGCGCAGCCATTCGCCGTAGCTGAGGGCGGTGCGGGCGTGGTCGTACCAGCGATCGGCGGCGGCGTGTGCGGTCAGGGCGCGGGCCAGCAGGTCGCCGTCGGCGCGCAGCAGGCCCTGGCAACGCAGCATGAGCCCGTCGGCCCAGGGGGTGTCCAGAGCCGTTGCCCACTCCTGGATTTCGGCCATGGCGGCGGCGGCCCGATCGGGGCGGCGCGCCCGCACCGCGGCTTCGACCAGATCCGAGAGCAGGTCGGTCCAGTGGCCGCGGGCCTGGGCGGGACGCTGGTACAGGCTCTCGAGGCGGGCGAGGGCCTGCTCGTAGCGCCCCAGACCCAGATCGCAAAGGCCCAGCGCCCATTCGGAATTGCCGACGTCGATGGCATTGTGGTCACCGTGCGTGCGGCCGGGCGCGAAGTGCAGCGTACGTTCGGCCAGGGCGCGGCATTCGGCTTCGTCGCCCTGTACGGCGGCGACCAGCGCCAGGATCGATTCCGCGCCGGCAACCCGGTTGGGCTGTCCGATATCGGTGGCGATGCGGACCGTCTGGGTCGCGATCACCTTGGCTTCGCGCATATTGCCGAGGACGAATTGCACATTGGCCAGGGTGGCGTCGACGGCCGGGAGCCAGCCGATCATGCCGCGTTCGCGGACCAGATCGGAGAGCTCGGTGAGCCGTTCCCGGGCTATCGGCATATCGCCGATGAGGGCCGAGTGCAGTGCGAAACCCAGTCGCAGCGAGATCATTTCGAGTGGGACATGGCGGCTGAACTCGACGGTGCCGCGAATGGTGGCGATGCCCGCGGCGAGCTTGCCGTCGCACAGGTCCAGCGGCCCGCGCAGCGCGGACAGCAGCGGGCGGGTGGCGTCGTCCAGCGGCAGCGCCTCCAGGCGGGCGAAGGTCGAGCGCACGCTGCCGAGGTCGCCGCTGGTCCAGGCGATGCGCCCGGCTTCGATCAAAAGCTGTGCGGCCCGAGTGGTTTCGATATCGGTGACGGGCACGGCCGCCTCCAGCATGAGCTGGTGCGCCCGGCGCAGCGAGCCGTGCTCGAATTCGATCAGCGCCCGGGTGCCGGTGACGCGGGCGCGTTCGACCGGTCCGAGGGCGAATTGCTCGGCCGCTTCGGCCAGGCGCAGCGCCCGCTCGGTGTGACCCGCCTCGGTCGCGGTTTCCACCGCCAGCACCAGCCGGCGGGCGCGCAGGTCCGGATCGGGGGTGAGCCGGGCGGCGCGTTCCAGGGCGGCGGCGGCCGAGGCGTGCCCGGTGCGTTCGCGGGCCTGCTGGGCTGCGGCCTCCAGGGCGGCGGCGACGGTTTCGTCGGGTTCGGTGCTGGCGGCGGCGAGATGCCAGGCGCTGCGGGCCGGATCGCCGGCGAGCACCGCGGCCAGCTCCGCGTGCACCGCGAGCCGCTGGGTGAAGGTGGCGCCGTGATAGGCGGCCGAGCGCTGCAGCGGATGCCGGAAGGTCACCGTCTGGCCGGCGATCACCACCATGCCCGATTGCTCGGCCGCGGCGAGCGCCTCGGCGGTGTGGCCGAGCCGTTGCAGGACCAGCAGCGCGATGCCGAGGTCGCCGGTCTCCTCCGCGGCCACCACGAGCATGGCCATCCGCGCGGATTCGGACTGCTCGGCGATCTGCCGTTCGTAGCCGCTGCGTAGCCGCAGGGGCAGCGGCAGCGGTTCGGCCGGTGAGGATTCCTGGCCCATGCACGGGAACTCCAGCAGCGCCAAGGGGTTTCCGGCGGCCTCGGCGAGCACCCGTTCACGCTGGTCCGGACTGAGACCGGGCCAGCGTTCGGCGAGCAGCGCGGTGGCGGCGGCGCAGTCCAGCGGCGCCAGCCGCATCCCGGGCAGCCCGCTGTGCTCGAAGCCCTTGCGCCCGGCGAAGAGCATGACGATGCCTTCGGCCCCGAGCCGGCGCGCGGCGAAGCGCAGCGCATCGGCGGAGGGCCGGTCCAGCCACTGGGCATCGTCGATGAGACAGAGCACGGGCCCGTCCGCGGAGAGTTCGGCGAGCAGGTTGAGCGTGGCGACGCCGATGAGGAAGCGGTCGGCGCCATCGCTGGCGCACAGGCCCAGCGCACCGCCGAGCGCACCGTATTGCGGTGCGGGCAGCGCGTCGAGCCGGTCCAGCGCCGAGCTCAGCAGCTGATGCAGACCCGCGAAGGGTAGCTCGGATTCACTCTCGACCCCGGAACAACGCAGCACCCGCCAGCCGTTTCCGGCCTGTTCCTCGGCGGAAAGCAGCAGGGCGGATTTGCCTTCGCCCGCCTCGGCGGTAATCGCCAAGGCGCCGCTGCGTCCCCGTTGCGCGGCCCGGAGCAGGGTTCCGATCTGCTGCACTTCGTTCGCACGACCGTACAGCACACGCGTTAACTTATGCGCCGGGCAGCGCATCGGCAAAACGGGTTCGATAGCCGCACCGGGTCAGCGTGTGCGACGACACAGCACGTCAGCGTGTATGACGGCACAACACGTCATAGGCCCGCACCGCGTCCTCGGGAAAGACCAGGATCCGGAACCGCTCCCGGCTCCGCCGCCGGCGCCGGGCACGATCGCGTCCGGTGGTGGCCCTGACGCCGTAAGCGTGCAGCAGCTGCCGTACCGTGTGCGCGGCCGGTTCGTCGAACACGGTGGCCGCCGGAACCAGCAGACCGTATTCGCCCGCCCCCGGCTCCCGCCGCAACCAGCCCCTCATGCCTGTCTCCCCGTGCCCTGCTTGGTCTTCAGCATGTCGAGCTGGGCCCGCTCCTCGGCATGGTGCTGCGCTGCCAGCGCCGCCTGTTCGGCGGCCGGGTCGGCGCGCAGGAAGCTGCCCGTTCCGGGTTTGCCCGCGGAGCCGAGGCGGTTCATTTTCTTCGGGACCGCGGCGCCTTGGTATTCCAGGGGGATCGGGTGGCCGTGCTCGTCCACCGGTCCCAGTGACTGGTGCACCTCGATGTACTCGCCGTGCGGGAGGCGCTTGATGATGCCGGTTTCGATGCCGTGCTCGAGCACCGCGCGATCGCTGCGCTGCAGGCCGAGGCAGAAGCGGTAGGCGAGGAAGTAGGCCACCGGCGGCAGTACCAGCGCCCCGATGCGGAAGCCCCAGGTGGTGGCGTTGAGGGAGATATTGAATTGCAGGGAGATGATGTCGTTGACGCAGGCCAGGGTGAGTACCAGGTACAGGGTGAGGGCCATGGCGCCGAGGGCGGTGCGCACCGGCACGTCGCGCGGCCGCTGCAGCAGGTTGTGGTGGGCGGTGTCCTTGGTCAGCCGCTTCTCGATCCACGGGTAGACCACGATGACCGCCAGGAACAGGCCCATGAGCAGGGCCACCCAGGTCGATGCGGGCACGGTGTAGTTGCCGATGTAGATCTCCCACGGCGGCATGAGCCGCGCCAGGCCGTCGGTCCACATCATGTAGAAGTCGGGCTGGGAGCCGGCCGAGACCTGGGACGGGTTGTAGGGACCCAGATTCCAGATGGGATTGATCTGGAACAGCCCGCCCAGGAGCGCGATGGTGCCCAGCGTGAACGCGAAGAAGGCGCCCTGGTCGAGAGAGAACACCGGAACGATGCGCGCCCCCACCACATTCCGCTCGGTGCGCGCCGGTCCGGGGAACTGGGTGTGCTTCTGATACCAGACCAGCCCGATGTGCGCCGCGATCAAGGCCAGCATGATCCCGGGGAACAGCAGCACATGGGTGATGTAGAGCCGCGGCAGGATGATGGTGCCGGGGAAGTCGCCGCCGAACATGAGCCAGTGCAGCCAGGTGCCGATCACCGGGATTCCCATGGTGATTCCGGAGAAGGCCGCCCGCAGTCCGGTGCCGGAGAGCAGGTCGTCGGGCAGCGAGTAGCCGAAGAACCCCTCGAACATGGCCAGGATGAGCAGCAGCGCGCCGAGCACCCAGGTGCCCTCGCGGGGTTTGCGGAACGCGCCGGTGAAGAAGATCCGCAGCATGTGCGCGATGATCGAGGCCGCGAACATGAGCGCGGCCCAGTGGTGCACCTGCCGCACGAACAGGCCGCCGCGCACTTCGAAGGAGATGTTCAGCGCCGTCTCGTAGGCGCGGGACATGGTCACCCCGCGCAGTGGCTGATACGCGCCCTGATAGACGACCTCGCTCATGGACGGGTCGAAATACAGCGTCAGGTACACCCCGGACAGCAGCAGGATGATGAAGCTGTAGAGCGCGATCTCCCCGAGCAGGAACGACCAGTGCGTCGGAAAGACCTTGTTGATGGATCGTTTGACACCGGCAGCCAGGTGATACCTCTGGTCGGTGGCGTCGGCCAGGGCCATCGTCATCCTCCTTGCGGATCGAGCGCAGGCGAAGACCTGCTGACCCCTAGACAATTCGGACCGATGAAACGTGACACCCGGTCCCGAACGATCGCCCTGATGTGAGAAACGGAACAGACGCGCGACCCATGTCCAGGATCGGTCTGAATCACGTTGGCGCTCATGTTGTACGGCCGAGCTGAGGAGCTGCGCCGCATCGGCGCGCTGTTCGAGGCCGCCGCGTCCGGGCGCAGCGCGGCCATGGTGATCGTCGGCGATGCCGGTGAGGGCAAGACGGCGCTGCTGGACGCCGCCGCCGCGCTGCCGTCCGCGCCCGGGCAGATCCTGCGCTGCGCCGGGGTGGAATCGGAATCGGAACTGCCCTTCGCCGGGCTGCAATCGCTGCTGCGCCCGGTACTGGATCGGATGGACGCGCTGCCCGACGCGCACCGGCAGGCGCTGCGCGCCGCGTTCGGCCTGTCCGCCGAGGCCGCGGCCGACCGTTTCACGGTGGGGCTGGCGACAATCTCGCTGCTGGCCGAGCTCGCCGCGACCGGGACGACGCTGTGCCTGATCGATGACGCGCAATGGCTGGACCGCTCCTCCGCCGATGCCCTGCGCTTCGCCGCGCACCGCCTCGGGGAGGAGTCGGCGGTGCTGCTGTTCGGCACGCGCCCGGAGATGACCGGCCCGGACCCGCGCCGGGTCGGTCCGGTGGCGCCGCAGCTGCGGCTGACGCCGCTGAGCGCCGACGATTCCCGGGCGCTGCTGTGCGACCGGTTCCCGGAACTGCCCCAGGAAATGCGGGACCGGGTGCTGGCCGCGGCGGCCGGAAATCCGCTGGCCGTCGTGGAATTGCCGCGCATGGACCTGCAGTGCGCGGTCGGCCCCCTTCCGATTCCGGAGCGGCTGCGCTCGGGCTATGCGGAGCATATTGCCGCACAGCCGGATTCGGCGCGCTGGGCGCTGCTGGTCACGGCCGCGGAGGAGACCGGGAATGTGGCGGTGGTGCGCGCGGCGCTGGCCCGCCTGGATCAGGGCGAGGAGGCGCTGACCGCGGCCGTGGACTCGTGCATGATCACGATTTCCGGGTCGACGGTGGCCTTCCGGCATCCGCTCAAACGCGCCGCCGCCTATCAGCTCGCCCCGTTCACCCAGCGTCTCGCGGCGCACGCGGCCATTGCCGAGGCGCTCGGCGAGGACGATCCGGACCGCCGCGCCTGGCATCTGGCCTTCGCGACCCCGGTGCCGGAGGAAAGGGTCGCCGCCGCACTGGAGGCCGCGGCCGAGCGCGCCTATCACCGGGCCGCGTACGGCGCGGCCGCCTCCGCCCTCGAGCGCGCCGCCCGGCTCACCCCGGACCGGTTCCGCCAGGCCCGCCGCCTGACCCGCGCCGCGGCGTCGCTGTTCGTGGCCGGGCGGCCGGAGCAGGCCATTGCCGTGGCCGATCGCATCGACACCACCGCCCTCGATACCGCCGATCGGGCGCGCCTGCGAAATCTGCGCGCCCACATCGCCTTCGAGAACGGCGCTCTCGCCACCGCCTACGAATCGTGGCTGGCCACCGCGGCGGAACTCGCCGAGGCGGATCCCGAGCGCGCCGCCCTGGCGCTCATGGACGCCGCCCGCGCGGCGTGGACGGTGGGCGATCTGGCGGGCGCGCAGCTGGCGCACGAACGCCTTTCCGCACTGGCCCTGGATGATTCGTGGGCGCCGCTGCTGGCGGCGGTGGAGGGCCCGAACCGGCTCTACGCCATGGAGCTGGACGCCGGGGTGCGGTTGATTCGCGGTGGCGTCGCCGCCGCGCGCGGCACCTCCGATCCCGCGGCCCGGTTCCTGCTGGCGCTGCTGTGCGCGCTGGCCGGCGATACCGAGGACGCCAACGACCTGCTGACCGACGTGGCCGCCGAATACGGGCGGCTCGGCATGGTGGGCCGGCTGCCCGCCGTGCACGCCTCCCGCGCCACCATGCAGCTGCTGCTCGGTCATTTCCGGGAGGCGCGGGCCACCGGCTTGGAGGCGCTGCGGATCGCCGAGAGCACCGCGCAGCCGAATCGGGTGCGGCAGGCCGAATCCGTGCTCGCGGTGCTGGCCGCCCTGCGCGGTGACGAGGAGTGCTGCCGGGCCCTGTCCGACCGGTTGCTGCGACGGGCCCGCCCGGATGTGAACACCGTCGACGCCGCGCACGGCGAATGGGCGCTGCTGCTGCTGGATCTCGCGCAGGGCCGTTACGAGGCCGCGGTGCATCGCGGTGAGGCGCTCGGCTACAGCCCGCACCGGCCGCTGGGCCAGTGGCCGCACCTGCTGGCGGATCGGGTGGAGGCCGCGCTGCGGCTGCGGGAACCCGAGCGCGCGGCCGAACCGCTCGATATCCTGCGCCGCTACACCGAGGCCGCCGGAAATCCATGGATGCGCGGGCTGCTGCTGCGCTGCGAGGCCCAGCTCGCCGGTGACGCCGAACTCTTCGAGCAGGCGCTGAAGGTGCACGCCGCCGCGCACCGCCGCTTCGATCACGCCAGAACCGAACTGCTGTACGGCGAATGGCTGCGCCGCGAGCGCCGGCAGCTGGATGCCCGCACCCGGCTCGAATCGGCGGCGGCCACCTTCGAATGCCTGGGCGCGCAACCCTGGTCGGAACGCGCACGAGCCGAATTGCGTGCGGCGGGCGGTGATCAGCGCCGCCCCGCCGAGACACCGCCGGGCCCGGAGGGTGCCGCGGGCCACTCGCCTACCGGATCCGTCGACCCGATGAACCTGCTCACACCGCAGGAACTCCAGGTGGTCCGCCTGGCCGCCGGGGGCGCGACCAATAACGAGATCGGCGCGCAGCTGTGCCTGAGCCCGAAAACCGTGGGCCACCACCTATATCGGGCTTTTCCCAAACTGGGCGTCAAGAGCCGAGTCGAACTGGCTCGGCTCGCGATCGGCGATGTGGCCTGATGACCCAGGTCACAAGGGATTTCCGCGCCGCCGATCCGGGCCGCTAAGTTCGAACGATGCTGTACGGCCGGTTGGAGGAAGAGCGGCGGATCAGCAGTCTGATGTCCGGCGCCGCCGCGGGACACAGTGGTGCGCTGGCGATCATCGCGGGTGCGGGCGAAGGGAAGTCCGCGTTGCTGGAGCGCGCGGCGGAGCTGGCGGACCCGGCGTGGCGGGTGCTGCGCTGCACGGGTGTGGAGTGCCCGACCGAGCTGCCCTTCTCGGGGCTGCGGGAGTTGCTGGCCCCGGTCCTGCAGCACAAGGACGTGCTGCCGGATCCGCAGCGCCGGGCGCTGTGCGTCGCGCTCGGCATGGAGGAGACCGCCGAGCACGCCGAGCGCTTCCTGATCGGCCTGGCGACGCTGACGCTGTTGTCGGAGTTCTCGGCCGAGGGCCCGGTGGTGTGCCTCGTCGATGACGCGCAGTGGCTGGATCAGCCCTCCGCCGACGCCCTGCTCTTCGCCGCCCGCCGCCTCGGCGACGAGGGTCTCGTCATGCTGTTCGCGGGCCGCCCGGATTTCGAGGCGCCCGGGGTGCCGCGGCTGCAGCCCGCCCCGCTCGCGCCCAACGAGGCGAGAGCCCTGCTGGCGGAGCGGATTCCGGAGCTGCCCCTGGAGCTCCGGGATCGGGTGGTGGCCGAATCCGCGGGCAATCCGCTGGCCCTGCTGGAACTGCCGGGCATGAATCTGGAGGCCCCACCGGTGGGCCCGCTCGATCTGCCGGATCGGCTGCGGTCGGGGTATCAGGGCCATATCGCCGACCTGCCGGAGCCGGCCCGGCTGGCGCTGCTGGTGGCCGCGGCCGACGAAACCGGCGATCTGGGACTGGTGCTGCGGGTGCTGGCCGCGCTCGGCCACGACGCGCGCGCCCTGGCGGAGGCCGAACGCGCCGCCATGCTGAGCGTTTCGGGGCAGAACGTGTGGTTCCGGCATCCGCTCATGCGCGCGGCCGCCTATCGCAGCGCCACCGACGCCCAGCGCCGCGCCGTGCACGCCGCCATTGCCGACACCCTGCTCTTCGATCCGGACCGCCGCGCCTGGCATCGCGCCGCCGCGGCCACCGAACCGGATGAAACCGTCGCGGCCGCACTGGAATCCGCCGCCGAACGGGCGGGCGAGCGCACCGGCCACGGCGCCGCCGCCAGCGCCTGGGAACGCGCCGCGCAGCTCACCCCGGACCGGTCCGAGCGGGCGCGGCGGCTGGTGCACGCCCTCGAGAACGCCGCGGCCGCCGGGCAGTACGCGCGCGCCCGGCGCCTGGCCGCCGAGGGCAGGCGGCTCGGTGAGCGCCTGGCCGCCGAGGACGGGCAGCACAGCACCGAACGGCTGTACTGCGCCCGCACCTGCGCGGTGCTGGCGACGATCGAATTGGAGAACGGCGCACCGGAGGCGGCGCACCGGCTGCTGCTCGACGCGGCGGCGCTCGCGGCGCCGAAGGAACCCGACCGGGCCGCCGTCCTGTTGCTGGACGCGGGCCGGATCGCCTGGGCCATCGGCGATGTGGACACGTTCCGGACCGCGCTCACCGCGCTCGCGGAGCTGCCGCCCAGCACCGACCGCGATATCTATCTGCGGATCTTCGCGGCCACCATGGCCCTGTTCGCCGACGATCCGACCGCGGGCATCGCGCTGCTGCGGCGGAATGTGGCCCTGCCGGAGTACATCCGGCATCGCGAACCCGCGGTCCGGTTCGTCCTGGCCACCCAGTCCCTCGTGCTGGGCGATATGGATATCAGCCGGGAGATCCTCACCGAGCTCGAGGAGTACTGCCGGACCCGGGGGCGGCCGGGGTTCCTGGCTGCAGTCGAATTGTGGCTGGGCACGGTGGAATTCATCAGCGGCCGGTTCCGGGAGGCGGAGATCCTCTCCACCGAGGGCCGCCGCCTCGCCGAGCATATCGATCAGCCGGTGCGCATCATGCACGCCGACGCCAATCTCGCCATGCTGGCCGCTGTCGCCGGTGACGACGAGCGGTGCCTGCGGCTGGTCCGCGACGGACTCTCGCGACCGGGGCACACCCTGGTCCATCGGCGCTACTTCGACTGGGCGCTCGGCATGCTGGATCTGGGCCGCAGGCGCTATGGCGCGGCGCTGGAGCATCTGGAGGCGCTGGAGCATTCGCCCGCCAACCGGCACGCGCAATGGCTGGCGGCCTATGCGGATTGGGTGGAGGCCGCCGTCCGCAACAATGAACCCGGCCGCGCCGAGCCGGCGCTGGCGGAGTTGCGACTGTGGTCGGACGCGCTGGGCGAGCCGTGGGCCGAAGCGCTGCTGCTGCGGGCCACGGCCCTGCTCGGCAACGATCCCGGATCCTACGCGCGGGCCATGGAATTGCATGCCCGCCAAGGTCGTTGGTTCGACCGGGCGCGCACCGGCCTGCTCTACGGCGAGCAGCTGCGCCGGGAGCGGCGCACCGCCGACGCCCGCGCCGAACTGCGCGACGCCCTGATCACCTTCGAGCGGCTGGGCGCGCACCTGTGGGCGGGCCGGGCGCGGGAGGAATTGCGGGCCGCGGGCGCGGTCCCGGAGAGCCGGCCCGAACCGGCGGCGGCGCTCAGCCCGCAGGAGCTGCAGGTGGTGCGGCTGGCGGCGACCGGCGCGACCAACAAGGAGATCGCGGCCCGGCTGTTCCTCAGCCCGAAGACGGTGGGCCACCATCTGTCCCGGGCCTTCCGCAAGCTGGGCGTGTCGAGCCGGGTGGAGCTGCCCCGCCTCGAACTCGACTGAGCCGGGCCGTATTCGGTGCGGTCTAGGAGGTCAGCAGGCCGAGCAGCCCCGGCACCTTCCGATAGGTCCGCACCGGCCGCCCGCTGACGTACTCCTTGTAGCGCACGGCCCGCGAGCCGGTCAGCACGAACCGGCGGGGCCGGGCGTCCTGGTGCACGTATTGGATCACCGCATCCCGGCGGCCGAGGCTGACCGGCTGGTGAAAGTACCCGAACCGGAACGGTTTCGGCTCCAGCCCGCGCAGTTCCCGCGCGATCTGGTCGGCGGCGTGCGCGCCCGCCGGGAGCGCGCTCTGGCAGGTGCCGTGCAACTGGCCCCAGCGCTGCCGGATGGCGGCGGCGTCGCCGATCGCGTAGATGTCCGGATGGGTGCGGGCCCGCAGCGTGGGATCGACGGTGACCAGACCCCGCTCGTCCGTGCCGATTCCGGAGTCGGCCGCCAGCTCCGGCACCCGCACCCCGCCGGTCCACACCGTGACATCGGAGCCCAGCGGTTCGCCCCCGTCCAGTTCCACCGCGACCGGTGAGACCTTGGTGACGGAGCCGTCGTGCACCGTGATCCCCAGCCGGTCGAAGGCGGCCCGCACGTGCCCGCGCGCCCGCGGCCCGAGCATCGCCGCCGGCTCGCCCCGGCTCACCAGCGAAACCCGCAGGTGCGGGTAGGCTTCCGCGATCTCGGTGGCCCCTTCCACCCCGGTCAGCCCGCCGCCGCAGACCGTCACGGTCGCGCCCGCCCCGAGTTCGCCGAGCCGGTGCGCCAGCCGTTCGGCGCGCTGCGGCGAGTCCAGCGTGTGCGCGTACCGTTCGGCGCCCGGCACCGCGCGGGTGTCGGCCATGCTGCCCAGTGCGTACACCAGCACGTCGTAATCGAGATGCCGTTTCTGGCCCAGGGTCTCCACGGCGATCATCCGCGTCTCGGTGTCGATGACGGTGGCCGTACCGCAGATGAATTCGATCGCCGTGGGTTCGAGCAGGTCCTCGATCCGGTGCTCCGCCGGCCGCCGCCCCGCCGCCAGTTGATGGGTCCGCAGCCGCTCGGTGAATCTCGGCGACGGGTTCACCAGCGTGATGTGCACATCGTCGCGATGGCGCAGCCGCCGGTCCAGTCGCAGCGCACACATCATGCCCGCGTAGCCGCCGCCGAGTACGACGATGTGGTGCTGAATCATGCGAAGAACGCTATGGACCCGGGCCCGGCCGGGGTATCGGGCATATGCCCCCATTTCTGGTGCCGGTAGTTCCCGGGTCCGTGACCCGGCTCACGGGGAGCCGCAGTGGCTCAGTGCGCGAGGCCGAGCGCGACGGTGCCCGCGGCGGTGGCGAGGAAGAAGATCGGGAAGGCGATATTGTGCAGCACCCCGGTCTGGATGTGCCGCGCCACGGCGAGCACGTAGAACAGCGTGAATCCGGCCGCGGCCGCGATCCCCAGCGCCGGCCACCACAGCAGCCCGGCAATGATTCCGATCGATCCGGCGGCCTTGATGGTGGCCAGCAGCGGCAGCAGCGGCCGCGGCACCCGCACCTCGTCCATATTCCGCAGCACGACCGGATGCTCGGCGTAGTTGGCCACGGCCTCGGCGGTATTGATCAGGACGGTGATCGCGGCAACGACGACATAGGCGACGAACATGACAATCTCTCGGTTGGCTTCCGGCGGTGGTCCCGCCCTCGATTCCAGCCTTGCCGACGCCGCCGACCGCCACCAATACCTGCTTGCATAACCAGCGGTTATGAATCCGGCAGCAGATCCGCGAGCGCCTCGTCGAGGGTCGGATAACGGAACCGGAATCCGGCCGGGCCCAATACCTCCGAGGTGGCGTGGCGGCCGGTCAGCCCGAGCGCCGGATCGGTACGCAGGACTATCGCGCCGAGCGCCAGCACGGGCGCGGGGGTGGGCGGCGACCACGGCCGGTGCAAGCGGCGGCGCAACGCGGTCATGAGCTCGGCATTGCGGACCGGGAAATCGGTGGCGGCCACCACGATTCCGTTCGGCAGCGTGACCCGCGGATCCAGCCCCAGGGCGGCGCGCACAATGGCCAGCCAGTCTTCGAGGTGAATCCAGCTGACCCACTGACGGCCATTGCCCACACTGCCGCCCAGGCCCGCTTTGGTGAGGGCGACCAGCCGCTTCAGGGCGGGAGCATCGGGGTCCAGCACGATCGAGGTGCGCAGGATGGTGCGATGCGTGGCATTCGCGCCCTCGAAGGCCTCTTCCCAGGGCCGCGCGACCCCGGTCATCTGCGGCAGCCCCGGCCGGGGCAGCGGAGTGCTCTCGGTGCAGCGGGTTTCACCGGCATCGCCCCAGATGGCGGTGGTACTGGCCTGCACCCAGTAGTCCAGCGGCCGGTCCAGCGTCTTGGCCGCGGCCACCAGGGCAGCGGTCGAATCGACCCGGCTGCTGCGCAGTTCGGCGATATTGCGCTCGGTGGGCCGGCAGTCGACCAGCTTGCCCGCCAGGTTGATCAGCGCGGTGCGACCGGGATTGCGCAGAGCGGCAACCCAGTCACCAACCGATTTGCCATCCCATTCGTACTGCTCGTAGGGCAGGGCGGGATCGATGCGACGGGTGAGAATGCCGACCCGATGCCCACGGCGGGCCAGATCGGCGGCGAGAATCCGGCCCAGCGCGCCGGTGCCGCCCGCGATGACCACCGTGAGCCCGTCCTCGCTCGGCTGCGGCCACTGGCCGGACGTCGTTGCACGAGACATACGACCACGCTATTACCGCCGGACACGCGGGCAAAGGGCGGGCTCGATCGCAATGGTTCTTGTCGCTGGCAACCACGGGACTTCATAGTTAGGGTAGCCTCCGCTCACGCACAGCGGTGCGGTGCGAGCTATCCGAATTGTCGAGAGGGTCCGATTGTGACGGCGACCAGACGTCAAATACTGCGAGCCGGTGCGGGATTGGGTGCCATGCTGTTGCTCGCCGCCTGCGCCAAGGATTCCTCCGGCGGCGGCACGCTGCGGGTCGGGGCGCTGGGGCGGGTGTCCAAGCTCGAGCAGGATCCGCACGCCAATATCCCCAACGACAGCGACTTCCTGATCATCTCGCTGGTCTACGACGCGCTGACGGTGCCGGGCGCCGATCCGAATGTGGCTGCGCGCCTGGCCTCTTCGTGGGAGTCCAATCCGGAGCAGACGCGCTGGACCTTCACTCTCGCCGACGGGGCCCGCTTCCACGACGGGTCCCCGGTGACCGCAGACGATGTGGTGTGGTCGCTGCGGCGGCTGCGCGAGATCGGCGGCGAATCCAAGATGCCGGTGGCCGAGCCGGAGGACATCGCCGCCGACGGCGCGAACAAGGTCGTGCTGAGCCTGGCCGCGCCCAACACCCAGATTCCGCTGCTCACCCGGTTGATGACCTTCACCGTCAAACAGGGCACCACGGACTTCACCCAGGCGATCGGCACCGGGCCGTTCAAGCTCGAGTCCTACCGGCAGGGCAATGCCCGCCTGGTGCGCAATGACGACTGGCACGGGCCCAAGGCCAAGCTGGACGCCATCGAGGTGACGCTGTTCGAAAGCGTCGACGCGCTCTCCAACGCGGTCATCGGCGGGCAGATCGATCTGGCCTCCAATGTGGGCGCGATCGCGGGCCGCACCGCCGAGGGCCGCGGCGGCCTGCAGGTGGTCCGCCGCCCCAACGACACCGCGCTGTCGCTGGCCATGCGCACCGCCGACGGCCCGTTCGCCGACGCCCGGGTGCGCGAGGCGCTGCGGCTGGCGGTGGACCGCGACGCCCTGGTCACGCAGGTCTATTCCGGTTACGGCGAAGTCTCCAATGACATCATGGGCACCGGAGATCCCCGCTACGACAAGACGATTCCGCAGCGCAAGCGCGATCTGGATCGCGCCCGCGCCCTGCTGGCGCAGGCCGGCTTCGACACCGGCCGCACCTACGAGCTGATCACCAAGGCCGAGGCGCCCGGCGAGGTGGAGTCGGCCAAGCTCATTGCCGCACAGGCTCGCGAAGCCGGAATGCAACTGGAAGTGGTTGTCCAGGAATCGAATACGTTCTACGACCGCACCTGGCTGAACGCCCCGCTCTACACGGTGTCCTGGGGCACCAATGATTCCACGCTGTTCTACGCGTCCAAGCTCATGGTGTCCTCCAGCGGCCGCAATGAAACCGCCTTCCGCGACCCGGAATTCGACGCCAAGACCGCCGCCGCCCTGGCCGCGGGCAATGACGCGGACCTCACCGCCGCCTGCAAGGCCCTGCAGCGCATCCAGTACGACCGCGGCGGGTACCTGGTGTGGGGCATGGGCGACGGTATCGACGTGGCCTCCTCCCGTGTCCGCGATCTGCCCACGCTGGGCGGATTCGGCCGCATGCAGCTGGAACGGACCTGGTTGGCGTGATCGGGTTCGCGGGACTGGTGGCGCGGCGGCTGGCCTTGCTGGTCACGCTGCTGGCCCTGGTGTTCGCCGCGGTCGCCCTGCTCCCGGGCGACGCGGCGCGCGCCGCCCTCGGCCGCAATGCCGATCCGGAACTGCTCGCCGCCAAACGCCGTGAGCTCGGCCTGGATCGGCCGCTGCCGGTGCGCTTCTGGGACTGGATCTCCGGCGTGGCGACCGGCGACTTCGGCGTCACCGCCACCGGGCGCTCGGTCAACGATCTGCTGACGGCCGCCGCCCCCGCGACGCTGCTGCTCGGCGGCATCGCCTTCACGCTCACCGTCATCGCGTCGCTCGCGGCCGGAATGGTCTGGGCGGCACGGCCTTCCGGCATCGCGGCGCGCCTCCTGCAGCCCGTCACCACCACGGTGGTGGCACTCCCCGAATTCGTGGTCGCCGCCCTGCTGATCGCGGTGTTCGCGGTGGCCACCGGCTGGCTGCCGGCGGTGACCGTGGTGGACTCATCCGGCTATCCGGCCAGTGCCGACATGCTGGTCCTTCCCGTGCTCGCCCTGGCGCTGCCCCAGATCGGCTGGAATACCCGGGTGATTCGCAGCGCACTGGCCGATGCAGCCCGCACGCCGCATGTCGAGCACGCGCAACTGGCCGGGCTGTCCCCGGTCCGGATCATGCTGCGCCACATCACGCCCGTTGCCCTGCCGACCATCGCGGCCTCCTTCGCGACAACCATCGGCATGATCCTGGGCGGCGCGCTGGTGGTCGAAACCCTCTTCAACTACCCGGGGCTCGGGGCGCTGCTGGCGGGTTCGGTGTCCGAGCGCGATACCGCCGTCGCTGCCGCCGTCACCGCGGTCACCGGCGCCGTCATCATGGCCGTGCTGCTCGTCGCCGACGCGATCCGCAATTGGTCGGTGCGCGGCATCCGGAACCGGGAGCCGGGATGGCGAGGACCAGTCCGGTCCACGCCGCCGATGGTGCGCGGCGATCTGAACGGAGCACCGGCCGGCGTGGGCGCGACGGCCGATTCCACCGCGCCACCCGGCGATCGGACCCGCCGATGACTCGACTGTGGTGGCGGGCCCTGCCCGCGGTGGCAGTGATCCTGCCGGCATTGGCCGGCCCCTGGCTGGCCGGGCGCGATCCCGGGGCCGGGGTGGGCCTGCCGTTCGCGCAGCCGAGCGCCGCCGCCTGGCTGGGAACCGACCGGCTGGGGCGCGATGTGTTCACGCAATTGCTGCACGGCGGGTGGGGATTGATCGTGCTGGCAGCGGTCATCGCACTCGTGGTCACGGTGCCGTCGAGCGTGCTCGGCGCGGTGTCGGCCCTGCGGCCGAGGGCCGGGATCGTGGTCGAGCGCTGCGCCGATCTGGCGGTGCTGCTGCCGCCGGTACTGGGCGTGCTGCTGGTCATGCTCTCCTGGCCGGAGTCGGGTGTGCTCGGCGTGATCGCGGTCGCGGTGCTGTTCGGGATTCCTTACTGCACCAGGGTTTTCACCGCGGCCGCTGCGGGCGTGGCGGCCACCGGCTATGTCGAGGCGGCACGGGTGAGCGGAGAATCCACCACGCACATCGTGTTCCGCGAAATGTTGCCCAATATGCGGGAATTGTGTTTCGCCCAGCTGGGGTTGCGATTCGTGGTGGGCATCTATGTGGTCTCCGCCGCCGCCTTCCTACAATTGCCCGGCAGCCTGGGCGCGGCCAATTGGGCGATCATGGTGCGCGAGAACGCCTCCGGCATGCTGCTCAACCCGTGGGCGGTGCTGGCTCCGAGCCTGGCCATCGCCGTTGTCGCGGTCGGCGTGAACGTCACCGCATCCGCCGTGGGCCGCCTCGGCGCCCCGGCCGCCCGCCGGACGCAGGAGCCTCGTCCATGATCGAGATCACCGACCTCGCCGTCACCGCGCCGGGCGGAGCCGCGCTCTTGCAACCGATCTCGCTGCGCGCCCGTCCCGGCACGCTGACCGCACTCACCGGCCCCTCCGGGTGCGGCAAGTCCACCTTGCTGCGCGCGCTGCTGGGCCACGTGCCCGCGGCGGCGGTCGTCTCGGGCTCGGTGCGGGTGGGAGACCACAGTCCCTTGACCCTGAATCCCCAGGCGCTGCGCGCCTTCCGGCGGCACCACATCACCTACACCGGCCAGGACCCCGCCGCCGCGCTCAACCCCACCATGCGGGTCCGCGCCCTGCTCACCGAATGCGCCGAACCGGCGCACGCCGAACAGGCCCTGGCCGCCGTCGAGCTCCCCGATTCCTACCTGCGCCGCCGCCCCGCCGAACTCTCCGGCGGCGAACAGCGCCGGGTCGCCCTGGCGCGCGCCCTGGCCCGCCGCACCCCCGTGCTCATCCTCGACGAGCCCTTCGCGGGCCTGCACGGCCGCCTGCAACGCTCGATCGCGCGGCTGCTGCGCACCATGGTCACCGAGGACGGAACGACTCTCATCGTCTCGGGCCACCATCACGACATACTCCACGAAATCGCCGACGAGGTCCGCGCACTCGGCTCGTCGACAACGCCCTCGCCTTCACCCTCGCCCTCGCCTTCGTCATCACCCTCGTCATTCCGGGAGTCGCCGGAAGCAGTGCTGACCGTGGCCGATCTACGGGTCATCCGGGACCGCCGGGCAGTGCTCGAAGGCATCGATCTGGCCGTCGACGCCGGGGAAGCGATTGCCGTCGTCGGCCCGTCCGGTGCGGGCAAATCGACCTTGGCGCGCGCCATTGTCGGATTGCAGCGCACCGCGGGCGGATCCGTCGAGATCGCCGGGCGTGCGGGCTTCGTACCGCAGGACAGCACGGGTTCGCTGAATCCCCGTCGCACGGTCGCCCAGACGCTGCGCAAGGCCCCGGATGTGGCCGCGGCGCTGCGGACCGTCGAGCTGGATCCCGAACTCGCCCAGCGGTATCCGCACGAGCTCTCCGGCGGGCAGCGGCAGCGCGTGGCCCTCGCGCGCGCCCTCACCACGAATCCGGCGCTGCTGGTCTGCGACGAGATCACCTCGGCGCTGGACCCCGCCACGGCCGAGGCCATCATGGCCCTGCTCGACCGCCTCCGCCGCGAGCACGGTCTCGCCCTCCTGGTGATCAGCCACGACATGGGCCTGGTCGCGCGCTACTGCACCGGCATGTCGGTGCTGGAATCCGGCCGGATCGTCGAATCCGGCTCCGTCACCGACCTTCTGGACGCCCCGCAGCACGACGCGACCCTGGCGCTGATCGGCTAGCGATCTACTTCACATTCAATCCGGCGGGAATTAACGGAACTATAGTTCCGTTAATGGAGTCATGAAGATTTCGAAGCACGCCGTCGCCGCCGCTGCCGTGGCAGCGTTCACCCTCGTCGCCGGGGCGGCGTACGCCATCGACGCCGAACAACCCGCCACCGGTCCCGCGTGGTCGGCCGCCTGGTCCGCGGCGGCACAGCGCCCGAGCACCGGATTCGGGCCGAACTGGTCCGAAGCGGGTTTCTCCGATCAGACGCTGCGCCAGGTCGTCCGGGTCACCAATGGCGGCGACAGCGTGCGCATCAAGCTGTCCAACCGGTTCGGCGCCGGCCCGCTGGAGATCACCGGCGCGACCATCGCGGAGGCGAAGCAAGGCGCCGAAGTGCATCCGGAATCGGTGCGGGCGTTGACCTTCGATGACGATGCCGCCGCGGTCATCCCCGCCGGCGAGGAGATCGCCAGCGACGCGGTGCGATTGCCGGTGGACGCGCTGGATTCGGTGGCGGTGACCGTGTATCTGAAGGGCACCACCGGACCGGCCACCTTCCACTCCCAGGCCTGGACCGACAGCTACCGGGCTATCGGTGATCATCTCTCCGACCCGGCGGCAACGGCTTTCACCGAACGCACCAATTCCTGGTACTACCTCACCGATGTCGAGGTCGCGGGTGCTGCCCCGCGCGACGACACCGTGGTCGCCTTCGGCGATTCCATTACCGATGGATTCGGTGCCACCCCGGGCGCGAACCGGCGCTGGCCCGATGCGCTGGCCGATCGGCTGGCGGCCGCGAACCGGCAGCGCGCGGTGCTGAACCTCGGAATCGGCGGCAATCTGGTGCTCAATGATTCCGCTTGGTACGGCGAACGTTCCACGGTCCGCTTCCAGCGCGATGTGCTCGACAAGCCCGGCGTGCGCACCGTGATCCTGCTCCAGGGAGTCAATGACATCGGATTCAGCGAGGCGCCGGAGCAGCCCACCTACCAGCCCGGCCCGGATGTCTCCGCCGAGCAGATCATCGCGGGCTACCGCACCCTGATCGCCCAGGCGCGGGCCGTGGGCGTGCGGGTCGTGGGGGCGACCCTGCTGCCGCTGGGCGGTTCGGATCACTACAGCGCCCGCGCGGCCGCCAAGTGGCATGCCGTGAACGACTGGATCCGCACCTCCGGCGAGTACGACGCGGTGGTGGATTGGGCTGCGGCACTGGCGGATCCGAGCAATCCGGAGATCCTCGCGCCCGTATATGACAGTGGAGATCACTTGCACCCCAATGACGCCGGATACCGGCTCATGGCCGAGACCATCGATCTGGATGCGCTGTAGCCCCGCCGAGAGACCACGCCCACGGCCGCCGGTACGAATCCGTTCGTACCGGCGGCCTTTCGCTTATGCCCAGACGTCCCCGATGGGAATGGCCGCGGCAGGTGCGGGTGCGGGGACCGGCGGCGGGGTGCGCGAAAACCGCGGCGCGGGAGCGGGTTGCCGGATGCCGCCGACGTCGACCAGGGCGGCGCGCGCGGTCAGATGCTCATCGGTGAGCGCTTCGCTGAAGGTGCGCACCGGTGTGACGCAGGCGTCCACGCCGTCGAAGAGTTCGGACCATTCCGCCTGGGTCTTGGCGGCGAAGCGCTCGGCGAAGACCTTGCGCAGCACTTCCTGTCCGGCCCGATCATTCTGCTGGGGCAGGGTTTCCGGGTCCAGCTCGAGCACTCGCAGCAGTTCGGCGTAGAACTGCGGCTCGAAGGCTCCGACGGCCATGTGCTTGCCGTCCGCGGTCGCATAGGTGTCGTACCAGGCCATTCCGGTATCGAGCACATTGGTGCCGCGCTCATCGGACCACAGGCCGAGCTGGTTGAGCGACACCATGGTGTGCGCCAGCGTGAGCACGCCGTCGACCATGGCGGCGTCCACCACCTGGCCCCGTCCGGAGCGCTGCCGCTCCAGCAGCGCGGCCATGATGCCGAGCACCAGGAAGACCGATCCGCCGCCGTAGTCGCCGAGCAGGTTGATGGGCGGCACCGGCCGTTCGCCCTTGCGGCCGATGCCGTTCAGCGCCCCGGTGAGGCCGATGTAGTTGATGTCGTGCCCGGCCCGCTGCGCCCGCGGGCCCTCCTGACCCCAGCCGGTCATGCGGCCGTAGACCAGCCGCGGATTGCGCTCCAGCGCGATAGCGGGGCCGAGGCCGAGGCGTTCGGCCACGCCCGGCCGATAGCCTTCGATCAGCACATCGGCCTTCTCGATCAGCGCCAGCACGGCCGTCACATCCGCGGGATTCTTCAGATCGGCCGTGGTGAGCGTGCGCCCGCGCAATTGCGCCTGGAAGGCCGTCGCATCCTGGGGCCGCTGCACCCGCACCACATCGGCGCCCAGGTCCGCCAGCATCATCGCGGCATGCGGACCGGGTCCGATGCTCGCCAGCTCGACGACCCGAATGCCTTCCAGCGGACCCCTGCTCGCGTTCACCCTGCAAACCCCCTGTCGGTTCGGTCGAATACCAGGAGTAGAACACGTTCCAGAATGTCGTGCCAGTCCGAAGGCCGTCAGGCGACGTAGCCGCGCTCCAGGATGGCCGCGGTGTCGACGCCGGTGGGCAGGGTACCGAAGGCGATGCCCCAGTCGCCGCCGAACCGGGTGGCGCAGAAGGCGTCCGCCACCGCCGGGTGACCGTGGCGGACCAGCTGCGAACCCTGCAGCACCAGCGCCATCAGCTCGACCACGCGCCGGGCGCGGTATTCGATCTCGCCGAGATCGGTGAGCTCCTTGCCGATCCGATCGATGGCGGCGTCCAGGCGGCTGTTCGCGCCGCGGGCCAGGGACACCTCGGCGAAGAAGGCCTCGACGGTTTCGGGCTGACGGCCCATGGCGCGCAAGGCATCCAGCGCCGCCACATTGCCCGAGCCCTCCCAGATGGACATGAGCGGAGCCTCCCGGTACAGCCGCGGCATCCCGGATTCCTCCACATATCCATTGCCGCCCAGGCATTCCAGGGCCTCGGCGGCGTGCGCGGGGGCGCGCTTGCAGACCCAGTACTTGGTGACCGCCAGCGCGATGCGGCGGAAGTCCGCCTCGGCCGCATCAGTGGCGGCGCGATCGGTGGCGCCGGCCAGCCGCATCATGACCGTGGTGGCGGCATCGGATTCGATCACCAGATCGGCCAGCACATTGCGCATGGCCGGCTGATCGATGAGGTTGGCGCCGAAGGCCTTCCGGTGCCGGGCGTGATGCACCGCGTGCACCACGCCGGCGCGCATACCGGTGGCCGAGCCGATCACGCAGTCCAGGCGGGTCATATTGACCATCTCGATAATGGTCTTCACGCCCGCGCCCTCCGCGCCGACCAGCCAGCCGATCGCGTTCTCGTACTCGATCTCCGAGGAGGCATTGGACTTGTTGCCCAGCTTGTCCTTGAGCCGTTGCAGGCGCAGGGGATTGCGGCTGCCGTCGGGCAGCACCCGCGGCAGCAGGAAGCAGGACAGGCCGCCCGGGGCCTGCGCCAGGGTCAGGAACATGTCCGACATGGGCGCGGAGGTGAACCACTTGTGGCCCACGATCCGGTATGTGCCATCGGATTGCGGTGTGGCCGTGGTGGTATTGGCGCGGACGTCGGAGCCGCCCTGCTTCTCGGTCATGGACATGCCGGCGATGAGACCGGCCTTGCCGGACGGTTCCCGCAGTCCGTAGTCGTAGACGCGGGAGGCCAGCAGCGGCTCGTATTTCGCGGCCAGCTCCGGATTGTGGCGCAGGGCGGGCACCACGGCGTAGGTCATGGAGATCGGGCACATGTGGCCGGCATCGGCCAGGCCCCAGGTGTAGAACTTGGCGGCGCGGGCGACATGCGCACCGGGGCGGTCGTCCTGCCACGGCGCACCGTGCAGGCCGTGTCGCACAGCCACTTCCATCAGATCGTGCCAGTGCGGGTGGAACTCCACCTCGTCGACGCGATGGCCGTAGCGGTCGTGGGTGACGAGCTTCGGCGGGTGGTCATTGGCCAGCCGTCCCCATTCCTGCGCCCGCGCGCCGCCGGCGAGGGCGCCGAGTTCGCGCAGCTCGGCCTCGGCCCAGCCCGCGCCCTCCCGGCGCAGGCCCTCCAGGAGCGCGGGATTGCGGGAATTGTCGAAGGGGACGATGTCCGGCACCTGATTGAACACGTCGTGGGTGTGCATGGGGACTCCTATTTCTGAGGTACGCCGAGTGCGCGCAGGGCGAAGGCGACGAGTTCGGGCACCACCGATTCGCTGTCCACCTGTTCGGCGAGCGGGCCGACCAGCACCTCGCCGATGGCGCCGACCAGGGCGGCGGCGCTGGTGCGCGGATCCTGCGGCGGCAGTTGGCCATTGGCGACGCCGTCGGCGATGGCGGATTCGAAGGTCTCGGCGAAGGCCCGGCGGAAGCGCAGGCGTTCGGTGTCGACCGCGGTGTCCACGGGTTCGGCCAGCAGCACGTAGGCGAGCTTGGGGTTCTTGAGCGCGCGGCCGGCGAAGGTCTCCACGGCGGCCGTGACCCGTTCCACCACACCGCGTTCGGCGGCGGACGCATCGGCGGCGACGCCGCCCGCCACGGCCACCGCGGCCACTTCGCGGGTGACGACCTCGCGGAACACGGCGGTCACCAGCTCGGACTTGCCGCTGAAGTTCTTGTAGACGGTGCCGGTGGCCACGCCCGCCTCGGCGGCGACGGCGGCCATGGACAGTCCGGCGAACCCGTCCCGGGAGAGCACGGTCATCGCCGCCCGCACGATCGACCCGGCCTGGGCGTCGAGGCGGGCCTGGACAGCAGGGGTTCTGCGGTAGGCCACGCAAGAAGTGAATCACGAATTCATTTCTTGACGCAACGCCCACCCGTCGCCTACCGCCACCCTCAACCGAGACGCTCCGCGCCGCTCCGCTTATTCGATTTACGGCGTATGGTCGGGGTCGTGAGCGTACGAGTCGAACGCAACGGCCCCGTGACCACCGTGATCCTGCACCGCCCGGAGGCCCGCAATGCGGTCGACGGACCCACCGCCGCGGCGCTGGCCGAGGCCTTCCGCGAATTCGACGCCGACCCGACCGCCGCGGTCGCGGTGCTGTGGGGCGAGGGCGGCACCTTCTGCGCCGGCGCGGACCTGAAAGCGCTCGGCACCGAGCGCTCGAATCAGGTCACCGAGGACGGCGACGGGCCGATGGGCCCCACCCGCATGGTGCTGTCCAAACCCGTCATCGCCGCCGTCTCCGGTTACGCCGTGGCGGGCGGCCTGGAGCTGGCGCTGTGGTGCGATATGCGAATCGCCGAGCAGGACAGCACCTTCGGCGTCTTCTGCCGCCGCTGGGGCGTGCCGCTCATCGATGGCGGCACCGTGCGCCTGCCCCGCATCATCGGTACCGGCCGCGCCATGGATCTCATTCTCACCGGCCGCGCGGTGGGCGCCACCGAGGCGCTCCAGATCGGCCTCGTCAACCGTGTCGTCCCGGCCGGCGAATCCCGCCGCGCCGCCGAGGAACTCGCCGCCGAACTGTCCGCCCTCCCGCAGACCTGTCTGCGCTCCGACCGCATGTCGGTGCTGGAACAGGACGGCCTGGACGAACCCGCCGCCATCGCCAACGAACTGAAGCACGGCGTCAAGGCCCTCATGGACGGGGCCCTGGACGGCGCGCAACGCTTCGCTTCAGGCGCAGGCCGCCACGGCCGCCCGGCCTGACGACAGGCGGCGCAGTACGCTGCCCCTCTGATGAATCGGCTGAGCGTGGTGGACGAGATCTTCCTGCGGGCGCATCGGGGCATGGGCACCCCGATCGCCCTGCAGGGGCTGTGGCGTACCGCCGACCCGCTCGACGAGAAGCTGCTGCGGGGCATTCACAACCGGCTGCGCATCGGACCGCTGGGCCGCCGCGTCGTGCGCGCACGGGTGCCCGGCGCCCGCCCGCGCTGGCGGCCGAACACCCAGGCGCATCCGCTGCTGATCGCCGCACAGCCGATTGCCCCTGCCGCACTGCTGGATTGGGCCGACGGCCAGGCCGGGGATCTCGATCCGGAATTCGGTCCGGGCTGGCGGCTGTCCGCCGCCCCCCTCACCGACGGCGGCTGCCTGCTCTCACTGACCTGCTCGCACGCCCTGGCCGACGGCCGCGCCCTGGCGCTCGCCGTCGATCACGCCTTGGCCGGCACACCCCTCGCGGCGCCCGTTGCCGGACACTCGGATTGGGCCGACGCCCGCCGCCAGTGGGCCACCGTCCTGGGCGGCACCGCCCGCGCCCTGCGCAACGGCATCCCCTCCCGCCCAACCCCTCCCGCCCCGCGCGCGGTCGCACGCCCCGCCACCACCGATATCCCGCCGCCGGTCACCACCAGCGCCATCCTCCAGATCCCGGCCCGCTCCTGGACGCGGGTGGCGGTGGCCCACGGCGGCACCGCCAACAGCCTGTTCATCCACCTGGTGGCGAACATGCTGTGGGACAACGGCTTCCCCTCCCCCGCCATTGCCGCCAGCCTCCCCGTCGACACCCGTGACGAACCCCGCGTCGACAACGACATGTCCATGACCGAAATCGCCGTCACCCGCGACGACACCCCCGCCACCATCCGCCGGAAGGCGCGCGCGGCCTACGAACACCGCATGACCAGCCCCGGCGGCATCCCCGAAGAACTCCTCCAGGTCATCCCCGACCGCTGGGCGCACGCCCTGTCCAAGGGCGCCGGCGAACGAGACATCCTGTGCTCCAATATCGGAACCCTCCCCGACTCCCTGCTGTCCCTGGGCCCGCACCCCTGCACCGGCGTAGCGGCCCGCGCCCTGCACCCCGGCCTGCGCCCGGACAATCTGCCCCGAACTCGCCTGTCCGCCTACCTGACCCGCATCGCCGACGTCTACACCCTCTCCCTGGTCGGCCTCGATCCGGACGCCATCCCCACCCACACCGCACTGAACACCCTCGCCCGCAACGCCCTCAATACCTACGAACTCCCCGTCACCAGCTGGTGACGGGGAGTTCGCGGACAATCGGTCACCGCACGACCACAGGCTCGGCGTAACGGGCGCGGACATGCTCGGGGATTTCGATGCCGGGTTCCAGATCCGCGGACGAAATCGCCGGGTCGAAGACCTGACGAATGGGCAGCACCCCCGCCCACACCCCACCGGCCTCGATATCCGCGGCATCGTCGCGCGGACCGCCGGTGCGCATCTTCACCGAAGCCTCGCTCAAGTCGATGGCCAGCACCAGGGTGGCAGCCATCTCCTTCTTGTTCGGCGGCCGCACCACCCCCCAGGAGCCGGGCGCCACGTGCTCGACAATGACCCGCAGGGCGTGCATACGGGCCTCCGGATCCGTGACTTCCACTGGGCGGGCGTGGATTACGGCAGAACGGTAGTTCATGGAGAAATGCATGGCGGAGCGGGCGTAAACGAGGCCGTCGACATGGGTGACCGATACCGACACATCACCCCGCATAGCGGCGCGCAGGTTCCCGGCACCGGTCGAACCATGCAAATACAGGGTGTCGCCCTCACGGCCATAGGTGGTCGGAATGACAACCGGGCTCCCACCGAGAACCACGCCGAGATGGCAGAGCAGACCCGCGTCGAGAACCGCGTCGAGGGCGGCACGATCGGTCACGCCACGCTCCTTCGAGCGGGTCAGGGCACTGCGCGGCGTAGCGGACAAGGGGGTCCGGGTCGGTGTCGGCTCGGTCATGAGACCAGCATCGCCCGAGCAATGGTCTTTCCAAATAGCCAATTCCCGGTAAGAATGAAAGACCACTTTGCAAGGGGTTACGACGATCGGGAGGCCATTGCATGGGTGCGGCCGGTAGGCGGGCGGTGGCGGTCGAGGATCTGCCGTTGGCTGTGGACCGGGAGGCCGAGACGCCGCTGGCGGTGCAGGTGGCGGATGGGTTGCGCGGTGCGGCGGCCGCGGGGGCATTGCGGGCCGGGGATCGGCTGCCCTCGTCGCGCGAGTTGGCGGCCCGGCTGCGGGTGAGCCGGACGGTGGTGACCGCGGCTTATGAACAGTTGCATGCCGAGGGGTGGCTGAGCGGGCGGCACGGGTCGGGGACGTTCCTGACGGCCGCGCCGCAGCCGGTGGCGGCGCCCGCTGCCGCCGGGCTGCGGTCGAATCCGATGGCGGGGCTGCTCGATCTGGGGTCGGGGGCGCCGAATATCGAGACCCTGGATCGGGCCGCGTGGCGGCGGGCGTGGCGGGTCGCCTCCGATCGGACGCCCTTGATCCGGCGGGATCGGGCCGGGGAGCCCGAATTCCGGGAGGCCGTGGTGGAGCATCTGCTGCGGCATCGCGGGCTGGGGGCGGGGAGCGGGACGGCCGTGCTCGCCACCGCCGGAACCAGTTCCGCCGTAGCGGAACTCGCGGCCGCGCTGTGGCGGCCGGGTGATGTGGTCGCCATGGAGGATCCCGGATACCAGCGGGCCGCTGGAGCGTTCCGGGCGGCGGGCGTGCGGCTGGTTCCGGTGCCCTGCGATGCGGAGGGGCTGCGGGTCGACCTGCTGCCGCCGACGGCGAAGGCAGTGTATTGCACTCCCGCGCATCAGTTTCCGCTCGGTGCGCGCATGCCCGCGGCCCGGCGGGTCGAGCTGATCGAATTCGCGCGCCGCACCGGCGCGCTCGTCATCGAGGACGACTACGACGGCGAATTGCGGTACGACACCGCGCCTTTGCCGCTACTGGCCACCCTCGCACCGGATCTGGTGGTGCATCTGGGCACCACCAGCAAGATCCTGACCCCGACCCTCGGCGTCGGCTGGCTGGTCGCCGCGCCGGCGGTCACCGACGCGGTGCTCGACTATCGCGAATCGACCGGCACCAGCCCGGCGCCGGCGGGGCAGCAGGTGGTGGCCGAGCTGGCCCGGCACGGTGATCTGTCCCGGCATCTGCGCCGCCTGCGCCGGGAGATGCCGGCGCGGCGCGCGCTGGTCGTCGGCGAGCTGCGCGGCCGCGGGCTGGATGTGATCGGCGACGACGCCGGATCGCATATCGCCGTGCCGCTGCCCTCGCAGCGGCACGAGGACCGGGCCATTGCGCTGGCCCGCGAGTACGGCGTCTATCTGGACGGCCTGGGCCGCCATCACATCGGCCCGCGACACACCTTCGGCATCGCCCTGGGTTACGCCGCCCTGCCCGGGGCGGAGCTGCCGCGGGCCGTCCGGTTGGCCGGGGATGCGCTGAGCCGGGTCGTAGACTCGACCGCATGAGCGAACAGGACATTCTCGCGCGCATCAAGACCTTGGTCGATCAAGAGCACGAGCTGCGCGCCAAGACCATCCAGGGCAAGCTCGACCCGGAAACCGAACGCCGTCAGCTGGCCGAGCTCGAGGTCATGCTGGATCAGTGCTGGGATCTGCTGCGCCAGCGCCGCGCCCGCATGGATCAGGGCCGCAATCCGGACGAGGCCCAGCCGAATACCGCCCGCCAGGTCGAGGGCTACCTGCAGTAGTTCTGCGCCATCGACTGCTGGCAGCCGCCTGCACTACCCTTTGTGAATGGTGGCTACGGTAGATATCACTACCTCGGACGGCGTCGTCCGGGGTTCCCGGGGCCGCCGCGTTGCACGCTGGCGGTCCATTCCCTTCGCGGCTCCCCCGGTGGGGGAACTCAGATTCCGCGCCCCGCAACCCGTGCGGCCGTGGCACGGGGTGCGCGATGCCACCCGATTCGGATTCGCCGCCATGCAGCATCGCAGCGGCGCGCGCATCGGACCGCGGACCCAGCAGCCGACGGGCGAGGACTGCCTGACGCTCAATGTGACCGCGCCGAGCCGGGTTTCGGCCGAACCGCGACCGGTGATGGTGTTCATTCACGGCGGCGGCTACATCATCGGGACCTCCGCGCTGGGCCTGTATTCCGGCGCGCGGCTGGCGGCGCTCGGCGATGTGATCGTGGTGTCGATCAACTACCGGCTGGGCGCGTTCGGGTATGTCGATTTCGGGGAATTCTCCACGCCCGCACACCGATTCGACTCGAATCTGGGGTTGCGCGATCAGGTGGCGGCGCTGGAATGGGTGCGGCGCAATATCGCCGCGTTCGGCGGGGACCCGGACAATGTCACCGTCTTCGGTGAATCCGCGGGCGCGCACGCCGTGCTCGCCCTGTTCGCCGCACCGGCCGCGGCCGGACTCTTCCACCGGGGCATCGCACAGAGTCCGCCCGCCGATTGGGGCACCTCCCCCGCCGATGCCAAACTCTTCGCCCAGCGCTGTGTCGAGCGGCTCGGCGCCGCGCCCGACGAGGCCGCCGAGGCCCTGCTCACGGCCGCCCCGAACGATATTCGCCGCGCCGTGGACCGTGCGGTGCAGGAGGTGCTGCGGTATCAGCCGGGCCTGTTCCCGGTCGCGCCGCACATCGACGGGGATTTCCTGCCGAAGTCGCCGATCAACGCCTTCCTCGCCGGCACCGCGCACAAGGTGCCGCTCATCATCGGATCCAATCGCGACGAGGGCACCCTGTTCACCCGTTTCGACGATGTGCTGGCCACCACCCCCGCCCGCATTCGCCGCATCCTCCAGCAGGCGGGCGGCGACTTCGAATCCCGGGTGATCGCCGCCTATTCCGGATTTCCCGATCCGAAGGTGGCGGTGCGCATGGGCGGCGACTTCACCTTCTTCCGCCCGTGCACCACGGTCATGGCCGCGCACAGCCGCCATGCGCCCACCTATGCGTATCGCTTCGACTTCGCCCCGCGCGCAATACGACTCGCGGGTTTCGGCGCGACGCACGCCCTGGACCTGATTCCGGTCTTCGGCGCGGCCGACACCCCGATCGGCCGGGCGCTCACCGCCGCGGGCGGGCGGCGCGGTCTCCGCTCGGTGACGCGGCAGTTCCAGGACAATTGGCTGTCCTTCGCCCGCACCGGCGCACCGCTGCCGTCCTGGCCGGCCTACACCGAGGACAAGCGCGCCACGCTGATCATCGACTATCCGCCGCGCGTGGAGTACGACCCGGACAAGCAGAAGCGCTTGGCCTGGCAGGGAATTCAGCTGCCCGCACTGGTCTGAGGGGGGATACCGGGGGCACCGCCCCCGAACCCCAACTCCCCGCGCTGGTCCCAGGGGGATACCGGGGGCACCGCCCCCGAACCCCAACTCCCCGCGCTGGTCCCAGGGGGATACCGGGGGCTCCGCCCCCGAACCCCAACTCCCCGCGCTAGTCCCGGGAGGGACCGGGGGCACCGCCCCCGAACCCCAACTCACCTTCGGCGAAGGATTCCGCTCTACTTGAGCAGTCGCGACATGCGGCGGTCGGCGAGGATCTTGCCGCCGGTTTGGCAGGTGGGGCAGTACTGGAAGGACTTGTCGGCGTAGGCGACTTCGCGCACGGTGTCACCGCAGATCGGGCAGGTTTCGCCGGTGCGGCCGTGCACCCGCATACCGGAGCGCTTCTCGGCCTTGAGGCGCGCGGCGTCCTCGCCGACCGAGCGTTCGATGGCATCGGAGAGCGTGGCCCGCATGGCCGAGAACAACCGCGCCAATTGCTCCGCGTCCAGGCCCGACGCGGTGGCGAACGGCGAAAGCCTGGCCGTGTGCAGGATTTCATCGGAATACGCATTGCCGATGCCCGCCAGCACGGTCTGATCGGTCAGCGCGTTCTTCACCCGCTGCGAGGTCCCGTGCAGCAGTTCGGCGAATTCGGTCTCGCTCACGGCCATGGCGTCGGGTCCCAGGCGGGCAATGCTGGGCACGGACAGCGGATCCCGCACGATCCACACCGCCAGCCGCTTCTTGGTCCCCGCCTCGGTGAGATCGAACGCCGGCGTCGCGCCCTCGGGCGTGAACAGGTGCACCCGCAGGGCCAGCGGCCCCTTGCCCGGTTTGGGCGGCGCGGCGCCCGGTTCGTCGATCCAGCGCAACCATCCGGCGCGGGAGAGGTGGGTGATCAACCACAGCCCGCCGCAATCGACTCCGAGGTGTTTGCCCCAGTGCCCCACCCCGGTCACATCGCGCCCGGACAACGCGGTCACCGGCGGATCGAAGGTTTTCAGCACGCTCAGCGCCGCCACATCGATCCGCCCGACAACGGCACCCACCGCGTGCTCGGCGAGAAATTGCTCGAGCGCCACGATCTCCGGTAGCTCAGGCACAACCACCACCCTACCGACCACCTGTGACACCCGCTGGTCACCGAAACGCGCTCAACCTCGATCGGCGCCGCGCCGCAGCAGGTAGATGTCCATGATCCAGCCCTTGCGTTCGCGCAGGGCGGCACGCCGGCGCACGATGCGCTGTTCGACGATGCGCAGCGGGCCCTCCACGATCACCTCGTCGGGCATGCCGAGGTAGGCGCCCCACCAGATGTAGAGATCGTCCCCGGGCACCTGGGTGAACGAGCAGTCGCCGTCCAGCATGACCAGCGTGGACTGCCCGGCGGCCACGCCGTCCTCGCGAATCCGGCGCCCGGTGGTGATGTGCACCGGCTCGCCGATCTCGTGCAGCACCATGCGGTGCGCGGCGGCCAGCGACTGCACGCTGGTGATCCCCGGGACGACCTCGTAGTCGAAGGTCAGGCGGCCGCGGTCCAGCACCCGCTCCACCATCCGCAGCGTGCTGTCGTACAGCGACGGATCACCCCACACGAGAATGCCGCCCACGCCCTCGGTTCCGGCGAAGGCCCGCTCCAGGACTTCCGCCCGCCGCTCGTGCCAGTCGGCCACCACGCCCTGATAGGCGGCGTCCGCCCCGGTGCCCGGCACGCTGCGGTCGCGCGGCGGGTCGGCGATCTCCACCACCCGATGCGGCTGCTCGGCGTACTCGGCCAGGATGGCGGCGCGCACATCCACGAGCTCCTGTTTCTCGGCGCCCTTGCCGATGACGAAGAACACGTCGACTTGGCGCACGGCCTTGATGGCCTGCACCGTCACCTGGTCCGGATCACCGGCGCCGATTCCGATCACGAAGAGCTTCCGCACGGTGCGTAAGCTAACCAGGCGTGGACAGCGCCCCTCGCGATACCCAGAGCACGGCCCCCGACACCCAATACGAGGACCTGCTGCGGCTGGTACTGGATTCCGGCACCCCGAAAGCGGATCGGACGGGCACCGGCACCCGCAGCGTCTTCGGGCATCAGCTGCGCTACGACCTGTCCCAGGGCTTCCCGCTGATCACCACCAAGAAGGTGCATCTGAAGTCCATCGTCTACGAGCTGCTGTGGTTCCTGCGCGGCGATTCCAATGTGAAGTGGCTGCAGGAGCACGGCGTCACCATCTGGGACGAATGGGCCGACCGCAATGGCGATCTGGGCCCGGTCTACGGCGTGCAGTGGCGGTCCTGGCCGACGCCGGACGGCACCCACATCGATCAGATCTCGCAGGTGCTGCAGACGCTGCGCACCGATCCGGATTCGCGGCGCATCATCGTCTCGGCGTGGAATGTGGCCGAGCTGGATCGCATGGCGCTGGCGCCCTGCCACGCCTTCTTCCAGTTCTATGTGGCCGACGGCAGGCTGAGCTGCCAGCTGTATCAGCGCAGCGCCGACCTTTTCCTGGGCGTGCCGTTCAATATCGCCAGCTATGCGCTGCTGACGCACATGGTGGCGCAGCAGACCGAGCTGCTGCCCGGTGATTTCATCTGGACCGGCGGCGACTGCCATATCTACGACAATCACGTCGAGCAGGTGCGCGAGCAGCTGACCCGGCAGCCGTATCCGTTCCCGGAGCTGCGGCTGCGGCCCGCGCCCACGCTGTTCGATTACGCGTACGAGGATGTGGAAATCGTGGGCTACCAGCATCATCCGGCCATCAAGGCCGCGGTGGCGGTGTGAGCCGCACCATCGGGCTCGTGTGGGCCCAGACCACGGCGGGGGTCATCGGGCTCGACAATGCCATTCCCTGGCGGATTCCCGAGGACATGGCGCATTTCAAGAACATCACCATGGGGCATCCGGTGGTGATGGGGCGGCGGACCTGGGATTCGCTGCCCGCGCGTTTCCGGCCCCTGGAGGGCCGCCGCAATATCGTCGTGACCAGGCAAACGGACTGGTCCGCCGAGGGCGCCGAGCGCGCCGGATCCCTGGACGAGGCGCTGCAACTGGCCGGCGACGGTCCGGTGTGGATCATGGGCGGCGGGGAAATCTACCGGGCGGCAATGCCTTTGGCGACCGAACTACGAGTCACCGAAGTGGGCGCCGATATTGCGGGCGATTGTTACGCACCCGCCATCGGCCCGGAATGGACCGCGGACGACGCGCCGTGGCAGCAGTCCTCGTCCGGTCTGAAATATCGGTTCCTTCGTTATACGAGGTAAGCCCGATAACGAAGCGCTGAAACAGGCGATCGGCCCGGAGCCCGTCCGGCATACTCACGGATACTCCGGCGAAAGGCAGTCCATGGACAAGAAATCGCTGACCGCGGTCGCCCGCCAGCAGCTGAAGCTGGCCGCCACCGCCTCGAGCGGGCGCAGTTCGGTGACCATCTACGGAGGCCACGCGCACAGCCTGCGCCAGACGGTGATCGCTCTCACCGCCGGCCACACGCTGGCCGAGCACGAGAACCCGGGCGAGGCGACCATGATCGTGCTCAGCGGCGTGCTCACCCTGATCAGCGGCGCCAACGAATGGAAGGGATCGGCCGGTGACCTGCTGGTCATTCCGAACGCGCGGCACAGCGTGAAGGCCATCGACGATGTGGCGTTCCTGCTCACGGTCGCCAAGTAACCGGCCGCGCAGCAGACACAGGGTTACCTGATCGACCGATCGGTCTGCGGCGAGTTCTAGGCTGGAGTTCATGGGTGAGCCGCAGCCGTTTCTCGATCCGCTGACACCCGCCGCGATCTTCCTCGTCGTCACCATCGACGAGGGTGGCGAGGCGGTGGTGCGCGATCTGCTCGCAGACCTGCCGGGACTGCGCCGATCCGTGGGATTCCGGGTTCCCGGCGCCGGGCTGGCCTGCATCACGAGTATCGGCTCGCAGGCCTGGGACCGGCTTTTCACCGGACCGAAACCCGCAGAGCTGCACGAATTTCCGGGATACAAGGGCGAGGTGCACGAGGCGCCCGCCACGCCGGGCGATCTGCTCTTCCACATCAAGGCCGAGGCGCAGGACACCTGTTTCGAATTGGCCATGACCATCGGTGAAAGGCTCACCGGGGCCGCGACGATCGTCGACCAGACCGTGGGCTTCCGGTATTTCGAGCAGCGCGATCTGCTCGGATTCGTGGACGGCACCGAGAATCCCGAGGGAAAGCTGGCGGTGACCGCCGGAACCATCGGGGACGAGGACGCCGAATTCGCCGGTGGCAGTTATGTCATCGTGCAGAAGTACGTGCATCCGCTGGCCGATTGGAAGGCGCTGTCCACCGCCGAGCAGGAAAAGGTCATCGGGCGGACCAAACTCGATGATTTCGAGCTGCCCGAGGAGGACAAGCCGCTGAATTCGCATGTGGCGGTGAACGATCAGGACGAGCTCGGCCAGATCGTGCGCGCCAATATGCCCTTCGGCAGCGTCAAGGACGGCGAATTCGGTACGTATTACGTCGCTTACGCCGCCAGCCCGTCGGTGCCGGAGAAGATGCTGGAGCGCATGTTCCTCGGCAGCGACGAGGCGGCCTACGACCGCATCCTGGATTTCTCCACAGCCGTCACCGGCACCCTGTTCTTCACCCCGCCCGAGGGATTCTTCGACGCCCTGCCGGATGCTCCGGCGGCGGCGGAGGTCCGGGAATCTCCGGCCACGAATGGTGTTGTCACTAGCGGTTCTCTCGGAATCGGCACGTTGAAAAGGAGTCAAGAATGAACAACCTCCATCGCGAACTCGCGCCGATCACCTCCGAGGCCTGGGCGGCCATCGAGGAGGAGGCGACCCGAACCTTCAAGCGCCACATCGCCGGTCGCCGCGTGGTCGACGTCTCCGGCCCGCACGGCGCCGACTTCAATGCCGTCGGCCTGGGCCGCACCGAGATCATCGCCTCCCCCGGTGAGGGCGTGCAGGCCAGCCGGCGCGTCGTGGTCCCGCTGGTGGAACTGCGCGTCCCGTTCATCCTGTCCCGCCAGGAACTCGACAATGTCGAGCGCGGCGCCCGCGATACCGACCTGGACGCGGTCAAGGACGCCGCCAAGAAGATCGCCTTCGCCGAGGACCGCGCCATCTTCGAGGGCTACCCCGCAGCCGGCATCACCGGCATCCGCGCCGCCACCAATTGCGAACCGGTCAAACTCCCCGGCGACCCCCGCCTCACCCCCGAAGCCGTGGCCCAGGCCCTGTCCAAACTGCGCCTGGCCGGCGTGGACGGCCCCTACTCGGTCCTGCTCTCCGCCGACCTCTACACCGCCGTCAGCGAGACCTCCGACCACGGCCACCCCATCCGCACCCACATCGAACGCCTCATCGACGGCGACATCATCTGGGCCCCCGCCATCGACGGCGCCTTCGTCCTCTCCACCCGAGGCGGCGACTTCGACCTCCAGATCGGCCAGGACCTCTCCATCGGCTACCTCGCCCACGACGCCGAACAGGTCCAGCTCTACTTCCAGGAAAGCCTGACCTTCCTGGTCTACACGGCCGAAGCCGCAGTCCCGCTGGAGGCATAGGCCGCCTCTCGGAACTCTCGTGCCCCGCGCGCACCGACGTGCGCGGGGCACACCGATGAGTACGGCGCTCCAAACCAACCCCAGCCGGTGCAGTCGCCAGCCGGTGCAGTCGCCAGCGGATGCGATTGTCGGCCGGTCCGGGTCACCAGCCCGTCGGGTCCCCAGCCCGTGCGCCTGTGTGTTGGTCCGCCGCAGGCGAACCATCAATTACCGGCAGGGAACACAGTTGGTCCACCCGCGGTGTGGGTTTGTGGCCGTCTCGATACCCCCAGCCCGTCCGATCACGAGCTGGTGCGGTTGCCAGCCGGTCCGGTTGTCGGCCGGTCCGGGTCACCAGCCCGTCGGGTCCCCAGCTTGTGTGCTTGTGTGTTTGTCCGCCGCAGGCGAACTGTCAATGAACGGCAGGGAACACAGTTGGTCCACCCGCGGTGTGGGTTCGGGGCCGTCCCGATACCCCAGCCCGTCCGATCACGAGCTGGTGCGGTTGCCAGCCGGTCCGGTTGTCGGCCGGTCCGGTTGTCGGCCGGTCCGGTTGTCGGCCGGTCCGGTTGTCGGCCGGTCCGGGGCACCAGCCCGTCGGGTCCCCAGCCCGTGTGCTTGTGGGTTGGTCCGCCGCAGGCGAACTGTCAATAAACGGCAGGGATGACAGTTGGTGCATCAACTGTGTGGGTTCGGGGCCGTCTCGATTTTGGACTGAGTGGAGCGTGCGTCGGAGCGGGGGAGCGAAGCGGAGGAGCTCCGGCGTGCGCGGAGGGAGGGAAAAATCGAGACCTCCAGGCCCCGAACCCCGCCGGAGCGAAGCGGAGGCAAATTAAACACAGCCACGAGCGTCCCCGATCAGACCAACCGTCTTCCCTCTCAACAGCCGACCATGTCCAGTCGGTGCCACACCCAGCCAGCGCTGGAGCCATAGCGCACCAACAGGTACGGTGACGCCCAGCACGAAGCGGGAGGCAGTTCAATGGCGGTGCGGGCGGTATGACGACGGTGCGGGCCGGTGTGGTCCCGGGGCGGCGGGCTGCCTGGTACGGGGTGGCCGGGGTCTTGGTCGCGGGTTTGATCTGTGTGGCGATTGTCGGCGTATTCGGCCTGAATCGGGTGTTCACCGGGCTGCTGCTGGGGATCGCGGCAGGCGTAGCGCTGCTGGTGCTGCTGTTCGGGCGCGATGGCGTGGTCCTGACCGACCGCTCGATCGTCCGGCGAACCCCCTGGCACGCGGACACCATCGCATGGGACCGAGTGGTGGCGGGCCGGTTCGCGCTGGACGACAAGGCCCGCTGGTCACTGGCCCTGGATCTGAACGGCGGCGACGAGTTGCACGGCGAACTGGTGCTCTTGTCCATTCCGCCGGTGGTCCGCCCCATCGCCAATGCCTACGACCATCGCAAGCGCGAGCAGGTCAACGAGATCCGGGCCATGCTCCGGCAGAAGCGCATCCCCGTAACCGTCCTGCCCGAGATCGCCGAGGCCCTGCAACAGCATTGGCGCCTGGCCCCACCTGCCCGCTGACCCGCCCCCGCCGATCTCTAGGCTGATCCGGGTGATTCGCACAGCTGCTCTGGCTCATGTCCGCGATCGCCGTCTGCTCCAGACCCGTCCGGTCGGCAAGGACGTCTTCTACATGGCGGGCGGCAAGATCGACCCGGGTGAAACCCCCGAGCTCGCCCTGCACCGGGAGATCCGCGAGGAACTGGGCGTGGGCGCCACCGCGGTCACGCGTCTCGGCGTCTTCGAGGCCGAAGCCTACGGCCACGCTCCCGGCACCCGCCTGCACATGACCGCTTTCCTCGGCGAACTCACCGCGGACCCGGCCCCGTCCGGCGAGATCGCCGAAATCCGCTGGTTCACCCTCGGCGAGTACCGGGCCATGCCCCACGTCGCCCCCGGCTCCCTGCTGGTCTTCCAGCGCCTCCGCGAACTCGACCTCATCGACGAATAGCCCGGCTAGCCGTTCTCGGTTTCGCTGACGGCAGTGCCCGGGCGATAGGGGATTCGAGTGGCCGCCGCCAAGCCCACCAGCAGGAACAGCGCCGCGGCGAGCAGCGTGGTGCGGGTGGCGTCGGTGAAGCCGCGGCAGAGCGCGTCGAGGACCGGTTCGGCCACACCGTGTTCGCGCAGACTGGAAATGGCCCCGCCCGCGGATTCCCGGGTAGCGGTGGCCAGGGTGTCCGCGGGCTGATCCGGGAGTTCGCGCACCTCGTCCAGCCGTTTGGGCAGATCGTTGCCGAGGGCGACCGAGAGCAGCGCACCGATGAGAGCCGTGCCGAACGCCGCGCCGACTTGCCGGACGGTGCTCTGGGTGGCGGAGCCCTGTCCGGAGAAGGCGGCGGGCACATCGGCGAGCACGGTCCCGGTCAGCTGCGCGGAGGCCATGCCCAGCCCGATGCCGTAGCCGACGAGCAGTAGCGCCAGCCACCAGCCGGAGATGTGCGGGGTGACGAACAGCGCGGCCAGCGCGATCGCGATCGCCTCGAGGGCGAGGCCGAGCTGCACCACCCGCACCGGGCCGAGTTTGCGCACCAGCCCTTCGGCGATCCCGGCCGCGGCGAACGCGCCCACCGCCATGGCGGCCAGCACGTAACCCGCTCCCAGCGTGGACAATCCGAGCACATTGACCATGAACAGCGGCAGCACGAACAACAGCCCGAATTCCCCCAGCGCCACCGCGAAGGCGGTGATGTTGCCCCACCGGAAACTCGGGATCTCGAACAGCGCCGGATCCAGCAACGCCGATCTGCCGATGAGCTTCCGATGCCTCTCCCAGCGGAGGAACACCGCCAGCGCGAGCACGCCGAGTGCGAGGAAGACGGGGATGGGTGAGACGGGCGCGTCCGCCGACCAGGTGAATCCGGGCATGGGGAATTCCCGCAGCGGCTTCCACCACCCGTAGGTCGCGCCCTCGATGAGCGCGAACACCAGCAGCGCGAAACCGGCCGCACTGAGCAGGAATCCGTCCACGTCGAGTCCGGGCGCGGCCTTGCCCATGCGGGTTTCCGGCACGAACAGGAACAGCCCGATGAGCACCAGCACGCCGAGCGGAATATTGACCAGGAAGATCCACGGCCAGGTGAAGTAGGTGGTGAGCCAGCCGCCGAGCAGCGGCCCGATGGCCGCCACGCCGGAGATGACCGATCCCCAGATGGCGAAGGCGATGATCCGGTCCCGCCCGCGGAAGAGGGCGTTCATGGTGGCGAGCGTCCCGGGCATCACCCCGGCCGCGCCGACGCCCTGCACGATGCGGCCCCAGATGAGCGGCCAGGCGCTGGTGGCGGAGGCGGCGAGCACGCTGCCCGCCAGGAAGATCAGCACACCAAGGGCGAAGAGATTGCGCCGCCCGAGCCGGTCCCCCAGCCGCCCGCTGGTGATCAGCAGCGCCGCCAGCACGACCGCGTAGACGCTGGTGATCCATTGCGCCTGAGTGAAATTCAGCTGGAGATCGGCAATGATGACCGGCAGCGAGACCGCGACGATGGTGCCGTCGAGCACCACCATGGACAGGCCGAGCGCCAGCACGGCCAGCGTGATCCACCGCTTGCGCCCCGGTTCGGGGGCCTGGTCGAGCTCCGCGTCGGTCATTCGTCACTCCCGCCAGCAAGTTAGCCAGACATATGCCGCAAACCTGTATCAGTCTACGGTCAACCGACCGAAACCTGATTCAAGATCACGGACCTACAACGACCGGGCCATGAATGCCGCGATCCGACGGTAGTATCCGAGAAGGATCCACCCTCGGCGTGGCGCGTCGAATCGTTCATTTCCGCCGATGCTGACTGTTTGCCCCCCCCTTGACGCATCGGCCCATCGCCCGACTCACGAGGAGCGCTGATGGCGAAGAACGTGGCTGACGGCATGTGGGAGATGCTGGTCTCGGCGGGCGTGCAGCGGTGCTACGGCATTGTGGGCGACGCGCTGAATCCCACCATCGACGCGCTGCGGCGCAACGGTTCCATTGATTTCGTGCACGTGCGCCACGAGGAGTACGGCGTCTTCGCCGCGGTCGCGGACGCCAGGCTGACCGGCCGCCCGGTGGCGGTGTGCGGCACCGCCGGGCCGGGCGTCACGCACCTCATCAACGGCCTGCTCGACGCCCGCAAGGAGGGCGCGCCGATCATCGCCATCGCGGGCGACAGCGAGACGATGCTGCAGGACAGCGGCGCCCTGGAGGAACTCAACCCGTACCGGTTCTTCGAGACGGCCGCGAAGTACATCGGCCGGATCGTGAATCCGCGGCAGCTGCACCATGTGGTCGGCAATGCGGTCACCATCGCGCTCGCCGAGCACGGGCCGACGGTGATCGCGCTGCCCGGTGACGTGGCCGTCCAGGAGGCGCCGAAAATTCAGCTGCGCGTTCCGCTTCCGGCCACTCGCGCGGCGGCGGCCGTCGATGGGGATCTGCGCACCATGGCGGCGCTCATCGACTCCGGCAAGAAGATCGCCATCTTCGGCGGCGACGGCTGCGCGGCGGCGGGCGCGCAGGTGCGCGAGCTCGCCCGCAAACTCCAAGCCCCGGTGGGCTTCTCGCTCAAGGGCAAGCAGTGGCTCGAACACGACAATCCCCATGCCGTCGGCATGACCGGCCTGCTCGGCTACGGCGGCTGCTGGGACGCGGTGAACAAATGCGATGTGCTGCTGATGCTGGGCACCGACTTCCCGTTCACGAACTTCCTGCCGCACAGCAAGGTCCGGGTCATCCAGGTCGACCGTAATCCGCGCCATCTGGGCCGCCGGATTCCCTTGGAGCTGGCCGTCATCGGCGATGTGGGGGCCACCCTGGACGCGCTGCTGCCCATGGTCGAGCCCAAGGACGACAGCGCCTTCCTCGATAAATGCCGCAAGATCAGCGAGCGCTCCGCCAAGCGCATGCGGCACTACGTGGACGCGGGGCCGACCACGAAACCGATTCGACCCGAATACCTGGCCAGTATTCTCGACGAGGAGGCCGATGACGACGCCCTCTTCTTCGCCGATACCGGCACTGCCGTGATCTGGGCCTCGCACCATATCCACTACGGACCCAACCGCCGCCTGTTCGGCTCGTTCTCCTGGGCGTCCATGGCCAATGCCGCGCCCAATGCCTTCGGCGCGCAATTGGCCATGCCCGGCCGCCAGACCATCGCGCTGTGCGGGGACGGCGGATTCACCATGCTCGGGCTGGGCGATCTGCTCACCCAGGTGCAGCGCCGGACGCCGTGCGTCATGGTCGTCCTCAACAACAGCAGCTTGGATTTCGTGCACATCGAGCAGCAGGAGGCGGGTTTCGTCCCCTACGGCACCGATTTCCGGAACCCTGATTTCGGCAAGGTGGCCGAGGCCATGGGCGCCAAGGGCATTCGCGTGGAGGAGCCCGGTGAGCTGCGGGACGCGGTGCGCGCCGCGCTCTCGCACCGCTCCGGACCGGTCGTGCTCGACGTCCTGGTGGACAGCTACGCGCTGGCACTGCCCGAGCATGTGGAGGCGGAGACCGTGGTGGGCTTCACGCTCAGCCAAGCCAAGCAGCTCATGGAAGGTGACGGCCACAGCGTGCTGAAGAACATCACGCACAACGTGCGTTTGCTCTGATCGCGCGGGTGACCCGGCCCGTTCCGGTTCCGCGTGCAGCCCGCAGACAGCGGGTGTCCGAATCGGTTACGTTTGTGTGCGTGTCGATGATGAAGGGTTCCAACGTACCGGTAGCGGCGTCTGCGGTCCGGGTAGAACTGGGGTGGCAATCAGGTCCGGATGCCGATGCGTCGGCGCTGCTGCTGGTCAACGGCAGGGTTCGGTCGGACGCGGATTTCGTCTTCTACAACCAGCCGGCGCATGCCTCGGGCGCGGTGCGGCACGAGGGCAAGCGGCAGGGGCCGCAGGTCGTCGACGCGCTGTCGGTGCAGCTGGCGCAGGTGGAACCGCAGATCGAGACCATCGTCATCGCGGCGTCCGCGGACGGCGGCACCTTCGCCCAGTTCCGCGGGCTGCATGTGCGCGTGCTGGACGCGCATTCCGGTGCCGAGCTGGCGCGCTTCGATCCCACCGACGCGAGTTCGGAGACCGCGTACGTGCTCGGTGAGCTGTATCGCCGCCAGGGGGCCTGGAAGTTCCGCGCGGTCGGTCAGGGCTATGCCTCCGGATTAGCCGGGCTGGCAACCGATTTCGGCATCACCGTCGACGACGCCCCGGCGCAGTCCGCGCCCCCGCAACCGTCGCACACCGCGCCGCCACAGCCGAATTACGCTCCGCCGCAGGGCTACACCCCGCCCCCGCAGCAGCAGTTCGCGCCGCCGCAGGGCCAGCCGTATCAGACTCCGCCGGGCCAGTACGCGCCCCCGCCCGGGTATGCGCCGCCGCCCGGCCAGTACAACCAGGGCGGCTACCCGCCGCCGCCTCCGCCGGGATACCCGCCGCAGCAGGGCTACCAGCAGCCGCCCATGCCGCCGCAGCCCTATCAGCAGGTCCCGAATCAGGTTCCGCCGCAGCCGTTCCAGCAGACTCCTCCGCCGGCGTCCAATCCGCCGGTCAATCTGGGCAAGATCTCGCTGACCAAGGAAGCCCCCTCGGTCTCGCTGACCAAGCAGGGCGCGACCGGCGGCATCATGCGCGTCAACCTGAACTGGTCGGTGCCCGGCGCCTCGCACGGCCTGTTCGGCCGCAAGCGCGGCGGCAATGGCGGTCTGGATCTGGACCTGTGCTGCTTCTGGGAACTCAGCGACGGCACCAAGGGCAGCATCAGCCCCCTCGATACCTTCGGCAATCTGCATCGCGCCCCGTTCATCGAGCTGGATCAGGACGACCGCACCGGCGCGAGCGCGGCGGGCGAGAACCTGTCCATCAACCTCGATCACACCGCGAAGTTCAAGCGCATCCTGGTCTTCGCCTCGCTCTACGAGGGCGCGCAGGACTTCCGCGGCGTGCACGCCACCGCCACGCTCTACCCGCGCAATTCGCCGCCCATCGAAATGGAAGTGAGCGGCTGCGTGGACGATTCGCGCGAGATGGTGCTGGCGCTCATCGAGAACATCAATGGTGAGCTGGTGGTGCGGCGCGAGGGCGTCTTCGTGCGGCCGCCGGACGGGCACCGCTACTGGGGCAAGCTGGCCGTGGATCAGGCCTACCGCTGGGATCTGAAGTGGGGCACGTCGAAAGGCAAGTCCTAAGGGACGAGCGCGAGTGCGGCTGCCCGGGTCCGGTCCAGGTCTCCCTGCCACCCGAGCAGCCGCAGCATCGCGTCGGGAATCAGCCGTTCGGCGTACTCCGGCGCGGCCCCTTCGTCGGACCGGATATTGATCACGGATTCGACCAGCCGGAACGGCATCAGTTCGGCGCCCGGCACGGCATTGTTCCCCGCCTCGGCGATCACCGCAGCCGCCAGCGTCTCGTAGTGCCGGCGCAGCTCGTCGCGCTGTTCCCGGAATTTCGCGAAGCGCTCGGTGCGCAGCTCCGGCAGCAGGTAGAGCGCGCCCAGATTCCAGCGCGCATCGCAGAGCTGGCTGACGTCGAACCAGGCCAATGCGTACAGCCGCACCGCCGCGGGATCCGCGAGCCTATCCAGTCGCTCCGCCAATTCCAATGGCGCGCCGACGGTTCCGCCGAGCAGCGCGTCGAGGATATCGTCCTTCGCCCCGAAGTGGTGGTACAGCGACGCCTGCCGGATGCCCACCGCGTCCGCGATCATGCGCGTCGAGGTGCTGCCGTAGCCCTTCTCGGTGAACAGTTCGGCGGCGGCGTCGAGAATCTCGGCCCGCGGCGTCTGGCCCGCGCGGCGGCGGGGTTCGAGGCGGGGACGTCCGGGTCCGACTTGGGTCACGGCTTCATTCTGTCCTACCGACCGCGGGGGCCTACCAACCGCGCTGGTCACAGCGGCGTCGGCGCTACCGTGAGGTTTCTGTCACTCGATAGAAACTCCGGCAATGCAGAAGTTACGCCCGGCCACCAGACGGATACACGGGCGTCACCGCCCGGGCGATCGTGCCAGCAAAACTTTCAGTCGATAGATATTCATCCTCGCGAAAGATTCGCCATGGTTGCCTCTGCCCCCGACGTCACCGCCGATGGGAACGATCTGGCCCGCTTCGGCTATCAACCCGTCCTGCACCGCAAACTGGGCCGCTTCGCCTCCTTCGCGGCCGGTTTCTCCTTCGTCTCCATCCTCACCACGATCTTCCAGTTCTTCGCTCTCGGTTACTCTTTCGGCGGCGCCGCGTTCTTCTGGACCTGGCCGCTGGTGTTCCTCGGCCAGCTGCTGGTGGCCTTGAACTTCGCGGAACTGGCCGCGCGGTACCCGATTTCGGGCGCCATCTACCAGTGGGCGCGCCGCCTCGGCGGGGAGGCGGTGGGCTGGTTCGCGGGCTGGATGATGATCATCGCGCAGATCGTCACCGCCGCGGCGGCCGCCATCGCGCTGCAGGTCGTGCTGCCGTCCATCTGGAGCGGGTTCCAGATCATCGGCACCGATACCGCGCTGACCTCGCGGGACGGGGCCTCGAACGCGGTGCTGCTGGGCAGCATCCTGCTGGCGTTCACCACCACCATCAATGTGATCGGCATCGACATCATGTCGAAGATCAACTCCATTGGCGTGACCATCGAGATCGTCGGCGTGGCCGCGGTGATCGCGCTGTTCTTCAGCGGCGCCGAGCGCGGGCCGGCCGTGGTGCTGCAGACCGATCAGGCCGTGCCCGGGGCGTATTGGGCGGCATTCCTGGTGTCCGGGTTGATGGCGGCCTATGTGATGGTCGGATTCAATTCCGCCGGAGAGCTTTCCGAGGAGACCAGGAATCCGCGGCAGGTCGCGCCGCGCACCATTCTCAGCGCGCTGAGCGTCTCGGCGCTGGGCGGCGGGCTGATCCTGCTGGGTGCGCTCATGGCCGCGCCGAGCCTGTCCGATGGCGCGCTGGCCACCGAGGGCCTGGCCTACGTCATCAATGCCAAGCTCGGCACCACGGCCGGGAAGGTCGTGCTGGCCTGTGTCGCGGTGGCGGTCACGGTGTGCACCCTGGCGATTCAGACGGCGGGCTCGCGGCTCATGTTCTCCATGGCCCGCGATGGCAGGCTGCCGTTCGGCAACCAACTGTCGGCGGTGCACCCGCGCTACGGAACCCCGGTGCTGCCGGCCGTGGTGATCGGCGTGGCCGGAATCGGGCTGCTCGCGGTCAACCTCGGCAATGCCGCCATCTTCGCCACGCTGGCCAGCGTCTGCATCGTGACGATCTACCTGGCCTACGCGCTGGTGACGACGCCGCTGCTGATCCGCCGGATCAAGGGCACCACCGGTTTCGCCGAGACCGATACCGACGGGACACCGCTGTTCAGCCTGGGCCGCTGGGGCATTCCGGTCAATATCGGGGCCGTGCTGTGGGGCTTCGCCATGGCGATCAACCTGGCCTGGCCGCGCACGGAGATCTACACCCCCGCGGGCGGCGGCTGGTGGATGCTCTGGGCCGCACCGCTGTTCGTGCTGCTGACCGTGGTGATCGGCGCGCTGGTCTACCGCGCGGTGACCCCGGCCCGCCCGCTGCCCGGCGCCGAACCAGCCGTTCGAACCGCCTGAGCCGCCACCCGACCACCCGGACGGGCACGACACCACCCATCTCAGCCGCCGCAGTTCGCGGCATTCGGAAGGAGTTTCGATGACGAACACCGCCGACACCAGTGGCGCACGGGCGCACGCGAGATCGCAGGCAGCGGCCGCGACCATCAGTGGGCCCGTGCTTCCGGAGGATATAAGCGCCGCGAGAGTCGTTTTCGCACAGCGTATTCCGGCGGGTGGATACGCGAATGTGGTGCTCACCCGGGGCACTCGGGTCCGGCTGTCGGATCCTGACGGCGCGGCTTGTGCGCACCTGCTGCTCCTGCGGGCCGGATCCCCATGGGAGCGACTCAATGTGGCCGACACCGTGAAGGTGCCCTGGCAGGCCTACCTGGGCAAGGGCCACCCCCTGCTCTCCGATCAAGGCCGCATCCTCGCCACCGTCGTCGAGGATTCGTCCACACACCACGACACCCTCTGCGGCCCTTCGGATATTGCCCGTCAGCAACTGCGTATGGCCGGCGCCAAACAGGGCTTGGAACCCCGCGATATCGGCCCGACCGTCTCGTTCTTCCGCGGCGTGCGGGTAGAGCCGGACGGCGGTCTCACCGCGACCGGCAGCTCCGGCCCCGGCGGCACGGTCGACCTGCTCGTCCATCTGCCGGTCACCCTGCTCATCGCCAATGCCGAACACCCGCTCGATCCCATCCCCGTCTCCGCTCTGGACGTGGTGGCCTGGTCCGCCCCCGGCGACCTCGCCCTCGAGCACAACACCGATCCGGAATACCTGCGCGCGGTGGAGAACACCGAAACCGACTGGCACGCCCGCACTCTGGAGGCCCTCGCATGATCACCCGCACCGTCGTCCGCGACGAAACGGTCCCCGCCCGCGCGCCCTGGTCGGCCGTGGTGCACGCCGGTGAGCAGTTGGAGATCATCGACCTGCACGGCAATCAGGCGGTGGACTGCCTGCTCTACTCGGCCGCCGACCACACCGACCGCTACAGCGCCCAGGCCACCATCACCGCCCAACGCAATATCTTCCTCACCACCGGCAGCATCCTGCTCACCGACACCGGAACCCCCCTCATGACGGTCGTCGCCGACGAAGTCGGCAACCACGACACCGTCGCCGGCGCCTGCTCCCAGGAATCCAACACCCTCCGCTACGGCCACCACACCCGCCACCAGCACGCCTGCGTGGAGAATTTCCTGGCCGAAGGCATGAAATGGGGCCTGGGCAAACGCGATCTGGTCTCCAATATCAACTGGTTCATGAACGTCCCCGTGGAACCCGACGGCACCCTCGGCATAGTCGACGGCCGCTCCGCCCCCGGCAAGAAGATCACCCTCCGCGCCGAAACCGACACCCTCGTCCTCATCTCCAACTGCCCCCAGATCAACAACCCCTGCAACGGCTTCAACCCCACCCCCATCCGCATGGTGGTCACCCGATGACAGCCGCACTGTCCCACGGCGCTCAGAGCACACCCACCGCCGGCGACACGGCGGCGCTGTCCGGGGCTGCGGCAGAGCCTTCAGCCGCGGCTCTGGACCATAGCGCGGCCGAGTCGGCCCACGGCAGCAGCGATAGCCCGGCGCAGAGAGATACGGCCGAAATCCCCTCGGTCGCTGCCGCTACCGCTGCTCCGGGCGGTAGGGGCGACGGCCGCGACAACGACCGGGGTGACGGCGCTGTCCTGGACGGCCGCGTCGATCTGCCGGGCATCGCATCGGAGCGCGCCGCACCGCCGGGCGCGGCAGTCGACTCGGCCACCGTCACGGTCGTGCGGCCGGGTGTGCAGACGACCGTGCAGGATTGGCCCGGGCGGGTGGGGTATTGGCATGTGGGGGTGCCGCCGTCGGGGCCGATGGATGATCTGTCGTTCCGGCTGGGGAATCGGGCGCTCGGGAATGCCGAGGGGGCGGCCGGCTTGGAGTGCACGCTGGGTGGGCCCTCGCTGCGGTTCGAGAGCGCGACGTGGGTGTGTGTCACCGGTGCACCGGCGCCGGTGACGGTGAACGGGAAACCGGTGCGGCAGTGGCGGAGTGTGCTCGTGCCCGCGGGGGGTGTTCTCGATGTCGGCGCGGTGCGGGGGCCCGGGATGCGGTGCTACATCCTCATTGCCGGTGGGATCGATGTGCCCGAATATCTCGGCAGCCGTTCGACTTTCACGCTCGGCAAGTTCGGCGGCGGCAGCGGCCGGGCGTTGCGCGCGGATGATGTGCTGGCCCTGGGTGTACCGGGGAAGGTGACGGCGGGGATAACCGGAGACGACCAGCCGGTGCTGACCCGGCAGTGGGAGCTCGCCGTGACGGAGGGGCCGCATGGTGCGCCGGAGTTCTTCACGCGCGGTGATTTCGAGACCGTCATCGGCACGGATTACGAGGTGCATTTCAACTCCGATCGGACCGGTGTGCGGTTGATCGGGCCGCAGCCGCAGTGGGCGCGCGCGGACGGCGGTGAGGCCGGGCTGCATCCGTCGAATATCCATGACACGGCGTATTCCGTTGGGGCGCTGGATTTCACCGGGGATACGCCGATTCTGCTCGGGCCGGATGGGCCCAGTCTGGGCGGATTCGTGTGCCCGGTCACGGTGGTGGCGGCGGATCGCTGGAAGCTGGGGCAGCTGGCTCCCGGTGATTCGGTGCGGTTCGTGCCGGTGCGGGCCGAGCGGGCGGCCTCGCTGCGGGCAGTGGGGGCCGCGCGCCGGGCGTCGTTCCCCATGGTGCTGTCCTCCGGCGGCGATGGGGACGACGGAGTGCTGGGCCGTCGCGACGGCGCGGATACCGCGGTCACCTATCGGCGGGCGGGCAATGACGGCGTGCTCATCGAGTACGGCGATATGACTTTGGATCTGGAGTTGCGGGCGCGCGTACACGCCCTGCACCAGGCGCTGTTGGAGCGCTCCGAGCCGGGTGTCACCGAGCTGACTCCGGGTGTGCGCTCCTTGCAGGTGCGCACCGATCCGGATCGGCTTTCCACCGGAAAGCTGCTCGATCTGCTGGGTGAGGTGGAGTCGGAGCTGCCGTCGGCCGATGAACTGGTGGTGCCCAGTCGTACCGTGCGCATGCCGCTGTCCTGGGACGACCCGTCCACGCGCGAGGCGATCACCCGCTATATGCACGGCGTGCGCGCCGATGCCCCGTGGTGCCCGTGGAATATCGAGTTCATCCGTCGGATGAACGGATTGTCCTCGGTAGACGATGTTTTCGACATCCTGTTCGCCGCCGAGTATCTGGTGCTCGGGCTCGGCGATGTCTACCTGGGCGCACCGGTCGCCACCCCGACCGATCCGCGACATCGCCTGGTCACCACCAAGTACAACCCGGCGCGCACCTGGACCCCGGAGAACGCGGTCGGCATCGGCGGGGCATACCTGTGCATCTACGGCATGGAGGGGCCCGGCGGCTACCAGTTCGTCGGCCGCACCACCCAGGTGTGGAACCACGCCTCGTCCGGGCTCGGCGAAGATCCCTGGCTGCTGCGCTATTTCGACCGGATCAGCTGGTACCCGGTGAGCACGGAAGAGCTCACGGATATGCGCGCCGACTTCGCCACCGGACGCGGTGAGCTCCAGGCCGAGGACGGCGAGTTCCGGCTCGCCGACTATCGCGGCTTCCTTGCCGAGAACGCCGATTCGATCGCCGAATTCCGGTCCCGGCAAGCCGTGTCGTTCGCGGCCGAGCGCGAATCATGGCGTGCGGCAGGCGAGTTCGCGGCGCGGGCGACGTGAGAGCCGACCATGAGGGCATCCGCCTCGCACCTGCCGGCCGCCGCCTGCCGGGCGGGACGGCGGCGGGACCGGCACGGTGGAACCAGCCCGCAACCACGTGCGGGCTCGGAGTGAGAGGCACCGTGACGAACCGCAGAGTAATGGGCAGGACGCAACGGCGGCGGCGCAACGGCGGCGACCTTGTCGGCCGTCACAGAACTTCAGGAGGGCTTCGATGACCGTGTGGATTCACCGACGCAGTGAGGACGAGGTGGCGGCGGAGATTACGGCCGCGGCCGGGCCGCTCGCCGGATTGCGGCTGGCGGTCAAGGACAATGTGGACGTCGCGGGCGCGCAAACCACCGCGGGTTGTCCGGATTACGCGTACACGCCGGTGGACGATGCGGCTGCGGTCGCCGCATTGCGAGCAGCCGGTGCGGTGGTGGTGGGCAAGACGAACTTGGATCAGTTCGCGACCGGATTGGTCGGCACACGCTCTCCATACGGCGTGGTCGAGAATGCGCTGCGGCCCGGATTCGTCTCGGGCGGTTCGAGTTCCGGGTCCGCGGCGGCGGTGGCACGCGGCGAGGCCGATATCGCCATCGGCACCGATACCGCCGGATCCGGTCGAGTTCCGGCGGCATTGCACGGCATTGTCGGGATCAAGCCGACGGTGGGCGTGGTGTCCACGGCGGGGGTGGTTCCGGCTTGTCGTTCCTATGATTGCGTGACCGTCTTCGCCGCCGATCTCGAACTCGCGGGCCGCGCCATGGCAGTGATGGCCGCGGGTGCGCCGGGGCGGCCGTGGCCTGTGGATACCCGGCTGGCTGCGCCGCCGCAGCCGGCAGTGGCGGTCTTCAGCGAGTTGCCGGATCTGGAGACGGAGTGGCGCACTGCCTTCGATCGGACGGTCGCCGGGCTGCGGGATCGAGGCGCGCGCATTGTCGAGGTCGATCCCGCGCCGTTCCTGGCGGCTGCCGAGCTGCTCTACGGCGGCGCTCTGGTTGCCGAGAGGTACTCCGCTGTAGGCGAATTCATCGATGCGCAGGCCGATGCGGTCGATCCCACCGTGGGTGCGATCATCCGCCCCGCCAGGGATATTCCCGCCCACCAGCTGGTTACGGACCTGGCCGAGCTGGAACGGTTGCGCGCGCTCGCTCTCGCAAGTCTCGAGGGCGCGGATGTGCTGCTCACGCCCACCGTGCCCGGCCACCCCACGATTGCCGAGGTGGCCGCCGATCCGATCGGGGTCAATTCCCGCCTGGGTACCTACACCAACTTCTGCAATCTGTTCGACCTGTGCGCCGTCGCGGTTCCCGCCGGGACGGTGGGTGAGGCCCGGTTCGGCGTCACCGTGCTGGCACGCGCCTTCGAGGATGCCGTGGCTTTCGATGTGGCCGCTCTCATTGCCGGGCCGCCGGATTCGCAAGAATCGGCTTGGCCGCTGGAGGTTGCTCCCATGCAAGAGCTCATCGTCTTCGGTGCGCATCTGCGCGGGCAGCCGCTGGAGCATCAGCTGATCGAGCTCGGCGCCCGCTGGGCCGGTCCGGTGCGAACCTCGCCGCGGTACCGGCTCGGCGCGCTCGACACGATCCCGGCCAAGCCCGCCGTCACTCGCGTATCCGACGGCGAGACAGGCGTTTCCGTCGCCGGTGAACGCTGGTTCCTCTCCCCCGCCGCCCTCGGCCGTTTCCTCGCCGCGCTGCCCGCGCCCATGCAGCTGGGCGCGGTCGAACTCGAGGACGGCAGCTGGCGGACCGGTTTCAGCGCCGCCGGCGCGGCCGCCGAATCCGCCAAGGACATCAGCGAATACGGCGGCTGGCGGGCGGCGCTGGCGGCCGGGGCGGTGTGATTCAGCGCAGTGAGCGGAAGAATTCCCGCACATCGGCGACCAGCAGCTCCGGTTCCTCCATGGCCGCGAAGTGCCCGCCGCGATCCGCGTCCACCCAGTGGGTGATGGTGTTGGCGGTCTCGGCATAGCGCCGGATGCCGATATCGTGCGCGAAGGCGATGACGCCGGTGGGCACTCCGGAGTTCACCAGCTCCCGGCCCCAGGGACCGGACCCGCGCTGCGCGTAGCCCACATAGGCCGCCGATCCGGCGGTGCCGGTCAGCCAGTAGAACATCACATTGGTCAGCAGCCGGTCCCGGTCGATGATCTTGTCCGGCAGGACGTTCCGCGGATAGGTCCATTCCCGGAACTTGTCCATGATCCAGGCGAGCTGCCCGACCGGTGAGTCCACCAGCCCGTAGGCCAGCGCCTGCGGGCGCGTGGACTGGATCGCGATATAGCCGAACTCCTCCTGCATGAAGGCTTCGATGCGCCGTACTCGATCCTGTTCGATCTCGGTGAGCCGGGCGAACTCGTCCTCCGGCAGCGGCACCCGCGGAATGGGCGCGGGTCCCCCGTTGCAGTGCACGCCGATCACCCGATCCGGCACGATGCGGGCCACTTCCGGGCTCACCGACGCGCCGAGGTCGCCGCCCTGGACGCCGTAGCGTTCGTAGCCGAGCCGGTTCATGAGTTCGGCCCAGGCCCGCCCGATCCGGTCCATGGTCCACCCGGAATCGCTGACCGGACCGGAGAATCCGAAGCCGGGCAGTGCGGGGATCACCAGGTGGAAGGCGTCCGCGGGATCACCGCCGTGCGCCCGGGGATCGGACAGCGGTCCGATGACATCCAGGAATTCGGCGACCGAGCCGGGCCAGCCGTGGGTGAGCAGGAGCGGGGTCGCGTGCTCCTCGGGCGAGCGCACATGCAGGAAGTGGATGCGCTGCCCGTCGATCTCGGTGGTGAATTGCGGATAGCGGTTCAATTCCGCTTCCGCTGCCCGCCAGTCGTATTCGTCGCGCCAGTAGTCCACCAGCTCGCGCAGCCAGTGCACCGGCACCCCGGTGTCCCAATCGTCGCCGGGCAGCGGCGCGGGCAGGCGCGCACCGTCGAGCCGCGAGCGGAGGTCATCGAGCTGCTGCTGGGGAATGTCGATTCGGAAAGGTGTGATCTCAGTGCTCATGACTTTCACGATAGGAAGCACCTAGGACGGTTTCTGCCCTAGCTCTCCGGCAGAATATTTCTCGTGTTGGAAACCTCGGCTCGACTGCTGAAGCTGCTGTCGCTGTTGCAGACCCCGCGCGACTGGACCGGCGCCGACCTGGCCGAACACCTCGACGTCGATATCCGCACCGTGCGCCGCGATATCGAGAAGCTGCGCAATCTGGGCTATCCGGTGCATGCCGTCGCGGGTGCGGCCGGCTATCGGCTGGGCGCGGGCGCGCAGCTGCCCCCGCTATTGCTGGACGACGACGAGGCGATTGCCGTGGCCATGGGTCTGCGCACCGCCGCGGGCGGGACCATCGCGGGTATCGAGGAGAGTTCGCTGCGCGCCCTGGCCAAACTCGAGCAGGTCCTGCCGTCCCGGCTGCGGCACCGGGTGTCGGCGCTGCAATCGGCCACGGTCGCCATGCCCGCGGGCGGACCGGTGGTCGATCCGGAAACTCTCACCGCCATCGCGGCGGCCATTCGCGACCGTCATCGGCTTCGGTTCGACTACCGCACGCACACCGGCGATTCCAGCCGCCGGACCGCCGAACCGCACAAGCTCGTCCACACCGGCCGCCGCTGGTATCTCATCGCCTGGGATGTGGATCGCGAGGACTGGCGTACCTATCGGGTGGACCGGCTCACCCCGAAGATTCCCACCGGCCCGCGCTTCACCCCGCGCGAGGCTCCGGCCACGGATCTCGCCTCCTTTGTGTCCCAGGCCATCTCGTCGGCTCCGTACCGCTACCGGGCCCGCGTCACCCTGCACACCTCCGCCGAACTGGCCGCCGAGCGCATCGCACCCACCGTGGGCGCCATCGAGGCCGTCGACGAGCACAGCTGCATCCTGCACACCGGCGCCAACTCCCTCGACGAAATCGCCTTCTATCTAGGCGTTTTCGGCTTCGACTTCCACGTCGAGGAGCCGCCGGAGCTCGTCGAGCGCATCCGCGAGATCTCGGTCCGGCTGGACCGCGCCACCCGCTGAGTCAGTCCGAGGTGTGGGTGGCCTCGGGATTGGTGGTATCGCGGACGACGCGCAGCGCGGCAATGAGGTCGTCGAGCTGGGCGGGGGTGAACAGGCCGGTGAACCAGCGCTCCACACCCTCCAGATAGGCGGGCAGGATGCGGGCCACCCGGGTCGCGCCCGCCGCGGTGAGGACCGCGTAGGAGCTGCGGCGGTCGCTGGGATCGGGTTCGCGGCGGACGAAGCCGTTGCGTTCCAGGCGGTCGACCAGGCGGGTGACGCCGCTGGTGGAGAGGCTGGTCTGCACGGCCAGATCGGTCATGCGGAGTTTGCGGCCGGGCGAACGGCTCAGGCGCATCAGGGCGTTCAGGTCGAGACCGGAGAGCCCGTTGTCCTTCCAGGTGGGTTCGAGGCGGGCGACCACGCCGTCGTGGGCCTCGAAGAGGATGCCGACGGCGGTGAGCCGGGGGTCGTCGAAGAGATGCTTGGGATCCACGCCGAGCAGCCTAAACCAATCGTTTGCACCGGGGATAGTTGACACGCGGAACAAATGGGGTATCTTTTTGTCATCGCAATATTCCTCATGGCAACTAAATGGAGGTTCCGATGACGACGCAGCAGCAGTGGGTGGCGGGTTTCCGTGCGCCGCTGGTGAATCCGGCCGAGCAGATCCGGCTGGCGGAGCCGCGTGGCTTCGGCGACGAGACGATTCGGCAGGTCGTGCGGGTGGCGGGCGGCGGATCCCGGCTGCGGGTGCGGTTGACGAATCGGTACTCGGCGGAGGAGCTGGTGCTCGGCGCGGTCCGCATCGCGGTGCGCGCGGCGGGGAGCGCGATCGTGCGCGAGACCGATGCTCGGGTGCTGTTCGACGGCGCCGCGCAGGCCGAGGTCGCGGCATACGGCGATATCGTCAGCGATCCGATCGAGCTGGCGGTGCCGGCGGGCGCGGAACTGGCGGTGAGCCTGTATCTGCCGGAGCGGACCGGGTTTCCGGCGTTCGCGCACATGCCGGTGGAGACCGGCTGGATCGTGGACGGCGATCGGACGGGCGACGCTGCCCTGCCCGACGCCGAGGAGACCACCTCGCGTTTCTTCCTGACCGGGATCGACGTCCTCGTCGACGGCGAGGCTCCGGTGCTGGTCGCCTTCGGTGACTCCTGGTTCGAGGGGGTCGGTTCGACGCACGGCGCGAACCGGCGGTCGGTGGATCGGCTCAATGAGCGGCTGGAACACGGCTGGGCGGTGAATCAGGGCATCGGCGGCAACCGTTTGCTCACCGACCAGGTCGGCGAGCACGGGCTGTCGCGGTTCGAGCGGGATGTGCTGTCGGTGCCCGGGGTGCGGGCCGTGTGGGCCAACTTCGGGATCAATGATCTGATCCTGGGCGAGACCACCGCGACCGCCGCGGACATGATCGCCGGCTACACCGAACTGGCGCGCTCGGCGCATGCGGCGGGCCTGCCCATCTACATCAACACCATCGGCCCGTTCGCCGGGGTCACCTATCCGGGTTTGAATGTGGCCGAAGGCATTCCGGTCCGCCGCGAGATCAATGCCTGGCTGCGCACCACCGATGTCTTCGACGCCGTCTTCGATGTCGCCGCCGCCGTCGAGGACCCGGACCGTCCGGACTTCATCCGCCCCGAGTTCGACAGTGACGGCATGCATCTCAATGACGACGGTCATCGCGCCATTGCCGAGTCGGTGGATCTCGCCGTGGTCGCCGCGGCCCTGCACTGATCCGTCCTCCGGGTTCAGGTCAGCCTGGGCCCGGCCCCCGCCGCCTGCTTCAACCCGTTCGTCCACAGATCATTGGCCACATCCCGCCCGAGCCGCACCCCGCCGATGTTCTGCGACAGATCCATCCCGCCCGAGGAATCGGCGAGGAAGGCGTCGAACGACCAGTGCACACCGAGGAATACCCGGCTGCGACCGTTCTCCTCCATCATCTGCCACAGCCCGCCCGGGAACTTCCGGCTGTGCCGGCTGCGCACCACGCCGTAATTGTCGGACGTGCTCCCATTGAGTTCCTCGGACACGAAACCCATTCCATCGGTGAGATTGTCGGGCCCGTCGGCGTGCACGCCGTAGAAGCGCCGCACGATCTGCAATGCCGCCGCACCGAAAGTGGCATGCCCCGACGGGTAGGCCGGAAAAGGCGGGGTGAAGTTGAAGGCGATCTCATTGCTACGCGGCGCCCCATACGGCTGCCAGAACGGATCGCAATCCGGATCGAGCCCGTGCCCCGGGCTCGCATCCGGCCCCATGGACGGATCGTATTCGCGTATCCCGAGAATCGGCCGCCACAGATTGTGCCGATACTTGTCGTCCCAGCACAGAATCCCGGCATCCGCGAGCCCCGCATTGACCAGCGCGAACAGCCGGGCATTCTGCCCGATGTCATTACCGCGAGCCCTGGCGATCTCACGCACGATCTGGTTGTAGAGCCGAGGCGGCGTCCCCAGCTGTTTGGCCCCGTCATAGGCCCAATAAACGCCGATCAACGTCTCGTCCGCAGTACGCGCGGTGAACCCGGAGGGCAGCCCGACAACAGCTTCGGGCGCGATCCCCTTACCCCGCACCTCCCGCAAGGCCGCCAAATACCGCGGATCATTCCCCTTGGGCGGCGGATCGAGGGTATACCTGCTGGTCACCGCAAAACACCGCGCCCGCGCCCCATAATGCGGCGCATAGTACCCCTGCTTCGAATTGACCGGATCCGCCCGATGATTCGGCGCCCCCGCATCGGGCACATAATCATGATCATCCAACCCCGGATCCCCCTTCCGCGCCTTCAGCACCGCCGCCCCCACCGCCTGCCCGTGCGCCCCGCCCCGCCCGGTCCCGGGCCCATGCAACCCGGCCTCCCGCAAGGCTTTATCCAACCGCGCCGTCTGCGCCGGATACAACGCTGTCAACGTCGTATGCGCGGCCACCGCAATAGCGGCATCGAACGCGGCCCCATTAGCCGCCACCGGCGGATTCGTCAGCCAAGTCCCATGCGTCGCACCAATAATGCTGAAGTAGGCATCATGCATAGCCAGATGCGTGATAGCGAGCGCCCGCGAACTCCCAACCGGCCCACGCACCCCCCGCTCCACGGGTTTGATCTCGGTGTGCGCCACGCGGTCCGACTCCAGCGCCACCGCGTTCCAATACAGTATTTGATCCACAACCCCAGCCTGCGTGCCGAATCCGCTCCGGGCCCCAGTAGTCCACTACCTGAATCCGCCCGTGCACGCACATTCGGTGTGAGTAGCCAGGAATGGCAGTCGGGGCATGACAGCATCCGTGGCCACCGGTAGATATCGAAGCTATGAAGCTGGTTGAGGAACGTGTACAGGGCTGGGTGTGGGGATGGTCGCTGTGCAGGGATACCGGGGAACCGGTGGCGGAGCCCGATGGATTTCGGATTGATGTGGGGAAACACGGACATCGGGTGCGGTTCGTGCTGACCGGGACGGCGTCGGTGCGGCGGCGGGCGGAGTCGCTGACCGAGCCGGGGACGTGGCTCAAGGTCTGTGGGCGCCGGGATGAGGTACTGCCGCTGTTGGACTCGGCATGGAGGGTCGGCGACCCCGAGTATTTGATGAGCGTTCCGGTCGCGGGCGGCGACGCTCGAATCGCCGCGCCCGCAGGGTATTCGAGTGAAATCGTGGCCGAGCGCGGATTTCACGAGGTCGTGGTTCGCCGGGAGGACGGTGCACACGCCGCGCGTGGCCGGGTCGCGGTGCACGGCGCTACCGCGGTGGTGGATCAGGTTGTGACCGAACCGGATCATCGGCGGCGCGGGCTGGGGCGGGTGGTGATGGACGGGCTACGTACGGTCGCCGCGGCTCATGGCGCAACGACTGCGGTGCTGGTCAGCACCGTTGAAGGACGTCACCTGTACCGCACACTCGGTTGGCAGGTCGACTCGGAGATGGTCGCGGCGCACCTGCCCGAACCAGCCATCGCCGCATAGGACTCGTGGTGATCGATGCCGGGGTTCGCTTCGGAACCCCGGCATCTGCACGTTCGCCTAGTTGCCGGGCACGATTCTCACCTCGTCGCCGGCGGCGTCCGTCGGTTCGCCGGGGGCGGTGAACCAGTGGGTGACCTCACCCTCGTCCAGGTCGGCTTCCAGGTCGCCGGTCGGGAGGACCGAGAGGGCGCCTGCCGTTGCGGCGACGAGGAATTCGTCGATGGCGGCGGGGCCGGTGGCGGCCGTGGTGAAGGTGGTCGACTCGTAGTCGACGTCGTTGTCGGTGCGCAGGGTGGTTGCGCGGTCCAGTGCCTCGGTCTGGGTGAGGGTGGCCCAGGCCCCGGCGGGGGTGCGGTAGACGAAGGCCGGATCGGCCTCGGTCAGGGGACGGACGCGGTCGGTGTAGGTGACCGGGTGGGCGGGGCGGGTGGACAGGTCTGCCTGGACCTTCGGGTCGGAGGGGACCAGCCAGCGGACGGAGCTGGCGGCCGGTTCCTGGGCTATGCCGAAGCCGGCGCCCGCGGCGAGGATGTCGCCGAAGGACATGCCTTCGGCGAACAGGGCTGCGGCGCCTGCCTTGTGGATGGCCCAGACGGCCACCACCGCATCGGCGGAGCGCGGGAGGGCCACGGCGACGATGTCGCCGGGACCCGCGCCGCGGTCGATGAGCAGGCGGGCCAGCTGGGAGGAGCGGCGGTCCAGGACGTGGTAGGCCAGCTCCTGGCCGTCGTCGAGCAGGGCGGGGGCCTGCGGGTCTTCTTCGACGACCTCGGCCAGCACGTTGGCGACCGTGCGGGCGCCCACCCGGGCCGGTTCCACGGTCGAATCAGCCGGGGTGACAGCCGATTCGGCGAGGATGCGGGCGCGTTCGGTGGCATCGAGGATGTCGATGTCACCGACCAGGCTCGACGGTTCGCCGAGCAGGGCGTCCAGGACCCGGTCGAGGCGGGCCGCGAGGGTTTCCACCTCTTCCGCGGTGAAGCGGGAGTCGAGGTAGCGCATGGAGACCTCGATGGTCTCCGAGGCCATGACCACCAGCGTCATCGGATAGTGGGTGTCGTCGTTGATGCCGACGCCGCGCACCGACATGCCGTCGATGGAGCTGGCGGCGGCAATGGCGTCCTTGTCGACCGGGTAGGACTCGAACACCACGAGGGTGTCGAATTCCGAACCGGCGCCGACCAGTTGCTGGATCTCGGTCAGGCCGATGTAGTGGTGATCCAGCAGGTCGGCCTGTTCACGCTGGACGCGCTCCAGCAAACCCTCGATGGTGAGGCGGTCGTCGACGCGAATGCGCACCGGCACCGTATTGATGAACAGGCCCACCATGGATTCCACGCCCGGCAGGTCGGCGGGACGGCCGGAGACCGTCGCGCCGAAGACCACATCACCGCGGCCGGTGAGGCGGCCCACCAGGATGGCCCACGCCGTCTGCATCAGAGTATTGACCGTGATGCCGAGTTCGGCGGCGCGCTTGGTCAGCTGCCGGGTGCGTTCGGCGTCGATCTCCAGGGCGTGGCGGCCCACCTCGTACTGCTCGTCCTTGCGGGCTGCGGGCGCCAGCTGGGTGGGCTCGGACACGCCGGAGAGCGAACGAGTCCAGGCCTTCAGCGATTCCGCCCGGTCCCGCCCGGCCAGCCAGGCCAGGTAGTTGCGGTAGGAGGCGACGCGCGGCAGCGCCGAGACATCGCCGCGCACCGCGTACAGCACCAGCAGATCGCGCATGAGCAGCGGCATGGACCAGCCGTCCACCAGGATGTGGTGGGTGGTGATGACCAGGTGCCACTGTTCGTCGTCGATCTTGAACAGGTTGAACCGCATGAGCGGCGCGGTGGCCAGGTCGAAGTGGTTCGCGCGATCCTCGGCAATGAGCTCCCGCATGCGCGGATTGCGGTCCGCCGCGGGGAGATCGGTGAGGTCCACCAACCGGAACGGGGCTTCCACCCGGTCCAGCACGATCTGGTGCGCCTGCCCGCCGGAATCGGTGACGAAGGCGGTCCGCAGCGACGGGTACCGGTCCACGATGGCCTGCCCGGCCGCGCGCAGCCGCTCCACGTCCACCTGTCCGCCCAGGTCCAGCACGGCCTGAATGGTGTAGACGTCCACGGTGTGCTGGGTGAGCAGTGCGTGGAAGAGCAGACCGGACTGCAGCGGCGACAGCGGCCACACCTCGGTCATGGCCGGGTAGGCCCGCTCCCACATGTCCAGATCCGGCTGAGTCACCTTGACCAGCGCCATATCCGACGGCGTGAAGCCGCCGGCGTCGGAGCGCCGGGCGTGGCGGGCCAGCGCGGTCAGCGCCTCCACGTACAGGTCGGCGAAGCGCTGCACCTGTTCCCGGTCCAGCAGACCGCTCGGGTAGGCGAAGGCCGCACCGAGCTGCGGCCCGTCCGCGCCGTCGGTGGCAATGGCATTGATGTCGATGACGGCGTTCGCGGGCATGTCCGCGTCCATCTCGGCATCCAGGCGGCCCAGGTCGTCCGAAGGAGTCCAGCCGATCTCGGCCAGGTCCTCGGGCACCTCGCCGGCGGAGACGCGGCCCAGATAGTTGAAGCTGATCTGACCGGCGTCGCGCAGCTGCGCGCCCGTCTCCGGGTTCAGGTAGCGCAGCATGCCGTAGCCGAGACCCTTGTCGGGCACCGCCAGCAGCTGCTCCTTGACCGACTTGACGATGTCGCCCAGCGTCTTTCCGCCGTCGAAGGCATCGGCCAGATCGGCGCCGTGCAGGTCCAGGCGCACCGGGAAGGCCGCGGTGAACCAGCCCACGGTGCGCGAGAGATCCGCGCCCGGGACGACGTCCTCTTCACGGCCGTGGCCCTCGAGCTTGAACAGCGCCGCGCTGCCGGTGCTCTCACCGCGCCAGCGTGCGACCGCCAGGGCCAGCGCCGCCAGCAGACCGTCATTGACGCCGCCGCGGTACAGACCCGGAATCGAGGTGAGCACGGCATCGGTCACATCGGCCGGGACCGTGACCTCGACCCGCTCCACGGTGGCGAAGGTGTCGACGGCCGGATCGAAGGCCCGGGAACCGAGCAGCGGATCCGGGGTCTCCACGACCTTCTTCCAGAACGGCAGCTCCGCAACGCGTTCCGGCGCGCGGGCCTCCTCGACGAGGGCGTGCGCCCAGCGCCGCATGGAGGTCCCGTTCTCCGGCAGGGCCACCGGCTGCCCGAAGGCCAGCTGCGACCAGGCCAGACCCAGGTCCGGAATGAGGATGCGCCAGGAGACGCCGTCCACGACCATGTGGTGGCCGACGATGAGCAGCACGTCGCGGCGGGTGCCGCCGGCTGCGTCCAGCCCCTCGAAGGCGAACCAGACGAACTGCACCATGGCGGCATTCGCCGGATCGAGACGGCCCAGGGCCGCATCGAATTCGACGGTGCCCAGCCGCGTCAGCTCCGCATCGGAGATGTCGGCGGGCAGCTCGACCCGATGCACCAGGGCGTCCACATCCACGGCTCCGCGCGCGAGCGCCTCGAACTCGAAGCCCTCGGACGCATTGCCGCGCAGGCGGGTTCGCAGCACATCGTGGTGGTCGAAGACCGCCGCGATGGCGCCCACCAGCGCGTCCCGGTCGATGTTCTCCGGCAGGCGCAGCGCCATGGTCTGCGAGAACCGGTCGTAGGGCGAGCCGCTCGACAGGATGGCGTGCATGATCGGCGTCAGCGGAATGTCGCCGACACCGCCGCCGGGCAGCTCTTCCAGCTGCTGCACCTGGGTTTCGCCGCCGAGCGCGGCCACCTCGGCCAGCCCCGCGACGGTCCGCCGCTCGAACACATCGCGCGGGGTGAACACGATGCCGCGCGCCTTGGCCCGCGACACCAGCTGAATCGACAGGATGGAGTCGCCGCCGAGCGCGAAGAACGAATCGTCCGCGCCGACCTGCTCCAGTCCCAGCACATCGGCGAACACCTCGGCGAGGGTCGCCTCCAGCTCGGTGACCGGCTCCCGGAAATCGCGGGCGGTGAACACCGGTTCGGGCAGCGCCCGCCGATCCAGCTTGCCGACCGGGGTCAGCGGAATGGCGTCGAGGACCGTAATGGCCGTCGGCACCATGTATTCCGGCAGTCGACCGGCGACATGCTCTGTCAGAGCGGCGATGTCGACGGAGCGGCCCGCGACCGGCAGCACGTACGCGGCCAGGATGGTCGCTCCCGCCTCGGTCTTGTGACCCACGGTGACCGCGAAGTCGACGGTCTCGAACGACGCCAGCGCGGCGTCGATCTCGCCGAGCTCGATGCGGAAGCCGCGCACCTTCACCTGGAAGTCGTTGCGGCCCACGTATTCCACCTCGCCGGTGGGTGTCCAGCGGACCACGTCACCGGTGCGGTACATGCGCTCACCCGCCGCGAACGGATTCGCGACGAACCGATCGGCGGTCAGACCCGGCCGGTCGTGGTAGCCGCGGGAGAGCTGAATACCCGACAGGTACAGCTCACCCGCGACGCCGACCGGCACCGGCCGCAGCCGCGCGTCCAGGATCAGCGACTGCATGCCCCGCACCGGCGCACCGATGGTGACCAGATCGCCCGGCAGCAGCGCATCGCTGATGTTCGTCATGATCGTGGTCTCGGTCGGGCCGTACCCATTGTGGAAGGCGCGAACCGTGCCGTCCGCCAGCGGAACCGCCCACTTCGCGACCAGATCCGCGGGCACCGCCTCGCCACCGGCGACCAGCACCCGCAGGCTGTCGAGGCCCTTGGCGTCGAAGGTGGCCAGCGCCGCCGGGGTGATGAAGGCGTGCGTGGCCCGCTCGCGCTTGATCAGATCCGACAGCTCGTCGCCGCCGTAAACGCCCGGCGGGACGACCACCAGGGTGCCGCCGGAGCCGATGGCCAGCAGGTACTCCAGCACCGACGCGTCGAATGACGGCGAGGCGAAGTGCAGTGCGCGCGAGGCGGAGTCGAGGCCGTAGCGCTCGACCTGTTCGGCGCTGAAGTTGGCCAGGCCGGAGTGGGTGACCACGACGCCCTTGGGCATGCCGGTGGTGCCGGAGGTGTAGATCACGTACGCGACGTGCTCGGGCCGGATCGGCGCCCAGCGCTCGGCATCGGTGACCGGTGCGGCCGAATGCGATTCGACCTCGGCGATGACCATCGGATCGTCCAGGGAGATCCACCCGGCCAGGCTCTTGACCGGCGGCAGCCCGTCGAGTTCGGCCTCGACGGTCAGGCCGAGCACCGCGCCGGAGTCATCGACCATGTGCGCGATGCGATCCGCCGGGTAGGACGGGTCGACCGGCACGAAGGCCGCGCCGGACTTGGCCACGGCCCAGACCGCGAGCACGGACTCGAAGGAGCGCTTGATGGCGACGGCGACACGGGTTTCCGGTCCGGCGCCGCGCTCGATGAGCATGCGCGCCAGGCGCGAGGACGCCGCGTCGAGTTCGGCGTAGCCGAGCGCCTGCCCGTCGAAGGCCACGGCCTCGCCCACCGGGTTGGCGGCGACGGCCTCGGCCATGAGGTCGGGCAGCACCCGCGGCGCGACGGCCGGACCGCCGGTGCGGGCGGTCAGGTCGGTGCGCTCGCCGGCCTCCAGGATCTCCAGATCGCCCACGGCCTTGCGCGGCTGCGCCACGATCTCGCCCAGCAGTCGCGTGAACCGCTGCGCGAACACCTGAATGGTGTCCGCGTCGAACAGGTCACGGGCGTAGCCGAATTCGGCGTGCATACCGGCGTCGGACTCGGCCTCGGCCTCCTGCACGGTCAGCATGAGGTCGAACTTGGCGGTCTCGACATCGAAGTCGACGGCCGCGACCTTCAGGCCGGGCAGTTCGAAGCTGCTGTCGGGCAGGTTCTGGAACGACAGCGCCACCTGGAACAGCGGATGGCGAGCCGTGGACCGCTCCGGGTTGAGCACCTCGACGAGACGCTCGAACGGAATGTCGGCGTGCGCGAACGCCCGCAGATCGCTGTCCTTGTTCGCGGCCAGCAGCTCCCGGAAGGAGGCGCCGCCCTCGACCTTGGTGCGCAGCGTCAGCGTGTTCACGAACATGCCGATCAGGCCGTCGAGTTCGGCCTCGCCGCGACCGGCGATCGGCGTGCCGATGGCGATGTCGTCGGTGCCGGACAGGCGCGCCAGGAAGACCGCCAGCGCGGTGTGCACGACCATGAACAGCGTCGCGCCCTCCTCGCGGGCGATCCGCTTCAGGCCGCGGTGCAGCTGCTGGTCGATCGGGAACAGCACCCGGCCGCCGCGGAAGGACTGCACCGCCGGACGCGGGCGATCCGAGGGCAGGTTCAGCTCGTCGGGCAGGTCCGCGAGGGCCTGCTGCCAGAACTGCGCCTGCGCCGAGATCAGGCTCTGCGGATCGTCTTCGGAGCCGAGCGCCTCGCGCTGCCAGATGGCGTAGTCCGCGTATTGCACCGGCAGCGGTTCCCAGCCGGGAGCCGAGCCGTGGGCGCGGGACGCGTACGCGATCATGACGTCGCGGGTGAGCGGGCCCATGGACCAGCCGTCGGCGCTGATGTGGTGGGCGACGAATACCAGGACGTATTCGGCGGTTTGCGCGTCTTCGACACGGAACAGCGTGGCGCGCAAGGGCACCTCGCCGGTCACGTCGAAGCCGGTGGTGACCAGGGCCGCCACCCGATCGCGCAGTTCGCCCGCGGCCACCGGGACCGGCGTCAGATCCGGAACCGCCTGGGCGGCGGCCAGAATCACCTGCACGGCCGCGCCGTCGCGCTGCGGGTACACGGTGCGCAGGGTCTCGTGCCGGTCGACCACGTCGTACACGGCCTGCTGCAACGCCTCCACGTCGAGTTCGCCGGTGAGGCGCACCGCGACCGGCACGTTGTAGGCCGCCGAAGCGGTGTCGAACTGGTTGAGGAACCACATGCGCTGCTGCGCCAGCGACAGCGGCAGGTTCTCCGGCCGCTCCTGCGCGGTAATGGCCCGGCGGCCACCGGTTCCCGCATCGGGTGCCAGGGTCGCGGCGAGCCCGGCGACCGTGGAGACCTCGAACAGGGCGCGCACCGGCACCCGGGTGTCCAGCGCCGCGCCGAGGCGCGCCGCCACCTGGGTGGCCAGCAGCGAGTTGCCGCCGAGGGAGAAGAAGTCGTCGTCCGCGCCGACGCGTTCCACGCCGAGCACCTCGGCGAAGACCCCGGCGATGGCGATCTCGACTTCGCCCGTGGGAGCACGGAATTCGCGGGCGGCGAAGACCGGCTCGGGCAGCGCCTTGCGATCGAGCTTGCCGCTGGTGTTGAGCGGGAAGGCGTCGAGCGCGACGATCACGGCCGGAACCATGTAGGTCGGCAGCGTCTCGCCGATGGCCTCGAGCAGCGCCTCCTGGTCGATCGAGTAGCCCGGTGCGGGCACCGCGTAGGCGACCAGCTGATCGCCGAGCGAGGTGGGCAGCACCAGCGCCACGGCCTGGCTGACCGCGGGCTGCGCCAGCAGCGCGGTCTCGATCTCGCCGAGCTCGATGCGCTGACCGCGGAACTTCACCTGGAAGTCGGTGCGGCCGATGTACTCCAGCCGCTGCGGGCGGCCCTCGCTCGCAATCCGCCAGACCACGAGGTCGCCGGTGCGGTACATGCGCGCACCGGGCTCGAACGGGTTGGCCACGAAGCGATCCGAGGTGAGGTCCGGGCGGCGGACGTAGCCGCGCGCCAGCTGGTCACCGGCCAGGTACAGCTCGCCCGGCACTCCGGCCGGCACCGGCCGCAGGCGCGAATCCAGCACGTAGACGGTGCTGTTCCACTGCGGCACGCCGATCGGCGTGGTCCGGGTGTCGGAACCGTCGGCCTGCCAGTAGGTGATGGACACCGTGGCCTCGGTGGGGCCGTACAGGTTGTGCACCTTGATGCCGTCACCGAGCGCCAGCACCTGGGTGACGGTCTCCGGCGGCAGCGCCTCACCGATGACGAACACGTCGCGCAGGGTCGGCAGCGCGCCCGGCGTGGTATGCGTCGCGAACACGGTGAGCATGGACGGCACGAAGTCGGTGACCGTCACGCCCTGCGCCGCAATGGTTTCCGCGATGTAGTCGGCGTCGCGGTGACCGTCGTGGGTGGCCACGACCAAGGTCGAGCCCGCCCGCAGCGGCATGAAGTAGCCCCACAGCGACACGTCGAAGGTGGTGGCCGTCTTCTGGAAGTAGACGTCCTCCGGACCCATCGGGTACTCGGCGAGCATCCACTCCGTCTGGTTGTGGATGGCGCCGTGGGTGATCGCCACACCCTTGGGCTTACCGGTGGAGCCCGAGGTGAAGATGGCGTACGCCGGGTTGTCCGCGCGCAGCGGGCGCAGCAGCTCGGCGGCCGTTACCGGCTCACCCGAGAACTCCTCCAGCGCAACGGTATCCAGGTGCAGCAGCTCGATGCCCGCGGGCACCTCGACCGCGTCGGCGGTGGTGGTGAGCACGCACGCGGGCTGCGCGGTGTCGAGGATGTGGGCGATGCGCTCGGCCGGGTGATCCGGATCCAGCGGCACCCACGCGCCACCGGCGGTGACAATGGCGTACATGCCGACCACCAGGTCCAGCGACCGGCGAATGGCCAGGCCCACCAGCGATTCCGCACCCACGCCCTGCGAGATGAGCAGGCGCGCGAGCTTGTTCACGCGCTCGTCGAACTCGGCGTAGGTCAGCGACGCGCCCTCGTAGACGACGGCGGTCTTGTCCGGGTACTGCGCGACCGCGCGGCGGTAGCCGTCCAGGAGCAGTTCCGGAGCGACCTCGTGGCGAGTGTCGTTCCAGTCCACCAGCATTCGCGAGGTCTCGGCCGCATCGAGCAGGTCGATCTCGCCGACCGGCCGCTGCGGCTGCGCGGCCACGGCCGCCAGCACGCGCAGCAGGCGCTGCGCGAATACGGCCACGGTCGACTCGTCGAACAGATCGGTGGCGTAGACGAAGTTGCCGATGATGCCCGCGGGCGCACCGTTCTCGTCGTACTGGTCGCCCACGATCAGGTTCAAGTCGAACTGCGCCGTGGTGACCTCGTCGTCCACGCCCGAGACGGTCAGGCCCGGCAGCTCCAGAACGGTGCGGCCCAGGTTCTGGAAGGCCAGGCCCACCTGGAACAGCGGATGCCGCGCGGTGGAGCGCACCGGGTTGAGCACCTCGACCAAGCGCTCGAACGGCACGTCGGCATTGGCGAACGCCTGAATGTCGGTCTCGCGCTGACGCGCCAGCAGCTCGGTGAACGCCTCGCCGACATCCACCCGGCTGCGGAACACCAGGGTGTTGACGAACATGCCGATGAGGTCGTCGAGGACGGCCTCGCCGCGGCCCGCCATCGGGGTGCCGATGGCGATGTCGTCGGTGCTCGACAGTCGGGCCAGCAGCACCGCGAGGGCGGTGTGCACGACCATGAACAACGTCGCGCCCTCGGCGCGCGCCAGCTCCACGAGCTGACGGTGCAGCTCGGCGTCGATACGCACCTCGACCTTGCCGCCCCGGAAGGACGGGGTCGCGGGCCGCGGGCGGTCGGCGGGCAGATCCAGCTGATCGGGCAGATCCGCCAGGGCCTGTTTCCAGTAGGCGACCTGCTTGGCGGCGAGCGATTCGGAATCGTCCTCGCTGCCCAGCAATTCGCGCTGCCAGATGGCGTAGTCCGCGTACTGCACCGCGAGCGGGGCCCAGGCGGGCTCGAGACCCATGGACCGGGCCGCGTAGGCGGTCATGATGTCGCGGGTCAGCGGCGCCACCGAGGAGCCGTCACCGGAGATGTGGTGGGTGACCAGCGCCAGCACGTATTCCGCGGCGGGCGCGGTCACGGCGGTCGGGTCGATGGCCGCGAAGGTGGCGGTGGCGTACGGATCGGCGGCCGCGAAGGTGTAGGCCGCGGCGTGCGCGTCCAGATCGCTGTGCGACGGTGCCGCCGCCGGGGCGGCCGGGGCCCCCTCGATGCGGAACAGCGCGACCTTCAGCGGCACCTCGGTGGTCACGTCGAAGGCGGTGGAGGTCAGCTCCAGCACCGCCGCCGCGACCTCGTCGACGCCGACGGTGTGCACCGGCAGCTCCGGCATGGCCTGCGCCGGCGGCAGGATGACCTGCACCGGCCCGTTCTCGGTCTGCGGGTAGATGGTGCGCAGGATCTCGTGACGGGCAACCACATCCGCGACGGCGGCGCGCAGCGCGTCCACATCGAGGTGACCGGACAGCCGCACCGCGACGGGCACGTTGTAGGCGGCCGATTCGGTGTCGAAGCGGTTGAGGAACCACATGCGCTGCTGGGCGAGCGACAGCGGAATGTTCTCCGGTCGCGGCCCGGCGGTGAGCGCCTTGCGGCCACCGGCCCCGGCATCCAGTTCCACGCGCGCGGCCAGCGCGGCCACGGTGGAGACCTCGAACATCAGGCGCACCGGCACCCGGGTGTTGAGCGCCTCGCCGAGGCGGGCCGCCACCTGGGTGGCGAGCAGCGAGTTGCCGCCCCAGGCGAAGAAGTCGTCGTCCAGGCCGATGCGGCCGGCCTCGACGCGCAGCACGTCGGCGAACACGCCGGCGACGATCTGCTCGATCGGGGTGACGGGCGCCCGGAAGACCGCCTTCTCGAAGACGGGCTCCGGCAGCGCCTTGCGGTCGAGCTTGCCATTGGCGTTCAGCGGCAGCGCATCCAGCTGCATGAACACCGACGGGACCATGTAGGACGGCAGTTCCGCGGCCAGCGCGGTCTGCAGCGCCTGCTTGTCGAGTTCGCCGTCGGCGCCCACCACGTAGGCCACCAGGCGGTCGCCCAGCGCCGGATCATTGTGCGCGACAACGGCGGCCGAGACCACGGCGTCTCGGCGCAGCAGCGCCGATTCGATATCGCCGAGTTCGATGCGGAAGCCGCGGATCTTCACCTGGAAGTCGGTACGACCCCGGTACTCCAGCTCACCGTTGGCGTTCCACGCCACCAGGTCACCGGTGCGGTACATACGAGAACCGTTGCTGTCGAACGGGTTCGCCACGAACCGGTCCGAGGTCAGGTCCGCACGCCCGAAGTAACCGCGCGCCAGCTGCGCACCGGCCAGGTACAGCTCACCCGACACGCCGACCGGCACCGGCCGCAGCCGAGCGTCGAGGACGTACACCTGGCTGTTCCACTCCGGCGCACCGATGGACACCGACACGGCGTCGGCCTCGGTGACCCGGTGGCTGGTGATGGAGACCGCGGCCTCGGTCGGGCCGTACAGGTTGAACAACTCGGTCCGCGGACTCTCCCGCAGCACTCGCTGCGCGAGCGGGCCGGGCAGCGCCTCACCGATGGCCAGGATGCGCCACAGCGAATCCGGCAGACCGTCGGTCAGCAGCGCGTCCAGCATGGACGGCACCACATGCAGGGTGGTCACCCACTCCCGCGCGATCAACTCGTTCAGGTACGCCGGATCCTTGTGCCCATCCGGCGTGGCGATGACCATCCGGCCACCGCAGGCTGCGGCGGACCAGAATTCCCACACCGACAGGTCGAAGGTGGCAGCCGTCTTCAACAACACCGCATCGGCCGGGTCGAGACCGAATTCGGTGACCTTCCACAGCAATTGATTGACCACGGCACCGTGCGGCACCGCCACGCCCTTGGGGCGGCCGGTCGAACCGGAGGTGAAGATGACATACGCCGTGTTCGCCGCCGTCAGCTCCCGCACTCGCTCAGCGGCGGTGACGGGCGTATCCGCGTGCGTGGACAGATCCAGCTCGTCGATGCGCAGCACCGTCGCGACCTCGGAGTCGAATCCATCGCCCGCGGTGGTGAGCACGCACGCCGGGGCGGCGGTCTCCAGAATGTACCCGGTCCGCTCGGCAGGCTGATCCGGATCGATCGGCACATACGCCGCACCCGCCTTCGCCACCGCATACATGGCGACGACCAACTCGGTGGAACGCCGGATAGCCAGCGCCACACGATCTTCGGCACCGATACCCCGCGCGATGAGCTCGCGCGCCAGCTGGTTGACGCGGGCGTCGAGTTCCCGGTAGGTCAGTGACTCCGGCTCGCCGTCGGTCCGATCGGCCACGATGGCGACCGACTTCGGATCGGCGGCGACGGAGGCGTCGAGCAGCGACACCAGCGTGGCCCGCGATCCGCCGTCGACGACCGCGTCGATGTCCTGCGCGGTGTCGTTCCACCGCTTCAGGATTCGCTCGTTCTCGTCCGCGTCGAGCAGATCGATCTCGCCGACGGTGATGCCCGGCTGCGCCAGGATGGCGTCCAGCACCCGCACGAACCGGTCCGCGAAGGCGCGCACCGTGGCTTCGTCGAACAGGTCGGTGGCGTAACCGAATTCGGTGAGGATCTCGGCCGGGGTGCCGTCCTCGGCGTACCGGTCGTAGAGCGTCACGTGCAGATCGGTCTTGGCCAGCTGCGATTCGAACTGCACCGCGGCCACGTGCAGGCCCGGCAGTTCGAAGGCGGTCTCGGCCAGGTTCTGGAAGGACAGGCCGACCTGGAACAGCGGGTTGCGCGCGGTGGAGCGGACCGGGTTGAGCACCTCGACCAGGCGCTCGAACGGCACCTCGGCATTGGCGAAGGCCTCCAGGTCGCGTTCGCGCACCTCGGCGAGCATGTCGGCGAAGGTCTGGCTCGCGTCCACCGTGGTGCGGAACACCAGGGTGTTGACGAACATGCCGATCAGATCGTCGAGTTCGCGTTCGCCGCGGCCCGCGATCGGGGTGCCGACCGCGATGTCGTCGGTGCCGGACAGGCGCGCCAGCAGCACCGCGAGCGCGGCGTGCACGACCATGAACAGCGACGCGTTATGGGCGCGCGCCAGTTCGTGCAGCTTGGCGTGGCGGTCGGCGTCGATATCGAAGCGCAGCGCCTTGCCGTGGAAGGACTGCGCCGGCGGGCGCGGCCGATCGGTGGGCAGCTCCAGTTGATCCGGCAGCCCGGCCAGTGCGCGCTTCCAGTAGGAGACCTGCTGGGCGGCAAGCGATTCCGGATCGCTCTCAGCGCCGAGCACCTCACGCTGCCAGAGCGCGTAGTCGGCGTACTGCACCGCCAGCGGGGCCCACAGCGGGGCTTCGCCGGTGGCGCGGGCCGCGTAGGCGACCATGATGTCGCGCGCCATCGGGCCCATGGAGGAGCCGTCGGCGGAGACGTGGTGGATGGTGAAGGCCAGCACGTGCTCTTCGGTCCCGGCATCGCTGATGCGGAACAGCTTGACCGCCAGCGGCACCTCGACGGTGACGTCGAAGGTGGTCATGGCGAATTCGATGACCTTGCCGAGCAGATCTCCCTCGGTCACCGCCTCGGGCACCAGCAGCAGATCGGTCTGCGATTCGGGCAGGATCACCTGGTGCGGCCCGTCGGCCGTGCGCGGGTAGACGGTGCGCAGCACCTCGTGGCGGCTGATCACATCGCCGATGGCCTGCTCGAGCGCGTTCAGGTCGAGCGCGCCGGTGAGCCGGACCGCCAGCGGAATGTTGTCCACCGCGGAGGTGCTGGTGTCGAACTGGTTGAGGAACCAGTAGCGCTGCTGCGCCGGGGACAGCGGCAGCAGATCCGGGCGCTCGCCGGCGACCAGGCGCGGGCGAGTGCGGCCGGAACCCGCATTGCGTTCCACGCGGGCGGCCAGGGCCGCGACGCTGGAGGCCTCGAACAGATCGCGCACCGCGAGGTGGGTGTCCAGGGCCGCGCCGAGGCGGGCGGTGACCTGGGTGGCGATGAGCGAGTTGCCGCCGAGCTCGAAGAAGTCGTCGTCCAGGCCGACCCGGCCGACGCCGAGCACGTCGGAGAAGGTGTTGGCGACGATCTCCTCGATGGGGGTCGAGGGGGCGCGGAACACCTTGGCCTCGAACACCGGCGCGGGCAGCGCCTTGCGGTCCAGCTTGCCGGAGGCATTGAGCGGGAAGGCCTCCAGCAGCACGAAGGCGGCCGGGACCATGTAGCTGGGCAGTGCGTCGTGCAGTCCGGTGCGCACGGCGTCCAGGTCCACGGTGTGACCCGCGGCCGGGATGAGGTAGCCGACCAGCTGATCGCCGAGGCGGTCGTCGGAGCGGACCACGACCACCGACTGGGCGATGGCGTCCAGGGCGGTGAGGGCGGCCTCGATCTCGCCGAGCTCGATGCGCAGACCGCGCAGCTTGACCTGGAAGTCGGTGCGGCCCAGGTATTCCAGTTCGCCCGCGCCGGTCCACTTCACCAGGTCGCCGGTGCGGTACATGCGCTGCCCGGCGGTGAAGGGGTTGGCCACGAAGCGATCCGCGGTCAGTTCCGGACGCGCGACATAGCCGCGCGCCAGCTGGGCGCCCGCCAGGTAGAGCTCACCCGGGACCCCGGCCGGAACCGGGTTCAGGCGCGAATCCAGCACGTACACCTGGGTGTTGAACACCGGTGCGCCGATCGGCACCGAGACGGTGTCGGCGGCGGTGACCTCGTGGAAGGTCACGTCGACCGCGGCCTCGGTGGGGCCGTACAGATTGTGCAGCTGCGCGCCGGTCAGCTCGATGAGCTTCTGCGCGGTGGGCGCGGGCAGCGCCTCACCCGAAGCGAAAACGTGCAGCAGCGAAGTGCATTCGGGCACGTTTCTATCCGAAGTGCTTGACCGGCCCAATTCGAGCGTGGCGACGAACACCGACAGCATGGACGGCACGAAGTGCGCGGTGGTGACGCCGTGCGCGCTGATGAGATCGGCCAGGTACGCCGGATCGCGGTGGCCGTCCGGCTTGGCGACCACCAGCTGCGCGCCGACCTGCAAGGGCCAGAAGAACTCCCAGACCGACACGTCGAAGGTGGCCGGGGTCTTCTGCAGCACCACATCGTCGGTGTACAGGCCGTATTCGGCCTGCATCCACACCAGGCGGTTGACGATGGCGGCGTGGGTGACCGCGACGCCTTTGGGGCGGCCGGTGGATCCGGAGGTGAAGATCACGTACGCGGTGTTCGACTCGCGCAGCGGGGCACGGCGTTCCGCATCGGTGACCGGGGCGTCGGAGTAGGCCGACAGGTCGAGCGAGTCGATCCGCAGCGCCTCGGCCGAGAAGGCGTCCTTCTCGGTGGTGAGCACGCACACCGGCCGGGCGATATCGAGGACGTACTGGTTGCGCTCCTCCGGGTGATCCGGATCCAGCGGCACGTACGCGCCGCCGGCGGCGATGACCGCGTACATGCCGACCACCAGGTCGAGCGAGCGGCGCATGCCCAGGGCGACAAGCGAATCCGGTCCTACGCCCTGCGCGATGAGGTGGCGGGCCAGCCTGTGCACGCGAGCGGAGAACTCGGCGTAGGACAGACCTGTCCCCTCGAAGACCACCGCGGGCGCATTCGGGCTGGTCAGCGCCTGGGCCTCGAACATGGACGCGAGGGTGACGTCGGCCTCGGCGGTGCGACCGCCCAGGGCCACGCGGGTCACGTCGTATTCGGTGGCGTTCCAATTGCGCAGCACGCGACGGCGTTCGAGATCGTCGAGCAGCTCGATATCGCCGACGATGGCGTCCGGTTCGCCGACGACCGCGTTCAGCATGCGCACCAGGCGATTCGCGAAGCCCGCGACGGTGTTCGCGTCGAACATGTCGGTGGCGTAGGCGAATTCGGCGGCCATGCCCTCGGCCGCGCCGTCCGCGCCGACCCGTTCGGTCAGGTTGAGGTGCAGGTCGAACTTGGCGGTGACCACGTCCAGCGGCACGCCCGTGACTTCCAGCCCCGGCAGGGTGAAGGTGGCCGCGCCGGTGTTCTGGAACGACAGCATGACCTGGAACAGCGGGTGCCGGGCCTGCGAGCGGGCCGGGTTGAGGATCTCCACCAGGCGCTCGAACGGCAGGTCGGCGTGCCCGAAGGCGGCCAGGTCGGTGTCCTTGGTGCGGGCGAGGAGTTCGTCGAACCGCGCACCCGAGTCGACGGCGGTCCGCAGCACCAGGGTGTTGACGAACATGCCGATGGCATCGTCCAGCACGGCTTCGCCGCGGCCCGCGACGGCGGTGCCGATGGCGATGTCGTCGCCGCCGGACAGGCGCGCCAGCAGGGCCGCGAAGGCCGCGTGCACGACCATGAAGAGGCTGGCGCCGTGCGTGCGCGCCAGCGCGTTCATGCCGTCGAGCAGGTCGGCGTCGATGGTGAACTCGTGCACGCCGCCGCGGTTGGAGGCCACCGCCGGGCGCGGGCGATCCGAGGGCAGGTCGATCTGGTCGGGCAGGCCCGCCAGCGAGTCCGACCAGTAGGCGACCTGCTGCGCGATGAGCGAGTCGGCCTCGTCCTCGGAGCCGAGGGTTTCGCGCTGCCAGAGCGCGAAGTCGGCGTACTGCACCGGCAGCGGGGTCCACTGCGGGGCTTCGCCATTGGCGCGGGCCAGGTAGCCGACCATGACGTCGCGGGCGAGCGGGCGCACCGACCAGCCGTCGCCGGAGATGTGGTGGACCACGAAAACCAGGACGTGCGTGGGCTCGTCGGCATCGGCCACCCGGAACAGTCCGGCGCGCACCGGAACCGCCGCGGTGACGTCGAACCCGGTCAGTACCATGCCCGCAATCCGCTCGCGCAGTTCGGCTTCGGGCACGGTGACCGGCGCCAGATCGAGCTGCACCTGGTCGGCGGGCAGGATGACCTGCACGCCGAGGCCCTCGTCGTTCTGCGGGTAGACCGTTCGCAGCACCTCGTGGCGTTCGATCACATCGCCGACGGCGGCGATGAGGGCGTCCGCGTCCAGCTCGCCGGCCAGGCGCACGGCCATCGGGATGTTGTTGACGGCCGAGGCGGTGTCGAAGCGGTTGAGGAACCACATGCGCTGCTGCGCGAGCGACAGCGGGATCTCCGCCGGACGCTGCTGGGCGACCAGTTCGCGGCGGGCGCCGCTGCCGGAGTGGGTTTCGACGCGGGCCGCCAGCGCGGCCACGGTGGGCGCCTCGAACAGCACGCGCACCGGCACCCGGGTGTCGAGGGCCGCGCCGAGGCGGGCCACGACCTGGGTGGCGATGAGCGAGTTGCCGCCGAGCTCGAAGAAGTCGTCGTCGAGGCCGATGGGCTGGTCCACGCCGAGCACCTCGGCGAAGACGCCCGCGACGATCTCCTCGGCCGGGGTGGACGGGGCGCGGAATTCGCGCGCCTCGAACTCCGGCTCGGGCAGGGCGCGGCGGTCCAGCTTGCCATTGGCATTGAGCGGGAACTCGTCGAGCGCCACGAAGGCGGCCGGGACCATGTAGGACGGCAGCTGCGCCGACAGGTGGGCCTTGAGGGCGTCCACGTCGATCGCGCCGGCGGCCGGCACGACGTAGCCGACGAGGCGGTCGCCGGTGCGGTCGTCGGAGCGCATGACGACGACGGCCTGGGCGACGGAATCGTGCGCGGTGAGCGCGGATTCGATCTCACCCAGCTCGATGCGCAGACCACGCAACTTCACCTGGAAGTCGGTACGGCCCAGGTACACGATCGAACCGTCGGCGGCCCGCCGCACCAGGTCACCGGTGCGATACATGCGCTGGCCGGTCCCGAACGGGTTGGCCACGAACCGATCCGCGGTCAGATCCGCGCGGCCGACGTAGCCGCGCGCCAGCTGGTCGCCCGCGAGATACAGCTCGCCCGCGACGCCCTGCGGCACCGGGTGCAGACGCGAATCCAGCACGTACGCCTGGGCGTTCCACACCGGCAGACCGATGGGCACCGCGCCCTGCACATCCTCCGCGACCGGCGCGAACGTGGCGTGCACGGTGAATTCGGTGGGGCCGTACAGGTTGTGCAGCTTCGCCGGGCTGATACGACGGAACGCGGCGACATTGTCGGAGGTGAAGGCCTCACCGGCGACGAGCAGCGCCCGCAGCGAGGCGAGGGCTTCGGCATTCGCGCTGCCCGCGAACACGGTCAGCATGGACGGCACGAACGAGGTCATGGTGACCCGCTCGGCGGCAATGACATCCGCCAGATACTGCGGATCACGATGACCATCCGGCGTGGCCACGACCATGCGGCCACCGGTCGCCAACGGGCCGAACAACTCCCACACCGACACGTCGAAGGTCTGCGGGGTCTTGAACAGCACCACATCGTCGGCGTCGATGCCGTATTCGGTGGTGATCCAGCGGATCTGATTCACGACCGCCGAGTGCGGCACCGCCACACCCTTCGGGCGGCCGGTCGAACCGGAGGTGAAGATCACGTAGGCCGCGTTGGACGGCCGCAGCGGGGCGATCCGCTCGGCGTCCGAAACCGGAACAGCCTGGTATTCGGACAGATCCAGCGCGTCGATGACCAGGGTGTCCGTGCCCGCGGCCGTGAAGCCGTCGCGCGTGGTGGTCAGCACGCAGACCGGCGCCGCCGTCTCGAGGACGTAAGCGATGCGATCCTCCGGCTGGTCCAGGTCCAGCGGCACGTACGCGCCACCGGCCTCGAGCACCGCGTAGGCGGCGACCACGAGGTCGAGCGAGCGCCGCATACCCAGGGCGACAAGGGAATCCGGTCCGACACCGGTCGCGACCAGGTGCCGGGCCAGGCGATGCACCCGGTCGGCGAACTCGCCGTAGGAGAGTTCCGCTCCCGCTTCCCGATCGATGATCGCGACGGCATCCGGGGTCCGCGCGGCCTGCGCCTGGAACAGCGACACCAGCGTGCCGGTCGCCCCGGCGGGCAGGCCCGCCGCGACATCGACCCGGGTGAGGTTCCAGTCGCGCACCTCCTGCGCCACCGCCAGCACGTCCATCAGCGCGAGATCGCCGATCGGGCGGTGCGGGGTGAGCGCGACGGCCTTGAGCAGCTGGTTGAACCACTTGGCGAAGCGCTCGACGGTCGAGGCGTCGAACAGGTCGGTGGCGTAGATGAATTCGGCGGCCAGACCGGCGGGCGCGGCCGAGCCGTTGCCGGTCGCATCGGCGACGGCGGACTGCTCGGTGAGCACCAGTTGCAGGTCGAACTTGGCGGTGTCGATGCGCAGGTCCACGCCGCTGGCGGTCAGACCCGGCAGTTCCAGTTCGGCCGGTCCGGTGTTCTGGAACGACAGCATGACCTGGAACAGCGGGTGCCGGGCCTGCGAGCGGGCCGGGTTGAGGATCTCCACCAGGCGCTCGAACGGCAGGTCGGCGTGCCCGAAGGCGGCGATATCGGTGGCGCGCACCGAGTTCAGCAGATCGGTGAAGGACTCACCGCCGTCGATCTGCGTGCGCAGCACCAGGGTGTTGACGAACATGCCGATCAGATCGTCGAGCGCGCGCTCGCCACGACCGGCGACCGGGGTGCCGATGGCGATGTCCTGCTCGCCCGACAGGCGAGAGAGCAGGGCGGCCAGGGCGGCGTGGGCGACCATGAACAGCGTGGTGCCATTGGCGCGCGCCAGTTCGGCCAGCTTGGCGTGGGTGTCGCCGTCGATCCGGAAGTGGTGCACCGCACCGCGACCCGAGGCCACGGCCGGACGCGGGCGATCCGACGGCAGGTCCAGCTGTTCGGGCAGGCCGCGCAGGGTCTGGTTCCAGTAGGCGATCTGCTGGGCGATGACCGAGGTCTCGTCGTCCTCGCGGCCGAGCACCTCGCGCTGCCACAGCGCGTAGTCGGCGTACTGGACTTCCAGTGGCTGCCAGGCCGGTTCGCCGCCGTCGACGCGAGCCGCGTAGGCGGTCATGACATCCCGGGTGAGCGGCAGCATGGAGAAGCCGTCACCGGAGATGTGGTGCACCACCAGCGCGAGCACGTGCTCGGTCGGGGTGATCTCGAACAGCCCGGCCCGGAACGGCACCTCGGCGGTGACGTCGAAGCCGGCGCCGATGAGCCGCGAGAGCGCCTGCGGCAGTTCGGCTTCGGTGATCTCGATCGGCGTCAGGTCCGGGATGACCTGGGCGGTAGGCACGATCTCCTGGAAGGCCTGGCCGTCGATCTCCGGGTAGCGGGTGCGCAGCGACTCGTGCCGCGCCAGCACATCGGCGACCGCGATCTGCAGGGCCTGGCGGTCCACCAGACCCGACAGGCGCACGGCGGCCGGGATGTTGTTGACGGCCGATTCGGGATCGAACCGGTTGAGGAACCACATGCGCTGCTGCGCCAGCGACAGCGGCAGCCGCTCGGGCCGCTGCCGCGCGGTCAGCGCCAGGCGGGTGCCCGCGCCGGAATGGGTTTCGGCGCGCGCGGCCAGGGCGGCGACGGTGGCGGCCTCGAAGATCTCGCGCACGCCCAGTTGGGTGTCCAGCGCGGCGGACAGGCGCGCCGCCACCTGGGTGGCCGAGAGCGAGTTGCCGCCGAGGGCGAAGAAGTCGTCGTCCAGGCCGACCCGGCTCAGGCCGAGGATCTCGGCGAAGACGCCGGCGACGATCTGCTCCACCGGGGTGGTCGGGGCGCGGAAGACCGCGGCCTCGAACACCGGGGCGGGCAGGGCCTTGCGGTCCAGCTTGCCGGAGGCATTGAGCGGGAACTCGTCGAGCACCATGAGGACGGACGGCACCATGTACGACGGCAGCGCCTCGCCGAGCTCGGCGCGCACGGCGTCGGCGTCCACGCTGCGGCCCTGCGCGGCAATGACATACGCCACCAGCTGGTCGCCGGTGTGCACGTCGGAGCGGACCACGACCACCGACTGGGCAATGGAATCCAGTGCGGTGAGCGCGGATTCGATCTCACCGAGCTCGATGCGCAGACCACGCAGCTTCACCTGGAAGTCGGTGCGGCCGATGTAGTCGAGTTCGCCGTCGGCGGTCCACACCACGAGGTCGCCGGTGCGGTACATGCGCTGGCCGGACCCGAACGGGTTGGCCACGAACCGATCCGAGGTCAGGTCGGGGCGCGCCACGTATCCGGTGGCGAGCTGATCGCCCGCCAGGTACAGCTCACCCGCGACGCCGACCGGAACCGGCCGCAGACGCGCGTCGAGGACGTAGACCTCGGTGTTGTAGACCGGGCGGCCGATCGGCACGGAGTCGATATCGGCGTCGACCACCCGGTGGTAGGTGACGTCGACCGCGGCTTCGGTCGGGCCGTACAGGTTGTGCAGCTCGGCCCCGGTCAGCTCGCGCAGGCGGTGCGCGGGCTTGGGCGACAGGGCTTCACCGGAGGCGAAGACCATCCGCAGGCTGCTGCACTGCGCGGCGGCCGGCTCGGCCACGAACACCGCGAGCATGGACGGCACGAAGTGGGTGACCGTGACGCCTTCGCGGGCAATGAGTTCGGCCAGGTACGCCGGATCGCGGTGGCCTTCCGGCTTGGCCACGACCAGCTGCGCGCCGATCTGCAACGGCCAGAAGAACTCCCACACCGACACGTCGAAGGTGGACGGCGTCTTCTGCAGGACCACGTCCGCCGCGGTGAGCCCGTACGCGGACTGCATCCACACCAGGCGGTTGACGATGGCCGAGTGCGGCACCGCCACACCCTTCGGGCGGCCGGTCGAACCGGAGGTGAAGATGACGTAGGCGTTGTTCGACTCCCGCAGCGGCGCAAGGCGATCCGCGTCGGTGAGCGGCGCGCCCGAGAAGCTGGACAGATCCAGCAGGTCGATGCGCACCTGCGCGGTCTCGATCCCCAGGTCCTCGCCGGAGGTCAGCACGGTGACCGGATCGGCGGTGGCCAGGATGTATTCGGTGCGCTCGGCCGGGTGATCCGGATCCAGCGGCACGTACGCGCCACCGGCCACGGTCACCGCGTACATGCCGACCACCAGATCGATGGAGCGTCGCATGCCCAGCGCCACGAACGATTCCGCGCCCACGCCGCGCTCGATGAGCCAGCGCGCCAGGCGGTGCACCCGGTCGCCGAACTCGGCATAGGACAGAGCTGTCCCCTCGAAGCTGACGGCGGTCGCGTCGGGAGTCCGCGCGGCCTGCGCCTCGAACAGCGCGACCAGGGTCTTCGCGGCACCGGTTGCCTTCGCGGCGCCAGTCTTCGGAGCACCGCCCTCCGTCATTCCGGCGCGCTTTCGGCCGGAATCCACACCGGCAACGACATCATCCGCGTCGAGTGGATCCCGGCCAAAAGCATGCCGGGAGGACGCGGCGGCGGTCGAGGTCGAGGCGGCGGTCAGCGCCGCGTCCACGTCGAAGGTGGTCTCGTTCCACGTCTTCACGACCAGTTCGCGCTCGGCGGCGTCGAGCAGTTCGATATCGCCCACGGCCGCGGCGGGTTCGGTGGTGATGGCCGTCAGCACCCGGATGAGGCGGTCGGCAATGCGGCGGACCGTCTCCTCGTCGAACAGATCGCGCAGGTAGCCGGCGCGAATGCGCAGGCGGGTGTCGAGCTGGGCGATGAGCGTCAGCGGGTAGTGGGTGGCGTCGGCGGCGTCCAGGCCGGTGACGCCCATGCCGTCGATATCGGCGGCCTGGGCCTGCAGGCCCTCGGCGTCGACCGGGTAGGACTCGAACACCACCAGGGTGTCGAAGAGTCCGCCGATGCCCGTGGCGGTCTGGATGTCGGCCAGGCCGATGTAGTGGTGGTCGAGCAGGTCGGCCTGCTCGCCCTGGGTGCGGGTGAGCAGCGAGCGCGCCGATTCGGACGGATCGAAGGCGACCCGCACCGGAACGGTATTGATGAACAGGCCGACCATGGATTCGACCCCGGCCAGCTGCGCCGGACGGCCGGACACGGTGGTGCCGAACAGCACGTCGTCGCGGCCGGTGAGGCGGCCGAGCAGAATGCCCCACGCCACCTGGAGCACGGTGTTCGGCGTGACGCCGAGCTCCGCGGCCAGGGCGGTGAGGCGCGCGGTCGCGGCCTCGTCCAGATCGAAGAAGTATTCGCCGGACAGCGTGGCGATCTCGCGGCCCGCATCGGGGCGGGTCAGCAGGGTCGGCTCGGAGACGCCGCGCAGCGCCCGCTTCCAGGATTCCAGCGACGCCGAACGATCCTGCTGCGCAACCCATTCCAGGAAGTGGCGGTAGGACCGGACCGGCTGCAGCGCACTGCTGTCGGAGCGGGTCGCGTACAGCACCAGCAGGTCCTGCATGAGCAGCGGCATGGACCAGCCGTCCAGCAGGATGTGGTGGTTGGCCACGGCCAGCTGCCAGGAGTCGGCGGCGGTCTGCACCAGGGTGAAGCGGATGAGCGGCGGCTCGGTGAGGTCGAACCGCTGCATGCGGTCGGCCTCGATGATGTCCGACGCGTCGCCCGTGGCGGTGCGGTCGTGCTGCGACCAGGCCGCGCGCACGCCCTCGATGACCAGCTGTACCGGAGTGCCGGAGGCATCGGAAACGTAGGCGGTGCGCAGGATTTCGTGCCGGTCGAGCAGCGCCTGCGCGGCGGCGCGCAGCCGGTCGGCGTCGACGCGGCCGGTGAGGGTGAGCACGGCCTGGGCGGTGTAGACGTCCACCGAGGTGGCCGCCAGCTGGGCGTGGAAGAGCAGACCGGCCTGCAGGGCCGACAGCGGCCACACCTGCTGGAGTCCGCCGAAACGCTGTTCCCAGCCGTCGATATCGCGCTGGGTGATCTGCACCAGACCGAAGTCGGACGGCGTGTGCCCGCCCGCCTCGGCCGATTCCGCATGGCGTGCGACGGCGGACAGCGCAGTGGTCCACAGCGCGGCGAACTCCGCGATCTCGGCGGCCGACAGCAGCGTGCTCGGGTAGCCGATATTGGCGGTCAGCTTGTCGCCGGTGACGATGGCATTGATGTCGATCGGCGCCATGGCCGGCATATCGGCGTCGTACGCGCCGCCCAGCTCGCCCAGGTCGGCGGCCGGGATCCAGCCGAAGCCGCGCAGCGCCTCGGGCACATCGCCCTCGTTGACCCGGCCCAGGTAGTTGAAGCTGACCTGGCCGGGCAGCTGCTTGGGCAGCTGATCGGCGGTGGCCTGGTTCAGGTACCGCAGCAGCCCGTAGCCGATGCCCTTGTCCGGCACCGCGAGCAGCTGCTCCTTGATGGCCTTGATGGCGCGGCCCATGGCCGGGCCACCCGCCAGCGCGGCGTCCACGTCGATACCGGTGAGGTCGAAGCGGACCGGGAAGATGGCGGTGAACCAGCCGGCCGTGCGGGACAGATCCGCGCCCGGCACGACCTCTTCCTCGCGGCCGTGGCCTTCCAGGCGGACGAGGGCTGTGTTGTGCCCCTCGGCCTTCTCCCCCGCGCCGATTCCCTTGTCCGCGCGCCACTTCGCGACGGCCAGCGCCAGCGCGGTCAGCAGACCGTCATTGACGCCGCCGTGGAACAGCGCGGGCACGGTGGTGAGCAGCGCCTTGGTGGTCTCGGCGGAAACCTCGACGCGATGCTTCTCGATGACGGCGGTGACGTCCACGGCCGGATCCAGGGGCCGCTCGGTGAGCAGCGGGTCCGGGCCGTCGACGACCGTGCGCCAGTAGTCGAGCTCGGCCAGGCGCGCCTCGGTGGCGGCTTCCCGCTCGAGGGCGTGCGCCCAGGTGCGCATGCTGGTGGCGGGCGCGATGAGCTCGGGGGTCTGTCCGGCGGACAGCTGGCCCCAGGCGGTGACGAAGTCCGGCACCAGGATTCGCCAGGTGACGCCGTCGACCACGAGGTGGTGGGCGGCGACGATGAGGCGGCCGGCGCGGCTCTGATCCGTCGGCTCCAGCCAGACGAACCGGATGACCACGCCCGCAGCGGGATCCAGTCGATCGAGGGTGGCATCCAGTGCGGCGGAGGCGATCTCGACGAGCTGATCGTCGCTCACGGCCGCATCGAACTCGACGCGGTCGATGAGCGCGTCCACGTCGATGGTGCCGGGCTCGACGGTTTCCACGATCCAGTCCGCCCCGGGCACCCGGCGCAGGCGCGAGCGCAGCATGTCGTGGCGGTCGATGACCGCGCCGACGGTGGCGGCGATGCCCGCGCGATCGATGCCGATCGGCAGTTCGAGAGCCATGGTCTGGTTGAAGCGCCCGAACGAGCCCGGCCGCTCCACCATGAACCGGACGACCGGCGTCAGCGGCATGACACCCACGCCGCCGCCCGGCAGCTCGGTCAGCTGCGGAGCCGAATCACCCTGGCCGTCGGTGGTTTCCGCGACGGCGGCCAGTCCGGAGACGGTGCGCTGTTCGAACACGTCGCGCGGGCTGAAGACCACCCCGCGCGCCTTGGCCCGCGACACCAGCTGAATGGAGACGATGGAGTCGCCGCCCAGGGCGAAGAACGAATCGTCGATGCCGACCCGCTCCACGCCGAGCACCTCGGCGAAGACCTCGGCAATGGTGTGCTCGACGGCATTGCGCGGGGCCCGGAAGGTGACCTCGGTCGCGAACACCGGCTCGGGCAGGGCCTTGCGGTCCAGCTTGCCGACCGGAGTCAGCGGCACCCGGTCGATGATCATCACCGACGACGGCACCATGTACGCGGGCAGACGCTGCTCGACATGCGCGGTGACGGTGGCGACATCGATCGTATGACCCGGCGTGGCAACCACATACGACACCAGCGACACCGCGCCCGCGGCGTTCTTGTGACCGACCGTGACCGCGAAGTCCACGGTCTCGTGCGACGCCAGGGCCGCGTCGATCTCACCGAGCTCGATGCGGAAACCGCGGACCTTCACCTGGAAGTCGGAACGGCCGACGTACTCGACCTCACCGGCAGGGGTCCAGCGGACCACGTCACCGGTGCGGTACATCCGCGCACCCTCGACGTACGGGTTGGCGACGAACCGATCGGCGGTCAGACCCGGGCGGGCGTGGTAGCCGCGCGCCAGCTGAATGCCCGACAGATACAGCTCACCCGCGACACCGACCGGCACGGGGCGCAGCCGGTTGTCGAGGATCAGCGACTGCATGCCGCGGATCGGGCCGCCGATGGTGACCAGCTCACCGGGCTCGAGCGCCTCGCTGATATTGGTCATGATGGTGGTCTCGGTCGGGCCGTAACCATTGTGGAAGGCGCGCATGGTGCCGTCCGCCAGCGGAACCGCCCACTTCTCGACCAGGTCGGCCGGAACGGCTTCACCACCGGCGACCAGCACGCGCAGCGAGTCCAGTCCGGCCGGGCCGAAGGTGGACAGCGCGGCCGGGGTGATGAAGGCGTGCGTGGCCCGCTCGCGCTTGATCAGCTCGGACAGTTCCTCGCCGCCGTACACGCCCGGCGGCACCACCACGAGGGTGCCGCCCGCGCCGATGGCGAGCAGGAATTCCAGCATGGACGCGTCGAACGACGGCGAGGCGAAATGCAGTGCCCGCGAACCGGAGTCGAGCTCGTAGCGAATGGTCTGCTCGAGGCAGAAGTTGGCCAGGCCGGCGTGGGTGACCACGACGCCCTTGGGCACGCCGGTGGAACCGGAGGTGTAGATGACATACGCCGGATGCTCCGGCCGCAGCGGCCGCACCCGATCGGCGTCGGCAATGGCGGTGGCCGCGAAGGCGTCCAGGTCGAGTTCGTCCAGGACCAGCCATTCCACCGATTCCGGCAGATCGGCGCGCACCGAGGCCACGGTCAGGCCGACCGGCGAACCGGAGTCGGTGACCATGTGGGCGATGCGGTCGGCCGGGTAGTTCGGGTCCACCGGCACGAAGGCCGCACCGGTCTTGGACACCGCCCATTCGGCGAAATACGAATCCGCGGACCGCGGCACCGCGATGGCGACCAGGTTCTCCGTACCGATGCCGCGCTGAATCAGCAGGCGCGCCAAGCGGTTCGAGCGCTCGTCGAGCTCGCCATAGGACAGACTCGTCCCCTGCGACGGCGAGCCGTCAATCGAACTCTGCACCACGGCGGGCGCGCTCGGGTTGAGCGAAACGGCGTCGGCCAGCAGCTGCGGCAGGGTGCGCGCCGGAACGGCCGGGCGGCCGAAACGGCTCACCAGATCGGCGCGCTCGTCCTGATCCAGGATGTCGATGGCCCCGACCGCGATCTCCGGATTCGCGGCGATCGCCTCCAGCACCCGCAGCCAGCGCTGCGCGAAGCTGTCGGCGGTGGTCTCGTCGAACAGGTCGGTGGCGTAGGTGAGCGCCAGCGCCATGCCTGTGCCGGATCCCGCCCCGCTCCCGCCCGTGTCCCGTTCCGACAGCGTGAACTGCATATCGAAGCGGGAGATGTTCTCCTCGAGATCCAGCGCGGAGACCGTCAGCCCCGGCAGTTCCAGGCTGGCGCGATCCAGGTTCTGGAAGGCCAGCATGACCTGGAACAGCGGGTTGCGGGCCTGCGAGCGCTCGGGCGCGAGCAGTTCGACCAAGCGCTCGAACGGCACATCGGCATTGCCGAAGGCGTCGAGGTCGGCGTGCCGGGCCCGATCGAGCAGATCCGAGAAGGATTCGGCCGGATCGATGCCGGTGCGCAGCACCAGGGTATTGACGAACATGCCGACCAGGTCGTCCAGCGCCGCCTCGCCGCGACCGGCGACCGGCGTGCCGATGGCGATGTCATCGCCGCCGGACAACCGGGCCAGCAGCACCGCGAGGGCGCTGTGCATGACCATGAACAGCGAGGAACCCCGCTGCCGGGCAACGTCTTCCAGCGCCCCGAGCAGTTCCGGCGACAGGCTGCGGTGCAGCGTCGCGCCCCGATGCGAGGCGACGGCGGGCCGCGGCCGGTCGGTCGGCAGCGCCAGCTCGTCCGGCACGCCGTCGAGCACGCGCTGCCAGTAGGCGACCTGGCGGGCCATGAGCGAGGACGAATCCTCTTCCGAGCCCAGCACTTCCCGCTGCCAGATGGCGAAATCGGCGTACTGGATGGCCAGCGGGGCCCAGCCGGGCGCCGCGCCCAGGGTGCGCGCGGTGTAGGCGGTCATGACATCGCGGGTCAGCGGGGCCATGGAGAAACCGTCACCGGCGATGTGGTGCACGACCACGACGAGCACATGCTCGCGCGTGACCGAGTCTGCCTCGGCGGCAGCCTCGTTCGAGTCCTCGTCGGCCGCAGCCGGGGTGGCGACGCGGAACAGGCGGGCGCGCAACGGAACCTGATCGGCGACATTGAAGCCCAGCGTCGCGAACGCCGTCACGGCCTCGGTCAGGCTCTCCGGCGCGACCGTGACCGGGCGCAGATCGAGCGCGACCTGCTCGGCCGGGACGACCACCTGCATCGGCGTGCCGCCGTGCTCCGGGTAGCGGGTGCGCAGCGACTCGTGCCGACGCACCACATCGGCGACCGCGAGTTCCAGTGCGGCGGTATCGAGTTCGCCGGTGAGGCGGATGGCCAGCGGCAGGTTGTAGGCCGCCGAGGAGGTGTCGTACTGGTTGAGGAACCACATGCGCTGCTGCGCGAACGACAGCGGCACCAGTTCCCCGGCCGGGCGCGGGCGCGCGACCAGCTTGGCGCGGGACGCACCGTCGGCATGCGATTCGATGCGGGCGGCCAGGGCCTCCACGGTGGTGGCCTCGAACAGGGTGCGCACCGCGACCGTGGTGTCCAGCGCCGCGCCGATGCGCGACACCACCCGGGTGGCGATGAGCGAGTTGCCGCCCAGCTCGAAGAAGTCGTCGTCCAGGCCGACCCGCGCCAGGTCCAGGACCTCCGCGAACACGGCGGCCACGGTCTCCTGCGTCGGCGTCTCCGGCGCGCGGAAGGCGCGGGCCTGCACCGCCGGGGCGGGCAGGGCGCGGCGGTCCAGCTTGCCGTTGACGGTCAGCGGAATGGCGGCCATGACCACGAGGGCCGAGGGAACCATGTAGGACGGCAGGCGTTCCGCCGCACCGTCGCGGACGGTGTGCAGCCACTCGTCCGAGCCGATGGTCGTACCGACGGCCGAGGCGGCCAGCGCCGCGTCGGAGTCGGAGCCCTCTGGCACCACGTACGCCACGATGCGCTGATCGCCCGGCTGGTCCTCGCGCACGATGACGGCGGCCTGGGCCACGCCCGGCTGGCCGAGCACGGCGGCCTCGATCTCGCCGAGCTCGATACGGAAGCCGCGCACCTTGACCTGATCGTCGGCGCGGCCGAGGTATTCGAGTTCGCCGAAACGGTTCCAGCGCGCCACGTCACCGGAGCGGTACAGGCGGCTGCCCGGCTCGCCGAACGGGCTGGCGACGAAGCGGGCGGCGCTCAGGTCGGGGCGGCCGAGGTAGCCGCGCGCCAATTGCGGTCCGGCGACGTACATTTCGCCCGCGACGCCCACCGGCACCGGGTGCAGGCGGTCGTCGAGCACATATACCCGCAGCCCGGCGATGGCGCGGCCGACCACGGAACCCGTTGCCGCGGCGATGGTCTCGGCATCGAGCACACGGTGCGAGACGTGCACGGTGGTCTCGGTGATGCCGTACATATTGACCAGCTGCGGACCGCCGGCCCGCACGCCGGTGGCCGCATCGACACAGCCGTCGCCGTGGCGCGCAACCCAATCGGCGAGGCGGCGCAGCTCGAGCGCCTCGCCGCCGAAGACCACGTAGCGCAGGGCGAGGGCCTGGTCGGCACCGGCCTCGGTATGCGATTCGCGGCTCGCCGCGGCGGCAATGCGATCGGCCTCGGCCAGCTGGTAGAACGCCGACGGGGTCTGGTTGAGCACGGTGACCTGCTCGCGGCGCAGCAGTTCCAGGAACTGCTCCGGCGAGCGCGACACGTAGTAGTCGACGACCACGAGCTTGCCGCCGTAGAGCAGCGGACCCCACAGCTCCCACACCGAGAAGTCGAAGGCGTAGGAGTGGAACAGCGTCCACACGTCATCGGGCCCGAAACCGAACTCGCGATCGGTATTGGCCATGAGCCGCACCACATTCCGGTGCGCCACGGCCACGCCCTTGGGGCGGCCGGTGGAGCCGGAGGTGTAGATGACGTAGGCCACGTGCTCGGGACGCAGCGCGGCCCGGCGGTCGGCATCGGTAATGGGCGCGTCGGCCGCGTCCTCGATATCCCCGGCCTCGAGCGAGAAGCCGTCCAGGGAAACGGCGGGCAGTTCGGCGGGGAGCTCCACCTGCACGGTGGAGTCGATGATCACGCTGGTCGGCTCGGCATCCGACAGCACGTAGGCAATGCGATCGGCCGGGTAGGTCGGGTCCACCGGCACATAGCCCGCACCGGTCTTGATCACGGCCAGCAGCGCCACCACCAGGTCGGCGGAGCGCGGCAGCAGCACCGCGACCAGGGACTCCGGTCCCGCGCCGTCGGCGATCAGCCTGCGCGCCAGCACATTCGCGCGACGGTCGAGATCACCGTAGGTGAGCTCTTCCTCGCCGAAGCGCACCGCGACCCGGTCCGGGTAGGCGGCCACGGCCGCGTCGAACAGCCCGGACAGCGTGGCGTCCGGATCCACGAACTGATTCAGGCGCGCGGCGGACAGCGCGGAACCGCCGACGGGCAGACGGGTGGCGTGGGCCAGGGCCGCGGCGGCGCTCTCCACGCCCGCGGCGGTCAGGGCGGCCGGATCGACCGGGCTCGCCGGATCGCCGTCGGCCCGGTTGCCGTCCTCGGCCAGCGCCCGCGCGGCCGCTTCGACCGTGCTGCGCGCCGCCCGCGCCACGGCGACGATGTCATCGCCCGCGGACACCCAGCGCTCCGAGACATCGCGGCGCTCGGCCTCACCCAGCAGATCGATATCGCCGACCAGCACGGCCGGATCGTCGGCGACGGTGCGCAGGATGCGGACCAGGCGTTCGGCGAAGGAGGCGATGGTCTCCGGGTCGAACAGATCGGTGGCGTAGTTCCAGGACAGCCCCAGCGAGCCGTCGGCGCGCTCGCCCACGGTCAGCTGCACATCGAATTTCGCGGTGCCCGCGTCGAATTCGACGGCCTCGATATCCAGCCCCGGCAGCGCGACCGCGCCCGCGTCCTTGGCGCTCGCGGCCTCGAAGGTGAGTGCGACCTGGAACAGCGGGTGGTGCGCCTGCGAGCGCACCGGGCTGAGCACGTCGACCAGCCGCTCGAACGGCACGTCGGCGTGCGCGAAGGCGGCCAGGTCGGTGCGCCGCGCCTGGGCGAGCAGCTCGCGGAACGGTGCGTCCGGCCGCACCTCGGTGCGCAGCACCAGGGTGTTGACGAACATGCCGACGAGATCGTCGAGGGCCTTCTCGCCACGGCCCGCGATGGGCGTGCCGATGGCGATGTCGGTGGACCGCGACAGGCGCGCCGACCAGGTGGCCAGCGCGGCGTGCAGCACCATGAACAGGGTGACGTCGTGCTCGCGGGCGAGCGCGGTCAGGTTCCGGTACAGCTCGGCGTCGATCGAGAAGTCGTGGGTGCCACCGGCATTGGTGGCGATCTCCGGTCGCGGCCGATCGGCCGGGAGCTCGATCTGCTCGGGCAGGTCGGCCAGCTGCCGGGTCCAGTAGGCGATCTGCTCGGCGGCCGCCGATTCCGGATCGGTCTCCGCGCCGAGCACCTCGCGCTGCCACAGCGCGTAGTCGGCGTACTGCACCGGCAGCGGCGTCCAGGCCGGGGCCTCTCCCCCGCTGCGGGCGAAGTAGGCGGCGACCACGTCGCGCAGCAGCGGGCGCAGCGAGAAGCCGTCGGCGCTGATGTGGTGCAGCACCAGGACCAGCACGTGCTCGGTCTCGCTCAGGCTGAGCACCGTCGCGCGGAACGGCAGTTCGCGGGTGACGTCGAAGAAGACGCTCGCCAGCGCGGTGATGCGCGCGGGCAGTTCGGCGGCCGTGACATTCTCGGCGCGCACCTCGAAGTCGATCTCGGACAGCCCCAGCACCCGCTGGTAGCCGTCGCCCTCGACCTCCGGGTAGATGGTGCGCAGCGCCTCGTGCCGGGCCAGCACATCGCCGATGGCGGCGGCGAAGGCCGCGGTGTCGATCTCGCCGGTGAGCTTCAGCGCCACCGGGATGTTGTTGACGGCGGTGCGGTTGTCGAAGCGGTTGAGGAACCACATGCGCTGCTGCGCCGGGGACAGCGGCACCAGCTCGGGGCGCTCCTGCGGCGCGAGCGGCGTGCGCGTGCCGGTGCCGACGCGCGATTCCAGTTGCGCGGCGAGGGCGGCCACGGTGGTGGCCTCGAACAGGCTGCGCAGCGGGATATCGGCGTCGAGGGCGGCGGACAGGCGCGCGATCACCTGGGTGGCGATGAGTGAGTTGCCGCCGAGCTCGAAGAAGTCGTCGTCCAGGCCGACCCGCTCGCTGCCGAGCACATCGGCGAAGACGCCGGCCACGGTCTGCTGCACCGGGGTCTCCGGGGCGCGGTAGGCGGCGACGGCGAAGGTCGGCGCGGGCAGCGCCTTGCGATCCAGCTTGCCGGAGGCATTGAGCGGGAAGGCGTCGAGGACCATGAAGGCCGCGGGCACCATGTAGGCCGGAAGCTGCTGTGCGAGCGCGTCCTTCACGGCCTCGGTGTCGAGATGCCCGTCGGCCGCGACCAGGTAGGCCACCAGCTGATCGCCGGTGCGCTCGTCCTGGCGCACCACGACGACGGACTGCGCGACGGCGGGCAGCGCGGTGAGCGCCGACTCGATCTCGCCGAGCTCGATGCGCAGACCGCGCAGCTTCACCTGGAAGTCGGTGCGGCCCAGGTATTCCAGTTCCCCGGCCGGGGTCCACACCACCAGGTCGCCGGTGCGGTACATGCGCTCGCCGTGGCCGAACGGATTGGCCACGAAGCGATCCGAGGTCAGGTCGGCCCGCGCCACATAGCCGGTGGCCAGCTGATCGCCCGCCAGATAGAGCTCACCCGCGGTACCCACCGGCACCGGCCGCAGCCGCGAATCCAGCACGTACACCTGGGTATTGAAGACCGGGGCGCCGATCGGCACGGAGGCCAGATCGGCATCGGTCACCTCGTGGTAGGTGACGTCGACGGCGGCCTCGGTGGGGCCGTACAGGTTGTGCAGGCGCGCGCCGGTCAGCGCGCGCAGCTGCTGTGCGGTCGGCGCGGGCAGGCCCTCACCGGAGGCGAAGACATTGCGCAGCGAGGTGCATCCGGCGACGCCGTCCTCGGCCACGAACACGGCCAGCATGGACGGCACGAAGTGCAGCGTGGTGACCTGCTCGGCCTGAATGAGGCGGATCAGGTAGGCGGGATCGCGGTGGCCGTCCGGCTTGGCGACCACCAGTCGCGCACCGACCTGCAACGGCCAGAAGAACTCCCACACCGACACGTCGAAGGTGGAGGGCGTCTTCTGCAGCACGACATCGTAGGCGGCCAGCGCGTATTGGGCGTGCATCCACACCAGGCGGTTGACGATGGCGGCGTGCGAGACCGCGACGCCCTTGGGGCGGCCGGTCGAACCCGAGGTGAAGATGACGTACGCGGTGTTCTGCGGGCGCAGCGGCGTGCGACGCTCGGCATCGGTGACCGGAGTGTCGGCGAAGGCCGACAGCTCCAGCTCGTCGATACGAACCTGGCGTGCGGCAACCTCTTCCAGATCATTGCCGGAAGTCAGCACGCAGACCGGCTGTGCGGTCTCGAGGATGTACTGGGTGCGCTCGGCCGGGTGATCCGGGTCCAGCGGCACGTACGCGCCACCGGCCACGGTGACGGCGTACATGCCGACCACCAGATCGAGCGAGCGGCGCATACCGAGCGCCACAAAGGATTCCGGCCCCACGCCCGCGGCGATGAGCCAGCGCGCCAGCTGCCGGACGCGACCGGCGAACTCGGCGTAGGACAGACTCGTCCCCTCGAACGTGACCGCCATGGCATCGGGGGTCAGCGCGACCTGGTTCTCAAACAGCGAGACCAGCGTGGCGGCAGCGCCTTCGGCGACCTCGGGCAGCGCCGCGTCCAGATCGAAGGCGGTGTCGTTCCAGGCGTGCAGCACCTGGTTGCGCTCGATGTAGTCGAGCAACTCCACATCCCCGACCCGCATGGCCGGGTCGGCGACCACGGCGCTGAGCACGCGCACGAACCGCTGCGCGAAGGTGTCGGCGAACGCGCCGTCGAAAAGGTCGGTGGCGTAGACGAGTTCGGCGGCCATGCCGCGGTCGTCGTCGGCGATCTCGCTCAGCGTCAGCTGCAGATCGAATTTGGCCGTCTGCTGGTCCACGCCCAGCTCGGCCACGCGCAGGCCCGGCAGTTCCAGGGCGGTGCGGCCCAGGTTCTGGAAGGAGAGCATGACCTGGAACAGCGGGTGCCGCGCCTGCGAGCGCGCCGGGTTGAGCACCTCGACGAGGCGCTCGAACGGCACGTCCGCGTGGGCGAAGGCCTGCAGGTCGCGCTCACGCACCTGCTTCAGCAGATCGGCGAAGGTGTCGCCGGTGTCCACCTGCGAACGCAGTACCAGGGTGTTGACGAACATGCCGACGAGATCGTCGAGCGCCTGCTCGCCACGGCCCGCGACCGGGATGCCGACGGCGATGTCGTCGGTGCCGCTCAGGCGCGCCAGCAGCGCGGCGAAAGCACTGTGCACCACCATGAACAGCGTGGTGCCGTGCTGCTGCGCCACACGGTTCAGGCCGGTGATGAGCTCGCCCGGCACCTGGAAGCGGTGCGTGCCCGCACCGTAGGAGGCGACGGCCGGACGCGCCTTGCTGGACAGCCGCAGCTCGTCCGGCAGGCCGTTGAGGGCGGTACGCCAGTAGTCGAGCTGCTCGGTGACCAGCGAGCGCGGATCCTCTTCGGAGCCCAGGGTTTCCCGCTGCCACAGCGCGTAATCGGCGTACTGCACCGGCAGTTCCGGCCAGCCCGGGGCCTCGCCGTTGCTGCGCGCCACATAGGCGGTCATGAGATCGCGCACCAGCGGGTTCATCGAGAATCCGTCGGCGGCGATGTGGTGCGCCACCAGTACGAGCACGTAATCGTCGGCGGCGACCTGGAAGGCCCGCAGCCGCACCGGCAGCTCGGCGGTGACATCGAAGCCGCGACCGGCGAATTCGTAGATCGCACCGAATAGTTCGGCCTCGTCGACCTCGACCACGTCGAGCTGCGGAATGGCCCGCGCGGTGGGCAGCACCTTCTGGTAGGCGACGCCCTCGTGCGACGGGTAGACGGTGCGCAGCGATTCGTGCCGCGCCATCACATCGGCGACGGCGCCGCGCAGGGCGTCGAGATCCAGTGCGCCGGTGAGGCGGACGGCCGCGGGAATGTTGTTGGCGGCCGAGTCGGTGTCGAACCGGTTGAGGAACCACATGCGCTGCTGTGCCAGCGACAGCGGCGGGTGCTCCGGCCGAGTCTGGGCGGTGAGGGCTTGGCGCACACCGGTTCCGGCGTGCGATTCCACCCGGGCGGCCAGCGCCGCCACGGTCGGGGCCTCGAACAGCACGCGCACGCCGATCTCGGCGTTCAGCGCGGCCGACAGCCGCGCCACGGCCTGGGTGGCGACGAGGGAGTTGCCGCCGAGTTCGAAGAAGTCGTCGTCCACGCCGACGCGTTCCACGCCGAGCAGGTCGGCGAAGATCTGCGCGGTGATCTCCTCGATCGGGGTCGAGGGCGCGCGGAAACGCTTGGCCTCGAAGACCGGTGCGGGCAGCGCCTTGCGATCCAGCTTGCCGGAGGCATTGACCGGGAAGGCGTCCAGGACCACCAGGGCCGAGGGCACCATGTACGCGGGCAGCGAGCGGCCCAGCGCGGCCTTCACCGCGTCGGCGTCCACCACGGCGTCCTGCTCGCGGACCACGTAGCCCACGAGCTGATCGCCGGCGTGCGGATCGTTGCGCACCACCACGACCGACTGCGCGATGCCGGGCTCGGCCAGCAGCGCGGCCTCGATCTCGCCCAGCTCGATGCGCAGACCGCGCAGCTTGACCTGGAAGTCGGTGCGGCCCAGGTAGTTCAGCTCGCCGTCGGCGGTCCAGGTGACGAGGTCGCCGGTGCGGTACATGCGCGCGCCGGGCGCGCCGTACGGGTTGGCGACGAAGCGGTCCGCGGACAGGTCCGGGCGGCCGAGATAGCCGCGGGCCAGCTGATCGCCCGCCAGATAGAGCTCACCCGCGATACCCGGTGCGACGGGTCGCAGCCGGGCGTCCAGGACGTAGGTGCGGGTGTTCCACACCGGCCGGCCGATCGGCACGAACACGGTGTCGGCCTCGGTGACCTCGTGGTAGGTGACGTCGACGGCGGCCTCGGTGGGGCCGTACAGGTTGTGCAGGCGCGCGCCGGTCAGCTCGCGCAGCTTCTGCGCGGTCGGCGCGGGCAGCGCCTCACCGGAGGCGAAGACCTGCCGCAGCCGCGGCGCGGGCAGCACGGAGTCACCGTTCTCGTTGCCCAGGGTGGCCACGAAGACCGACAGCATGGACGGCACGAAGTGCGCGGTGGTGATGCCTTCCTCGGCGATGACCTGCGCCAGATAGACCGGATCACGGTGCCCGTCCGGCTTGGCCACGACCAGGCGCGCCCCGGTCTGCAAGGGCCAGAAGAACTCCCACACCGACACGTCGAAGGTGGCCGGGGTCTTCTGCAGCACCGCGTCGTCCGCGCCGATCGGGTACTCGTGCTGCATCCACAGCAGGCGGTTGACGATCGCGCCGTGCTCGACCGCGACGCCCTTCGGGCGGCCGGTCGAACCGGAGGTGAAGATCACGTAGGCGGTGTGCGCTGGCGAGATCGCCCGTCCGCGTTCGGCATCGGTGATCGGCTCGGCCGAGTAGCCGTCGAGGTCGATCGAATCCACCTCGAGCACCGGCACATTGCGGCCGGTCACGAAGTCGTCGCGGCCGGTGGTGAGGATGGCCGCCGGGCGGGCGGTGTCCAGCACGTAGTCGATGCGCTCTGCCGGCTGGTCCGGATCCAGCGGCACATACGCGCCACCGGCCTCCAGCACCGCGTACATGGCGACCACGAGGTCGAGCGAGCGCCGGATGGCCAGCGCCACAAGCGATTCCGCTCCGACGCCGTCGGCCATGAGCTTGCGGGCCAGGCGGTGCACCCGCGCCGAGAACTCGGCGTAGGACAGACTTGTCCCCTCGAAGCTGACGGCAGGCGCATCGGGGCTGGTCAGAGCCTGTGCCTCGAAGAGCGAAACCAGCGTCGCCGCCGCGCCTTCGGGCAGCGCGGGCAGGACGCGCCCAAGCTCGAAGTCCGTGTCGTTCCAGCCCGAGAGGACCTTGGCGCGCTCGTCGCCGATCAGCAGATCGATATCGCCGATCGGCCGCTCCGGATCGGTGGCGACCGCGTCCAGGATCAGATCCAGCCGGTGCGCGAACGCCGCGACGGTGGACTCGTCGAAAAGATCCAGGGCATAGGAGAACTCGGCGGACATGCCCGCGTTCTCACCGTGCGCGTCCTGGGTCTCCTGCAGGGTCAGCTGCAGGTCGAACTTGGCCAGGCCCGGGTCGTAGTCGATGCCGTTGACCGAGAGTCCGGGCAGTTCCAGGCTGGCCTGCCGGGTGTTCTGGAAGGTCAGCATGACCTGGAACAGCGGGTGCCGCGCCTGCGAGCGCGCCGGGTTGAGCACCTCGACGAGGCGTTCGAACGGCACGTCGGCGTGGGCGAAGGCGTGCAGGTCGGTATCGCGCGCGGTGGCGAGCAGTTCGGCGAAGGTGGTGTCATTGTTCACCTCGGTGCGCAGCACCAGGGTGTTGACGAACATGCCGATGAGGTCGTCGAGCGCGGCCTCACCGCGGCCGTGCACCGGGGTGCCGATGGCGATATCGCTGGTTCCCGACAGCCGGGCCAGCAGCACCGCCAGCGCGGAGTGCAGCACCATGAACAGCGAGGCATTGTGCCGGCGGCCCAGATCCAGCAGGCGCTGCTGGGTCTCGGCGGAGATGGCGAACGGGTAGGTGCCGCCGCGGTAGCTGGCCACGGCCGGCCGCTGCCGGTCCCAGGGCAGCACCAGCTCGTCCGGCAGATCCGCCAGACCCTCGCTCCAGTACCGGATCTGCTTGGAGATCAGCGAGTTCGGATCGTCCTCGGAACCGAGCACCTCGCGCTGCCACAGCGCGTAGTCCGCGTACTGCACCGGCAGTTCGGCCCACGCCGGGGCCTCCCAGGAGGTGCGGGCGGCGTAGGCGACCATGACGTCGCGGGCCAGCGGGCCCATGGACCAGCCGTCGGCGGAGATATGGTGCACCACCATGCCGAGCACGTACTCGGTCTCGCTGATCTCGAACAGCCGGGCGTGCAGCGGCACCTCGCCGGTGACGTCGAAGGCCATGGTGGCCAGCTCGATCAGGTGCTCGATGAGGTTGGCCTCGGTGACCGGCACCGGGGTCAGATCGGGCACGATCTGCGCGGCGTCCTGAACCCGCTGCACCGGTCCGTTCGGGGTCTCCGGGAAGACGGTGCGCAGCGACTCGTGCCGGTCGATGACATCGATGACGGCGACCTGCAGGGCCGCGATATCGAGCTCGCCGGACAGCCGGATGGCGACCGGGATGTTGTTGACCGCCGAGGCGGTGTCGAACCGGTTGAGGAACCACATGCGCTGCTGCGCAAGGGAAAGCGGGATATCGGCCGGACGCTCGCGGGCCACCAGCGCCTTGCGGCCGCCGTCGCCGACATGCGATTCCACCCGCGCGGCCAGCGCCGCCACGGTGGCGGCCTCGAACAGCATGCGCACCGGGACGCGGGTGTCCAGGGCGGTGCCGAGGCGGGTGGCGACCTGGGTGGCGATGAGCGAGTTGCCGCCGAGCTCGAAGAAGTCGTCGTCCACGCCGACGCGCGCGATGCCGAGCACCTCGCCGAAGATCTGGGCGACGATCTCCTCGATCGGCGTTGTCGGGGCGCGGAACTCGCGCACCTCGAAGCGCGGCGCGGGCAGCGCCTTGCGGTCCAGCTTGCCGGAGGCGTTGAGCGGGAAGGCATCCAGCACCACGAAGGCCGAGGGCACCATGTACGCGGGCAGCGTGCGGTGCAGCCAGGTCTTGACGCTGTCGAGGTCGACCGGGCCGCCGGTCACCAGGTAGGCGACCAGCTGATCGCCGGCGACGGTGTCCATGACCAGCACGACCGCCTGGCTGACCGCGGGGTGGTCGAGCAGGGCGGTCTCGATCTCGCCGAGCTCGATGCGCTGGCCGCGGAACTTCACCTGGAAGTCGGTGCGGCCGATGTACTCCACGACGCCGGGCTCGGTCTGGCTCCAGCGCACCAGGTCACCGGTGCGGTAGAGGCGGGAGCCGGGCGCGCCGAAGGGGTTGGCGACGAAGCGTTCCGCGCTCAGATCGGGGCGGCCGTAGTAGCCGCGCGCGACCTGCGCGCCGCCCAGGTACAGCTCACCCGGGACGCCGGCGGGCACCGGGCGCAGGCCGCCGTCGAGGACGTAGGTCTGCGCGTTCCACACCGGCCGGCCGATGGGCACCGAGGTGACGACCGGCTTGTCGATGGGCGCGTAGGTGGCGTGCACGGTGAACTCGGTCGGGCCGTACAGGTTGTGCACGGCCGCGGTGGAGAACTTCCGGAAGGCGGTCACGGTGGCGGGCGGCAGCGCCTCACCGGCGACCAGAACCGAACGCAGCGACAGGCATTCGGCCGCCGAGGCGCTGGAGGCGAAGACCGACAGCATGGACGGCACGAACGAGGTCATGGTGACCCGGTGCCGGCCGATGACCTCGGACAGGTACAGGGGATCGCGGTGACCGTCGGGGGCGGCGATGACCATCTGCGCGCCGACGGCGAGGGTGCCGAACAGCTCCCACACCGACACATCGAAGGTGACCGGCGTCTTCTGCAGGATCACATCGGTGTCGTCGATGCCGTATTCGGCGGTGATCCAGGCGATCTGGTTGAGCACCGCCGAATGCCGGATGGCCACGCCCTTGGGGCGGCCGGTGGAGCCGGAGGTGTAGAGCACGTAGGCGGCGTTCTCCGGGCGCAGCTCGCCCAGCCGCTCGGCCGGGGTGATGCGGGCGTCGTCGAACTCGGTCAGGTCCAGCCGATCCAGGTGCAGGACCGGGCAATCCGCGCTCTCCACGGCATCGTCGGTGGTGGTGAGCAGCACCACCGGCTTGGAGCTGGCCAGCACGTAATCGGTGCGCTCGGCCGGGTGATCGGGATCGACCGGCACATAGCCGCCGCCCGCCGCCAGAGTGGCGTAGATGGCGACCAGCATGTCCACCGAGCGGCGAATGCCGACCGCCACCAGCGATTCCGGGCCGACGCCCTCGGCGATGAGCTTGCGCGCCAGGCGGTTCACCCGGCTGGAGAACTCGGCATAGCTGAGTTCGGCGGCGGGGCCGAACATGCCGCCGCTGCGCTCGCCCGGATCGAAGATCAGCGCGGTGGCGTTCGGGCGGATGCGGACCTGCTCCTCGAACAGGTCCAGCACCGACACCGCCGCGGGCAGCGTGCGCGCGGTCTGGTTCCACTCGGTCAGGACGGTGGCGCGCTCGCCCTCGTCCAGGATGTCGATATCGCGCACCACCGTTTCCGGTGCGGCGACGGCGGTTTCGAGCACGCGCAGGTAGCGCCGGCCGAATTCGGTGACGGTGCGGGCGTCGAACAGATCGGTGGCGTAGGACAGCACCACCGACAGACCGTTGGCCTCGCCGTTGATGCCGCGCTGCTCGGTCAGCGTCCACTGCAGGTCGAACTTGGCGATGTCGACCTCGAGCTCGTCCGCGGAGACGGTGAGGTCGGGCAGCTCCATGGAGCCGTGCGACATCTCCTGGAACGACAGCATGACCTGGAACAGCGGATGCCGCGCCTGCGAACGGGTCGGGTTGAGCACCTCCACGAGGCGCTCGAAGGGCACGTCGGTATTGGCGAAGGCCGCCAGATCGGTTTCCCGGGTGCGGGACAGGAAGTCGGTGAAGCGTTCGGCCCCATCCACTTCCGAGCGCAGCACCAGGGTGTTGACGAACATGCCGATCAGATCGTCGAGGGCCTGCTCACCGCGTCCGGCGACCGGGGTGCCGATGGCGATATCGGTGGTGCCCGAGAGCCGGGCCAGCAGCACCGCGAGCGCGGAGTGCATGACCATGAACAGCGAAACGCCCTGGGCCCGCGCGAGTCCGGCGAGCTGCGTGTGCAGTTCGGCCGGAATGTCGAAGGTGACGCGGTTGCCGCGGAAGCTCTGCACCGGCGGGCGCGGGCGATCGGCGGGCAGGTCCAGCTGATCCGGCAGGCCCGCCAGCGCGGCACGCCAGTAAGCGATCTGGCGCGCGGCCATGGAGCCGGCATCGGATTCCGAGCCCAGCAGTTCGCGCTGCCAGATGCTGAAGTCCTGGTACTGCACCGGCAGCGGGGCCCAGCCGGGCTGCTCACCCGCCACCCGCGCCAGGTAGGCGGCGGTCATATCGCGCGAGAGCGGGCCGAACGAGAAGCCGTCCGCGGCGATGTGGTGCACCACGAACGCGACGGCGTAGTCGACGATGTCGCCGTCGGCCGCGCCGACCTGGAACACCCGCACGCGAATGGGCAGCTCGCGCGTGACATCGAAACCGCGCGAGGCGAATTCGGCCAGGGCCTGGTGCAGCCCGGCCTCGTCGATGGCGACGAGCTCGATGCCGAGGTCGACCTCGTCCATGGGCAGCACGCGCTGGAAGCCGCCGTCCCCGGACTCCGGGAAGACGGTGCGCAGCGATTCCTGCCGCGCCACCACATCGGTGAGCGCGAGCTGCAGCGCCTCGATGTCCACGCGCCCGCGCAACCGCACCACGAAGGGCAGGTTGTAGGTCGGGACGCTGGGATCGAACTGATTGAGGAACCACATGCGCTGCTGGGCCAGCGATAGCGGCACCCGGTCCGGGCGCTCCTGCGCGACCAGCGGCGGCCGCGAAACGTCGGACGGCCCGGCGGATTCCACGCGCGCGGCCAGGCCCGCCACGGTCGGCGTCTCGAACAGCGCGCGCACACCCAGGCGGGTGCCGAACGCGGCCGAGATGCGCGCCACCACCTGGGTGGCGACCAGCGAGTTGCCGCCCAGGTCGAAGAAGTTGTCGTCGATGCCGACCCGCTCGTGGCCGAGCACATCGGCGAACACGCCCGCCACGATCTCCTCGGCGGCGGTGCGCGGTGCGCGGTAACCGGCGGCGTCCGCGCTGAACACCGGCTCGGGCAGGGCCTTGCGGTCCAGCTTGCCGGAGGTGTTGAGCGGGAACGCGTCCAGCACCATGATCGAGGCCGGGACCATGTAGGACGGCAGCTTCTCGGCCACGAACCGGGTCAGCTCCGCCGGGTCCACGGTGTGACCGGGCGCGGGCACCACGTAGGCGACCAGCTGCTGGCCGGTGGCGGTGTCCATGACCAGCACCGCGGCCTGGCTGACGGCCGGATGCGCGAGCAGATCGGTCTCGATCTCGCCGAGCTCGATGCGCTGGCCGCGGAACTTCACCTGGAAGTCGGTGCGGCCGATGTATTCCAGCGCGCCGTTCTCCATCCAGCGCACCAGGTCGCCGGTGCGGTACATGCGTTCGCCGGTGCTGGAGAACGGATTCGCGACGAAGCGGTCCGAGGTCAGGTCCGGGCGGCCCTTGTAGCCGCGCGCCAGCTGCCGTCCGCCCAGGTACAGCTCGCCGAACGCGCCGACGGCGGCCGGGCGCAGGCGCGAATCCAGAACGTAGACTTCGACATTCCACTCGGGCACGCCGATCGGCACGTGGGTGGTGTCGGCGGCGGTGTTCTCCCAGTAGGTCACCGAGACCGCGGCCTCGGTGGGGCCGTACAGGTTGTGCAGTCCCGCACCGGTAATGGCGCGGAAGCCTGCGCCGGTCTCGGGCGGCAGCGCCTCACCGATCACGAAAACGTGCTTCAGCGTGGCGCATTGCGCAGCGGAAGCATGCGCCACGAAGACCGTCAGCATGGACGGCACGAAGTCGGTGACGGTGACGCCGTGGCGGTGGATCATGTCCGCCACGTAGAGCGGATCGCGATGCCCGTCCGGGGTGGCCACGATCAGCTTGGCGCCCACCATGAGCGGCAGGAAGTAACCCCACAGCGAGACGTCGAAGGTCTGCGCCGTTTTCTGCAGGTACACATCGTCGGCGGTGAGCTGGTACTCGTCCAGCATCCACAGCTCTTGGTTGACGATGGCGTGGTGGGTGACCGCGACGCCCTTGGGGCGGCCGGTGGAACCCGAGGTGTAGATGACGTAGGCGGTGTTGTCCGGGCGCAGCGGGGCGATGCGGTCGGCATCGGTGAGCGGTTCGGCGGAGTACTCCGACACGTCGAGGGTGTCGATCTCCAAGCGCCGCACGGACTCCGGGAGTTCCAGCTGGTCGCGCGCGGTGGTGAGCACGCAGACCGGGGCCGCGGATTCCAGGATGTAGGCGGTGCGATCGGCCGGGTGATCCGGGTCGATGGGCACGTACGCGCCACCGGCGCGCAGCACCGCGTGCATGCCGATCACCAGCTCGAGGGACCGCCGCATACCCAGGGCCACAAGCGATTCCGGGCCCACGCCATCGGCGACGAGGTGCCGCGCCAGGCGGTTCACCCGGGCGCCGAACTCGGCGTAGGTGAGCTGCTCGCCCTCGAACTCCAGGGCGATATTGTCCGGCGTCAGCGGGATCTGCGCGTCCAGCAGTTCCGGCAGCGTGGTGGTCGGCACCTCGTGGCCCGACTCGTTCCACTCCAGCAGGGTGCGGGTGCGCTCGGCCGCGGTGGTGATGGGCAGCCCCCACACGGGCTGACCCTCCCCCGCCGCCAGGAAGCGGTCGAAGAACTCCAGGAACCGGGCGTGGTGCTGCCGGGTCTCGTCCTCGGAGTACAGGTTCGGGTTGGTCTCGAAATCGATGTGATTCCGGGTGCCCTTGACCGACTGGTAGAAGTTGACGCCCAGGTCCTCGATGGAACCGGTCGACAGGACGCTGTACTCACCGGTTATGTCGCCGAGCACGACCTCGTTGTGGAACAGCATGATGTTGACCCACGGGCCGAAGAACTCCCGGGTCACCACGCCCTCGCCGGCGGAATCGCGGCGAATGTCCTCGTGGCGGTAGCGCTGGTGGCGCAGTGCGCCGGACACCTCGACCGCCACCTGCTTGAGCAGCTCGGTGACCGTGGTCTCGGGGCCGACGTGCAGGCGCAGCGGCACGATATTCGACACCGCACCGCCGGAGCGCCGCATGATGGCGGTGGTGCGCGCGGTCACCGGCAGGCTGAGAATGACGTCCGCGGAGCCGGTCCACTGCGCCAGGTAGGCGGCGAAACCGGCGATGAGCAGCGCCGCGGGCGACGAATCATGGCGGGCCACAGCCTCGTCCAGCAGGCTGGTCTGATCCTGACTGAGGGCGGCGGTGGCCACCCGGTTGACCGCGGCGGGCGGGGCGGAGCGGCCCGCGAGGCTGGTGCCGTCCTCGAGACCGGCGATGCGCTCGGCCCAGTGCTCCTTGTCGGCGGCGAATCGGGTGCTGTCGCGGTACGCGAATTCCTGCTCGACCAGCGTCTTCAGATCGGTCAGCTTGTGCGGCGCGGGTTCCTCGCCGCGCACGGAGGCGGTGTACAGCTCGGCGACGCGCTGCATATAGGTGACCGCGCCGAAACCGTCCAGCACGATGTGGTGGATGCGCGCGTACCAGTAGTAATGGCCGTCACCCAGCCGCAGCATGCAGGTCTTGATGAGACGGTCCGCGGTGAGGTTCAGCGGCGCGGAGTAGTCCGCGCGCATCCACTCGTGCGCCGCGGCGACCGGATCGGCGGCCTCGCTGAGATCGACGTGGTAGATGGTGCGGTCCAGCGTGGGATCGACCATCTGCATGGGCTCGCCGTCGCGTTCCACAATGCGCAGGAAGCCGGAGCCGAACTCCTCCGACCCCCGCACCATGGCCTGTTCGAGCAGCGGAATGTCCAGCTCACCGCGCAGCTCCACGAACTGGGCGATATTGATCGGCACCTGCGGGTCGACGTGCTGGGCGTACCAGATGCCGAGCTGCGCAGGCGACAGCGGGAAAAGCGCGCCCGAATCCGGTGCGATTTCGCTGCCAGCTTCGCCGTTGCCGCCGAAATCCAGCCGGTCCAACACTAACCTCGCTTCCGGAACACCACGCAGAGCGCTCCCCGCCGAAAAACCCGAACAGGACGCCACCGCTGCTTCAGCGTGGCGTCCGTGGTTCGGGAGTCACTTCACGTAATTTGTTGTTCTTGAGATCCTCTGGGGTACCGCCCAGCCGCGCGATCTTGTTACATGGGCGTGGTCACGCCCAGCGGCACGGAGCGAGCCGTTCTCGGAACCTTGTGGATGCACACCCGCTCCAATCTACCGCCAGGTTCGGCTCCGCAAACAGAAAGGGCCATAGCCCTTTGCTATCACCGCATTTCGCCCTTTCAGCGAGTGATGTGGGTCCTGTCACGGGCGGGGTCGTACAGATGTGATTGCGCACAATCCACCGATTTCGCCAGCGCCCGGCCGACCAGGATGACGGCGGCTTGCCGCAGGTCAGCGGCCTCGACCCGGTCCGCGATATCGGCGAGAGTGCCGCGCAGGACCCGTTGTTCGGGCTGACTGGCGCGATAGACCACGACAACCGGACAATCTTCGCCATATTCGGCAATCAGCTCGTCCGCGAGTGTCCGGATTCGAGTGATGGCCAGATGCAATGCCAGGGTGGCCCGGGTGCGGGCGAAGTTGCCCAGCGCCTCCGATTCCGGCATGGCCGTCGATCGCGCCTGTGTGCGGGTGAGCACCACCGACTGCACCAGCTCGGGAACCGTCAGCTCCGCGCCGACCAGCGCCGCGGCCGCCGCATAGGCTGGCACGCCGGGCGTCACATCCCAGGGAATCCTCGCGGCATCGAGCCTGCGGGTCTGCTCCGAGAGCGCTGAATATATGGAGGGATCACCCGAGCACAGCCGCGCCACGTCCGCGCCCGCGGCGTGCGCCCGCGCGCAGTGCGCGATGATCTGGTCGAGGTCCAGGCCCTGGGTGTCGATGAGCTCGGCCTCCGGCGCGCAGTGGCCGAGCACCTCCGGATCCAGATAGGTCCCCGCGTACAGGCACACCGGGGAGTTCCGCAGCAGCTCGACCGCGCGCACGGTCAGCAGATCCGCCGCTCCCGGCCCGGCCCCGATGAAGTGCACTGTCATGGGGCCGAGTCTGTCATGCGGTTCCGCCCGGACCGTCAGCCAGTGACGTCGAAGTGCGCGATCACCTTCGTCGGCTTCAGCCGCACCGCCAGCTCGCCCGGGACCCCGTTGCGCTTGCCGAATTCTTCGGCCCGGTCCGCGCCCATATAGCGGCCGCCGATGAGGGTGGCCGTGCGCACCAGCTCATCGGGGTCCTCGGAGACCTCGGCCACCCCTTGCACCTGCACGTAGGCATAGGGCGGCGCTTCCAGGTCCACGCACAGACTCAACCGCGGATCCTGCGCGATCCGTCTGCCCTTGGCGGAGGTCTTGCCGGTATTGAAGACCAGGTCGTCCCCATCGACGATGAACCAGACCGGGGTCACCAGCGGCCGGCCGTCGGCGGCGATCAGCGCCAACTTGCCGGTACGCGTGCCTTCGGACAGGAACTCCCGCACCCGCGGATCGGACAGTGAGAACATACCCCTCAACCTACGGTCGCCGACGCCCCGAGACCGTGCACCACACCGCGCAGGCTCACAATCGCATCATCGCGGGATCCAGCGGAGATCGCCTTCGGCCGCACCATCATTGCGGGTTGCACAGGTGAATTCCATTGCAGGCAGTAATAGCCGGTGGCCTTAAACGTGATCTTGCCTATTTCACGGCGTGACTGTGGGAGGCATCGGCGATGATTCGTCGGATTTATGTCTACATGTGTTCACAGGGGAGACTCTTGAAGAAGTTCATGGGTAAGGCCGTTGTCGCGGTCGCGGCGATGGGTCTTGCGGCCGGATCGGTGATCGGGGCGGGTTCGGCGAATGCCGCAGGGCTGTACGGCGCCATCGCGTTCAGCGATCGGAGCTGGACCTACGGTTCCAGTGTCAATGCACCCAGCCACGAGGCGTCGGTCGACGAGGCCGTGGCCAACTGCGCTTGGGACGGCGCCACCGACTGCACCGTCATGGTCGCCTGGGCGAACGGTTGCGGCGCCCTTGTCTACAGCGATGCGAACGACGGCATGTACCGGGCCGCCGCCGGCACCGGCCCAGACCGCGCCACCGCGCTCCGCAATGCCTACGCCAGGCTCGCCGAGCACTTCCCGCTGGCAACGCTGGCCAACACCGGTTCCGCGGGGCTGTCCCAGACCGGCGTCAGCGAAGTGGTCTGCACAGCCAACGCGCGGTAGCACCGAATTCCGGGCCCTCAGATCGCGCCGCGTTCTCGGGCCCGGGCCACGGCGGAGGTGCGGGATTTGACGCCCAGTATCGACTGCGTGCCCTGGCGAACCGACCGCACGTCAATGTGATCCAACAGTGCCGGTGAGATCGCCATCGAGTGGGACATGATGGCGGGAAGTCGGCGGGAATCCTTACGCCATGTCCCACTATTGGTTTCAGTGGCCACCGGGCAGGCGGCGGTGCCCGGTGCGCACTTCGGACGCCAAATCCTCATAGCCGATGGCCAATTCGGCCAGCCGCTCCCATACCGTCGTCAATTCCCGGCCGGAGGCGTCGGCCAACGCCGAGAACGCGTGGGCGGTCAGCTGTGCCAGCCGGTCGATGACCGCTCCGAGGGTTTCGGTGTGCACCCGGGCCGCGCCGTGCGAGGGCGGTAGTTGCGCGGTGACCCAGCGGTCGATCTCGTGCATCAAATCCATGCGGAGTAGCTCGAGTTCGGCCAGCTGTTCCGGGGCCGCTGCCAATCGGCGCTCATGGACCTCGGCCAGGTGATTGGCCGCCCGCAATAGTGGATGGCCCGGAAAGCCGGTTCCCCGGCAGGCCCGGAGGACTTCGTTTTTCGATGGCAGCGTGTCCCTCATCGCGACTACTCCTGTACCACGAACTGCGAATTCCGAGGAGATTAGCCAGCGCAGATGACGAGAACGTGTATTGCGGAGCAACAATCTGCGTGTTATCCACAATTCAATTGGCGCGCAGGTATTTCGGATCAGGCCGTTGCGCCGCCGTCCACGACCAGATCGTGACCCACCACGAAGCTCGATTCGGGCGAGGCCAGCCAGAGAACGGTGGCGGCGACTTCGGACGGAGAACTAACTCGACCGGCCGGTACGGTAGTGGCGACCCGAGCATCGCGATCGGCCCGGGTTTCCCCCGGGCGGAAAGACATCGGGGTATCACTGGCGCCGGGGCTGACGGCATTGATGCGAATGCCGTCGGCAATGTGGTCGCGGGCGGCGGTCTGGGTCAAAACGCTCACCGCGGCTTTGGACGCGGCATAGGCGGACAGCCCCGGGCGGCGTTCTCGTCCAAATCGGCCACCGGAGCGGCCTTTCCGAAAACGCCCGCGCTGTTGAAGGCGATATGCAGGCCGCCGTGGCGGCGCACCACCTCGGCGACCATATTCGCCGCCTGTGCGCTGTCGGTGACATCGGCTGTGAGCCAATCGATCCGGCCCGCCGGGGCATGGATCTTCGCGGCCGCCTCGGCGAGCTGTTCGGCGGTGCGGCCGGCCAGCACGACCGTGGCCCCCGCATCGGCGAAGGCTTGTGCGGTGGCGCCGGCGATCGCGCCGGCGCCTCCGGTGATCAGGACGACCTTGTCGTCGAAATGTGCGCTCATGGCGGTGATCAATGCCGCGAGCGCGCCGCGCTATTCCATCAGTCCAGTGAAGAACGACTGGATATCGGCGGTATGGGCCGCGGGCAGCTCCATGGCGACGAAATGATTGCCGGTATTGCCCTCGGGCCAGTGCGCGATGCGATTGCCGCGCTCGGCCAGGCGGCGCATGAGGGGCGAGCCGCCACCGTAAACACCCACGGGCACGAGCTTCTGGTCCGCGGGCCACACGAACCCGCCGTCGCCGAGACCGTTGTACATGGGCCACGAGGAGCTGGCGGCGGTATTGGTGAACCAGTAGAGGGAGATATTGGTCAGCAGGTGGTCGCGCTCGACCGCGTCTTCCAGATGTTCTGCCAGCGGCGAGAATTCATTGAACTTATGCACCAGCCAGGACAGCAGCCCGACCGGTGAATCGGTCCAGCCGTGCGCGAAAGTCTGTGCGGCCGAGGACAACAGCACATGATGGTTCACGCCCGTCTGCCATTTCTGCATGAGCTCCCATTCCGCCAGCTCCGCGGGCGTCATGGTGGGCACATCGGCGGCCGAGGGCATGCCGAGGCCGCCGTCGATGTGGACGCCGACAATGCGGGCCGGGCAGGCCAGCGCCATCTCCTGCACCACATAGGCCCCCAGATCGCCGCCCTGGACGCCGTAGCGGGCATAGCCGAGCCGGGACATGAGCTCGATCCACATCCGCGCCACATCACCGGTCGTGAAACCGAGCTCGCGCGGGCCCTCGGAGAACGCGAATCCGGGCACCGACGGGATCACCACATGGAACGCCTGCGCCGACTCCAGCCCGTGCGCCCGCGGATCGGTCAGCAGCGGAATGGATTTGCTGAACTCCACGAAGGTGTTCGGCCAGCCGTGGGTGAGGATCAGCGGCAGCGCGTCCGGCTCGGGCGAGCGCACATGCAGGAAATGCACATCCAGGCCGTCGATCTCGGTCACGAACTGCGGAAACTCATTGAGCGCCGCTTCCTGTGCCCGCCAATCGAATTCGGTGCGCCAGTACTCGGCCAGCTCGCGCAGGTAGCCCACCGGAACGCCCTGGCTCCAGTCCTCGCCCGGCAGCGCCGCCGCCCACCGGGCCCGGCCCAGGCGATCGTTCAGATCGTCGATATCGGCCTGCGGTACGTCGATGCGGAAGGGGCGAATCGCTTGGAATGTCATATGGGCTACGTTAGGAACCAAGTAGGACTGTTCTGGTCCTAATTGGAAAGGAGCCTTTCGGTATGACCGACACACCGGCACGACTCCTGCGCCTGCTGTCCTTGCTGCAAACCCCGCGCGAATGGCCCGGCCGCGAACTCGCCGACCGCCTGGGCGTCACCGACCGCACCGTCCGCCGCGATATCGACCGCCTGCGCGAACTCGGCTACCCGGTAGAAGCCACGCTCGGTGCCACGGGCGGCTACCGTCTGGTCGCCGGCGCCGCCATGCCGCCCCTGCTCGTCGACGACGACGAGGCCGTGGCCATAGCCGTCGGCCTGCGCGCGGCGGCGGGCTCCGCGATCTCGGGCATCGAGGAAGCCTCGGTGCGCGCGCTCGCCAAGCTGGAGCAGGTGCTGCCCACCAAGCTGCGCCGCCGCGTCCGCGTGCTGGGCGCGGCCACGGTGAGCTACAGCGCGCGGGACGCGGCGGTCGATCCCGAGATTCTCACCACCCTGGCCGCGGCCATCACCAACAAGGAACGCGTCCGCTTCGCCTACCTCTCCGCCTCCGGCACCGAATCCCGCCGCAATACCGAACCTCTCGGCGTCGTCCCGCTCCGCCACCGGTGGTACCTCGTGGCCTTCGATCTCGACCGCGACGACTGGCGCATCTTCCGGGTGGACCGAATCGAGCGCCCCCACCCCACCGGAGCCCGCTTCACCCCCCGTCCCCTCCCCGCCGCCGACCCCGCCGCCTATGTGGCGGGCGAGCGAACCGACTGGGGAGCCCCAACCCTGCACTACCGCATCACCATTCGGGCTCCCATCGATCAGATCGCCGGCCGGCTCGGCGAGGATCCGAGTGATCTCACCGCCGTCGACGACCGCACCTGCCTGCTGGAATCCACTCGGGAGGACTCCCCGGCCTGGCTGGCCCACCGCCTCCTCGAACTCGGATACGACTTCGAAATCGACAGTCCCCCAGAACTGATCACCGAACTGCGCGCCATTCACACTCGCCTCGAGCACCTCCTCACGGGTTAGCATCCGACTGGCTCACAAGAGCCGACGTCTCGGTGTGACTGCCGGATTCGGGTTCGACGGTTCGATGGGGGTGGGTATGCGGCAAGTGCTGTTCGCGGCGATGATCGCCTTGGCGGTGTCGATCACGGTGACGCCGGTATTGATCATGATCTTCGCCAGGAAGCGGTTCGGGCAGGAGATCCGGGTCGACGGGCCGGCGAGCCATCTGGCCAAGCGCGGGACGCCGACCATGGGCGGGATCGCGATCCTGATCGGGATGTGGGCCGGATATCTGGGCTCGCACCTGTTCGACGAGTCGGCGGGGATCTCGGTCTCGGGTCTGCTGGTGCTCGGGCTGGCCACGGCGCTGGGGGCGGTCGGGTTCACCGATGACTTCATCAAGATCCGCAAGCGGCGCAATCTGGGGCTCACCGCGGTGGGCAAATACATCGGGCAGCTGTCCGCCGCACTGGTTTTCGCGGTGCTGGTGCTGCGGTTCCCGGATTCGCGCGGGCGGACTCCGGGCAGCCGTCATCTATCGGATATGCGCGATATGACAATGGTGACGTTCAGCGTGCTCGCGTTCGTGGCCCTGGTGTGCCTGCTGGTGGTGGCCTGGTCCAATGCCGTGAACATCACCGACGGGCTGGACGGGCTGACGGCCGGATCGATGGGGATGGCGCTGGGGGCGTACACGCTGATCACCTTCTGGCAGTTCACCAAGGCGTGCGGGACCAAGCCCAGCGCGGGGTGCTACGACGTGCGCGATCCGCTGGATCTGGCCATAGTGTGCGCGGCGGGGGCGGCCGCGTGCATCGGATTCCTGTGGTGGAACGCGGCTCCGGCGAAGATCATCATGGGCGATACCGGGTCGCTGGCGCTGGGCGGGCTGCTGGCCGGGCTGTCCGTCACCACCCGCACCGAACTGCTCATGGTGGTCATCGGCGGGCTGTTCGTCGCCGAGATCCTCTCGGTGGTGCTGCAAGTGGCCGTCTACCGCACCACGCACAACCGCCTGTTCCGGATGGCCCCGTTCCATCATCATTTCGAGCTCGCCGGGTGGGCGGAAACCACGGTGGTGATCCGATTCTGGGTGCTGGCCGGGATCACCGCCGCCCTGGGGCTGCTGCTGTTCTACGGGGAGTACCTGGTCGCCTGAATTCAGGCGCTGGCGGCCAGTGCCGGGGTCTCCCGGGTGAGGATGCCGTCGACCATGCGGTACACCGAATCCATCTGGTGCAGATGGGATCTGTCGTGGGTGACCAGCAGGGTGGCGGCGTGGTGCTCGCGCACGATGTCGATGATCAACTCGATGATGGCCGCGCCGCGCTCCTGATCCAGGGCGCTGGTCGGCTCATCGATGACCAGCAGCGAAGGGTCGTTCATGAGCGCTCGCGCGATATTGACCCGCTGCCGCTGACCGCCCGACAGCTGGGCGGGCTGCTTGTGCTCCTGACCGGACAGGCCGACCGCCGAGAGCAGATCGCGTGCGCGGGAACGGGCTTCGCGACGCCGCGCGGGGGAGACGAACCAAGTCCGGCCCAGATGAACCATCGCCTCGAGCTGTTCCACAGCCGTCAGCGCGGGAATGAGATTGGACTGCTGGAACACGATCCCGATGTGGTCGCGCCGCAACGCCGTGGCCGCTTTCCGGCTCAGTCCCGTCAGATCGAGGACCCCGGAGGCGGTTTCGAGCTCGATGCGCCCCGAATCCGGCCGGATGAGCGTGGATACCGCGGCCAGCAGCGTGGATTTGCCGGAGCCGGACGGTCCGGTAATGGCCGCGATCTCACCGCCGCGCACCCGCAGCCCCACCTCGTTCAGCGCCGTGATGCGCTCGGCCCCATCGGGAAAGGTGAGGGTGAGGCCGGTGACGTCGAGCTGGTTGGTCATGGCGAAACTCCTGGGAGACATGGTGATCAGCGCGCCTGGTTGAGCGCGGTGAGCGGATCGGTGGTGGCGAGGAAGCGCAGCGCGAAGGCCGCGCCGAGCAGGCCGAGCAGGATCAGGGCGGCGGCCGGAACCAGGGTGGTCACGGCGCTGAGGACGAAAGGCACACTGTCGCCGAGGAATACACCGGCCACCGCGGTCGCGCCGACCCCGATTCCGACCCCGGCCAGCAGCACCACCAGCGCCTGGCTCAGTGCGTCCCGCACCAGTGAGCCGGTGGTCGCGCCGAGTGCCTTCAGGGTCGCGATATCGGGCTGCCGCTGCACCGTCCACACCGTGAAGAAGGCGCCGATCACCAGCGCCGAAATGGCGAACAGCATGACCGTCATGAGGGTGAGCGACCCGTTCTCGGCCTGATAGGAGGCCATGGCCGAGAGCGAGCCCGCGGTGCTGGTCGTGGTGGTGTGCGCCGCGGCGTTCACGGCCGCGAGATCGTCCACACCGGAGACGGCGAGAATGGTGGCGGCCCCCGAACGCGGGTTCAGCGCTTGCCAATCCGAAAGCGTCATCCACACCACCGGTGTGTGCGCGTACCAGTCGTCGCCGGTCACGCCCTGCACGGTGAAGTTCCCGGAACCGAGCGCGACCGTGTCACCGGCCGCGGCACCGAGCTCCTGCGCGGCGGCGCTGCTCAAGACGACCGAGCCGGATTCGGTAGCCGTGCGATTGCCGAAGGGTGTCCCGCTGACCCCGAACAGCGCGACCTGAGTGGCCGAGCCGCCGTCGTGCGTGGCCCGGGTCCGGCTGATGCCGATGGGGTCCACGGTGCCGCCGGTCTGCTGCCAGGCCCGCACCTGGTCGATGCCCAGCGTGGACGCGTCGAAGGACGGCTCCGATCCGGTATCGGCGAACACCACGGTGTCGGTCCGCAGCGACTGGATCGCCGAGATGCTCTGGTGCGCGAGCCCGGCGGTGAGGCCGCTGAGAAAGGTCACCAGCAGCGCGACCAGGGTCACCACCAGGGTGATGAGCAGGAAACGGCCGCGCGCGGCCCGCAGATCTCGGAGTGCGACGAACATGACTCCACTCTGTCGTTGATCTTCCCGGGCTCCATCGCGCCGCGGAACCATTCGCACACCAGCCAACGGACGGTCGGCGTTTCCTACTTTCGATGGATGCCGCTGGAATAGCCGGGCATAAGCTGGTCGGCGTGCACCGCTCGCCGCTCACCCCTGTCTTCTCCGCCCTGCAGTTGGGGCTGCACGCGCTGGTGACGGCGCTGACGGTGGTCGTGGCCGTGCGGGCGATCGTCTCCGCGGAGCGCCCGGCCGCGATCGTGGTGCTGGCGGGGGTCTTCCTCGGCGTCTACTTCCTGGGCGCTCGCTTCCGGCGGAATCTGACCGCGGCCCGGGTGTGGCTGCTCGTCCTCACCGCGCTGTGGCTGGGCCTGGTGGCCTTCGTCCCGGACGCGGTCTATCTGGTCTTCGGGCTGTTCTTCCTCTATCTCCATCTGCTGCCGCGCTACTGGGGTCTGCTGGCGGTCACCGTCGCGACGGCGGTGTCGGTGGCGGGCTTCGCGGCGCATCGCGGCTGGTCCCTGGGCGCGGTCATCGGGCCGGTGCTGGGCGCGCTGGTGGCCGTGGCCATCGGCCTCGGCTATGAGGCGCTGTTCCGGGAGGCCGGCGAACGCCAGCGCCTCATCGACGAATTGCTCGCCACCCGGAACACGCTCGCCGAACAGGAACGCACCGCGGGCAAACTGGCCGAGCGCGAGCGCTTGGCCCAGGAGATCCACGACACGGTCGCCCAGGGCCTGAGCAGCATTCAACTGCTGCTGCACGCGGTGGAGCGCGCCGCCCCGGATCACCCCGCCCTGAGTCAGATTCGGCTGGCCCGCGAGACCGCCGCCGACTCCCTCGTCGAAACCCGCCATGTCATCGCGGAACTCACCCCCGCCCCGCTGGACGGGCACTCCCTGAGCGAGGCGCTCAAGCGCGTCGCCCGCCGCGCCGCCGCGCCCGGCCTGGACGCCCAGGTGCTCGTCGAGGGCGATCCGCAGCGCCTGCCCATGCCGATCGAGGCCGCGCTGGTGCGCATCACCCAGGGCGCGGTCTCGAATGTGGTGCGCCACGCCAAGGCCGAGCGCATGCGCATCACCCTCACCTACGCCGACGACGCCGTCCACCTGGACGTGGTCGACGACGGCGTCGGCATCGATCCGGTCGTGCTGGCCCGGAACCCTTCCGGCAGTTTCGGTCTCAACGCCATGCGCAACCGGGTGGAGCAGCAGGGCGGCATCATGAACGTGGAATCCGAACCCGGCCACACCGCCGTCACCGTCTCGTTCCCCTTGGAGGACCAGGAATGATTCGCATCCTGCTCGCCGACGATCACGCCATCGTCCGCGCCGGACTGCGCGCCCTCCTGGATTCCGGTGTGGCCGAAAGCGATTCCGCCGCCGATATCGAGGTCATCGGCGAGGCCGCCACCGCCGAGGACGCCATAGCCTACTGCTCCACCACCCCGGTCGACCTGGTCCTCATGGATCTGCGCTTCGGCCCGGGCAAGTCCGGCGCGGACGCCACCTCCGCCCTGCGCGCCCTGCCCGACCCGCCCAATGTGCTGGTAGTCACCAACTACGACACCGACGCCGACATCCTCGGCGCCATCGAGGCCGGTGCGGTCGGCTACATCCTCAAGGACACCCCGCCCGCCGACCTCCTGGCCGCCGTGCGCTCGGCGGCCGAGGGCGAAAGCGTCCTCTCCCCCGCCATCGCCTCCAAACTCATGACCCGAGTCCGCAAACCCGACACCACCCTCAGCCCCCGCGAAATCGAAGTCCTCCGCCTGGTAGCCGACGGCCACTCCAACCGCGAGATCGGCAAACGCCTCTTCCTCAGCGAAACCACCGTGAAGTCCCATCTCGTTCACATCTATTCGAAACTCGGCGTCAAATCCCGCACTTCAGCAGTAGCCCGAGCCCGCGAACGCGGCGCCATCTGACCAACCAAAGGGGTTGCCCCAGTTGGTCACGCGATCACCGGGAACTGGTGGCGGCCTTCGTCGAGAGGGATCCGCCACCAATTCCCGGTCGACGGTGTTTCAAATGACTGGGTTATCGAGAGCGCTGCGCCGAGTACCATTCGAGGAGTTCGGGGGCGTCGACCGCGGTCGGCGCCACGACCTTCGACGCCTCCGCACCCTGGAAGATCTTCTTGATCGGGACTTCCAGTTTCTTGCCGGTGCGGGTGTGCGGAATACCCGGCGCTTCGATGATTTCATCCGGCACGTGCCGGGGCGAGACCTCGGTGCGAATGGTGGCGTTGATGCGGGTCTTCAGCTCCTCGGTGAGTTCCGCTCCCGGGCTGAGAACCACGAACAACGGCATCCAGTACCCGCCGTCGGGTTGTTCCGCACCGATGACCAAGGCCTCCGCGACTTCCGGCAGCCGCTCCACGGCTTGGTAGATATCGGCGCTGCCCATGCGAATGCCGTGGCGGTTCAGGGTGGAATCCGAGCGGCCGTGCACGATGATGCTGCCGTGCTCGGTCAGGGTGATCCAGTCGCCGTGCCGCCATACGCCGGGGAACATGTCGAAGTAGGCGTCGTGATAGCGGGAGCCGTCCGGATCGTTCCAGAAGCGCACCGGCATGGAGGGCATGGGCTTGGTGATGACCAGCTCGCCGACCTCGCCGCGGACCGGATGGCCCTGCTCGTCCCAGGCGTCGAGAGCGACGCCGAGGTAGGGGGCGGAGAGTTCGCCCGGCCAGACCGGCACGGTGCGGACGCCGCCGATGAAGGCGGAGACCACATCGGTGCCGCCGCTGATGGAGGCCACCGGAATGTGCTCGCCGACATTGTCGCGCAACCAGAGTGAGGATGACGGCGGCAGCGCGGACCCGGTGATCCCGACCAGCCGGACGGCCGAGAGGTCGTGGTCGGCGCGCGGCACCGAACCTGCCTTGGCACAGGCCAGGACGTATCCGGGGCTGGTGCCGACGACCGTCGCGCCGACGCGCGCGGCAATCGACCACAGGGCGTCGGTGGCGGGCGCCGAGGGGCTGCCGTCGTAGCAGACGACGGTGGCGCCGACCAGCAGCCCGGCGATCTGAAAGTTCCACATCATCCAGCTGGGGCTGGTGTACCAGAAGAAGGTGTCGCTCGGCCCGATATCCGATTGCAGAGCAACGGCTTTCAGGTGCTCGAGCAGTACGCCGCCGTGGCCGTGCACGATGCCCTTGGGCTTGCCGGTGGTGCCGGAGGAGTACAGCACCCACAGCGGATGATCGAAATCCACCTGTGCGGAATCGATGTCGGTGACGTCGAGGTCGGGACGCAGATCATCCCAGGACGAGACATTCGGCAGCGTTCCTCCGAAGCGCGACACCAGCACCGTGGCACGCAATGTCGGCAGCCCGGCCCGCAGCGCCTCGATATCGGCGGTCTTGTCGTGCACCTTCCCGCCGAAGCGGTAGCCGTCGGCGGCGACGAGCACCGTCGGCTCCAGCTGTCCGAGCCGGTCGAGCGCCGCCTGGGCGGAATAGTCCTGGCCGCAGGCGCTCCAGATGGCGCCCAGGCTCGCGGTGGCGAGGAAGGCGATCACGGCCTGCGGAATATTGGGCAGATATCCGGCGACGCGGTCGCCCGGCCCGACGCCCAGCTCCCGCAGCCGGTTGGCGAAAGCCACAGTGCTGCCGAGCAATTCGGCCCAGGACAGTTCACCGACGGTACCGTCCTCGTCGACGGCGACAAGGGCCGGTCGATCCGTGCGCGCCTGCCGCGCGACCTGGTCGACGTAATTCAGCCGAGCACCCGGAAACCACTGTGCTCCAGGCATTTCCGCCTTGGCCAATACCTGGTCCGGCCGCTCGCCGAGATCGAAGTAGTCCCACACCGCGCCCCAGAACCCGGCGAGGTCGTCGACCGACCACCGCCACAGCGCCTGATAATCCGGCAGGGACTCCCCGGTCCGCTTCTCGACGAACCGGGCAAAGCTGGTGACATCCGCCTCGACAATGTCGAGATCGGTCGGCGTCCACTGTGGTTCCAACGCGCTACCTCCTACGATGCCGGACTGCCGGCGCGCTGCGCCCGCGCCACGATCCGCTCGGCATGCCGGATGACCGGCATATCCACCATCCTGCCCTCGAAGGTGAACACGCCCGGCTGATTCGGCACCTCCGCCAGCAGCCGGCGCGCCCAGTCGACCTCCTCGGCGGCGGGCGCGTAGGCGCGGCGGATGACCGGAATCTGGCTGGGATGAATGGCGACCTTGGCGTCGAAGCCGATGGCGACCGCATCCTCGGATTCGGCGGCCAGCCCGTCGAGATCCGGAATATTCAGATACACCGAATCGAGCGCGAACTTGCCATATGCCTTGGCGGCCAGCAGGGATTGCGAGCGCACGTGCCGCGCCACATCCCGATAGCCGCCGTCGGCGTGCCGGCTGGAATTGCCGCCGAGCGCCGCCACCAGATCCTCCGCGCCCCACATGACGCCGATGGCATTGCGCACCATGACCGCGCGCCCCACCGCCATGGCGCCCAGCGGGGATTCCACGAGCGCGATCACCTCGTAGTCGGACAGGCGCGTGATCTGCTCGGCGGATTCGCATTTCGGCAGCATGATGCGCCGATATTCGGTGCGCACCAGGGCATCCACATCGAGCATGTGGTCGAGGGTGCCCGCGGCATTGATGCGCACCACGGTGCGTTCGGGATCCAGCGGATTGGCGATCAACGCCTCGCGGGCCGCGGCCTTGTCCGCCTCGGCGACTCCGTCCTCCAGATCGATGATCACCACATCGGCTGCCGCGAGGGCTTTTCCATAGCGTTCGGGGCGATCGGCGGGGCAGAACAACCAGGCGGGTCCGGGCATTTCCCAGCTCATGAAGGCTGCTTCCTGACGAGGGTTTTGCGAACGGCGGTGGCGACGATATCGCCATGCTGATTGCGTCCGGTATGCGCGAAGGACACGATGCCCTCGCCCGGACGGCTCTTGGATTCCCGCAGTTCCGTCACCACGGTTTCGGCGTACAGGGTGTCGCCGTGGAAAAGCGGTTTGGGGAAGGCGATTTCGGAGAAGCCGAGATTGGCGACGATGGTGCCCTGGGTCAGCTGCGCCACCGACAACCCGACCAGCGTGGAGAGCGTGAACATGGAATTCACCAGCCGTGCGTGGAACGGCGGCAGCGCGTCGGCGAACGCGGCATCCAGATGCAGCGCCTGGGTATTCATGGTCAGCGTCGTGAACAGCACATTGTCGGCCTCGGTAATGGTGCGGCCGGGTCGGTGCTCGTACACCACGCCGGTTTCGAATTCCTCGAACCAGAGGCCGCGCTGTACGACTCGGCGCGGGCTGTCGTCGGTCACAGCCCGAGCTCCCGCCCGATCAGCATCAACTGCACCTCCGTGGTGCCCTCACCGATTTCCAGGATCTTGCTGTCGCGATAGTGCCGCGCCACAGCATATTCGTTCATGAAGCCGTAGCCGCCGAAAATCTGGGTGGCGTCGCGGGCATTGTCCATGGCGGCCTCGGAAGCGACGAGTTTCGCGATGGCGGCCTGTTTCTTGAACGGTTTTCCGGTGAGCATGAGCGCGGCCGCGTCGTAGTAGGCGGCGCGGGCGGCGTGCGCGCGGGCCTCCATGCGCGCGATCTTGAAGGCAATGGCCTGATTGCTGCCGATGGGACGGCCGAAGGCCTCGCGCTCCTTGGCGTACCGCACGCTCTCGTCCACGCAGCCCTGCGCCGCGCCGACCGACAGCGCCGCGATGGCGATCCGGCCCTCGTCGAGAATGCGCAGGAAATTGGCGTAGCCGCGGCCGCGTTCGCCAAGCAGGTTCTCCGCGGGCACCCGCACATCGGTGAAGCTGAGCGGATGGGTGTCGGAGGCGTTCCAGCCGACCTTGTTGTAGGCGGGCTCGGCCACGAATCCCGGGGTGTCGGTGGGCACCAGGATGGTGGAGATCTCCTTCTTGCCATCCGTGGTCCCGGTGACGGCGGTGACGGTCACCAGGCGGGTGATATCGGTGCCGGAGTTGGTGATGAACTGCTTGGAGCCGTTGATGATCCAGCTGTCGCCGTCCAGCACGGCGGTGGTGCGGGTGCCGCCCGCGTCACTGCCCGCGCCCGGTTCGGTGAGCCCGAAGGCGGCCAGCGCCCGGCCGCTGGTCAGCTGCGGCAGCCACTCCTGCTTCTGCTTGTCGTCGCCGAACCGGTAGATCGGCATGGCGCCCAGCGAGACTCCGGCCTCGAGGGTGATGGCCACGCTCTGATCGACCTTGCCGAGCTCCTCGAGAGCCAGGCACAGCGCGAAATAGTCGCCGCCCATCCCGCCGAACTCCTCCGGGAACGGCAGGCCGAACAGCCCCATATCCGCCATGCCCTTGACCACCTCGTACGGGAAGGTGTGCTCGGCATCGTGCTTGGCGGCCACGGGAGCCACCACCTGATTGGCGAAATCCCGCACGGTGAGCGCGAGTTCGCGGTACTCATCCGGAAGTGTCCCGGTGGAGAGGAAGTCGGTCATCACATATCCCTGATCTGATCGGCGGTAGCTGAGGCGGGTGTATCGCCCCCGCGTCGAGTTGGTTCGGTGTCGGCGGGCTGAGCGGCGTCGGGCTCGGCAGTGTCGAGCTCAGCGGCGGCAGGCGTCTCGGCCGCACCCGGTGCGGGGTCGGTGATCACGCGGGCGAGCACCTGGTCCAGGCGCACCTGCGTACCGGGCGTGACGAGCAGCTCGACTCGACCGGCGACAGGGGCGGTCAGGGTGTGTTCCATCTTCATGGCCTCCACCACGACGATCGGTGCGCCCGCGGCCACATGAGCGCCGGACTCCACCGGGAGCGCGATGACCGAACCCGGCATGGGGCTGGTGATTTCGGCATCGCCGGAGTGATCGGCGGCGGTGCGCACATCGGCCTCGGCGACCTCGCGCAGCAGGGCGATCCCGGTGGCGTCGGCGATCCAGACCTGTCCGTCGTGCTGGGCAATGCGGAAGCGAGTGCGCACGCCGTCGACGGTCAGCGTCAGCTCACCACCACCCGTCATCCCGGCATGCTTTTGGCCGGGATCTCCTAAGCCGCTGTGGATTCCGGCCAAAGGCGCGCCGGAATGACGAGAAGAACCTTCGGCCGGGCTCTCCGTCCGAGTCACGCCGAATTGCGCCGTGAGCGTGTGCTTCTCGCCCGACTCCAGCCAGGCTTCGGCACGTGCGGGGGTGCCGGTGAGATAAACATGCTCGGTGCGGTCACCACCGTGCAGTCGCAAGACGGTCGGGGCCGGAGCGCCTATCCGCCAGCCGGTTGGTACCGCCCAGAGGTCTGTCGGCTCCACCGGCCAGCGCCGCAGCCACAGATAGGCTGCGGCGGCGAGGAATTGAGTATCCCGGATCGGCTCCGCCTCGAAATCGCGCACTCGGCGATCGAGCAGGCCGGTGTCCAGATTTCCGGCGCGGACGTCCGAATCCGCGAGCAGGAACCGCAGGAAGTCGGTATTGGTGCGCAGGCCGAGGATCTGCGTATCCCGCAGTGCTCCATCGAGTTTGGCGATGGCGGCAGCGCGGTCGGGCGCGTGGGCGATAACCTTGGACAGCATCGGGTCGTAGTCACTGCCGACGACGGTTCCGGCCCGGAGACCGGAATCGACTCGGACGCCGGGGCCTTCCGGCTCCGACAGCGCCAGCACGGTGCCGCCGGTGGGCAGGAAGTCGCGGCTCGGGTCCTCGGCGTAGACGCGGGCTTCGATGGCGTGGCCGGTGAGGCGGATGTCGTCCTGGCTCACCGACAGCTTCTGCCCGGCGGCAATGCGCACCTGGCATTCCACCAGGTCCACGCCGGTGACGAGCTCGGTCACCGGATGCTCGACCTGCAGGCGGGTGTTCATCTCCATGAAGAAGAACTCGTCGGGTCTATCGGCGGAGACGATGAATTCGACGGTGCCCGCGCCCATGTAGTCCACGCTGCGCGCGGTATTGCAGGCGGCCGCGCCGATCTCGGCGCGGGTCCTGGCATCCAGCAAGGGGGACGGGGCTTCCTCGATCACCTTCTGGTGGCGGCGCTGCAGACTGCATTCACGCTCGCCCAGATGCAGCACCTGGCCGAAGCCGTCGGCGAGGATCTGCACCTCGATGTGCCGGGGGCGGCTGACGAATCGCTCCAGGAACAGGGTGTCGTCGCCGAAGGCGGCGGCCGCCTCGCGGCGGGCGCTGACCAGGGCGTCCGGCAGCAGCGCCGGATCGTCCACCCGCCGCATGCCCTTGCCGCCGCCACCGGCCGATGGCTTCACCAGCACCGGATAGCCGATTTCCGTTGCGGCCTCGATGAGTTCGGCATCGGTCAGGCCCGGCCGCGCGATGCCGGGCACCACCGGCACGCCGTAGGCGGAAACCGCGTTCTTGGCGGCGATCTTGTCGCCCATGATCTCGATGGCCCGCGCGGGCGGGCCCAGGAAGACGATGCCCGCCTCGTCCAGCGCCGCCGCGAAGGCCGAATTCTCCGAGAGGAAGCCGTATCCCGGGTGTACGGCCTGCGCTCCGGAGCGGACGGCGGCGTCGACCACCTTGGCGATGTCCAGGTAGGACTCCCGTGCGGGGGCGGGACCCAGCCGCACGGCGGTATCGGCCTCGTGCACGTGCCGGGCATCGGCGTCCGCGTCGCTGTAGACCGCGACAGAGCGAATTCCCATGGCGCGCAGGGTGCGGATGACGCGCACCGCGATCTCGCCGCGATTGGCGACGAGCACGGTGTCGAAGGCAATGGGGTGCGCTTTGTTCATCATGGTGATCACATCCGGAAGACGCCGTAGGAGACGGGTTCGAGCGGCGCCTGCGCGCACGCCGAAAGCGCCAGGCCGACAACTGTTCTGGTATCGGCCGGATCGATGACGCCATCGTCCCAGAGCCGCGCGGTGGAGTAGTACGGATTGCCCTGCGCCTCGTACTGCTCGCGAATCGGGGCCTTGAACGCCTCCTGATCCGCCTCCGACCACGGTTGGCCATTGCCGTCCAGCTGATCGCCGCGCACGGTGGCCAGCACCGAGGCGGCCTGTTCGCCGCCCATGACGGAGATGCGGGCATTGGGCCACATCCACAGGAAGCGCGGCGAATACGCGCGCCCGCACATGGAGTAGTTGCCCGCGCCGTAGGAGCCGCCGATGACCACGGTCAGCTTCGGCACCCGCGCGCAGGCCACCGCGGTGACCATCTTCGCGCCGTGCTTGGCGATACCGCCGGCCTCGTAGTCGCGGCCCACCATGAACCCGGTGATGTTCTGCAGGAACAGCAGCGGAACCTTGCGCTTGTCGCACAGTTCGATGAAATGCGCGCCCTTCATGGCGGATTCGGCGAACAGCACGCCATTGTTGGCCACGATGCCCACCGGATGGCCGTGGATGTGCGCGAAGCCGGTGACCAGGGTGCGCCCGTATTCGGCCTTGAATTCCTGGAATTCGCCGCCGTCGACCATGCGGGTGATGACCTCGCGCACGTCGTAGGGCGTGCGCAGATCCACCGGCACCACGTCGTAGAGCTCGTCCTGCGGCGCGATCGGATCGACGGTGGGCCGCACCTCCCACGGCGTCGGCGTCCGCGGCCCCAGCGTGGCCACGATATTGCGCACGATGCGCAGCGCGTCCTGATCGCTCTCGGCCAGATGATCGGTGACACCGGAAGTGCGCGAATGCAAGTCGCCGCCGCCCAGCTCCTCGGCGGTGACCACCTCGCCGGTGGCGGCCTTCACCAGCGGCGGGCCGCCCAGGAAGATGGTGCCCTGATTGCGCACGATCACGGTCTCGTCGCTCATGGCGGGCACGTACGCGCCGCCCGCGGTGCACGACCCCATGACCGCGGAGATCTGCGCGATGCCCTTGGCGCTCAGATTCGCCTGGTTGTAGAAGATCCGCCCGAAGTGCTCGCGATCCGGGAAGACCTCGTCCTGCTTGGGCAGGAACGCGCCGCCGGAGTCCACCAGGTAGATGCACGGCAGATTGTTCTGCAGGGCCACTTCCTGCGCCCGCAGATGCTTCTTCACCGTCATCGGGTAGTAGGTGCCGCCCTTGACCGTGGCGTCATTGGCGACGATCACGCATTCGCGCCCGGACACCCGCCCGACCCCGCCGATGACCCCGGCCCCGGGGCACTCGTCCCCGTACATCCCATTGGCCGCCAGCGGCGACAGCTCCAGGAACGGCGAGCCCGGATCGAGCAGCCGATCCACCCGCTGCCGCGGCAGCAGCTTGCCCCGCGCCACATGCCGCTCCCGGGCCTTCTCCGGCCCACCCAGCGCACTGGCCGCCAGCCGCTCGCGCAGCTCCTCGACCAGCGCCAGATGTGCCTCCCGATTCCCGGTACGCACGTCCCCAGTCAGCGTCATCGCGCCATCCTGCCCGCTCGGTTAATCACCAATAACTGGAAAATAAGATAATCTTCACTAACTGAGTTGTCCAGGACCGGCGAAAGGAGCCACGGTGAGCAGCACCGATACCGTCACGCTCACGCGCCGCGAGCAGCTCAAGGCGCAACGTCGGCAGCAGCTGCTGGACGCCGGAGCCCGGCTCATCGCCGATCGCGGCTTCCTGGGCATGCGCCTGGACGATCTGGGCGCGGCGGCGGGCATCAGCGGCCCGGCCGTCTACCGCCACTTCCCCAATAAGGAAGCCCTGCTGGTCGAGTTGCTGGTCGGCATCAGTCAGCGACTGCTCGACGGCGGCAAGGCCGTGGCCGCGCGGGCCGCCACCCCCGCCCAGGCCCTCACCGATCTGGTCGACTTCCACCTCGACTTCGCCCTCGGCGAGCCCGAGCTCATTCGCATCCAGGATCGCGACCTGGAGAACCTGCCGGAGTCGGCCCGCCGCCAGGTGCGCCGCACCCAACGCCAGTACGTCGAGGTCTGGGTCGCCGTCCTGCGCGAACTCCATCCGGACCTGCCCGAGCCGACGGCCCGGGTCCAGGCGCACGCCACCTTCGGCCTGATCAACTCGACCCCGCACAGCGCCCCGGCCGCAACCGCGACCCGCGCCCGCCCGGTCCTACGGCGCATGGCGCTGGCGGCGCTCGGCGGCTAGATGCCTTTGAGTTCGCGCTCCGCGGTATTGAGGACCAGATGAACCCCTCCGACGATGATCGGCCGGAAGATGAGGGTACTGAGCCCGGACAGGATCGGCGTGGCCATCTCGAAGTCGGCGAACCAGCGCACGCGGGTGCCGCCGGGCACCTCGTCGAAGGAGATGCACCCGTCCTGATGCCGTAGCGGCGGAACCGATTTCAGCAATCGGTAGCGCATCAGCCGGGGCGGATCGTATTCGATGATCTCTTCGGTCAGGCGCAGCAGCGGGGTGACGATCAGGCGCACGGCCCCGGCCCCGTGCCCGGTGGTGTCGCCGGGGCGGACCAGGGTCACGCGGCGGACGAAGGGCACCCGCTGATAGTTGGTCGCATCGGTCAGCCAGTCGAATACATCGGAGCGGGGGGCCGCGATGGTGCGCTCAATATCGACCGTGCGCATGCCGGCTCCGTTCTGGTCTGGCTCGAACCTCCGGGAAGCCTACGAGATCGGGAAGCGGTCGGCGCGGGAACGACGCGGATCAAATAAGGGGCTTGTGCTTGCGGATGCGGCGGCGTACGTCGCGCATCATGACGTGGGTGGGCGCGAAGCGCAGGAACTTGGGGATGAAGCGATTGACGAAACCCACGAAGAGGAAAAGGTTTTCGAAGCGGCGCTGATCGGTGGCGGTCCAGGCGATGCCCATCTGCTCGCGGAAGTGCGGTGCGAGGAAACCGGCGGTGAGGAAGCGGAGCAGGCCGCCGAAGACGGCGCGCAGATACCAGTGGATCATGCGCAGGTGCAGCAGATCGTCGACGTAGGCATGGACCTTGTCGTCGAGGACGGCCTGTTCGCAGGCGAGGTTCCAGTAGACGTCGAACTCGGCGCGGGTGGCGGGCCACATGTCTTCCGGCACTTGCAGAGTCGTGCCGAGAGTCGATGAGGTCCGGTAGAACTCCTCGGCCTGTTCGGGACTCATCCTGCCGTGCAGCATCTGGTACGAGTCCTCGAAGCCGATGAACAGGCAGGCCGACACCCACAGTTGGAGATTGCGGTCGAAGGCGTTGTATTTCACCGCGGCGCCGGGCTCCGAACGCACTTGGCGGTGCGCCACATTCACCGCTTCCCGGAATTCGGCCTTCTCCTCCGGACTGCCGAGCAGGGCGACCGCGAGATAGGAAGCCGTGGTGCGCAAGCGTTTCCACGGATGCACCAGCAGCGCCCCGGATTCCACCTTGCTGTCGGCCACACCGTGCCCGACGCCGGGCCGGGCCATCTGCATGGCCACATTGGCGGCCGCGCCGGCGAACTGCCAGAAGTCCATGGCGTCCTGCACCCGCGGCGGGCGCTTGGTCTGCGAGCGATGGATGGCCGGAATGCGGATGCGGGTCCGCTCGGTGGTCAGGGGGACCGATTCGAAGGGCTGGGCCGCTGCTGAGGTCATCGCCGTCCTTTCCGAACACTGCGGAATGGTGCATAACTTAGAACCACAGCAGATCCAGGTCAATGCCTAAAACGAGTTTTCCGAAAGTCCTTTCCATATGAAGAATGCTGGGTAACATACCCGACCATGCTGCAACGGCTTGACCGCATCCTGAGCTATGAGATGAAGGTGTCGGAGTTCCTCGGCACGCTCATCCTCATCGGCATCCCCTACGGCCTGGTGGGCCTCATCTGGACGCTCACGCACACCTCGCACCTGAAGCAGACGAACGGCCTGGACGTGATCATCTCGTTCCTGGGCTCCATCGTCTGCTGGCCGGTGCTCACCTTCTCGAATGTGTGCATGACGTAATGATGGTTCTGGTCCGGCTCATCGACCTCCTCGTCATGGGGGTGAAGGTGCTCGGTGGGCGTACGCGGGTGAATCCGGTGTTCCGGTTCGGGCTGTGGGTGGCGGTGCTGAGCACCCTCGCCGCCGGTGTCGCGGTGGCGGGCTTCCTGCTCGTGCTGTTGCAGCAGTATCTCGACGACATGGCGTAAGGGGGCACGCCTTGACCACTACCGAATCCGCGCGAACGCGCAGCGCGCCGCCGGCGCCCGAGCACGGTGAGCTCGACCGGATCATCGAGAGCCTCACCCGGCTGTGGAAGCGGCATCCGCAGCAGTCATTGGAGACCCTGGGGCGGCAGGTCCTGCTGGGCCGGGAAGCGGTGCGGCAGTTGGTCGCCGCCCTGGCGCGCCGCCGCTTTCCGTATCAGGAGTTCATCAAGCAGTGCGCGTTCATGACCAGCGTGTCGGCGGCGCCGACGGTGCTGGTGGCCATTCCCATTGCCGTGGTGGTGTCGATTCAAGTGGGCGCGCTGGTGAATCAGGTCGGCGCGACCACGTTCATCGGCGCGGTGGCCGGGCTGGGCATCATTCGCCAGGGCGCCCCGCTGGTGACCTCGCTGATGATCGCCGGGGCGGTGGGGTCGGCCATCTGCGCCGATCTGGGCTCGCGCACCATTCGCGAGGAGATCGACGCCATGATGGTGATGGGCGTGGATCCGGTGCGGCGGCTGGTGGCCCCGCGGCTGCTGGCGGCGGTGCTGGTGAGCATGTTGCTGTGCGGGTTCATCGTCTTCGTCGGCTTCGCGACGGCCTACATGTTCAATGTGTACGCGCAGTCGGGGACGCCCGGATCGTTCATCGGGTCCTTCGCCTCCTTCGCGGTGGCCAATGACCTGGTCATCGCGCTCGTCAAGGCGGCGGTCTTCGGCGCGCTGACCGCCGTCATCGCCTGCGATATCGGATTGCACGCGCACGGCGGGCCCGGCGGGGTCGCCAATGCGGTGAACTCCGCGGTGGTCAGCTCGGCGCTGATGCTGTTCGCCACCAACATCATTCTCACCCAGGTGTACAACACCTTGTTCCCGACGAAGGTGATCTGAGGTGGGCAGTACCTACACTCCCCCGGCGCTGCGGCCGATCAAGCTGGCGGGCAATGCCATTGCCGCGCCGTATCAGGCCAATCAACGGCTGGGGCATCAGGCGATCACGTTCGTTCAGGCGCTCATCGCGATTCCGTTCGTGGTCAAGCACTATCGCAAAGAGGTGCTGCGGCTGACCGCCGATATCGGCTGGGGCAATGGTTCGCTCATTGTGGGCGGCGGGAGCATCGGCGTGGTCATCGTGCTGTGCGGGTTCGCCGGCATCACCGTGGGCATGGAGTCGTTCACGGCCTTGAACCTGCTCACCATGGGGCCGCTGACCGGGGCCATCTCCGGCTTCGCCACCACGCGCGAGCTCGCGCCGATCATCGCCACCCTGGCCTTCGCCATCCAGTCCGGCTGCCGGTTCACCGCGCAGCTGGGTTCCATGCGCATTTCGGAGGAGATCGACGCACTGGAATCCATTGCCATCCGGCCGCTTCCGTATCTGGTGAGCACGCGGATGATCGCGGCGACGGTGACCATCGTCCCGCTGTACAGCGTGGGGCTGGCGGTCGCGTATCTGACGACCAAACTGTCGGTGCTGGTGCTGGGCGGGACCACGGCGGGCACCTACGACCACTACTTCTTCCAGTTCCTGCTGGGACCCGACGTGTTCTGGTCGCTGCTGAAAGTCGTTGTGTTCGTCATGCTCTCGGCCTTCATCCAGTGCTACTACGGCTATGTGGCCACCGGCGGACCGGAGGGCGTCGGGGTGGCGGCCGGGCGGGCCATCAAGATGGTCATCGTCGTCATGGTCTTCGCCAATCTGTTTCTGACCCTTGCGATCTGGGGCATCGACCCCGGATTCCGGATTTCGGGGTAGGCGCCCATGCTGCTGGATCCGAGTGGCCGTGGACCGACGGCCCGGCACCTGTCCCTCGCGGGCCTGGCCATGCTGACGGCCGTCGCGCTGCTGCTGTATCTGCTGGCCCTGCGCTACACGGGGCGTTTCGAGGACAAGGTGGGTGTCGTCGCGGAGCTGACCAGCACCGGAGACGGGCTGCCCGGCCGCGCGGATGTGAAGTTCCGCGGCATGGTGGTCGGCCGCGTCGAAACCGTGGAGGTCGTGGCCAAGGGTGAGCGGCAGCGGGCCGAGATCGCCCTGAAACCGGCGGTGGCGGGGATGATTCCGGCGACCGTGGCGGCCCGCGTGATTCCGAACAATATCTTCGGCGTGACCGCCGTCGAACTGGTCGATACCGAGCCCGGCCAGCGCGCGCTGCGTGCCGGGGATGTCATTCCCGAGGACACCAGCGCCGCGACGGTGCAGTTGCAGACCACGCTCAATGTTCTGCGCAATGTGCTGAACAATATTCAGCCGGAGAAGCTGGGCCGGGTGCTCGGCACGCTGGCGGCGGCACTGGATCCGCAGTCTCGTGTCCCCGGTTCCACCATCGAGCGTCTCGACACCTGGCTGACCGAGGTGCACGCCATTCCCGGCATCGGTGATCTGCTCGGTGATCTCGGACAGGCGGCCACCGCGCTGAGCCGGTCCGCGCCCGAGCTGGTCGGCATGCTGTCGCGGTCGGTGACCACCGCGCGCACGCTGACCGAGCAGCGGGCGAATCTCATTGCCCTGCTCACCACCGGCGGTACGGCCGTGGACGCGGTGAACTCACTGTTCGCCCGCAATCCCGATTCCGGGAAGTTCCTGGTGGCCGGGCTGGACGAGCTGTTCGGCAGCCTCGCCAAGGATCCGCAGGCCATCCCCTACGCCGTCGCCAATCTCAATACCGCGCTGCAGCGGCTGGGCGGCGTGTTCAGCTTCGGCCCGGGCCGGCAGATGGTGTGGAAGATGGATGTGTCCTTCACGCCGTTCCAGCAGTACACGGCCGCGGACTGCCCGCGCTACGGCGAGCTGGCCGGGCCGCGCTGTGGCGGGCCGACGGTGCCGGATGCCGCACCGCCGCAGGAGTATCCGGCTTCGCTCCTGCCGCAGTGGCTGGGGGCTGCCGGTCCCGCGCCGGTGCAGCGGCCGCAGGCGAACGCTCCGATCATTCCGGGGCTGCCGAATCTGCCTGCGATTCCCGGACTTCCGGCGATTCCGGGGATCACCGCCCCGGCCTCGTACACCGGGACCGGCCCAGCCACCGCGCAACCCGCGGGGCTGCGTGGCGCCGAGGCGATTGCCGCGGTGGTCGGCGGTAGGCCGAATATGGCCCAGGTGCTGCTGCTCGGCCCCGTCCTGACCGGCGGCTATCTCACGGAGGCCACGGCATGAAATCGGCGAAATCCCTGGCGGGGTTCAGTCTCTTCGCGGTCATCGCGATCGTGCTGACCTACACCATCTGGTCCACGCTGCAACGCTCGGTACCCGGTGGCACGCACAGTTATTCGGCGGTCTTCTCCGATGTGCTCGGCCTGCGCATCGGTGATGACGTGCGCATGGCCGGGGTCCGGGTGGGGCGGGTCGACAAGATCGACTTCACCGGCGACTACCGGGCCCGGGTCGACTTCCGGATCGAGGACGACCAGCATCCGACCACCTCCACCAAAGCCCTGGTGCGGTATCAGAATCTGATCGGGCAGCGCTATATCGCGCTCATGCCGGGTGAGGCGGCGGGGCAGCCGCTCGCGCCCGGGGATCAGATCCCCCTGGAGCGCACCGAACCGTCCTTCGATGTCTCGGCGCTGCTGTCGGGCTTCGAGCCGCTGTTCAGCGTGCTGCAACCGGATCAGGTGAACTCGTTGTCCGAGACGCTCGTCCAGGCCCTGCAAGGCAATGGCGTCTCGCTGAGTTCGCTCGTCACCCAGGCCGCGCAGCTGGCGGCGACCTTCGGCCAGCGCGATCAGATCCTCGGCGATGTGATCGCCAACCTCAGCAGCGTCATCGCCGGGCTGTCGAACCGCAGTGGTGAGCTGGAAACCCTGATCACCCAGGCGCGTTCGCTCACCGAGGCGCTGTACTCGCAAGGCGAGGCACTGAAGACCTCGGTGGATCGGGTGGCCACGGCGACGGATTCGCTGGTGAACATCATCGCCACCGTGAAACCCGGTGTGGCCCAGGCCCAGAACGATGCCACCAGCGGTATCGCGCTGCTGCTGCTCAACGGCGCGTCGCTGGACCGGGCCGCCGTGGAACTGCCCGACATCCTGAATGCCCTGGCGCGCTTCACGTCCTACGGCACCTACGGCAATGCCTACATCTGCCGACTGGATGTCTCGCTGTGGGGCGTACTGCTGCCGCCCGGGCTCTTCTCCCAGGTCGGCGGACCGGCCCAATCGGAGGTGTGCCGATGAATCGGTATTTGCGGCTCGGCTTGCTGGCGGCCGGATTCGTGGTGCTGCTGCTGGTCGGCTCGACGGCCTTCAAACAAGCGCAGGTGGGCGACAAGACGATTCACGCCGAGTTCGCCCAAGCCGCGGGCTTGCGGCCGGGTGCGACGGTCGATGTCTCCGGTATCGAGGTCGGCACCGTCTCGGCGGTGAAGCTCGACGGTGACAAGGTCCTGGTGGATTTCAAGGTCCGTCGAGACCTGCGGTTGGGCTCGAATGCCCGTGCCGCCATCAAGATGTCGACCATCCTGGGCCGCCTGCACGTGGATCTGGTTCCCGGCAGCGGCGAGGCGCCGGCCGGGGATCGCATCACGATCGAGAACACCACCGTGCCCTACAACCTGGGCAAGGTCATTCAGGATCCCGAGTACAAGTCCTCCTTCGAGCACTTCGAGCGCATCGACCCGGTGAAGCTGCGCCAGGCCCTCGATACCGTCAACCAGCAGATGGGCGAGTCCCCCGAGCTGGCCGTGCAGGCGCTCGACAGCGTCGGCGCGCTGGCCAAGGTCATCAATGACCGCCGCGACGAGGTCGACACCCTGCTGAAGGGCATGGATGTGGTGGCGCAGCTGGCGGCCGACAACCAGAACAGCGTGCTGCTCCTGCTGACCCGCGGCGAGGCCATCGGCACCGCCGTGCGGCAGCGCCAGACCCTGCTGCGCAGCCTGCTCGACAATGTGGCCGCGCTGTCGCGGCTGCTGCAGGAGATGGGCCTGGAGAACAACGGGCAGCTGGGGCCGCTGATCGGCGATCTCAACACCATGTCCGAGGGCCTGGAGAAGAACAAGCAGAACCTCGACCGGCTCTACGAGATCATGCCGGTCGCCCTGCGGCAGTTCAACAATGTGGTCGGCAACGGGCCGTACGGCGAGGTGTACGCCCCGTGGCTGTTCCCGGACAACTGGCTGTGCTTCGCGCAGGCCATTCAGGGGTGTCAGTGATGAGGGCATGGACGAGACCGCGGGCGCTGCCGAAGCTGGCCGCGGTGTGCTGCGCGGCGGCGCTGGGATCGGGCTGCGGGGTGCTGCCGGACAGCGTGAGCTCACTGCCCGGGCAGTACCTCGGCGACCGGATGCGGGTCAGCGCCGACTTCGAGAACGTGGCCGGGCTGTACGCGGGCAATGAGGTCGCGGTACTGGGTGTTCCGATCGGATCCGTCGAATCCGTCACGCCCAAGGGCAGTTACGTCGAAGTCGTCATGTCGCTGGATCGCGATGTGAAGATTCCGGCCGATGCCATGGCGGCGCTGGTCAATCCACAGCTCATTACCAACCGCCATGTGGAATTGGCTCCCGCCTACACCGGCGACGGCCCCACCCTCGCCGATGGCGCGCATATTCCGTTGCCGCGCACCAGGGTTCCCGTCGAGCTCGACCGGATTCTGGCCAACTTCGATCAGCTCGGAGCGGCGCTGAAGGGTGACGATGAAACCGGCCCGATGGCGAGCCGCGTGCTGTTCCCGCTCCTGAACGGCAATGGCGACCGGCTCCGCGAGACCCTCGACGCGCTCTCCTCGGCCTTCGAGGTCACCTTCGCCAATAAGGACCAGATCGCCAATACGATCATCAAGCTCAATGAGATCACCCAGATCATCGCGTCCAATGATCAGACCGTCCGCGACTTCAGCGGCCGCCTCACCGAACTGGTGAGCCTCATGGGCGAACAGGCGCCCGGTCTGCAAGCCGTGCTGGCGCAACTCGACGACTTCGTTACCAATACCGCCACTCTCGTCGGCGAGAACAAGGATCAGCTGGCCGGGGCCCTGGCGCGCTTCGTGACCATTACCGAGCAGATGCGGCGCAATGCCCGCGGTCTCACCGAGATCGTGGATATCGCCCCGCTCATGTTCCAGAACCTGGCCAATGCCACCAGCACCGAACACCAGGCGCTGCGATTGCACGGCCTGCTGGACAAATCGGCGCTCGACAGCGAGGCGCTGTCGATTTTCTGCGAGCGTGTGATGATGCGCCTGGACGGCTGCCGGACCGGCAAGATCCAGGACTTCGGGCCGGATTTCGGGCTCACGGCCGCACTGCTCGGGATTGCGAGTATCGAATGAGCCGGGGAATTCGAGCCATTGCCGCCGTGCTCACCGCTGCAGCGCTCACCGGCGCGAGCGGTTGTGCGGTGACGGTCAGCAATGTGCCCATGCCCGAGCCGGGAATCGGCGGGCCGGGCTACACCATTCACGTCGCTTTCCGGGACGCGCTCAATCTCCCCGATCGCGCGCACGTGAAGATCGGCGGCACCGATATCGGCGTGGTCACCGATATCAGCACCACGAACTTCATCGCCGATGTGGAAATGCTGATTCGCGAGGACATTCGGCTGCCGCAGGGCACCACCGCGGAACTGCGGCAGGGCACTCCGCTCGGCGACATGTTCGTGGCCATGACACTGCCGTCCACGGCGGAGGCGGGCGAGCCGCTGCGGGACGGCGACACCATCGGGACCGACCGGACCTCGGCCGGGGCCTCGGTGGAACAGCTCATGATGTCGATTTCGCTCTTGCTCAATGGCGGCGGCATCAATCAGGCGGCGCGCATCACCACCGAGATGAACTCCATGTTCGCCGGGAAGGCGCCGCAGCTGCGACATCTGATCACCGAGATGACCAGTGTCATCACCGCATTGAATCAGCGCACCGGGGATATCGACAGCGTGCTCGGCGGCCTGGATGTGCTCGCCGGGGAACTCGCGCGGCGCAAGGCCGAACTGGGTACCGCCGCCGACACCTTCCCGCAGTTGATCGGACTGTTCACCGAGAACAACCAGCAGATCGTGGACCTGCTCACCAAGGTCTCGACCACCATGTCCGCGCTCGGCGATTTCAGCGACACCACCGGAACCGAATTCGTCAGCCTGTTCACCAGCATTCAGGCTCTGATGTCGGGCTTCTCGCAGATGGGCGGCAACCTCGCGGGGACCCTCGACGGCTTGCACAATCTCTACCCGTCACTCATGGCCAGCTTCGACGGCCCGGCGCTGGCGGTCGCCGCGACGGTGTCGTATCTGAGCATCGGCGCGCTCACCGATCCCTCGGGCAGCCGCTGGCCGGAACTCGGCGATGCCGGGCTGTTCATCGGCAGCCTGACGCAGGTGCTGGAGAAGGTCTTCGGGCGGCTCACCAGTCCCCCGCAACAGCCGGGCGCCCTTCCCGGAGTGACGCCGGAGCAGGACGGTGCGCGATGAATTCCCCGTTGTGGCAGTGGATCGTGCGGCGGCGCATCGGGATCGCCAATATCGGCCTGGTCGTCGTGCTCATCATCGGCAGCGGCTATATCGGCGGCTATGTGCTGCGGTTCAATCCGCTGCCGCACACCATGACCGTCACCGTCGAGCTCGCTTCCTCGGGCGGGCTGGCGGCGGGCAATGACGTCACCTTCCGCGGCAGCCGGGTGGGCCGGGTCATCGAGGTCCGGGTGTCCGGGGACGGCGTCGCCGCCATTGCCGAGATCGAGGATTCGGCGCGAATCCCGGTGGGCGGCACGGTCGCCGTGGGCCGGCTGTCGGCGGCCGGTGAGCAGTATCTCGACTTCCGGCCCGACTCCGATACCGGACCGTACCTGCGCGACGGCACGGTCGTGGAGCGCGCGCGCACCAGCGTGCCGGTCACCATTCAGTCGGTGTTCGCGAATATGAGCGACTTCATCGGCGGTATGAACCCGGACCGGCTGACCGTCATCATCGACGAGCTGGACAAGGCCCTGGCCGGCGGTCCGGATCGGCTGCGCAACATGATCTCCGGTATCAGCCGCGCCATGGCCGGGCTCACCGATCTGCTGCCGCAGACCCGGCAGCTGATCGAGAACCTCGAGGTCATCGCCGAGACCACCTCGCACGCGCAGCCGGATCTGGGCACGCTCACCGCCGCGGGCAGCGCGCTGTTCCGCCAATTCGCCGCGGCCGACCAGGAATTGCGCGATCTGCTGCAACGGGGCCCGGGGCAACTGGCCGCCCTGGGCGGATTCCTCGCCGAGACCGAGGATCCCATGACCAATCTGGTGACGAACTTCGTGGCCATCACCCGGGCGGCGAAGCTGCGGGCGCCGGCCATCGCGGCGTTGTTCCCGGCGCTGCGGGTGGGCTCGGAATCGCTCGGGGTGCCCGCGCACGATGGGGCGTATCACACGCTGGTCGATCCCTGGCCGCGCCCGACCTGCGAATACGACACCATCCCGGTCGTTCCCACGCAGGCCGTCGTGGATACCAGGGTGCGGCTCTACAACTACTGCGTCACCACCGATCCGGCATTGCAGATTCGCGGGTCGGCCAATGCGCCGCGGCCCGATGTGCCGGACAACGGCGCGACCGCGCCGCCCGGCGTGACCGGTGACGAACTCTCCCAGCCCATACCCCGATAGGAGCGAGCAGATGAGTGAGATCGACCTGAACAAGGACGCGCCTGTCGAGGACGAGGCCGAAACGACAGTGCCCGAACCAGCGGAGCCCGAACCAGCGGAGCCCGAAACGGCACAGCCCGAATCGGAACCCGAATCCATCGGCCCGAAGCACCGTTTCACGCTGCCCGCGCTCGGGGCGCGCGGCACGATCGCGCTGCGCGCCGCCGCGGCGCTGGTGGTCGGCGCGGCCGTCGGCTCGAGCGTGTTCCTCTTCGTGCAGAACAACGACAAGCAGGAACTTCTCGACGCCCGCGAGGCCGCCCGCACCGCCGCCTGCGAGTACGCCCCGAAGCTCGCCACCTACGACGCCAAGAATCTCGACGCCTACTTCACCGGCGTCCTCGCGGGCGCGACCGGCGACTGGCAGCAGCAGTTCGATTCCACCAGCAAGGATCTGCGCGAGGTCCTCACCCAGGGCGAGGTGGTCTCCACCGCCACCGACGTGCAATGCGCCATCCGCACCGGCGACAAGGACTCCGCCGAAGCCATTGTGGTGATCGGCCAGACCATCACCAGTCTGGGCACCCAGAACAAGCCCGCCCCCGGTCAGCTCTCGATGGTCATGCGGCTGGAGCGTTCCGGTGACCGCTGGCTGGTGAACAAGGTCAACTCCCCGCTCGCCCGGCAGACGCAGCCGTGACCCCTCGCCCTCAACCCGGCAGGGACGCAAAAGACCTGGTGACTACCATTGCTGATATGACCGTCGAGCCGCAGCGGGTGATCCGGCGCCGCCCGAAGAACCGGCGCGCCCAGATTGCCGCCACCTCCGCGGCTGCCTTCGGCTCGCTCGGCTATCACGGGGTGAGCATGGAAGACATTGCCGCTCGTCTCGGAATCTCCTCGGCCGCACTGTATCGGCACTATCCGAGCAAGTACGCGCTGTTCCGCGAGGAGCTGCTCCGGCTGGGGCAGCTGACCGTGGACGCGGCCGTTCCGCCGGACGCCGCCGAGGGGCTCACGCCGCGGCAGCGGCTGGACAGCGTGCTGGACAAGATGATCAGCGAGACCATCGCCAATCGCGCCACCGTCACGCTGGTGCGCTGGGAGCGGCGCTATCTCGACGACACCGATCGGCAGACCCTCGAGGACCAGTTCGCCGCGGCGCTGGCCACGCTGCGGCAGCTCATCAAGGATGTGCGGCCGGAGCTGGACGGGCACGATCGCGCGGTGCGGGCGGTGGCGCTGCTCAGCGTGATCAGCAGCGTGGGCGACCATCACGCCGCGCTGCCGGTGAAAACGCTGACCGCGCTGCTGCATTCGGCCTGCCGGTCGGTGATCGACACCGAACTGCCGCCGCCCGGGACCGAGGCCCGGCAGCCGCGCGCCGTCGAGATCCCGCAGTCGTTCAAACACGAACTGCTGCTGAAGAAGGCCGTGGAACTGTTCCACGAGCGCGGCTATCCCAATGTGAGCGTGGAGGACATCGCCGCCGCGGCGGATCTGTCGGCGGCCTCGGCGGTGTACCGGTACTACCGCAGCAAGGGCGATCTGCTCGCGGCGGCCTTCCGGCGGGCGGCGGATCGGGTGTCGGGGGCGATCGGCCCGGCGGTGGCCTCCTCGTCGAGTCCCGCCGAAGCCTTGACCAAGCTCATCGACCTCTATGTCGCCGGCTCGTTCGCCGAACGGGAACTGACTTTCGTCTATTACGCGGAATTCGGGCACGTGGCGCCGGAGGAACGCACCATGCTGCGCAATGTGCAGCGGCTCATCGTGGCCGAATGGGTGCGATTGCTGGTGGCGGTGCGGCCGGAGCTGTCCGAGGGTGAGGCGCGGATTCTGGTGCACGCCGCCTTCGGGCTGGTGGTGGATCTGGGCCGGGTATTCGGCGACGATCCGCGCATCTGCCCGCAGGAGCGGGTTATTCGATTGATGGAGGTCACCCTCTTCGGCGCCGGGGCCGGTCGCTGACCGGCACGGTTATCAGGCGACGGCGAATGAGACCACGGGCGTGAAGGGCGCGTAATCGCGGACGTGCCCGCTCTCCCATTCCCACAGCGAAATCGGATCCACCGAGACGCCGCTCTGCAGAATGAGTCGCCAGCCGGCGTCCTCGCGCTGCCAGATGTCGCCGTCCCGATCCCAATACAGGCCAGCGGATAGCGGTTCGATCGTGTCACTCCGGCTCATGCTGTTCCTCTCCAGTAATAGCGATCTGCGAGGGGACGAACTGTTTCGGGCGATTTATGCGATTCCTTGGAGCAAATATATTTGCCGAACATTCGCGAATGCAGGAAGCGGAGGGCGCGAGTCGAATTCGGGGCCGCCTATACGACAAGACGGCGCGGGCCGCTCAGGTGGCCCGCACCGTCTTGCTCGAGTGCGTATCAGGTTGTGCCGCAGTTAATTCCGCGGTCAGGCAGGCTGGTTCGCGATATCGACGAGCCAGTTGTGCAACCAGGTCGTGGCCGTGGTGCCATTGGCGTCGACCACATAGCGGGGATAGGACTGATGCGCGCCGGAGGTGATGAACTCCTGCACCTGCCGCGCCCACTGCTCGCTCGCCGGATCGTCCGGCGGCGCCGCCAGGATGGCATTGATGCCCGGGAAGAGGGCTTCGGCCATGATCGACTGCACGGTCAGCACATAGCTGCCGATCTGCAGGGGATCGGGCGCGGAGAGCTGGGTGAAGAATCCGGCAAAGCGCCCGGCGAGATCGTCATTGGGCACTGAACAGTACAAATCGCCCTCCGCGCAGAAGGTTCGCACCTTCGGGCTCAGGAAGCCGAACCCGCCGACGCGCGGCCCGCCCGCGCCCGCGCCCGGCACCGGCGGGCCGACCAGCGCATCGGTGCGCGAGCGCCGCGGATCCGCCAGCAGCCCGACCGCGGCCACCCGGTCCGGCGGCACCACGCCGAGTCCGGTGCCGATCTCGGCGGCCACGTCACCGGCCGCGTCCGCGCCCTGGCTGTAGCCGATCAGCGCGAAACGCGTCGCCGGACAGCGGCCGGCCATGGCGCTGATCATGCCGCGCAGATTGGTGATGGCCTCCCGCTTGGAATAGCCGTAGACCTCGCCCTCCCACGGCAGGGCAGTGGCCGGATAGCTGACGTAATCGGTGCGCACCGAGCCCGGTAGCCCGCGGGTCACCAGGGCGAGCATGCCCTGGCTCTTCTCCTCGCGCGAGGTCTCCCAGGTGCCGGGGACGGCGATGACGTTCAGATCCGCGCAATTATCGGGCGCCGCCTCGGCCCGTGGTGTGCCGGTGGTCGAAAGCATCCCCACCGCAACTGCCACGGCCGCCGTGGCGACCGAGACCGTCTTTCCGAATGACCGTGCCGTTCGAAATAACAAGCCCTCACTCCTTGCCAGGTCGGTTCAAACCGCAGCGAATGTTCGGCAATCCACGCGTGCCCGTCTGAAAATACCAAGCAACTAGCCAGTTCAGTATCGGTCTGCGAATCGGTTTGTGCTCGGACGCGCGCCGGGAGTGTTTGCTATTCGGTTTCCGTACCAATCGAGCTATCGCGACAAATCAGGCAAAGAGTGCGGCCGACGGGTCTCAGCGCGGCTCGGGGCGGGGTGCGGGCTGGAACAGCTCGACGACATTGCCGGAGGGATCCTGCAACAGGATCTGTTGCCCGCCAGGGCCGCTGACAATGTCATTGCGGAAGCCGACACCGGCGGCCCGGAGCCGGGCGACCTCGGCGGCCAGGTCGTCGACAATGAGCTGAATGCGATTCCAGCCGCCGGGCTCGGGGACCGCGCCGTCGGGCATGGGGCGGGCGCCGGAGCTGGCGGGGCCGGACAGCAGCAGTTGCAACGGGCCGCGCGCCACCGCGGCGACGGCCGGGGAGAAATCGAACTCGACGGTGAAGCCGAGATGGGTGGTGTAGAAGTCGACGGCCGTCGGCACATCGTCGATGAAATAGCGGACGTTGGCGAGTGCGGTGGGTGTCGTGGCGGTCATGACGATCTCCGATCCGAGGGGTTATGGCGGAAGGAACCCGATACGGGTGTCGAGTTCCCGTGCGACGCGCCGGAATTCCGGATAGGTCGCACGATTGGTCGTGCCGGCGTCGGACGGATTGGGCAGGCTCCAGTGCGCGGTGACGGCGGATCCGTGGTCGCGCGGGACTTCGCGGATCTTGTCGCACAGGGTGATCACGTAGTCGAACCGACGACCCGCCAGCGCCTCGAGGGATTGCGGCGGACGGGGTTCGAGATCGATGCCGTAGTCCGTGCGCAGGACCCGTACCGCATTCGGATGCACCTGCGCCGCAGGGTGACTGCCCGCGCTCGTGACGTCGATGTCACCGGCGCGGTGCCGGAGCAGGGCCTCGGCCATGGGCGAGCGGGCGCTGTTGCCGGTGCACAGGAACAGCACCGAGCTGCCGGAGGGCCAGTGGCGTTCCACGGGCCGCAGGGCCGGGTGCAGGGCGGTGGCCGCCGCGCCGAAAGCCGTTGCACAGCTCGCCAAGTCGAGGTGGTAGTAGCTGTCGCGCCCGTCGAAGCTGCTGCGGCGGGCGATGACCAGCCCGGCCGTGCGCAGCAGCCGCAGGTGGTAGGAGATCAGGTTCTGCGGCTCATCGAGGGCGGAGACCAGTTCCCCGACCCGGCGATCACCGGCGGCCAGTTCGGTCATCAGCGCCCAGCGCAGCGGGTGCGACGCCATGCGCATCAGCAAGGGGACCGGTGATCCGTCCAATGCCTTCACCCTTCCCAGAATACATCAAAATAGTTTGATACGTCTGAATTCGATGTAGTTCGGAAGTTCCTCAAGCTAAACGAATTTGTATCAACTTACTGCTGTTTACTTCGATGAAACTGCAGATATGACACAAGAATAATCATTAACATAGCTGCCAGTTGGAAGACCGGCGGGAGACTCTCATGGGGCCACAATCGCGACGACAATTCATCCGGACCGCAGCCAGGGCAGGGGGTATCGCGGCGGCGCTGACGCTCGCGCCGACCGGCGGGCGGGCCGCCGCGCAGCCCGGGCGCAGCGTGGCGGTGTTCGGGGCCGGACCGGCCGGGCTGACCGCCGCGCACGAGCTCGCCGAAAGGGGGTTCTCCGTCACGGTTTTCGAGAAGCTGGGCGACTTCGGCGGCAAGACGCGCAGCATCTACGCACCGGATGGGCTACCCGGTGAGCACGGGTTCCGGAGCTTCTTCGGCTTCTACCACAATCTGCCGGATACGCTGCGGCGCATACCATTTCCCGGCAATCCGCACGGGGTGTGGGACAACCTGGTGCGGTTGAACGCGGCCATGATCGCCGGGATGGACCGGCACAATCTCACGGTCCCGCTGCCGTTCCCTTTGCCGTTCAGCCAGTTCCCGATGACGCCCAAGGGTTTCATCGATTCGGTGGCATCGGTGTTCGAGACCTTGTTCCGGCTGCCATTGCACGAGGCGGTATTCGCGGCCGAACGCCTGGCGGTGTACGTATCCAGTTGCACCGAACGCAAACTCGGCCAATGGGAGCGCATGACCTGGACCGACTTCGCGCGCTTGGACGTGTCCTCCCCCGAGTACAACCGCTTCCTCGGTGACGGGTTCATTCGCGAGCTGGTGGCCACCAAGTCCGTCAATTGCAGTGCGCATTCGATCGGACTGGTCGGCGAGGAATACGTGTGGTCGCTGCTGAACCTCAACAATGACAGCGACAACAAGGGCAATGACCGAGTCCTCAATGGCCCCACCAGCGAAACCTGGATCAACCCGTGGATCGACTACCTGCGCTCCATCGGCGTCACCTTCCACCAGGGCTACCAGCTCACCGGCTTCACCACCGACGGCGCGCACATCACCTCGGCCACCGTCACCGACGCCGGCGGTTCCCGCCACGCCGTCGAATCCGACTACTACCTCTCCGCCATCCCCCTCGACAAGATCCCGCCCATCCTGTCCGAGGACCTGACCGCCGCCGATCCCACCCTGGACCGCATCCGAAACCTCCAGTCCGCCTGGATGGTCGGCATCCAATTCTTCCTCCGCAAGCGCGTGGACCTGGCCAACGGCCACGTCGGCTACAACGACGCCCCCTGGGGCCTGACCTCCATCAGCGAAGCGCAATTCTGGCACCGCTCCGTCTCCAGCTACGGCGACGGCAGCGTCCGAGAAGTCCTGTCCGCCATCATCTCCGAGTGGGAAGAACCCGGAACCTTCAACGGCAGACCCGCCGCCAAGTGCACCCCCGAGGAAATCGCCCTCGAGACCTGGTCCCAGATCAAGGCCCACGTCAACGACGACGGCGAAACCCAGCTGACCGACGACCTACTCCACTCCTGGCTCCTGGACCCCGCCCTCACCGGCGCGGGCACCCCCGACATCGCCTACGAAGACGCCATCTTCATCCAGAACCCCGGCTCCTGGTACGACCGCCCCGAAGCCTGGACCGCCATCGACAACCTCTTCCTGGCCGGCGACTGGATCAAAACCCAAATGAACGTGGCTTGCATGGAAGGCGCCAACGAAGGTGGGAGGCAAGCAGCCAATGCCATCCTGCACGCCTCCGGTTCCCCCCACCCCCAAGCTCAGATAACCCCCCGCTTCACCATGCCCCTGTGGGAGCCCCTGAAACTGATAGACCGCGAACTCTACAAAGCGGGCCAGCCCAACATGTTCGACATAATCGACCGCCGCTACCCCCTCCGCTGAGCCCTAGTCGCAACTGCTGCTCGAGCTGCTCGAACCACTGTCGCTGGAGCTCGAACTCGAGCTGGAACTGCTGCTGCCGCTGTCACAGGAGCCCCAGCTCGAACTGCTGCCGCTGTCGTAACCCGAATCGCTGTAGTAGTAGCCGGAACCCCCATACGACCCGTCGTACTGCGGTGCATAGCCCCCACCGCTGCTGTCGTAAGAACCGTTCCACTGCCGTTGCGGCGACCTTCCGGATCCGCGATAGGGTCCCGGCGGCCTCGGCGGTCGCCGGGACGAACTGGTTAGCGCCGCAACCAGCAGTGCAACGAACAGTGGACAACCGACGCTGAAAGCCACTGCGATAAGGAACATCTCCATGCCGGATTATTGCCGTATCACCCCGGTCCGGCGCGACCGAATTTTGTGACAGATAGCCAAGGTTTCCAACAGGTACCCAGCAGACGGCATCTCCCCCAACGGCTCACGAATCCACCACAGATGCGCCGCCCGCTCATCCGCAGGAGTCGGCAGCCGCACCTCTGTCCCAGGCTTGGCAATCAGAATCGACCGCTGCGCCATGAATTCCTGAGTATCGGCGGCGATTTCATGCGGCTGGATCAAAAAGGTCCACAGCCCCGAGTCATGGGCAATGGTCGGCGCGAACACATACATGTGCTGAAGATGCCTGTGCGCCTCGGTGCCGATCTCATCGAGCACAGTGATCGCACCGGCACTGCTCCCCGCCCACAACCAGATTCGATCAGCGTCGAACCAGGTTCTGAGCCCTGCGGCCCGGTAGGCATCCGAGCGGGCCCGGTTCTCATCAGGGTTGATCGTGAGGCTCATTCGTCCTCCTCCGGCTAGTGGTTGAGTGCGCCCGGCGGGCACATTCCGGGCGCACCACCAGCACACACCGGAACTCCCGCTCCGGACCTGCAATCTGGGAGGCCGAAATGATTGGTTCAAACTGCCTGCACACGTCCCACTTTCGGCGCACACTCGTTCCCGGAAAGGTCTTCAACCACGTCCCGGGATGGATTCCATGTCCGAGATCGAGAGCAGCACTCTGCCCCGCCGGCAGTTGGGCCGGTACCTGCGAGAAGCCCGCGAGGCGGCGAACCTAACCCTGGACGAGGCCGCGAAGCTGATGGAGTGGGGCAAGAGCACACTCGGCCGACTGGAAAAGGGCCAGACCGAACGTGTCCGCGTCCGCGAGATAGAGGACCTGTGCGAGCTCTACAGCGTCGACGACGACAGGACCGCAGTCCTGAAAGGGCTGGCTCAACAGGCATCGGTCCGATCGTGGTGGCACGCCTACGGCGATCTGATTCCGGCCAACTTCAATCTGTACGTGGGACTGGAAGCTTCGGCCCGGAATCTGACGATCTATCAGCCCTTGATCATTCCGGGCCTGTTGCAGACCGCTGATTACGCGCGCACCCTGGACCGGACCTACTTCGCCGCCGACACCGATTCCGAGTTGGATCGCCGAATCGAAATGCGAATGAAGCGGCAGGCGATCCTGTCGCGCGCACGCAAGCCTGCCGATGCCGCGATCGTCCTGCACGAGGCAGCAATCCGGACCCGCATCGGCCCACGCCGGGTCATGGCAGGCCAACTGCGTCACTTGGCCGACCTCAGCACAAGAGACAACGTCGAGATCCGAATACTGCCGTACCACGCCGGATGCCCGCTGGGTATGCCATTGCCGCCGTTCGTCATCCTCGATTTCGCCACCGACGCACTGGGCCGCCCCGCCGAACCAACCGTGATCTTCGCCGAAGGTTTCACCGGCGGCATGTATCTCGAACGGCAAACCGATGTCGACAAACACCGCAACGCCTTCACGACAATCCGACAGGCGGCACTGGACCTCGAGCCCAGCCGAGCCGTACTCCGTGAGCTAGCAAGGGAGATCGAAAGTGAACGCTGATCTGAGCAACGCACGGTGGTTCAAGTCGAGCCGCAGCTCAGGCGGACAGGAATGCGTCGAAGTGGCCTTCGTCCCCGGCGCGGTGGGCGTGCGGGACAGCAAGGACCCGACCGGTCCGGCGCTGGTGTTCGAGCCCGCGGCGTGGGATGACTTCACTGCGGGGTTGAGGGTCGGACGGTTCGATGGGGTTGGCGGCTAGGACCACTGGGCCGCTGAATGGTGCATCTGCGGCTGTGATGCCGCGGGCATTGCGGTTTCCGGTCTGCGGCCGGCTGCGAGTGCGCCGCCCGTCAGGACCAGACCACCGACGAAGAGGGCGGCGCCGATCAACACGACATTGCTGATGAGTTCGCCTGTGCGCTCTCGGACCGGCAGGGTGTCCTCACCGGGGGTAGATCTGGACCCGTCCCATCTGCCCCAGGTGCATTCTTCCATCGTGGGGATGTCCTTATCCGCCTGGCACATCCAACCTAGAGTCATCGCCGTTCGTGCGGAATCGTCACGCAAGTCCTTCTGAGCCATGAAGCCGAGGCACATCATCACTGCCCCGGCGATGGCGACGACCAGACCGAATATTCCTGCGGTGATTCTCATTTCCCGACCCCTCCTGACAACCAAGTACACGGCCGCAGCCGGACAGTGGTTCGGCTGCCTAACGAACCTAGCGCACGTCTCCGTGTTCGGCGGCGTAGCTTTCCAGGCGGTTGGCCAGGTCGTGGGGGTGGCTGAGGGCTACGCAGTGGCAGCCTGGGATTTCGTCGGGGGTGATGCCCAGGCGTTCGGGGACCAGGCGGCGGAAGAAGTCGGGTGGGAAGAAGCGGTCGTCTTGGGCCAGGACGAATTTGGTGGGGACGTGGGGCCAGGCGTCGAGTGGCCATGGGGAGTTGTAGGCGGTGGTGGATTCTTCGCGTTCCTTGCTGATCGCCTCTTCGGCGAGGGGGCGGGGGACGCCGTTGTAGAAGCTGATGAAGGGGTCGTCGTTGCCGGTCAGGCCGCCGTCGAGGTCGGCTTGTTTCTGGACGGCCTCGGCGTAGCCGGTGTTGGTCCACCAGTCCGCGGCGGTTTCGCCTGGTAGCGGAATCATGGCGGCTACCAGGACCAGGACGCGGACCGGGAGGCGGTCGGCTGCCAAGGCGGCGGTGAAGCCGCCGTAGGACTGGCCTACCAGGACCAGGTCTTCGCGGTCGCCGACCGCTTTGATCACCGTGTCCGCGTAGTCGTTCAGGCTCGCGGAGTTGTCTTCGCTGGGCAGGTCGGGGGCGATGGTCTCGTGGCCGCGGGCTCGGAGTTCGGCCTCGACCAGGTGCCAGTACCAGCCGACATCGCCGCCACCGTGGATCAATACGAATGTGGTCACGCGTATCCCCTTCCGCCGCCGGATCCCGGCCTGGGATCGAGATTAGGCGACGGGCCGCCAGGAGGGGAACGGTTCTGGCGGCCCGCCGCCTTCAGGAGCCCGCGGTGGGCGGGAAGGTGAACGAGGAGCCGGTGAGCAACATTTCGGCCAGGCGGCCGAGCAGGTTGTCGATGGCGCTGCCGCTGTCCATGGCGGGTCCTCAGGGGGTGGTGGGCGTGCCGGGGGTGACGGAAATGCCGGAGCCCGAACCGATCAGGTGGGCGATGGCCTGCAGGAGGCTGGTGAAGCCGGCGCTGCCGAGATCCATGTCTCGAGTCCTTTCAGAGCTGCCGTCGGGACCGATCAGGCGGCGTTCGGGTTGTAGTTGATGCTGGAGCCGGCGCTGAGGAAGTTCAGCACGGTGGTGAGGATGGCTCCGATGTCTACGCCTTCCATGGGGTTTCCTTTCTGGGTGGTTCGCGGAAAGACTGTGGTCCGCGGGGCTATTCGGCTTCGGCCATGGCGTCGATGAGCGATTTCGGGCGCATATCGGTCCAGTGCGATTCGACGTAGTCGAGGCAGTCGCGGCGCAGGGCGGGACCGTACGCGATGGTCCAGCCGCCGGGGATGGCGGCGAAAACAGGCCACAGGGAGTGCTGAGCCTCGTCATTGACCAGCACATAGAACTGAGCGTCTTCGTCGTCGAAGGGGTTGCTCATCGGATTACCTTTCTCAAAGTCCGCAGCCAATCCTGACGGAACCAAACTGTGAACAAGAGGCTTTTCACAATATTGATGACCTTGAATTTTCAGCTGCCCGCGCTGAGAACGCGGGCGATCTGAGCCAGGGCTGCAGGGGAGGTCATGCGCCAGTGCGTGACCGGCACGGCATGGTTGTGCAGCACGCCGTCGATGGCGTCGGTCCAGCCCGCGACATTCACCGTGCAGCTCGGATCGTCCAGGGCGGCGGTGAAGTACACCAGGTCGCCCTTGAACCGGCGGGGCCGGTACGAACCGATGAGCGCCAGTGAGCGCACACCGCTGTCGGTCATGCGCGCCAGCCGCTCCGGGCCGATATCGGCCGCCGCACCCAGCAAGCCGCCGAACAGTTCCGTCAGCGGAATATCCACGGGCTCGGTGGTATCCACGTGCAGCGCGCTGTCCAGCACGGCCAGAGTCGCCACCTGCTGCCCCTGCTCCTGCAACTGCACCGCCACGGCATGCGCCAGCACACCGCCCAGTGACCAGCCGAGCAGGTGATACGGCCCCTCCGGCTGGACCGCGCGAATCTCGTCGACATAGCGCCGCGCCCACTCCTCGATCGAATCCGGCTGTGCCGCCTCCGATCCGAGCGCCGGTGATTGCAGACCGTAGATCGGGCGATCGTCGTCCAGATGGGCCGCCAGTCCGGCGAAGGACCAGGAGATGCCGCCCGCCGGATGAATACAGAACAGCGGCGCTCCGGTCCCGGAGGGTCGCAGCGGCAACAGCACATCGAACGCACGATCCGCATCGATGCCCGCCGCGGCGTCCAGCCGCGCCGCCAGCCCGCCGGGCGTGGGCGCGGTGAACAACACCAGTACCGGAACCCGTCGCTCCAGAGCAGCACCGAGCGCCGCCGCCAACCGCACCGCGAGCAGCGAGTTGCCGCCCAGCTCGAAGAAGTTGTCGTCCAGCCCGATTCGATCCAACTCCAGGACCTCGGCGAAGACCGTGCACACGGTCCGCTCCAGTTCGGTAGCGGGAGCGCGGAATTCACGCGGCGCGAAAGCCGGTTCGGGCAGCGCCCGGCGATCCAGCTTGCCGTTGGCATTCAAGGGCAGCGCGTCCAGCACCACGAACGCCTCGGGCACCAGATACGACGGCAGCGTGGCCGCCAGCCGTGACGCCACCTGCGCCGCATCGATATTCGCACCGACCAGGTAGGCCACCAGCCGATCCCCGGCGGGTCCGGACTTGGCCAGCACCGCGGCCTGAGCGATCTCCGGCAACGCCAGCAGCGCCGTCTCGATCTCCCCCAGCTCGATCCGGAATCCGCGAATCTTCACCTGGAAGTCGGTGCGGCCCCGATGTTCCAGCTCCCCGCCCGCGGTCCACGCGACCAGGTCCCCGGTGCGATACATCCGCTCCCCCGGCTCGAACGGATTGGCCACGAACCGCTCCGCGGTCAGATCCGCCCGCCCGAAATAGCCACGAGCCAACTGCGCACCGGCTAGATACAGCTCCCCGGCCACCCCGACCGGCACCGGCCGCAACCGCGCGTCGAGCACATAGACCCGGCTGTTCCACTCCGGCACACCAATGGGCACCGTGACCCGATCGGCCGCACCCACCCGATGCGAGGTGATCGACACCGCCGCCTCGGTCGGCCCGTACAGGTTGAACAACCCGACCTCGGGGTAGGCCGTCCGGAACCGCTGCGCCAGCGCACCCGGCAACGCCTCACCAATGGCCAGCACCCGCCGCAGCGACCGCAACGGACGTTCCTGCCCGGCGGCGGTGAGCAGCGCATCGAGCATGGACGGCACCGCATGCAGCGTCGTCACCTGCTCCCGAGCCACCAGCTCGTTCAGATACCCCGCATCCCGATGCCCCTCGGCCGCGGCAATCAGCAGCCGCCCGCCACAGGCCGCCGCCGACCAGAACTCCCACACGGACAGATCGAACGTGGCAACAGTCTTGAGCAACACCGCATCGGCAGGCCCGAGCCCGAATTCCGCTGCCTTCCAGAGCAACTGATTCACCACCGCACCATGCGACACCGCCACGCCCTTGGGCCGCCCGGTCGAACCGGACGTGAAGACGACATACGCGGTATTGGCGGCCGTCAGCTCCCGCACCCGTTCCCCGGCGGAAACCGCCGCAGCCGAGTAGCCCGACAGGTCGAGCTCATCGATGCGTACCACCGCTCCCGGCATTTCGGCTCCGGTCACCCCGGCCGGCCCGACCCCGCTCCTTCCGGCTCGCCCGGCCTCGGCCATTCCGGCTTGCCCGGCCCCGCTCATTCCGGCGTGGGTTTGGCCGGAATCCACCCTGGTGACGACATCACCGGCGGCGTGTGGATCCCGGCCGACAAGCGCGCCGGGATGACCAGGGGATTCGCCCCGACGGTGGACTGGTTCGGCCCCGAAGCCATCGCGGGCCGTGGTGAGCACGCATGCGGGAGCGGCTGTCTCCAGGATGTACCGGGTGCGCTCGGCGGGTTGGTCGGGATCGACCGGCACGTAGATTCCACCGGCGACCGACACCGCGTACATGGCCACCACCAGGTCCACCGATCGCCGCAGCGCGAGCGCGACGCGAGTTTCGGGCCCTACGCCGAGTGAAATCAGGTGGCGTGCCAGCCTGTTCACCCGTTCGGCCAGCTCGGCATAGGTCAACTCGACCCGGCCCTCGGAACTGTCACCGATCAACGCCGGTGCCTGCGGGGCGGTGGCGATGGTCCGTTCGAGCAGCGAGGCCAGCGTTGCCGATTCGTCGATGGTGTGGCGGGTGTCGTTCCAGCTCACCAGGATTCGCTTGCGTTCGGCCGGAGTGAGCAGATCCAGGTCGCCCACCGGGGCGGTGGGTTGGGCGAGCACGGCGGCGAGCAGGCGCTGGAATCGGGCTGCGAATCCGGCGACGGTGGACTCGTCGAACAGGGCGGTCGCATAGGTGATGCTCGCCGCCAGTCCGGCGGGTGTGCCGTCGGGGTGGTAGCGGTCCGCGAGCACCAGGTGCAGGTCGAATTGCGAGATGGTGGTGTCGTATTCGCCCGCCGTGATGTGCAGGCCGTCGAGGGTGAAGGCCGCGCCGGACATATTGTTGAACGAGAAGCCGATCTGGAACAGCGGGTGCCGTGCGGTCGAGCGCATCGGGTTGAGCACCTCGACCAGGCGCTCGAACGGAACGTCGGCGTGCGAGAAGGCGGCCAGGTCGCCGGTTCGCACCTGCTGCAGCAGGGTGGTGAAGGCGGCGGCCGGATCGATCTCGGTGCGCAGCACCAGCGTATTGACGAACATGCCGACCAGGTCGTCGAGCATATCGTCGCCGCGACCGGCGACCGGGGTGCCCACCGCGATATCGGTGGTGCCGGACAGCCGGGACAGCAGCAGCGCGAAGGCGGTGTGCAGCACCATGAACAGCGTCGCGCCACTGTCGCGCCCGAGTTCGGCCAGCCGGGCGTGCAGCTCGGCGTCGATGGTGAACTCCAGCTCGCGGCCCACCGTGGACACCACCGCGGGACGCGGGCGGTCGGCGGGCAGCGTCAGCTGATCGGGCAGTCCGGCCAGGGTTTCGGTCCAGTACCGCAACTGCGCCGCCAGCAGCGAGGACGGCTCGTGTTCGGAGCCGAGCCGTTCCCGTTGCCACACCGCGTAATCCGCGTACTGCACCGGCAGCGGCGTCCAGCCGGGCGCCGTGCCGGCACGACGGGCGGCATAGGCGGTCATCATGTCGCGGGCCAGCGGTGTCAGCGATGATCCGTCGGCGGCGATGTGGTGCAGGACGACCACGAGTACCTGTTCCCCGTCCGCGCCGATCGGTGCGTAGAGGCGGGCGCGCAATGGGACAGCGGCGGTGACGTCGAAACCTTCCGCGACGAAATCGGTGACCGCCGAGCGCAATTCGTCCTCCGCTACCGGGAGCGGGTGCAATGGCGGCAGGGTCGCGGCGGGCAGGATCACCTGAACCGGTCCGGATTCGGTGAGCGGATACACCGTGCGCAGCACCTCGTGCCGATCCACCACATCCGCGATGGCGGCGTTCAGCGCCTCGAGATCGAGCGCACCGGACAATCGCAGCACCAGCGGAATATTGTAGGCCGCCGATTCACCGTCGAACCGGTTCAGGAACCACATCCGCTGCTGCGCCGGCGATAGCGGTGCGGGCCCGGTCTCGGTGCGGCGCACCAGCATCGGCCCCCGGACCGCGTCCCCGGAATCGACGACGGCGGCCAGGGCGGCGACGGTCGGATGCTCGAAGACGGTGCGCATGGCGACCTCAGCGCCCAGCCGCGCCGTCAGCCGCGCGGACAGTTTCGCCGCACTCAGCGAATTGCCGCCGCGAGCGAAGAAGTCATCGTCCACGCCGATCTCGCCGACCGCCAGACCGAGGGTCTCGGCGACGACGGCCGCGACCGTCCGTTCGGCCACGGTGACCGGCGCACGGAACTCCGCCGCCCGGAACACCGGCTCCGGCAGCGCCTTCCGATCCAGCTTGGCCGTCGGCGTGAGCGGCACCGCGTCGATCACCATGATGGCGGCGGGCACCATATAGGCGATGAGCGAGCGGCTCGCGTGGGCGCGCAGTTCCTCGATGTCGATGGTGCGCCCGGCGGCGGGCAGGACATACGACACCAGCGACAGATCACCGGAGGGCCCGGTATGGCCGATGGTGACGGCGAATTCCACGGCTTCGTGCGCGGCGAGCACCGCGTCGATCTCACCGAGTTCGATGCGCAGCCCGCGCAGTTTCACTTGATCATCGGATCGGCCCAGGTACTCCAGCACCGGATAGCCGATCCCGCCGACGGTGCGGGTCACCCAGCGCACCAGATCGCCGGTGCGGTAGAGCCGCCCACCGGGCTCCCCGTACGGATCGGCGACGAAGCGGTCGGCGCTCAGCGCGGGCCGCCCGTGATAGCCGCGCGCCAATCCCGGTCCGCGCAGGTACATCTCACCGACCACGCCATCCGGAACCGGCCGCAGCAGCGCATCCAGCACCACCGCCGACAGTCCGGGCGCGAGCCCGCCCAGCACCACGCCGTCACCGGGACGCAGCGCCGCGCTCATATGGGTGGTGATGGTGACCTCGGTAGGCCCGTAGGAGTTGTACAACTCCCGGCCGCTCCCCCAGCGCTCCACCAGATCGGGGCCGAATCCCTCACCGCCGACCGACAGATGACGCAGCCCGCGCAGCTTGTCCGGATCCAGGGTTTGCAGCACCGACGGCGTGATCAGCGCGTGCGTGACCCGCTCGGCCGCGATGAGCTCGCTCATCTCCGCACCGCCGAACACGTCCGCGGGCGCGATGACGAGCGCCGCGCCGGCGGGCAGCGCCATCAGCAGTTCCATCAGCGAGGCGTCGAAACTGGGCGAGGCCCGGTGCAGCACCCGATCGGACGACCCGGTGGGGCACTGCTGTTCGTGAATCGCCGCCACGCCACTGAGCCCCGCATGCGTGACCACCACGCCCTTGGGGCGGCCGGTGGAGCCGGAGGTGTACATCATCCAGGCCGCATTGCCGAGCCGCGCCGGGCGCGCCAGTTCGCCTGCGGTAACGGGTGCGCCGCTGGTGCGGTCCAGGACCGCGCCGGTGCCCGGGGCATCCAGCACGATCCATTCCGTCTGCGCCGGCAGCCTTTCCGCCACGGCGGCGACGGTGAGCCCGACCCGCGCCCCGGAGTCGTTCAGCATGTAGGCGATGCGCTCCGCCGGATAGGTGGGGTCCACCGGCAGGAAGGCCGCACCCGTCTTGGCCACCGCCCACAGCGCCACCATGGAGTCGATCGAGCGTGGAACGGCGACGGCGGCGAAATCCTCCGCCCCCAGCCCGCGCTCGATGAGCAGTCGCGCGAGCCGCGAGGACCGCTCGTCCAGCTCCCGATAGCTGAGGCTGCGGCCCCGGTACACCAGCGCGGTGCCGTGCGGATTCGCCGCCACGGCCGCGGCCATGATCTCGGCCAGGGTGCGCGCGGGCAAGGCGCGCGGCCCCCGCCGGGCCAGCAGGGCGGACCGTTCGGTGGGCGCCAGCACCTCGATGGCGCCGATCCGGATTTCCGGATTCTCGGTGACCGCGCCGAGCACCCGGCCGAAGCGGCGCAGCAGCTCGGCGACCGTGCACTCGTCGTACAGGTCGGTGGCGTAGGTGATCTCCACCGGCAGATGCCCGTCCGCGTCGAGTTCCTCGCCGATGGTGAAGGTCAGATCGAATTTCGCGGTGGTCTCGTCGAATTCGACATCCTCCAGCACCAGTCCGGGCACCCCGTGGGTACCGCGGGTCAGGTTCAGATAGCTCAGCGTCACGGTGAAGACCGGATGCCGGGTCCGGGTGGGCTCGATGCCGAGTTCGTTCACGATCCGCTCGAAGGGCACCGTGGCGTGCGCGAAGGCCGCCAGGTCCACCTCGCGGGTCTCGGCGAGCAGCTCGGCGAAGCTGCGTTCCAGACCGGGCCGGGTGCGCAACGCCAGGGTATTGACGAACATGCCGACCAGGTCGTCCAGGGCGCTGGCCGCTCGGGCGGCGGTGGGCGTGCCGATGGCGATATCGTCGGTGCCGGACATGCGCGCCAGCAGCACCGCCAGCGCCGCATGACAGACCATGAATGGTGTGGCGTTGTGCCGCTTGGCAATCGACCGCACCCGCGCGCCGACGCCGCCGCCGATCCGGCCGCGCACCACCGCGCCGCGGCGCGAGGATACGGCCGGACGCGGACGGTCGGCCGGCAGCGGCAGTTCGTCGGGAAGTCCGGCCAGGGTCGCCCGCCAGTACGCAAGCTCCTCGGCGGCAACCGCATCCAGCACCCGGTGCTGCCACACTGTGTAGTCGGCGTACTGCACCGGCAAGGGTGACCAAGCCGGTGGCGCGCCCTGGCACCGCGCCAGATAGGCGGTGATGAGATCGCGCACCAGCGGATCCACGGAGAAGCCGTCGCCCGCGATGTGGTGCAGCACCACCACCAGCACATGACTGCCGCCGGACTCGCGCAGCAGCACCGCCCGCACCGGGACCTCGGTGGTGACATCAAAACCGGCGGAGACGATCTCGGCGATGCGCCCCATCACTCGTGCGGCGCCCACCGTTTCCAGCTCGAGCCGCATGGCGGTGTGCGGCGGCAGGATCACCTGATGGCCGTCGCCGTCCCCATCGAGGGGGTACACGGTGCGCAGCGCCTCGTGGCGCACGACCACATCGGCGAAAGCCGCCCGCATGGCGTGCTCGTCGAGGTCGCCCAGAATGCGCACCGCCGCGGGCAGGTTGTAGGCGGGCGATTCCGGATCGAGGCGATTCACCAGCCACATGGGCTGCTGCAGCGGCGACAGCGGAATCCGTTGCGGGCGCGGACCGGTGGTGAGGGCGGGCAGCGCCTCGGCGGGCCGCTCGGCATCCAGGCGGGCGGCGAGCGCGCACACCACCGAGGTCTCGAACAGGGTGCGCACCGGAATGCGATGGCCCAGGCGCTCGTTCAGCCGGGCCAGGACCCGGGTGGCATTGAGCGAATTGCCGCCGAGGTCGAAGAAGTCGTCCGCGGCCCCGACTCGCGCCAGGCCCAGGACCTCGGCGAAGGCGGCGGCCACGGTGTGCTCGGTGGCGGTGCCGGGTGCGCGATAGGCGACCTGGTCGAACACCGGATCGGGCAGCGCCGCGCGATCCAGCTTGCCGGAGGCATTGAGCGGGAAGGCTTCCAGCACCACGAAGGCGGACGGGACCATATAGGACGGCAGGGCCGCGGCGGCCGCCGCACGCACCTCCGCTTCCGCGATCGGCGCCCCGGGCAGCGCGGTCAGATAGCCGACCAGGTGCTCACCGGCCGGGGTCACCACCACCCGGGCGGCGACCTGTGCGACCCCCGGCGCCGCGCCCAGCGCGGCCTCGATTTCGCCGAGTTCCACCCGCTGACCGCGGAACTTCACCTGGAAGTCGGTGCGGCCCAGGTACACCAGTTCCGCGTGCTCGCCGGTGTCGTCCCAGCGCACCAGGTCACCGGTGCGGTACATGCGATCCCCGGGCGCGCCGAAGGGGTCGGCGACGAAGCGGTCGGCGCTGATGTCCGGTCGGCCGTGATAGCCGCGGGCCAGTTGCGCGCCGGCCAGGTACAGCTCCCCCGCAACCCCGGGCAGCACCGGCCGCAGGCGCGAATCCAGCACGTAGACACGGCTGTTCCACTCCGGGCGGCCGATGGGCATGACGGTGCGCGCAACCTCGCCGGTGACATCGCGGTAGGTGATCGACACCGCCGCCTCGGTGGGTCCGTACAGGTTGTGCAGCCGCGCGGCGCTCACCGCGCCGAAGGCCCGCACGGTGTCCGCGGGCAGGGCTTCACCGATGACGAACACCTGCCGCAGTGAGGCCAGCGCGGTCCGCAGTTCGGCGGGATCCGCGTGACCGGCGAACACGCCCAGCATGGACGGTACGAAATCGGTGACGGTGACGCCGGTTTCGGCGATCACGCGGGTCAGATACGCCGGATCGCGGTGGCCGTCCGGGGTGGCCACCACCAGCGTCGCGCCCACCCGCAAGGGCAGGAACCAGCCCCACAGTGAGACGTCGAAGGTGGTGGCGGTCTTCTGGAGATACACATCGGCCGCGGTGAGCCGGTACTCGTGGCCCATCCAGTTCATCTGATTGACGATGGCGGCGTGAGACACGCTGACACCCTTGGGTTTTCCGGTCGACCCCGAGGTGAAGAGGACATATGCCGGATGCCGCGGGCGCAGCGGGGCGCGCCGCTCGGCGGCGGTGACGGCGACGATGGAGTAGCCGTCGAGCGCCACCGTGTCCACCTCGACGATCGGACCCCGGTAGCCGAGATCGGCCCGATCCGCGGCGGTGGTCAGCAGGGCCGCCGGGCGTGCGGTGTCGAGGATGTGGGCAATGCGCCGCACCGGATGATCCGGGTCGATCGGCACATACGCGCCGCCCGCCTCCAGGACGGCGTAGATGGCGATCACGAGATCCACCGAGCGCCGGATCGACAGGGCCACCAGTGATTCCGGTCCGATTCCCGTCGCGATGAGATGGCGGGCCAGCTGGTTGACGCGGCGGTGCAACTCGGCATAAGTCAGCTCCGCGGCGGGCTGGTCACCATCCGGTGCGTAACGCAGGGCCACCCGGTCGGGAGTGGCCGCGACCTGCGCCCGGAAGGCGTCGAGCAGGAGCTCCCCGGGGTCCGAGGCACAGCCGGAATCGTTCCATTCGCGCAGTACGCGTTCGCGCTCGCCGCGCTCGAACAGGTCGATATCGCCGACGAGCCGCCCGGGAGCGGCGGTCACCGCCGTCAAGAGGCGCTCGAACCGGCGGGCCAGGGCCGCAATGGTCTCCGCATCGAACAGATCGGTGGCATAGGTGAAGGCCAGGGCATCGTCCGTGACGGTCAGCTGCAGATCGAACCTGCTTGTCTGATAGTCGAATTCGCATTCGCGCACGCTGACGCCGGGCAGCTCGAGGCCGATCGGGTCGAGGTTCTGGAAGAACAGCGCCACCTGGAACAGCGGGTGCCGGGCCGGTGAGCGCGGCGGATCGAGCACCTCCACCAGGCGCTCGAACGGGACATCCGCATGCGCGAAGGCATCCAGATCGGTATCGCGCACCCGGGCCAGCAGCTCCGCGAACGATTCGCCCGGCCGCACCGCGGTGCGCAGCACCAGGGTGTTGACGAACATGCCGATCAGATCGTCCAGCGCGGCCTCGCCGCGGCCGGCGACGGGCGCGCCCACCGCAATGTCCTCGGTGCCGGACAGGCGGGCCAGCAGCACCGCCAGGGCCGCGTGCACCACCATGAACGGCGTGGCGTCCGACGCCGCGGCGAGGACGGCGACCGCCTCCCGCAGCGACGCGTCGAAGGGCGCCGTGACGACGGCCGCACGGTGTGAGGCCGCCAGCGGGCGGGGCCGGTCGGCGGGCAGGTCGAGTTGGGCGGGCAGCCCCTGCAAGGTCGTCCGCCAGTACGTCAGCTGCCGCGCCGCCAGGGATTCCGGATCGTCCTCGGCGCCGAGCAGCTCGCACTGCCACAGCGCGTAGTCGGCGTACTGCACCGGTAGCGGCACCCACCGCGGTGCGCCGCCGCCCGCCCGGGCCGCGTACGCGACGCCGAGATCGCGGGCCAGCGGCGTCAGCGAGAAGCCATCGGCGGCAATGTGATGCACGACCAGGACGAGCACCTGTTCATCGGCCGAGACCGCGGCGAGGCCGATCCGCAGCGGCACCGCCGCGGTCACGTCGAATGGTGTGCCCGCGAACGCGGCCAGCGCGGCGGGCAGATCCGTGCCGTCCAGCCGGGTCACCGCCGGTGCGCTGCCGGGCGGCAGAATGCGCTGGTAGCCGATGCCGTCGACATCCGGGTAGACGGTACGCAGCGACTCGTGCCGATCGGTGACGTCCTGCAAGGCCGCCGTCAGCGCGACGGAATCCACGGCGCCGACGAGGCGCAGGGCGACGGGGATGTTGTTGACCGTCTCCTGCGGGTCGAACCGATTCAGGAACCACATGCGCTGCTGTGCCGGAGACAGCGGAAGCAGTTCCGCCGCACCGGCGTCCGCGGGCCGGGCCAGCAGAACGGGCCGCTCGCCGGTACCGGCGAGGTGCGCCACCCGGGCGGCCAGACCGGCCACCGTCGGCGCCTCGAAGAGCAGTCGCACCGGTATATCGGCCGCCAGCGCCGCGCCCAGGCGAGCCACCAGGCGGGTGCCGGACAGCGAATTGCCGCCGAGCGCGAAGAAGTCGTCCTCCGCGCCGACCCGGTCCCGGCCGAGCAGTTCGGCGACGATCGCGGCAATGACGCGTTCGGTCGCGGTCGCCGGGGCGCGGTAGGCGACAGTCCGGAATTCCGGTTCCGGCAGCGCCCTTCGATCCAGTTTGCCGGAGGCATTGAGCGGGAAGGCGTCCAGGACCACGAAGGCCGCCGGAATCATGTACGACGGCAGCGTCGCGGCCAGTCGTTCCCGGACGGCGTCGACGTCCACCGCGGACTCGGCCGCGAGCAGGTAGGCGACCAGCTGATCGCCCAACTGGTCGTGAGGGCGCATCACCACCACGGCCTGTGCGATGGATTCCAGTGTGGTGAGCGCGGATTCGATCTCACCCAGCTCGATGCGCAGACCGCGCAACTTGACCTGGAAGTCGGTGCGGCCCAGGTATTCCAATTCGCCCGTACCGGCCCACTTCACGAGGTCACCGGTGCGGTACATGCGCGCACCCGGCTCGAACGGATTGGCCACGAACCGATCCGCGGACAGCCCGGGCCGGGTCAGGTAGCCCCGGGCAAGCTGATCACCGGCCAGGTAGAGCTCACCCGCGATACCCGGAGCGACCGGTCGCAGTCTCGAATCCAGCACGTAGACACGGGTATTCCACACCGGCCTGCCGATGGGCACCGACACGGTGTCGGTATAGGCGACCTCGTGATAGGTGACGTCGACCGCGGCTTCGGTGGGTCCGTACAGATTGTGCAGCCGGGCCCCGGTCAGCTCGCGCGTCCGCTGCGCGGTGGACGCGGGCAATGCCTCACCCGAGGCGAAGAGTTGCCGCAGGCGCATCCCCCCGCCGCGCACGGAAGTGGTTGTCTCCTCCAGGGCGCCGACGAATGCCGCCAGCATGGCGGGCACGAAGTGCGCGGTGGTGACGCCCTGCTCGCCGATGACCCGAACCAGGTACGCCGGATCGCGGTGCCCGTCGGGCCGGGCCACCACCAGCCGGGCCCCGGTGAGCAACGGCCAGAAGAACTCCCACACCGAGACGTCGAAGGTGGCCGGGGTCTTCTGCAGGACCACGTCCGCCGCGGTCAGGCGATACTCGGATTGCATCCACACCAGGCGGTTCACAATGGCCGCGTGGCTGACCGCCACACCCTTCGGGCGCCCCGTCGAACCGGAGGTGAAGATGACGTAGGCGGTGTTGTCGTGTCGCAAGGGCCGCCGCCGCTCGGCATCGGTCAGCGGTTCGCCGGGCCACCAGCCGGACAGGTCCAGCAGATCGATGCGCACCTGCGCGATATCGATCGGCAGGTCCATCCCCGACGTCAGCACGGCCACCGGATCGGCGGTGGCGAGAATGTATTCCAGGCGTTCGGCGGGCTGATCCGGATCCAGCGGCACATACGCCCCGCCCGCCGCGAGCACCGCGTACATGCCGACGACCAGGTCGATGGAACGCCGCATACCCAGGGCCACCAGCGATTCCGGGCCCACACCGTGCGCGAGCAGATGGCGCGCCAACCGGTTCACCCGCGCGGCGAGTTCGCCGTAGGTCAGGCTGGCGCCCTCGAAAGTCAGCGCCGTGCGGTGCGCGGATCGCAGCGCCTGCGCTTCGAACAGCGAGATGAGCGTCGGCGCACCGCCGTCCAGGCGCAGATCGGCCGCGGTGTCGTTCCAGTTCCGCAGCACCAGTTCGCGTTCGGCGGGATCGAGCAGGTCGATATCGCCCACCGGAATGGCGGGATCGGCCAGGGCGGCGGCCACGATGCGGCGGAATCGCGCGGCGAATCCGGCGATGGTGCCGACGTCGAACAGGTCGGTGGCATAGCGCAGTACACCGTGCAGGGCGGTGCGGCCCGCCGCGTCGGCGACCTCGGTGAACGCCAGCGACAGATCGAATTGCGCGGTGGTGTTCTCGATCGGATAGCCGGAGACCTCCAGGCCGGGCAACCGCAGCGTCGTATCGTCCCGGTGCTCGAAGGTGAGCAGCGCCTGCACGATGGGTGAATGCGCTTGGGAGCGCATCGGATCGAGCTCCTCGACCAGCCGCTCGAACGGCAGCTCGGCGTGCGCGAAGGCGCGTACGTCGGTTTCCCGCACGGTGCCGAGCAGGCTCGCGAACCGGGTGTCTCCGGTGACCGGCGTGCGCAGCACCAGGGTGTTGACGAACATGCCGACCAGATTGTCGAGGGCCTGTTCGGAGCGGCCCGCGATGGGCGTGCCGATGGCGATATCGGCGCTGCCGGTCAACCGCGCCAGCAGCGTGGCGTAGGCGGCGTGCACCACCATGAAGGTCGAGACCCCGTGCCGCCGCGCCAATTCCTCGATGGCGGCGGTCGTCTCGGCATCGATGCCGAACTGGTAGGCGGCGCCGCGACCGGACGCCACCGCTGGGCGGGGCCGATCGGCGGGTAGCTCCAGCAACGGGGGCAAGCCGGCCAGCTCGGTGCGCCAGTGCGAGATCTGCTCGGACAGAATCGAATCCGGGTCATCGGCGCTGCCGAGCACCGCGTGCTGCCACAGCGTGAAGTCGGCGTACTGCACCGGAAGCGGAGTCCATGCGGGCGCCGCACCTGCCGTGCGGGCCGCGTACGCGAATACCAGATCGCGTGCCAGCGGCGTGGTCGAAACACCGTCGGCCGCAATGTGATGGGTGACCACGACCAGCACGTGCTCACGGTCGGAGCCGATGCGCCGCAGGAGTTGCACCCGGATCGGCAATTCGGTGCGCAGGTCGAAGCCGCGACCGGCGACCTCGGCCACCGCGGCGGCCATATCGCCGGTTTCCACCGGATTCAGCGCGGGCATGGCGAGTTCCGCCGCCGGGACGACGACCTGCCTGGGACCGTCCGCGTCCTCGGGAAACACCGTGCGCAGCGATTCGTGGCGGACGATGACATCGGCGACGGCGGCCCGGAGCGCGGCCACGTCCAGCTCACCGGTGAGGCGGATGGCCGCCGGAATGTTGTAGACCGCGGATTCCGGCTCCAGCCGGTTGAGCACCCACATCCGGTTCTGCGCCAGCGACAGCGGGATTCGCTCCGGGCGAGGCCCGGCCGCCAGCCTCGGCCCGCTGCCCGCTCCCCGGGTGACGCGGGCGGCAAGAGCGGCAATGGTCGGGGCCTCGAAGATCTCCCGCACACCGATATCACTGCCGAGGGCGGCATTGGCGCGGGCGATCAAGCGCATGGCGAGCAGGGAGTTGCCGCCGCGCGCGAAGAAGTCGTCGTCCGCGCCCATGGGTGCGCCGCCGAGCAGATCGCCGGCGAGGGCGGCCAGCACGGCCTCCGCGCCTTCCTTCGGAGCGCGGAAAGCGACTGCGGAGGCGGTGAATTCGACTGCGGGCAGGGCTGTGCGGTCGAGCTTGCCGACGCTGGTGAGCGGCATCGCGTCCAGCACCACCAGATGGGCGGGCACCATATAGCCGGGCAACTGGGCGCGCGCATGGTCGAGCACGGCGTCCGCCGACAGGCCCGCACCGCTGACATAGCCGACCAGGCAATCGGCGCCGCCACTGTCCTTCGCGGCGAGCACCGCCGCATGGGCGACGCCCTCGGCGGACAGCAGCGCCGCCTCGATCTCGCCGAGTTCGATGCGCTGACCGCGCAGCTTCACCTGGAAGTCGTTGCGGCCCAGATATACCAGCGCGCCATCCCGGTTCCACCGCACCAGATCGCCGGTGCGGTACATGCGGGATCCGGGCACCCCGAACGGGTCGGATACGAAGCGTTCCGCCGTGAGCCCGCCCCGGCCCTGATAGCCGCGCGCCAGCTGAGCGCCCGCCAGGTACAGCTCGCCGGTGACGCCGGTCGGCACCGGCCGCAGCCGGGCATCCAGGACGTAGGCGCGGGTATTCCAGTTGGGCCGGCCGATGGCCACCTCGTATTCCGGGTCCGCATCGGAGAATTCGTGGTAGATGGTGGAAATCGCGGCCTCGGTCGGGCCGTACGCATTGTGCACCGCGCCGCCGACGTGCGCGCGCAGCGTGGTCAGCAGTTCGGCCGACAGCGCTTCGCCGCCGGTGTGCAGGTGCCGGAACGAGGCCAGCGCATCACCGTGGCCCTCCGCGATCAGCGCGGCCAGCACCGACGGCACATGCTCGGCGATGGTGACGCCGCAGTCCCGCATCAGCCCCGCCAGATAGTCCAGGTCCCGATGCCCGTCCGGCCGCGGGATCACCAGCGGCGCGCCGACCAGCGCGGGCAGGAAGCACTCCCACACCGATACGTCGAAGGTCAAGGGCGCGCGCTGCATGATCCGGTCGTCCCGGGTGACCCCGTAGCGGTGCTCGAGCCAGCGCAATTGGTTCATGATGGCGCGATGGCTGGTGGCGACACCCTTGGGCAGACCGGTGGAGCCCGAGGTGAACAGCACATACGCGAGGTTGTCCGGCCGCAGCACACCCCGCCGGTCGGCATCGGTGAGCGGCGCGGGCGACAGTGCGGACAGCTCGAGCGCGGCCACCTCCAGCACACGCACGCCATCCAGCGCGGGCAGTGTGGCACCGCCGACGGCCAGCGCCAGGGTGGCCTGCGATGCGGCGAGCACATGGGCGATCCGGTCGGCCGGGTGCTCCGGGTCAATGGGCAGATACGCCGCACCCGCCTGCACGATGGCGAACAGCGCGGTCACCGTGTCGAACGACCGCTGGGCGGTGACGCCGACAACGGTGTCCGGACCGACGCCCTCCGAAACCAGATGCCGGGCAAGACGATTCGCACGATCGGCGAGCTCGGCATAGGTGCGGGTAGCCCCGTCGAGGGCGAGCGCGACGGTCTCCGGGTCCGTCGCGGCTCGCCGATCGAGCAGATCGGCCAAGGTCTCGCGCGGCAACGCCCGCGCGGTGGCATTGCGGTCGGAGAGCAGTTCCCCGCGCTCGGCCACCGACATGATCTCCACCTCGCCCGCGGTGACGCGCGGATCGGCGAGCAGTGCGCGCAGCACCCGTTCGAAGGCGGCGAGGAAACCCGCCACGGTCTCCGAATCGAACAGGTCGCGGGCATAGACCAGATGGACCTCCATGCCCGCGGGCGCCCCCGCGGCGTCGGTGGTCTCCGACAGCGTCCAGTCCAGATCGAACTGGGTAGCGCCGACCTCCACCTCCAGCGCCTCGATGGCGAGCCGCTGCAACCGGATCTCCGGCCGTTCGTGGTTCTGCAGGGTCAGCGTCACTTGGCACAACGGTGCATGCGCCTGCGAGCGCACCGGATTCAGGGCGTCGACGAGCGTTTCGAAGGGCACCAGGGCGTGCTCGAAGGCCGCCAGATCGGTCTCTCGCACCGTGGCGAGCAGTTCACCGAGGGTGGCATCCGGCGAAACGGCGGTGCGCAGCACCAGCGTATTGACGAACATGCCGACCAGGTCGTCCAGCGCCTCGTCACCCCGTCCCGCCACCGGCGCGCCGATGACGATATCCGCCGCCCCCGACAGCCGGGACAGCACTACAGCCAGCGCCGTATGCAGCACCATGAACGGCGTCACCCGCTGCTCGGCCGCGAATGCACCGATAGCGGCGTGCAATTCGGCATCCAGGCGACCGCGCACCAGCCCGCCGCGATTCCCGGCCACCGCCGGCCTCGGCCGATCACCCGGCAGCGCGAGCACCTCGGGCACACCATCCAGGCGGCGCGTCCAGTACCGCAGCTGTCCCGCGAGCACCGAATCGTGGTCATCCGCGCTGCCGAGCGCGGCCCGCTGCCAGAGCGCGAAATCCGCGTACTGCACCGGCAGGGGCGTAGGACTCGGCGCGACTCCGGCGCAACGGGCCACATAGGCGTGCGCGAGGTCCCGGGTCAGCGGCGCGAACGACCACCCGTCGGCGGCGATGTGATGCACCACGAACAGCAGGACATGGGTATTCGGTTCATCCACAACGCGCAACAACTTCGCGCGGAACGGCACCTCGGCCGTGACGTCGAAGACGGTGTGCGCCAGCGCCTCCGCCCGCTCACCCAAATCCGCCGCGGAAACCCCCTCCGCCGCGAGCTCCACCAGCCGGGTACCCGCGGGCAGAACCAGCTGCGTAGGCGCGCCATCGCGCTCCGGATACAGCGTGCGCAGCGTTTCGTGACGGGCGATCACATCGGCGATGGCGGCCTCCAGCGCCTCCACATTGAGCGAACCGGTGAGCCGCAGTGCGAACGGAATGTTGTACCCGTCCCGCCCATCGAACCGATTCAGGAACCACATGCGCTGCTGGGCAATGGACAGCGGAATCTCCGCCCCCCTCTCCTGCACGGTCAACGGCGGAAGCACAGGGGAAACCGCACTGTCCGCCAACTGGATACGCAACGCCAGCCCGCGCACCGTGGAGTCCTCGAAAACAGCGCGCAGCGGCACCGCCGCACCGGTGGCCTTGCTCAGCCGCGCCGCCAGCTGCGTGGCGATGAGAGAGTTCCCGCCCAGCGCGAAGAAGTCGTCGTCGATCCCGATCCGATCCACGCCCAGCAGCGCGGAGAAGACATCGGCAACCAGAGTCTCACCGGACCCCACAGGCGCCCGGAACTCCGACCGCACCGGCGCGGGAGCAGGCAGCGCCCGGCGATCCAGCTTCCCGGAGGCATTGAGCGGGAACGCATCCAGCACCAGATAGGCCGACGGCACCATATATCCCGGCAGCCGCCGAGCCAGCGCCGCACGCACCTCCGCAACCACAACCTCGGCACCATTCGCCGGGATGAGATAGGCAACCAGCGCATCACCCGTGCCGTGATCGTCACGCACGAGCACAACGGCCCGAGCCACCGAATCCAGTGCAATGAGCGCGGATTCGATCTCACCCAGCTCGATCCGCAGACCGCGCAACTTCACCTGGAAATCGGTACGACCCAGGTACACGATCGAACCATCAGCAGCCCGCCGCACCAGGTCACCGGTGCGATACATCCGCTCGGACGTCCCGAACGGATTGGCCACGAACCGATCCGCGGTCAGATCCGCGCGGCCCACGTACCCACGCGCCAGCTGATCACCCGCCAGATACAGCTCACCCGCCACACCCTGCGGCACCGGGTGCAGACGCGAATCCAGCACGTACGCCTGGGCGTTCCACACCGGCAGACCGATGGGCACCGCGCCCTGCACATCCTCCGCGACCGGCGCGAACGTGGCGTGCACGGTGAATTCGGTGGGGCCGTACAGGTTGTGCAGCTTCGCCGGGCTGATACGCCGGAACGCCCACACCGCATCCGAGGTCAATGCCTCACCGGCCACCAATAGTGCCCGCAACGACACCAACTGCGCCGGCTCGGCAGCCTGGGCGAATACCGACAGCATGGACGGCACGAACGAGGTGATCGTGACCCGCTCAGCCGCAATCACATCCGCCAAATACCGCGGATCCCGATGCCCGTCCGCCGCTGCCACGACCATCCGACCACCGGTCGCCAACGGCCCGAACAACTCCCACACCGACACATCGAAGGTCTGCGGCGTCTTGAACAGCACCACATCGCCGGCATCGATGCCGTATTCGGTGGTGATCCAGCGGATCTGGTTCACGACCGCCGAGTGCGGCACCGCCACACCCTTCGGGCGACCGGTCGAACCGGACGTGAAGATCACATAGGCCGCGTTGGACGGCCGCAGCGGAGCGATCCGCTCGGCATCGCTGACCGGAACAGCCTGGTACTCCGACAGATCCAGCTCATCGACAACCAGCGTCACCACACCTGCGGCGGCCGAACCACCGCCGGTGGTGGTGAAGCCGTGACTCGCCGCGTTGGAACCGTCGCCCACGGTGGGCGAAGCTCCGCCGACGCGAATCGCAATGTCGCCCGCAGAATCGGAGCCATCGTCCGCAATGGTCCGGCCGTCACCCGGGGCAGTCGAGGGATCCCCGGTCGTGGTCGAGACGTCGCATCGGGCGGCAGCGCCCGCGCGCGCAATGGCGAAGCTGTCCTGCGTGGTGGTGAGTACGCAGACCGGGGCTGCGGTCGCGAGCACGTCGGCGATGCGTTCCGCGGGCTGGTCGAGGTCCAGGGGCACGTAGGCGCCACCGGCCTCGAGCACCGCGTAGGCGGCGGCGACGAAGTCGAGTGAGCGGCGCATGCCGAGGGCGACACGGGTTTCCGAGCCCACGCCGGCTGCGATGAGGCGGCGGGCCAGGCGGTGCACGCGGGAGGCGAACTCGGCGTAGGTCAGGACCTCGCGGGCCGCATCCTTGGGGACGTTCCCCATGGTGAGGGCGGGGGCGTCCGGAATGACCAGGGCGGGGGCGTCCGGAGTTCGGGCGGACTGGGCGAGGAACAGATCGACCAGTGTGTGTTCGGTGACCGGGTGGGTGGTGTCGTTCCACGTCCGCAGGGCGAGGTCTCGTTCAGCGGGATCGAGGAGGTCGATGTCGCCTACTCGTGCGGACGGGTTGGCGGCCGCCGCTCGCAGGATGCGCTGGAAGCGGGCGGTGAAGGCGGCTGCGGTGGCTGCGTCGAAGAGTTCGGTCGCGTAGCGGAGGCTCGCGGTCAGGTGGTCGCCCGCTGCTTCGGTGATCACCAGTTGCAGGTCGAATTTGGCTGTTGGGTCGGGTATTTCGATCGGGGTGACGGTGAGGCCCGGTAGCCGTAGTTCGGCGTCGGCATCGGGCGCTTCGCCGAAGCTGAGCATGACCTGGAAAAGGGGGTGCGCGCCGGTGGAGCGGTCCACCGCGAGTGCGTCGACGAGGCGCTCGAAGGGCAGTTCGGCATTCGCGAAGGCAGCCAGGTCGATATCGCGGACCTGGGCGAGGAGGTCGGTGAAGGAGGTGTTGCCGTCTACCTCGGTGCGTAGCACCAAGGTGTTGACGAACATGCCGATGAGAGGGTCGAGTTCGCGTTCGCCGCGGCCGCCGACCGGTGTGCCGATGGCGATGTCGGTGATGTTCGCCAAACGGGACAGGGTGGCGGCGAAGGCGGCGTGGACCACCATGAACAAGGTGGCGTTGCTTGCTGCCGCCAGGTCACGCAGGCCGGTGAGGACCTCGGTCGAGACGGTGAAGTCGACTGTGGCGCCGGTGTTCTGCGGATCTGCGGGGCGGGGGCGGTCGGTGGGGAGCGGTAGTTGGGCGGGGAGGCCGGTGAGGGTGTCGCGCCAGAATTCGAGTTGCTGGTGGGCTAGGTCGCCGGGGGTGGTTTCGGAGCCCAGGAGGGTGCGCTGCCAGAGGCTGTAGTCGGCGTATTGGATGGTCAGGGGGGACCAGTCGGGGGCGTGGCCGGTGTGGCGGGCGGTGTAGGCGCGCATGAGGTCGGCGACGAGGGGCGGCATGGACAGGGCGTCGCCGGCTATGTGGTGCAGGACCAGGACCAGGACGTACTCGTCGGCGTTCAGGGGGGCGTCGGGGCCGCGGTCCAATACCAGGAGCGCTATGCGAGAGGGGAGTTCGCGGGTCACGTCCATGGGAGCGGACACGATGGCGGTGACGGCCGTGATGACCTCGGATTCCGGGACCTGGACGCGGTTCAGGCTCAGGCCGACATCGGTGGCGTCGAGGGTTTTCTGGTACGGGCCGAATTCGGTGTCGGGGTAGTAGGTGCGCAGGGATTCGTGGCGGGCCAGCAGGTCGAGGACGGCCTGTTGCAGGGCGGTGAGGTCGAGGCGGCCGGACAGGCGCAGCACGACCGGGAGATGGTAGCGACCGGGGGCGTCCTGCTCGCTTTCCAGGCGGTTGAGGAACCATAGTCGCTGCTGCGCGGGCGAGAGCGGCACCCTGGCGGGCCGCTGCTGCGGTGTCGGTGCGGGACGTGTGGCAGTGCCCTTGAATTCGGCTACGGCGGCGGCGAAGGCTTCGACGGATCCGGCGTCGAAGAGCAGGCGGACCGGAATGCGTACGCCCAGTTCGGCTCCGGTGCGCGCGGTGACCTGGGTGGCGGAGAGCGAGCTGCCGCCGAGGGCGAAGAAGTCGTCGTCGAGGCCGATGCGCGGCAGGCCCAGCACTTCGCCGAAGATACGGGCGACCAGGCGTTGGGCGGCGTCGACGGGTGCGCGGAAGCGCTTGGCCGCCAGAACCGGTGCGGGCAGGGCCTTGCGGTCCAGCTTGCCGCTGGCGCCCAGGGGGAACTCGGTGAGTTCCACGATCGCGGTGGGCACCATATAGGGCGGCAGCAGCCGGGCCGCGCGGGCCGTGAGCGCCTCGATATCGAGATCGCCTCCGGGCGTGCGGATCACATAGCCGGCGAGATAGTCGCCGGTTTCGGCGGTGACCACCCGGACCGCGGCCTGCGCGACCTCCGGCGCGGTCAGCAGCGCCGTCTCGATATCGGCCAGTTCGATGCGCTGGCCCCGGAACTTGATCTGGAAGTCGAGCCGGTCCAGATAGACGAGTTCACCGTCGGCGGTCCACTTCACCAGGTCGCCGGTGCGGTACATGCGCGCTCCCGGCCGCCCGAACGGGTTGGCCACGAAGCGATCCGCGGTGAGGTCGACGCGGCCGTGATAGCCGCGCGCCAGCTGCACGCCTGCCAGATACAGCTCGCCGGGCACCCCGATGGGCACCGGGTGCAGCCGCGAATCCAGCACGTAGACCTGGGTGTTCCACTCCGGCTCGCCCATGGGCACCGCCGTGGTCTCGTCGCCCGCCTCGCGATAGGTGACCGTGACGGCCGCCTCGGTGGGCCCGTACAGATTGTGCAGCCCCGCATCGCACACCGCGCGGAAGGCCGCGGCCGTCTCGGCCGGGAAGGCTTCACCTGCCACGAAAACCTGGCGCAGCGAATCCAATTCGCCCGGCTGCGCGTGAGTGGCGAAGACCGCGAGCATGGACGGCACGAAATCGGTGAGCGTGACACCGTGCCGGGCCACGGTTTCGGCGAGATAGCGGGCGTCTCGGTGCCCGTCCGGATCGGCCAGCACCAGGGTGCCCCCGGCCCGCCATGGCAGAAAGTAGCCCCACAGCGAGACGTCGAAAGTCGTGACTGTCTTCTGCAGGTACACATCTCGCACGCCGATCCCGTATTCGGCCTGCATCCACGCCATTTGGTTGGCGATGGCGCGATGGCTGACGGCAACGCCCTTGGGCCTGCCGGTCGAGCCGGAGGTGAACAGCACGTAGGCGGGATGGTCCGGGTGCAGGGCGGCGAGCCGCTCGCGGTCGGTGATCTTGCGTTCGGAGTATTCGGCGAGCTCGAGCAGGTCCAGCAGGTACAGCGGCAGCCGCGAGTCCTCCGGCAGCGTGAAACCGTCGGCGGCGGTGGTGAGCACCAGTTCCGGGCGCGCGGTATCGAGAATATGGCCGATGCGCTCGGCCGGATGCGCGGGATCCACGGGCACATACGCGCCACCGGCCCGCAGGACGGCGTACATGGCGACCACCAGCTCCACCGAACGCGTCATGGCCAGCACGACCAGTGATTCCGGGCCCACACCGGAGTCGATGAGTGCGCGGGCCACGCGATTGATGCGCGCATCCAGCTCGGCGTAGGTGAACTCGTCCGTGCCCGAGATCAGGGCGCGCGCCTTGGGGGTGCGCTGGGCCTGGGCGTCGAAACCGGCGTGCAGGAACGCATCCGGCACCTTGTGACCGGTCGCGTTCCAGGAATCGACGACGTAGTCGAGTTCCCCGGCGTCCAGCAGTTCGATATCGCCGACCGGGCGATCGGCGGCGGCGGTGGCGGCGGTCAGCAGGCGAGTGAACTTGGCGGCGAACTCGTCCACCGTGGCGGCGTCGAACAGTTCGGTGGCGTAGGTGAATTCGGCGCGATATCCACCGGCGCGCTCGGAGATGGTGAGCTGTAGATCGAATTTGGCGAAGCCCGGATCGAAATCGACCGGCTCCACCTCGACTCCCGGCAGCTCCGGCAGGGTGACGCCGAGGTTCTGCATGAACAGCGCCACCTGGAACAGTGGATGCCGATTGCGGGCGCGGACCGGATTGAGCACCTCGACCAGGCGCTCGAACGGCACCTCACGATGGGCGAAGGCCCGCAGATCGCGCTCCCGCACCGCGGAAACCAGCTCGGCGAAGGACAATTCGCCGCGCACCTCGGTGCGCAGCACCAGGGTGTTGACGAACATGCCGATGAGATCGTCCAGAGCCCGTTCACCGCGACCCGCCACCGCGGTGCCGATGGCGACGTCGGTGGTGCCGGACAACCGCGCCAGCAAGGCCGCGAGCGCGGCGTGCAGCACCATGAACGGTGTCGCTCTGCACCGCGCGGCAAGTTGGTCGATCGCGGCGCGCAGTGCCGGATCGATATCGAATTCGACAGTGGCCCCGCGATATCCGGACACCGCCGGCCGGGGTCGGTCGGCGGGCACCTCCAGCTGCGCGGGCAGCCCGTCGAGTTCGGCGGTCCAGAAGGCGAGCTCGCGGGCGGCCAGGGCCTCCGGATCGGATTCCGCGCCGAGCCGCTCCCGCTGCCACAGGGTGTAGTCGGCGTACTGGACATGCAGTGCCGCCCATCCGGGCCGCTCCCCCGCCCGGCGGGCCGTGTATGCCGTGGCCAGGTCGCGCACCAGCGGATTCATGGAGACGCCGTCGGCGGCGATGTGATGCACCACCAGCACCAGCGTGTGGTCATCGGGGTCTGTGCGGAACAGCCGGATGCGGAGCGGAATCTGTTCGGCGATATCGAAACCCTGACCGGCCAGCGCCTCGATGGCGGGACGCACAGCGGTCCCGGCGATATCGACCGGATCCAGATCGAGCTCGACAGCGGCGCGCACGACCTGCACCGGCCCGTCCGGAGTCTGCGGATAGCAGGTGCGCAGCACCTCGTGCCGAGCCGTCAGATCACCGATCGCGGCGGCCAGCGCGGCGACGTCGAGCTCCCCGCGCAGCCGGAGCGCGACGGCCACATTGTCCACCGCCGCCGCATCGAATCCGGCCGCGGCGGACTCGGATTCGGTGTGGGCCAGGCGGTTGAGGAACCACATGCGCTGCTGGGCGGGCGACAGCGGCAACCGCTCCGGCCGGGGCTGCGCTCGCAGGGCGGGTACCGAGCCGGTGGTTTCCGCGAGCGCGGCCAGCGCCGCCGCGGTCGGCCGATCGAAGAAGTCGCGCACGTCGACGGTGATCCGCAGGGCCTCGACCACCCGGGCGATCGCACGGGTCGCAATGAGCGAATTGCCGCCCAAGGCGAAGAAATCGTCGTCCGCGCCGACCCGCTCCACCCCGAGCAGATCGGCGAAAACCGCCGCCACCGCGCGCTCGGCAGTGCTTTCGGGTTCCCGGTAGGCGGTCGCGCTCTCGGCGAATTCCGGCTCCGGCAGGGCCTTGCGATCCAGCTTGCCATTGGGGTTCAACGGCATTTCGGCCAGCGGCACCAGCAGTGACGGCACCATGTACTCGGGCAACCGCTCCCGCGCCGTCGCGAGCACGGCGGCGGCGTCCAGCTCGCCGGCGGGCGCCACATAGCCCACCAGGTGATCACCGGCGGGACCGTGCCACAGCAGCACCGCGGCCTGCGCGACCCGATCGTGGCGCAGCAGCGCCGCCTCCACCTCGCCCAGCTCGATCCGCAATCCCCGCAGCTTGACCTGGAAATCACTGCGCCCCAGGTATTCCAGCTCGGCCGGACCGCCATCGACCCCCGGCGTCCAGCGCACCAGGTCACCCGTGCGATACATCCGATCACCGGGCGCGCCTTCGGGATTGGCGACGAATCGCTCCGCCGTGAGCGCCGCGCGCGCCACATACCCGCGCGCCAATTGCACACCCGCCAGATACAGCTCACCGACCACGCCCACCGGCACCGGCCGCAGATGCTCGTCCAGCACCAGCAGTTCGGTATCGTCCGCGGCCGCGCCGATCGGCACCTGATCGGTATCGGCGCCGGTGACCTCGTGCGCGGTCACGTCGACCGCGGCCTCGGTGGGGCCGTACAGATTGTGCAGCGTCGCACCGCTCACATCGCGGAAGGCCGCCGCGGTGGCGGCGGGCAGCGCCTCACCGGAGGCGAACACCACGCGCAGCGCGTCCGGCACGCCGTCGCGCGCTGCGGCCACGAAGACCGCCAGCATGGACGGCACGAAATGCGCGACGGTAATGCCGTACTCGCTCATGGCGCGCAGCAGGTACGCCGGATCGCGATGGCCTTCCGGCTCGGCGATCACCAGCCGCGCGCCGACCTGCAAGGGCCAGAAGAACTCCCACACCGAGACATCGAAGGTGAACGGGGTCTTCTGCAGGACGGCATCATCCTCGTGCAGCCGGTACATGCGCTGCCGCCAGCGCAGATTCGCCACAATGGCGCGGTGCGAGACCGCGACGCCCTTGGGACGGCCGGTGGAGCCCGAGGTGAAGATGACGTAGGCGATATTGTCCGATAACGGTTGCGGCGCATAGAGATCCGCAGGCGTCGCGAGCCCGTCGCCGGAACTTTCGGAAACCGGTGCGGCAGACTCGAACTCGTCGATGCGCAGGACCGGCACCGCGGCATCGAATTCCGGCTGATCGGCGGTGGTGGTGAGCACCAGCGCCGGGGCGGCCACCGACAGCACATAGGACAACCGCTCGGCCGGATGATCCGGATCCAGCGGCACGTACGCGCCGCCCGCCTTGAGGATGGCGTACATGCCGACCAGCAATTCGACCGATCGCCGAACGGCCAGGCCCACCAGCACATCCGGGCCCACACCCGAGGACGCCAGCCGGCGCGCCAGCCGATCCGCCCGGGCGTCCAACTCGGCATAGGTCAGGCTCTCGTCACGGAACTGCACCGCCACCGCGTCCGGGGTGCGGCGCACCTGCTCCTCGAACAGCGTGGCCAGCGTCTCCACCGGCGCCAGCCGCGGGGTCAGCACCCCGGCCGCCGCCCCGACGGCATCGTCGAGCAGTTCCGCCAGCACCCGCGCCAGCGCGCCCTCCTCCCCCTCCATGAGCGCGGGCAGCGCACCCGACACCACCACTTGAACGAGCGCCTCGGGTTCCAGCGCACCGCCCATGGCCTCGGTCAGCACCTCCAGCTCCGTGGCGAGCGCCGCGTAGCACACGGCGGCGTCCGCGTGCCGCACCGCAATGCGCTCCGGTTCCAGCGCCGCCACCGTTTCGATCAAGAGCGGCAGATCCGCGATTCCATACGCGCTGCGTAGCGCCGCATTGTTTCCGTACCTGCCGAGGGCGACCGACTCCGCATTGGACATCAGAGGGCTCCTTCCGATTCGAGATCAGATCGAAGGACCACCGCCTGCGCCTCGCCGGACAGCGTGCGCAGGACTTCGGACAGGCCGCCCGCACCCAGGGCGGCCAGAATGCCGGGCACCAAACCGGCCAATGCGACATTCACCAGTGCTTCCGGTTTCGCCGCCGCGCCCATGGCCCGGGCAACGGTGGCGATCTTGGTGGCGAGATCGCGGTAACTGACGATGTGATCGCCGTGCCGGACGGCGATCGCATCGGGGGTGAGCTCCGCCGCGGCGGCAATGAGCGCCGGGAGCTCGGCCGGGGCGGCGTCGGCGGCGCCACCGGTCGCGGACCGTGCCGGGCCGGACTGCTCGGCCGCGGTACGAATATCGATGGCGCGCACCGTGATCGCCGGATCGGCGGCCACCGTCTCGAGCACCCGCACCAGTCGCTCCGCACAGCGGCGCACGGTGGCGGCGTCGAAAATATCGGTGGCATAGTCGAATTGCATGCGCAATCCGGTGACGCGCCCGTTTTCGCCGTACTGCTCGACGGCGGTGAGCTGCAGATCGAACTTGGCCTCGGCCGGCCGAGGCTCCAGCACCTCGACCGCGAGACCGGGCAGCGCGATCCTGCCGCCCGGCATGTTCTGGTAGGTGAACAGCACCTGGAACAGCGGTGTGTGCGCGCTGGACCGGGGACGGCCGGAATCGGATAGCACGGCCTCCACCACGCGCTCGAACGGCACGTCGGCGTGCGCGAACGCGGTCAGATCGCGGTCACGGACCTGCCGCAGCAGGTCGTGGAACGGTGCCCGTGCGTCGATATCCGTGCGCAGCACCACCGTGTTCACGAACATGCCGATCATGTCGTCCAGCGCCCGATCACCGCGACCGGCGACCGGGGTGCCGACGGCGATGTCGTACAGGCCCGACAGCTTCGAGAGCAGGACGGCGAAACCGGCGTGCAGCAGACCGAACAGCGTGGTCTCGTGCGCGCGGGCCACCGCGACCAGGCTCGCGGTGAGCTCGACGCCGATCTCGAAATCGACTGTCGCACCGCGCATATCCCGCCGTGCCGGGCGTGGACGATCAGTGGGCAGCGGCAAGTGCTCAGGGACACCGGCCAATTCGGTGGTCCAGAACGCCAGCTGCCGAGACAGCAGACTCTGCGAATCGCCGTCGTCGCCCAGCACGTGCCGCTGCCAGTCGCTGTAATCGGCGTACTGAATCGGCAGCGGCGCCCAGGCGGGCGCGGCGCCGCGCACTCGGCTGGTGTAGGCGTGTACCAGGTCCCGCGTCATGGGTCCGACCGAGTAACCGTCCGCCGCGATGTGGTGCAGGACCACGACCAGCACATGCGCCTCGGCACCATCGGCCAGCAGCCGCACCCGCACCGGCGGCTCGGCGGTGACATCGAATCCGGCGGAGACGATGTCGGCGATCCGCTGCTCGATATCCCGGCCGTCGTCCGGGACCGGCGTGAGATCGAGCCGGAGTTCGCTCACCGGAAGCACCTGCTGCACCGGCTCGTCGTTCACTTCCGGGAATCGGGTCCGCAGAATGTCGTGGCGGCCCAGCACATCCAGCAATGCGGCGTGCAAAGCGCCCCGGTCCAGCGCGCCCGTCAGGCGAATCGCGGCGGGCACGTTATAGGCCGCCGAATCCGGATGCAACCGGTTGACCACCCACATCCGCTGCTGCGCCAGCGACAGCGTCGCGGGCCCGGTTGCCTTGCGGCGCACCGGAGCCGGGCGCGCATCCCGCGCATCGGTGTCGGCCAACCGTTCGGCCAGCCCCGCCACGGTCGGCGCTTCGAAGACAGCCGCCACCGGCACGTGCACGCCCAGATCCGCGCCCAGCCGGGCGACAAGCCTCGTCGCCATGAGCGAATTGCCGCCCAGGGCGAAGAAGTCGGAATCCAACCCCGGAGCATCGGCCAATTCGGCGACTTCGGCGAACGCCGCCGCCACGAGCCGCTCCAGCCGCGTTACCGGTTCCCGGTGCATCGCTGCGGCAAACACAGGCTCGGGCAGCCGCGGGCGATCTACCTTGCCATTGGCATTGAGCGGCAACGCATCCAGCACCACGATGACAGCCGGAACCATGTACTGCGGCAGACCCGCGACCAGCGCAGCGCGCAATTCCGCGGCGACCTCGTCGTAGCGCTCCGGTTCGGCGTCCGGCACCACCGCATAGGCGACCAGCCGAGTGCCCGCAGCGCCGGTGCGAGCCACGGCGACGGCCGCCGTCACACCCTCCTGCCGGCGCAGCACGGTCTCGATCTCACCGAGCTCGATGCGATGCCCACCGACCTTCACCTGGAAGTCGGCGCGCTCCAGGTATTCCAGGCTGCCGTCCGCGCGCCAGCGCACGATATCGCCGGTGCGATACATGCGGCCGTCGCCTTCCGCTCCGGCGGTGTAGAAGGGATCGGCGACAAACCTTTCGGCGGTGCGGACCGGATGGGCATGGTACCCACGGGCCAACTGCGCGCCGGAAAGGTACAGCTCGCCAGGAACACCCACCGGTACCGGTTGCAAGCGAGCATCGAGGACGTAACACCGACTGTTCCACGCGGGGGTGCCGATCGCCACCGTATGCGCGGGCGGTTGCCGCACCTCGTATGCGGTAATGGACACCGCGGCCTCGGTCGGCCCGTACAGATTGAAAAGCCTTGCCGTGGAACCACTCCCAGACGGATGCTCATCGAGAAACTCCGTCGCGGTGGCGGCGGGCAGCGCCTCACCGATGGTCAGCACCGCCCGCACCGAGGCGGGCAGCGGCCCTGCGGTCAGCAACATGCCGAGCAGCGAGGGAACCGGCTGCAGCACCGTGACGCCGTACGCGCTCATGAGCTCGCGCAGCCGGTCCGGATCACGCTCGTCACCGGGCGCGGTGATCACCAGCCCGCCGCCGGTAACCAGCGACGACCAGAACTCCCACACCGACAGATCGAAGGTAGCGGGCGTCTTGAGCAGCGCCCGATCCGCCGGACCCAGCCCGAACGTGGTCCGCAGCCAATGCAATTGGTTGACGATGGCGGAATGCGGAACCGCGACGCCCTTCGGCGTACCGGTCGATCCCGAGGTGAAGATGACGTAAGCCGGATGAGCCGCCCGCAAGGGGCGCACCCGCTCGCCATCGGCGATCGGCGCACCCGAATACCCCGTCAGGTCGAGCTCGTCGACCCGCAACACCTCCCCCGCCGTGGCCTCGAACCCGTCTCGGCTCGTGGTCAGCACGCAGACCGGCGCGGCCGTCTCGAGCACGTACGCAATCCGGTCGGCGGGATGATCCGGATCGATCGGCACATACGCCCCACCGGCCTTGACCACCGCGTACATCGCAACAACCAGCTCGACGGACCGCCGCATGGCCAGCGCCACGGTCCGCTCCGGTCCGACTCCGCCCGCAATGAGATGCCGCGCCAGCCGGTTCACCCGGGCATCGAATTCGGCGTAGGTCAAAACCTCGCCGCGCGCCGCTTCGTCGCCCCCGCGGCTGCGCACCGCTTCGTCACCTCGGCGGCCGCTCGCCCCTGCGTCATCCCGGCGGCGGGTCACCCCTTCGTCATCCCGGCGTGCTTGTGGCCGGGATCCACCGTGAGATTCCGGCCGAGAGCCCGCCGGAATGACGAGGGCAGAGCCATCCGAGCCGACGAGATCGGGGCCGTCCGGTATGACGAGGGCGGCGGCAGCCGGTGTGCTCGCGACCTGGGCGTCCACCAGGTCCGCGAGGGTATGGCCGGGGACCGGGTGGGTGGTGTCGTTCCACTCGAGCAGCACCCGGTGTCGCAACTCCCGGCCCAGCAGATCGATTGCGCCGATCCGGATCTCCGGTTCGGCGGCAATGGCTTCCAGCACGCGTCGCAGCGCGTCGGCGAACCGGGTCGCGGTCGCGGCGGTGAACAGGTCGGTGGCGTAGCGGAGGGTGAGGTCGACGCCGGTGGGGGCTCCGGTGTCGGCGTAGTGGTCGACCGCGAACAGGTGCAGGTCGAATTGGGCTGTGTCGTTGTCGAATTCGATGTCGGAGATGTCCAGGCCGGGCAGGCGCAGTGTGGCGCGCTCGTGGTTCTGGAAGGAGAGGCCGACCTGGAACAGCGGGTGGCGGGCGGTGGAGCGCGCCGGGTTGAGGACCTCGACCAGGCGTTCGAACGGGACGTCGGCGTGGGCGAAGGCGGCGATATCGGCGGTGCGGACACGGTCGAGCAGGTTCGTGAACGGTTCGGCGGGGTCGATGCCGGTGCGGAGCACCAGTGTGTTGACGAACATGCCGATGAGGTCGTCGAGGGCGGCTTCGCCGCGGCCTGCTATCGGGGTGCCGACTGCGATATCGGCGCTACCCGAGAGGCGGGCCAGCAGTGCCGCGAAGGCCGCGTGCACCACCATGAACAGCGTTGCGCCCTGGCGACGGCCGACCTCCGCAAGACGGGCGTGCAGTTCCGCGTCGATCGAGAAGTCGACGTGGGTGCCGCGCAGGCTCTGCCGGGCGGGGCGCGGGTAGTCGGAGGGTAGGTCCAGCTGTTCCGGCAGCCCGGCGAGGGTCTTTCGCCAGTACGCAATCTGCTGTGCGGCAACGGATTCGGCATCGTCTTCGGAACCCAGCAATGTTCGCTGCCAGAGGGCGTAGTCCGCGTACTGCGCCGTCAGCGGCGACCAGAACGGCGCTACGCCCGCCAGCCGTGCGCCGTAGGCGTGCACCAGATCGCGGATGAAGGGCACGATCGAGGATCCGTCCGCCGAAATATGGTGCAGCGCACCGGCGAAGACGTGCTCGATCGACTCGGCGTCGGCGATGCGGAACAGTCGCAGCCGCACCGGAACCTCGGTGGTGACATCGAAACCGGCGCCGACCAGATCCAGCATCCGCTGTGGCAGTTCGGCTTCGGTGATATCCACCGGGGACAGCGGCTGCACGGCCTGCCCGGCGGGCAGGATCACCTGCGCCGGGCCGTCGGCCGTCTCTGGGTAGACGGTGCGCAGGGTCTCGTGTCGTTCGATCACATCCGCGACCGCGGCCCGCAAAGCCTCCACATCCAGCGCACCGGAGGCCGAGCGAAGCCGCAGTGCGAGGGGAATGGTGTACGCGGTGGAGGTGCGGTCGAAGCGGTTGAGGAACCACATGCGTTGCTGGGCAGGCGAGAGCGGCAGCCGGTCGGGACGCTCACCTGCGACCAACGGCGTGCGCGCCGCGGTCTCCGCGCCGTTTCCGATGCGCGCCGCGAGCTCACTCACCCGGGAGGATTCGAACAGCACCCGCACCCCGACGGTGGCGCCGAGCACCCCGCCGATCCGGGCGACCGCCTTGGCCGCCAGCAGCGAACTGCCGCCGAGGGCGAAGAAGTCGTCGTCCGAGCCGACCCGGTCCAAGCCGAGCAGTTCCGCGAAGACGCCCGCCACGATCTCCTCGGCCAAGGTGGCGGGCCGCCGGTAGACGGCGGTTTCGAACACCGGGTCCGGAAGTGCCGCGCGATCGAGCTTTCCATTGACGGTCAAAGGGATTCGGTCCAGCGGCACGAGCGCGGCGGGCACCATGTGCTCGGGCAGCCGCCGCGCCACCGCCTGCCGCAGCGCGGCGGTCTCGACATCGTCCGCGGCCACGACGTAGCCGACGATCCGGTCCTCGTCCACGGCCGCGTCCCGGCGCACCGCGACCGCGGCCTGCCGTACGCCCGGCTGCTCCAGCAGCGCCTGCTCGATCTCACCGAGTTCCACCCGGAAACCGCGCAGGTTCACCTGCTGATCGGCGCGGCCGAGGTATTCCAGCTCGCCGTCCGCGGTCCAGCGCGCCAGATCACCCGAGCGGTAGGCCCGCGATCCGGCCGGGCCGTACGGGTCGGCCACGAAGCGACCCGCCGACAGTGCGGGGCGAGCGAAGTAGCCGCGCGCCAATTGCCCGCCGGAGACATAGATTTCGCCGGGGACCCCGACCGGCACCGGCCGCAGCCGGGAATCCAGCAGTCGCAGGGTCAGGCCCGCGAGCGCACCGCCGATGGCGCTGGCCGAGCCGTCCGCCGGCCCGACGAGCCGGTACGACGCGTGCACCGTGGTCTCGGTGATGCCGTACATGTTCACCAGCACCGGGCGTTCCGGACGCCGGGCGAACCAGCCGCGCAACCGATTCGGCTCCAGCGCCTCACCGCCGAAAACGACGAACCGCAGCGCCAGCTCCGGCTCCGAATCCGCGACGGCGGTAATGAGCTGATAGAACGCCGACGGGGTCTGATTCAGCACCGTAACCCGCTCGGCGGCCAGCAATTCCAGGAACTGCTGCGGTGACCGCGAGGTGAAGTAGTCGACCACCACGATGCGCCCGCCGTACAGCAGCGCGCCCCACAACTCCCACACCGAGAAGTCGAAGGCATAGGAGTGGAACAGCGTCCACACATCCGACGGGCCGAAGCCGAATTCGCGGTGCGTATTGTCCAGCAGCCGAATCACATTGCCGTGCGGCACCATGACGCCCTTCGGGCGGCCGGTGGACCCGGAGGTGTAGATGACATACGCGGTGTGCTCCGGCCGCAGCGCGCTGCGCCGATCGGAATCGGTGATCGGGGCGCAGGAAAAGCCGGACAGCTCAGCGATATCCAGATCGATGATCGGTCCGCCGAACCAGCCCGCGGGCAGCTGCGCGGCGGCGCTGGTGACGGCGCACACCGGGCGCGCATCGTCCAGTACGTATTCGATGCGGTCGGCCGGGTAGTTCGGATCGATCGGCAGGTAGCCGCTCCCGGACTTGAGCACCGCCAGCAGCGCCACCACCACATCGGCGGTCCGCGGCAGCGCCACGCACACCAGCGCCTCCGGTCCCGCGCCGGCCGCGATGAGGCGGCGCGCCAGCCGGTTGGAACGGGCATCGAGCTCCGCGTAGGTCAGGGTGGTCTCCCCCGCCCGGACCGCCACGGCGTCCGGATCGATGCGGGCGGCAGCCGCGAAACGCGCTGTGATGGTGACGTTTTCGGCGATATCCACACCGCCGGACGGCCACTCGTAGAGCCCGCGCCGCTGCTCCTCCGCGCTCAGCAGCTGAATATCGCCGACCGCGACCGTGCGGTCGGCGGCCACCGCCGCCAGCACCTGCTCGAACCGCCGCGCCAGCACCGCAATGCTGCCCGCATCGAAAAGATCCCGGGCATAGGTGATTTCGATATCCATGCCACCGGCGCGGCCATCCGCGCCGACGGTCTCGGTGACGGTGAACTGCAGATCGAACGTGGCCACGCCCGCATCGATCTGCTCCGGCCGAATCCGCAGGCCGGGCAGTTCGAGGGCGGGCAGCGGGAAATTCTGGAAGGTCAGGGCCACCTGGAACAGCGGATGCCGATGCTGCGATCGCGCCGGGGCGAGCACCTCCACCAACCGCTCGAACGGCGCCTCCGCATGCGACAGCGCGGCGATATCGTCCTCCCGCACCGCGTCCAGGACGGTGTCGAAACCGGCCCGCGGATCCACCTCGGTGCGCAGCACCAGGGTGTTCACGAACATGCCGACCAGATCGTCGAGGGCCCGCTCACCACGCCCGGCGACCGGAGTGCCGATGGCGATATCGGTCTTGCCCGACAGGCGGGACAACAGCACCGCGAGCGCCGCATGGACCGTGCTGAACAGGGTGGTGTCCTGTTTACGCGCCAGCTCGGCGAGTTCGCCGTGCAGGTCGGAGTCCACCGCGAGCCGATGGGTGCCGCCGCGATGCGAGGACACCGCCGGGCGCGGGCGATCGGCGGGCAGGTCCAACTGCTCGGGCAGACCGGCCAGCCGGTCCCGCCAGTACGCCAGCTGACGGTGCGCCACCGCCTCCGGATCGTCGTCCGCGCCCAGGATTTCGGCCTGCCACAGCGTGTAATCGGCGTACTGCACGGGCAGCGGCTCCCAGTCCGGTGCCCGACCGGCGTGCCGGGCTGTATAGGCGGTCATCAGATCGCGAGCCAGCGGGCCGAGCGAATAGCCGTCGGCGCCGATGTGATGCAGCACCAGGACCAGCGCGTGCTCGGTCGGCGAGACCGTGAAAAGTGCCGCCCGCAGCGGTGTCTCGACGGTCAGGTCGAAGGCTTCGCCCGCGGCGGCGGCCAGCCGTGCGGGCAGGTCCGAGGCCGCGATCGGCTCGGCCGTCAGCGCCGGAACATGCTCGGCAGCAGGAAGAATCACCTGTTCCGGTCCGTCCGGACCATCCGGATGGACGGTGCGCAACGTCTCGTGCCGCGCCACCAGATCCGCCAGCGCCGCCCGCAGCGCCACCTCGTCCAGATTCCCGGAGAAGCGGATGACCAGCGGAATATTGTCGGCGGCCGCACCGGGCCCGGCGTTGTCCTCCGTGGCCCAGTATCGGTTGAGGAACCATATGCGCCGCTGCGCCGGAGCCAGCGGAATCCGTTGCGGGCGTGGATTCGTGGCCCGCAGCGGCACTCGCCCGCCCGCACCCGTCAGCGCGTGCGCGAAAGCCGCCAGCGCCGCTACGGTGCGGGCCTCGAAGAGGGCGCGCACCGGTAGGTCACAGTCGAGGGCCGCTCCGAGGCGCGCGGCCGCGCGGGCCGCCAGCAGCGAACTGCCGCCGAGTGCGAAGAAGTCGTCATCCAGCCCCACGCGCGAGACGCCGAGGAGTTCGGCGTACACCTCGGCCACCGCGATCTCGGCCGCGGTGCCGGGCGCTCGATAGGCCACCGTCTCGAAGACGGGTGCGGGCAGCGCCGCCCGATCGAGTTTGCCATTGACGGTCAAGGGGATTCGCTCGACCAGCACCATCGCGGCGGGCACCATGTGCTCCGGCAATCGGCCGGTCAGGGCCTGCCGCAGCGCCGCGGTATCGGGTGCGGCGTCCGGTTCCGCCGGAACCACGTACCCGACTATCCGGTCCTCGTCCACTCGATCGTCGCGCCGCACCACCACCGCGGCCTCCCGCACGGCGGGCTCCGCCAGCAGCGCCGCCTCGATCTCGCCGAGTTCGATGCGGAATCCGCGCAGGTTCACCTGCTGATCGGCGCGGCCCAGATATTCCAGCTCGCCGCCCGCGGTCCAGCGCGCCAGATCGCCGGAACGATAGGCGAGCGATCCGGCGGGCCCGTGCGGATCGGCCACGAACCGGCTCGCCGACAAGGCCGGACGCGCGAGATAGCCGCGCGCGAGCTGACCACCGGAGACATAGATCTCGCCGGGCACGCCGACCGGAACCGGCCGCAGCCGCGCATCCAGCACGCGCACGGTCAGACCCGGCAGCGGGCCGCCGATGACACTGGCCGCGCCCGTGCCGGGCGTAATGCTCCGATACGACACGTGCACCGTGGTCTCGGTGATGCCGTACATGTTCACCAGCGCCGGAGCCTGCGGATGCCGGGCGAACCAGCCGCGCAACCGCTGCGGTTCGAGCGCCTCCCCGCCGAAGATCACGTACCGCAGCGCGAGCTCGCCGTCCTCCTCGGCATCGGCGGCGATGAGCTGATAGAAGGCCGATGGCGTCTGATTGAGCACGGTCACCCGCTCGGCCGCGAGCAGTTCCCGGAACTGCCGTGGAGAGCGCGAGGTCAAGTAGTCGACCACCACCACGCGGCCGCCGTACAGCAGCGCGCCCCACAACTCCCACACCGAGAAGTCGAAGGCATAGGAGTGGAACAGCGTCCACACATCCGAGGCGCCGAAACCGAAGTGCTCGTGCGTATTGTCCAGCAGCCGGATCACATTGCGGTGCGGGATGACCACGCCCTTGGGGCGGCCGGTCGAACCGGAGGTGTAGATGACATAGGCGGTATGCGCCGGATCGAGCGGCGTCCCCCGGTCCCGATCGGTGATCGGTCCGTCCGGATATCCCCCCAGATCCACGGTGTCCAGATCGATGACGGTCCCGTCGAACCACCCCGCGGGCAACTGTGCCGCGGCATTGGTAATGGCGCACACCGGGCGCGCGTCGCCGAGGACGTACTCGATCCGGTCCGCCGGATAGTTCGGATCGATGGGCAGATATCCGCCACCGGCCTGCACGACCGCCAGCAAGGCGACCACCAGTTCGGCGGAGCGCGGAAGTGCCACGGCCACCAGCGATTCCGGGCCGACCCCGACCGCGATGAGTCGGCGGGCCAGCCGGTTGGCGCGCGCGCCGAGCTCGGCGTAGGTCAGCGTGACATCCCCCGCGCGCACCGCGATCGCCTGTGGATCGATCCCCGCGGCCCTAGCGAAACGCGCTGCGACAGTTGTGTTCTCGGCAATGTCGGCGCCGGTGACCGGCCACTCGTGCAGTACCCGCCGCCGCTCCCCGGCGGTGAGCACCTCGATATCGTCGACGGCGATCGCCGGGTCGGCCGTCACGGCCCGCAACACCCGCTCGAACCGCTCCGCCAGCATCGCAATGGTCTCGGCATCGAAAAGATCGGTGGCATAGGTGAATACCGCGTCGAGCGCGGCGGTATCCCCCGCCGCGCCGGGGCGCTCACGCACCGACAGCTGCAGATCGAACTTCGCCGTGTGAGTATCGATATCCAGTCGCGATACCGCCAGGCCATCCAGCTCGAGCTCGGCCTGCGCCGTGTTCTGGAAGTCCAGCACCACCTGGAACAACGGATGCAGTCCGGGCGACCGCACCGGCGCCAGCGCCTCCACCAGCCGCTCGAACGGCACATCCGCCTGCGCGAACGCCCGTAGATCCGCCTCCCGCACCGCCGCCACCAGGGCGGCGAACGACCGTCGCGGCATTACCCCGGTGCGCAGCACGAGGGTGTTCACGAACATCCCGACCAGCCCGTCGAGGGCCTGCTCCCCCCGGCCCGCGACCGGCGTTCCGATCGAAATATCATGCTGCCCCGAGAGTTTCGCGAGCAGGGCGGCGAAGGCGGCGTGCACCACCATGAACAGCGAGGCCTGGTTGCGCTCCGCGAGCTCCAGCAGACCCCGGTGCAGCGACGCGTCGAGGGTGAAGCCGTGGACCGCGCCCCGCCCGGACACGGAAGCCGGCCGCGGCCGATCCGCCGGCAAGGGCAATTCCGGTGCCAGTCCGGCCAATTCGTCGCGCCAGAACCCGAGCTGGCGGGAAAGCAGCGACTCTGGATCCTCAGCACTGCCCAGCAACTCCCGCTGCCACAGCGTGTAATCCGTGTACTGCACCGGCAGCGGCTCCCACCGCGGGGCGGCCCCGGCCCGGCGCGCCGCGTACGCGTTCATGAGATCCCGGGTCAGCGGCGCGATGGACCAGCCGTCCGCCGCGATGTGATGCACCGCGAAGACCAGGACGTGCTCCTCGCCGCTACGGTCGTCCGCGGCCGCCACGCGCAGCAGGGCCAGCCGCAGCGGCACCTCCTCGCTCACCGCGAAGGGCCGTGCGGCAAGAGCTCGAATGCGCTCATCGAGCGCGTCCGCGCCGATGTCCTCCGGGATCAGATCGAGCCCGGCCGCGGCGACCGGCAGGACGCGCTGGTAGCCGATGCCGTCCACGGCCGGGTACACGGTGCGCAGCGCCTCGTGCCGCTGCACCACATCGGTGAACGCGGCGGCCAGGGCGGCATGGTCGAGCGGACCGGTGAGCCGGATGGCTGCCACCAGATTGTCCGCCACCGAGGCGCTGTCGAAACGATTGAGGAACCACATGCGCTGCTGCGCGTAGGACAGCGGCACCGGATCCGGTCGCCGGTCCGCCCGCACCCGGGCCACCAGCGGTTTGCGGTACTCGGCCGCACCGCGCCGCAGGCGATCGGCCAGTCCGGCCACCGTCGGATATTCGAAGAGGGCGCGCACCGGCACCTCGGCTGCCAGGACGTCCGCGAGCCGCGCCGAGATCTGCGTCGCCACCAGGGAATTGCCGCCCAGGGCGAAGAAGTCGTCGTCGAGGCCGACCCGGCCCACGCCGAGCACCTCCGCGAAGACCCGTGCGACCGCGCGCTCGGCGCGCGTGGCCGGGGCGCGGAAGGCGCGGGCGCGCAATTCCGGTTCGGGCAAGGCCTTGCGGTCCAGCTTGCCGGAGGCGGTGAGGGGCATACGCTCCAGGCGCACGTAGGCGGTGGGCGCCATGTACGACGGGAGGGCCGCGCGCACCCGGTCGCCGAGGACGTCGGTGAGCTCCGCCTCGGGCAGATCGGTGACGACGTAGGCGACCAGGAGTTCACCGCTGTGGTGCTTGTGCACGGTCACGGCGGCGGCGCGCACATCGGCCGCGGCGGTCAGCGCGGCCTCGATATCGCCGAGTTCGATGCGCTGACCGCGCAGTTTCACCTGGAAGTCACTGCGGCCCAGGTATTCCAGCACGCCGCCGCGGGTGCGACGCACCAGATCACCGGTGCGATACATGCGCGAACCATCCGGTCCGTACGGATTCGCGACAAAGCGCTCGGCGGAGAGATCAGCGCGGCCGTGATAGCCGCGCGCCAGCTGCACGCCGGACAGATACAGCTCGCCGATCACGGTGTCGGGCACCGGCTGTAGCCGCTCGTCCAGCACGAACACCTGATTGCCCGCGACCGGGCGGCCGATCGGCACCGGGCCGATGCCATCCGGATCGACCGGTGCATGGGTGGCGTGCACGGTGAATTCCGTGGGCCCGTACAAATTGTGCAATTCGGCCGCGCTCACCGTCGCGAACGCGGCGGCGGCCTCGCTCGTCATGGCCTCACCGGCAACGAGCACCGTGCGCAGCGAAGCGAGTTCGTCCGCACGCGCCGCGCCGGCGAACACCGTCAGCATGGACGGGACGAACGAGGTCATGGTCACCCCGTACAGCGCAATGGTCTCCGCCAGATAGGCGGTATCGCGGTGTCCGTCGTGCTCGGCCACCACCAGGCGGCCGCCGCGGCACAGCGGGGCGAACAGCTCCCAGACCGAGACGTCGAAGGTGGCGGGCGTCTTGAACAGCACCACCTCGTCGCGATCGATCCCGTATTCGGCGGCAATCCAGTCGATCTGGTTGGCGACCGAACAATGGCGCACCGCAACGCCTTTGGGGCGTCCGGTGGATCCGGACGTGAAGATCACGTAGGCCAGCGCGTCCGGATGCAGCGGGCCGCCGCGTTCGTCGTCGGCGACCGGATCGGCGGCAAAGCCGGACAGTTCGGCGGTATCCACCGCGACCACGCGAATGCGCTCGCCGTCGCCGTCCGCGTCCGCCTGCCAGCCGTCGGCCGAGGTGGTCAAAATGCATACCGGCTGGGCGGTTTCAATAACGTGCCGGAGCCGGGCGGCGGGCTGATCCGGATCGACCGGGACATACGCCCCGCCCGCGGTGAGCGTCGCATACGCCGCGAGGACGAACTCCGTCGACCGGCGCATACCCAGCACCACCAGGGTGTCCGGGCCGACCCCGAGCGAAACGAGCAGCCGCGCAAGCCGGTTGACGTGCGCGGACATCTCCCCGTAGGTGAGCAGCCAGGGGCCGTCGATCATGGCCACCGCGCCGGGCGCGCGCCGCACCTGCTCCTCGAAGGCGGAGACCACGGTGCGCGCAGCCGTCGTGCGCCCCGCGAGTGCCGGAGCCACCGGGAGCGCCGGAGCCGCACCGGATTCCAGGACCCGGCGGCGCTCGCCGGCGGTCAGCAGCGGCAGTTCGGCAACCGGGGTTTGCGGGGCGGTGACGACGGCGTCGAGCAAACGCACGAACCAGGCGGCGTACTCGGCGATGGTGGCGCGGGAGAACAGATCCAGTGCGAAGCTGAACTCCGCCTGGATCCCCGCCGGTGCCGGACCTTCCCCGGGACCGGCACCGGCGAAGCTTTCGGTGACCGCGACCGAGAGGTCGAACTTGGTCACTCCGGTGTCCAGCGTACCTGCCGTGGCAAGCAATCCGGGCAGTTCGACACCGATATTCCCCGCGCCGGTAAAGGCGAGCATGACCTGGAACACCGGGTGACGGGCCTGTGACCGGGCCGGATTCAGTACTTCGACGAGTTGCTCGAACGGTGCGTCGGCATGTGCGAAGGCAGCGAGGTCGGCCTCCCGTACCTGTGCCAGCAACCGGCTGAACGGCGCCCGCGCATCGACCCGGGTGCGCAGCGGCAGCGTATTGACGAACATACCGATCAGTTCGTCCAATTCGCGCACACCCCGGCCGCCCACCGGCGTCCCGATCACCACATCAGCGGAACCCGACAATCGCGACAGCAGCACCGCCAATACCGCATGCACCAGCATGAATGTCGAAACACCTTGCGCCCGTGCGGTATCCGCTATCCGCGCATGCAATTCCGCAGAAATCTGGAGCGTGTGCACCCCGCCGCGCCCACTGGCCACCGGCGGCCGCGGCCGATCCGCCGGCAGATCGATCTGCTCCGGCGCCCCGAACAGCGCATCGGTCCAGAACTCCAGCTGCCGCGCCAGCAATGACTCCGGATCCTCCGCCGCCCCCAGTCTCTCCCGTTGCCACAGCGCATAATCCGCATACTGCACCGGCAACCCCGCCCACCCCGGCTCCCGCCCATCCCGCCGCGCCCCGTACGCCTTCCCCAGATCCCGCGCCAGCACCGGCAGCGATAGCCCGTCCGCCGCTATGTGATGCAACACAACCGCCAGCGCATACTCGTCATCGCCGAGCTGAAACAGCCTGGCGCGGAACGGAATCTCGGTCTCCAGATCGAACCCCGCCGCCGCGAACTCCCGCAGCTCGCCCTCCAGCGCCGCAGCCATCAGCGCGGCAGTGCCGTCCGCCACCCGCGCGGCGGAATCATCCCGCACGGCGGACGAGTCAGCGACGCAGTGGAAGGATGTCGGCAGTACGGACGCCGGTGGCTCGCTGCCGCTCAGCAATGTCGCTGCGGCGCTGAGCGATTCCACCGGACCGAGCGGGGAAACCTCGTCCGGGCGCAGAATGCGCTGGCGGGCGGTGCCGTCGGCGGACTGCGGGAAGACGGTGCGCAGCACCTCGTGGCGGGCGAGCACGTCCGTCAGGGCGGCGCGGAGCGCGTCGACTTCGAGTGCGCCGCGCAGGCGCAGCACGAACGGCATGTTGTAGCCGGCGCTGGAGCGTTCGAAGCGGTTCAGGAACCAGATGCGCTGCTGAGCCGGTGAGAGCGGCAGCACCTCCGGACGCGGCCGGATCTCCAGGGCCGGGCCGGTTCCGGCGTCCTCGTCGAGAAGGCGATCGCCGATGGACGCGGCCAGTTCGGCCACCGTGGTGGCGGCGAACAGCTCCCGCACACCGAGGCGGCAGCCCAGTTCCGCGCCGAGCCGGGCCGCGACCTGGGTGGCGATGAGGCTGTTGCCGCCCAGGGCGAAGAAGTCGTCGTCGAGGCCGATCCCATCGCGCTGCAGCACCTCGCCGAAGATGCGCGCCACGGCCCGCTCGACCACCGACTCCGGCTCCCGGTATTCCACCGCCACGCGCTGCGGCGCGGGCAACGCGGACCGATCCAGCTTGCCGGAAGCATTGAGCGGCAAGGCTTCCAGCAGGACATACGCCGACGGCACCATATAGGCGGGCAGCGCGGCGGCGGCCGCGGACCGCAGCCGGGCCGCGTCCAGCACAGCGGCCGTCGAATCCGGTATCGCGGTGTCTTGCGCTGCGGCGGCCTCGGCGGCGCGCGCGGTACCGTCCGGCACGGCGGGCACGACGTAGGCGACCAACTGGTCCTCGCGCACCACCACGACGGTCCGGCGCACGCCCTCGACCGCGCTCAGCACCGCCTCGATCTCGCCGAGTTCGATTCGCAGACCGCGAAGTTTCACCTGGAAGTCGGTGCGGTCGAGGTAGAGCAGTTCGCCTGTCGCGCTCCAGCAGACCAGGTCGCCGGTGCGGTACATCGTCGCACCCGGACGCCCGTGGCCCTCGGCGCCGGCGAACGGGTCGGCGACGAAGCGCTCCGCCGTCAGCGACGGGCGCGCCACATAGCCCCGGGCGAGCTGAACCCCCGACAGATACAGCTCACCCGGGGTCCCTATGGGAACCGGCCGCAGACGTGAATCGAGCACGTACAGCCGGGTGTTGGACACCGGTGCGCCGATCGGCACAGCCGCGATATCCAAGTCGGTGACCTCGTGGAAGGTGACGTCGACCGCCGCCTCCGTAGGACCGTACAGATTGTGCAGGGCGGCGCGGGTCAGCGCCCGCAACCGCTGCGCGGTGGCCGCGGGCAGCACCTCACCCGAGGCGAAGACCATCCGCAAAGCCATAGTTTCCATGGCTTTCGCGGCGGCGAGCTCATCGGCGAAGATCGACAGCATGGACGGTACGAAATGAGCGACCGTCACACCCGCGCGCGCCATGAGGTCCGCCAGGTACACAGGGTCGCGATGGCCCTCCGGCGTGGCCAGCACCAGCCGCGCCCCGACCTGCAAGGGCCAGAAGAACTCCCACACCGAGACGTCGAACGTGGACGGAGTCTTCTGCAGCACGACATCGTCCGAGGTCAGCCGGTATTCCTCCTGCATCCACCGCAGCCGGTTCACAATGGCCGCGTGGCTGACGGCCACACCCTTCGGCCGGCCGGTCGAACCGGACGTGAAGATCACGTACGCGGTATTCGCCGGGCGCAGCGGAGCGATCCGCTCGGCATCCCCGACCGGCGCCCCCGAGTAGCCCGACAAATCGAGCTCATCGACACACAGCACCGCACGATGCGAATCGGCCTCGAAAAGACCACGGGTGGTCAGCACGCAGACCGGGCGCGCGGTCGCCGTGATGTGCGCGGTGCGCTCGGCCGGATGATCGGGATCCAGCGGCACATACGCCGCCCCGGCGGCCTGCACCGCATAGATCGCCACCACCAGCTCGGGCGATCTCGGCAGATGCAGCGCGACCAGGTCCTCCGGCCCGATGCCGAGCGAAATCAGGTGGCGGGCAAGCCGATTCACGCGCTCGGACAGCTCCGCATAGGTGAATTCACACCCGCTGTCCGGGCTGCACAGCGCCGCCCGCTCCGGGGTGCGCACCGCCTGCTCGGCGAACATCGACACCAGCGTTCCGGCGCCGAGCTCCCGCCGGGTGTCGTTCCAGATCCGCAGGCTCACCTCGCGTTCCAGCTCGGTGGTGGCCCGCACCCCGGCCAGCGGCGTGCCCGGATCGGCCGCGAGCAACCGATCCAGAAAACCCACGAAACGGGCGTGGTGCCGGGCGATATCGTCGCCGCCGTACAGATTCGGATTGGCCTCCAGTTCGAGCACCACCTGCTCGGGGCCCGCGTAATACAGCTGCAGGCTCAGGTCTTCGACCGGCCCGGTGGTGAGCACGTGATAGCGGGCCTGCGCATCGGCCAGCGGCAGGCTGAGATCGAACAGCATGATGTTGACCAGCGGGCCGAACAGGGCCCGCCGGGTCTGCTGTCCGGCGCGATCGGCGTCGCGGCGAATGTCCTCGTGCCGGTAGCGCTGATGCCGCAGCGCGGCGGACAGTTCGGCGCCGGTCGCGGCCAGCAGCTCACCCCAGGTGAGGTCCGCGCCCACCGCGATGCGCAGCGGCACGATATTGGAGAGCATGCCCGCCGAGCGCCGCGTCAGCGCATCCGTGCGCGCGGTCACCGGCAGGCTGAGTACCACCTCGTCGCGATCGGTGAGCCGGGCCAGGTAACCGGCGAATGCCGCCAGCACCACCGTCGCCACCTTCGAATTCCCCTCGGCGGCAACCGCTTTCAATCGGTCCAGCAGTCGCTGCGGCAGCTGCCGCCCGAACCGCAGATTGGCCGGCGCGGCCCCGGCGACCCGCCGCACCAGGCTGGTGGCCTCCAGTCCGCGCACCCGCTCGGCCCAGTATTCGCGATCCTCGGCGAAGCGCGCGCTGTCGCGATACTCCCGCTCGGCCGCCACCAGTTCCCGCATGCTCCCGGGCGTGATGCCCGAAGGCGGCGTGCCGCGCATCCACGCGTTGTAGAGCTCGGCAATGCGCATGGTGTTGGTGAGCGCACCATAGCCGTCCAGCATCAGATGGTGGGTGCGCAGGTACCAGAACCAGCGCCGCTCGCCGACCCGCAGCACCGCGCCCGCGAAATGACGATCCCGCAGCAGGTCCACCGGCGCGGTGTAGTCGGCGCGCATCCAGTCCTGTGCGGCGGCAACCGGATCGGCGGCCGCGCGCAGATCGATCAGCGGAATCCGGACCGGCTGAGCCAGGTCCAGGAGCTGCCGCGGCCGGCCGTCGCATTCCACCAGCCGCATCTGCACGGCCTCGAATTCGCACAGCGCGTCCAGGTGCGCCCGCTCCAGCACCTCCGGGTCGAGGTCGCCGCGCACGTCCAGATACTGCGCGACATTGATGGGCACCTCCGGTTCCAGCAGCTGGGCGTACCAGAGCCCCAGCTGGGCCGGTGTGAGCGGCAACGCTCCATCGGTATCATGGTGCGGCCGTTGATCTTTCGCCCGGTCACCCACGCCGCCCGGTCCCATCCCACCCAACTCCGTACCTCGCACCAGAGCCTCCCTAGAACTCGCGAAATGCTTTGTGGCCGAACGCTTCAGGGCACGGCGAAATAGACCTGGGGTACCGCTTGCCACGGCCGCCAGGTCGCGGAATACCGCACCGCCCTGGGTGATTCGACGAAGGCGCGAGCGTCCGCACCGACGCCGCGCGTGATCCGACTACTGCTGGAACCGGCCGGTTTTGTTCGGTGTAAACCGACCGGGATGCGGGTGCCTCCGGGTCATCCGCATCGAGGATGTCCTGCTGTGGTTCGCCTCCAACTCGACCGACGAACGCGGCTGCCGGGCCGCGCTGTCACTTGCATTACATGGATGCCCTCCATGTATCGCGAAGACTAGGCGGTCGGTGAATAAAACGGAACTTTTTCCCAAAAAAAAGCTGGACGAGCGTCTAGTTGGTTGCCCGGCGAGGCCACGAATGTGGGTGCAACCACATGGGTGAATGGCGGTGTGACCGACCGCACTTTCGGATGCGAAGACTATGAGTCGAAACGTTGCATCTGCGTTGCATCGGCGCCCATCCGCCGATCCAGCACGCGGATCTTGGCTTCTATCTGCGCGTACAGCGGCGAATCCCGATCCACCGCAGCGCGATACACCGCCCAGGCGGCGGCATCGTCACGCCCTTCGGCGCCCGCGGTCCAGCGGCTGAGGACCGCCGCGTCACCCGAGCGCAACACCGCGGTGCGCAGCCGCACGCGCAATTCATCGCGAATGTCTATAACTCCAGGCGCGGTCGAGCGCGGCAGCGCCGGGCCGGTATAAAGCCGGACGGCGGCATGGACGTCCCCGGAATCGAGCGCCGCGCGCAGCGCCTCGACGTCCGTGGCGATCGGGACGCGCAGCCGATAGGGGCGCGAACCGAAGACATTCGACCCCACCACCGACCGCAATCGCGACATGGCCGCGCGGATGGTGGCATTGTCCAGATCGGCGTCATCGAGCAGCAGCGCCAGGTGATCGGCGGACAGCCCCTCCGGATGCTCGGCCAGCAGCAGCAGAATCTCGGCATGCCGCTGCGACAAGGGAACTCGCTCCCCGGCCACCGTCAATTGCGGCTGCCCCAGCCCGAGCACCTCCAGTCCGAGGCGCTCCGGCGCCGGCGCGTCGGCGCCCGCGCGGCGATCCTGCCCGGAGCGCACGGCGGCCAGCAGCAGATCCATCTCGGCCGCGGTGGCCGCGGCCTTCACCAGGGCCAGAATCTCCGGGCGCGCCACCCGCACCCCGCCCGCGATCATGAGCACGCCGGCCAGGCGACCGTCCGGATCATGAACGGGCGCAGCGGCTCCCGTGATCTGATGCATGCGATGCAGGAAATGCTCCGGCCCGTGGATCCAGGCCGCGCGGCCGGTGCGCACCACCAGGCCGACGGCATTGGTGCCGATCCGGCGCTCGCTCAGGTCGTTTCCCTCGCGCAGGCCCGCCGCCGCGACCGCCTGCACCCGATCCGCCGTGCCGTGCACCGAGAGCACCCGGCCGAACTGATCGGCCACCACCACGATGAGCCCGGTACTGGTGGCGTCCTGCAGCAGCAACTTGTCGACCAGCGGCATGACCGAGGCGATGGGATGGGCGTCGCGATAGCGCTCGAGGTCGGCGCCGCGCAGGCCGCGGCCGTCGCCGTCGTCCAGGGGATCGACGCCGCCGCGCAGGCTGCGCAGCCACGATTCCAGGACCATGGGACGCAGCAAACCGGGCAGCTGACCTAGTTGTTCGCCGCCCACACTGAGGTATCCGTGGGCTTGTGCGGCATAGGCCTCCAGCGCGCCGAGCTGGGCGCCGGACTCGGCGCCATGCTGCGGAGGGCTCCCACCTGCGATGTTGCTGACCATTTGCCTTTCTTTCCGACCCAAAGAGTACCGGCGGGAAAGCAATCGATAGGGCGAAGCCGATCGTTTGTCCGGCAGGTCACATGGCGACGGCCACTCACCAAAATGTGAGCTAGGCAGCACTTTGTTAAACACGGCTTAGTCAGTTGGCTCGCGGGTATACGAGAGGGGTTGGGAGACGCGCCGATTCGCGGGCAAGTATCTCTCGGCGCGGCGGCAGCGTCCATCTCAGCGCGGGGCAGCGTCCACCTCAGTGCGGCGGCAGGGTCGGCCGGAGCGCATCGGCGCTGCGCGCCCGGGCCGCACCCCGCCACAGACCGGCGCCGTAGGCGATATCGTCGAGCCGCTTGCAGGCCACGTACCGGGCCGGATCCAGACTGCCCGCCTCACGGTGAATGAACCAGTCCGCCAAGCCATCCGCCACCGCCACGGTCAGCGCGATATGCCGAATCCGGCGCGAGCACAGCATGCCCAGCAGCGTCACCGGCCAGTAGTCGCGGCACAGCGCCGAGGCCAATCTCCAGACGCCGCCGGTGAAACCGCGCGCCATATAGATCGCCGCGACCCGGGTCGGATTGTCGAGCTCGGCGAAGACCCGGCGTAGCCGGAACAAGGTGGCGACCAGCGTCAGCGCCCCGCCGAACAACCCCCAGCGGGTGAGCGTGCCCAGCAGCAGCGCCGTCACCGCCGTCCAGATCGGGATCGACAGCGGCGCCGCCATTCCGGCATGCCGCTGCCCCAGCGGCGCCACCCCGGTGCCGTGGGTCATCTTGTGCGCGAACCACTTTCGCAGGGTAACCGGATTGCTGTGCGCCACCCGGGCGGCCGGCTCGTAGCGCAGCCGCCAGCCGGCGCGGTCCAGCCGCCAGCACAGATCGATATCCCCGCCCGCCGCCATGGATTCGTCGAACCCGCCCTCGGCCAGCAACGCGAGCCGGCGCACCAGCAGCGCGGTGCTCGGCACATACGGCACCGGCCCGTGCGCCTGCACGGCCGACTCGCGCCGCCCCCGATGCAGCGAACCCCGAGTGTGCTCATAGCGGGCCAGCAGGGTGGAATCCGGATCCGCGGCCAGGATGCGCGGGGCCACCAGCGCCACCTTGGGATCGCTGAAATGGCCCAGCATGACCTCCAGCCAGCCGGTGCGCGGCACCACGTCCGGATCCAGGAAGGCCACGAATTCGGTTGCGGCGGCGCGCAGTCCGAAATTGCGGGCGGCCGCCGGGCCGTGCCGTCGATCGCGGCGCAGCACCGTCACCCGGCAGCGGGTGCCGCGCGAGGCCGGGACCCGCACCGGGCGATCGGAGCCGTCGTCGACCACGATCACGGTATGGCCGCGCAGGGCCGCGAGCAGCCGGCTCAGGCCCGCGCCGTCATTGTGCACCGGCACGATCACGGTGACGTCCTCGACCGCGGGCAGCAGCCGCGGCCGCGGATTCGCGACACCGGAATCGAGCAGTCGTCTGGCAACCCGAGCCGACGTAGGGCCGGTCACTTCGAGGTATCCGTCACCGATCATGGCCGCAGCTTCCGGCGCGAGTCGGAGCAACCGGGTCGGCGAACCGCCGACCAGGAACCGTCCACCGGAATAAGTGCGCACCCTGGGATCGATTCGCACCCCGAAACCATCGGGAAGTCGATCATGGCGCATTCCTGGAATGCTAGGGCAGCACACATCCAGCAATCATGATTGGCGCGCCGCCCGCTGCACGGATAACGGGACAAGCCGGGACGGTCCACCCGACCGGAACCCGCACCGCACCCGGCGCTCTAGACTGCTGGAGGAAAATCAGCAGTTGAACAGGCATGAGACGAATTTCCGCGGCACGCCCCCGGACAACCGCGATGCCTATCGAGCTGCGTCCACGGCGCTGCGCTCAGCAGCGCCGTGCCTATCAACGAGTGGCCGAGGTGGTATGGGAGTCGGGCGTATGCAGACAAGCGGGGGCGGCAACACCCTCTCGGAAGCAGAAATCGTCGAGGCCGCCCTGCGGGTGGTCCGCCAGGACGGCGTGGAGAAACTGTCCATGCGCCGGCTGTCTCGCGAACTCGGCGTTTCCCCGATGGCCCCCTATTACTACGTCGCGGACAAACGCGAGCTACTCGACCTCGTCGCCACCGCCGCGCTCACCGGAGTGCGCAAGCCGCCGGATGATTCCGGCCCGTGGCAAATGCGGCTGCGCGACCTCATCGATCAGATCGACGAGAAATTGCGCAAGCACCCGGGTCTCGGCGATGTACTCATCGAGCAGATGCTGGGCAAACAGCTCGATCTCATCGCGGCGGTGATGGAAATCCTGTTCGACGCCGGATTCAACGAACGCAATGTGCTCGCGGCGTATGCGACCATCCACACCTACCTGTTCGGCCGCTCCAAGGTGAATCCACGCGATCGCACCGGGCTGCACGATCGGGCGCTGCCCGAGGCGGTGGAGCGGGCCACCAAGCATATGGCGGACCTGCGCGGGAAATACTCCTACGACTTCTCCATGGACGTGCTGGTGGCCGGCTTGGAGGCCCAGCTTGTCCGGCAGCGCGACGGACACGTATAGTGAAACTAGAACACGTTCTAGTTTCGGTTCGAGAGGACACTATGACCACCGTCGACGTACCGCACAGCTCGCGATCGGCCGTGCTGCGGGTCTCCGCGGTCATCAACGAGACGGCCGACTCCTGCTCGCTGGTATTCGACGTCCCCGAGGACCTGCGCGAGCGCTTCACCTACCAGCCGGGCCAGTTCCTGACCCTGCGCATCCCCAGCGAGCTCACCGGGTCCGTGGCGCGCTGCTACTCGCTGGCCAGCTCGCCGCACACCGACGACAAGCCCAAGGTCACCGTCAAGCGCACCGCCGACGGGTACGCGTCGAACTGGGTGTGCGACAACGTGACCGCGGGCCACGAGCTCGAGGTGCTGCCGCCCTCGGGCGTCTTCACGCCCAAGAACCTGGACGAGGATCTGCTGCTGTTCGCGGCCGGCAGCGGCATCACGCCCGTCATGTCGATCCTGAAATCCGCGCTGGCGCGCGGCAATGGGCGCATCGTGCTGGTGTACGCCAATCGCGATCACGACAATGTGATTTTCGCGCGCGAGCTCCGCGAACTGGCCGACAAGCATCCGCAGCGGCTGGTGGTGATCCATTGGCTCGAACATCTGCAGGGGTTGCCCACCGCCGATTCGCTGGCCGCTCTCACCGCGCCGTATACCGCGTACGAGGCATTCATGTGCGGGCCCAAGCCGTTCATGGATCGCGTGCACGACGCCCTCGCGCAACTCGGCGTGCCGCGCAATCGCACCCACGCCGAGGTCTTCAATTCGCTGTCCGGCGATCCGTTCGCCGATGTCGCGCCCGCGGAAATCAGCGAGGAGGAAGCCGCCGACGCCGCGACCGTCGAAGTCGAACTCGACGGCGAAACCCATGAATTGAACTGGCCGCGCAAGCAGACGCTGGTCGACATCATGCTGGCCAAGGGCATCGACGTGCCCTACTCCTGCCTCGAAGGCGAATGCGGTTCGTGCGCCTGCACCGTGGTCGAGGGCACCGTGGAAATGGAGAACGCCGAAATCCTGGATCCCGAGGACATCGCCAACGGCTACATCCTCGGCTGCCAGGCGCGGCCGGTCACCGACCACCTCAAGATTCAGTTCTGAATCCACAGCGAGAACAAGAGGCCGCCGCGTCAGTAGACGCGGCGGCCTCACTCGTGCGGGGGTTCAGGGGCTCGGCCCCGAGCGGCGATCGGTTTCAGGGCGTGCCCTCGAGAACCGATCCGGGGTTTCAGGGGCTTGCCCCTGAGAGCCACGCGAGTTGCTAGTAGGCCCCGTAGACGTTGTCGATCGAGCCGTAGCGCTGTGCCGCGTAATTGCAGGCTGCGGTGATATTCGCGACCGGGTCGTAGACATCCCACGACGTACCTTCCACGTGATAGGCGTGGAAGGTGGGATCGATGGTCTGGAGCAATCCCTTGGACGGGATGCCCGCCGCGGCATTCGAGTCGTAGAGATTGATGGCCTGGGGGTTGCCGCCGGACTCGCGCATGATGTTGCGGTGAATGCCCTCGTAGCTCCCGGGAATTCCGCGCTTGCCCATGATGTAGAGCGATTCCTTGATCCAGCCGTCGAGATCATTGGTGAACACCGGCGGCAGCAGTTCGGAGAACGGCGCGGGCAGCGTCTGCACGAAACCCCGGGCCTGATCCTGCTGCGGCTCGGGCAGCGTCCGCACCAGGTCACCGGCCTGCTGCTGAACCTGCTGGGCGGGCTGCTGGAACTCCGGCGGCACACCCGCGATCGGCTCGCCGGCGGCGGCCTGACCGGTGGCGCAGAGCGCCAGGGCCAGGGAGGAAAGGCACAGGGGGAACAGTTTTTTCAAAGGCATAGCGATGGGGGCACAGCGCTATCCACGGCGAACGCCATTCCGGCGCACGCCGTTACGCTGTATGGGTTGTGATCGGCATTGGGGGAGAACGGGATTCGGGCACACAATCCGCGGGATCACCATTCCGGCCTGTCGACGGCTGATCACAGAATGGTTGCGCTAAGTTAACGTAAACTGAACTAGAGATGAACAATCAGTGCCGATGATCGGCAGGCAAATCCTCAGACAAGATCATCTGGCCATGACCGGGCGATTCTCCGCGCGAATCGAAGTTCCCGGCAATCGCTGAGCAGTGCGTCACAGCCCGATTGCCTCACCGTTGCGCGCGATAGTGCGCCCGCTGCTCCGGCGTCAGATGCTCGGTGGCGTAGCCGAGCGCCGTGCGGCCCATCGCGGCGGCGTGCGCGTCCAGGAAACCGGTCAGGATCGCGGCATCCACCCGCTTGCCGATCTCCCGCAGCATCCAGCCCACCGCCTTCTGGATCAGATCCCGCCGATCCACCAGCAGCCGCTCGCACAACTCCAGGGTGGTCGCCGGATCGCCGGCCTTGATGAAGGCGAAGGTGGTCAGCAGGGCCACCCGCCGCTCCCACAGCGACGCCCGCGCGGCCAGCTCGAACAGCGGATCGCGCGGGCGATCCAGATACCACGGCCCGAGCACGAACTCGGCCGAGGCGTCCACCAGATCCCAGTTGTTCACCCGCCCGCGCCGCACGGCCGCCAGATACAGCTCCACGATCCGCCGCTGCAGCTCCACATCCGCACCGCGCTTGCGCGAGGCCTTCGCCATCCGGTCGTTGAGCAGCACCAGCCCGGCCAGCCGATGCTCGTGCACCTCGCTGTCGAGCAGCTCGTCGATCTCCGGAAGCGCGATCCCCGCGAACGCTTTGGCGACCTTGCGGGCCTGCGGCACCCGCACGCCGATGAAGACGTCGCCCTCGCCGTACTCCCCCGGGCCGGTCTTGAAGAACCGCTGCAGATGAATCGCATCCGCGGCATCGGCCACCTTCGCCAGTTCCGCGCGCACCGCGGCCGCCGTCAGCTCGGACTCGCCCATCACCACTCCCGCCTCGCTCGGTCCCCGCCTCATGATCGGGCACCGGACCGACACGAATCAGGACCCACGCCGAATCGTCCGGTACGCCACGATTGATCCATGACCGAGAGCACGGCGGCCGCACCCTTCCGCATGACGATCGAGGGCGTCTTCACCATCACCGGGCGCGGCACAGTCGTCGCCGGAACGGTCGAGCAGGGCGCGGTGAGCGTCGGGGACGATGTCGAGATCATCGGGGCGGCGGACGTCCTGCTCACCCGGATCCGCGCCATCGACTTCGTCCGCTGTCCGCGCACCGATGCGCAGGCGCGGCCGAATACGCTCGGACTCTTGCTCGAGGGCGTGCACAAGGATCACATCGCGGTGGGCGATATTGTCGCCGCCCCGAATTCGGCCGACGGGCCCACCGGCGCGCGCTGAACCTCGTTTTCGATCAAGCGGTTTCAGCCGCGGCCTGTAACAGCACCTCGCCGAACTTGCGCATCTCCGCCGGACCGCCGTACCACGCGGCGATCAGATCCACTGCGGCCGAACGGGTGCGGCGGGCGGCACGAGCCAGTTCGGAGACCGTGATCTCCCCGGCCTCGGCCTTGAGCGCCGCCACATCGAGATCATGGCTGGTGACCAGCAGCCGCATGATCTGGTGCAGATCGATGGACGGGGTATCCGGCCGCGAGACGGGCTGGGCCGGTTCGGGTTCCGGTGCGGCGCGACGCCGGCCCGGCGCGGGTTCCGCGACGGCGCGGCGCGGCGCGGGCTCGCTGTCCAGGGCGGCGCGGCGCGGACCCGGCTCCGATTCCGCGAAGCGCGCGGCCGGCTCCGGTTCGGGATGGCGCGGGGCCGGTTCCGGCTCCGGGAGGCCGCGACGGGCGGGCGGCTCGCTCTCCTGGAAGGCGGGACGCGGCTCGCTGTCCAGCGGCGAACGCCACGGCGCCGGTTCGGGTTCGAGCACCGCGCGCCGCGGGGCCGGCTCACTCTCCGACAGAGCTCGGCGCGGCAGCGATTCGGGCTCGCCCAGCGGGCGCGACGCCGGCTCCGGGTCGGCGGTGTGCCGGGTGATCGGGGAGGACCACTGCACCGCCTGCTCGGCATGATCGATGCCATTGCGGCCGATGGTGGCGTGCGATCCGGTGTCGATGCCGGTCAGTGCACCGTTCTGGGAGCTGCCCGAAGCGAAGAGGTCCGGGTTGGTCAGACGCGGCTGACGCGCGTTCAGGGGCTCCCCGAGTTTGGCGGTGTATTCGGCATCCATGGGCGACATTCTTACCCTGCCCGGGAATCCGCGGCGACTCGGCCCGGTGAAAGCCATTACCAAGCAATGGTATTGGGGGATTTACACGGAATAGCAGCAAATTCCGGTCAACCGAGCTGCGTCATTCCGGCGGCCACCACCTGGGCCACGTTCAGGATTTCCTCGGCGGTCGGGAGGGTGAGGCCGTCGAGGGTGTGCAACCGGTCGGTGCTGGCAATGGCGAACATGGCCGAAACCCAGGCGGCGGCGCAGGCGCGCAGCGTACCGGGCCGCACCGGGGCCGGAGCGCTGGCCTGCAGTACCCGGGCGGTCACGTCCAGCAGCTGATCACGCATGTGGCGCAGTTGTTTCCGCACATCGGGATGAGTGTCGGCCTCGCGCCACATGATGACGCGCAGCACCGAGGAGTGATGATCACGAATATTGAGGGCGGCATCCAGGTTGATCAGGCTCCGCACCGGATCACCGGGGGCCACGACCGAGGCGATGTCGTCGATGGGATTGCGCGGGACGCGTTCGGCCATGAGCGCCGACAGAATGGCGTCCTTGGTGGGGAAATAGTAGAAGACCAGGCCCTTGGGGACGCCGGCCGCCGCCGCCAGGGCGGCGGTCGGAGTCGCATCGAATCCCTGTGCCGCGAACAGGTTCTCCGCGGCGTCCAGGATGAGCTGGCGGGCGTCGCCGTCAACCTTCTTGCTGCGGCGGCGCCCCGCTCCGGGTCGACGCATCTGCATGGGCGCTGAGTTCTCAGTGATGCGTCGCAGTATGCATCCGAGCCGACACGGCCGGCAATGCGGCGACCGCGACGACCACGGTCAGCACGCCCACGATCCACGCGGTCCACGAAGCACCGCTGTAGGCATCGAAATTCATCACCCACGGGGAGATGAACAACAGCACGCCGAGTGCGGCCATGGCGTAATCGGCGGTGGCGCTGACCATCTTCATGAGCTGGGCCAGGCCGGTGAGTGCGATGAGCACGCCGAGTACGACGAGAGTCCACGTGGCGCGATTGTTCGTGTCGACGAACAGGGGCGACAACGCGGCGATGGCGCCGAGTACGACGGCAACCATGTCCTGTGCGCGGCTCTCGGTGAACATGTAAGCCTCCTTAAGGCCGAAGGTATGTCCTACCACCCGGTATATTCCTGATTGACCGCCCGATCAATAAATGTCCGGCTACGATTCAGCGGCAGCTCGGGTGTGGTGCGGGACACATCGGCGTGGGCGCGATTCAACAGATATGGTTTGGCCTATGTCGGAGTCGGTAGAACACGTTCTAATAGTTGGTGCGGGGCTGGCGGGACTGCGCACCGCCGAGGAACTGCGCCGCGCAGGCTACGAGGGTGAACTGACGCTCATCGGGGACGAGGATCGCGCGCCCTACGACCGGCCGCCGCTGTCCAAACAGTTCGTGCGCGGCGAGACCGACGACACCACGCTGCGGCCCGCCGAATTCTTCGCCGAGCAACGCATCGGGCTGCGGCTCGGCGCGGCGGCCACCGGGGTCGACACCACCGCCCGGCGGGTCACCCTGAGCGATGGCAGCGAGGTCGGCTACGACCAGCTGGTCATTGCCACCGGTTTGCGGCCGCGCCGCATTCCCGGATTCCCGGAGGCGCGGGGCGTGCACGTGCTGCGCTCGCACGCCGACGCCGTCCGCCTGCGCGCGGCGCTCGGCGTCGCCCGGCGCGCCGTCGTCGTCGGCGCGGGCTTCATCGGCTGCGAACTCGCCGCGAGCTTCCGGGCCCGCGGCCTCGACGTGGCGCTCGTCGAACCCCAGCCCACTCCCCTGGCCGCCGCACTGGGCGCGGACATCGGGGCGCTGGTGGCCCGGCTGCACCTCGACGAAGGCGTCGACCTCCGGTGCGGCACCGGCGTCGAGGCGCTGCTGACCGAGAACGACACCGTGCGCGGAGTGCGCCTGAGCGATGGCGCCGACCTCGAAACCGACCTGGTGGTTATCGGCGTCGGCTCGATCCCCGTCACCGACTGGCTCGCCGGCTCCGGCATCCCGCTCGCCGCCCCCGCCGACGGCGGCGGCGTCCGCACCGACGAGACCGGCCGCACCTCGATCCCCGGCGTCTGGGCCGTGGGCGACGTCGCCGCCTGGCTGCTCGGCACCGGCCGTAACAAGCGCGTCGAGCACTGGACCAACGCCGGCGAACAGGCTCAACTGCTGGCCGCCGCCCTGCTCGGCACCGAACCCCCCGCCGCCGCCCAGGTCCCGTACGTCTGGAGCGACCAGTACGACCTGAAGATCCAGGTCCTCGGCACCCCGTCCCTCGCCGACGAGGTCCAGATCGTCGAGGACAAGGGCCGCAAGTTCCTCGCCCACTGCTACCGCGCCGGCGCCCTGGTCGCCGTGGTCGGTGCGGGCATGACCGGCAAGGTCATGAAGATGCGCGCCCAACTCGCCGGGGCGCGCGCCACGGTCTGAACCGGGTCGTGGCCCGCCCCGGTCAGCGGCCTGTTCCGGCCGGTAGGGCGACCACGGTTCGCGATTCCGGGCGGGGGTTCATTACCGTTGCGGGTGTGATCGTCGCGCTCATTGATTCCGGCCTGGGGATGCTGCCCACCGGGGCGTGGTTGCGGAAGCTGCGGCCCGATATCGATCTGCTGCTGCAAATGGATCCCGAGGGCGCGCCCTGGGGCCCCAAGCCCGAGCAGTGGGTGGTGGACCGCGTGCTCGACACCGCCCGCACCTCGCTGCGCGAGGGCGCGGAAGTCATTGTGCTGCCCTGCAATACGGCCAGCGTCACGGCCCTCGAGCACGTCCGCGCCGAAGTGGGCCCCGGGGTCCCCGTAATCGGCACCGTGCCCGCCATCAAACCCGCCGCGGCCGCCTGCCGGAAGGTGGCCGTCTGGGCGACGGCCGCCACCACCGCCAGCGCCTACCAGGCCGATCTCATCGCCCGCTTCGGCGGCGACGCCGAGGTCACCGGAGTGGCCTGCCACGGCCTGGCCGACGCCATCGACCGCGGCGACCTCCCGGCCATCACCGAGGCCATTGCCAGTGCCGCCGCCCGCACCCCCGCGGGCACCGAAGGGATAGTCCTGGGCTGCACCCACTACCCCCTGGTCCTCGACGCCATCCTCGCCGCGCTCCCCCAGGGCGTCCGCATCTTCGACAGCGCCGAAGCCGTTGCGGGACAGACCCTCCGGCGCATGGACGCGCTCGGCCGCCCCACCGCGGGCACCGGCGCCGTCCGCGTCCTCACCAGCGGGCGACCGGGTGAACTCCCGCCCGCCGCAGCCGCATTCGATTCCGGCCGGCTCCTGGGAGCGGTGCCCGCATCGGTTTGACCCGTCCGCGTGCGGGCAGGTCTCCTGCATGACCGAAGAGGAACAAAGGATTCACGCGGAATCCGCGAAACAAGATGAGCGGCCGATCATTCCCGAGCCGGAGGTCGAGGACAAACATCGGCGGCGCGCCGCGGAAATCGCGGAGTCCTACAACGAGGAACGGCCCGCGACAGTCATGCCGGGAACCGACGGCATGGTCTCGGGCACCGTGGTCGCCGACTGGGTCGACGAGGACGGGAATCCGATCGGCGACAAGGACGAGACCTAGAAACGCAAACGGCGCCGCTCCTTTCGGAGCGACGCCGTCCGTCAGCGATTCAGAGAATCACTTGATGATCTTGGTGACGCGACCGGCACCGACGGTGCGGCCACCCTCACGGATCGCGAAACGCAGGCCCTCGTCCATGGCGACCGGCTGGATGAGCTTGACGCTCATCTCGGTGTTGTCGCCCGGCATGACCATCTCGGTGCCCTCGGGGAGGGTCACGACGCCGGTCACGTCCGTGGTGCGGAAGTAGAACTGCGGGCGGTAGTTGTTGAAGAACGGGGTGTGGCGGCCGCCCTCGTCCTTCGACAGGATGTACGCCTGGCCCTCGAACTCGGTGTGCGGGGTGGTGGTGCCCGGCTTGATGACGACCTGGCCGCGCTCCACGTCCTCGCGCTTGATGCCACGGACCAGCAGACCGACGTTGTCGCCCGCCTGACCGAAGTCGAGCAGCTTGCGGAACATCTCGATGCCGGTGATGGTGGTCTTGGTGGTCTTCTCGCGGATGCCGACGATCTCGACTTCCTCGTTCACGTTGATCTGACCACGCTCGATACGACCGGTGACGACGGTGCCACGACCGGTGATCGTGAAGACGTCCTCGATCGGCATCAGGAACGGCTTGTCGGTCTCACGGACCGGGTCCGGGATCGACTCGTCGACGGCGTTCATCAGGTCGAGAACGGACTGCGCCCACTTCTCGTCACCCTCGAGGGCCTTCAGGCCGGACACGCGCACGACCGGGGCGTCCTCGTCGAACTCCTGCGAAGCCAGCAGCTCGCGGACCTCCATCTCGACGAGCTCGAGGATTTCCTCGTCGTCGACCATGTCGGCCTTGTTCAGGGCGACCAGGATGTAGGGCACGCCGACCTGGCGGGCGAGCAGCACGTGCTCACGGGTCTGCGGCATCGGGCCGTCGGTGGCGGCCACGACCAGGATCGCGCCGTCCATCTGGGCGGCACCGGTGATCATGTTCTTGATGTAGTCCGCGTGACCCGGGGCGTCGACGTGCGCGTAGTGGCGCTTCTCGGTCTGGTACTCGACGTGGGAGATGTTGATCGTGATACCACGAGCCTTCTCCTCCGGCGCCTTGTCGATCTGGTCGAACGCGAAGGCCGCGTTCAGGTCCGGGTACTTGTCAGCCAGCACCTTGGTGATCGCCGCGGTCAGCGTGGTCTTGCCGTGGTCGACGTGACCGATGGTGCCGATGTTGACGTGGGGCTTCGTCCGCTCGAACTTCGCCTTCGCCACTGTTGTCCTCCTGGACTAGTTAGTGCGTGCTTTTTTGCAGCAGTGCGATTTTTACTTACAGGGGGTCGTGCAGACTCCCGGCCGGGGGCAGGGTGTGAACCTGCCCCCGAGTAGTGGAACTACTCTCCGGTCGCCTTGGCGATGATCTCCTTCGACACGTTGGCCGGAACCTCCGCGTACGAATCGAACACCATGGAGTAGTTGGCCCGGCCCTGGGTCTTCGACCGCAGGTCACCGATGTAGCCGAACATCTCCGAGAGCGGAACCAGCGCCTTGACGACACGGGCACCACTGCGTTCCTCCATGGCCTGGATCTGGCCACGGCGGGAGTTCAGGTCGCCGATCACGTCGCCCATGTAGTCCTCGGGCGTGATGACCTCGACAGCCATGAGCGGCTCGAGGATCACCGGACCGGCCTTACGGGCCGCTTCCTTCAGGGCCATCGCGCCGGCGATCTTGAACGCCATTTCCGAGGAGTCGACCTCGTGGTAGGCGCCGTCGAGCAGCGAAGCCTTCAGGTTGACCAGCGGGTAGCCAGCAAGAACACCGTACTGCATGGCGTCCTGGATACCGGCGTCCACCGACGGGATGTACTCGCGCGGAACGCGGCCACCGGTGACCTTGTTCTCGAACTCGTAGGTCGCGCCGTCCTCGCCGGTGAAGGGCTCCAGACCGATGATGACGCGGGCGAACTGGCCCGAACCACCGGTCTGCTTCTTGTGGGTGTACTCGAGCTTCTCGACCGGCTTGGTGATGGTCTCGCGGTAGGCCACCTGCGGCTTGCCGACGTTGGCCTCGACCTTGAACTCGCGCTTCATGCGGTCGACCAGGATGTCGAGGTGCAGCTCGCCCATGCCGCCGATGACGGTCTGGCCGGTCTCCTCGTCCAGCTTCACCGAGAAGGTCGGATCCTCTTCGGCCAGCTTCTGGATCGCGGTGCCCAGCTTCTCCTGGTCGGACTTGGTCTTGGGCTCGATCGAGACCTGGATGACCGGATCCGGGAAGGTCATGGACTCCAGCACGACCTGGTTCTGCGGATCGCAGAGGGTGTCGCCGGTGGTGGTGTCCTTCAGGCCGATGACCGCGTAGATGTGGCCGGCCTGCACCTCGGAAACCGGGTTCTCCTTGTTGGAGTGCATCTGGAACAGCTTGCCCAGACGCTCCTTCTTGCCCTTGGTCGAGTTGATGACCTGAGCGCCGGAGTCGACCTTGCCGGAGTACACACGGACGTAGGTCAGCTTGCCGAAGAACGGGTGCGCCGCGATCTTGAACGCCAGGGCCGCGAACGGCTCGTTGACATCCGGGTTGCGGTGGATGACTTCGTCTTCCTTGCCCGGCACGTGGCCATCGGCGCCACCGTCGTCCAGCGGGGACGGCAGGTAGTCGATGACGGCGTCGAGCATGGGCTGCACGCCCTTGTTCTTGAACGCCGAACCACACAGGATCGGGTACAGCTCGGAGTTGACGGTCATCTTGCGGATGGCGCCCTTGATCTCCTCGATCGAGAGCTCCTCACCGCCGAAGAACTTCTCCAGCAGCGCCTCATCGGACTCGGCGACGGTCTCCAGCAGCTCCTGCCGGTAGATCTCGGCCTGGTCCTTCAGCTCCTCCGGGATCTCGATGACCTCGTAGGACTCACCGAGCTTGGTCTCGCCACGCCACACCTTGGCGTTGTTCTCGACCAGGTCGACGATGCCCTCGAAGGTGTCCTCGGCGCCGATCGGCAGCTGGATGACCAGCGGCTTCGCGCCCAGACGATCCTTGATGGTCTGCACGGTGAAGTAGAAGTCCGCGCCCAGCTTGTCCATCTTGTTGACGAAGCAGATGCGCGGCACGTCGTACTTGTCGGCCTGGCGCCACACCTGCTCGGACTGGGGCTCGACACCTTCCTTGCCGTCGAACACCGCGACGGCGCCATCGAGCACGCGCAGCGAGCGCTCCACCTCGACGGTGAAGTCGACGTGCCCGGGGGTGTCGATGATGTTGATCTGGTTGTCTTTCCAGAAGGTGGTGGTCGCGGCAGACGTGATCGTGATGCCGCGCTCCTGCTCCTGCTCCATCCAGTCCATGGTGGCGGCGCCATCGTGGACTTCACCGATCTTGTAAGTGATACCGGTGTAGAAGAGGATGCGTTCGGTGGTGGTCGTCTTACCGGCATCGATGTGGGCCATGATGCCGATGTTGCGGACCTTGTTGAGGTCGGTGAGCACGTCCTGTGCCACGGAAATCTTCCCCGCTCGTAGCTAGTTGGGATCTTCGGGAACGACCCTGGCTTCTCCAGCGGTCATCACTGTGTCAACGCCCGGTGCGGCAGGTGGGTGCCTGTCCGCACCGGACTGTGACTCGTCTCCCGGCACATCCGAACGGGGGTGCCGGGCGACCAATCACCAGCGGTAGTGCGCGAACGCCCGGTTCGACTCGGCCATCTTGTGGGTGTCCTCGCGACGCTTCACCGAAGCGCCCAGGCCGTTGCTGGCGTCCAGCAGCTCGTTCGCCAGACGCTCGACCATGGTCTTCTCACGACGCTGGCGGGAGAAGTTCACCAGCCAGCGCAGCGCGAGGGTGTTGGCGCGGCCGGGGCGAACCTCGACCGGCACCTGGTAGGTGGCGCCACCGACACGGCGGGGCTTGACCTCGAGGGAGGGCTTGACGTTGTCCAGCGCGCGCTTCAGCGTGACGACCGGATCGGTGCCGGTCTTCTCGCGAGCCTGCTCGAGGGCGCCGTAGACGATGCGCTCGGCGGTGGACTTCTTGCCGTCCAGCAGGATCTTGTTGACCAGCTGCGTCACCAGGGGCGAGCCGTAGACCGGGTCATTGATCAGGGGACGCTTGGGAGCGGGGCCCTTGCGCGGCATTAGCTCTTCTCCTTCTTGGCGCCGTAGCGGCTGCGGGCCTGCTTGCGGTTCTTGACACCCTGGGTGTCGAGGGAACCGCGGATGATCTTGTAACGCACACCCGGGAGGTCCTTCACACGACCGCCGCGGACGAGCACCATCGAGTGCTCCTGCAGGTTGTGACCCTCACCGGGGATGTAGGCCGTGACCTCGACCGCGCTGGTCAGGCGAACACGCGCGACCTTACGCAGCGCGGAGTTCGGCTTCTTCGGGGTCGTGGTGTACACGCGGGTGCACACGCCACGACGCTGCGGGCTCCCCTTGAGGGCCGCAGTCTTGGTCTTCGCGACCTTGTCGCGGCGACCCTTGCGGACCAGCTGGTTGATGGTTGGCATAGACCGGCTTTCCTTTTAGTAACCAGGTGTCTGGAACTTCATGTCTTTGTCATTCGAGCTTTCCGCCCAGTTCTCGTGGCATTTCCTTGCCACGAGGTCGGGCGTGTCGTGCTCAGCGCGTAGCCCGGAATCCGGGCACGCTGGAACGGTCAGCCGCTCTCGCTGGCCTACGTACTGCGCACAAACCTGCCCGCATGCTTCCGGGCACAGCGGTCCACGATACCCGGACCTTTTTCGGGGGGCAAAAAGGGGTCCCTCGAGCGCGGCTGGTAGAGGGGCTATCGGGCCAGGTTCAAGGTCAGCTCGACCAGCTTCCCGGCGGCCGCGCACGGGTCGCCGTGCGAGGAGCCGGAACGGTAATTCACCCACCAGCCAACGATTCCCGCGTCCGCGGCCGGTGCGAACACACCGCACGAATCGGCGTCGTTGGGGCGGCGCACCTCCAGTGAGCGCCGGCCTTGCACGTTTATGTCATTGGTCACATAGCCGAGCCGATCGTTATTGGTCTTCTCGTTGGCGAGCGAACCCTCCTCGTACCAACTGAGGGTCGCCATGCCGCTGCCGGCGGTGCCGCCCTCCAGATCCCACATGCACACCGCGCCGTTGAACGACGGGCTCACATAGGTGCCCTCGCCGACCACCTTGCCGATGTCCTCGAGCGAGACCACCTCGCACTCGCGCAGCAGCTTGTCGAAGTTGGTGTTGATGCGGCCGCCGCCGTCGGAGGTGGTGCCGCCGGCGGGCAGGGCGGTGCCGTCGACGGTCTTGCCGCAGCCGCCCAGCGCGGCCGTGACGGCCAGCACGGCGAGCACGACGGCGCTCTTTCGCATATCGCGCATCCCCCTCATCCGAGCCGCTGCACGGTCAGCTCGGCCATCTTGCGGGTGCGATCGCACGGATTGCCGAGATTGTCGCCGCCGAAGATGCCGTAGGACATGGACCACTCGAAGAAGTCGTCGTCGAGCTGGACGGCCAGATCGCACACCCGGTTGGACGGGTCCAGGGCCTGGAAGCCGGTGCGGCCGCCCACCTCGATGGTCTCCGGATCGCGGCCGACGCTGGCCACCCAGGCCTTCTCGCGATCGATGGGACTGCCCCGGTAGGAGGCGAAAGTGACGCTCGCCCCGCCGATTCCGCCGCCCTGCCAGTTGCAGCCGACCGAATTCTTGAACACCGCGCTCACGGTGCCGAGTCCGCCGATATCGCGTACCTCGTCGTCGGTGAGGTGACCGCATTCGCCGACGAACGGGCCCAGGGTCGCCACTTTCGGTGGCGGCCGCAGGCCCGGTGTGTCCCCCGAATCGTCCGTTCCCCCACACGCCGACAGCAGCAGCGCGAGGATCGACCCCGTGACAATCGCCGACGTCATCCGCATGCCGCCGAGCCTAGTGGATTTGCCGCATGCGGCTGGGGATGAGAGGCGGGGGCTAGGCCCCCGAATCCCCCTTGGGCTGGGATGAGAGGCGGAGGCTAGGCCCCCGAACCCCTTCAGGGCTGAGCCCCATCCCTTGCTCAGAGGTTTCCGCGCGCCTCCTGCTCGCGCTCGATGGCCTGGAACAGGGCCTTGAAGTTGCCCTTGCCGAAGCCGAGGGAGCCGTGGCGTTCGATGAGTTCGAAGAACACCGTGGGGCGATCGGTGATGGGCTTGCAGAAGATCTGCAGGAGATAGCCGTCCTCGTCGCGGTCGACCAGGATGCCGCGGCTCTGCAGTTCCTCCACCGGGACGCGGACGTGGCCGATGCGGGCGCGCAGTTCCGGATCCTCGTAGTAGGAGTCCGGGGTGTCGAGGAATTCGATGCCCTCCCGGCGCAGCACGTCCACCGCCGTGAGGATGTCGCCGGTCGCCAGGGCGATGTGCTGCACGCCCGGGCCCTGATAGAACTCCAGGTACTCGTCGATCTGCGAGCGCTTGCGGCTGGGGGCCGGCTCGTTGAGCGGGAACTTGACGCGGTGGTTGCCGCTGGCCACCACCTTGCTCATGAGGGCGGAGTACTCGGTGGCGATATCGTCGCCGACGAATTCGGCCATGTTCTCGAAACCCATGACGCGGCGGTAGAACTCGACCCATTCGTCCATCTGGCCCAGTTCCACATTGCCGACCACGTGGTCGATGGCCTGGAAGATGCGCTTGGGGGCGCCCTCGCGCGGGGTGAAGGCGGACTTGCGGGCGACGAAACCGGGCAGATAGGGGCCGTCGTAGCGGGAGCGGTCGACCAGGGTGTGCCGGGTCTCGCCGTAGGTGGCGATGGCGGCGGTGCGGACGGTGCCGAATTCGTCTGTCACATCATGGGGTTCGACCAGGACGGTGGCGCCGTGGGTGCGGGCCCATTCGATGCAGCGGTCCACGTCGGGCACCTCGAGGGCGATGTCGGTGACGCCGTCGCCGTGCCGATCGTGGTGCGCGACAAGCGGACTCGCCGGGTCCACCGCGCCGCACACCACGAAACGGGCCCCGCCGCTGCGCAATACGTACGCCTTGTGATCTCGATTGCCGGTCTCGGGACCGGAGTACGCCTCCAGGCGCATGCCGAAGGCGGATTCCAGGAAGTGGGCGGTCTGCACTGCATTGCCGACTGCCCAGACCAGGGCATCCCAGCCGATGACGGGGAAGGGGTCGGCGGTCTCGTCGTGATCGACGAGGCCGATCAGCCGTCGTAGTTCCTCGTTTTCCGGCAGGTCGATCGGCTGCCGGACCACGGTGTCATCGCTTCTCGAGCCGGTGATCTCGATACTCATGGATCCAGGAAATCGCCGCGGCAGGCATTGGGCAATATCGCCGAAATTCGTTAGACATCCTGGTGAATTACGCCACCTTATGCCCCGGAGTGCTGGACAATTTGAATAGAACAGAGCACCGCCGAGCGGAGGTACAGCCGTGGCCCGCACGCCCGCCAAACTGGATGAACTCGATCTAGCGATCCTGACCGCCATGCACGAGTTCCAGAAGGCCGGAATCCTGGAGTTGTCCCGGCGCACCCGGGTCGCCCGGGCGACCGTGCAATCGCGGATCGCGCGCATGGAGGAGGCGGGGGTCATCGCCTCCTATGATCCTCAGATCGATGTGACCGCAGCGGGATTCGATGTGGAAGCCTTCGTGACGCTGGAGATCTCCCAGGGTGCGCTGGAGGCGGTGGCCGCCGATCTGGAGGGCATCCCCGGCGTGCTCGAGGCGTATGCGACCACCGGTTCGGGCGACGTGCTGTGCCGGATCGGGGCCGATTCGCACGCGGGGCTGCAGACCGTGCTGCTCAGCATCGACCGCAGCGCCTCGGTGGTGCGGTCGCACAGCGTCATCGTGCTGTCCACCGTGGTGCCGCGCCGCACGCTGCCGCTGCTGCGCACGCTCACGCCCTCGGGGTCCAGCAAAGCTCCGGCGTACCGCAACGCGCACTGAGCCCGCCGGGCCGCGGGCGCGCCGGATCAGGGTCGCAGATCGGCGTCGGGATCCAGGATTTCGACGCTCGGCGTGCGGTCCGGCTCCAGGAAGCCGAGCAGGGCATGGGCTTCGGCCTCCACCGCCGCGCGGTCGGACCGGGTCCAGGCCGTGCGCGGGCTGATGCGCAGCCGCGCGGTGTCGCCCTTCGGGAAGACCTTGTAGACGCCGGAGAGATAGCCGTCGACCAGGATGGCCGAGACCTGGTTCGCGAAGGCGCGCAAGGGCGGCGCCGCGCCGTCGGCGATGATGCGGGAGCGGTCCTGGTGCGACAGCAGGGCATTGTCGTACCAGCCCAGCAGGCGCACCGGCGCCGGCTGATCCGGGTCGGCGAGTTCGGCGTCGGCGGCGTCGTAGAGGGTGCGGCCGCGGTCGTCGGTATAGGTGCGGACGCGGTCGCCGAGGCGGTCCACGGCGGGCTTCATGCCGGTCAGCTTGGACCAGGTCTGCATGTCCATGGTGGTGGCCGGGCCGAAAGCGCGCAGGTAGCGCAACAGCAGCTCTTCGAGGGGATAGTCCGGGTCCAGGGGTGCGCCGAGCCAGGGTTCGACGCGCGACCAGACCGGGCGGCTGCTGTCGCCCCAGCGGCCGCGGGGCGGGGTCTGCAGGACCGGCAGCTGGTAGAGCCAGGTTTGCAGGACCGCGCCCGGGTCGCGGTCGGGGTAGAGCGCGGCGGCGTGGGCGCGCAGTTCGGCCGCGGGGGTGGGGGTGTCGCCGAGGACCTTCTCGCCGTTGGCGCGCACCTCCTCCGGATCCAGGCCGACCATGGCGCCGTAGTTGAATCCCTTACGGAAGGGGACCTTTTCGAGCTCCGGCTGGATGTGCGGGGCGATGCGCAGCGCATCGGGCGGGGTGACCAGGTGAATGGTGCCGCGCATCAAGGTGATTCGCACCAGCGAGCGGTCGTCGAGTCCGGCGGAGACGGTCTCGGGATCGAAATCCGCGAGACGGCTCCACGCGGCGACGAACGGCGGCAGCATGTCCTGCGCCTGCAGGCCGATCAGGTGCTCGCACAGTTGCGGCACGGTGAGCGCGCAACGTTCCAGCAAGTGCTGCCGGGCGAGCAGGGTCCGGTTCAGGACCCGGTTGGACAGCTTCACGATTCACCCACCTCCGGGATCGGGCGCTCAGCGGAGGGTGACCACGACCTTGCCGGTGGCGGTGCGCTTGTCCAGCGCGGAGACGGCCTCGGCGGTGTGCGCGAGGGTGTAGAGGACGGGCTCCGGCGGGACGATCTTGCCGTCGGCGAGCAGCGGGGCCACCTCGGCCCACTGTTCCTGCAGGTAGCCGGGATGGGTCATGGCCCATTCGCCCCAGGCGGCGCCGATCACCTCGACGTTCTTGAGCAGCAGGCGATTGACCTTGACGGTGGGGATCTCGCCGGCGGTGAAGCCGACCACGAGCAGCCGCCCGCCCGAGGCCAGCGAGCGGATGCTGTCGGTGAAGCGGTCGCCGCCGACCGGATCGAGGACGATATCCACCCCGCGCCCGCCGGTGATCTCCTTGACCGCGTCCAGCCAGCCGTCGGTCAGCACCACATCGGTGGCCCCATTGGCCCGGGCGACCTCGGCCTTCTCCTCGGTGCTCACCACGGCGATCACCCGGGCCGCGCCCAGCGCCTGCGCCAGCCGCAGCGTGGAGGTGCCGATACCGCCGGCGGCGCCGTGCACCAGCACGGTCTCCCCCGGCGCCAGCCGGCCGCGCTCGGTCAGGCAGAAGTGCACGGTCAGATCGTTGAACAGCACGCCCGCACCGGATTCCAGCGAGACATTGTCGGGCAGCTTGAACACCATTTCGGCGGGCGTCACGGCGACGTCGGCGACCGCATTGCCGAGCAGGGTCAGCGCCACCACCCGGTCGCCCGCGCGCACGTGCGCGCCCTCGGGCGCCTCGCGCACGATGCCCGCGATCTCGCATCCGACGATGTAGGGCAGCTGCGGTTTCATCTGGTAGAGCCCGCGCGTCATGAGCACGTCGGGGAAGGCGATCCCGGCCGCGTGCACATCGATGACGACCCCGCCCGGATATCCGGCGGGCTCCGGCACATCGAGCACCTCGATGGCCTCGGGCCCTTCCAGCTTGCTCACAACCGCTGCACGCACACCAATACTCCGATCAATCCACAAATGGATACCAAGCGAACGTAACCGATCACCGGGTCACTGGCCAGCACTGATCAGGGAGGGCCCAACTCTCGGGGCTCTCAGGGGCTTCGCCCCCGAACCCCCAAAAGCAGAGTCGCTGCGCTCTCAGGGGCTTCGCCCCCGAACCCCCAAAAGCAGAGTCGCTGCGCTCTCAGGGGCTTCGCCCCCGAACCCCCAGAAACAGATCGCTGCGCTCTCGGGGGCTTCGCCCCCGAACCCCAACCCGGCCGTCGCGCGCGCTCAGCGGTAGGCGTACTCGATCATGGGTTCGTCGGCGAGGACATTGCCGCCCTTGGTGATGGTGAGGGCGGCGGCGGTGATGCGGTACTGGGTGCCGTCGGTGGGGTTGGTGACGGTGAAACCGCCGGTGCCGTCCGGAATCGGATCGTCGAGTTCTATGCCCGCGCCGTCGCTGATGCGGATGCCCTTGTAGTAGTAGCGGCCGACGCCGGTGCGGCAGACCACGATGCGGGAGGCGGAGCTGCGGCCGATGGCCATGGCCGGGTTGTCGGCGTTGCAGCGGGCGCCGGCGGCGCCGATGAAACCCTGTGCGTCCGTGCCGGTTACGGATCCGGTCAGCGGGGGCAGGGTGGTGACCGGGGGTGCGGTGGTCGCGGCGGTGGCGTTGGGGGTGGTGCGCGGCCCCGTGGTGATCGTCGGCTGGACGGTGATGGGCGAGGTGGTGCCGCCCGCATCGCCGCCGCCGGTCTCGTTGCCGGACACCAGAACCCAGCCGAGGACGGCGGCCAGCAAGACGACGACGCCGAGCAGCCCGCCGATCAGCAGGCCCACCGGGCCGCGGTCGCGCTGCGGCGGCAAGGGCAGTGGGGCGGAAGGGTGTTCGCGCCGCGGGCCACCGATATGGGTCGGCTGTGATTGCGAGTAGCCGGCCGCGCGGGGGTGCGGGGGCGGGGTGAAGTCGACGGGGCCGGAGGGATGTTCGGGGCGGGGCGGGCGGTCACCGGCCGGAAAACGCTGGGAAACCGGTGGATACACCACGGTCGGCGGGGCGGGCGGCACGGTGGTGCGGGTCTGCTCCCCGTGCTCGGCGCGCATGAGGGCGGCGCGCGCGGAGCGGGCCAGCTGGCCGGCGGAGGCGTAGCGACGCTGCGGATCCTTGGCCATGCCCACGGCCACCACCTGGTCGAGGGTGTGCGGGACGCCGGGCCGGGCGCTGGGGCGCGGCGGCGGGGTCATCATGTGGGCGCGGATGGTGGCCAGGTTGCTGTCGGTCCGGAACGGGACCTCGCCGGTGAGGCATTCGTAGAGCACGCAGGCCAGGGCGTAGATATCGGCGGAGGCGGAGGCGCCGGCGCTGTGCTCGAAACGTTCGGGAGCCATATAGGCGAACGAGCCGATGGCGCTGCCGGTGGAGGTCAGCTGCGCGTCCGAGGCGGTGTGCGCAATGCCGAAATCGACCAGGTAGGCGAACAATTCGCCGGTCAGCAGGATATTGGCGGGCTTGATATCGCGGTGCACCAGCCCGCTCTCGTGCGCGGCGTCCAGGGCGGCGGCGATCTGCTCCACCACGGTGACCGCGTGCGCGGGCGGCAGCGGGCCCTCGTCGTGCAGGTAGGCCTTGAGGTCGCGGCCCCGGACCAGGCGCATATCGATGAACAGGACGCCGTCCACCTCGCCCCAGTCGTGCACCGGGATGACGTGCGGCTCCTGCAGCCGTGCGGCGGTGCGGGATTCGCGGCGGAAGCGCTCCACATAGGCGGGTGAGCGGGCCAGTTCGACATCGAGCAGCTTCACCGCCACCACGCGGTCGCGGACGGTGTCGTAGGCCTCGTACACCTCGCCCATGCCGCCGACCCCGATCAGGCGGCGCAATTCGTATTGACCGAACCGCGTTCCGGCTCTCGCCCCTGCGGTCACTGGTGTCGCCTCCCCTGCGATGGTTTACATACCGAAAGGCTACGGGCCTGCGCGCACGACTGTCATGCCCCCGGAAGAAACTGCGTCGGTTCGGTAACGAGGAGAGGCGGGGCCGAGACATGTAGAGGCGGCGTCAACCATAAGTAGAGGTGACTCGACGCGAGTGCGTGACGTACGCACCGTAAAGTCATGTCACAGCAAGCACCGCACGAAACGCGGCACACCGTGCAGCGCGAGGAGCACCAGTGTCAGTCGATCAGCCACTCGCCCCGCTTCCCCAGGAGGGCATGGGCTTCGCTGCCGCGTGGCCCGTCCGGGCTGGCGATGTGGACCCCTACCACCGGCTGCGCTTCGACGCGATAGCCCGCTATTTGCAGGATATCGCCTGGGAGGAAATGCATTCCGGATTCTTCCACCGCACCGATCCCGCGTGGATCGTGCGCCGCACCGTGGTGGACGTGGTGCGGCCCATCCACTGGCCCGATCGGGTGGAGCTGCGGCGCTGGTGTTCGGCCATGTCCACGCGGTGGACGAATATGCGGGTGCGGATCACCAGTGAGAACGGCGGCCTGATCGAGACCGAGGGATTCTGGATCAATATCAACGAATCCACCAATATGCCGACCCGGATCAGCGATGAGGGGCTGGCCGAACTGGCCCGCACCACCGATGAGCACCGGCTGCGCTGGCGGCCCTGGCTGACCGACCACACGCCGCCGGAGAACGACACCGATCTGCCGTTTCCGGTGCGCGCCACCGATATCGACCAGTACAACCACGTCAACAATGCGGCCTACTGGCAGGCGGTGGAGCAGTACCTGGTGGATTATCCGAAGCTGGTGGCCGGACCGCACCGGGCGGTCATCGAGTACATCGCGCCGGTGTGGGCGCGCCAGCACATCAGCGTGCGCAGCCGCTACGAGCCGGGCGACCGGACCGGGCATCCCGCGCTGCGCCTGTGGTTCGTGGTCGGCGGCATCACCACCACGGCGGTGCGAATCGGCCCGCTGCCCGGCTGAACGGGCCCCGGCCGGACCGATCGAATTCGCCTGTTCCACCGACATTCCCGGCGAATATGACGTTCGCTGAAGATTTGCCTGGCAGACTCGACAGCGGGCCGATCACCAGGCGGTGATCGAGAACAGGAGATCGCCGGAATGAGACTCGCGCACCTCACCCTGATCGCGGCAACACCCGTGCTCATCGCCGGGCTGGTCGCCTGCGGCAATTCCTCGGATTCGGCCGGCAGCACGACCACCTCGGCCGCGCGCAGCTCCGCGCCCGTGACCGGCACCGGCGCCCCGGCGCCGGTGAGCACCAGCGCCCCGGCGCCCGCGCCGCCGCCCACCACCGCGCCACCCGTACCGCCGGCGCCGACCACCACCGCACCGCCACCTCCGCCGCCGACGACCACGCCCGCGCCGGAACCGATCGCGGACGTCAACTGCGGTCCGGTCACCGATGCCGGCGGCGGCACCCGCACCGTCATCGCGGTGGGCACACCGACCGGGCGGGTCGGATGCACCGAAGCCATCAATGTCGCAACGGAATACGTGCAGACCATCAGCGATACCGATGTGGCCACCATCGACGGGTGGTCGTGCAATGCGCAGCCCGATGCCGCGGTGCCGTCCATGTGCGCCAAGGACGGCCTGCTCATCAACCTGCTCGCCAACTGACCCGCGACGCGAAGCGGCCCCATCCGAATCCGGATGGGGCCGCTCGCTGTGACGCCGGCTCAGCCCTTGGCGGCCTTGAGCAGGTCCTCCAGGCTGGTGAACTTCACGCGCGGGCGGCCCGCGGCCTTGCCCGCGGTGCGCTCGGCCTGATCGATGGCCTTCCAGCCCTCGCGGCCGACCATCTCCGGCTGCCGCTCGGCGAGCAGGGCCTCCAGTGCCGCGCGATTGCCTTGCGGGGCAGTCAGCCTGCCCTGTACGAAGTCCTCGACGAGCTGGTCCACGGTCTCCTGCGAGTCGACCCGATTGGAGCCGATCACACCGCGCGGCCCGCGCTTGATCCAGCCCGAGACGTACACGCCCGGCACCGGAGCGCCCTCGGCGTCGACGACCCGGCCCTTGGCATTGGGGATGACGCCCCGATTCTCGTCGAACGGGATTCCGGCGAGCGCTTCGCCGCGATAGCCGATGGAACGCAGCACCAGCGAGGTCTCCAGCGTGCCGGTGCGGTCGGAGGCGCGGGCCACGCTGCGGCCGTTCTCCTCGACGAGCTCGTTGTGCACGTACTCGATGGCCTCCACCTTGCCGTCGCCGGTGAGCGCGGTCGGGGATACCAGGTAGCGGAAGACGATTCGCTTGTTGCCCGGGGTCGGGGTGGCGGCCGCGTACTCCTGTGCGAGGGTGTACTTGAGCCGCAGCGACGGCTCGATCTCGGGATCGTCGAGCTCGGCCCGGCTCGCCGGATCCAGTTCCAGCTCGGCGGGATCGATGATCACGTCCACGCCCTTCAGGTACGCCAGCGCCAGGAATTCCGGCGAGCTGTAGGCGGCCTGCAGCGGGCCGCGACGACCCAGCACCACGACCTCCCGGATATTGCTGGCGCGCAGCGCGTCCAGGGCGTGATCGGCGATATCGGTCTTGGCCAGCTCATCGGGATCGACGGTGAGCACGCGGGCCACGTCCAGGGCCACATTGCCGTTGCCGACGATGACGGCGCGCTCGCCGGAGAGGTCGAAGTGCCGGTCGGCGAAGTCCGGATGCCCGTTGTACCAGGCCACGAACTCGGTGGCGGACCAGCTGCCGGGCAGATCCGCACCGGGCACGTCGAGCTTGCGGTCGGTGGCGGCGCCGTGCGCGTAGAGCACCGCGTGGTGGTGAGCCAGCAGTTCCTCGTGCGAGATGTGCGTGCCGACCTCCACATTGAGCCGGTACTGCAGGGCCTCGCGCCGGAAGGCCGATTCGAACAGGCCCGCCACCGATTTGGTGCCCGGGTGGTCGGGGGCGACACCGGCGCGGACCAGGCCGTACGGGGTGGGCAGCCGGTCGAACAGCTCCACCTCCACATCGGCGCGGCGCAGCAGTTCCTCGGCCGCGTAGCAGGCGGCCGGGCCGGCGCCGACGATGGCGACGCGCAGGGTGCCCAGTTCCTTGGGCGCGCGGCTGGGCGCGACCAGCGGCTCGAAGTTGGATTCCAGCGGGTGGCGCTCGAAGTACTGCGCGTTGATGTCACGGAATCTCGCCAGGGACGCGGTCAGGTCGTCCTCGGAGAAGATGGCGTCCACCGGGCAGGCATCGACGCAGGCACCGCAGTCGATGCAGGTGTCCGGATCGATGTAGAGCATTTCGGTGGTCGCGAACTCCGGTTGCTCCGGGGTGGGACGAATGCAATCGACCGGACATTCGGGTACGCAGCTGGCGTCGTTGCAACAACGCTGCGTGATCACATAGGCCATATCTCGCAGATCCTCGAAACAGTCGCGTGGTGCTCACTCCGCTCGGGCATGAGTCGGGTGATTAGAACACGTTCTAATTTAGCGGTAGTCCCGCACTGGTGGTACTGCGGCGCCCCGCCCTCTTCAAGTGTGCCTCGAGTGTGAGGCCGGTCTCCTGTCGGCATCGATGTGACGCTTACCGTAATACCTATGGTGCGGACCCTCATCTTGATGCGGCACGGCAAATCCGGCTACCCGGAAGGCGTGGCGGACCATAACAGGCCGCTGGCGCCGCGCGGACAGCGCGAGGCCGGGCTGGCCGGCGACTGGCTGCGCGAGACCCAGCCGCGGATCGACGCCGTGCTCTGCTCCACCGCGACACGCACCCGCGAAACGCTCGCGGCCACCGGCATCACCGCACCGGCGACCTTCGAGAAGGGCATCTACGAGGCGTCGCCGCACACCCTCATCGAACTGGTCCAGCTCACCGATCCGGCCGTGGCGACGCTGCTGGTGATCGGCCACTCCCCCGGAATGCCGTGGACGGCATGGGAACTGGCGAGCAACCGCGGTTCCACGGCGGCCGAGGAGCTCAGCCGCAAATTCCCCACCTCGGCGCTGGCGGTGCTCGAATTCGACCGGCCGTGGGCCGACGCCGATCCGGGCACGGGCGACCTGGTGCGGTTCCACGTCCCGCGCTGAGCTACCTCAGCACCCGCCATGCGAGCACGCCGCCGCCCAGCAGGAGCAGCAGCAGGGCCCAGCCGAAACCGGCGACCGCCCACACGACCCCGAACACCACGAGAATCGGCAGCGCGGCGATGGCGGCGATGACCGGATTCTCCCTGACGGTCTCGAGTGCCGAGCGAGCCCGGACCCGATCGATGTCTTTTCCTGGCATGAACACCAGAGTAGGCGCGAAATGTGGATCCGAACCGGGCATTCCGGTCGGTGTCGAGTGGCAGGCTGGGGCGATGGACTGGAAAATCGAGCTCGTCGCCATCCCCGTCACCGATGTGGACCGTGCCAAGGATTTCTACACCAAGATCGGCTTCAATGCCGATCACGACCATTCCCCCAGCGCTGATGTCCGTTTCGTCCAGCTGACCCCGCCGGGTTCCGGCTGTTCCATCTGTATCGGCACCGGCATCACCCAGGCCGCCCCCGGCAGCGTGGAGGGCATGCAGATGGTCGTCGCCAGCGCCGAACAGGCCTACCAGCAGCTGGTCGCCGCCGGTGTCGACGCCACCCCGGTCAAGGACGAGGGCTGGGGCCTGTTCACCTACTTCTCCGACCCGGACGGCAACAAATGGGCCGTCCAGGAGCTGCCCGAGCACTTCTGAGCCCCGCGCACAACCGAAAACCGGCAGCTTCCGCCGTGGCGGCAGAATAAGTCTTGCTTGGAGTGCACTCCAGGTGGCTAGCGTCATTGCTGTTCCACGGAAAGGGCGAGATCGGTGAACGCACCAGTGCAGCGAGGGGCGGAGTACGAGCGGCCGCGGTATTCGATCGGGGAGGTCTCCGATCGGTGCGGGCTGACCCGCGACACGCTGCGCTGGTACGAGCGCATCGGGTTGATGGACTACGTCGGCCGGGATCATTCCGGGCAGCGGCGGTTCAGCGATCGGGATCTGGATTGGCTGGCGCTGATCGGGAAACTGCGCCGGACCGGCATGTCGGTGGCCGACATGGTGGTCTACGCGGAACTGGTCCGGGCCGGCGACCACACCTTCCCGCAGCGGCTGGAGATGTTCCGCAAGACCCGCGCCGAGGTGCTCGCCCAGATCGAGGAACTGCAGGAAACCGTGGCCGTACTCGACTGCAAGATCGCCAATTACGAGGGCAATCCGGCGGTGGATTGGCGGACCGTGGTGAAAAGACGTGTCGGCGAAGGGATTTAGACATGACGACCACGCAGGCCCTGCCCACCACCGCACTCGGCGCGGACGGCACCCGGGTCGGTGTGCAGGGTTTCGGGGCAATGGGGATCAGCGAGTTCTACGGGGCCAGCGATCTCGCCGAATGCCGGGCCACCCTGGACAAGGCGCTCGAACTGGGCGTCACGCTCTTCGACACCTCGGATATGTACGGCAGCGGGCACAATGAGGAATTCGTCGGCGAATTCGTCCGCGCCAACCGCGAGAACGTGGTGCTGGCAACGAAATTCGGGCTGGTGCGCAAGGCGGATGATCCGCGCTACCGGGGCATCGACAACTCGCCGGAGTACATCCGCCGCGCGGTCGACGCCAGTCTGCGGCGGCTCGGCATCGATGTCATCGACCTGTACTACATGCACCGCAAACAGGACGGCGTGCCGGTCGAGGAGACCGTCGGCGTCATGGCGGAACTGGTGGAGCAGGGCAAGGTCCGGCAGCTCGGACTGTCCGAGGTGACGGGCGCGGAGCTGCGGGCGGCGCACGCCGTGCACCCGATCGCGGCGGTGCAGTCGGAGTGGTCGCTGTTCTCCCGCGATGTGGAGCGCACCGCCGTCCCGGCGGCCGCGGACCTCGGCATCACCTTCGTGCCGTACTCCCCGCTCGGCCGCGGCTTCCTCACCGGAACCATCACCGTCGACAGCGTGCCGGCGGAAGGCGATGTGCGCCGGGGCTTTCCACGCCTGAGCGGTGAGAACGCCGTCCGCAACCTCGAGCTGCTGGCGCCGCTGCGCGCCATTGCCGAGGCGCGCGGCATCACCCTCGCCCAGGTCGCGCTGGCCTGGGTGCACGCCCGCGCCGGGGTGCACGGCCTGTCGGTGGCGCCGATTCCGGGCACCCGCAGCCGCACCCGGCTCGCGGAGAATGTCGCGGCGGCGACCGTGACCCTCACCGGCGACGAGCTCGCCGCCTTGGAGCCGATCGCCGCGCAGGTGAGCGGCGACCGCTACGTCGATATGAACTTCACCCAGGCCGGGCGCGAATAACGCTGGGCGCGAACGACAGCCCGCCGCAACGAAGCTAACCGGCCAGACTGATGGTGTGGCCGGTGTGCTCGGCCTTCGCCCGCAGGTAGCGCAGGTTGTCGGGCGTGGAATGCACTCCGGTGGGCACGATATCGCGCACGGTCAGGCCGAGCCCGGTCAGCTGGCGCGGCTTGTCCGGATTGTTGGTGAGCAGATCCAGCTCGGAAACGCCCAGGGCCGTGAGCATTTGGGCGGCCGCGGTGTAATCGCGGGCGTCCTCCGGCAGGCCCAGGGCGGTATTGGCCTGGTAGGTGTCCAGGCCGGAGTCCTGCAGTGCGTACGCGTCGAGCTTGTTGTAGAGCCCGATATCGCGGCCCTCCTGACGCAGGTAGAGCAGGATGCCGCCGACCTCGGCAATGCGCTCCACGGACTCGCGCAGCTGCGGGCCGCAGTCGCAGCGGGCGGAGCCGAAGACATCGCCGGTCAGGCATTCGGAGTGCAGCCGGACCAGCGGCGTCTCGCCGGGATCGCCGAGGATCAGGGCGAGGTGTTCACGGCCGTCGGCCAAGCCGTCGAAGGTGACCGCCTCGGCGGTGGTCGCGTAACCGTCGGCGAAGGTCAACGGGATCTGCACGCGGGTGCGCACACTCGCGTCGGCAGAAGAGAGGCTCATGGCTGCTCCGAATCGCAGGGAACCGTACTGATCAACACCGAACCAGGGGGTGCGAGCGGTTATTCCCCCGCGGCGCTGTGACCGGCGTCCCGGCGCGGGCGACTCAGGCCACCCGGAAGGTGCGGCGATACGAATTCGGCGAGGTGCCCAGGACCGCGCGCATGTGCTGGCGCAGCGAATTGCCGGTGCCGAAGCCGGAACGGTGTGCCACCAGGTCGATGCTCAGATCGGAGTTCTCCAGCAGATCGCGGGCGCGTTCCAGGCGCTGCGCGGTCAGCCAGCGGCCGGGGGTGGTGCCGACCTCGTCGCGGAAGCGCCGGGTGAAGGTGCGCACGCTCACCCGAGCGTGAGATGCCATGTCCTCCAAGGTGATCGGTTCCTCGAGGCGATCGAGCACCCAGGCCCGGGTGGGAGCGGTCGAGGCGGTGGAGGGCGCGGGGACGGGGCGTTCGATGAACTGCGCCTGACCGCCGTCGCGCCAGGGCGGGACCACCATACGGCGGGCGGCCCGATTGGCGACGGCCGTACCGTGATCGCGGCGCACCAGATAGAGACACAGATCCACGCCCGCCGCGACGCCGGCGGCGGTGAGCACGTCACCGCTGTCGACGAACAGGACATCCTCGTCCAGGCGCACGCGGGGATAGGCCCGGCGGAATTCCTCGGATCGCATCCAATGCGTGGTGGCCGGCAGACCGTCGAGCAGCCCCGCGGCGGCCAGCACATAGCTGCCGGTGCAGAAGGACACCAGGCGCGTGCCCGGCCGGATGCGGGCGAAGGCCGCGGCGAGGGGCGCGGGCAGCGGCCCGCCGGTCCGCAGGTCGCCGAGGTCCTCGACGGGCGGCACGATCACCGTGTCCGCGGTGGCCAGAATGTCCGGGCCGTGGTCGACGGCCAGCAGGATCCCGTCGTGGGTGCGCACCGGCCGCCCGTCGATGCTGCATACCTCGACCTCGTAGAGCGGGTCGTGCTCGTCGTCGGCGAATCCGAAAACCCGCTGCGGAATGCCGAGTTCGAAGACGGGGGAGGTTTCGAGCGCGAGCACGACGACGCGATGCGGCAGGACGGACATGGCCAGATCCTGTCATATGTTGTCCAAATGGTCAGTACCGGCGGGGTGCTCCGGACGGCAATCTGGTCTCCGCTCGCCCGATCGGGGCGATCAGCGGAGAAAGGAACCCACTGTGACCAGCGGAGAAACCATGCGCGCCATTGTCGTTCGGGAATGGGGCGGGCCGGAGGCGCTGACCCTCGCCGAGATCGATCGGCCCGAACCGGGTTTCGGCGAAATCCTGGTGCGGGTGCACGCGGCGGGTGTGAATCCGGTGGACTGGAAGACGCGCGCCAGCGGGCAGCTCATCGGCTGGGGCGAGATTCCGATCGTGGGCTGGGACGTCTCCGGCACCGTCGCCGCCGTCGGCCCGGGCGTCACCGTGTTCCGGCCCGGTGACGAGGTGTTCGGGATGCCGCGCTTCCCGCAGCAGGCGGGCGGTTACGCCGAGTACGTAGTCGCGCCGGCGCGGCACTTCGCGGCCAAGCCCGGGCGGATCGATCACGTGCGGGCGGCCGCGCTGCCGCTGGCGGCGCTCACCGCCTGGCAGGGCTTGATCGACACCGCGGGCCTGCGGCCCGGGCAGCGCGTGCTGATTCACGCCGCGGCGGGCGGCGTCGGGCATCTCGCGGTGCAGATCGCCAAGGCGCACGGGGCCCATGTGATCGGCACAGCGCGCGCCGAGAAGCACGATTTCCTGCGCAGCCTCGGCGCGGATGAGGTGATCGATTACAGCGCAGTCGATTTCGCCGCGGCCGTGGACGAGGTCGATGTGGTGCTGGACGCCTTCGGGGGCGATTACGGCACGCGCTCACTGCCGTTGGTGCGCCGCGGCGGCCATCTGGTGTCGCTGCCGGGTCCCGATGACGTGCCCGATGCCGAGGCGGCGGCGGCGCGGGGCGTGCACATCGGCTGGACGGTCGTCGAAGTCGATTCGGCGGGCCTGCGCGCCATCGCGGATCTGGTCGACAACGACAAGTTGCGGGTCGAGATCGACACCGTGCTGCCGCTGGCCGAGGCGGCGCAGGCGCACGCCTACGGTGAGACCGGCCGCGCCCGCGGGAAAATCGTATTGCAGGTCGTTTAGCAGCCGTTCCGCCCCGCTGTTCGCAATCCGGAGGGCACAGTTCGTTTTCTCGGCTTACGATGCCTCCACTATGCAGTCGACCGTAATGCACGACCGGATCTGGTTGGACAAGCAGACGCCCGAGGTCTTCCACGCGCTCAACAATGTCGCGCTGGCGGTACGCACTGCCGCCGCCGCGGTCGATTTGGGGCGGGCGGTGATGGAACTGGTGAATGTGCGCGTATCCCAGCTGAATGGCTGCGCCTTCTGCCTGGACGTGCACCACCGGGCCGCGCTCGATGCCGGAGTCACATCGCAGCAACTGGCCGTGCTGGCTGCGTGGCGGCGCAGCCCGAACCTGTATTCCGAACAGGAACAGGCGGCGCTGATCCTGGCCGAAGCCGTCACCGCGCTTCCCGATGAGGGAATCCTCGAGCATGAGTATGCTGCTGCGCGGCAACACTTGTCGGATGACCAGATGTCTGTCCTCATCTGGGCCGCGACCACGATCGGCGCGTTCAATCGCGTGTCGATTATGAGCAAACATCCGGTGCGGGTGCGGAAGGAGAATTGAACCATGAGCGAACAGGCCGTGGCGGCCGCCGTCGTTCGCAACGACGCGCAACACCGATACGAGGTGTGGTACGGAAACTCGCTCGCCGGCTTCGCCGAATATCGCGAGCGCGATGACGACGACACCGTGTTCGTCCATACCGAGGTGGACAATGCCTTCGGTGGAAAAGGGCTCGGTTCCCTGCTCGCCCACGACGCGATTACCGATGTGATCGCCCGCGGGCGCGCCATCGTGCCGCGCTGCCCGTTCATCAAGAGCTGGTTGGACAAGCATCCCGAATTCGACGAGCACGTCGTCGGCAAGGGCATCAAGCGGTGAGCGAGCGAACAGACGACACAGCGCGCGTCGCGCATGCCGGAGCCGCGCGCGGCGAGGCGCAGGCATGAGCGACCTGGAGCTGAAGCCGGAGGAGTCGCTGTGCGAGTCCTCCGGCCGGCCCGGGCCGCGCGCGGTGTTCTTCCCGTCCCGCGAGGTGCCGCTGGGCGGGGTGCGCGGAGTGACCGTGCACCGGTCGCTGCCGCAGCGGGATCTGCCCACGGTGGGCGCGTGGTGCTTCCTGGACGACTTCGGCTCCGGGTCTCCCGCCAAACCCGAAGGGCACGATATCGATCCGCATCCGCACATCGGATTGCAGACCGTCACATGGCCTTTGGACGGCCGCATCCGGCACCGCGACAGCGTCGGCTCGGATGTGGAGATCTGGCCCGGCCAGCTCAACATTATGACCTCCGGGCGTGGTATCGCGCATTCGGAGTACCGGGTCGAAGGGCACCAGTCCGGGCGCGGCCTGCAGCTGTGGATCGCACTGCCCGGTGAAAGCCGGGAGGTGGCACCGCATTTCGAGCAGCACCGGGATCTGCCCGCCTTCGAACTGCCCGGGCTGCACGGCACCGTACTCATCGGCGAACTCGCCGGAGCCAAGTCACCGGCCACCGCCTACACCCCCATTGTCGGCGCCGATCTGCGTCTCGAAGCCGGTGCGGCGGTATCGATTCCGCTGAACCCGGAGTTCGAGCACGCGCTGCTGGTCATCGACGGCGCGATCACCGCCGACGGCACCGCTGCCGAGCCCGAGTCCCTGCTCTACCTGGGCAGCGACCGGCCCGAGATCCATCTCACCAGCGCCGAGGGCGCGCACGTGCTGTTCCTGGGCGGCGAGCCGTTCGGCGAGGATCTGGTGATGTGGTGGAACTTCGTGGCCCGCAGCCACGAGGAGATCGAGGCGGCCCGCGATGCTTGGGAGAACCACGATCTCGATCGGTTCCCGGATATCGCCGGGCACACCCCCGAGCAGCGCATTCCCGCGCCGCCCTTGCCCGGCCTGCACCTGAAGCCGCGCAAGCGGCGCTGCTGAGCGCCGAAACCGCCGAACGGCCCCGGATCCATGGATCCGGGGCCGTTCGCGCTCACTGTGACGACAGCGATTGGGTGCCGATGACGCGCAGCAGGTCGAGCTTTTCCTGGGTGTCGGTGCCGGGCTTCGGGTAGTAGACCAGCAGATGGCGGGTGGCGCTCGCGGTGAGCAGCGGCTCGCAGATCAGTTCCAGCAGACCGACTTCCGGATGGAGCACGCGCTTGTGCAGTCCGGTGCGGTCGCCGACCTCGTGCCGCTGCCAGAGTTCGTCGAATTCCGGGCTGGCGGACCGCAATCGGGCGACGAGCTCGGTGATATCGGCATCGCCGGCGCGGCGGGCGGCGGTGGCGCGCAGGTCGGACACGTGCTTGTGGGCGAGCAGTTCCCGGTCGGATTCCGGGAAGCGCAGGCGCCCTTCGGGTCTGGTGAACCAGAGCCAGGGGATACAGCGGTCCAGGCCGCGGGCGTGGGTGAAATCGCCGGACAGCAGGATGTGCATGCGGTTCTGCACCAGCACCTCGCCCATATCGGAGATGACGCAGGCGGGGGTGTCGTCGAGTTTGGCCAGCACGTGCAGGATGCCGGGCCCGACATGGGTGTCGCCGTGGGCGGGCGGCTGCTGGCCGCTCAGGTGATAGAGGTGATCGCGTTCGGTGTCGGTCAGGCGCAGGGTGCGGGCCAGGGCGGCCAGCACCTGGGCCGACGGACGCGGCCCGCGGGCTTGCTCCAGGCGGGTGTAGTAGTCGGTCGACATGCCGGCGAGCATGGCCACCTCGTCGCGGCGCAGGCCCGGCGTGCGGCGGCGCAGCCCGGGCGGCAGGCCCACGGCGGCCGGTTGCAGGGCTTCGCGGCGGCGGCGTAGGAAGTCGGCTAGTTCGTCGCGGTTCACCGTTCCACTGTCCCGCAGCGTGGGCCCGCGATCCAGGGATTGGCGCTCCCCCGATAGGCCGTACCTGCTATTTCCCGCTGCGACGGCGCAGGGTGAATGCCATGACCAACTCCCTCACCACCGTCGCGCTCGGCACGACCGGGCCCGCGGTATCCCGTATCGGCCTCGGCGCGATGGGCATGTCCGGCATGTACGGCGACAGCGACGACGCCGTCTCGATCGCCACCGTGCACACCGCGCTCGACTCCGGGGCGACCCTGATCGACACCGGGGACTTCTACGGCACGGGCCACAACGAATGGCTGCTGCGACGGGCGCTGGCCCAGCGCGAGCGCGAGGATTACCAGCTCAGCGTGAAGTTCGGGGCGCTGCGCGGACCCGACAACAGCTTCGGCGGCGTGGACACCCGGCCGGAGGCGGTGCGCAACTTCCTCGCCTATTCGCTGCAGCGGCTCGGCGTGGACCACATCGACATCTACCGGCCCGCCCGGCTGGACCCCACGGTGCCGATCGAGGAGACCGTCGGCGCGATCGCCGAGATGGTGAAGGCCGGGTACGTGCGGCACATCGGGCTCTCCGAGGTCGGCGCGGAGACGCTGCGGCGGGCCGCCGCCGTGCATCCGATCGCCGATCTGCAGATCGAGTACTCGCTCATCTCCCGCGGTATCGAGGCCGAGATACTGCCCGCCGCACGGGAACTCGGTATCGGCATCACGGCCTACGGCGTGCTGTCGCGGGGTCTGCTGAGCGATTCGCTGCGCACCGGGGAGCCCTTGGCCGCCAACGACTTCCGCGCCCACAGCCCGCGCTTCCAGGGCGAGAACCTCACCGCCAACCTGCGTCTCGTCGACGCGCTCGCCGAGATCGCGGCCCGGCACGGGGTCAGCGTGGCGCAGCTGGCCATTGCCTGGGCGCTGTCACGGGGCGAGGACATCGTGCCGGTCATCGGCGCGCGACGTCCCGAACGCTGGACCGAAGCCGTTGGCGCACTGGATATCCGGCTCACCGAGGCGGAACTGGCCGCCATCGAGGCCGCCGCGCCCGCGGACCGGGTCGCCGGTGAGCGCTACGCCACCGAGCAGATGGCGATGCTCGACAGCGAGCGCTGAAATACCGCAGCCGGAAACGCGACGGCCCGAGGCACATCCCCATGCCTCGGGCCGCCCGGCTGTCCGGGCTACTTCCGACGGGGGCGGATCACGGCGGTGAAGGCGGCGGCCGCGACGGCCTTTCCGGTGTTGTCGGTAATGCGCACCGGCACCGCGAGTTCGATCTCGGCGCGGGACTCGATATCCGCACGCGTCTTGGCGATAGTCTCCGCCGTCAGCTCGGAGGTGGCCAGGAACGGCCCGTTCTCCCCCTTGGCGCGGGCCAGGTATTCGATCCTGCCGTCGCGGGCCACGATGAAGGTCTCGCCCATGAGGTCCACGATGCCGGAGATGGACGCGCCCATGGCGGCGGTCTCGGCGAGGCCGAAGAGCACCGCGGCGTGCAGGTCGCCATTGTGGTTGAGGTGCTCGGGCTTCGGGGCGATGTTCACCAGATTGCGGCCGCTGGCGAACTCCACCGCCTCGATGCCGGTGTACTGGATGAAGCCCAGCTTCTTGAAGCCGGCCATCACCAGATCACCCATGGTGGCGCTGTCCATCGCATCTCCTGTAACCGATAAATTGAAACGTGTTCTAAATTTCATACCGGCTGTGGGAGGGCTTTGTCCATGGTCAGCCGGAGACCGGCGCCGCCAGGCCGAGCGTCTCCGCGGTGCGGGTCATGGTGTAGCGCGCGAATTTGGGATCGGCGGACAGCGGGCGGCCGAAGGTCGGGATGAGCTCGCGCAGGATCGTCGTCCAGTAGTGCCAGCGGTGCGGGAAACTGCGTTCCAGCAGATCCAGCAGAATGGCCGGGGCGGTGGAAGCGCCGGGCGAGGCCCCGAGCACCGCCGCGATCGAACCATCCTGCGCGGTAATGACTTCGGTGCCGAATTGCAGCGCGCCCCGGCCGGTAGCCGGATCACGTTTGACGATCTGGGCGCGCTGCCCGGCGGTGATCATGGTCCAGTCGTCGAGGCTCGCGGTCGGCGCGAATTCGCGCAGGGTGGCCAGCTTCTTGTTGCGCGTGGCGGCCACCTGGGAGACCAGCAGCCAGAGGAGGTCGAGATTGTCCTTCATCATTCCGGCGAGCGGGCCCAGGTTGTGCGGGCGCAGCGAGGCCGGGGCATCGAGCAGCGAACCGTTCTTCAGGAATCGGGGATCGATACCGGCGTACGGGCCGAAGAGCACGGACCGCTTGCCGTCGACGATACGAGTATCCAAGTGCGGCATGGACATCGGCGGCGCGCCCACTGGGGCCTTGCCGTAGACCTTGGCATTGTGGCGTTCCACCACCTCCGGGGCGTCGCAACGCAGGAACCGCCCGCTGACCGGCAGCAGCCCGTAGCCGCGCGCCTCCGGAATCCCCGCCTTCTGCAACAACTTCAGCGCCCAGCCGCCGGTGCCCGCGAAGACGAAACGCGCATCCATCTTGTAGGTGAAGCGATCCCGATCGGTCCAATGATGGACCTTCAACAGCCAGGAGCCGTCATTGTTCTTGCGCATCCCCCACACCTCGTTGCGGCGATGCACCGCGACGCCGGATCGTTCGAGGTAGTGGATCATCTGATCGGTCAGCGTCCCGAAATCGATATCGCTGCCGGTGATGTCGTGCGTGGCGGCAATGGGCTCGCCGCCCGTGCGCTCCTCGGTCAGCAGCGGCGCCCAGTCCCCGATCCGCTCGACCTTGTCGCTGAACCGCATGGACGCGAACAAGGGGTGCGCGGACAGGGTTTCGTGCCGCTTGCGCAGGAAGTTCACATCCTCCGCGCCCTGTACGAAGGTCATATGCGGCACCGGATTGATGAAAGACTCCGGCTTGCGCAGGATTCCGGCCTCCACCAGCGTCGCCCACAGCTGCCGGCTCAACTGGAACTGCTCATTGACGGTGATCGCCTTCGCGATATCGATGGACCCGTCCGGCTTTTCCGGGGTGTAGTTGAGCTCACACAATCCGGCATGCCCGGTCCCCGCGTTGTGCCAGGCCGCCGAAGCCTCCTGCGCCACATCGGGCAGTCGTTCGAACACCGCGATCGACCAGGTCGGTTCGAGATGCCGGAGCAGAATCCCGAGCGTGGCACTCATAATCCCGCCGCCGACCAGCGCCACATCATAGGGACGCGCGGTCGGCTGCGTCTTGGTCGTCATGGTTCTTCAGACCCCCGTAGGACTCGTACAGCGTAGGGGCACGCTAACAGGATCCAGATACCCACGCCGCCCCGCCGATACACCGCGGGTCAGGCGAAGGCGAGGACGGCCAGGCCGAGCAGGGAGCCGCCGAAGACCAGGGTGTTGCGGGCGGTCTGCAGGGTCCAGGTCCAGTTGGGGAAGCCGGATTCGGCGACCTTGATCAGGGTGGGGACGTCGATGCGGGCGAGTTCCGGATCGTTCTTGCGGGCGAAGGCAGCGGTCACCGACTGCACGGCGGTGAGGTTGCTGTAGACGATCACGCAGTTGGCCAGGAACAGGGCGGCGAGCACGACCCAGTTGACCGGGCGCATCCAGTCGAAGCCGGCGAGGTTCAGGCCCGCCATGACGACCAGCAGGGTGGCGATGCCGCCGGGGGCCCACCACTCGTGGCCGCTGGCGTCGAAGCGCATGCCGTTCTCGCGCAGGGCGGTGGTGCGCACGCCCTGGCGGGCCAGTTCGCCCTCGGCCTTGGCCATCGCGGCGGCGCCGTAGCGGTTGCGGACGATCGGCATGCTCACGAAAGCGGCGGCGGCGACGAGCTGGACGGTGGCGACGATGGCGTTCATTGCGATCTCTTCTCTGCTGCGGACCGGGCTTCCCGGTCCGTCTTGAACTTTGTGCAAGTACCGTAACCGATGACTTGAACTTAGTACAAGACATTTCTTGAACTTTGTGAAAGCGCCTGGTGGGGGCCTAGGGTGGGGGCATGGCACGGGATACGCTGACCAAGGAACAGATCGTCCGCACCGCCATCGAACTGCTCGATGCGGAGGGGCTGGACGGGCTCAATATGCGCAGCCTGGGCAAGCGGCTCGACGCGGCCGCCACCGCCATGTACTGGCATGTGAAGAACAAGGACAATCTGGTCCGGCTGGCCACCGACGAGGTCTGGGGGGAGATCGAACTACCGGAGGTCGACTTCCTGGAATGGCGCACCGCCGCCGAAGCCGTCGCCCACGGCATGTACGGGATGATCATGCGGCACCCGTGGATCGTGCAGGCCATGTCCGGCTATCTGCTCTACGGCCCCAACAAATCCCGGCACGACGACCTGATGCTGAACCTCTTCGAGCGCGCCGGATTCACCGAGGACGAGGCCGATCAGGCGGCGGCGAGCGTATTCATGTTCGTGCTCGGCAATTCCGTCGGCGCGGCGGCCACCATCTCGCTCAACCGCAAGCTGAACCGCGACGGCGGCAATGCCGAAGCGCGCATGACCGAGGCCATGGCCGAGGCCACCGATCTCGCCATGGGGTTCCCGCGCCTGCGCACGCGCATCGAACGCGCGGCCGCGACGAAGTACAACGCCGCGCCCGACAGCAGCTTCGAATTCGGGCTGACGCTCCTGCTGGACGGACTGAGCGATCGGATCGAGGAGCGGAAATCGGTGTAGCGCAGTCTGGTTCGCGCTACTTCTTGCGGGCGCGATAGGCCGCGACGGCGTTGCGGTTACCGCAGGCGGTGCTGCAATAGCGGCGAGAACGGTTGCGGGACAAGTCCAGAACAATGCCCTCACAGGAACTGTCCGCACAGATGGACAGGCGGCTGAGCTCGTCGGCGCGAATCAAATCGATCATCGCCATGGCGGTTTCGACGGCGATGCGGACATCCAGCGGGGCTTCCGGCGGGACCGCGTGAATGTGGTAGTCGAGATCGTCGTGGCGCACCAGCCGCGGCACCGCGCGATGGCCGGCCAGGATGTCGTTCACCAACACGACCGCGGTATCCCGGTCGGCGGTGAGCAGTCGGCGCATGGGGGCGCGCTGGGCGCGCACGGCGGCCAGCTCCGCGGCATCGCCGGTACGGGCGCCGGTATAGCCGTGCCGGACGAAAAAGTCTTTCAGCTGGCCGGTTTCGGTCATGGTGTCCGGATCCTCGGCCGAGTTCACCAGCTCCACCGCGGCGGCCAGCGCCGCACCGGTGTCATGGGTAAAAGACATGTTGACATATTACACCCGGCGGCCTTAGCGTCATTAGTCATGACGACGATGACTCATGACACGCCAGTTCGGAACCACCTTCGAGCCGGGCTGCTCTTCGCCCTGCTGTCGGCGTCGTCGTTCGGACTGTCCGGTCCGCTGGCGCGCGGGCTCATGAACGCGGGCTGGAGTCCGGCGGCCGTGGTCACCGTGCGCGTCCTGCTCGGCGGCCTGGTGCTGCTGCCGATCGCCCTGTACCAGCTGCACGGCAACTGGAATCTGCTGCGCCGCAACGCATCCCTGCTGCTCGGCTACGGCCTGCTCGCGGTCGCGGGCGCCCAGCTCGCCTATTTCAACGCCGTCGCGCACATGGACGTCGGCGTCGCGCTGCTCGTCGAATACACCGCGCCCGTCGCGGTCATCGTCTGGTTGTGGCTGCGCCACCAGCAGCGGCCCGGCCGGGTCACCGTGCTCGGCGCGCTCATCGCCGTCGTCGGCCTGATCCTGGTGCTGGACCTCATCTCCGGCGTCGATACCAGCTGGATCGGCATCGCCTGGTCGCTGGGCGCCATGGTCGGGGCCTCCGCGTACTTCATCCTCTCCGCTCGCGGCGATACCGAGGTGCCCGGATCGGTGCTGGCCACCAGCGGTCTGCTCATCGGCGGCCTGGCCATCCTGATCGCCGGCCTGGCCGGGGTCGTGCCCATGCGCACCGCCACGGCGGAGGTCAGCTTCCAGGGCTTCACCACCCCCTGGTGGGCTCCGGTTATCGCGCTCGGCGTGGTGACGGCCTCGCTGTCCTACATGACCGGCATCGCCGGTGCGCGGCGACTCGGCTCCCGCCTGGCCTCCTTCGTCGCACTCACCGAGGTGCTGGCCGCCATCGTCTTCGCCTGGGCCCTGCTCGGCCAGACCCCCCGGCCCATCCAACTGCTCGGCGGCGCACTGATTCTCATCGGCGTCGTGGTCGTGAAGCTCGGCGAGCCCGCCGAAACCACCACCGCGACAGCGGAAGCCGCACCGATCAGCGACCCTGCCGCCGCGTGACCTGCGGCCGGTCCGCCCCGACCCGGGGTGGACCGGCCGTCTCGTGCGGGCCACCAGCGCTATCCGGCCGCTACCTCCGGGTGCGCATATGCGCCGCGCGACTTTCGATCTCCTTCCGATACGGGTACCTTCATCGGCAAACCACGGGTCCGCAGGCCCGCAACGGGAGAGAAACCAGCATGGGATTCACCAAAACGATTGCGCCCGCGCTCCTTTGCGTGATGGCCGCGGTCACCGCAGGCACCGCGACCGCCGCGCCCGCCCCGGAACAACCGGCCCTGAAGGTCGAGGGCACCGATCACGCAATCGCCTACCAGGTGGCGCTGACCGAGGACAAGCGCGCCGCCGTCAGCACGCTGCAGGCGGGCCGCTTCCTCGCCACCTGGGACGGCGAAGCGGTGCTCGTCACCGACGACGCCGGTCTCGAAGTCGCCACGCTGCCTTTGAAATACGAGGTAGCCGGCAAGACTCTCGACCTGGCCCCGGTCATCGAGGACGGCGGTCGCCGTCTCACCCTGACTCCCGCCAACCAGTCCGAGACCCCGCTGCGCGACATCAACGCCCAGCAGCAGTTCTTCGACGTCGTCCAGGCCAACCTGCCCGGCGTCCTCACCGGCGCGGCCATCGGCGGCGCCATCGGCTTCGTCCTCGGCTTCCCCGCGGGCCTGTTCGTCCTGGACTTCATCACCATCCCGATCACCACCACCGTGGGCGCGATCATCGGCGCGTTCGTGGGCCTCCAGCAGTCCGGCGGCCAGCCCGCCGTGGACGCCGCCCTCACCTACGCCGAATCCCTCGTCCCCGGCGCGGCCAACACCATCCGCCCGGCCTTCGAAGCCCTCCCGGAACCCCAGCCGCGCTAGCGCACGAACCCCAGCGAGTCGATCGCCATGGCGTTGTCGGAGTAATACCAATTCCCGTTCATCGCCATGGCGAGCTCGAACTGCAGCACATGCCCACTCCCCGGGCCGGAATAGATCTCCCACAACGTATTCGGCAGCCCGGTCACCAGACTCACGCTGCCATCCGACCAGTCGAACCGGCCCGACGTGTGCACCACATCGCCGCGCCAAGGCAATTCGGCATAGAACCGCCCCGAGACGATGCCGGGCAGCAGCGGACTGGAACACTCCCACACCTCGGCCGTCCGCCGAATACTCTGCCCCGCACTCCCGGTCCCCGGCACCCGCTCCGCGGTCATCACGCCACCGCGAAAGCACCCGCCGAGGTCATCATCCTCCACCGGAGCCGCACTCCCCACGCCAGCTGCCGCCACCGCCAGCAACACGCCACCGAGCGTGGCCACCGAGCCGAAGCGCTGTGTCGACACTTGAACCCCCTATAGAGGAATCACCAAGTTACTTCGGGCGATTCGATATCGACGGCAAAAGGCCGATCGACCTTCACCCGGGTCCGATGGACGCCGGTCGGCGCGTAACCACCTTCGGGAAGCAGCTCGAACGTGTAGACAACGATCGCGTCGTCCTCGTTCTCCACACGCCAGAAGCACTTGATCCCGGCCTCGGAATACTGCAATGGGCGCAGCTTCCGATCCTTCGTCCGAGTTCCCTGCGACACCACTTCGACGGCGAGATGAACATCCGCAGGTTCGAATACCAGGCTTTGAGAATGCACCGCGTCCCGCGAAACCACTAGCACGTCGGGCTCCGGCACGCTGGACCCGAGATTGATGCCCTGCTCCGTCGCGATCACGAACTCATGCGGCGCGATGGCGCGTAGCGAGTGCTTGAGAATATCGATGACCTCGTTGTGCCAGTGCGTGGCGGGCGCCATCATCATGACTTCACCGTCCAGCAGCTCGAAGCGGCCATCGACCACTTCTATCAGACGCGGAAGGTCCTCGGCGGTGAATCCACCTGACGGCGGTACCGGCAGCGACACCAACCGACTCCGGATCGGCTCATTGATGTGCTGGGCGGCAGTCATATCAGCAGGTTACTCCGGACCAAACGCATTCGGCCCCCGCTCCGTTCAGGAGCGGGGGCCGAGTGTTCGTTCTTGCCTAACTAGGGCTTAGCGGTAGTCGCTGAAGCCGTAGTCGTCCAGCGGCACGGCGGCGCCGGTGGTGGTGCCGAAGCCGTCCGGGGTGTAGTAGGTGTCGTCGTAGGACGGCACCGCGTACGCGGCCTGGCGGGCTTCCTCGGTGGGCTGGACCTGGATGTTGCGGTAGCGGTTGATACCGGTACCGGCCGGGATCAGCTTGCCGATGATCACGTTCTCCTTCAGGCCGATCAGCTTGTCGGAGCGGCAGTTGATCGCGGCGTCCGTGAGCACGCGGGTGGTCTCCTGGAAGGAGGCCGCCGACAGCCACGAATCGGTCGCGAGCGACGCCTTGGTGATACCCATGAGGACCGGGCGACCCGAGGCCGGCTCGCCGCCCTCGGACACCACGCGACGGTTCGAGCCCTCGAACTCGGCGCGCTCCACCAGCGAACCCGGGAGGAACTCGGTCGCACCCGAATCGATGATGGTGACGCGGCGCAGCATCTGGCGGACGATCACCTCGATGTGCTTGTCGTGGATGGACACACCCTGCGAGCGGTACACCTCCTGGACCTCGTGGACCAGGTGGATCTGCACCTGACGCGGGCCCATGACGCGCAGCACCTCGTGCGGATCGGCGGAGCCCTCCAGCAGCTGCTGGCCGACATCCACGTGATCGCCGTCGGCGAGCAGGCGCTCGGAACCGTCCTCGTGCTTGAACACCCGCAGACGCTGACGCTTCGACAGCTTGTCGTACACGACCTCGTCCGATCCGTCGTCCGGAATGATCGTGATCTTGTAGAAGCGGTCGTCGTCTTCCAGGCGCACCCGGCCCGACACCTCGGCAATGGGGGCCTTGCCCTTGGGCACACGAGCCTCGAAGAGCTCCTGCACGCGGGGCAGACCACCCGTGATGTCGTCACCGGCGACACCACCCTGGTGGAAGGTACGCATGGTCAGCTGGGTACCGGGCTCACCGATGGACTGCGCGGCGACGATACCGACGGCCTCGCCGATGTCGACCAGCTTGCCGGTCGCCATGGAGCGGCCGTAGCAGGTGGCGCAGACGCCGGTGCCGGTGGTGCAGGTCAGCACGGAGCGGACCTTCACCTCGGTGATGCCGGCCTCGAGCAGCGCCTCCAGGGCGGGATCGCCCAGGTCGTGGCCCTTCTCGACCACCACGTTGCCGTTGGCGTCGACCGCGTCGGCGGCCAAAGTCCGGGCGTAGGTGGAGGTTTCGACGTGCGCATCACGAATGATGGTGCCGTCGGCCAGCTTCTCCGCGATCGGGACGACAATGCCGCGCTCGGTGCCACAGTCGGTCTCGCGCACGATGACGTCCTGCGACACGTCCACCAGACGACGGGTCAGGTAACCCGAGTCGGCGGTGCGAAGCGCGGTGTCGGCCAGACCCTTTCGCGCACCGTGGGTGTTGATGAAGTACTCCAGCACCGTCAGGCCCTCACGGAAGGAGGACTTGATCGGCCGCGGGATGAACTCACCCTTCGGGTTGGTGACCAGACCCTTCATACCGGCGAGGGTACGAGTCTGGGTGAAGTTACCGGTCGCGCCCGAGTCGACGATCGTGATGATCGGGTTGTCGGCCGGGTAGTGCGCGCGCAGCGCCTTACCGACCTCTTCGGTCGCTTCCTGCCAGATCTTGACCAGGGCGTTGTTGCGCTCCTGGTGATCGAGCGCACCACGCTGGTACTTCTTCTCGATCTGATCCGACTGCGCCTCGTAGCGCTCCATGATCTCCGCCTTCTCCGGCGGAACGAGCACGTCCGACATGGAGACGGTGACGCCGGAACGGGTGGCCCAGTAGAAGCCCGCGTCCTTCAGCTTGTCGACGGTCTGCGCCACCACGATCATCGGGTAGCGCTCGGCGAGATCGTTGATGATCGCGGCCTGGCGCTTCTTCGGCATCGGCTCGTCGATGAACGCGTAGTCACCGGGGAGCAGATCGTTGAAGAGCACGCGACCCAGCGTGGTCTTGGTGGTCCACGCATCGCCGCGCTGCCAGCCGTTCGGGAACAGCTCGGCCTCGACGTCCTTGGGCGGGCGCTGATCGGTCAGGCGGACCTTGATCAGCGAACGCACGGTGAGCTCACCGCGGTCCACGGCCATCTGCGCCTCGGCGGGCGAGGAGTAGACGCCGAACTCGGCCTCGTCCTTGGTGGCGGCCCGGTACTCGCCCTTGGCGCCCTCTTCCAGGCGGGTCAGGTAGTAGAGACCGGTCACCATGTCCAGACGCGGCATGGCGAGCGGGCGGCCCGACGCCGGCGACAGGATGTTGTTCGAGGACAGCATGAGGATGCGGGCCTCGGCCTGCGCCTCCGCCGACAGCGGCAGGTGCACGGCCATCTGGTCACCGTCGAAGTCGGCGTTGAACGCCTCACAGACGAGCGGGTGCAGCTGGATGGCCTTGCCCTCGACCAGCAGCGGCTCGAAGGCCTGGATACCCAGGCGGTGCAGGGTGGGCGCACGGTTCAGCAGCACCGGGTGCTCGGCGATGACCTCTTCGAGGACATCCCACACCTGGGGACGCTGCCGCTCCACCATCCGCTTGGCGGACTTGATGTTCTGCGCGTGGTTCAGATCCACCAGGCGCTTCATGACGAACGGCTTGAACAGCTCGAGCGCCATCAGCTTGGGCAGACCGCACTGGTGCAGCTTCAGCTGCGGGCCGACCACGATGACCGAACGGCCGGAGTAGTCGACGCGCTTGCCGAGCAGGTTCTGACGGAAACGACCCTGCTTGCCCTTGAGCAGATCCGACAGCGACTTGAGCGGACGGTTACCGGGACCGGTGACCGGCCGGCCACGACGGCCGTTGTCGAACAGCGCGTCCACCGACTCCTGCAGCATGCGCTTCTCGTTGTTCACGATGATCTCGGGGGCGCCGAGATCGATGAGGCGCTTCAGGCGGTTGTTGCGGTTGATGACGCGGCGGTACAGGTCGTTCAGGTCGGAGGTCGCGAAGCGGCCACCGTCCAGCTGCACCATCGGGCGCAGCTCCGGCGGGATCACCGGCACGGCGTCGAGAACCATGCCCATCGGCGAGTTGCCGTTGGTCTGGAACGCGGCGACGACCTTCAGGCGCTTGAGGGCGCGCAGCTTCTTCTGGCCCTTGCCCGTGCGAATGGTCTCGCGCAGGTTCTCGGCCTCGGCCTCGATGTCGAAGTTCTCCATGAGCTTCTGGATGGCTTCGGCACCCATGGCGCCGGTGAAGTACTCGCCGTAGCGGTCCTGCAGCTCGCGGTAGAGCACCTCGTCGACGATGAGCTGCTTGACCGACAGCTTGGTGAAGGTGGTCCAGATCTCGTCGAGACGATCCAGCTCGCGCTGGGCGCGGTCGCGCAGCTGGCGCATTTCGCGCTCGCCGCCGTCCTTGACCTTGCGGCGCACGTCGGACTTGGCGCCCTCGGCCTCCAGCTCGGCCAGATCGGCTTCCAGCTTCTGGGCGCGCGCCTCCAGGTCGGCGTCGCGCTGGTCGGCGACCTGCTTCTTCTCGACCTCCATCTCGGCCTCGAGAGTGGAGAGCTCGTTGTGGCGCAGCTCCTCGTCGACGCCCACGATCACGTAGGCGGCGAAGTAGATGATCTTTTCCAGATCCTTGGGAGCCAGGTCGAGCAGGTAGCCCAGGCGCGACGGCACGCCCTTGAAGTACCAGATGTGGGTGACCGGCGCGGCCAGCTCGATGTGGCCCATCCGCTCACGGCGCACCTTGGCGCGGGTCACCTCGACGCCACAGCGCTCACAGATGATGCCCTTGAAGCGGACGCGCTTGTACTTACCGCAGTAGCACTCCCAGTCCCGGGTGGGACCGAAGATCTTCTCGCAGAAGAGGCCGTCCTTCTCCGGCTTCAGCGTGCGGTAGTTGATGGTCTCCGGCTTCTTGACCTCACCGAAAGACCAGTTGCGGATGTCTTCAGCGGTGGCCAGGCCGATCCGGAGTTCATCGAAGAAGTTGACGTCTAGCACGTAACTTCCTTTCCCCTGTTCGGGTTGAGTATGAGCAAAAGTTCGCTAAATCCGTTGCCCGGGAACACTTTTCGAATGCCGGAAAGTGTTCCCGGACCGATCGCTCTTACTGCGCCAGGTCGTCGACCGTCGCAGCCTCGTTGCGGGACAGGTTGATACCCAGGTTCGCCGCAGCACGCTCGAGGTCTTCGTCGTCGCCGTCGCGCATCTCGATGGCCGCGCCGTCCGAGGACAGCACCTCCACGTTGAGGCACAGCGACTGAAGCTCCTTCAAGAGCACCTTGAACGACTCCGGAATACCCGGCTCCGGAATGTTCTCGCCCTTGACGATGGCCTCGTAGACCTTCACGCGGCCGACCACGTCATCGGACTTGATGGTGAGCAGTTCCTGCAGCGTGTAGGCCGCGCCATAGGCCTGCATGGCCCAACATTCCATTTCACCGAAGCGCTGACCACCGAACTGCGCCTTACCACCCAGCGGCTGCTGCGTGATCATGGAGTACGGGCCGGTCGAACGCGCGTGGATCTTGTCGTCGACCAGGTGGTGCAGCTTCAGGATGTACATGTAGCCCACGGCCACCGGGTACGGGAACGGCTCGCCGGAGCGGCCGTCGAGCAGCACCGCCTTGCCGTCGTCGTTGATCATCCGCTCGCCGTCGCGGTTCGGCAGGGTGGAACCCAGCAGACCGGTCAGCTCGTCCTCACGCGCACCGTCGAACACCGGGGTGGCGATATTGGTGTCGGCTTCCTGGCCGAGCATCTCCTCGGGGAGGTTCTTGGCCCAGTCCGGAGCGCCCTCGACCTGCCAGCCGGTCTTGGCGATGTAACCCAGGTGGGTTTCCAGCACCTGGCCGATGTTCATACGACGCGGCACACCGTGGGTGTTGAGGATGATGTCGACCGGGGTGCCGTCGGGCATGAACGGCATGTCCTCGACGGGGAGGATCTTGCCGATGACGCCCTTGTTGCCGTGGCGACCGGCGAGCTTGTCGCCGTCCTGGATCTTGCGCTTCTGGGCCACGTACACGCGGACCAGCTCGTTGACGCCCGGGGGCAGATCGTCGTCGTCGTCGCGCGAGAACACGCGCACGCCGATGACCTTGCCGGACTCACCGTGGGGCACCTTCAGGGAGGTGTCGCGGACCTCGCGGGCCTTCTCACCGAAGATCGCGCGCAGCAGGCGCTCCTCGGGGGTCAGCTCGGTCTCGCCCTTCGGGGTGACCTTGCCGACCAGGATGTCGCCGTCACGGACCTCGGCGCCGATGCGCACGATGCCGCGCTCGTCGAGGTCGGCGAGGACCTCGTCGGAGACGTTCGGGATATCCCGGGTGATCTCCTCGGCACCGAGCTTGGTGTCGCGGGCGTCGATCTCGTGCTCCTCGATGTGGATCGAGGTGAGCACATCCTCTTCCACGAGGCGCTGCGACAGGATGATCGCGTCCTCGTAGTTGTGACCCTCCCACGGCATGATCGCCACGAGCAGGTTCTTACCGAGCGCCATTTCACCGTTCTCGGTGCAGGGGCCGTCGGCGAGCACGTGCCCGGCCTCCACCCGCATGCCCTCGTCCACGATCGGACGCTGGTTGGCGCAGGTGCCCTGGTTGGAGCGCTCGAACTTGCGCAGGCGGTACGAGCGGCGGGTGCCGTCGTCGTGCATGACGGTGATGAAGTCGGCCGAAACCTCTTCCACCACACCGGCCTTCTGGTTCACGACCACGTCACCGGCGTCGACGGCGGCGCGCAGCTCCATACCGGTGCCGACCAGCGGCGACTCGGAACGGATCAGCGGCACGGCCTGACGCTGCATGTTCGCGCCCATGAGGGCACGGTTGGCGTCGTCGTGCTCGAGGAACGGGATCATGGCGGTCGCCACCGACACCATCTGGCGCGGCGAGACGTCCATGTAGGTCACCTCGGTCGGGGCGACGTACTCCATCTCCTCGTTGCCGCGGCGCGCGAGGACCTTCTCCTCGAGGAAGTTGCCGTCGCGGTCGACCGGCGAGTTCGCCTGGGCGCGGACCTCGCGGTCCTCCTCGTCGGCGGTGAGGTACTTGACCTCATCGGTGACGCGGCCGTTCTCGACCTTGCGGTACGGGGTCTCGATGAAACCGAACGGGTTGACCCGCGCGTACACCGAGAGCGAGCCGATCAGGCCGATGTTCGGGCCTTCCGGGGTCTCGATCGGGCACATGCGGCCGTAGTGCGAGGGGTGGACGTCGCGGACTTCCAGGCCGGCGCGCTCACGGGACAGACCGCCCGGGCCCAGCGCCGACAGGCGGCGCTTGTGGGTCAGACCCGAGAGCGGGTTGTTCTGGTCCATGAACTGCGACAGCTGCGAGGTTCCGAAGAACTCCTTGATCGCGGCCACCACCGGGCGAATGTTGATCAGGGTCTGCGGCGTGATGGCCTCGACGTCCTGAGTGGTCATGCGCTCGCGGACGACGCGCTCCATACGGGACAGGCCGACCCGGATCTGGTTCTGGATCAGCTCGCCCACGGTGCGCAGACGACGGTTGCCGAAGTGGTCGATGTCATCGACCTCGACCGGCACCTCGGCCCCGCCCGGAGCGGTCATCAGGCGATCGCCCTGGTGCAGACGGACCAGGTACTCGATCGTCGAGACGATGTCTTCCTTGGTCAGCACCGAACCGGTGACCGGCTTGTCGAGGTTCAGGCCCAGCTTCTTATTGACCTTGTAGCGGCCGACGCGGGCCAGGTCGTAGCGCTTCTCCTTGAAGAACAGGTTCTCCAGCAGGGTCTGCGCGGACTCCTTGGTCGGCGGCTCGCCCGGACGCAGCTTGCGGTAGATGTCCAGCAGCGCCTCGTCCTGACCCGGAGTGCTGTCCTTCTCCAGGGTGGACATCATGATCTCGGAGAAGCCGAAGCGCTCGGTGATCTCCTCGGCGGTCATGCCCAGCGCCTTCAGCAGCACGGTGACCGGCTGGCGGCGCTTGCGGTCGATGCGCACGCCGACGGTGTCGCGCTTGTCGACGTCGAACTCCAGCCACGCGCCGCGGGACGGGATGACGCGCACGGAGTGCAGCGTCTTCTCGGTGGACTTGTCGATCGACTCGTCGAAGTACACGCCCGGCGAACGGACCAGCTGCGAGACGACGACGCGCTCGGTGCCGTTGATGATGAACGTGCCCTTGTCGGTCATCATCGGGAAATCGCCCATGAAGACCGTCTGAGACTTGATCTCACCGGTGTTGTTGTTGATGAACTCCGCGGTGACGAACAACGGCGCCGCGTAGGTCATGTCCTTGTCCTTGCACTCCTCGATGGAGGCCTTGACCTCTTCGAAGCGCGGGTCGGAGAAGGACAGGGACATGGAGCCGGAGAAGTCCTCGATCGGCGAGAGTTCCTCGAGCACCTCCTCGAGACCGCCGACCGGGTTGACGTCGCCGCGCGCCGTGGCGCGCTCCCGCCAATCCGATGCGCCGACGAGCCATGCGAATGATTCGGTTTGTAGATCGAGAAGGCCCGGAACCTCGAGAGGCTCACGAATCTTCGCGAAAGACACCCGCTTCGGGGCTCCGGGAATACCGGCCTTGGTCTGGGTGGAGACTGCCAAGATGCGTCCTTCCAGCACCTCACGCGCGTCGCGTGGTGGTCCGCGACCGTCGCTTGTCTGCTACGAATTCCGCTGGTTACGACCCGAACGAAACCCGAACAGCAAACAGCGGAAGTAACACCGGAAGGTGGAACTTTCGTCGATGCGATCAAGGTATGGACAGGAGGCAGCCAGCGCAACGTCCAAAACTACACCCAAACCTACGGGGGTGTCAAAGTACCACCCGCGGTGATCCCCGGAGGGCTAACGCGCCGAAGCGTGTCCGTGACGATGTCCACACCGTTCACAACGGTGATCCGAACCGTCTCGTGACGACGTCCGCGCCGTGGGCCGACCGGTCCCCGGCGTCCGCTGGCTGCGATGTGCCGGGCCTCGTCGGCGTCTGTTTCCCCTGTGACAGCCGCCGCTGTTGTGAATAGCGTGACGGCTCCGGCCAAACTCGTCAAGTGGCGGAGCGAGTTGACAATTGCGAGTTCCCCTGCCCCGCTACAAGATCACTTGTCGGCGATCTCCGAGGCCAGCCAGGCGCCGTCGCGCTTCTCCATGCGCAGCACGATCGGCCCCGAGGCCAGGGGCTGCGGGTTGCCGTCCTTGACCGCCTCGATATTGAGGTTCACCAGCAGTTCGGCGTGATCGCCGGTCAGCAGCGTCACACCGATGGGGTCGGCGGTGGCCTTGGTATCGGTCTGCGTCTGCTTGATCGCGTCGATGCCGGTGTCGAGGGTCTTGTCGGCATTGAACTCGTCGAGCATCTTGCCGGTCATGACCTTGCGGGCGCTGTCGCGGAAGCTGTCGATGTCCTTGGCGCTGTAGCCGTAGATGGTGGTGAGGGCGTGCTGGGCGGCGGCCTTCACCTCGTCGGTGGCGCCATTGTCGACATAGGCCAGATTGCTGTCGTCGGCGCCCGGGCGCAGGAAGCCGACCACGGCGACGAGCGCGAGGACGAGCGCCGCGCCGCCGCAGAGGGCGGCGGTGCGCCAGTTCCGCGCCGGGCCGCCCGGCTCGGGCTTCGGCTTCCGGTCGGTGACCTTTTTCATCCGGGCGGCCATGGCGGCACGGCCGGATTTCGGCGCGTGCCCCGCCGACGCGGCGGGCCGCTCGGCGGCCTGGACGTCGGCGGCGGTGACGCGGTTGCCGGTACTGCGCTGGGCGGCCGGGCGGCGCTTCGAGGTGACCCGGTTGACGGGGCGTTTGTTGGCCATGGTCACTCCCTGCTAGTTGCCCGGCGCGGGGGTCGGTGCGGTGGTCGGCGCCGGTGCGGGCGCCTCGGTGGCGGGCTGCTGCTGCAGGGCCGCGCCGCCGGAGTCGAGCTGGATGGGCTCGCCGAGGTTCTGCGCCTTCTCGGCCTTCCAGGTGTCGCCGACCTTGACCATGTCCAGGGACCAGGACTGCAGGAAGGTGGCGGGCTGGCCGCCGGGCCAGCTGCGGGTGATCTTCAGGACCACGAAGGCCCCGGCATGGTCGAGCTCGCTGTTCAAGGAGGTCAGCGAGGAGCCCTCGACGGTCGCCGACATACGCGTCTTGGCCTCGGTGACCTGCTGTTTCAGCGAATCGAGGTCCTTGGTCTGCTCATCGTGCAGCTGCCCGGTGGTGGACGAGATCATGGTCTTCAGGGAGCCGTCGACATCGTCCGGATCGAACGACATGAGGTTCACCGCCGCCTGCTGGGCATCGCTGAGGGCGGCCTCGCGGGCCTGGGCGCGCGGCCGGTCGTGCAGCAGCCCGTCCACGATCCAGGTGCCGCCGAACCAGGCGGCGGCCACCGCCGCGATGGCCAGCAGGCCGATCGCGGCCACGGTCACGGGATTGCGCGAACCGCCTGCCGAATCGGACGGGCGAGCGGGCTCGGCGACGGTGGGTTCCGTCGTTCTCTCGAGCTTCGCGCCCTGTTCGCTGTCCTTTTGCTGGCTCACGCCGCCACCATACTTTCCGCCCGGTGCGACGTGCCCTCGGCTCGGTACGTCACCGCTTCGGGGTGACGCCCATGAGCGTGGCCAGTTGGGTCGCCACCGGGTTCAGGTTGAGTTTGTCCGGGTCGTACTTCGGCTTGTCGTCCCACGGCTGCGGCACGCTGGGATCGGCCAGCTCGGCCCGCTCACCGCCGCGCACCGCGGTCTCGCTGCCTTGCGGGACAAGGCATTTCGCATTGGTGTTGAACGGAAAGTCGTCGCGGGAGTCGTCGAAGTTCGGGTTCTGGGCCTTCTGTTCGGCCAGGATCTGCTGGGTGCCTTCGTAACCCACGGTGCAGGCCGGCGGATTGTTGGTCTCCAGGACCAGGCCGAAGTGGGTGGTGCCGTCGCCGGGGGCGGTGGCCGAGGCGCCGATGGACAGCAGCGGCAGCATCTGCAGCACCGGGCCCAGGGCGTAGAACTTGGGTGAGATGGCGATCAGCAGGGTGCGCAGATTGGTCAGATCCGTGGTCAGCGCCGGGCCGCTCTCGGCCAGCAGCCGGCGGATCTGATCGCCGGAATCGGTGCCCGTGCCGATCAGGCGGCGGATATCGGGATCATTGGAACGCAGTTGCGCGGCAAGCTGATCCAGGCCGTCGGAGAACTGCCGGATGGCCGGGGACTGCTCCTCCTGGGTCTGCAGCACGGTCCGGGCCTGCCGGATCAGATCCAAGGTCTGCGGCAGGTTCTCGACGCCGGTCTGGCTGAACTTGTTGAGCGAGTCCACCAGGATCTGCAGATCGTCGCCCTTGCCGTCGAAGGCCTTGCCGAGCTCGGTGATGGTGGTCGACAACGCCACCAGATCGGTGGTGCTGGCGAAGTGGTCGACGCTGCCCAGCAGGGTCTCCACCCGGATGGGCAGCTGCGCGCCCACGATGACCGAGCCGTCCTTCAGGTACGGCGCCCCGGAGCTGGTGGGCTGCAGATCCACGTACTGCTCGCCGATGGCGGAGCGGTTGGCCACCACGGCCTGCGCGCTCAGCGGGATCTTCGGCTTGCCGGAATCCATTTCGAGGGTGACGACCACCCCGTCGGGGGTGATGTCCAGATCGCCGACCCGGCCGACCGGGACGCCGCGATAGGTGACCTCGGCGCCCTTGGACAGATTGCCGGTCTCCGGCATCTGCAGCGTCACCCGGTAGAGGCCGAAGCCGAGCATATTGTCCAGCCGCACGTACTTGGCGCCGACGAAGGCGACGCCGAGCACGGCGATGAGCCCGAAGGCGATCAGCTGATAGCGCACCAGTTTCGTCATCGCGGACCACCCACTCCCAGCTGCTCGAGAATCGTCCCCAGCGGATCGGTGGGACCGGGCTGCCCGGCCGGGCGCACCACGGTCGGCGGCAGCGGCAGCAGCGAGATGGTGGGCCAGCCGCCGCGCGGACCGTTGCCGTTGTAGTACGGGTTGGACGGATCCACGTTCACCTGCCGGCCGTTCGGCGGGAGGTATACCGGATCCGGTTTGCCCACGCCGAGATTCGACAGCAGGGTGCCGATCTCCAGGTCCACCGACAGCCAGGTGTTGACCTGACCGCCGAACGCGGACTTGATGGCCTCGTCCGGGAACGGATAGGTGGGGATGAGCGGGAACGCGGTGACCAGGTCACCGGCGGAGCTGCCGAGTTCCTGCAGCGTCGGGCGCAGCGAGGACAGGTCGGTGATGAGGTCGTCCTTGGACTTGTCCAGGATGTCGAATCCGGCCTGGCCCACCCGATCCAGCTGGGCCAGCAGCTGAATCAGCTGCGGCCGTTGTTCATTGAGGATCTGGATGCCCTGCGGCAGCTCGTCGAGGATCTTGGAGATCTGCTCGGTCTGAGTGCCCACGCGCGAGCTCAGCGTGGCCAGCCCGTCCAGGGCGCGGGTGATGTCGTCGACCTGCTGATTGAGCCCGTCGATGAGGGTGTTGGCCTGCTCCAGCAGGGAGCGCACCTTGCCCTCGCGGCCCTCCAGGGTCTTGTTCAGCTCCACCACGATGGGCTGCAGCTGCGCCACGCCGCCGCCATTGAGCAGCAGCGAGAGGGCGCCCAGCACCTGCTCCACCTCGGTGGCGGTGCGGGTGTTCTGGACCGGGATGGTGGCCCCGTCCTTCAGCTTGGCCGTCTCGGGATCATTGGCGGGCGCGGACAATTCGATGAACTTCTCGCCGAGCAGATTGGACTGGCGCACCTCGGCCCGGGCATTGGCGGGCAGGTTGACGTCGTTCTTCACGACGGTCTTCACGCTGGCCGTCCACCCGTCCGGGGCGAGCTCGATCTTGTCGACCCGCCCGACCGCGACGCCGTCCACCTTCACCGTCGACTGCGGTACCAGGTCCAGCACATCGGAGAAGTGGATGTCGATGTGCAGCGGATTCGAGCCCACATCCGCGCCGCCGGGCAGCGGAATGCTGGACACGCCGCCGCAGCCGGAGGCCAGCAGCGTCACCGCGCCGAGCGAAACGGCGGTCAGGGCAAGTCTTTTCGGGGCGAGGCGGGTCACCGCTGGCCACCTCCCTCGGACGGCGGCAGCGCATCGGACTCATTGCCCGGCACGGTGCCCGGAACCACATTGCGCTGTTCGTTGTCCCCGCTGAGGATGCCGAACGGGAGGATCAGCGTCGGCGTCTTCACGCCCGCGGTGAGCTGGTCGGTAATGATCTTGCAGTGGTCCAGGATGGGCTGCATCTGCCGCGTGATGGCATCGAACTTCGGATCGCCCGGCCGCAGTTTGCCCAGGTCCAGCATCTTGCACAGCACGCCGAACGGGTCCTGCAGATCGGTGAAGTTGGGCCGCATATCGAGGGTGCCGGTCTCACCGTTGTGCACATTGATGAGATTGCTCAGCGCGGTCGGAATGAGCGGCAGCGCGGTGGCCAGATCATCGCGCTGATCGGCGAGGGTCTGGGTGAGCTTGGTCAGCGCTTCGGCATTGGACTGCACCAGTTCCCGGTTGTCGTCGATGAACCGGGCCACATCGCCCAGGGCGATGGACAGCAGATTCAAAGCGTCGCCGAGGTTCTGGCGCTCACTGGCGAGGAACCCGGTCAGCGAGGCCAGCTGGGTATTGAAAGTCCGTACCTGCGCGTCGTTCTCGCCGAGCATCTGCACGAACTCCTGCAGATTCTTCACGGTGTCGAAGATGTCGGTGCGCGAATCTGACAGTGCGGCAGCGGCCTTCGACAGCTGGGTGAAGCTGTTGGCGAGCGCCTCGCCGTTGCCGGAGAGGTTCTGCGCGGTCGTGCGCACCAGTTCGTTCACCGCGCCGTCCTTGTTGGCGCCATTGGGGCCCAACGCATCCGACAGTTCGGTGATGCTCTTGTAGAGCCGGTCCACCTCGACCGGGGTCGCGGTGCGGTCCTTGGGGATGGTGGCATTGCGCCCCATCTTGGGCCCGTCCTTGTAGGCGGGGGCCAGCTGGATGTACCGGTCCGAGACGACCGACGGCGTGATCTGCGCGGCCTTGGCATCGGCGGGGACATCGAACTTACGATCCACCGACATGACGACCTTGACCTGCTCGCCCTCCGGGGTGACCGAGTCGACCTTGCCGACCGGCACGCCGAGGATGCGCACATCCGAGCCCTCGTAAATGCCCACGGAGCGATCGAAATACGCGGTGATGGTGGTGGTGTTGAGCTTGTCCCAGCCCCACCAGCCGACCGCGGCCAGCAGCACCGCCAGGGCCGCCACGCCCGCGATGAGCTTGCTCTTGGGACTGGCCGCCTGCAGGGCGGTGAGCGGATTCTTCGCCATGGCTAGCCTCCCATCTTCCGGATCGGCTCACGGTCGCCCGGAATCTCGGGCAGCGCCGGCGGGATCAGATTGGTGATCACCGCGTCGAACCAGCGGCCGGTGCCCAGCACGTTCGCGTACAGCCCGTAGAACGGCGCGGCGAGGGTCAGGGTCTTGGAGATATTGGCCTGGTTGGCATTGAGCAGATCGATGGAGGCATTGAGGTTGGTCAGCGCGGGACCGATCTGCTCCTCGTTGTCGTGCACCAGCGCGGTCAGTTCCGCCGCAACGGTTTTCGCGCCGGAGAGCAGCTGCCCGATGGCCTGCTGCCGCACGTTCAGCTCGGCGAGCAACTGGCCGCCATTGGCGAGCAGCCGCTCGAATTCGGCATTGCGGTCGGCCAGCACCCGGGTGGTCTGCTTGGTGGCGGCGAACAGCGTCTTGAGCTGATCGTCGCGCTTGGCCAGCGACTCCGACAGGCGGGCCACGCCGTCGATGGAACCGCGGATCTCCGGCGGGGTGGCCGAGAACGCCTCGGAGAGCACCTTCATGCTCTGCGCCAGCTGCGCGGTGTCGGTCTGCTCGATATCGGCGGCGGCATCGCTGAAGGCGTCCACCACGTCGTAGGGAGATACGGTGCGCGACAGCGGAATCGGATCGCTGGGATCGGCCGGGCCGGAGCCCTTGGGGTCCAGCGCCAGGTACTTCTGCCCGAGCAGCGTCTTGATCTGGATGGACGCGGAGGTCTCGTTGCCGATCCAGGCGTCCTGGGTGCGGAAGTCCACCAGCACCTTGTCACCGTCGAGGCGCACGTCCTGCACCGAGCCGACCTTCACGCCGGCGATGCGGACCTCATTGCCCTTCTTCAGGCCCGCGGCCTCGGAGAATTCGGCGGTGTACTTGGTGCCGGCGCCGATGATGGGCAGCTTGTCCAGGCTGAAGGCGGACATGGTCACCAGCAGCACCATGATCAGGCCCAGTCCGCCCATGAACGCCGGACTGCGCTTGCCGAGCACGGCACGGTCGTCCATCAGCGGCCTCCCTTCCCATGGCAGCGCGGGGCCGGGTTCGTATAGATCGGCTGGTTGATGGTCGGCATATGTTCCAGTGCGGCGGGCATGTTCAGCTGCTGGGCGTCCTGGAGACCGGGCCCGGCGACTATGTCGATACCGCACAGATAGAACTGGAACCAGGAGCCGTAACTCGCGGCGCGGCCCAGCTTCTCCATCTTGATGGGCAGATTGGCCAGGCCCTGGTTGACCTCGTCGGAACGCTCGTTGAGGGTGCCGGTGAGCTGGTTCAGCCCCGCGATGGCGCCCTGCAGATTCGGCCGCACCGGGACCAGCAGATCCGCGGTGGCGTCGGCCAGATTGCCCAGTGAGCTGATGGCCGAGCCGATGGTGCCGCGTTCGGCGTTGAGCCCGGTGATCAGCGCCTCGGTATTGACGATGAGCTGATCCAGTTGCCCGTCATGGGAATTCACCGCGGCCAGCACCTTGTTCAGGTTCTCCACCACAGCGCCGATCACCGCGTCCTTGTCGGCGATCTTATTGGTGAGGGCGGCGGTATTGGCCACCAGATCCCGGATGGTCCCGGCCTCGCCCTGGAAGACCTGGATGATCTCGTAGGACAGCTTGTTCACGTCATCGGGCGTGAGGGTCTGGAACAGCGGGCGGAAACCATTGAACAGCTCGGTCAGATTGAGCGCGGGCCTGGTGCGATCCAGCCCGATGGTGCCGTTCTTGTTGAGCTTGCGGCCCTGCTCCCCCGCACCCTGTTCCAGCGCGATGTAGCGCTGCCCCACCAGGTTCCGGTACTTGATGGTCGCGGTGGTGGAGGCGGGCAGCCAATCCCGGTCCGAGACTTCGAATTCCACATTCGCCAGGCGCTTGTCCACAATGGACACCTTGGTCACCTTGCCCACCCGCACGCCCGCGATGCGCACCTCGTCGCCCGGGTTCAGTGACGTCACATCGGTGAAGCGGGCATTGAACTTGGTGCCGCCACCGCCGTAGTTGGCAATGGTGAGCGCCAGCATGCCGGTGGCGAAGACGGTCACCGCGATGAAGATCGCGAGCTTGGTAATGGTCGGCCCGAGGCCGCGCAGCAGATCCTTCATCGGATGGTCACCTCACTCCCGCGGAAGGCCGGCGCCGAGATGCGAGAGATCCAGCCCGGCACCTGATCCGGCGAAACACCCTGCGCGGCGGCGCCGATGGCGTTCAGCGTCTGCTGTTCCCGCGGGGATCCCACGGTGGTCGGCGTGAACGGCCCGAACACCTTGTACTGCGGCTCCGGCACGATGCCGATGGCCTGATCGCCCGGGGTGCGGCTGGGCGGCTGATAGGAGCCGTCATTGGCCGAGCCATTGGTGTACTGGCCCGGATCCACGCCCAGCGGATACTCCGGAATGCACATGGGCCCGCGCGGATCGAACCAGCGCGGCTCGTCCTGATTGGGCACGTAGCGACCGCGCGGATTCACGATCTCGACGGTCACGCGCGAGCCCGGCATATCGGTGCCGATGCCGAAGATCTCGTCGATGCGCGGCTTCATCTGCGCGAAGTTGGCCAGCGCGCAGGAGTATCCCGGCGAGTACTTGGCCAGGGCCTCCAGCGCGGGCCGCGAATCGGCGGCCACATCGATGATGTTGTCGCGATTGGCCGCCAGGAAGTCGGCCAGATCCGAGGAGCTCGGAGTGAGCACCGCCATGAGGGTGTCGATATCCCAGCGCTTCTGCACGACGGTGGCATTGAGGGTGCGCAGATTGTTCAACGCGTCCACCAGCTGCGGCGCGGCATCGGCATAGGTGTCGGCCACCGCGGCGAAGCTGCGCAGATCCTCTTGCAGCGTGGGCAGTTCGGCATTCACCTGGGTGAAAATGGTGTCGAGCCGGTCGATGGTGTGGCCCAGCTCCTCGCCCTGGCCCTGCAGCGCCTGCGATACCGCGCCCAGCGTGGAGGCCAGGTACTGCGGCGGCACCGCCTGCAACAGCGGCAGGATGTGATCGAGCAGCTGGCTCACCTCGACGGCATCGCCGCTGGTGTCCTGGTGCAGGGTCATGCCCGCGGTAATGTGCTGCGCGCTCGGATCGGCCGGCCACACCAATTCGATGTAGCGCTCGCCGAACAGCGTCTTGGGCAGCAGCCGCGCGGAGACATTGGCCGGAATCTTGTCGGCCATATCGGGATTCAGCGCCAGTTGCAGCGTGACGTCCTTGCCGTTGAATTCGCTGCTGCGCACCTCGCCGACCGTCACGCCGCGGACCTTCACATCGGCATTGCGGGTCAGGGCATTGCCGACGGTATCGGTGATCAGGTCCACCTTCACCGTCTGCACGAACTGCTTGTTGTAGATGGCCACGGTGGTCCACAGGAACAGCGCCACCACCACGAAGAACAGCACGCCGAGGGTGCGCGAACGCAGCTTCTCGGTGGAGCGCCAGAACTGCACGCGCTTGGGGTTGCTCATCCGGCCACCCGCACCGTCGTGGTCGTGCCCCAAATCGCCAGGGACAGGAAGAAATCCAGAATATTGATGAGCACGATGGCGGCGCGCACCGCCCGGCCGACCGCCACGCCCACGCCCGCCGGACCGCCGGTGGCATTGAAGCCGTAGTAGCAGTGCACCAGGATGATGACGAAGGCGAAGACGAGCACTTTTATGAACGAATATATGACGTCTTCGGGTGGCAGGAAGAGACTGAAATAGTGGTCGTAGGAACCACTGGATTGGCCATTGAAATAGATGCTGATCAGCCGTGACGCGATGTACGTGCCGAGCAGGCCGACAATGTAGAGCGGAATGACCGCCAGGAATCCGGCGATCACGCGCGTGGTCACCAGGAACGGCACGCCCGGCACCGCCATGACCTCGAGCGCGTCGATCTCCTCCGAGATCCGCATGGCGCCCAGCTGCGCGGTGAAACCGCAGCCCACCGTCGCCGAAAGCGCCAGCGCCGCAACCAGGGGCGCGAGTTCACGGGTATTGATGTAGCCGGTCAGGAAGCCGGTGAGCACACCGGAACCCAGCGCGTCGAGGGCCTTGAAGCCCTGCAGGCCCACGACCACGCCGACCGAGGCCGACATGAACACGATGACGCCGATGGTGCCGCCGATGACCGCCAGCGCGCCCGAGCCGAAGGTCACCTCGGCCAGCAGCCGCATGACCTCCTTGCGATAGTGCACCGCGGTCTTCGGAATCCACGCGATGGCCCGCGTGTAGAACGACATCTGGTCCCCGGCCCGGTCGACCAGGTTCACCGGAGCCTTGAGCACACCGGTCACCCGGCGCGCCCCCCGGCTGAAAGCGGTGGTGCGCTGTGAAACAACCATGGGATCACGCGCCCTTGGCGGGGACGACCTGAAGGTAGATCAGGGTGAGGATCAGGTTCAGGAAGAACAGCACCAGGAAGGTGATCACCACGGATTGATTCACGGCGTCGCCTACTCCTTTCGGTCCCCCTTTTGGATGCAGTCCCTTGTAGGCGGCGATGACGCCCGCCACGAGTCCGAAGATCAGCGCCTTGATCTCACCGATCCAGAGGTCCGGGAGCTGGGCCAGCGCGGAGAACGAGGCCAGGTACGCGCCCGGCGTACCGCCCTGCAGCCCGACATTGAAGCCGTAGCCGCCGACAATGCCGACCACCGAGACCAGGCCGTTGAGCAGCAGGGCGACCAGCATCATGCCCAGCACGCGCGGCACCACCAGGCGGTGGATGGGATCGATGCCCAGCACCTCCATGGCATCGATCTCCTCGCGAATGGTGCGCGAGCCGAGATCGGCGGCGACGGCCGAGCCGGCCGCCCCGGCGATGATCAGCGCGGTCACCACCGGGGCGGCTTGCTGCACGGTTGCCAGCACACTGGTGGCGCCGGTGAATGCCTCCGCGCCCAGCTGCTTGATGAGCGAGCCGGTCTGCAGCGCCACCACCGCGCCGAACGGGATTGCCACCAGCGCCGCAGGAAGGATCGAGACACTCGCGATGAACCACGACTGCTCGAGGAACTCCCGCCACTGGAACGGCCGGCGGAACGTCTTGCGCATGACATCCAAGAGCAGCGCGAAGATGTTGCCGGCCTGGGCAAGACCCGACTCGACCGGGGTGCGCAGTCGCGTCAGGGTTTGGTTCACCCGGCGTATGTTACCCGTTAGTCAGGTTCTGTCGAACCGTAGTGTCGAACGAGCCCTGATAGGCGGGAAGGACCTGCGTGTCGGCATCGCCATTGGACTCCAGCGATTCCCGGATGGCCTCCTGCGCGGCCGGGGGCAGGGTGTGCAGGATCTGGCGCACCCGCTCGCGGCGGCGGTGCACCGCCTGCCGCACCGGCATACCCGGCTGGGCCTTCATCTGCGGGATGATGCCCTCGACCTCCTCGGCGCCGCCCGCGTGGTGACCGGCGTCGAACATGGCCTGCTCGCGGGCCATCTGCGACTCGTCCTTCTCCTCGGACATGCCGATCGGGCCGATCATGCGGCCGTTGAGGAACTGCTTGACCACCGGCTCGTCGGAGGTGAGCAGCACCTCGCGGGGGCCGAACATGACCAGATTGCGGCGGAACAGCATGCCGATGTTGTCCGGCACGGTGCGGGCCAGGTTGATGTTGTGCGTGACGATCAGAATCGTGGCGTCGATCTGGGCGTTGATATCGATCAGCAGCTGCGACAGATAGGTGGTGCGCACCGGATCCAGACCGGAGTCCGGCTCGTCGACGAGAATGATCTGCGGATCCAGCACCAGGGCGCGGGCCAGGCCCGCGCGCTTGCGCATACCGCCGGAGATCTCACCCGGGAGCTTGCCCTCCGCGCCCAGCAGACCGGTCAGCTCGAGCTTCTCCATGACGATCTTCTTGATCTCGGATTCGCTCTTCTTGGTGTGCTCGCGCAACGGGAAGGCCACATTGTCGAACAGGTTCATCGACCCGAACAGCGCGCCGTCCTGGAACAAGACGCCGAACAGTTTGCGGATCTCGTAGAGCTCCTTGTTGGAGCAGGTCGTGATATCGGTGCCATCGATGTAGATGGAGCCGCGCTCGGGGCGCAGCAGACCGATCAGCGACTTCAGAAAGACGGACTTACCGGTACCGGAGGGGCCGAGCAACGCACTGACTTCCCCCGGCGGCAGCGTCAGAGTGACATCCTGCCAAATTCGTTGCGAACCGAACGACTTGGTGATGCCCTCGGTCCTGACCTCGACGCCCACGCCAACCTCCACAATTTCTCCGACGAGCGCACTACGGTGGCTTCCCCGCGCGGTGGGGCGCATCACAGTAGGTTCGGCCACTGTATCGCATGCCGTCCGTCTCGGACACCGGGACCTGACTGACGAGTAAACAAATCACGGCGCAATCACGGTTCGCGACATGCGAAAAGGGCGGCCCCCACACGGGGACCGCCCTTTTCTGAAGCGGTGCGGAGTTACCGCGACCAAACCTCCGTCAATTACTTGACGGTGATCTTGGCGCCGGCCTCTTCCAGCTTGGCCTTGGCGGCGTCGGCGGCATCCTTGGCGACCTTCTCCAGGATCGGCTTCGGGGCGCCCTCGACCAGGTCCTTGGCTTCCTTCAGGCCCAGGCCGGAGACGATCTCGCGGACGACCTTGATGACCTGGATCTTCTTGTCACCGGCCGACTCGAGGATGACGTCGAACTCGTCCTGCTCGGACTCGGCCTCGGCAGCGGCGGCCGGGCCGGCAGCGGCGGCGACGGCGACCGGAGCGGCAGCGGTGACCTCGAACTTCTCCTCGAACGCCTTCAGGAACTCCGAGAGCTCCAGCAGGGTCATGTTGCCGATTTCCTCGAGCAGCTGCTCAACGTTGGCCATTGTGTTTCCTTTCGGGTGGGGTCATCTCCGCGGGGCGGCGATGAAATGCTTTGTGTTGGTGACTAATTCGTCGTCGCAAGGACTCGGAAGCACCGGCGAGCCGATTAAGCGGCTTCTTCGCCGCGCTTCTTCTCCTCGAGGGCCACGAGCAGGCGAGCGGCCTTGGTCGCCGGGGCGGCGAACAGACCGGCAGCCTTGGACAGGTTGCCCTTCATGGCGCCGGCCAGCTTGGCCAGCAGGACCTCGCGGGACTCCAGGTCGGCGATCCGCTCAACTTCGGACACGGACAGCGCGACGCCGTCCATGTAGCCGCCCTTGATGATCAGCGCCTTGTTGTCCTTGGCGAAAGCCTTGAGCGCCTTCGCGGCGTCGACCGGCTCACCCTTGATGAAGGTGATGGCGGTCGGACCGACGAACAAGTCATCCAGGCCTTCCACGCCGGCCTCTGCGGCAGCGCGCTTGACCAGGGTGTTCTTGGCGACGGAGTAGGTGGCGTTCGCGCCCAGGGCACGACGCAGCTCGGTGATCTTGCCGACCGACAGGCCACGGTATTCCGTGACAACGGTGGCCGTCGCGGTCGCGAACTGCTCCTTGATCTCCGCAACCGCGGTGACCTTTTCAGGCTTTGCCATACTTCGCCTCCTCTCTGGATGGTCGGTGTGTATATGAACTACCGACTTCCCGGTGGAGGCCCGGAGACAAAGCAAACGCCCCGGACGCAGAGTGGTCCCGGGGCGTGAAAGAAACAACGGCGAACAGCTGCTCGCAATATTGTTTCCCAACCTCGGCTCTCCCTGCGTGGGCCGCCGGCAATGTTGCCGGACCTTCGACTGCCCTGAGGCAGCAACCAACGGTCTTCGGTAGAACGATTGGGGTGATCACCGAACGGGTCGATGACCGTCGTCCACTATAGCGGACCCGCATCTATCTGCCAAAACGGGTCGCGACCACATCCCGGCAAGACAGTAAAACTATGGTGTTTCAGATTATTCGATTCCCGATAGAGTTCGCCCATGCTCACCAAAGCCTTTGCCACCGTGGCGGTTTCAGCCGCCTTCATCGGCCTGGCCGCCGCACCCGCCCAGGCCGCACCCGCTACCGTGCACCCCGTGGCCGATTCCGGATCGGCGTCCGGCTCCGCCGACGTGCTCCTCTTCCCCATCGGGGTGCTCAAGATCCTGATCTGCGGCATCTGGGGCGGCACGGAACCCGACCCGCGCCCGCTGTGCAACGGCACCGGAAGCTGGTGGGGCGGCGTCAATTGAGCCTGCGATCCGGATACGTGAAAGGCCGGTACGGAATTCCGTACCGGCCTTTCACGTATGTGCGTTGCTACGCAAGCCCTTCGGAGGACTCAGTCCTCTTCGGCGAAGTTGCGGGTGCGGTTCGGATCCACCGGGATGCCCGGTCCGGTGTTCGTGGAGAACGTCACCTTCTTGACGTAGCGGCCCTTCGCGGTGGAGGGCTTGACGCGCAGGATCTCGTCGAGGGCGGCGCCGTAGTTCTCGGCCAGCTTCTTCTCGTCGAAGGAAGCCTTGCCGATGACGAAGTGCAGGTTGGCCTGCTTGTCGACACGGAAGTTGATCTTGCCGCCCTTGATGTCGTTGACGGCCTTGGTCACATCGGGGGTGACGGTGCCGGTCTTCGGGTTCGGCATCAGGCCGCGCGGGCCCAGCACGCGCGCGATACGACCGACCTTGGCCATCTGATCCGGCGTGGCGATGGCGGCGTCGAACTCCAGCCAGCCGCCCTGGATGCGCTCGATCAGGTCCTCGGCGCCCACGGCGTCCGCACCGGCGGCCTCGGCCTCGGCGGCCTTGTCGCCGACGGCGAACACGATGACGCGGGCGGTCTTACCGGTGCCGTGCGGCAGGTTGACGGTGCCGCGGACCATCTGGTCGGCCTTGCGGGGATCGACACCCAGACGGACGGCGACCTCGACGGTGGCGTCGGTCTTGGTGGTGGCGGTCTCCTTCGCCAGCCGCGCGGCGGCCAGCGGAGCGTAGAGCGCGGAGCGGTCGACCTTGGCGGCCGCCTCGAGATAAGCCTTGCTTCGTTTTGCCATGTTTCTCTGTCCTTGTCTAAGTCAGAAGTGGTGCGGGACAGGCGGTCCCTTCCACGTGAGCTCTGTATCTATTTGCGGCGATCGCGGGCCCTACGTGGTTACGCAGGCTGCCGCCTCCGGGCCTGACGCGCCCGCCGCAGGAGCTCTACTCCGCGATGGTGATACCCATCGAGCGGGCGGTACCAGCGATGATCTTCGCGGCGGCGTCGATATCGTTGGCGTTGAGGTCTTCCTGCTTGGTCTTGGCGATCTCGCGGATCTGATCCATGGTGACCTGGGCGACCTTGTTGCGGTGCGGCTCGGCGGAGCCCTTCTGCACACCGGCGGCCTTCAGCAGCAGACGCGCGGCGGGCGGCGTCTTCAGCTTGAAGTCGAACGAGCGGTCTTCGTAGACCGTGATCTCGACCGGGATGACGTTGCCGCGCTGCGACTCGGTCGCGGCGTTGTACGCCTTGCAGAACTCCATGATGTTCACGCCGTGCTGACCCAGCGCCGGACCGACGGGCGGTGCGGGGTTGGCCTGGCCGGCCTGGATCTGGAGCTTGATAAGCCCAGAGACCTTCTTCTTCTTCGGGGGCATCTTTCTTCCTTGGTTAGGTTCCTTGCGGAATACCCGCAAGCCTTATCCGGGACATGCGCCCCCGCATGTTTGACGACAGTCAAGCTAAGCGCAGGCGCAACCCGGCAAGTGTAGTCGCAGGTCGATCGGAGGCCCAAAGCGCCCCCGAATCCAACTAGATCTTGGCGACCTGGGTGAAGGCCAGTTCGACCGGAGTCTCGCGGCCGAAGATCGAGACCAGCACCTTGAGCTTCTGCTGCTCGGCATTGACCTCGGAGATGCTGGCGGGCAGCGTCGCGAACGGGCCGTCCATGACGGTGACCGACTCGCCGACCTCGAAGTCGACCTCGATGGTGGGCTTCACGACCGGGGTCTCACCCGCGGTCTCGGCGCCGGTGGCGGCAGCGGCGGCGGCCGGGGCGGCCTTCTTCTGCTGCGCGGCCGGAACCAGGAACTTCACCACGTCGTCGATGGACAGCGGCGAGGGCCGCGAGGTGGCGCCGACGAAACCGGTGACGCCGGGGGTATTGCGCACCGCGCCCCAGGACTCGTCGTTGAGGTCCATGCGGACCAGGATGTAGCCCGGCAGCACCTTGCGGTTGACGTTCTTGCGCTGGCCGTTCTTGATCTCGGTGACCTCTTCGGTCGGCACCTCGACCTGGAAGATGTAGTCCTCGAGACCGAGGTTCTGCACGCGGGTCTCGAGATTGGTCTTCACCTTGTTCTCGTAGCCGGCGTAGGAGTGGATGACGTACCAGTCGCCGGGGGCGCGCCGCAGCGCGGCCTTCATCTCGGCAACGGGATCGGCGGGCTCGGCGTCGACCGGCGCGGCGGGCGCCGCGTCTTCGGCGTCAGCGGACCCAGCGGCGGCTTCCTCGTCGGCCGGCGCGGGGTCCACGGCGTCCTCGACGTCGATGATGGTCTCGTCCACCACGTCGTCGACCGGGAATTCCTCGGTTGTGCCGTTCTCCGGGGTGCTCACTGGGGCACTCGCTTCCTTGTCGTCACGTAATCCTCTGCGCGCCGGGGCTCTCACACCCGGCGGATGGTCCGGCCCCCGCCTCTGCTCGGGGTCCGGTTACCCGGCGCCGACGGTCCGCTAGCCGAAGAGCCAGTTGACACCCTTGATCAGTGCCACGTCCAAACCGCTGATGAACGCAACCATGAAGACCACGAACACCAGAACAACGGTCGTATAGGTGACCATCTGCTTGCGGTTGGGCCAGATCACCTTGCGAAGTTCGGAAATGACTTCCTTCAGGAACTTCACCAGGCGCTTGAACGGATTGCCCGTTCCGCCGCGACCGGCCTTGCCGGACTGCTTTGCCTTGGCCGGCACCGAGGGGCGATCGATCGTCGCGACACCGTTCGCAGACGACGACGCGGTACGCGATCGCCGGGCGGAACGCTTGCCGCTCGGACGAGCCACCGCGGCGGTGTCTTCGCCATCTTCGTGGCGAGGGTCCCGCTCGTCGCTCACGTCGATCCTCTCTCGTCGCTGGCATTCAGGGCAGGGGCGACAGGACTTGAACCTGCAACCTGCGGTTTTGGAGACCGCTGCTCTGCCAATTGAGCTACGCCCCTTCGGCTGAACATTGGGTCGCCCAGCCACCATTATCTATTCATTTGTACATGCCGGGTATTCACAAAGCACGCGCGCCGCTCCTCGGAGCAGCGCGCAGCGGCTGGTGACCCCAGATTCCCGAGTGTACGTTACCCCGATCGGCAATCGCCAATCGGGGCCGGGTGCTCGCTCAGGCCAGTTGCACGGTCGCGGTGGCGCGGCCGAAGATCTTGCGGCCCTCCGATTTCGCCACGATGGCGACCACCGCGGTGCGGGTTTCCGGATCCACCGACTTGACCTTGCCGGTGTACTCGATCTCCGCCGGACGCTCGGCGGGCACGTACACCGGGCTGGTGAATCGGACGTTGTACTCCTTGACCGCGCCCGGATCGCCGAGCCACGAGGTGACGAAACCGCCGCCCAGGCCCATGGTGAGCATGCCGTGCGCGACCACGTTCTCCAGGCCGGCCAGCTTCACCACATCGTCGCTCCAGTGGATCGGGTTGGCATCGCCGGAGACGCCGGCGTAGTTCACCAGATCACCGCGGGTGAGGCGCACCACGCGCGCGGGCAGTTCGTCGCCGGCGGTCACGTCCTCGAAGCGGATGGCGTGCTTGCTCGGCTTCACCTCGCCGCGCGCGGTCACCTCGATCGGCTGCGGCGGCTCCGGAATGGTCAGCGGCAGGCTGGGCGCGTGGTGTTCGACCCGCTCGTCCGGGCCGATGCCGTGCATGAGCACCTTGCGCACGGTCTCGTCGATATTGGGATCGATATCACCGCCGCTGCGGCCGATGAGGGTGGTGTAGGTGGTGAGCACCAGTTCGTCGTTCTGCGCGACGACGTCGTTCTTGGTGACGATGATGTCGCCGCCGAAGGCCTGCCGGAAGGAGTGCAGGTAGACGATGCAGGAGAGCTGATCGCCGGCCTTGATGGGCCGGTGGAATTCCAGGATCTGATCGGTCTGCATGATCTGGCTCAGGTCGTAACCCGTGACGATCTGCTCGAAGAGCTTGCGCTGGGCCAGAATTCCGACCAGGGAGATGAAGGTGAGCGGCGCCACCAGGCCGTCGTGCCCGTACTCCCGGGCGACGTCCTCGTCCCAGTGCACCGGGTGGTAGTCCTGCACGGCGCGGGCGTACTCGCGCACCTTCTCGCGGCCGACCTCGTAGTAGTCGTCCACGCGGTAGTGATGGCCGACCATGGCGGCGGCGTGCGCGGCCGGATCGAAAGCCTCGACGGTTTCGGCCTTCTCGGCCTCGGTGTTGATCGTCACGGTAGGAAGTTTCCTATCTGACCCGCATCCGGGCCGGCGGAGCGCTGACCAAACCGCTATATACACCAAGTGCCGGACCGGGGCCACTGTCCCCTTGTCTGGGGGACGGAGCAGCTTGCCGATCCGGCACTTCTTCCACGCGGTAGATCGCGCGGGGTTAAGTTAGCGAGATTCGCGGTGCGCCCGGTGGGTACCGCAGTTCGGGCAGAACTTCTTGAGCTCCAGCCGATCCGGGTCGTTACGCCGGTTCTTCTTGGTGATGTAGTTGCGGTGCTTGCACTGCTCGCAGGCCAAGGTGATCTTTGGCCGGATATCAGTGGACTTCGCGGCCACGATTTGCCTTCTTTCCGGTCAACCTGATGGTTAATCAGTATGGGGTAGCGATGGCCGGACTTGAACCGGCGACACAACGATTATGAGTCGTTTGCTCTACCGACTGAGCTACACCGCCATATGTGCGCTGTATTGCGGTGGCGGCTTCCCGGTCATCTCCTGGAGTTGCCAAGTCGGTCACCACCGGCAATCCGGCGAGCCCCCTAACGGAATCGAACCGTTGACCTTTTCCTTACCATGGAAACGCTCTGCCGACTGAGCTAAGGGGGCGTGTCTGCATTGCTCCGGGCTTTGCACCGGGGCGCTGAAGACTTGAACGAGGTTACACAACATCGGACCCAAGCTCCAAACCGGGTGGTCAGGGGCGTTTTTGAGGGGTAGATCAACCGGGCGCCCCGGGGGCTCGCCCGCGAGGTTCGCCCGCAGCGTGCCCGGCGCACGATCGCGGCGTGCCCGGAAACGACAGAACCCCCGCGAACATGAGTCCGCGGGGGTTCGTCAGGGAGTGGCAGATGTAGGATTCGAACCTACGTAGGCTTGCGCCGACAGATTTACAGTCTGCTCCCATTGGCCGCTCGGGCAATCTGCCGTGCACCTCAATCGGTGCGGTGAGCAGAATACCCCGAACCCCCGTCCGGAATGCAAACCGGCTGGATACCGCCATGGCAGACCGGCTAGCGTCGACGGTTGAAAACCAGATCTTTCCCTCTCGCGGACAGGAGCAGAGTGTGGCCGATTCATCGTTCGATGTCGTCAGCAAGGTCGACCGGCAGGAGGTCGACAACGCGCTGAATCAGGCCGGCAAGGAGCTCAGCCAGCGCTACGACTTCCGCGGGACGGGCGCGAGCATCGAATGGTCGGGCGAGGAGAAGATCATCATCAGCGCCGAGTCCGAGGATCGGGTGAAGGCGGCGCTGGAGGTGTTCAAGGAGAAGCTGATTCGCCGCGACATCTCGCTCAAGGCGTTCGAGGCCGGGGACCCGCAGGCCTCCGGAAAGGTGTACAAAATCACAGGCGAGCTCGTGCAGGGCATCTCCTCCGAGAACGCCAAGAAGATCGCCAAGAAGATCCGTGACGAGGGCCCCAAGAGCGTCAAGGCGCAGATCCAGGGCGAGGAGCTGCGCGTCAGCTCCAAGAGCCGTGACGACCTCCAGGCGGTCATCTCGCTGCTCAAGAACAGCGACTTCGACATCGCCCTGCAATTCGTGAACTACCGCTGACAGCAGGGGGTTTCGTGGGGGCTACGCCCCCACACCCCCGGGGAGAAGGGTGGGGGGTACCCCCAAACCCCCAGCGGGGGCTACGCCCCCACACTCCCAGCAACGAGTAGGGGCGGGCCAGCGAGGCCACGCCCCACCTATACAACGAGAAGGGCCGGGGCCAACGCCCCACCCACGCAACAAGAAGGGGCCTCACCCACACAACAGGGGCCCCACCCACACAACAAGAAGGGGCCGGGGCCAACGCCCCGGCCCCTTCTTTGTGGCCGTGATACCCGGTCAGTATTCGCGGGGGGCTCCGGACTGGCGGGGGCCGCCGGCCATCGCTTCCAGGCGGGCGATGCGATCCGCCATGGGCGGGTGGGTGGAGAACCAGCGGGCCATCTTGTCGCCGGCCCGGAAGGGGTTGGCGATCATCAGGTGGGACTGGGCCGTCAGCTGGGGTTCGGGGGGCAGGGGGGCGGCCTGGACGCCGCGTTCGAGTTTGCGCAGGGCCGAGGCCAGGGCGAGGGGGTCGCCGGTGAGGGCGGCGCCGTCTTCGTCGGCCTGGTATTCGCGGGAGCGGGAGACGGCCAGTTTGATGAGCGAGGCGGCTATCGGGCCGAGGAGCGAGACCAGCAGGACGCCAATGATATTCGGGCCTTCGCCATTGCGGCCGCCGAAGGCGCTGGCGAAGAAGGCGAGGTTGGCCAGGCCGGAGATGACCGCGGCGAGGGCGCCGGCGACCGAGGAGATCAGGATGTCGCGGTTGTAGACGTGGGACAGCTCGTGGCCCAGCACCGCGCGTAGCTCGCGCTCATCGAGGATCTGCAGGATGCCGGTGGTGCAGCAGACCGCGGCGTGGCGGGGATTGCGGCCGGTGGCGAAGGCATTGGGGGCATTGGTGGGGCTGATGTAGAGCCGCGGCATGGGCTGGCGGGCGGCCGTGGCCAGCTCGCGCACGATCCGGTACATGACCGGCGCCTCCAGCTCCGACACCGGCTGGGCGTGCATGGCCTTCAGGGCCAGTTTGTCGCTGTTGAAGTACGCGTAGGCGTTCATGCCCACGGCGAGCAGTATCGACAGAATGAGGATCGTCGGATTGCGGAACAGCGCTCCGGCAATGACGATCAGCGCCGACATTCCGACCAATAGCCCGAAGGTCTTCAGTCCGTTGGCATACCCGTGCCCGTGCACTCCTCCGCCTCTCCGCGACTTCAGCGCCCGGCTGAGAGCCGTAGCCAGTCCCATTCGCGTGGTCCCGTCGGGCGCGTTCTGAATTCTGGACGTACCCGGTGAGTTACCCGGACCTTACGAAATCAGTTGTCCAGTTGGCATGATCCCGCTACTGCGGCACGCTCTATCAGTTGCGTTACACCAGGTCAACGTAGGGGCGGGGGTGGAAGTTCCCGGCTACCCGACCCGCTCGATGGTGTAGCGGACCAGCCGCTCCAGGGCCTCGTTGGCCGGACCGGCTGGGAGCGCGGAGAGCTCGGCGTGTGCGATATCGGCGTAGCCCTGGAGTTTTTCCTTGGCCAGGACCATGCCGCGGGAGTGCGAGAGCAGTTCGAGGGCCTCGGCGACCTCGTCGTCGGATTCCAGCGGGTGGGCCAGCAGCTTGCGCAGGCGGTCGCCCTCGGCGCCCTCGTCGCGCAGGGCGTAGAGGACGGGCAGGGTGTGCACGCCCTCGCGGAGGTCGGTGCCGGGCGTCTTGCCGGACTGCTCGGAGACCGAGGAGATGTCGATGATGTCGTCGGAGATCTGGAAGGCGGTGCCGACGGCGTCGCCGAGGCGGGCCAGCCGTTCCACGTGCTCGGGGCCCGCGCCGGAGAAGGTGCCGCCGAAACGGCCGGCGGCGGCGATCAGCGAACCGGTCTTCTCCCACACCACGCGCAGGTAGTGCTCGACCGGATCCTGGGACTGTTTGGCGCCGATGGTCTCGCGCATCTGGCCGGTGACCAGCTCGGCGAAGGTTTCGGCGATGATCCGCACCGCGTCCGGGCCGAGGGTGGAGACCAGGCGGGAGGCGTGCGCGAACAGGTAGTCGCCGGCCAGGATGGCGACGCTGTTGCCCCAGCGCGAGTTCACGCTGGGCGCGCCGCGGCGCATGGAGGCCTCGTCCATGACGTCGTCGTGGTACAGGGTGGCCAGGTGCACCAGCTCCACCACGGTGCCGGCGGTGACCAGGTCCGGGCTGGTGGGCTCCGGGCCGAGCTGGCCGGTCAGGATGGTGAACAGCGGGCGGAAGCGCTTACCGCCGGCCTTGGCGAGATGCAGCGCCGCCTCCTGGAGGAACTCCTCGCCGTCGGACAGCTCCTTGATCAGCAGGTCCTCGACTTCGTCGAGGCCCTTGCGCACGGTCGCCGCGAGCTCGGGATCGCCCAGATCCACCCCCGCCACCACGGTGCTCTCATCGCTCACAGCCGATGCGCTCATTTCATCTCCCAGTGCCGCGTCCGACCCCACGCCAAAGAACCTATCGTGTGGACACTTATCCCCCTATGGACACCACCGTAGTGCGATCAAAGGAACACCGCTCGCCGCGCCGCGGGCGCCGTGGTGGCCGATCCGATACTGCGTCGATCGTGATGTGCTGCAAGTATTGACGCCATGGGTTCACCGGATACCGCGCCCGAGCAGGGGCCAACGTCGGATGTGCTGCCCGCGCACGCGGATGTGCTGGTGGTCGGGGCGGGACCGGCCGGGTCGGCCGCGGCGGCCTGGGCCGCCCGCGCCGGACGTGACGTATTGCTCACCGATGCGGCGGTATTTCCGCGCGACAAGACCTGTGGCGACGGGCTCACTCCGCGCGCCACGGCCGAACTCGAGCATCTGGGACTCGGCGACTGGCTGCGCGCCCACACCGTGAATCGCGGGCTGCGCATGGCGGGCTTCGGCCGGGAGGCGCTGCTGCCGTGGCCGGGCGGGTCCTTCCCGGCGTACGGAAGTGCCGTTCCGCGAACCGAACTCGACGACAAGCTGCGCGAGACCGCGGTGAAGTCGGGCGCGCGCATGGTGGACGGGGCCAAGGTCGTGGAGGTGGCGCGCGACGGTGACCGCGTCACCGGGGTGAGCATCAAGACCGATGCGGGTCTGCGGGCCGTGTCGTGCAAGACGCTGATCGTCGCCGACGGCGTGCGCTCGCCGGTCGGAAAGCTGTTGGGGCGCACCTGGCATCGGCAGTACGCGTACGGGACGGCGGCGCGGGCCTACATCAAGTCCGCGCGCAGCGACGATCCGTGGATCACCTCGCATCTGGAATTGCGGGACGCCGGCGGTGAATTGATTCCGGGTTACGGCTGGGTTTTCCCGCTGGGCAATGGCGAGGTCAATATCGGCGTCGGCTCGCTGGCCACCGAGCGGCGGCCCTCGCACATCGCATTGAAACCGCTGATCCAGCACTATATTTCGCTGCGCCGGGAGGAGTGGGGTTTCGAGGGCGAGGCGCGGGCGGTGGCGTCGGCGCTGCTGCCGATGGGCGGTGCGGTCTCGAATGTGGCCGGGCGCAACTGGGCCCTGGTGGGCGATGCCGCCGGCTGCGTGAACCCGCTGAACGGCGAGGGCATCGACTACGGCCTGGAGGGCGGGCACATGCTCGCCGGGATCCTGGACGAACCCGATCTGCGCCGGATCTGGCCGGACATGCTGCGCGCCCGCTACGGCCGCACCTATTCGGTGGCGCGGCGGCTGGCCGCGCTGGCCACCCATCCGCGCACGGTGCCGCTGGGCGGGCCGCCGGTCATGCGGTCGAAGCTGTTGCAGCGCACGGCGGTTCGCGTCATGGGCAATCTGGTGACCGATGAGGACGTGGATCTGACCGCCAAGCTGTGGCGGGGCGCGGGGCGCGCCTCCATGCGATTCGACAAGCTCGAACCGTTCGCATGAACACCCGGCCGGTTCCCGAGGACCTGCTGCCTCACTTGCGGCGGGCCCGGGATCTGGCCGATCGGAATTACGCCGAACCCCTCGATCTGGATGCGCTGGCCGCGGCGGCGGGGGTGTCGAAGTATCACTTCCTGCGGTGTTTCGCCGCGACCTACGGCAAGACGCCGGCGGTCTATCTGGCGGAGCGGCGCATCGAGCGGGCGCAGGATCTGCTGCGCGCCACCAATGTCACCGTCACCGAGGCGTGCATGCTGGTCGGCTACAGCAGTCTCGGCTCGTTCAGCCGCAAGTTCACCGAGCTGGTCGGCATGTCGCCGTCGGAGTACCAGGCCAAGTTCGCCGCCGAGGGCGTGCCGCACATTCCCGGCTGTTTCGTCTTCATGCACGGCCTGTCCGACCGGAAACTTCCGGACTGAGCAATTTCGGAGAAGCCCGGCGGGGTGGTCCGTCAATAGCCTGATGGCATGACCATCATCAGCAATGTTTCCCTCGTAACCGTGTACGTGCAGGACCAGACCGCCGCCAAACAGTGGTACATCGACAAGCTGGGCTTCGTGGAGACCACCGATGTGACCATGGGCGACAGCGGTTTCCGCTGGGTCACCGTGGCGCATCCGGATCATCCGGAGCTGGAGGTGACGCTCATGGTGCCCGGACCGCCGCTGGACGAGCACATGGCCGAGGCCATTCGCCGCTCGCTGGCCAATGGCACGCACGGCGGGCTGGGGCTGCGCACCGCCGACTGTCAGAAGGCGTTCGAGGAGCTCAGCGCCAAGGGCGTGGAATTCGTGCAGCCGCCGTCGGAGCGGCCGTACGGCGTGGAAGCCGTGTGCCGGGACAATTCCGGGAACTGGCTGGTGCTGGTCGAGCCGCGGGCATTCGATCCGAGCTCGATGCAGTGATACGCCCGTTCGCGGCCCGAGGCCGCGAACGGGGAGATTCGGAGAGGGGCAGCACGACCCGTGGATGCGCGGGGAACGCACCCACGGGTCCGGGCTGTTGTCAGGCCTTCTGCGCGGCGAACCAAGCCTCGACGGACTTGCGCTCGCTGTTCATCACGCGCTCGAGCAGGTTCTCCACCAGCGGCTCGATCGCGCCGCCGACCAGCGGGACCTTCACGGTCACGGTGCCGGCGGCCTCGATCTCGGAACCCTCGGCGGTGGGCCGCAATTCGAAGGTGCCCGCCATTTCGGTGGTGATGCCCTTGGATGCCCCGCTGAAGCCGCCCTTGGCGATCTCGCCCTCGAGCGGGCCCCAGGTGTCGGTGCGCTCGAGCACGAGATCGCTCTTGAGCACCTTCTTCACCAGGCCGGGAATCTTGTCTTCGGGAGCCTTTTCGGTCATATGGATGCGGATGGTGCCGGGCCCGTCCGGATGGGAGAGGTCCAGGGTCGCGGTGGCCGCGTCGGCGAAACGCGCCTGCCACATCTCGTCGTTGGTCAGTGCCCGGTGAAGCTCTTCTACCGGGACGCTGTACTGCACGGTGAAGCTGAATTTACGGGACATGGCGGCAACCGTAGCCCAGTCATGGAATAGCCTGGTGAAGTGTCGGAAACTAGCCAGTCTGTCAAGCGCGAAACGCGTTTGCGGCGCGCCAGAATCGCCGTGGTGATCACCGCGTCGGCGGTGAGCGTGCTGGCGCTGCTGCTGGTGCTGGCGGCCTGGCGCAACGACCATCTGATCAGCTCGAATATGGGGACGACCAGCGCGGAAGTGCTCTCGGCGGGACGACTCCGGTCGGCGATCATCTATGTGACCCCGGATGGCGAGACGCACAATCCGCGCGTCGGTGTGCTGTACCCGACCGAGCTCACCGTCGGGGAACGCATCAATGTCGAATACGACCGCAGCGATCCGGATCTGGTGCGCGTGGCCGGGCGCGATGCCCGGGTGGCGGTCATCCCGGCGCTGTCGGTGATCGTGGTCGCCTGGGCGCTGGCGGTGCCGCTGCTGTGGCTGCTCGGACTGCCCCCGGCGCAGTGGTTCGGCGCGGCGCGGCGGCGTGTGGCCGAATCGGCCCAGACACGCTCGTTGCGCGGCCGCGTCGACAGCTAGGGTGCGATTGTGGCGAAAAATGAGCGGCAGGAGTCTTTTCGGGCTTCGCTGGAGAAGCAACCGCACGAGGTTGCGTCCATGTTCGACGGGGTCGCGAAGCGGTACGACATCACCAATACGGTGATCTCGGGCGGGCAGGACATCTACTGGCGGAAGGCGACCCGCAAGGCGCTGGGCCTGCGGCCCGGGGAGCGGGTGCTGGATCTGGCTGCCGGGACCGGTGTTTCGACCGTCGAGTTCGGCAAGTCGGGCGCGTGGGTGGTGGCCACCGACTTCTCCAAGGGCATGCTCGCCGCGGGGCAGTGGCGGCAGGTGCCGATGGTGGCCGGGGACGCCATGGCGCTGCCGTTCGCCGACGAATCCTTCGACGCGGTGACCATCAACTACGGGCTGCGCAATGTGGCCGATCCGGATCTGGCGCTGCGCGAGATGCTGCGTGTCACCAAACCGGGCGGGCGGCTGGTGGTCGCGGAGTTCTCCACGCCGACCTTCGGGCCGTTCCGGACGGTGTACATGGAATACCTGATGAAGGCGCTGCCGAAGGTGGCGCGGGCGGTCTCCTCGAATCCGGACGCCTACGTGTATCTGGCCGAATCCATTCGGGCGTGGCCGACGCAGCCGCAGCTGGCGCTGCGGATCGCCGATGCCGGATGGTCGTCGGTGAAATGGCGCAACCTCTCCGGAGGGGCCGTCGCCCTGCACCGCGGGTACAAACTCGGCTGATCCGGAGCGGGCAGTGCTGTGTTGCGATTCACAGTATCGTCCCTGCATATAGGGGTTCGAGGGCGAAGCGCCTGAGAGTTCCGGGCGCTGTTTCCTCCCTCACACGCGGAAAATCCGGCTGTGAGGTGGAATGTCATCTGCCGATAACTTTCGGTAAATCGCCCGCAATCGGCGATGGCGAAGATCGGTGTCATGCCGGATTCGACCACTCCCCCGACGAGCACTCGGACGCAGTGCTCGTACTGCGGGGTGGGCTGCGGCATCACGGTGCGGACCACGGCCGATGCGACAGGCACGCCGGTCATCGCCAAGGTCAGCGGCGACAAGCTGCACCCGGTGAACGCCGGGCGGCTGTGCACCAAGGGCGCGACGCATGCGGATCTGATGCGGGCGCCGGGGCGGATGGAATCGGCGTACCGGCGGCCCGAACGCGGACAGCCGCCCGTGCCCGTGCCGGTCGATCAGGCCGTCGCCGAGGCCGCCGAGCGGCTGCGCGCGATCCTCGATACCCACGGTCCGGATGCCATCGCGCTGTACGTCTCCGGGCAGATGTCGATCGAGGCCCAGTACCTGGCAACCAAACTGGCCAAGGGCTATCTGCGGACCGTGCACATCGAGGCCAATTCGCGGCTGTGCATGGCCAGTGCCGCCACCGGCTACAAGCAGTCGCTGGGGGCCGACGGCCCGCCCGGCTCCTATGACGATCTCGACCACGCCGATCTGTTCTTCGTCATCGGCGCGAATATGGCCGACTGCCATCCGATCCTGTTCCTGCGCATGGCGGACCGGCTCAAAGCGGGCGCGAAGCTCATCGTGGTGGATCCGCGACGCACCGATACCGCGGCGCGCGCCGACCTGTTCCTGCAGCTGAAGCCGGGCACCGATCTCGCGCTGCTGAACGGGCTGCTGCACCTGCTGGTCGAGAACGGCGCGATCGACAAGGACTTCATCGCCGAGCACACCGACGGCTGGGACGCCATGCCGGAGTTCCTGGCGGACTACACGCCCGAACTGGTCGCCCAGCTCACCGGGCTGGCCGAGGCCGATATCCGCACCGCCGCCCAGTGGATCGGCGAGGCGGGCGAGTGGATGTCGCTGTGGACCATGGGCGTCAACCAGTCCACGCACGGCACCTGGGCCACCAATGCCATTGTCAACCTGCATCTCGCGACCGGGGCCATCTGCCGCACCGGCAGCGGGCCGCTCTCGCTCACCGGGCAGCCCAATGCCATGGGCGGACGCGAAATGGGTTATATGGGACCGGGATTGCCCGGCCAGCGCACCGTACTGTCCGAGACGGATCGGGCCTTCGTGGAGACGGCGTGGGGGCTGGAGCCCGGCGCCATTCGCTCCGAAGCCGGGCCCGGCACCATCGAGATGTTCCGCGGGCTCGCCGACGGCGCCATCAAGGCCTGCTGGGTCATCTGCTCCAATCCCGTTGCCTCGGTGGCCAATCGCAAGACCGTGATCGCCGGGCTGGAGGCCGCCGAGCTGGTCATCGCCCAGGACGTCTACACCGACACCGCCACCAATGCCTACGCCGACCTGCTGCTGCCCGCCACGCTGTGGGCCGAAACCGATGCGGTGATGGTGAATTCGGAGCGCACCCTGACCCTGCTTCCCCGGTCGGTGCCCCCGCTCGGCGACGCGCGCCCCGACTGGCTGCTCATCGCCCAGATCGCGACGGCCATGGGCTTCACCGGTTTCGACTACACCTCGAGTGAGCAGATCTTCGAGGAGATCCGCGGCTTCGCCAATCCGGCCACCGGCTACGACCTGCGCGGCATCAGCTACGACGCGCTCCGCGCGGGTCCCATGCAGTGGCCGTGCCCCGATCCGGCCCAGCGCCGCAACCCGATTCGCTATCGCAACGACGGCATCAGCCAGCACCTCCACACCGACGACACCGGCCACACCCCTCGCCTGGCCTTCGCCACCCCCACCCGCCGCGCCGTCTTCTGGCCCCGCCCGCATCTGCTCCCCGCCGAGATGCCCGACGACGACCACCCGTTCGTGCTCAATACCGGCCGCCTGCAACACCAGTGGCACACCATGACCAAGACCGGGAAGGTGGACAAGCTGAACAAGCTCAATGCCGAGCCCTTCCTGGAAATCCACCCCGACGACGCCGCGAAACTCGACGTCCGCGCAGGCGACCACCTCGAAATCGCCTCCCGCCGAGGCCGAGCCGTCCTCCCCGCTCTCATCAGCGACCGCGTCCTCCCCGGCAACTGCTTCGCCCCCTTCCACTGGAACGACGAACAGGGCGAATACCTCACCATCAACGCCGTCACCAATGACGCCGTCGACCCCGCCTCCCTCCAGCCCGAGTTCAAAGCCTGCGCCGTGCGACTACGCAAGGTAGCCGTCGTCTCCTCCGCCGATTCGGAACTCCCGATCGGCCGGACCGCGCAGTTCAGCGGCGCGCCGAGCGACCGAGCCGTGCCACTGGGCGAGGACATGAACGCCGGCGGCGGAGGACCGGGCGGCGGCGGAACCGGTGCGAGACCGACGGGGCCGCATCCGCTCGCGGTCATGCTCGGCCTCGACAGTGCGACCGCGCCGATGCTCAGCGAGGTCGAAAGCATCTATCTCGGCGGCTATCTGGCGGCGTTGCACACGCTTCCGGTGACCGGCGTGCCGGTATTGCCGGAGACCGCCCCGCTGTCGCGCGGCAGCCGCATGTGGATCGACGGCCTCCTCGCGGGCATGTACTCCCGCGGACAGCAGGCGGGACCGACGGCCGACTCGGACGGCATCCAGCCCGGCCGCGGCGAAAGCGACGCGGGCGCTCCGGCAGGTGCCGTGGGCGGCCCTGCCACTACGCGAACGGTGACTGTCCTCTGGGCTTCTCAGACCGGCACGGCTGAGGAGTTGGCGGCTGCCGTCGCGACCCGGCTCGCGGACCACGAGTTCGCGCCGCGCCTGCTGGATATGGACTCCGCCGAACTGACCGACCTCACCGGCGACGTGCTGGTCATCAGCAGCACCTTCGGGGACGGCGGTCCGCCCGACAACGGCGCGGACTTCTGGGAACGCCTCAGCGACAGCGCGATCCGCTTCCCCGGCCTGCGCTACGCCGTGTTCGCCCTCGGCGACTCCTCCTACGACGACTTCTGCGCCCACGGCCGCAAACTCGACGAACTGCTCACCAAGCGCGGAGCGACACGGCTGCTCCCTCGGGTCGACAGCGAACCCGATCACGAACCGCTCTCCGAGCAATGGCTCGACGATGTGACAGCGGCACTGACCATCCGTGATCCCGGCGCGCCGGCGGCCGAGATCCAGGCCGACAACCCATCCGCGAATGACGGATGGAGCGGCGCCGCGTCCTACCCGGGCAACCTCGGCCCCGAGCCCGGCGTCGGCTCGGGAAATGGTGTGGCCATTGGCCAAGGCGTGGCACCACGTGCCGGTACAACTGCGGAAGTCGGCGGGGCGCACACCGGCAGCGCGTCTCTCGGCAGCGGCATCGGGCAGAGCCGCGGCACAGCACCAGGAGTTGGAGCGACTCCGCGCATGAGCGCGGTTCAGGGGAGAGAGACCGCGCCCCGTGGAGTCGACTCCGGCATCGACGGCGGGCGCGACGCTGGAACGAGCCCGAGTCCGAGAAACGGTGCGGTCCTCGGGTATGGCGCGCCGTTCACTATGGACACGGGCATGGGTGGGGCGTCCGGCACCGGTACGGCTGCGGGTATGAGTGCGCCCGCGGGGATTGGCGGTGGCGGCCGTGCGAGCGCGGGGATGTCTCCGGTGCGGGGTGGGATGTCGCGGAACACGAGTGGGCGGGCTGGGGTTTCGACGCTGGCTCCGACGCCGTTCACGCGGAACTCGCCATTGCCGGCGAAGCTGGTGACGAATGATCTGCTGTCGCGGCCGGGGTGCGGGAAAGAGGTGCGGCAGTTCGGGTTCGCGTTGCCGGATCTAGAGGTGAGTTACGAGGTGGGGGATTCGCTGGGGATTCGGCCGGCCAATTGTGAAGCGCTGGTGGCGGAATGGCTGGAGGTCACCGGGCTGGATGGCGGCCGCATCATCGATGTGGATGATGCGGAGTTGACGCTCGGTGAGGCGCTGCGGACGCGGTACGACATCACCAAGGTGAGCGGTGATCTGCTGTCGTTCGTGAGCGAGCGGAATGGGAGTCCGCGGCTGGCGAAACTACTGCGTCGGGACAACCGCAATGAGCTGGACGGATATTTGTGGGATCGGCAGGCCGTGGACGTGCTGCGGGATTTCCCGGTGCACGCGGATCTCGTCGAATGGCTGGGGACGCTGAAAAAGCTGCAGCCGCGGCAGTATTCGATTTCGTCGAGTCCGCTGGTGAGCCCGCACGAAGTGCAATTGACGGTCAGCGTGGTGCGGTACGGGGATCCGGCGGGCATCGGGTCGGCGGCGCGGCGCGGGGGCGTGTGCTCGACATTCCTGGCGGATCGGGCGGTGGCCGATGTGCCGATCTATGTGCAGCGGGCGCCGCATTTCCGGCCGCCGCTGGATCCGAACGCGCCGATGATCATGGTGGGGCCGGGAACGGGAATCGCGCCGTTCCGCGGGTTCCTGCAGGAGCGGCGGGCACTGGGCTGCAAGGGACGGAACTGGCTGGTCTTCGGTGATCAGCATGCCAAGGACAATTTCTACTACCGGGCCGAGCTGGAGGACATGTTCCGCTCCGGGTTCCTGACCCGGCTGGACCTGGCGTTCTCGCGGGATCAGCGGGAGCGGATCTATGTGCAGCACCGCATGATCGAGCACGGCGCGGAACTGTGGGCCTGGTTGCAGGAAGGCGGGCATTTCTACGTGTGCGGCGATGCCGCCCGCATGGCCAAGGATGTGGACGACACGCTGCTGAAGATCGCCCGGATTCACGGCAAGTTGAGCGAAGACGGCGCGCTGGCCTTCAAGAAGCAGCTGGTCGCCGAAAAGCGGTACGTACGCGACGTGTACTGAACCGAGCGGCTTTCGAAGGCCGTGCGCGCTCGCCATCTAGACGACCGGCGGGTTGAGCCGGGTGAAATCCGGTAGCCGGTAGTACGGGTAGTAGGGGTACGGCGGCGTGACCGCGCTCGCCTTGTCCAGCCGGGCGATCTGCTCGGCGTCGAGATTCCAGCCGATGGCCCCGAGGTTCTGGCGCAGCTGGTCCTCATTGCGGGCGCCGATGATCACCGTCGCCACCGTCGGCCGGTTGAGCAGCCAGTTCAAGGCGATCTGCGGCACCGTGCGCCCGGTTTCGGCGGCGATGTCGTCGAGCACGTCCACCACGTCGTAGAGCAGCTCGTCGTCGACCGGCGGCCCGGCCTCGGCGGTCTTGTGCAGCCGGCTGCCTTCCGGAAGCGGCTGCCCGCGCCGGATCTTGCCGGTGAGCCGCCCCCAGCCGAGCGGGCTCCACACCACCGCGCCGACGCCCTGATCGAGGCCGAGCGGCATGAGCTCCCATTCGTAGTCGCGGCCCACCAGCGAGTAGTAGACCTGGTGTGCGACATAGCGCGGGAAGTTGTGCCGGTCCGCTGCCGCAAGCGATTTCATGAGCTGCCAGCCCGCGAAGTTGGAGGCCCCGATATAGCGGATCTTGCCCGCCCGCACCAGATCATCCAACGCCGCAAGGGTTTCCTCGACCGGCGTGCCCGCGTCGAAGGCGTGCAGCTGGAACAGGTCGATGCGGTCGGTGCCGAGTCGGCGCAGCGACGCCTCGACCGCGGTGATCAGCCGGGCCCGCCCGGAACCGGCGTCATGGGGGCCGGGACCGGTCGGCAGCGCCGCCTTGGTGGAGATGAGCAGCTGATCGCGCCGGCCCCGAATCGCCTCGCCCAGTACCTCTTCCGAGGCGCCGTCGGAGTAGACGTCGGCGGTGTCGAACATGGTGACGCCCGCATCCAGGCTGATGTCCACCATGCGCCGGGCCTGTTGGGCATCGGTGTCGCCCCAGGCGCTGAACAGTTCGCCGCGCCCACCGAAGGTGCCGGCGCCGAAGCTCAGGGCGGGAACCATCAGACCGGATGCGCCGAGTCGGCGGTACTCCATTGCTAACTCCTAACGGGACTACAGTTTCGTTAACACGACAGACGATACACTGCCGATGCGACAAATGGAACTGGAGGCCCGTTATGGAGCAGGACGCCGCACAACCCGGCTCGATTCGCCCAGGTGGGCGCACCGCACGCGTCCGCGAGGCGGTACTGCGCGCGGCGGGCGATCTGCTCGCCGAACGCGGTTTCGCCACCCTCGATCTGGCCGAGGTGGCCGCCCGCGCCGAGGTCGGCAAGACCACCGTCTACCGCCGCTGGCGCACCCCCGCCGGACTGGTCGCGGATCTGCTGGTGGAGATGGCGGAAACCTCACTGCCGCACAGCGATACCGGTTCACTGCTGGGCGATCTGCGGGCCAATGCCGAACTGGTCGCCAAGACGCTCACCGACCCCCGCCAGGGTCGCCTCTTCCGCGCCGTCATCGCCGCCGCCACCACCGACGACGGCACCGCCGCCGCCCTGCACCGCTTCTACGACATCCGCCTCACCGAATGGTCGCCGGTAATCGAGGCAGCCATCGCGCGGGGCGAGGTCCCGCCCGGCACCGATGCGCGGGCGGTCCTGTCGGCGGTCTCGGCCCCCCTCTACTACCGGCTGCTGGCCAGCGGCGACCCCATCGACGCGGCGGCGGTCACCGCCGCCGCGACGGCCGCCGCCCACGCCGCGCGGGCGGGCGTGTTCACCCGCGGCTGAGGTTCAGACGTGATTGGCGCTCCAGGCCGGATCACGGCCGGTGAGGCCGAGGACCTTGTCGAGGGTGGGCGCATTGTCGGGCACCGGGACGACCGGGCCGAAGAGTCCGGGAGTGCCCTCGACGGGCGTGTCCCGCAACATTTCGAGCAGTATGGCGAGATCGTCGCTGTCGGGCAGATAGGGCTGGGAGGTGGCGCGCGCCAGATCCCAGGCGTGCACGACCAATTCGTTGAGGGCGACGGTGGCCATCTCGGGTGCGGGCAGCAGCACGCCGCCGGCCTCGGTGTCGCCGGTCCAGGCGTCGGGTGCGCGCCAGGCTTCGACCAGCGATTTGAGCTGGGCCGGAATGCGATTGCGCCAATCGCCGAACTCCGGGGCGAGCGCGCCGGGCGGCTGGGACCGCCCGACCATTTCCTTGGTGGCCGCCTGCCGGAAGGCTTCGGTGAGGCCGATGACATGAAGGAGGAGATCGCGCACGGAGGTGTCGGCGCAGGGAGTGGGGTCGTCGAGTTGGGTATCGGAGATGCCGGCAACGACGCCTTCCATGGCGGTCGCGGCGGATTCCAGGTCGAAAGCCTGTTGGTTCATCGGTCCTCCCGAAGGCAGCAGAGGTCGCCAGGACAGCGGCCTGCTCACCCCTAGGGACTACCCCATCCGCCGGAATTCATCGCACACTCGCGGATGTAAGTGCACCGACCGGTCGACACCGACTCGTTAGCAGCGAAAACCGCTGGTGACGAGGAGAATTGGAAGATGAAGGGTGATCGGGTGGAGATCGTGGTCGATATGGGCGACGGCTCCCGCAACTATGACGTAACCGCTACCAGGGCCGGCCGGCGCGTGGATGTGCGCATCGCGCGCGGCGTGGTGGAGGTCAGCGAGGTGACCAGAACCGGAACCGCCGTGCGCACCGCGCGTTTCATGGCCGGGCGGGTGCTGGCGCTGGTGGAGCATCCCGCGGACCAGGGTCCGCTGCCCGGCGAGTGATCGCGGCGCGGTTGCGGCCTCGGCGATCACGGCGCATGCTCGACAGTGCCCCCACTCCAGCACATGCATGCCGACCCGGCGGAGAGGAGCTTCCGATGAATGATCCGGCCATCGATGCGGTACCCGAAGCCGACTATGTCGAGCAGAACATTCCGGCCTATCCCGATGACGGCGAGGACGACTCCGTGACGGCGGACGGCGAGAGCACCGGGGTGCCGCCCGGCGACAACGGCTGGACGGCCGACGAGGGCGACCTCGTCGAGCAGTCGATTCCGGTTCCCCTGGACGACGACTACGACGAGGCCGCCGACAGCGGGTACTGACCGCAACTCTCGGGCTCTCAAGGGCTTCGCCCCCGAACCCCCAGCCGCTCAGCGGCTTCGCCCTCGCCCCCGACGCGGAGTCGGAGGTCAGCCGGAGATGCCCGCGCGCACGGTCGCGTGCAGTTCTCGCAGGCTCGAGCGTTCGGTCGCGACCTCGAGCACGCGGATGCCGTGCGCGCTCGCAGCGAGTTCCGCCGCCAGCTCGGCGGGGTCGACCTGGCGGTGCGGCACCCGGTAGGCGGCGCACAGGGCGGCCAGGTCCATACCGTGCGGGGTGCCGAAGACGCGCTCGAAGACGCCCGCGTACTGCGGATCGCCCTGTTCCAGGAGTTCGAAGATGCCGCCGCCGTCGTCATTGGCGACCACGATGGTGAGGTCCTCCGGCCGCGGTTCACCTGGGCCGATGAGCAGTCCGGACGCATCGTGCAGGAAGGTCAGATCGCCCATGAGCGCGACCGTGCGGCCCGAATGCGTCAGCGCGGCACCGACCGCCGCCGAGACCGTGCCGTCGATCCCGGCCACGCCGCGATTGGACAGCACCCGGATGCCGGGCCGCGGATGCGAGACCAGCGCGGCGTCGCGGACCGGGTTCGAGGCGCCCAGCAGCAGCTGATCGCCGTCGTGCAGCGCGTCCATGACCACGGCGGCCACGTGCAGCCCGGTGGGCTTGGGATGCCCGGCCAGTTCGGCGCGCACCACGCTCATGGCCTTCTCGTTCAGGTCCCGGGCCAGTTCCAGCCATTCCGGGCGCGGCGCGCCGGTGGTGACCGCGCGGGTGCCGGTGCCCACCACATTGCCGGACACATCGGGCCAGCGCGGGCCGGTGGTCAGCGCGTACACGGTGACCTCGGGATCGGCGAGCACCTTCGCCACCTGCCGGTGCAGGGTGGGGCGGCCGGTGATGATGGCCTGCTTGGGCCGCAGCAGCGGCAGCGCGAGGGGGTGCAGGGCCGGACCGTGCATGGGCGCGGTGGGCTCGGCCACGGTGGGCAGGGCCGCGAGTTCCGGGCGGTGTCCCGCGCCGTGGCCGGAGATGACCACGGTGTCGGGGGTGAGGTCGATATCGAGGGGGACGTCCAGGGTGGCGTATTGCGTTGCCGTCCACGGGCGGTCGTCACAGCGGCCGGGCGGCAGCAGATCGCCGGCGAGGGCGTCCGGGGTGAGCGGTTCGCGCAGCGGGATGTCGAAGTGCACGGGTCCGGCATTGCCGGAGCGGGTGCCGCGGGCGGCGGCCAGCACCCGGCACACCGCCGAGCGCCACACGCTGTTCTGCTGGCCGTAGAGGCGGTCGCCCTCCTGTTCGGCCAGGCCCAGGCTGATGGTGGCGCGGGTCTGGGTGCCGAACAGGCCGAACTGCTCCACCGTCTGGTTGGCGCCGGTGCCCAGCATCTCGTAGGGCCGGTTGGCGCTGAGCACGATGAGCGGCAGGCGTGCGTAGTTGGCTTCGAGCACGGCCGGGCCGAGATTGGCCACGGCGGTGCCGGAGGTCATGACCACGGGCACCGGGCGGCGGCTGGCGGCGGCCAGGCCGATGGCGAGGAATCCCGCGGTGCGCTCGTCGATGCGCATGTGCAGGCGAATCCGCCCGGCAGCATCGGCGGCCTGCAATGCGAAGGCCAGCGGCGCATTTCGCGAACCGGGGCACAGGACCACATCTCGCACTCCACCGCGCGCGAGTTCGTCGACGACGACGTGCGCCTGTGCTGTCGAAGGATTCACACCCCCAGCCTCTCAGACAGTGGGATTTCGCGCTGCGTCACCCCGCTCACACCTGTTCTTGTATAGTTAGGGTTTGCTAACCTAAGCCCATGGCGAAGCGCACGAAATATGTCAAGCCCGAGCATCGGGAAGTCCTCAGCGTCGAAGTGCTGGCGAGCAAGAAGCTCAGCCCCAACTTCGTCCGCGTCACCCTCGGTGGCGACGGGCTCGCGGGCTTCACCGCCATGGGCTTCGACCAGTGGTTCCGGCTCTTCCTGCCGGGCCGCGACGGCGAACTGCGCCTGCCCACCTCCACCAGCAGCCTGGGCTGGTACGCCCAGTACCTGATGATGGGCAAGGACCACCGCCCCGTCGCGCGCAACTACACCGTGCGCGACTACCGTGCTGCCGGTTTCGGGGAGTTCGGCAGCACCGCTGAGCTCGATATCGACTTCTTCGTGCACGAGGGCGACAGCCCGGCCGGCACCTGGGCGAGCAATGCCACTCCCGGCGACAAGGCGGGGCTGCTCGACGAGGGCATCACCTACCAGGCGCCCGAGCACACCGATTTCGCCTTGCTGGTGGGCGATGAGAGCGCACTGCCTGCCATCGCCGGGATCCTGCGCTCGGCCTCGCGCGGCCTGAAGGGCGCGGCCTTCATCGAGATCTCGCACGCCGACGACGCCCAGAAACTGGACGAACCCGAAGGGGTCACGGTGAATTGGCTGGTGCGCACGGATCCGCACGGACCGGTCGGCGCCATCGCCGCCGATGCGGTGCGCCGGGCGGAGCTGCCGGCCCAGGGCATCTACGCCTGGGTGTCGGGCGAGCAGCAGCTGGCCTCGGGCGTGCGACGGCATCTCACGCAGGATCGGGGAATCCCCAAGGGGGACATCACGTTCACGGGCTACTGGCGTGTCGGCCGGGCCGCGGGCTGAGATCGGGGAGAAATTCTGCGGCGCAATTAGAAACATCCGCGATCCGGAAGTGATCGCGGGGCAAACGGATTCGCGGCCCGCTTCGCCGAACTGACGAAGCGGGCCGCAAACCGGTCGGTTGAATTAACCGGCGTGCTTCTGCACCAGGGCGCCGACGCGCGGAAGGGCCTCGGCGACATGCTTCTTGGCCGAGGAGCGCATGGAGTTGTAGACCTTGGTCAGCGCGGGACGCGAGGACGCGGCGGCGCGCTCGTCGGTGACCGCGAGCAGGGCCTCGGCGACCTCGTCCTGCTTGGCGACCAGCAGGTCGGCGAACGAGCCCGCGCCGGAAGCGGTGTACTCGGCCCAGAACGGCTCGAGCTGCGCGACGAACTTCGGCATGAAGGACGCCAGCGCATCGCCGACGATGGTCGGGCTGACCTTCTTGACCGCGGCGTATCCGCCCTTCACGGCGAGCCCCGACGCGCCGCCCTTGTCCGACACCTCCGCATCCAGAACCTCCTGGGCGTCGGCCAGGAAGGCCGGACGCTTGGCGTCGTCGAGCAGGGATTCAGACAGTGCTGCAACCACTTTCAGGTTCCTCCGGATCGTTTTTCGATGAACGAGCGCACGCAACTATACGCATCGTGGTCCCCGCACACACGATGCCGATGCGCAGTTGCTGACTAGCAGCAAACAGCACTGTAAGGCCTCCGCAATCGATTGGCAGCGTTTCAGATTCGCGACCGCCGGGTAACCCTTTGCTCCGATGCCCCGCCCCGGCAACGTTCCTGCGATCGCACGGCAACACATTCCGGCTGCGGGTGGAGCGCGAAATCACTGTGCGATCCATGGTGGCGAGTCCCCCGCACACGGCTCCGACCATTATGTTCGGACTCGTGACCTTCAATCCGGATTTGTGGAAAGCCGTGCCCGGCTTCGAGGACCTGACCGATATCACCTACCACCGCCACCTCACCCAGGGCACCGTCCGCATCGCCTTCGACCGCCCCGAAGTACGCAACGCCTTCCGCCCCCACACCGTCGACGAGCTCTACCGCACCCTCGACCACGCCCGCATGACCTCCGATGTCGGCGCCGTCCTGCTCACCGGCAACGGCCCCTCTCCCAAAGACGGCGGCTGGGCCTTCTGCTCCGGCGGCGACCAACGCATCCGCGGCCGCTCCGGCTACCAATACGCCACCGGCGACACCGCCGACACCGTCGACCCCGCCCGCGCCGGCCGCCTGCACATCCTCGAAGTCCAACGCCTCATCCGCTTCATGCCCAAAGTCGTCATCGCCCTGGTCAACGGCTGGGCCGCCGGCGGCGGCCACAGCCTGCACGTCACCTGCGACCTCACCCTCGCCTCCCGCGAACACGCCCGCTTCAAACAAACCGACGCCGACGTCGGCAGCTTCGACGCCGGCTACGGCAGCGCCTACCTGGCCAAAATGGTCGGCCAGAAATACGCCCGCGAGATCTTCTTCCTCGGCCGCCCCTACACCGCCGAAGAAATGCATCAGATGGGCGCGGTCAACGCCGTCATCGACCACGACCACCTCGAAGACGCCGCCCTGGAATGGACCGCCGAAATCCTCGGCAAATCCCCCCAAGCCATCCGCATGCTCAAATACGCCTTCAACCTCACCGACGACGGCCTCGTCGGCCAGCAACTCTTCGCCGGCGAAGCCACCCGCCTGGCCTACATGACCGACGAAGCCGTCGAAGGCCGCGACGCCTTCCTGCAAAAACGCGACCCCGACTGGAAGCCCTACCCCTGGTACTTCTGATTCCCGGATCTTCCGAGCGTTCCCGCCCCGCCCCCGGGGCGGGGCCTGGGAAGCTCACTGCATGGAGATACTGAGCAGTCGGCTGATCCTGCGCCCCTCCGACTACCAGCGCACGCTGGCGTTCTACCGGGACACGCTGGGCCTGGCCATCGCCCGCGAATACCCGGGCGGCACGGTGTTCTTCGCCGGCCAGTCCCTCCTCGAGGTCGCCGGGCACGGCCGCAACGACGACGCCCCGCCCGGCTTCGCAGGCGCGATCTGGCTACAGGTCCGCGACTGCTCCGACGCCGCCGCCGAACTCACCGTCCGCGGCGTCCGGATCGACCGCGCCCCGAAACAAGAGCCGTGGGGCCTCATCGAAATGTGGGTCCACGATCCCGACGGCGTCCCGATCGTGTTCGTCGAAATCCCACCCGACCATCCCCTGCGCCGCGACAACCGCCCGCCGCAAAGCTGAAGCCGGGCACAGCCTGCGGGCCCGGGAAAGCCGGGCAGCGCCTGCAGGTCCGACAAGCTGGACAGCGCCTGCAGGCGGGACGCTAGGCCGCACCTGCGGATCAGACAAGCCCAGCAGCGCCTGCGGACCCGACGAGCCCAGCAGCGCCTGCGGACCCGACGAGCCCAGCAGCGCCTGCGGACCCGACGAGCCCAGCAGCGCCTGCGGACCCGACGAGCCCAGCAGCGCCTGCGGACCCGACAAGTCCGGCAGCGCCTGCGGGTTCGACAAGCCCGGCAGCGCCTGCGGGTTCGACAAGCCCGGCAGCGCCTGCGGGTTCGACAAGCCCGGCAGCGCCTGCGGACCCGACAAGTCCGGCAGCGCCTGCGGGTTCGACAAGCCCGGCGGCAACCGGGAGACCTGGCGGCAACCGGGGTTCGGGAAGCCGGGCCGCATCCGGGGGTTCGGGGGGCGAAGCCCCCGGGAATCTCCCGGGGGTTCGGGGGCGAAGCCCCTGAGAGTCCCGAGAGTTGGCATTAGCACGCCGGTAACTGTGAACTGGATCGGGGGAGGTGGTTAACAGCTCGTAAAGGGCATATCGCACACTGAACGTCGTGTCTGCCGAACTGCTCGTTCTGCTGATCGTTGTTCTCACGGCCTTGGCGTTCGACTTCACCAACGGATTCCACGACACCGCGAACGCGATGGCCACCTCGATCGCGACCGGTGCGTTGCCTCCGCGTACCGCCGTACTCCTCTCCGGCGCGCTGAATCTCATCGGCGCCTTCCTCAGCGTCGCCGTCGCCGCGACGGTCGCCGAGGGCATCGTGGACCTGTCGGAGGTGAGCGGCCGAGCCCTGCTCGACATCGTCTTCGCGGGCCTGGTCGGCGGCATCCTGTGGAATCTGTTCACCTGGCTGCTGGGTTTGCCGTCGAGTTCCTCGCACGCCCTGTTCGGCGGTCTCATCGGCGCCACCATCGCGGCGCTGGGCTGGAGCGGCGTGGTGTGGGTGTCCGGCAACAAGGGCGTGCTCGGCAAGATCATCATCCCGGCGCTGCTGGCCCCGGTGGTGGCCGCGCTGGTCGCCTCCATCGCCTCCTGGCTGGTCTACCGGATCACCCAGGGCAGCAATGAGCGGACCGTGGAACGCGGCTTCCGCTGGGGGCAGATCGGTTCCGCCTCACTGGTCTCGCTGGCGCACGGCACCAATGACGCGCAGAAGACCATGGGCATCATCTTCCTGGCGCTCATCGCGCACGGTTCGGTGAACGCCAGCGATCCGCTGCCGCTGTGGGTGATCGTGTCCTGTGCGGTGGCCATTGCCGCGGGCACCTGCCTGGGCGGCTGGCGCATCATCCGCACGCTGGGCAAGGGCCTGGTGGACATCGCGCCGCCGCAGGGCTTCGCGGCCGAATCCACCAGTGCGGCGATCATTCTCACCTCGGCGCATTTCGGCCTGCCGCTGTCCACCACGCAGACCGTGACCGGCTCCATCCTCGGCTCCGGCCTGGGCCGCCCGGGCGCGGAGGTGCGCTGGGGCGTGCTGGGCCGCATGGTGGTGGCCTGGGTGCTGACCCTGCCGCTGGCCGGTGTGGTGGGCGCGATCTGCTGGGCCATCCTGCACGGCATCGGCGATACCGCGGGCACGCTGGTGGTGTTCGCGCTGCTGATCGGCATGGCCGCGCTGATCTGGATGCGGTCCCGCCGCAAGCCCGTGAACTCCAGCAATGTCAACGACGACTGGCAGGGCGCCCCGCCGGTCGACGCCAGCCGGTGAACGGCGGAAGGCACAGGCCATGAACACGTTTCTGAACACGTTCTCCGATCTGTGGCAGGTCACCGTGGCCGCGCTGGTGTTCGGCGCGGGCCTGCCCATGGTGTTCGCGGTGGGCATCCGCTACCGCGCACAGATCGACGACGGCGCGACCGGCACCGCCAGATATGTGGCGACCGCCGTCTCCGCGCTCTGCTTCGCCGTGGTGATGATCGCCGTAGTGGTCGGTGTGCTGTTCATCGCACGCGGTTTCCTGGCTTCCCGCCTCGGCATACATGTGCTCGGCGCGTGACGCCGCCGGACCGAAAGGCACGCTCGTGAGCAACCCCGAACAGCCCGGAACGCCGCTCGAACCCGATTCGCAGCCGCGCACCAATCTGCTGCAGAAGGTGCTGGCCTGGCTGAAAGCCGGATATCCGCAGGGCATTCCGCAGTCGGACTATGTGGCCCTGCTGGCCGTCCTGCATCGCCGGCTCACCGATTACGAGGTGCAGATCGTGGTCGAGGATCTGATCCACGATCATCGCGCCACCGCCGAGATCGCCCGCACCGATATCGCGCGCGAGGACATCGAGGCCGCCATTGCCCGAGTTGCCAAGGAGCAACCGGGCGAGGACGATATCGCACGGGTGGCCTCCCGGCTGGCAGCCGGCGGTTGGCCGCTGGCGACACCGACGTCCGACTGACCGACCGACCCATCGACCGGGCGTCGACCTTCCCAGGTGCGCCGCCACCCCTCGACATGACACGATCGCGAACGTGAGCAATACCCTCCGCATACTCCCCATGCCCACCGGCGCATCGGTGGGCGAAGTATTGCCGCATCTCCGGGAAGCCTTGGAGGGCAACGGCCCCGCCTGGCTACCCGTCCCCACCGCCGACCGCCGCGAGGCGCAGCGACTCGGCTCCAGCCTGCGCCCCGGCGAGGAGATCGACGAGGACGTGGCCCTGGTGGTCACCACCTCCGGCACCACCGGAACGCCCAAGGGCGCCATGCTCACCGCGGCCAACCTGCGCGCCAGCGGCGACGCCACTCACGAACGGCTGGGCGGTCCCGGCCAGTGGCTGCTGGCCCTGCCGACCCATCACATCGCGGGCATCCAGGTCCTGCTGCGCAGCATTCTGGCGGGCACCGAACCGGCCGTGGTGGATGTGTCGGACGGCTTTCTGCCGGAGGCGCTCGCGGGTGCGATCTCCGGTATGCGCGGCGAACGCCGGTACACCGCAATGGTGCCGACCCAGCTCATCAAGGCCCTCGACGAACCCGTCGCCACCGCGGCGCTGGCCTCGCTCGACGCGGTGCTGGTCGGCGGCGCGGCCACGCCCGCGCCGGTGCTGGAGCGCGCCCGCGCGGCGGGCATCACCGTCTTCCGCACCTACGGCATGAGCGAGACCTGCGGCGGCTGCGTCTACGAGGGAGTGCCGTTGACGGGTGCGAAGGTTCGCATCGAGGACGGCCGCGTGCTGCTCGGCGGCGACATGATCGCCAAGGGTTACCGCAATATGCCCGATCACCCCGCCTTCGCCGAACCCGGCTGGTTCCGCACCGAGGACGCCGGATTCGTGGAGAACGGCGTGCTCACCGTGACCGGACGCCTCGACGAGGCCATCATGACGGGCGGCCTGCTGGTCATTCCGCAGGTGGTGGAGGCCGTGCTCAGCACGCACCCGGCCATCGCCGAATGCGTGGTGCTCGGCCTGCCCGACGACCGCCTCGGCCAGCGCGTGGTCACCGCCATCGTGCCCGCGCCGGGAGCCACCCCGCCCACCCTGGACGAGCTGCGCGCACACGTCATCGCCGAACTCGACGCCATCGCCGCCCCGCGCGAACTGGCTGTGCTGGACGAGATCCCGCTGCGCGGCCCGGGCAAGCCGGACCGCAACAAGCTGCGGCAGCATCTGCTGGTCGACACCTCGCGCTGAGCCGCCGCGCAGGCCACCGCGCGCTCGTGGCCGCAACCACGCCATTCCGGCCGACCCTGTGCGGAATGACAGGGTTCGTTACGCCGCCACGATGGCCGGTGGCGCGAATATCGAGTGCAGCAGACCGGTGGCCGACGGCGGCAACGCGGCTGCCGGCTGCGGCGGCACCGATGGCGAAAGCGGTGGTGGCACAACCGGCCCGGGCTGTGGTGTGACCGCGGGCTCGGGTCGGGCGACCGCCACGGGCTCCGGTTGCGGCAGCGCCGGGGCGAGGGCGCCGGCCATCGACCGCAGGGATTCGCCCGCCTCGGCGAGCAGCGTGCCGACCTGGTTCGCGACGAGGGGTTGCACCGCATCGGGAATCGGGTTGCGGGCCACATCGCCCTGCAGTCGCAGCGTGTTGTAGGCGTTCACGCCGGACATGATGCCGACCGGGACGCCGAGCGCGAGGCTGCCGACGGTGCCGCCGATACTGCCGAGAATCGCGGCGCCCGTGAGGCATCCGGCCACGCCGCCGCCCGCGGCGCCCGCCAGCGCGGCCGACAGCTCGCCGCCCAGCGCGCCGCCGATGGCGCCCAGGATACAGCCGACGGCGAGGCCGGAGATGCCGCCGAGCAGCGCTCCGACGCTGACCGCCAGGCCGAACTGGGTGGCCACGGCGCTGTAGGCATCATTGATGTCCTTCTGCCGCTGCACCGGATCCTGTTGCACGCGGGGTTGACCCGGCTGGCTCGGCTGATCGGACGGCGGCGCGGGATCGTCGATATCGCGCACCGCGATCGGGACGCCGGCCGGGGCCTTGCAGACCGGATCCGGCAGATCGGCCGCCTGTTGGAACGTCTTCTCCTGCCAGTCCGGCGAGTTCTTCGGCGGCAGCTGGGAAATGGGCACGGTGCCCAGCGGGCAGGGCACGGCGGCATTGGGCCACAGCGCCATCGGTGAGCCGAGGGTGAGGGTATTGCCCATCACGTATCGGCCCTGATTGTCGAGGACCTGGAAGTTGTTGAGCGGCACCACCCGTCGTTCGCCGCCCGGGCCGGGTTGCAGCGGGTCGGGCCCGGTGCCGGGCGCCTGCACGACCAGGCTGCCGATGGGCGTGGTCAGGTAGGCGGACATATCGGTGAGGTCGCCGGTGTAGACGACGCCCTGCATGACGCCGACGGTCACGCGCGACAGCCCTTCCCGCAGCGCCTGCTCGTGCGGTGTCAGATCCTGCAGCTGTTCCGGATTCGGCGGCTGCACCTCGCGGCCGAAGGGCACATGGTGCAGGGTGCGGCGGTCCTCGCCGAGGATGAGCTCGCCGGTGCGGCGATCACGCAGCTGATAATGGTTGTTGCCGATCAGGCTCACCTCGACGTCCGGGCCGTAGATGGTGGACAGGTGGCGGTAGGCATTGCTGCGCAGATAGATAGTGGGGACCAGCTCCATATCGTCCTCGCCGCACAGCGGATCGCGTGGCGGAATCGGGCCGAGCGGGTCGTCGGCGTCCGGGAGCGGCGGGCAGCTGAGCAGTGCGGGTTCGGGCTCGTCGGAGCCCAGCACCACGGGCGGGCCGGGATCCGGGGTCTGGACATCCAGCGGCGTCGCGTAGGCGGTGACCGCGGTGGTGAGCGCGGTCGCGGCGGCGATGAGGACGGTCGCGGTGACAGAGGCGATTCTCAACGGAACCTCGCAATCCAAAACGCAACGGGCGATAGCGGACGGTGCGAACTGAGGGATTTCCGGAGCGCGATCTCGGGGTCAGGCTAGCAATCCGGCGGCGGAATCGGTCGCAGGCCACCGCCGTGGCGCGTGGCATCGACCCTGGTCAGGGCGCTTGCGCGGGCGTGCAACAGTGGTGCAAGGGGCGTGCAAGATCCAGAGCGCACAGTTCTCGGCATGACTTCTTACAACCCTGCTGAGCCCCTGGCCATCGAGGCGGACGGGCTGGTCAAGGTCTTCGGGGAGCAGCGGGCTGTCGACGGCGTCAGCCTCGCGGTGCCGCGGGGGGCCGTGTACGGCGTGCTCGGACCCAATGGCGCCGGCAAGACCACCACCATCCGCATGCTCGCCACGCTGCTGCGCCCCGACGGCGGCAGCGCCCGCATCTTCGGCCGCGACGTGGTCGCCGAGCCGACCGCGGTGCGCTCGCTGATCGGCGTGACCGGGCAGTACGCCTCGGTCGACGAGAAGCTCTCGGCCACCGAGAACCTGATCATCTTCTCGCGCCTGCTGGGCCTGTCCAAGGCCGATGCCCGGCGCAAGGCGGCCGAGCTCCTGGAGGAGTTCGGCCTGGCCGAGGCCGCCGACAAGGCCCTGGAGAACTTCTCCGGCGGTATGCGGCGGCGGCTGGATCTGGCCGCCAGCCTCATCGCGCACCCGCCGCTGCTGTTCCTGGACGAGCCCACCACCGGTCTGGATCCGCGCACCCGCGCCCAGATGTGGGAGACCATCCGGAGACTGGTGGGGGAGGGTTCGACGGTGCTGCTCACCACGCAATATCTGGACGAGGCCGATCAGCTGGCGGACCGGATCGCGGTCATCGATCACGGCAGGGTCATCGCCGACGGCACCTCCGACGAACTGAAGGGTTCGGTCGGGCTGTCGGCCCTGCAGCTGACCCTCGCCGATCGGGCGCGCATCGAGGAGGCGCGAACCCTGGTGGGCGAGTACCTGTCCCGCGCCGAGGGCAAGGTCGTCGAGGCGAGCATCAGCCCCGAGGCCGGCCGCATCACCGCTCCCCTGCCCGATCCGTCCATCACCACCGACATCCTGATCCGGTTGCGCGAGCACGATATCCGGGTCGACGAGATCAATGTCGCCAAGCCCAGCCTGGACGAGGTGTTCTTCGCCCTGACCGGCCACGGCGCGGACGACGAGAACGACAACACCGAAAGGAGCGCGGCATGACCACGACTGTCACCGCACCCGCGGCGGGGCGTCATGCGGCCGCCGCACCGATTCCCCAGGTCTCCAATCACATTCCGCTGCGCCAGACCGTCGCCAACTCGTTGACGATGGCCTATCGCGGCCTGCTGAAGATCAAGCACAATCCGGAACAGCTGTTCGACGTCACCATTCAGCCGATCCTGTTCACGGCCCTGTTCGCCTATATCTTCGGCGGCGCCATCGGCGGCAGCGTGCAGAACTATCTGCCGGTGCTCATCCCGGGCATTCTGGTGCAGACGGTGGTGCTCACCTCGATCGTCACCGGCACCCAGCTGCGCGAAGATATGGACAAGGGCGTCTTCGACCGCTTCAAATCCCTTCCCATCGCCCGTATTTCGGCACTGGCGGGAGCGCTCGTCGCCGATATGGTGCGCTACGCCATCGCGACCGTGCTGACCGTGATCGTCGGCCTCGCCATCGGCTACCGCCCCGAGGGCGGCGCGCTCGGCGTGCTGGCCGCCGGTCTGGTGGTCGTGGTGTGCTCCTTCGCCGTCAGCTGGATCTGGGCGCTGGTCGGCGTGACCGGCAAGAGCGCCGCCGGCGTGCAGGGCATCTCCATGATGGTGATGTTCCCGCTGACCTTCATGTCCGGCGCCTTCGCACTGGTGTCCACCATGCCGGGCTGGATGCAGGCGATCAATCACGTGAACCCGGTGTACTACATGGTCAATGCCTGCCGGGCGCTCATGAACGGCGTCGGCGTCACCGCCGACCTGGGCTGGTCGCTGATCGGCTCGGTCGTGGTGATCGCGATCTTCGCACCGCTCACGGTGCGGGCCTATATGCGCCGCGCCTGATCCCGCACGAGAATCGAGTCTGACCCGAAAAACGAAGCCCGCCCACCGAAACGGTGGGCGGGCTTCGTTTGCACGGACGATCCTCAGTACGTGGCGTTCATCGGTGGCGGTCAGCGCGTGGCATGGAATTCGCGGAGCAGCTCCATGATTCGTTCGGCTGCTGCCCGGCGGCCGAACGACGCGGCCGCATCCAGCGTCTCGGCGATGGCATCCGCCCCCACCGCGGGACTGTGCAGGTCGAGATGCCGTTGCAGGCGCATGGACGGATAGTCCTGGCGGGCGAACGCTCTCGGCGCGAGTGCCAGCAGTTCCAGTCCGAACTCGCGATCACCGCCGGTGGCCAGCAGGTACGAGCCGATCACGCAACCCACGCCGCCGATCTGCGGGAGATCCCAGAGCAGGACCAATCGGCGCATCGCGAGATCGACCAGCTCGCACACCAATTCGGAAACGGTATCCGCCCGGCCGTACAGCACGTGCGCACCGACGGCCGCCGCGGCCAGCATGATGTCCCCGGGGCCGGGGGCGACCGCCCCGTACGGCCAGCCCAGCAGCACCAGCGCGCTACGGTACCGGCGCAGGCCGACCTCGATATCGCCTTCGGCCAGTTCGATTTCCGCCAGTCCCGCCACCACCGCGGCCCGCCGGTGATGGGGTTCGGCGACCGAATAGTCCCGCGACGGTTCGATTCCGACCACGCCCATCGCGGGTTCGAGTTCGCGGCGCGCCTGCGCGGGCTCGCCCATTCCGGTCAGCGACAAGGCCAGCAGGCTGCGGAACTCGACGCTCTCCTCATAGGCTCGCAGCGTCAGCATCGTCTCGGCCGCGCGCCGGTAGTAGCCGACCGATTCAGCGTAGCGGGCCGACTGCCCGTACATGCTGCCCAGGTGCTGGCTCACCATGGCCGTGCCCCAGATGTCCTCCGCGATACCGGCTTCCAGCGCGTGCCGGGCGTCGCGGATGGATCCGTACACGTCACCCGCGTTCTCCCGCATATTGGCACGCAACAGCAGGGCCGCCACCCGGGTGTGCTGGTCGTCGGAGCGAGCTCCTTCCCCGAGCTTCCAGGCCGCCTGCCGGCCGCCGGCGGGGATGGGCAGGATCGCCAGCTCACCGAGGTACCGGAAGACCGGTAGTAGTGGCGCGTCAGAGCGCAGCAGCCGCCGGATCCGCGCACGCACGGCGGCAACGCCGCGGGTGCCCTCTTCCTCCATGTAGATCATGTGCAGGCCGAGGACCAGTTGACCGAACATCCACAGCTGCGCCTGCTCCCGGGTGGGCATGCTCCGGGGTAAGGGCACCGTCAGCAGGCGCGGTCCCCAGCTGATCAATTCCAGGTGTGCGCCGCGCATCACCCACAGGGCGGCCAGCACCGGGAAGACAGTGTGCACGGTGCCGGTATCGCGCCGGTCCAGGGCGTAGCGCAGCACCGCGACCAGATTGTCCATCTCCTCGCCGGTGGACAGAATGGCCGGCAGTTGTTCATCGGTCGGATATCGCCGGGCAGCGTCGAGTGCGAAGCTGTTGGCCCAGGCCGTCATCCGGTCCATCACCAGTTGTGCCTCGCCGGTGTGCGCGAGCTGTTCCTCACCGAATTCGCGCACCGTCTCCAGCATGCGGTAGCGCACGCCCTCACCCGCGTCGGTATCGACTTCCAGCACGGTCAACAGCGACTGCCCCACCAGGCCGTCCACCGCCGTCGCCACATCGCTGTCGGTGAAAGGTGTTGCGCTGTCGCCGCTCGCAACCGCTTCGGCCGCGGCGGCGGTGAACCCGGCGGGGAACCGGCACAAGCGGCGCAAGGCCACCCGCTGCTGTTCGTCGAGGAGATTCCAGCTCCATTCGATCACCGCGTGCAGGGTGCGATGCCGTTGCGGCGAACTGCGATCCCCGCTGCGCAACAAGGCGAACCGATGCTCGAGCCTGGTCTCGATCTCCTCCACGCTCATGGTCCGCACACGCGCCGCCGCCAATTCGATGGCCAGCGGCAGCCCGTCCAGGGTGTGACACAGCCGCGCCACCACGTCCGGATCCAGCCGCACCGAGGGTCGCACCGCGCGCGCCCGCGCCGCGAACAACTCGGTGGCGGGCGATCCAGCCGGATCAATGGTCAACGGCGGCAACGGATAAACGGCCTCCGCCGTGATCTCCAACGGCGCCCGGCTGGTGGTCAGCACGGTCAGCTGATCGGTGACCCCCACCAGATCCGCGACCACCTCCGCCACCGCCTCGATCACATGCTCACAGTTGTCCAGAATCAATAGCATCGGGCGCGAGGCCAGCACATCCCGCAACCGCCGCCGCGAATCGATCGCCCCGACCGGTCGCAGCACATTCGCATCCCGCCCCAGATCGCCGATCCCGAGCGTCACCCCGATGGCCGCCTCCACCTCACCCCGCGACCGCTCACCCCCACCCGGATCCGCCCGCACCGACGCCAACTCGACCAGCGCCACCGACTTCTCCCGCGCCAGCCTCGCCCCCAGTTCATTGGCCACGCGCGTCTTCCCGGTCCCGCCCGGCCCGAGCACGGTCGTCACCCGCGAATTCCGCAGCAACTCCTCCAGCGCATCCAGATCCCCCTCCCGCCCCAGCAGCGGATTCGGCGCCGCCCGCAACCCCACCGCCCACGCCGCCCCCTCGGCCGCCGATTGCGCCGTCCGCTCCGGCTCTCCCGAATAGCTCTGGGCCGCAGGATAGCTCCGATCCACGGCACCGACAGCCCACGCGCCGGTCCGGGACGCGCCCGCCGCGGACCCCGAATCACGTTCGCCTGGCAAGTGATTCGCCCCGGCCGCATCGACTTGCCCCGCCGCATAACCCGAGACGCGACCGGCCATCCCGGCTGCGGGCTCGCCGGATCCGGCCGCGTCGCCCGAACCGTACGAGTGGCCGACCTCCGCCCCACCGCCCGGGTAGGCCGAAGCGCCCCGGCCCGCCGGCCGGTCGATACCGGCCCGGGGGCCCGCCCCCGCCGCGGCGGGCGGTCCGGCGGTGTGCGGTGTGGCTCCCGGTGCTGTCGAATGCCCTTGTCCTGCCGGGTTGCTCGCGCTGATCGGAGTGCCCGGACCGGTTCGGGGGCGCGGCCGGGCGCCCGGCAGTGGCTCGCCGCGCAGGATGGCGGTATTCAGGGCGACGAGAGCGGGGCCCGGATCCGCGCCGAGCTGCTCCGAGAGGCGGGCGCGCAGGTGTGCGAATACTTCCAGGGCCTCGTTCGTGCGACCGGAGGCGGCGAGTACGCGCATGAGGGTGGCGTGGGCGGGCTCGTCCAGGGGGTTGGCGGCCACCGCGCGGCGGGCCAGGTCGAGGGCTCCGGGGAGGTCGCCGCAGGCTTCGCGGACGTTCAGTTCCAGAGCGTGCAGGGCGCGGCGGCGCGTTGCCGCGAGCCGGGTCAGTTCCTCGGCGACCGGACCCGGAGGCAGGTCGGCGGCCGGATCGCCGCGCCAGAGGGCATGGGCGGCGGCGATCAGGGCCAAGCAGGTGTCGTGGTCACCGGCGGTGTCGGCCTGGCGCGCGCCCTGTTCCAGTTGCTCGGCCAAGGTCACGTCGACCTGTTCCGGGGCGAGCTGCAGCCGGTAGCCTGCCGGGCCGATTTCCAGGGCGCCGTCCGGGAGCAGCGAGCGCAGCCGGGAGACCTGGGTGTGCAGGGCGTTCATCGGGGCGCGGGGCGGGTCCTCGCCCCAGATGTCGTCGATGAGGACCTGGGCGCTGCGGCTGCGGCCCGGATGGGTGGCGAGGGCGGCGAGCAGGAGGCGCGAGCGGGTTCCGGGTACGGGAGTGAGCGCGCCGTCGCGGCGCAGGGCGATCTCGCCGAGGAGGCCCACGAGGACCGGATCGCCAGCGGCGAGGCGGGCGCTACCGCTGCTGGAGCTGCCTGTTCGCGAATACATTCCTCGCCAATCGTAGGTGAGCGGTGCGAGCACTGCCGGATTCGCCGGTTCCGGCGGCCCGGTCGCATACGCTTTGTGCATGGCCGAATTCGACATCCACCGGGAAACGGTCATCAAGGCCGAACCGGAGCAGGTCCAAGCCCTCATCGACGACTTCCACCAGTGGCGGAAGTGGTCGCCGTGGGAGGACACGGACCCGAATATGGAGCGCGTCTACAGTGGGGCCGATCGGGGCATCGGCGCACGTTATTTTTGGAGCGGCAACCGCAAGGCCGGGCGCGGCGATATGGAGATCACCTCCGCCACGCACGACGCCATCGGGATCAAACTGCATTTCGAGAAGCCGTGGCGGGCCACCAACCAGGTCACCTTCGAGTTCCGACCGGATGCCGGCGGGACCGAGGTCACCTGGCGCATGACCGGGCAGCAGACCGGTGCCCAGGCCCTGTTCGGCAAGCTCGTTCCCATGGACAGGCTGGTGGGCAAGGACTTCGAGAAGGGCCTGGCGCAATTGAAGGCCGCCGCGGAATCCTGAGCCGGTGATCACGTCGGGGCGGGGCGCGGCTCCTGAGCGTGCCCCCGCACCGAACCGCGCACTAGGCTGCCGTCATGGCTACAGCTGCACAGTGGATCGAGGGCGCTCGGCCGCGCACACTTCCGAATGCGATCGCCCCGGTCCTGGTGGGGACGGGGGCGGCCGCATCGATCGATGGCGCGGTCTGGTGGAAAGCGGTGCTGTGCCTGCTGCTTTCGCTGTCCCTCATCATCGGCGTGAACTACGCCAACGACTACTCCGACGGTATTCGCGGCACCGATGACGAGCGGGTCGGCCCGCTGCGCCTGGTCGGTTCCAAACTGGCCAGTCCGGCCGCGGTGCGCAATGCCGCCATCGGCTGCCTGGCGCTGGGCGCGGTGATCGGGCTGGTGCTGACCGCCACCTCCGCCTGGTGGCTGCTGCTGGTGGGCGCGGCCTGCCTGGCCGGGGCCTGGTTCTACACCGGCGGCCGGAACCCGTACGGGTACAGCGGTTTCGGCGAGATCGCGGTATTCGTGTTCTTCGGCTTGGTGGCGGTGCTGGGCACCCAGTACGTGCAGGCCGGGACGGTCGATTGGGCGGGCCTGGTGTGCGCCGTTGCGGTCGGTTCGTTCTCCAGTGCGGTGCTGGTCACCAACAACCTGCGCGATATCCCGACCGACAGCGTGACCGGCAAGACGACCCTGGCCGTGCGCCTCGGCGACAGCCGCACGCGCACACTGCATCTGGCGCTGATCATGATCCCGTACGTGGCCACGCTGACCCTGGCGGCCCGCACCCCGTGGGCGCTGGCCGGGCTGGTGGCGCTGCCGCTCGCCGTCAAGGCGAACGAGCCGGTGCGCACCGGCAAGAACGGGCCTGGTCTGATTCCCGCCCTCGCCGGTACGGGCCTGGCGCTGCTGGTGTGGTCGATCGCCACGGGGGCAGCGCTCGCATTGGGCTGACGCCCGGTATGTGGGGGCTGAGCCCCCACACCCCCTTAGGCCTTCTCCGGAACGAGCACTCCCAGCACCCAGTTCACGATGGAGATGATGATGCCGCCGAACACGGCCGCCCAGAATCCGTCCACGTGCAACTGGTAGCTGGTGGTCTCGGTGATCACCGAGGTCAGCCACAGCATCAGGGCGTTGATCACCAGCAGGAACAGGCCGAGGGTGAGGATCACCAGCGGCAGTGAGAGCAGTTGCACGAGCGGCTTCACCAGGGCGTTGACAATGGTGAAGATCACCGCCGCGACCGCGATCACGATGATCTTGCCGGTGGTGCTGTCCTGATCCTCGGGAGCGACGATGGAGATCCCGTCGACCCATTCGGACGCCAGCCAGATGGCCACACCGGTGATGAGCAGACGAAGTATGAGCGTCATGAGCTCGATCGTAGGGTGAGATCAGGTTCGCGGCCGGGCAGCACACGCCCCGATCCGGCTCAGGCCGCGCGATCGAGATGCTTCCCGACCGCTGCGCGCAGGCCCTGCACCGCGGTCTCGTCGCCGAGCAGATTCCGGGTGACCGGATTCGGGGCGCGCAGGATGGCGAGCACGATGTGCCCGGCCTCGATGCGGTCGTCCTTGCGGGCGAGCGCCTCGCGCAGCGACAGCTCCAGGATCTTCTTGGCGTCCCGGGTGAACGGGATGTGCCCGAAGTTCATCCCCTTGCCGCCGCGGAAGAAGCCGCGCCGCGGTTCGCCGGCCGGGACGGCGCGGTCGAGGGCGTCCTCGCCGAAGGTGGCTTCCAGGCTTTCCCGCACGGCGTCCAGGTCGATGCCGATGGAGCGCAGCGCCTCCGCGTCCTCCTGCCCGAGAGGTTCGCCGGTCCGCTTGCGCGCCAGCGCTTCCCGCATGCCCGCGGCCGTGAGCCCGTGCTCGCCCAGCAGTGCCGTCAAGCCCGTGTCGGGCGCGGCCAGCACGCCCAGCAGCACGTGTTCGACGTCGATGGACGGCGCGCGCAGTTCGCGGGCCTCCTCCTGCGCGCCCACCACGGCGAATTTGGCTGCCTTGTCGAATCGTTCGAACATCAGCGGATACCGCCCTTCCGGTTGTACTTCTGGTGGACCGCCTGCCTGCTGACCTCGAGCGCGTCCGCGATGGCCTGCCAGGACCAGCCCTGTTGCCGGGCATTGGTGACCTGAATGGCCTCGAGCCGCTCGAGCAGCCGGCGTAGCGCCAGGACCGCGCGCAGTCCGACCTGCGGGTCGGGGCTGCCCGCGGCGGCCGCCAGAGTCGTTGCTTCACTCATGCATGTCAATTTACGTTGACATTCGGAGTGCGTCAACGAAAATTGACACGATCGGAAGGATGTTCGCCGTCGGCGGAAGGATCAGCCCAGGGGCACGAAGGGCGCGTAATCGCGGACGTGGCCATCGGCCCAGTCCCACAGCGTGTCCGGGTCGACCGGGACGCCGCCCTGCAACCGCAGCCGCCACCCGCCGGGTTCCTTCTCCCAGATATCCCCGTCGCGATCCCGGTACAGCCCGCAGGCCGCAGGCTCCCACGGGTTCGCGATCTCGCCCCGCTGCGTCCGCCGGGCCACGCCGCCGCCCGCGGGAATCACCCAGGGCCCCACCGTGACACTGACACCGACGACCGATCGCGGATGCTGACCCAACTCGACTCCTGATTCGTTGTTGTTTCAAACTATTGGAGCAGAACGAGTTACCGCGCACCTCCTCGTCGCACGACCGTGCGTGGGTCGGTGGGCAACCGCGCTTGTACTTAACAGCCATACAGGTAAGGTCACCCTAATAATGGATGGAGTTCCCACGTTCGGCGAGTACATTCGCCAGCGCCGCACGACCGCCAACCTCACCCGCCCGCAGCTCGCATGGCTCGCCAACCTCTCCGTCCCATACCTGACGAAGATCGAGGGCGGCGCGACCCCCTCCCGGCGCGTCATCGAATCCCTGAGCGACGCACTGAAACTGCAGCCCGCCGAATTCGAGTACGCGCTCATCCTGGCCGAGGGCCCGGCGCCGCGGGTCGAACTCGATCACCCCACCGCCGCCGACCTCGAGTACCTGGAACTGCTGAACCCCAAGCCGGCGACCTACGTCTCCGCACTGCTGGACATCCTGGCGGTCAATGCCTCTTTCATGGAGGTCTTCCCGCAACTGGATCCGGGCGTCAACGCCCTCGAGTGGATCTTCCTCAACCCGATCGCCCGCACGGTCCTGCTCGACTGGACCGGCGAGGCGAGCGTGGCCGTGAGCTGGTTCCGGCTCCAGATCGCGCGCACCGGCAAGCAGGAGCGGGCGCGGGAGATCATCGACGCCTGTCTGGTGAGTCCGGAATTCCGGGCGGCCTGGCAGAGCGATTCCGTGGCCTCCAGCCGGGACAACCCCACCGCGCTGGTGCGCGATCCGAAGACGCTGGCCATCCGGGAGCTGCGAGTGAACAACTGGCGTGCCTCGGGATTGCAGTCCTGGTCGCTGTATCTCGCCACGAGCGTCGATCAGCCGACGGCGATAACGCGCCCGGTGGTGCGGGAACGGCCCGCCATGTCAAGCCCCGTAAACACATCGGGAGATGCGCGCCGACGGCCGCGCAGCAACGCGGCGGCGGATGATCCGACGCCGACGAAACCACTTCAGCAAATTGATGGCAAACAATTGGGTGGGTGATCGATAGTTCTCACCCCATCGCCACGCCGTGCGGAAACTAGCCCGACCAAGTACCGGTAGCGATGAATTCGGCAATGATCGACTCGGGTTCCGCCAGGCTCAGCCCCTGACCGGCAACCCATTCGTCATTGAAATAGGTTCCGGCATAACGGTCCCCGCCGTCGCACAGCATGGTCACCACACTGCCCGTGCGACCCTCCGCAATCATGTCGGCAATCAGGGCAAATGCTCCCCACAGGTTGGTGCCGGTGGACCCGCCGACCCGGCGGCCCAGCACCCGCGAGGCATGCCGCGCGGCCGCGATGGAGGCGGCGTCGGGCACCTCGAGCATGCAGTCGACCACCTGGCCGACGAACGAGGGCTCCACCCGCGGGCGGCCGATTCCCTCGATCCGCGAAGGCATTCCGGTCTGATAGCCGGCATCGGCGAGCTCGTAACCGCCGTAGAAGGCCGAATTCTCCGGATCCACCACGGCCAGCCGGGTGGCGTGCCGCTTGTAGCGGATATAGCGGCCGATAGTGGCGCTGGTACCGCCCGTACCAGCGCCGACGACAATCCACTCCGGCACCGGATGGGTTTCCAAAGCCAGCTGCTGGAAGATGGATTCGGCGATATTGTTGTTGCCCCGCCAGTCGGTGGCCCGCTCGGCGTGGGTGAACTGGTCCATATAGTGGCCGCCGCATTCGGCCGCCAAACGCGCTGCCTCCGTATAGATGTCCGGCGCCTTGTCGACCAGATGACAGCGCCCGCCCTGCGCCTCGATGAGCGCGAGCTTCTCCGGGGAGGTCTTGGCCGGTACGACGGCCACGAAGTCCAGGCCCAGCAGTTTCGCGAAGTAGGCCTCGCTGATGGCGGTGGAACCGGACGAAGCCTCCACCACGGTGGTGCCTTCCGTGACCCAGCCGTTACAGATCGCGTACAGGAACAGTGATCTCGCCAGGCGGTGCTTGAGACTGCCTGTGATGTGGGTGGATTCGTCCTTGAGATAGAGCTGGATGCCCCACTCGTCGGGCAGCGGGTAGCGCAACAGGTGGGTATCGGCGCTGCGCTGGGTGTCGGCGTCGATCAGCCGGACCGCATTGTCGACCCAGTCGCGCGGAGTGGAGCGATCGCAGCGCTTCACGCGTCACCGCCCTGCAGACGTTTCCGCAGTTCCTCGCGGTCCGCGCGGCGCTTGGCGTCGACCACGGCGATGTCCTTGTTCACCTGCGTACGAAGCTTTTTGAACAGCACCAGCGACAGCGGCATGGCGATGAGCAGCGCGAACAGCAGCGCCACAATGAGCGGAACGGCCACGTTCACCGCTGCGGCCACGCCCATGATGACGGCCGCGATGACGGCGACCAAGGCGAGCCGGGCCAGGGTGTAGAGGGCCATATCGCGGGCCAGGCGGCGGCCCGCACCTTCGGGCCGGGGTGCGTCACTCACGCCGACAGCCTAGGTGACGGCGATTCGGGCATTCCCCGCACCCTCTCCGGAAAAGTCGCTGAATGTTCGCTACAGCGGCTGTTTTAGTGACGGTAAACACAGTACGGATATCCGTTTTGTCTATTACTTCCTCTTTACCAAATCGAGACTGTTCGAACACCAGGGGGTAGCAGTGCAACGATGTCGCTACTGATGAGGGATCTGTCGATACGGAAAGGTTTGCGAATGACTGCGTTCACCGCGGCGAGCCGCGTAATGGGTTCCGTCAACGGCCAGGACACCCTGCTCACCCCCGGCCAGGTGGCAGCCCTGTTCCATGTTGATCCGAAGACCGTGACCCGCTGGGCACACGCAGGACGCCTCGGCTCCCTGCGTACTCCGGGCGGGCACCGCCGATTCCGCGAATCCGAAGTCATGCAGTTGCTCAAGTCCCTCACCACCGAGGCGACCCGCGTGTAACCCCCATTTCAAGTTCTACGGTGCCGCGGGTACGGACACGGATTACCCTCGTTGGCAGGAGGTGAGCGACGTGACGTACCTGTTGGCACTCATCGCGATCGTGGCAGTCGCGGTGCTGTGCTGGAAGGCTTTCGGACCTCAGCGACCGACCGGCAGCGGGTCAGCATCCCCCCGCCGGAACCGCGTTATCGGTCCCGAGGACGATCCGGATTTCCTGCGCAAGCTCTCTCGTGAGCATCGCGACGGCGAATCCAGCCAGAACTGAATCGCTCGCCTACCGGCGGCAGATGTGAGACGTCCCCCTTACCCGCTCGACCGCGGGTGCAGGGGGACGTTCTCGTTTAAGAAACCGACCGGACTGGTTTTTCCAGGCGCATACTGAGATCGCCCATACGCGCGACCGAAAGGTACAGCTCGATGGAAAAGCCGAATCTCTCCCAGGACGCCCGCCGCAAGCAGGGCCATCAGCACGCCGCCGCCCGTCGCGACGACCGCCGCGAAACCGAAGCCGCCCGCCTCGCCTCCGGCACCGGCCCGCCACCGGACCCGGAAATCGAACCCATGCAGGCGCGAGTGGCCCAGGACAATGCCACCGACAACCGGAAGTGGGATCGCTCGCGCGCGACCCTGGAGACCCGGGAGGCGATCAAACTGGCCAATGCGGATCTCGGCATCGATCCGCTCTGAGCCCCTCCGGCTCCGACCCGAATCCCCGCGGACATGGGCCCGCGGGGATTCTTGTGCGGGCCGTCAGCGGATTCGGGTCGAGACCGATTCGTACCCGCCGCCGCCCCGCTCCCCCGGCGACCTTCCAGGTGCCGACCAGCCAGCCGCCGCGCAGATTCGAACCATATGCGGCATACCAGACATGGCTGAAGCGATCCACCATGCCAGTTCACCCCAGAAGGGGCTGGGCACGCTGTTACCGGTGCGGCATGTTGGCGATCCGCGCTTACGACGAGGACCCCGCTGACGATGAGCTGGGTGGCAAGGCCGATGACCGAACAGGAGGGGTTGCGTTGCGCTACAAGCCGACGGCATTGGGGTATCTGAACGTTGATGTGTCCGGGATTGGCCGGCTCTGGGACGAGAGCCGGATTCGGGAGCTTGCCGAGCGGCTCGGGTATGACTTCGCCGGGATGGTCGTCTTCGATCCGAAGGCGTTACGGCCGCCGTTGGCCAAGCTCAAGGCGTTAGCGACCAGGCTCGATGCGGAGGCGGTGATCGTGCCCGGGCCGGAGCATTTCGAAGGAGGGCAGGTGCCCGCGTCGTTGGTCGAGCAGCTCGAGGTGATCACGGTCGGTCCGGAACTGAGGTATGCCCGGCGGGTAATGCCGTTGTCCGGTGACAGCTTTCAGGTGTAGCGTGCGAATCGTGCAGCGCGCTCATGTCACTACGACGCCGGACGACGTCCCGGCGCGCTGAACTGTGTTCTGATCGAAGCCCCGGGCGAGTGCCCGGGGCTTTTTCGCGTGGTCACTCGCCCTCGTTTGGGAGGAGAGACTCGTGTACGACCATCGGAAGCTGGGGCGAGAGCTCGGGTTGTTCGATACCGATCCGCTGATCGGTGCGGGATTGCCGTATTGGCTGCCGGATGGGGCCGCGGTGCGGCACAGCTTGGAGGAGTACATCCGGACCGCGGAACGGCGGGCGGGGTATCGGCATGTGTATTCGCCGGTGCTGGGGAAACGGGAGCTGTACGAGATCTCCGGGCATTGGGGGCACTACCGGGATGACATGTATCCACCGATGGAGGTGGGGGCGGAGCAGGTGGTGTTGCGGCCCAGCCTGTGTCCGCATCATGCGGTGATGTATCGGTCTCGATCGCACAGTTATCGGGAGCTGCCGCTGCGGATGGCCGAGTTGGGAGCCATGTATCGGTCTGAATTGTCCGGGGCGCTGGGTGGTTTGACCCGGGTGCGGTGCATTCAGCTCAATGATGCGCACATCTTCTGCACCCCTGATCAGGTGGGTGACGAGGTGGCCGGGGCGCTGGCGATGATCGGTTCCGCGCACAGGGCGCTGGGTATCGAGGGAGCGCGGTACCGGCTTTCCTTGCCGGGGCCCGATGGGAAATATGTTGCGGCGCCGGAGATGTGGCAGCGGGCCGGCAAGTTGCTGAGCGAGGCGCTCGATCGTGCCGGGGTCGTCTACGAGGCGGTCGAGGGCGAGGCGGCCTTCTACGGGCCCAAGATCGATGTGCAGGTGCGCGATCATGCGGGCCGGGAATCCACCCTGTCCACCGTGCAGGTCGACTTCCATCAACCCGAGCAGTTCGATCTGCATTATGTCGGCGCCGACGGCGGGAAGCATCGTCCGGTCATGGTGCACCGCGCCATTATCGGCAGCGTCGAGCGGGCCGTCGCCCACCTGATCGAGCAGCACGGCGGGGCATTTCCCGCCTGGCTGGCGCCGGTTCAGGTGTCGGTGCTGCCGGTATCCGAGGCCGAGGACGCTGCCGCCGCCGAGCTGCGGGACCGGTGTCTCGCCGCGGATCTCCGGGTGCAGGTGATCGGAGCGGAGGAGGGCAGCCTCGGTGCGCGGGTCCGGTCCGCGCGCCTGGTGCCGTACCAGTTCGTCATAGGCCCGGCCGAGAGCGTGAACGGGGATGTGGCGGTGCGATTGCGGGACGGGCGGCGATTGCCCGCCCAACCTGCCGATCACGCGATCGCTCGGATCCGGGCGCTGATCGACGGTCACGAGACCCGATTGTGGACCGACTGACACCGCATCTCGACGGCGGCGGGAGCAGCCGCCGCCAGCGGACCGACTCGAATCTCATTCGGGCGAAAGAAGATTCGCTTCCACTCTGCGCAGCAGCCGCAGCAGTTCCGTGCGCTGCCGTTCGGAGAGCCCGCGGGTGGTGGCCTCCTCCAGCTCGCCCCAGAGCTGCTCCACGCGGGGACGCAGCCGCGCGCCGTCCGGGGTCAGCGACACGATCATGGCCCGGCGGTCGTTCGGGGCCGGGGTGCGGGTGATCAAGCCGTCGCGCTCGAGGGTCTTCACCTTGGCCGTGATGGTGGAGGGGTCGAGGCCGAGCGCCTTGCCGAGCTCGGCCTGCGATTGACCGTCCCGATCCCACAGCGCCATCAGCAGCAGCTCGGGTCCGGGCGTGAGCCCCTCCCCGCGCAACAGCCCGGCTGCGGTGGTCATGTGCGCTTTCGCGACGCGGGCGATCATATGACTGATCGGCCCGTGCTCCGCCGAGGTCGACGGCAGATCGGACGCGGCCACCGGGCTCCTTCCCTGTGCACATACTTGGCGGGCCAAATATTACCGGCCCCGATCCGCCCCCGGGGAATGCCGACGGGGGCAGCCCGGTTTGGGTAGTTGGCATACCAAGTAATACTCTTGGCACACCAACCAAATCGGAGGAATCATGTCCCAGTCCGAGATCGAAGCCCTGTTCGGCCCGCTCACCGTGGGTACGCTGGACCTGCCGAACCGCCTGGTCATGGCGCCCATGACCCGCAGCCGCGCCTATGGCGGGCTGGTCGGCGAACTCACCGCGGAGTACTACGCCCAGCGCGCCGGGGCGGGCCTGATCGTCACCGAAGGCATCCAGCCGAGCGTGCTCGGCCAGGGGTACATCCAGACCCCGGGCCTGCACGATGCCGAGCAGGTGGCGGCCTGGCGCAAGGTCACCGACGCGGTGCACGCGGCCGGCGGGCGGATCTTCGCTCAGCTCATGCACACCGGCCGGGTCGGCCATCCGGTGCTGTACCCGAATGGCGAACTGCCGCTGGCCCCTTCGCCACTCGCCACGGGAGGGAGCATGTTCACGCCGGAAGGCATGCTGGAGCACCCGGTTCCGCGTGAAATGACCCGCGACGAGATCGCCGAGGTGATCCGCGAGCATGTCGATGCGGCGCGCAATGCCATCGACGCGGGCTTCGACGGCGTCGAAATGCACGGCGCCAATGGCTATCTCATCCACCAGTTCCTGGCCGACGGCAGCAATGTGCGCACCGACGAATACGGCGGGCCGATCGGCAACCGCATCCGGTTCGCCGTGGAGATCGTCTCCGCCGTCGCGGACGCCATCGGCGCGGAGCGCACGGGCGTGCGCATCTCACCCGCGGTCACCTTCAATGGCATTACCGAAAGCGATTCGGCGGAACTGTATCCCGCGCTGCTGCGCGCTCTCGCACCGCTGCCGCTCGCCTATGTGCACGTCATGGAAATGGGCACCCGCGACCTGACCCGCCTCGTCCGCGCCGCCTGGCCGGGCATCCTGATCCTCAACCCGCACCCGGTCGACCCGAACGCTCCGGCCACGCCCGAACTCGGCGCACAGGACCTCGATTCCGGTATTGCCGACGCGATCTCGCTCGGCTCCTACTGGCTGGCCAATCCGGACTTGCCGGCCCGCATCCGAGCCGGCGGCCCCTACAACGCCGCGGATCGCGCCACCTTCTACGGCGGCGACGAGCACGGCTACACCGATTACCCGACGCTGACCGAAGCGCCGGCCTGATCAGGCCGCGGCGATCGCCTCGATCTCGACCAGCCAATCGCTCACCAGCGTCTGGGCGACGATCGTCGTGGTCGGAATGACGCGGCCGTTCAGCGCGGCCACCCGCGCCTTCATATTGGTCTCGGCATAGGCGGGATCACGCAGGTACGCGGTGGTCCGGACGATATTGTCGACGGTCATATCCGCCGCGGCGAGAATACGGCGGATATTCGACCAGATCAGATCGAGCTGTTCTTCCAGCGTCGCACCGGGCTTGCCGTCGTGGTCGAGCCCCATGGTGCCCGAGATGAACAGCAGTCGTTCGGCGCCGCGCACCTCGTGCGCATGGATGTAGTCATCGGTGGCGGGGTAGATCCCGTCGGCGGGGTTGCGTGGCACGAGCTCCATCCCTCCGATCCTGCCACCCCTTGAAGAACCTTGGGCAGGAAAGCGTTTCGATGACTACGCCGGATCCGGCAGCCGCATCGCCGCGAGCCTGCCCGGATCCGCCACGATCTCGATGGCGGCGATCCGGTCATCGGCGACCCGGAAAGCCATGACGGACAACGGAGTTCCGTCCGCGCGCCAGGAGATGTGCCCGGGCAGGCCATTGGCGAGCACGGCCTGATGCCGCGCGACCACACCGGCGAACAACTTCGCACCGGCGGCCACCTCGGTAGCGCCGATGGTGACGACCACGCCGCCGGGGGTATCGACGGTCAACCGCACGTTCGGGTCGAGCACGCGCAACAGCGCCGCGAAGTCGCCTTCGGACACTGCCGCGCGAAATGCCTGAAGCACTTCTCGCTGCTCATGCCCGGCGACTGGCTGCCGCTCGGTCGACTGCACCTTCCGGCGAGCCCGGCTGGCGATCATTTTGGCGGCGTCGGCGGATTTCCCGAGGATCTGCCCGATCTCGTGAAACGGCACCGCGAACATATCGTGCAGCACGAAGGCCAGCCGCTCGCTGGGCCCGAGTGAATCCAGCACGACGAGCAAGGCGAATCCAACCGAATCAGCCAGCGCCGCGTACTCTTCCGGCTCCGGTTCGTCATCGATCAGCACGAGCGCCAGCCGATCGTCACCGTAGGACTGTTCCGGCCGAATCTGCCGCGACCGCAACACATCCACGCTGATCCGCCCGACCACCGTCGTCAGCCACCCCGCCAGATTCTGGATGGCGCCCGCGTCCTGCCGGGCCAGTCGCATCCACGCCTCCTGAACGACGTCCTCGGCGTCGGCATGCGATCCGAGCACGCGATAGGCGATCGCCCGCAACCGATCCCGCTCGCCCTCGAACTCCGCGGCAACAAGCTCCGCCGCGCCGCGCTCGACACTAGCCACGACGCCGCTCCCGCAACGAGATCCGATTCCCATCCGGATCCACCGCCTCGATCCGCACCCCGAATGGATAGTCCTCCGGTTCGCCCTGTTCGAAAGTCACGCCCCGCTCCCGGAATTCCTCGACATCCTTCCGCAGATCCTCCGACTCCAGAATGACCGGCCCCGGCGCCAACCCGGGGCCCACGCCGATCGGCTGCCCGGCCCCCGGAGCATGCGCCCAGAGAATGATCTCCACGGGTCCGCCCACAACACCCACGGTCAGAAACCGCCCGTCCGGCCCCGGATAGTCGATCCGCTTCTCCAGTCCCAGCCCTTCGGTATAGAACTTCAGCGCCCGGTCCTGATCGGTCACATAGATCGTCACGTACATAACGTCGGTCAACATCGCCTTCTCCACTCCAAGTGCCGGTCCGACGACCGCAACCCGGCCGTCATCCCTACGACGAGCAGCCGCCCGAGAAGGTAACGAATGCGACCTGTCCCACCCCACGCTGACCACTCGACATTCCCGCGCGTGCCGACCCCCCGCGATTTGAAACATCACCGACCGGGCTGGACGCTGGTCGAGAACCGCCCGGCGCCGCTGGTGCTCGGCCCGGTCTCCACCCTGATCACCATCGGGACGTTCGTGTTGTTTCTGGTGTGGCAGGAAGATTCGCCGGAGAACCGCCGCTAGGTGAGGCCGACCCGTACTCCCACGGGCTCGACTCAGTGGTGAGTTCCGTGGTCGGCACGGATGTGGCCGAGGCGGCGCGCACCTAGCGTTATGAGCATGGAAATCAACGCGAACATCAGCACCGACATCAACATTCAGCTCGAGGTGGCTGATCCCCAGGCCGCCGCCGCGATCTACGATGCCGCGTTCGGACTGGGTGACCGGCTCGGGTTCCGGGCCTCGCAGGCGCCGACGACCGGATTCCGTGGATACATCCTGTCGCTGGTGGTATCGCAGCCTTCGACCGTCGACAGCCTCGTCGGCACCGCGGTCGACGCCGGGTTCACCGTCCTGAAGCCCGCGAAGAAGAGCCTGTGGGGTTACAGCGCGGTGGTGCAGGCGCCGGAGGGGACGATCTGGAAGATCGCCACTTCGAAGAAGAAGGACGTGGGCCCGTTCACCCGGGAGATCGACGACCTGGTGTTGCTGATGGGCGTGGCGGATGTGAAGGCCAGCAAGCAGTTCTATGCCGATCGCGGCTTGACCGCGTCGAAGAGCTTCGGCGGCAAGTACGCCGAGTTCGCGAACCCGGGGTCGCCGGTCACCTTGGCGCTGTACCCCCGCAAGGCTGCCGCCAAGGAGGCGGGGGTCTCTCAGGAAGGCAGCGGCTCGCACCGCATAGTCATGGGCAGCGGCATCGGTTCGTTCACCGATCCGGACGGATTCGTTTGGCAGGCAACGGCCTGAGCTTTCAGTCGGCAGACCAACAGGAGGCAGGTCATGAAGTTCCGAACCCACGTCGAGCCACCCGAGCCCATGCGGGGCCTGGAAGTCCCGCCCGAGGTGGTGGCGGCACTCGGCGAGGGCGCGCGCCCGCCGGTGACGATCACGATCAACGGTCATTCCTGGAAGAGCCGGGTCGCCCTCATGCGCGGCCGTTATCTGCTCGGTCTCAGCAACGCCAACCGGCAGGCCGCCGGCGTCGCGATCGGCGACGAGGTCGAAGTCGAGCTCGAGCTCGACACCCAGCCCCGCGTCATCGTCGAGCCCCCGGACTTCGCCCGAGCCCTGGACGCGGACCCCGCCGCCCGCGCCGCCTACGACAACCTGTCCTACAGCCGCAAACGCGAACACGTACACGCCATCGAAAGCGCGAAGCGCCCCGACACCCGCCAACGGCGCATCGAGAAGGCCATCGCCGCCCTGCACAACTGAAACGACGTCGACCGGGAACTGGTGGCGGCAAAGCCCGAGAAGGCCCCGCCACCAGTTCCCGGTCGACGATGTTTCACATCAAGATGCGGTCGGCGGGCTGGGGTCAGCCGATCGGTGGTGCGAGGTATTCCAGCGCATAGCCCTCCCCGGAGGGGGTGACGCGGGCGATGCCGGGCGAATCGAGGTGGGCCCCGGCGACGAAGTGATGTCGCCGGGTGAGTTGTTCGAGGAGTGCCGATCGCGCGGCGCGGGCCTGGGACTGATTGCCGTCGAGCTCCCAGGACACGTTCGGCTGATCGAATTGGAGCGTGGGGACGTGCACGGTGTCGCCCCACACGAGAAGGTGACCGCCGCCGCTGCTGATGTTGTAGACGGTGTGGCCGGGCGTGTGGCCCGGTGTCGGGACCGCGGTGGCCCAGTCGTTGATCGCGATCTGCTCCGACACGGGGACGACCCGGTCGCGGATCGGCTCGAGCCGACCGGTGAACACCGAGGTGTCGCCCGCGCCGATCCACACGCGCTCGAGTCCGGTGAACGCCTCCGAACCGTCGGGCGCGATCAGGCCGCTCACGTGGTCTTCGTGGTTGTGGGTGATGGCGACATCGGTGATCCGCGCGGGGTCGATACCCGCTTCGTCGAGTGCGTCGTAGATCAATCCCATGGTGGGGTCGTGCCAATTGTCGGACGCGCCGGTGTCGATGAGAACCGACCGCGTGCCGTCGGTGACGAAGAAGGCGTTGACCGACAGCCGCAAGTTGCCGCCGGCCAGCGGCACGGCGGCCGGCAGCACATCGAGCGTGCACCCGTCCTCGTCGCGGAGCCGCGTCGGCGGCATGTCGATGTACCCGTCGCGCAACGAAATCACTTGTAGTTCACCGAATTCGAACGCGGCATGGTGCCGGCCACTCGAGATCAAGCGCATGAAAACTCCATCGGGTCGAGCGCTTATTGCATGTCTTCGATAGTAGAGTCTGTCTTCTTTAGTAGAACCCTACACTGTGGGCGGCGAGGTATCCATCGATCGAGGAGCACGGTGACCGAGCGGGACGAAACAGCGGGCGAACCACAGCACGGAGACGACCTGGCCGGCGCGTTCGGCGCCAATGTGCGGCGACGCCGCGAAGAGGCGGGGATGACGCTGGAGCAGCTGTCCACCCGGTCGTCGGTCAGCCGGGCGATGCTGTCCAAGGTCGAACGCGGTGAGAAGAGCCCGACCATCGGCGTCGCTTCCAAGATCGCCCACGCCCTCGACGCGTCGCTCTCGGACCTGATCGGCGGGGCAGCCGCAGCCGCCTCCGGCGTGGCCGTTGTCATGCGCAAGAACGATCGCCCCGTTTTTCGTGATCCGGAAACCGGATTCGAACGGCACATGGTGTCGGCGGCCCCGGGCGTGGGAGGAGGCGAGATGGTTGCCCACTACCTCCCCGCGCAGGTCACCACCGGACTGCTGCCCGCGTATCCACCGGGTACGGAGAAACAACTCGTGGTGCTCGACGGCGCCCTCACCGTCTTGATCGGCGGCGCCAGCGAGACCCTGAACACCGGCGACTCGCTGTTCTTCCAGGCCGATGTGGACCACGGCTTCGCCAACCGAACGAATGCTCCCTGCGAATACATCATGGTCATCTCGCGCAGAATCTGATCGGCCCCGATCCGAATCTTCGCGGGCGGCGATGAATCTCGAGACCGCGCTCCGTCCTATCCGGTGAACGCGCTACCAACCCGGCGCGACCGACCAGAAGGACCCGACATGACCACCGCGAACCCCACCGCCAACTTCTCCACCGACCTCACCCACCGCCCCGGCAAGACCCGCAACCGGGTGCTGTGGACCCTGCAGATCGTGCTCGGCCTGTTCTTCATCATCGCCTCCGGCGGGCCCAAGCTCGTCATCCCGAACATGCTGATGGACAACGCCCCCGAGAATCTCACCATCCCGCTCGGGCTGCTCGTCTTCATCGGCGTGGTGGAGGTCGCCGGCGGTATCGGCCTGATGGTGCCGCGACTGAGCGCCCTGGCTGCGGCGGGGCTGTCGGTGCTGACCGTGCTCGCCGCGGGGACGCAGGCCTTCATCGCCGACAAGCCGTCGATGGCGATCTTCCCGCTGGTGCTGGCCGCGATCTTCGGCTGGATCGCCTACGAGCGGCGCGCCACCGTCACCGATCTGCGGAACTCGCTGTCGCGGTGACAGATCCATCCGAACGACCGGTGATCGGTGGCCTGGCCCACCGGTCGCCGGTAACGCGTGTCTCGATCGCCTGTCGGGTTGGCGGGCGATCGAGGCACGCGGGCAGGGGGTGTCAGTTGAGGCCCGCGTAGCTGTGCAACCCGCTCACCACGATGTTGATGATGAAGAGGTTGAAGAGCATTGCCACGAAGCCGGCGATATTGATCCAGGCGGCCTTGGTGTCGCGCCAGCCGGAGGTGGCGCGGGCGTGGAGGTAGGCGGCGTAGAGGACCCAGGCGATGAAGGAGACGGTTTCCTTGGGGTCCCAGCCCCAGAAGCGGCCCCAGGCGGCTTCGGCCCAGATGGCGCCGAGGATGACGCCGGCGCCGAAGAGGGGGAAGCCGATGATGGTGGTGCGGTAGGCCAGGCGGTCCAGGGTTTGGGCGTCGGGGAGGCGGCGAGCCAGGTTGCCGAGGAAGTTCGCGGATTCGGAGCCGGCGGGCTGGCGGAGACGGTAGAGGAACAGCATGCTGGCCACGCCGGAGACCAGGAAGACGCCGCTGCCCACCGAGACGATGGTGACGTGGACGGGGAGCCAGAAGGACTTCAGGGCGGGGACCACCGGGGCGGCGTCCGCGTACAGGACCGTGCCGGCCAGGAACATCAGGATCAGGACCGGGACCAGCAGGAAGGCCCACATGCCGCGGTAGCGCTGGTCACGGAGCAGGACGAGGCCGAGGACCACCGCGGCCGCGCAGGCCATGGAAACGAACTCGTACATGTTGCCGAGCGGGAAGCGGTGGGTTGCGAAGCCGCGCAGGACGATCGAGACGAGGTGCAGGCCCGCGGCGACGAAGAGGGTCGAGAAGGCCATATTGCCCAGGCGCTCGGGGAACGGGCGCCGGGGGCGGGCGGCGACCTTGCCGGGGGCGGCGGCATCGGTCGACGGAGCGGGACCGCCGCCGGCCGTGACCAGCTCGCGCTCGTTCACGGTGCGGGTGGCGAATTGCCAGATCAGCATGATGGTGACCAGTGCGTACACCACCATGGCCGACTTGAAGGCGAGATCGCTGTAGGCGGCGATGGTCTCGTCGATCGGCATTACTTCTCTCCCGGGTTCTCGGTCAGCAGCCGCTCACGCAAACGGTCGAACTCGCCGCCCCAACCCGCCTGGTCGGTGCGGGCCAGTCCGCCCATTTCTACTACGGTACGTCGTTTTCCTTCGGCGGCAACCTCGGGGTCCGGGTAGGCGCGCAGCCAGATGCGGCGGCGCTTCACCAGCAGCGACACCAGCAGGCCGGCCATCATGGTGAGGGCGCTGATCAGGACCCATTGCTGTGCCGGATCGTGGGAGACCTGGAGGTTGACGAATTCCTCGGCGCCGTCGAAGGTCACCTTGGTGCCATCGGAGAGGGTCGCGGATTCGCCGGGCTTCAGATTGACGCGCTGTTCCTTCACGAGCCGCCCCTGCTTGATCATCTCCTGATCGAGGGAGAACAGCGACTGCGCGCGACCGGTGTCGAGACCGGTGTCGCCGACATAGATGTCCACGGCCACCGCCGGATCGGTCATGGACGGGAACGCCGAGGTGAGCAGCGAACCGTGCAGCAGCGCGGTCGGCGCGAACAGGCCCTGGATGGCGATCTGATGCTTGCGGCGCTCGTCCTCGTTCGGATACATGCCGCCCGGCGGATCGATGCGCAGCACACCCGAGGACAGGAAGGTGGTGGCGTCGTCGGGCCGCCACTGGATGGCCTCGGTGCGGGTCTGCCCATCGGGGAAGGTCACTGTGAACTTCGGCGCGAAACCGTGGCCCTGCAAGTAGATCCGGTCACCGGCGACGCGCAGCGGATGATTCACCTTGATGGTGGTGTCCCGCCAGGTGCCCGACGCCAGATCCTCGCCCGACTGATACGAGATGTCGGAGGTGAACATCTCGGCCTGGCCATTGGGCAGATAGTCGGCCTTGAAGTTCTCGACCCGCACACACAATGGCGTCAGCCCGGTGCCATCGTTCACATTGCCCGCGCGGAAGGAGTCGAAGACGGCGGGCGAGGTCGTGCAGAATCCGGGACCGTCATTGGCGATCACGACCACATTGCCCTCGTAGCCGAACAGCTTGCCCGCGGCCACGGCGGCCAGCAGGCCGACCAGCGCCAGGTGGAAGACCAGGTTGCCGGCCTCGCGGGTGTAGCCCTTCTCGGCGGACAGCGTCACCTCGCCGTCGCGAGTTCCCTTGTGCACCACCGTCCGCCAGCCGCGCAATTCCTTGCGGGCCCGCTCGATGACCTCCTCCGCGCTCTCCGCGTCCGCGCCCGAATAGTGGTGCGGCAGCCGGGAGAGGTTGCGCGGCGCCTTCACCGGCGGCGTGCGCAGCGCCTTGTAGTGGTCGTAGCAGCGCGGCAGGATGCAGCCCACCAGCGAGACGAACAGCAGCACGTAGACGGCGGTGAACCAGAAGCTGGAGAACACGTCGAACAGCTCGAAGCGATCCATCCACGGGCCCAAAGTCGGCCGGTTGCGGATGTATTCGTCGACCTTCGACTGATTCAGGCTGCGCTGCGGCAGCAGCGCGCCCGGGATGGCCGCCAGCGCCAGCAGGAACAACAGCATGAGCGCGGTGCGCATGCTGGTGAGCCCCCGCCAGGTATTGCGCAGCACGGCGAAGACCTTGCGCGGCAGCGACTGACGCGGCGGGCGGGCGGGGGCGGCGGGGATTTCGGTGGTCACGGTCATCAGATCGGGAGGGTCACATTCGAGACGAAGGCGTCGCGGACCCAGGAGACGAACTGGTCCCACGCTCCGGTCACCAGGGCGAAGCCGACGGCCACCAGCAGGATGCCGCCGACCACCTGAATGGTGCGGGAATTGCGGCGCAGCCAGCCGACGCCGCGCAGCGCGGTCGCCGAACCGAAGGCCAGGATGACGAACGGCAGGCCCAGGCCGAGGCAGTAGGCCACGATGAGAGCGACACCGCGCGCGGCGGTGGTGCCCTCGGTGCCCGCGGACACCGCCATCACGCCGGAGAGGGTCGGGCCGAGGCAGGGCGTCCAGCCGAGCGCGAACACCGCGCCCAGCAGCGGCGCGCCGATGAGGCCGCTCAGCCGCTTGGGCTCCATGCGGGTATCCCGCTGCAAGGCCGGGATCAAGCCGATGAAGGCCAGGCCCATGATGATGGTGACGATGCCGCCGACCCGTTGCAGCAGTTCACGATTGACGTTCAGCACCTGGATGGCGCCGAACACGGTGGCCGAAGCCAGGGTGAACACGACGGTGAACCCGGCGACGAACAATCCGGCCGCGCCCGCGACACGCAGACGGCCCCGGTTCTTCTCGATCACGGTGGTGCGCTGAGCCTCGGCCACCGTCACCGGCGGCGCCTCCGCGCCCACGACACCCGCCAGATACGACAGGTATCCGGGCACCAGCGGCACCACACACGGCGAGGCGAACGACACCAGCCCCGCCAGCACGCACGCGCCGAGCGCGAGCAGCAGCGGCCCGGTGGCGGCGGTCTGCTGGAACGACTCCCCTACGCCCGCAAGCACTGTCACGTCGTTCACGGCTGCTCCAGGACCAGCTTGTCGAGGGTCGGCTTCAGGTCCTCGGCGAGCAGTGCGCGCAGGAAGACCGCCGCCACCCGATGCTGCTTGTCGAGCACGATGGTGGTGGGAATGACGCTGGTGGGGAACTTCCCGCCGAGCGCGAGCAGGGTGCGCATGGACGGGTCGTAGATGGAGGGGTAGCCGACCTTGTTGTCGGTGACGAAATCCTGCGCCTTGTCCTGCTGGTTGTCCCGGACGTTGATGCCCAGGAAGGCCACGCCCTTGTCCCGGTACGCCTCGTAGACCTCTTCCAGCGCAGGCGCTTCCGCACGGCATGGCCCGCACCACTGGCCCCACAGATTGAGGACGACGATCCTGCCGGGGAAGTCCTCGACCGAGGTGGTCTTGCCCGCGGTCATCAGATCCGGGCCGGACAGCTTCCCGATGGTCCCGCGCGACTCCGGCGGATCGTAGGAGATGTCGGTCTTGCCGCCCGGAGACACGAAATCGAAGGTCCCGCCCTGCGCCACCGCGTCCTTGCCCGCGGTCGTGCACCCGGCGAGCGCCGCCGCCAGGCAGACGCTCGCCAGCAGTGCCGAAACCGTGCGCCGGATCCGCGATTCGCGCGATACGGGAGCACCGGGCCGGGACGCGGTCGCTCTCATGCTCCGTGCACCGTGGGGTCCGAAGCGCCTGCCGGTTCCGAGTACACGATGTCGATCAACGTATCGCCCTGGTAGACAAGGGAAGTCAGCGACGCTAGCGAGCACTGCCGCGCCCGCGGGTCGTGCCACAGCCGCTGCCCCTGCAGGAAGCGCCGCAGCGTCCACACCGGCAGCTGGTGCGAGACCAGCACGGCCTCGCGCCCCGCGGCCTCCACCCGGGCCTTGTTGACCGCGGCCAGCATGCGATGCGCGATCTGCAGGTACGGCTCACCCCAGGACGGGGTGAACGGATCGCGCAGCTTCCACCAGTGCCGGGGCTTGCGCAGCGCGCCGTCGCCCACCGAAACCCGCAGCCCCTCGAAGGTATTGCCGGCCTCGATGAGATTGTCATCGGTCCGGATCAGCACACCGTGCTGCAGCGCAATGGGTTCCGCGGTTTCCTGCGCCCGCTGCAGGGGCGAGGCCACCACCAGCGCGATATCGTGATCGGCCAGCGAACGCGAAACCGCCTGCGCCTGCGCCCGGCCCGTCACCGACAGCTGGAATCCAGGCAGCCGCCCGTACAGGATCCCCTTGGGATTGTGCACTTCACCGTGCCGCATGACGTGCACGATGGTCTCGACATCGTCGGCCACGGTCCCGGGCAGCAGCACACCGCTGGTCGCGAGTGCGGCATCGCCCGCATCCTCCGCGGATGCGGCGGCCGACCCGTCCACCGCCGCAGCGGAATCGGCTTCCGCCGACTCATCCTGCGCGGATCCGGCGTCCTCCGCCGCAGAGCGCTCGATCTCGACCGCCACGGTCCGCCAGGCGTCCGCCACAGGCTCCTCAGCGTCGACGACCACGGACTCCACAGCCTCGACTGCCACAGGCGCCTCGGCCTCGACGGCCGCAGACTGCTCAACGTCGACGGCCGCAGACTGCTCAACGTCGACGGCCGCGGACTGCCCAGCCTCGACGGCCGCGGGCTGCTCGGCCGCATCGGCAGCAGGCTGCTCGGCATCCGCCACAGGCAGCTCGGTGGCGACCACCGCTCGCTGCTCGGCCTCGTCCGCCGCAGACTCGGCCTCGTCCACCACAAGCCGCTCGGCGACGGCCACCGCGCCCTGCGCCGCAGCGGCGGCCTCAGCCGTTTCCGGCTGGCGGTCGTCCACCGAATCCGCGGCAGCGGAACCGCTTTCGCTGGGCGCAACGGTCGCTGATTCCACCTTGGTAGCCGATTCGTCTGCGGCGGAGCCGGTTTCGGCTGTATCCGAGACGGCGATCAGCTCACCGGTTTCGGCGAGTTCCTCTTCGGCCTGGCGGATCGATTCCAGGAGGCGGACGGCTTCGGCGGGCGAGATGGCGGCCGGGTTCGGTGCGGGGTGACCGTGGTCGGGCTGAGTGGAGCTCACGCGGCGGATCCTTCGGGGGTGGCGGCCGCCGCGGCGCGCGCGGCGGCGGGGAGGGCGGCGGCGATGCGATCGAAAGCGTCCTCGTCGAGTGCCGCGGAGACGAACCATGCCTCGAAGGCGCTGGGCGGGGCGTAGACGCCGTGCTCCAGCAGCGCGTGGAAGAAGGCCGGGAAACGCCAGGTTTCACTGGCCTTGGCGGCGGCATAGTCGGTGACGGGGTTCTCGGCGAAGAACACGCTCACCATATTGCCTGCGAATTGCACCTGGTGCGGGACGCCTTCGGCGGTCAGCGCCGCGGTGAACAGCGCGCCGAGGCGTTCGGCATTGCGATCCAGGGCCGCGTACACCGAGGCGTCGGCGGCGCGCAGCGTGGCCAGGCCCGCGGCGACGGCCACCGGATTCCCGGACAGGGTGCCCGCCTGATACACCGGGCCGATGGGCGCCAGGTGGTTCATGACGTCGGCCCGCCCGCCGAACGCCGCGGCGGGCAGGCCGCCGCTCATGACCTTGCCGAAGGTGTAGAGGTCCCCGGCCACGCCGTCGAGCCCGTACCAGCCCGCGGCGCTGACCCGGAATCCGGTCATGACCTCGTCCATGATGAGCAGCGCGCCATTGTCGCGGGTGAGCTGTCGCAGCCCCTGGTTGAACCCGGGCAGCGTGCCCTCCGGCGGCAGCGGCGCGACCGCGCCCATATTGCCGGCGGCGGCCTCGGTGATGACGCACGCGATCTGCCCCGGATTGGCGGCGAAGGCGGCGGCCACGGCCTCGAGGTCGTTGTACGGCAGCACGATGGTGTCGCCCGCCTGCGCGCCGGTCACGCCGGGCGAGGTCGGCAGGCCGAGGGTCGCCACACCGGAGCCGGCGTCGGCGAGCAGCGCGTCCACGTGCCCGTGGTAGCAGCCGCTGAACTTGATGATCTTGGAGCGTCCGGTGAAGCCGCGCGCCAGCCGGACCGCGCTCATGGTGGCCTCGGTACCCGAGTTCACCAGGCGCACCCGCTCCACGGGTGCGACCCGCGCCGCGATGGCCTCGGCGAGTTCGATCTCCGCCTCGGTCGGCGCGCCGAAGGACAGCCCGCCGGTGGCGGCGCGCTGCACGGCCTCGACGACCGCCGGATGCGCGTGCCCGAGAATCATCGGGCCCCACGAGCACACCAGGTCCACGTAGTCGTTGCCGTCGGCATCGGTGAGCGTGCACCCCTGCGCGGACGCGATGAACCGCGGCGTGCCGCCCACGGAATTGAAGGCTCGCACGGGTGAATTCACGCCACCCGGAATGACCGCCGCGGCACGTTCGAAGAGTTGGGCTGAGACCGGCACCGACGCCTGGGTCACACGCGGAGAAGAAGCCACGGACCCCAGTCTCTCAGCCGCCCGAACCCCCGTCGACGACAGGGTGTAGTCGAGGTGGGGCACCCCACAGCGAAACCGGTCATTCTCGCACCTCGTGCGCGGCCACGCGCCCGCGCGCACGAAGGTGGCTGCCGGGATTCGCGCCCGCGCCCCGGCCCACCCGCGCGCTGCTTTCACACACCCGCGCTGCCACCCGCGCACGGGTGCGGCCGCCGGGATGCGCGGCCGGGCCGCCGCACCGCGCTCGACTGCCGCGCGCGCTTCCCGCGGCCGGGGAGGCAACACGCCGGAACTCATTGCCGCGACATTGGTCGCTAAATGATTGCTGGTGCGTAATCTCGGCGCAGAAGGCGGCAACGGACGGACAGTGGGAGGGACGGAATGCGGGTGGCAGGGTTCGGCGTGGGGATGTGCGCGGTGGCGGCGGGGATCGCCGGCGCGATAACGGCGGGGGCGGGAGAGGCGGCGGCGGGTGTGCCGATTCCGCAGTTCGATCAGGGACGGATCGGGGTGCACCTGTCGCACGAGGAAACCGCGGCCATTGCGAGCGGGCCGATTCCGGCGCTGGTGAGCATGGTTGTGCCATTGAATCGGATGGGGGCGGGGCTGCATCCGGAGACGCAGATCTACAAGGACGAGAACGGCGGGGTGCACGCCTCGCTGCGGCAGGTGGTGATGGAGGCGGCGACCCATCCGGATGGCAGCGTCGTCGTCTTCTTCAATTTCCCGGGCACCCGCGGCGGGCGAGTGCTGGATGTTTACCAGAACTGGCGCTGACCGCTCAGGACAGTGGTAGTCCCAGGCAGAAGACGGCCCACCCGGTCGAGAGCAGGCAATTCAACTGCGGCGGGAGCAGATCCAGCCAGGAGAGTGCTTGCTTCATGCACCCATTGTCCCGCGCCCGGAGTGCGGGGTCCGCGAATCAGCGGCCCCGGTGCAACGCGCGGGCGATCAGATCGATGAACACCAGCCCGGCCACCGTCACCAGAATGGCGGCCCCGGCCAGCCAGGGCCCGGAATAACGGGTGGCGGTGAATCCGGGCGACTCCCCCACGGGCGCGAACCATCCGGTGTGAACCCCATTGCGCCAGCACCACACCGCGGCGCCCGCCAGCAATGCGGCGAGCACGAATTCGGCGAGCACGGCGAGCCATCGCATCACCGCGCCTCCTTCTCCTCGTCACCGCTGAGCCGTTCCAGGGCCGCGGTCAGTTCGGCCCGCAGCGTCCGGTGGTCGCGCGCCCAGGCCTGGACGAGACCGCCGTCGCGCAGCTTCAGTCCGATGCCCTTGCGCCGCCGCGGGACTCCGCTGAGTTCGCCCAGCGCACGCGCCGATTCCCAGTCCTCATCATCCCAGGACTCCTCGTCGACTTCCGGGAGCACCTCGGCGATGTTGCGCAATGGCAGCACTTCGGTGCCCTCGCGCAGCGTGTCGGCGGTGAGTTCGACGCTGATGTGCCGCTTTCCGGCAATGACCTGCAGCCAGACGAAGCCGGCCAGCAAGGCGGCGCAGAAGACGAGCCCGAACCAGTGCACATCGCCGCCGCGAATCAGCTCCAGCACGAGAATGAACCCGCACAGCGCGGGACCGTAGGCGATGGTCCGCCAGCGGGCCCCGGGCTCGGAGAACAGCACCGCCGGAGCGGATCCGCCCGCATCGGCGGCAGCGGCCGCACTCATAGGCCGGACGCAAAGCTCATGGGGCTCAGCCGACGAGACCCGGAATCAGCAGCACGGCGAGGGTGAGCAGTCCGAACAGAATCAGCAGACCGAGCACCAGCACATCGCGCCGCAGGCTGTGCGGCTGCTGGATCACCACTCGCATCGTTGCCTCCGCTCCACCGGAGCCGAACCGCCCATGACACAACGCATGGGGTACGGCTTCCGGTTCCCGAAATCCCTGTGACAGCCCTCACCTTACCCGGTAGTACGCCCGTAACAAACTCAGGAGTACTCATTGCGCTCCGGGGCGGAAGAACGGCTCGGATTCCTTTCGGTAGCACAGGAATACGGCCCCGCCGGCCAGCACCGCCTGCACGATACCCGCACCGCCCGCGATCAATGCCGCCGGTCCCGCGGTGGCGCCGGATCCGAACAGCGTGCCGATCGCGCCCAGCCCCAGGAAGATGGCCAGACCGGTGAGCAGCGTTCGCGCCCACTGCTTTCCACGCCCCAGCTGATAGACGATGGCGACCCCGGCCCCGAGCAGCACCAGCCAGAACAGAGCGACCAGGCCGAACACCACCAGCACCCACAGCTCCACCTGCTCGAGGGTGATCTCCGGCTGTTTGGCGTGCAGATCCTCGAACTGCCGCTGCGCCAGCTCCTTCCGCTGCCCGAGCTGCGCCAGCATGGACGAGATCACCTGCACCACACCGACCGCCAGCGCCGCGTACCAGAGCTGCGCGGCGGTGCGCACGTCCTGCGGGACCGGCCGCGCGCCCGCCGGTGGAACCATCGAATTCACGATCGGCGTTGCTCGCTCACGCCAGCCAGTGCGCGGCTTCGGTGGCCCAGTAGGTGAGCACGAAATCCGCGCCCGCCCGCCGGATGCCCAGCAGCGACTCCAGCACGGCGGCACGGCGATCGATCCAGCCGTTCTGCGCCGCGGCGGTGATCATCGCGTACTCACCGGAGATCTGATAGGCGGCCACCGGCACCGGCGACCGATCCGCCACCTCGCGCAGGATGTCCAGATACGCCATGGCCGGTTTCACCATGACGATGTCGGCGCCCTCGGCCAGATCCAGTTCCAGCTCGCGCAGGGCCTCGCGGCGATTGGCCGCATCCTGCTGATACGTGCGCCGATCGCCCTGCAGCGACGAGGCCACCGCCTCGCGGAAGGGGCCGTAGAACGCCGAGGCGTACTTGGCGGCGTAGGCGAGGATCCCGGTGTCGGCGTATCCGGCCGCGTCCAGCCCCGCGCGGATGGCGCCGACCTGACCGTCCATCATGCCGCTGGTGCCGAGCAGATCGGCCCCGGTCGCGGCCTGCGCCAGCGCCATATCCACATAGCGCTGCAGGGTCGCGTCATTGTCGACGGCGCCCTCGGCGTTCAGCACGCCGCAGTGCCCGTGCGAGGTGAACTCGTCCAGACAGGTGTCGGCCATGACCACCGTCGATCCGCCGACCTCGCTGACCAGCGCGCGCAGCCCGCGGTTGAGGATCCCCTCCGGATCCGAGGCCTGGCTCCCGTCCGGGTCCTTGTCCTCCGGCCGCGGCACGCCGAACAGCATGAGCCCGCCGACCCCGGCCGTCACGGCCGCCACGGCCGCCTTGCGCAGCGAATCCATCGAATGCTGGAAAACGCCGGGCATCGAGGAGATCTCACGCGGTTCGTCGAGCCCGTCGGCGACGAACATGGGAAGTACCAAGTGCCGCGGCTCCAGCGAGGTCTCGGCAACCAGCCGACGCATGGCAGGAGTGCGGCGCAACCGCCGTGGGCGGTCCATTCCGGTCATGTTCGCATGATATGCCCGCGCCGAACGGCCGGTGCGTGGGGTTCGCCACCACCCGCGCACACGGGGCCGGGCCGTGGCCGGCGACCCGGATGCAACCCCAGCAGGGCCGCCCCGAGCGGGGTGAGGTTGTGATGCACGCTGTTTCGCACCCGGATGCTGGCCACCAGCCCGGCTGCGCGCAACACGGCGGCATGTTCGCTGGCGGTGGCGGGTGAGACGCCGAGCCGCTGGGCCACCAGGCTGGTGCTGCCGCCGTCGGCGATCGCCTCCAGGACGGCGGCGCGGGTGCGGCCCAGGAGAGCGGACAGGTCGCGGCTGAGCATGGTCGGCACGGGCACTCCTCTCTTTCGGAGACCGGCCGCGTCGTACACCCCTCCGGTACGACGAGGCCGGTCGCAGTGATGAACCGGTCCGGGCCGTGAAAGGTTGGGTGCGAATCCCATTGCTCCGCGCGCGGCGGCGTCGCTCCGTGCGACGCAGCGGTTTCGCCCACCACCGAAAAGGGTGGACGCGGCGGGTGCGATCGGTGAGGCTGCGACCATCAGCCGAGTGAAACGAGGGGGTACGGCCATGAGGAGTGAGGGGGCGGCGCTGCGCGACGCGGCATTCGAGGCGCTGCTGGGTGAGGTGCTGCACGAGTGTGCCCGCGATCCGTTGTTGCTGGTCGAGGCGGTGGAAGCCGGGAACGCTCTGCTCCGGATCGCGCGGGTGCCGTCGCCGGCGCCGCCGGGGCTGCGGTCGATCGATGCCGCCGCCGTCCCGCAGCGGGACACCTTCGACGAAATACTGGTGGAGGCCTTCGAATCCGGCAGTGAACGCCTGATGGGGTGGACGACCAAACAGGTCGGTGATCGCGGCGATGCGGAGGACATTCTGCAGACCGCGCTCATGCGCATCTATGCCCGGCATCCGGATATCTCCGACGTCGAGGAAATGCGCAGCTATCTGTGGGCGACCGTCAAGAATCTGGTTCGCGATTCCTGGCGGCGCGCGGCCGCGGACCGGGATCGCCTGGACCCGGACGGCGACGAGCGCATAGCCGAACTCGCCGAGCGGGCCGAACTGCCCTTCGACGATCTGATCACCCTGCGGCACTTGCTGATCGCGGCGCTCGACCAGCTGCCGCGGCGCGAGCGCGAGGCGGTCGTGCTGCGCACCTACGAGGGCAATACCTATGCGGAGACGGCCGAGATCATGGGTTTGTCCTCGGGCACGGTGAAGGCGTACGTGCACAGTGCGTTGGCGAAGGTGCGGGCCGGGCTGAACGAGGTCGCATGATCACCGGCACGGGCGGCCCCGATCGGCTCCGGGCGGCAGCAGTTCGTATTCGGCGGCGGTGAATTCGCGATCGCTGATGGCGCACAGGCGCGCCAGTATGTTCTCGCGATCCAGATTCAAGGTGAACAAGCCGTTTCCGGTGATCACCAGGCCGGTGACGCCGACTCGCGCCACCCAGGCCCGCAGATCGGAGCCCGGCAGTTTGCCGCTCACCAGGGTGCCGCGTCCGGCGTCCATGATCTGGATCTTGCCGTTCGCGTGGCCGACCACCACCAGTCCGCTCGGGGTGCGTTCGATCAGCGAAGCCCAGGGAATGGGGACCGGGGCGGGCACGATTTCACCGGTTGCCGTATTCCAGAGCTCGACGCGGCGCTTGGCGGTCCAGATGTAGACGTAGGGAATGTCGAGGGTTTTGAAGGCGGCGTCGATCCAGCCCGTGGTGCCGCCGGACATGCGCCGGATCGGGCGCGCCGCCGCGCTGTCCCACACCGTGATCTCGCGCGGGCTGAAGATGGCGAGATCGTCAGGGGCGGTGCCGTTCTGCCAGGCCCAGGCTTGTTCGACGACGACGGCGAACTCGTCGCGGTCGCGCCAGACCTGTTGCGGCGCACCGCCGGCCTGCCCGGTGCCCGCGTGCCAGCGGGTCACGTATCCGGCGTGCAGGACGGCGACCAGATCGTCGCGCAGCGCCGTCACGGACACATTGGGGAGCGGGACCGTCGAATCCCGGTACTCCTGCGGCAGCGGCAGCGGAATCCGGGTGACGAGGCGCAGCTCCGGAATCGAATACACCAGCAGCTCATGGGAATCCAGACCGGCGACCACATAGCGGTCGTCGGCGGTGATGGTCATCTCCGAGACGCTCGCCTCCGGCGGTATCGGCAACTGCACGGTGGCGGGCGGCCCCACTCGCGGATGGACCTCGCGCACCTCCAGCCGCCCGGCGCCGGAATAGTATTCGGCCACATAACGGCTGTCCGCACTCCACGTGAGCAGGGTCGGCGGCCCGCCGAATCCGGCGCGCGGATCCAGTTCGGCCGCGGACGCGTGCCGGGTGAGATCGTCCGCGCCGATGACGAAGAGTTCCGGACCCGACGTGCCCGGCCGCACGATCCAGGCGGGCTTACCGGTGGACTGGTAGCGCGCCTGTACCGCATAACGCTGCCGAGTAATGGTGTCCACCAAGTGGATCAGCTGGAACAGCGTGCTCTCGGGGGCATAGGAGACGATCACGTAGCGGCCCGTCTCGTCGCGGTCGACCGTCGCCCCGGCGGGCGCGGAAACGCAGGCCGCGCCCGCTCCCCACGATGTCGGCCCGGACGGTCCGCGGATCACCACATCGCCGAGTTGCCCGTCCGGACAGTTCACTATGACGCCGCGCGCGTCGTCGCCGGGTCCGAGTTCGACGACTTTACCGGTGGCCGAGCGCAATTGGTACCGCTGCGCGCCGCGCTCGTCCACGGTCAGCATCCAGGTCTCGCCGGTCTCCGAATCGACGTGCAGCGGAAGCAGATCCGCCGGTGCGCTCGCCGTATACCCGGCGATCCGCGCGGGCGGGTCCGCCTTGGTGTCGAAGGTCTCGACCGTATCCGGATCACCCTGATCGGTCACCGGCCGGTGCCGATGCCCGACCGGCCGCGGCGATCGGTGCGCATCGTACGAGACGACCAGGTACACACCATCATCGGAGAACTTCACCGCGATCGCGGTCGGCACCCCGGGCTCCTCGTCCTGGCGCACGACCACCGGACCCTCCCGGCGTGCCACATTCCACAGCTGAATCCCGCCCCGGCTGTTCACCGTCGCCAGCTCGGCCCCGTCGCCGCTCAGCTCCAGCGACACCACATCCCGCGCCGGCAGCCGCCACGGCTGGTCACCGCCGTCGAGCAGCCCGGGCCACACCGTCACCGTGCCGTCGATATCGCCGGTCGCCACCACCGATGCGGTGTCGTCGGCGGCCACCAGCCGCACATCCCGGCCCAGTCCGGTCCGCACCGAGACCGCCGAGGCCATCCGGATCTGCTGGGTGAACAGCGCCGATTCGACGGTGTGATCGTCGGGTGCGAGCCGGGCGGCCGCCTGCGCGAATTGCAGCGCCAGGGCCGGCTGCGAATCCGCCAGCTGCAGTGACTGTTCCGCGAGCGCGATGCCCGCGAGCGCACGCAACGCCGCACCGCGCTGAGCGCCGGTGCGATAGGCCAGTACCGCCGTGCTCGCGGCGACCAGGGTCACCACGGTGAGCACGGCGGTGATCACCCGCCAGCGCCGCACCTCGCGCCGCCGGACGCGGATTCCGGTGGAAATGTAGTCGCGCAAGGGATCCGGGATATCGTCCGGCCGCCGGGCCAGCCACTCCTCGGCATCGGAGAGCGCGCCGCCGCGCAGCAGGCCGCCGTCGTCGCGGTCCCGCGCCACCCAGGTGCGGCGCGCACGCTCGGCGCGCCGCTGCCAATCCAGGAAATCGCGGTCGGCTTCCAGCCATTCGCGCAGTCGCGGCCAGTTGTCGATGAGCGACTGGTGCGCCAGCTCCACCAGGTCGGCGTCATCGGTGCCGCGGCCGGTGACCACCAGTCGCTCACGCGCCAAACGGCCTGCGACAGGCCGTAATTCGGGTTGGTCCCGCATGGACACCGGCACCCGGACGAAGCCGTCGCCGCGCGGCGCGGCCAGCGCGGTCAGCAATCGGCGCACGGCCGGAGCGCCATCGGCATCGGTGAACTGCCCGTACACCCGCTCCGCGCGGCGCGCGATGGATCCCGCCGCGCGCCCCACCCGCTCGTAGTCGGTGAGCGTGAGCCGCCCGCCCTCGCGTAGCTCCCACAATTCGGTGAGCACCGATTCCAGCAGCGGCAGGCCGCCTGGTTCGCCGGCGGTGTCGTCGACCAGGCGTTCCACCAGGTCATCGTCGATATCCACACCGGGCGCGTGGGTGGCCGGGCCCCGGATAGCCTGGCGCAGCTGCTCGCGGCCCATGGGCGGCAGGCCGATGGCGGCGCGGTCCAGCGCGTGCCCGAGGTCATCCCCGGACAGTGCCTCCATCACCTCCCAGCGCAGCGTGAGCAGCACCCGGACCGCCGGATCCTCGGCGCGTTTCAGCAAGTCCCGGAAGCGATTCCGCGCTCGCTCCGGTTCGGCGGCCACCAGCTCCTCGAATTGGTCGGCCACCAGCACCACCTTCTCCCCCGGCGGCAGTTCCGGTGCGGCCCAGCCGGTGTCGGCGCTCAGATATTCGACGCGCACCCCGGCGGCCCGCAGCCGCGGCGCCACACCCGCCATCACCAGCGAGGATTTCCCGACGCCCGAGCGGCCGACCACCGCCACCAGCGGCAGATCGCGCAGCGCGTCCACTACCCGCGTGACCTCCGCGGCGCGGCCGTAGAACAGGTGGGAGTCGTTCTCCCCGAACGGTTCCAGCCCGCGATAGGGATTGGGCAGCAGCGCCGGATCCAGGCCGAGCACCTCGTTGACCGGAATCATGAAAGCGGTGCGGGTCAGTCGCCGCCGGTCCACGGCGACGGCCATGCCGACCACCGCCTCACTGCCCGCATCCCAGACCGGCGATCCGCTGAAGCCGCCGGTGATCGGCTGGCTACCGCTCGCGCCGTGCAACTGCATCCAGCCGATGCCCTGCGGCGCACGGAATTCGCCCCAGACCCAGACGCCGTCGGCCAATTCACTGGGAAAACCGACAGTTCGGAACTCTCTGCCCCACGGCCGATCGGCCCGCCACAGCGGCGGCGGCGCGACCTCCCCGAGCGCCTCGCCGTCCATCTCCAGCACCGCGATATCGCCGCGCCCGTCCGGCCGCACCGGTTCCCACCGATGCACACGCGCGGTGATCCGCGGCGCGCCCGGCAGCAGCGGAAAGTCCACCGCCACGTGCGCCGTCCGCACGTCCGCGCCCGCCTCCACGGCCGCCGCCACCACATGCGCACAGGTCGCGATGTGTCCGGGCCCGATCACGAATCCGGTTCCGACCGTCTCCCCCGACCGATCCATCACCCGGGCCACCGCGGCGCTCAATCGCCCAGCGCCGGGAAACACCCCAGACATACCGGACAGAATCTCAACTCCCGCGACAGCGCGCAGCGGAACCTCTCGAAAGTGATTGTGAGCAGCGGATTTTGTCGGTGGTCGCCGGTACAATCGAAGATGTGTTCGATGGGCTCGCATCGATATCGGAGTGATGGGAGCCCTGGTGACGACAGGAGGATTGGTCGTGCTCGCAGCCGTAGCAAATATTTCCGATCGAGCGGCAGCCGTGCCCAAGAAGGGGGACCTGATCGATCACGCGTGGCGGCCGCTGGCCAAGCAGCCACTGCCCGCGGGCCGGCCGCGGACCTGGTACATCGCGCACAACCGGCGACTCAAGGCCATGCGCCTGGCCATCGCCCTGCTCGATGCCGGCGCCTTCAGCCCGGACCAGGCCAGCAATGAAAAGATCCGCGACACCGCCGATTTCATCGGCGTGCACTGGCCTTCGGACGCCACCTGCCGCATGGTCCGCCGCATGATGGCGGCCCAGCGCTGAGCCGCGCCCGGCGGCCCGCGGAGGCGGATGCGTGAGGGGCACATGCACCTCGGCGGCTCCCGCCAGGGCGAAAACAGGCCGTGCCCCGCACCTTCGGGTGCGGGGCACGGTCGCGTCGGCTGTCGCGGCCTCGGCCGGAGTTGTCGCAGCCGGAACGAATCCGGCGTCAGCGGCTGCGGCGGCTCTTCTTGCGCGGCGGCGGCAGCAGGCCCTCGGCGCGCAGGTGGGCGGCATGCTCGGCCAGCGCCTCGACGAGCGGGCCGACCTGCGCGACCTCGGGCTGCACATCCACGCGCAGGCCGAATTCGATTGCCGTCTCGGCGGTCTTGGGGCCGATGCACGCCACAATCGTGCGGGCATGCGGCTTGCCGGCAATGCCGACCAGATTGCGCACGGTGGAGGACGAGGTGAACAGCACCGCGTCGAACCCACCGGTCTTGATCATCTCGCGGGTCTCCGCCGGCGGCGGCGAGGCCCGCACGGTGCGGTACGCGGTGACATCGTCGATCTCCCAGCCGCGGTCGCGCAGACCTTCGGCGAGGGTCTCGGTGGCGATGTCCGCGCGCGGCAGCAGCACCCGGTTGACCGGATCGAAAACATCGTCGTAGGGCGGGAAGTCGGCCAGCAGGCCCTCGGAGGACTGCTCACCGCTGGGCACCAGCTCCGGATTGATGCCGAAGGAGCGCACCTTCTCCGCGGTCGCCTCACCCACGCACGCGATCTTCACACCGCTGAAAGCGCGGGCGTCCAGGCCGAATTCGCCGAACTTCTCCCACACCGCGCGCACGGCATTGGTGGAGGTGAACACGACCCACTGGTAGCGGCCGTCGACCAGGCCCTTGACCGCGCGCTCCATCTGCGCGGGGCTGCGCGGCGGCTCCACCGCGATGGTCGGCACCTCCATCGGAATGGCGCCGTGCATGACGAGCTTCTCGCTCATCTCGCCGGCCTGCTCCTTGGTGCGCGGCACCAGGACCGTCCAGCCGTAGAGGGCGCGGGACTCCCACCACGAGGTCTTGGAGCGCTTCTCCACCTCCTTGCCGACGGTGACCACGAGCGGGCCGACCATTTCGGAGGCGGCATTGTTGAGCGTCGCCAGGGTGGCGTCGATGGTGCGCTGCTGGCGGGTGGTGCCGCGCACGGTGACCGCGACCGGAGTCTGCGGGGCCATGCCGTGCTCCACCAGCGCGCTGGCGGTCTCGGCCAGATGGCCGGAGGTGGCGTGCAGCACCAGCGGGCCGGGGGCGGCGGCGACGGCGGCCCAGTCGACCTCGCCGCGCACATCCACCTCGGTGTGGCTGGAGCCCAGTTCGATACCGGCGTAGGCCGGCACCGTGGTGCCCGCCGACAGACCCGGCAGCACCTCGAACATCATGTGCGAGCGGGTGACCGCATTGACCTCCGCGATAACCGAGTCCGTGGTCAGCGGGTCGCCGGAGACCAGGCGCACCACATCGCTGCCATTGCGGGCCTCGGTGATCAGGGTTTTCGCGACCTCGGCCGGATCACCCAGGGCCGGACGGACATCGACGGGACGCTCGCCGTCGGGGCCCGGCTCCACCGCGGTGCCGATCAGGGCGAGCACGCCCTTGTCGACATCGGGATCGGTGAACGCCAGCGTCGCCCGGCCGAGCACCTCGCGGGCCCGCACGGTGAGGAGCGCCGGATCACCCGGTCCGGACCCCACGAAAAGGATCCGACCGGGGTGCTTCTTCGCGGAGCTGCGGCTCATCGGTGATTCTCCATTGGGCTGGGATTGCTGCTGGTCTCGGTGTGCTCTCCGGTGTCCGTGACCCCTGATGACGGGTCTTCCTCTGTGACACTGAGCAAGTCGCGCGCCCCCAGCTCCAAGAGCTCGCGCGCCAATGCGCGGCCCAGCTCCTCGGCATGCTCGAGCGAGCCGACCGCACTGGCCCGGATCACATCCGAGCCGTCGATCGCCGCCGCGCAACCGCGCAGCGACAACTCCTCCACCACCCGGCCGTCATCATCGAGCGATTCGACGACCTCGGCCAGCGCACCGATCGGCGCGGTGCAGCCGGCCTCCAGTTCGGCCAGCAGCGCCCGCTCCGCGGTGATCGCGGCACGGCTGCCGGCATCGTCGAGAGCGGACAGGATGGTCACGAGTTCGGTATCCACGCTGCGGCATTCCACCGCCAGCGCGCCCTGCGAGGGAGCGGGCAGCATCTGCACCGGCTCCAGCGCCTCGGTCACCGCGTCCAGGCGATCGATGCGGGCCAGCCCGGCGCGGGCCACCACCACGGCATCGAGTTCGCCCTTGGCGACCTTGGAAAGTCTGGTGTCGAGATTGCCGCGCAGCGGGACGATTTCGACGCCGAGGCCGAGGGCCTTCAACTGCGCGGAACGGCGCGGGGCGGAGGTGCCGATGCGCGAACCCGGCGGGAGCTCACCGAGCACCAGGCCGTCGCGGGCCACCAGCGCGTCGCGCGGATCCTGCCGCGGCGGAATGGCGGCGATGGTGAAGCGCTCGTCCTGCGCGGTCGGCAGATCCTTGTAGGAGTGCACGGCGATATCGACATTGCCCGCGGCCAGCTCATCGCGCAGGGCGGCGGTGAACACGCCCACGCCGATCTTCTGCACCGGATCCATGGACTGGTCGCCGGCGGTCTTCACGATCACCAGCTCGGCCTGCTGGCCGTGGGCGATCAGCGCGTCGCGCACATGCCCGGCCTGGGTGAGAGCCAGCAGTGAGCCGCGGGTGCCGATCCGCCAGGGGGCGTCAGTCGTTCCGCGCACTCTCGTCGTCTCCAGCTGTTCGTCGTGCACCATCGCTCCGGTCATGCGGTCGGCCCCTCATCCCCTGGGTGGGCGGCGGTGAAATCGTCGGCCAGGTCCCTGGCGATCTCCATCGGAGCGGCAACCGCCTGCGCCGCACCCGGTTTCAGCTCGAAAAGCTCCCGCAGCGCCTCGGCGTAGCTGTCGCCGCCGGGCGTCGAGGCCAGCTGTTTGACCCGCACCGTCGGCGCGTGCAGCAGCTTGTCCACCACCCGGCGCACCGTCTTGGCGACCTCGTCGCGCTGACCCGCGTCCAGGCCCGGTAGTCGGGAATCCAGGCGCAGCATTTCCGCCTCGACCACATCGGCGGCCATCTGCCGCAGCGCCGCCACGGTCGGCGTCACCTCGGCCATGCGCTGTCCGGCAAGGTATTTGGCGAGTTCGTCGGCGACGATGGTGCGCGCGGCGGCGGTGTCGTCGGCGGCCGCGCCGGCCGACGGATCGCGCTGCAGCGTCTCCATGTCGATGACGGTGACCCCGGGCAGCCCGGCCACCGCATGATCCACATCGCGGGGCAGGCCCAGATCGCAGATGACCAGCTGGCGGCTCGCGCCCGGAGTGGCCAGCGCGCGATGCACATCGGCGATGCTCACCACGGTGCCGACCGCGCCGGTACAGGTGACCACGACCTCGGCGGCCGCCATGGCCTCCACCAGCTGATCCATGGCCATGGCCTCGGCCGCCACCCCGTGCATGGCGGTGGCCGTATTGGCCAGGCGCTGTGCGCGTTCCAGCGTCCGGTTCACCACGATGATGCGCTCGACCCCGGCCCGCGCCAGCTGCGCCACCGCGAGACCACCCATGGCGCCCGCGCCCAGCACCAGTGCGGTGCGCCCGGCCAGCGGGCCCAGCACCAGCTGCGCCCGATCCAGCGCCACGGATACGACCGAGGCGCCCGCGCGGTCGATGCCGGTCTCCGAATGCACCCGCTTGCCGACCCGCAGCGAATGCTGGGCAAGCTCGTGCAGCGTGCGACCGGAGGCCTGCTGCGAATCCGAGGCGGCGTAGGCGGCGCGAATCTGGCTCAGCACCTGCTGCTCGCCGACGACCATGGAATCCAGGCCCGACGCCACCGCGAAGAGGTGCTCGGCGGCGGCCTCGGCGTAGCGGACGTAGGCGTGCTTGGTGAGCTCGGGCAGCGGCAGCCCGGAATGCTTGGTCAGCAGTTCGCTGATCTCACCCAGCGCGGGGTGGAAGGCGTCGACCACGGCGTAGATCTCGACGCGGTTGCAGGTGGAGACGATCATCGCCTCGGACACGTGGCTGGAGGCCAGCATCTTCTCGGTCAGCTTCGGGCGGTCGTGCTCGGTGATGGCGACCTTCTCCAGCACCGCGACGGGCGCGCTGCGATGCGAGATCCCGACGAGAAGCACACTCATGGCTGGACCACCGCTCCCTTGCTGGTTGTCTCCGGGTGAAACGCGATCACACCCACGGGATCACCCGAGGCCGCCGCGTTCATCTCCTCCGCGGCTTCCGCACTGCGGGCCCGCTCGAAGGACAGCAACTGCATCTCCACGGCCAGATCCACCCGCCGCACCTCGACGTGCGCCGGCGCGTCCAATGCGACCGGGGAGAAACTCAGAATGTGGTGCACACCCGCGGCGACCAGGCGATCGCAGACGCCCTGCGCGGCCGCGTCCGGGGTGGTGATGACCGCGATGGTCGGCTCCAGCGCCGCCACCGCACCTGGCAATTCGGCTACGTCGCGCACCAGCAGCCCGCCCACCGAGGTGCCGATAATGTCGGGATCGTTGTCGAACAGGCCGACCATGGCGAAACCGCGGCGGCGGAAACCGCCGTAGCCGACCAACGCGCGGCCCAGGTTTCCGGCTCCGACCAGCACCACCCGGTGCCCTTCGGACAGGCCGAGCACGTCCTCGATGCGGTCGCGCAGCTTGATGACGTCATAGCCGACGCCGCGAACTCCATTGGGCCCGAGGAAGGAAAGATCCTTGCGCAACTTGGCGGAACCGACACCCGCCGCGACAGCCAGTTCCTCACTCGATACGATGGCTACACCGTCGTCGGCGAGTACGGCGAGGACGCGGAGATAGGTGGCCAATCGGGCCACCGTGGCCTGCGGGATGTCCTTCTGCAGAGCCCTGCCGGAGACGCCACTCGGCGGCGTCTCATGCTGCTCTGTCACGTCGCTTGCGCTCCTCGTCCGGCCGGGTAGGTGTCCGGGTTCTTTTCTCGACCCGACGCCGGGAGACCGTCGCGGGGCGGTCCTGCAGGCGAGGTCGAGTCAGGTTCAGGGGGTCGCTTCCGCTGCCCGAGAAGGCGGGTTGCGTGCCACCACCGTAACCGCTTGTGAACCCATGCACAAAGTCGGTGAATTCAGTCACTTTGCAGCGGGCTCCGGCGCCAGCCTCATTCAACCCTTTGCGGGCTTAACCCGCTACGCAACGCGCCGGTAACTCCCCCGAGGGGGAAGGGAGCAGATTCTTGGGGGCTACGCCCCCAAACCCCGGGAGAAAGAAGAGATATTGGGGGCACGGCCCCCAAACCCCCGGCTGGGGCGGAGCCCCCCAAACCTCACGGGGCGGCGCCCCCGCCAGGCCGAGGGGTCGGCCCCGATCCTCTTCACCCTGGCAGGCCGGAGGCTTGGCCCCGATCCTCCTCACCCCGGCAGGCCGGAGGCTTGGCCCCGATCCTCCTCACCCCGGCAGGCCGGAGGCTTGGCCCCGGCTCGCCCCCGGAGGGTAAGGGGTTTGGGGGCTTAGCCCCCGCTCCCTCTTTCACCTCGCCAAATCGGCGCGCAATCGGGGTTCGTCGACGTCGAAATAGCTGTGTTCGCGGCCGTCCAGCAGGACCACCGGGAGGCGGTCGCCGTATTCGGCGCGGAGGGCGGGGTTGGTGGCGGCGGCTTCGTCCACGTCCAGGGTGGCGACCTCGATACCGAATTCGGCGCAGATCGGGCGCAATTGGTCGAGGGCTGTGGTGCAGAGCCCGCAACCGTTGCGGGTCAGCAGGGTCACCTGGTGTGTGGCTTCGCTCATAACCGACATTTAACTCCCCGTTATGTCGATCGCCGTCTACGTTCCGGCCACCGACGGGCGTTACTGTTGAGGATGCCGGTGCATGCACCAACCGGATTGGACTCGGGCTACTGAATGTGTCGGCCAAGAACAGGCGGAGGTACTGGTGCCGGAACGATCGAAAGAGGCGAGGACGGGTTTGATCGCGGGCCGATTCGGTGAATTCGCGCCCCGGTGGGCGGAGGGTCTGCAGGACCAGTTCACCCGGATCACTCGCAGTCCGTTCGGTCCGAGCGAGGAAGAGGTCCGCGCCAATCTGGCCGGTGAGGCCAGCGCCGACGCCGCCCTCGCCCTGCACGATGTCGAACTCGCGCTGCACGAGCACGACGAGCCCCCGGTCCCGCGCGATCTCACCGCGGCCGCGTTCTTCGACGTGGACAACACCATGGTGCAGGGCGCGTCCATCGTGCACTTCGCCCGCGGCCTGGCCGCCCGCAAATACTTCAAGACCTCCGACCTGGTCGACGTCGCCTGGAAGCAGGTGAAATTCCGGGTCACCGGCAAGGAGAGCCGCGCCGATATGGCCAGCGGCAAGGAAAAGGCGCTGTCCTTCATCGCCGGCCGCTCCACCGCCGAACTCGCCGCCCTCGGCGAGGAGATCTACGACGAGATCATCGCCGACAAGATCTGGCCCGGCACCCGCGCCCTGGCGCAGATGCATCTCGATGCCGGACAACAGGTTTGGCTGGTCACCGCCACCCCCGTCGAACTGGCCCAGGTCATCGCCAAACGACTAGGCCTCACCGGCGCGCTCGGCACGGTCGCCGAAAGCCGCGACGGCGTCTTCACCGGCCGCCTCGTCGGCGACATCCTGCACGGCCTCGGCAAGGCGCACGCCGTCCGCACCCTCGCCATCCGCGAGGGCCTGAACCTCAAGCGCTGCACCGCATACTCCGACAGCCACAACGACGTCCCCATGCTCTCCCTGGTCGGCACCGCCGTGGCCATCAACCCCGACGCCGACCTCCGCGAGGTCGCCAAGAACCGCGGCTGGGAAATCCGCGACTTCCGCACCGGCCGCAAGGCCGCGAAAGTCGGCGTACCCACCGCCCTGGCCCTCGGCGCCGCCGGAGGCGCGGCCGCCGCCGTCCTCTCCCGAAAACGGGACGCCAAAGCAAGCTGAAACAAGAAGAGGGTTCGGGGGCCACGCCCCCGAACCCCCGACAGACTTGGGGCGAGACACCCGACCGGGTTGAGCCGAAACACCCGACCGGGTTGAGCCGAAACACCCGACCAGGTTGGGCGAAGCACCCGACCGGGTTGAGCTGAAGCACCCGATCGGGTTGAGCCGAAGCACCCGACCAGGTTGGGCGAAGCACCCGACCGGGTTGAGCTGAAGCACCCGATCGGGTTTGGGCGAGGCGCCCGACGGGGTTGGGCGAAGCGCCCGACGGGGTTTGGGGCGGAGCGCCCGACGGGGTTTGGGGCGGAGCCCCAATAGGGGGGTCTGGGGGCTTAGCCCCCATTCCCCTCCTCACCTAGCCGGTGAATGGATTTCGGCGCTTGGTCAGGTTCTTGTAGAGCGTCCCCTGAATGGTTTCCCGGACCTGGTCGGTGATTTCGAACAATGTCATCGGATCGTCGGCGGCCTCGGGTTCGTACCCGCCGGTGGAGATGGGCTCACCGAATTCGATGTACCACTTGGACGGCAGCGGAATCGCGCCGAGCGGACCCAGATGCGGGAACATCGGCGTCACCGGGAAATACGGGATACCGAGCAGTCGCGCCAGCGGCTTGAGATCGGCCAGCTTCGGGTAGATCTCCTCCGAGCCCACGATCGAGCAGGGAATGATCGGCACCCCGGTCCGCACCGCCGCCGACACGAACCCGCCGCGCCCGAACCGCTGCAGCTTGTAGCGATCACCGAACGGTTTGCCGATGCCCTTGTACCCCTCGGGGAACACACCCGCGACTTCCCCTGCGCGCAACAGCCTTTCGGCATCCGCCGGGCAGGCCAGGGTATGCCCGGCCTTGCGCGCCAGTCCGCCGACGATCGGCATCTCGAACAGCAGATCGGCGGCCAGCAGGCGCAGCGCGCGCTGCTTGGGATGCCGATCGTGCACCGCGAGCTGCAGCATGAGCCCGTCCAGCGGCACCGTCCCGGCATGATTGGACACGATCAGCGCCCCGCCCACTTCCGGAATGTTCTCGATTCCGGAGACCTGCACCCGGAACCACAGCTCCGACAGCGGCCGCAGCATCGGCAGAATCACCGATTCCAGAAGATGCTCGTCCAACCCGAATTCATCGACCTGGTAATCACCGGTGATCCGGCGGCGCGCGAAATCCGCGGTGCGGCCGACCCCCTCGGCCAGCGTGCCGCGAATGAGTTCGCCCAGCGATTTGGGCCGCCGCTCTTCGGCGTCGGCGAGCCGATCGGTCAGCGAGGTCACCGGCGTCAGCGCTTGTTCGCCGGGCCAGACGCGCGCCGGGCGGTGCCGCGCCTCGAAATCCACGTCGTGAAGACGAATCACCTTCGCTACATCACTCATTGGTGTGCTCCCGTCCCGGCCCCGAGCAGGCCGAGAAGTCTGTTCTCTGCGGCGTCGATCCAGCGGGGATCGATCACGGGCCGCAACGCTGCGCCCCCTATGAAATCGTCGAAGGCCTGCACCGTGGTCCAGCGCGGCTGAAATCCGAGTTCGGTGCGCATCCGGGTGGTGTCCAGACCGCAGCCGAAATGGAAGTAATCGATTTGTTCGGCGGTGAACTCCCGCATCACCGGGCCCATGAGTGTGCGCCCGGCGGTGCGGAAAATCGAGTACGGGACCGGTAATTCGATCCGGCCGGCCCGCCGGATGGCCTGCGACAACGCCATGGCGCCGTCACCGGCCACGTTGAAGGTACCGCCCGGTGCGCCCAGGGCGGCGTGGGTGAGCACGGCGATGGCGTCCTCTTCGTGCAGCAGCTGCATCCGCGGATCCCGGCCCAGGATGGTGGGGGTCACCGGCGAACGGAAATACTGCACACCGCGATTCGCCAGCTGCGGCCCCACGATCGGCGGGAAACGCAGAATCGCCGTGGAGATATCGGGCCGCCGCCGCGCCAGGCCGCGGACGAAGCCCTCCACCTCGATCATGTCCCGCGCGAACCAGCCGCGCGGCGGGGTGCGCGCGCTCATCTCCTCGGTGAATTTCACCGGATCCTTGGCACTGCACCCGTAGACGGCGGACGAGGACCGCACCACCACCCGGCGCACGCTGGAAGCCTTGCGGCACACCGCGAACAGCTGCATGGCACCGAGCACGTTCATATCCTTCATGGCGGCTCGGCCACCGCCGGACGGCGGGCGCGACAGCGCCGCGGGATGCACCACCGTGTCCACCTGATGCCCATCGATCACCTTGCGGATCAACGGATTTCGAATATCGGCGCGCACGAATTCGGCGCGGCCCATGCGGCGCAGCAGCTCGCGGCTGGGCTGTTTGGCGTCCACGGCGATGACCGTCTCGATGGCAGGATCGGCCGCCAGCCGGGCCACCACATTGCCGCCGAAGAACCGGCTCGCACCGGTCACCATCACAACCTTGGGCGCCTGCCCGTCCCGAGTGCCCGAACCCACCGCACCGGATGCCAACTCGCAGCCCCCATTTCTGTTATTCCCGCGCTCCAAGGGTAACCGCGTCGATGGGGCTCACCGAAGAGTATTAACCAGGATCTAACGATGAGTTCGGTCACCCGCAAAAAAGCGAAAGCCCGTCACCGAGGTGACGGGCTTCCAGCTACCGCTGTGCTTACTTGCCGAGTTTACGACGCTGAACACGCGTGCGGCGAAGCAGCTTGCGATGCTTCTTCTTCGACATGCGCTTGCGGCGCTTCTTGATCACAGAACCCATAGGGTTGTTCCTCGCGTTCTACTCGGGTCATCCCCGCGTCCGCGGGGTGCACACTTCCGACCCTGCACAGTCCTTACCCGATACGGGCCGATATGGACCCGACGGCACCACCGGCACGTACAGGATGCCGGTCCATGTTACCGGGCCACTATCCGGCGAACGAAACGGGTCTGGACTGGGCCACCTGGCCCTGTCGTCTCACCCCGCGTCGAAGTAGGACGTCTCCAGGTAGTCGTGCACCGCCTTGGCGTGCACCCGGAAGGAACGCCCCACCCGCACCGCGGGCAGCTCTCCCGAATGCACCAGCCGGTACACCGTCATTTTGGATACCCGCATCAGATTTGCCACTTCGGCGACGGTGAGGAACTGCGTTCCTCCGCCTATGACAGATCCTGCGGTGATTGGGCTGTTTCCGGACCTCGCTTGGCTGTTTCCAGACATCATTGCGCCACTGACCTCCGGCACGTCCGCGCCGCCGGCTTCCCCACCGGCGGAACAGACACGCACGTGCTCCTTGAAGCTTAGCGGGACCAGTGGGATTGCTGCGACGGGTGTGAGAAATCAGCCTTTGCTGTGGGCGAGTCGGCCTCGGCAGCAAACTAGCAACCGAGCGGTACGCCGCCGTCCGCATAGCCGCTGGCAGCGCGACCGCCGTACCGAATAACGTTAGTCCGCGGCAGCGCCCTGTTCGGCGGAACGGCGTTTTGCGGCATTGAGGGCCTCGTGGAAGGCCGAGCGCACCGCGCCCCGCTCGAGTTCACGCAAGGCGGCGGCGGTGGTGCCGGCGGGCGAGGTGACCGCCGCGCGCAATTCCACGGCGGACTGGCCGGACTCCTCGAGCAGCGCGGCCGAGCCGAGCATGGTCTGCACGACCAGCTGGGTGGCCACATCGCGGGTCAGGCCCAGGCCCACCGACGCGTCGATCATGGCCTCGACGACCAGGAAGAAGTACGCCGGGCCGGAACCGGACACCGCGGTCACCGCGTCCATCTGCGATTCGCTGACGGTCACCACCTTGCCGACCGACTCCAGCACCTCGGTCACCAGCGCCAGCTGCTCCGGGCGGGTGTAGCGGCCGGGGGCGATGGCGCTCATGCCCTGGCCGACCAGCATCGGGGTATTGGGCATGACCCGCACCACCGGGAAGCCGGCGGGCAGTTTGGCCTCGAACCGGGTGGTGGGCACGCCCGCCGCCAGCGACATGAGCACCGCCTCGCGCTCCTGTTCGCCGATTTCGGCCTTCTGCAATTCGGTGAGCACGCCGTCCACATCGTGCGGTTTCACCGCGATCACGATGAGATCGGCGCCGATCGCGGCATCGGCGATTTCATCGGCGACCCGAATCCCGAATCGCTCCGCCAGCAATTCCGCGCGCGCCTTCATCGGCTCCACCGCGACCAAATCCTTGCTGGCCCGCCCGGATTCGAGCAGCCCCGCGATCAACGCCTCGCCGATCCGGCCGCCGCCGATCACCGCAATCCTCGTCATAGGCTTCTAGGCTAGTCCGCGCGCGCCGGGGAACTCGCACGGGATTGCACCACACTCATCGATGGTCCGGCCACGTGCGGCCGCTCCGGGAATGCGCCGCGATCACCACGATCACCAATGCCGCCAGCCCGCCCGCGAACACCAGCACCGCCGAGGGCGAACCGCGGTCCACGATGACGCCGCCGGTGAGCGCGCCGAGGGAGAAGGTGGCCTGGAAGGACGCCGTGAACAGCACCGCCGCCGCTTCGGGCGTCTCGGGTGCGGCCTTGACGAACCACGTCTGCGTCGCGACCGGGACCGCGCCGTAGCCGATTCCCCAGACGATGAGCAGGGCCGATGCGCCGATTTCCGAGCGGCCGAGAATCGGAAGCAGCAGCATGGCGGCGGCGAGCAGGGCGGCGACCACGCCGAAGGCCAGGCGCGGCCGCTGTGCGACCGCCGTGCCGCCGAAGAAGTTTCCGGCCAGACCGGCCACGCCGTAGACCAGCAGCAGGACCGTGACGGCGCCGGAATCCACGCGGGTGACCTGTTCGAGAAACGGTGTCACATATGTGTAGGCGCCGAAATGCGCGAGCACGATGAGAAATGTCAGCAATAGGGCATAACGGATATTCACGCCACGAAACAGGCCGCGCAGCACGGTGACTCGGGTCGCCCGGCCGCCGGGCAGCGACGGCAGGAATACCAGCAGCATGCCGAGCATCGCGGCCGACAGCACCGCGAGCACCACGAAGGTCATCCGCCAGCCCGCGAGCTCACCCACGAAGGTGCCCGCGGGAACACCGACGACCGATCCCAGCGGCACCGCGGCGAAGATCGCCGAATTGGCCCGCGCCACCGCGGATTCCGGCACCAGCCGTGCGGCCAGCCCCGCCGCGATCGACCAGAAGCCGCCGATCGTGATGCCGACGAGCACCCGCGACGCCAGCACCACCCAATACGCGGCCGCCACCGCCACCAGCACATTCGCCAGCACCAGCAGAAATATGAACAGCCCCAGCATGAGTCGGCGATCGATGCGCGCCGTCGCCACCGTCACCACCGGCGCGGCCACCGCCGCCACCAACCCGGGCATGGTCATCATCAACCCGGCCATGCCGTCGGAAATCGTGAAATCACTGGCGATCGACGTGAGCAGGCCGATGGGCAGAATCTCGGTGGTGATGATCGCGAACAGCGCGATGGTCACCGCGGCGACCGCGAGCCACCCCCGCCGTGATCGCGCGGGTACGAGAGTCTGGGGAGAGATCAGAACCGTGGGCACGCAGCCCAGTCCACCAACACTCGCGGCGCAGGTCCGGCGGGTTTCCGACACCACCGTGACGCCCGAATCCCCACGCGGCGAAGCGATTCGACCCGCACGTTCACATCACCCTCCGTGCACGAAGCCGCCATCACCGCGGCGGACCGCCGAGCGTCACCCCGGCGAACCGCCGAGCGTCACCCCGGTGAACCGCCGAGCGTCACCCCGGTGAACCGCCGAGCGTCACCCCGGTGAACCGCCGAGCGTCACCCCGGCGGACTGCCCAGCGTCATCCCGGCGGGCTGCCCGTCGTCATCCCGGCGCGTCTTTCGCCGGGATCCATACGCCCAGTGCGCCAACACATGCGGTGGATTCCGGCCAAAAGCATGACGGAATGACGACTGGCGGGCGACGCCGCGACCGCTGGCCTTGTCCAGCGCAATTGCTGGCCTTGTCCGGCGCGATGGGCGGCCTTGTCCGACGCGATGGGCGGGCCATGTCCGACGCGATGGGCGGGCCATGTCCGACGCGATGGGCGGGCCATGTCCGACGCGATGGGCGGGCCTTGTCCGGCGCGATGGGCGGCAAGGGCCCGCGAGTACGGCTATTGCGCTTGCGGAACCAGGGCGAGCTGGCGGCTCTGGGCGACCAGCGCGCCGGTGGAGTCGATGACGAGTTGGTCCTCGTCGAACATGCGGCCGCCGACTTCGCGGCTGTGGGCGATGACGCGGAGCCAGCCGGGGGCCGGGCGGCGGCGGAGGTAGGTGGTGAGCTGAACGGTTGGGGCCCAGCCGAAGTGACCCAGGTTCATGGGGACCGGCGGGGACATGTCGGCGGCCATCATGGCGAAGTAGGCGGCGACATCCGGGTCCTGTTCGTCACCGGGGCGGGGGCGGATCCACAGGCGCAGCCGGGGTTCGGACTGCTCGCCGGTGAGGAAGCGCGCCCACTTGGTGTCGATGGCGGCCGCAGAGCCCTGTGCCACATGGACGATCTTGCCCATGGGGTTGTTCTCGTCGTAGGCGAGTGCGTCGGCCGGGGGCTCGGCGGGCATATCGCCGGCGTGGTCGGCGGTGTAGGCCGGGGTGGTGTCGTCGAGGTGGCTGAAGGTGAACGCGGTGTGCACGAGGGTGCGGTCGTTCTGGATGAGGCTCGCGTCGATCAGGCAGATCTGGCGGCCGATCTTGCGGGTGCGGACCTCGTACTCGACCACGCCCGGATCGGGGGCGCCCAGGAAATCGGTGCTGGCGGCGATCGGGAACATGGCGGCATGGTCGGGGGCGGTGCGGCGCAGCCATGCGGTGGCCGCCGCCGCGCTGCCCGCGACCATGGTGCCGCCGTGCAGCTTCGTGCCGATGGTCCAGGTGGGTTCGATGACACCGGCGAATCGGCCGATGCCCGGATCATCCGAGGACAGCGCCTCCAGCGCGCACACCCGGCTGAAGGGTGCGTCGTCCACGCCGCTGGCCTGCTCGAGGTCGACGGTCAACTCCGCTGTCATCCCGCTCGGTCCTTCCAACTCTCGGTGCTCTCCGGGGCTTCGCCCCCGAACTCCCCGCTCGCGGGGTGTCCGGGGTTCGGTCCGACCCCGGTGGCTGATCCGGGGTTTATACAGCGTACAAGCGGAGCATGCCGGATGGTCCGTGGGATGAATCACTCAGCGGCTACACCGGGTAGCGCCGCAACCCCTCCTCGCCGGAGACATTGCGGATCATCTGGCGGAGCACCTTCACGGTGGTGACGTAGTCGGCATCGTCGATGCCCGCATGGATCGCGGCGCGGATGGCCGGCAGGTCCGCCTTGACCGCGTCGTGGGCACGGCGGCCGGGGTCCGCCAGTCGCAGGCGGCCGTCCGCGTCGCGGGCGAGCAGGCCACGGGCGACGAGATCCTCGGCGTCGGGTTCCGGGCGGTCCTGCGGGAGCAGATAGGTGCTCATGCGCTCGGTCAATTCGGCCAGGGTGAGGCCGGATTCGGCCTCGGCGGCCGTGGCCAGATCCTCCGGGTGCAGGTTGCGGATGATCCAGTACTGCGGCTGAGTGAGGCCGAGGTCGGCCAGCCGGCCGCGGATGAAGGCGATGACTTCGGTGTGGGCGGCATCGGTCCACATGCCGATGGGGAGACGGGCCAGCGTGGCGTCGTCGAGGTCGGTCGTCTGTGTCATGACAACCACTGTGCACCCTCAACCATTGTTGAGGTCAACCGCGGTGTGCGCCAGAGGGTTCCGGTTCGGGCGCCGCGGCCGGTTCGACGTCGTTGAGGTGCTTGCGGGCGAATTGGAGGGCGCGGTTGAGCATGGCGGCGCGGTCCATGGTGGTGCGGGCCGTCTGGGTGTTGACCTCGATGACGGCCTGGCCGTCGAAACCCTTGTGCACCAGCATTTCGCAGAGTTCGGCGACCGGCTGGGTGCCCTCGCCGGGGATGAGGTGCTCGTCGGTGGCGGCACCGCGGCCGTCGGCCAGGTGCAGGTGGGTGAGGCCGTCGCCCATGCGGTTCGCCAGGGCGATCGGGTCCATTCCGGCGGTCGCGGTGTGCGAGGTGTCCAGGGTGTAGTGCCGGAAGCCGCGGTCCGTCGGGTCGTAGGAGGGGCTGAAGGTGGTGATGGACGGCCCCGGGCCGCCGCGGCGCTCCAGGCGGCGGATGGAGGTGGAGCCGCGGCCGAACAGGGTGTCGGCGCGCATGGGGAACATGTTCTCCACGGCCACCGCCACCGGGCTCGCGCTCTCCAGTTCGGCGACCTGTTTCGCGAAGCCCTCGGCGTAGCGGCGCTGCCAGCGGAACGGCGGATGCACGACAACCGTTGCGGCGCCGAGCGCTTCGGCGGTGTGCACACTGCGGGTGAGTTTGGCGACCGGATCCGAGCCCCAGACCCGTTGCGAGATCAACAGGCAGGGTGCGTGAATCGCCAATACCGGCACCGAATACTTGTGCACGAAGGACTGCACGGTCGAGATGGACTGACTGGCCGGTTCCGCCCACACCATGAGTTCGACGCCGTCATAACCCAGTTCGGCCGCATAACGGAATGCGGCCTCGGTGTTTTCCGGATACACCGATGCGGTCGACAATCCGATCCGGACTTCCCCACGGCCCGGATTTCCGGTGTTCGCCCCCTGCGCGTTATTCCCCACTGCCCGCTCCCTGCTCAGTTCGTACTGAGTAGAAAGGCTAGCGGTCCCAGCGTCACGAAGACGCCTACGACAACAGCAATCACAGTGCTGAAAATGTCATCGGTCCGCCGCAGCACGCGCACGAGTGCGACCAGGCCCAGGATCACGATCATGGCGAGCATGAGGGCAACCCACGGGAGCACCTCCCACATGCGCTCGAAACCCTTGAACAGCAACATACCCGCTACCGCTGCGCCGGTGCTCTGCCCGGCCAGCACCAGCCACTGGCGGCGGTTCTCGTCCTCCTCGGAACGGCCCGACGGGCGGGCAGGTGCGCCGGCGCGGGCGGTGAACCGCGCGGTGAGCGCCGACAAGCGCCCGGCCAGGGAGGTATCGGGCTCGTCGTCGTAGTCGTCGTGCTCGTCGAGCGGCTCGTACACATCGGTGTACCGATCGTCGTGCTCCGGTTCGGCGACGGCCGGGCCGCCCTTGCCGCGGCGGCGCGAACCCGCGGCCCGCCGGGCGCCGCCGCGTCGCGACTCGCGTTCGGCGCGCTCGTCCTCGCGGTCGGCGGCATCGCGTAGCAGATCACCGGCAACCGTCTCGCCGGAGAGCAGCTGCTGATCCTGTTCGGCGAGCGACCAGCCCGACTCCGGATCGTGATCGTGCTCGTCGTGTGCGGCGGGTTCGGGCGCTTGACGTCTTCGCGCCGACCACGCGGGCAACCCGTTCGGGGCCCCGTTGCGGCCGCCGCGCTCGGCCCGGTCGTCGGGTGCGGACCACTCCTGGCGCGCGGCGCGCTCGTCCCGCCACGGCTCGTCGAGCCGCCCACGCGGATCCTGACGGTCGTGCGGGTCCTGCTGCCACGACCGATCCTGTTGCCACGGCTGATCCCGCTGCCACGGCTCCTGCTGATGCCAGGCCTCCGGCTCGCGCACTTCCGCCTGACGCTGCTCGTCGGCATGCCGGCGGGCCGAGCGCGACAGCGGCGGCGCGACGGGCGCCTGGGCCTGCACGGGATCGAATCCCGGGGCGCGGCCCGGAGTGCGCGGTAGCGGTCCGGGTTCCGGCACCGGCGACCAGGCGGGTGCGCTGTCGCGGCGGGCCTGGGCGGCGGCGTCGGGGCGGAACGGCCGCACCTCGGTGGTCTCGTCGTCGGGATCGAAGCGGCGGCGGCGACCGCCCTCGCCGCGCGGTGCGGGTGCGGGCGGCTCCGCCTCGTCGAGCCCGGGCAGCGCGAAGTCCGCATCCAGCGGATCGGGCTTGCGCCGGCGACCGCTGCGCGGCTGGTCCAGGCCAGGTCCGGAATGTCCGTTGGCGGACGGTGTTTCGAGGGGCGCCCAGTCCGATCCACCGGACCAGTTGTAACCGGCCGGCTCGGGTAGGGACGGCGGTTCGGGCACGGATTGCTCGCCGGGGGCGAGCGGGTCGTAGTACGAGATCGGCCCGGAGAGCGGGGAATACACCGGCTCCGGATCGGGTACCGAGTAGGAGGAGTAGTCCGGTTGGGGCGCTGCGGGAGCGGAAAAGTCTTGATATTCCGGAAAGTTCGAGTAATCAGAAAAATTCGAGAAGTTCGAATAGCTTGAATTGTCCGATTCAATCGGCGCAGGGTCGGCCCCGACCGGCGCATCGTCCGGCGCGGCATGAGCGGACGAGCCCGTCCGTATCTCCGGCATGTCACCGGTCAGATCCTGGACGGAAATTCCTCGCCCGCTCCGGCGTCTGCGCCCGCCGCTGCCGGAGGACGCCGCACCCTGCTGCCCATTGCGCGCCAATAGTTCGGCGACGGACAGCTGACTTTCATCGGTCATCGAGACACCGTTTCGATCGTGCCCGACAAGCCGTCGTTGGGGCTGTCGGCTATCGGTTCGCTATCCAGGTCGGTATCAAGTTTTCGCAGGATCAATCCCTCCCGCAGTGCCCAGGGACAGATTTCGAGCGTATCCAATGACAATGCCCGCATACTCGCCTCCGCGACCAGCGCGCCGGCCACCAACTGCTGGGACCGATCGGAACTCACGCCTTCCAATTCTGCCCGGTCTGCCGCGGTCATTCTCGATATGAAGGCGATCAGCTGCCGCAGGCCGGAACTGGTGAGGGTACGCCGCACCCGCGGGCCCGCCGTCGAGGGGGCCGCGCCGGTGAGCCTGGCCAGCGATCGGAAGGTCTTGGAGGTGCCCACCGCCAGATCCGGGCGGCCCACCTCGAGCAGCTGCTTGGCGGGCAGCACCAGCTCGGCGTCGAGCCAGTCCCGCAGCACCGCCACCCGCCGCTTGCCCGGTGGATCGTGGCGCAGCCAGTCCCGGGTCAACCGGCCCGCGCCCAGCTGCAGCGACAGCGCGATATCGGGTTCCTCGTCCGCGCCGTTGCTCAACTCCAGTGAGCCGCCGCCGATATCGAGATTCAGGATGCGCCCGGCGCTCCACCCGTACCAGCGGCGCACCGCGAGAAAGGTGTGCCGGGCCTCGTCCTGGCCGGTCAGGACCTGCAGGTTCACGCCCGTCGCGGCGCGCACCTGGGCCAGCACCTCCTCGGAGTTGGTGGCCTCGCGCACCGCGGAGGTGGCGAAGGCCATCAGCTCCACACAGCCGGAAGTCTTTGCGATGCTGGCGAATTCGCCGACCGTACGGGTCAGCCTGGCCGCGCCCTCGCGGGTGATGCGCCCGTGATCGTCCATGCTCTCGGAAAGCCGCAGGGTGGCCTTCGTCGAACTCATGGGCATCGGGTGGCCACCGCGATGCGCGTCCACCACGAGCAGGTGGACGGTATTACTTCCCACATCGAGTACACCGAGCCGCACAAGAACACGGTACTGGGTGCGTCACGTCTTCAGGCCAGGCGACTGAGCTGTTAGCGTTCCGCGGTGTGACGGCAGGTGCATCCGCGAGTGGTCCGACCGGGCTGCGACCAGCGGCGAAGATCGACCCGGCTCCCGAAGTCGAACTCGATTTCCCCCGGGAATGGGTCGAGTTCGTGGATCCAGCTAATGACGAGCACCTGATCGCGGCCGACCTGACGTGGTTGTTGTCGCGCTGGACCTGCGTCTTCGGCACGCCCGCGTGCCAGGGCATCATCGACGGCCGGGAGAACGACGGCTGCTGCTCACACGGGGCATTCCTCTCCGATGAGGAGGACGGCAAGAAGCTGCACCAGGCTGTGAAAATGCTCACACCCGAGGACTGGCAGCTCATGGACCAGGCCATGGACGACAAGGGCAAGGTCCGCAAGAAGCTCTATCTCGAAGAGGACGAGCTCGACGACGAGCCCGCGCTGCGCACCCGCCGGTTCGACGGCGCGTGCATCTTCCTGAACCGGCCCGGGTTCGCCGGCGGCATCGGCTGCTCGCTGCACACCATGGCGCTGCGCAAGGGCCTGGAGCCGCTGACGGTGAAGCCGGAAGTGTGCTGGCAGCTGCCCATCCGGCGCACCCAGGAGTGGGTGGACCGGCCGGACGGGGTGGAAATCCTGCGCACGGTGATCACCGAATACGACCGGCGCGGCTGGGGGCCGGGCGGTCTGGACCTGAATTGGTATTGCACCGGGTCCCCCGACGCGCATGTCGGGACGCGTCCCGTCTGGGAGGCTTACGCACCCGAACTGATCGAACTGATCGGCAAGCCCGCCTACGACGAGCTGGCGCAGCACTGCAAGCGGCGGCAGGGGCTGGGCATCGTCGCGGTGCATCCGGCGACGGTCATCGCCGAGGAGAAGGCCGCCGAGGAGGCCGCGCAGGCCGCGCCCGCGAAAAAGGCCCCCGCCAAGAAGCGGGCGGCCAAGGCGACCGGCAAGGCCACCGCCAAGAAGGCGACCACCGCGAAAAAGGCGTAGCGACCTGGCGCTAGTTTTCTGAAAACTAAGTATTTCAGAACATGTTTCACTTACTGTGCACAGACCCACCCCGCGTGGGCCGCAGCACAGGAGAACTCATGCACATCACCACCTCCGGGCGCCGGATCGGCGCCGGGCTGGCCGGTCTCACCCTGGCGACCGCCACGGCCGTGGTCGTCGCCGTCTCGCCCACCGCGAACGCCAACGTGGACGCCATCACCGTCTCCAGCGCCATCCCGCAGGTCGGCGGCACCTACACGCTGCACGCCGCACTGAGCGGGGCGTCGGTCGGCCTGCTCGTCTACTGGAGCGACAACGGCGAAAGCCTCACGCCCGCGGGCAAAGTGCCCTGGCCGCCGGGCGAGGCCAGCCTGGACTGGACGCCGCGCACCCCGGGCCAGCACATCATCACCGCCTCGCAGGGCAGCAGCACCCAGACCCTGGTCGTGACGGTCACCGACGGCTCCACCACGCCGCCCGCCACCACGCCGCCGGCCACGACCCCGCCGGTCACCACTCCCCCGGCGACGCAGCCGCCCACGACCACCACACCGGCGGAGGAGACCAAGCCGAACAGCGGCAGTTCCGGCAGCGGCACCGGCAGCGCGAGCCGGATTCTGCGCGGCCTGTTCAGCGGCAGCGGCTCCGGCAGCAACTGAACCGCGCGGACGACACAGGAGAGCGAACAGCCATGCGCAATACACCTCAGCGGATCGCCGCGCGCCGGGCCGGCGTGGGCGTCACCGGATTCGCCGCCCTGGCGGCGGCCGCCGTGCTGACGGCCCCCTCGGCCTTCGCCACCGTCGACTCGGTGACCGTGGACGGCTCCGACCACCGGGTGGGCACCGAGTACACCATCTCCGCCACCCTCAGCGGGGCGGCGGCCGGACTGCTCGTCTACTTCAGCGACAACGGGAACTTCATCGGCGGTGCGAAGGTGCCGTGGCCGCCCGGGCACTCGAGCATCGAGTGGACGCCGGATACCAAGGGGCAGCACATCATCACCGTCGAGCAGGGCGGTTACACCAAGTCGATCATCGTCGACGTCAAGGACGCGCCGCTCGGATCGGGCAGTTCCAGCACCGGCAGCGGCTTCGGGCCGGGCGGGCCGCTGGGCAGCGGCAGCAGCGGCACCACCCCGGGCAATTAGGCCGATCGAGCAGCAGGACAAGGAAACCCATGAGCACCACCATCTCCCGCCGGATCGGCGCCGGGATCGCCGGACTGGCCGCCGCCGCGGCGGTCGCCGTATTCGCCGCGCCGCAGGCCCATGCCACCGTGGACGCGGTGAGCATCTCGGGCACCGCGCCGTACAAGATCGGTACCGAGTACACCCTGACGGCGGACCTCAGCGGCGCGGGCATCGGCCTGCTCGTCTACTGGTCCGACAATGGCGAGAACCTCACCCCCGCCGGCAAGGTGCCGTGGCCGATCGGGAAGTCCAGCATCACCTGGAAGCCCAGTACCGAGGGCCAGCACCTGATCACCGCGTCGCAGGGTGGCAGCACCAAGACCATCGCGATTACCGTCGTGGATCCGTCCAAGCCCACCGAACCGGGCAACCCGGGCGGAGGCGGCGGCGGGAGCGTGGACAAAGTGCTGGGCGGGCTACTCGGAACTCTCACCGGCAGCGCGAGCTGACCTCGGCGGATGTCCGGTGAGTGAGTAGCCGGAAGTGTGCGCGCTACACGTAGGTCAACACTTATTCACCAATACGTGTTAGACATCGTGGCCATGATCAAGAAAACCCTCGCCGTGGCCGCGCTGGCCGCCGGCGCCGTGCTCGCCCTGGCGCCGGCCGCCGGCGCCGATGCTGTCGATCCCGCCAAGTTCTCCGACGTCACCGCCGAATTCGTGCCCTACAACGATCTGAACGTGCTCAGCGCCAAGGAGAACGGCAAGCTGATCATCGTCAGCCCCTACGGCACCTCGGCGACCATCGCCTGCCGCGGCAACGGCAAGGACGTGGCCTACTACGACTGCAAGCAGCAGGATTCGCTGGGCTGGATCAACCTGCAGGAACAGGAGATCCCGGCGCTCGGCAAGGGCTGGGTCTACACCGGCCAGGCGGACCCGAACGCGTAAGCAGGACGCATCGAACGCAATTCGCGCCCGCTTCGGATCACCGAAGCGGGCGCAATGCGTTTCGAAGGTCTACGCCTCGAGCTTGTAGCCGAGGCCGCGGACCGTCACCAGGTGTTCCGGCTTGGCGGGATCGGCCTCGATCTTGGAGCGCAGGCGCTTGACGTGCACGTCGAGGGTCTTGGTGTCGCCGACGTAGTCGGCGCCCCAGACGCGGTCGATGAGCTGGCCGCGGGTCAGCACGCGACCGGAGTTGCGCAGCAGGTACTCGAGCAGGTCGAACTCCTTGAGCGGCAGGGTCACCGCCTTGCCGTTCACCTGCACGGTGTGGCGGTCCACGTCCATGCGGACCGGGCCTGCCTCCAGCACGCTGGTCTCGCCGCCGTTGTCGGTCTCCTCACCCGCGCCGCGGCGCAGCACCGCGCGGATGCGGGCGATGAGCTCGCGCGAGGAATACGGCTTGGTGACATAGTCGTCGGCGCCCAGTTCCAGGCCGACCACCTTGTCGATCTCGCTGTCGCGCGCGGTCACCATGATGACCGGGACGCTGCCGCGGGCGCGCAGTTGTTTGCACACGTCGGTGCCGCTCATGCCCGGGAGCATGAGGTCGAGCAGCACGATGTCTGCGCCGGACCGGTCGAACTCGGCCAGGGCGGAGGGCCCGTCGCCCACGACGGTGACCTCGAAACCCTCCTTGCGCAGCAGGAACGCGAGCGGATCGGCCAGCGACTCCTCGTCCTCGACGATCAGCACACTCGTCATCGGGTTGCCTCCACACCGTTGGTTCTGGCCCGCCCGAGGGAGCGCGGGCCGGTTTCCTTCTTCGCCGCCGGATTCCCGGCGGAAAGTCTCTTGTCGCCGTGTTCGGGATCGGCGGGGTGGGCCGGGATGCGCAACGTGAACGTGGATCCCGTGCCCAGCTTGCTCCACAGCGTGATCTCACCGTTGTGGTTGGCGGCCACGTGCTTGACGATAGCCAGCCCCAGCCCGGTACCGCCGGTGGCGCGCGAGCGCGCCTTGTCGGCCCGGAAGAAGCGCTCGAACACGCGCTCCTGGTCTTCCTTCGCGATGCCGATGCCGCGATCGGTCACCGCGATGTTCACGCAGCCGCCGCGCAGCGATCGGCTCACCGAGACGTGCGAACCGCGCGGGGAGTACGCGATGGCGTTCTCCACCAGGTTCGACAGCGCGGTGACGAGCAGCGTCTGATCGCCGAGCACTTCCAGGCCCCCGGGCGAATCGGTGCTCACCGTGATGCCCGCGGCCTCGGCGGCGGTGCGGGACCGCTCGATGGCCTGGGTGACCACGGTGTCGACGTCGACGGCCTCGAGCTCGGGCAGCTTCTCCGCGCCCTGTAGGCGGGACAGCGCGATCAGCTCGGTGACCATCTTGCCCATGCGGCGGGCCTCGCCGTGCAGGCGCTCACCGAAATGCCGGACCGAATCGGGATCGTCGGCCGACTCCAGCAATGCCTCGGCCAACAGGCTCATGGCGCCCACCGGAGTCTTGAGCTCGTGGCTCACATTGGCGACGAAGTCGCGGCGGGTGGCCTCCATGCGCGCCTGCTCGGAATCGTCGTCGGCGAAGAGCACCACGAAATTGAGGTTCTCCTGCGACAGCGGCCGGGCGACGCCGCGGACGGCCAAACGGGCGCGGCCGGGCAGCGGAATCTTGGCGGTGAGCTCGAATTCGACATCGTTCCCGGTGGCCAGCACCGTCTGCACGGCGGCCCAGGCCCGCTCGTCGAGCAGCCGGTCGTGCACCACGCCCAATTCCTCGGCGCGCGGGTTCACCAGCACCACGTCCCGGTACTGGTCGACCACCGCGATACCGCTCTCGGAGGCGAGCACGATCAGGTCCAGCACCTGCGACATGGTCAGGCCCGGATCCGCGGCGGCGCGCCGCTGCTCTTGGCGGGCGTTCACATACGGGATGAGCAATCCACCGACAGCCAGTCCGACGACGGCCGCCAGGACTGCCAACAGCACGGCCTGTGGAACGCTCACACTTTGAATCGTACGGTCGCCGACCAGTGGTCAAACCCCGGGTGGGGGAAGTTTCACGCAGGTCACGGGCACTTCCTTGCTTGTTAGCCCGTCGTTTACGCAATGTTCGGACTGTACGGGGCGGGATTTCGGCAGATTTCGGGCAACCGCGGTCGGCGCGTCGGCCTCAGTCCCCGGGATCCCCGTACAGGGCCGCGCGCACGGCGTCGCCATGCCGGTCCGCCCAGACGCCGAGCGCGAAAATCGGTGTCAGCAGGTCGATTCCGGCCGGCGTGAGGGCGTACTCCACCCGCGGCGGAGCCTCCGCGTAGCGGCGACGTTCCAGCAACCCCATCCGCTCCATGCGCCGCAAAGTCTGGGTGAGCATCTTCTGACTGATGCCGCCGATGGCGCGCCGCAGCTCCACCGGGCGCAGGGGCCCGTCCCGCAGTGTGTAGACGATCACAGTCAGCCAGGAGTTCCCGAAGATGTCCACGGCCAGCCGGGCCGGGCAATCGGATTCGTAGTCGCCGTAGGCCGGGAATTCCACCCGCCCGATATCCGTCTCGACCGTCACCGTTCCAGCATGTCAGCGCCGATGCGCACCCGCGGGTGCGCATCGGGATTCGTAGCGTCCGATTCGTAGGCACGAACTAGGAGTTCACATGCGAATCGGAATCATCGGCGCCGGGCAGATGGCGCGGGCGCTCGGCGGCGGCTGGGCGGCGGCCGGGCACGAGATCGTGATCGGGGCGCGCGATATCGCGCGGGCGGAGCAGACGGCGGCGGCCGCCGGCCACGGGGCGCGCGGGGCCACCATCGCCGCGGCCGCGGCCTGCGGCGAGGCGACACTGCTGGCACTGCCGGTGAGCGCGTTGACCGACGTGCTGTCCGAGGTCGGCGTCGTGTTCACCGGGCACACCCTCATCGACTGCACCAATGCGTTCGCTCCCGACAGCGGCGGCTTCACCCTCGCCGAGGACGCCGTGGCCGAACGCATTGCGGCGACCGTGCCGGGGGCGCACGTGGTGAAGGCGTTCAATCTGTGCGCCGCCGAGGTCTGGGAATCGCCCCGGCGGGAATTCGAGGGCCGCACGCTCATGGTTCCGCTGTGCGGCGACGACGCGGCGGCCGTGGCGCGGGTGGCGGCGCTCGCGGAGGATCTGAAGCTGCGGCCGGTGCACGCGGGCGGACTGCGGCAGGCCCGATACCTCGAAGCCGCATCGGTATTCGCCGTTGGCCTGTGGTTCGCCGGTCAGGACGCGCGTGCCATGTTCCCGCCCCTGGAAGCGGCCTTCGCCGTGCCGGACGGCGACTAGGCCGCCGGCGGGTGCGGCCGGGACCGGGCGCGCACAACGCTGTGCTCGCCCGGGCGGCGGCGGCAGTCACCAACCGGGATTGCCGCGGACCGGGATGTTCACGTAGCTGGGGTCGTCCGGATCGAGCAGCAGGTGCTGCGGCCGGAAGCCGGTGTCCATCAGGATCGCGGTCGGCGGCAGGCCCTTCGGGAAGTTCCCGGCGTAGACGTCCACGCGCAGGCGGTGGCCGGGTTGCAGGACGGCGTCCACGCCGGGAATCGAGATGTCCAGGGCCACCGGCACTCCGGGCACGGTGAGCTGCCGGGTGTCGAGGGACAGGTCCGGGACCGGGTCGGTGAAGTCGCCATTGGCGAGGCGGATGCTGCGGGATTCGTCGATGGTGCGCAGGGAGGCGACGAGCTGGCCGGAGGACAGCGTCACCGAGGCGCCGTCGGGCGCGACGTCGTTGACGGTGGCGACCCAGTAGCCGTCGGCGGCGTCGTGCACGGTGTTGAGGTGCACGGCGATCGGGCCGGAGACGGTCGTCGCCGCCGCGACCGGCGCGCTGGTGAAGGTCAGGCCATTGGATTCCCAGATGCGGGAATCCTTTCCGCAGGCGTCGAAGACCGACAGCACGCCGATGGTCTGCTGCGCCGCGTCCCGCGAGCACAGTCCGGTCAGGCCCGGCGCGACGGTGAGGCGGGCGAGGTCGCCGGGCTCGGTCAGCAGCGAACCGTCGTGCACGCTGTGGCCGCCGGTGCCGCTGGGCGCGGCGGACAGGTACATGCGCTGGTATTCGGCGCCCTCCTGCGGGAAGTCCGAGGCGGTGATCCAGCCTCCGCCTTGCTCTTTCATGGTGATCGGCCCGAATTCGTCGATGCCGTTGTCGATCCCCTTGAGCCACTTGTCGAACCAGGCCCGTTGCAGCACATCCATGCGCGGCGGCTGACCGGGCCGGCCGGATTCATTGCCATTGGAGACGTGGTAGCCGTCGCCGATCAGGATCTGTTTCGCACCGGGGGCCAAGGGCATTCGCCGGTACACGTCGGCCTGGGAGGCGACGAAGACGTCGTGCCAGCCGCCGGTGATGAAGGCCGGTGCGGTGATGTTCTCGGGAGCCGTCTCCCAGGAGAGCCGGGTGGGGCTGTCGGCGTCGAGCAGTTGGCGCACTTTGGGGCTCAACTGATCGATGTCGGGTTGCAGGAACACTTCCAGCAGGGCGTCGACGAAGGTGAACGGATCGGCGAGACGGTCGGACAGCCAGGTCATATCGAAGCGGCCCTGCAACAGCGAGACCATATCCGGCACCAGCTTGCCGCCATTGACCGCCGCCAGCCACATGGGCATGAAGGTGACGCCGATGGCGCCGCCGGGCGCGACCAGATCGCGGAAGGGGTTGCGGCTGGGCACGACCGGGAAGATGGCCTGCAGCGCGGGCGGTTGCTTCGCCGCCGCCTGCAACTGGTTGAGCCCGGAGTAGGAGACGCCGGTCATGCCGATATCCCCGGTGGACCAGGGCTGCCGCGAAGCCCAGTCGATGGTTTCGATGGTGTCCTGTTGTTCCCGCTCCCCCAGCAGATCCCAGATGCCTTGGGAGAAGCCGGTTCCGCGCACGTCCACCACGACCTGGGTGTACCCGGACTTGATGAGCTGGCGGTCCACGGTGAAGGTGCGCATGAGCCCGCCGCCGAGCGCCTTGGTGAGATCGGTGAGCCCCGAGAACGGCGTGCCGGTGAGATCGATATTCCGCGACAGTTGTTCGATCAGGCTCCACAGCACCGGCACCGACATGGCCGAATCGGCGATCATGGAGCCGAGTTTCGTATAGGGCGTGAAATTCACGATGGTCGGCGTGGGCTCGGTGATGGGCCGTCCCGAGGCGTCGGCCGGGTGATACACATTGGACTTCAGCACGGTGCCGTCGCTCATGGTGATCGGCACATCCCATTCGATGTACACATTGGGATAAAGCTGTGGACCGTCGTGCGCCGCAGCCCATTCCAGGCCCGCCGGACCGCCGTCCGGTCCGCTCACCGCGGGCGTCGCGGCCGCTGCCGGCGCGAGCAGAGCGACCGCCGCGGTCATCGCGACCAGGGATTTCAGTAACAAGCGCATAGTGCCCCAACCACCTCTATGCCGATCAAAACCTACCCAAAAGTAGGGTGCGGCGGGGACCTCGGAGGCGGATCGCCGAAAAATGGTGTAACTGCACAAAATAGAAAAACCCCGGGTGTGCACGCCGTTGTGCACGCCCGGGGAGTTCATCCCCGAAGGGACGGAATCACCAGCCGGTGTTCCCGCGGACCGGGATGTTCACGAAGCTCGGCCGGTTCGGATCCAGTTGGATGTGCTGCGGTTTCAGGCCCGTGTCGATCAGCATGGGCAGGATGGGCAGGCCCTTCGGGAAGTTGCCCGCGAAGACGTCCACGCGCAGCCGGTGCCCCGGCTGCAGGATCGCCTCGGTGCCGCTGAGCGGAATGTCGAGGGTGGTGGCCTCGCCCGGCACCACCGGCAGCTGCTTGTCCAACGAGGTGAACAGGCGCGGATCGGTGTAGTCGCCGTTCTCCGAGCGGGCGCTGCTGTCCTCGTCGACGGCCCGCAGCGAGGCCACGACCTGGCCCGAGGTCAGCACCGTGGAGGTGCCGTCGGGGGCGACGTCGTTGACAGTGACGGTCCAGTAGCCGTCCTCGGCGTCCTGAACGGTATTGAGGCGCACCGCGATCGGGCCCGAGATGGTGGTGGCCTCGAGCACCGGGGCGCTGGTGAAGGTCAGCCCGTTGGTCTCGGCGATGCGAGAGTCCTTGGCGCAGGCGTCGATCAGCGACAGGAAGCCGGCGGTGGCCTGGGCGGCGTCATTGGAGCACAGGGTGCTCAGGCCCGGGGCGACCGACAGGCGCGCGGTGTCGCCATTGGCGTCGGCGGTGAGCGAACCGTCGTAGAGGCTGTTGGCGGTGCCGCTCCGCTGCCCGGACAGGTACATGCGGCGGTAGCGGGCCGCCTCGTCGACGGCCGCGGATTCCCCGAAGCCGTGCTGGGTGATCCAGCCGCCGCCCTGCTGGCGCAGGGTCACCGGGCCGTAGGTCTCGATGCCGTTGTCGATGCCCTTGAGGTGCTTGTCGAACCAGGCGCGCTGCAGCACGTCCAGCCGCGGCGGCAGGCCGGGCTTACCGGCCTCGGCGCCGGAGGTGATGTGGTAGCCGTTGCCCATGAGCAGCTGCTTCTGCGACCCGGCCGCGAGCGGCATCTCGTTGTAGATCTTGGATTCCGAGTAGGTGAACAGGTCGTGCCAGCCGCCGACGACGAAGGTCGCGGCCCGGATCCGGCTGGGATCGCCGAGCCAGCCCTGGCGCGCCACCGAGAGGTCGTTGAGCAGGCCCTCCACCCGCGGGTCCAGGCGGGCCATCTCGGTGCTGGTGTAGGCCGACATCAGCACGTCCAGGTAGGTGAACGGGTCGCCGACGCGATCATTGAGCCACTGGAAGTCGAACTTGCCCTGGGCGATGGCGGCCAGATCCGGCACCCACTTGAGGCCGTTGATGGCGCTCAGCCACAGCGGAATGAAATTGAAGCCGAAGCCGCCGCCGGGCGCGAGCACGTCATTGACGAGGTCGCTGCCGGGGACGACCGGGAAGATCGCCTGCAGCGCGGGCGGCTGCTGCTCGGCGGCCTGCACCTGATTGATGGCCGAGTAGGACAGGCCGTTCATGCCGACCTTGCCGTTGGACCAGCCCTGCCGCGACGCCCAGTCGATGACCTCGACGGTGTCGGCCTGCTCGCGCTGGCGCAGCATGTCCCACTCGCCCTGCGAGAAGCCGGTGCCGCGCACGTCCACGACGACCTGCGTGTAGCCGGACTTGATGAGCTGGCGGTCGACGCTGAAGTTGCGCAGCTGGCCGTTGCCCGCCGCGTTCAGCAGTTCGCCGAAGCCGGAGATGGGGGTGCCGGTCAGGTTGATGGACCGGAACAGGTTGACCAGCGCATCGGACAGCCCCGGGATGGCGAAGGCGCTGTCGGCGACGTTCGACACCAGCTTGGTGTAGGGCGTCATGTTCACGATGGTCGGCATGGGCGCGTCGATGGCGCGACCGGAGGCGTCGGCGGGACGGTAGACATTGCCCTTGAGCACGGTGCCGTCACTCATGGTGATGGGCACGTCCCATTCGATGGCGACGTTCGGATACTGCTGCGGACCGTCCTCGGTCGCGGTCCAGGCCGCGCCCGCGGCGCCGCCGTCGGGGCCGATGGCATCGACTGCCGCATCCGCCGCGGTCATGGCGGTCATCGGGAGGAGCAGAGCGGCCGCGGCGGTGAAAACCGTGGCCCGTAGCGCGTGCTTCATCGAACGTGATCTACCTCTCGCAAATGGTCGAACGACCAGAGCATAGCTACTCAAAAGTAAGTTGCAAAGCGCGGTTACTGTTACCAGCTTTTGACGGGCAATACTTCGGCAAATTGAGTGCAGGCAGATGCCCTCGGTTCAGTGAATCATCCATCGGCGCACTGTGATCCCCATCGCATTACGGAACCGTAGGGTATTTCAGACAATTCGAGCGGGAAATGAAAAACGCGCCGCAGCCGAGAAATTCGGCTGCGGCGCGTCCCGCGTTACAGGGTTACTTGCCGCCCTGGTTGGCCACGGCGGCGGCGCCGGCGGCGGCCGCCTCCGGGTCGAGGTATTCACCCTTGCCCAGCGGGCGCAGGTTCTCGTCCAGCTCGTACTTGAGCGGAATGCCGGTGGGGATGTTCAGCCCGGCGATGTCCTCGTCGGAGATGCCCTCCAGGTGCTTCACCAGCGCGCGCAGCGAATTCCCGTGCGCGGCAATGAGAACCGTCTTACCTGCGCGGACATCCGCGGAGATGGTGTCCTCCCAGTACGGCACCATGCGGGCCACGACGTCCTTCAGGCATTCGGTCAGCGGGACCTCGATGCCGTCGTAGCGCGGATCGCCGGTCTGGCTGTACTCATTGGCCGGATCGATGGGCGGCGGCGGGGTGTCGTAGCTGCGGCGCCACAGCATGAACTGCTCGTCGCCGTACTCGGCCTTGATCTCGGCCTTGTTCTTGCCCTGCAGCGCACCGTAGTGCCGCTCGTTCAGGCGCCAGTCCCGCACCACCGGAATCCAATGCCGGTCACAGGCATCGAGGGCATTGTTGGCGGTGCTGATGGCACGGCGCAGCAGCGAGGTGTAGACGATATCCGGGAGAATGCCGTGCTCGGCCAGCAATTCACCGGCACGCTTGCCTTCGGCAATGCCCTTCTCGGTAAGACGGACGTCCACCCAACCGGTGAACAGGTTCAGGGCATTCCATTCGCTCTCGCCGTGGCGCAGCAAAACGAGGGTGTACGTCATGGGGTCATCCTGCCACGGGCGGATGAACCGGCGACCTGCACCCTCTCCCGGTTGGCGGCGGCCGCTAGGGCCACTCCACCTCGTGGAATCCGACCGTCATGCCCACCGTCTGACGATGCCTGCCGCCGCCGGGCTCGCGCACGACCAATTCCAGGCGTAGCTCCGAGCGAACGGCGTCCACACCCCAGACCACACCGCACGCGCCGCTGAACGGCCCGTCCGAGAGGTAGACGACATCACCATGAGCGAACTCGGTTATCCCCACGCCGCCCCAGGGTAGCGGCGGAATTCACGGTTGCACCGCAAGCAGGGCCGCGCCCGCGAGTGTCGCCTGATCGGTGAGTTCGGAAGGGACCACTCGCAGTTCGCGCAGGAAAGTGAGGCGCGCGTGCTTCGCAGCCGATTCGCGCAATGGCCCCCAGAGCAACTCCCCGGACTGCGCGAAACCACCGCCGACCACGACCAGGTCGGTGTCCAGCAGCGCCGCCGCGGAGGCGATGGCCATGCCCAGCGCATTCCCCGCACGGGCCAGGGCGGCCACCGCGATCCCATCGCCGGACCGCGCGGCCTGCGCCAATTCCACGCCGGTGTGCCCGGTCCAGCCCTGGCGGCGCGCCCAGCGCACCGCGGACTTCCCGCTCGCGACGGCTTCCACGCAGCCGAATCCCCCACAGGCGCAAGGTTCTTCACTGCCCGCCACGACAATATGGCCGACGTGGCCCCCGTTTCCGGTGCGGCCCATGACGACCCGGCCATCGGACATGACCCCGCCGCCGATGCCCGAGGACACGGTCATGGCGAGAAAGTCCGGCACCCCCTTCGCCGCGCCCCAGCGCTGTTCGGCCAGCGCCAGGCAGACGCCGTCCATGGCGAAGCGGATCTCGGCCTGCGGGAACAACTTCCGCACCGAGTCCACGAGAGCGAAGCCGTCCGCCCACTCCGGGATGTTCAGCGGACCGGTCGATCCGGCGCGCACATCGATCGGCCCGGCCGAGCCGATGCCGACCGCGGTCACCTCGGACGCCCCGGCGACGGTGGTCAGCAATGCCCGGCAGGCGTCCCACACATCGGACTCCGGCACCGCCACTCGCCGCACATTCTGTACGGCGTCCTTGGAATTCACCGTGCCCGCAGCGAATTTCGTAGCGCCGATATCGAGTGCGAGCGCGACCATATCCACCGTCTCCGTTTCGCCGATTGCGAGCGGTCAGCCTACTGCCGGTCGGCCGCGTCCACCAGATGTTCGAAGGCGCGCAGATTCTTCAGGGATTCTCCGCGCGAGACCCGCCATTTCCATTCCCGCCGAATGGATTCGGCGAAGCCGAGTTCGAGCAGGGTATTGAAGTCGGCGTCCACGGCCTCCAGGATCGAGCCGAACCAGCGGTCGAGCTCATCGGCCGTGACGGCGTGATTGGACAGGCGGCCGACCAGGTAGATGTCGCCGACCCGGTCCAGGGTGTAGGCCACGCCGTAGAGGCGGCGATTGCGGCGCAGCAGGAATTTGTAGACGCCCTCGAAGTTCTCGTCGGGCTTGCGGCAGACGAAGGATTCCATCCGCACGCCGTGCTTGCCGACGGTCACGCCGATGACGGTCTTGAGCTTGCGCTCACCCGGCAGCACCACCACGAACAGATCGGGGGCGTCGCGGGTGAATTCGATCTCGCGATCCCGCAGGGTCTCCTCGATGAGCTGCGCGGTGGCGCGGGCGGTGTCGTCGTTGAGCTGCCCGGTGCTCTCGTGCGGGCGCGGCGCGACGGGCGCGGTCGGGTCCGAGTGCTCGTCGGTCATCGGCGTACGGCTCCCATCCGCCGCCGCCAGAGCGCCAGCGATCGCGCTTGATAGCTGTCCGAGTGCACGCTACCGCTGCGACCACGCACCCCCTTCGACTGGGACAGGGCAGCGGCATAGCTGTCCAGCAGCCCCTCGGCGGTATGCGCCCAGGAGAAGTTCGCGGCATGCTCCACCGCGGCCACGCCCATGCGCTCGAGCCGGGCCGGATCGTCGAAGAGCGACCGCAGCGCCGCCGCCCAATCGGGGGTGCGATGCCCGGGGACCAGCAGACCGGAGACCTTGTCCCGGACCGCCGTGCCCAGCCCGCCCACATCGGCGGCGAGCACCGGGGTGCCGCTGGCCTGCGCCTCGATGGCGACCAGGCCGAAGGATTCGTTGTAGCTGGGCACCGCCACCAGGTCCGCGGCCCGGTACACCTGCACCAGGCGGTGCGGGGGCTGCGGCGGCAGGAAGGTGACGCGATCGGAAATGCCCAGGGCCGCGGCCAATTCGATGAGCGCCTCCGGGCGCTTGAGGCCGCTGCCGGACGGGCCGCCGACAATGAGCACGCGCAGCGGCCGCTCGGGGCGGCGCGGTTGCACGGCCTCGTCGGCCAGCATCTGCGCGGCCGCGCGGACCAGCACGTCGGGGGCCTTGAGCGGCTGGATGCGGCCGATGAAGGCGACGATCCGCTCCTCGGCGGACAGGCCCAGCTCGGCGCGGGCCGCGGCCTTGTCGCCGGGGTGGTAGCGGGTGAGGTCCGCGCCGGGCAGCACCACGTCGATGCGGTCCGGGTCGGCGCCGTAGAGCTCGACCAGTTGCCGGGCTTCCTCGCCGGTGTTGGCGACCAGCCGGTCGGCCTCGGCCACGATCTGCTTCTCGCCGATCTCGCGGGCGGCGGGTTCCGGGCAGTCGCCCTCGGCCAGGTAGGCGTTCTTCACCGCGGCCAGGGTGTGCGCGGTGTGCACCATGGGCGTGCGCCAGCGGTCCCGGGCCAGCCAGCCCACCTGGCCGGACATCCAGTAGTGCGAGTGGATGAGGTCGTAGTGGCCGGGCAGATTGCGGGCCTCGGTGCGCAGCACCTCGGCCGCGAAGGGACACAGCTGCGTCGGCAGGTCGTTCTTGTCCAGGCCCTCGAACGGCCCGGCCACCACATTGCGCACCAGGACGCCGGGCGCGGCCTCGACGACGGGTTCGTCATTGGAGGAGGTGGCGCGGGTGAAGATCTCGACCTGGGTGCCGCGCTTGGCCAGCTCGATGGCCGTCTGCAGCACGTAGACGTTCATGCCGCCGGCATCGCCGGTGCCCGGCTGCGCCAGTGGGGAGGTGTGTACCGACAAGACGGCGATGCGGTCAGGCCGCAGGTCGGTACGTTGACTCACCACTCCAGTGTGCATGGCTGACATAACGTCACATACCCGCACTACCTTCCCAAGTGACCTGAGTCACAAGCCGTTTCGGGCGTGATCAGGACAGCGCGGCGGCGAAATCGGTGAGCTCGGCCACGAATCGGACCGGATCCTCGATGAACAGGCCGTGCAGGGAGTCCTCCCAGTAGGAGGTGCGGGCGTGCGGGGCCGTCTCGGCGATGTAGCGGCCGTTCTCCACGGGCACCACCGGGTCGGCGGTGCCGTGCATGACCAGCACCGGAATATCCAGTGCGCGAAGCGTTTCGGTGTTGTCGACGGTGCGATAGAACAGCGCCTTGCGCACCCGCGGGAGGGTGGAGACGCTGCCGCCGAACAGGCGCTGGGCATCGGGCCCCTTGTCCGGGCCCTTGCCGGTATTGGCATTGCCGAAGGCGGCGAAACCGCGCATGGCGCGCGCGGAGCTCTCCTCGAAGACGTCCGGGATGGCCTTGACCATGGCCGGGCCGGTGGCGGCGCCGGGGACATCGCGGCCGATGCTCGCCATGGAACCGGTGTAAACCACCCCTGCCACCGCGCCGGTGCCGTAGGTGGCGAGGTAGTCGGTGAGGACGATGCCGCCGTAGGACCAGCCGAGCAGGATGGCGCCGGCGGTGATGCTCTCGTTGGCGAGCACGGCGGCGATATCGGCGGCCCAGTTCTTCGGATCGTCGTAGCCGGTCTCCGGGGCGTCGGAGTAGCCGTGGCCGCGCAGGTCCACCGCGAGCACGCGGAAATGCTCGGCCAGCAGGTCGGCGGCCTGTCCCCAGTTGCGCAGATTCCCGGCCCAGCCGTGCAGCAGCACCAGCGGGCGTGCGTCCTCCGGCCCGGTCACCCGGTAAACGATGCTGGTTCCGTCCGCACTCACCGCTTCGCGTATCGCCATAGCGCAAGGTTAATCCGGGGTTCTCCGGGCTCTCGCGGGAAGAGGTAGCGGACAGGGGGACGCGCTTCGCCCGATATGCCGTGCTTAAGCTCAGGGCATGAGCACTCGTACCGCCGTTGTGACCGGAGCCAGTTCGGGGATCGGGGAGGCCACAGCCCGTGAGCTCGCCAAGCAGGGGTACCACGTGTACGTGGGCGCGCGGCGGGCCGACCGGCTGGAGGCGCTCGCCAAGGAGATCGGCGGGACCGCGCTGCCGCTGGACGTGACCGACGAGGAGTCGGTGCGCGCCTTCACCGCGGCCGTCGAGCGCTGTGATGTGCTGGTCAACAATGCCGGTGGCGCAAAGGGTCTGGCGCCGGTGGCCGAGGCCGATCTGGACGACTGGCGGTGGATGTGGGAGACGAATGTGCTCGGCACGCTGCGGGTCACCAAGGCGCTGCTGCCCAAGCTGATCGCCTCCGGGGACGGGCTGATCGTCACCATCACCTCGGTGGCCGCCTTCGTGGCCTACGACAACGGGTCCGGGTACACCACGGCCAAGCACGCCCAGGCGGTGCTGCACCGCACGCTGCGCGGTGAGCTGCTGGGGCAGCCGGTGCGGCTGACCGAGATCGCGCCGGGCGCGGTGGAGACCGAGTTCTCGCTGGTGCGCTTCGGCGGGGACGCCGAGCGAGCCGCGAATGTGTACAAGGGCATCGATCCGCTGTACGCCCAGGACATCGCCGAGATCGTCGGATTCGTGGCCTCGCGGCCGGCGCACGTCAATCTCGACACCATTGTGGTGAAGCCCCGGGATCAGGCCGATGCCGGCCGCTTCGCGCGGCGCGACTGATCCGTACGGAGTAGTGCATGGCACTCACGGAAAAGCCCGGCGGCCGTACCCATTCCGCGCTGGCGGCGGTGCCGCCGCCGGCGCTGGTGCTGTTCGGCATCGTCTCGGTGCAGGCCGGTGCGGGCATTGCCAAGCACCTGTTCGATCAGCTGCCGCCGAATGCGGTGGTCATGCTGCGGCTGCTCACCTCGGCGCTGGTGCTGGGGTTCCTGGCGCGCAAGGCATTACGCACGGTGTGGCGGGACCACTCGATGCGCGAGCTGGCGCTGGTGACCGGGTTCGGACTATCGCTGGCCTTGATGAATTTCTCCATCTACCAGTCGTTTTCGCGGATCCCGCTGGGCGTGGCGGTGACGATCGAGTTCCTGGGCCCGTTGACGGTGGCGGTGCTCGCCTCGCGGCGGGCGCGCGATCTGATCTGGGTGGCGCTGGCCGCGGCGGGCGTGGTGCTGCTGGCCGAGGGCGGCGGTGAGCTGAATACCGCCGGTATCGCGTTCGCGCTGCTGGCCGGTGCGGGCTGGGGCGCGTACATCCTGCTCAGTTCGGCCACCGGGCAACGCTTTCCGGGTCAGACCGGGTTGGCGCTGGCCAGCATTGTGGGCACCGTCGTCATGCTGCCGGCCGGCGTCACCGCGGGCGGTGCGGCGCTGCTGGATCCGAAGCTGCTGCTGCTCGGCCTGGCCGTCGGCCTGCTCTCCTCGCTGATCCCGTACTCGCTGGAGCTGGAAGCCTTGCGGCGCATGCCCGCTCGGGTATTCGGGATTCTGATGAGCCTGGAACCGGCGGTGGCGGCCCTGGTCGGGCTGATCGTGCTGCGCGAGATGCTGTCCGGATATCAGTGGCTCGCCATCGGCTGCGTCATCGTGGCGTGCGTGGGGGCCACCCGGGATCAGCAGAATCCGCCCGAGGCGCCCGAGGGCTGATCCGGTTCCCGCCCACCGGCTTCAGCCCTTGCCCACGGCGCGATCGACGGCGATGTCGACCAGTTTGCGGCTCTGCTCCTCGCTGAAAATGCCCGGCAGCGTGAGGCGATCGAGAATGAGCCAGTTCAATGCCAGGTACAGCAGTATTACCGTCTCCTCGTCGCCGGGCATGCCGTTGTCGAGGTGATTGCGGATATTGAAGTCGAGATCGGCGCGCACCCGCTGGGTGAGCAGGGTCTGCAGCTCCGGGCGGCGGGTGGCCTCCAGCCGCAGTTCCAGCTGGGCCAGGTAGCCGGTGCGGAAGGTGGCGACCCGGTCGACCACCTCGGTCATGAGTTCGGCGATCCGCTCGCGGCTGCGCTCGCCGACGGCGACCTGGGCCATGGTCTCTTCGCTGGGGATCAGGCGCTCGTAGTAGCGATTGCCCACCTGCACCATGAGGTCGTCGCGATTGGCGAAATAGTTCGAGGCCGTGCCCGCGGGGACGGCGGCCTCCTTGTCCACCGCGCGGAAGGTGAGGCCGCGCGCGCCGTCGCGGGCCAGGACCTCGATCGCGCCGTCGAGTAGGGCGTTCCGGCGTTCGGGATTCGTGCGAACCACTTGACACCACTCCGTTCGTAGTACTATGTTGAGACCACTTCAAACAGAGTACAACAAAGAAGGCGGCTCACCAATGCGAAAGCTCAGCTACTTCGTCGGAATGTCGCTCGACGGCTACATCGCCGGTCCGGGCCACAACATCGACTTCATGCCCCTGAGCGAGGAATTCGTGGCCTGGCTCGGCAGCGAATACCCGGAGACGCTGCCGACCGCGGCGCGCCCGCACTTCGGCATTCCCGCGGACGCGCCGAACCGGCACTACGACACCATCGTCATGGGCCGCGGCACCTACGAGCCCGGCCTGCTGGCCGGACTGGCCAACCCGTACGAGCATCTGACGACCTACATCGTGTCGAGCACGCTGGGCGAGGTCCCCGAGCCGGTCCGGCTGGTCGAGAGCGATCCGGTCGCGCTCGTGCAGCGGCTCAAGAAGGAGGACGGTCTCGATATCTGGCTGGGCGGCGGCAAGCTCGGCGCGCAGCTCATCGACGAGATCGACGAGCTGGTCATCAAGAGCTATCCGGTCATCGCCGGCGCCGGCACGCAGGCGCTGGCCGGGAACTTCCGCCCGACCGATTTCCGGCTCCAGCGGCGGCGGGAGTTCGAGAACGGCACCCAGGTCAGCTGGTTCACCCGCGCCTGATCAGCGCAGGCGAATCCGGAGGGTTTCGTAGGTCGGGATGAAAACCTTGCGGCGGTAACGACGTTCGACGATCTCCCAGGGGCGGCCATTGGCGGTCAGCGCCTCCAGCAGGGATTCCAGCTCGGAGTGCACGAGCTGCGCGCCCAGACAGAGGTGCCGGCCACCGCCGAACCAGAGCTGGCGGGTCTCGGGGACGTAGTCGCGGTGCACCCGGAAGTCGCCGACCGCATTGTTGATCGACCAGGTGAGGATCTTGACGTGCTCACCGGCGCGCAACCGGCGGCCCGCGACCTCGACGTCCGCGGTGACGGACCGGCCGACCAGGTAGGCCGGGCTGGTGACGCGCAGGGTCTCGCGCACCGCGTCGGGGGTGCGCTCGGGGGCGGCCAGCAGGGTGTGCTGCTCACCGCTGTCGTGCAGGATGGCGACCATCCGGGTCATGGCGCTGGCCAGCGTGTCGGTCCCGGCGACCGCCATGAGAATGGCCAGGCCCGAGGCGTGTTCGAGGCGCAGGCCGAGTTCGCGGCAGCGGCCCAGCGTGGTGTCGCCGTCGGCGCGGGCGTAGGCGGCGGGGACCGAACTGGCGAGCTTGGTCGCGAGGGTGCGGGCGCGGTCGACCGCCACCGGATCGAGAGTGGTGGAGGCCATGGTGCCGATGCCGAGATTCACCAGTTCCTCGACGTGGTCGAACAGGATGCGGAACGGCTCGTCCGGATCATCGGGTGCGCCCGGACGGTGACCGGTCACCAGGCGGCCGTCGGCGAAGAGGGCGGAGATATCGGCGGGTTCCATGCCGACCAGATCGGAAACGCTGCGGCCCACCAGGACTCGCGCCCGCTCGGCGATGTCCACGGTGCGCCCGGCGGACAGATCGGCGGCGATCTGCCGCAGCGCGGGCCCGATGACCCGCTGCACCAGGGCGTCGGTGTGCTTGGCGATGAACAGGTCTCGCACCTGATTGCGCAGTTCGGTGTGCCCCGGACCTTCGAACAGGTTCTCCACCCAGTCGCCGATGACCTGCGCCCACCAGTGCCCGGCGGCGCCCTCGGACACAATGCTGAAGTGCGCGCTGTCGTTGTAGATCTGCCGGGCCACCAGCGGGTCGACAACGAACCAGCCGAGTTTGGGCACCTTGCGGAGGGGTCTGGCGGCCCGGCCGGCCAGCAGCAGGGCCGGCAGCCAGGGCTGTCCGGCGGCGAGCAGGGCGAGTTCGTGGCGGACGGCGGCTTTCGGCATGGGTGCTCCGTACTGCGTTATGCGAATCGGCATCGCACGGCGGTGTTGTTCACTTCACACGATCTGAACTAGAGATTTTTCAATAAGGAAATCTGCACGCTGCTAGCGTCGCCCGCAACTCAGTTCGGTTTGGAAGTGAACACATGGCGAGAACTCGTATCGAGGCGATCGGGTCATATCTGCCCACCGCGGAGGTGTCGACCGCGGAGTTGCTGGCGCAACTGGCCGTCGAATCGCCCATCGACCTGGAAAAAGTCAGCGGGGTCCGGGCGCGGCGGCGCTGCGGCACCGATAGCGAAGGCCGGGCGGAGGATTCATTCACCGTCGCTCTGGCGGCCGCGCGCGGTGCATTGGCCAATTCCGGCTACCGCGCCGCCGATCTCGACATCGTCATCTCCTGCTCGATTACCCGCATTCGCGGAGACGAGTTCTGCGTGGAACCGTCCTTCGCGCTCATGCTGCGCAATGAACTGGGTGCGGCGGGCGCCGTCCACTTCGACGTGTCCAATGCCTGCGCGGGCATGCTGACCGGAGTTCTGGTGCTGGACCGCATGATTCGTGCGGGTATGGTGCGGCGCGGGCTGGTGGTGTCCGGGGAGTACATCACGCCCATCTCCGATACCGCGGTGCGCGAGATGTCGGAGAAATACGATCCGCAATTCGCCTCGCTGACCGTGGGCGACGGGGCGGCGGCGGTGATCCTCGACGATCGGGGCGGCGCGGACGAGGGCATCGACTACATCGAGCTGAATACCAGCGCCGCCTTCGCGCAGCTGTGCCTGGGCATGCCCTCGGATCGCACGCCGGGAATCGCGCTCTACACCGACAATCGGGCCATGCACAATGAGTCGCGGTATCTGCTGTGGACGACGCGGCAACGCGATTTCCTCACCGCGCGCGGCACCGATTTCGCCTCGGAGAACTACGATTACGTGATTCATCATCAATTCAGCGGTCCCGCCGTGGAATTGATCAACAAGATCGCCGAACGCGAATTCGACGCGCCCGTTCCGCCCGGTCCGGCCGTGCTGGACCGCTACGGCAACACCGCGTCCACCTCGCATTTCGTGGTTTTGCACGACGCGTTGAAACAGGACCGGATAGCGTCCGGTGCGAAAGTACTGATGGTGCCCGCCGCCTCCGGTGTCGTAGCCGGGTTCCTATCGGTGACTCTCGGCGAACTACGGGTGTGATGAAGATGGCTATCGTGATGTCCTCCGTTGCCGTGGAAATGGGCGGCGGCAGCTCCATCGAACAGGCCGCGGCGGCCGCCCGCCGCGCGATCTCGGAGGCGGGCAGCACTCCGGAACGGATCGACGCCCTGATCAATACCGGCGTGTACCGCGACTCGAACATGGTGGAACCGGCCATGTCCGCGCTCATCCAGCAGCAGGCCGGAATCGGGCTGGAGTACCGGAGCGGGGATGTGCCCTGTCTGTCGTTCGACCTCATGAACGGCGCGTGCGGGGTGCTCAATGCCATTCAGGTGAGCCAGGCGCTGCTGGCGGCGCCGACCGTGGAACGGGTGGTCATCGTGTCGGGGGACGCCCACCCGTCGAAATCGCCGGAACCGCAGCCCGGGTTCCCGATCAAACCGGTCGGCGCCGCGCTCATGCTCGAAAAGGGTGACGGGTCAGCTGGTTTCGGCGCGCTGCACATCAGCTCCGGCGACGGCTTCCCGGCTGCGGCCGGATTCGTGCGGCTCTCCGAGATGGGCTCGGAGGGACGGTCCACCATTACCGTCGACCGGTCGGCGCACAGCACCGCGGAGCTGCTGCACCATGCGGTGTCGGCGGCCGGTGAAGCGCTCGAGGTGGCCGATTCCGCCATGGAGCGGACCGTGCTGCTGTGCAATCGGCCCACGCCCGAGTTCCCGGCGCTGCTGGCCGGCCGTCTCGGACTGCCCGAGGACGCCGTGTGCACCGATGCCATCGAAGGCTGGGCCGATCACCACACCGGCGACGCCCACACCTCCGCCCTGCCCACCGCCTATGTGGCGGCCCGCGACGCGGGACGGTTGGATGGAGCCGACGTGGCGCTGTTCGTGGCGGCCGGCGCGGGACCCGCCGCGGCGGCCATCGCCTACCGGCTGCCGAAAGTTTGATCCGGGAGGACCATCGGTGAGCAGACTCTGGGTGATCGTGCCCGCCTACAACGAGGAATACGGCATCACCGCCACCCTGGACGCGCTCGCCGCCCAGCAGGATCGGGACTTCACGCTGGTCGTGGTGGACAACAACTCCACCGATCGGACGGTGGACGTCGTCGAGGCGTTCGCCGCCGTGCATCCGGAAATGACCATCGAGATCGTGCACGAGGAGCAGAAGGGCACCGGCGCGGCCTCGGATACCGGGATGCGGCATGCCATCGCGGCCGGGGCGCGGCGGCTGGCGCGCACCGACGCCGACTGCCTGCCCGCACCCGACTGGACGGCGCGCATCCACGCGGCCTTCGACTCCGGGCTGCGATTGATCAGCGGGCAGCTGATTCCGCGCACGGACGAGGGCGTGCGCCGGCGGGATCGGACGATCATCCGCGTGGTGCTCGAGGTGGCGTCCACCTTCGGCAAGTTCCGGCCCGGCAATCAGGACCCGCGCTATCTCGGGCCCTATGTCATGACGCCCGGCTGCAATATGGCCATCACGGCAGAACTGTACGAAGCCGCAGGCGGATTCCCGCGCACGGCCATCGAGGATCTGCACGAGGACCGGGCTCTGGTGAACGCCGTGCGCATGCTCACCACCGATTACGGCCTGCGCCGGGACGTCCGGGTGCTGGCCTCCAACCGCCGGGTCCGCGCGTGGGGCGTGCGCCGCACGCTGGAGTGGTACGCCGATCACCGCTACAAGCCGGAGTTGGTGGATATCCGGTGACCGCGCCGGGTCCCGCCGCCCACACGGACTTCGTCGCGCTGTTGCGGGAACAGGCGCGACGGCATCCGGACGCCCCCGCGCTCGGCATGATCGGCGCACCGCCGCTCACCTTCGCCGAACTCGAGGCCAGGATCGCGACCACCGCGAAACGGCTGCACGACAATGGTTTCCGGCCCGGGGATCGGATGCTGTTCTCGATTCGGCCGTGCGCCGACGCGGTGGTGCTGGTCTTCGGGACCATCGCCGCGGGCGGCACCATCGTCTTCGTGGATCCGGGCGTGGGGCCGGAATTGTTCGTGCGCCGCATTGATCTCGTCCAACCGGCTTGGGCAGCAACGGAATCGCTGCTCTATCTGCTCAGCGGGCCGGCGAACCGGCTCGGCCGCGCACTGGGGCTGTCGCTGCCGGCGTTCGGGCGCCTGCCGGTCCGGCACATTCACAGCGGGCCGCGCCTGCCGGGCACGCCGTCCGCGTCGATTCCGCTGCGCACGCTGCTCGGCTCCGCGGCCGGCGCGGCCGGGGCGGCGGTCGCCAATCCGGAGGCCGAGGCGCTGATCGTCTTCACCTCCGGGACCACCGCCGCGCCGAAAGCCGTTGTGCACACCCGTGGTTCGCTCGGCGCGGGCCTGGCGGCCATGGCGGGGCGCAGCACGCTCGGTCCGGGCGCGCATCTGCACACCGAGCAGTTGATGATGGGCCTGCCCGCGCTCATGGCCGGTGCGCGCTGGTCCATGCCGCGGTACCCGCGTTTCGGGACCCACATCGACCCGATCGGCTTCGCGCGCACCCTGGACGGCGCGACGCATGCGTTCTTCACGCCCGCGGATCTGGCGGTGGTGCTCAACGCCATCGAATCCGGCCGGCTGACCGCGCCCGCCGCGCTGCGCGAAGTCTCGCTCGGCGGGGCGCCGGTGACCACGGCGCTCCTGCGCCGCGCGCGTGCGGCCCTGCCGGACTGTGAATTCCTCGCCATCTACGGCATGACCGAGATCCTGCCGGTGGCAATCACTTCCGGAACAGCCAAGCTGGCCTTCGAGGGTGCGGGCGATCCACTCGGGGCGCCTGTCACCGGTGTCGATGCCCGCATCGCCGACGACGGCGAGCTGATCCTGTCCGGCCCGAACCTGTGCCGCGGCTATCTCGGCGAACCGGCGCTGACGGAGATCCACACCGGCGATCTGGCGCGCGTCGACGGGGACACCGTGATTCTCATGGGCCGCAAGAAGGACATGATGATCCGCGGCAAGACCAATATCTATCCCGGACTGTACGAACCGGCCATCACGGCGGTCGAGGGCGTGCGCCAGGCCATCATGGTCGGGATTCCTGACGAGATCGGCGATGAGCGCATCGTCCTGGCCGTGGTCGCCGATCCCGGCGCGGCCGATGTCGCGGACCGGCTGCGCCGCGAATTGCCCTTGCTCATCGATACTTCCGCGCTGCCCGATGACATCGTGGTGGTCGCGGAGATTCCCGTGAGCGGCCGCACCCGCAAACCCGACCGCGCCGCCCTGCGCGCGCGGCTGGCCGCCGCTACCGCGCCCTGACCTGCTCCACCAGCGAATCCGGGCGCGCGGTCAGCTCATCGAGCACCCGGTCCGCGAAGGCCTCCGCCTCACGGCTGGTCAGCATGCCGTCCACGTAGCAGAATCCGAACTGCATCTCCCGGTGTGCGGTCACGATCGCGACGGTCAGCGCGCTCACACAGGAATTCGAGGCCGCCAGCAGTAGCCCGGACAGCTCCCACTCCCCCACCCGGTCCGGGAACTCGGCCCGGCCCAGATTGGTGACCGACACATTCCACGGTGCGCGCCGATCGATCAACTCGACTATGCGCCAACCGGATTGCACCGATCGCGGGGTACCGAACCGCATGCCCGCCACCGTCGCCAGATGCCGCCGCTGCCGCACGCCGCGCGCCACCTGGCGGTTCACCGATCGCGCCATATCCCACAGCGACATTCCCGGCCCGTAGCGCACAAACCCGGACAGCACCGGCGCGTAGATTCCCAGTTCGTCCCGATCCGGCTGCGGCACCAGCGCATCCCGGAAATCCACGGGGGACCCGATACCCACGACCCCCGCTGCCTCCGGTCCCGCCCGCTCGGCCACCGCCCGCGCCACCGCGGCCGCCAGTGCGCCGTGCACCGTCACGCCCGCGCGGCGGCAATCGGCGGTGAGGCCGGCCACGGCCTCCGCCTCCAGCACCCGGTGCACGATTCGGGTCCGCCGGTGCCCCAGGGGGACCGGTCGCGTACCGCGCAACCGCCGCGGCCGCAGGGCCAGGGCCGCCAGCTGGTCGTACAGCGTCGTGTACGCGTAGCGCCAGAACCCGCGCGCCCCAACCGGAATGAGCTCGTCCGACGGCGGGATCGGCAACCGTCCGGGCGAGACCGTGACGTTCTCCCGTCCCTCGACCGCATCGGGAGGATCAGCGAATTCGATCAGCTTGCGCAGCGCGGCCACGAGCGAGCGGCCGTCCACGATGATGTGCGAGATCGTGAGAATGATGTCGTGCTGTTCGGCGGGCGTATCCGGATGCCGGACCACATCCACCACCCGCGCCAGGCCCGCCCCGACCTCGAAGCCCTCGACCATCTCCGCGTCGAGTTCCCGCAGCCACGCCTCCGGGTCGGCGGAAACCACCCGGCGCACCGGTAGCCGCGGCTCGGCCAACCCACCGAAGCGCGGCCCGCCCACCGCCGCATCCCGCACGCCCACCCGCAGCAGCGGATATTCCGCCACCAGGGCGGCAGCGGCGCGTTCCAGCCGTTCCAGCGGCAGCCGTCCGTACAACCGCACCCGCCCACTGCAATTGGCGGGCGAGATCTGATCGACGATCCAGAACCATCGCTCCGAGGGACTCAGCGGTCGCGCGAAAGTCATTGCCGCCGTTGCCACTCTCGCAACCACTGCCCGACCTCTCCGCTGCGCTCCCCTGCGCGAAACGATAGTGGGCACACGTCCGGATCGCGACCCGGATCAGCAGACCGCCGCAGCGCTCGGAGACGCCGCCCGATGGCGCATCGTCAATCACCGCGCACGGTAAACACGTCGAACTGCCGCTCCAACGATTCGGGAATCCGCCCACCGTCGAAATGCTCGGGCCCCGCCACGACAACGGCCTCGGCATCCAGCCGCTTGGCCTGAGCCTTCAACCGGGCCAGCGGCGCCCGACCGCTACCGGGGTCGTAAACCACCACACCGGCGAAGTCGTACCCGAGCCGTTCGGCGAGCTCACGAATCCGCGACTCGTCCCAGAGCTGCGCGATCCCGGACACATCCGTCCGCAGATACCCCAATGCCGTTGGCCTGTACCGCATCCGCACCCCTTCATCCGAGTCCTCATCGGCTTCGTCTTCGTAGACGCGGGTCTCCAGGACGCCGCCGGGAAACGCCACAAGTTGTGTACGCCAAACCATCTCGACTCCAGCCAGATCCGTGGTCTGTTGCGTCGACGCTAAGTTCCCGTACGACAGCGACTCCAGAAGTTTGCACGACTTTGATTGATTTTCTTCATGCGGTCGTGGCTCCGAGCAGGGCGGAGGATCATTGAACGCAGCATGGAAAGTCCGTGCACAGCACACGACGGGGGTCGAATCATGTGCTTGAAATTCCTCGGCAAGGGCGGATCAGACGTCACCGGATGCCCCAGCCTCTATGCCACCGGCAATGGCTATCTCGCACAAGGCTGGAAGACCGACCGGCCTGAAACCATTGAAATTCCCCATCTACTGCTCGGGTTCCTGGAGCCGGACACCTACATCGGGACCACACTGACCGACACGGGCCGTGGGACGTTCACGCTGACCGGCAGGCCGATCACCGACCCTGAAACACTGAGCCAGTTGGATCTGGCCGATGACGAGACGGCCATTGCCGTGCCGATGACGCGGAGGACGGTTTACGGTGCAGTACTTGCAGAATGACCCGGCGGTATGGGCGGAGCTCTTTCGCGGATGCAAGGAGCAGGCGTTTCATTTCGAGGTCAGAGATGTCTACGGTGTTCCACAGGAGTCCGAACCGCTGCGCCGGTTCTTGAGCGGTGAGCCCCCGCTGGTGGACGACTACAAGAGCGATTGGCTCGAGCTGGTGCGGGAAACGACCGGGCGCGGTATCGCAATGGGCCGCATACGGGTGGTCACGGTCCCGCACAGCGACTATCAGCGGTGGCTGTTGTCGGTGACCGACAGCAATGTCGCGGCCGGCGAGGATATCCGTTATGTTCCCAGACATCTGGCCGGGGAGGTGCCGCCGGATGACTGGTGGATGTTCGACAGCGAGCGGGTGGTGTTCAACCTGGCCGCCGAGAACGGTGCTTCGGCACCGGCAATGGCCGCCAGCACCGATCCACGGATAATCGAGTACTGCCAGGGTGTGCGGCAACGGCTCTGGGAGCTTGCCGTTCCCTATTCGGAGTACGTCGAGAGCGACTACGCACGGCAGTGACTTCGGGATTCGATGAGGCACAGGAAGCTCTCGGGGCGCGGCTCCGAGAGCTTCGCCGACGGGCAGGGCTCAGCGGCCGCAAGCTGGCAGCGCTGTCCGGGTGGCACGAATCCAAGGTCTCCAAGATCGAGTACGGGCGAATCAGGCCATCGGATGCGGACATTCGGGCCTATTGCGAACATTCCGCCGCGGCGGATCAGCTACCCGACCTGCTGGCGACGCTGCACACCATCGACACCGCCTATCTGGAGTGGCGGCGGATTCTCAGCACGGGACTGAAGCGCCGCCAGCAGAAGTCACTGAAGATCGAAGCGACCGCGACATTCCTGCGCGGCTACCAGACACAGGTCGTGCCCGGCCTGCTGCAGACAGCGGAGTACGCGACCGCGCTGCTGAAACGGTCCATCGAATTCCACCGGATCCCCGATGATCTGGACGAGAGCGTGTCGACCCGCATGGAACGACAGCGCATCCTCTACCAGCGCGATCATCGATTCCACTTCCTCCTCGCGGAACAGGCGCTCTATTCGACCGTGGGCTCCGACGATGTGATGGCCGGACAGCTCGATCGCCTGGCGTCGATGATCGGAATGCCCCGCGTGACACTCGGAGTCATCCCCGCGGTTGCCGAAGTACTCGTCGTGTCAACGAGTTTCGTCCTGTTCGACAACCGCATGGTCATGGTCGAGGGAACCGCGGCCGAGCTGACCATTACGCAGCCGCGCGAAGTCGCCCTCTACGGCCGCGCCTTCGATACGCTCGCGCGCCAAGCCGCGACCGGCAAGGCGGCGCGCGAGCTGATCATGAGTGCTCTCGGCACGCGGCGCTGAAGGTCAGTTGCCGGCCGGGGGCTGGGGAGCCAGCGGGGTGGCGCTGACGCCGGAGGAGTTGTCGTTGTCCAGGGCGGACATGGACTTCCAGGTGTTCCAGTCGATGGTCCAGTCGTAGATGTCGCCGTCGGCCGCGGAGAGGGGGATGCGGGTGCCGGTCACCTCGACGGGGTCGCCGTAGAGGGCGGTGGGGAAGTACTGCTGGGCGTCACCGGGGCTGAGGTTGATGCAGCCGTTGGTGACGTTGGTATTGCCCTGGGCGGAGAGGGATTCGGGGTTGGCGTGGATGAACTCGCCATTGTTGGAGATGCGCACGGCCCAGCGTTCGCGGACGTTCTCGTAGTAGGGCGGGTTGGACATCATGAAGTCCTCGTACTTCTCGGTGACCACGTGAATGCCGGAGCGGGTGACATTGCGGTCCTCGTTGCCCTCGCCGTAGGAGACGGGGAAGTCGAAGATGACCTGGCCGTCGCGGACCACCTGCATGCGGTGGCTGGGAGCGTCGCCCTTGACGATCTGGGCGCGGCCGATGCGGAAGTCGGAGGTGAGGTCGGCCGCGCCGTAGGAGCCGTCGCCCATCTTCTGGCCGTAGAGCTTCAGATCCACGTGCACGGTGGTGCCGGGCACCCAGTATTCGCGCGGCCGCCAGTGGGCGCGGGAGCCGCCGTTGTCGTCGGGCAGCCAGGCCCAGGAGCCCTCGGCGCCGGGGGTGGTGGTGACGGTCATGCGGCGTTCGACGGCGGCCTTGTCGTCGATGTGCTTGTTGAACTGCACGATGATCGGGGCCGCGATGCCGACCTCTTGGTTGTCGGCGATATTGATGGTCGCCGAGATCTGATTCTTCGGCGTCAGGGTGGTGAACGTGGAGTCGATGGCCACCGGCTTGTTGTCGGTGCCCACGGCGGTGCCGGACCAGGTGTAGGTCACGTTGTAGCCGAGCGGCTCGGTGATCGTGAACTTGGTGTGGTCGGCATTGAACTCGCCGGTGACCTGCTTGCCATTGGGATTGGTCAGCGCCACCTGATCGATGCGGCCGCCGCTCACCGAGACCGAGACGGGCGCGGTGGGGTCGACGTCCCGGGCGCCGTCGCCGGGTTCCAGGGCGACCTGCGCGGCGGGCTCGGCGGGCTCGGCGGGACCGCCGCCCTTATCGGAACTACAACCGGCCACGACCACGACCAGCGCCAGCAGCGCGGCCAGCACGGCGGTCACCCGGCGCACGGACACTCCTCCTCGATTGCTCACTTTCTCGACGATACCGCCGCAAACCGAGTCGGCCGGACGCGGAGAAGTGGTCCGAGACACGTTCTACAGGGCAACACCCACTGTGACAGGTTCCGGTTCGAGGCGGATCCGGAAACGTTCAGCTACTCCTTGGCGAACTGTGCGCGCGAGCGTCACCAGATCCTCGGCGGTGGCCGTCCCCCGATTGGTCAGGGCCAGCGTGTGTTTGGTGGACAGCCGCGCCGGCGCATCCTCGCCCGGGAAGCCCTTGGCGAATCCCGCGCGTTCGATGAGCCATCCCGCGGAGAACTTCACCCCGCCCGCGACGGGCCAGGTGGGCACGGCCACATCCGCCCCGACATGTGTGGCGATCGCCGCCCGCACCGCATCCACCTGGGTGTCCGGTACGACCGGATTGGTGAAGAAGGAACCCGCACTCCAGGTGTCGTGATCGGCCGGATCGAGCACCATCCCCTTGCCCGCGCGCAATCGCAGCACCTCCGCGCGCACCTGCGCGGCCGGCCGCGATTCGCCCTCCTCGGCCCCCAGCGCGGCCGCCAGCTCGCGATACCGCAGCGGCTCGCTCGCACCATCGGGGCGCAGCGCGAACTCCACCGCCAGCACCACCGCGTGATCGCTGTGCTTGAGCACCGAGGTGCGATATCCGAATCCCAGCTCCCCCGGCTCGACCCAGCGGATCGCGCCGCTGGCCCGATCCAGCAGCTGCACCCGGCGCAGCAGCGTCGCCACCTCCACGCCGTACGCGCCGACATTCTGCACCGGCGTGGCGCCCGCGGAACCCGGGATGCCCGAAAGGCATTCGAGCCCGCCGAAGCCGGCCTCGACGGTCGCGGCCACCACCGCATCCCAATTCGCGCCCGCCTCCGCGCGCACCGAGTCGCCGGAGATGGTCACGCCCGCGGTGGCGATCCGCACCGCGACGCCCGCGAAACCCGCATCGGCGATGAGCAGATTCGAGCCGCCCGCGATGAGCAGCACCGGAATCCCGGCCGCGTCCAGCTCCCGCACCGTCGCCACCAGCGCTTCAGTGCTCGCGCAATCGGCCACGATGGCCGGCCCGCCGACCCGCAGCGTGGTCAGCTCCGCCAGCGGGACGGCGGCGCGCAGCCGCGCACCGGTCGCCGCGAGCCGATCCGCCACGTCGTCGAAGGACACCACCCCAGTAGTACGCACAGCCACAGACGGTAGCCTGTCCGACCATGGCGACACCTCTGGCCTTCACTGCGCACTCGACCCATTCCACCGCCGCCGTGCGCGCGGCCCTCGCCAATGAGCAGTACTGGAAAGACCGCATCGAGGCGGTCGGCGGCCCGAATGCGCGCATCGACTCCATCCGGATCGACGGCGGCAATGTGCGAGTCGAGATGGTGCAGGCCATTCCGGCCGAGGAACTGCCCGCCCAGCTGACCGCGGTCCGCCCCGGCGATCTGATCATTCCGCGCACCGAGACCTGGACCGGCAGCGGCGGCAGCGTCGACGCCTATGTGGAGGGCGCGCCCGCCACGGTCAAGGGCACCCTCGACATGTCCGATGACGGCGCCGGCTCCAAGTTCGTCGTGGACGCCGCCATCGAGGTGAAGGTGCCGCTGTTCGGCAAGAAGATCGAGGCCGCCATCCAGGAGCACCTGCTGGAACTGCTGCAGCGCGAAGCCGAGTTCACCGACAATTGGCTGAGTTCGCACTGACGGAGTCTTTCCGGCAGTAGTCTGAGCGATCGTGCCTCGCCGACTCGACTACTCCGCACGCTATCCGCTGCACACCACCGAGGAGGTGTACGCAGCGCTCAGGAACCGCGACCACTGGGAGGCGCGGATGGATGAGCTGCGGAAGTACTCGCCCAATGATCTGGTGCGCCTGGAAGCCGACGATCACGGCATCACCATCGAGCTGCGCCACGTGCTGCCGCGCGAGAGCCTGCCGGATATGGCGCAGGCGATCATGGGCAAGGACATGGTGATCAGCCGCACCGAGACCTACGGACCGTTCGGACCCGAGGTGACCGGCACGTATACCGCCGAGATCCCGCGCGGTCCGGGCACTCTCGGCGGCAGCACGCACCTGTTCCCGACCGAGACCGGGTGCACTCTGCGCACCTCGTCGCGGGCCGAGGTGCTCATCCCGTTCCTGGGTCGCAAGCTCGAGCAGATGATGCTGGTGAACCTGATCGACCTGTTCCGCGCCGAGGCGAAGGTGACCCAGCAGTGGCTGGACGAGCGACACCCGGTCGGCTGAGCAAACCCCTCGGAACGATCACCCGCGGCACCACCGGCATCAATCGACTGCGCCGCGGGGACCGCTGGCTCGTACACGATCCGCTGATCGCCAAGAGATTGCTGACCCCCGTCGAGCCGCCGCTCGTCGTCGATCTGGGCTACGGAGCGAGCCCGGTGACCACCCTGGAGCTGGCGGCGCGACTGCGCACGCTGCGCCCCGACCTTCGCGTGACCGGACTCGAAATCGATCCCGAGCGCGTGGTCCCCGGCCGCGACGGCGTCGTCTTCGCCCGCGGCGGTTTCGAATTGGCGGGCCTGCGGCCGAACCTGGTGCGGGCCTTCAATGTGCTGCGGCAGTATCCGGAGGAGGCGGTCCCGGACGCCTGGGGCGCCATCCTGTCCGGTCTGGCGCCCGATGGGCTGCTCATGGACGGCACCTGCGACGAATTGGGCCGCCGCTGCGCCTGGATCATTCTGGATCGTGACGGGCCGCTCTCGCTCACCCTGGCCTGGGATCCGTTCACCGTCGACAAGCCCTCCGATATCGCCGAGCGCCTGCCGAAAGCCTTGATCCACCGCAATATTCCGGGCGAAGCCGTTCACGCGCTGCTCACCGCCGCCGACCGCGCGTGGACGCATGCCGCGCCGCTGGCGCCCTACGGCCCGCGCATCCGCTGGCGGCAGGCCGCGAACCTGCTGCGCGAGCAGGGCTTTCCGCTGCGCGTCTATCGACGCCCGACGCGCGACAATATCTTGACCGTGCCGTGGAAGGCGGTCGCGCCGCTCTCCTGAGCCAGATCGCGCAGCGCCTGCACCGATCCGGAGACCGCGGCGGGCGCGAGCAGTGAGCGCGGGGCGAAGGGCTGCCGCCACAGCCCGCCGTGCGCGGCGCCGCTGCTGAACAGGGCCTCCGGATTGCGGTCCGGCCCGCGGACCGGGTCCATCACATCGGCGACCAGCTTGGCCGCCAGCAGCGCCCGCGCCGTCCCCGGATCGAAGATCTCGATACCGAAGCGCGCGGCCGCCCGGTAGGCGGCCGTCCGCCAGACACTCTCGTCGGTACCGGTCGCCCAGGTGGGCGGGGCCACGGTATAGGACACGGCGTGCCCCGCCGAGCGCGCCAGCACCGCCCGCCAGCGCGGGAGGCGCTGCGCCAGGGCGTAATCCGGCCCCGCCAGATAGGGCAGATTGTCGAACAGGCTCCACTGCGCGCCCTCGGCATCGCGAACCGGATCGGTGTAATTGAGCCGGTACAGCGAGCTCGGCGCCAGGCGGTGCAGCAGATCCTGGGCGGCGCCGCGAATCCCGCGCCGCGCCAGCTGTTCTCGCGCGGCGGCGACCACCGACTCGGGGACCGCGTAGCAGTCGGTGGGCGAGCCCAGCCAGGCCAGCGCGGCATCCGGATGCCGGCGCAGCACCGACTCGGCCAGCACATCCGAGGCCGCGGCGATCCGCAGCCCGGCCGCGCCGGGCGAGCCCGCGTACAGGCCGAGCACCGGCCGCGCATCGGTGTGGGTGGCGATCCAGTGCGCCAGCGCCGGAAAGCTTCTGGCGATATCGGCGCCCGGTCCGGTGGCGGTCACCGGGAAACTCATGCGGCCCGCGCCGGCGCGGGCCAGGGCGCACAGCCGGTCCCAGCGCCCGCGGCCGGGCAGATCCAGCGCGAGCGCATCCGCGCCCCAGGTCAGCAGTGGTTGCAGCGGGCTCAATTCCGCGCCCGCGCCGACGACTACCACGCGGAAACCGGGTAGCCGCAACCATTCCGGATGATCGACCACCCGCCGGACCGCGGCGGCGAATCCGGGTTCGAGAACCCCGTGCCGCTCCCAGGCGTCGAGCCGATCGCGTAATGCGTCCTCGGCCAGCAGTTTTCCCTGCCACGGCAGCTCGAGCCGCTCGGCCGGTGCGGCGGTCCCGGCGACCTCGCGGGTTTCGAGGGGCGTCGCCGCGGCCGCGGCCTCCACATCGACCGCCTCCAGCGAGGTGACGGTGCGGCCGGTCGCGAAGCGCAGCATGGTGCGCATCGAATGCAGTCCGGCCCGGGCGACGCCGAGTGAGATCAGCGGTGCGCTCACCGCCAGCGCGGTCATCCCGCGGAAGCCGTATCGATGGTCGTGCCGCCAGTTCCGGCTGGTCTCCACCGATTGCGCCAGATCCGCGTCATAGGGCCGCACCGCGTCGGCGACCACCGCCGCGGAGAACATCTCCGCGATCTGATCGGGCGGGCCGGGCGGAAAAGCCAGATCCCACATGCCAGTGCCGACCGTCCCCATGCTCGATCACATTGCCACGTCAACAGCCCGCGCGAAACTCGAGACGAGTACGCGATACCCGCCACGCGGCGCCCGCGCCGGGCCGCGGCGATCCGGGGCGTAGCTCAGACACGGATCAGGGCGCGATGCAGGCGAGCGGCGGTCGGCGGCGGGAGAGCGCTACTGGCGGAACGTATCTCGGCGCGCGCACAGCGGTGGATGGCCACCGCGTCGGCCACCACCTCGTCCAGCGCGGACTGCCCGATCCCGGCCTCGGCCAGATCCAGGACCGTGCGCAGCGGCGTCGTCACCAGGAAGGCGCCCGCCGACTCCACATCCGTGCGGGCGAAGGCGCGGCGCAGCACCACCAGGCGCGGGGAGAGCGGGAACCGGCCGATGCGGGCGGACATGTGCACGAACCGCGGCCGCAACCGGCCCAGACCGTGCAGTTCGGCGGCGCTGTGATGGGAGACGGCGGCGGCCCCGTCGAACCAGGCCGACCACATGGCGTACTCGTCCAGCGGCCCCTCCGGCCAATCGCCCAGGCGCAGCAGGCCGACCCCGGCGCGCACCACCGACCCGTCCCGCAGGGCGTCGCGAATGCGGTTCTCACAGCCCGTGTGCAGCACCTGCCGCGTGGTGAAGTACCCGGCGTGCTGCCCGGCCAACTCCCGTAGTAGTCGCCAACTGTCTTCCGGATCCTGCTCCGCCGCGGGCTGCCCAGCCATGGGAACCAGGCTACGCCGACCGCTGTGTGTTATGTCACAATCCGGCGGGACCCTAGCGACACCTCACCGGAAGCACAGAGCCCGCACAGAAACTTTCGGAAGAATCGGCCGCATGAGTTCGAACCCGACCTCGGACGACGCAGGCAAGAACAACTCGGGCGATCAGACCGAGCAGCTCGGCGCGCGGCCGCCGGTCAGCGATACGCGGGAAACCGACGTGCTGGGCCGGCACGACACCAAGGCGCTGCATCCGGGTGAGGCGGCGTACGCGGCGGAGGCCGGGGCGCTACCGAGCGATTCCTACGGCCCGGTCACCGGCGGCTACCAGCAGCCGCCGCTCACACCCCCGCCGCCGGCGAATCCGGCTGGTGGACAAGGAGGCCCCTCCGGTATGCGCCGCAAGCGGACCCTGCTCATCATCGGCCTGGTGGTGGCCCTGCTCGCCGTGGCCGGGCTGGCCGGCGGCGAGGCCTATGCCCGCCGCTCGGTGGAGAACTGCATCGCCTCGGGCTTCGAGGCGGAGATGGGCTCGCAGATCGATGTGTCCTTCGGCTGGAAGCCCTTGCTGATCACCATGTTCGACGGGAAGGTCGGCAAGGTGACGGTGGACAGCGACGACACCAAGTTCGGCCCCGCGGTCGGCATGGTCGTGCACGCCACCTTCCATGACATCGAGGTGAAAGACCAAGGGCGCCAAGGCGGCACCATCGGCAGCTCCTCGGCCGACGTGACCTGGAGCAACGACGGCATCACGAAGACTCTCGGCGGGCTGGTGTCCGACACCACCTCCGACCCCGCGGCCGGGACGCTGAAGTTCGCGGTGCTGGGCGGTCTCGCCGAGCTGCAGGTGCAGCCGAAGGTGGTCGGGGACAAGGTCGAGGTGGAGACCATGTCCGCCAGCCTGCTCGGCTTCGGGCTGCCCACGGATCTGGTCTCGGGCATCGTGGATCTGCTCTCGCAGAGCCTGCAGAGCTACCCGTTCGATATGAAGCCGACCAGTGTGAAGGTCACCCAGAACGGCCTGGCGGTCACCCTGGACGGCGGGCGCAGTGAACTGCCCGCCCCGGACAGCAGCCGGACCTCGCAGCGGAGCGCCGACTACCGCTGCTGAGCGCGTTCAGGCCGGAAACCCTTCCAGCACTTCACGAGAGCGCGACAGTCCCAACCGCGTGGCGCCGGCGGCAATGAGTTCGGCCGCCGCGTCCGCGGTGCGGATGCCGCCGCTGGCCTTCACCCCGAGACGGCCGCCGACCGTCTCCGCCATCAACCGCACCGCGTGCGCGCTGGCGCCGCCGGCGGGATGGAATCCGGTGGAGGTCTTCACGAAATCGGCCCCGGCCTGTTCGGCCGCCCGGCACACCTCGACGATCTGCTCATCGGTCAGCGCTGCCGATTCGATGATCACCTTCAGCAGGGCGCGATCGCCGATGGCCTCGCGCACCGCGACGATATCGGCGAGTACGGCGTTGTAGTCGCCGGCGCGGGCCGCGCCCACGTCGATGACCATATCCACTTCTGCCGCACCCTGATCCACCGCGAGCCGCGCCTCGGCGCCCTTCACCAGCGAATGATGTTTGCCGGAGGGGAATCCCGCGACGGTGGCCAGCACCAGACCGGGTGCGCGCACCGGCAGCATGGACGGTGAGACGCAGATTGCCAACACGCCTAGCTCGCGGGCCTCCTTGATCAGCGCGTCGACATCCGAAGCGGTCGCTTCGGGGGCGAGCAGGGTGTGATCGATCATCGCGGCCACGTCCGCACGGGAAATCCGGTCCATGAGCACCGAGTTTGGCATATCGGTAGCGAATTTCGTTGCGGGCCGCCGCCGCCGTCGCGCACACTCGTAGGGTGCTGATCCGTCGTGAACGACCCGGCGATGCCGCCGCGATCGACGCGGTGCACCGCAGCGCATTCGCCGCCCACTACGCACCCGCCAACGGCGACCGGCCCGAGACCGCCGCCCGCCTGCCCGTGGACCCGCCCGAAGTGGCCCTGGTCCGGCAGCTCCGCGACAACTCCGCCTGGATGCCCACCCTGTCCATGGTGGCCGTCCAGCACGACGACGTCGTCGGCCACGTCTGTCTCACCCGCGCCGGAATCGGGCCGTTTCCGGTGCTGGCGCTCGGGCCCATCGGAGTCCGCACCGACCATCAGGGCGGCGGGGTCGGCTCCTCGCTCATGCATGCCGTCCTCGGCGCGGCCGACGCCCTCGACGAGCCGTTGATCGGGTTGCTCGGCAGCCTCGACTACTACCCCCGCTTCGGCTTCGTGCCGGGCGTGCGGCTGGGGATCGTCCCGGACCAGGCCGACTGGACCTCGCACTTCCAGGTGCGGCCATTGAGCGCCTACGAAGCCGAGATCACCGGCGAGTTCCGCTACGCGGACCCTTTCTACGAGCTGTGAGGGCCGGATGAGTCCCAAGGTGACGACTGATTTCGTACGAGCCGGGTAACTCGTCGGGTACGACCAAAATCGTCTGCGTGTTCGACCGCACCACGCGTGCGTGATCGGCGACGGCACCCGAGCCGGGCGCTGAAGTCCCGGAGAGGCGGAATAGGCTTGCCGGTATGAGTTCCGCCCCCGGCAACCCTGATGATCGTCGTTATGTGCTGACCCTGGGCTGCCCGGACCGTCCGGGCATCATCGCCCGCATCACGTCCTTCATCGCCGATTTCGGCGGCTCGATCGTCGAGGCCGGATACCACTCCGACCTGGAGACCGGGTGGTTCTTCACTCGTCAGGCCGTCAAGGCCGCCACCGTCCCGTTCCCGCTCGAGGAACTGCGCGACCGCTTCCTCGCCGTCGCCGCCGAGCTGGGCCCGGAGACCGAGTGGCAGGTGCACGACTCCGGCGAGAAGCGCCGCGCCGTGCTGCTGGTCAGCAAGGACGGCCACTGCCTGCACGATCTCCTCGGCCGGGCGTCGAGCGGCGAACTGCCCGCGACCATCGAAGCCGTCATCGGCAACCATCCGGACCTGGCCCCCATGGCCGAGGCGCACGGCGTGAAATTCCACTACGTGCCCTTCCCCAAGGATCCCGCCGAACGCGGCCCGGCCTTCGAACAGGTCCGCGCCCTGGTCGACGCCCATGACCCCCACGCTGTCGTCCTGGCCCGCTTCATGCAGGTCCTCCCCGAGAGCCTCTGCGAGCACTGGACCGGCCGCGCCATCAATATCCACCACAGCTTCCTGCCGTCCTTCGTCGGCGCCCGCCCCTACCACCAGGCCTTCGCCCGCGGCGTGAAACTGATCGGCGCCACCTGCCACTACGTGACCGCCGAACTGGACGCCGGCCCCATCATCGAGCAGGACGTCTCCCGCATCGACCACGCCGACACCGTCCACGACATGGTCCGCCAGGGCCGCGATATCGAACGCGTGGTCCTCGCCCGCGGCCTGCGCTGGCACCTGGAAGGCCGCGTCCTCGTCCACGGCCGCCGCACCGTCGTCTTCAACTGACCCTCATCGCTCGTGCGCCGGTCATGATCCGGTCAGCAGGCGATCACTTTCGGCTCCGGACGCGGTTTTCCGGCGCGCTCGCACGCCCATCGGTCAGCGCGGCGGGCGCCCTCGGCGCGGACACGCCGGCCCGGCCGCGTGACATCGAACGCGACCGCGACCCGAAAGGCGTTTTCCGCAGCAACTTCCCGGTCCTCACCTGAGGGAATCACCGGCGGCGCGGTCGGCTTGGATCCGCTCCCACTGGTCCAGAGCCCTGCCGAGGTGCTCGCTGACGAGTGCCACGAATTCGGCGGTGGCGGCGAAGCGGGCGCCGGCGGGGGTTGCGGGGCCGAGGATTTCGGCGCCGCGCTGAGACGCGGCGGCGAGGATGTCGTTCATCTGGCGGGCCGCGACGGTGGAGCGGAACCAGATCCGGTCGTCGATGACGTAGCGTTCGCGGCGTTCGCCGGGCGGGCGTTCGCGCGTGATCATGCCCTGCTGTTCGAGGTAGGTGACGGCGTGTGAGACCGAGGCGGGGCTGATGCGCAGGCGCTCGACCAGGTCGGCGGCGGTGAGGGCGCCGGAGTCGGTGACGAGCAGACAGGCCATCACCCTGGCCATCATCTGCGGCAGGCCCGATCCGATGAGGAGTTCGATGTAGGAGTCGGTGAAGTCCTGGACCGCGCCCGGATCGCGGCCGTGGCCGGGCTCGGGGATCGGCCGGGGCGCGGGGCGGGCCTGTTTGCGCCGGCGCGCGCGTTCCTTCGTGGCCTCGTCCGCGCGGTCGGCCCGGTAGCCGCCGAGGCCGCCGTTGCGGGTGACCTCTCGCATGATGGTCGACGCCGGGCGGCCCAGGCGCTGACCGATTTCCGTATATCCGAGCCCCTCGGCCAGTCCCGCAGCGATCTGCTGCCGGTCCTCGCCGGTCAGCCTGCCTCCAGGCATCGGCATCCACCTCCTCGTTCGCGAGCACCAGTATGCGACCGAATGAACCTCATTGCAAAATTTGGCACGGTTCAGTTCTTGCATTCACTTCCATAATCATTGCAAAATCATCAGACTCCGTCGTAGATGGCAGATTTTTCTTGAGAAATGTGTTGACGGATCTGTAAACGCAATCTAGTCTTTGGTCATTGCTTCAGAGAGAAGCGAACGAAACTTGGAGGACACCATGACCCGCTCGACCACCACCACCGCGACCGCCGCCCCCTGGACCGGCATGGTGGCGACCGAGGACACCGCGCTGGCGGTGACCGACACCCGCGGTCCCGGCATCGCGGTCGTCTACCTGAACGGCTGCTACGCCGACCAGAAGCACTGGCAGAAGACGATCACCGAACTCGGCCCGGATTTCCGGCACATCACCTTCGACGCCCGGGCCCGCGGCAAGTCGAAGACCTCGTCCGACTACTCCTTCGCCGCATGCCTGCGGGATATCGACGCGGTGCTCGATGCCACCGGCGTCGAGCGGGCGATCCTGGTGGGCTGGTCCTACGGCGCCTCGCTGGCCGTGCACTACGCCGAGCAGAACCCCGGCCGCGTCCTGGGCGTGGTGTCGGCCGACGGCGCCATGCCCTACGGCCTGGACGGCGAAGAGGGCCGCGAGCAGATCCGGAAGATCTTCCGCCGCATGCGTTACCTGCTGCCGCTGGCCCGTCCGCTGGGCATGGCCGCCCGCATGAGCGCCGACGAGCACGCCGAGATCAATATCGAGATCAATGCGATCTCCGCTACCACCATGGCCGGGGTGCTCGAAAACGTCACGCGCCCCGTGCGTTACGTGCTGGCCACCGGCTCCAACCTCGGCGGCAGCGAGGAGGATATGGCCGCCGCCCGCGCCTCACTCGATCCGATCCTGGCCGCCAACCCCAACATCACCATCAGCACCCAGGTCCCGAGCAACCACTCGCAGATCCTGCGCAAGGACTTCCGCGCCATCGCCGACGCCGTCCGCGCCACCGCCCGCCAGGAACCGGCCGGCCGATGACCGCCCGCCCGTCCGCGGCCCTCCGCCCGTTCACCACCCTCCGCCCGTTCACGGCCCTGCGCCTGCCAAAGCTGAAGGAGCACACCATCATGTCCCTCACCCTCACCGACCAGGACAAGTCCACCCTGCGCACCGCGGCCTTCGGCGCCGTGTCGCTCATGGCCGCCGCCGGCGGCTCGCCCCACCGGGCCGCCGTCACCGGTTCCACCGCCCTGTACTCCGCGACCGGCCCGATCGGCCATGTGCTGGCGGCGAGATCGAAGGACATCGACCTGCGGGGCAAGACCGTCGCCGAACTGGCCGACCAGGTGCTGCCTGCCCTCACCGCGGCCATGGGCCTGCTCGGGCAGCAGGATCCGGCCGAGGCGAGCAACTTCCGCGACACGGTGCTGGTCGCCGTTCAGGCGACCGCCGACGGCGGCGCGCCCGGCCCCACGGCAACCGAGATGGCCCGCAAGATCACCGCCGCCCTCGACGCCGCGTGAAGAGATGGCGCCGTCATGCCTGAAAGTCGGCCACGATCTTCTCGACCCGGTCGGCGGCGTACCGGGCCCAGCTCGGGTGAGTGGTGACGTAGAGACGATCGGATTCGATGGCCGCCAGGATGATTTCGGCGGCTTCGGCGGCGGGCATGATGTCATCGGACAAGTGGTCGGCGAACGAGCCGAGGGCGCGGGCGAGGCGTTCCCACTGGTCGGGGGTGAGCCGGGCGTACCAGCCTTCGGCGGGTTGGGGCGGGACGGAATCGCCGTCGCCCAGCAGGGATTGGATACCCTCGGTGGCGCCGCGCAGCAGCTGGGTGTCGACCGGGCCCGGGCAGACCACTGTGACGCCGATGCCGGGCGCCAGCATGGCCAGTTCGCCCTGCAGGGCCTCGCTGAGCGAGACGACCGCGTGCTTGCTGGCGGTGTAGGGAGCATTGAGCGGACCGATGGTGACGCCCGCCAGCGAGGCGGTGTTGACGATGTGCCCCCGCCCGGCCGCGATCAGATGCGGAACGAAGGCGCGCATGCCATTGACGACGCCCTGCACATTGACCGACCAGAGTCGTTGCCAGTCCTCGGGTTCCACCAGCCAAATGGGCCCGCCCACGCCCATTCCGGCATTGTTGAAGACCAGGTCGACCCGGCCGAAGCGCTCCAGGGTGGTGTCGGCCAGCTGCTGGACCTGCGCCGGATCGGCGACATCGGTGGTCACCGCCAGGGCATCGGAGCCGATCTCGCCGGCGGTCTTCGCGACCGCGGCGCTGTCGATATCGGCGAGCACGACGTGAATCTCGCGGGCGTGCAAGGCTTCCGCGACCGCGCGGCCGATGCCGTTGGCGCCACCGGTCACCACCGCGACCTGTCCGGCTTGCAGTTTCATCTCGACTCCCTCGATCGACCATCGGCGGAACTTCTCGAATCACACGACGTGGGCGCGATCCCCCGATATCCACTCTGCCGCAACGGAACCAACCCCGCCCGTGCATTGCACGAGCGGGGCGAGTATCGAATGTCGTTGCGGCGTCAGCCCGCGACGGCGATGGAGCCGCGGCGCGCCTTGGCCATCAGGCGATGCACCTCGGTGTTGAAGGCTTCCTCGGCCTCGATGTTCACCAGGTGACCGGTGGGGAGGATGAGGTACCGGTCCAGGTAGCCGGAATCGGCCAGGGTGTCGGCGATTTCGCGGGAGTGCAGCTCGGGGAGCAGGCGGTCGTGGGCGCCGGCTATGACGCTGGTGGGGACCGTCAGGTTGGCGGCGGCGCCGTGCATGTCCAGGCGGAGCAGGCCGCGCGCCACCGCGGCGCGCGCCGAGGGACGGCAGGAGCGAACGATGGCGGTGCCGAAGGCGACCTGATCGGCCGTCGCGGCCGGATTGCACAGGCGCGACTTGGCGACCAGGTGCACGGCCCGGCCGCCGGGCAGCGGCAGCGGGGTGCCGAACATGACCTTGGCCAGCCATTCGGGGGCCGGGATCACATCGTTGAACAGCGGCAGCACGGTGGCGCGCTGCGGGATCTGCCGGGCGGCGGTGGTGGCCAGCACGACGGCCGAAGCACGCGCGGTGACCTGCTCCGGATAGCGCCGCGCCCACGCCTGAATGGTCATGCCGCCCATGGAGTGCCCGACCAGCGTCGCGCGCTGGCCGGGACGCAGCACCGCGTCGAGCACGTCGGAGAGATCGTCGGCGAGCTGATCGGCCTCGAAAAGCCGGGAACCCATGGTGGATTCGCCGTGGCCGCGCTGATCGTAGGCGACCACGCGATAGTCGCCGGCGAAGGCGTTGATCTGCGGGTTCCAGTATTCGATGGCGCAGGACCAGCCGTGGATGAAGACGATGACCTCGCCGTCGGCGGGGCCGTAGGTCTGCACGCGCAGGGTCGCGCCGTCGGCGGTGGTGACGGGGATGACCTCGGCGGGCGCCAGGGTGTTCAGCGACTCGGTCGCGTAGGTGCGGGACCGCAATGCGGTACGGAAGGGGGCGGTCACCATATCCGCGCCCGCCTCGGGCAGCTTCACCAGCATGAGCACTCCTTTGTGTTCCAGGCCACACTACCGCGTTAGCAGCAGCGCTTGCTAGAGCAAGCGGCAAAAATCTCTCGACCCTGCCGCATGCGGCCCGCCTTCCTTGGTTACCCGTTCGCCCGCAACGGCATTCGCTTCCCGAGGCGGAGAAGACGGGAATCGCTGTTATCTACAACACAGTGTGCGGCCCCGGTATGCCCGCGATAAGGGCCCCTGGGGTGAGGAAAAGGCCCCCTTCACGCACCGACGGCCGTCGCCGGAATCCCGAACGCGGACTTGGCGACTCGCGCCAGCTCACCGTTGAACTCCCGGTATGCCTCGACATTCCCGAGGTGGCCGGTGGGCAGAATCAGATAACCGTCGAGACTGCCCGCCTCCCTGAGCATGTCGGCGATCCGATCGGTGTGCACCACGGGCGTCATATCGTCCGCGGACCCGGCGACCAGGCTCGTCGGCACGGTCAGATTGACCGCGCCCCGGCCCACATCCAGATACGACAGCAGCGTGCCGAACTTGCCGCGCACCTCCGCCGGGCAGGACCGCACGATATTCATGCCGAAATCGGCGATATCGCCGACCGAATCCAGGCTCATGATCTGCCGCCGGAACAGCCATCGCACCGGCGCGATGGGCGGGAACACCAGGCGCGCGCTCAGACCGAGCAGCCCGACCACGAACGGCAGGCGCAGCAGCCCGCGATTGAGCAACGGCACCACGGTGGTCTCGGCAATGAGATCCCCGGCGGCCGTATTCGTCATGAGCACCGCGAGCGCACGCTGCTCGACCTGGTCGGGATACCGCCCCGCCCAGGCCTGAATGGTCATGCCGCCCAGGCTGTGTCCCACCAGCACGGCCCGCTGCCCCGGCTTCAGCGCCGCGGCCAGCACGGCCGAGAGATCGTCGGCGAGCTGATCGGTGCTGAGCGGGGCGGCGCCCAACTCGCTCTCGCCGTGGCCGCGCACGTCGTAGGCGACCACGCGGTACTCGCCGGCGAAGGCGTTGATCTGCGGATTCCAGTATTCGAGGCAGCAGGTCCAGCCGTGCACCAGCACGATGACATCGCCGTCGGCGGGACCGTAGGAATGCACCCGCAGCCGGGCGCCATCGGTCGCGGTCACCGGGACGACCTCGTACGGCCCGGCGGGCGGATTCAGATCCGCATTGCCGTAGGTCCGGGTGCGCAGGTTCGCCCGGTGCGATCGCAGCATTGCCCGCATAGGACACTCCTTTGTGTTACTGGTCGATACAGTAACCCACCGGCGGGTGCGCTAGCTAGAGCTAGCACTCAGGGAGTGTGGGGGCTCGGCCCCCGCACCCCCTCCGAACAGCAAAAAGGCCGCCGCCCCGATACCGGGTGCGGCGGCCTCAGGAGTAGGCGCTACCAGCGCGGACCGCGCTGGATCTCGTCCACCTTGGGCCGCACATCGGCCAGGTAGACGCCGGTCGCGACAATGGCCGCGATGCCCAGCAGCCCCACCGGGGTCCGGGCCAGCAGCAGACCGCCCAGCGCGGCCGCCAGAATGGCGATCCAGATCGGCTTGCTCAGCTTGTCGACGGCGGTGAAGGCGTCCGGACGCTGCCGGATGGCATGAATCAGCGCGAACACCGTCATGGCGATCGCGCCGAGCTGAATCACGGTCAGAATGATTCCGGGAATTCCCATCACCCGATCCATCATATGCGGGCGGCGCGCCGGTCACCCGCTGAAAACGCGAGCGGCGCGCGCCGCCGCACACGACCGCGGCCCTCGCACACGGAATGTGCGAGGGCCGCAGCTATTTTCGCGCCCGAGCGGAATTACTTCTTGGCGGCGGGCGCGGCCTTCTTGGCCGGGGCCTTCTTGGCGGGCGCCTTCTTGGCCGGGGCGGCCTTCTTGGCGGCCGGGGCCGGCGCGGGCTCGGACTCGGTGGTCACGCCGACGACCTCGGCGTCCACGGCCTCCTCCTCGGCCTCTTCCTTGGCCTGGCGGCCCAGCAGCGGGGCGACCTGGTCGGAGACCTTCTCCACGACGTCCTGGGTCTGCGCGACCAGGTCCTTGTAGAGGGACTCGACCTGCTCGAAGCGCTCCTCGAAGGTCGGGTTGGCGCGCAGCTTCTCCACGGTCTCCTCACCGCGGGCGGCGAGATCGGCGTAGAGGTCGAGCAGCGAGTGGTAGTACTGGTCGACCAGCCGGCGCAGCTCCTCGGGGGTGGCCTTCTCGCGCAGCTCGGCCAGGTCCTCGGGCAGTTCGGACGGCAGCGCGGCGACGCGCTGGCGAATGACCTCGACCTGCTCCTGGACATCGGCCGGCAGGTTGGCGAAGCGCTCGCGGGCCTCTTCGACGCGGCCGCTGACATCGGCGGACTGGGCGCGGGTGCGCAGCTTCTCGACAATGTCGAGGAAGGAGGCGTAGATGGCGTCACCGGCGCCGATGCCGGCGTAGAGCGGCTTGGTCACGGTGGCGGTGCTGATCCTGGGTTCGGTCATGATTCGTTCTCCTGGCGTGGCGGAACTTCGGTGCGGTGCGGAACCTCGTTGTCCCTGAGGGCGTCACGGCCCTCTTTTCCCCCTGGGACGCCCCCCTTCGGGTCCGTCGCGTCCCCTCGGTCCTCGTTCGCCTGGTTTTCCCGGCGGAACGATTCGTAGATATCCAGGAGCACCTGTTTCTGGCGTTCGGTCAGATGCGTATCGGCCAGCAGTGCGTCCCGGACCGGGCCGTGCGGCCTCTGTTCGAGGTACCCGGCCCGCATGTACAAGACCTCCGAGGACACCCGCAGACCCTTCGCGATCTGCGCGAGCACCTCGGCGGACGGGTTTCGCAGTCCGCGCTCGATCTGACTCAGGTACGGATTGCTCACCCCCGCCAGCTGTGCGAGCTGACGCAAGGAGACCTGGGCGGCCTCGCGTTGCGCCCGGATGAAGCCCCCGATGTCGTGTGCCGCGCTGGCGACGCGGCCCGTCAGGTCTTCGGCGTCGGCGGACGTCTCCGCCTTATCGCCGTCGGCCGGTTCGGGAACCTCGGGATCGTGTTTCATCACTCACCTTCCGGCGGTTGTACGGTCAATTCTAGAACGGGGTGCTAGCTCTTGCAAGCAGTCTGCTAGCACTTGATGGGCAAACGCCCGGCGGCCACGTCGGAGGCCATTTCTGGACAAACGATCAGCCATTGAAGAGCACGTGGGAAACCGTATAAATGGCCAGGCCCGCAAGCGAACCGACCACCGTGCCGTTGATGCGAATGAATTGCAGATCCTTGCCCGCCGCCAATTCGATCTTGCGACTGGCCTCCTCGCCATCCCAGCGAGCAACCGTATCGCTGACCAGCGTCGCGAACTCGTCGCCGTAGTTGGCGACCAGATACCGGACGCCGCGCTCCAGCCACCCGTCCACCTTGTCGCGCATCTCCGGATCTGTCGAGAGCCGCTCGCCGAGGGTCTGCACGTTCTCCTGCACCTTGCGGCGCAGCGTGGAATGGGGGTCCTCGGCCGATTCCAGGATCATCCGCTTGGCCGCGCGCCAGGTCGCGTGCGCCAGGCCGGTGATCTCCTCGCGGCCCATCAGCTCGGATTTGATCCGTTCCGCCTTCTTGATCATGGCGTCGTCGAATTGCAGATCGTGCGCGAAATCCTCGAGGAAGCGATTGGCCGCCAGCCGCACCTCGTGATCGGGCTGGGTGCGCACCTTCCAGGTGAATTCCACCAGCTCCCGGTAAATCCGCTCGGCCAGCAGCGAGTTCACGAATTTCGGCGCCCAGCCCGGCGCGTCGCGATTCACGATGCGGTCGATGGTCTCCTGCGAATCGAGAGCCCACTGGTGGGCGCGCTCGGCCAGCAGATCCAGCAGCGGGGCCTGCCGGTTCTCGGAGATGAGCTCGTCGAGCACCTTGCCGATGGGCGGGCCCCACAGCGGTTCGGCAATGCGTTTGACGATGGTCTGGTCGATGATCTGCTCGACGTCCTCGTCGCGCAGCACGCCGACCACCGCACGCAGAATGGTGGCGCTCTCGTCGGAGACCCGCGCGGCATGCTCGGGATCGGCCATCCAGCGGCCCAGCCGCAGCGAGATCTGCGCGGAATTCACCTTCTCCGCGACGGCGTCGGGAGACAGGAAATTGGTGCGGACGAAATCACCGAGGCCCGCACCGAGCTGATCCTTCTTCTTCCGGATGATGGCGGTGTGCGGGATGGGCAGGCCCAGCGGATGCCGGAACAGCGCCGTCACGGCGAACCAGTCGGCCAGCGCGCCGACCATGCCCGCCTCCGACGCGGCCCGCACATAACCCACCCACTCCCCGCCCGCGCCGCGTGATTCGGTCCAGCGGCAGAACAGGTAGATCACCGTCGCCACCAGGAGGAATCCAGTGGCGATGGCCTTCATACGCCAGAGTTCGCGCTTCTTGCCCTCCTCGTCCATGAGGTCGGCGAATGCTCCGCCCGGCGGGGCGGTCGGCTTCGGCGCTCGCCCGCTCTTCTCGAGTACCCCGGCGCTGCCGGCAGGTTGCTCCATATGTTCCATTCTGCTGCTTGCTGTGACCTACTCCCTCGTACCGGGCCGGTCCCGAACAACGGCGTACCCGAGCATGCGAGGCTTAAGCTGAATAGGCCCAGCACAACACGCGAACAAGGAGCCCACGCTGTCTACCCACACAGTCGTCGACGCCGATAGCCGCGCGGGGTTCGCAGGAGGTACGGAAGCGTGAGCACCAAGGGCACCGTGAGCGCCGCCCTCGACGCCGCCGGCAGCACCCGCACGGCGGGCCGGGTGGACGGCCGGAAGCGGCGCTGGCAGCAACACAAGATCGACCGTCGCGAGGAACTGGTGGACGGCACCCTCGCCGCCATCCGCAAGCGCGGCGGGGATGTGGGCATGGACGAGATCGCCGCCGAGATCGGCGTCTCGAAAACCGTGCTGTACCGGTATTTCTCCGATAAGCAGGATCTGACCCGCGCCACCATGGAGCGGTTCATCGAGACCACGCTGATGCCGCGCATCTACGAGGCCATCAGCGATGATCTCGACGAATACCAGCTGGTGCGCAATACGCTCGCCGCGTACGTGCACACCGTGGACGCCGATACCGACGTCTACCGCTTCATCATGGGCAATGGCGCGTCCACCGACACCTCCACCCTCGCCGATTTCGAGAAGCTGTTCGCGCAGGTGGTGTCGGCCGTCATCATCGACAAGGCCTTCGACCGCAAGGTGCAGACCGAAGGCGCCATGCTGTGGGCCTACGTGCTGGTCGGCGGCGTGCAGCTGGCGACGGACTGGTGGATCACCAACCGCACCATGTCCAGCGAGGAAATGCTCGACTACCTGACCATGATGGCGTGGAGCGCCATCGAGGGCATGGTGCGCGCGGGCGGAGATCGCGTGTGGTTCAACTCCCGGCAGCACGTGCTGCCGGATCCGGAGAACGTGGACTGATCCGGACTCCGGAAAGCCTGGCCGTTTCGACGCTGGGCTCGATGATCGTCATGTGGTTAGGCTGAACCGAGGCGGGCACACCGGGGTGATCCGCCGCGCCGGCTCCGAAGGGGGCGCCGGCTCCTATGGAGGGTCACTGATGGCGAAAGAGCTGCCCACATCCAGGCTCGCGCGGGGGACGAAGCTGGGAATGGCCGTGGCCGGCAATGCCATACGCGCGCAGCGCACCCGGCGTTCCATGCGGGGACGGTCGGAGGCGGTGCGGGCGCGCATGGCCGAGGAATCCATGATCCGGGCGACCGAGCAGATGGTCATGGTGCTGGGCACCATGAAGGGCGTAGCCATGAAGCTCGGGCAGATGCTGTCGGTGCTGGATCTGGATCTGGTGCCGCCGCAGCATCGGGAGCGGTTCCAGCGGCGGCTGGCGGTGCTGCGCGACAGCGCGCCGTCGGTGTCGTTCGAGGTCATGCAGGCCGTGATCGAGGAGGATTACGGCAAGTCCATCAAGGAAGTCTTCGCGGAATTCGATCCGGAGCCCATTGCGGCCGCCTCCATCGGGCAGGTCTACAAGGCGAAGCTGCACGACGGCCGGGAGGTCGCGGTCAAGGTGCAGTACCCGGGCATCGACGCGGCCGTGCGCGCGGACCTGAAGAACCTGGCCATGTTCCGGCGGATCCTGCAGCAGGCCATGCCGTGGGTGACGCCCGCGGTGCTGGACGAGCTGCGGCTGAACCTGGAGAGCGAACTCGACTACGTCGCCGAGGCCACCACCCAGAAGCAGATCGCCGAACTGTTCACCGGGCATCCGTTCATCTTCGTGCCCAGCACCATGCCGGAGCTGTCCACCACCAGGGTGCTGGTGAGCGAATACTTCTCGGGCAAGGGTTTCGAGGAGATCCGGGAACTGCCCGCCGCGGAACGCAATCGGATCGGCGAGATCATCTACCGGTTCTATGTGGGTTCGCTGTTCACCTTCAATGAATTCTGCGGTGATCCGCACCCGGGCAATCTGCTGCTCGGGCCGGACGGGCGCGTGGCCTTCCTGGATTTCGGGCTCTACAACCGGATGGATCCCGAGCACGTGCAGTTCGAGGCCATCTGCATTCGCGCGGCCGCCGAGGAGCGGGCCGAAGATCTGCGCAATCTCATGGTCGAACGCGGGATCATCGAATCGCCGGAGGAGATCACGCCGGAGGAGTGCCTCGAATACGTGCTGGCGGCCTGCGAATGGGCGCTGGTGGACGAGGAGCTCACCATCACCCCCGAACTGGCCTCGGGCGCGTTCGTGCTGGCGGTGGACCCGCGCGCGAGCGAGTTCGCGGGCATGAAGCAGCAGAATCTGCCGCCGGAGCACCTGTTCTCACGCCGCGCCGACTTCCTCACCTTCGGCATGCTCGGCCAACTGGAGGCCACCGGCAATTGGCATCGCATTGCCCGCGAATGGCTCTACGGCGACGATCCGGTCACCGAACTCGGCCGCGCCCATCACGAATGGCTGGCCGGCCGCCCGGCTGCCACACCCACCACCGCGCCCGCCAAGAAGACCAAGAAGCGCGCCGCAAAGGCTTGACCCAACTCTCGGGACTCTCAGGGGCTTCGCCCCCGAACCTCCAGGGCGGCGCATCGGGATTACCCCGAACTCGAGAAACGGACGGAACATCATGGCAGAACGCGAATTCGACATCGTGCTATTCGGCGCGACCGGTTTCGTCGGCAAACTGACCGCGGAGTATCTGCGGGAGGCCGCCCCCGCCGGGGCGCGCATCGCCCTGGCCGGCCGGTCGCCGCAGAAACTCGCCGCCGTGCGCGCCGAACTCGGGCCGGCGGCCGCGGAATGGCAGCTGGTACAGGCCAATTCCACCGATCAGGCCAGCTTGGACGCGCTCGCGGCGCGCACCGAGGTCGTCGTCACCACCGTCGGCCCCTACCTGCGCTACGGTCTGCCGCTGGTGCAGGCCTGCGCCGAGAACGGCACCCACTACGCCGATCTGACCGGTGAGCCGCTGTTCATCCGCGAATGCATCGACCGCTTCGGCGACAAGGCCGCCGAGACCGGCGCGAAGATCGTGAATTCCTGCGGCTACGACTCGATTCCGTCGGATCTGAGCGTGTACCAGCTCTACAAGCGCAGTGTCGCGGACAATACCGGCGAGCTCACCGACACCACCCTGGTGGCCGCGCTCAAGGGCGGGGTCAGCGGCGGCACCGTCGATTCCGGTCGCGCCATGATGGAAGCCATTGCGGCCGACCCGAAGAAGGCCTCGATCATGTCGCATCCGTACTCGCTGAGCCCGGACAAGACCATGGATCCGGATGTGGGCCGCCAGACCGATCAGGCCCTGGAGCGCGCCGAGAACATCGATCCGAGCCTGCGCGGCTGGGTGGCGACCTTCGTCATGGCCGCGCACAACACCAAGATCGTGCGCCGCACCAATGGGCTGCTGGGCTGGCCGTACGGCAAGAACTTCCGCTACCGCGAGGTCATGTCGGCCGGATCCTCGCCCGCGGCCCCGCTGGTGGCGGCCGGTATCAGCGGCGGCATCGTGGCGACCATGGCGGCCGGCGCGGTCCTGTCGCGCGTGGGCTTCGGCCGCAAGCTGCTCGACCGCGTGGTCCCCAAGCCCGGCACCGGACCGGACGAAAAGGCCCGCCGCAGTGGCTGGTTCACCATGCGCACCTTCGCCCACACCACCTCGGGCGCGAAGTACCTGTGCACCTTCGCCGCTCAGGGCGATCCGGGCTATCAGGCCACCTCGGTCCTGCTCGGCCAGTCCGGGTTGGCGCTGGCCTTCGACAAGCTCCCCGAGATCGCGGGCATCCTCACCCCCGCCTCGGCCATGGGCGACGCGCTCACCGACCGGCTGCGCAAGGCGGGCATGACCATCGAGGTCACCACCATCTGAGCCGGGGTGTTCGCTACGACGGGCCGCCGTCGCGCACGGTGATCAAACCGCCGAGCGTCCCCAGATAGGCGGCTCCGTCGGGACCGAGGGCCAGGCCCGCGTAATTGTTGTTGAACAGCGGGCCCGATCCGGAATGCCGCTGCCACACCAGATTTCCGGTGTGGAAGTCCAGGGCGGTCCAGTACCACGGGTCGGTGATCTCCGCGCCCTTGGCGTAGGTGTAGATCAGGCCCGTGGCCAGGGACAGCTTGGGAACGACGCTGGGCGCGGCCACCGTGGTGCTGGTCCACACCAGACGGCAGCCGGCGCCGCCGGGCTCGATGTCCACGCGGGCGAATCCGGGCGTGGTGGTCCCGCCGCCCATGGTGGCTTCCGGGCCGGTGTAGCCGTAGTTGTTCTCGACGATCAGGGAATTGCCCGCGCCGATGAGCGAATTCTCGGTACTGCTCGCGCCTTTCGAGAAGACGGGGACCGAGCAGACCTCGCGCTGGGCGGCCGGGGCGGTGCGGTAGACGACCACGTTCATGGGGTCGGCATTGTCGGTGATGGCGACGTAGCCGCCGGGCAGCAGCGTGGGCGTGGTGCCGGTGCCGTCGTCCACCTGGCCGGGTTTGCGCTGCCCGCTGTTGGCGTAGGTGACGCGCCAGGTGATGTCCGGCGCGCCGTCGGGCCCGGCGTCGAAGCGCAGCAGTTCACGGTTGGTGGCGATGTAGACATCGCCCTCGGCGCCGACCGCGAAGGAGTTCTGGATCTGCCCGTCCGCGCCATTGCCGAGCCGGATGACCCGCACCGCACCGGTTTCCGGATCGATGGTGCCGACCACGCCATTGGTCTTGGCGACGAACCAGAGCAGGCCGTCGGCATCGGGCAGGACCGAGTTGAGGGTTTCGCCCTCGCGCAGCGCACCCGTCAGGTCGTAATCGCGTTCGAGGGTGAAGCCGTCCGCGGCCGGGTTCTCGGCGAGCACCAGCACATGGCCGTTGCTCGCGCCGACCACCGCGCGATCCCGGTTGTCGAGCGAGAAGTACGCGCCGCCCCCGAAATTCGTGAACGCGCCCGGCCGCAGGAATTCTCCGGCGCCGCGTCCCGGCAGCGGGTACTTGCCGAGCACCCGCAGCTGGGCCGGATCGATCAGATACAGACCGGGATTCAGTCCCGGGCAGGTGGCCACGATCCGGCCCGCACGATCGAAGGCGATGGAGCCGCATTCGCTGCCGAGCAGCAGGGAGTCCACCCGGGTGTCGATGCCGAGCGGCCCGGGCCGGGTGTAGGTGTCGGTCATCCAGCCGTCGTTGTGAATGCCCGCATTGCCATTGGCCGCCAATCCCGGGTGCTGCGGTACCGCGGGCACGTCGGGAATCGGTCGCGGCCGCGCGGGCTCCCCGAGGAATTCCGTCTCGGCGCCGGGGAGCGAGGGAATCGGCAGGGCGGTCGCGATACCGGCGCCGAACACGCTCGCCGTGATCAGCACGGCCGTCAGCAGCACGGATTTCATCTCCACCTCCGGCTATTCGCTTGCGGCGCAGCGCCGTCGATCTTCTAGGCAGCCGACCGACACGCATGATCGCATATCGCGGCACGGAAACATACCGTGCGCCACGTCACAGTAAGGGGCGTTGACGGACCGGTCCCCACCGCGAATTCCCTCGGGTAGGGTCGCGAACGGGACGGAGGTCGTACCGCAGGAAGGGGGGTCGGCCACGTGAAATGGATGCTGACCCCGGATGAGTTCGCCCTGGTCTGGACCCGCGAAACCGATCTGGAGCGCCGCCCCTACCCGCTCGACACGCTGCCGATCCCGGCCGAGAGCAGCGCCGCCGCACCGCGATTGCGCAATCATCTGCTGCGCCGTATCGATCCGGAGCTGACGGCCGCGCTCATGCTCTGCGCCCGCACCGACACCACCACCGTCACGCTGTACGGCGAGCGCACCAGCGGGCCGGATCCGCGCCGGATACTCGCCTTCGCGGCGGTGGCCCAGCAGCGGGCGGGCATTCTGGTCGCGCTGCCGGAGACCGTGACGGTGCTGATGTGCCCGGCCGAGCAGCTCGGGCAGGAACTGGTGGAGATCATCGGTTCGGCGCCGGCGGGGCGGCTCGACGTCATGCGCGAATCGCAGCAGACGGTGCTGGGTCCCGCACCGGCCGTCGACCAGGGTGAACGATTCCGCCGCAAATTGCGGGAACCGGTGGACGCGCGCGGATTCATCACCGTCACCGTGGAACCCGCGAATCCGCTGTCCCCGCCGACCCGGCATCGCACCTGGCTGGATTTCTCCGGGGACGGCCGCTACCTGCTCACCACCGCCACGGATCTGACGCTCACCCCGGTCACCGATGCCGAATTGGCCGAACAGCTCATGTATCTGGCGCGGATCTGAGCGAGTTTGCGCGCGGCTGAACTTTTCGGCGCGCTTGCCTGCACGATCGGACACCCCGTGTTAACCATGTGGGATGGCTAAAGCTTCGAAGAAGAAGGCAGCGAAGTCCGGGAAATCGGCGAAGTCGGACAAGGCACTGAAGTCGGAGAAGACGCCGAAGTGGTCGCAACCGGTCACCACCGTCCTGCAGGCCGACGGTGTGAAGGTGCGCGATCTCGATACCTCCGCCACGCCGGGTTTCCAGGGCGGCAAGCGCGCCGGTGAGCAACTGCTCGCCGAACGCTCGCTGCTGCTGTCGGATCTGCAGGAGAAGCTCTACGCCAACGGCCGTTCCGGCGACACCCGCAATGTGCTGCTGGTGCTGCAGGGCATGGACACCGCGGGCAAGGGCGGCATCGTCCGGCACGTGATCGGCTCGGTCGATCCGCAGGGCGTGGATCACGCGGCCTTCGGCGTGCCCACCGCCGAGGAGAAGAAGCATCACTTCCTGTGGCGCATTCGCCGGCAGCTGCCGCGCGCTGGGCAGATCGGCGTCTTCGACCGCTCGCACTACGAGGACGTGCTGGTGGTGCGGGTGCACGATCTGGTGGCGCCCGAGGTGTGGGAGAAGCGCTACGACGAGATCAACAAGTTCGAGGCCAAGCTGGTGGACAGCGGCACCACCGTGGTGAAGGTGGCCATGTTCGTCTCGCTCGAGGAGCAGAAGCGCCGGCTCATGGAGCGGCTGGAGCGCACCGACAAATACTGGAAATTCAATCCGAACGATATCGATGAGCGCGCCTACTGGCCCGCGTATCAGGATGCGTACCAAGCTGTCCTGGATCGCACCAGCACCGAGTACGCGCCCTGGCACGTGCTGCCCTGCGATCACAAGTGGTACTCGCGGCTGGCCGTCACCGAACTACTGATCGACGCCCTGCAAGGGCTGAAGCTGGACTGGCCGCCCGCGAACTTCGATGTGGAAGAGCAGAAGGCGCGGCTGGCCTCGGCGTGATCCGGACCGCACCGCGCCGTTCCCCAGACCTGCTTCAAAAGGAATCTCTCAGGTTCACGGGCGAAGATGGGGCCCGCACGATTCGTGACGACGAAAGGCGTGGTGAGCGCACAGGTGAGCAGCAAGCCGGGTGATCGCAAGAATCCGCTCGCGAAGGCGGCGCGGGCCGATCGCAATCGAAAGATCTTCATTCAGGTGGGCGTGGCCGCCGTACTGGTCGGCCTCGTCGCTGCGATCGGCATCGGTCTGGCCATGCGCAAGTCCGACAGCAAGGACGCATCGGGGGCCTTCGCACCGGTCGTCTCGAGCTCCAGCACGAAGCCGGCGAACGTCACCGAGGGCGGGGCCGTCGTCGTCGGCAAGTCCGACGCCAAGGTCCGGGTGCAGGTCGTGGCCGATATGCAGTGCCCCGCCTGCAAGATGTTCGAGCAGGCCAACTCCAAGGCCCTCGAGGAGGCGGTCGCCAATGGCACCGCCAAGGTCGAGTACAACATCATCTCGTTCCTGGACCGGGCCTCCGGCAACAACATGTTCTCCACCCGCGCCGCCAATGCGGCCTACGTGGTGGCGGCCAGCGACCCGTCGAAGTTCCAGAACTGGCTGTCGCTCATGTTCGACAAGCAGCCCGAGGAGGGCGGTTCGGGCATGACCGACGATCAGCTCATCGCCATCGCCGCCGAGGCCGGCTACACCGATCCGTCGGTGGCGCAGGGCATCAAGGATCAGACCTACGCCGCCTATGTGAAGGACGAGACCAAGGCGGTCTTCGACACCGGCATCAAGTCCACCCCGTCGGTGTACGTCAATGGTGAGCAGGTGCAGGACAGCAAGTCGCTGATGAGCCCGAATGGCCTGAAATCGGTCATCGAGGCCGCGGCCAAGTGATGATCGCGGCTCCGCCCAGATCCGCCTGGCCCTTGCTGCTGGGCGGATTGATCGGCTGGGGCGCGTCGGTGACGCTCCTGGTCGACAAGTTCAAGCTCTTCACCGATCCGGGTTTCCAGCCGCTGTGCAATATCGACCAGGTGGTCGCGTGCACCACGGTCATGCAGTCGGATCAGGCCGCCGCGTTCGGCTTCCCGAATCCGATCATCGGCGTGGTCGGGTTCTCGGTGGTGGTGACGCTCGGGGTGCTCGCGGTGGCGGGCATCGGTTTCCCGCGCTGGATCTGGGGCGGGCTGTGGTTCGGCCTGCTGCTGGGTGTGGCGTTCATCTGCTGGCTGATCTACGAGGCGGTCTTCAATATCCGCGCGCTGTGCCCGTGGTGCATGGTGGTGTGGGCGGTGGTGCCGCCGCTGCTGGCCATAGTGACCGGGCAGCTGTGGGGCAAGTCCCGCGGCTTCCTGCAGATCGTGGTGGAGTGGCGGTGGACCGTGGTCGCCGTGTACTACGCGGTGGTCATCCTCATCGTGTACATCCAGTTCCAGGATCACTGGCGGTCGCTGGCCATGCCGGCGGTGACCGCCTTCTAATTCGGCGGGCCCACGGTGAGCGTCACGCTCACCGTGCGCCGGCCGCCGCCGGGCACGGCGATCTGCAACTCCACCACGTCATCTGGTTTGTGCAGGTTGAGCGCGGCCTTCAGATTCTGGGCGGTGCGGATCTCGCGGCCGTCGAGGGCGGTGATCACCTCGCCTTCGACGAGCCCCGCCGCATACGCGGGCTGTCCGTAGACGGCGACGTCGATGCGCGCGCCGGCGGGCTGCTGCGCATCGGAGGTGACGATGCCGAGGGTCGCGGTGGGACCCACGTGCACGGTGTCGGTGGGTGTGCCGGAACGGATCTGGTGCACCACTTCCATGGCGGTGTCGATCGGCACCGCATATCCGTTGGGGCCGTTGCCCAAAGCCTTCGACAGTTCCCCTGACGCGGCGGTGACCACGCCCACGATGGCCCCGTACCGGTCCACCAGCGCCCCGCCGGATTGCCCGGCGCTGACCGGGGCCGCGACTTCGATCAGGCCGTGCAAGGTCTTCCGGCTCAGATCGGCCGAATTACGGGCCACGATATCGCTGTTCAATCCGGTGATCGCGCCGCCGACCGCGGTGGGCGTGCCGGTGCCCCCGGCATTGCCGATGGCCAGCACCTGGTCGCCGAGCCGCAGCGGTGCGGAACTGCCGATGCGGGCGATGGGAAGGCCGTCCGCCCCGGACAATTCGATGAGCGCGATATCCGCGCCCGAGTCGTAGCCGAGCACCACGGCCTGCCGGGTGGCGCCGGTGCGGACATCCGACACGGTCACGGTATCCGCGCCCTTGATGACGTGATGGCTGGTGAGCACCTGTCCCTCGGCGGTGAGCACGATGCCCGAACCGGCCGCGCCCAGACCGTAGGGGCGGATGCCGGCGGTGATATTGACCAGCGCGGGTTCCACCACGCCGGAGAGGCGTTCGGTGTCCAGGGGCGGCAGCGGCGGCCCGACCAGGGTGGCGGTGACGGAGTCCTCGCGGAAGGGCCAGCCGGTGAGATCGCCGCGGTAGCCGAGGAAGGCCGTCACCGCGACGACGGCGGTGAGCAGGAGTGCGAGGATGCGGCCGTACATGAACCCTCCCGACTGCCGTTCGCCCGTCGGTCGTGGGCGTGTCTGTACCTACTGGTGTACCAGTTTCAGTGGCTGAGTGCGGTCACAGCGAGCATGAAACACACGCCCGCCAGGGTGCACAACAGCGGCCACTTGGACGGCTTGCCCGCGTGCGCTTCCGGCAGGATATCGGCGGTGGCGAGGTAGAGCAGGAATCCGGCGAAGTATCCGAGGTACATACCGACCAGCTGTTCCGGGACCTTGACCAGCGTGCCCACGAGGGCGCCGAGCACCGGGGCCACGGCATCGGCGATGAGCAGGATGATGCCGCGCCTGCGGGCATTGCCGTAGAGCGTGGTGATGGTGAAGGTATTGAAGCCGTCGGCGAAATCGTGGCTGATCACCGCCAGCGCCACCGCGAAGCCGACCGCCGACCCGGCCTGGAAGCCGAAGCCGATGCCCAGGCCGTCGAGGAAACTGTGGAACACCAGACCCGAGGCGGCCAGCAGGCCGACGGTGGCGAAATCGTGGTGGTGGGCGCCGAATTCGTCCTCGTGACCGCTGTGCAGCGCCACCCCCTTCTCCAGGATGTGCACGGTGAAGAAGCCGACCACCGCGCCCAGGATCGGCACGGGAACGCCGAGCGCGACGCGGGTGTCCTGCTCGAGGGCCTCCGGCAGCAGATCGAAGGCCACCACGCCGAGCATGAGCCCGGCGGCCAGGCCGAGGACGAGGCGTTTGCGCTCGCCGATGCGGACGGCCACGAGCCCACCGATGAGCGTCGAGCACATCGACACCAGTGCCAGCAGAATCGCCATTGCCACAGCATGCCGACCGGTCGGCAGACGCCGAGCGCGCCGCGCCGGGCGCGCGAGCGACAATGGAGCCCATGAGCACTGCTGCCGCCTATGGCGTCTCCGCACCGGATGGCCGATTCGAGAAGCTCACCATCGAGCGTCGCGAGCTCGGCCCCCACGACGTGCTGATCGATGTGAAGTACGCGGGCATCTGCCACTCCGATATCCACACCGCCCGGGACGAATGGGGCGGGGCCAAATATCCGTGCGTGCCGGGCCACGAGATCGCGGGCCTGGTGGCGGCGGTCGGCTCCGCGGTCACCAAGCACAAGGTGGGCGATCGGGTCGGTGTGGGCTGCATGGTCGATTCGTGCGCGAAATGCGAACCGTGCCTGGCCGGGGAGGAGCAGTACTGCCTCCCCGGCGCGACCATGACCTACAACACGACGGTCCCGCCCGAGGTGCAGCCCGGCGGCTACACCATGGGCGGCTACTCCACCCAGGTCGTCGTGACCGAGAGCTTCGTGGTCGGCATTCCCGAGGGCATCGGCCTGGATGTGGCCGCGCCGCTGCTGTGCGCGGGCATCACGCTGTTCTCGCCGCTGCGGCACTGGAATGCCGGGCCGGGCAAGAAGATCGCCATTATCGGCATGGGCGGGCTCGGGCATGTGGGCGTGAAGATCGCCGCCGCCCTGGGCGCGGAGGTGACGGTGCTGTCGCATTCGCTGAGCAAGCAGGAGGACGGCAAGCGCTTCGGCGCGCACCACTACTACGCAACCAGCGACCGGCAGACCTTCCGCGAGCTGCGCGGGCATTTCGATCTGATCCTGAACACGGTGTCGGCCGAGCTGCCCATCGACGACTATCTGAAGCTGCTGCGCCTGGACGGCACGCTGGTGATCCTCGGACTGCCCGAGAACCCGCTCGCGGTAAAGCCTTTCACCATTGCCGGCTACCGGCGCTCGCTGGCCGGATCCATGATCGGCGGCATCGCGCAGACCCAGGAGATGCTCAACTTCTGCGCCGAGCACGGGATCGGGGCGGAGATCGAGACCATTTCCGCCGACCGCATCGACGAGGCGTACGACCGGGTGGTCGCCAGCGATGTGCGGTACCGCTTCGTCATCGACGCCGCGACCATCTAGCAACACGCACCGCGGCGGCCCTCCCACCGGGCGGGCCGCCGCGCTATTACCTTGGCCAGTGTGTCCGAGCGCGAGGAAGAAGACGCCCAGCCCGAACCCAGATCCATCTCGTCGGTGATTCCGGCCTGGTTGCCGCGGGCCTATCTGCTGGCGGCGGTCACGGTCGCGGGCATCGTCATCACCTTCTGGGGATTGCAGAAGCTGCAGGGACTGATCACCGTGCTGGTGGTCTCGCTGTTCCTGGCCTTCGCCATCGAACCGGCGGTGAACTGGCTGGCGGCGCGCGGCTGGCGGCGGGGTCCGGCCACCGGGGCGGTCTTCCTGATCGTGCTGGTGGTGCTGGTCGGATTCGTCTGGACCATGGGCGAATTGGTGGTCGATCAGGTGACCGCGCTGGTGCAGAACGCGCCACAGTACGCCGAGGACGGCGTCGAGTGGATCAACTCGACGTTCCACGCCGAGCTGTCCGGCGACGACATCACCAAATGGGCCACCGAGGCCAGTTCCACGCTGGAGTCCTATGTGGTGGGGCTGGCCGGGGATGTGTGGGGCATCGGCACCACCGCCATCGGCGTGCTCTTCCAAGGGCTCGGCGTGCTGCTGTTCACCTACTACTTCGCCGCCGACGGGCCGCGGTTCCGCAATGCGGTGTGCTCGGTGCTGCCGCCCAAGCGGCAGGAGCATGTGCTGCGGGCCTGGGATATCGCGGTGGAGAAGACCGGCGGATATCTGTATTCCCGTGCGCTGCTGGCGCTCTGCTCGACCATCGCGCACTACGCGGCCATGCGGGTGCTCGATATTCCGTCGGCGTTCGCGCTGGCGCTGTGGGTCGGCGTGGTCTCGCAGTTCATTCCGACGGTCGGCACCTATCTGGCGGGGGCGCTGCCGGTGCTGGTGGCGCTGGCGCAGAGTCCGCGCACGGCGCTGTGGATTCTCGGATTCATCGTGCTGTATCAGCAGTTCGAGAACTATGTACTGCAACCGCGGATCACGGCGACCACCCTGGACATGCATCCGGCGGTGGCCTTCGGGGCGGTGCTGGCGGGTGCGGCGCTGTTCGGGGCGACGGGGGCGCTGCTGGCCATTCCGGTGACGGCCAGCGGGCAGGCGTTCATCGGGGCCTATATCCGGCGGTACGAGGTGAAGGCGCCGACCGATTCCATGAAATCGCAACCGCGCCAACGGAAACCGCTCAAGGAGCGATTCCAGCGAGGCTGAATCGAAGTGTCGGGGCGAACACACTGTGAGTGTGTAGCGGCATACGGAACGAAAAGCCCGCGACCAGCACTATTGCTTGCAAGGGAAACACCTCCCGGACACACGGAAAGCAATAGGAACCTTCACATGTCGAACACCCTGAAGCGCACCCTCGTCGTTCTGGCCGCCGCGGCCTTCGCGCTCCCGGCGGGCGCGGGGATCGCCTCCGCCGACAATCACAACAATGACCGGGGCTACCACTACTACTGCGATCGGGACAGCCGTGGTTACGACTGGGACTACTGCTGGAAGCACTACAGGGACGAGTGGAAGCGCGATCACAACAGCGGCAACGGTTACGGCGGCGGCAATGGCGGCGGCAACGGTTACTGAGGGCGTTGATACCCGTGATCCGGCCGACGACGGTCCGAGTCACGCCGCGAACGGCGGTACGGCGATAGCGCAAACGGCGGCAGCGTAGCCGCCGGTCGCTCGATGGCCGAGCACTCCGCTACCGCCCCGCCGGTTCGCGGACGAGTCACTGCCCGGTTTCTGAGTCACTGCCCGGTTTTCCAGGGCGGTCCGGGATGCACCTGGTCGCCTTTGTCCCCATTGGCCTGATTGCCCGGCTTGGGGCCCTGCGGGTCCTGCGGCTGGTCACCTTTTTCGCTCGGGTTCATGATTACCTCCTGTTATCGAAACACCGTGCGCCAGACGATAAACGGGCATTCGTGACCGAATCGTGAGTGGTCACGGCGTACTGTTGCGTCACGGCGCACGGGTTGCGGGGAGGTGATGCCCGATGCGGTTACAACCTGGAACGATGTTCGCGGGCTACGCCATCGAACGGCAGCTGGGTGCCGGGGGCATGGGCGTGGTGTACCTGGCGCGCCATCCCCGTTTGGACCGACTGGTCGCCTTGAAGGTTTTGAACGACGCCTTCGCCAAGGACGACAAGGCCCGCGCCCGCTTCGAACGCGAAGCCGCCCTCATCACCGCCCTCGACCATCCGAATATCGTCCCCATCTACGACCGCAACTCCCCCGGCGACGATGTCCTCTGGATCTCCATGAAGTACGTCGAGGGCGGCGACGCCGCCGCCCTGCTCGCCCGCGAAGGGGGCCGCCTCTCCGCCGAACAGGCCGTGCGCATGATCACCGACGCCGGCCAGGCCCTCGACCACGCCCACGGCTACGGCGTGGTCCACCGCGACGTGAAGCCCGCCAACCTCCTGGTGGAAAAGGGAATCCGCGGCCCGCTGCGCACCGTCGTCAGCGACTTCGGCATCGCCCGCAGCCTGGAGGACTCCGAAACCGGTTCGCGGGTCAGCGCCACCCTCGCCTACGCCGCCCCCGAACGGTTCGGCGGCGGCCCCGTCGACCACCGCGCCGACATCTACTCCCTCGGTTGCACCCTTTTCAAACTTCTCACCGGCGAGCCGCCCTACCCCCGCTCCGACGACGCCGCGGTCATCGCCGCCCACCTGCACTCCCCACCCCCACGCCCCCGCGACTTCCGCGCCGACCTCCCCAGCGGCCTGGACGTCGTCCTCGCCACGGTCCTCGCCAAACGCCCCGACGCCCGCTATCCGGACTGCGCCACCTTCTCCGCCGCCGCCCGCGACGCCGTCGAACGCTCCGGCGAAACCGTGGCGGGCCTCCCGATCACAGCAGACCCGGACGAACTCTCCGAAACCCGGGATTCCCCGGTCTGGTTCGGCCACGAAGCCGAAACCGCCCCCTCCCCCCACGGCCGCCGCGAACCACCCGCCCCGCTGTATCCCAGCCGCTCGGATCTCCCCTTCGCCCAACCGAGCCGCACCCCGGCCCCCGGGCAGCCCGTCACCCCGGCACATCCCTTCACGCCCGCGTCCGGGCAACCGTTCACGCCCGCACCGTCCGGCCGACAGGATGTCCGATCGCCGTACGCGGGCCGATCAGGACCGCCGTCACCGCAGGCAGGCCAGTCGAGCGCACCGTCGCCGCACGCGGGCCGCCCCGGCACGCCGCCCCCGTACCCTCTCGGCCCGCGAGGCACGCCGGCGCCTGCAGAACCCCCTGCGCCACAGTTGATCACGCGCCGCAGGCTGCTGATCGGCGGCGCGGCCGCCCTCGCGCTGGGCGCCGCCACCGCCACCACCCTCGCCCTCACCTCCCGCGACGCCAAGGACTCGGGCGATTCCACTGGCGGAGGCACCGCAACGGCCACACCGACCGAACTGGCTCTCGGCACCCAGATCATGGCCCTGGCCTTCAGCCCCGACGCCACCCTGGCGGTCGGCGGCAAGGACAACACCACCCAGTTCTGGAACGTCCACACCGGCGAGCAAACCTCCGATCCCCTCACCGGCCACACCAATTCGATCCGCGCCGTAGCCTTCAATCCCGACGGCACCCTCCTGGCCACCGCCAGCGAAGACAGCACCGCCCGCCTCTGGGACCTCGCCACCCACGCCCCCATCGGCAACCCACTCACCGCCCACACCAACATGATCCGATCGGTCGCCTTCAGCCCCGACGGCACTCTCCTCGCCACCGGCAGCGAGGACACCACCGCCCAACTCTGGACCGTGGCCACCCGCCAGCCTTATGTCGCCGCGCTCACCGGCCACACCGGCGCGGTCCGCACCCTCGCCTTCCATCCCGACGGTGCCCTCCTCGCCACCGGAAGCGCCGACGCCACCGCCCGCCTCTGGCACACCGCCTCCGGAGCCTCCTCCGGCTTCCCCCTCGCCGGCCACAACGGCTCCATCCGCACCCTCGCCTTCACCCCCGACGGCTCCCTGCTCGCCACCGGCGGCGACGACGCCACAATCCACCTGTGGGACATGACAACCCACAAACTCTCCGGCACCCCCTTGAGCGGCCACAGCGAACCCATCCTCGCGGTAGCCTTCTCCCCCGACAGCGGTGTGATGGCAACCGGCAGCCGCGACGGCACAATCCGCCTGTGGGACATGGCAACCCGCGTCGCCATCGGCAACCCCCTGACCGGCCACACCGCCGCCGTCCACGCCGTGGCCTTCACCCCCGACGGCACCCTCCTCGCCACCGGCAGCGCCGACCAAACCCTCCGCCTCTGGACAATCGCCGACTACCGCTGACCCCAGCGACGTTGCGAGTACCGGCGTTCCACCTGCTAGCGGTGCCACTCCGTCAAGTCAGGCGATGTGGTCAGCCTCTTCGTCGTCGAGATCAGGCAATTGGACGGCGGTGATATCAGTGCGCGGGAAGTCATCACCCTTGAACAGGAGAGGCTCCCCGCTGACCTTGGACAGCGCGTAAGAGAAGCAGTCCCCGTAGTTCAGTCCCGCGGGGTGGCGCCCCTTGCCGTATTCCCGGTAGGCGAGTCGAGCCCGGTGAGCATGCTCAGGGTGGACGGCGATCAGCTCCACGCCGGCGCGGTGTAGCCACAGATCCAGCTCGCGTCCGCCGGGTTCGCCGAAGCGGGCTTCGATGACGATCGATGCCTCGAGGTAGGTCGCGGTTGACATCAGGCGCACCGGATCGGACTCGATCGCAGCCTCGTAGCGCTCAGCGCCGGGCTCGTTGTTCAGCATGGCGACAACCGCTGACGTGTCGATCACCATCAGCTGGGCAGGCCGTGCTCGTCATAGCCGAGGATCTCCTCGGCGGCGCGACTGTCGACGACCGGCAGCGCGGCACATCGCTGACGGATCGCCGCCAACTCCTTGCGCAACGGCACGGACGTAGAGCGACCCGTTTCGCGTGCGAGCCGCTCACGCAGCGCGATAACGACTGCGTCGGTAATGGTCTCTCCGGTTCGAGCGGCCAGTTCCCGCGCGAGCCGGTCGGCTTCCGGATGCTTGATACTCAACGCCATGTATAGATTATAGACAATTAGGTAGAATATATATAGCCCCGCGTCCTCGATGGCATCGCACCTACCTCGACTGGATCGGCAAGTGACAATAAAACGGCGGCACGGGGATTTCGATCCCGTGCCGCCGTTTGTCGTGATGTACCGAGCGCTACTTGCCGGACGCCTCGGCGCGCCGGCGCACGCGGCGGGCGGCCGCGACCATATTGCGCAGGGAGGGGTCCAGCTGCCAGTGGTGGCGGGTCTTCAGACCGCCGTCCGGGTTGGCCCACAGGCGCTCGGGGGTGACGGCTTCCGCTGCGGCCGTGAGCAATTCGTCCAGCTCGTCGATGTCCGGGATGCGGGCCGAGCGGCTCTCGTACACACCCGGGCCGACGCCGTGGGTCAGGCCGTGGCCTTCGGCGCAGTCGTCGGTCAGCGCCTTGAGGACCCATTCGATGGAGCGGGTAGCCACGATGGCGGTGACGTCGCAGTCGAGTTCGTCGATGGCCTGGACCACGTCCTCGCGGCTGGAATAGCCGATGTGGGTGTGGATCTGGGTTTCGGCCTTGACGCCGGAGGTGGCCAGTTTGAAGGCGCCGACGGCCCAGCGCAGGTACTCGGCGCGGCCCTTGGCGCGCAGCGGTAGCAGCTCCCGGATGGAGGGCTCGTCCACCTGGATGATGGCGATGCCGGCCTTCTCCAGATCCACCACTTCGTCCCGAATGGCAAGGGCCACTTGGTCGGCCGTCTCGTAGAGCGGCTGGTCCTGTCGGACGAAGGAGCGCGCCAGCATGGTGACCGGACCGGTGACCATGCCCTTGACCGGCTTGTCGGTGAGGGATTGGGCGTAGGTGATCCACTCGATCGACATGGGCTTCGGCCGCGACACGTCGCCGTAGAGGATCGGCGGGCGGACGCAGCGGGAGCCGTAGACCTGCACCCAGCCGAAGTGGGTGGTGGCGAAACCATCCATGAGTTCGGCGAAGTACTGGATCATGTCGTTGCGCTCGTGCTCGCCGTGCACGAGGACGTCGAGGCCGATGTCCTCCTGCAGGCGGATGGTCGACTCGATCTCGGCTTCGATGCGCTTGCGGTAGTCGTCGTAGGACAGCCGGCCCTGGCCCAGGTCGTAGCGGGCCTGGCGGATGGCATTGGTCTGCGGGAACGAGCCCAGCGTGGTGGTGGGAACCAGTGGCAGCCGAAGCCTGGCCTGCTGCGCGATCTTTCGCGTCTCGTAGGGTTCGCGCTCGCGCATCTGCGGGGTCACGTTGTAGACGCGCTGGCGCACGGCGTGCTTCTGCTTGAAGTGCACCTCGCGGGGACGCTTGCGCCACTTCTCGTTCGGGCCCTCGGTGAGCGCCTTGGCGAGCGAAACCACCTCCAGGACCTTCTGTTTGGCGAAGGCCAGGCGGTCGGCGACGTGATCCTCGAGCTCGTATTCGACCAGCAGGTCGTAGGGCACGTGCAGCAGCGTCGACCCGGTGGACACCACCATGTCGGGGCAGACCTGGGCGAGCTGGTTCAGGTAGTCGAGGGTGACGTAGCGGTCGGCGCGCCACACATTGGTGCCGCTGATGACGCCCGCGTACAGCCGCTTGCGCTTGATGCCCGGAATCTTGGCCAGCTCATCGGGCCGGATCCGGTGGCTGGCCAGGTCCAGGCCGATGGCCTCGACATTGCTGCGCGCCAGGATCTCCAGCGCCTCGCCGAAATCGCCGTACTGGCCGGTGACCAGCATGCGCGGGCGCAGCGGCGCCTTCGACAGCCGCTGGTAGGTCTTCTCGAACAGTTCGAGGGTGGACGGCGAGCGGTCGCTGGTGAAGCAGGGCTCGTCCAGCTGCACACAGGTGGCGCCGCGCTTGGCGAGGATCTCGAACAGCTCCTCGTAGACCGGCAGCAGCTTGTCCAGCAGCACCAGCTTGTCGAATTCGGTCTCACCGGGCACGTGCCCGGTCTTCGACAGCAGCAGCAGCGACAGCGGGCCGAGCACCACCGGGCGCAGTTCGATGCCGGCGGCCTTGGCGCGATCGAACTCGTCGAGCAGAGCCTCGGGGTGCAGCGAGAATTCGGTATCGGTGTCGAGTTCGGGCTGACGGTAGTGGTACGGCGTGTTGAAGAACCGCACCAGCTCCAGCGGCGGCAGATCCGGCCGTCCGCGAGCCATCAGGAAGTAGAAATCGAGCGGGTGCAAGCCTTCTCGATACGGCTCGAACCGCTTCGGCACCGCGCCGAACAGCAGCGCATTGTCGAGCACGTGGTCGTAGAAGGAGAAGGTGTTGCCCGGGACCTGCGTGAGGCCGGTGGCGGCCAGCTCCAGGTACTGAGTTTCCTGAATCTCCCGCCCGACCGCGAGCAGCGCGTCCCGATCCAGCGTCCCGTGCCAATAAGACTCCAGGGCACGCTTGAGTTCGCGATGCGGTCCGATGCGGGGATAGCCCAGGATGCTCGATCCGAAGCCATCGGTGACGTTGGCCATGAGCGCGCCACTCCTCCTTAAGTCACCTGTGCGGCGCTCACCACGAGGGGTGCGCGCCGCACAGTTCTGCGCCCTGAAACCGGGTGGACTCTGTCGAACCCGGGGCGGGTCGGCCGGTGACACCGACCCTTTATTTGCAGCTTATGCCCCGACGGGGCGGGAAAATCCGGTACCCGAGTGCCGATCGCTACCGGTTGTACTGGTAGAAACCCGCGCCCGTCTTCTTGCCCAGCAGGCCGGCTTCGACCATGCGCATGAGCAGCGGCGGGGCGGAGTACAGCGGCTCCTTGAACTCGGCGTACATGGAGTCGGCGATGGACTTCACGGTGTCGAGGCCGACCAGGTCGGTGAGGGCGAGCGGGCCCATCGGGTGGGCACAGCCCAGCACCATGGCCTTGTCGACGTCTTCCTTGGTGGCGAAACCGGATTCGACCATGCGGATGGCCGAGAGCAGGTAGGGCACCAGCAGCGCGTTGACCACGAAGCCGGAGCGGTCGGCGGAGCGCACGACCTGCTTGCCGAGAATGTCGGAGGCGAACTGCTCGGCGCGCTGGGTGACGGCGTCGGAGGTCTTGAGGGTGGTGATGAGCTCGACGAGCGGCAGCACCGGCACCGGGTTGAAGAAGTGCATGCCGACCACCCGCTCCGGGTTGTTGGTGGCGACGGCGATCTTCATGATCGGGATGGAGGAGGTGTTGGAGGCCAGCACCGCGTTCGGATCGGTGACGACCTTGTCGAGTTCGGCGAAGATCGCGGTCTTCACTTCCTCGTTCTCCAGCACGGCCTCGACGACCAGCTGGCGGTCGGCGAAGTCACCCAGGTCGGAGGTGAAGCGCAGCCGCCAGGCCGCCTGCTCCCGCTCCCGCTCGGTGATCTTGCCGCTGGACACCCCGCGGTCCAGCGACCGCAGGATGCGGGCACGGCCGGCGGCGGCCAGCTCACGGGTCTGTTCGAACACGAGCACATCGACGTGTGCCCGGGCGCAGACCTCTGCGATGCCCGCGCCCATCTGTCCGGCGCCGATAATGCCGACGCGCTGAATCTTTTCGCTGCTCACGTCCCGCTCCTGCTGTGTTTGGCCGTCGTGGCTATGGGTGAAGGCGTCGGACTAACGGTGCGACCCTGCGCCTTCTTAAGGTCTTGATTTCAAAAGCTATAGGAAAATGCCCTCCCCGCCGGGGCTGTCGACGGGAAGGGCGGATGAACACCGTCGAAGGGGACTGACGTCCCCCTCGACGGGTTCGAGGGTCCGGGGCGGCGGAAGGTGTGATGCGACTACCGCCCCGGATCAGGTCCTCGAAACCGGTTCCAACTCAGTGGAACTGGCCCTCCTCGGTGGAGCCCTTCAGCGCCGCGGTCGAGGTGTTGGGGTCGACCGTGGTGGCGATGGTGTCGAAGTAGCCGGCGCCGACCTCACGCTGGTGCTTGATGGCGGTGAAGCCGCGATCGGCGGCGGCCTTGAACTCGCGCTCCTGCAGGTCGACGAAGGCGGTCATGCCCTCGCGGGCGTAGCCGTAGGCCAGGTCGAACATGCCGTAGTTCAGCGAGTGGAAGCCGGCCAGGGTGATGAACTGGAACTTGAAGCCCATGGCGCCCAGCTCGCGCTGGAACTTCGCGATGGTGGCGTCGTCCAGGTGCGCCTTCCAGTTGAAGGACGGCGAGCAGTTGTAGGCCAGCAGCTGGTCCGGGAACTCGCCGCGGACGGCCTCGGCGAACTTGCGCGCGACCTCGAGGTCCGGCACGCCGGTCTCCATCCAGATCAGGTCGGCGTAGGGGGCGTAGGCCTTGGCACGCGCGATGCAGGGCTCGATGCCGTTCTTCACACCGAAGAAGCCCTCGGGGGTGCGGGTGCCGTCCAGGAACTCGCGGTCGCGCTCGTCCACATCGGAGGTGATGAGGGTGGCGGCCTCGGCGTCGGTGCGGGCGATGATGACCGACGGCACGTCGGCGACGTCGGCGGCCAGACGCGCGGAGGTCAGGGTGCGGATGTGCTGCTGGGTGGGGATGAGCACCTTGCCGCCCAGGTGGCCGCACTTCTTCTCGGAGGCCAGCTGGTCCTCCCAGTGCACGCCCGCGGCGCCGGCCGCGATCATGGCCTTCTGCAGCTCGTAGGCGTTCAGCGCACCACCGAAGCCGGCCTCGGCGTCGGCGACGATCGGGGCCAGCCAGTTGGCGACCGAGGTGTCACCCTCGACCTTGGCGATCTCGTCGGCGCGCAGCAGCGCGTTGTTGATGCGGCGCACGACGGACGGAACCGAGTTGGCCGGGTACAGCGACTGGTCCGGGTAGGTGTGGCCGGACAGGTTGGCGTCACCGGCGACCTGCCAACCGGACAGGTAGATGGCCTTCAGGCCGGCGCGGACCTGCTGCACGGCCTGGTTGCCGGTGAGGGCGCCCAGGGAGTTGATGTAGTCCTCGTTGTTGACCAGATCCCAGAGGATCTCGGCACCACGGCGGGCGAGGGTGTGCTCCTCGACGACGGTGCCCTGCAGCTTCACAACCTGCTCGGCGGTGTAGTTGCGGGTGATGCCCTTCCAGCGCGGGTTGGTGTCCCAGTCCTTCTGGATCTCCGCAGCGGTCTTCGGGGTGCCGACAGTCGACATCTCTGACTCCACTTCTTCGTTCGGTCTCGGTTGCCCCGCTCGCCGGACTCTCGCGAATCCGATCTCTGCTGGAGCGGCAATTTGCAGGCTTGCTAGGCCCGCGGGGTGTACTTCCACACGATGGCACAGGAAAAAATGTGCGTCTACCTGTTGCAAGTGTGAATCCCCGCTAGGTTTCGCCTGCTCATTGCTAACTCTGCGAAATTTGCCTGTTAATTGCAGCGGGGGAATCTACTCGCCGGTAGGCCTGACGTGCAGTTTTGCATAACGCTCGTACTGTTAGCGTGATCGCGGCCACCGGAACCCGACTCGCCGGGAACCGACGACTTGTGAGCACCTTCACAGTCGATTGTGATCTTGATGGTTGTGGGGCAGGCCACCCGGGGTCCGAAACACGGCCTAATCTGATCGCATGTCCAGGGCTGCCGCGCCGTCACAGCGGTATGAGGAGGAACCCATGCGGAATCGATGGCTGTGCACGGCCGCTCTCGCGGTCACTTCGATCGCCGCGCTGGTCAGCGGCTCGCCGACGCTCGCGACCCCGGTCCCCGGCACCGGCGCGGTCACTGCGGTCGAGCCCCTCGCGGAGGCCGCGATCCTGCCCGGATCGGTGCGTTCGGAACGGATCCTCTACACCAGTACGACCGTGGGTGAGGCGTATACAACCGCGAGCGCGGCCGTCTACTTCCCGCCCGGGTCAGCGCCGGCCGGTGGCTGGCCGGTCATAGCCTGGGCGCACGGAACGGTCGGGCTCGGCGACGACTGCGCCTATTCCATTGCCGGACCCGCGGCCCGCGAACGCGACTGGGCCTATCTGGGGACCTGGCTGCGGCAGGGTTACGCGATTGTCGCCGCCGACTACGCGGGCCTCGGAACACCCGGCGACCATCCGTACCTGAACGGGATCGTGGAGGCGCACAACGTGGTCGACGCCGTCAAGGCCGCCACCCGCCACTACCCGTCGCTGGCGAGCAAATGGGTGGTCGTCGGGCAGTCGCAGGGCGGCGGCGCGGCCGTCACCACCGCCCGTTACGCCACCGAATTCGGCGGCCCGGAACTGGATTACCGCGGTGCGGTCGGCACCGGCGTTCCCGCGTACATCGAGAACGCCATGCTCCCGCTGGGCCCGAACGTGCCGCCCATCAAACTGGGCAACCACATCACCGCGTACATCCTCTACATCCTCAACGGCCTGCGCACCACCTACCCGGACCTGAATATCGAGTCCTACCTGACCGATTCGGGCCGCTATTGGCTCGACCGCTCCAGCCAGTCCTGCCTGGACCCCATCGGTGACGAACTCGGCGCGCAGCGCGTGATCCTGGGCGATCTGTTCGCCCGCCCCTTCGCCCAGATCCCGAATCTGCCCGGCCTGCTCGCCGGCTACCTGGGCCTGCCCGAAACCGGTTACGACAAGCCGGTATTCATGGGCCAGGGTCTGCAGGACACCGACGTGATCACCCCGGCGACGCTGGCCTTCGCGGCGAAGGTGCAGGCCAACGGCCAGCCCTTCACTCTGCGCACCTACGCCGCGGACCACAGCGGAGCGGTCAATGCCTCCCTGGTCGATTCACTCCCGTTCGTGCGCGACCTCTTCGCTTGAGCGAATGGCCTGGCGTGCAACGGGCCGTCCGCCAGCAGTTCCACCGCGGGGAAATCCCGTGCCGCCGCTTTATTCTCACTTGCCGATCCGAGCGAGGGCGGTGCGATACCGTCACGCGCGGGCCAGTTCCTCCGCCATGCGGGCGGTGATGGTGGCGAGGACGCGGGCCGCGGTGGCCAGGTCCTCGGGCGCGACCGCGCCGTAGGCGGCTTGCACGATCGCGCCGGATTCGGCGCGCACCTTGGCGGCGAGGGCCGTGCCGGTGTCGGTCGGCTCGATCAGCTCGCCGGAAGCGGTTCGCAGCAGGGCGGCGTCGAGTAGCGCAGCCACCGCGGTCTCGACGTCCGCGGGATTCCATTGGGTCAGTCCGGCGATGCGGGTGATGTGGGCGGCCCGCTCGACCGGCGCACCCGCGGCCAAGGCCTGGTTCAGCACGATCCACTGCTTCTCGTCGAGTGTGGTGCCGGCCAGTGCGCGGGTCAGGACGGCGGTGTGATGCTTCTCGGCCCGGCCGATGATCGACGGGTTCAGAGTGGCGGGGGCGGTGGTGCTCATTGCGATCTCCTCGGTGAGGGTGGTGCTCGGTGACGAGTTAAATTCTGACACTCAGTTCCATACGTGCGCAAGTATCAATTTTGGCTGAGTTTCATTCGTGACTGAGGCTCGTCTCGCGTTAGGATGCCGGTATGGCCATCGACGACCGCGCCCTGCCACTGCGCGAACGCAAGCGGATCCGCACCCGCCGCGCCCTCGCCGACGCAGCACTGCGGCTGTTCACCGAAAAAGGTTTCGCCGCAACGACTGTCGAAGAACTGGTCGATGCGGCGGAGGTCTCGCGCAGCACCTTCTTCCGGGCGTTCCCGACCAAGGAGGCCGTCGCCATCGAGGCCGAGAACGAGCTGTGGACGGGCTATCTCGACGCGCTGGCCGACCGGGAGCTGGCCGGGCCACTGCTCACCGCACTGCGCGACACCCTCATCGATACCGCCACCGCACTACCGGAGGACTGGGACGAGCGCTATATCGCCACCCGGCGCCTGATCCTCACCGCGCCCAGCCTGCTCGGCCACGTGGACTACACCCGTTCCGGCGTGGAGCAGCAGGTCGTCGAGCGGCTGCGCGACAAGCTCGCCCTGCCCGACGGCGATCTGCGGCCGCGCATCCTCGCCGAGCTGACCACCACCTGCTGGAGCATCGCCGGCCGCGGCTGGGTTGCCGCCAATGGGGCCGGTGGCCGCACCGACCTGCTCGCGCGCCTTCACGAAGCCTTCGCCGCCGTCACCGACGCCCTGCACCTGTCGGCGTAACGGCGATCCGCCCTCAGGAGCAGGACGCCGTGGCCTACTCCTCCTCGGGTGAAATCGCCTGGCCGGGAGGCGACGTCGCGCCGAGCGGTAACGTCCCGCAGAACGGGTGGCAGTCACCCGCCACCCGTGTCTGCGGAACGCCCTCCTCCCCCGGGTGCGTGGCGGTCGGGCCGCCGCAGCTGGTCGCCACGACGAGCATCACCATGACCGCGAAAACAATGACGGCCGTGAACAATCCGGCGAACCAGCCGGCGTGCAAGCGCGGCAGCGGCATGACGAAGACGAAGGGTCCGAGATCGAGGATCATCGGGTGGCTCCGCTGCCGTCGCGGTGCCGATCGCGGCGAGCGGCGTCGCAGCGGCCCTGCGGGCGGCGCCAGGATCCGGTGGATCCTGACGCCTCCCCCTCCCGGTCGTCGCCGCGCAAAGCGAGCAGGCACATGACATCGGTGAGGGTGACGCCGAGGATGCCCGCGTTGAGTGTCGCCATCTCGCCGTCGAATTCGCCGCCCGGGTCGAGCAGTCCGGCAATGACCATTTCGGCCAGCACCACGCCGGCCATGGCCTGTTCGCGGGTGAGGCGCATGGAGGTGGGCAGGTAGGACAGCACCCAGCGGCCGCGTCGCGGTTCGGGCACGTCCACCCGGAAGGCGACCTCCTGCGCCACATCGCTGGTGATGAGCCAGTTGGAAGCGTTGATTGCCATTGACCCGATCCTTTCCGCCCGGTCGGACCGCCCCCTGTTTCGCCGGTCCTGGTGGTGGCTCCATGGTCGCGAGATCGCGAGTCACTTCGAATCCCAGCGCCGCCCGGAATTTCTTGGCGTATCACCTGACCTTGACCAGCTGAAATCGGCGCGGTACCAAGGAAATATTCACAGCGGCCGCGGTGGATTCCGCGCGGCCGCCGAGGCGGGGAGGCACACCGTGCCCCAGAACGGTGAATCCGATGTCGTCGGCGCCGAGGCGCGGAAGGAACTGCGCCGGATTCTGCTCGGCATCGGGCTGCGCGAGCATGAACTGCTGGAGCATCTGGCGGCGGAATTGCGGCATCGGGGGTGCCGGCCGCGCAAGGCGTGGCGGCTGGCGAACGAGCTGACCCAGGAGGCGGTGGCCGCGGAGTACAACCGGCTCACCGGGAAGCCCACGGCGCCGATGAAGGCCGCGCGGATTTCGGAGTACGAATCCTGGCCCGGGCCCAAGGACGGGCGCAACCGGCCGCGGCCGACGGTGGAGGCGCTGAAGAATCTGGCCGCGATCTATCGCACCAGCTGGGATCAGCTGGTGGACACGACGGATCTGCTGAATATGCCCGCCGCGGATGTGGGGGCGTTCCGGGAAGCGGTCGCACGGCGCTGCACGGCCTTGCCCACCTGGCGCGGGATTCCCGAGGAGACAATGCTTTTCGTCGGCCGCGAGGAGCAACGCGCCGAATTGTTCCGCCGGGTGCGGGAGCATCTGGCGGCGAATCGGCCCGCGGTGCACGTGATCAACGGCCTGGCGGGCATGGGCAAGACCGCGCTGGCGCGCAATGTGGTGACCGAGCATTCCGGCTGCTATCCGGACGGCTGGATCTGGGAGGACCTGCGCGGTCACACCGAGGGCCGGACGCCGCGCACCCCGGCGGGGGTGCTGGAGCAGTTGCTGCTGCGCATCGGGGTGCCGCCGGAGACCATCGAACCGGACCAGGCGCGGCGGGCGGAGCGCTGGCGGTTCGAGATGCGGGATCGGCGCATGCTCATCGTGTTCGACAATGTGCTCGACTCCAAGCAGGTGCGGGATCTGCTGCCGCACGCGCCGGGCTGTTTCGTGCTGATCACCAGTCGCCGCAAGCTGACCGGACTGGTGGGGGCCGCGCCGCTGCAATTGAATGCCATGCCGCGCGCGGAGGCCGAGGAGCTGCTGGTGACCCTGAGCCAGCTGCCGCCCGGCTACGACGTCGGGGCGGTGCGCCGGATTCTCGAGACGGCGGGCCGGCTGCCCTTGGCGCTGCGCCTGATCGCCGGTCAGCTCGCGCACGGCGGTCCGGATATGCTCGCCGCCGCCGACCGGGAGTTCCAGCAGCTGCGCGATCGGCTCGAGCACGGCCCCGCCGCCGAGGAGTCGCCCGCCGCCGATATCCTCGCCCGCTTCTCGGCCGAGGGTGAAACCCTGCGCGCCGCTTTCGAATTGTCGTACCAGCGCTTGTCCGAGCCGGATCTGCGGCGCGCGGTGCGGCTGCTGGGCTGGTTCCCGGGCTCGGAGATCAGCGCCGAAACCCTGGCCGCCATGGCGGATCTGTCGCAGGAGGCGGCGCATGCGCTGATTCGCCGCATCTTCGAGGTGGGCCTGCTGGACGCGGCGGGCAGCGGTCCGCGCGGGCAGCGCTATCGCATTCACGATGTGACCCGGTTGTTCGCCCGCGCCCAGGCGGCGCAGGAGGATCTGCCCAGCGAGCACACGGCGGCGGTCGGGCGGCTCATCCGCTACAGCGTGAAGATCGCGCAACCGGTCGGTGCGCCACGGCCTTTCGATGTGGCGGGCAGTTTCCCGAATCCGCCCAGCCCGGATCCGCCGGAGGAGATCGCACAGGCCCGGGAATGGCTCACCCGGGAACGGGAGATGCTGCTGGGCTGTATCCAGGCCTCGGGGTCGGGCGCGGACACCGGCGAGCTGGCCCGGCTGCTCGCCTCGCACCTGTCCGGGCTGGGCCATTGGTCGGATGCGAAGCGAATGTTCGTGCGCGCCTTGGATATAACCCGCGGCAATGGCGACCGGATCGCCGAGTGCGACGTGCTCTACGGACTCGGCACCGTGCACCGCCTGGCCTGCGATTACGACGTCGCCTCGAAATGCTTCAACGAGGCGCACGCCATTGCCGAAGCGGTCGAGGATCCGCCGCGCAAGGCCGCCGCGCTCTGGGGTTACGCCGAAGTCACCAGGCACATAGGCGATTACGACCGGGCCCGGCAGGCCTACGCCGATGTGCTCGGCATCGCCCGCCAGCTCCAGAACCCCAAATTCGAAGGCGATACGCTGCGCGGGCTGGGCCACATCGAGCGCTTGGGCGGCGACCCCGTCACCGCGCGCCGCTTCTACAGCGCCGCCCTCGCCATCGCCGAGCAGATCGACGACAACTACAGCCGCGGCTGGTCATTGTGGGGTCTGGGCAATGTGAATCGCGTCGGCGGCGATTTCGCCACCGCCCGTGACCAATTCGACGAGGCGAACCGCATCGGCCTGCAGATCGGCGACACCCTGCTGCGGGTGGACGCGCTCCGCGGTCACGGGCACATCGAACGCGATTCCAATGACCTCGACGCCGCGCAGGGCTGCTACTCCGATTCCCTCGATATCGCCCGCCGCGGCGGCGACGTGCACGGCGAGGCCGACGCCTGGCACGCCCTGGCCGATATCGCCGCCCGCGCCGGAAAGACCGCGCGCGCCTGCGAATTCCTCCGCAAGGCCCTCACCCTCTACGAGAGTATGGGCGTCAAACGCGCCGATCAGGTCCGGGCCGATCTGGCCCGCCTCTCGGCCGACGACCCTTAGCCCGTGGCGGTCAACTGCCCCGATAGGTCGAGAACGCGAAGGGGGACAGCAGCAAGGGCACGTGATAGTGCCGCTCACCGGTCACGGTGAACGCGATGGTCACCTCCGGATAGAAGGTCTCGACGGCCCGGGCCGCGAAATAGTCCCCGGTGCCGAAGGACAGCCGATAGGTCCCGGCGGGCAGGTCGCCCGCCAGCGCTGCGATCCGCCCGTCGGCATCGGTGACGCCGGTCGTCAATTCCGCCCCGCTCGCCTCGAACAGCGTCACCGAAATCCCGGCGGCGGGCGTTCCGCGCACCGCGTCCAGCACGTGCGTACTCAGTGAGCTCACCGCTCCTCCTCGTTCAGCAGTCGCCCTCGTTCAGCAATCGCCGCAGCCGGATCCGATTGATCTTCGCCAATTCCGCCCGCACGATGCGCCTTTCGGCGCCGGTTTCGTTCCCGAGCCGATCGGTGAGTATGCGCAGCATTTCCTCCGGTGATCTGCCGGTGGCGCACACCAGATACACGTGCCCGAATTGTGCCTCGTACTTCCGGTTTCCCTCGGCAATGGCGGCCCGCACGGCGTCGCCCGCGGTGGCCATGCCCGCCTGCTCGCGTGCCGAGTTCGCGCTGTCGGGGCGGTCGCCGATGCGCGGATGCCCGGCCAGTGCGCGGTCGATCTCGGTTTCGCCGAGCTCGCCCAGCGCCGCGTCGGCGGCCTCGAGCAGCTGATCGACGCTCACATACGGCCGCCCCGCCGCCACCGCCTGCGCCCACGCGGGTGACGAGCAGCATGTCAGCAACAGCTCCACGGCGGCCCGGTGCGGCAGCCCGGCGAAACCCTCGAGGTCGATCTTGTCGTCCGTCATCGTCCTCCCAGGATCGACCATGCCGATCGTCCGTGCCACTCGGGGAGCGAACATCACCGGGCAGCGCTACCCTGCCCGCATGACCCCCGAACCTTTGCCCGCATGACCCTCGCGCGCTGCGACGGCATCGTCCTGGCCGCGGGTGCGGGGACCCGCTACGGCATGCCGAAAGTCCTGGCCGGGGACGGTGACTGGCTGCGTGCGGCCGTCGCGGCGCTGCGTGAGGGCGGCTGCGCCCGCGTCGTCGTGGTGCTCGGCGCGACGGGGCCCGCGCTGCGCGAGGCCGGTCCGGGCGGGGGCTCGTCATGGTTGGTCTCGCAAACTCCTCGCATCGCTGTGCCCCCGGGTGCGCGACCGGTGTGGGCGGCCGACTGGGCGGCCGGGGTGAGCGCTTCGCTGCGGGCCGGGCTCGCGGCGGTTGCGGGTGGACCGGCACTCCAGCACGATCTTGCGGCGCGGATGACTGCGGGCGGGACTGTTGCGGCGGGGACTACTGCGAATGGGAATGCCGCCGATGGGAACACCGGCTCGGCCGCCGGGCCGCCGGAATTCGCGGCGATCATGCCGGTGGATACGCCGGATGTCGGCGGCGAGGCGGTGGCCAGAGTCATAGCCGCCGCATATGAAAGTGCGAGCGGTGTGGCGCGTGCGGTATTTCGCGAGGAGCCCGGGCACCCGGTGGTGCTGGGGCGTGCGCACTGGCCAGCGGCCGTATCGAACGCGGCGGGAAATTCGGGGGCGGGCACTTATTTAAAGCAACGAGCGGATATGGTGTGCGTCACGTGTGACGACTTGGCGACGGGGATCGATCGGGACTATCCGCGCGACAGCACACGGTGATCGGGAGCAAAGTTAGAGATGCGGGATATCGTCGACGATCTATTGCGGGTGTGGCACAGCGGGCGAACGGGCGGATTGGCGACTCTGGTGCGGACCCAAGGGTCGACGCCCATGCCGATCGGGGCGGCGATGGTCGTCGACGCCGAGGGGCGGGCGTTCGGATCGATCTCGGCGGGCTGCGCGGAGGCCGCGGCCTACGAGGCGGCGCGGGAGTCCGCGCGGACCGGGCACCGGGGACTGCACCGGTTCGGGCCGGGCAGCGGAATCGATGCCGGCATGGATTGCCCCGGCAGCCTGGATGTGTTCACCGAACCGTTCTCGCGCAGGCATTTTCCCGAGTTCCCGGATGTGGCGGCGGATATCGCGGCGCAGCGGCAGGTCACCGTGTTCACGGTGGTGTGGCATTCGGATCCGGATGTGATCGGCCAGCATCTGGTCACCGATCGCCGGCATGCCACCGAGCTGGTGTCGCTGCCGGATTCGGATGTGTTCGTGTCCTCGTTCGTGCGGCCGCCGCGGCTGATCCTGTTCGGGGCCAATGCCTTCACCGCCGCGCTGGCCGTCCAGGGCAAGCTGCTGGGCTACCGGGTGACCGTCTGCGACGCCCGGCCCACCTTCGCCAGTTCGGAGGCCTATCCCGGCTGCGAGGTGGTCGTGGACTGGCCGCACCGATACCTGAACACCCTCGCGGCGGCCGGCGAAATCGATTCCAGCACCGCGATTGTCGTGCTCTCGCACGATGCCAAGTTCGAGATCCCGCTGCTCACCATCGCATTGCGACTACCCGAGGTGGGATTCCTGGCAGCACTGGGTTCGCACACCGCGCACGACCGCCGCATCGAAGCGCTGCGGGCGGGCGGCTTCACCGATCAGACGCTGTCTCGCCTGCATTCGCCCGCCGGTCTGGACATCGGCGCCCGCACGCCCGCCGAGACCGCCATCGCCATTGCCGCGGAAATGCTGGCCGTGCGCAACAGCCGGACCGCGGAACCGCTTTCGGCGCACAGCGGGGAGATTCCGCTGCGGCCCAGCCTGGCGCGGTAGCGGTCCGGCCCGTCACCCCGGCGGGCGCGCCGGAATGACGGGCGAGCTCCCGTTCGAGCGCTCAGGGCGCCTTCAGCTCCGGATGCTCGGCGTAGAGCTCCCGCAGGACGGACATGTCGAACAGCTTGTCCGCGGCGATGTCGATCTTCGCTTTACCCAGGGCGGCAATGTTCTTGGCGATCAGCTCCTCGCTCATGGTGAACAGCCCGTTGGCCTTGGTCTCGGCCGAGACGACCAGATCGTTCTGCGCCCCGGCCTCCATGGTCTGCTCGGCGAGGTCCAGGCGCTGATCCTTGCCGTACACCTCGACGGCCAGGCGCGCGGATTCGGACGGGCTCGCCACCGCGTCCCGCCAGCCCTTGATATCGGCCAGCAACCACGCCTTGAGCTTCTCGCGCTCGTTGTCGATGGTCTCCTGCTTCACGGTGAGAGTCTCGGCCACCAGCGGCAGGCCGTAATCGGCGAACAAGAAGTTGTAATTGGGGAAACCCTTGCTGCTCAGCGTGATCGGTTCATTGGTGACATAGCTGACCCAGCCGTCGACCTCGCCGTTGGCGAGCGGGGTCGGATCGAACTGCGCGGGCACGATGGTGACATCGGCGGCCGTCATGCCGTTGGCGGTGAGCAGGGCGTTGAAGATGAGCTGATTGGTGTCCTGCACACCGATCTTGCGGCCCTTCATATCCTGTGGGGAGCGAATCGGCTTGCCCATTGCGCTGACGATGCAGAAGGGGTTCTTCTGGTAGGTCGCGCCGACGATCTTGGCATTCAAGCCCTCCAGGATGGCGGGGGCCGTGGTCTGCGGTGCGGACATGCCGATCCACACCTTGCCGGTGCCGAGGCCGGCCTCCACCGAGGTGCTGGCCGCACCGCCGGCGATGAGATCGACGGAGCCGAAACCGGCGTCCTTGAAATACCCCTTGGAATCGGCGAAGTACTCGCCCGCGAATTCGATGTTCTTCAACCAGGACAGCTGCACCGCCACGGTTCCGTATTTCGATCCGTCGGCGATGGTGCCATTGCCCGTCCCGGACGAGTCGTCACCGCAGGCGGCGAGCAGTCCGGCTCCACCCAGCACGGCGCCGGTGAGGCCGGCGTAGCGGAGGAAGGATCGCCGATCCAAGGACAACTGAGAGACCGGACTCGGCCGGGACATACGACTCATGCGGCGAATCTAGGGGTTCTCGATTTCGAATATTTTGCCTTTACCCCGCTCTTTGTGTGCGCCAGGTTAACTCGTGTTCTCAGTCCTTTCCCGGCTGCGGCGCGAACCGCGCCAGCACCAGGTTTTCCAGCACGCCGACGACGGCATAGGCGAACACCGACACCAGCGTCACCACCGCGACCGACGCCCACAGCCGGTTGTATTGGAAGGTCGGAATGGCACGGATCAGGCCCGCGCCCAGTCCGGTGCCGCTGCCGAGCCATTCACCCAGCAGTGCGCCGATGAGAGCGCCGGGCACCGACACGCGGGCCGCCGCGAACACCGACGGCAGGGCCGCCGGAACGGCGACCGTGCGCAGCGCCGTCCACCGCGAACCACCGTATACGGCAACCAGTTCCATGGCCTGCTTCGGTGCGGAGCGCAAGCCGGTCATGATCATGACCAAGGCGGGGAAGAACACCACGATGGCGGCCATGACGGTGACGCCGAGCAGGCCGCGGCCGAAGATCAGCACGATGATCGGGGTGAGCGCCACCAGCGGAACCGAGCGCAGCAGCATGGCGACCGGCAGGAACGCCTGCGCGACCGCGGGCACGCCGACGAACAGGGCGGCCACCAGCAGGGCCCCGCCCATGCCCAGACCGAAGCCGATCGCCGCGTCGCGCAGGGTGATCCGCAATTCGCCGAGAATGGACCGGCGGACGGTACCGGAGGTCGGGCCGGTCACCAGATAGGCCCAGACCTCCGCCGGCGTCTTGCCGACCAGCCCGACCTGTGGATAGAGCTGCAGGAAACCCCACCACAGCGCGACCAGCAGCACTAGCGAAACCAGCAGCGGCAGCAGGAATTTCCCGATCGGCCGCAATACGCCGAGAGTCCTCATCACGCCTCCGCCCGCATCCACGGCACCGCCACCCGGGCCACCAGCGCCACCGCCGCGTAGCCGAGTCCGGCGAGCGCGGCCGCCGCGAGGGCCATGCCCCAGGTGCGCGGCACCTCGTAGGCGTTCTGCGCGGCGGTGAGCGCGACGCCGATTCCGCTGTCCACCCCGCCCAGATATTCGCCGATGATCGCGCCCAGCACCGCCGACGGCGCGGCGATCTTCAAGGCGGCCAGGGTGTTCGGCAGCGCCGCGATCACCTGCACGCGGCGCAGCTGCTGCCAGCGGCCGCCGCCGTAGGCGCGAATCAGATCGAGGCTGGTGCGATCGGCCGAGCGCAATCCGGAGACGGTGCCGACCATGGTGGTGAAGAAGCAGTACATGGCGGCCAGGAACACCGTCGGCGTGCGCCCGCCGAACACCACCAGGATGATCGGGCCGAGCGCGAGCAGCGGGGTGCAGTAGCTCAGGATGGCCAGCTGGGTGACCAGCATTTCGATGGGCGGGATCAGCACCACCAGCACCGCGAGCGCGATGGCGAGCAGATTGCCCCACAGGAAACCTTGCAGCGCACCGCGAGCCGTGACGCCGAAGTTGGGGCCGTACAGCGCCCAGCCGTCGGTGTATATGGCGTGCAGCACCTGCCAGGGTCCGGGCACGGTATTGCCGGCCACCCGCAGCGCGGCCAGGATCGACCAGACCGCGAGCAGGGCGACGATACCCGCGAGCCCGCCCAGGCCCTGCCAGTGGAACCGGAGTTGTTCGCCGCGTTCTTCGCTGCCTCGGCTCATTCCGCCGTCACCCCGCCGCGCCCGCCGCGGCCGAACAGCAGCTCGGACAGATAGTCGTGCAGTTTGTGGAATTCCGGGCTGCGCATCATCTCCGGGGTGCGGGGCCGGGGCAGGTCGATATCGACGACCTCCACCACCCGGCCGGGCCGCGGGCTCATGACCGCGACCACATCGGAGAGGAACACCGCTTCGGCGATGCCGTGCGTGACCATGAGCGTGGTGGCGGGCTTTTCGGTCCAGATGCGCAGCAGTTCCAGATTGAGCCGCTGCCGGGTCATATCGTCGAGTGCGCCGAAGGGCTCGTCGAGCAGCAGTACGGTGGGTTTCACCACCAGTGCGCGGGCAATCGAAACCCGTTGCCGCATACCGCCGGACAGCTGTGCCGGTTTCGACTTCTCGAAACCCTCCAGGCCGACGAGGTGAATCAAGTCGGCGATCAGCCGCGGTTCGACCGGGAGCCCGGCCACCTGCAAGGGCAGTTTGATATTGGATTCCACACTGCGCCACGGCAGTAGCGCCGAATCCTGGAAGGCGATACCGAACTCGTGGCGGCGGCGCAGCTCGGCCGGCGTCTCGCCATTGATGCGCGCCGTGCCGGCGCTCGGGGTGTCGAGTCCGGCGAGAATTCGCAGAATCGTGGACTTTCCGCATCCGGAGGGCCCCAGCAGCGACAGGAACGCGCCCTGTTCGGTATGCAGGTCCACCGCCTCCAGCGCCGGAACGGTGCGCCGCCCCGACCGGAACGTCTTACTCAACCCGCTGAGGTGAATACCCGTGCTGAGGTGAATACCCGTGCCACCAGCGGTCACTTCCGAACTCATGGCGTCACAGTAGGAGCCGGGAATTGCACGCAGATTGCGAATCCACGGACGAGATTTCCGTGCTGTTACTTCCGGCCGCCGGTTCCGGTCATCGGCGCGGGCTCACCAAGAGGACGGTTCGAACCAGTCCCGGGCCTCCCGCCGGAACAGCAGCACGATCACCACCAGCGAGACGAGCGGTCCCAGTGGGCCCGGCGGCCGCCCGTCGGTGATCGACGGCACCGTCCACAGCATGTTCAGGACCGCGAGCAGGATCGCCCCGATACGCACCGACTGGCCTTCGGCATTGAAGGTCAGGGCCACCAGGCCGAGCAGCCAGGCGGGCAGGAACGGCAGGGCCGTCATCATGGCCGACTTGCTGCCGAGCAGCCATCCGGCCGAGGCCGCGCACACCACCCCGATCAGTGCCAGCCCCACCGCGAACAGCTGTGCCACGCGCACCACGCGGGGCATGCGATAGCTGTCGTCCACGCCCGACCCTTGATCGTGCGGGTATCCGAGGTCCGACACCCGCACGACAGTACCAATCCGACCGGCCCGCATGCCCAAACCACGCCGCTCACCGGGCGCACGGACGGCATCGGACAGCCGGGCCCCCGGGAGTCCCGGGCGCTCGCTGTGGGATTGTGATCAGGGGCGGGCGGCGACCGGCTCCAGTTCGCGGACGCGGACGGTGGGGAGCAGACGATCGCGCAGTACACGGTCGATCTCGCCCGCGACGGGAATGACCACGGCCGCAGCGGAAGTGGCGACGGCATCGGCCAGCAGGGCGGGCCAGTCGGGGGCCGGATCGGCGGCGAGGGCGGCGATGATGGCGGCCACCGCGGCATCCCCGGCGCCCGTCGGATTTCCCGCGAGAGGTTGCGGGAGGGCGGCGGACCAGGCATGGGTCCGGGTGACCGCGACCATGCCCGCGCCGCCGCGGGTGACGATGACCGCGCCTGCGCCCTCGGCGATGAGCGGTTCGACGGCGGCCAGGATCTCCGGGACGGTGGTGGCGGGCTGCCCGGTGAGGCGTTCCAGTTCCTCGGTATTGGGCGTGAGGGTGATGCCCGGGACGGTGGCGGCGAGTTCGAGTGCCGGACCGTCGAAATCGCAGATGGTGGGCACGCCCGCGGCAATGGCCAGGCGCGCCAGTTCGGCGGGCAGGCCCGGGTCCACGCCGCCGGGCTGGGAGCCCGCGATGACCAGGCCGGTCATATCGGAGAGCAGTCCGGCCACCCGCACCCGTAGTTGATCGACGGCGCGCGGTTCGGAGATGCGCGGCCCGGGTTCCCACAGGGCGGTGGCGGTCCCGTCATCGGATTCGCTGATCACCACCGTGCGCCGCACCCAGGGCAGGGCGTGCACGAAGTCCACCGGCATCTCCAGCGAGGCCGCCGCGGCGAACGAGTGATCCGCGAACCCGGTGGCGCGCGCGTACTTCCCGAGCTGGTTGAGCACCCGCGTCACATTGATGCCACGTCCGCCGAGCCGCTGATCCACCGATCGCACCCGGTGTGCTCGCCCCCGCTCGAAATGCTCGACCCGGTAGGTCATGTCATAGGCCGGGTTCATGGTCACGGTGAGGATCACCAGTACCACTCTGCACGCTGGATATCCGGACGCAAGCTTTCGTTCGCACTATGGCACTCAATGTCCGTGCCGTCTCATCTGCGCCGCGACCCGCACCCGGTCATACGTTCAGCACCCGCAAATGGTTCATCACATCCTGCTGAATCCCGAAGCGGCCGGGCCCCAGATACTTTCGCGGATCCGAACCGGAGTCCCCGGCCAGCGCGGCCCGCACCGCCGCGGTGAGGGCGATATTCAGGCGGGTTCCGATATTGACTTTCACCATGCCGTTTCGTACCGCCGACCGCAGACCCTCGTCCGGGACGCCGGAGGACCCGTGCAGCACCAGCGGCACCGGCAGCCGCGCGGCCAGCCGCGCGATCAATCCGTCGTCGAGCGTCGCCGCCCGGTCCTGCATGGCGTGCACCGACCCGACCGCCACCGCCAGCGCCCCCACCCCCGTCGCGGCCACGAACTCGGCCGCCTCGTCCGGATCGGTCCGCACACCGGGCGCGTGCGCGCCGTCCTTCCCGCCGATCTCCCCGAGTTCGGCCTCCACGAACACCTCTCGCGCCGCACACCATCGCGCGATGTCCGCGGTGGCCGCGACATTCGCGCCGTAGTCGAGCCGCGCCCCGTCGTACATGACGGAGTTCAGCCCGACCCCCACCGCCTCCTCGATCAGCCCGCGCTCGGTGGCGTGATCCAAATGCACCGCCAGCGCCGCCGAACTGTCCGCCGCGATCTGTAAGCACGCCCGCGCCAGCGGCTTCAACCCGCCGTGATACTTCACCGTGTTCTCCGAGATCTGCAGGATCGCGGGCCTGCCCGCCGCTTCTGCCGCCGCCGCGATCCCTTCAGCATGCTCGAGCGTGATCACATTGAAAGCCCCCAACCCACCCGGCCGCGCCAGTGCGATGAGTTCGGGCACGGGCGTCAAAGGCATGGAAACTCCTGAAGACCCGGTACGGTCACCGGCTCCACTAGAACGGTCTCGAACAGCCGATCACGAAGCCCCAGATCGACCTCCCCCGCCACGGGCATGGCGACCGCCGCGGCCGATGTGGCCACCGCCCCCGCCAAGGCCCCGCGCCAACTCCTCGCGTCCATGTGTGCCGGGTCGGCGGCCAGCGCGATGATCAGGGCGGCTGCGGCGGCGTCGCCCGCGCCTGTCGGATTTCCCGTCAGGGGCTGCGGTGAACGGGCGGACCAGACGCCGATTCTCGTGACCGCGACCATGCCGGCCGCACCGCGCGTGGCGATGATCGCGGCGACGCCTTCGGCCAGCAGCGGCAGGGCCGCCGCCGCCACCTCCTCCGGGGTACTCGCGACGACCCCGGTGAGCGCCTGTAGCTCATCGGAATTGGGCATGAGCAGCACACCCGGAACTCGCGTAGCGTGCCGCAATGCCTCGCCGTCCACATCGCAGATGACGGGCACCCCGGCCGCGACGGCCAACCGCGCCAGCTCGGCGGGAAGGCTCTGGTCCGCGCCCTTCGGCAACGATCCCGAGATCACCAGGCCCCGCGCTCGTTCCAGCAGTCCGCCGACGCGGGCCAGCAGCCGCTCCGCATCCGCCGGATCCGCCAGTGGCGCACCGGGTTCCCACAGTCCGGTCGTCGTGCCGTTGGCCTCGCTGATTACAACGGTTCGCCGCACCCATGGCAGACATGTCACGAAGTCGACCGGCAGCTCGCGCCCCGCTGCCGCGGCAAAGCCCGCATCCGCGAAACCGGTTGCGACACAGTCACGCCCCAAGGCCCGGATAACCCGCGCGACATTGATCCCCTTACCCCCGACTCGCTGCTCCACCTGCGGGACCCGCTGCACCGCCCCGTATTCGAACCGCTCCAGCCGATAAGTCAGGTCGTACGCGGGATTCGCCGTCACAGTGATGATCACGCCGCCGACCATCCACGCCGCACTGCCGGCGACAGCCGCTGCCGCTCGCCCACGGTCGATTCGGCGGGGATCACGGCAACCACCGCCCACGGTGCAGCACTCGGCGCAGTCGCAGATCGTCGTCGACGACGATGAGGTCCGCGTATGCGCCGGCTCGCAGCTCACCGACGTCTGCCAACCCGGCCGTGGTGGCGGGAGTCAGCGTGGCCGCCCGGACCGCATCCCGCAGCGGCACACCGCATTCCCGCACCACCCAGGCCACACAGCGCAGCAGGTCCGCGGTACCGCCGGCAATGGATCCGCCGGCCACCCGTGCCACGCCATCGCGCACCCGCACTTCCTGCGGGCCGAGCCGGTAGACGCCGTCCGGCATTCCCGCCGCGGCCATGGCATCGGTGACAAGTACGACCCGATCGCGGGCTGTCGCGAACACCATTGCCGCGAAACCCGAATCAACGTGCACTCCATCGCCGATCAGTTCCACCGCCGCCTGCCTCTGCGCGGCGGCGGTCAGGGCAGCGGCCACCGGCCCAGCAGACCGATGGTGCATCGGCGGCATGCCATTGCCCAGGTGAGTGACCGAGCTACCCGGACCGCTGGGACGCAGACCGTTGCGGAATTCCTCGAATCCGGCGTCGCTGTGGCCCAGCGACACCGTCACGCTCTGCTCGGTCAGCAGTCGTGCGACATCGGCGAATCCCGGCCGCTCCGGCGCGATGGTCATGACCCGCAGGTGGCCGCCCGCCGCCGCGAGCAGCCGACGGGCCAGCGCCGGGTCCGGATCGAGCAGCAATCGCGGATCGTGTGCCCCGCACCGGGACCCGGAAAGAAACGGCCCCTCGACGTGAATCCCGCCGATCACCCCGTCCGCAGCGAGCTCCCGCAGCGCCGCGACCTGGTCGACCATCACGCCGGGCGCGGCCGTCACGATCCCGGCCAGGACGGTCGTGGTTCCCCGGCTGTGATGAAACGCCGCAGCAGCAGCCGCTTCCTCTTGATCGACCGTGTCGAACCGATGCCCCGCCCCGCCGTGGTCATGAATATCCACCAGCCCTGGCAGCAACGTGCCCAAGTGCGGCAACCTCACCCAATCCGGGTGTGCCGCCGGCCATTCCGACGCGGTCCGCACGCCGGTGATCCGCTCGCCCTCCACCGATACCACACCGTCGTCGATATCGTGCGCGGCGGAAACGATCCGCCCCCGAACGTGCACCCCGGCACCTCCCCCGGCACCCCATCCGCTCACCGCTGCTCACCCCCCACGAACGCCGGCGCCGGCGAGCCTCGCTCGGCACCGCTTCCGGCACAGCGATACCCGAGTTGGCCGTCCTCGACTGCCCGTGCGCCGGAGACCGGACCGTCGCCTACTCCAGCAATTCGTCGTCGCGTCGCGCCGCACCGCCGGGGCACCGAGGCCGCCGCGCTGCGGCCGAAACAACTGTCGGCCGAAGCATCGGCCCCGTCGATCGGGTTCGCCATGCGGCCACACGCTTTCGCGCGTGCCCACGCGTTTCGGGCGCTCGGACCCGCAGCTGGATCCACCGTCCTGGCGAGACTCCGGTGACGAGTACGCCGGCCCGTTCCTGCCGCGGCCGCGACCTGATTTCCGGCACCGTCGTCAACGATCGAGCTGACATCCGGCTCACCTCGGTGGGGTAACTGTCCGGGGGCGACCAATGGATGGGGGCCGACAGCGGGCGGGCCGTCCATCACGTCAGGGCTCCCTGGCGGGCAAGCAGGGCCGCGCCGGTCAATCCGGCTCGGGCGCCGAAGGTTCCGATGACGACCTCGGGGCTGGGGGCGACGCGGAGGCGGGTGCCGAGAGCTCGGTGGAGGGGGTGGGCGAGGGCATCGCCTGCGCCGGCGAGGCCGCCACCGAGGACGATGAGTTCGGGGCAGACGGCGTGGACTATGCCGATCAGGCCGTCCGCCAGGGCTTCCACGGCGTCGGCGACTACCGCCTGAGCCGCCGTATCTTCCGGGAGGCGCGCGAAAATATCTGCTGCGCTGTTGTATTCGCGGCCGGTGTGGCGGGTGTAGGCGCGGGTTATGGCGGCGGCGGAGGCCACGGTTTCTACACAGCCGATGTTGCCGCAGGGGCAGGGGAGGCCGTTCTTGCGGACCGGGATGTGGCCGTATTCGCCTGCTTGGCCGAGGCCGCCGCGTACGAATCGGCCTCCTACGGAGAGGGTTCCGCTGATTCCGGTGCCTATGACGACGACCAGGACGGTGCCGCGGGATTTGCCCGCGCCGAAGCGCCATTCGGCCCAGCCGGCGGCGGTGACGTCGTGTTCGAGGAGGACGGGCATGGACCAGCGGTCGGTGAAGCGGGGGCCCACGTGGATGTCGCGCCAGCCGATGTTGGCGCTGAAGACGGCGATGGAGTTGGCGGTGTCGACCACGCCGGGGAGCAGGACCGCGGCGCGGTGGACGCGGGAGCGGTCGGCGGGTGTGAGTTTGGCGAGCAGTAGGTCGCCCAGGTCGAGCATGGCGTCGAAGGCGTCCGGGCCGCGCGGCGTCGCAATGGCGTCGGCGGCCAGGACTTCGCCTGCGGCGTCGGTGATCTCGCCCTTGATGGTGGTGCCACCCACGTCGAGGCCGAGCACCAGCGCATCGGGAGCCAGTGCCGGATTCGGTGCGACGGGCGGTTCGGGCTGCGTGGCGGGGTCGTGCTGCACTGCCGGGCTCCAGCTCAGTCGAGGACCACCGAGCGGGTGAGGCTGCGCGGGTGGTCGGGGTCCAGGCCCAGGTCGGTGGCGCGGAGGGCGCAGAGGCGGTGCACGCGAACGAGTTCGGCCAGGGGGTCGAGGGGGCGGTGTTCGTAATGGGCGCCGGTGGCGGTCACCGCGGCGGGGAGGCCGCCGGGCTGGGGGCCGAGGGCCCAGACGGCGCGGCCGGGGGCGGCAATGCTGATGGGGCCGTGGCGGTATTCGGTGGAGAGGTAGGACTCGGTCCAGGATTGGCAGGCCTCGCGGAGTTTGAGGGCGGCCTCGTCGGCGAGGGCGGCGGCGAAACCCATTCCGGTGAAGGTGATCTGGTCGGCGTAGCGGACGGCGGCGAGGGAGACGGCGGGATCCTCGGCGAGGACCTCGCGGGCTTGGGCGATCACGGGGGTCAGGTCTTCGCCCAGGTGGCTGCGCAGGATCGCCAGAGTGGTGGTGGCGAAGCGGGTTTGGACGACCGAACGCTCGTCGACCTCGTCGATGAGCAGGGGCGCGGCCAATTCCAGCACGGGTGTGCCGGGGCTGGAGCTGATCACGGTGCGCGGCACGGCTTCCGGCAGTGCGCGCAGGGCGTCGATGACCTCGGTGGTCGTCCCGGAGCGGCAGATCACCAGATAGCGGTCGTAGTCCCTGCCGTGCGGGAGCTGCCCGGCCGGCCAGGCGTCGGTGCGGCCCTGCCCGGCCGATTCGCGCAGCGCGGCAATGGCTCTCGCCATGTAGTAGGACGTCCCACAGCCGATCACCGCCACGCGCTCACCGTCCGCGGGCAGCAGGTCGCGATGGTCGGCGGCGATGGCCGCGGCGCGGGCCCAGCAATCCGGCTGAGACTCGACCTCGGCGGCTAGATACGTCAGCACGAGAACAGCGTGCGCCCAGTGATCGTTCATGTCAAATTTACAGCCAAAGTAGTCAATATCAATCATGTAGTGCGTTAGATTCGACACCGATCACCCGATCGAGTTCATCATCCGCGATTCCGGCCGGGTGTGTGTATCGAAAGGCTCCATTCGTGAATAGACGACTTCACCGCGTAGTGGCAGGCGTCGCGATGCTCACCGCGGCCACGCTCGCAATCACCTCCTGCGGTTTCGGTTCCGATGACGACTCCGCCAAGGATCCGAACACCATCAACCTGCTGGTGCCGTCCTACAGCGACGGCGCGAACGGCACGAAAGCCCTGTGGGACAAGATCATCGCTGGTTTCCAGGGCCAGAACTCCGACATCGAGGTCAACTTGCAGATCGAGTCCTGGAACTCGATCAACGATGTGGTGCGCACCAAGCTGCAGTCGCAGGACAGCACCCCGGACATCCTGAACATCGACGCCTACTCCAGCTTCGCCACCGACGGAATGCTCTACCCGGCAACCGATATCGTCTCCCCCTCGGTGATCGCCGATATCCAGCCCGCCTTCGCGAAGAACGCCAGCATCAACGGAACCCAGTGGGCGCTACCGCTGTTCGCCTCCACCCGCACGCTGTTCTACAACACCGAGCTGTTCGAGAAGGCCGGCATCGCGGCCCCGCCCAAGACCTGGGCCGAGCTCACCGACGCCGCCACGAAGATCCAGGCCCTCGGCGGCGGCGTCTCCGGCTACGGCCTGCCGCTCGGCAAGGAAGAAGCCCAGGCGGAGTCCTCCATCTGGATTTTCGGCGCGGGCGGCAAGTGGTCCGACGGCGACAAGCTCACCATCGACACCCCGGACAACCTGGACGGCGTGCGCGCCATGAAGGCCCTGGCCGATGCCAATGTGACCCAGCCGAATCCGGGCGCCACCGATCGCAAGGACGTGATCAACTCCTTCATTCAGGGCAAGATCGGCATGATCGAGGGCCTGCCGCCCACCATCGGCCAGATCGCCGAGAAGAACCCGGGCCTGAAGTACGCGACCGCGCCGACGCCGACCGAGACCGGCCAGCCGGTGACCCTCGGCGTGGCCGATCATCTGATGGCCTTCAAGAAGGACGGCTCCAAGCAGGCCGCCATCAAGAAGTTCCTCGACTACTTCTACTCCGCGCCCGTCTACGCCGACTTCGTGAAGAACGAGCACTTCATTCCGATCACCGCCAGCGCCGTGACCGCGCTCGCCGACGATCCGGTGACCAAGATCTTCGGCGCCACCCTGCCGGTCGCCCAGTTCTATCCGAGCAACAACCCGAACTGGGCCGCGGTGCAGGGCTCCATCCAGCAGAACATGGGCACCATCGCCCAGGGCGCGGACCCGGCCGAGGTGCTGAAGAAGATCCAGGCAGCGGCGAATTGAGCAAGGGCGGACAGCGATTCACGGCGGGGCTGGCCGCCCTGCCGTGGATCGGCCCGGTACTGCTGCTGATCGCGGCCATCGTGGTCTTCCCGGCCGGGTACATGATCTGGACCAGCACCCGTGATCTCAGCCAGTACGGCCAGGACCGCGGTCCGGCCGGTCTGGCGAATTACCGTGCGCTGTTCGACATTCCGGAGCTGGGCTCGATTCTGTGGCACACCATCGTGTGGGTGCTGGCGGTCGTGCTGATCACCCTGGTGCTGTCGGCGGCGCTGGCGCAGTTCCTGAACAAGGACTTCCCGGGCCGGACGGCGGTGCGGCTGGCGGTGCTGGTGCCGTGGGCGGCCTCGGTGGTGATGACCACGACCATCTTCTATTACCTGCTGGATCCGGATGTCGGCCTCGCCAACCGCTTCCTGGTGGATATCGGGCTGCTGGATCGCGGCTACGGGTTCACCAAACAGCCCACCCAGGCTTTCGTGGTGGCCATCGGGGTGGCGGTATTCGTCTCCATCCCTTTCACCACATATACGATTTTGGCTGGGCTGCAATCGATTCCGGCGGAAATGGATGAGGCGGGCCGGGTGGACGGCGCGAACTCCTGGCAGCGCTACCGCTATCTGACCCTGCCGCAGCTGCGCCCGGCCATTGCGGTGGCCACCATCATCAACATCATCAATGTGTTCAACTCGCTGCCGATCCTGCAGGTGCTCACCGGCAGCATCGCCGGATTCGACGCCGACACCACCACCACGCTGACCTTCAAGCTGATCCAGCAGAACCGGCAGGTGGATACCGCGGCGGCCATGAGCGTGCTGAACTTCGTCCTGATCATCAGCATTATCGCGATCTATGTGAAGGTGATCAGGCCCGCCGATCGGGTGGACTCATGACGACGACGATTGCCGCACCGCTGCCGGTCGAACCGGCGGAAGGCGCGGCGCCCCGGCCGAAACGGCGGCGCTGGGGGCTCACCGCGGTGGGCGTGCTGCTCGCCGCGCTGTTCCTGATCCCGTATATCGCCATGCTGCTCGGCTCGCTGAAATCGCGCGCCGAGATCCTGCGGATCCCGCCCACCTATCTGCCGCAGCAGTGGCATCCGGGCAACTACGCCACCATGTGGGACACCCCGGAGACGCCGCTGCCCTACAACCTGGCGAGCACCATCATCATCTCCACGGTGGCGACCGCGCTGGTGCTGCTGGTGGCGGTGCCCGCCGCGTATTACACCGCGCGACGGCGCTTTCCGGGCCGCGCGGCCTTCCTGGGCCTGGTGCTGATCACCCAGATGCTGCAGCCGACGGTCCTGGTGGCGGGCCTCATGCGCGAGTTCTTCACCCTCGGCATCGACGACACGCTGCTGGCCATGATCCTGGTGAACGCCGCCTTCAATCTGTCGTTCGCGGTGTGGATCCTGCACAGCTTCTTCGCCTCGGTGCCGGTGGAGATCGAGGAGGCCGCCCAGCTGGACGGGCTGTCGCGCTGGCAGATCCTCACCCGGGTGAGCCTGCCGCTGGTCTGGCCCGGCATCGTGACCGCCACCATCTTCACCGTGGTCGCCTGCTGGAACGAGTTCGCCGCCAGCCTGGTGATCCTGACCACCGACAAGAATCAGCCGCTGTCGGTGGCCCTGACCAAGTTCATCGGCCAATACGACACGGCTTGGCAATACGTCTTCGCCATCTCTACGGTCGGTATCGTGCCGGTCGTCATCCTCTTCGCCGTGATCGAGAAACGCCTGGTATCGGGCCTGACAGCCGGCAGTGTGAAGTGACGAGCGCGAAGTAACGAGGAGGGTTCAGGTGACGGCTGCGGCCGACCGGTCCACGCGATGGAACCGCCTGCTGGAACTGCTGGCCGAGACCGGGCGGCTGTCGGTGGAGGAGGCCGCCGAGCGCCTCGGCGTCTCCGCCGCCACCGTACGCCGCGATTTCACCGCCCTGGCCGATCAGCAGCTGGCCACCCGCACGCACGGCGGCATCGTGGCCACCTCGGTCGCCTACGATCTGCCCGCCCGCTACCGGCAGGGCGACGGCGCCAAACAGCGGATTGCCGAACACGCTGCCGCACTGGTGGATTCGGATGCCGTGGTGGGCTTCAACGGCGGCACCACGACGACCGCGGCCGCACGCGCCCTGGCCGGGCGCACCGAGACGGGCAGCGATCTCGTCGTCATCACCAACGCGCTGAACATCGCGGCCGAGATGGTGCTGCGGCCGCAGCTGCGCACCATCTGCCTGGGCGGCATGGCGCGGCGGGAATCCTATGAGCTGCACGGCCCGCTGGCGGAGCGGTCCCTGGCCGAATTGCGGTTGGACACCGTGATTCTCGGCGTGAATGCTCTCTCGGTCGAGGGCGGAGCGCAGTGCACGCACGTGGGCGAGGCGGGGGTGAACGCGGAGATGGTGCGCCGGTCGCAGCAGGTGATCGTGGCGGCCACCTCGGACAAGCTGGGGCGCGCGGCCCTGGCGCGGATCTGCCCGATCGATCAGGTGCACGTACTGGTCACCGACACCGAGGCCGATCCGGACACGGTCGCGCGGATCCGGGAAGCGGGTGTCCGTGTCGACCTCGTCTGATCGTTCCTGATCACTTCCTCTACGGACAGGGTGGCCCCTGCGACACGAATTGATTCGGATGCTGGGCCGGGCCGCCGTGAGCCTGTGCGTGCTGTCGCTGCTGCCCGCGCCGCCCGCCGCCGCGGACGGGGTTTCCGTGCTGCCGGTGTCCGTGCCCGACGTTCGGCAATTCGACGCTCGCCCGGGCGAGTTCACGCTGGCCGCACAGCCGCGCATCGTGGCCTCGGGAGCCGCCGGAGCGGCCGCGCGACGTCTGGCCGACGAGATGGCGCGCACCGGCCACCCCGCGACCGTGGCATCCGGCGCGGCGGATGCGGGTGATTTTCGTCAACGGCACCCGGCTGCGACCCGATCAGCGCTCCCGGCTGCTCGGCTCGAAGGTCTTCGTCTGGTGCGACGACCCGAATGCCACGACCGAGCGGGAGATGGTCGCGCCTGTCCGCGCCCGCCTGCCGATCATGGCGCAGCACCTCTGGCGGGGCGCCGACACGCCCTATGCGGACTTCGCCCGGCGCGTCGGGATGGTCGGGCTGCCCTGAGCCGAGTGCCAACCGGCAGTTGCGCTTTGGGCACAATGCCGGGTTTCCCGGAACGCTGACCGGGCGAACTACCGCCGTGCAAAGGCCATAATGAATTTTGTTGCCAATCGGAGATATTGGCGGGGCAGTATGGCCGCCGTGCACTCGCTTCCACCCAAACACCTGCTGTTGCAGGCCTGCCGCGGACTGCCGCCCGACGACCACCCGGTGTTGCGCTGCGCCGGGCTACTCGCGGATCTGCACGAGCGGCGTTTAACCGCGGCGGCGGGCGCCACCGGTCCCATCGACCACGAGCGCGCCCGGCTGGTGCACGATATCGACCGCTGGGTGGCAGCGGAGCTGCCCAAGGCGGAGCGGGACGCGCACCTGCACACCGAGACCGTGGGCACGGTGGTGGACCGCCTCGCCCAGTTCTCGGCGCTGGCCTACCTCACCCTGGCCACCTCGCCGGACGACGCGGTGGACGAAGCCGCCCAGCGCCTCACCGAATTGGCCATCGCCTACGAGCATCTGGCGCACGAGCTGGCCGCGGGACGGCGGCGACTGCCCAATCTCACCGGGAATCGGGAGTACGAGTACTGAGCGCGGCCTGCGGCAGCAACGCCCGGATGGCGTCGATGGTGTCGGCCTGGTCCGGTTCCTTGTCGGGGCGGTACCGCACCACCCGGGCGAAGCGCAGTGCCACGCCGCCCGGGTAGCGGGGGCTGACCTGCACGCCGTCGATGGCGATCTCGACCACCAGTTCCGGGCGCAGGTAGACGGTGGTGGCGTCGCGGTCGCGTTCGTGGCGCGGGAACTCCGCCGTCTGCCACTGCAGCAGGGCGTCGGTCAGGCCCTTGAAGGTCTTGCCGACCATGACCGGTTCGCCGCCGTCCGGATCCCGCGCGCCCAGGTGCAGATTGGACAGATAGCCGGTGCGGCGGCCGTAGCCCCACTCCGCGCCCAGGACGACCAGGTCGAGAGTGTGCGTGGGTTTGATCTTCTGCCAGGCCCGGCCGCGCCGCCCGGCGGCATAGGGCGCGTCCAGCGATTTGATCATGATGCCCTCGTGCCCGGCCGCCAGCGCACCGTCGAAGTATTCGGCGGCCGCCTCCGGATCCGGTGTGATGAGCGCCGGAATGCTCAGCCCGCCCGCCACTTTCGTCAGCGCCGCGCGCCGTTCCCGCAGCGGGGCGTCGAGCAGGTCCACGCCGTCGAGGTGCAGGCAGTCGAAGAAGTACGGATGCAGCAGCAGTTCCTGGGCGCTGGTCGCGCCGAACCGGCTCATGGTCTCCTGGAACGGCCGCGGCCGCCCGGAATCGTTGAGCGCCAGCGTTTCTCCGTCCAGCACGACGCTCGCGCAGTCGAGCCTGCGCACCAGCCCCACCAATTCGGGCACGCTCGCGGTGATGTCCCGCAGCGTGCGGGTGAAGACCCACACCTGCTCGCCCCGGCGATGCACCTGGATGCGCGCGCCGTCCATCTTGTGCTCGACGCTGACCGCACCCTCGAATTCCGCCATGGCCGCATCCAGCGCGGCGCCCGGCGAGGCCAGCATGGGCTGCAGGGGCCGCCCCACCTCCAGCCGGAACGCGGCCAGCGCCGCCGCACCGCCGGCGCGCGCCGCCACCGCGGTCACCGGTAGCCGCCCGGACAGCATGTGCGCCCGCCGCACCGCTTCGATCGGCACCTCGAAGGCCACCGCCACCGCCTCGGCCACGATGGCGGTCAGCGCGCCCTGCCGCATTTCCCCGGTGAGCAGGCGCAGCAGGAAGTCGTGCTCGTCCCGGGTGGCGGCGGTGAACAGGGTCGCCAGCAATTCCCGCCGCCGGGCCGTCGAACCATTGCCGCTCACCGCGGCCAGTTCGGTGAAGACCGCGTCCACAGCCCCGACGGTGAGGGTCGCGGCCGTCGCCGCGGGCGCCGCCATGGCGGTCAGCGTCCGCCAGCCGGTGCCGATCCGGCCCTGCGGCAATTCACCGGAAAGCCAGGCGACGACCTGCGCCAATTCATCGGGCGCGGTCGCATCCAGCAGCTCGGCAAAAACTTTGATCTTGTTCTTCCGCGACGAGGTGGCCCGCACCGCCGCCGACGCTTCCACCACATCCGACAAGAGCACGATTCGACGGTATCCCCAAGCCCCGACAGGTGGCGTGACTTCGCCCGCGCGCCCGGGATCCCGAGCCGCGAGCAGTACTGCTAATTTCCCGATTGGCACGGCTGCGAAACCGCCCATAAACTGGGCACATGGCCAAGACTTACGTCGGCGCGCGGCTCCGCCAGCTGCGTACCGAACGCGGGCTGAGCCAGGTCTCCCTGGCCAAGAAGCTGGAGATTTCGGCGAGCTACCTGAATCAGATCGAACACGACGTCCGCCCGCTCACGGTACCGGTCCTGCTGCGCATCAGCGAGGTCTTCGGGGTGGACGCCGGCTTCTTCTCCTCCCAGGACGACACCCGCCTCATCGCGGAACTGCAGGAAGTCGTCATGGATCAGGAATTGGGCATCGAGGCCGATGCCCAGGAAATCGCCGAAATGGTTTCCGCGCACCCGGGCCTGGCCCGCGCCATGGTCAATATGCACCGGCGCTACCGCAATACGACCGCGCAGCTGGCGGCCGCCACCGAGGACCGTTTCGCCCCCGACGGCTCCGGTTCCGGCGCCATCTCCAAACCGCACGAGGAAGTGCGCGACTACTTCTATCAGCGCCAGAACTACATCCACGAACTCGATACCGCCGCCGAAGAGCTGACCAATCGCATGCGCTTCCACGGCGGCGACCTCAAACGCGAGATCCCGCGCCGCCTGACCACCGCGCACGGCGTGCAGATCGTCGAGCGCATCGACCTGGGCGACGGCGTGCTGCACCGCTACGATCCGGAGCAGCGCCGCCTGGAGATCGCCCCGCATCTCTCCGGCGGCCAGCGGGTCTTCAAACTGGCCGCGGAACTGGCCTATCTGGAATGCGGCGACCTCATCGAAAAGCTGGTCGAGGAGGGCAATTTCTCCAGCCACGAATCCCGGGTGCTGGCGAAACTGGGCCTGGCCAACTATTTCGCCGCCGCCACCGTCCTGCCCTACACCCATTTCCACGAAGTGGCCGAGGACTTCCGCTACGACATCGAACGCCTGTCGGCCTTCTTCACCCAGAGCTACGAGACGATCTGCCACCGCCTCTCCACCCTGCAACGCCCGAAACTACGCGGCGTCCCCTTCTCCTTCGTGCGCGTCGACCGCGCGGGCAATATGTCGAAACGCCAGTCCGCCACCGGTTTCCACTTCTCCTCCTCCGGCGGCACCTGCCCGCTGTGGAATGTGTACGAGACCTTCGCCTACCCCGCGAAGATCATGACCCAGATCGCCCAGATGCCCGACGGCCGCAAATACCTCTGGGTGGCCCGCACCGTCGAACGCCGCGCCACCCGCTACGGCGAACCCAGCAAGATCTTCGCCATCGGCCTCGGCTGCGAACTCCGCCACGCCGGCCGCGTCGTCTACGCCGACGGCCTCGACCTCAACGACCCCAAAGCCACCCCCATCGGCGCCGGCTGCCGCGTCTGCGAACGCACCAAATGCCCCCAGCGCGCCTTCCCGCCCCTCGGCAAAACCCTCGATATCAGCGAACACCGAAGCTCCATCTCCCCCTACGTCATTCACTGACGCCCGCTTCTCACCTGCGCCGACACCGCACCTGCCGATTCGAACCGGAGTGCGGTGAGCGGAAATTCACGCCGCGGAAACATCGGCAATCGGAGTGTCACCGAGAGTCATTCCGGCGCAATACTTCCCGTTTACCGTTCTGCGCACGAATACACCGCTGTATACGCGGCGGTATTCGGAAGGTTCGGTGCTGCCGGACATCGTGAAGTGAGAAGGGTCCGCCCCATGCAAGATTCCATTCGCCGAGATCGCTCGCGGCGCCTGATCAAGGCGATCACCATTCCTACCGCGCTGGCGCTGTCCGCGGTGCTGATCACCGGATGCGGGTCGCGCGACGGCGACTCCGCGACCGGATCCGGCGCCGAGTCGTGCGTCGACACCTCGAAGGACACCATCAAGATCGGGTCGCTGCACTCGCTGACCGGCACCATGGCCATCTCCGAGGTCACCGTCGCCAACTCCACCAAGCTCGCCGTGGACCAGATCAACGCGGCCGGGGGCGTGCTGGGCAAGAAGATCGAAATCGTCACCGAGGACGGCGCGTCCGACCCGAAGACCTTCGCCGAGAAGGCCGAGAAGCTCATCTCCTCCGACTGCGTGGCCGCGGTGTTCGGCGGCTGGACCTCCGCGTCCCGCAAGGCCATGAAGCCCAAGTTCGAATCGCTGAACTCGCTGCTCTACTACCCGGTCCAGTACGAGGGACTGGAGGACAGCAAGAACATCTTCTACACCGGCGCGACCACCAATCAGCAGATCATTCCGGCGCTGGACTACCTGAAGCAGAAGGGCGTCACCTCCCTCTACCTGGTGGGCTCGGACTACGTCTTCCCGCAGACCGCCAACCGCGAGATCAAGGCCTGGGCCTCCGCCAACGGCATGGAGATCAAGGGCGAGGACTACGCGCCGCTGGGCTCCACCGACTTCTCCACCATCGTCAACAAGGTGCGTTCCGCCAAGGCGGGCGCGGTGTTCAACACCCTCAACGGCGATTCCAATGTCGCCTTCTTCCGCGAGTACGCCAACGCGGGCCTGAAAGCCGCTGATATGCCGGTGGTTTCGGTGTCCATCGCCGAGGAGGAGGTCGCGGGCATCGGCGTGCAGAACATCGTCGGCCAGCTGACCGCGTGGAACTACTACCAGACCGTCGAATCCCCCGCCAACAAGGCGTTCGTCGACGCGTACAAGGCCGCCTTCGGCGCCGGCAAGCCCACCTCCGATCCGATGGAAGCCGCCTACGCCTCGGTCTTCCTGTGGAAGAACACCGTCGAGAAGGCGAAGTCCTTCGCCGTGGCCGACATTCAGGCCAATGCCGACGGCGTCAGCTTCGACGCCCCCGAGGGCACGGTCGTGATCGACGGCTCCAACCACCACATCACCAAGACCGCGCGCATCGGCGAGATCCGCGCCGACGGCCTCATCTACACGGTCTGGGACTCCGGCAAGGCCGTGCAGCCCGACCCGTACCTGAAGTCCTACGAGTGGGCCAAGGGCCTCAAGTAATCCGGTAGCCGCCGATGAGGGGCGGCCGGTGCGGATGCCGCACCGGCCGTTCGGCGGTTCCGCCCACCGAGAGAACTCACGAGGTACACATCATGGAAGTCGCTGTCGGACAGCTCTTCACGGGCTTGAGTCTGGGCTCGATTCTGCTGCTCGCCGCGCTCGGCCTATCGCTGACCTTCGGTCAGATGGGCGTGATCAATATGGCGCACGGCGAATTCATCATGGCCGGCTGCTACACCACCTTCGTTGTGCAGCAGGTGGTCTCGTCCACCGGCGTGGCGCTGATCATCTCCCTGTTCGCCGGCTTCCTGGTCGGCGGCCTGCTGGGCACGGCTCTGGAAATGGGACTCATCCGCTGGATGTACGACCGCCCGCTGGACACCCTGCTGGTCACCTTCGGCGTCGGGCTGATCCTGCAACAGGCCGCTCGCAATATCTTCGACGCGCAGGCCAAGAACGTGTCCATCCCGGACTTCCTGACCGGCGGCATCGACATTCTCGGCACCGTGGTCCCCAAGACCCGCATCTTCATCATGGTGCTGGCCGTCATCGCGGTGATCGCGCTGGCCGCCGCGCTCAAGGCCACTCCGCTGGGCCGCCGCATCCGCGCCGTGGTCCAGAACCGCAACCTCGCCGAAACCTCCGGCATCTCCAGCCGTTTCACCGATGTGAGCACCTTCTTCATCGGATCCGGTCTGGCCGCCGTGGCCGGGGTGGCGCTCACCCTCATCGGCTCCACCAGCCCCACCATCGGCCAGTCCTATCTCGTCGACGCCTTCCTGGTGGTGGTCATCGGCGGCCTGGGCCAGATCAAGGGCACCGTCATCGCGGCCTTCGGCATGGGCCTGCTGAATTCGTTCGTCGAGTACTCGACCACCGCATCGGTCGCCAAGGTGATCGTCTTCGTGGTGATCGTGATCTTCCTGCAGGTGCGCCCGCAGGGTCTGTTCACCGTCCGCACGAGGAGCCTGGCATGACCATCGTCCAGCGTCTCAGCGCACAATCGCCGATCCGGGTCTGGGGCGGTTTCGCGCTCGCGGCCGTTCTGCTGTTCGGCCTGGCGCCCGCCGTGCTCAGCGATTTCCGGCTGAGCCTGCTCGCGAAATTCCTCTGCTTCGCCATCGTCGCCGTCGGCATCGGCCTGGCCTGGGGGCGCGGCGGCATGCTCACCCTGGGCCAGGGCGTGTTCTTCGGCATCGGCGCCTACATCATGGCCATGCACATGCAGATGGCCGACGCCGCCAAGACCAGCGAGGGCCTGCCGGAGTTCATGGTGATCGCGGGCATCGCCGAATTGCCCTCGTACTGGCAGCCTTTCGAATCACCGCTGGTGGCGATTCTCGGCATTCTGGTGCTGCCCGCCGCCATTGCCGCGGTACTCGGATACGGGGTGTTCAAGCGCCGCGTCAAGGGCGCGTACTTCGCCATCCTGAGCCAGGCGCTCGCGGCCGCGCTGGCCATCCTGCTCACCGGGCAGCAGACCATCGGCGGATTCACCGGCCTCAGCGACTTCCGCACCTTCTTCGGATTCCGCCTCAGCGATCCGGTGAACCGGCAGATGCTGTTCTTCATCGCCGCGGGCACGCTGCTCGCGGTGGTGGCCATCGCCCGCCAGCTCATGCACAGCCGCTACGGCGAATTGCTCGTGGCCGTGCGCGATCAGGAGGAGCGGGTCCGCTTCCTGGGCTACGACCCGGCCAATATCAAGATCGTCGCGTATGTGGTGGCCGCCTTTTTCGCGGGCATCGCGGGCGCGCTGTTCACCCCCATCGTCGGCATCATCTCTCCCGCCGATATCGGTGTGGTGCCCTCCATCGCCTTCCTGATCGGCGTCGCCATCGGCGGCCGCACCACCCTGCTGGGCCCGGTGCTGGGCGCCATCGGCGTGGCGTGGGCGCAGACCTCCTTCTCCGAGAACTTCCCGTCGGCCTGGACCTATCTGCAGGGCGCGCTGTTCATCGTGGTGGTCGGCTTCCTGCCCGCCGGGCTCGCCGGATTCGGTTCGCTGGCACAGCGATTGCTGGAGAAGGTGCGCGGGGCCGGGACCGCTGAGCCCGCATCTCCGGTGAACGAAGCGGAGGCGATCGTCGCCGCAGCCGAGAATCCGGAACCGGAAGCACCCGCGGCGGAAGAAAAGGTGGAAGCGCGATGACCGCCCCCGTGCACGAACCCAAGATCGGCGGCAATGCCGGCATGGACAGCGACTACCTCGAAATCCGGGGGCTGTCGGTCAGCTTCGATGGATTCAAGGCCGTCTCGGAGGTGGATCTCACTGTCCTGCAAGGCGATCTGCGCTTCCTCATCGGACCCAATGGCGCGGGCAAGACCACCCTCATCGACGCCATCACCGGCCTGGTCCCCGCCACCGGCTCCGCGCAGAAGTCCGGCACCGAGCTCATCGGCAAGAAGGTGCACCAGATCGCCCGCCTCGGCGTGGGCCGCACCTTCCAGACCGCGAGCGTCTTCGAGCAGCTCACCGTGCTGCAGAATCTCGATATCGCCGCCGGCGCCGGGCGTTCCGCGCTGACCCTGCTGCGCCGGCGCAAATCGGTGCTGCCCGCCATCGAGGAAGCGCTCGAGACCATCGGCCTCACCGCGCTGCGCGACAAGCCCGCCGGCATTCTCGCGCACGGCCAGAAACAGTGGCTGGAGATCGGCATGCTGCTGGTCCAGAACGCCTCGGTGCTGCTGCTCGACGAACCCGTCGCCGGCATGAGCGCCGAGGAGCGTGAGGAGACCGGAAACCTGTTGCACCGCATCGGCGGCGACCGCGTGGTGATCGTCGTCGAGCACGATATGGACTTCATGCGCGCCTTCGCCACCTCGGTCACCGTGCTGGCCGGCGGCCGGGTGCTCAGCGAGGGCACCGTCGAACAGGTGCAGGCCGATCCGAAGGTGCAGGAGGTCTACCTCGGCACCGCGGCCGCCGGTGAACTCCCGCCCGCCGCCGCACCGACCACTCGCACCGAGTCCGACCCGGACTCCCCCGACGAACAGGAGGCCGCCGATGCTGGAGATCGCTGACCTGCACACGGCTTACGGTCACACCGAGGTGATTCACGGTGTCTCGCTGACGGTTCCCGCCGATGGCGTGGTCGCCGTCATGGGCCACAACGGCGCCGGCAAGACCTCCCTGCTGCGCGCGGCCGTCGGCCTGCTGCCCGCCAGGTCCGGGCGGATCCGCTTCGACGGCGACGACATCACCAAGATGTCGCCGTCGCGACGGGTCAAGCGCGGCATCGCCTATGTGCCGCAGGGACAGCAGTCCTTCCCGCAGTTGTCCACCATGGAGAACCTGCAAGTGGTCGCGGACGGCCGCAAACGCGGCAGGGAGCTGATCGCCGAATCCCTGGATCTGTTCCCGGCACTGCGGGAACTGTTGTCCCGCAAGGCCGGTCTGCTCTCCGGCGGTCAGCGCCAGCAGCTGGCCATCGCCCGCGCCCTCATCACCGAACCGAAGCTGCTCATCCTCGACGAGCCGACCGAGGGCATCCAGCCCTCGGTGGTGGCCGAGATCGAGCGCACCATCATCGATCTCACCCATCGCGGCGGCCTGAGCGTGCTGCTGGTGGAGCAACACATCGGTTTCGCCCTGCAGGCCGCGAACCAGTACTACGTCCTGCAATCGGGCCGCGTCACCTCCTCCGGGGCGGGTGGTGCGGGCGCGGAGTCCGCGGTTCGCCTGGCCATGGCGATCTGATCGGACGCGGAGATGGCGCGCAGGGGGCGTATCCCGCTGTCCGAACGGGTCTACCGGGCCCTGCAACGAGATCTCGCGGCGGGGGTGCTGGTGCCCACCGAACGGCTCGGCGAGGAACGGCTCGCCGAGAACTACGGTGTGTCACGCACTCCCGTCCGCGAGGCCCTCGCCCGCCTCTACGCCGACGGGCTGCTGGAACGACATCCCGACGGTCTCTACCCCTATCGGCCGCGCGTGGACGAACTCGGCGACCTGTACGAACTCCGGATCATCTTGGAGTCCAGAGGAATTCAGCGCCAGCTCGAACCGTACGCCCGGCGCCACGATATCGCCGCCATCGAGAAGGAACTCGACACCTGGCAGCGGTTCCGCGACCAGCCGCCCGAACCCGGCGCCGAACTCACCGCCGCCGACGAGCAGTTCCACCTCACCCTGCTCGCCGCCTCCGGCAATGCGGCCCTCACCGACGCCCTGACCACGGTCTATGCCCGCGTGCGGCCGGTGCGCGCGCTGGACACGCCCACCCCCGAGCGCATTGCCGCCATGACCGAGGACCATATCGGCATTGCCACGAGCCTGGTCTCCGGCGACCTGGACGCCGCCCTGCGCACCCTGCACGCCCACCTCACCAGTTCCCGGGCGCACGTGCTGACCCGCGCCCGCCGCGCCCTGGAACTCACCAAACTCGCACAGGCCGTGCGGGAGTAACCCCTATCGCGCCCGCACCTGGCCGATCATGCGGTAGCCGCTGACTGGGACACCCTGTTAGCGTGAGGCATGGTGTCGAAGGAGCCACGTATCGCCCCCGGCCGATTCCGGGAGCTCGGACCGATCAATTGGGTCGTCTGGCAGGTACTTTCCCGTGCGGCGGGCACCGAGGACGCCCACCTGTTCAGCACGCTGGGCCGCACCCGCGGGCTGTTCCGCGGCTGGCTGCACTACTCCGGGCGGCTCATGCCCGGCGGCCGCCTGCGCCGCTACGACACCGAACTGGTGATCCTGCGCGTCGCCCATCTGCGGCAGTGCGAATACGAGATGGAGCATCACATCCGGCTCGGCAAGCGCGCCGGGGTCACCCAGGAGATCCTCGATCGCCTGCGCGTCGGCCCCGCCGCCCCGGGCTGGTCGGATCGGGAACGCGCGCTGCTGTCGGCCGTCGACCAACTGGTCACCACCCGCGACCTCGACGACGAGGGCTGGAAGGCGCTGACCGCGCACTACGACGAGCGTCGGCTGATCGAAATCGTGCTGCTGACAAACCAATACGAGGGCCTGGCCAGCACCATCACGGCGCTGCGCATCCAGACCGACCACTAGATTCGGGTCAGTGCCGCCGCCGGGTACGCGGAATCGGCCTGGTCACCACCCGCGACTGATCGTCGTAGCCGTCGCGCTCCGCGCCGATCGGATCGCCGCACACCCGGGCGTGCAGATGCATGTCGTGCCAGCCGTCCACATGCAGCCAGCTGCTGCGATTCACGCCCTCGAGGGTGAATCCGGCCTTCGCCGCCACCCGGCAGGATTGCCGATTGTGCACCGAATGCCGGAGTTCCAGCCGATGGAATCCGGCCTCCTCGAAGGCCCATTCGGAGAGCGCCAGCACCGCGCGCGGTGCGATCCCCCGCCCGCGCGCCGCCGCCGTGGTCCAGTACGCCACCGCCGCCTGACCGTGCGCCAGCACCATGTGCTGCAACGAGACCCGCCCCAGCACCCGGCCCGAACGACTGTCCGCCACAGCCCAATTGGCGTCCGCGCACCCGGTCCACGCGCGCGCCCAGGTCTCCACCCACTCCTGCGCCTCGGCCACCGAATCGGCCGTGCGCACATGCCAGCGCCGGATCGCCGGATCCTGGAAGGCCGCGTACACCTCCGGCCCGTCCCGGCGCAGCCACGGCCGCAACACCAGGCCCTCGCCCACCGGCAGCACCGGCTGCGCTGCCTTGGTGAAGATCTCGGCGGCGACGATTGCCGGCATGGAATGCGGCATAGCTGGAATTCTGCCCGCGCGTCGCGCGCGATTCACCGGTTTTCGATGAGGGCGGCCAAACCGTCCAGCACGCGCGCCAATCCGAACCGGTAAGCGTGCTCGGCGCTGTACGCGCTGTCGTGCGCCCGGCCCGCGGTCGCGCCCACCCGGGCCGCCAGCGGATAGCGGCCGGCGTCGAACACCCGCTCCAGCAACGGCGCGGCACGCTCCCACCACTCGTGATCGCTCTCCCCGCTGTCGGCGGCCGCCCGCGCGGAGTCGATGGCGATGCGCGCGACCGAGTTCACGAAGCCGAGCACATGGGTGAGCGCCGAATCCATATCCAGATCGCTGAGCCCGAGACCGTCGAAGGCCTGGAGCTCATGGTCGTACTTGACGGTCACGCCCGGACCGAGCGGCGGCCGCGTGGTGGGCAGGTACGCCACCCACGGATGCTCGGCCAGCATGGCGCGATTCTCGGCGGCAATCGCGGAAACCCGTTCCCGCCAGGGCATTCCAGTGAGATCTGTGCGTTCCATCCGCTGGTACACGGTATCGAGCATGAGGTCGAGGAGTTCGGCCTTGCCCGGCACATAGGTGTAGGTGGCCATAGGCGTCACCCCGAGCTTGGCCGCCACCGACCGCATGGTGAGCGCGTTCAGCCCCTCGGCATCGGCGATCTCGATGGCGGCCGCGATAACGGCGTCCAGCGTCGTGCGCTGCTTCGGCCCGCGCGTCGGACCGCCCTGTCCGGGTTCGCGCCACAGCAGTTCCAGCGTGCGCACCGGATCGCCGGCACCGCTTCGCTCACGTGCGCCCATGCCTCACCTCCACCCGCGATCGTATCGGCGTGAGGCGCATCACAGTGCACCCCGGCGGGAATTTCCGTACAAAGTATAGCGTACTTAGTACAGATATTATCGACGCCGAGGAGGACCTCCATGAAAATCACCGAAACCGCCATCTCCCTGAATGTGGCCGATCCGACCGCTTCGGCGAAGTTCCTCATCGACCACTTCGGGTTCGCCGAGAAGATGTCGGCCGAGGGTTTCGTTTCCCTGGGCCGGGACGACGCGGGCTTCAACGTCATCTATCTGCGCACCGGACTGCCGACCTTCAAGCCCGCGAGCATTGCGAGCGCGGCCGGTCAGGGGCTGCTCGTGGTGTTCGTGGTCGAGGACATCGACGCCGAATACGAACGGGTGCGCGCCGAGGGCGTCCCGATCGTGACGCCGATCGAGACCGAGCCGTGGGGTGAGCGCTACTTCCAGGCGCAGGATCCCAACGGCATCATCATCCAGCTGGTGCAGTGGATGTAACCGGTCGCCGGACCAGTGTGAAACGGATGCGACTCGCCGCGCCGACCGGCGCGGCGAGTTAGCAACTGGACGGTCCCGTCAGCTCTTAAATACTCTTCGTCCTGATTTTCGTGATCGCGTGACCAGCACCAATGCCGTCAAACACGAAAGGACAGGACATGCCGGGTCGCCTCGGAATGCTCATGGCCGCCCTCGCGGCCGTGGCGATCGCGGCCGCCCCGCCCGCGCGGGCCGATAACCCTGTCGACCCCGAACTCCTCGCGGCCCTGTCCGGGATGACGCCCGAGGTCGCCGCGGTCCTGTCCGAATTCCATCCCGGACTGGGCGACGCCCTGGCGGAGGCGACCACCGAGGCCGGATCCGCCGCGACGACACTCAACCTGCTGCTGGCCGAGCCGCTCGTCGGGCGGGGCATGGCCGCGATCCTCACCTCGGTGGGCAGCGCTCTCGAGCCCACCTTCGACTACCCGCGGCCGGCGCTGCAGGCCATGGCCGCCACCATCGTCCCGGCCGATCAGTGGTGGTCGTTCAACCAGATCATCACCCGCGAAAGCGGTTGGCGGGTCTTCGCGGTCAACCCGCACTCCGGCGCCTACGGGCTGCCGCAGGCCCTGCCCGCGCACAAGATGACCGTCGAGGGACCGGACTGGCTGTTCAATCCGCACACCCAGCTCCGCTGGGCCTACCGGTACATGAACGAGCGCTACGGCAGCCCGAACGCCGCGTGGGCGTTCTGGCAGGCGCACCACTGGTACTGAGCCGCTGCCGGGCTCAGCTCAGCACGGCGCGGAAGACCTCGGTCGCGGGCGTCGCCGGGCGGCCGAGCAACTGCTCGAGATGAGCCTTGTCGATATCGAGTGCTCCCTTCGCGATCCCGGCGTCGGCATCGGCCAGCACACCGGCGTAATCGGCGGGCAGACCGGCCTTTTCGAGTGCGGCCGCGTAATCCGACTGCGGCAGATCCTGATAGCGAACCGGCTTGCCCGCCACCTCCGAAACAGCCTGCGCCAGTTCGTCATAGGTGCGCGGCGCACCGCCGAGCTCGTACACCTTCCCGGCATGGCCGTCGGTGGTCAGCACCTTGGCCGCCGCCTCGGCGTAATCGGCGCGCGCCGCACCCGACACCCGGCCGGCGCCGGCCGCGCCGTAGAGCACGCCGCCCTGCGCCGCCTGCTGCACGCCGCTGGCGAAGTTCTCCCAGTACCAGTCGTTGCGCAGCAGCACGGTCGGCACGCTCGCCTCGGCCAGCACGGCCTCGGTGCCGCGATGCTCCCGGGCCAGGATCATCGGGTTGGTCTCGGCCTTGGGAATGCTGGTGTAGGCCAGCAGTTCCACCCCGGCCCGTTCGGCGGCGCGCACCACATTGGTGTGCTGGGCGACGCGGCTGCCGAACTCGTTGCCGGAGACCAGCAGCACCCGGTCGACGCCCGCGAACGCCCGATCCAGCGCGGCCGGATCGTCATAGCTCGCCTGCCGCACGTCCACGCCGCGCTCGGCGAGATCGGCGACCTTCGCGGGATCGCGGACCACCGCCACGACGGTCGCCCCCTCCTTCAACAGCGCCTCGACGACGAGACGACCCAGCTGACCACTGGCTCCGGTGACTGCGACGGTCATGACTTCCTCCAGGTGAGTATGGGAATGAACTGCACTCTCAGCATGTACTAACTAATAGTTAGCACATGCTATTCCTGAACCGCTACCCGGAAGTTAGGTAATCTCGGATGATGAGCACGGATCCGGCCGAGATGTCCGACCCCACCCTGGAGGCCGACGTCTTCGCTCGTAACTGCGCCTCCCGCCCCGTCCTGCAGGAGGTCGCCAGCCGCTGGGGCGTCCTCGCCCTGGCCGCCCTGCGCGACGGGCCGTACCGCTTCAGCGCCCTGCGCCGGCGGGTGGACGGCATCAGCGAGCGCATGCTGTCGCAGACCCTGCAAACCCTGGAACGCGACGGCATGGTGCATCGCGAAGTGCAACAGTCCATCCCGCCGCACGTCGAATACACCCTCACCGACCTGGGCGCACAGGTCGCCGATCAGCTCATCGGCCTGATCGAGATCCTGGAGTCCAATATCGGCGCCATCACGGCCGCCCAGGAGCGATACCACCGCGAGTAGCCACACGATAGCCTGAGCGTGTTTCGCATTACCCCGGCTGGCCGTTATCCATTCTCTAACCATTGCTTAGTCATCCCTGAACAGTCGCACTCCTATCGTTAGCCGACCGGCGGTTCGAGCAGCATCAGGAGGCAGGGGCACTGGATATGGCGAACAATGTGGTGCTCGTCGTGGACGACGACGCCCGCGTGCTGGCCTCGGTGGCCCGCGGCCTGCGGCTGTCCGGATTCACCGTCGACACCGCCAAGGACGGCGCGATGGCCCTGCAACACATCGCCACGCACCCGCCCGCGGCCATGGTGCTCGATCTCGAGATGCCCGGCCTGGACGGGGTCCAGGTGGTGACCGCCTTGCGTTCCCTGGGCAATGACATCCCCATTTGCGTGCTCAGCGCCCGCTCCGAAGTAGGTGATCGCATCGACGCGCTCACCGCGGGCGCGGACGACTATCTGACCAAACCGTTCGATCTCGGGGAACTGGTGGCGCGATTGCACGCGCTGCTGCGGCGCACCGGGGTGGCCGCGGCGGCCGGCGATCCCGAGGAGATCACCGTCGGCGGGCTCACCGTGCAGATGGGAGCGCGCCGCGCCTATGCCAATGACATCCTGCTCGATCTCACCAAACGCGAATTCGATCTGCTCGCCGCGCTGGCGTCGGCTCCCGGGCAGGTTTTCTCCCGGGCTCAATTACTGGGCGACGTCTGGGGTTACACGTTCGAGACGCAGACCAAGGTGGTCGACGTCTTCGTCTCGTATCTGCGCGGCAAGATCGAGGCGACCGGGTGCCCGCGGGTGCTGCACACCGTGCGCGGGGTCGGCTACGTATTGAGGACCGAACCATGAAACGCCCGATCTCATTACAGACCCGCGTCGCGGTGGCCAGCGCCTCCGTCGCGGCGCTCGTCATCGGAGCCATGGCCGCGGTGTTCCTCGCTGTGGTGCAAGCGGATACCGGGCGTCAGCTCGACAAGGTGGTGCGCTCCCTGGAGGTGACCTCCGACGACGAGGGCGTGCGCCCGGCGACCCCCGGGCCGGAGCGTACGGTGGTGCTGGAGAACGGATCCGGATACGTCTGGCAGCTGCCCTCCTCGGGCAATGAGGTCGTGGTCACCACGACGGTGCCGAAATCCTTTGTGGAACAGATGATCACGCAGCGCACCCAGCGCATCCTGGTGGTCACGGTGGTGTCCATGCTGCTGGCGGGCTGGCTCGGCTGGTTCGTGGCCCGGCGCGCGGTGCTGCCGCTGCGCGAGCTGACCGCCGCCACCCGGGATGTGGGATCCAAACTGCGCCTGGACGTCTCACCGCAGGGCGGCACCACCGAGACCGATGAGCTGGCCGCCGCCATGAACGACATGCTGGCCCATATCGCCGAGGAGCGCCGGCACACCGCCGACGCCCTGGCCGCCGCCCGCGATTTCGCCGCCACCTCCGCCCATGAACTGCGCACCCCGCTGACCGCCATGCGCACCGATCTGGAAGTGCTGCACTCGCTGCCGCTGCCGGAGGCCGACCGTACCGAGATCCTCGGCGAGGTGCTGGCCACCCAGCGCCAGATGGAGGCCACGCTGTTCGCGCTGGAACGCCTGGCCCAGGGCGAGCTCACCACCGAATCCGATTGGGAGGACCTCGATCTCGACGAGCTGATCGATCTGGTCACCGAGGACGCGCGGCGCACCCATCCGGGCGCGCGGGTGGTCTCCCTCGTCACCGCGCCGGTCCGCACCCGCGGCCTGAGCGCCGGCCTGCGCCTGATCCTGGAGAACGCCGTCACCAACTCGGTCCGCCACGGCGGCGCCACCCGCATCGAGATCGATGCCCGCCCCACCGCGGACGGAACCATCGTGCTCACCGTCGACGACAACGGCAGCGGCGTGCCCGACGCCGACCGCGAACGCGTCTTCGACCGCTTCGCCCGCGCCACCACCGAAACTCCGGGCAGCGGATTGGGCCTCGCCCTGGTGGCCCAGCAGGCCCGCCTGCACGGCGGCGGCGTCCGCCTCACCGACAGCCCCTTGGGCGGCGCGCGACTCGAGGTCGAGCTCGCGGGCCATGCCGCGCCCGTATCCGATCCCCAACCCCCGGCGCCGCCACGTTCTAACCGATCTCTATCCAATGGCTAGCCGTCCCTGAACAGCACCGTTCCTAGGCTGGAAGCAACCGATCAACCAGGCGATATCGCCCTTCCGACCAGGAGAATCATGCCGCTGTTCACCGTCCGCCGCGCCCTCGCCACCGGCCTCGCCGGCGCCTGCGCCGCTGTCGTCCTGGCCGCCCCGGCCCACGCCTTCCTCCCCACCGGATCGGCGGGCTCCTCCAACCCGGTGGTCCCCGACCGCGGCGGTATGACGGGCGGACAACCCGACGGCGGCGGCATGACCGGCGGCCAGCCCGACCGCGGCGGCATGACCGGCGGACAACCCGACGGCGGCGGCATGACCGGCGGACAACCCGACGGCGGCGGCATGACCGGCGGCCAGCCCGACCGCGGCGGCATGACCGGCGGCCAGCCCGACTGGAATAGGGGCGGCATGACCGGCGGGCAGCCGGAATGGGATCGCGACGGCGGCATGCGGGGCGGTCAGCCCGATCAGATGCGCGTGGAGGTGCGGCCATGACCGAGCAGCTCATCGATCGGCCGACCGATAGCGCGCTGCGGGCGCTATCCAGCGAATCCATGGCCGGACTGCGCCCGCTGCACCGCACCGTGCTGTTCCTGCGAGTCGGCCTGGGCTGGAACGTGAACCGCACGGCCGCGGCCATGGGCACCAGCCCGGACGCCATCCGCCTGATGCAGCATCGGGCGCTGGACCGGCTGCGCGAAGAGCTCGGCCGGTCGCCGCTCGCTGTCTGAGCGCCCGGTCGAAATTTCTCCCCGGGACGTCCGTCAACCGCTCAGCGCGTTCGCGCGCCGGGCCCGATCCACGCCGGCCGACAACCCGCCGATCTCGACCGCACGCCACCCGACCCTCCGGCTCTCTGTCCGTCGTCGGCACTGGCCACCGCACACCCGGCGCTGTTCTTCGGCGACACTGATCGGATGACGAACGACCTGAGCTACCTCGAACGCTGCGTCGAACTGGCCGAAGAGGCGCTCGATGCGGGCGACGAACCCTTCGGCTCCCTGCTGGTCGCGGCGGATGGCAGCGTCCTCGCCGAGGATCGCAATCGTGTGGCCGGGGGTGATCACACCCAGCATCCCGAATTCGCGCTGGCACGTTGGGCCGCACAGCATCTGGCCCCTGCCGAGCGCGCCGCGGCGACCGTCTACACCTCCGGCGAGCACTGCGCCATGTGCTCGGCCGCGCATGCCTGGGTCGGTCTGGGCCGCATCGTCTATTCCGCCTCCACCGAGCAACTCGTCGGCTGGCTGACCGAACTCGGCGCACCACCCGCCCCGGTGGCGCCGCTGGCCATCAACGAGGTGGCCCCGAATGTGCCTGTCGCCGGACCGTTCCCGGAACTGACCGAACGGGTGCGGGCCCTGCACCGTCGCTTTCACGCTGGGCGCTGAGCCTTTCCCGCAGACCCGCCGAGAACCGCCCGGCGTATCGCTCTGCCAACGAAAACGGCCCGGCACCAGCGTGTTCCACTGGCACCGGGCCGATGTCGTCGTCCCCGGGGAGCTCGATCAGAAGTTGATCATGTGGCCCGCGAGGCCGTGGATGGCCTCCTGCAGCGCCTCGCTCAGGGTCGGGTGGGTGTGCACATTGCGGGCCAGCTCGTTGACCGTGAGGTCCCACTTCTGGGCCAGGGTCAGCTCGGGCAGCAGCTCCGAGACGTCCGGGCCGATGAGGTGCCCGCCGAGCAGTTCGCCGTACTTGGTGTCGGAGATCAGCTTCACGAAGCCCTGCGCGTCGCCGAGGCCGTGCGCCTTGCCGTTCGCGGTGAACGGGAAGGTGGCGACCTTGACGTCGTAGCCCTCGTCCTTGGCCTGCTGCTCGGTGAGGCCGAAGGAGGCGACCTGCGGCTGGCAGAAGGTGGCGCGCGGCATCATGCGGTAGTCGCCCAGGGTCAGGGTCTCCGCGCCGGCGATGGTCTCGGCGGCGACCACGCCCTGCGCCTCGGCCACGTGCGCCAGCTGCAGCTTGGCGGTGACGTCGCCGATGGCGTAGATGCCCGGCACATTGGTGCGCATATTGTCGTCGATGGCGATGGCGCCGCGATCGGTCAGCTGCACGCCGGTGTTCTCCAGGCCGTAGCCCTCCACCCGCGGCGCGAAGCCGACGGCCTGCAGCACCTTGTCGACGGTGACCGTCTCGATAGTGCCGGTCTTGTTGTCCTTGATGGCGACGGTGACCTTGGCGCCGTCGTCGTCGATGGACTGCACGGCCGCACCGGTGGTGATGGTGATGCCGAGCTTCTTGTACGCCTTGGTGATCTCCTTGGAGACGTCGGCGTCCTCATTGGGCAGGGCGCGGTCGAGGAATTCGACGATGCGCACATCCACGCCGTAGTTCTTGAGGACGTAGCCGAACTCCATGCCGATGGCGCCCGCGCCCACGATGAGGATCGAGCCCGGCAGGTCGCGGGTGAGGATCTGCTCCTCGTAGGTGACGACGTTGGCCGACAGCGAGGTGCCCGGCAGCAATTTGGTGACGGTGCCGGTCGCGATGATCACGTTGTCGAACGTGATCTCCTCGGAGCCGCCCTTGCTCAGCTCGACCGAGAGCGACTTGGGACCGGTGAAGGTGCCCTTGCCGTCGAACTCGTCGATCTTGTTCTTCTTCATCAGGAAGTGGACGCCCTTGACGCGGCCGTCCGCCACCTTGCGACTGCGATCGAAAGCCACACCGAAGTCGAAGCTCGCCTGGCCGTTGATGCCGAAGGTCTTCGCTTCCTTGGTGAAGATATGGGCCAGCTCAGCATTGCGCAGCAGTGCCTTGGACGGAATGCAGCCCACGTTCAGGCACACGCCACCCCAGTATTTCTGCTCGACGATTGCTGTTCGCAGGCCGAGTTGAGCGGCACGAATCGCGGCGACATAACCGCCGGGACCAGCGCCGAGAACGACGACATCGTAGTGGGAAGTCACGCTGTCGAGCGTAACCCTGCTGTCCAGATCGCACTCAGCCATCCCCCGGCTCGGTGAGATCCAGACCACGGGGGATCGCTCACCGGGATTGCCGGGGCGTGGCTCGCGGCCCGAATCAGGCTTGGCCGGTCTCGAATCGGCTGATCAGGCCGTCGCGGACGGTGAACCGCCAGGCGGTGCGCATCGACCCCCAGCGGTCGTTGCTGTAGTCGGCGACGAATTCGGTGGGCCCGCCGACCGATTCGACCTTCATGCGGCCATTGGTGGCGAAGATCTCCGAATCGGTCCACTGGGCCAGATTCCGCTCGGCCCCGTCATCGGACATGCTGGCGTCGGCGGTCAGCGTCTCGAAGAAGGCGTCCACATCGTGGGTATTGACGGCGTCCACGAACTTCTGCACGGTCGGATCCAGCTGCGCGGTCATGCGTTCCTCCGTCTCGATCGGTGAGCAGAACACAACAGCGAACAACCCGCAACGAGTCTAGCGCCAGACCTGCCGGGCGACCCGGGCGAAGTTCTCGCCGAAGACGGCGGCGCGGTCCGCGGCGGAGAAGCCGCGCGCGGCCAGGACCTCGTGCAGTCCGGGCACCTCGGATTCGCCGAGCAGATCCTCCGGCGGCGTCCATTGCAGCGGCCCCCAGCGGCTGTAGTCCTCGGAGAACTGCTCCGGATTCGCGGCCACCATATCGTTGAAATCGTCCGCGTCGAAGGAGTAGTCCGAGCTGACCCCGATGTGCTCGATGCCGACCAGCTCGGCGCCGTAGACGATGTGGTCCGCCATGGCCGCCACGCGCTCCGCCCGCTCGGCGGGTTTATTGCGGCCCAAGAAGATTCCGACGCCATTGATGCCGATCACGCCGCCGGTGGCGGCGCAGGCGCGTGCCTGATCGTCGGTGATATTGCGCGGATGTTCCCACAGCGCAGCGAAATTCGAATGGCTGTAGATCATCGGAACGCTGCTGATCTCGGCCATGTCCAGCCCGCTGCGGCGCGAGCAGTGCGAGCCGTCGGCGAAGACGCCGACCTCGTTCAGCTTCCGGATCAGGTCGCGGCCGTAGCCGGTGAGCCCGGTGTCCTCGGTATCGAGGCAACCGCATCCCGCCGCATTGGCGTAGTTGTAGGTGGGCAGCAGCGAGCGCAGGCCCAGGTCGTGGAAGAGCTCGACATTGTCCAGCTCACCGTCGAGCGGATTGGAGTCCTCCAGATCGAAGGCGAGGGCGATGGCATCGCCCGGGTCCGCGTCCGGCGCGGGCCAGGCGTCCTCGATCGTCTGCACCAGCCGGAATCGCCCGTCCGCCAGCGCATCCCGGCGAAAGTTCTCCGCCAGCTCCACCGCATCCCGGGTGGACTGCGGCGCATACCCGATATTCACCGACAGATACGACCCGAGCGGATACCGGGCCAGCTCCTTGATATCGGCCGACAGCAGCAGCGGCAGGCAGCAGTGCTGCTCCCACAGCCGCGGCCGGAGCTGTTCGGAAACCTGGCGCGGCAATCCGGACCTCCTGAGCGGATCGGCATCGAAACAGCAATCCTACTGAGCGCGCCCCTCCGGCGCCGTTCACTACAGTTGGCCGGGTGGACCCGCTCGACCGCACGGTATCGACCCAGCTCATCCGGCTGGTGCGCGATGCGGCCCGGCGCGCGGGCGCGGATCCGGCCCAGCTGTCCGCCGTCCACGGCGTCGACGACGCCACCTTGTCCGGCGAGCTGAACCGCGTTCCGCTGGATTCCCTGATCCGCCTGTGGGAGTCGATCGCCCATGCGCGACCGGAGCCGGGGGCCGGGGTGGCCGTCGCCGCGAGCGCACCGCTGGGCACCCTCACCACCTGGGACTATCTGGTGACCACCGGATCCACGCTGGCCGAGTCGCTGCGCGCGGCCCAGCCCTATCACCGGGTGGTCACCGCCGCCGGTGAATGCTTCGAACTGCACGCCGATGGCGATCTCACCGTCGGCTACCGCACCACCGCGGGCGATCCGGCCGTCGCGGCCGTGGTCAACGAGTACGTGCTCGCCTACTACCTGCGCCGCGCCCGCGAGGCCACCGGCCGCCCGGTTCGCGCCCAGCGCGTCACCTTCGGTCATCCAGCGCCGCGGGATCATTCGGCGCTGATCGAGGCCTTCGGCACCGACCGCATCGAATTCGGCGCTCCCGACGACAGCATCACCTTCGCCGCCGCCGACGCCACCGCGCCCCTGCACCGCGCCGATCCGGTCCTCGGGGATCTGCTGCGCAGCCACGCCGACTTGGTGCTGGCCAGTTCCCGCCCGATCCCCGACGCCCTGGAGTCCTTCCGCACCGCGCTGACCCACGCCCTGGCCGACGGCGACCTCACCCTGGACACCGTGGCCCGTCGCCTGCTCACCAGCCGCCGCACCTTGCAGCGCCAGCTCGCGGAACACGGCACCACCTGGCGTGCAGAGGTCGACCACGCCCGCTACGAACAGGCCAAAACCCTACTGGCCGAAGGCCGCCCCACCGCGACCATCGCCACCCGTCTCGGCTTCGCCGACGACCGCGCCCTGCGCAAGGCCTTCCACCGCTGGAGCGGAACCTCCCCAACACAACATCCGCACAGTCACAGCGCCTGAGCCCTCATCGCGCCAGCCCTCACCACCGCGCCGGCCCTCACCACCGCGCCAGCCCTCACCACCGCGCCGGCCCTCACCCTCGCGCCGGCCCTCACCACCGCGGCAGCCCTCACCCTCGCGGCACTCCCCTGTCATCCCGGCGTGCTTTGGCCGGGATCTCGCTTCGTCGTGTGGATTCCGGCCAAAGCACGCCGGAATGACGAGGGCGGCGAGCTGACAAAGGCGGCACGCTGACGAGGACGGAGCGCTGGCGAAGGCGGAGCGCTTCGGCCGGAGCCCCCGGGTCACGGTGGCGCGGCAGGACCGGGTCGTGGCGTCGCGGGACCTGGGAGTGGCGGGTGGGCGGCCATAGCGTTGAGGGCAGCAGATCGGAGAGGCCGATCTCGGTACGAAAAGGTTTGTGCGACATGGCAACTCAGGTGACTACCGGCCGCGAGATCCAGCTGGCGGCGCGCCCCGGCGGGGTGCCGACCGCCGCCGACTTCGCGCTCGTGGCGCGGCAGGTTCCGGAACTCGGCGCGGAGCAGGTCCTGGTGCGCAACACCTGGATGTCGGTGGATCCGTACATGCGCGGGCGGATGGACGACAAGCCGTCCTACATCCCGCCGTTCCGGGTGGGCGAGGCGCTCGAGGGTTCGGCGGTCGGTGAGGTGATCGAATCCCGCTCGGCCGCACTACCGGTCGGCGCGATGGTCTCGCATTTCGCGGGCTGGCGGGAGTACGCCGTGCTCGACGCGGCCGCCGCCACGCCGATCGACACCGCCCTCGCCGCGCCGCAGCACTATCTGGGCGCGCTGGGGACCACCGGGCTCACCGCGTGGGCGGCGCTCACCGAGGTGGCTCCGGTGCGGCCCGGCGACACCGTGTTCATCTCGGCGGCGGCGGGCGCGGTCGGCAGTGTGGCCGGGCAGATCGCGAAGGCGCTCGGGGCGGGCCGGGTGATCGGGTCGGCGGGCGGGCCGGTCAAGACCGCGCTGCTGCGCGACGAATTCGGGTTCGACGCGGCCATCGACTACCGGGCCGGGGATCTGGCCGGGCAACTGCGGGCGGCCGCGCCGGAGGGCATCGACGTCTATCTCGACAGCGTCGGCGGAGAACAGTTGCGGGTCGCGGTGGAGGCGATGCGGCAGCACGGGCGGATCGCGCTCGTCGGCGCGATCAGCGGATACAACGGCGCGCAGAACGCGCAGGCGCCGGATCTGTATCTGGCCGCCACCAAGGAGGTCACCCTGCGCGGCATGCTCGTCAGCAGCTATTTCCCGCGGTTCGGCGAGTACATCGGCACGGCCGCCGGCTGGCTGGCGGACGGGACCGTGCGCACCCGCGAAACCGTGTACGAGGGCCTCGAGCAGGCGCCCGCCGCCTTCCTCGGCGTGCTGTCGGGAGCCAATACCGGCAAGATGCTGGTTCGCCTCGGGTGAACGCCGGTCCCCGCCCCGGCACTGTTTCGGCAACAATGTGGGCATGACCGGTGTCGGGGAGAACGAAGACCAGTACCTGTGGCTGGAAGAAGTCACCAGTGACCGCGCCCTGGATTGGGCGCGGGCGCACAACGAGGTGGTGATCGAGCGATTCGCCTCCTCGGACCGGTTCACCGAGCTGGAATCGCGCATTCTGGCCATGCTCGACACCGATACCCGCATCGCCTATCCGGGCCGCCGCGGCCGCTGGCTCTACAACTTCTGGCGCGACGGCGAGCATGCCAAGGGCCTGTGGCGGCGCACCACCTTCACCGAGTACGCCAAGGACGATCCGGAGTGGGAGGTGCTGATCGATCTGGACGCCCTCGCCGCCGCGGAGGACGAGAACTGGGTGTGGGGCGGCGCGGCCGTACTGCGGCCCGAGCAGTCGCGGGCGCTCATCAGCCTCTCGCGCGGCGGCGCGGACGCCAAGGTGGTGCGCGAATTCGATATCGCCGCCAAGACTTTCATCGCACCGGAGGACGGCGGCTTCTACCTTCCCGAGGCCAAATCGGAGATTCGCTGGATCGACCTCGACTCGGTCTATGTGGGAACCGATTTCGGGCCGGGATCGCTCACCGATTCCGGCTATCCGCGCATTGCCAAGCGCTGGCGGCGCGGCACCCCGCTGACCGAGGCGGAGATCGTGTTCGAGGGCGAGCCCTCGGATGTGGCCGTCTCGGCGGGGTACGACCGGACTCCGGGCTACGAACGGCATTTCGTCGGCCGCGCCACCGACTTCTTCAACGAGGAGGTCTTCCTCCTCGAATCCGATGGCACGCTGCGGCATATCGACGTCCCCACCGACGCCTCCGAATCCTGGTACAAGGATTGGCTGCTGGTCCGGCTCAAGCAGCCGTGGGAGGTCGGCGGCGCCACCTATCCGGCGGGTGCGCTGCTGGGCATGAATTTCGAGCGATTCCTTTCCGGTGCACGCGATTTCGATATCCTGTTCACCCCGGACGAACACACCGCGCTGCACGGGTACGGCTGGACCGAGAACCACCTGCTGCTCATCACCCTCGAGGACGTGCAGACCAAACTGCACGTCCTCACCCCCGGTCCGGACGGCTGGACGCGCGAGCCCCTCGCCGATGCGCCGCCCATGGCCACCACCAGCGTCATGAACCTCGACCCGCTCGAGGGCGGCGACGAATTCATGCTCTCCACAAGCGGTTTCACCAGCCCGACCACGCTCATGTCGGCGTCGGTGGGCGGCGCCACCGCGGTGCTCAAGAAGGAACCCGAATTCTTCGACGCCGCGGGCGTGGAAACCGAGCAATTCTTCGCCACCTCCGACGACGGCACCCGGATCCCGTATTTCGTTATCCGCCACCGCGACAGCAAGAACACGCCCGGCCCCACCGTCATGTCCGGCTACGGCGGCTTCGAGGTCTCCCGCACCCCGGCCTACAGCGGGGCGTCGGGCATGGGCTGGCTGGAGCGCGGCGGCACCTGGGTCATGACCAATATCCGCGGCGGCGGCGAATACGGCCCGGAATGGCATACCGCCGTGCAGAAGGCCAACCGGCACAAGGTGTACGAGGATTTCGCCGCGGTCGCGAAGGATCTCGTCGCCCGCGGCATCACCACCCACGATCAGCTGGGCGCGGTCGGCGGCAGCAATGGCGGACTGCTCATGGGCGTCATGCTCACCCGCTATCCGGAATTGTTCGGCGCCATTGTCTGCCAGGTGCCGCTGCTGGATATGAAGCGCTATCACCTGCTGCTCGCGGGCGCATCCTGGATCGCCGAATACGGTGACCCGGACAAGCCGGAGGAATGGGAGTACATCTCGAAGTACTCGCCGTACCAGAACACCGATCCGGCACGGACCTACCCGCCGATCCTGCTCACCACCTCCACCCGCGACGACCGCGTGCACCCGGGCCACGCCCGGAAGATGGCCGCGCTCTTGGAATCCCAGGGCCGCGACATCTGGTACTACGAGAACATCGAAGGCGGCCACGGCGGCGCGGCGGACAACAAGCAGTCCGCGTTCCAGGCCGCGCTCATCTACGAGTTCTTCGCCAACACCCTCATCAAGTAGCCCGGCGGAGCCGGATCAGCGGTCGCGCAGCCACTTCTCGACGCAGTCCACCGTCGAGGCGGGATCGCTGATCCAGCCGTTGTGGCCGAGCGGGGCCGGGTTGTGCCAGGTGGTGATGTCGGCCTTGGGAAGTTTGTCGAGCAGGTGCCGGGCCGACCCGGGCGGAGTGAGATCGTCACCGGCCAGGGTGATGGACAGCACCGGCAGTTTCAGCCGCGCAATGCGCTCCTCGTAGTCGATATCCGCTCCGGCGGGCTCGAATCGGCCCGAGCGGGCCAGCCGCGCCCAATCGGCGATGAGGACCTTCGACTGCCGCCCGAACCCGCCGGCGGTGATCGTGTCGCCGGGCCAGAACCCGGCAAGGTTGGCGGTCAACGAGATCGCGGCGCTGCCCAGCAGGAATCCGGGCGCGGCCAGCCCCCGATAGCCGCGGTGGTACGGCGTCCCGGAGGCGACCAGGATCAGCCCGCCGAGCCGCCCGCGAATGCGGGAGGCGTACATGACGCCCAGCTGCCCGCCCATGCTGTGGCCGAGCAGATACGGCGTGCTGTCCGGAAATCGGTCGCGCACTACGGAGAACATCGCCGGGAAATCCACCGACACCAATTCCTGATACCCGTAGCTGCTCGACGGCCCCGGTTTCGGCTCACTGTCGCCGTTTCCACGCAACTCCAGCAACGCCACATCGAAGCCCCGTGCTGCCAAAGGCATTCCGAACAGCGAATAGAATTCCCCCGGCACTCCCAGCCCGGGCACGATCACCACCACGGGCCGCGGCGCATCCGGCGTGATGGCATGCCGATGCGCACCTTTCGCCGGAATCAAGCGCACCGGGACGGTCGTTCCGTCCGGCATCCGAATCGGCACAGTCTCCATGCGCCGCACGCTACCCCCGCATATGAGGCCGCCGTCGGCGCGACACCACGAAGTGGATGCCGGTGCGGCCGACGGCGGTTGGCGGGTGGGGGAAGGAATCAGGCGCTGACGGCGCCCATGATGATGCGGCGGAGTACGCGGATGACATCGTCGAGCGGCGGACGCGGCTCCGAGCCGCTCCAGGCGTCGACGACGTAGTTGACCGCGCCGATAATGGCCAGCACGCGCATTTCGTAGTCACCGGGCGGGATTTCGCCGTGCATGGCGGCATCCTCGGCGGCGCTGGCGAGTAGCGCGCCCCAGGCGCGGCGCAGTTCCAGGCGGAACTTCTCGACCTTCGGCCCCGCGCCGACGACCTCGACGAGCGCGACCCGCGCCTTGCGGGGATCGCGCCCGATCGACTCGATATAGGCGCGCACGGCCGCGTCGATGATGTCGATCGCACTGGCGTCGGAATGCTGGGCGATGGTGGCGGCCACGGCTTCCCGCGATTCGCGGTCGATCTGTTCGTACAGCTCGAGTAGCAGCGATTCGCGCCCGGTGAACTCCTCGTAGAACTGCCGCGAGGAGAGTCCGGCGTCCTTGCAGATGGCGCCGACGCTGCTGTTGGCGTAACCGTCTCGCGCGAACACCGTCAGCCCCGACTCCAGAAAACGCGCACGACGCTGCCGTTGCCGGTCTTCTACGGGCTGCCCGGCGTACATTCTTCCCGCGTTCGTTTCCTGTGACATTGCGCCAGACAATACCGAAGGGCCCGATCCCCTCGTCATGGATCGGGCCCTTCGTTTGCACCTCCGGCATACCGCGCGATAGCCGAAAGTTGGCTCAGCGCCTCGAGCAGCTACGACGCATCCACGGGCGGCCGGTTTTGGCAGGGGTACCGCCCGGGATCGGAACGCGGGACGGGGGGAGACCCTGGGTCCGTTGTCGCATTAGCCCGAAAGTCACTGATCATTTGCCATTCAACACGATACAGAGCGGGCGAACCGGACGGAATACTTTTGCAGGATAATTTTAGAACTTATTTTTCCGCCCGCGCGCGACATCCTGGTGACCTGCCCCGGCGCCGAGCCCGAAGGCGGGGAGCAGCCCGGTTGGCGAGAAGTGCGTGAGCGCGGCGATACGGTCGCCGGACAGGGTGAGCACCAGCAATCCGGACAGCTCGAACACCTCCGTACCGTCACGCATCGAGTAGATGGCGAGGGCGGGCTGGGTATTTGCGCGAATCCGCGCGAGCCGCACCGGATATCCATAGCGAACAATCGGAATGTATTGCAGGAAAACGGCAATCGCATCCCGGCCGCGATAAGCGTGCGGATAAGGCGGCATGGTGAGCCAGGCGTCATCGGTCAGCAACTCGACCATGCCGTCCACATCGCGATTGGTGAACGCCTCCGAGAAACGCTGGGTGAGCGCGCGTTCGGCGGCCGAGCCCGAAGCCGGCGGCCGCTCGCCCGGCGCGCGCAGCGCGTCCAGGGTCGCGCGGGCGCGCTGCAGCGCCGCCTTCACCGCCGCCGGGCTGGTGCCGAGCAACTCGGCGGCCTCCGCCCCGGAGAACTCCAGCACCTCGCGCAGCACCAGCACGGCCGCCTGCCGCGGCGGTAACTGCTGCAATGCCACAATGAAGGCCAGCTCCACCGATTCCCGGTCCTGATACCGCTTTTCGGGGTCGGCATCGAGCAGCTCATCCGGATACGGCTGCAACCACTGCATCTCGTCGCGCGCGGTGGGCTCGGGCACCTCGAAGGGGATGGGCTGCACCGGGTGGCGCCGCGAGCTGCGCATGACATTCAGCGCGCGATTGGTCGCGATCCGGTACAGCCAGGTCCGCACCGAGGACCGCCCCTCGAACTCCGCCAGCCCGCGCCAGGCCGCCAGCAGCGTCTCCTGCACCACGTCCTCGGCATCCTGCAGTGAGCCGAGCAGGCGGTAGCAGTGCAGCTGCAATTCCCGCCGGTACGGATCGGTGAGTTCGCGGAACGCCTGCTCATCCCCCGCACAGGCCGCCGTGAGCGCCTCGGTCATGGCCCCATCCTCACACCTGCCACCGACAACGGCGCGGCGTGCACCGGTCCGTTTCCGCCCGCGCCGGTGTCTATCCCTGTGTTCCCCATTCCCAACGGAGGTATCGACATGACCGTGCACACCACCCCCGCCACCCGGGTCGCCCTCGCCTACTTCGACGCCTGGACCGGCCACGATGTGGACAAGGCCATGACCTACATCGCCCCGGACATCGTCTGCGACGCCCCCTACGGCCGCATGGAGGGCGCGGACGCCTACCGCGCCTTCATCGCCCCCTACGCGGAGATCCTGCGCAGCGCCCACATCCTGGCCGTCTTCGGCGACGAACGCACCGCGCTCGTCATGTACGACACCGCCACGGACACGGTGCCGAGCGCGCCCGGCGCCGAACTCGTGACGGTCGAGAACGGGCTCATCGCCAAGAGTCGCTTCATCTTCGACCGCCTGCCCTTCCAGGAGGCGCGGGCGGCGCGCGCCGCCGGGTGATAGTCCGCGACCGGGCGTAGCCTGAATGGCCATGCCGGCCATTCAGGTAGCGGTCTGTGGGCCGCGCGACTGCACTCAGCTCGAGACCGCGCACGCCGCCGAGGTCGGGCGACTACTCGCCGAGGCCGGGGCCACCGTGCTGTGCGGCGGCGGCACCGGGGTGATGGCGGCCGTCGCCGAAGGCGCTTCCCGCGCAGGCGGTCTCGTCATCGGCGTGCGGCCCGACAGCGACCGCGCCGGGGCCTGCGCGGGATTGTCCGCGGTGCTCTACACGAATATGGGCGAGGCCCGCAATGCCATCCTGGTGGCCTCCGCCGACGCCGTCATCGTCATCGGCGGCTCCTGGGGCACGCTGTCCGAACTCGCGCTCGCCAATCATCGCCGCCGGATACCCATTGTGTCCCTGCGGGGTTGGCGGATACTCGACGCCGAGGGCCGCCCGGTTCCCGCGGCCCTCGCCGCCAAGGATCCGCTCGAAGCCGTGACGCTGGCGCTGGATCCGCTACCCCTCTAGGTGCCGCGCGAACCAGGCCGGGAATTCGGTGAGATCGGCGAGCACCACATCCGCGCCCTCGGCCGACAATTCCTCCGCCGCATAGGGACCGGTCGTCACCGCCACCGAGAACGCGCCCGCCGCCTGCGCGCCGCGGACGTCGCCGAGATGGTCGCCGACGAAAATGGACGCCCCGTGCTCGCGCAGCACCGCGCCCTTCTCCTCCGCCCACACCCCGCCGACCAGATCGTCCACGTCCAGGCCGAGATGATCGACGTGCAGCCGGGCCTGCGGGCCGTTCTTGGCGGTGATCACCAGCACCCGGCCACCGGCCTTGTGCACGGCCGCGATGGCGTCGACCACGCCCGGCAGCAGACCGGACGGGTGTATCGCGAGGTCGGGGTACAGCTCGCGATAGCGCGCCACCACCCCGGGCACCTGGTCCTGCGGAAACCACTCCGCGGCCTCGTGCGCCAGCGGCGGGCCCAGGCGCGACACCACCAGTGCGGAGTCGATCGGCACGCCGGTCTCGGCGGCGACCGCATCCCACACCGCGGCAATGCCCGGGCGGGAATCGATGAGCGTCATATCCAGGTCGAACCCGACAACGGGTCCGTTCGCGCCGTCCACCGGTTGATCATGAGCCACCCACCGACCATACGTTCGGCGCACCGGTCGCCGCGACGCGCCTCCCGCCGCATATTCGCTGGCTGCGGGCCATCGCCCGGCATACCCTCGGATAAATGAGCGACGCCCGCCGATCCCTGTTCTGCAGCACCGAACTCGCCGCCCGCCTCGAAGGCGTCGAAACCGAATTGATCATCGCCGGTAGCGCCGCCGCCGCGGCCCGGCGGCCGGGCGCAGGCGGGTTCACCATCCCGATCGCGGGCGGTGTCGCGGCCTTCGCGGAGGAAGGGTCGCCCCTGGACAAGGTGGCCGGGCTCGGTTTCGCGGGCGTTCCCGAACCGGCCGAACTCGACGCCATCGAGGCGCGTTACGCCGAGCGCAAGACCCCCGTCCAGGTCGAGCTGGCCCACCTCGCTGATCCGGCCCTCGCCGAACTCTTCACCGGTCGCGGCTATCGGCTCGTCAACTTCGAGAACGTCCTCGGCCGCGCCCTGGACGACGATCCGGAGGCCGTCCGCCCCGCGGGCATCGAGATCCGCCCCAGCGCCGACAGCGAATTCGACCTCTGGATCGATATCGCCGCCGAGGGCTTCGCCAATCCGGACACCCAGGGCGTGGCCTCGCACGAGGAATTCCCCCGCGACATCCTCGCCAATGCCATGCGCGACATCACCGCGGCCGCCGGCGTCCAGCGCTTCCTCGCCCGCCGCGACGGCGAGACGGCCGGTTGCGCCAGCATGCGCATCTCCCGGGGCGTAGCCCAGCTCACCGGCGCCACCACCCGCCCCGCCCACCGCCGCCACGGCATCCAATCCGCCCTGCTCGCAAGCCGTCTCGGCCTTGCGAAGGCGGCGGGCTGCGATATCGCGGTCATCACCACCCAGCCCGGTTCCAAATCCCAGCAGAACGCCCAGCGCAGCGGCTTCGACCTGCTCTACACCCGCGCCATCCTCGTCAAGGACTGAATCGCCGCATCCCGCGGTGAAGCCGGTGGCGAAGCCGATCGAAGGATCGACCCGCCACCGGCGTTCGGCCGGCCGAGTGCTCACCCAGCTGACCGAGTACTCACGTGTCGACGAGTACTCACGTGCCGACGAGGGCTCACCGTGCAGGTGCGAGGGCATAGCCCTGCGGCCTCGTGGTGAAGGTGCCGCGGCCTTGGGTGCGGCTGCGCAAACGTGTTGCGTAGCCGAACAATTCGGCGAGCGGCACCGCGGCCGTCACCACCACGGACCCGGTGCGGGTGACCGAACCGGTGACGCGTCCGCGCCGGGCGGCGAGATCACCCAGTACCGCACCGGCGAACTCTTCCGGCGCGGTGACCGTCAGCTCCGCGATCGGCTCCAGCAGTCCGATCACACTGGCGCGCAGCGCTTCTCGGACACCGAAGCGGGCCGCGGCCCGGAACGCCAACTCCGAGGAGTCCTTCGAGTGCGTGGCCCCGTCGGTCAGCGTGATCCGCACACCAGTCACCGGATAGCCGTCGAGCGGACCCGCCGCCAGGGCATCCCGGCAGCCGGCCTCGACCGCCCGCACGAACTCGGCGGGTACGCGGCCGCCGACCACGGTGGAGCGGAACTCCATCCCCGTGGTCCCCGGCTCGCCCAGCGGTTCCACATCGAACACGATGTGCGCCCACTGCCCCGCACCGCCGTCCTGCTTGACATGCCGGTACACCATCCCGGACACGCCCCGCAGCACGGTCTCCCGGTACGCGACCTGCGGCCGGCCCACGCTCACCGCGATCCCGCGATCCCGGCGGATCTTCTCCACCGCGACCTCCAGATGCAGCTCACCCAGCCCGGACAGCAGCGTCTGCCCGGTCTCGGGATCGGTGCGCACCACCAGCGAAGAATCCTCCTCGGCCAGGCGAGCCAATGCCGCGGCCAGCCGTTCGGCCTCGGCATTGTCGCGAGCCTCCACCGCGACCGACACCACCGGTTCCGCCACCGTGGGCGGTTCCAGCAGCACCGGCGCCCCGGCCGCGCACAGGGTCGCACCCACGCGCGCCGCCTTCGGGCCGACCAGCGCGACAATGTCACCGGCCACGGCCGATTCCACCTCCTCGTGCCGGTCGGCCTGCACCCGCAGAATCCGCGACACCCGTTCGCGCCGACGGGTTCCCGCATCCAGCACGGTGTCACCCTTGCGCAGCGCGCCGGAGTACAGGCGCACGAAGGTGAGCCTGCCGGTATTCGTGACATGCACCTTGAACACCAGCGCCGCAAGCGATTCCGCGGGATCGACGGCGAGCTCGACAGCACCGCCGCGCACCGGCGGCCGGTCCAGCGGCGACGGCAGATACGCCACCACCGCGTCCAGCACCGGCTCGACCCCGATATCCCGATAGGCCGCACCGCACAGCACCGGCACGATCTCACCCCGCAGGGTCAGCTCGCGCAGCGCCGCGCCCAGTACGGCGTCCGATAGCGCCGAGGCCGTGACGAACTCCTCCAGCGCGGCCGAATGCCGTTCCGCCACTGCCTCTTCCAGCTCCTTCCTGGCGAGTCGAGCAGCTCCGGCGAGATCAGCCGGGATCGGTACCACCGCCGGCGTCCCGGCTTCCCAGACCAGAGCGCGCATCCGCACCAGATCCACCACGCCGGTGAATCCGCCCTCGGCGCCGATCGGCAGCTGCACCGGCACCGCCGCCGCATGCAACCGCTCCCGGATGGAGGCCACCGCACCACCGAAATCGGCTCCGGCACGGTCCATCTTGTTCACGAACGCAATCCGCGGAACGCCGTACCCATCGGCCCGCCGCCACACGGATTCACTCTGCGGCTCGACCCCCGCCACCGCATCGAACACGGCAACGGCCCCATCGAGCACCCGCAGCGACCGCTCCACCTCATCGGAGAAGTCCACATGCCCCGGGGTATCGATCACCGTGAGCCGGTGCGCATCCCATTCACACGCGACAGCCGCCGCGAAGATCGTGATGCCCCGTTCCCGCTCCTGCGCATCGAAATCGGTCACGGTGGTCCCGTCGTGCACCTCCCCGTGCTTGTGAATAACCCCGGCCAGGTACAGCATTCGCTCGGTGACGGTGGTCTTCCCCGCATCCACGTGCGCGAGGATTCCGAGATTGCGAACAGCAGCCAGATTCTCACGAGAAACATTGGTACGCACAGTCTTCAGCCCTTCGTGCTGATCCAGAACAGAACAGCGCGATTCCCCGGACGACGCCGCACGAGCGGCGCCCACCCACTCAGGGGTCAGGAATAACGAATCGCCCGGGTACTCAGTACCGGCCGCGCAGCCGGCACCGAACCGGCGAAGACACCAGGATCACCTCGAACCGCGAACGGGCGGCCACGATGGCGGAACGATCACGCATCACCGGCTCCCTCCTTGTTCGAGTCACAGATCGCGAGCCCCGGTGGTCGGAGCCCGCGATCGCAACCGTAACAGCGGGATCCGGCAGTCGCACCGCATTTTCCGTCGGCCCCCGATGTCAGCGGTGGTGTCAGCACGGTGGCAGCGGGCTGTCAGCGCCGCAGGCGAATCTTCTTTCCGTCACCAAGACAGACACCAAGACAGACCAGATTCGAAGGAGCCCATCATGACCACCATCGCCCTCACCGACCAGCACAAGGCCACCCTCCGCACCGCCGCCTACGGCGCCGTCTCCCTGATCTCCGCCACCGGAGCAGCGCACCGGGCCTCCACCGCCGGCAGCATCGCCCTCACCTCCGCGACCGGACTGGTCGGACATGTCCTCAACGCGAAGGCCAAGGACATCAAGCTCAGCGGCAAGAATGTCGCCGAACTCGCCGACCAGGTGCTCCCGGCCCTGACCGCCGCCATGAGCCTGCTGGGGCAGCAGGATCCCGCTGAGGCCGAGAACTTCCGCAATACGGTCCTGGTCGCCATCGACGCCGCCACCCAGGCGGGCAAGGGCGCGCCCAGCCCCGTCACGGCCGAGATGATCCGGAAGATCACCGCGGCCCTCGACGCCGCGTGACGGGAGCGAGCTACGGCGCCGCTCTGAACCCAGCGGGCGACGGCCCGGAAGCCACGGCGACTTCCGGGCCGTCCACGTGCTTCGAGTGCGCGGGCAGCGCCAGTGCGACGGCCGCGCCGAGCACGGACAGTGCCGCGCCGACCGCGACCGCGGGAACGAAACCGGCCACGAAATCGGCGGACGAACCGTAACTGCCGAAACCGGCGAAAACAGCTACAACCACGGCGATTCCGAAGACGCCGCCGAGTTCGCGCATCATGCTGTTGGCGCCGGCGGCCTTGCCGATGGCGCCGTGCTCGACCGCGCCGACGACTGCGCTCTGGGCGGTCGGAATAGCCATCGACACACCGATTCCCGACAGCACCAGCGGCGGCACCAGTGCGGCGTACGACATTCCGGTCTCGGCGATCAAGGCGATCCAGGCCATGCCCGCCGCCTGCAACAGCAGGCCGAGCGCCATGATCGGCCGCTCGCCGATCCGATCCGCCAGCGCCCCGGCGATCGGCGCACACACGAAGAGGGTCAGGGTCCAGGGGAGCAGGCGCAGGCCCGCGCCCAGCGGGCCGTAATCGAAGACGAGCTGCATGAACTGCGCGTAGAAGAAGACCGCGCCGAACAGGGCCGCGAAGGTCAGGAAGATCGCGGTATTGCCCGCCGCGAAGCCGCGGGAGGTGAACATGCGGATCGGGAACATCGGTGTGGGCGTGCGGGATTCCCAGAGCGCGAAGACGGCCAGCAAAGTGATGCCGCCACCGAGGGTCAGCAGGATCTCGGGGGACGACCAACCCGCGATATTGCCGCGGACCAGGCCCCAGACGATACCCAGTGCGCCGGCGGTCACCAGGAGCAGGCCCGTGGCGTCGATATCAGTGTCGGTGCCGTGGCTCTCCAGGATGCGGGTCAGCGCCAAGGGGATTGCGATCAATCCGAGGGGCACGTTGATCCAGAAGATCCACTGCCAGGACAAGCCCTCCGCGATCGCGCCGCCGACGAGGGGACCGCAGGCGACCGCCAAACCGGTTACGCCCTCCAGGATTCCGATCGCCATACCGCGGCGCTCGGCGGGGAAGGCCGCGCTGACCAGCGCCAGCGCCAGGCTCATGATGAGGGCCGCGCCAACGCCCTGGAGCACGCGCGCCGCGATCAGGAGGGCGACCGAATCCGATACCGCGCAGGCGGCCGAGCCCACGACGAAAATGCCGAGACCGGTGGCGAACATACGGCGGCGGCCGAAGCGGTCGCCGAGCACCGCGGCGGTGATCAGGAGTACCGCGAAGCTGAGGTTGTAGCCGTTGACCGTCCATTCCAGGGTGGCCAGGGAGGCATTCAGGTCCTCCCGGATGGTGCCGAGGGCGGTCGCGACGACCAGGGTGTCCAGGGCCGCCATCATGGACGCGATGGCGGCGAGGGCGAGCACCCAGCGCTGCGTCGCCCGCGAAACTGTCGGTGTACTCACGAGGTTCCTTCCGATCGGGACTTCGCAGATACCGACCGGCGGGCGGCGGAAAGTCATCGGGCGCGCACCGATGACTTCCGGGTGCGCGGGCGGTCGATACAGGAGGGGCCCCTCACGTGCCCGGCCGAAAGGACTGCGGATGATCGATACCGAAGAGTTCGCCGCGCGCACCATGCCGTACCGGCGGGAGCTGCTCGCGCACTGCTACCGCATGCTCGGATCGGTCGACGATGCCGAGGACCTGGTGCAGGAGACCATGCTGCGGGCCTGGCGCGGCTACCGCGAATTCGAGGAACGGGCGTCGATGCGCACCTGGCTGTACCGCATCGCCACCAATGCCTGCCTCAATGCGCTCGAGCACAGCAGCCGGCGGGTGCTGCCGTCGGGGCTCACCGGGCCCTCCGCGCATCCCGAGCGAATCGGCACCGACGCGGATACCGTGCCCTGGCTGCAACCCATGCCGGATGTGCTGATCGAACCCGAGACCACCGATCCCGCCGCCATCATTGCCGCCCGGCACGATATGCGGCTGGCCCTCATCGCCGTCTGGCAGCACCTGCCGCCCCGGCAGCGCGCCGTGCTCCTCCTGCGCGATGTGCTGCGCTGGAAGGCCGGTGAGGTCGCCGAGCTGCTCGGCACCACCCCCGCGGCGGTCAACAGCACCTTGCAGCGCGCGCACGCCACCCTCGCCGATCGGAAGACCGAGGAGGAGCTGATCACCGAACCCGACGACCCGGCTGTCCGCGTGGTGCTGGACCGCTGGGCGGCGGCCTTCGAATCCTTCGACACCGAGACCTTGGCGAATCTGCTGAAGACAGAGGCGGTCTGGGAGATGCCGCCGATCCGGGAATGGTTCACCGGGAGGGACATGATCATCGAGCTGATCACCACCCAATGCCCGTCCCAGGCCGGTGGTGCGCGCATGATTGCGACGACGGCCAATGGCCAGCCCGCGTTCGCGCTGTACCAGAACGGCGAAGCGCATTCGATCCAGGTGCTGACCGTGACGCCCTCGGGCATCGAAAGGGTTGTGGCATTTCATGGTTCCGCACGGTTCGAGCCGTTCGGATTGCCGAAAACCCTGTAGATACGCAGAAACCCCCTGACCGAAGTCAGGGGGTTTCGCGAATGATGTTCCGGCGGTGTCCTACTCTCCCACACCCTGTCGAGTGCAGTACCATCGGCGCAGGTGGCCTTAGCTTCCGGGTTCGGAATGGGACCGGGCGTTTCCCCACCGCTATAGCCGCCGTAACTCTATGAAACTATCCACGCGGCGCAACCGTGGTTGCAGCACATGGCGTGTGTTGTTTCAGATACCGCACAGTGGACGCGTAGCTTCTTTGTTGGTAAGTCCTCGGCCTATTAGTACCGGTCACCTGCACCCGTTACCGGGCTTCCAGTTCCGGCCTATCAACCCAATGGTCTGTTGGGGGCCTTACCCCCTCGAGGGGGTGAGAAACCTCATCTTGGAACAGGCTTCCCGCTTAGATGCTTTCAGCGGTTATCCCTTCCGAACGTGGCCAACCAGCCGTGCCCCTGGCGGGACAACTGGCACACCAGAGGTTCGTCCGTCCCGGTCCTCTCGTACTAGGGACAGCCTTCCTCAAGTTTCTGACGCGCGCGGCGGATAGAGACCGAACTGTCTCACGACGTTCTAAACCCAGCTCGCGTGCCGCTTTAATGGGCGAACAGCCCAACCCTTGGGACCTACTCCAGCCCCAGGATGCGACGAGCCGACATCGAGGTGCCAAACCATCCCGTCGATATGGACTCTTGGGGAAGATCAGCCTGTTATCCCCGGGGTACCTTTTATCCGTTGAGCGACACCGCTTCCACTTGCCGGTGCCGGATCACTAGTCCCGACTTTCGTCCCTGCTCGACCTGTCGGTCTCACAGTCAAGCTCCCTTGTGCACTTGCACTCGACACCTGATTGCCAACCAGGCTGAGGGAACCTTTGGGCGCCTCCGTTACATTTTGGGAGGCAACCGCCCCAGTTAAACTACCCACCAGGCACTGTCCCTGAACCCGATCAGGGTCCGAGGTTAGAGGTCCAATACGATCAGAGTGGTATTTCAACGACGACTCCCACCACACTGGCGTGTGGCTTTCACAGTCTCCCACCTATCCTACACAAACCGTACCGAACACCAATACCAAGCTATAGTGAAGGTCCCGGGGTCTTTTCGTCCTGCCGCGCGTAACGAGCATCTTTACTCGTAATGCAATTTCGCCGAGTCTGTGGTTGAGACAGCAGAGAAGTCGTTACGCCATTCGTGCAGGTCGGAACTTACCCGACAAGGAATTTCGCTACCTTAGGATGGTTATAGTTACCACCGCCGTTTACCGGGGCTTAAATTCTCAGCTTCGCGCCGAAGCGCTAACCGGTCCTCTTAACCTTCCGGCACCGGGCAGGCGTCAGTCCGTATACATCGTCTTACGACTTCGCACGGACCTGTGTTTTTAGTAAACAGTCGCTTCTCTCTGGTCTCTGCGACCCAACCCAGCTCCAGGAGCAAGTCCTATCACCAGATCGGGTCCCCCTTCTCCCGAAGTTACGGGGGCATTTTGCCGAGTTCCTTAACCACAGTTATCTCGATCGCCTTAGTATTCTCTACCTGACCACCTGTGTCGGTTTGGGGTACGGGCCGTGTACCAACTCACTAGAGGCTTTTCTCGGCAGCATAGGATCACTGAATTCGCCTCAATCGGCTACGCATCACGTCTCAGCCTGTATGAGTGACGGATTTGCCTATCACTCGGCCTACACGCTTACACCAGGTATTCCATCACCTGGCCCAGCTACCTTCCTGCGTCACCCCATCGCTTGACTACTACGGTCTGGGTCCTGTGCAGCCCCCTCCAGCTTCCCGAAGGAAGTCTTTTGGGTTTTGGACAGTTAGCAAAACCGGCTCGCCATTGGGCGCGGGTACACGGGTACGGGAATATCAACCCGTTGTCCATCGGCTACGCCTGTCGGCCTCGTCTTAGGTCCCGACTCACCCTGGGCGGATTAACCTGGCCCAGGAACCCTTGGTCATTCGGCGGACGAGTTTCTCACTCGTCTTTCGCTACTCATGCCTGCATTCTCACTCGCGCAGCCTCCACAGCTGGTTCACACCGCTGCTTCCCTGGCTACACGACGCTCCCCTACCCACCCAGTCGACTGGCCCGAAGGCGATCTGTATGACTGAGTGCCGCGGCTTCGGCGGTGTACTTGAGCCCCGCTACATTGTCGGCGCAGGATCACTTGACCAGTGAGCTATTACGCACTCTTTCAAGGGTGGCTGCTTCTAAGCCAACCTCCTGGTTGTCTTCGCGACCCCACATCCTTTTCCACTTAGTACACGCTTAGGGGCCTTAGCCGGCGATCTGGGCTGTTTCCCTCTCGACTACGAAGCTTATCCCCCGCAGTCTCACTGCCACGCTCTCACACACCGGCATTCGGAGTTTGGCTGACTTCGGTAAGCTTGTGGGCCCCCTAGGCCATCCAGTAGCTCTACCTCCGGCGTGAAACACGTGACGCTGCACCTAAATGCATTTCGGGGAGAACCAGCTATCACGGAGTTTGATTGGCCTTTCACCCCTACCCACAGCTCATCCCCTCAGTTTTCAACCTAAGTGGGTTCGGGCCTCCACGACGTCTTACCGTCGCTTCACCCTGGCCATGGGTAGATCACTCCGCTTCGGGTCCATAGTGTGCGACTGCGGCGCCCTATTCGGACTCGCTTTCGCTACGGCTCCCCCACACGGGTTAACCTCGCCACACACCGATGACTCGCAGGCTCATTCTTCAAAAGGCACGCCATCACCCCACGTCGAAACGAAGGCTCTGACGGATTGTAAGCGCACGGTTTCAGGTACTATTTCACTCCCCTCCCGGGGTACTTTTCACCTTTCCCTCACGGTACTAGTCCGCTATCGGTCACCAGGTAGTATTCAGGCTTATCGGGTGGTCCCGACAGATTCACAGCAGATTTCACGGGCCCGCTGCTACTCGGGTGCCTACTACGAAAGAGAACACGTTTTCGTCTACCGGACTCTCACCGTCTACGGTTGGCCGTCCCAGACCAATTCGACTAACGCGATCTTTTCTGACTTTCGCTCACTGCGGCAGCAGTGAGAAAGTAGGTCCCACAACCCCAAGAACGCAACGCCTGCCGGCTATCACACGCTCCTGGTTTAGCCTCTTCCGCTTTCGCTCGCCACTACTCACGGAATCACTGTTGTTTTCTCTTCCTGTGGGTACTGAGATGTTTCACTTCCCCACGTTCCCTCCACACGCCCTATATATTCAGGCGCGGGTAACACGACATCACTCGTGCTGGGTTTCCCCATTCGGACATCCTCGGATCTCAGCTCGGTTGACAGCTCCCCGAGGCTTATCGCAGCCTCCTACGTCCTTCATCGGCTCCTGGTGCCAAGGCATCCACCGTACGCTCTTACACACTTACTAACAAAGATGCTCGCGTCCACTGTGCAGTTCTCAAACAACACACAAGACCAACCCTTGACTCAGCACCAGCCGGAACCAATGTCCCGCGGTATGACTGAAAGCCAGTCTCGTCGTTTTTTGCCTGGAAAGAACGTCTGTTCTTTCAGGACCCAACAGTGTGTCGATATATCAACCGCGAAGAAAGACTTGGCTTCCTCCATGTGCGGGAGAGATTGTCAGCGTTCCACCCATGAGCGTCCGCAGTCCTACGAGTGAGGACTAAACGGTCTCTGGCACACCAGCGCTCACCTGTGTGAGGCGGTAGTGCAGAAGTGCTCCTTAGAAAGGAGGTGATCCAGCCGCACCTTCCGGTACGGCTACCTTGTTACGACTTCGTCCCAATCGCCGATCCCACCTTCGACGGCTCCCTCCCACGAGGGGTTAGGCCACCGGCTTCGGGTGTTACCGACTTTCATGACGTGACGGGCGGTGTGTACAAGGCCCGGGAACGTATTCACCGCAGCGTTGCTGATCTGCGATTACTAGCGACTCCAACTTCACGGGGTCGAGTTGCAGACCCCGATCCGAACTGAGACCGGCTTTAAGGGATTCGCTCCACCTCACGGTATCGCAGCCCTCTGTACCGGCCATTGTAGCATGTGTGAAGCCCTGGACATAAGGGGCATGATGACTTGACGTCGTCCCCACCTTCCTCCGAGTTGACCCCGGCAGTCTCTCACGAGTCCCCGCCATGACGCGCTGGCAACATAAGATAAGGGTTGCGCTCGTTGCGGGACTTAACCCAACATCTCACGACACGAGCTGACGACAGCCATGCACCACCTGTACACCGACCACAAGGGGGGCCGTATCTCTACGGCTTTCCGGTGTATGTCAAACCCAGGTAAGGTTCTTCGCGTTGCATCGAATTAATCCACATGCTCCGCCGCTTGTGCGGGCCCCCGTCAATTCCTTTGAGTTTTAGCCTTGCGGCCGTACTCCCCAGGCGGGGCGCTTAATGCGTTAGCTACGGCACGGATCCCGTGGAAGGAAACCCACACCTAGCGCCCACCGTTTACGGCGTGGACTACCAGGGTATCTAATCCTGTTCGCTACCCACGCTTTCGCTTCTCAGCGTCAGTTACTGCCCAGAGACCCGCCTTCGCCACCGGTGTTCCTCCTGATATCTGCGCATTTCACCGCTACACCAGGAATTCCAGTCTCCCCTGCAGTACTCTAGTCCGCCCGTATCGACCGCAAGCTCGCAGTTGAGCTGCAAGTTTTCACGATCGACGCGACGAACCGCCTACAAGCTCTTTACGCCCAGTAATTCCGGACAACGCTCGCACCCTACGTATTACCGCGGCTGCTGGCACGTAGTTGGCCGGTGCTTCTTCTACAGGTACCGTCACTTGCGCTTCGTCCCTGTCGAAAGAGGTTTACAACCCGAAGGCCGTCATCCCTCACGCGGCGTCGCTGCATCAGGCTTTCGCCCATTGTGCAATATTCCCCACTGCTGCCTCCCGTAGGAGTCTGGGCCGTGTCTCAGTCCCAGTGTGGCCGGTCGCCCTCTCAGGCCGGCTACCCGTCGTCGCCTTGGTAGGCCGTTACCCCACCAACAAGCTGATAGGCCGCGGGCCCATCTCGCACCGATAAATCTTTCCACCACACACCATGCAGTGCGTGGTCATATCCGGTATTAGACCCAGTTTCCCAGGCTTATCCCAGAGTACGAGGCAGATCACCCACGTGTTACTCACCCGTTCGCCGCTCGTGTACCCCGAAGGGCCTTACCGCTCGACTTGCATGTGTTAAGCACGCCGCCAGCGTTCGTCCTGAGCCAGGATCAAACTCTCCGTTGAAGACTCTCAATCGATCCCGAAGGACCAATCAGAAAAATCACGTGAGTCCGAAAACCCAGCAAGATAACGCCAGCCGGAAATTAGCTGACTAAATGTCCGACCCTCACACGGGGGGCGAGAGCCGGAACCAAATTAAATATTTGGCACTGACATTCATCGACACACTATTGAGTTCTCAAAGAACACACGCACAAACGATCTCCCGGGCTCTTTGTCCCGCTCGATCGTGAGGCAACTTTTACAGCTTAGCTCGCCTGTCGCAGCAGAACCAAATCCGCTGGTCAAGTGGAGCTAGTGTGATCATCAGGCGCTCCTCGTCCAACCTCGTTTCCCAGGCCCTCGGGGCTCCGGGTCGGTGTCCGTGTCGCTCTGACCTGGAATAAGTTACGTGTTGCCCCGAAGTGATGTCAAATCGCCTGGTCAGAGGCCCGAATTGCGCGTTTAGTACCAAGTGGTCTCGTAGCTGGCGGATCAAACTCTTGAAAGCGGACGCCCGGAGTACGACCTTGGTTGTGTGTACGTCTGCGATTGGTCGATCACGAGCGCCCTCGTCGACGAGTTCGCGGAACGACTACCCGGCCCGCACGACACCTGGCGCGTCAGCTGGCTCCCCGGCCGCCTGCTCACCAAGGCCGAAGCCATGGCCGCCATCGAATTGGTGGAACTCCTCTACGACCCCACCCACCCCAATGACGCCGACACCCAGGCGACCATTGCCGAATCCGCGGCCCGCCTCGGCATCCGCCCCATCGATGCCGCGGTCACCCTGTCCGAACGCCACCCCCACCCCTGAGGCGCGGCCGGCGACTAGCCCTCCAGATGTCCCAGCACCGCGAACATGGTGACGGACATATGGAAGTCGCCGGAGCGCACACCGGCTTCGAGATCCGCGAACAGCTGCGCGGCCTGCGCGGCGGTAATGACGCCCTCGGCGACGGCGGTCTCGGTGAACATCCGCTCCATCGGCAGCACGGCCTCCGGATCCCAGATCAGGGCCTGCGAACCGATGTCGTCGATGACGAATCCGGCCCGCACCAGCAGACCGCGCAACAACCGTCCCGACCCGGGATTGGTACTGCGCGCCAGGGCGTCCGCGTCCAGGGCGGCCACCACCTCCGGATCCCCGGGATGGGTGATGGCGGTGTACCAGTCACTGTCGATCAGCACCACCCGCCCGCCCGGGCGCAGAATGCGGGCTATCTCCGCGGTCGCCGCCGCCGGATCATCCAGGTGCTGATAGACGCGTTCACAGCGCACCGCGTCGAAACTGTTGTCCTCGAACGGCATCCGGTACACGCTCGCCTCGGTGAACTCGGCGTCCGCCCCGATCTCGGCGGCCCGGGCCCGCGCGACCGCGAGCATGGCGGGATTCGGGTCCACGCCGACCGCCGATCCGGCCGCGCCCACCCGGTGCGCGAATTCGAATACCTCCGACCCGGTTCCGGACCCGATATCCAGCGCCCGCTCCCCCGCGCGCACCGCCAGCGCCTGCTGCGCCCACTCCCGCAGCCGCCGGATACCGGGCAAGGCGGCCTGCATATCGAGCACCTCGACCAACTGGTCGATGGCCGTCGACCCGATCTGGTCGGAACGGAAGGAGGGCATATGGTTCGAATCCGTCATCGGTTTCCTCTCTGCTCACTCTCGTCGAGGTCGGCGAGCTTGCGGCGCAACAGCCCGCGCTCGCGCTCGTTTCCGCAGCTGTCGATCGCGCGCTTCCATTCGTCGCGGGCCTCGGCGGTCCGGCCGAGCCGGACGAGCAGTTCGCCGCGCACGGTCGGAAGCAGATGCGACTTCGCCAGCGCGCCCGTCGCGACCAGATCGTCGGCGATGGCCAAGCCGGCGGCCGGGCCCCGCGCCATGGCGACCGCGGCGGCGCGATTGAGATCCACGATCGGGGACGGCGCGAGCCGGCCCAGCGCCTCGTAGATGAGGACTACGCGCTCCCAGTTCGTATCCGCCACCGAGCGCGCCACCGCATGGCATTCGGCGATCGCCGCCTGTAACCCGTAGGCGCCCAGCCCGCGGCCCAATCGCTCGGCGCGCGCGAGAGCGGCGCGGCCACGGCGGATCTCGGCGTGATTCCAGCGGCGGCGGTCCTGGTCCTCCAGCAGGACCGCGTCGCCGTTCGGGGCGGTGCGCGCGGGAAAGCGCGCGGCGGTGAGATCGAGCAGCGCCGAAAGTCCGTGCGCCTCGGGCTCGTTCGGGGCGAGATGGGTGAGCACCCGCGCCAGGCGCTGGGCTTCCCCCGCGAGGTCGAAGCGGATCAGCTCATCGCCGGAGCTGGCGGAGGAGCCCTCGGTGAAGATCAAGTAGATGACGCTCAAGACCGAACCCAGGCGTTCGGTGCGTTCCGCCGCCGACGGCAGTTCGAACCGGACCCGGGCGGCGGCGAGGGTCTTCTTCGCGCGGGTGATGCGGGCTTGGACGGTGGCGGTCGGAACCAGGAACGCCTTGGCGATCTCGTCACTGGTGAGGCCGCCCACCACGCGCAGGGTCAGCGCCACCCGGGCTTCGCGGGACAGCACCGGGTGGCAGGCGATGAACATCAGGGCGAGCACGTCGTCGTCGATCCGATCGGGATCCCAGAGCACGTCGCCGGACGGTTCGGCGGGCGCGCCGCCCGCCACGGCGCCGCCCTCGCCCAAGTCGCGGGCGAGGGCGGCATAGCGCTCGTCGAGCGCGGAGCGGCGGCGGAAGGCGTCGATGGCGCGGCGGCGGCCGACCGTCAGCAACCAGCCGGCCGGATTGCGCGGCACGCCTTCGCGCGGCCACGTCACCAATGCCTCCGCCAGCGCTTCCTGGGCGAGATCCTCGGCCAGCGCGAAATCGCCGGTATAGCGCGCCAGCGCACCGACGATGCGCGCGGATTCGATCCGCCAGATGGCGGCTACGGCCTCACGCCCGGTGGGATCGCCCATCGGCCGGCTCAGAGCTGACCGGTCTGCTCACGCCACGTGCGTTCCTTCTGAACCCACTCGTTGTCCTGCGGAAATTCGTCGATGGTGGGGACGCGGCGAATCTCGGTCTTGATGCCGGGCCGGGTCATGGGCAGGCGTTTGGCCCACTCCACGGCCTCCTCCTTCGAGGCCAGATTCAGCAGGTAGAAGCCGCCGAACAACTCCTTCGTCTCGCCGTACGGCCCGTCGGTGACAATCGGCGGCTCGGCGGAGTAGTCGACGACCACGCCCTCGCTCGCATCATCGAGACCCTCCGCGGCGAGCAGCACGCCCGCCCGCATCAGCTCGTCGTTGAACTGTCCCATCGCGTTCAACATCTCCTCGAAGTCGATGTCCTGCATCGCCTTCATCGCCTCATCGGTCGCGCGGAAGATCAGCATGTATTTCACGGCGGTGTCTCCTCGGTTGTCCGGGTCCCTCTCGACCCTCTCACCACTGGGTCGAACGGGGAGCGGCATCGATCGACACGACCGTCAGAATTTTCTTCCGGTTTTCCGAAGAGCTCGAACGGACCGATTAGTTTCTGCGGTACCGGGCGTCTGCACCGATGTTCCCGGCGGCACCAACCAGAGAGATCAGCCATGAGCAATGACTTCACCCTCACCCACGTCTCGATCCTGGTCGACGACCAGGACAAGGCGGTCGAGTTCTACCGCGACATCATCGGCTTCGAGGTCCGGCAGGACATGCCGTTCCTCCCCGAGGCCCGCTGGCTGACCGTCGGCCCGGCCGCGCAGCCCGGCCTGGAGATCCTGCTGGAGACCCCGGCCATGAATCCCTCCACCGAGGCGAGCGCGGCGGCCCGGACCCGCCTCGACAGCCGCGCCCAGGGCACCCTGATCTTCAGCGTCCCCGATGTGACCGCCCTGTTCGAGCGCCTCCAGAGCGCCGGCGCCGAGGTCGAGCAGCCGCTCATCGACCAGCCCTACGGCATGCGCGACTGCGGCTTCGCCGACCCCTGGGGCAACCACCTGCGCTTCGCTCAGCCCTTGGGCTGACCGGCGCGGCGGTCCTGCACCATGGCCAGGACCGCCTGTTCGGTCGGGGTGGGCTCGATACCGAAATGCGCGGTGGCCGCGGTGGAATCGAGCACGAAGGGCCGGTCGAACTGATAGCGCAGCTCGCGGATCTCCTTCGCGTCCGCATTGAACAGGCCCGCCACCCACAGCAGGGCATAGGGCATCCGGCTCACCCGCGCCGGCGGTGCGCCCGCGACGGACGCGACCAGTTCGGCCAAGGCGCGCATCGACATCGGCGGCGGCGTCGGCACATGCCACGGCCTGCCCCACGCGGTGTCATCGGCGGCGGCCGCGACCAGGGTGCGCGCCACATCGTCGATGGCGGTCCAGCTGTGCGCCGCATCCGGATCGGCGGGCACCATGGCCGTCTTCCCGGCGAGCAGCGCGGGCAACGCCATGGCGGTGAACGTCGAATTCGCGCCCGCCCCCAGGTAATCCGAGCCGCGCACCTCGACGGTGCGAATACGGCCCGCCCGATGCGCCGCCAGGGCCGAATTCCACATCTCGGCCCGCACCCGCCCCTTCACCGAATTGGGTCGCAGCGGATGCGATTCGTCGACCGGTCCATCGAATTCGCCGTAGCCGTAGAGGTTTCCGACGGTTGCCAGCACCGCGCCGGTCTTCTCCGCCGCCGTCACGCAGGCCGCGGCCAGCGGCGGGAAGTCCGTGGCCCAGTTCTTGTAGGGCATCCCCGCGCACTGGTAGAGCGCGGTCGCGCCATCGGCGTGACCGATCAGCGTGGGCGCGTCCGTCGCGTCGGCGGCGATCAATTCGATGGCGGGATGCTCGGGACCGGCGCCGCGGCGGGTCAGCAGGCGAACCCGCTCGCCCCGGTCGGCCAGCAGGCGGGCGGCGGCCGTGCCGACCGGGCCGGCTCCGATAACGATATGCAGGGACATGGCGTCCTCGATCCTGTGTTGTGCTCCGATGCGAGAACACTGTTCTCGCGATGGATTCGAAGGTAGACCAGACACCGTCGCACCCGCGCGACCGTCGTACCGCTGCTGTCATGGCCGACCTCACCGCCCTGCCCACCCGGCCCTGAAAACGCCGCGGCCCGGCCCACCGCGGAGGTAGGCCGGGCCGCGATCGGCCGACGCTCAGCTCGCGTAGCCGCTGCACTCCGAATCCAGCAGCTTGGCCTCGCTGGCCGCCGCGCTCATGGTCGCCGGCCGCGGCGGGCCGAAGGCGGCGATCGCCGCGCGCTCCGCATCGGCCCGGGTCGGGCCCACCGCCGTGGCATAGCGGCCGTCACGCTTCGCCAGCGCCACGCACTCGTCCACGAAACGGGCGATGACCGAGCAGTTCGAGTAACCGCACTCGTCGACCGCGTCCCGATCGGCTTCCTCCTGCGACGGGTAGTTCCAGGTGACGCCCCACACGGCCCCCTCCGGAGTGTTCGTCGCGAGGGCGAGCGAGCCGTAGTAGCGACCGTCCGGCCCGGGTTCGGCCGCAGCCGTTCCCGCCCCGCCGGTAACCGCCACCGCCGAGACGACCGCGAGCCCCAATACCACCTTGCGCAGTGCAAACATCTGAATTTCTCCCCATCAGAACGGTTCCGGATCCGAAACCGGTTCCGATCTTGTCGGAACCCACCGACAAGATCCACCAGAAATACTGCGCCCCACCGGCATCGACCGATTCACCGACCGATCCGCCCCCGGAAACGCCGAAGACCGGCCCACCCGAAGGTGAGCCGGTCCCCGGTTCGAAACTGGTTGCCGGAAGGCAGGACTCAGAAGTCCATGCCGCCCATGCCGCCGGTCGGGTCGCCCGCGGGGGCGGCCTTCTCCGGCTTGTCGGCGACGACGGCCTCGGTGGTGAGGAACAGCGCCGCGATGGAGGCGGCGTTCTGCAGCGCCGAGCGGGTCACCTTGACCGGGTCGGCAACGCCGGCGGCCAGCAGGTCGACGTACTCGCCCGAGTCGGCGTTCAGGCCGTGGCCGGCCGGAAGGTTCGAGACCTTCTCGGCGACGACGCCCGGCTCCAGGCCGGCGTTGAAGGCGATCTGCTTCAGCGGAGCCGACAGCGCGACGCGGACGATGTTCGCGCCGGTGGCCTCGTCACCGGTGAGGGACAGCTCGTCCAGAGCCGGAGCCGACTGCAGCAGGGCCACGCCGCCACCGGCGACGATGCCCTCTTCGACGGCGGCCTTGGCGTTGCGCACGGCATCCTCGATGCGGTGCTTGCGCTCCTTGAGCTCGACCTCGGTCGCGGCGCCGGCCTTGATGACCGCAACACCGCCGGCCAGCTTGGCCAGGCGCTCCTGCAGCTTCTCGCGGTCGTAGTCCGAATCCGAGTTCTCGATCTCGGTGCGGATCTGCGCGACGCGGCCCTTGATGGCCTCGGCGTCGCCCGCGCCCTCGACGATGGTGGTCTCGTCCTTGGTGACGACGACCTTGCGGGCCTGGCCCAGCAGCTCCAGACCGGCGGTCTCCAGGGAGAGGCCGACCTCTTCGCTGATGACCTCGCCACCGGTCAGGATGGCGATATCGGCCAGCATGGCCTTGCGACGGTCACCGAAGCCCGGGGCCTTCACGGCGATGGACTTGAAGGTGCCGCGGATCTTGTTCACGACCAGGGTCGACAGGGCCTCGCCCTCGACGTCCTCGGCGATGATCAGCAGCGGCTTGCCGGCCTGGATGACCTTCTCCAGCAGCGGCAGCAGGTCCTTGACGGTCGAGATCTTCGAGCCGACCAGCAGGATGTACGGATCCTCGAGGACCGCTTCCTGACGCTCCGGGTCGGTGACGAAGTAACCGGAGATGTAGCCCTTGTCGAAGCGCATGCCCTCGGTGAGCTCCAGCTGGAGGCCGAAGGTGTTGCTCTCCTCGACGGTGATGACGCCTTCCTTGCCGACCTTGTCCATGGCCTCGGCGATGAGCTCACCGATGGACGAGTCGCCGGCCGAGATGCCCGCGGTAGCAGCGATCTGCTCCTTGGTCTCGACCTCCTTGGCGGTGGCGAGGAGCTTGGTGGTGACGGCCTCGACGGCCTTCTCGATGCCGCGCTTCAGGCCCAGCGGGTTGGCGCCGGCCGCGACGTTGCGCAGGCCCTCGCGAACCAGAGCCTGGGCGAGCACGGTGGCGGTGGTGGTGCCGTCACCCGCGACGTCGTCGGTCTTCTTCGCAACTTCCTTGACGAGCTCCGCGCCGATCTTCTCGTACGGGTCCTCGAGCTCGATTTCCTTGGCGATGGAGACGCCGTCGTTGGTGATGGTGGGGGCGCCCCACTTCTTCTCCAGCACGACATTGCGGCCCTTGGGGCCCAGGGTCACCTTGACAGCGTCGGCGAGGCTGTTCAGACCGCGCTCGAGACCGCGGCGAGCCTCTTCGTCGTACGCAATTGTCTTGGCCATTGCGTTGAGATCCTCCAGATCAGGGGATTGACACGATCTGGCCAGGCTCGGTGCCCGCGACGGACGACCTTGATTGGCCTCACCGTCCCGACCTAGCACTCACGGGTATGGAGTGCCAAAGCCATTTCTAGCACTCAGCACTCCCGAGTGCAAGGTTGGGGGCTCCGCCCCCAAACCCCCGAAAGAGGAAAACGGGGGCTAAGCCCCCGAACCCCCTTAGGGCTGCGCCCGCCACACCCCCGGCTGCACCCGCCGAACCTCCAGGCTGTGCCCACCGAACCTCCAGGCTGTGCCCACCGAACCTCCAGGCTGTGCCCACCGACCTCCAAGCTGCGCCCGCCGGACCCCCGGCTGCACCCGCCGGACCCCCGGCTGCACCCGCCGGACCCCGGCTGCACCCGCCAAACCTCCAAGCTGCGCCCGCCAGACCTCCGGGCTGTACCCGCCAGCCTTTCGGGCTGACCTGCCAGACCTCCGAGCTGTGCCCGCTGAACCGACGAGCTGCGCCCGCCGAATCTCGGGGCTGTGTCTGCCGAATCCTCGGTTGTTGCCATCGGGGTTCTTGGACAGCGCCCATGACCCGGGTGGGGTTTCAGGGGCTTGCCCCGGAGAGTTTCTAGAGTTGCGGGATTTACATGACCAGGCGGTCGTCTACGCGGAGGAGGAGGGCTATGAGGGCGTCGGTGCGGCGTTCTTCGGGGGTGCGGGGTTCGCCGTGGTCTATGTCGACCAGGGCGGCGTCCTGGAGGAGGAGTTCGGCTTCTATGCGCATGATGGCGCGGATGAACGGCGGCGCCAGGTCGGGCGGTAGGTCGCCGTTCACTATGTAGCCGCCGTCCGGGGTGTCTTCGGTTGAGACATAGGAGAGGGCACGCAGCAGGTCGGCGCGTCTTTCCCCCGCAACTAGGTCGGAACCCTCGTCGTCCGCCATTGCTCCATGGTATCCGGCGCGGGGGCCGAAGCTGGGGAACTGGACGGCCGGTATTACTTCGCGTCGGATGCGCCGGGGGTGATCGAGGCCAGGAGGGCTTCCACATCGGCGGAGATGGTGTCCTTGTCGAGGCCCAGGCCGGAGAGGACGCCGGCGCCGTTCTCCTGGTCGAGGAGGGCGAGCAGGAGGTGCTCGGTGCCGATGTAGTTGTGGCCGAGGCGCAGCGCCTCACGGAAGGTGAGTTCGAGGGCCTTCTTGGCTTCGGCGTCGAAGGGGATCATGGCGGGGAGTTCGCCGTCGGCGGCGGCGGGCAGGGCGGCGGTGGCGACGCGGCGGACGGCGTCGATGCCGATGCCCTTGGCGGTGACGATGTGCACCGCGAGGGAGTCCGGGTCGCGCAGCATCCCGAGAATCAGGTGGGCGGTGGTGATTTCGGCATTCCCGGCATCGCGGGCCTCCTCCTGCGCGGCCACCACGGCGGCGCGGGCCCGGGGAGTGAAGCGGGCGAAACCGGCATTCGGGTCGAGTGCGGCGGCGTCACCGGCATCGACGGGCGACTTGGGGACGAAGCGCTTCTGGGCGGCCTGCTTGGTGACGCCCATGCTGCCGCCGATCTCGGTCCAGGAGGCGCCGGAGCGGCGGGCCTGGTCGACGAAGTGGCCGATCAGGTGGTCGGCGAGTTCGCCGAGATGGTTGGCGGCGACCACGGCGTCGGAGAGTTGTTCCAGGACATTGTCGGGGCGGGCCTTCTTGATGCCGTTGATCAGATCATCGAGGCGGAAAGGGTTTGTCATGCGTCAACGTTAGGTTGACTATCTGTCGATAGTCAACCATTCGTTGACGATTTCGCTATGAGCTGACCGGGCACTCGGCGGCCCGCCGCTCAGGGGCGCGCCGCCATACCCGCGCCACGCACGACCAGCTCCTTGAACCTGGCCGCGGTGCGACCGGTCAAGACCGTGCGAGCCGGGGCGTCATCGGCGCGCACGAACTGGATGACCCCATCGGCGCGGCCGAGGCTGATGCACTGGATGACATAGCGGAACCGCCGCGGCGCGGGCTGCTTGCCGCGCAGCCGGGCGGCGATCGCGGTGGCCGCGTACGTGCCCGCGGGCAGCGCGGTCGCGCAGGCCATGCGCAGCTCGCGATCGCCGGGGCCGGCCATGGTCGCCGCGTCGCCGACCGCATAGATCTCCGGATGCGAGCGGGACCGCAGTTCGTCGTCGACGAGAACGCGACCGTGCGCGTTCACGGCCAGGCCGGACTCGGCGGCCACCGGCGAGACCGCGAAACCGGTTGTCCACAGCACGATGTCGGCCGGGATCCGGTCGCCGCCGGCCAATTCGACGCCGTCGGCCCGGACTTCGACGACCTTCGCACCGGAGTGCACCTCGACGCCCAGCCGATCGAGGACAGCGCGTATGTGACCGCGCGCCTTGTCCGAGAGCCAGGCGCCCGGCTCCTCCGCACTCAGCAGCAGCACGGTGAGATCCGGTCGGGCCTCGGCCAATTCGGTGGCGGTCTCGATTCCGGTGGCGCCGCCGCCCACCACGGCCACCCGGCCGGAGAGCCGCGGCAGGCCGCGCACATCCTCGGGGGTCGCCACTGTGCAGGCGAATTCGGCCGCGCCGGGCACACCGTCGGCCTGACCGAAACTGCCGAGCGCGTAGATCAGCGAATCGTAGGAGACGGATCGTTCCCCCTCCAGTTCCACGCGCCGCGCCGCCGGATCGATCCGGCCCACTCGCGCCCGCACGAATTCGATTCCCTTGCGCTCCAGCAATTCCCGCAGATCCCAGCGCGGAATCCGCTGCCCGGCCAGGGCCTGGTGCAACCGCACCCGCTCGACCAACTCGGTCCGCGCGTCGATCACCGTGACCCGTGCCCCGCGCACGCGCGCCGCCCGCTTCGCTGCCGACAGTCCGGCGTATCCGGCGCCCAGGACGACGATCCGATGTTCTCCGGTCATGAGGGTGACTTCCTTTCGGTGGTCCGACACCCTCTAGACGGGATGACCTCCGGGTCCATGACAGATCCCGAGGTGTGCTGTGTCACAACCGGTTCAGCGGCTGGCGGCCTTGTCCGCCTTGCCGAAGAAGGCCAGCTTGTCCGGGTTCAGGACCAGATGGACGCCCGCGACCTTGTCGCCGATGAAATCGACGGTGGCGATGCCGAAGACGGCGCCGAAGGTCCGGACCACCAGGGACACGGCCCCGTTCACCTCCTCGACGGCGAGCTCCAGGCCGGGCACCTCCTGCGCGAACAACCCGGCCACGTAGCGGGCCACCCGAGCCGGGCCCACGATCGGGCGGCGCGCCGCGGTGACCTTGCCGCCGCCGTCGGCCGTGGACACGATATCGGCGGTGAACATGGCCTCGAGCGAGGCCAGATCGCCGGAAGCCGCGGCGGCCAGGAACTTTTCGAACAGCTCGCGGGCATGTGCCGGGGCCGGGTCGAACCGCGGGCGATCCTCCCGGACCCGCTGGGTGGCGCGGCGGTAGAGCTGCTGGGAATTCGCCTCGGTGAGATCGAGCATGTCGGCGATCTCGCGGTGGGCGTACCCGAAGGCCTCGCGCAGCACGAATACCGCGCGTTCGGCGGGAGTCAGCCGCTCCAGCAGCGTGAGGAAGGCCAGCGACACCATTTCGCGCTGTTCGGCCGATTCCAGCGGGCCGAGCTCCCCGGCGCCCGTGGGCACCGGCTCGGGCAGCCACGGTCCCACATAGGTCTCCCGCCGGACGCGAGCCGAATCCAGCCAGGTACGGCACAGATTCACCAGAATGGTGGTCAACCACGCTTCCGCGGACCGGATTTCGCCGCGCGATGTCGCGTCCCAGCGCAGGTACGTCTCCTGCACCGCGTCCTCGGCCTCCCCGGCGGACCCGAGCATGCGATACGCGAGCGCGAACAGCCGAGGGCGATGCCGCTGGAATTCGATCAGCCCGTCGGCGTCCATCCGTCCACCCGTCCTCGCACTACGCAACCGTTTTCCGACGATACGCCTGCGCGACGCGCGGACAGCCGTGACTATCCACACGCGCATTACGGTGCGCGCCACCCCTTATGGGGTGCCAACAACTCTCTAACGGAGATCGGGAGTGAAGTGTTTCGGGGATTACTTGGGGGCGACGCGGATCGCCACCGCGACCGGGGTTTCGGTGTAGGCGTCGGCGAGGCAGGCCAGTTTGGCGGTGCCGAGGGCCACATTGGGGCTGCCGTCGAGAATGGAGCCCGGGTTGGCGGCGAGGATCTGGTCGATCACGGTCTTCTCGGTGGCGTCGTCGAGATCCCGGAATTCGCCACAGGTGGTCTGCGCGCCATTGGGCGCGGTGGTCTTCTTGGTCACCGGCGACACCGGCGCCTCGGCGGGCGGCTCGATCGGCGCGGCAGCCGTGGTGGTGGGGCGGGGGTCGGTTAGTCGGGCCGTCGTCGCGGTGTTCGAGTTCTGTCCGGTCGTGGTGGTGGAACCGTCCTGCCCGCATCCGGCGAGCGCCAACGCCATCGCGCCTGCCGTGAGGGCGACGATCGAAATCCTCTTCATACCCTGCTTTCCGAGCTTCCCGGGAGTGCCTGCGCGCCGAGCCGCCCGGCGCTCGCAGCAGCGTACCCGGACTCGATGGTTTGCGTAGATAACTGGCGCCAGTCTCGCGGCCGCATGCCGTAAGCAGCGCGGAAGCGGCGTGCGAAGTGCGAGGGATCCTGGAATCCCCACCTACCCGCGATTGCCGCGATGGACCGGCGGCTGTTCTCGGGGCGGGCCAGCTCGCGGCGCACCTGCTCCAGGCGTTCGTGGATGATCCACTGCTCCAGCCGGAGATCGGCGCTGCCGCAGAGTTTGTACAGGTACCGCACCGACACATTGTGCGCCCGTGCGATCATCGGCGCGCCCAGCCGCGGGTCCGCCAGGTTGTCGCGAATGAACTGCCGAATCCGGGTCAGCAGGATCTCCCTCGGCACGGCGGCACCATCGCACTTGTCCGAACCGGCGGCCGATGCCATCAGCGCACGCACCAGCTCGACACTCGCGCTGCCGATCTCCCGCGCCGCGGGATCGATTACGATCTGGTCGGCCAGCTCCGCCAACTCGGCCACATGACTGGTCGCCAACCGATACAGGGGGCTGGCCTGCGGTCTGGCCGCGCCGAGGCGGATCGTCTGTGAAGGCATTGCCAATTGATCCAGCGGCACCATGAGCAGAGCGTGCTCGCCCACTCCATTCCAATCGAGCTCATACGGCACGTTGAAGTCCAGGACGAACAATGCCCCTTGGGGGATGATCTCCCGCACGTCGCCGCACTGGCGACGCAGCGTACCCTTTGGGCGCACCGCCACCGCCAAGATCGGCGACGGCGCCCGGCGCACCTGCCGCATGGTGCGCATGAGTTGCAGTCCGGTACTGCGAATCCGGTAGATCCCGGCGGTACCGAGATCCCACAGGTCGACACGCGCATCAACCCGGTCCGTCTCGTGCACGACGCACTGGGGCACGGAGACTGTTCGCACCGCGTCCTCCACCGCATCGGCGCGCAGATCGGGGTCGAGGACGTCGGTATCGAGGACTACTGCCATGCCACGCCTCCGCGGGTATCCGGCACGACCGCCTCGAGGGATCGATGCACTGCAGAGCCGAAGTCGTGCACGCAGAGTCCATTGTGCGCGTATCCGGTCGCCTATGTTATCGAAACCGGCTCTCTCGCAGACCAATCCGAATACCGGGTACCTGTCCGCACGCTGGCAGCGGCACTGGGATACCCGAGTCTGCCCGCCGCTCGGGCCGGCAACGACGCCGAGCCCGTGCGGCGGGTGGCTCGGCCATCGCGCGACTCAATGAAGGTGGCTCTGCCAATCCGCGGGCACCCGGTCGCATGGACCGGGGACCGTCTGGTCCAGCGGATGGTGGCGGGGCGGCTCGAGCTCCGGCCCCCCGTCGTACATCTCATCGGTCTCGTAGTTCCAGAACCAGTCCTCACCGGGTTCGAAGCTCTGTACGAACGGGTGACCGGTGTTCTTGAAGTGCATGGTGGCGTGCTGCGACGGCGAGGTGTCGCAGCAGCCGACGTGACCGCACTGCGCGCACCGGCGCAGGTGCACCCACCACCCCTGGGCCGCTTCGCATTCCACACAGCCCGGACCGCTGGGCGCGATGGTGGTGTCGATTCCCGGAATCTGCTGCGACATCGGATGCCTCCCGTATCAGCTTGCGGTGCTTGTGGTTTGCAGTTCCTCGGCGAGCTCCGGACTCTCCAGCGGCAGCCGGACGATGAAACGGGTGTTGCCCGGCTCGGACTCGACCCGGATATCGCCGTGGTGCTTGTTCACCACGATGCGGAAGGAGATGTCCAGGCCCAGCCCGGTGCCCTCGCCCACCGGTTTGGTGGTGAAGAACGGCTCGAAGATGCGGTGCCGCAACTCGTCCGGCACACCCGGCCCGGTATCGCCGATCTCCACGGCGGCGCAACCGTTCTCCCGATAGGTGCGGACGGTGAGGGTGCCGCGCCCGTCCATGGCCGCGATGGCATTGTCGATCAGATTGGTCCACACCTGATTCAGCTCCGCCGCGAAGCACGGCACCGGCGGCAGCGCGTGGTCGTACTCCTTGACCACCTCCACCTCGTCGCCGATCTTGCGGCCCAGCATGACCAGCGTGCTGTCCAGCAACTCGTGAATGTCGACCACCTGGAACGGCGCCCGATCCATCTGCGAGTACTGCTTGGCCGCGTTCACCAGCGAGGAGATGCGCGTGGTGGAATCGGCGATCTCGTTCATCAGCAGCTCGGTCTCGACCGTGTAGTTGAGCCAGCGGATCGCGCCCTCGAAAACGCCCTGGCCGCAACCGGACAGCGTGCCGTGAATCCGCTCCAGCCAGTCGATGTCGAATCCGGCCTGCACGAAATTCGGCGCCAGATCCCAGCCGTTGGCGATGTCGTGGCTCTCCAGCCAGTCGCCGAACTCGTCCTCCCGGTCGGCGGCCTCGAGCGAGGTCAGCGTCGGCGCCTTGCCGACCTGTTCGGCGGCCTCCTCCTGCAGGGCCACCAGCTTCTCGAGCGTCTTGGAGTCGAATTTGCCGTGCGCCATCATCTTCAGCTTGTGCCGCATGCCGGCCACCCGCTCGCGCAGCGCGTCGGTGGCGCGCACCGCGGCGGCGGCCGGATTGTTGAGCTCGTGGGTGAGCCCCGCCGACAGCGAGCCCAGCGCCACCAGCCGCTCACGCTGCCCGATGATCTCGTTGGCATTGCGGTTGCCGAAGAACACGCCTTCGAGCAGGTGCAGCGCCATCGGGAACCAGGTCTGCACCATGCGCGCGAAAGTCCCGGCGTCCAGCACGAAGAACTTCGACGGCCGGGTCACGTAGAACGATCCGGTGTAGTTCTGGTCGACCTTGTCGCCCATATAGGCCGTCCAGGCGCCCGCGTACGACCCGTGATGGTCGGTGCGGACGAGTTCGATCTCCTCGCCGCCGGACATCTTGGTCAGCCGGACCTCGCCGTCCATGAGCACGTAGAAGCAGGTGGCCGGATCGCCCTCGCGGAAGACCAGTCCCGGCTCGAAGTTCTCGACCCGCCCGTCGCGGCACAGCCAGGCCAGCTGTTCGTCGTCGAGCTTCTCGAACAGGAACAGCTCGCGCAGCTCCTCGGGGTTGCAGATCAATTGGGTACCCACAGCACTCCTACTGTTTCGCCAGATAGCGATGAACGAGCATGACGGCCATCGCGCCTTCGCCGACCGCGGACGCCACCCGCTTCGCCGATTCCGACCGTACGTCGCCGGCCACGAAAACACCGGGAACGCTGGTCTCCAGATGCTGCGGCGGCCGCGGCAGCTCCCAGCCCGCGGGCCGCTCGCCGTCCACCATGAGGTCCGGCCCGGCCAGCACGTATCCGGCGTCGTCGCGTTTCACCAGGCCGTCGAGCCACTCGGTTTCCGGCGCGGCGCCGATGAACAGGAACAGCCGTTCCGCGTCCACCTTCTCCTCGACGCCGGTGTCATTGTTGCGCAGCACGATCCGCTCCAGATGATCGTCGCCGTCGACGGCGATCACCTCGGTGCGGGTGTGCAGCTTGATATTCGGAATCTGCTCGATCTGCTGAATCAGATAGTGCGACATGGAATCTTCCAGCGAGCCCGCCCGCACCAGAATGTGCACGGTGCGCGCGTGCCGCGACAGGTACACCGCCGCCTGCCCCGCCGAATTCGCGCCGCCCACAATGTAGACGTCGCGATCCGAGCAGTCGGCGGCCTCGGTCATGGCCGAGCCGTAATACACGCCCCGGCCGGTGAAATCGTCCACGCCCGGCGCGGGATGACGCCGGTAGTTGACGCCGGTGGCGATCAGCACCGAATGCGCCGCAATGGATCCGCCGTCGGCGAACTTCACCACGCGCGCCGAGCCGCACGCCTCCAGCGCCACGACTTCCCGCGCCGTGATCAACTCCGCGCCGAATTTCACGGCCTGCCGCCGCGCCCGGTCCGCCAACTGCGCACCGGACAAGCCGTCCGGGAAGCCCAGGTAGTTCTCGATGCGCGAACTCTGCCCGGCCTGGCCGCCGGTGGCGGTGCGCTCCACCAGCACGGTCCGCAAGCCCTCCGACGCGCCGTAAACCGCCGCGCCGAGACCGGCCGGGCCGCCGCCCACCACGATCAGATCGTAGAAATCGCCGGACGGAGCGGTGGACAGCCCCACCGCGGTGGCCAGCTCCGCGTCCGAGGGCCCGATCAGCACCTCACCCGACGGATTGATGATCACCGGGCACTGGTCCTCGGTGGCGCCCGCGGCCGTCAGCAGCCGCGCGCCCTCCGGCTCGTCGAATTGATACCAGCGGTACGGCAGCTGATTGCGCGCCAGGAATTCCCGGACCTCCGAACAGCGCGCCGACCAGCGATGCCCGACCACCTTGGTCTCGGTCACCGGCCGCTGCGGATCACTGCGCCAGGCATCGAGCAGCGCGTCGATCACCGGATACAGCTTCTCCTCCGGCGGATCCCACGGCTTGAGCAGGTAGTGGTCCAGATCGACCACATTGATCGCCTCGATGGCGGCATTGGTGTCGGCGTAGGCGGTGAGCAGCACCCGCCGGGCATGGGGATGCAGGTCCATGGCCTGCTCCAGGAATTCGACGCCGTTCATATTCGGCATCCGGTAGTCCGCGATGAGCACCGCCACCGGCTGACCACGCAATTTCATCTCGCGCAGGGTGTCCAGCGCGTCCGCGCCCGATTCGGCCCGCAGGATCCGGTAATCCGCGCCGTAGCGGCGGCGCAGGTCGCGGACCACGGCGCGGGAGACGCCGGGATCGTCATCGACACTGAGGATGGCCGGCTTGGCGGCGGTTGCTGAGGTCACCCAAGAAGTATGCGGGGGGCCGTCAAACCCGCTGAAGAGCAGTTCACCACCGGCTAAATCCGATGATGCTGAACCAGATCCAGCTCGTTCGGAGTGAGCAGTCGTTCCAATCGTTCCTCGAGCGCGCCATTGGCCTTGCGTTTGGCCCCCTTGGCCGGCCCCGGCGCGACGGTCTCCTCGGCGGGGAGGAGCGGGACCGGTTTGGTCCTACGATGCAGGAGCGAGCGCAGTTTCACGGCCGATCACCTCACGTTTCCCATTCGGAAGCTCGTGGCTGTGTCGTTGCTTCGTCTATCCCATATTGTGCGCCGCCCATTACATTCGCCGGTCTTGCAACACCGGAATGTGATCTAGTTGATTTTCAGTGTTCGAACTAGGATTCGTGGTACCGATCGTCACACCCTTGGAGGGGCAGCGTTGCCGAAGAATCTCGAAGCCACCATCGATATCGCCGCGGCGCCGGACCAGGTCTGGAAGGTGGTCTCCGACCTCAAGCGGATGCCCGAATTCAGCCCGCAGTGCATTCGCATGCAGCCGCTCGGCGCCGTGAAGACCGGTACCTGGACCATCAACTTCAACCGGGACGGCCGCAAGGTCTGGCCGACCACCTCGCGCGTGGTGCGGTTCGAGCCGAATACCGCGATCGCCTTCCGCGTCAATGACAACCGGACCATCTGGAGCTTCACCCTCGAACCCACCGAGGGCGGCACCCGGCTCATCCAGCGCCGCGACTGCCCCAATGGCACCAGCTGGATCTCGCGCAAGGCGATCGAGGCCGCGCTCGGCGGCGAGGAGCCGTTCGAGGAAGCCCTGCTGCGGGGCATGAACGAAACCCTCGGCAAGATCAAGGCCACCGTCGAGCGTTGATCTGCGTGTTTCCCGGTGGCCGGGCGGCCGGGGCCGTAGGTTCGCAGCATGCGACGACTTACAGGTATCTGCGCCGCGGCCGCCGGGACCGCGCTGCTGTTGACCGGTTGCGGTAGCTCCGATTCCGAGGGCGGCGCCCGCACGGTCACCGTGGTCGGCACCGGCAAGGTGCAGGGCGCGCCCGATGTGCTCAATGCCGACCTCAGCGCGGAGGTGACCGCGCCCGATGTGTCCGCCGCCGTGGACGGCGCGAATGCCAAGGCCAAGGCCATGACCGACGCCATGGTCGGGGCCGGGGCCAAGCGGGAGGACATTCGCACCAGCGATCTGTCGGTGCAGCCCGAGTACGGGCCCGAAGGGCGGACCATCACCGGTTACCGGGCCACCAACTCCGTGCACGTCGCCATCCGGGAGCTGCCGAAGGCCTCGGCGGTGCTGGACGCGGCCGTCAAGGCGGGCGGCAATGAAACCCGCATCAGCTCGGTGTCGTTCGGGCTCGAGGACAATACGAAGCTGCTCTCCGATGCGCGCGCCCGCGCATTCGAGGACGCCAAATCCCGGGCCCAGCAATACGCCGACCTGTCCGGGCTCGGGCTGAAGAGCGTCCAGACCATCTCCGAGGACAGCAGCGGCGACTGGCCGTCACCGCTGGCGCGCGAGAACGCACCCAGCGGCGCGGCCGATTTCAGCCTCGAACCCGGGCAGCAGACGGTGACCTTCACCGTCACCGTGGTCTGGGAGATCGGCTGATTCCGCCTACTTCCAGTTCGGCAGGGTCACCACCTGCGCCGCATAGGACAACCCGGCGCCGAAGGCGATGAGCAGCGCGGCGCCGCCGGGTTTGGCATCGCCCTTGCGCAGCAGCGCTTCCATGGCCAAGGGGATCGAGGCGGCCGAGGTATTGCCGGTCTCCTCGATGTCATTGGCGAGCGCGCAGTTCTCGGGCAGCTTCAGCACCCGGGCCATGATCTCGATGATCCGGCCATTGGCCTGATGCGGGACCATGGCGTCCAGGTCGCCGGGGGTGAGACCGGCGCGCTCGATGGCGTCGCGGCACACCTTCTCCAGCGAGTGTGCGGCCCAGCGGAATACGGCCGTGCCCTCCATGGCGAGATACGGGCGCACGGCGTCCGGGCCCTTGTCGTCGATCTCGCGGAAGAAGTCCATCCAGTCCTTGTCCTGGCGGATGGCGTGATGCTGGGTGCCGTCCGAACCCCAGACCGTGGGACCGATTCCGGGCTCCTCGGAGGGGCCGACCACCACCGCGCCCGCGCCGTCGGCGAACAGGAAGGCGGTGCCGCGGTCCTTGGGATTGACCGCGTCGGTGAGCTTTTCGACCCCGATGACCAGCACGTGCCGGGCGGTGCTGCCCTTCACCAGGTCCGAGGCCAGCGCCAGGGCGTGGCAGAAACCGGCGCATCCGGCGGAGATATCGAAGGCGGCCGGATGGTTCAGGCCGAGTTCGCTGGCGACCTGGGGCGCGGCGGCCGGGGTGAGCAGCAGCCAGGTGGAGGTGGCGACGATGACGCAGTCGATCTCACCGGGTTCCAGTTCGGCGGCCTCGATGGCGTCGCGGGCGGCCGCGACGCTCATGCTCAGGATGGTCTCCTCGTCCGAGGCGAAGCGGCGAGTGTGAATTCCGGACCGGGTGCGAATCCACTCGTCGCTGGACTCGATCGGTCCGGCCACCTCCTCATTGGTGACTATGCGGGCCGGGCGGTACACGCCGAGCCCGAGGATTGCGGTGTGCTCTACCCCGCTGATCGAGGCAATTCGAGCAGCCATGGTGCTTCTCCTATGTACTGCGCGTCGAACGTGACCTTCATCGGGCCCTCACCCCCCGCGGAACAGCCGACACCGCAGACATGAGGCCCCCTCATATTAATTGAGCCAGCCTCTCATGTGTGTGCGTATGCTCACAATCGAGGGGTATTGCCAGGCCGATCACCCTCATTTCATATGCCGAGAACGCGAGCGCCGCACCACGTTCCCGTATCGTTTGAACGCGGTCCCCCCGGTTCACTCGAACAAGGTCTCGACCGCACCTATCCGCGCATGAAAGAGGAGCTTGTGGCCCGCCGTCCCACCCCGCCCGGCACTCCCGAAGCCACCGGACTCGCCCACGTGGCCGATCTGGTTCGCACCGCCATCCCGCCACTGCACCCGGCCGGCCTGCCGTTCGTGGCGGCGCCGCTGGCCGTCGCCGTGGTCGGCGTCCGGCACAAGTGGATCCGCCGCGCGGGGCTGTTCGCGGCCGCGGCCTGCGCCGCGTTCTTCCGGCATCCGCACCGGGTGCCGCCGAACCGGCCGGGCGTGGTGGTCTCCCCCGCCGACGGCGAGGTCGCGCTGGTGGACACCGCGGTGCCGCCGGCCGAACTGGGCCTGGGCGAGGCGCCGCTGCCGCGGGTGAGCATCTTCCTGTCGGTGCTGGACGTGCACGTGCAGAGGGTGCCGGTGAGCGGCGCGGTGACGGAGATCGTCTACAAGAAGGGCGAATTCCTCTCCGCCGACCTGCCCGAGGCCAGCGCGGCCAACGAGCGCAACACCATGGTGCTGGAGACCGAGTCCGGGCAGCGGCTCGCGGTCGTGCAGATCGCCGGGCTGCTGGCGCGCCGGATCGTGTGCGAGGCCAAGGTGGGCGACAAGCTCACCATCGGCGACACCTACGGCCTGATCCGGTTCGGCTCCCGCGTGGACACCTACTTCCCGGCCGGGACCAAGCCGCTGGTGTATCCGGGCCAGCGCACCATCGGCGGGGAAACGGTGCTGGCCGAACTGGATTCATGATGGAACAACTCGCGCCCGCACCGGTGGTGCGCCGCCGGCACCGCACGGTCCGGCTGCTGCCCAGCATGGTCACCATTCTCGGGCTGTGCTCCGGGCTGTCGGCGGTCAAGTTCGCCATGGAGGGCAAGCTCGGGGTGGCGCTGGCCCTGGTGGGCGCGGCCGCCATCTTCGACATGCTGGACGGTCGCATCGCCCGCATGCTGGATGCCACCACCAAGATGGGCGCGGAACTGGATTCGCTCTCCGACGCCATTGCCTTCGGCGTCGCGCCCGCCCTGGTGCTGTACGTGACCTACCTGCACGCCGACAGCGTCGGCTGGATCGTCGCGCTCATGTTCGCGGTGTGCATGGTGCTGCGGCTGGCCCGGTTCAACACGCTGCTGGACGACGACAATGTGCCGGACTGGCAACGGGAGTACTTCGTCGGCGTGCCCGCGCCCGCCGGGGCGCTGATCGTGCTGTTGCCGATCGCGCTGGGCGAGCAGTTCGGCGACGGCTGGTGGGTGAGCGTGGCGGCGGTGTCGGTGTGGACGGTGTTCACCGGACTGCTGTGCGTGAGCACGCTGCCGACACAGGCCATCAAGGCCGTCTCGGTGGCCCCGCGGACCGCGCCGGTGCTGCTGGTGCTGGTGGCGCTGGCCGCCGCGCTGCTGGTCACCTACCCGCTCATCCTGATGATGGCGCTGGTCGCGCTGTACCTGGGGCACATCCCGTTCGCGGTGCGGTCGGCCCGCTGGGTCGCGGCGCGGCCGGAGACCTGGCATCACAAGCCCGCCGAGCGGCGGGCCCAGCGCCGGGCCCAGCGGCAGCGGCGGCTGCCCCGGCCGATGGGCCGCGTGGGACGGGTTTCCTCGGCCCGGCTGCGGCTGCGCCGCCCGGGTAGCAAGGTCTGACTCGCACATCCGCTCCATCTCCCGCACCCCCGGCGCCGGTCCAGAACCGGCGCCGGGGGTGCGAGGTTTTGAAGGCCGGGTCAGCACTGCGCGACAGACGGCAGAATTGAACGCGTGCCTGAACTCGCGCTGACAGCTCGCCTCAATACGTCGGCCGCCGATGCCCGCAGAGGGCTGGTGCGGTTGCATCCGGAGGCGCTGACCGCGCTCGGGCTGCGCGAGTGGGATGGGATCGCGCTCATCGGGGCGCGGCGGACCGCCGCGGTCGTGGCCGTCGCTCCGCTGGGCACCCCGGCCGGCGTGGCCCTGCTCGACGATGTGACGCTGTCCAATGCCGGGGTGCGGGAGAACGCCGGCGTGGTGGTCATGCCCGCGACCGTCTATGGCGCCCGCCAGATTTCGGTGACCGGATCCTCCCTGGCCACCGGGACGATCCCGGAGACCACCCTGCGCCAGGCCCTGCTGGGGAAGGTCGTCACGGTCGGCGACACGGTCTCGCTACTACCGCGCGACCTCGGGCCCGGAACCAGCACTTCGGCTGCCACGCAAGCGCTTTCCAAGACCTTCGGCATCGCGTGGACGACGGAGCTGCTCACCGTCACCGCCACCGATCCCACACCGGGCCCGGTGAGCGTGCAGCCCAATAGCGCCGTGGTGTGGGGACCGGGCATCGCCGCCACCGACAGTCCACGCCTGCTCATGGGCGATACGGCCGCGCAGGCCCCCGACCGGCTCGACCGGCCGTCCGCACCCGCACCCATGTCGGCGGTGGCGGTGGCCGATCTGGCGGGTGTGCAAGCGCAGGCCGCGAAGCTCACCGAATGGCTGAACCTGGCCCTGGACGAGCCGGAGCTGTTGAAAACCCTTGGCGCGCCCTCACATCTGGGCGTGCTCATCACCGGCCCCGCGGGCGTCGGCAAGGCCACGCTGGCGCGGGCGGTGATCGGCTCGCGGCGCATGGTCGAACTGGACGGGCCCTCGGTCGGCGCCGCCGAGAGCGGCTCCCGCCTGCGTGAAGTCGGCATGGCGGTGTCCGAGATCTGTTCGGGGGCGGGCGGAATCCTGCTCATTACCGATATCGACGCCCTGCTGCCCGCGGACGCCGAACCGGTGGCCACCCTGATTCTCGATCAGCTGCGCGCCGCCGTGGCGGCGCCGGCGGTCGCGGTCCTGGCCACCACCGCCCATCCCGCCTCGGTGGACGCCCGGCTCCGGGCTCCGGATCTGTGCGATCGCGAAGTGTCGCTGCCGCTCCCGACGGCCGGTGTCCGTGCCGCGCTGCTGGAGCAGCTCTTGCGCAAGGCCCCGGCGGACGGCTTGAAGCTGGACGAGATAGCCGCGCGCACACCCGGATTCGTGGTCTCCGATCTGGCCGCCCTGGTGCGCGAGGCCGCGCTGCGCGCCGCGTCGCGGGCCAGCCGGGAGCACACCGAGCCCGTGCTCACCCAGCCCGACCTGCTGGGAGCGCTGGAGGTGATCCGTCCGCTGTCCCGTTCCGGCTCGGAGGAACTGGCCATCGGCAGCCTGGGCCTGGACGACGTCGGCGATATGAAGGAGACCAAGCAGGCCCTGACCGAAGCCGTGCTGTGGCCGCTGCGCCATCCGGATTCGTTCGCCCGTTTGGGCATCGACCCGCCCCGGGGCGTTCTGCTGTACGGGCCACCCGGCTGCGGTAAGACTTTCCTGGTGCGCGCTCTGGCCGGCACCGGTCAATTGAGCGTGCACGCCGTGAAGGGCGCCGAGCTCATGGACAAATGGGTCGGCTCCTCCGAACGGGCCGTGCGCGAGCTCTTTCAGCGAGCCCGGGACTCCGCCCCTTCCCTGATCTTCCTGGACGAGATCGATGCGCTCGCTCCCCGTCGCGGCCAATCCAGCGATTCCGGCGTGAGCGACCGGGTGGTGGCGGCGCTGCTCACCGAACTCGACGGAGTGGAGCCGCTGCGGGACGTCGTCGTGGTCGGCGCCACCAACCGGCCCGACCTCATCGACCCGGCCCTGACCCGGCCGGGCCGCCTCGAACGACTGGTCTTCGTGCCGCCGCCGGACGCGGCCGCCCGCGCGGAAATCCTGCGTACCGCCGCCAAATCCGTCCCCCTGGCGAAGAGCGTGAACCTGCGCAAGCTGGCCGCGGAACTGGACGGCTACTCCGCTGCCGACTGCGCCGCCCTGCTCCGCGAGGCCGCCCTGGCGGCCATGCGCCGCGATGTGGACGCCGCCACCGTGACCGCCCAGGACATGGCCGCCGCCCGCGGCACGGTGCGCGCCTCGCTGGACCCCCTGCAGGTCGAATCCCTCCGCCTGTACGCGGCCCAGCGCGCCGCCTCGAACTGACCGGTCCCACGCCGCCCGGTCCCGAAACCCACCCGACCAGCATTTTCAGACCATTAGGTCTGTTTGCTGGATTGGGTTAGCAAACCTCGCAACTCAGGCGAGTCGGACCGACCAGTCCGGGTTTGGACGGTAGTTTCACCCAGGTGAGGGCGTATCAGGTAGCCATTGAAACCGTGACGGCGCTGGTCGCAACGACGGTTGCTGGGCTCTCGCTGGCGCTGCCGATCAACTTCGGGTGGACATCGCAAACGTCCGCACTGCAATTGGACCTGCTGGCCTACAGCCTGCCGCGTGCCGTGGGCGCCGGGGTACTGACCGCGATGATCATCGCCGTCCTGATCACCACGCTGGGCAGCATCGTGGCCGCGTGGGGCACCGCCCTGGCGGGGCTGCTGGTCCTGACGGCCAATCACGTCTTCGGCCAGACGGCAGGGCCGCAAGCCGCCCTGACCACCATGAACTTCATCGATTCGCTGGCCGGCGGCGTCGTACTCGGCGCGCTCGGCGCGGCGGTCCTGCATCACAGGCTGCCCGCCTTCGGCTGGACGCTGGGCGTGCTGATCAGCATCCTGCTGGGCTCGGTGAGCCCGCTGCCGCACCTCGGCGGCCTGCTGAGCCAGGATGTTTCGGACCAGCTGGGCGACGCCGACATGCCGCCCCTCTGGATGATCGAACTGGCTCTGGTCCTGGTCATCATCGGCACACTGGCCAACCGTCACCGCCGCCCGGCCGAACGCCCGTCCATCGAACTCCCCCTCGCGCCGATCCTGGCCGGCGTCGTGCTCGTCCTGATCACCCTGGCCAGCGCGGAATGGCTGGCGCGCCACGGCGACAGCCTCGCCGGCATCGGCCTGGCGGTGGTCAGCGCGGTGGCCACGGGCATCATCGCCGCCATGCTGCTCCCCGGCCGCGACGGCGAACTGGTGCTGGTCGCGGTGGCCATCAGCGCCGTCGGGTCCTCGGCCCTGGCGGCGGAGGTTCCCGCCTGGTCGATCCCCATCGCGGTGGCGGTCGCGGTCCTCGGCATGTGGTACGGCAGCCGCCGCGGCGCCCCGATCGCCTGCCTGCTCCTGCTGCTGGTCCTCGGCCTGTTCACCGCCGCGACCGCGAACACCGACCGCGCGATCCTGATCATGGGCGGCACGGCCGCGCTGGTCTGGCTGACCGGTTACGGCCTGTACTCCGCCGCTCCCCGCTATGTGCCCAACCGGGTCCTGGGCAGCATGGTCCTGTTCATTCCCTCGGCCACACTCGGCCTGCGCGACTACGTCGCCCGCGGCCACTACGCCATTCAGGACACCACCCAGGCCGCCGTGTGCACCGTGTCGGCCCAGGATGCCTCCGCGCCCGCCTGGACGGCGGTGCTGATCACCATCGGCTGTATCGCGGGCCTTCAGGTACTGCGCAGCTGCCGCCCGCCCTCGACCCCGGCCGCCGCAGCGCCGGACGGTCCCGGACCCGAATCCGACGGCGGCGCAGCACAAGAGGCGTAGCCGGTCTCAGGCCCGCGCCGTCTCCTCGATGCGCGCCGGTTCCCGATCGGCGGCGAACCAGGTGCGGTAGAAGGCCGTGATGTAGGCCGTCAGCAGCGTCATGATGATGAGCGCCGCCGTCACCGGGTATTCGGCGTACGCCAGCGACAGATACCGGTAGGACAGCAGCAGCGCCGCCAGCAGCACGGCCCCGGCCGCGACGAGCCGAACGCGCACCCGATCCCAGCCGCGCTCCGGTTCCCGCAGCGCCGATTCGATGGCCAGCAGCAGCACCACGCCGGCCACCAGATCCGCGCCGTAGTGGTAACCGAATCCGAGGGTCGCCGCCAAGGTGGCGACGAGCCAGAAGGTCCCGCCCCACCGCAGCCAGCGCGGTGCGGGCGCACCGGAGGCATCCCGGCGCGAGTGCACGAAGATCGACAATGCCCATGCGGTGTGCAGCGACGGCATGCAGTTGCGCGGCGCGAAATCGCCGAACGGCAGCGCGCCGGGCGTGAAGTCGATGGGCGGCACCACATTCGGCCAGAAGTCGCCGACCTGGAAACCGAGCCCCGCCGACCCGTAGGCGAACATGGGCCCGACCACCGGGAAGATGACGTAGAAGATGGGCCCGATCAGCCCGACCACGAGGAAGGTCCGCACCAGGTAGTGGCTCGGCCAGGCGCCGGTCTTCACCACATTGCGCAGCTGCCAGATGGTCACGATCATCGCGCCCACGGGTAGTTCGATGTAGACCCAGTGCAGTACGTGATACAGCACCGGCCCGAAGAACTCGACGACCTGCCCCATCAGCCACGAGGGGTCGCCGAGCGCGTGATCGACCAGCACCAGATGCTCGTCGAGCACCTGCGGTCCCGCGAGCACGGTGACGAACAGCCAGACCTCGGCCACCTTGCTGGACAGCACGAGCAGAATTCCCAGCGCCGCGGCATGCAGCGCATTGCTGCGCTCCTTGTCCTGCCACCGCCACGCCGCGATGATCACGATGCCGGTCAGCACGATGACGGGACCATTGCCCAGCGCCAGCGGCCCGCCCAGCAGCGTCCGCACCACCTGGTAGGCGATATCGATGCCCGCGGCCGCACCCACCGCGATGAACCGCCGCCGCCAGCTCAAGCCGATGAGCGCGAGCCCCAGCCCGGCCCACGGCACGGTCACCGATCGCGGTGTGCCCGTGTAATCGAGCCAGAGACTCTCGACCGGTCCCAGGAATCCATTGCGGGAGGCGACTATCTGCAGGGCAATGAGCAGCACCGGAACCGCGGCCAGCACGGCGGTGATTCGAATGCGCCTCGACGGCATCCGACCCCCGCGTGCCCCACCGCTGAGTTCGGAACGCGGACCGTCGAGCAACACCCAGCCATAGTAAACGTCATGTGAACGCAACCCCCGCAGCCAGGCAAACACGGGGTCGGCATCCAGATGAACAGGCCCCGGTCAGGGCATGGTCATCGCTGGCCAGGGCATTGCCACCGTCGGCCGGCACACGGACCACGGACCCGGCCGTAGTCAAGATCACACCCGGTGCGCGGCGGCCCGGCGGCGGTCTATTGATCGAGTTCCTTGACCAGCGAGTCGACCACCGCGACGAGATCACCCTGGGCGGCCGCGGCGACCTTGCGCTGCCGCTGATAGCTCGCGCCCTTCTTCGGAATCTCCGCGACCAGCGCCAGTTCGGCTTCACAGCCCAGGCTCTTGGCGGTCGGCTCCAGCCGGTTCAGCAGATCATTCAGATCGTCGGTGACCAGGCGCTCATTGCTGTCGGCATCGGTGATGATGATGGCGTCCAGGCCGTAGCGTGCGGCGCGCCATTTGTTCTCCTGGACATGCCAGGGCGGGATCGAGGGCATGGCCTCGCCCGCCTCCACGCGCCGGTCCAGGTCGACGATCAAGCAGTGGATCAGGGCCACCAGCGCCGAGAGCTCGGTGCGGGTGGGCGTCCCGTCGCAGACGCGGACCTCGATGGTGCCCCATTTGGGCGCGGGCCGGATGTCCCAGTGCATGCCGCCGAGCTGTTCGAACACACCGGTTTTCATCTGGTCGTGTGCGAAAGACTCGAACTGGGACCAGTTTTCGAACTGGAACGGCAGTCCGGCGGTGGGCAGCTGCTGGAACATGAGCGCGCGATTGCTGGCGTACCCGGTGTCCACCCCGGCCCACATGGGCGAGGACGCGGACAGCGCCAGCAGGTGAGGATACGACAGCAGCAGCGTGTTCAGGATCGGGAAGACCTTCTCCGGATGCGAAATCCCCACGTGCACATGCACGCCCCAGATCAGCATCTGCCGGCCCCACCACTGGGTGCGCTCGATGAGTTCGTCGTAATGCGCACTGCGCGTGAGCTGCTGGGTGGACCACTGCGCGAACGGATGCGTGCCGGCGCAGAACAGGTCGACCCCGAGCGGGTCGGCGGCGCGGCGCACCAGGTCCATGGTGCCGTGCAGTTCGTCCACCACTTCGCCGACGGTGTCGTGCTTGCCGGAGACGATCTCCACGGTATTGCGCAGCAATTCCTTGGTGATCTGCGGTGTCCCGTCCCAGGCCCGCAGGTCGCCGCAGGCCTCGAAAACCGCTGCCGCCGTGTTGGACAGATCGCGCGTGTGCTTGTCGACGAGCGCGACTTCCCATTCCACGCCGAGCGTGGGCCGGGGCGAACTATTGAAGGGTACCTTCAGCTTGCCTGCCCCGGCCATGGTTCACCTCGGGTTATGCGACGACGCCGCAGGCAACCCGCGCGCCCGCGTCGCCGGTCGCCTTGGTGTCGGCGTCCGGCCCGGTGGCGCCGCCGGGCTGGGTGTAGCGGCTGGGGATATTGCCGAAGTTGTCCGCACCCGCGTGGATCATCAGGGCCTTGCCCTTGATGTCGTCCAGGGTGACCTTGTCGGTGGTGGTGGTCAGCTTGGCGGTGCCGTCGGAGCGGACCTCGAGGGAGGTCAGGTCGCCGCTGGCCGGATGGGCGTTCTGATCGCCGACCTGCAGGTGGCCGCCGGCGGAGAGGAAGTCGCCGGGCGCGCCGCCGCTGGGGGCGGTGGAGTTGGGCTCGCACTTGCCGAACTGGTGGAAGTGCAGGCCGTGGAAGCCGGGGGTGAGGCCGTGGGCCTCGATGGAGATCTCCAGGTGGTCGCCGACCTTGCCGATGGTGGCGGTGCCGACCGTCTCGCCATTGGAGTTCTTCAGCGTCGCGCTGGTGGATTCGGTGGGCGGGTTCTGCATACCGCCGCCACCGCCGCCGCCATGGCCGCCGCCGTGTCCGGTCTCCAGGCCGGCCGGTGCGGGCGAGCTGGTGAACACCGGCGGGGTCGTCCCCTTGACGTCGCTCGATTCCTGGCTGTTGGTGCAGCCGGCGAGGCCGAGGACCGCGACCGCAAGCACCGGGGTCACAGTCCGCCAGGACGGGCGACGAGTTGTGGACGGGGCCATCGGGGAACTCCTTTACGAGTACCGAGTTTACGGGTACGACTAGGGGCACATGGTTGGTACCGGACAAGATGATGCCAGAGGCAGCACCTCGTCTCGTGCAGGGGCTGTCCGAGTTGTTCAGTTACCGGTGACGATGACGATGACGCCGGCGGGCGAGTCCGCGATTCCCTGGAAACGCGGTTCCGCGCTGACGCCCAGCTCTGCGGCGATGGCCAGGGCCGCCGCCTTCTCGCTTGCCGAACTGCCGTAGTACACAGTTGTTTTGGGAATCACACCGGCGGCGTAGTTGCCGGTTTCGGCAATGGTCCAGCCGCTGGCGCTGAGCTCACCGGCGGTCTTGGCCGCCAGGCCCGCGACGGTGCTGTTGTTGTAAACCCTTACGGGGACCGATTTGTCGGCTTCGGCCGCGGCCGTGGTGGTGGGCGGCGCGGTGGTGACCGGCGGGGTCGTGGTGACCGGCGGGGTGATCGCGACCGGCGGCAGTGATGATGAAAGTCCCGGCGCCAGAGTGACACCCGGCACAGTGCTGCTCACGGCGGCGGTATCGGTCTCGGCGCCCTCGGAGTCCGAACTCGACAGCGACATGGTGCCGATGCCGGCGAACACGATGGCCAGGGCGATCAGCACCATGGCCAGGGCCCGCAGCGGCGGGCCACCGGACGGCGAATTCGGGTTGCTCACAGCGCCGAGCCTAGTAGTTGAACGCTGCTCACACCTGGAACCCGAGACGGCGTGCGGCTCTGGTCTTCTGCCGGCTGGCGCGCAGCCGGCGCAGCCGCTTCACCAGCATGGGGTCGGCGGCCAGCGCTTCGGGCTTGTCGACGACGGCATTGAGGACCTGGTAGTAGCGGGTGGGCGACAGGTCGAACAGCTCCCGGATGGCTTCTTCCTTGGCGCCGGCGTACTTCCACCATTTGCGCTCGAAGTCCAGAATGTCGAGTTCCCGCCGGGAAAGTCCGTGCGCGCCATCCTCGTCGGGGGCGGCTGGGTTTTCCTCGCTTGCGGAAATGTTCCGTGCCGCTGCGCTGTCCATAGTGCTCCCTCGCCGAGTGGTCACCAGACGAATATGGTGCTTGTGCGTCGCCGATCATTCAACCACGCGGCGGAGACTTCCGAATGCGTACCTCTCGGCGTGTTTCTGTGATCGACACCCGGCGTGTCGCGTCTCGCTCGGGCAGCGAGCCGGGTCCGGCAACCACCCAGTAGGCTCTTCGACATGGCTATTCTCCCGATCGTCATCGTCGGCGACCCGGTTCTGCACAATCCGACCGAGAAGGTCACGCAGACACCCGAGGAACTGGCCGAGCTGATCGCGGACATGTACGAAACCCTCGACAAGGCCAATGGCGTGGGCCTGGCCGCCAATCAGGTCGGCGTGCCGCTGCGCCTGTTCGTCTACGACTGCCCCGACGAGGGCCCGGACGGCACCATGGTGCGCCGCCGCGGCGCGGTCATCAATCCGGTGCTGGAGACCTCGCCGATCCCGGAGACCATGCCGGATCCGGACGATGACGAGGAGGGCTGCCTGTCGGTGCCCGGCGAGCAGTTCCCCACCGGCCGCGCCGACTGGGCCAAGGTCACCGGCACCGATGAGCAGGGCAATCCGGTCGAGATCGAGGGCAAGGGCTTCTTCGCCCGCATGCTCCAGCACGAGGTCGGGCATCTGGACGGCTTCCTGTACGTGGACGTGCTGATCGGGCGCAATGCCCGCGCCGCCAAGAAGGCCATCAAGCGCAACGGCTGGGGACAGCCCGGGCTGAGCTGGGTGCCGGGCACGGTGCCGGATCCCTTCGGGCACGACGACTGAACCGAGCCGAACCGACGCCAGATTGGATGCTGCCCGCGGCATGCCGCCCAACTCCGGAGACTTCCCGCCACTCGGCCGCCGGGTGGTGGTGCGCTATCGCCTGCCCGAGGGCTATCCGCAGCCGCTCACCGATGTGATCGGCGAACTCGTCGACACCGATCCGCTCACGGTGCGCACCGCCGACGGCCAGGTGGTGTCGATCGCCCTGGACCGGGTGCTGGCGTGGAAGGAGCTGGGCCCCCGGCCGATTCGCACCAGCGAGATCCGCGCCCTGGAGGCCGCGGCCGCCGACGCCTGGCCCGGTCTGCAGCGCTCCTGGATCGACGGCTGGCTGCTGCGCGCCGGGAACGGCTACACCAATCGCGCGAATTCCGCGGTGCCGCTGGGCGGTTCGGACGGTCCGGCGCTGGCCGCCGCGGAGACGCTGCACCGCATCGGCGAGTGGTACACCGCGCACGGCCTGCCGCTGCGCCTGCTGCTGCCCGACCGCTTGGCCCCGATTCCCGGCGGCTGGCAGACCTGGAGCGAAACCCTGGTCCTGGCAGTCGATCTCGAGAATGTGACGCTGCCGCAGGGCCCGCCCATGGTGCGTTTCGCCGACACTCCCGACGGCGGCTGGCTGTCGGTGCACCGGCATCGCGGCGGCGATTCGGATGTGGCGCCCATGCCGGACGTGGAGGTCCTCACCGCCGTGCGCGACGGCGAAGTAGCCTTCGCCGCACTGGGATTGCCCACTCCCCTGGCCGTCGGCCGGGTCGCGGTCACCACGGCCCCCGACGGGCGCATCTGGGCGGGCCTGACCTGTGTCGCGGTCACGTCCGGTCATCGCCGCCGCGGCCTGGGCGCGCTGGTGTGCGCGGAAATGCTGCGCTGGGGACAGGCACGCGGCGCGACCCACGCCTACGTCCAGGTGGAGGACGGCAATGAGGCGGCCCTGGCGTTGTATCGGGAGATGGGCTTCGTGGACCATCACCGGTACCGCTACGCGGCCCCCTGATCATCGACATCAATAGTCCCGAAAGGTTTACCGTGCGGCTCGCGACCTGGAACGTGAATTCGATTCGCTCCCGGCTGGATCGGGTGATCTCCTGGCTGGACCGATCCGATATCGACGTGCTGGCCATGCAGGAAACCAAGTGCAAGGACGAGCAGTTCCCGTTCGAAGCCTTCGAAGCCGCAGGTTACGAGGTCGCCCATGTGGGCCACAGCCAATGGAACGGCGTGGCCATTGCCTCACGCGTGGGCCTGGAGGATGTCGAGATCGGCTTCCCGCACCAGCCCGGCTTCGACAAGGACGCCGGTGAAGCGCTGCTGAGCACCCCCGTCGTGGAGGCGCGGGCGCTGGGCGCAACATGCGGCGGCGTGCGGGTATGGAGCCTGTACGTGCCGAACGGCCGCGCCCTGGACGACCCGCACTACACCTACAAGCTGGAATGGCTTGCCGCCCTGCGCAATGCGGGCAACGAATGGCTGACCGCAGATCCGCACGCGCAGATCGCGCTGGTGGGCGACTGGAATATCGCGCCCACCGATGTGGACGTGTGGTCACCGGAATTCTTCAAGGGCAAGACGCACACCTCCGACAAGGAGCGCGCCACCTTCGATTTCATCAATGCGGCCGGCTTCTCCGACGTGATGCGCCCCTTCCACCCCGGCCCCGGCGTCTACACCTACTGGGACTACACCCAACTGCGCTTCCCCCGCAAAGAAGGCATGCGCATCGACTTCATCCTCGCCTCCCCCGCCCTAGCAACCCGCGTCACCGACGCAAACGTGGACCGCGAGGAACGAAAAGGCAAGGGCGCCAGCGACCACGCCCCCGTAATCGCAGACCTGGCCCCCTAACCCCCTCCCCCCTAACCCCCTCCCCCTCCCAAATGTCCGCCGCAGGCGAACCGTCAATTAACGGCAGGGAAGACAGTTGGTGCACTCGCTGTGTGGGTTCGGGGCCGTCTCGATTTTGGACTGAGCGGAGCGTGCGTCGGAGCGGGGGAGCGAAGCGGAGGAGCTCCGGCGTGCGCGGAGGGAGGGAAAAATCGAGACCTCCAGGCCCCGAACCCCGCCGGAGCGAAGCGGAGGCAAATTAAACACAGCCACGAGCGTTTCTAGCGCAGACCCACCCGTCCCCCCTCCACTCAAACCGGCCGCGTCTTTATAGCGTCCCGAGATATGAACACGTCATACCTCCCCGGCGTAGCAATCACCGCATTCCCATACGCCGAGCGCACGAACGGTTTGGTGAACCAGGTCTCCTTCTTCATATCGTCGAAGAACTCCCCATCCCCGCCATTGAGAAAGATGTGGTTCTGCGTGGTAGCGACCCCGTCCAGCCGCTGCCCGTAAATCCTGGTGATCTTGTACCCCGAGTTGAACCCGAGCGCGTTCACCCACGGCTCCAATTCCACGATATTGGCCTGCAACACCCACATATCACCCTGGATCTGATACTTCAGATGCTGTTCGTCGTGCTCCTTGTCCCCGAACAGGGTGAGCTCCACATCCATCATGTGCTCCTGCCCCGCAACAGGAGTCGCCACGATATGCGCCGCCTTCACCTCCCCCGTCAGCCCGAGAAAGGTCTGCAACAGCGTCGTGACCCAGAGGATCACCACCGCAACCAGAATCAGCGAGATAGCGCCCGCGCCCCGCCCGGCGAGCACCTTGAATCCCACCTTGCGCGCTTTGAAGATCGCGGTCACCAGCAGTGCCACCGCCGCGACGGCCAGCACCACCAATAAGACCTGGATCCAGCCGAAAGTCACCGGGAAGACCATGCGGTAGTTGTACCCGCAACTGCCGACACAACACAGCAGGTCAACCCCGAAAAGCGCGTGTCCCGCCGGACGTGCCGCAACACGCCGGGCGGGACACGCGCTGAACCCGTGTCAGTTCCGCGTCAGAACGCGGCCTCCTCCAGCTTCATGATGTCGTTGTCGATGTTCTCCACCACGGCGCGCACGCCGGTGATGAGCGGCAGCTTGTTCTTGGCGAACCAGGAGGCCACCGCGACCTTGCCGGTGTAGAAGTTCTTGTCCTTCTCCGCCGCGCCCGCGTCCAGCGCGTTCTGGGCGATGACGGCCTGCTCCAGCAATCGCCAGGAGATGACGAGATCGCCCACGGCGTACAGGAATCGGACCGAGCCCAGCCCGACCTTGTAGATCTCCTCCGCGTTCTGCTGCGAGGCCATCAGGTAGCCGGTGAGCGCGGCGGCCATGGCCTGCACATCGGCGAGCGCGGTGCCGAGCAGGCCCCGCTCCACCTTGAAGGCGTCCGGGCCGCTCTCCACGAAGGTGTTGATGAGCCCGGCGACGTGGCCGAGCGCCACGCCCTTGTCGCGAATGATCTTGCGGAAGAAGAAGTCCTGCGCCTGGATGGCGGTGGTGCCCTCGTACAGCGAGTCGATCTTGCAGTCGCGGATGTACTGCTCGATCGGGTAGTCCTGCAGGTAGCCCGAACCACCCAGGGTCTGCAGCGATTCGGTCAGGTTCTCGTACGCGCGATCCGAGCCGCAGCCCTTGACGATCGGCAGCAGCAGATCGTTGACCCGCTCGGCCAGCTCGGCGTCCACCCCGAAGTTGGCCGCGGCCACATCGGCGTTCTGGTAGGCCGCGCAGTACATGTACAGCGCGCGCAGGCCCTCCGAGTACGCCTTCTGCTGCGCCAGCGAGCGGCGCACGTCCGGGTGGTGAGTGATGGTGACGCGCGGCGCGGTCTTGTCGGTCATCTGGGTCAGGTCCGCGCCCTGCACGCGCTGCTTGGCGTATTCCAGGGCGTTCAGGTAGCCGGTGGACAGCGCGCCGGCGGCCTTGGTGCCCACCATCATTCGCGCGTTCTCGATGACCCGGAACATCTGCGCGATGCCATTGTGCACCTCGCCGACCAGGTAGCCGATGGCCGGCTTCTCGCCGCCGAAGGTGATCTCACAGGTGGGCGAGGACTTGATGCCCATCTTGTGCTCGACGCCGGTCACGTAGGCGCCGTTGCGCTCGCCGATGGCCATGGTCTCGGGATCGAACAGGTACTTCGGCACGGCGAACAGCGACAGGCCCTTGGTGCCCGGTCCCGCGCCCTCGGGGCGGGCCAGCACCAGGTGGATGATGTTCTCGGCGGTGTCGCCGACATCGCCGCCGGAGATGAAGCGCTTCACGCCGTCGATGTGCCAGTCGCCATTGGGCTGCTGGGTGGCCTTGGTACGGCCCATGCCGACATCGGAGCCGGCGTCGGGCTCGGTGAGCACCATGGTGCCGCCCCAGCGGTTCTCCCAGGCGTGCGCGGCCCAGCGCTTCTGCTCATCGGTGCCCTGCTCGAACAGCACCTTGTGCATGAGCGGGCCCATATTGAAGAACGAGGCCGAGTTGTTGGCGGCCACGATCATTTCCTGGATGGCCCAGATGAGCGCGTTGGGGGCGGAGACGCCGCCCATCTCCTCCGGCATGCCGAGGCCGGAGTAGCCGGCCTCGTTGACCGCGGCGACGGTCTTCTTCAGCAGCGGCGGCACGCTGATGCTGTAGGTGGCCGGGTCGAATTCCACGGGAGTGCGGTCGCCTTCGACGAACGAGGCGGCGATCGGTCCCTCGGCGAGGCGCAGCGCCTCGGTGAGCATGTCACGTGCGGTCTCGGAGTCGAGATCGCCGTAGGCGCCCTGATCGAGCAGCGCGTCGATTCCCAGTACTTCGAACAAGTTGAACTCGATGTCACGCAGGTTCGCCTTGTAATGGGACACGGACTGGCCTCCTAGCCGAAGTTGTGGTGATCAAACTGAAGGCTGCCGTACGCTTGTCCGGCTACGCAACCGTAGGCGAAGGTGCGCCCGGTCACGCGCAGGGTTTATGTGCCTTCGCAGCGCGAACAGCGGAATTCCGAGTGCATGCGGACATACCAACTCTCGGGGGCTCTCAGGGGCTTCGCCCCTGAAACCCCAACCGCGAGGAGCGGGGGCGAGCCCCCGGACCCCCACCCTGGGAGCAGGGCACGGCCCCCGACCTCACCTGGGGAGCAGGGCACGGCCCCCCGACCCCATCAGGGGGCAGGGCACGGCCCCCCGACCCACCTGGCCCCGGACCCCATCAGGGGAGCAGAGCACGGCCCCCGAACCCCATCAGGGGAGCAGGGCACGGCCCTTGGATCCCATCAGCTGCTCGGCCGAGGCCGGGCAGCCATCAGGTGATTGGGCAAGCCGGGCAGCCATCAGGTGATTGGGCAAGCCGGGCAGCCATCAGGTGATTGGGCGAGCCGGGCAGCCGTCAGGCGCTCGGGCGGGCGGCGCGGCCGTAGAGTTCGCGAGCCTGTCGTGGTGTGACCGTCACCGGGTTGTCGGGGATTCCGGCGTCGAGGTGTTCGCGCAGTAGTCGTCCGGTCATGGGGCCGATGGCGTTTCTGGCGACGAGGGCCAGGCGGCGGTCACTCTTCAAGGTGGCCATGGCGATTCGCATGGCGGGGCGGTAGGCGGCGTCGAGCAGGGCGGGCTGGTCGAAGCCGCCGGTTTCGCGCATCCATTGTGGCAGGGTGGCGATGGCGGCGGGGGCGACGAGGCGGCTGCCCGCCCAGAGGCGCGGGCCCTTCTCCCTGGGGGTGAAGAGGAGGTAGTGCATGCCGCGGTGGGCGCGCTCGGAGGAGGAGAGTTTGGGGCGCATGCGCGCGAAGTATTCGCGGACCTCGGTGCGGGAGGTGGGGACGTCGGCGGGTTTGCAGGTCTGGAGTTCCGCGGCGATGACGCACTCGGCCCAGTACCGCTTCTCCTCGGCCGGGGTCAGCGGTCCGGGGCCGTACATCTCGTAGCACTTGAGGACCGAGTGCCAGCCGGTGACGTGGATCCACAGCTGGGATTCGGGATTGTTGGCGCTGTAGCGCTTTCCGCTGATCGGCTCGATGCCGGTGGCCTTGGCGTGCACCTGCATCAGATGCTCGGACGCCTCGATGGCCATGCGGCTGTCGGCGACGGCCGCGATGAGGAAGTAGGCGAAGGTGTGGTCGAGCCGCCCGCGCGGATCGGTGTAGATCCCGCCGACGTCGGCGACGGCGGCGGTGAGCGCGGGATCGAAGTGCTCGAGCACCACCGCGCGCTGGAACCCGATGAGCGCGGTGGGCGAGGTCCAGACCTTCCAGGTGGGCGAGTCCGGCCCGAAGAAGCCGTAGTCGAGCTGGCGGATGGTGCGCGCGGGTGCGTCGAACTGGGGACGCGTGGACGCATTTGTCATCGTGCTGCTCCTTTGCAGTGTCGATGGCATAGGTGTTTCGTACGGTTTCACCTATTCATTCACGAATGTAGCATTTGTCAGTCGTTCATGGCGTAAGCCCCGGACAAGCCCCTGACCTGCGCCAATACTCTGTCGAAGCGGGTCTGGTCGGCGACCGGGCGGCGGACCAGATCGAGCGCGCGGGTCTGCTGCGCCCTGGTGGCGGACGGCTTGCCGTGCAGGGTGACCGCGTGGCCGGAGACCTCGCGGACGAACAGGTCGAAGATCTGGTCCAGCACCGGGGCATCGACGCCCTCGATCTCGGCCTGCTCGAGAATGAGCTGGGCGTAGGGGATCACCGTGAACAGTTCGCCGATGCCGAAGAGGAAGTCGACATCGCGCTGTTGCTCGGCGGTCGGGGTGGCGACGGCGAGCAGGGTCTGCAGCGCCTGCGCCTGTTCGAGGAAGACCGCCACGTTCGGGATGTGCGCGAACCGCTCGAACACCGGCCGCCAGTCTTGGAAGCGAATCCGGCCGAGGCCGCTGCTGGGACCTTGACGGAACAGGAATTCGTCATCGGCGGTATCACGGCGCACCGGCACGGGAGCGTATGCGGCGCTGGCGAATTCGCTCTTCAGCTTGGGCACGGCCCGGCTCGCGGGCTTGGCGGCGCGGCGGCTGGTCCAGCTCAGCGCATCGGAGACGGCGCGCACGGCGGGCTCGGGTGCGACGCCCGCGCCGGGCAGGTAGCGCAGCGCGGCCAGACCGGCATCCGCGGGATGGAACATGTAGTTGGGCATGAACTTCAGCGACAGCGCCATGTTCACGTGCACCGTGCCCTCCAGGCGCGGCAGGCCGAACATGGGCGGCAGCGCCATGGCGAAGTAGGTGTCGTTCTCGAAGCCGCGCGCGGCGATCACATCGGCGAGGTCCTCGAACAGCTGCTGGCCGTTGCGGGTGACCGACATCTTCTCGATGGCGTTGAAAAGCAGGTAGCGGCGGTCGTTCTCGCCGGCCGAGCGCATGTAGTCGATGGCCCGCTCGCTGTAGAGCTTCATGGCCAGCAGGCGCGCGTAGCAGTCCACCAGCAGCGATTTCACCTGCGGGAACTCGGTGACGCGGTGCCCGAACAGCTTCCGGTTCTCGGCATGGGTGACCGATTCGTACATGGCGTGCTCGCAGGCTCCGATGGCGCCGAAGCCGAGATTGAACTTGCCGACGTTCACGGTGTTCATGGCGGCGTCGAAGGCGGCGCGCCCGGTGTGCAGGATGTCGGCGGCCGCGACCGGGTACTTGTCGAGATCGAAAGCGGCGACGTACATCTGGGAGTCGATGACGTTCTTGCGCAGCTTGTAGTTCTTGTGCCGGGAGTCGGCGGCGAAGAACAGGTAGCCGGAGTACTCCTCCTCGGTCATCTTGCGCAGGAAGTCGGAGCTGTCGATGATCGGCTTGTCGGCGCGGCGGCCGAAGACCGAGACCATGGCGGCCGCATTGCCATTGCCGATGTAGTACTTGCCGCCGGTGGCGGTGAAGCCGCCGCGCGCCCCACCTCTGGCTTGTGATGAATTCGGCTCGAGGACCATGTCGGTGGAGTAGACGTCCGCGCCGTGCTCTTGTTCGGACAGCCCGAAGGCGAAGATCTCTCCGGAGTCCAGCAGCGCCGCGGCCCGCGCTTTGGCCTCGGCATTGGGGCTCTGCCAGATGGGGCCCAAGCCGAGAATCGTGACTTGCCAGACGTACCAGTACTGCATCCCGTAGAAGCCCAGGATCTTGCTCATCATGGCGATGCGCGCGGTGTCCCAGCGCTTGTTCGGATCGCCATTGGCCTCGGCCGCCGGGGTCAGGAAGGTGGCGAAGACCCGCTCGCTCTTCACGAAGTCGAGGAATTCCGAGTACCAGATCCGGTCGCGGGCATCGGCCAGCAGGCGCTGCTTGCCGCGGGATTCGAACCAGTGGACGGTGGCGCGCAGCAGGCGACGGGTCTCGGCGTCGAACTCGGCGAATTCACAGGTCTTCGGATTGAAGAGGGTCTCGGTCATCTCGTCTTCCTCGGGCCGGGCGGTCAGTGCGCCGGAGCATTTCCTTCGTGAATGTAGCATTTTTGTTCGCGAATGTAGGAAATGATCTCGCAACCGCCCCGGACCTGCTGTTCCGGCTTCCGCCCGCGCTGCTATCGTCGGTGCCCATGGCTTCCGATTCGGCTGTACGACCCCGCCAGCGCGCGCGGCATCTCGGGCCGGAACGCCGCCGTCCGCAGGTGCTCGACACCGCGCTCACCATTGCCGCCGAGGACGGGATCGCGGCGGTCACCATCGCGGCCGTCGCGGATCGGATGAAGGTGACCCGGCCGGTGGTCTACGCCTGTTTCGCCGATCGGGTGGAGCTCATCGACGCGCTGATCCAGCGCGAAGAAGCCTTCATGATCACCGGGATTCTGGAGGCGCTGCCGCGGCGGCGGGTCGAGGCCGATGAAGCCGTCTTCGTGGAGGGCTTCCGCGCGCTGCTGCACACCGCCACCGCGCGCCCCGACTCCTGGCGGCTGCTGTACGGGAATCCCGATCCGGCCGTGGCGAAGTCGTTCGGCCGCGGGCGCGAACTGGCGGTGGAACGCTGCACCCGGCGGTTGCGGCCGACCCTGCGCGCGTGGGGCACCGAGGATGCCGAGCGCAAACTGCCGGTCCTGGTCGAACTGTGGGTTTCGGCGGGCGAGGGCGCGGTCCGCATGCTGCTCAATGATCCGGGCGACTGGACCCCCGACACCCTGGGCGAATTCGTGGGCGCGGCCGTGTATCGCGCGCTGCGGCACGCCTGACATGCGATCTGCTCAGCAAAACCGCCGTCTTCTCGGCAACTTGATGATTACCATGGGCCCCGGGACCATCCTTATCCCGCGAGAGGCCTGCGATGACGTTTTATCGACAAGTTGGGTCCGTGCCGCCAAAGCGGCATACCCAGCACCGCACTGAGCAAGGACAGCTCTACTACGAGGAGCTGATGGGGGAGGAGGGGTTCTCCGGGGACTCCTCGCTGCTGTATCACCGCGCACTGCCGCCCGCCATTGTGGATTCCTCGGTGTGGGTGCTGCCGGAACAGCGGCTGTATCCGAATCATCCGCTGCGGCACCGGCATTTGAAGCTGCACGAACTGTTCCTGGGCGACAAGCCCACCGAGAGCGATGTGGTGAACGGGCGGCGGCTGCTGCTGGGCAATGCCGATGTGCGCATCTCCTATGTGGCGGCGCTGCAGGCATCACCCTTGTACCGCAATGCCATCGGCGACGAGCTGGTGTACATCGAATCCGGCAGCGGCACGGTGGAAACGGTCTTCGGCGCGCTGAGCGTGCACCAGGGCCATCAGGTGCTGCTGCCGCGCGCCACCACCCACCGGTGGATTCCGGACGGGCCGGAACCCTTGCGCGCCTACATTATCGAGGGCTCGGGGCATATCACCCCGCCCAAGCGCTACCTGTCCAAGTACGGGCAGCTGCTGGAGCACGCGCCCTACTGCGAGCGCGATCTGCACGGCCCCGCCGAGCCGCTGCTGGCCGAGGGCGAGCAGGTGGAGGTGCTGGTCAAGCACCGCCCCGCCGGTGAGATCGTCGGCACCAGCATGGTTTACGCCACGCACCCGTTCGATGTGGTCGGCTGGGACGGCTGCCTGTATCCGTTCGCCTTCGATATCGCCGACTTCGAGCCGATCACCGGGCGCGTGCACCAGCCGCCGCCGGTGCATCAGGCCTTCGAGGGCCAGAACTTCGTGATCTGCAATTTCGTGCCGCGCAAGGTGGATTACCACCCGCTGTCGATTCCGGTGCCCTACTACCACTCCAATGTGGACTCCGACGAGATCATGTTCTACTGCGGCGGAAACTACGAGGCGCGCAAGGGATCCGGCATCGGCCAAGGTTCGGTGTCGGTGCATCCGGGCGGGTACGCGCACGGCCCGCAGCCGGGGGCGTACGAGCGCAGTATCGGTATCGACTTCTTCGACGAGCTGGCGGTCATGGTTGATACCTTCCATCCGTTGCAGCTCGGCGAGGGCGCGCTGGCCTGTGAGGATCCCGGTTATGCGTGGACCTGGTCGGGGCAGGGGCCCGAGTAGTGGAGAGTTCGGGTGCGGAGGAGAGGCGTGGGGTGGATATGAGCAGCCGGGTGCGGATCGAGGTCCCGGACGATTCCGGATTCGGCCCCGCGCATCTGCCCTATTGCGTGTTCCGCCCGCGCGGCGGGCAGCCGCGGGTGGGTGCGCGGCTGGGCGATTCGATCATCGATCTGGCGGTGGCCCTGGACGATCCGATGTTCGCCCAGCCCAGCCTGAACGCCTTCATGACCCAGGGCCCGCAGTGCTGGCGGGAGGTGCGCGAGCGGGTGCGCACGGCGGCGGATTCGGAATTGCCCGCCGCCGCGGTGCATTCGGTCGCGGCGGTGACCCTGGATCTGCCGGTGGAGATCGCCGATTACGTCGACTTCTACGCCAGCATCGACCACGCCACCGCCATGGGCCGCATCTTCCGGCCCGACGGTGATGCGCTGCTGCCGAACTGGCGGCATCTGCCGGTGGGGTATCACGGCCGCGCGGGCACGGTGGTGGTGTCCGGCACGGAGATCGCCCGCCCGCAGGGGCAGCGCCGGACCGACTCCGGCGCACCGGATTTCGGCCCCAGCCGCCGCCTGGACATCGAGGCGGAGCTGGGCTTCCTGGTCGGCGCCGGTTCACCGCTGGGGCGCCCCATCGGAACCGGCGAGTTCGCCGAGCACGTCTTCGGGGTGGCGCTGGTGAACGATTGGTCGGCGCGCGATATCCAGGGCTGGGAGGCGCAGCCGCTGGGCCCGTTCCTCGGCAAGTCCTTCGCCACCACGCTGTCGGCCTGGGTGACGCCGCTGGAAGCCTTGGCCGAGGCCAGGATTCCGCTGCCGGAACAGCAGCCCGCACCGCTGCCCTATCTGCGTGACAGCGCGCCGTGGGGGCTGGACATCGAGCTGGCCGTGGAGTGGAACGGGCACCGGATCTCCACTCCCCCGTACGGCCGCATGTACTGGTCCCCCGCGCAGATGCTGGCGCACATGACCGCCAATGGCGCGTCCACCCGCACCGGCGATCTGTTCGCCTCCGGCACCATCTCCGGTCCGGAGCGGCACCAGCGCGGTTCCTTCATGGAAATGAGCTGGGGCGGCGCCGAGCCGATCGATATCGGCGGCGACAAGCGCACCTTCCTCGAGGACGGCGACGAGGTGGTGATCACCGCCTCGGCGCCGGCGGCCGGGGGCGGGCGCTTGACGCTGGGCGAGGTCCGGGGCCGTATTACCGGGTGATTGCGGGCGCACCGGCCGGTGCGCGATCGGCTGCGCGATAGCCGATTTACATGATCATGAGCATGGTCACTGGCCGGTACCTGCGCTGGTTCGGGAACGCTACCGTTCCGAAGTCAAGGGACCTTCGGAGGTGCGCGTCGATGTTGACCACTCTTGCCCGGTTCGCCATGACGCGTCCGCGCGCCGTACTGGTGACCGCGCTGTTGCTGATGATCATCTGCGGTGGCTTCGGGGCCACGGCCAAATCCCACATGGTGGGCGGCGGCTACCTGACCGATGAGCTGGAGGCCGTGCAGGCCAATGACTTCATCGAGGACAACTTCCCGGGCGGCAATCCGAATCTGGTGGTGCTGCTGACCGCCCCGGACGGCGGGGTGAACAGCCCGGCGGCGCGCACCGAGGCCGAGCGCATCACCGGCCTGCTCACCGCCGACCCGAGTGTGACCGGCGTGCGGTCGTATTGGAACACCGTGACCGTGCGGTCCGATCTCGCGACGGCGCTGCGCAGCAAGGATAGTCAGCGCGGTCTCATCCTGGCCACCATTACCGGCACCGATACCGAGGTGCAGAACCGGGCCAATGTGCTGAGCGCCGAACTCAATGGCGACCGCAACGGTGTCGAGGTGCGGGTGGGCGGTATGGCCGGCACCTTCGCCGATATCAATCACCAGGTCGAGAAGGACCTGATCCTGGCCGAGGCCATCGCGGTGCCGATCTCCGGCATTCTGCTGGTGCTGGTGTTCGGCAGCGTGGTCGCGGCCGCGCTGCCGCTGGGCGTCGGATTCTTCGCCATCGCGGCGACGCTGGGCATTCTGCGCCTGCTCACCACGGTCATGGACGTGTCCATCTTCGCGCTGAACATGACCAGCGCCCTGGGCCTGGCGCTGGCCATCGACTACAGCCTCTTCATTGTCAGCCGCTACCGCGAGGAGCTGGGCGCGGGTCGCGATACCCGCGCCGCCATCCTGCGCTCGGTGCAGACGGCGGGCCGCACGGTGGTGTTCTCCGGTCTCACCGTGGCGCTGGCCCTCGCGGCGCTGGCGGTGTTCCCGCAGCCGTTCTTCAAATCGTTCGCCTTCGCCGGCGTGGCGGTGGTGGCGGCGGCCGTGGGCGCGTCGATCCTGCTGCTGCCCGCGGCGCTGATCCTGCTGGGCGATCGGGTGAACGCCTGGGATCTGCGGAAACCACTACGCCGCTTGTTCGGTCGCGGTGAGCCGACGCCGAAGCCGGTGGAGCAGAGCTTCTGGTACCGCCTGGTGACCGCGGTCATGCGGCGCGCGCTGCCGGTCGCCATCGTGGCCGGTGCGGCGCTGCTGGCGCTCGGAACCCCGTTCCTGTCCGCGCATTTCGCCAGCCCGGACGATCGGGTGATCGGCGATTTCGCCTCCAGCCGCCAGGTCGGCGACGCCCTGCGCGAGGACTTCGATGCCGATATGGCCAATAGCGCGGTCGTGGTGCTGCCCGGATTCCACGGTGCGCCCAATGAACTCGGCGCCTACGCGGCGGCGCTGTCGAAGGTGCCGGATGTGCCGGCGGTGCTCTCCAGCGACGGCGTCTACGTGAACGGCGTCAAGATGGCGGCGGGCATTCCGGAGATGACCGGACCCGAGGGCGCGTACCTGTCCGTGGGCGCCAAGGCCGCACCCGGCTCCGAAGCGGGTGAGCGGCAGCTGGCGGCCCTGCGGGCGGTGCCCGCGCCGGGCGAGACGCTCTTCGGCGGCGCGGCGGCGCTCAACGAGGACACCATGGATTCGGTCATCGAGCGACTTCCCTTGGCGGGTGCGCTGATCGCCGTCATCACCCTCATCCTGCTGTTCCTGTTCACCGGCAGCGTGGTGCTGCCGGTGAAGGCGCTGCTGCTGAACATCCTGTCGCTGACGGCCACCTTCGGCGCCATGATCTGGGTGTTCCAGGAGGGCCACCTGTCCGGCCTGCTCGGTTTCACCTCGACCGGCAGCATCGACCTGTTCATGCCGATCCTCATGTTCTGCCTGGCCTTCGGCATGTCCATGGACTACGAGGTGTTCCTGCTGTCCCGGATCCGGGAGGAGTGGCTGGCCTCGGATCGCAGCAAGGCGGCCAACACCACCTCGGTGGCGCTGGGCGTGGCGCGCACCGGCCGGATCTTCACGGCCGCAGCGGGTTTGATGGCGGTGGTACTGCTCGCCGTCGCGACGTCGGCGGTGGCCGCCATGAAGCTGTTCGGCATCGGGCTGGCCCTCGCGGTCATCGCCGACGCGACCGTCATCCGCGGCCTGCTGGCCCCCGCCCTCATGCGCCTGATGAGCACCGGCAACTGGTGGGCCCCGAAACCGCTCGCGGCCCTGCACAAGCGGATCGGCCTGGAGGAGGCACCGAGCCCACCGCAGGGCGCGAAAGACGCGGACCCCGAAAGCGAGGTCTTCGCACCGAAGCTTCCGCTCAGTAGTGTTTCGGATCGACTGTAGGTCGAAACCGTTTGAGTAGAAGAGGGATTCATGAAGAAGCGTATGGCCGGCGTCGCCCTGGCGGGCGCCCTGTTGTTCCCCGTCCAGGCCGCTGTCGCCGGAGCGGCTCCGGTGAGCCCCATTGTCGGCTCCTCGGGCTCGGGCGACACCGGTTCCGGGTGCACCTCGTCCCAGCCGCCGACCTGCTCCTCGCCGCTGGCGAAGGTGATCATCGAACTGCTCACCACCGGCTCCGCCACCGCGTCCGCCGACGGCGGCAAGGCGAACTGAGCTATTCCGCCGTCCGCCTGCCCATCTCGACGACGGTGACGAACCGCGTCAGATCCTCGACCAGCGTCTCGACCACATCGGGGGCGCCACCGTCGTCGTGATGGTGCAGCCAGTCCGCCACCAGTTCGAACATTCCGCCGATGGTCGCCAGGCTCAGCGCCAGACTCTGCCGTTCGTCGAGCGAAACCCGTTCCGGCCACAGCTGATTCAAGAAGGCCGCCGACCAGCGCCGGTTGCTCCGCCGCTGCCGCTCCACCGCCGGTGAGATGCCACCCGCCTCACCGAAGGTCACCTTGGCCAGTCGCGGGTCGTCCGCGATGGCGTGCACGAAGGCCGCCATCACCGCCCGCTTGCGCTCCGGCCACGCCATTCCGGCCGTCTCCGCCGCGACTTCCCCCACGCGTTGCTGGATGCCCACCGTGATCTGTTCCAGCAGTGCGGTATAGCAGGCTTCCTTACTGTCGAAGTGATCGTAGAAGCCCTTGGTGCCGACATAGGCGGCCTGGCAGATCTGCTCGATGGAGGTCCCCGAATAGCTTTGCCGGGCAAACAGTTCGGTGGCGGCGGCCAGGAGTTGCCGACGGCGCTGCGCGCTGCGCTCTTCGGCGTCGAGGCCGCGGATGCGACGCCGCGCGGGTGTCCGGTCTGGCGCCGCGGCTGGTTTGCTGCGGGTCATGCAACGACCTTAGCGGCGCAGGTTTGAGAAAGACATCTTGTTGATAACAGGATGTCATGTTGTAATCGCTGTCACGTCGATGAGGAAGGGAACGGACGTGGCAATCAATGGGGATCGCCCGCGGCGGGGATGGCGGCGGTGGACCGCGGCCGCGCTCGCGACGGCAGTGGCGGCGGCGGGGGCGGTGCTGGCGGTGGGGACCGCGGCCGCACCGGCGGCCGCGCAACCCGGGCCCTTGAACGTGGACTCGTTCTATCGGGCGCCCGACGGCTTCGAAGCGGCCGCGCCGGGCGAGATTCTGAAGACCCGCGAGGTGCAGCTGGCGGTGCTGACCGTGCTGCCGGTGCGGGTCCGGGCCTGGCAGTTGCTCTATCGCACCACCGACCTGTTCGACCAGCCGACGGTGGCGGCCACCACGGTGGCGGTGCCCATGGGCGCCAACACTTCTCGCAGCCGCCCGCTGGTGTCGCACCAATTCTTCTACGACAGCACCGCGCCGCACTGCGCGCCGTCCTATGTCCTGCAGCAGGGGGCCGGGCTCCAGGCCCTGGAGGGCATCCACTCCACGGTCGAGTATCTGGAGCTGGCGGCCTCGATCAGCCAGGGCTATGCGGTGAACGTGCCCGACTACGAGGGCATGAACGGGAATCTGGCCGTGGCCAAGGAACCCGGCTACATGATTCTCGACAGCATTCGCGCCGCGCAGAACTTCGAACCCCTGGGCCTGGACCCCGCCTCGCCGGTGGCCCTGTGGGGCTACTCCGGCGGCGGCATGGCCACCGGCTGGGCGGCGGAAATGCAGCCGACCTACGCCCCCGAGCTGAACATCAAGGGCGCGGCCATGGGCGCGCCGGTCTCGGACGTGCAGTCGCTGCTGCATGTGAACGGCTCCATGTTCGCCAGCCTGATCGGCATCGGCATCTCCTCGCTGCGCAATGCCTATCCGGAGTTCGCGGCCACCACCGAGCGCTATCTGACGCCGGAGGGCCGGGCCATCATGGACCGCACCGAGGGCCAGTGCCTGGTGCGCAATGTGATCACCCTGATGTTCACCGATTACCAACGGCTGCTGACGATTCCGATCCAGGAGTATCTGGCGCTGCCGGAGATCCGCGCGGTGTTCGACGCCACCGTGCTCGGCAAGAACCCGCCGACCGTGCCGGTCATGGTGTACCAGGGCATCTTCGACGAGGCCGTGCCGTACACCACCAATGACAAGCTCGTCGGGGAATGGTGCGCGGGCGGCTCCTCGGTGCTCTACAAGCGCGACCACTTGTCCGAGCATCTGACGCTCACCACTCTCGGCATGGGCGACGCCTTCAACTGGGTCAAGTCCCGGCTCACTCCCGGTGCGCCGGATCCGGTCGGCTGCCAGACCGAGAACCACCTGTCGCTGTTGCTGGACATCAACGACATCCTCACCATGACCGAGATCAACCTGAACGCCACCTTCGGCGCCCTGGGTTGGCCGATCGGACCGCAGGAGCGCTAGTCACCTTCTCCTGGCCCTCCTGTGCCTCGTGCCCTCGACCGAAACCGGATCGGTCGGGGGCACGGGCGTTCGTATCACCATCCAGGAGTCGCGGGGTGCGGTCGCCGGGTAAGGTCGCGGGCGTACAAATTCACACGCCAACGGGGGCTCGCACCAGCGGGCTGAGAGGACGGCTAGCCCATTCGGGCGGACAGGGCCGTCGACCGTATGAACCTGACCGGGTAATGCCGGCGTAGGGAGGATTCACCATGTCATCGAACCGTGCCGCGTCCACTGGGACTCCGGTCGACACCGTGACAACCGGCCCCATTCAGGGCAGCGTCAAGCACTACGAGCAGGTCGAGGCCGACGGCACGACATTGCGGATCCCGGTGCGGCGCATCAACCTCACCAATGGCGAACACTTCGACGTGTACGACACCTCCGGGCCGTACACCGACGACAGCGCGGTCATCGATCTGGAGGGCGGGCTGCCCAAGCTGCGCGACTCCTGGGCCAAGCCCGAGGTGCCGGGTCCGCGCACCCAGCTGGCCTGGGCGCGGCAGGGCATCATCACCCACGAGATGCGCTACATCGCCGCGCGCGAGGGGGTCGCGCCGGAGCTGGTGCGCGATGAGGTGGCCGCCGGGCGGGCCGTCATTCCGGCCAACCACAACCATCCCGAATCCGAGCCGATGATCATCGGCAAGAAGTTCGCGGTGAAGATCAACGCCAATATCGGCAACTCGGCGGTGAGCTCCTCCATCGCGGAGGAGGTGGAGAAGATGGTGTGGGCGACCCGCTGGGGCGCGGACACCATCATGGACCTGTCCACCGGCAAGAACATTCACGAGACCCGCGAGTGGATCCTGCGGAACTCGCCGGTCCCGGTCGGCACGGTGCCGATCTACCAGGCGCTGGAGAAGGTGAACGGCGATCCCACCAAGCTGACCTGGGAGATCTACCGCGACACCGTGATCGAGCAGGCCGAGCAGGGCGTGGACTACATGACCGTGCACGCGGGCGTGCTGCTGCGCTACGTGCCGCTGACCGCCAAGCGCGTCACCGGCATCGTCTCGCGCGGCGGGTCCATCATGGCGGCCTGGTGTCTGGCGCATCATCAGGAATCGTTCCTGTACACCAATTTCGCCGAGCTGTGCGAGATCCTGGCGAAGTACGACATCACCTTCTCCCTCGGCGACGGCCTGCGGCCGGGTTCCATCGCCGATGCCAATGACGAGGCCCAGTTCGCCGAGCTGCGCACCCTGGGCGAGCTCACCAAGATCGCGAAATCGCATGGCGTGCAGGTGATGATCGAGGGCCCGGGCCACGTGCCCATGCACAAGATCGTGGAGAACGTGCGGCTGGAGGAGGAGCTCTGCGAGGAGGCCCCCTTCTACACCCTCGGCCCCCTCGCGACCGATATCGCGCCCGCCTACGACCACATCACCTCGGCCATCGGCGCGGCCATCATCGCCCAGGCGGGCACGGCCATGCTCTGCTACGTCACGCCCAAGGAGCACCTGGGCCTGCCCAACCGCGATGACGTGAAGGTCGGCGTCATCACCTACAAGATCGCCGCGCACTCCGCCGATCTGGCCAAGGGGCATCCGGGCGCGCAGGCGCGCGACGACGCGCTGTCCAAGGCGCGCTTCGAATTCCGCTGGAACGACCAGTTCAACCTGTCGCTGGATCCCGACACCGCCCGGGAGTACCACGACGAGACCCTCCCGGCGGAGCCGGCCAAGACGGCGCACTTCTGCTCCATGTGCGGCCCGAAGTTCTGCTCCATGCGCATCTCGCAGGATGTGCGCGATTACGCCGAGAAGCAGGGCCTCACCGATGTGGAGGCCATCGAGGCCGGGATGGCCGCGAAGTCGGAGGAGTTCGCGGAAGCGGGCGGCAAGGTCTACCTGCCCGTCGTCTCGTAGCGCGAGACACTCGCAACCCGTTCCGGGCGTGCGCTTTTCGCGATTCGCGACAGGTGCGCGCCCGGCGCGTTCTCAGGCCCGCGAGGAAATCTGCTGCACGCCCCAGGCATTGCCGTCCGGATCCTCGAAGAACAGGAACCCGACATTGTCCAGCGGGTGCGGTGTGGGGCGCGGGTTCTTTCCGAGCACCTGCACCTCGCCTACTTCGAGCCCGCGTTCGAGCAGTTCGGCGCGGGCCTTCTCGATGTCCGGCACCACCAGTTGCAGGCCCTTCACGCTTCCCGGCGCCATATCCGGGACCGCGCCCTGCGTGCCGATCTGGATCGAGCAGCCGGATCCGGGCGGCGTCAGCTGCACCACCCGCCTGCCCTCACCGAATTCCGAGTCGAAATCGACGTGGAATCCCAGTGGCCCACTGTAGAAGTCCTTGGCGCGATCGACATCCGACACCGGCACGATCACGACCTCGAGCGTCCAGTTCATAGCGCTTCCTTCCGGAGACGTGGTTCCCCATGAGCACAGACGGTCGAACTCGGCGAAACTCATCACTGGCCGCGCGGTTGCCATCGATGCGCGAATTCGTCCGGGGCCGGCGGAGGGCCCGGCAGCTCCCCGGGGGTGGCGAGGCCGTCGATGAGCAGGGCCAGCACGCGGCGGCGCAATTGCGCGGTCCGGGCCGCGTCCGGCAAGGTCAGGGCGGCGCAGGCCTCCAGCAGCAGGCCCAGGTCTTGCGCGGTGAAACTCGCCCGCAAGCGGCCGGATCGGTGGGCGCGGGCAATGATCGACTCGCTCAGTTCCCCGGCGCGCAGCACCTCCGGCAGGATCGAATCATCAGGGGTGAAGGTGCCCGCCAGATGCACGGTCAGCGAGTGGACGTCGGCGTCCACCACGCGCACCAGGAACTCCACCAGCACCTGCCAGTCGTCCGGATTCGCCAGGGCGGCTTCGGCTTCGGCGTTGTAGCGGCGCAGGCCGTCATAGCAGAGGGTGCGCAGCAGTTCCTCCTTGCCGGCGTAGCGCCGGTACAGCGCGCTGATGCCGACCCCGGCGCGTTCGGCCACCGCGGAGATGGGAGCCTTCGGATCGGCGAGGAAGACCTCGCGGGCGGCGGCGAGGATCAGTTCGTCATTGCGGGCGGCCTGCGCCTTGCGGCCGGGCAGGGGGCGCTGAGCTGTGGCTTCGGCGGGTTTCGGCATGACTCCAGCATAGCACCTGAACGGAATGATCCGTTCCGTTGCGCGCCTGCGGTATGGCTGAGACCTTGCCGCATGTCCGCGAGACTCACGACGATGGTTCCGGCCCGCTCCCGCTGATGTACTGAATTCACCTTCGGAACAACGAAATTCACCGAACATCAGCAAGGAGAAAGACAATGCGAATCGCCATCTTCGGAGCCACCGGGACCATCGGCCGCCAGGTCGTGCAGCAGGCGCTCGCGGCGGGCCACGAGGTCACCGCGCTCACCCGGAATCCGGCCAATATGACCGAATCCCATGAGCGGCTGCACGTCATCGCGGGCGATGTCACCGATCCGATCGCGGTGGACCGCGCGGTGGCCGGGCAGGACGCCTGCATCGTCACCCTCGGCGACGGCCGCAAGGGCGTGGTCCGGGCCGCCGGCACCCGCACCGTCATCGACGCCATGGAACGGCAGGGCGTGAAGCGGCTGATCGTGCAGTCCACCCTGGGCGCGGGCGACAGCCACGGCAACCTGAACTTCCTGTGGAAGTACATTCTGTTCGGGATGCTGCTGCGCAAGGCCATGGCCGACCACAACACCCAGGAGGGCCATGTGCGCGCCAGCGATCTGGATTGGACCATCGTGCGGCCCAGCGCCTTCACCGACGGTCCGCGCACCGATGCCTACAAGCGCGATTTCGGGCCGGACGCAAAGGATCTCACGCTGAAGATCTCGCGCGCCGATATCGCCGCCTTTCTGCTCGAGCAGCTCGGCAGCGACACCTACCTGCATCGCACCCCGGGCATCTCGAACTGAGCGGCTCCGCCGAATCGAGCCTCCGGACCCGCATTTCGCCATACGGCGGAGTGCGGGTCCGGTCGTTTCAGGCGTGCTCGTGCAGTTCCCAATGCGGGAAGGGATCGGCATAGGTGGCCCAGACCTCCGGTCCCGCAGCCAATTCCGCATCGGTCAGCAAGGCGGAATTCAGCAGATCCTGCACATGCGGGCGATCCAGTTTCACGCCGATGAACACGATCTCCTGCCCCCGCGGCATATCCAGCGCCGACCAGTACGCGCCCGCCTCGAAGGTCAGATTCGGGCCCGCCTGCGACCAGATGGCGCACAGGTCGGGGCGGCTCGCCAGCCAGAAGAAGCCCTTGCTGCGCAACAGCCGGTGCAACTGCTCCAGGGCCGAGTCCAGCCGTTGCGGATGGAAGGGGCGATCGGCGGTGAAGGTCAGGCTGCTGATGCCGTATTCCTCGGTCTCCGGGGTGTGGCCGCCCGCGAGTTCGTCCTCCCAGCCTTCGAATTGAGCCGCGAGGTCCGGGTTGTAGCGGCCGGTGCCGAGCACCTCGGACAGCTCCACCACACCGTGCGCGGCATGCACGATGCGCGCCGCCGGGTTCAGCCGCCGGATGGTGGCCTCCACCGTCCCGACGGCATTGGCGCTCACCAGGTCGGTCTTGTTCAGGATCAGTACGTTGGCGAATTCCACCTGATCCACCAGCAGATCGGCGATGGTGCGCGCATCCCCTTCGCCCGCTTGCATGTTCCGTTCCGCCAGCGCCTGCCCCTTGACCACCTCGGCCAGGAAGGTGGAGGCGTCGACGACGGTCACCATGGTGTCGAGGCGGGCGATCTCGCCGAGCCGGAAGCCGTCCTCGAATTCCCATTCGAAGGTGGCCGCCACCGGCATGGGTTCGGAAATGCCGGTGGATTCGATGACCAGGTGATCGAAGCGCCCCTCGCGCGCCAGCTTGCCCACCGATTCGATGAGGTCCTCGCGCAGCGTGCAGCAGATGCAGCCATTGGTGAGCTCGACCAGCTTCTCCTCGGTCCGGTCCAGGTGGCCCTGTCCGGCCACCAGGGCCGCGTCGATGTTCACCTCGCTCATGTCATTGACGATGACCGCGACCCGGCGGCCCTCGCGATTGGCCAGGATGTGGTTGAGCAGGGTGGTCTTGCCCGCCCCCAGGAAGCCGGACAGCACGGTCACGGGGAGCGGAGCGGTGGGCTGGGCTGTAGTCATATCTTGATGATAATGGTTTTCATTAACAGCGGCGGCCGGGGGTCGCCGCTCGCACTGTGCGTTCCTCCAACCGCGTAGGGTCTGCAGCTGTGAAACTCCTGCCGCTTACACCCAACGGGCAGACCCCCGTCCGCGCGCTCACCATTGCGGGCACCGACTCCGGAGGCGGGGCCGGAATTCAAGCAGATTCGCGGACCATGGCCATGTGCGGCGTGCACGCCTGCGTGGCCGTCGCGGCGGTGACGGTGCAGAACACGCTGGGGGTCAACGGTTTCCACGAGATTCCGCCGCAGATCGTGGCCGATCAGGTGCGGACCGTGGTCGGGGATATCGGCATCGGGGCGGCGAAGACGGGCATGCTGGCCTCCACCGCCATCATCGAAGCCGTGGCGGCGGTGTGCCGGGAAGTCGGAATCGGACGGAACGGGAGCATTCCGCTCGTCGTCGACCCGGTGGCGGCCTCCATGCACGGCGATCCGCTGCTGCACGCCTCGGCGCTGCACGCCCTGCGCGACACCCTCATTCCGCAGGCCACCGTCATCACGCCGAATCTCGATGAGGTGCGGCTGCTCACCGGCATCGAGGTCGTGGACGAGCAGACCGCGCGCAAGGCCGCCGAGGCGCTGCACGCGCTCGGACCGCAGTGGGCCATCGTCAAGGGCGGGCACCTACGCTCCTCGGCCTTCAGCACCGATCTGCTGTTCGACGGGGAGACCTTCCACGAACTCACCGCGCCCCGCATTGCCACCGGCAACGACCACGGCGGCGGCGACACCCTGGCCGCGGCCATGACCTGTGCGCTCGCACACGGCTATTCGGTGCCCGAGGCCTTCGCCTTCGCCAAGGAGTGGACCCGGCGCTGCCTGGAGGCCGCCTACGATCTCGGCGCGGGGCACGGTCCGGTGTCGCCGCTGTGGCGACTGCGGCTCCCCGCCGAATAGCAGCGCCTACCCGGCCCCCAGGATCCGGTCGAGGAGCCGATCGACAAGGCCGAGAGCCACATCCGGGGTGTAGCGCGCGGGCTGTTGCACCATGGCCCCCGACAGGCCCGCGACCGTGCCCGCGATCAACTCCCCGTCCAGCTCCGGCGAGACCGTGCTCGCCGGATCCAGCTCCAGCTGCCGGCGCAACTGGTCGGCACAGGCGTGCACCAGCCACAGCGCCGCACCCGCATTGTCGTCCCCGGTGATCGGGGAACCGGTCAGCGAGGCCGCGTGATAGGCCGCGAAGATGACGGTCTCGTCCCGCCGCGCCGCATCCAAGGGGAGCAGCTGAGTGATGAGGGTGCGCAGCACATCCCGGGGCGCGGCGCCCTCCCCCAGCGCGAACAGGGCCCCCGCCATGCGCTTGCCCGCGTCCTCGACCACGGCCAGATGCGTGGCCAGCAGGAATTCGCGCTTGTTCCCGAAGTAGTACTGCACCAGGCGCACCGAGATCCCCGCCTCGGCAGCGACGGTCTGGAAGGTGGCGGCCTCCAGCCCGCCGCGCGCGATCACCCGCCGGATGGCATCGGTGATCTCGCGTCGCCGCTGCGTATGGTCGACCAGCTTCGGCACGGGACCGCCTCTTCCTTTCGATCGTTCGGGCGAAAGTCAGGATGGTACGCGCATATCAGGCATGGGCCGGGTACCGAAGCGGCGAGGTGTCCGAAATACGTCACGATCTCTCGCCGAATTAGGACCGCAACTGTCCTATCTCCGCGACATACTCGAATTATGAGCGAAACCGAATCGACTGCGGGACAGCCGGATCAGACCGACATCACCGACTACAACGATCCCGATGCGCCCTGGAACCAGGCCTGGGACGGCGAGGGCGGCATCGCCAACTGGAACGATGACGTGATCAAGGAGTTCCGGGAGAACTCGGGCAAGGTCGGCGGGGCCTACGAGGGCGGGGACCTCATTCTGCTGACCACCACGGGCGCCAAGAGCGGCAAGCGGCACACCACCCCGCTGGGACCGCTGTTCCGGGGCGACACCATGTACGTGAGCTCGTTCATCGAGGACAAGTACCCGGCCTGGTGGTACAACATCAAGGCGAATCCGCGGGTCACCGTCGAGCTGCGGGACAAGACCTACACAGCGACCGGCAAGGTCCTCGAAGGCGCGGACTACGACGAGTTCGCGGCCTGGGTGCTGGCGAACAATCCGCTGCTCGCGGACTTCCAGTCCAAGATCGACCGGCCGATGCCGCTGGTGGTGCTGAGCCTCGACCGCGAGGGCTGAGCGCTCCCAGGAACCTCCCAGCCACGGCGCAGGGACGGCCCAGCGTGATCGCCGAGCGTGGTGATCATGAGCGATACAGCGACCGCCGTCCGGGCGGCGGAATCAGCGGAGGCCGCGACCGCGCCCGTGGTGGACGTGGTCGTTCCGGTGTACAACGAGGAACGCGATCTCGGGCCGTGCCTGCGACGACTGCACGCCTTCCTGAACGGAGGGTTCCCGTTCACGGCCCGAATCACGGTCGCGGACAACGCATCCACCGACGACACCCTCGCGGTGGCGCGGCGGCTGGCCGCCGAACTGGGCGGGGTGCGGGTGGTCCACCTGGACCGGAAGGGGCGCGGGCGCGCGCTGCGGGAGGTGTGGCAGGGGTCGGACGCGCAGATCGTGGCGTATATGGACGTCGATCTGTCGACCGACCTCAATGCGCTGCTGCCGCTGGTCGCGCCGCTGGTGTCCGGGCATTCGGATGTGGCCATCGGGACACGGCTGGCGTCCTCGTCACGGGTGGTGCGCGGGCGCAAACGGGAATTCATCTCCCGCTGCTACAACCTGATCCTGCGAACGTCGTTGCAGGCCAAGTTCTCCGATGCGCAATGCGGGTTCAAGGCCATGCGCACCGAGGTGGCGCAGGCGGTGCTGCCGCTGGTCGAGGACGGCGAATGGTTCTTCGACACCGAGCTGCTGGTGCTGGCCGAGCGCATCGGGCTGCGGATTCACGAAGTGCCGGTCGACTGGATCGACGATCCGGACAGCCGGGTGGACATCGTCGATACGGCACGCAAAGACCTGCAGGGGATTTGGCGAGTAGGACGGGCGCTGACCACCGGGCGGCTGCCCATCAATGAGCTGCGGGCCGCCATCGGGCGCGAGCCGCTGGTAGAGGGCGTTCCGCTGGGCATGGTCGGACAACTCGTGCGATTCGGCATTGTCGGTGTCGCGTCCACTCTTGCCTACCTGCTGCTCTACCTGCTGCTGCAACCCCTGGCGGGCGCGCAGATCGCGAACTTCGCGGCCCTGTTGATCACCGCCATCGGCAATACCGCCGCCAACCGGGCCTTCACCTTCGGGGTGCGCGGATCCACCGAAGCGGTCTCGCATCACTTCCAGGGCCTGCTCATCTTCGGATTCGGGCTGCTGGTCACCAGCGGATCGCTGTTCGCCCTGCACCACTGGACGCCCGGCGCGCCCGTGCATCTCGAACTACTGGTGCTCGTCCTCGCCAATCTGATCGCCACCCTCATGCGATTCGTCGGACTGCGCTGGGTCTTCCGGCAGGCCGGTTCGCGCGCGCACCGCGCGGCGGAAGGAGTCGGCCGATGACCGCGATTCCGACCGGGCCACAGCCGGTTTCACCGGCTTCGCACCGGAAACCCGCCCGCAGCGGGCGCTGGGAATACCCCGCGCTGGCGGCGCTGCTGATCGGCACCGCCGCCGCCTATCTGTGGAACCTGTCCGCCAACGGCTGGGCCAATTCGTTCTATGCCGCCGCGGTACAAGCGGGTTCGGTGTCGTGGAAGGCGTTCTTCTTCGGCTCCTCCGATGCGGCGAACTCCATCACCGTCGACAAGACGCCGCTGTCGCTGTGGCCGATGGAGTTGTCCGTCCGTATCTTCGGCCTGCACAGCTGGAGCATGCTGCTGCCGCAGGTGCTGATGGGCGTCGCCACGGTGGCGCTGCTGTGGGCGACCGTCCGGCGGCCTTTCGGCGCGACCGCCGGACTACTGGCGGGCCTCGCCCTGGCCGTGACACCCGTTGCGGCGCTGATGTTCCGGTTCGACAACCCGGATGCGGCCCTGGTCCTGCTCATGGCCGCGGCGGCCTGGGCCATGACCCGGGCCGTGGCGGACGGCCGCTGGCGGTGGCTGCTGCTCACCGGGCTGTGCATCGGCCTCGGCTTCCTGGCCAAACAACTGCAGGTCCTGCTGGTCGTCCCGGCACTGGCGCTGACCTACCTGATCGCCGGACCGCCCCGCCTGGGCACGCGGATCGCGCAGCTGTTCGCCGCCGGGGCGGCCATGGTCGCGGGCGCGGGCTGGTGGGTGCTCACCGCCCAGCTGTGGCCGGCCTCCGACCGGCCGTACTTCGGTGGCTCCCAGAACAATTCGATTGTCGAACTCACCCTCGGCTACAACGGCCTCGGCCGGCTCAGCGGCAATGAGACCGGCAGCGTCGGGCCCGGCGGCGAACTCCCCCCTGGCGGCAATGGCATGTGGGGCGGCACCGGCATCACGCGACTGTTCGAACCGGCCCAGGGCGGGCAGATCGCCTGGCTCCTCCCCGCCGCCCTCGTCCTGCTCGTTGCGGGACTGCTGCTGCGCGGCAAGGCGAATCGCACCGATCCACAGCGGGCATCCCTCATCCTCTGGGGCGGCTGGCTGATGGTGACCGGCCTGGTATTCAGCTTCATGCAGGGCATCTTCCACTCGTATTACACCGTGGCCCTCGCTCCCGCCGTGGCCGCGCTCACCGGCGCTGGGGCCGTGCAATTGTGGCGGCAACGCGAAAAGCCGTGGGTACGTGCCGCGCTCGCACTCGCGGTGGGTCTCACCACCGCGACGGCGTGGCTGCTGCTGTCCCGCAGTGCATCGTTCCTGCCGTGGTTGCGCTGGACAGTGCTCGCGGCGGGAGTCGCCGCCACCCTGGCAACGCTCCTGCCCGCCTCCCGAAAATCGCTGGTCGCGGCCATTGCGGCGGTCCTGGTCGCCCTGGCAGGACCAACGGCCTACACGGTGCACACCCTCGCCACCGCGCACACCGGATCCATCCCCTCCGCGGGCCCGAACACCGGGGGCTTCGGCGTGGGCGGTCCCCGCGCCGATGACGGCGAACAGCGGTTCACCGTCGGCATGCCCGGCAATCCGGGCGCGGACGGCGGACCCGCCGGTCCCGATCCGGGCGACGGTGAAACGCGACGCGGCGCGGCAGGCGGACTGGTCGACGCGAGCACGCCCAGCGCCCGGGTAACAGCACTGCTCACCGCCGACAGCGACGCCTATACCTGGGTGGCCGCCGCCATCGGCTCCCAGAGCGCGGCCGGATACCAACTGGCCACCGAACTCCCCGTCATGCCGCTCGGCGGCTTCAACGGCAGCGACCCCTCCCCCACCCTGGAACAGTTCGAACAGTATGTGGCCGAAGGCAAGATCCACTACTTCATCGGCGGCGACACCGGCCCCGGCGGCCACTCCGGCAGCCAGAGCGCCGCGATCTCCCAGTGGGTGTCGGAGAACTTCACCGCCCAGGAGGTCGACGGCGTCACCCTCTACGACCTGACTTCGCCCCGCACCTGGTAGCGCGCGAGCCGCGACTTCCTATGATGGCGTGGTTCTTTGCTTCGAGTTCGTGACGAGAGACCGCAGTGACCAACCACCCCACGGGACCGGATTCCGTTCCGCCGCAACCGCCGAAACTCCCAACCAGGGCGCGTTCGGGACTGGTTCGCGGTGTGGTCGGGGCACTCGTCGTCGCGGTGGGTGCGGGCCTGTATTTCGGTGTCGCACGGGACAGCGGTGGATCATCGTCCGACAGCCTGGACGGTGGCGGGTTCGACAATTTGCTGACTCTCGATCCGTGCTCGTATCTGGATCCGGATTCGTTCGCCGGGTTCGCCGACAAGGGCGTCGGGGACGCCCCCGCGGTGCGCATCGAGCCGACCGGGTTCGACTCGTGTGCCGTGGAACTGGAGCGCTCGGAGAAAGGAGGTCCGCGGTACACGGTCACCGTGCGCACGGAAACCGGGTACATCGTCCCGAGCGATGTGCCCGATGACCTCGAGGTGACGGAACGCGGTGCGGTGAAGGTGACCACGGCCGACGGGGCGCTCGATTGCGCCCAGCTCATCTTCCGCCCGGATGGCACCACGGTCGCCGTGTCCACGAACGCGTCCGTGACCGGTGCCGAGGGCGGCGCCAGTCGCGAAACCCTGTGCCGGATACAGGACATCGCCACGGACGCCGCGGTGGCGGCGCTCGGTGAGAACACCGCGGACAGGATGGCGTATCCGGCGGATTCGCTGGGCGGGACCCGTGCGTGCAGTCGGCTCGAGGACTCGGAGATCATGTCCGCGACGGGTGCCGTGGAGGTCAGCAGGCGCGAGCGCGACTATGACTATTTGTGCGTTTGGTCTGCGGGACCAGCCGCTGTCACGCTCGCCGCCAAGCTCGTACCGACCGCGGCCGACCGGCCGGGCGGGGCGAGGGAGATCATCGCGGGCCGCCAGTCCACGATCGTGGACAACTACTTCTTCAGCAATGCGGAGAGCTGCGATATCACGCTGTACGGCCGGACCTGGGCGCCGTGGCCGGGCAAGCATTACGACTACACCGGAGCAGGCCACGACGGCTCGTCCGAATTCACCGAAATGACGGAGCTGAGTGTCTCGTTTTTCTCCGAGGGGTCGAGGGAGGAGGCCTGCCGCATGGCGCGGGAGCTGGCCGAGCAGGCTTGGCCGAGATTGCCCGGGTCGTAGTCGAAAGCGCGGTGATCATGGGGTGCCGGGATCTACCCTGATGGCATTCCCCACCAGCACTTTTCAGGGATGGTCGGTATGTGCGATCCCTTCAGGTCAGGACCGTTGAGCGACGAGCACCGCGAAGCCTTCTGGCGCAGAGTGGGCTGGTCTCCGGACCTCCCGGAACCCGAACGCGAGGTCATCGAGCAACGCTGGGATGACGAATCCATCGAGATGGCAGAGGTTTTCGGCTGGTAGTCAGTGCGGTGCGTTCAGTGCCGCATGCAGCGTCGCCGCCCATTGCTGGACGATTTCCTTGCGGCGCAGGGAGTCGTCGGTGAGGACGTCGGCTAGGCCGAGGCCGCGGGCCAGGTCGAGGGTGGCCTGGACCAGGTGGTGGGCTACGGGGTCGGTGTCGTCCACACCCAGCGCCTCCACGGCCATGTGGTGGGAGATGCGGCCGAAGCGGGCTTCGAGAGGCACGATGCGTTCGCGGAGGGCGGGGTCGGCGGCGGCGTGGGTCCAGACCTGCAGGGCCGCTTTGAAGAGGGTGGTGGTGTAGGACTCGACGAGGCCGGCGACCACCGCCTCGGTGCGGGCCTGGCCCTGGGCGATCTCGGCCATGGCCAGGGCATCGGCCTTGGCCTGCGCCATCCGCGTGTCGAACATGTACTCCAGGGCGGCGGTGATCAGGTCTTCCCTGGTGGGGAAGTGGTGCTGGGCCGCGCCTCGTGACACCCCGGCGCGCTCGGCGACCACGGCCACGGTGGCTGCCGCCCAGCCCATTTCGGCCAGGCAGTCGATGGTCGCCTCCAGCAGCCGCTGCCGGGTGGCCCGGCTGCGGTCCTGCTTGGGTTCGTGGGGTGTCGCCATGGTTGCCTATTGTGCCGAGTCGGCTATTCGGCCCAGTTGGGTGGGCGGCGCTGGAAGAAGGCCGTCATGCCCTCGATCACCTCGGGGGTGCCGAAGAAGCTCGCGGATCGTTTGGCCAAGTCCTCGGCGGAGCGGTCGAAGGCGGCGAGCAGGTCGGCGTTGACCAGCCGTTTGCTCTCGGCCAGTCCTTGCGGGGAGCCCTTGCGCAGTTCGGCGCACAATCGGTCCGTCTCGGCCGCCGGATCGTCGGCGGCCACGGTGATGAGCCCGATGCGCTCGGCCTCGGCGGCGTCGAAGGTCTCCCCGGTCGAGAAGTACCGGGCCGCCGCGCGGGCGGACACGCGCGGCAGCAATGGCAGCGAGATCATGAACGGGGCCAGGCCGATGCGCACCTCGGTGAGCCCGAAACTGCTGTTGCGCCCGGCCACGGCGATATCGCAGGCGGCCAGGATGCCCATCCCGCCCGCGCGCACATTGCCGTCGACCCGCGCCACCACGGGTTTGGGCATCTCAAGGATGCCGCGCAGCACCGAGATCATCCAGCGGGTGCGGATATCGGCGGCGGCCGCCGGATCGGCGTCCACCGCCTCCTTCAGATCCGCGCCCGCGCAGAAGGTATTGCCGGTGTGGGTGAGCACGACGCCGCGCACCGCCGCATCGGTCCCCGCCCGCTCCAGGCCCGCGAGCAACTCGGTGATCAGCCGCGCGGACAGTGCGTTGCGGTTGTGCGGGGAATCCAGGGTGAGCGTGGCGAATCCGCCCGCCACCTCGTACCGGACGTAGGGCCCCTCGGGAGCGTCGCTCATCAGTACGACCTCGGCAGACCCAGCGAATGCTGTGCGACGAAGTTGAGGATCATCTCCCGGCTGACCGGGGCCACGCGGGCGATCCGGCTGGCCGCCAGCATGCCCGCCAGGCCCACATCGGCGGTGAGGCCGGAGCCGCCGTGCGTCTGGATGGCCTGGTCCAGAGCCTTGATACTGGCCTCGGCCGCAGCGTATTTCGACATATTGGCGGCCTCGGCGGCGCCGAAGTCGTCACCGGAGTCGTAGAGGAACGCGGCCTTCTGCATCATGAGCTTGGCCAGTTCCAGTTCGATCTTCACCTGGGCGAGGGGATGCGAGATGCCCTGGTGCGAGCCGATCGGCGCGCCCTTCCACACCGCGCGCTCCTTGGCGTAGGCGACCGCCCGGTCGATGGCGTAGCGGCCCATGCCCACCGCCATGGCCGCGCCCATGATGCGCTCCGGATTGAGGCCCGCGAACAGCTGAGCGATGGCCGCGTCCTCCTGGCCCACCAGCGCGGTGGACGGCAGCCGCACATCATCGAGGAAGAGCGTGAACTGGTTGTCCGGTTCGATAATGTCCATCTCCTGCTTCGTCTTCACGAAGCCGGGCGCATCGGTCGGCACGATGAACAGCGCGGGCTGCAGATTGCCGGTCTTGGCGTTCTCGGTGCGCGCCACGATGAGCACCGCCTCGGCCTGGTCCACACCGGAGATGAAGATCTTGCGGCCGTTGAGGATCCAGTCGTCGCCGTCGCGGCGGGCGGTGGTGGTGATCTTGTGCGAGTTGGAGCCGGCATCCGGTTCGGTAATGCCGAAGACCATTTTCGACGATCCGTCGGCCAGCCGGGTCAGCCAGTACTGCTTCTGCTCCTCGGTGCCGTACTTGGTGATGATGGTGCCGCAGATGGCCGGGGACACCACCATGAGCAGCAGGCCGCAGCCCTGGGCTGCGAGTTCCTCCTGCACCAGCGCCAGCTCGTAGATGCCCGCGCCGCCACCGCCGTACTCCTCCGGCAGGTTCACGCCCAGGAAGCCGAGTTTGCCCGCCTCGTCCCAGAGTTCACTGAGCGGTTCGCCCTGGCGCGCCTTCGGCCCGGCGTAGTCGCGCAGGTTGTACTTGGCGGCCAGCTTGGCGACGGCGGCCCGCAGCGCCTTCTGCTCGTCGGTTTCGATGAAGCTCATCGTCTACTCCTGGTTGTCGCTGTCATCGGTCTGGACCACGGCGAGGACTGCACCCACTTCGACCTGCTGGCCGGCCGTGACATTGAGTTCGGTGAGCAGGCCCGCGGCGGGGGCCGCGATGGTGTGCTCCATCTTCATGGCCTCCAGCCAGAGAATCGGCTGGCCCTTCGCCACCCGCGTGCCGACCTCGGCGCCGAGCCGGATGACCGAGCCGGGCATGGGAGCCAGCAGCGAGCCCTCGGCCACCTGATCGGCCGGATCCTCGAAGCGGGGCAGGCGGCGCAGGGTCACCGGGCCGAGCGGGGAATCCACCGCCACGAGGTCGCCGTAGCGGGCGATCTCGAAGCGGCGGCGCACCGTGCCGCGCTCCCCGGGGACCAGCAGGGTCACCGCATCCGGTGTGGCTTCGAGCAATTCGAGGCCGTCGAAGCCGTCCACGTCCAATCCGGCGCGGGTGATCCGATAGCGCACCTCGTGCTTGCCGGTGACCCGGCTCTCGTAGGACTTGGACTGCGGCTGCGACGGAAGGTTCCGCCAGCCGCTGGGCAGGCCCGCGCCGACCCGTGCCTTCGCCCGGTTGGCCGCGGCGTCCGCGAGCGCGGCGGCCACCACGGACAGCTGCTCGTCGGACTCGGAAACCAGTGGGGCGGAAAGGTTCTCCAGGCCGTGCGTGGTGAAGAACGCCGTATCCGTGTCACCGGCCAGGAACGCCGGATGCCGCAGGACGCGCACCAGCAGATCCCGGTTGGTGACCAGGCCGTGGATCTTCGCGCGTTGCAGCGCGGAGGCAAGCAGATGCGCTGCCTCGTCCCGTGTTTCGGCGAAGGAGATGACCTTGGACAGCATGGGGTCGTAGTGCACGCCGACCACGGAACCGTCCACCACGCCGGTGTCCAGGCGCACGCCCGGCTGCTCCAGCACCACGAATTCGCCAATGGTGCCGGGGATGTCGATCCGATGCACGGTGCCGCTCTGCGGCTGCCAGTCGTGCGCCGGATCCTCGGCATAGAGCCGGACCTCGATGGAATGACCGCGCATGGCGGGTGGCTGCGCGGGCAACGTGCGGCCCGCGGCCACCTGCAGCTGGGTACGCACGAGATCCAGGCCGGTGACGTTCTCGGTGACCGGATGCTCCACTTGCAGACGGGTGTTCATCTCCAGGAAGAAGAACTCGCCGCGTTCGTCGGCCAGGAATTCGACGGTGCCCGCGCCCTCGTAGCCAATGGCCTCGGTCGCCAGCCGGGCGGCCTCGAACAGTCGCGCCCGCATTCCGTCGACCCGCTCCACCAGCGGTGACGGCGCTTCCTCCACAACTTTCTGATGCCGTCGCTGGATCGAGCACTCGCGCTCGCCGACCGCCCATACGGTGCCGTGTGTGTCGGCCATGACCTGGACCTCGATATGGCGGCCGGTCTCCAGGTAGCGCTCGCAGAAGACGGTGGGATCGCCGAAGGCCGATTCCGCTTCGCGCCGTGCGGCTTCCAGTTGCTCGGGCAGGTCGGCCAGATCGCGCACCACGCGCATGCCCCGGCCGCCGCCACCGGCGGACGCCTTGATGAGCACCGGCAGCATGTCCGCGGTGACCTCGGCCGGATCGAGTTCGGCCAGTACCGGGACTCCGGCGGCGTCCATCATCTTCTTGGACTCGACCTTGGAGCCCATTTGCTCGATGGCGCTCACCGGCGGCCCGATCCACACCAGCCCGGCGGCCTGCACGGCACGCGCGAAATCGGCGTTCTCGGAGAGGAATCCGTAGCCCGGATGAACCGCGTCGGCACCGGCCGCGAGGGCCGCTTCGATAATCAGCTCCGCGCGCAGATAGGTCTCGCCGGGCGTATTGCCGGGCAGCCGGATGGCGGCATCCGCCTCGGCCACGTGCGGCGCGTGCGCGTCGGCGTCCGAATACACCGCGACCGTGCCGATTCCCATGCGCCGGCAGGTGGCGAACACCCGCCGCGCGATCTCGCCACGGTTGGCGACCAGAACGTTCGTGATCTCCATACCTGGCCTCACATCCGGAAGACGCCGAAGCCCTCGGCGCCCTTGATCGGGGCATTGTGGATGGCGGACAAGGCCATTCCCAATACCGTGCGGGTATCACGGGGATCGATGACGCCGTCGTCGTAGAGGCGGCCCGACATGAACATGGGCAGCGATTCGGCCTCGATCTGCGCCTCGATCATGGCGCGCAGCCCGGCGTCGGCGGCCTCGTCGAACGGCTGGCCCTTCGATTCGGCGGCGGCGCGGGCCACGATCGAGATGACGCCCGCCAGCTGCGCACCGCCCATGACGGCGGATTTCGCACTGGGCCAGGCGAAGACGAAGCGCGGATCGTAGGCCCGCCCGCACATGCCGTAATGCCCCGCGCCGTAGGACGCGCCCATGAGCAGCGAGATGTGCGGCACCTTCGAATTGGAGACCGCGTTGATCATCATCGCGCCGTGCTTGATGATGCCCTTCTGCTCGTACTCCTTGCCGACCATGTAGCCGGTGGTGTTGTGCAGGAACAACAGTGGCGTGTTCGACTGATTGGCCAGCTGGATGAACTGGGTGGCCTTCTGGGATTCCTCGGAGAACAGCACGCCCCGCGCATTGGCGAGAATGCCGACCGGATACCCGTGCAGCTCCGCCCATCCGGTGACGAGGCTGGAGCCGTAGAGCGGTTTGAACTCGTCGAAATCGGAGCCGTCCACCACGCGGGCGATGACCTCGCGCGGATCGAACGGGATCTTGAGGTCGCCGGGCACGATGCCGAGCAGTTCCTCCTGGTCGTACAGCGGCTCGATGACCTCGGTCAGCGGACGCGGGGCCGGGCCCTGCTTCTTCCAGTTCAGCCGCTTCACGATGGCGCGGCCGAGGCGGATGGCGTCCTGCTCGTCCACGGCGAGGTAGTCCGCCAAACCCGAGACGCGCGCGTGCATTTCGGCGCCGCCCAGGGATTCGTCGTCGGACTCCTCACCGGTGGCCATCTTCACCAGCGGCGGGCCGCCCAGGAACACCTTGGAGCGCTCCTTGATCATGACCGTGTAGTCGGACATGCCCGGGATGTACGCGCCGCCGGCGGTCGAGTTGCCGAAAACCAATGCGATGGTGGGAATTCCGGCCGCCGAGGCCCGGGTCAGGTCGCGGAACATGCGCCCGCCCGGCACGAATACTTCCTTCTGCGTCGGCAGATCCGCACCGCCGGATTCCACCAGCCCGATGACCGGCAGGCGGTTCTCCATGACGATGTCGTTCATGCGCAGGTTCTTGCGCAGCGTCCACGGATTCGAGGTGCCGCCGCGCACCGTCGGATCCGGCGCCACGATCATGCATTCGACGCCCTCGACAATGCCGATGCCCGCGATCACGCTGCCGCCGACGTGGAAGTCACTGCCCCACGCGGCCAGCGGGCACAGTTCCAGGAATGGCGAATCCTCGTCGATGAGCAGTTCGATGCGCTCGCGCGCGGTCAGCTTGCCGCGCTTGCGATGCCGCGCCATCTTGTCCGGGCCGCCGCCGGCGATGTTCTTGGCGTACTCCGCCTCCACCTCGGCCAGCTTGGTGGTCATCGCCTCGGCGGCGGCCCGATACTCCGCCGAGCTCGAATCCAGGGATGTGCGCAGAATGGTCAAGACTGGAACCCCAATCGCTTTGCCGCCAGGGCGGTCAGGATCTCGTTGGTGCCGCCGCCGATGCCGAGGATGCGGACATCCCGGTAGTGGCGTTCCACTTCGGACTCGCGCATATAGCCGAGCCCGCCGAACAGCTGCACGGCCTGATGGGCGACCCATTCGGCCGTTTCCACCGCGGTGTTCTTGGCGAAGCACACCTCGGCGATCAGATCGGTGTCGCCGTGCGCGGCGCGCTCCACCACATGGTGGGTGTAGACGCGGGCGATATCGATGCGGCGCGCCATCTCGGACAAGGTGTTCTGCACCGACTGCCGGGAGATGAGCGGACGGCCGAAGGTCTCGCGATCGCGGCACCATCGCAGGGTCAGGTCCAGGCAGCGCTGGGCATGCCCGTACGCCTGCGCGGCCAGGCCCACGCGTTCGCTCACGAAGGCCATGGCGATCTGCGAGAAACCGGTGTTCTCCGGGCCGACCAGGTTCGACACCGGCACGCGCACATCGACATACGACAGCTCGGCGGTATCGGAGGCCAGCCAGCCCATCTTCTCCAGCTTGCGGCTGACCGTGAAACCGGGCGTGCCCTTCTCCACCACCAGCAGCGATACACCGGCCGCGCCCGGACCGCCCGTGCGGACCGCCGTCACCACGTAGTCGGCGCGCACGCCGGAGGTGATGAAGGTCTTGGCGCCATTGACGATGTACTCGTCGCCATCGCGCACCGCGCTGGTGGTGAGGTGCCCGACATCGGAGCCGCCGCCGGGTTCGGTAATGGCCAGCGAGCCGATCTTCTCCCCCGCCAGGGTCGGCTTCACCCAGCGGTCGATGTGCTCGGCATTGCCGGAGGCGATAATGTGCGGCACCGCGATACCGCAGGTGAACAGGGAGGCGAACAGGCCGCCAGAGCAGCCCGCGTAATGCATCTCCTCGCACACGATGGCGGCGTCGATGCCGTCGCCGCCGGAACCTCCGACCGCTTCGGGGAATTGGATGCCGAGCAGGCCCAGCGCACCGGCCTTCTTGTGCAGCTCGCGCGGGATCTCACCGGCGCGCTCCCAGGCGTCCAGGTACGGCAGCACCTCGCGCTCGGCGAAACCGCGCACGGTGGCGCGCAATTCGCGGCGCTCGGCCGTCTCCCAGAGGTTCACGTATCCGCTCATGACAGCAGCTCCACGGGAATGTCGATATAGCGGGAGCGCAGCCATTCGCCGAGTCCCTTGGCTTGTGGATCGAATCGGGCCTGATAGGCCACGCCCTCGCCGAGCAGTCCCTCGACGATGAAGTTCACGGCCCGCAGATTCGGCAGCACGTGCCGGGTAATGGGCAGCTTGGCGGTTTCGGGCAGCAGCAGCCGCAGTTCGTCGGTGGTCAGCGCGTGTACCAGCCAGCGCCACTGTTCGTCGGTGCGCACCCAGACGCCGATATTGGCATTGCCGCCCTTGTCGCCGCTGCGGGCCAGCGCGATGGTCCCCAGCGGGACGCGCTCGGTCTCCCCGCGCGGAAGCGGCTGCGGGAGTTCCGGTTCCGGCACGTCGGCGAGCTCGAGCGTGTCGGCGGCCGGTGCGATCTCGACCGTGCTGTCATCCGGCAGCACGGCGATGTGCGGAACATCGGCCGCGGCCACATAGCCCGGCTTGAACACGCCGTAGGGCCCGCCGTTTCCGGGCGGAGCGGTCAGCGCGAAGCCCGCGTAGCTGGCCAGCGCCAATTCCACCGCCACACTGGAGAATCCGCGCCCCACCTTGCCGGGATCCGGATCGCGCACCACGCAGCGCAGCAGCGCGCTGGCCTGCTCCTCGGTCTCGGCGTCGGGCCGATCCAGCCGCGCCAGCGACCAATCCAGCTCGGCCGGACGGACTTTCAGCCACGACTCCAGCTGCTGTCGCGCCAGCCGCGCCTTGGCCTCGATATCCAGGCCGGTGAGAATGAACTCCACCTCGTTGCGGAATCCGCCGATGGTGTTGAGCGACACCTTGGTTCGCGGCGGCGGCGCCTCACCGGTGACGCCGCTGATGAGCACCCGGTCCGGCCCCTGCTGCGCGAGGCGGATGGTGTCCAGGCGCGTGGTCACATCGGGCCCGGCGTAGCGCGCGCCCTGGATCTCGTACATGAGCTGCGCTGCCACCGTGTCCACGGTGACCGCGCCGCCGGTGCCCGCATGCTTGGTGATCACGCTGCTGCCGTCACGGCGCACCTCCGCAATGGGGAAGCCGGGCCGGTTCAGATCCGCGATCTCGGTGAAGAACGCGTAGTTGCCGCCGGTGGCCTGGGTGCCGCACTCGATGACATGCCCCGCGACCACGGCCCCGGCGAGCGCGTCGTAATCGGCACGCTCCCAGCCGAAGTGCGCGGCGGCCGGTCCGACCACCAGCGCGGCGTCGGTGACCCGCCCGGTCACCACCACATCCGCGCCCGCGTTCAGGCATTCGGCGATACCCCAGGCCCCGAGGTAGGCATTGGCGGTGAGCGGCGTCCCGAGCCCGAGCTCCGCGGCGCGCGGCAGCAGATCGTCACCGGTCACATAGGCGACCTGCGCGGCGAGGCCGAGCTTGTCCGATACCTCCCGCACCCGTTGCGCCAGCCCGGCGGGATTGAGCCCGCCGGCATTGGCGACGATCCGCACCCCCGATTCGAGAGCCAGCCCCAGGCAGTCCTCCAGTTGCCGCACAAAGGTTTTCGCGTACCCCAGGTTGGCGTCCTTCATACGATCCCGCCCCAGGATCAACATGGTGAGTTCGGCGAGATAGTCGCCGGTGAGCACATCGAGCCGCCCGCCCTCGAGCATCTCCCGCATAGCGCTCAACCGGTCGCCGTAGAAGCCGGAACAGTTGCCGATCCGGAGGAGTTCCGGGTCTTCGGCGAGCTGACTCATAACTGGGCCTCCCTGTGCACCCGAGTCCGGGCGCAGCGTCATCGCTGCGGTCGGTTACAGGGTCACATCGGGCCGCAAGAAAATCAAGCCTGCGCGCTTGTTTTTTCGATGAAACGGGCGCGACCTGGGGATTTACAGGTGAACTGCCCAGTCACCGCGCGCCCGGGGATTCGGGGGCGAAGCCCCCGAGAGTCCCGGGAGCTGGGTCAAGGCACACTTGTGCGGTGTCCTCCGACGTCATCGTGGTCCTACTGCTCGCCCTCGCCGGTTTCCTGTTGGGCGGCGCCTACAGCCTGTGGAAATCCACCCGCCCGCTCGCCATCGGCATTGGAGTTTGCGGAGTGTTAGCTCTCGCGGGTGCGATCCTCTATTTGGTCGGCTGACAGGAGTCGCCGCGGCTTCTGGGGGTTCGGGGGCGAAGCCCCTGAGAGTCGGGTGGAGTCATTCGGCTTCGAGCCGGAAGATGCGCAGGTCCTCCGGCACCCCGCTCAGCGGCGCGGCGAAGAAGCTGCGCCGATACGGCCGCACCCCGAAACCCAACTCCTCCAAGGTTTCCGGATCCAGCGCGTCGAGGGTGGCCGCCGACAGCATGGTGTTGCCATTGCCGCCCGCCTCCATGACGCGCGCCGCGATGGTCACATCCACCCCCAGCCAGTCCCCGCCGATCTCGCGCGGGCTGCCGGTGTGCAGGCCCATCCGCATCTGCGGCTTGTAGCCGTCGACGGCGACGGCGGTGAGATTCTCCTTGGCCGCCACCGCGGCCCGGACCGCCCGGTCGGCGGACGGAAACACGGCCATGACGCCATCGCCCATGCGCTTCACGACCGATCCGCCCCGATCCACGATGGGCGGTTCGATGGCCTTGGCGACCCGGCGCAGCAGTTCCAGGGTGGCCTCGTCGCCGGCGGCCAGGGACCAGCTGGAGAACGCCACCAGATCAGTGAACATGATGGTGATGTCCTGCGGGCCGCGTCCCTTGCCCACCCGCTCCAGCATGGCCTGCCAGACCTGGAGCGCGCCGAGCCCCAATTCGCGAGCGGCGCTGGGGGTATCGCCGACGATCTTGTCCGCGGCGCGGGCGACCGCCCGCGCACTGCCCGGCCCCGACACCGACAGCGGATCACCGAAGGCGGGATCGCCGGGCAGGTTCTCGCGGGCCTTGCGGATCACCCCGATGAGGTCCCCGCGCTGGTTCGCGGCCGACATCAGGGCCGACAGCTGGCCGGGCAACCGGCCGCGGCGCGGCCGCACCGGCTCGGCATCGATATCGGACGGCGTCAGCGGTATGACGACCTCGGGTTCGATGCCGGGCTCCTCGGACTCGGCCGCAGCACCGTCGGAGGGTCGTTCGCTCACGCCCAGAGCGTATCTCAGCGCTTGTTCGTCGGATGGATGAATGATTGCCACCTGGACACCTCCCGATCGGAACGAGCGGCCACACCATTGGACCCGCCGATGTTCGAGTGCTTTGGTTGCTGAGGCGATGCTACTCACGGTTCAGGACCGCGGCTAGATGCTTCCGGCCGGAAGCGAAACTTTTCACAGACAGTTAAACAAGGCCCTGGTCACGACATCGGCCCGATACGGAAGAACCGTATCGGGCCGATGCACACCGTCGATCGGGCAGTGACCGACGGCCCCGGGCAGGGCTTGTTACGCGTCGCGCTCGTTCACCACGAACAGCGCGGCGCCGAACACGAGGGCGCAGAAGACGGCGAAGTACACCAGGCTGCCCCACGGGCCCCAATGCCAGTTCGCGCTGGAGGACTCCTGCATGCTGAAGAACCGCTGGCCGTTCTGGAAGGGCAGCCACGGGCCCACATTGCGGCCGAAGCTGCCGAAGGCGCTCAGCAGCGGCTCGATGACCAGCGGCCACAGCACGATGATGGAGATGGCCGCGGCCGACTGCCGCACCAGCACGCCGATGCCGATGGCGAACAGAATGCCGAGCAGGGCATAGACCGGCACGCCCCACAGCGCTCGCTGCTCCTCGCCGGTGGCCAGCTCCAGACCGGGCACACTGCCGTAGATGCCCCGGGTCAGGAAGAGCGCGGCCACGGCCAGCACCGCGGTCAGCACGGTCGCGTACACGGCCAGCAGGGCCGTCTTCACCGCGATCACCGTGGTGCGCTGCGGCGTCGCCAGGAAGGTGGTGCGGATGATGCCGAAGCGGTACTCGCTGGTCACCGACAAGGTCGCCATGATCATGAGCACCAGGACGCCGAAACCGCTCACGCCCGCCACCGCGGAGGCCACGTTCAGCGGCGGCACCTCCGGATTGTCCTTGGTGGAGCTCGACACCGCGGCGATCAGCGCCGCGAAGCCCAGTCCCAACACCACCACCACGGCCGAGCACCACCAGGGCGAGCGCGTCGAGGTGAGCTTGATCCGTTCCGCTGCCAGCACGCCCATCAGAGCGCACCTCCCATCACCTGGTCGAAACCTTCGGCGTGGTATTCCACCGCGCCTCCGGTCATCCGCATGAACGCCTCCTCCAGCGAGGCCCGCTGCGGGGACAGCTCGAAGAGCGTGATGTCGTTGGCGCCGGCCAGTTTTCCGACCACGTCACTGGTCACCCCGGCCACCACCAGCGCCGGTCCGTCCTGATCCGCGCCGTCCTCCCGGACGGTCATGCCATTGGAGGTGAGCAGGCTGCGCAGCTGATCCAGCTGCGGACTGCGCACGCGCACCGACGATTCCGACGCCTTCTCGATGAAATCCTTGGTGGTGGTGTCGGCAATGAGCTTGCCGCGGCCGATCACGATGAGATGGTCGGCGGTCTGCGCCATCTCCGAGAGCAGGTGGCTCGACACCAGCACGGTGCGGCCCTCGGCGGCCAGGCGCTGCATGAAGCGGCGGATCCACAGAATGCCCTCGGGATCGAGGCCGTTGACCGGCTCGTCGAACAACAGCACCTGCGGATCGCCCAGCAGCGCGCCCGCCAGGCCGAGCCGCTGCGACATGCCGAGCGAGAAACCGCCCGCGTTCTTATTGGCCACCTCGGCGAGGCCGACCAGGCGCAGCACCTCCTCGACCCGCGAGTTCGGGATGTTGTTGGAGGCGGCCAGCCAGGCCAGATGCGCGCGCGCCGAACGATTCGGGTGCACCCACTTGGCGTCCAGCAGCGCGCCCACCGATTCGAGCGGGTTCCGCAGCTCCTTGTAGGGCTTGCCGTCGATGAGCGCGGTACCGGAGGTCGGCTTGTCCAGGCCCAGGATCATGCGCATGGTGGTCGACTTGCCGGCGCCGTTCGGGCCGAGGAAGCCGGTCACCTGGCCGGGACGGACGGTGAACGTCAGATCCGACACCGCGACGGTCTGGCCGTAGTGTTTGGTCAGGCCTCTCAGTTCGATCATGGGGACCAGTCTTCCTCGAGATCCGCCGGCCGACCATCGATCGCAGGTCGCGCGTCGAATACCTCTTTCGGATTACCTGGTCCCGGTATACGCCAGGGGGCTTACCCCGAGGTGGCCCCCGGCGCTCCGATCGAGGTCAGAACCCCGGCGACGAGGCCTGTGCCCAGAACCGCTTCGGAATCCGGCCCGCTTCGCGAGCCAGGTATCCGGCCTGCACCGCCGCGGCCATGGCCGCCGCCATGGTGGCGGGCTTGCGGGCGCGGGTGACCGCCGTGGCCAGCAGCACCGCGGAGCAGCCCAGTTCCATGGCCAGGGCCGCGTCGCTGGCGGTGCCGATGCCCGCGTCCAGGATCACCGGGACCCCCGCGTCGGCGACGATCATCTCGATATTGTGCGGATTACCGATGCCCAGACCGGTGCCGATGGGCGAGCCCAGCGGCATGACAGCCGCGCAGCCGGCGTCCTCGAGGCGGCGGGCCAGCACCGGATCGTCGGTGGTGTAGGGCAGCACGGTGAAACCGTCGTCCACCAACTGCTCTGCGGCGCTGACCAATTCGATGGCGTCCGGGAGCAGGGTGCGCTCGTCGGCGATGACTTCCAGCTTGACCCAATCGGTTTCGAGGGCCTCGCGGGCCAGCTGGGCGGTGAGCACGGCCTCGGCGGCGGTGCGGCAGCCCGCGGTATTGGGCAGCGGCGCGATCTCCAGGCGCTTGAGCAGATCCAGCACGCCGGTGCCGCCGGCGGCGTCCACCCGGCGCATGGCGACCGTGGTGAGCTCGGTGCCCGAGGCCACCAGGGCCTCCTCCAGCACCGCCAGGTTCTCCGCGCCGCCGGTGCCCATGATCAGCCGGGAGCCGAAGCTGCGGCCCGCGATCACCAGGGGTTCCATACCGTTATCCACCCTGCACCGCCGTGAGCACCTCGATCTCCCAGCCGCGCCCGACCCGCTCGTCCCAGCGGGACTTGGGGAACAGCGCGCCGTCGACCGCCACCGCGACGCCTTGACACGGCAGGTTCAGGGTCTCCAGCAGCTCGCGCACCGTCGGAGGTTCGGCGAACTGGTGATCCGCACCGTTGACGGTGACGCCGATGGGGATTGCTGTCATCGAAACTCCTCCTCAGGACAAACGTGTGGCAGCGTGCGAACGCTGCGAGTCGGCGGCGGTCTCGCGCCCGGCGGCGAAGCGGCCGGGGGCGGCGGCTCGGGCCTCGGGCAGCTCGGTGTCCGCCAGCAGAGCGAGCACGGCGTCAGCAGTAACCGGGACGCCGAGAATTCCATTCCGGCCGTGCCCGGTCGCGGCGATGACGCGCTCGTCGAGATGGCCGATCAGCGGCAGATTGTCCGGGGTGCCGGGCCGGGAACCCGCCGTGGCCTCCGCGAATTCGTATTCGCCGATACCCGGGAAGACGGTTTCGGCATCGGTGATCAGATCGCGCACGCCGGCGACGGTGACCGCGGTGTCGAAGCCCGCCTCGTATTGGGTTGCGCCCAGCACGATTCCATCGTGCCGCGGGACCAGATAGATGGGACGGCCGTGCACGCGGGCGCGAATGACGCGCCGCGGCGGCACGGGCGCGCTCGGGCGGCGGCGCAGGCGCAGGATCTCGCCCTTCACCGGGCGGACGGGCAACCTCGGCCACAGCTCGGCGGCCGCCGCGCCGGCGGCGAGCACGATCCGGTCCTGCGGCAGATCGTCCAGGGCGTGGACCTTTTCCGGTCGCAGGCTCACCCCGGCCGCCACACAGGCGTCCCGCAGCGCCGCCACGAGCGCGCGATTGTCGACCGCGGGTTCGGCAGGAGACAGCAGACCGGCTCTGACGCCGCGCCCCAGACTCGGCTCGGCCGCGCGGACTCCCGCCCGATCCAGCAGGCGAAGGCCGCGCACCGCATCCGGCCCGGCCCGATCCTGCGATCCGAGCGCGGACTCGGCGGGAACGGCCGTAAGCGTCGAGTTGGACCGTTCGGCGGCAGTGACGGCGTGCGCGGAGGACAGATCGGTGGCAGCGGCAGCGCTTGCCGGGACGGGCAGATCGTGGGCGTTGACCCAGTCGGCAATGGTGCGCAGATCCGCCGCGTCGGCGGCGTCGAGCGCCACCGTCAGCGTCTCGTCGGCCGTGATGACGTCCACGCCCGTGGCGGACTTCAGGCGGGCCGCGAAGTCCGGCCAGCGCGCGAGGGAGGCGCCGCCGAATTCCAGTGCGGCGTCCTCACCGGGCCAGCCTTCCGAGAGCGGGGCGAGCATGCCGCCCGCCACCCAGGAGGCTCCGGTTCCGATCGCCGGGTCGTACAGCGTGACCGTCCAGCCCGATTCGGCGGCGCGCCAGGCCGCCGACAGCCCGATGACGCCGCCGCCGACGACGGCCAGAGTCCGCATAATTCAACCTCACTAGCCCGGAACCTCCGGGACCTGCACTTATGTCGCGCGCAGACGCTGTGTTCTGCTCCGGAGCCTTGCGCGTCCGGCGGGCGCGGTGCACAACGTCGCGCGGACTGCGCGGACGCGGCTCGTTTCCCGTACCCACGTTAGCGCGACTACCGTCATGGAGGTGCAACCCTCCCACCCGAACCGGCCAGTACCACCGCGGGAGCGCCTGGCCAGCGCCCGGCTGTACCTGTGCACCGACGCCCGCCGGGAGAAGGGCGACCTGGCCCGATTCGCCGAAGCGGCGCTGGCCGGCGGCGTCGACATCATCCAGCTGCGCGACAAGGGTTCCGCCGGGGAGAAGAAGTTCGGCCCGCTCGAGGCCAAGGCCGAACTCGGCGCCCTGGCCGAATTGAAGGCCGCCGCCCGCCGCCACGGCGCCCTGGTCGCGGTGAACGACCGCGCCGATGTCGCCTTCGCGGCCGGCGCCGATGTGCTGCATCTGGGGCAGAACGATCTGCCGCCCTGGTACGCCCGCCGCCTGCTCGGTCCGGATGTGGTGATCGGCCGCTCCACCAACAACCGCGCCCAGGCCGGGCTGGCGGCCGTCGACGAGCACCTCGATTACTTCTGCACCGGGCCCGTCTACGCGACGCCCACCAAGCCCGGTCGCCAGCCCTCGGGGCTGGAGCTGGTGCGCTCCACCGCCGAATCCCACCCGCACCGCCCGTGGTTCGCCATCGGCGGCATCGACGACGAGCACCTGCAGGAAGTGCTGTCGGCCGGGGCGACTCGCGTCGTGGTGGTCCGCGCCATCACCGAGGCCCGGGATCCCGAGGCCGCGGCGCGCGCCCTCAAGCAGCGCCTCCTCGACAACGTCGCCCCCTAGGCCCGGGCAGTGCCGGACCGAGGCCATCGGGTCGAGGTCAAGCCGAGGCCACCGGGTCGAGCCGGATGGGCACGCCATTGAGGTTCGACATGCCCGCCAGGCGTTCGACATCGCTGGTGTCCGTGGACATGAGGTCGTTGACATTGGCGCCGCCGGCGGCATTGGCCCGCCGCCAGCCGCCGCGGTGCCCCCAGCCGTGCGGAATGGCCACCGTGCCCTCGGTCATGTCCTCGGTCAGCCGGGCGGTCACCTCGATCGAGCCATGGGGTGAGCTGACGCGGCAGCGGTCGCCGTCGGAGATGCCCGATGCGGCTGCGTCTTTGGGGTGGATGCGGGCGCTGTGGTCGCGGTCGCCGCGCATGAGCAGTTCGGAGTTGTGCATCCAGGAGTTGTGGGATTTCAACTCACGCAGGCCGATTACCCGCAGTGGGTAGGTGGGATCCTGCGGCGGCGCGGTCAGCGACTCCAGTTCGGCGATGATCTCCGGCGGGGCCAGCTGGACGCGGCCGCCCTTGTGCTGCACCACTTCCCGCAGCACGCCGGTGGCGATCCTGTCGGCCAGCACGATGCCGTGCGGGTGGCGGCGCAGCATGCGCAGGCTCAGGCCGCCGCGGCGCAGCCCGAACCAGTCGCCGTACGGGCCGGTGCGCAGTGCCAGATCAGCGAGCAGCGGCGGGGTGGGGCGGGCCGCGGATCCGCCGGGCAGGCGGCGCAGGCCGCTCAGGACGCGACCGGCCGCACGGGCGGGACCGAGGACGAAGGGCTGGATGCCGATTCGCGTGGCGATGGCGTCGATGATCTGCCATTCCTCCCGCGCCTCGCCGTACGGTTCCAGGACCCGCTCGGTGTATTGCGTGTACGGGGTCGTGGACAGCGCGGTGAAGGGCAGCGGGAGATCGTCGCGTTCCAGGAATGTGGTGGCGGGGAGGATGTAGTCGGCCAGCCGGTTGGTGTCGTTGATGTACAGGTCTATCGACACGAAGAGATCGAGTTGGGACAGGGCTGTGGACAATTCGCGCGTATTGGGGACCGAGGAGGCCGGGTTGCCCGCCGAGGTGAACAGGGCGCGCAGCCGGCCCGGACCGGGGGTGGTGATCTCCTTGGCCATGACGGCCGCCGGGAAGGTGCCCAGCACATCCGGGAAATCGCCTACGCGGGAACGTGTCCTGCCGTAGCCGATCAGGCCCAGGCGGGCATTGAGTTTGGAGACGGCCACCAGCTCCTTGCCGAACACACAGCCGCCGGGACGGTCCAGATTGCCGGTCACCAAGGCGAGCGCATCGATCAGGAACGCGACCAGGGTGGCGTGCCTGCCCAGGCAGGTGCCGGTGCGGCCGTAGACGGCGGCGGATTCGGCGCGGGCAAGGTCACGGGCCATGGTGCGCACCCGATCCGGTTCGAGACCGGTGCTCGCGGCGGTGGCTTCGGGCGTGAAACCGGCTACGGCCCGCCGCAATTCGCGCACGCCCGCGGCGTAACGTTGCAGCGCCGGGCGATCCTCGAGGCCCTCGGCGAAGATCACCTGCAAGAGCGCGGCGAGCAGCCAGGCATCACCGTCCGCCCGGATGCCGACATGCTCGAAGAGACGGGCGGTTTCGGTGCGGCGCGGATCCACGACCACCACCCGGCCGCCGCGCTTGGGGATGGCGGTGAGCTTCTCGCGAATTCGCGGGGCGCTGATCGCACTGCCGTGCGACACCAGCGGATTGGCGCCGAGCATGAGCAGGAAATCGGTGCGGTCCAGGTCGGGGACGGGCACCGAGGTGAGCGAGCCGTAGAGCAGGTGGCTGGCGACGAAGCGATTGTTGATGTCCTGGGACCCTGCGGAATACACATGGCGCAGGCCCGCGGCGAGCTGGAAGCCGACTATCCACAGGGTGTGTGAATAGGAGAACGTGGCCGGATTGCCGAAATACCAGCCGAGACTTTCCCGGCCGTGCGCACCGATGAGGGTGCGCAGGCGGGCGCCGATCTCGTCCAGGGCGGTATCCCAGGAGACGCGCTCGAATTCGCCGTCGGGCCGGCGGCGCAGCGGGTAGAGCACGCGATCCGGATCGTTCTGGATATCGGTGAAGGCAATGCCCTTCGGGCAGGCCGTGCCCTGGGACAGCGGATGCGTCTTGTCCGGGCGCAGGCGCACCAGCTTGCCGTCCTCGACGGTGGCGATCAGTCCGCAGAGCGGTTCGCAGATCCGGCAGTACGTGGGGACTTCACGGATGCTCACGCATCTAAGACAACACTTGGGCCAAGGTGAGCAACAACACATTTCCGGCCAAATCGGTCGGCCCCGCGGGTGGATCGGCGGCCGCGATCCGGGCGGTGCGGCCGTTCCCATTGGCCGCGGCCCGCAACCAGAGGAAGCCCTCCCCGGGCAGATCCAGCGTCCGTGGCAATGCGGCCGCCACCGCCGCCGGATCGGCCAGGCCGTCCAGGCTGACGCCGATCGGGGTGGCGCGCAGCGTGGGCCAGGCGGCGGCGAAGCCCGGATGCAGTTCGCGGGCGTCCACCTCGTCCTCGGGAATCCACGCCAGTTCGCGGCTCTCCATATTGCCGCGGGTGCGCAGTGGGGCGGCGGCATCGGCGATGACCGTGGTGTACGTCCAGCCGCTGGGCGCGGTGGTGGTCACCCGGGAGCCGCGCACCCGGATGGCGTCGGGGGTGATGCCCGCTTCCTCGCCGGCCTCGCGGACGGCGGCGTGCACGGTGGTCTCATGGCTGTCGCGGGCGCCGCCGGGCAGGGCCCAGGTGCCGCCCTGATGGCTCCACGCGGCGCGGTGCTGGAGCAGCACGGCCGAACCGCCGTCCGCGAGCGGGGCGCGCAGCAACAGTCCAGCAGCTCCGAATCGGCCCCAGTGCCGACTCCCATCGGGACTTTTCGACCAGCCGTCGCCGTCACCACGCATACTCGATCCCATCCCTCGAATCCACCGTGCGGACCGGCGGGTGTTCCCGCGTCACGGCATCGGTACGTCCACAATAAGCTCAATCGACAGAAACCAGTCGGGCGATCGTTTTCGGTAAGTGGGAGGTGAGCATGGCTCGCACCGAGCAGTTGCGGCTCGACGAGCTGTCACCGCGGGCCGCTGCCGCCGCCGTCCGCGAACGTCTCGCGACCACCGAACTGCGGATCTTCGCGCAATCCTCACCGGCCAAATTGATTGCGGTCGGTTTGATTCTGCTGAGTATGTGCGTGGCGGCCGGCGCGGTCACCGCCATGGCGGTCAACGATCGGCAACACGCCCTGGACGTGCTGCTGGTGCAGGCCGAACCGGATGCCTTCTCGGCGCAGCGGCTCTACACCGCGCTGTCGGTGGCCGACGCCTCCGCGGGCACCGCGTTCATCTCCGGCGGGCTGGAACCGAAAACCGTGCGCGACCGCTACAACCAGGCCGTCGGCGAGGCGGCGGCCGAACTGGTGACCCAGTCCAATCGGACCGGCGGGGACTCCGACACCCATCTGCGCACCGGCATCGCCACCGGGATCCCGGTGTACTGCGGCCTGGTGGAGACCGCGCGCGCCAATAATCGCAGCGGCTTCCCGGTCGGGGCGGCCTATCTCAGCGAGGCCTCCAATCTCATGCAGGCCACCATGCTGCCGATGGCGCAGGAATTGCAGGAGCATCGCTCCGAGGCCATTACCGCCACCCAGCGCAATCATGTGCGGCCGCCGTGGCCGGCCATCGTGCTGCCGCTGCTGGCGGTAGGCGCGCTGGTGGCCGCGCAGTGGTTCCTGTTCCGGCGCTGGCATCGCGTGCTGAACGCGGGGTTGCTGCTGGCCACCGGGACCATGGTGGTGCTGTTGTCCTGGACGGTGATCGCGGGGGTCATCTCGGCGGTGTCGACCACGCATTCGCGGGATTACGGCAGCATTCCCGCCGCCGCGCTCACCGAGAGCCGGATCCTGGCGCAGCAGGCGCGCACCGCGGAGACGCTGAAACTGGTGCGCCGCGATACCAGCGCCGAATACGACCGCACCTACGACGCGGCCACCGGCAAGCTGAAGGCGATCCTGCTCGGCTATCCGGGCGACGCGCCCGGCGCGAAGGATGTCGGCAGCGCCGGCGCGGCGCTGGATCGCTGGCTGGCCGCGCATCAGCGCATGAACGAGGCGCTCTCGCGCGGCGATTTCATCGGCGCGGGCGCGGTGGCCACCGGGCCCGGGGCCAATGAGGCCACCGCGCAGGTGGACGCCCTCGACAAGGCCCTCGCCGACGGCATTTCCGACAGCCGGAACATGTTGCGCACCAATACCTCCCATGCCGCCCGCACGCTCGATCTGCTGGCGCCGGGAGCGCTGGTGCTGAGCACCGCGGCGGCGGTGTTCATTGCCGCCGGGCTGTGGCCGCGACTACGGGAGTACCGATGACGAGCCGAAGACGCATCCTGGCCGCGGCGCTGGCCGCGCTGTCGCTGACCATGGCCGTCGGCTGTAGCACCGAGGACCCGCCGCCCGCGCCGTCGACCCGGGTACCGAGTTATGTGGAGCCGCCGCTGCCCTCGGGAGCCGTTGCGGCGCAGACCCACGCACCGCTGCCGCCGGACACCCAGACCTGTGACGATCCGACCGCCAGCCTGCGGCCCACCAGCAAGGACGGGCCCACCATCCAGGCGATCCGGGCGCGCGGGCGACTATTGGTGGGGCTGGATCCGGGCAGTAACCTCTTCAGCTTCCGCGATCCGACCACCGGCGCGCTCGCCGGTTTCGACGTGGACATCGCCCGCGAGCTGGCGCGCGATCTGCTCGGCAATCCGGAGCTCATCGAATACCGCATTCTCGGCTCGGCCGATCGCGAACGCGCGCTGCAGGAGAAGTCCGTCGACGTCGTGGTGAAGACCATGACCATCACGTGTGATCGGCGCCAGCGCGTTTCGTTCTCCACGCCCTATCTGCAAGCGCACCAGCGGGTGCTGACGGTCCGCAATTCCGGGATAGGCGGTCTCGGGGATCTGGCGGGCAAGCGCGTGTGCGTGGTCCGCGGCACCACCTCCCTGGACCGCATCCGCCGCGAGCAGCCCGCCGCCTCCATCCTCACCGTCCCCAGCTGGGCCGACTGTCTGGTGGTGCTGCAGCAGCGCCAGGTGGACGCCATCAGCACCGATGACGCCATTCTCGCCGGCCTCGCCGTGCAGGACCCGCTCACCGAGGTCGTCGGCCCCGACCTGAGCACCGAGAACTACGGCATCGGCATGCCCAAGGACGCCGATGATCTGGTCCGTTACGTGAACGGCACCCTGGAACGGATTCGCGGCGACGGCACGTGGAATCGCCTCTACAGGCAGTGGCTCGCCACCGTGCTCGGCGACGCCGCGGTACCGCCGCTTCCGAGGTACCAGGACTGATATGACCGAACCCGCCGAACCCGAGAATCCCGCCCCCGCCGGCCAACCCGCCGACGGCGGGGAACCCACGCGCGCCACCGGCCGCCCGGACGCGGCCGGGCACGCAGGCGGTCAACCGGCCCACGGCACGGAGCGCGCGATCGGCGACACGGATGGGCCGTCCGCCACCCCAGGCGGGAACAACGACGCGGCGACGCGAACCACCGCAGGCGACGACGGCGGCGGGGCGACCCGAGCGACCTTGCGGGGTGGAGGCGGTGCGCAAGGGGCGCCCGCTGCGGGCGAGGGCGGTGATGCGACGCGAGCGGGTGCGCGCGGCGGAGACTCGGGGGAGGCGACTCGCGCCACCACACGGGGCGATGACGACGGCGCCGCGACCGCTGCCACCGTCCGCGGCGGTGAATTCGGCGAGGAGACCCGCGCTCACCTGCGTGAAGCCGAGGACTCCGAAGGTACGACGGGCAATGGGGTGCAGGAGGTTTCGGGAGCCGCGGGTAGCGGGCGGCCGGAGCCCGGGACCGGGTCCGAGGGCGATGGGCGGACGCCGACGCGGCCGTCGCAGCGCACGCAGCGGCTGACGCGGCCGCGGCCGCCGGTGCGGCGGCTGGGAGCCGGGCTGGTGCCGATTCCGGCAGTGGAGCCGGTGGATCCGGAGCGGGCGGTGCTGGCGGATCCGGAGGTCAAGGAGGGGCGGCGGTTCTGCTGGCGGTGCGGGAAGCCGGTGGGGCGGGCGAGCGCGACCAAGCCCGCCACGACCACCGGGACCTGTGAGACGTGCGGGGCGCCTTATGATTTCCGGCCCTCGCTCATGCCGGGCGATCGGGTGGCCGGGCAGTACGAGATCCAAGGGTGCATCGCGCACGGCGGGCTGGGCTGGATCTATCTCGCCATCGATCGGAATGTGAGCGACCGGTGGGTGGTGCTCAAGGGCCTCTTGCATGCCGGTGACGCGGAGGCGCAGGCTGTTGCCGTGGCGGAGCGGCAGTTCCTCGCGGAGGTCGTGCATCCCGGCATCGTGAAGATCCACAATTTCGTGGAGCATCCCGGACCCGACGGGGAGCCGATCGGGTACATCGTCATGGAGTACGTGGGCGGGCATTCGCTGCGCGACATGCTCGACAAGTACGCCAAACCCGAGCGGATGCCGGTCACCGAGGCCATCGCCTATGTGCTGGAAGTGCTTCCGGCGCTGGACTATCTGCATTCGGTGGGGCTGGCCTACAACGATCTCAAGCCGGACAACATCATGGTCACCAGCGATCGGGTGGAGCTCATCGACCTGGGCGCGGTCGCGCAGTTCGAGGCGTACGGAAACCTGTACGGCACCAGGGGTTTCCAGGCTCCCGAGATCGCCCGGACCGGGCCGACCGTGGCCTCGGACATCTACACGGTGGGCCGCACCCTGGCCGTGCTGACCCTCGACATGCCCATGGAGAAGGGCGCTTACGTCGAGGGCATTCCGGACGCGGCAACGCAGCCGGTGCTGGCGCGGCACGAGTTCTATCACCGTCTGCTGCTGCGCGCCACCGATCCGGATCCGGAGCGCCGCTTCCCCACCGCCCGATTGTTCGCCGGCCAGCTCACCGGCGTGCTGCGCGAGATCCTGGCGGCTGAGACCGGCACCGAACATCCGCAGCTGTCAACGCTTTTCAGCCCGCCGCGCACCAGCTTCGGCACCGCGGAGTACGTGGCCCAGACCGACGGGCTGATCGACGGCATCGCGCGCAGCACGCTGCTGCGTCCGCGCGAGGTGATGGCGGCGCTGCCGGTGCCGATCGTCGATCCGGCCGACCCCTCCGCCCCGCTGCTGGCCGGTGCGGCGCATCCGGAGCCCGAGCACGCCCTGGACGAACTGCGCCATGCCCGGCAGCGGGCCGCGGCCGAACCCGGCGGCGCGCCCGATACTTTCGAGCTCGAGGTCACCTTGGCCGAGGCGCGCGCCCACCTCGATCTGGAGGAGCCCGCTGCCGCCCGGCTGCTGTTGCAGCGCCTGCTCGAGGAAGCCGCGCCCGCGGTCGGGGACTGGCGCATCGACTGGTACCTGGGCATGACCGAACTGCTGGAACAGGATTACGAGAGCGCCTTCCAGCGCTTCGATGCCGTGCTGCAGGCGCTGCCGGGCGAGATCGCGCCCAAGCTGGCGCTGGCGGCGACCGCGGAACTCATTCTGCAGCAATGGGACTCCGCCGATCCGGAGCAGTGGCGCGCCTACGCCGAGAAGTATTACGCCACCGTCTGGCGCACCGATCGCGGCGTGGTGAGCGCGGCCTTCGGGCTGGCCCGGCAGCTGGCCGCGAGCGGGAACGTCACCGCCGCCGTGCACGCGCTGGACGAGGTGCCGCCCGCGTCCCGGCACTATGCGGAGGCGCGCATGACGGCGGTGCTGATGCTGCTGACCTCCGCGCCCGTGCACGAACTCGACGAATCGATCCTGCACGTGGCCGCCGCCCGGGTGCAGGCGCTGCCGCCCGGGGAGAGCCGCACGGCGCAGCTGCGGGTGCTGGTGCTGGGCACCGCGCTGGGCTGGCTGCAGGCCGGGAAGATCCCGAAAACCATGGACACCAGGATCTTCCGCGCACCGTTCACCGAACGCGAGCTGCGCCGCGGCATCGAATCCGGTCTGCGCGGGCTGGCGCGCTCGGCGCCGGGCCGGACCCACCGCTACGCCCTGGTCGATCTCGCCAATGCGGTGCGGGCCAAATCCTGGTTCTGACTCCCCCGCGTACCGCACAGCCCCGATCCGGCCCCGCCCGAGCCAACGGTGGCGGGACCGGATCGGGTCCGGCATCCGGGGATCCCTGATGTCCACGACTGCGGCGGCCTGCGGGGGCAGCCGCAGGCCGGTAGGGGCAGGCGAGGGAGAGTTCAACCCCGACCGCAGGTGCGTCTCGTGGCACGGATTCCGGTGGACCGGAGGAACCGGATCCGGGAACCACTGTGCCAAAGCGATCATGATGTTTTCGTGAAGGTGGTTTATCCCCGGAACGCGACAACTGATCTCGCAAGGTCCGGGTAACTCACCGGGTACGGCCAAAATCGGGTCGGCTCCCAACCGCGTGCACGCGTGGCCGAGTGTGCACGGCTCTCAGCCGGGCGCTAAATACGCGGAGAGGCGGGGGAGACCAGGCGGGCGGAGGCGCGGGCGATGGCGAGCTCCTCGTTGGTGGGCACGACCAGCACGGCCACCTCCGCCCCCGCGGGCGAGATGTAGCGGGCGGAGCGGTCTTTCGCGGTATTGCGGGCCGCGTCGACCCGAATGCCGAAGTGCTCCAGCCCGGCCAGTGCCGCCGCCCGCACCGCGGCGTCGTTCTCGCCGACCCCGGCGGTGAAGGTGATGGCATCCACCCGGCCCAGCTCCACCAGGTACGCGCCGATATAGCGCCGCAGCCGGTGGATGTAGACCTCGAAGGCGAGTCGCGCTGCCGCATCGCCGGTTTCGATGAGCTGCCCGAGTTCGCGGAAGTCGTTCACGCCGGACAGGCCCTTGATGCCGGAGCGGCGATTGAGCAGTGCGTCCACATCGTCCACGTCCATGCCCGCGGTGCGGATGAGGTGGAAGATGATGCCCGGATCGAGATCACCGGAGCGGGTGCCCATCACCAGGCCCTCGAGCGGCGTCAGGCCCATGGTGGTGTCGACGGCCTTGCCGCCGCGCACGGCCGAGGCGGAGGCGCCGTTGCCCAGGTGCAGCACGATCTGGTTCAGCTCGCCGCGGTCCCGGCCCAGGAATTCCGCGACCTGCCCGGAGACGTATTCGTGCGAGGTGCCGTGGAAGCCGTAGCGCCGGACGCCGTGCGCGGCGGCGACTTCCGCGTCGATGGCGTAGGTCTTGGCGGCGGCGGGCAGCCCGTGGAAGAAGGCGGTGTCGAAGACCGCCACCTGCGGCACGTCCGGCAGCAGCGCGCGGGCGCCCTCGATGCCGACCACATTGGCCGGATTGTGCAGCGGCGCGAGCGCGGACAGATCCGAGATGGCCTCCACGACCTTGTCGTCGATCAGCGTGGGCTCGTAGAACACCTCGCCGCCGTGCACCACCCGGTGCCCGACCGCGCCCAGTCCCTCCTCGGCCAGATCGTGCCCGCTCGCGGCGAACAGCTCGAACACCAGCCGCAGCCCGGCGGCGTGGTCGGGCACCTCGCCGTCGTGGGTGAAAGTCTCTCCGTCGGTTTTGTGTTCGATGGTCGGCGACCCGTCGGCGACGGGTTCCCCGATGCGCTGCACCACGCCGGAGGCCACCACGGCCGCCGAATCCGCGTCCAGCAGCTGGTATTTGATGGACGACGACCCGGAATTGATCACCAGGACCTTCACTGCGCCTCCTGCTGGGCCTGAATGGCGGTGATCGCCACGGTGTTCACGATGTCGGCGACCAGCGCGCCGCGCGACAGGTCGTTGACCGGCTTGCGCAGACCCTGCAGCACCGGGCCGATGGCGACCGCGCCGGCGCTGCGCTGCACGGCCTTGTAGGTGTTGTTACCCGTATTGAGGTCCGGGAAAATGAACACCGTCGCCTGCCCGGCCACCGCCGAATCCGGCAGCTTGGTGCGCGCCACCGCGGGCTCGATGGCGGCGTCGTACTGAATCGGGCCCTCCACCAGCAGTTCCGGCGCGCGATCGTGCACCAGCTTGGTGGCGGCGCGCACCTTGTCCACATCCGCGCCGGACCCGGATTCGCCGGTCGAGTAGGACAGCATGGCCACCCGCGGCGAAATGCCGAACTGGTTCGCGGTGGTCGCCGAGGAGATGGCGATATCGGCCAGCTGATCCGAGGTCGGATCGGGCACCACCGCGCAGTCGCCGTAGACCAGCACCCGGTCGGCCAGGCACATGAGGAAGACGCTCGACACCGTGGAAACGCCCGGCGTGGTCTTGATGATCTCGAAGGACGGGCGGATGGTGTGCGCGGTGGTGTGCGCCGCACCGGAGACCATGCCGTCGGCCACGCCCATGTGCACCATCATGGTGCCGAAATACGAGATGTCGCTCATGAATTCGCGGGCGCGATCCACCGTCATGCCCTTGTGGGCGCGCAGCCGCGCGTACTCCTCGGCGAATTCGTCGCGCAGCGGGCAGGTCTTGGGATCGAGCACCTCGGCGGCGTCGATGTCCACGCCGAGCTCGGCGGCGCGGCCGCGCACGGCGGCCTCCTCGCCCAGAATGGTCAGATCGGCGATCTTGCGCTGCAGCACCCGGCCGGCGGCGCGCAGAATGCGGTCGTCGTCGCCCTCGGGCAGCACGATGCGCTTGCGGTCGCCGCGGGCCCGCTCGATGAGCTGGTACTCGAACATCTGCGGGGTCACCACGCTCGGGATGGGAACCTCGATCTGCTGCAAGAGTTCCCGCACATCCACCCGCTCCTCCATGAGCGCCAGCGCGGTGTCCACCTTGCGGATGCTGGACAGCGACACCCGGCCGCGGGTGTTGGCGGCGGCCTTGGCGGTCTCGAAGGTGCCCAGGTCGGTGGCCAGGATGGGCAGCTTGGGCTTGAGGCCCTCGATAAGCCGGGCGATGGACGGCGCGGGCTTCATACCGCCGTTCATGATGATCCCGGACAGCGACGGAAACCCTTCCGCCTCATGGGCGTTCACCAGCGCCAGCAGCACGTCGGAGCGATCGCCGGGGGCGATGACGGCCACGCTGTCGGTGAGCCGCTCCAGAATGTGCTCGGTGGTCATGCCGCCGATGATCACGTCGAGGGCTTCGCGCTGCATGAGTTCCGGGTCGCCGCTGTAGATTTCGCCGCCGATGGCCTCGCGCAGCTCCTCCATGGTGGGCGCGGTGAGCAGCGGCACCTCGGGCAGCGTCCAGGACGGCACCAGGGCGGCCTGCGCCAGCGCGGCGCTGTCGGCGTCGATCTGCTCGGGAGCGCAGCGGTTGGCGATGACGGCGACCAGTTTGGCGTGCTCGCCCACCAGCTCGCCGCGGCACAGCTCGACCAGCTGGATGAGCTCCTCGGGCCGGCGGTCCGCGCCCTTGACCACCAGCAGCACCGGCGCGCCCAGGTTCACCGCGATGCGGGCGTTGTAGCGCAGCTCGCTGGGGCTGGCCACATCGGTGTAGTCGCTGCCCACGATGAGCACGGCATCGCAGTGCTTGGCCATGGCGTGATAGCGCATGACGATCTCGCTGATGGCGGCGTCCGGATCGGCGTGCACCTGCTCGTAGGTGACGCCGACGGCGTCGTCGTAGTCCACATCCGCGGTGGAGTGCTCGAGCAGCAGTTCCAGGATGTAGTCGCGGCCGGTGGCCGACCGCGTGATGGGCCGGAACACGCCCACCCGCGGCGTGGTGGCGGCCAGTGCCTGGAGCACGCCGAGCGCCACCGTCGACTTGCCGGTGTCACCCTCGGGGGACGCGATGTACACACTGGAAACCGTGTGGGCAGCCATAGCCGCAAAGCCTACCGACCGTTATGTGCCGATTCGCTGTGGACCAGGCGACACGTGCGCTGTGCCACAGCGCGCTGATCGTTTGCCGATAGGCTCCGCGGCATGGTCGGCGCTTCCGGTCTCGACTGGGGACACGAAACGTTTCACAGCCTGTTCTGGATCGCGAAAGCCTTCGTCATCACCGCGATCGTCTTCCTTCTCGGCGCCGCCGCCATCGTGCGGTTCACCGAGTGGGGACGCATGTTCTGGCGGATCGGCGGCGGGTACTTCACCGGGCGGCAGAGCTGGCCGGCCTGGGGACTGTTCGCGGTGGTGCTGCTGCTCGCGGTCTACAGCGTGCGGATGACGGTGCTGGTCACCTACTTCTACAACGACCTGTACACCTCGCTGCAGCGCGGCGTGCAGGCGTACGCGGAAGGCACATCGACCGACCACGCGCAATCGCTGTTCTGGCAGAGCCTCGCGGTGTTCGGCGTGCTGGCCGCCATCATCGTCACCATGGGCATGGTCGCCTACTACCTGCAGCAGGCCTTCCAAATCCATTGGTGGCAATGGCTGAACACGCGCTATCTCGACGACTGGACGAGCGGGAAGGCGTACTACCGCAGCCGGTTCATCGACAAGACCATCGACAATGCCGACCAGCGCATCCAGCAGGACGTGAAGGACTTCGTGGACGGGTCCTACGCGCTGTGCTTCGGCGGCAATGTCGGGCCGTACTCGATCAGCGGCAACGGCGTCATCGGCAGCGGGCTCACACTGGTGTCCTTCACGCCCATCCTGTGGCGGCTGTCCGGACCGATCACGGTCCTCGGCACGACCATTCCCAAGGCGCTGGTGTTCGCGGCCTTCCTGTGGATCGCCTTCGCCACCGTCGTCGCGTTCTGGATCGCGAATCCGCTCATCAAACTGAACTTCTGGTTCCAGCGGCGCACCGCCGATTACCGTTTCGCGCTGGTGCGGTTGCGCGAGAACGCCGAGAACGTGGCCTTCTACCACGGTGAACGCGAGGAGCGGGAGGAGCTGGACAACCGGTTCGGCGCGGTCATCGACAATGCCTGGGCGCGGGTGTACCGGTTGCTGAAGTTCTACGGCTGGAATCTGGTGACCCAGCAGGCCGCCAATGTGTTCACCGTGGTGCTGCTGGGCCCCCGCGTCTTCGCCGGCACCACCACGCTGGGCGATCTCCAGCAGGCGGCCAGCGCATTCGGTCAGGTGCAGAGCGCGCTGTCCATGCCGCAGACCTCCTACGACGCGTTCACCTACTACCGCGCCACCCTCATTCGTCTCGACGGGCTGCGCGAGGCCGACCGCAAGGGGCGGGAGCTGCCGGTCATCGAAACCGCCGATACGCCAACCGGATTGGAGCTGGAGGAGGTGTGGGTGAGCAAGCCGGACGGCACCGAGCTCATCGCCGATCTCTCGCTGCGGCTGCGGTCGGGCGACGCGCTGGTGGTGAAAGGCCCGTCCGGCGTGGGGAAGACGACGCTGCTGCGCAGTATCGGCGAACTGTGGCCCTACACCGAAGGCCGGGTGAAACGACCGCTCGGCAATGACACATTGTTCCTGTCGCAGCGGCCCTACATTCCGCTCGGGGATCTGCGCGGCGCCCTCACCTACCCGGCCGGTCCCGGCGGGATCGGCGAGGCGCGGCTGCGCGAGGTGCTGGTCAAGGTCAACCTCGGGCATCTGAGCGACCGCCTGGACGAGGTGATCGACTGGGCGTCAACGCTTTCCCCCGGTGAGCAGCAGCGGGTCGCGTTCGCGCGCATCCTGCTGCTGCAGCCGAAACTGGCCTTCCTCGACGAGGCCACCTCGGCGGTCGACGAGGGCCTCGAATTCACGCTCTACCACCTGGTGCGGACCGAGGCGCCGGACACCGTGCTGGTGAGCGTGGCGCATCGCAGCACGGTGGACCGGCACCACACTCAGCGCCTCGAACTCGCCGGCGGCGGGCGGTGGAAGCTGTCGCCGGTCGAGCTCGCCGAGGTCTGAGCCAGGCGGAAATCCGCAGCGGCCTACGCGAGGGCGCGCAGGCGCGGCGCGAGATCGCGCTTGAACAGGTCGAGGAACCGCATCTGGTCGTGACCCGGGGCGTGGAAGACCAGGTGGTTCAGGCCCGCGTCCAGGTACGGCTTGATCAGCTCCACCGCCTGATCCGGATCGCTGGCCACGATCCAGCGCTTGGCGATCTGCTCGATGGGCAGCGCGTCGGCGGCGGCCTCCATCTCGATGGGATCGGTAATGGAGTGCTTCTGCTCGGCGGTCAGCGACAGCGGCGCCCAGAAACGCGTATTCTCCAGCGCCAGTTCGGGATCGGTGTCGTAGGAGATCTTGATCTCGATCATCCGATCGATGTCCTCCACCGTCCGCCCGGCCTTGGCCGCGCCCTCGGCCACCGCCGGCATGAGCTTCTCGGTGTAGAGGTCCATACCCTTGCCGGAGGTGCAGATGAAACCGTCGCCCGCGCGCCCCGCGTACCGGGCCACCAGCGGGCCGCCCGCCGCGATGTAGACCGGGATGCCGCCCTTGGGCACGTCGTAGATGGAAGCGCCGACGGTCTTGTAGTACTGCCCGTCGAAGTCCACCCGGTCGCCGGTCCACAGCGCCCGCATGAGCTCCACCGACTCCCGCAGCCGCGCGAAACGCTCCTTGAATTCCGGCCATTCGCCCTGGAAGCCGGTGGCGATCTCGTTCAGCGCCTCACCGCTGCCCACACCCAGCATGATGCGATCCGGGTACAGGCAGCCCATGGTGGCGAAGGCCTGCGCGATGACCGCCGGGTTGTAGCGGAAGGTCGGCGTCAGCACCGAGGTGCCGAGCTGAATGCGCTCGGTGCGCTCGCCCACCGCCGCCATCCACGCCAGCGAGAAGGGCGCGTGCCCGCCATTGTGCCGCCAGGGCTGGAAGTGATCGCTCACGGTCGCGCTGTCCAGGCCGTGCTCCTCGGCCGCCACCGCGATCTCCACCAGTTCGCGGGGACCGAACTGTTCCGCCGACGCCTTGTATCCGAGCTTGAGGTTCTTCACCTGCGCCACTCCTGTCGCCTTGCTGCGCTAGTTGTCCGGGCTGATCTCCCGGGGGTCGCGCGCGGCAGGTCGCCCGGCGCGCGGCTCGCACTCGACGATAGTCAGCTCCGGGCGCGGGTGTGTCAGGGGTCGCACCGGCAGCTGGGCCATCCGAGCCCGGGCAAACCGGACGCTAATTAGACTCGGCGGTGTGACCTCCACCGATGAACCGATCCTCTCGTACCTGACCGACATGGACGGCGTCCTGGTGCACGAGAACCACATGATCCCGGGAGCCGATCAGTTCCTGGCCGAGCTCCGCGACAACGAGATTCCGTTCTTGGTGCTCACCAACAACTCGATCTACACCGCGCGCGATCTGCAGGCGCGGCTGCGGCACACCGGCCTCGACATCCCGGTCGAGTCCATCTGGACCTCCGCACTGGCCACCGCGACCTTCCTCAAGGAACAGCGGCCCCATGGAACCGCTTACGTGGTGGGCGAATCCGGCCTCACCACGGCCCTGCACGAGGTCGGCTACGTGCTCACCGACAGCGATCCGGACTATGTGGTGCTCGGCGAGACCCGCACCTACTCCTTCGAGGCCATCACCACCGCCATCCGCCTCATCTCGGCGGGCGCGCGCTTCATCGCCACCAATCCCGATGTCACCGGGCCCTCCCGCGAGGGCATCCTGCCCGCCACGGGTTCGGTGGCCGCGCTCATCACCCGGGCCACCGGCAGGGAGCCGTACTACGTGGGCAAGCCGAACCCGCTCATGATGCGGTCGGCGCTGCGGCGCATCGGCGCGCACTCGCAGTCCAGCGTCATGATCGGCGACCGCATGGACACCGATGTGATCTCCGGCCTGGAAGCCGGAATGCGCACCATCCTGGTGACCACCGGCATCTCCACCCAGTCCACGGTCGAGCAGTACCCGTACCGCCCGACCAGCATCCTGAAGTCGGTCGCCGACCTGGTCGGCCACACCAAGGACCCGTTCGCGGCCTGAACACTTCGCGGCCGGGCGCGGATTCGACCCGCCCGGGCGCGGATTCGGCTTGTTCGAGCGCGGACTACTCGCTCGGGCGCGGGCTCTCTCCCCTTGGCGCGGGCTCACTCATTCCGGCGCGGACTCCAGCGCGTCGAGCGCAGCGGACAGCTCGGTCAGACCGTCGACGATCCGCGCCAGCCGTTCGGCGCCGAGTTCGGCCGTCAACCGGGCCGCCATCTTCGCGTGCTGCGGCTCGATCCGCCGCAGCGCCTCGTGACCGTCCTCGGTAATGGCCACGAGCTTGGCGCGCCGATGCGCCGGATTCGGCCGGTACTCGGCCAAACCCTTGTCCACCAGCAGATCCGCGATGCGCTGCACACTCTGCCGGGTAATGCCCATCGCCCGCGCGACCCCGGCCACCGGCAGCGGCTCGTGCAGCACCGCGCCGAGCACCTGCCACCAGGCCGCGGTAATGCCGGCCGGCTTGGCCAATTCCTCGGCGATGGCGAGGAATTGGCCATTGAGCCGGAACGACGTGATCGCCGCCGTACTGAACAGTTCCTGTTCGGCGTTCACCGCGCCGCCTGCTCGGCCGACCGCTTCTCCTCGTACTCGGCGAGGGCGAAGAATCCGGCCGGATCGCTGTCGGCGTAGAGCTTGGTCCACGCGTCGAGAATGTGCGGCTCGTAGACGCCGAGCCGCGCGAAGATGGCCCGGGCGAAATCGACCGGCTTGGTGCCGCTGGCGGTGATCAGATCGCCGTCGCGCACAGCGGGTTCGTACACGAAGTGATCACCGCCCGAATATCCGCTGAAGGCAAGGTATTCCGCCGCATTGCTGGTGTGCGGGCGATTATCGAGCAGGCCCGCCGCCGCGAGACCGAAGGTCGACCCGCAGATGGCGGCCACCGGCACGCCCGCCGCGAGGAATTCGGCCGCCTTGGCCGCGAATGCCGCGAGTTCGCCGCTCTCCCAGGTATCTGCGCCGGGCAGGATCAGCATGGCGCTGTCCGCCGGGGAGAGATCGGCGAGGACGACGTCCGGCACGACCCGCATGCCGCCCGCCGAGACGACCGGCTCCGCGGTCGGCCCGACCGTCTTGACCTGCCAGGTTCCCGGTTCCCGCTGCCACATCGCGCGGTTGATGTGCGCGGTGGCGTGGCCGGTCTCCCAGTCGGAGAAGGTGTCGTAGATGGCCAGGTGCACTGTCTTCATCGTCATGACAGTATCCTGTCATATTTGACAGCACACTGTCAATGAGTCGGTCCCGGAAAACGACGAAGGCCGGAACCGTCGACAGACGGTTCCGGCCTCACGGCGAAAACTCTCAGCTCAGTGCGTGATCCAGATCGCCGAGCAGATCCTCGACATCCTCCAGGCCGATCGAGATGCGCACCACGCCATCCGAAAGCCCGATGCTCGCACGGCCTTCCGGCCCCATCGCACGATGGGTGGTGGTGGCCGGATGCGTGATCAGCGTCTTCGCATCACCGAGATTGTTGGAGATATCGATGATGCGCAGGCGGTTGAGCACCTCGAAGGCGCGCTTCTTGGCCTCGTCCGCGGGCGCCGCCAGTTCGAAGGTGACCACGGTGCCGCCGCCCGACATCTGGCTCTTGGCCAGCTCGTACTGCGGATGCGAGGGCAGGAACGGGTATTTCACCCAGGAGACCGCCGGATGCCGCTCCAGGAATTCGGCGATGCGCAGAGCGGAGGCATTGGACTGCCGCACCCGCAGCGGCATGGTCTCCAGGCCCTTGAGCAGCGTCCAGGCATTGAACGGGCTCAGCGCCGGACCGGTGTGGCGCATGAGGTTCTTCACCGGGCCGTCGATGTAGTCGTGCGGGCCCAGAATGGCGCCGCCGAGCACCCGGCCCTGGCCGTCGATGTGCTTGGTGCCGGAGTAGACGAGCACATCCGCGCCGAGGTCGAAGCCGCGCTGCAGCAGCGGGGTGGCGAAGACATTGTCCAGCACCACCTTCGCGCCCGCGGCGTGCGCGAGCTCGGTGACGCGGCGGACGTCCACCAGGGTCTGCATGGGGTTCGAGGGGGTCTCGAAGAACACGGCCTGGGTGGGCACGGACAGCGCCCGCTCCCACTGCTCCAGATCCTCACCGTCGACGAAGACGGTCTCCACGCCCCAGCGCGGCAGGATCTCATTGGCCACCACGAAACACGAGCCGAACAGGCTGCGCGCGGCGACCAGGCGGTCACCCGCGCCGAGCAGTGCGCCCAGGGCGGTGAACACGGCCGACATGCCCGACGCCGTGGCGAAGGCCGCCTCGGCGCCGTCGATCAGCCGCAGTCGCTCCTCGAACATGGCGACGGTGGGATTGCCGTAGCGGGAGTAGACGAAATGCTCGATATCGCCGGTGAAGGAGGCCTCCGCCGCCTCGGCGCTCTCATAGACGAAACCCGAGTTCAGGAACAGCGCCTCGGACGTCTCGTCGTAACCGGACCGCCGGATGCCGCCGCGCACGCCCAGGGTGGCGGGGCCGACGCCCTCGGGCAGCGGCTTGTCGAACGAGCCACCGGTGATCATGACTGCCTCCAATCGACAGAGCACCATCGGCCCGCCGCCAACGCCGGAACCGCCGCCCGACAACGGGACTCGGCCCGAGAGATTGCCCTGATCATGACTGCCTCCAATCGACAGAGCACCATCGGCCCGCCGCCAACGCCGGAACCGCCGCCCGACAACGGGACTCGGCCCGAGAGATTGCCCTGATCATGACTGCCTCCACGGAAGACCATCGGCCCGCCAGCCGGTCTGGCCGCGATGCCCGCGCGCGTCCAGCGCGCCTTCGAAACCCTCGACCACATTGAACGCCGGCGCGAAGCCGACGGCGGTGGCGGCGGTGGCCGCGCCGATGGACCGCTGACCGGACCGGCAGATGAAGATGACCGGCGCGTCCGAGTCGGCGGCGCGATCGGCCAGCGCCTGCTTCAGCTGATCCACGAACCGGGCATTCGGCGTGCCGCTGGTGTCCACCCACTCGATGAGCGCGGTCGGCCGGCCGATACCGCTGGTGTCGGGCACGCCGACGAATCGCCATTCGGCTTCGGTGCGCACATCCACCAGCACCGCATCCGGATTGTCCCGCAACAGTTCCCACGCCTGTTTCGGCGTGATGTCACCCGCGTAGCTCACTTCGAACCTCCTGTGAATCCGCACTTGCCGCACCATTTTCCGGTGCGCGGCCAGGTCGTCACCCGGAGCACCCCACCGCGGAGGAGGGTTGCCGACCAGCCAGCCGGGGCTTGACGCTGGTACTCATGACCTGGGATGAGAGTGCCTGGGCCGGAGCCCGGCTGTCAAACCTTTCAGTCGCAGACCAGCCAGCGGCTGCCGGACCTGGTGAAGGTCCAGGTCGCGGTCCGTTCCGCGCCATCGGCCCGGTAGGTGACCTGCGCGGTGGCGCGATCACCGGTGATCACCGGATCGTCGAGGCGCACGAATTCGAACTGGACGCCCTCGTCACGAGGGTTGCTCAAGGGTGAGCGGTTCTCGTCGAAGCCCTGGCACACCGTATTCGGATCCAGGACGTCGGTGCCGCTGCGGGATTGGGTGAAGGCGCTGGCGGCCACCGCGAGCCGGTCGCGGTCTGTGACATTCTTCTCAACCGGCGACACCAGGGCAGCGACCACAATGCCGATGATGACGACCAGGATTACGCCCGCAGCCAGCAGGAACGGCCACAGTGAACGAGTTTCGCTCTGGCTGATTTTAATTGGCTGATCGGATTGGCCGTCATCGCTCATGACTAGATCATGCCTGGTCGGAATGGGTGCAATGACCGCGACACCGGGTACTCACAAGCAGGAGGGGCCGCCGGTGGCCGGCACACCGACGCGGGGGACAATCCAGACGCACGATTAGAATCGGCACAATTCCCGCAAAAATGCGGGAATTACCAGAACCACGCAGCAACGCCGCAGCGTCGGGGGTTCCGATCCAGGCACCACCCGCAGCCAGGCCATCAACTTAGCCTAAGCTAAGAACGAAGGCCGCAGGCCGACGACACGTAGCTCCAACCAGAGGGTGCGCATAAGAATGACCGAACAGAGTGCAGCGACCCGCCCGCTCCGCATTGCGATCGTGGGCGCCGGCCCCGCGGGCATCTATGCCGCCGACGCGTTGATGAAATCCGACGCCGAGGTGAGCATCGACCTGTACGAGCGGATGCCCGCTCCGTTCGGTCTCATCCGCTACGGCGTCGCACCCGACCACCCGCGCATCAAGGGCATCATCACCGCCCTGCACAAGGTGCTCGACAAGCCGCAGGTCCGCCTGCTCGGCAATATCGACTACGGCGTCGACATCACCCTCGAGGACCTGCAGGGCTTCTACGACGCGGTCATCTTCTCCACCGGCGCCAATGCCGACCGCGCCCTGGAGATCCCGGGCATCGACCTGGACGGCTCCTACGGCGCCGCCGACTTCGTGTCCTGGTACGACGGGCACCCGGACGTGCCGCGCACCTGGCCGCTCGAGGCCGAGAAGGTCGCCGTGCTCGGCGTCGGCAATGTCGCCCTGGACGTGGCGCGCGTGCTCGCCAAGACCGGCGACGAACTGCTGCCGACCGAGATCCCGCCGAACGTCTACGAGGGCCTCAAGGCCAACAAGGCCCTGGAAGTGCACGTCTTCGGCCGCCGCGGTCCCGCGCAGGCCAAGTTCACCCCCCTCGAACTGCGCGAGCTCGACCACTCGCCGACCATCGAGGTCATCGTCGATCCCGAGGACATCGACTACGACGAGGGCTCGGAAGCGGCCCGCCGCCATTCCAAGCAGGTCGACATGATCTGCAACACCTTGGAGCAGTGGGCCATTCGCGATGTCGGCGCCCGCCCGCACAAGCTGTTCCTGCACTTCTTCGAATCCCCCGCCGAAATCCTCGGCGCGGACGGCAAGGTGGTGGGCCTGCGCACCGAGCGCACCCAGCTCGATGGCACCGGCAACTGCAAGGGCACCGGCGAGTTCAAGGACTGGGACATCCAGGCCGTGTACCGCGCGGTCGGCTACCTGTCGCAGAACATTCCGTCGCTGCCGTTCGACGACCAGGCCGGCACCGTGCCCAATGAGGCCGGTCGCGTGCTGATCGACGAGGATGCCGACGGCGCGGCGCGGTACCTGCCGCAGACCTATGTCACCGGCTGGATCAAGCGCGGCCCGGTCGGTCTCATCGGCCACACCAAGGGCGACGCCAACGAGACCATCGCCTGCCTGCTCGACGACGCCCCGACCTTCACCCCGGCCGCCAAGCCGGAGCCGGAGGCCGTGACCGAGTTCCTGGAGGCCAAGGGCATTCCGTTCACCACCTGGGCCGGCTGGTACCGCCTGGACGCGCACGAGCGCGCCCTCGGCGAGCCGGAGGGCCGCGAGCGGGTGAAGGTCGTGGAGCGCGAGGACATGCTGCGCGCCAGCGAGCCGGACAAGGTCGGCAACTAGTCCACCCCACCCCTGACCTGGCCCAATAAGCCAGGTGGACAAGGGCTTCGGCACTTGTCACCGTTCTGAGGCATGCTGATCACGTGTTCGATGCCCATGTCCATATCATCGATCCGCGGTTCCCGCTGATCGAAAACGAAGGCTACCTGCCCGACCCGTACACCATCGGCGACTATCGCGCGCGCATGGCGCGGTTCGATATCGACGGCGGGGCCGTGGTCAGCGGGTCCTTCCAGGGCACCGATCAGAGCTATCTGCGCGCGGCCCTCGCCGAACTGGGCGAGGGCTGGGTGGGCGTCACCAACCTGCACGTGGACGCCTCCGACGCGGAGATCATCGAACTGGACCGGGCGGGCGTGCGCGCGGTCCGGTTCAACCTCAAGCGCGCGGCCCTCGACATCGTCGGGCTCACCATGCTCGCGTTGCGCGCCTACGACCTGGTCGGCTGGCATGTGGAGCTCTATATCGACGGGTCCATGCTCGGCTCGCTGGAGCCGGTCATCTCCAAACTGCCCACCCTGGCCATCGATCACATGGGCATGAGCGACGACTGCCTGCCATACCTGCTGAACCTGGTGGACCGCGGCTCCAAGGTGAAGGCCTCCGGCTTCGGGCGGGTGTCGATGAATGTGGGGCAGGCGCTGCGCAAGATTCACGCGGTGAATCCGGAGGCGCTCATGTTCGGCTCCGATCTGCCCGGCACCCGCGCCGGGCGGCCGTTCCGCGATACCGATATCGAGATCATCGCCGACGCCGTCGGCACGGATCTGCACAAGGTCCTGGAGGACAATGCGCGGGCGTTCTACCGGCTGCCCGCCAAGGAACGGCCCTTCGAGGATCCGGCGCCGACCCGGCCGCTGTTCGCCGCGGACTCGCCGACGCTGCGGCTGCACCGCTCGGAACTGCCGAAACCGCCTCCGCCGCTGCCGGATACGATTCCGCTGCCGATCATCGAGAACTAGACGACCACCGCGCCGGACGCCCACACGGCGGTGGCGATGAGGGCGCCGAGCAGTTCGATGAGCATCGACAGGCCGACGCCCTTCAAGGCGTGCTTGGTGGACTCCCAGGCCGGCTGCTGGACGCGCAGCCGCTGGAATTCCGAAAGATAAACGCCCAGTACGAATCCCAGGAACAGGCCGACGATCGGGACGACGAAGAACCCGATGATGCCGAGCACCGCGCCCAGGAACAGCGAGCGATTGGCGACCCCGGCCTCGCGCAGTTTCGCGCCCGGCCAGGTGTACTTGATGACGCCGCTGATCACGAGAAGCGTTGTGCAGAGGGCGAATATCGCCCAGGCGGTGGTGCCGCCGGTCAGGATCGCCCAGACCAGGATCGCGGCGAAGATCAGGATCACGCCGGGCAGGATGGGCACCACGATGCCGATCAGCCCGACCAGGATCGCGAGGCCGACCAGGACCTCACCCCATGCGCTCACTTCGATGCCTTCCGCTGGTAGCTGCTCTCGCATTCTCACTCACCGGGGGCCGACACGCGTCGCCCGCCGGGCGCATGGCCACCCGCAATTCACCCCGACGCCACCCCGAGGCCGGTCCGGAGCGGCAGGGTGGCCGCGCGCCCGCGCGCGCCCTATTGTCACAATGTCAACACCGGCGCGTGCTGCCGGTCACAGGATCGACGATGAACCGAGGTAGGGCGTGAGCACTCCATCCACCGCCACCAAACAGGGCCCGCTCGCGGGCGTCCGGGTTGTTGAACTGGCCGGAATCGGACCGGGTCCGCATGCGGCGCTGCTGCTCGCCGATCTCGGCGCGGACGTGGTGCGGGTGCAGCGGCCGAATCAGCTGCCCGGCTTCATGGAACGGCCGCAGTGGCGCGGGCGCACCATTGTCGAGGCGAACCTCAAGGATCCGGCGGACATCGAGAAGGTCCTGGGCCTGATCGAGAAGGCCGATGTGCTGCTCGAGGGCTTCCGCCCCGGCGTCACCGAGCGCATGGGCCTGGGTCCCGAGACCGCGCTGGAACGCAATCCGCGGCTGATCTACGGCCGCATGACCGGCTGGGGCCAGTACGGCCCGCTCGCCGACCGCGCCGGGCACGACATCAACTACATCTCCCTCACCGGCGTGCTGAATGCCATCGGCCGCAAGGGCGAACGGCCCGTGCCGCCGCTGAACATGGTCGGCGATTTCGGCGGCGGCTCCATGTTCCTGGTCTTCGGCATTCTGGCCGCCCTGGTCGAGCGGCAGTCCTCCGGCAAGGGCCAGGTCATCGACGCCGCCATGATCGATGGGGCGCTGGCCCTCTCGCACATGATCTGGGGCATGAAGGGCATGGGCCTGTGGTCCGATGAGCGCGGCACCAACCTGCTCGACACCGGCATGGCCTTCTACGACACCTATGAGACCGCCGACGGCAAGTACATGGCGGTCGGCTGCATCGAGCCGCAGTTCTACGCCGAACTGCTGAAGGGTCTGGAGATCGATCCCGAGGGGCTCCCCCACCAGATCGATCCGGCGGGCCAGGACCAGCTGCGCAAGCTGTTCGCCGACAAGTTCAAGACCAGGACCCGCGACGAGTGGTGGGCCATCTTCGAGCACACCGACGCCTGCACCACCCCGGTGCTGACTTTCACCGAGGCGGAACAGAATCCGCACATCCAGGCGCGCACCGGCCTCATCGAGATCGACGGCGTGGTGCAGCACGCCCCGGCCCCGCGGTTCTCCCGCACCCCGGCCGGGACGCCCACCCCGCCGCCGACCGAGGGCACCCCGATCGAGCAGGTCTGGGCGGACTGAGTTCGCCCGGCTCGCAAATGCCGAGCGGCGGCGTCCCTTCGGACGCCGCAGCTTCGTAATCCGTTATCAGGCAGTCGGTTCCACGAGCTGGATGTCGAGCTCGATGGCGATCTTGTCGCCGAGCATGGCGGTGGGCAGGCCGGGCGCGACATCGAAGTCGCTGCGCTTGAAGGTGCCGGTGGCGGTGAAGCCGGCGTGCTGCTTCTGATCGCCGGGGAAGACCTGGACGCCGCCCCACTCCACATCGAGGGTGATGGGCTTGGTGACCTCGCCGAGGGTGACCTCGCCGGTGACCTCGAATTCGGCGGCCAGGGCGACCGGCTCGACGACGCGGAAGTGCAGCTTGTCGAGCTTGGCGGTGTCGAGGATCTCGGCCGAGCGGACGTGGTTGTCGCGCATCTCGTTGCCGGTGTCGAAGGAGTCCAGGTCGATGGTGGCCTCGATGGCGGCCTTGCCGGACTCGTCGGCGACGAAGCTGGTCTCGAAGTTGTTGAAACGGCCGCGAACCTTGGAAATGCCCAGGTGGCGGACGGTGAAGTTGACCGAGGAGTGGTTGGCGTCCAGTGTCCAGGAGCCGGGGGCGATCACGGTCTGTTCGGAAGTCGTCATGCCGACAATTCAAGGGGACCCTGGTCCGGTTAGCCACACCGTCTTGATCCTGGACCTGACAGGGCGGGGATAACGGAGCTGGGATCGGGCACCATGGTGGGGTGTCCAGATCCGAATTCGCCGAGTTCCTGATTGCCCGGCGCGCCCAGCTGCAACCCGAGGACGTCGGGCTGCCCGCGGGGCGGCGGCGCCGGACGCCCGGACTGCGCCGCGAGGAGGTCGCCGCGCTGGCCGGGGTGAGCGCCGACTATCTGGCCCGCCTGGAGCAGGGCCGGGATACCAATCCCTCCACCGCGGTCCTGGGCGCGCTCGCGGATGCGTTGCGGCTCAACGAGGTCGAGCGGCATCACCTCGGCACACTGGCCATCCACATGGAACAGCGCAACAACTGCCCCTCCGCCGGGCAGGCCCGCGAACAGGTCAGCGAGACCATGCAGGCGGTCATCGACGCCCTGCACCCCACCCCGGCCTACCTGCTCGGGCGGGGCATGGACATGCTGGCCTGGAATCCGTCCTGGCGGGACTTCGCCGAACCGCTCGGCATGTTCGACGAGGCGGTGCACGGCAACTTCGCGCTCTACCTGTTCGCGCATCCGGAGGCGATCCGCCGGTTCACCAACTGGGCCGAGGCCGCCGACCTGATCACCTCCGCCCTGCGCGCCTCCTATGCCCGGTTCTCCGACGACCAGGGCCTGGACGCGCGCATCCGGCAGCTGCAGCGGTTCCCCGAGTTCGAATGCCGCTGGCGCGAGCACCGCGTGACGCTCACCCGCTCGGTGGTCCTGCACATCGATCATCCGGTGCGCGGGACGGTCGAGGTGGAGGTCGAGACCCTCGATCCGGCCGCCGACCAGAGCATCATGGTGTGGCTGGTGGACCGCCGGCAGGCGCGCAGCCCCGGATTGCGGCTGGTCAACGAATAAGACCCAGGTTTGTGGGACTTTCGTTCACGCTGCTCACTAACGGTCCTGGAACTACAGTTGACACATGGCTCGGAATTGGCCGATGGTCGAACGCGAGAGCGAACTCGATCTCATCCGGTCGGCGCTGCAGGGGGACGACTTCGTCGGCGCTGTTCTCACCGGTGACGCGGGGGTAGGCAAAACGACGCTGGCACGACTGGCCACGGCCGGTGTGGGCGGGAATATCCGCTGGGTGGCGGGCACCGAATCCGCCCGCAGCATCCCGCTGGGGGTGTTCGCGCACATGGTGGGGGTGTACACCGCCCACGACCCGGTGACCTTCATGGCCGCGGCGCGCGAGGCGCTGCTGGCGGACGGGCACACCATTATCGGCGTCGACGACGCGCATCTGCTCGATCAGCTGTCGGCGACCCTGCTGCTGCAGCTGGCCATCGACAAGGCGGCGCACATCGTGTGCACCGTGCGCAGCGGGGTGCCGGTGCCGGATGCGGTGACCTCGCTGTGGAAGGACGGGCATCTGCTGCGGATCGACCTGTCGCCGTTCACCCAGCGGCAGAGCGTCGAGCTGGTGGAGTCCATGCTGGGCGGGCAGTTGGAGGGCTTCACCGCCAACCTCATGTGGGAATCCTCCGGGGGGAACGCGCTTTTCCTGCGGCACCTGGTGGAAGGAGCGCTGGAAGCCGGGACGCTGCGGCAGGTCAAGGGTGTGTGGCAATTGCGCGGCCGGGCCGCGGTCACCTCGGAATTGGCTGCGCTGCTGGAGGATCGGGTGGAGCAGCTGCCCGAACCGGTGCTGCGGGTGCTGGAGCTGCTCACCTTCTGCGAGCCCATCGATCTGGACGTGCTGGCCGAACTGGCCGGTGAAGAGGCCGTGGAAACCGCCGAATCACGCAGTCTCATACGGATTGTGGAGAACAGTCACCAGCTGCTGGTGCGATACAACCATCCGCTGTTCGGCGAGGTGATCCGGCGGCGGCTGGGGATCGCGTCGGCACGGCGACTGCGCGGACGGCTGTACTCCTCGTTGAAGGAACGGCCGATCAACTCGTCCTCGGATCGCATCCGATTGGCCGAATTGGCTTTGGACAGCGATAAATCCGCGGATCTGGAGCTGTTCGAGGCGGCCGCGGCCGATGCCATCGGGTTGGCGAATCTGCCACTGGGCGAACGGTTCGCGCGGGCGGCCGTGGAGCGCCGGGGCGGTGTCGAGTCGGCGGATCTGCTGGCGCGGGCGCTGCTGTGGCAGGGGCATCGCATCGAGGCCGAGCGGACGCTCGCCGGGTTCGATCCGGACCGGCTGAATCAGGCGCAGCTGGCGCGCTGGGGCGGCACCCGGGTCGCGAATCTATTGTGGTCCATGGGCGATGCCGATCGCGCCGACGAGGTGCTGCACTCCGTGCGCAGCCGCGCCAAGCATCCCAAGGTCGTCGCCATACTGGACGGGCTCGCCTCCGCCTGCGCGGTCAACGAGAACAAACTCGACGAGGCCTTCGCCCTCGCCGAACCCGTCATGAATACCGAGGGCGCGCCGCCGTGGGCGGTGTGGTGGGCGGCCTTCGGCGGCGGGCTCGCCCTGGCTCTCATGGGTAAGGGCGACGCGGCACGGCAGTACGCGGCGCGCAGCCATCAGGTCGAGCACGAGATCGACGGGCTCAACCGGTTCATGTCCACTCATGCGGAAGTCCTGGCACTCACCTTCACCGGTGATCTGCAGGCCGCACAGCGTTGTGCCAGTAGCCCTTACGCGTATTCCGCGCCCGGGCAGTACCTCGCCTGGGGCATGTCGAAGATCCTGCAGGGCACCGTCGACGTCGCCCAGGGCAATTTCCCGGTGGCCATCGACAATCTGGAACAGGCGCTGGCCGCGCTCACCACCGAGGGCGCGGCCGCCTGGATGTTCCCCGCGAGACTCCGTCTGGCCGAAGCGTATTCGGCGCTGGGGCGGGCCGCCGAGGCCGCCGAATCCATTGCCGCCGCGGTGGAGCGCGGCGGGCGGCACAGCGCCGTCTACGAACCGCAGCTGGAGATCGCCAAGGCCTGGCAGGCGGCCGCCGAGGGTACCGCCACCCCTGCCATCCGCCTGGCCCTGGGCGCCGCCGACGCCGCGGCGCGCTCGCACCAGCACGCCATCGAGGCCATGGCCCTGCACACCGCCGCCCGCTTCGGCGATCACAGCGTCGCGGGCCGCCTCGCCGATCTGGCCGCCCGCGTCGACGGCCGCCTGGTCCAGGTCCAGGCCCGGCACGCGGTGGCCGTAGCCGCCCACGACGGACCCGGATTGGACGCCGCCGCAGCCGAATTCGAATCCATCGGCGTCCTGCTCTCCGCCGCCGACTCCGCCGCCCAGGCCGCCTCCGCGCACGAGCGCGCCGGTGACCGCCGCCGCCTGCTGGAATCCGCCGCCACCGCCAACCGCCTGGCCGCCGCCTGCGGCGGCGCCTCCACGCCCGCGCTGCGCCAATCCGCCCAGCCCCTCCCCCTCACCGCCCGCGAACGCGAAATCGCCAATCTGGTCGCCGCGGGCCTGTCCAACCGCCAGATCGCCGACCGCCTGACCGTCTCCGTCCGCACCGTCGAGGGCCACCTCTACCGGGCCTGCATCAAACTCGACGTCACCGACCGCGAGGCCCTGGCCGAACTCATGCGCGGCGGGTCAACTCCCGGCAAATCCGAACCCTGACGGGCCGAACCTCAAAGAATCCCATTTGACCAGCGATTGTGTCACTTATCTCGCTCGTCAACGTCAATCCACAGTTCCGACCGGTCGCGACTGGAACCGCCAGTTTCTCATCAGCTAACATCCCCGCCGAGGCGGCCGAATCGCAGGCCGCGGGGGCAGTTCCCATCTGATCCAACCTGATGAGGGTGGTGTATTCGGCGTGAGTCGGCATCGAGAATTGAAGACCGGCGCGGCCCGCCGCGCACTCTTCGTTGGCGCAATCCCGCTGGCCCTCGCCGTGGCCTGCGCCAACACCAGCAACCCGCAATCCGCGGCCCCGTCCAGCGCGGCCCAGCCGACCCCGGGCGCACCCAACACCGCCACCCCGCCCACCGGCCCTCGGACCGGCACCGGCGACGCCGCGGCTCCCCAGCCCGCCGAGCGGCCGGCCACCGGCGAACGCTGGATCGGCCAGCAGCCCCTCCTCACCGACAACCCGCATCAGCCCGGCGTCACGGCCCCCGCCGCCGACCGCCCGTCCCGGCCCGGCCCCCAGCAGCCCGGCGTGACCACCCCGCCCCGCCCGCAGGCGGACTACCCGGTGCCCGCCAACTACCGTCCGATTCCGAATGCGGAACCGGCCCCGCCGGTCGACATCCAGGCCCTGCACGCCCCCGTGGCGGTCCAGCCGGTCGCCCCGATCGCTCCCCCGCCGCGCACGCTGCGCCTGGGCAACTTCACCTCCCCGGTCCCGGACGACGTCCCGAACAACGTCCTCGACGGCGTGAACACCACTGCCGCCAATGGTGAAGCGGCCCTGGCCACCACACTCAACTCCGTGGGCATCAACCCGAGCCGCTCCGACAAGATCGCCGCGGGCACCATTGCCGGCGCTGCCGCCGGTGCGGTCGCCGGCGCCGCGCTGGCCGGTATCCCGGCCGCGGCCCTCGGCGGCGTGGCCGGCGCGATCGTCGGAGCTCCCATCGGCGCGGGAATCGGCCTGGGCGTCGGTATCGCGACGAGCGCCGCCGCCGGCGGCATCGCGGCCGCCGCCACTGCCGTGCCCACCGGCGGCCTCGGTGCGGCCATCGCACTCGGCTCAGCCGTGGTCGCCGCACTTCCGCTGGGTGCAGCAGGTGCTGGAGCCGGCGCACTGATCGGCCTCGGCGTCGGCGCCGCCGCTGGCGCCGCGATCGCGGGCATCCCGGCCGCAGCCGTCGGTGGTGTCGTCGGCGGCATCGCCGGTGGCGCGGCGGGCGCTTTCCTCGGCGGCGCGCTCTAGTCCCGAACGGCGACCGCCGGGCCCACCCCTCCCAGGTCCGGCGGTCGTCGCTGTGGAGTGTGCCGGGCGGGCTGCGGGGTGCGCATCTCCTTTCGGACAGGGCCGAAGGGTGCGGGAGCGCGGGTTAGAAGAGGGTGGGTTCGCCGAAACCGGGGGTGCGTTCGATTTCCAGGAGGCGCTGTTTGGTGGTGATGCCGCCGGGGGCGGAGAAGCCGTGCAGGGCGTGGTCGGCGGCCAGGACACGGTGGCAGGGGATGATCAGGGGGATCGGGTTGCGGCCCAGGGATTGGCCGACCGCTTGGGCTCCGCCGGGGGCGCCTATGCGGTTGGCCACGGCGCCGTAGTTGAGGGTGTGGCCGGGCGGGATGGCGCGGGTGACCTCGTAGACGGCGCGGTCGAAATCGTTGAGGGCCTTGGTGTCCAAGGGAATCCAGTGCAGGTCGTCCAGGTCGCCCTCCAGGTGGGCGCGGATTCTCGTGATGGCTGCGGCGATTTCGGGGGAGGGGTCGGCTTCGCGGAGGGTCACCAGGCGGTGGCGGCGCAGGATGTAGGAGCGGGTCGCGTCCGGATCTGGTTCGGGGAGGGCGAAGCGCAGCACCCCGGCGGCGCTCCAGGCGATGGCGCAGGCGCCGATCGCGGTGTCGAAGAGCGCCGCCGAGGCGAGCGGGCGGTCACGGTCGGACATAGGGCCAGTGTGCACCGGGATACCGACAGAACCTTATTTTCAGGCCAGTTTCTCAGAACTGGACTGTCTCCTGACGGCACGGGATATCCGCGAGATCCGCGAGCGCGGATCTGCGGGTGCGCACCCGATGCGCGGGGTTGAGGGTGACGTCCAGTTCGTGCCGGGCGTGGATGGCGGCCAGGTCGGCGTGCTGACGGGCATAGTCATAGTCGCCGACCGACCAGTCCGACATGGGAGCATGCGGGCGGTAGCGCTCGAGCATCGCGCCCCAGCGCTCGCCGGGCGTGGGTGCGAACCGGTACACGAGACCGGCGAACACGGCGACAATCAGCAGGGAGGCGAGCAGAGCGATCATGAATCCATAGTGGCCTGCCGCTGGACTTGAAGAAAATATCCAGTACCCTGATACTGGCCTTTATGGCGACACGAGTTATCGGCGCGGCCAGTCTCACGCGCGACCTGGGACGGTGGCGGCAGGAAGAGCCCGGCGCACCCGCCGGCGACAATGCCAAGCGGTCCACCCGGCCCGCGTATGTGGCCTTGGCGGAGAGCATCCGGCTGCTCATCCACGACGGGCGCGCGCCACTGGGCGTGGCACTGCCGAGCGAACGCGATCTGGCCACCAGCCTGAATGTCAGCCGCACCACCGTCACCTCGGCGTATTCGCTGCTGCGCGAACACGGTTACCTCATCAGCCGGCAGGGCTCGCGCAGTACGGTCGCGCTGCCGCCCACGGTCGTGCACGACGGCACCAAACCGGCCCGCAGCCTGCTCGCCATGATGGCGCAGCCGGAGGTGCACACCATCGATATGACCTACGCCGCCATGTCCGCGCCCGCGCAGATGACCGACGCGTATGCCGCGGCGCTGCAAGGACTTCCGACCTACCTGGGCACGCACGGCATGGATCCGGTCGGCATGCTCATGCTGCGCGAGGCGCTGGCCCGGCGCTACACCGAACGCGGGCTGCCCACCGATCCGGACCAGATCCTGGTCACCCTCGGCGCCCAGCACGGTCTCCGGCTGCTGCTCAATGTGCTCACCACGCCCGCCGAGCGGGTGCTCATCGATCATCCGAGCTATCCCAATGCCATCGAGGCCATTCGCGATGTGGGCGCCCGCCCGGTGCCGGTCCCCTTGCGTCCGGACGGCTGGGATCTGGACGGAATCCGCAGCGCCGCACGGCAAACCGCGGCCAGCGTCGCCTATCTCGTGCCGGATTACAACAATCCGACGGGCCTGCTCATGGACGCCGAAGGCCGCGCCGCTCTGGCCGCCACCGCCCGCGAGACCCGCATGACCGTCATCGTCGACGAATCCATGGTCGACCTGCACCTCAGCGACGGCGAAATCCCGCCGCCCGCAGCGGCATTCGCTCGCAACTCGGAGATCGTAACGATCGGCTCCGCGTCGAAATCCTTCTGGGGCGGCCTGCGCGTCGGCTGGGTCCGCGCCAACCAGGCCCTGATCACCAAACTCCTGGGCACCCGCTCCACCATGGACCTCGGCACCCCCGTCATGGACCAGCTGGCCACCGTCCACCTGCTCCAGCACGCCGACGAAATCCTCACCGTCCGCAGGGAACAGCTCCGCTCCCGCCGCGCCACCCTGCTCGACGCCCTGGCCGAGGACCTGCCCGACTGGCGCGTCACCCCCGGCGAAGGCGGCATGTCCCTGTGGGCCCAACTCCCCACCCCGGTCTCCACCGCCCTGGCCGCCACCGCCCCCAACCACGGCGTAATCCTCGCCGCCGGACCGCGTTTCGGCGTCCAGGGCGCCTTCGAACGCTTCATCCGCATCCCGTTCACCCACGAGGAGTCCGACATCCGCCTCGGCATCAAATCCCTGGCCGCGGCCTACTCCTCGCTGAGCCCGCACGCCGCGGACCCGCTGGCGCCGCTCATCACCTATTAGCCGGCCCGCCCGGCGCTCCGGCGGCGTTCGGCGCGGTGGGCGAGCGCGGCCACGATGCGCTGCCACACCGGCGACGCCTCGGCGATAGTGGACGTGACCAGCGGCTGTGCTCCCGGCCCGCCGCCGTTTCGTGCGCGTGCGATCTCCCAGGCGTCCAGGTCGTCGATGAGCCGATCCAGGCGCGGATCGCGGGGATCCCAGTCGACCGCTCGATCGCAGGCCAGCATCAAGCGTGTCGTCTCCGGGTCGCCGAGTTCGGCATTCTTCTCGCGTATCCGCTGCGGCACGGCCTGCGGATCCAATGCCTGCAGCAGGATCCACGAATCGCGCTCGAGGCGGATCCGCAGGCCGCTGATGGCAGCGTCGAGGTCAACCCCGAACTCGAGCTTCACCCGAAGACCCCGCGCGTGCTGGTCGAGCGATCACCGGGACCTGGTGGCGGCATCGTGCGAGAAGCCACCGCCACCAGTTCCCGGTCGGCGTCGTTTCAGATCACCATCCCTTGTGCGCGAGCGGCTTCGGGGGCTCAGCTCAGGATGTCGTGGCGGACGATGGTCTGGTCGCGGCCGGGGCCGACGCCGATGCAGGAGACGCGGGCGCCGGATAGTTCCTCGAGGCGCTTCACGTAGGCCTGGGCATTGGCGGGCAGTTCCTCGAAGGTGCGGGCGCCGGAGATGTCCTCCCACCAGCCGGGCATCTCCTCGTAGATCGGCTTGGCATGGTGGAAATCGGTCTGGGTGGTGGGCATCTGCTCGACGCGTTCGCCGTCGATCTCGTAGGCGACGCAGATCGGGACGGTATCCAGGCTGGACAGGACGTCCAGCTTGGTGAGGAAGTAGTCGGTGATGCCGTTGACGCGGGTGGCGTAGCGGGCGATCACGGCGTCGAACCAGCCGGTGCGGCGGGCGCGGCCGGTGGTGACGCCGACCTCGCCGCCGGTCTTGGCCAGGTAGGCGCCGGACTCGTCGAAGAGTTCGGTCGGGAACGGGCCGGAGCCGACGCGGGTGGTGTAGGCCTTGAGGATGCCCAGCACCGTGGTGATCTTGTTGGGGCCGACGCCGGCGCCCACGGCCGCGCCGCCGGAGGTCGGGTTGGAGGAGGTCACGTACGGGTAGGTGCCGTGGTCGACATCCAGCAGGGTGCCCTGCGAACCCTCCAGCAGGACGGTCTCGCCCGCTTCCAGGGCCTGGTTGAGCAGCAGGCGGGTGTCGGAGATGCGGTGCTTGAAGCCCTCGGCCTTGGTGAGCACCTCGTCGACGACCTGCGCCGGGTCCAGGGCGCGGCGGTTGTAGATCTTCACCAGCACCTGGTTCTTGAATTCCAGGGCGGCCTCGACCTTCTGGGTGAGGATCTTCTCGTCCAGCACATCGGCCACGCGCACGCCGACGCGGGCGACCTTGTCCTGGTAGCAGGGGCCGATACCGCGGCCGGTGGTGCCGATCTTCTTGTTGCCGAGGAATCGCTCGGTGACCTTATCGATGGCCACGTGGTACGGCATGATCAGGTGCGCATCGGCCGAGAGCAGCAGGCGGGTGGTGTCCACGCCGCGCTCCTCCAGGCCGGCGAGCTCGGCCAGCAGCACGCCCGGATCGACCACCACGCCATTGCCGATGACGTTGGTCACATCGGGGGTGAGGATGCCGGAGGGGATCAGGTGCAGGGCGAAGCTCTCACCGTTCGGCAGCACCACGGTGTGACCCGCGTTGTTGCCGCCCTGGTAGCGAACTACCCACTGGACCCGGTCACCGAGCAGATCGGTTGCTTTGCCTTTGCCCTCGTCGCCCCACTGGGCGCCGATCAGCACGATTGCCGGCATCTTGGAGTCTCCTACGGGTTCGACGCGCAACATCGGTGATGCTGCAGCTACCCGCCGTCAGAAGGCGGTGGCCGGAGGCACAGTCTAATAGATGCCCGAATACCTCCTGGTTTACGGCCCGGCACCGGACGAACGCGACGTAACGGATGGGTCGCGCGCAGGGCGCGGCAAATCCAACGGGGCTATGGTGACACGGGGAGACGGACCGGCAAGGGGGTCCGGCACGGAGCGCAGCGAGGCGATGAAGTTGGCCCAGAGGAGGGTGTTCGGCAGTTGAGTACCCATGTTCTCCGCTGCGACGGCGCGCCGGTACCGATCGCCCTGGCCTCCCTCCCGCTCACGCAGACTTCGGCGATCCCCGACACCGACGATCTGGACGAGCTGCTGCCCGTCATGGCCGCCGACAGCCTGCCCCGATTGATCGTGCTCGGCGAGGACGCCGGACTGGCCGCGGTGCTCACCCATCTCATGCGCACCGAACGGCTCGGCGTGGAGATCGGCTTCGTGCCGGTGGACCGCACCTACGGCTCGCGCGCCTACCAGACCGGCACCGGCAATGCCGCCGCCAAGCGCGCGCTCGAGGGCAGGGCCATGGAAACCCCCCTGATCCGCGATGACACCGGCAAGGTGCTCATCGGCCGCGCCACCATTGTCGGCCCGCGCGGGGAGAAGCTCGAGGGCGAGGCCTACGTCGACGACACGCGGTTGTTCACCGGGAAGGTCGCGGCCCTGCACGTCTCACCCATGCTGGAGATGCCCGGCCTGCACGCCACCGTGCAGCGCGGCCTGCGCAAGAAGCGCTGGATCGAGGGCCGCGCCATGCAGCTCGGCACCAGCGGCGGCGTGGTGACCCGCGACGGCATCACCACCGAACGGATCGTGCCGCGCTCCACCTTCTACCGGCACCACGAGCCGTGGCTGCTGGTCCGTTGACATACTGCGAGTACACCCGGCTCGACGGACCGGGTTCCACTCGAGGAGTCCGATGAACTCTCCACGCGCGATCGGCCGCGCCGGTGCGGTGCGGCCCAGTCCCGTCTTCCTGCTCGTCGTCGCGATCACGGTCGCGGGCGGCGCGCTCGCCTGGAATGCCGACTTGTTCTCGCGCTGGGCGCAATTCGGCGTCTTCGTCATGGTGGTGGCGGGCTGGATCCTGTCGGTCTGCCTGCACGAGTTCGCGCACGCGTACGTGGCGTGGCGGGCCGGGGACCGTGAGGTGGAGATGCGCGGGTACCTCTCCTTGAACCCGCTCAAGTACAGCCATCCGCTGCTGTCGATCGTGCTGCCGGTGGTCTTCATCGCGCTCGGCGGGTTCGGCCTGCCCGGCGGGGCGGTGTACGTGCACTCGCACAATTTCAGCCCCCGCACGCAGCGGATTCTCAGCGGTGCGGGACCGGCGGTGAACGCGGTGTGCGCCATCGTGCTGCTGGTCATCGTGCAGCTGTTCGGCAGTGACGAGTCCCATGCCGCGTTCTGGTTCGGGCTGAGTTTCCTTGCCTTCCTGCAGATCACGGCGACCATCCTGAATCTGATCCCGATTCCGGGCACCGACGGCTACGGGATCCTGGAGCCGTCGCTGAGCTATCAGACGCGACGGTCGCTGGATCAGATCAAGCCGTACGGGATTCTGCTGCTGGTGGCGCTGCTGTTCGTGCCGGAGCTGAATCAGTTGTTCTTCAACGCGATTCACGCCCTGTTCGACCTGTCGGGCGTGCCGTCGCGGTGGCCTGGCTACGGCGGATCGCTGACCCGGTTCTGGCTCTGAGCGGACCCTCCGGACAGGGCAAAAGCCGGACCACCCCTCCGGGCCCGGCTTTGATTCGAACGTTATAGGCGCACAAGCGCGTACACCCGAGTAGACGACTACTCGAAGATCAACATCAGCGCGCGCGGATCACTCGACCGGCGTCACGTAGGGGTTCGGGACGGTGGGCGGCAGCAGGGCCATCGCCGACAGCCGGCGCATACCGCATACCTGCATGAGATCCACCACGATGGAACGAATCTGCGCGAACACCACGTGCGCGGAGATGCCCGCGCCCTTGACCAGATCCTTGGTGGCGCCCTTGCCGACCGAACGCAGCACGCGGGTGGCCTCGGCGGCATCGGGCTGCTCGCCCGGATCGGCGAGCACGTAACTGCGCACCACGTCCACGGCCTGGGCGAGCTTGCGCACCTCCTCGATGAGGCGCGGGTCGAGAATCTCGTCGTCCTGCACGGCGCTCAGCGCGCGGCGCAGCAGCACGCGGGTATTGCGGACGGCATTGTCGACCGGGTCCGCGGTGGCGCGCAGCGTCTCCAGGCGTTTACGGGAATTCCAGTACATCGGGGAGATCCGGCTGATCTCCGCGCCGCCCTCGAGGGTGTTGCGCAGCGCGTCGATGGGCGCCTGGGTCTTGCGCGCCGCGTCCAGGGCCGCCTTGATCTTGGCGGCATCGTGTTCGAGCAGGCCGTCGGCGCATTCGGCCAGGGACTTGCTCACGACCGAGAGAATGTCGCCTTCCTGCTGCCGGGCGCGGCGCACCGGATGCAGCGGGATGGCCGCCACCACCACGATGCCGACCAGGCCGCCGACCAGGGCGTCGATCATGCGCAGCCCGGACCCGGCGGTGTGCGGCGGGATGAGCGTCGCCACCAGCACCGCGGAACTGGCCGCCTGCATGGTGATGACCGGGCCGCCGTCCATGAACACCGCGGTGCTCATGGCGACCAGCACCAGCAGGCCGATCTGCCATACGCCGGTGCCGAACTGGGAGACGAACAGGTCGCCGATGCCGATGCCGACCGCCACGCCGACGATCAGCTCCACCGCCCGGCGCAGCCGCGCACCATAGGACACGCCGATGGAGATCATGGCGGCCATGGGCGCGAAGAACGGCTGCGGATGGCCGATCACATTGTGGGCGATGAACCAGGCCAGGCCCGCGCCGATCGCGCACTGCACGATCGGCAGCAGGGAGGTGCGCACGCGTTTGGCAGCATTGCGCAGCCGCGCCGCGGTGGACTCCTTCGCGGCGTCGAAGGTTTCGGTTAGGCCACTGGTCAAGTCGGCGGGCTCAGTCCAGGCCGAGCTCGGCGGCCGCGCGCGGATCGCAGTCCTCGAGCAGATCCAGGCAGCGCGCGTACTCGTCGTTCTCGCCGATGGCGCGCGCGGCCTTCGCCAGCGCGCCGACGCTGCGCAGGAAACCCTGGTTCGGCTCGTGCGACCACGGCACCGGGCCGAAGCCCTTCCAGCCGTTGCGGCGCAACAGATCCAGCCCGCGGTGGTAGCCGGTCCGGGCGAACGCGTAGGCGGCGATGATGTCGTGATTCACCTCGCCCTCGGCGGCCTCGCCCCGCGCCAGCGCGGCCTCCGCCAGATACGCCCAGGCGATCGAGGCCGTCGGATGCGCGGCGGCGACCTGCACCGGATCTTGTTTCTCCAGCAGCGCGTCCTCCGCATCGGAGTTTTCGGGCAGGAGTACCGGCTGCGGTCCGAGCAGATCACCGAAGGAGGTCATGCCGATCATTCTGCACCGACCGCCCGATTGCTCAGTAGGCTGACCACCGAATCACAGTTCCGCCGAAGCGAGGGGTAGCGCGTGTCCGACTCGAACGACGACCAGCAGCCGCAAGGCTCTGCCAACCCGACCCCGGGCCCGGCCGCCGAGGACACCGCAGCACCCACCGACGCCACCCCCGCCGACGCGTCCCCCACGGCCGCCACCGAAGCCATCCCGGCCCCCAAGCCGAACCCCTCCGCCACCGCGGCCACCGAGGTGATCCGCCCCGGCGCGGCCGAACCGGCCCCGAAACCCGCCGGCTCCGGCACCCCGGGCTTCGCCACCATCCAGTACGAGGCCCCGAAACCGGCCGGCCCCGCCGCCAGGCTCCGCCCCTCCGGCTCCAGCCGGGTCCAGCCGCCGGCATCCGGCCAATCCGGGCCGACAGCGGCCCCGACCGCCGCGACGGACGCCGACACCGCCCGCGTCGACACCGCGCAGGGCGGTGGGCAACAGGCCGCACCGAGTGGCGGACAACGGCCCGGCGGCACCGCGGGAACAGGCCCCGGAGGCCAGGCGGCGGGCCAAAGGCCAGGTGCCGCAGCCGATGCCAACACCGCGCGTATCGACACCGCGCAAGGCGGCCGGCAGCAGGCCGCGCCGGGCAGCGGTGAACAGCCCGGAACTGCCGGGGCGCCGGGCGGTTCCGGGAACCCGTCCGACGCCCCGGGCGAACCGGCCCGGAATGTCGATGTGACGCAACAGGGCGGCGGACAGCGGCCCGCTGGCCCGGCCGGAGGCGGCCCAGAGACGCAGGCGGCGGGCTACAAGCCGAGCGCTGCGGCCGATGCCAACACCGCGCGTATCGGCGCCGCACAAGCGGGCCGGCCGCAGGCCGGGCCGGGCGGTAGCGGACAGCCCGGAACTACCGGTGCGCCAGAGGGTTCCGTAAATCAGTACGACGCCTCCGGCCCGGCCCGGATTGTCGATGCGCCGCAGCAAGGCGGCGGACGGCGGCCCGCGACCGGCGGTAGCGGTCAGCCCGGAATAGCCTCTGCGGCAAGCAGTTCCGGGAACCCGCCCGATGCCTCCGGCCAACCGGCGCGGAACGCCGATGCGGCGCAGCCGGGCGGCGGGCCGCAGTCCGGCGGCCAGTCCGGCGCGGCGGGGAGGCCCGGCGGTTCCGCGGAGAGTGGAACCGGGCAATCCGGACCGGCCGACTCCGCCACGACGCAGATCATCAAGGTTCCGAACCAAGGTGTGAGCCGGAACGACCGCGAGTCGAGCACCGGCGGTGTGACCGGGAGCGGGCAACCGGGCAATCGGGGCGAGGCCGGTCGGCCCACCGACGCGTCCGGTGCGGGCGCGCAGCAGTCGGCCGCTCCGGGTGATCGCGGGCCGACAGGCGCGTGGAAGCCCGGTGCCGCGGCCCAGTCCGGCGCCGCGGGAACAGGTTCCGGGGCGACGGGCGCGGGGGCCGCGCAGTCGGCTGCGGCGGCCGGTGCGCGGAGCGGATCCGGGAAGTCGGCGGACGCCGATGAGCGCGGTGATGCGCCGCAGGGCGGCGAGGACAGCCGGGAGTCCGCTGCATCCGACGCTGAAACCATTGCCATGCAGCAGGTTCCGGGAGCGGATGCGCCGACTACCGTGTTCCCGGTGGTCTCGGGTGAGCAAGCTACCGAGAAGATGCGGGTGCAGGGGCCGCAGGGTCGAGCGGTCAGCAAGCCGCCGCAGACGCCGCGGGGGAATGCGGGGCCGCGAAACGCCGCGCCGCGCGGCGGTTCGCCGCAAGCACCGCAGGGGCCGGAAGGCCCGCGGGGCAAGGCCGGAGGCGTCGAGGAGACTCGGCCGTCGCCGCCGCCCGCGCGGCCGCCGATGGGCCCGCGGCGACCGGCCAGTGCGCCGTCGCCCGCCGACATGCAGCCGACCATGCCCGCGAATCCGATTGGGGGCGCGCGGGTTATCGGTCCGAAGAAGGCCGGGCCGCAGCAGGTCGGGCCCGGCGCACAGCAGGGACCCGGGCAAGGCGGAGCGCAAGGACCGGGCCAGGCTGGGCCGCAGCAGGTTGGCCCCGGAGCTCCCCAGGGGCCCGGCGGACCGCAGGCTCCCGGCAAAGTCGGACCGCAGAAGGTCGGGCCGGGTGCGCCGCAGGGACCCGGACCGGCCGGACCGCAGAAGGTGGGGCCGGGTGCGCCGCAGGCTGGACCGGCCGGACCGCAGAAGGTCGGTGCGGGTGCGCCGCAGGGACCGGGCGGGCTCCAGAAGGCCGGAGCCGGTCAGGGCGCTGGGCCGCAGGGGCCGGGGCAGGACGGACCGCAGGGCCGGAGCGGGCAGCAAGGGCAAGGCGGGCAACAGGGTTCGGCTGGTGGGGCACAGCCGCGGCCGGTTGCGGCGCCGCAGCGGGTTCCGGCTACCGGTGAGGTGCCGGTCGATGCCGGGGCGCAGGCGGCGAGTGCCGCCGGTGGGTCGAAGAAGAAACTGGGCATTCTTGCCGCGGCCGCGGTGGCAGTGCTGGTGATCGTGGGTGTGGTGGTCGCGGTGGTGGCCAATCGGACCGACAATTCGCCTGAGGGACAGGTGAAGCGGGCCATTTCGACCTACACCGATGCGCTGGCTTCCGGTGATCTGGAGCAGTTGCGCGCGATCACGTGCGGGGCGCAGCACGACTTCTATCAGAATATTTCGGCGGAGCAGTTCGCCGGGGTTTACCAGACCTCCAAGGAGCAGAAGAGCATTCCGGTCGTGAAGAGCGTGGATGCCATTCGGATCACCGGCGAGACCGCCATGGCGCAGGCGACGGTCTACACCGAAGCCGACCCGTCGAAGCAGTCGGCGCGCACGTTCGACCTGCAGAACACCGACGGTGGCTGGAAGGTGTGCGATCCGGCCAATTCGGCCGGCTAGGACGGAGTCGGGCGCGAGCCCGCGGCGGCGGCCCCGGCGAGCGATGTCTCGCCGGGGCCGCCGCATGGTGGCCGGGCATTTGCGCGGGTCGTTTTGCCCGGATTCGGGCCGAGCCACATTCGAACCGGGGTCGCGATGAAGGTCACAGAGACCTGGTCAACGGACCGGTCCGCCGGTAGCATGGCCCGGATTGTCTGGGCCAGCCACGACGGCACGTCCGCGCCATGGCGGCTCCCCTGCCGTTGTTGTGTGGACACGGAAGTGGCGTGGGCCCACCAGATTTCGAATGCAGGGAGCAGAACACCATGCCGGAGACGGCAGCGGCGGTCGCCGCCACCACCGCCACCGAACTGGTCGGCCGGCACTTTCGAGTCCGTGATCACTACGACGTCGGCCGCGAGAAGATCCGGGAATTCGCTCGCGCCGTGCGCTGCGATCACCCCGCCCATCACCAGGAGGCCGCCGCGGCCGAACTCGGCTATGACGCGCTACTGGCGTCGCCGACCTTCGCCTCCGTCATCGGGGCCGCCACCACGCGCGCGCTGATCGGCACCGTGCTCACCGAGTACGACGTCTCGCAGATCCTGCAGACCGATCAGATCTTCGAGTACTACCGCCCGGTGCTGGCCGGTGATCATCTGTCGGTGGATGTGGTCGTGGAGAACATCCGCAGCTACGGCGACAACGACTTCATCACCATCAAGGTGACCCTGGCCGATGCCGAGCGGCTGCCGGTGCTGGTCTCGACCACCACCATCGTGGCCCGCAAGGGCGTGGAGATCGACCCGGACACCGTGCAGACGGTGGCGGGCGTGGTCATGCACGGCCACGTCTCCGACGGCCTGACCGACGCCCCGAGCGATCTCATCCTGCTCGCCCCGGACGAGGTCGCCGACTTCCCGGCCCCGGCCGCGGCCCGCCCGGTCCACACCGTCCCGACGGCCGCCGCCGTCGCGCCCGGCACCGAGCTGCCCGCCGCCAAGGTGCCCGTCACCCGCGGCGACCTGGTCAACTACGCCGGCGTCTCGGGCGATCCGAACCCCATCCACTTCAGCGATACCGCGGCGAAACTGGTCGGCCTGCCCACCGTGGTCGCCCACGGCATGCTGACCATGGGCCTCACCGCCGGCTACCTGACCTCCTGGCTGGGCGACCCGACGGCGCTCACCAAGTTCAGCGTCCGCATGTCCGGCTTCGTCCCGGTCGAGCCCACCAGCCCGACCATTGTCGAATTCACCGGCAAGGTGAAGGCGGTCGACGCCGAATCCGGCGCCGCCACCGTCGTTCTCGGCGCCACCTCCGACGGCAAGAAGCTCTTCGGCCGCGCCGTCGCCGAGGTCCGCCTGTCCTGACGGGGCAGCCCGGGCGCAGCCAAGTGGCCACCGCGGCACAGGACGACACCGTCACCCGGGGACCGGCGGCCGGCGCATCGCGTACCGCACGGTACTCGGCCGGCACCGGCCGCTCGGGCGCTAATCCACCTTGGCGTGCATCAGGTAGACGTTGTAGTCGCTCCAGGTGGACATGGTGAAGTACAGGTCGTTGCCGGTGGACCAGGGGTGGATGAAACCGCCGTAGAGTTCCGGGAATTGGAGGGCGCTCACCGTGACGGCACTGGGAGACCAGACGCCCTGCGGCGAATCCGCTTCGCGGATAACGAGACCCGCCTTCGCGGTGTCGAGATAGCTCATCTGCCAGATATCGCGGGCCTCGTCGTAGCGGACCGAGAGTTCGGCGGCGGGAGCCTCGGCGATCGGGGTGGCGACGTGCTGGCCGCCGACCGGGGTCCAGTTGCCGTTCACCCAGTACTGGTAGGCGGTCTTGTTGAGGACCTGATCCTTCGGCACGCGCGCCAGGCCGACCGAGCCCAGCCGGGTATTGGCGGTGCCGAACATGTAGACGTGGTCGCCCTGCGGCACCATCGAGGTGACCTGGAAGTTGGCCACGCCGAAGATATTGTCCCACTGGGCGTGCGGGTCCTTGGTCCAGGTTTCGCCGTGGTCGTCGGAGTAGGCGATGCCGCCGTAGTTGGTGAACCAGGTGCCCGGAATGCTGTTCCAGGTGCGGATGGACATGTAGCTCATGTACTGGCGGTCACCGATGGCGAAACCCGAGGTGGGAATCGTGGTGATCTCGATATTGTCCAGCTTCTTGCTGCTCAGCAGTTCCACCGCATGGCAGCGGCTGTCGGTGACCATGCGGTCGAAGGTGACGCCGTCGGTCAGGTCGCGGTCGGTGCTGAAGGCGAGCAGGTTCGAGCGCCAGTCGTCGCCGAAACCGCCGGGCGGATGGAAGTTGGCGCCGACGGTGTCGCCGAAGGCGATGGCCACCTCGCCGGGCTTGCTCTCCCAGAAGATGCCCAGGTCGGTGCCCATGACCTGCCAGCGCTTATCGGTGCGGTTGATGGAGTTGGCGCCGGTCAGCTTGGCCACCTCGCGCACCTGGGAGACCTGCGGCAGCGCGCGGGCCGGGGCCTGCGGGGCGCTTTCGATGGGCGGATCCGCCGGTTCCGGGGCCGGCGGCTTCTCCGGCTCGTTCGGATTGGGGAAGGCGAAGTGGAAGGGCTGCGGCCGCAGGATGAGCTGCGGGATCCCCAGCTGCTCGAAGACGCTCGGCGGGCGCGGCGGCCCGTCGGTGAGGTCCGGGCAGGGGTTGACGCAGGGGTCGGCGGGCAGCTCCATCTTCACCCGGGTCCGGTTCTCCGGCGGCGGGCCGGGATCCACGGTGACGACCGGGTAGTTGATGGGCACCTCGAGCGTCCTGGGCACGATGGACTCGTGCACCGGCGCCGGATCGGATTTACACGGGCCCACCCCGGGAATCGCTGCTGTCGCATCGGATTCCGGCGGTAGCGCGGTGGCGATCGGACGGTTCGCGGACACCAGCATGCCTGCCCCGAACACGACCGCTCCCACAGCGGCCACGAGCCGCTTGGCCATGCATTCAACCTCTCGATATTTCGGGTCGAACCGGACACATCCGGCCCACGACCCTACCCTCGGCTGCGGGCGAACCCCCGGCACTCGCCCAAGATCAACCGAATCGAGACCTAGCAGACGACAGCAAGCTCACTGCGAACCGAATTCAACAGGGCAGCAGCCTAATACAGCGTGAGCAGCCCCGCAGGGAAGGCGTAGCCCCGCCGACCGACCGCGGCGGCGCGCCGGGCTAGTCGAGCGCTTCGAAGATCAGCACCGTCGCGCCGATCCGGATGGCGACCCGATCGGCCAGCACCGCGGCCGTGTCGATGGGCTCCTCGTCGATGTACACGCCATTGGCCGAATGCAGGTCCTTGATGAGCAGACCGGCCCGGCTGGGGGTGATATGGGCGTGATAGCGACTGGCCTTGGGATCGTCGAGCACCAGATCGTTATCGGTCATGCGGCCGATCTTCATCCCGCCCACGCCGATCGGCACGATCCGCCCATCGGGCAGCCGCAGCTGGCCCCGCCGCACGGCGCGCGGCATCTCGGTGACGGTCTCGGTCATGGCCTTGGCAATGCGGTCCACCTCGGCCAACTGGCCGGTGGCCAGCGATTCCTGCCGCAGCACCCGCTGTTCCAGCTCGATGAGCGCCGGACCGGGATCGATGCCCAGTTCGTCGTCCAGCACCGAGCGCACCCGCCGGCACGCCTCCAGCGCGTCGGCCTGCCGCCCCGACAGGTACAGCGCGGTGATCAGCTGCACCCACAGCGGCTCCCGCAGCGGATGGGCATTGGTCATGGTGACCAGCTCGCCAACCACCGACGAGGCACGCCCGCAAGCGATTTCGGAGTCGATGCGCGCGGAGGCGACCAGCAGCCGCTCCTCGTCCATGGCGGTCGCGAAGCTCTCGGCGAAGGACAGCCCGGACAGATCGTCGAGGGCGCGCCCGCTCCACTCCGCCAGCGCCGCGCCGTACAACTGGGCGGCGGCCTCGTGGTCACCGGCTCCGGCGGCATCGCGGCCGGAGCGGCGGACCGCCTCGAACCGGCCCAGATCGCATTCGTCGTCCTCGATTTCCAGCCGGTACCCGGAGGATTCGGTGCGCAGCAGCGCCGCCGGATCCACCCCGGCGGTGCGCAGCGTCTTGCGGATGTTCGATACGAACACCTGCAGACTGGCCTGATACGAGTCCGGCGGATCGTCGTTCCAGACGATATCCGCGAGCGCCTGCGAGGACACCGCCCGCCGCCGGTTGACGGTGAGGGCGGCGAGCAGGGCGCGCGGCTTGGGGCCGCCGACGGCCACGGGCCGTCCGGCGACCAGTAATTGCACGGGGCCGAGGACCCGCACATCCACAGGCCCACCCGTCGCCCGACCACCACCCCTCATCGGATCGCTCCGCGATGCTGCATTACCACCTCAGGTGAAGCCCGCGCCGCCCCCGAACATTCCGGGCACGACACTCGCCGCTCTCATTGCATGCGGGATTCCACCGCGCGCGGCGGTGAAATCCCGACTGCACGAGCTTACTTGGCGCTGATGGAACGACCAGCCGACTTCAGGTCGTTGCAAGCTTCGACGACGCGGGCGGCCATATTGGTCTCCGCCTTCTTCAGGTAGGAGCGCGGGTCGTAGACCTTCTTGTTGCCGACCTCGCCGTCCACCTTGAGCACGCCGTCGTAGTTCGAGAACATGTGCGCGGCGACGGGGCGGGTGAAGGCGTACTGGGTGTCGGTGTCGACGTTCATCTTCACCACGCCGTAGCGCAGCGAATCCTCGATCTCGGACTTCAGCGAGCCGGAACCGCCGTGGAAGACGAAGTCGAACGGCTGCGCGTCGGCGCCCAGGCCCAGCTTGGCGGCGGCCACGCGCTGGCCCTCGGCCAGCACCTCGGGCTTGAGCTTCACATTGCCCGGCTTGTAGACGCCGTGCACATTGCCGAAGGTGGCGGCCAGCAAGTACTTGCCGTTCTCACCGGCGCCGAGCGCGTCGATGGTCTTCTCGAAATCCTCGGGCGAGGTGTAGAGCTTGTCGTTGATGGCGTTCTCGACGCCGTCCTCTTCACCGCCGACGACGCCGATCTCGGCCTCCAGGATGATGTTCGCGGCATGGCACTGCTTGAGCAGTTCCTTGGCGATCTCCAGGTTCTCGTCGATCGGAATGGCGGAGCCGTCCCACATGTGCGACTGGAACAGCGGGTTCTGCCCGGCCTTCACGCGCTCGGCCGAGATGGCCAGCAGCGGGCGCACGAAGGTGTCGAGCTTGTCCTTCGGGCAGTGGTCGGTGTGCAGCGCGATGGTGATGTCGTACTTGGCCGCGACGACGTGGGCGAACTCGGCCAGCGCGACCGCGCCGGTGACCATGTCCTTCACACCCAGGCCGGAGCCGAATTCAGCGCCGCCGGTGGAGAACTGGATGATGCCGTCGCTGCCCGCATCCGCGAAGCCCTTGATGGCCGCGTTGATCGTCTCGGACGAGGTGCAGTTGATCGCGGGGAACGCGAAGGAGTTCTCCTTGGCCCGAGCAATCATCTCGGCGTAGATCTCCGGAGTCGCGATGGGCACAATGACCTCCGTTGTGTGTGCTGCGTACAACAAATTCTGTCAGGCCACACCATAGGCCAGTCCGGTTTTCCACCGGCAATGGCCTCGGAATACCCGACAAGTTTGTGAGGTTGGTTCAGGGTTCGGTGTGATGTGCGAATCACCGGTACTGTGGTGGCCGTGACCTTGCTGGCCGCTTCCGAGACCGTGACGACCACTCTGGCGACGCCCCAGATTCTCGATCCCATGTACCTCCTGACGGAGTCGTGGCTGAAGAACGCGGTGTTGCCGGCCATCCTGGTGATCGTTTTCATCGAAACGGGGCTGCTGTTCCCGCTACTGCCGGGCGACTCGCTGTTGTTCACCGGCGGTCTGCTTGCGGCGCAGCCGAGTCCGCCGGTCTCGATCTGGATCCTCGCGCCCGCCGTGGCGCTGACGGCCTTCCTCGGCGACCAGTGCGCGTACTGGATCGGCCGCAAAGGCTTCGGGCCCGCTCTCTATCACCGTGAGGACGGCCGTTTCCTGAAGAAGAAGTACATCACCGAGGCGCACGAGTTCTTCGAGAAGTGGGGCCCGGTTGCCATCATCCTGGCCCGATTCGTCCCGATTGCCCGCACCTTCGTGCCGGTGCTGGCGGGCGTCTCGGCCATGAGCTACCGCAAGTATGTGGCCTTCGACATCGTCGGCGCCATCCTGTGGGGCGGTGGTGTGACCGTGCTCGGCTACTTCCTGGGCAACGTACCCTTCATCCGGGACAACATCGAGGCCATCTTCTTGGTCATCGTGTTCGTCTCGGTGCTGCCGATGGTCGGCTCCGTCGCGAAGGCGTTGCTGGGCCGTCGCTCGGACACCGTGGCCGATACCGCCGCTGAATCACCCGCACGCACCAACGAACACACCCACTGAGAAATTGACCGCCACCCCGCTGAACCTCGCGATGGGCGGTTTCAACCCGCTCGACACAGCCGGGCCCGCGCTCGTCTGGACGGTCGTACTGACCTTCGTCTTCCTGGAGTGCGCGCTCATTATCGGGCTGTTCCTGCCCGGTGACTCCATGCTCATCACCGCCGGCGTGGTGCTGGCCGCGCACGCCACCGGCGAGGCGCAGGTGTGGGCGCTGTCGGTGGGCGCCATGATCGCGGCCATCGCGGGCAATCAGGTCGGGTACGTGATCGGCCAGCGCACCGGGCACCACCTGGTGGCGCGCAAGAACGGCAAATACATCAATACCCGCAACCTCACGCGGGTGGCCGAACTGCTACACCGGCACGGGTTCCTGGCGGTCCTGGTGGCGCGCTGGATTCCGTGGGTGCGCACGCTGTGCCCGCTGGTGGCGGGGGCCGCGGGGATGGATCACCGCAAATACACCATCGCCTCCACCATCGGGGCGATCATCTGGGCGCCGGTGCTGCTGCTCATCGGTTATTACGCGGGCAGTTTCATCGAGGACATGTCCTGGCTCATGCCCGCGGTCATCGGCACGCTCGTGGTCGGCCTGATTCTGGGCACCATTGTCGGGATTCGGCAGTACCGCCTGGAAATGGCGCGCCCCGCCGAGGATTTCGACCTCGACACCGAAACGGTGCCGCTCCCCAAGGTCCACCGGCACAACGCCTGAGCGTTCGCCGACAACCCGGGCGGCTGTTTCAGAGCCCGGCGGCGGTCACCGTGTGCGCCGCCTCCATGAGCTTCCAGCCGGAAAGCTGCACCGACAGATCGCGTTCCGGGTTGCGCGAGGACTTCACCGAACCGCCCGGGGTGCTGTGGCCCGCGCCCTTGATGCCCGGCAATTGGGCGGGTTGCCGCCAATCGTGGCCGAACAGCGGTTCGCCCTCCACATCGAGCCGGTTCTCCCACGCGGCCTTGGCCGAATTGCGGACAATGGCGGCGGCCGAGCGGCGGGCGGTGCCGTGCTCGGGCTCCTCGCCGGGCAGCATGACCGCCGTCAGCGCCAGATAGCGGATGAGGATCCCGTTGAACAGGCCGCCGTCGCCACCCCCGCCGCCGACCACGACGCCACCGGCGACCAGGCGTTCCTCGACGGCGGACAGTAGTCGCAGCGCGCGCTCGACATGCCGGGGATCGCCGGTGTGCACGGCCAGTTCGGTCTCCAGTCCCAGCACCACGCCCTGGCAATAGCTGTAGACGGGCGTTTCCAGCTCACCCGAGGGCAGGTGGATGCCGTCGAAGATGAGACCGCTCTCCTTGTCCCGCAAGGTGTTGTCGATGAAGTCGGAGATCTCCTGGGCGCGGGCGTAGCGGCCGAGCCGCGCCATCGCGATGCCCACCGGGCCATTGGCGGGGGCATTGAAGAAGTCGGATCCCTTGCGCCACGGCACCGCACCGAATCGGGGGTCGAATCCGTCGAAGAGCTCTTTGTCCAGGATGGCCAGCGCGCGCCGCACCTCCTCGATGCCCTGCGTGCGCTCGGCCCGCTCCAAAGATATTGCCAGCCAGGCCATATCGTCGTAGTAGTTATTGGTCCAGCCGCGCATATTGCGTATCCGCATGCCCTTCGCGATCGCCGGGATGCGGCGCTGCCGCGCGGGCGTGGGGTGGCGATTGGCGGCGTCGACCGCGCAGTCGATGAGGTGCGCCTGCCACCAGTAGTGCCAGGAGGCGAAGGTCCGGTCCCGCTTCGTCGGCGGCCAGCCCACCACCCCGAGCGAGGTGCCCGGAATGCCCCATAGCGATCTCAGATGCCGGGATACGATCGCGGACTCCGCCAGATCGGCACGCTCCGCCCAGAGCGCGGCGGTCGGCTCGGTATTGCGCCCGGTCCGCGATGTCATAGGACATATGGTGCCAGTCGGGCAGCCCCCCTCGTGGCTGATTTGTTACCGAACCCCCATACCGCGCGGTTACCAGGCAGTAGTCAGGTCGGCGTGCTGGCGAATCCAGGCGTGCATGGCAATGCCGGCGGCGACGCCCGCATTGATACTGCGGGTGGAGCCGAATTGCGCGATGGAGACGGTCAGGGTCGCGGCGTTCTTGGCCGCGTCGGTCACGCCCGGCCCCTCCTGACCGAAGAGCAGAAGGCAATTACGAGGCAACCGGGCGGTTTCCAGCGGTACCGAGCCCGGCACATTGTCCACCGCCACCACCGCGAGATCCGCGGCCGCCGCATAGCCCAGCAGCTCGTCGATATCGGTGTGGTGCCGGATGTGCTGATAGCGGTCGGTCACCATGGCGCCCCGCCGATTCCAGCGCTTGCGTCCCACGATGTGGACGGCCGCCGCGGCGAAGGCATTCGCGGTGCGGACCACGGTGCCGATATTGGCGTCGTGGCCGAAGTTCTCGATGGCCACGTGGAAGGGGTGGCGGCGGCGATCGATATCGGCGACGATCGCCTCGCGGGTCCAGTAGCGGTAGGCGTCCACCACATTGCGGCGGTCCCCGTGCGCGAGCAGTTCCGGATCCAGGCGCGGATCCGCGGGCGGCTCGGTGCCGAACTCGTCACGCCACGGCCCGACACCGTGCGGATGTTCACCCCATTCGGTGGGACCGGGGGCGAGCGATTCGTCGGAGGTCGGGAGGGGACTCACCCGGACCAGCCTAATGGGCTGGTCAGTAGCTGCTCGAGCTGCTGTCCAGGATGGCGATCAGGATGGCCGCGCCGTAGAACAGCCCCAGCGCGATCATCAGGCAGGTGCCGACGATCCCGCAGACATATCCCGCCGTCACATTGCCGCGCCCGCCCAGCATGCCCCCGGACCGGTCGATCTCTCGGCGCGCCTTGTGGCCCATGATCCAGGCCACCGGGCCCAGCAGCTGGCAGCAGGTCAGGCTCAGGATGCCCAGCACCAGAATGGTGGTGGCCTGCGGATGGTCCGCCGGCGGCCGGTAACCCGGAAACGGCTGCTCCGGGTACGGGTTGTACTGGTATTCGGGATAGCTCACGGCCGCATCGTATTTGGATGCGGGCGTGCGCGGCGAGCCAGACGGCCCGTCAGGTCGAGGAGGTACCGACCAAGCCACCCAGGACGAGGGCGGCGAGCACGACCAGCACGCCCAGCACGAGCAGCGCGGTCGCGATGATCCCGCAGATGTATCCGGCCTGCACCATGCCGCGTCCGCCGATCCGGCCCTGCGCGGCATCGATCTCGGTGAGCGCCCGGCGGCCCATCACCCAGGCCACCGGACCCAGGAACTGGCACAGCACCAGACTCAGAATGCCGAGAATGAGAATGATGGTGGCCTGTGGATGATCCTGCGGCGGCATACCGTAGTAGCCGGGCGGCGGCGCGTTGTAGCCCGGCGGCGGCGAGTCATACGTCATAGGCATGATGCTAGGTGGTGGTGGTAGCACCACCGGGGATTTCCGAGTCTGCTCCCTCGCGCTCGCAACCCCTGGCAAACAACGATGGGGACCATGAGCGAAACCGCCGACCAACCCACAGTCGTGCTCGAGATGACCGAACCGGTACCCGACTCCACCGTGCGCACCGGCCCGGCCGCCGTGTTGCGCGCGATCCTGACGGCCCCCTTCCAGGCTCGCACCTGGAAGGAATTCGCTTATCTGGTGGTCGCTTTCGTGCTCGGCTGCCTGGCGATCTGCTACCTGTTCTTCGGTGTCGGCGGCGGCCTGTACCTCTCGATCTTCGTCGTCGGCCTGCCGATTCTGGCGGTGATCATCCTGGGCGGGCGGATCTGGGGCGGGGTCTACCGCGCGATTGCCCGCGGCTTACTGGACACCGAGGTGGCCGCGCCGGCGGACTTCCGTCCGGAACCGGGCTTCCTCGGCTGGTTCAAGAGCGTGTTCACCGACCGCACCAGTTGGCGGGCGCTGCTGTTCCTGCTCACCCAAGCGGTCGTGGGCGTGCTGCTGGGCTACTTCGTGCTGGTCACCATTGCGATGGCGGTGTTCACGGCCATCTCCCCCATCCCCTGGGTGCTCATCCATCCGATCAATGTCGACGAGAACGGCGTCGAGCACCACTCGCTGTTCCAGTTCAACGACACCTATATCGAAACCTGGCCGCAGGTCCTCGGCGTCGCCGCCATCGGCATCGTGCTCTGTCTGTTCCTGCCGTGGCTGATCCGCGGCGTCTGCTGGGTGCAGCGGTGGCTGACGGTGCTGCTGCTGAGCCCCACCGCCCGTGATCGGCGGATCGCGGAACTGCAGGAGAGCCGTCGCGCCGCCGTCGACGACGCCGCCGCCACGCTGCGGCAATTGGAACGCGATCTGCACGATGGCACGCAGGCGCGCCTGGTCACCATTGCCATGACGCTGGCCCGCGCCGAGGAGCGGCTGGCCGCCGGCGGGGATGCCGGGGCCCTCATCGCCGATGCCCGCGCCGGCTCCAAGGAAGCGCTGACCGAATTGCGGGAATTGGTGCGCGGTATCCATCCGCCCGCCCTGGACCTCGGGCTCGAGCCCGCACTGCAGACCCTCGCCGCGCGCTGCGCCATTCCGGTGGAGCTGCGCGTCATGCTGCCGCAGCGGCCCAGCCAGGCCATCGAGGCCATCGCCTACTTCTCGGTCGCGGAGCTGCTCACCAATGTGGTGAAACACGCGGGCGCCGATCGCATCTGGGTGTCGGTGCTGCCCACCGGCACGGACATGATCGCGGTGAGCGTGCGCGACAACGGCACCGGCGGGGCGCTGCAACCCCTGGACAGCACCGCGGAGCGCGCTGTCGGCGGCGGGCTTTCGGGGCTGGCGGCGCGGGCCCGCGCGGTGGACGGCTATCTGCTGGTCGACAGTCCGATCGGCGGGCCTACCGTGGTCACCATGACCCTCCCCCTGGCGGGACCGCAATGAACGCCCCGCTCCGGGTGATCGTCGCGGAGGACAATGCCATCCTCCGCGACGGCTTGACCGCACTGCTGGCCGAGCGCGGCTACCAGGTACAGGCCGCGGTGGGCGATGCCGCGGCGCTGCGCGCGGCGGTGGCCGAGCATCGGCCGGATGTGGCCGTGGTGGATGTGCGCATGCCGCCCAGTTTCACCGATGAGGGGCTGCTGGCGGCCCTGGAACTGCGGCGCAGCCATCCCGAAACAGGCGTACTGGTCTTTTCGCAATGGATCGAAACCCGGTACGCCACCGAACTTCTCGCCGCCGGGGCCGGCGGCGTCGGCTATCTGCTCAAGGACCGGGTCGCCGATATCGGCGATTTCACCGATGCCCTGCACCGCGTCGCCACCGGCGGCACCGCCCTCGATCCGGAAGTGGTGAGCCAGCTCATGGGCGCTGCCCGGCAACAGGATTCGCTCGCCCGGCTCACCCCGCGCGAGCGCGAGGTGCTCGAACGCATGGCACAGGGGCTGTCCAATGCCGCCATCGCGGAGGCGCTCACGGTGACCGAACGCGCGGTGGAAAAACACATCGGCAACATCTTCACCAAACTGGAACTGCCGCCCTCGGATATGCATCACCGGCGCGTGCTGGCGGTTCTCCGGTTGAAGGGGTGAAACGTCGCTGCGCGGTTGCGGACCGTGGAAGACTGGCGGCATGAACGGTCAGGCCCGGAGGCGGCAGCGGAGCGTAACCACGCAGGGCCCCGCTCATGCCGGAAAGGACACCGCATGACCCGGTCGAGTTCCGCGGAATTGCTGAAAGCTGTTGCGTACTGGCCTGATCACCTATTGACCCTCGCGGAGTGGTCGGCGCTACCGGAGCTGCAGCGCGGGCAGGCCCGCGAATTGGTGGACGGAGTGCTGGTCCTGGCCCCGCAGCCGCCGCGGCATCAGCTGGCGGTATGGCGGCTGGCCGCCCAGCTGGAGCGGGCGCTGCCGCGGCGCGTCGCGGCCCTGGCGCGCATCGAACTGGTGGTGGACGAGGGGACGCCGCCGACGGTGCGGGTGCCGGATGTGCTGGTGGTGGGCGGTGCGGCCGGGGCCGCGCATGCGACCCGGGTGCGGCCCGCGGACGTGCTGACGGCCATCGAGATCCTCTCGCCCGGATCGCGGCGGGTGGACCGGGTCATGAAGTTCGCCGAGTACGCCGAATGCGGGATCGCGCACTACTGGCTGCTGGACATCCAGGGGTCGGTGCGGCTGACCGCGCACAAGCTGCAGGGCACCCGGTACGAGATGACCGGTCAATACTCCGGGCAGGTGACCCTCGACCTCGACGGCATTGCCCTGCCACTCGATCTGGATGCACTGATCGCCCTCCGTTCGCCCGCCTGACCTCGTGTGATCCGCCACCGGGCGGGGTATACCGGACTATCCTGGAATTCCGGAAGCCGTGGTTTGGAGGTCGTCATGGACCACGCGCGCATGCTCCGCACAGTGCTCGGCGTGACCGTCGCCTACGTCATCGCCCTCGCGGTCTGGCTCGGCTGGCTGATGCCGCTGACACCGCCCGGCACGCTGCCCGTCCAGGTGATCACACTGGTCGGCCTGTTCGGATCCTTCCTCGGCATCGGAATGCTCCTCGCCCAGCGCCCCACCCGGGCGGACCGCCGGTTGCTGCGGCACGGGCTGGAGGGCTGGGCGACCATCGAGGGCGTGCACCCGCTGCTGCCGACCGACCACTGCACCGAGCTCACCGAACTCGATCTGGAACTGGTCGTACCGGGCTCGGAGACCTATCACGGCACGGTCGTCTTCGATGTGGAACCGGTGGTGCGGCCGAAAATCACTGTGGGCGGGACGATCTCGATCCGCGTGGATCCGCGCAATCGCGACCGGATCATGATCTGCCTCTGAACACAGCGAAACCCGACGGTCCGGGGGGACGAGGCACGTCGGCTAGCTGCCCGTTTTGCCCGGCGCGGCCCGTAGCATCACAGCCCATGACCACCGCTACGCCCGAGAGTCGCAAGGACGCGGACCAGGAAGCGCCGCTGCTGCTCGACACCGAGCCGCCGCGCACGCTCAGCTTCGCCGATCAGGCGGCCTTCTGGTTCAACCTGGGCGTCAGCCTCATCGGCTTCAGCGGCGCGGCCTATGTGCTGTTCCCGACCGGCCATCCGCCGCTGCCGATCGCCGGGGCATTGCTGGCCACCCTGCTGGGCACCCTGGTCGGCACCGCCATGGTCGCCGGCACCGGCATGGTGGGCACCCGCACCGGGGCGCCGGCCATGGCGGTGCTGCGCGGGCTGTTCGGCACCAAGCTGTCGTATCTGCCGACGCTCGCCAATATCGTGCAGTGCATCGGGTGGGGCGTGTACGAGCTGACCGTCATCGCGCTGGGCGTCTCCGCGCTGGCCGACGACCGGGTGCCGCACGGACTGGTCATCGTGGCGGCCGGCGTGCTCTCGACCGTCATGGCCATCTGGCCGCTGCGGGTGCTGCACATCCTGCGCAAGTACATCACGGTCGCGGTGGGCATCGCGCTCGTCTACTTCTCGGTTCAGCTACTGCGGCAACCGATTCCGGCGCCGGAAGACACCGACTGGAGCGGATTCTTCCCCGCCGTGGACACCACCCTCGCCGTCGCGGTGTCGTTCGTGCCGCTGGCCGCCGACTACACCCGGCACTCGCTGCGGGCGCGCACCGCCGCCGGGGCCACCATCATCGGCTACTCCACGGCCCAGATCTGGTGCTACTTCCTGGGCATTCTGGCCATCCTGCAGGCGGGCGGGGACGCCACCAGGATCTTCGACACCTTCCTCGGCGTGACCGCGGGCTGGGCGTTCTTCGCGGTGCTGGTGCTGCGCGAGGCGGATCAGTCCTTCGCCAATGTGTACTCGACGGTGATGTCCATCCAGAACCTGCTGCCGCGCATCGACCGCCGCGTGCTGGCCCTGGGCGTGGGCACGGTCGTGACCCTGCTGGCGCTGCCGGTGCGCGACTTCAGCGGATACGCCAACTTCCTGTACCTGATCGGCTCGGTCTTCGTGCCGCTGTGCGCGGTGCTCATCGTGGACTACTTCTTCGGCAGCGGGCGGCACGGCTGGAACCTCACCCAGGACGCGCCCGCCCGGCCGCTCATGCTGCTGCCGTGGGCCTGCGGATTCATGACGTATCAGCTGCTCAATCCGGGGTCCATCAGCTGGTGGGCGGACTTCTGGACGAAGGTGCAGGACGCCACCGGGATGCGCGCGCAGTGGTGGACGTCGGCGTCGCTGTTCTCGTTCCTGGTGGCCGCGGCGGTCACCGGCATCATCGTGTTCGTCGAGCGGCGGAGGGGTTGAATGAGGCGCCGCATCGCGCAGCGATCCGATGAGGGGCGGTGGTCGGGCGACGGGTGGGCGACGGGGGACCGGGTTTTCGGGATGGGCTCGGATCCGCTGGTCGAACCCGACTGGCCGCCGCTGTCCGCGGCGGAGGTCGGGGCGCTGCTCGGCGGCGACGCCGTCATCGAATGGCGCAGTCCCCGTCCGCTTTCCGCCACCGCGCGGGTGCGGGCGGGCGACGGCGAAACGGTGATCGTCAAACGCCTGCCGTGCACGCTGCGGGACGCGGCGGCGCTGGGCGAGGAACACGGTTTCATGAATCACCTGCGCGAGCGCGGAATTCCGGTCCCGGAGGTGCTGCGCACCCGCGAGGACGGCGAATTCGTCTACGAGGTGCAGGAACTCGGCAGCGGCGAGGATCTCTATCGCGGCGCCTTCTCCTGGTCGCCGTATCTCTCCCGCGCCCAAGCCGAGGCAGCCGGCCGCATGCTCGCCCGATTGCACCTGGCCGCAACCGGTTACGACGCTCCCCCGCGCCCGCCGCGCCCGCTGCTGGCCAGCTTCACCGTCTTCGCCTCCCTGGACCCGATCGGCGCCATCGAACGGCTCGCCGCGACCCGCCCCGATCTCGGCATCTTCCTCACCTCACAACGCTGGCGCGCCGATGTCGAGCGCCTGCAACTGCCCTTCCATGCCCGCCTCTACCCCTGGCTCGACGAGCTCGAACCACTGTGGACGCACAATGACTGGCACGGCACCAACCTGCTGTGGGCCGGCGAAACCCCGTCGACGGTCATCGATTTCGGCCTCTGCGACCGCACCACCGCCGTCCACGACATCGCCCTCGCCCTCGAACGCAGTGCCGTGGACTGGATCTCACTGCGCGACGGCGGCCCCGCGCACGTGCAGTTCGAGCAGGTGGAAGACTTCCTGAACGGCTACGAATCCCTCCGCCCGCTCAGCGTCATCGAATCCCTGGCCCTGCCCGAACTCGTCCCGCTGGTGCACGCCGAATACGAGCTGTCGGAAATCGACTACTTCCTCAGCGTGGTCCCCGGCGGCAATCCCGACAATGCCGAAATCGCCTACCGGGACTACTTTCTCGGCCACACCGCCTGGTGGGCCGGAGCGGACGGCGACGCCCTGCTGTCGGCGCTCCGCGCCCGCTGAGGTCCTCCCCGTCATTCCGGCGTGCTTTCACCCCCTCGTTCCGGGATGACTAGGGGCGGTGCGCGCGCGGGTCGGCGAGGAGGTATTGCGCCGCGGCGTAGGTGCCGAGGATGACGCCCTCGGTGACGCGGCGCGACTTCTCGCTGCGCGCGAAGATCTTGCGCAGCACGATGAGGCCATCGGAGAGGGTGAACAACAGCGCGCCCAGGCCGAGTCGGCTGCGCGCGTCGCTGTTCGGGATATTCAGTCCCGCAATGTTTTTCGCCTCGGGCGCGAGACCGGGGTCGGAGGCCAGGGTGGCGGCGGTCCCCAGCGTCGCGCCATAGGCGGTGAGCGGCGCGGCGACCGCCGGGGCCTTGGCCCGCATGAGGGCGGCCGCACCCAGCCAGGCCGCCAGCCGCTGGCCCGCGATCCGCGGCCGCGGGCGGGCGCCACGGCGCCACCACAGCCACGAGTAGCCCGACTGCATGACCGCGAAAGACGATGCGCCCGCGACCAATCGGCGATCATTGTCCGGTTCGATGAGCAGCACGTCGCCGACCGTCGCGGCGGCCAGCGAGCCGAGCAGCACGGCCCGGTCGGCGGGGTCCATCTCCGAGCCGTTGACCGCCACATCGGCCGCCAGCAACGGCATCAGGAGCGGCTTGGCGAGCCATTGCAGCTTGTCGCGGCCGGTGACGGCGCCGAACACCGTCACCGCCGCGGCGCCGGCGAAGGCGGCGCGAAACGGTCGGGCCATGACTAGAAGCTGGGCTCCGCCGGAGCCGGCGGCAGCACCGCGACCTGACCGGCGTAGGACAGCCCGGCGCCGAAGCCCAGCAGCAGGGCCAGCTGGCCGCCCTTGGCCTTGCCGGTGACCAGCATCTCCTCCATGGCCAGCGGGATCGAGGCCGCCGAGGTATTGCCGGTGTTCTCGATGTCATTGGCCATGGGGATGTCGTCGGCCAGGCCCAGGTTCTTCTTCATCAGCTCGTTGATGCGGGCATTGGCCTGATGCGGGATGAACACCTCGATGTCCTCCTTGGCCACGCCCGACACCTCGATGGCGCTGGACAGGGCGCGCGGCAGGGTGACCGCGGCCCAGCGGAAGACCTTGGGGCCCTCCATGTGCAGCGACATGCGGCCGACGGGCTCGACCGCCGGATCGGTGCCCTGCAGCCGCTGCGCCTTGTTCATGAATTCCAGGAAGTCGACGTCCTGGGCGATGGCCTCGGCGTTCTCGCCGTCGCTGCCCCACACCGTCGGGGAGATGCCGTTCTCCTCGGCGGGCCCGACCACGACCGCGCCGGCGCCGTCACCGAAGATCATGGCGGTGCCGCGGTCGGTCGGGTCGAGGCCGACGGTCATGGTCTCGGCGCCGATGACCAGGATGTATTCGGCCGAGCCGGAGCGGATCATATCCGCCGCCACGCCGAGGCCGTAGCCGAAGCCGCCGCAGCCGGAGGTCAGATCGAAGGCCGGGATGCCATTGATGCCGAGATCCGAGGCGATGGTGGGCGCGCCGTGCGGGGTGAGCTTGAGCCAGCTGGAGGTGCACAGGATCAGCGCGCCGATCTTGGCGCGATCGAGGCCGGTGTTCCGCAGCGCGCGATCGCCCGCCGCCACCGCCATGGTGCGCAGCGTCTCGTCACCGCTGATCCAGCGCCGGTTGCTGATCCCGGTGCGGTCGAAGATCCACTCGGGAGTGGAGTCGAGCACCTCGCACACCTCGGCGTTGCTGACGAGGCGCTGGGGGCGGTATGCCCCGATGCCGAGCATCGCGACATTCTGATGACCCTTGTTGACCGCAATGCTCACCACAGGTGACTCAACCCTTCACAACAGCGTGTCGACTTCGTTGTCGGACAGAAGACCAGGACCAGGCTAACTCAGAACAAATGGTTAACCCAGGGCAAGATCTTTGAGGCCGAGAATCGAACGGTATTCGAGGCCCTCGGCCGCGATGACGCCGTCCGCGCCGGTCTCCCGATCCACCACCGTGGCCACCCCGACCACGATTGCTCCGGCGTCGCGGAGCGCGCGCACAGCGGTCAGCGGCGAGTTGCCGGTGGTCGTGGTGTCCTCCACCACCAGCACCCGCTTGCCCACGATGTCCGGGCCCTCGATCTGCCGCTGCATACCGTGTGACTTGGCCGCCTTGCGCACCACGAAGGCGTCGATGGGCCGGCCCGGCGCGTGCATGACCGCGGCCGCCACCGGGTCCGCGCCCATGGTGAGCCCGCCGACCGAGTCGAAGTCCCAGTCCGCCACCAGCTCGCGCAGCAGCTTGCCGATCAGCGGCGCCGCCTCGTGATGCAGGGTGGCGCGGCGCAGATCCACGTAGTAGTCGGCTTCCTTGCCCGAGGACAGGGTCACCTTGCCGTGCACGACAGCGAGCTCGCGCACCAGGTCCGCCAATCTATCTCGATCGGTCGTCGTTACCGGCATTTCTGTGTCTATGTCCTTCCGCGTGCGTTGAACAGGCCCCGATTCAGGCGGGTCACCAGCGACCGGGGGATCAGTCCGGCGACCGCAGCGATCGCTTTGTACTGCATTCCGGGCACGCTGATCACCCGGTTCTTCTCCAGATCAGCGAGCGACCCGGCCACTACCTCGTCCACGGTCAACCACAGCTGTCGCGGCAGCGAACCCGTATCGATTCCGGCTCGCTCATGGAATTCGGTGCGGACGAGTCCCGGGCACAATGCCTGCACCCGGACGCCGGTCCCGGCCAGCCCGCCCGCCAGCCCTTGCGAAAAGGATACGACGTACGCCTTGGAGGCCGAGTAGGTCGAGCCCCTCCCGGGTATCAGGCCGGCCATGCTGGCCACATTGACCACCGTGCCATTGGCCGCGTGCAGCATGGGCGGCACCGCCGCCCGGGTCAGCTGCACGACAGCGGTCACGTTCACGTCCAGCTGGCGTTGCAGCAGCTCCGGATCCACAGTCCAGAACTCGCCCGAATTCCCGAATCCCGCATTGTTGACCAGGAATTCGACACCTTCGGCGAGCCGCGCCGCGACCCGCTCACGGTCCTCGGCGCGCGCCAGGTCCGCGGGCAGCACCTGCGCCCGCGCCCCGAAGCGCACCTCGCAATCGTGCGCCAGCGCGGCGAGCCGCTGCTCGTCGCGCGCCACCAGCACCAGGTCGTAGCCGAGCGAGGCGAGGCGGATGGCGTACGCCGCGCCGATACCCGAGGTCGGCCCGGTGACCACGGCCACCGGCCGGTGCGCGCCGGGCAGGCGCGATACGGGAGAGCTCTCGGTCATCGATTACCCATCGCTCGACAGACAGGGGCACGGTCGCCGGTGACCGAGACTGCGCACCCATTCTTGTCCCTCGCCCCCTCTGGCGCGGGAACAACGCGCTAGGACACTCGAGGTGACGGTCTCGGTCAGCGGGGAGCTGGGCCCTGGTAGGGGCGGAAGCCGGGGTGGAAGGGGCCGCCGGGTGGGGCGCTGCGGCCCTGGTCCTTGCGCCAGCCTTCTTCGGGTTCGCGGTCGTCCTCGGGTTCCTCGTCGGGCCAGTCCTCGGGGTCGGCGTATTCGTCGTCCGGGTATTCGGCGGCGCGGCGGGCGTCCTCGGCGGCCCAGTCCTCTTCCTCTTCCGGGGCGGGCGGCCAGTTGCGGCGCGGGCGGTTGCGCGGGTCGGGCACGACTTTTAGTGCGGGACGCCAGGATTCGGGCTCGGAATCGGAGCCGGCATCGGATTCGTCGCCGGCGATATCGTGCACCAGCGGGCTGTAGTCGTCCTCGTCCTCGGGTTCGGGGCGGCGGGCCGGCTGGGTGCGGGCGGTCGGGCGCTCGGCCTCGTAGTCGCCGTCCTCGTCGTAGCCGTCGTAGTCGTCGTCCTCCGGAACCGGGTGCGAGCGGCCGGGTTCGGGCAGATCGTCGCGGGCGCGCTCGGAGCTGATGACCGGCGGCAGCACGTGCAGCAGACCGGACAGCCGCAGCACCGCGTCGATGGCGGTCTCCCAGTCCTTGGAGGTGGAGCCGACCGGCAGCATGCCGAGGGTCCAGTTGCCCTCGCTCCACAGCTGCTGCACGGTGTCGGGCAGCGATTCGATGAACGCCACCATGCGCTGGTCCACGGCGTGCCGGGCGATATCCGGATTGGTGGCGAACACCACCCGATCGCCGATGGCGCCGAGCAGTTCCAGATCGTGGTCCTTGGGCGGCGCGGCGGTCTTGAGCCGCAGGTCGATATCGATGTCCGAGCCGATCTGCCGGCGCACCGCGACCAGGGTGGCGGCGTCCTCCAGATCGAAGAGCACGAACTTCTCGCCCTTGCGGTTGCCGGACACCACGTCCACCGCCGACAGATAGCCGAGCTTGGCCAGCGCGCCGCGCCGCCAGGTGGAAGCCAGCGCCGGTTCCACCGAAACATAGGTGTAGCCCTGGGATTTCGCCCAGACCTGCCGCACATGCCCGGTGCGCTGCCGTTGCAGCCGATCGAAATAGAGCAGCACGATCGCACCCACGAGCGCGATCGCCGCCAACCCGAACCATATAGCCGTCATCGCCGCCTACCCTATCCAGCCGGGACGTGAAATGCCCGGTACGCTGTGCCGATTTTGCCCTGCGCTTCGCTCCGGGCGGGTTCGCGGCCCCGGGGTTCCGATTCTTCCCTCCCTCCGCTTCCCTCCCCCGCTCCGCTCAGTCCAGAATCGGGACGGCCGCGAACCATGAGGGGGGCTCATCGGGGCGCGCTCGGCAGCGAGGTGCTGATGATGATCTTGGCCTGAATGGATCCGTCGGCCGCCTTGTCCCCCTCCACCATCACCATCTCGCCGACCTTCAGGTCCGCGACGGTGGTGCTGGACAGCGAGATCACCTGGGTGCTCGCATCCGTTTTCACGGTGACGGTATCGCCGGCCAGAGTGGTCATGGTGAGCGTCTTGCCGTCATTGCTGGCGATGGTGCCCATGTCCGCGCCCAGGCCCTCGATATCGCCGAAGCCGGGAATCTGCGGAATGCCGCTGGGTAGTGGCACCGCCGAGGTGCCGGTGTCGAGGGGAATCGGGAAGGCGTTGCCGGTGGTGGTCCGCGTCGAGGACGCCGTGTCGGAGGACGAATCCTTGTTCGCCAGTAGCACTCCCACGCTCACACCGGCCAGCGCGACCAGCACGAAGGCCGCGATGCCGAGGACGACCCACAGGTTCTTGTTGCGCTTGGGCGGTTGCGGACCGGCCGGGGGCGGATAGCCGCCGGACTGATGACCGCCGGGGCCGCCGGGGGCGACCGGGTAGCCGGGATATCCGCCCGCGCCGGGCGGCGCGTACGCGCCCGGCTGCAGGTACTGGGTTTCGTAGCTGCTCGTCGGCGCGTACCCGCCGCCGCTCTCGTAGGCGCCCCAGGCGGCGTCGGGCGGCGGCATCACGCGGGTGGCGTCCGGCCCGGGCGGCTGCGCGAAATAGTCGGTGGGCGCCGCGTAGTTCTCGGTGGGCCCGCACGCCGCACCTGCCTCCGCGGTGTGCCCGGCCGGCCCGCCGGCCCGACCGACCTTCTCGGTCGGCCCGTCCACCGGATCGGGGTCCGGCCGCCGCGACCACGGATCGCTGGGGTTGGTCATGGCCTCCAGGGTAGGCGGCGGCACACCGCGCGGCGCAGAACTACACCGCGCGGTGTGCGATTCGCCCGATTCAGCGGCCGACGATGAGGTGGTCGCCGTCTCCGCTCACATTGACCTTCACCGTGTCGCCGTCCTGGACCTCGCCGGCCAGCAGTTCCTTGGCGAGGGTGTCGCCGATGGACTGCTGGATGAGCCGGCGCAGCGGGCGGGCGCCGTAGGCCGGGTCGTAGCCGCGCACGGCCAGCCAGAAGCGGGCCGAGTCGGAGACGTCCAGCTTCAGCCGGCGCTGGGACAGCCGCTTCTGCAACTGGTCCAGCTGGATGTCGACAATGGTCTCCAGCTGCTCCTCGTCGAGGGCGTGGAACATGACCACATCGTCGAGCCGGTTGAGGAATTCCGGCTTGAACGCGGCGCGCACCGAGTTCATGACGAAATCCTTGTCGCCGCCCGCACCCAGATTGGAGGTCAGGATGAGGATGGTGTTGCGGAAATCGACCGTGCGGCCCTGACTGTCGGTCAACCGGCCTTCGTCGAGCACCTGCAGCAGGATGTCGAACACGTCCGGGTGGGCCTTCTCGATCTCGTCGAACAGCACCACCGTGTACGGCCGCCGGCGCACCGCCTCGGTGAGCTGGCCACCCTGGTCGTAGCCGACGTAGCCCGGGGGCGCGCCGACCAGGCGGGCCACCGAGTGCTTCTCGCTGTACTCGCTCATATCGATGCGGACCATGGCGCGCTCGTCGTCGAACAGGAAGTCCGCCAACGCCTTCGCGAGCTCGGTCTTGCCCACGCCGGTGGGGCCCACGAACATGAACGAGCCGGTCGGCCGGTTCGGATCGGCGACGCCGGCGCGGGCGCGGCGCACCGCGTCCGAGACCGCCTGCACCGCTTCGGCCTGCCCGACGACGCGCTTGCCCAGTTCCTCCTCCATGCGGAGCAGCTTCTGGGTCTCGCCCTCCATCATCTTGCCCACGGGCACACCGGTCCACGCCGACACCACCTCGGCGATATCGTCCGGTCCGACCTCCTCCTTGAGCATGACGTCGCCGTCGGCCGCGCCCTTGGCCTTGGCCTCGGCCTCGGTGAGTTCCTTCTCCAGCTTGGGGATTCGCCCGTACCGGAGTTCGGCGGCCTTGCCCAGGTCGCCGTCGCGCTCGGCGCGATCGGATTCGCCCTTGAGCGTCTCCAGTTCCTCCTTGATGACGCGCACCGAGTCGATGGCGGTCTTCTCGTTCTGCCAGCGGGTGGTCAGCTGGTTGAGCTTCTCCCGGTCGTCGGCGAGCTCGGAGCGCAACTTCTCCAGGCGCTGCTTGGAGGCCTCGTCGGTCTCCTTGGCCAGCGCCATCTCCTCGATCTCCAGGCGGCGCACGGCGCGCTCCACCTGATCGATCTCGACCGGGCGGGAGTCGATTTCCATGCGCAGCCGCGAGGCGGACTCGTCCACCAGGTCGATGGCCTTGTCCGGCAGGAAGCGCGAGGTGATGTAGCGATCCGACAGGGTGGCGGCGGCGACCAGCGCGGAGTCGGTGATGCGCACGCCGTGATGCACCTCGTAACGCTCCTTGAGCCCGCGCAGGATGCCGACGGTGTCCTCCACCGACGGTTCGCCCACCAGGACCTGCTGGAAGCGGCGCTCCAGGGCCGGGTCCTTCTCGATGTGCTGGCGGTACTCGTCGAGCGTGGTGGCGCCGACCAGGCGCAGCTCGCCGCGCGCCAGCATGGGCTTGATCATGTTCCCGGCGTCCATGGCGGATTCGCCGGTCGCGCCCGCGCCGACAATGGTGTGCAGCTCGTCGATGAAGGTGATGATCTGTCCCGCACTGGATTTGATCTCCTCCAGCACCGCCTTGAGCCGCTCCTCGAATTCACCGCGGTACTTCGCGCCCGCGACCATGGCGCCCAGGTCGAGCGAGATGAGCTTCTTGCCGCGCAGCGATTCCGGGACGTCGCCGGCGATGATGCGCTGCGCCAGCCCCTCCACGATGGCGGTCTTGCCCACGCCCGGCTCGCCGATGAGCACCGGATTGTTCTTGGTGCGCCGCGACAGCACCTGCACCACGCGCCGGATCTCGGCGTCGCGCCCGATGACCGGATCCAGCTTGCCCTCGCGGGCGGCGGCGGTGAGATCGGTGGAGTACTTCTCCAGGGCTTGATAGCTGCCCTCGGGATCGGGGGTGGTGACGCGGGTGTTGCCGCGCACGGCGGTGAACGCCTCGCGCAGATTGTCCGCGGTGGCGCCGTACTTCAGCAGCAGCTGCGAGATGTCCGAGTCGCCGGCGGCCAGGCCGACCATGAGGTGCTCGGTGGAGACGTATTCGTCGCCCATCTCGGTGGCGAGCCGCTGGGCCGCGGTGACGGCGGCCAGGGCCTCGCGCCCGAGCTGCGGGGTGGTGGTCGCGCCGCTGGCGCGGGGCAGGCGGTCGACGATGTCCTGGGCCTCGCGCCGGACCGTCGCCGGGTCGACTGCGACGGCCTTCAGCAGCGGGGCGGCGATGCCGTCGGTCTGATCCAGCAACGCCACCAGCAAGTGCGCCGGACGGATCTCCGGATTGCCGGCGGCGGAGGCCGCTTGCAATGCGGCGGTCAGGGCCGCCTGAGTCTTGGTGGTGGGATTGAACGAGTCCACTGTCACCTTCCTACTAGTCGTTTACTCGATCCAACGCGGCAGAAGTTGAGTCTGTTCCGCTCAAGTCTGACGAGTTTTCGACAACGGCACCAGAGGGACGTAAGTCACACACAACGCTACGCTGGAACCAGTTCGTCGACGCATCACCTCAGCCCGTTCCGTCCCGGTAGTTCCGAACGAATGGAGCCTCATGCGCGCGATCGTGATTCGAGAATTCGGCGGCACTCCCGAACCGGCGGATATGCCGGTCCCCGCGCCCGGACCGGGGCAGATTCAGATCCAGCTGGAGGCGGCCGGGGTCAATCCGTTCGACAAACGGGTGATCGACGGCTTCCTGGACGGCAAGCTGCCGCACGACTTTCCGCTCATACCGGGCGTCGACGGCGCGGGCAGCGTGTCGGCGGTGGGGCCCGACGTGACGGATTTCGAGATCGGCGAGCGAGTGGTCGGCAAGTTCCTCATACCGCCGGTCGGGCACGGCACCTTCGCCGAGTACATCGTGGTCCCGCGAGTCAGCAGCATTGCCAAGATCCCCGACGAGATCACCGCCATCCAGGCCGCGGCGCTGCCCACCGCGGGCATCACCGCGCTCGACCTGGTGCACGCCGCCGGGGTGGGGACCGGGCAGACGGTGCTGGTGGTCGGGGCGACCGGCGGGGTCGGGTCGTATCTGGTGCAGTTGGCGACCCTGGCGGGCGCGCACGTCATCGCCACCGCGCGGCCCGACGCCACCGATCGGATGCTGCGACTGGGCGCGGCCGAGGTGGTCAACTACGGGCGGATCCCGGTCGGCGATTCCCCCACCCGGCAGCAGACGGCCGAACTGTCGATCGCCGATTCGGTGCGCATCACCGTGCCGGGCGGGGTCGACGTGCTCTTCGATCTGGTCAGCCCGCCGGAGGTCTTCGCCCGGCACCTGGAGCTCGTCAAGGCGGGCGGCGCGGCCTACACCACCGTCCGGTCCGCCGACGAGGACGAGCTGAAGCGGCGCGGGATAACCGGCGGCAACTTCGAATCCCACGGCGGCGCACCCGAGTTGCGGGAGCTGCTGCGCGATGTCGGCAATGGCGATCTGGTGGTCCCCATCGACGCCACCCCGCCGCTCGCCGACGCCCCGGAAGTTATCGGCGCATCCGGCGCACGCGGCAAGACGGTGCTGGTCATCTGAACCTTCGGTTACACAAATGACCCCAGCTTGGCTATATCCGTGCGACCACCGTTTTTTCAGGGATACTTGACGCGGAGGGCGGCCCGGAACCGGGCTCGTCCGGGGTAGCAGCACAGGAAGGAAAGCTCGACGTCGTGGATGCGCGTTCGGCAGCGCTGGTCCGCGCAAACTTTCGGACAGTCGTCGAGGCCCAGCACGGGCCCGAACGACTGATCAGCGCGTTCTACGGTCACCTTTTCGCGGAGATACCCGCCCTGCGGGAGCTGTTCCCCTCCGCCATGGACATGCAGGCGAAACGCCTCGTCACCGCCATCCAGTTCGTCCTCGACAATCTGGAGGACTGGGATCGCGCCCAGCGCTTCCTGGAGCAGCTGGCGCGCGATCACCGCAAGTACGGCGTGGAGGCGGCGCACTACGACATCGCGGGTCGTGCGCTGCTCTCGGCCTTCCGCAGTTACAACGGGGTCGGGCACTGGAACCGGCAATTGGAGGCCGGGTGGCGCGATGTCACCATCCTGATCTCGGCGTCCATGGCCATCGGCGCCAATTCCGACAAATCGCAACCCTATTGGGAGGCGACGGTGGTCGGGCACCGGCGGGTGGTGGACGATCTGGCCATTGTGCGGCTGCAGTCGGATACGCCGATACCGTACGGGGCCGGGCAGTACGTTCCGGTGGCCATTCCGCAGCGGCCCAAGATGTGGCGGTACCTGTCGCCGGCCATCCCCACCAATCCCTACGGGGAGATCGAATTCCATGTGCGCAAGGTCCGCACCGGCTGGGTGAGCCCGGCCATCGTGAACGAGACCAAGGTCGGCGACCGCTGGATGATCGCCGCGCCGCTGGGCGGCCTGCACGTGGATCTGAGCAGCCGCAAGGATGTGCTGATGATCAGCTCGGGCACCGGCATCGCGCCGATTCGCGCCCAGCTGATCGAGATGGGCCGGCGCGGCATCAATCCGCGCGTGCACCTGTTCATGGGCGGGCGCTATCCCTGCGATCTCTACGATGTGGAGAACATGTGGCAGCTCTCGCAGAGCAATCCGTGGCTGACCGTGATTCCGGTGTGCGAGAACGAGACCAACCCGTGGTGGCATCCGTATCCGCCGGCCGAGACGCCGTTCGGCATGCACCGCCGGCTCATCGGTAACCTGGGCGCGGTGGTGGCCAGTTTCGGCGCCTGGGCGGACCGGCAGATCCAGATCGCCGGGTCGGCCCGCATGATCGCCGATACCAAGCGGGCGCTGCTCGCGGTGGGCACCCCGGAGCGGAACATCATGTCCGATCCCGTCTAGATTCGGGATTCGGTGTAGCACAACATATTTCGATGATCAGGAGTTTGCCTTGACGCGCGGCCCGGACGATACCGACGAGTTCCCGATCATCAAGGCGGTGCCGTCCTACGCCGATACCGACGAACTACCCATCGTCACACCGGATACCCCGCCGCCGGACGGGTATCCGGCGGCCGGTCGGGCCGCGGCCCCGTCCGCGCCCGGGCCCGGCACCGGGGACGGGGAATGGTCGGCGACGGTGGTGGGCGCGCACCGGCTGCGCGAGGACCTCACGGTGATCCGGCTGATCGGCGAGTTCGTGCCGTTCGCGGCCGGGCAGTCGATGGAGGTGCGCACGCCGCAGCATCCGAATATCGCGCGGCGCTTGTATTCCGCCCTGCCGCCCTCGCTGGACGGCAAGCTGGAATTCCATGTGCGCACCGTGCCCGGCGGCTGGTGCAGCGGCTCGCTGGTCTCGGACACCCGCGCCGGGGACGAATGGCGGATCAGCAATCCGGGCGGCTGGCTCACGGTGGACGAGGATGCCACCGAGATCGTCATGATCGCCGATGGCATCGGCCTGGCCCCGCTGCGCGCGCTGCTGCTGGACCTGTCCCGCCGCGCCACTCCGCCGAACCTCACCCTGTTCTTCGGCGGGCGGTATCCGCGCGATCTCTACGCCGCCGACATGCTCTACCTGCTGACCGAGCAATTCCCTTGGCTCACAGTGCTTCCGGTGGTGCAGGACGAACACGATCCCAGCCGCGCCGATGCCTGGTACGAGGCGTGCAAGGTGGATGTCGGCTTCCAGCCGGAGGAAATGCTGCCGGGGACCCTCGCCGAGGCCGTCGCGCGATTCGCGCCCTTCGATCACCAGCAGATTCTGGTGTGCGGCAATTCCGGCCAGGTGCAGGCCGTGGTGGATCGCCTCATCGCGACCGGGACGCCGCGCGAAAACATTCGCTACGAAGGGTTTTGAGAGCGGGGGTTCGGGGGGCGAAGCCCCCCGAGAGCCCCTGAGAGTTGGGGAAATTCAGAACAGCGGGTCGTGGCGAATGTTCTGGGTCGGGGTCCCCGCGGCCATGAGCCGGAACTTGGTGGTCTGCACCATCGAAGGTGAACCGACGATCTGCACGTCACGATCCGCCCACGGCCCGAATCCCGCCACGATCTTGCCGATCTGACCGACCCGGCGCGGTTGTAAGCCCGGAAGCTCCTTGGGCTCATCGGAATCCGCGAAATGCCACCAGGGGTTCTCATTGCTCTCGGTGACCGGATTGACGGTGAGCCACTTATTGGCGCGCGCCAGCTGGCTCAGGATCTCCAGATCGTAGAGATCGCACGGGTAATGCCCGCCGACGAACAGATCCACCTTGGGATTGGAGCGCCGCGCGGTCATGGCCATGAGCTGGGCGCGCAGCGGGGCGATCCCGGTGCCGCAGCCGATCATGAGCATCTTGCGGCGGGTATTGCGCGGCACGCCGAGCCCGCCCAGCGGCGAGCCGATCAGCCATTGCTCGCCGATCCGGGTGTGCCCGACCATGGCCGGGCTGACCCAGCCGCCGGTGACGCCGCGGATATGGAATTCCAGTTCACCGCTGGCATTGGCCGGTATGGCCGGGGACAGATAGCGCCACATGCGCGGCCGGGACGGGATCTGCACGCTCATGTACTGCCCGGCCGCGTACTGCATGGGCTGGTCCAGCTTCAAGCGCACGACGGCGAGATTGCGCAACACCTCGCGGTGTTCGATGACGGTGCCGGTCCAGACCGGCGGGGTGCCCTCCTGTTCGGCCGCGCCGATCATGGTGTCGGCGATGACGCCGAGCCCCTCGTCCCAGGCCCGGTCCACCTCATCGGTCCACATCTCGGTGCCGGCATAGGCCTGCATGGCGGTCTTCAGCGTTTTCACCACGGCCGCATAGTGTTCGGCCACCACGCCGTACTTGCGATGGTCGCGCCCGAGCTGGGCCAGGAAGGGCAGCAGCTTGTCCGGTTCCTCCAGCCGGTCCACCACATAGGCGATGGCCCGGACCAGCCGATCGCGCTGAGCGTCGAGCGCGGCCGGGAAGAAGTCGCGAACCTGTGGATGCTCGGTGAACAGAATGGCGTAGAACGATCGTGCGAGTTTCTCGGGGCCGCCTTCCTCCGCAGCAACCGCCTTGAACGTCGTTCTAATCAATGCGACGGTCCGCGAATCCATTTGTGTCACAACCCCATTTCGCACTCGAACACGGGCGAGGCCGGCGAGTGCAGTGCTGCGGGACACTCGACAGCAGCCGTTGCCAAGCAAGTGTAGGTGAGGTTTGCCAGCAACGGAACGGGACGTTTCAACAACACGCCTGTAATTCCCCTAAATTGAGGACAGTGCAGGGTTATTCGCCTGAAAACAGACTGTTCACCTGGAACACGCCGACAGACACAGGGTTTTACTCGTCGATCTTGCGAGATCCGTTTTGCAAGACTCAGAAACTCAGCGACCGCACCGCAACCTCGCTCGCAAACAAATTGCTTTGCCACACAAGGCAAAACTCACAAATGGAATAATTCCATAACCGTCCGGTCTGTATCTATTTCCGCCCCATCCCGACTCGGGAAAATAAGGTGCGGGAGCCGAAGCCCCCGCACCTTTTCCGCTACCCGCCGGTGCGCACCGGCTACTGGGAGCGCCGCCGATTGCGCGGCTGCCACACCACGAGCGCGGTGCTCCGCGGGGCGGGAGTCAGGTCGGGGCGGTACCCCGACCGGAGTCTCTCCACCTCGGCGGTCAACTCCGCGACCCGGTGCTGCAGCTCCTCGACCTGGTTGGTGAGTTCGATGATCCGTTTGATGCCCGCCAGGTTGACGCCCTCGTCCTGGGACAGGCGCTGCACCTCGCGGAGCAGTTCCACATCCCGGTTCGAATAGCGCCGGCCGCCACCGGAAGTGCGCTGCGGCGACACCAGGCCCAGCCGGTCATAGGTACGCAGCGTCTGAGCGTGCATGCCCGCCAGCTGCGCGGCCACCGAGATCAGGAAGTACTGCGCCTCGGTCTTTTTCGGATCGGAACTCATTACGCACCTGCCCATCCGGCACGCGGATCGAAGCCACTTTCCTTCTCCGCCTCCGCATAGCGCCGCAGCGCCTCGGTGGCATTGTCGTCCAGTTTCTGCGGGATCGCGACCTTCACCGTGACCAGCAGATCGCCCGCACCGCCGCCGCCCCGCTTGGGCACACCGCGGCCGCGCACCCGCAGGGTACGGCCGTCCGCGGTGCCCGGCGGCACCTTGACGCCGACGCGGCCGTCCAGGGTCGGCACCGAAACCGTTGTGCCCAGCACCAATTCGCTGTAGCTCACCGGCAGCACCAGGGTCAGGTCGTCACCATTGCGGCCGAACACCTTGTCCTGGCTGACATGCACGGTGACATACAGATCGCCCGGAGGCGCACCGCGCAGGCCCGCCTCGCCCTGACCGGCCAGCCGGATCCGCTGCCCGTCGCGCACACCCGGGGGAATGCGGACGGTAATGGTGCGGGTCCGGTTCTGGATGCCGGTGCCGCGGCAATCGCCGCACGGATCGTCGATGATCGACCCGGTGCCCCGGCAGTCCTCGCACGGCTCGCTGAATCCGAACGCACCCTGATTGCGGCTGATCACGCCGGAACCGTTGCAGTGCGGGCAGACTCGCGGGCTGGTGCCCGGCTTGGCGCCGCTGCCGTGACAGGTGGTGCACGCCGCAGGGCTGGTCATCCGCAGCGGGACCGTCACGCCCTGGGCGGCCTCGCGGAAGCCCAGGGTCGTCTCGGTCTCCACATCGCTGCCGCGCCGCGGGCGCGACGAGGTGCGGGCGCCGCCGCGATTGAACAGGCCGCCGAGGATATCGCCGAGACCGCCGTCCCCGGCGGTCGCACCGGCGCCGCCGAAGATATCGCCCAGGTTGAACTCACCGGAGAACCCGCCGGGCTGGCCATAGCCGCCGCCGGGCGAGAAGCCGCCGCGGCCGAAACCGCCGCTCGCGAAGAGCCGGCGGGCCTCGTCGTACTCCTTGCGCTTCTCCGGATCCGACAGCACGGCGTGCGCCTCGCTGACGGCCTTGAAACGCTCCTCCGCCTTGGCATCTCCCGGATTCTTGTCCGGATGCAGATCCCGGGCGAGCTTGCGGTAGGCCTTCTTGACCTCATCCTGGGTGGCGCTGGAGGAAACACCCAGCTCCTTGTAGAAGTCCTTCTCGAGCCACTCCCGATTCACCGGGCATCTCCTCCTCTCGGATTACTCGTATTACTCGGTAGCAGCGGCATCGGAGCCGGCGTTCGTCGAATCCGATGCGCTGCCGGTCTGTTCCGCTACGCCGTCGGTGACGCCGACCAGCGCGTGGCGCAGGACGCGATCGCCGAACTTGTAGCCCTTGCGCATGACCATGCCGATCACCGGATCGTGTCCGGAGCCCTCGTGCTGGACGGCCTCGTGCAGGGTCGGGTCGAAAGGCTCACCCTCCGAACCGAAGTCGACGAGGCCCTGCTTCTGCAGGGCGGTGACCAGTTTGTCCGCGACCGACTTGAGCGGTCCGGTCTCCAGGTCGCCGTGCGCGCGGGCGCGGTCGAGATCGTCGAGCACGCCGAGCAATTCGCTGACCACCGACGCCTTGGCGGTCTCGATGGTGGCCTGGCGGTCACGCTCGACGCGGCGGCGGTAGTTGGCGTATTCGGCGGTCAGCCGCTGCAGGTCGGAGGTGCGCTCGGCGAGTTCGGCGCTGATCGCATCGGCGAGCGAATCCTCGCTCGTGGCAATGTCGTCCGCGGCCGAAGCCGCGGCGGAGGACTCCGCCGCGGCCTCGCCAACCTGACCCGCGAGCGGATCAACGACGTCGTCGATGATGACCGGCTCTTCTTCCGGGTTCGGCTTGGTCACTTCTTCTCCGGCTCCTCGACGACCTCGGCGTCGACCACGGTGTCATCGGACTCGGGCGCGGCCGCGCCATTGCCCTGGGCGGCCTGCTCGGCGCCCGCGGCCTCGTAGATGGCCTGGCCCAGCGCCTGCGACTCGGTCGCGAGCTTCTCCACCGCGGTCTTGATGACCGCGATATCGGTGCCCTTGAGCGCCTCGTTGGCCTCCGCGATGGCCGCCTCGACCTTGGTCTTGACCTCGGCCGGGACCTTGTCCTCGTTGTCCTTGATGAACTTCTCGGTCTGGTGCACCAGCGACTCGGCCTGGTTGCGGGTCTCCGCCTCCTCGCGACGCGCCTTGTCCTCGGCCGCGTGCGCCTCGGCGTCCTTCACCATGCGGTCGATCTCCTCCTTGGACAGGCCGGAGCCGTCCTGGATCTTGATCGTGTTCTCCTTGCCGGTGCCCTTGTCCTTGGCGGTGACGTGCACGATGCCATTGGCGTCGATGTCGAAGGTGACCTCGATCTGCGGCACGCCGCGCGGGGCCGGCGGGATGCCGGTCAGCTCGAAGGAGCCGAGCAGCTTGTTGTGCGAGGCGATCTCGCGCTCACCCTGGTAGACCTGGATCTGCACGGACGGCTGGTTGTCGTCGGCCGTGGTGAAGGTCTCCGACCGCTTGGTCGGAATGGTGGTGTTGCGCTCGATCAGCTTGGTCATCACGCCGCCCTTGGTCTCGATGCCCAGCGACAGCGGGGTGACATCGAGCAGCAGGACGTCCTTGACCTCACCCTTGAGCACACCGGCCTGCAGGGCGGCGCCGATGGCGACGACCTCGTCCGGGTTCACGCCCTTGTTGGGCTCCTTGCCGCCGGTCAGCTCCTTGACGAGCTCGGAGACGGCGGGCATGCGGGTCGAGCCGCCGACCAGCACCACGTGGTCGATATCGCTCACCGAGATGCCGGCGTCCTTGATGACCGACTGGAACGGCTTGCGGGTGCGGTCCAGCAGATCGGAGGTGATCTTCTGGAACTCGGCGCGGGTCAGCTGCTCGTCCAGGAACAGCGGGTTCTTGTCCGCGTCGACCGTGATGTAGGGCAGGTTGATCGAGGTCGACTGCGAGGACGACAGCTCGATCTTGGCCTTCTCCGCGGCCTCGCGCAGGCGCTGCATGGCCATCTTGTCCTTGGTCAGGTCGATGCCCGAGGTGCCCTTGAACTTGTCGACCAGCCACTGCACGATGCGCTCGTCCCAGTCGTCGCCACCGAGGTGGTTGTCACCGGAGGTGGCGCGGACCTCGACGACGCCCTCGCCGATCTCCAGCAGCGAGACGTCGAAGGTGCCGCCGCCGAGGTCGAAGACCAGGATGGTCTGTTCCTTGTCGCCCTTGTCCAGGCCATACGCCAGCGCGGCGGCGGTGGGCTCGTTGACGATGCGGAGCACGTTCAGGCCCGCGATCTGGCCGGCCTCCTTGGTGGCCTGGCGCTGCGCGTCCTCGAAGTAGGCGGGGACGGTGATCACCGCGTCGGTGATCTCTTCACCCAGGTAGGCCTCGGCATCGCGCTTCAGCTTCATGAGCGTGCGCGCGGAGATCTCCTGCGGGGTGTACTTCTTGCCGTCGATCTCGACCGACCAGTCCTCGCCCATGTGGCGCTTGACGGACCGGATGGTGCGGTCGACATTGGTGACGGCCTGGTTCTTGGCGGGCTGACCGACGAGCACCTCGCCGTTCTTCGCGAACGCGACAACGGACGGGGTGGTGCGCGATCCTTCCGAGTTGGCCACGACGACCGGCTCACCGCCTTCGAGAACAGCGATGACCGAGTTCGTGGTCCCGAGGTCGATACCGACCGCACGAGCCATGGTGATTCCTCCTGGTTGACGTACTTACACAGTCCTCAGCAAGTAACGCTGAGCGTGGTCGGCTCAATCCTGCCTCCGGATTGCTCCGAGTGCAAGCTGAACTTGAGTCGAACCCGCTCAACCTTGTCTGAACAGCTCCAACGGGTGATGCACGTCGCCTATTCCCAGGCGTGCGAAAAATTCTCCCCGGAACCCGGAGGTCACTTCTCGGCGGGATACACCGAGAGGGGCTCACCGGCCAGAGTCAGCGTCAGATGCCCGGACCGCCGGCCGTCCTTGGCGTCGATGGCGACGGTCGGCTCGGTGACCTTCGAGTTCGGATCGGCGAGGTTCGCACCCGGCGCGCGATCGATGAGGACGTGGGTGATCTCGCCGCCGGGCACACCCAGGGTCTGCGGCGCTCCGGCAATCAGGCGCGCCAGCGGCGCATCGGCCAGATTGCGCGGAATCTGCAAGTCGTGGGTCAGCGCCTCCGGATCGCCCAGAGTCCGCGCCTCCGCGGCCAATTCGACCATCGTCCGATGATCGTCCGCCGACAACTCCCTCTCGTCATCCCAGCGTGAGCCCCTTCGGCATCCCGACCGGCGCGCAGTACCGGGTTGCGTCCGCCGCGCGGTGGCAGCCGGGTCGCGCTCAGCGGACGGCGGCGAGGACCTCCTCCGCGAGGTCGCGGTCGAGGGTGACGCGGACCAGGGCGGCGGCGAGGTCGGCGGTGCGGCCTTCGGGGCACAGGTCGTGGAGGGATTGCGGGTCGGCGGGGAGGTCGAGTTCGGCGGCGCCCTCGAGGGCGCGTTCGTCGAAGTGCGGGCGGATCCAGGTCCAGGTGTCCTGGACTTCGCGGAGGAAGATCTCGGCGCCGGTCGGGCCGATGCCCTGGAACTGCTGGAGGAGCTGGGCCAGGCGGCAGGGCCGGTGGTCGGCTTCGGCCGCCAGACGGCGCAGGTCGCCATGGTATTCGTCCAGCAGGAAGGCGACATTGGCGCCGAGGCGGGTGGCGGTGGATTCGTCGTAGCGGCGGTAGCGGGCGCGGCCGAGGACGTCGACCAGTTCCTGCCATTCGGCGTCGGCGACGCGGTGGGTGGTGTTGTAGCCGCTGCCGATGAGCTCGCGGGCGGCGGCCACGGCGATGTCGGCGGAGATCCGGGTGCTGAGCAGTTGGGAGAGGATCAGCAGCTGGAACAGCGGGGCTGGCTTGTCGGCCAGTTTGATGCCGGCTTCCCGGGCGTAGCTGGTTCCGGCTCGGTCGAGTAGCGCGCGGACGATATCTGGTGAATGCATGGTGCACCTGCCCTTCCACCGGGTGCGTACCCACTGGCGGGCCGGGAATGCAGGGGGCGGCGGTTCATTCCAGCAGGGGAAACCGGCCGGAGCGGAGCAGACCGCCGATCGCCTCCATACGCGCCCGCGGCGCCGCGTAATCCGGATGCGCGCCGATGACGGCGGCCGCATCGTGCAACCGCACCATCTGCCGTTCCGCCTCCGCGACGCTGCGCCCGCCGGGCGTGATCGGATGCGCCGCGAAGGCAGGCCGGCGCGGGTCCACGCGGCCGAGTTCGAGAGCCTTGCCCACCCGCCGTGAGCACTTGCAGAAGGCATCCGGATTCGCCAGCCCGCAGGTCCGGGTGAGGAAGTTCCCGAGCCGTTTCTTGGCTCGCTCCAACCGCTTTCGATACGCGGCGGGAGTGGTGTCGGCGATCCAGGCGGCCTCGGTGGAATTCAGTTCGAACACATCCGAGAGCACGAAGGCGACGCGTTCCTCGCGGGCCAGGCATTGCAGCATGGCCTGGCTGCAGTTGAGCCGCACCTCATGGGTGAGCAGCGTGGATTCGGGACCGCGATAATCCTCGTCCGCCAGACCGTCTTTCAGGCCCTCGCTGAACTCGTCCAGGCTGAGCTGCCGCGCCTCCTGCGGCGTCCGCCGGTTCAGGTTGATCAGATAGTTGACGCCGATCCGGTACGCCCAGGTGAGCAGTTTCGCCTCACCCCGCCAGGTGCCGAGCTTGCCGACCGCCCGCAGCAGGATCTCCTGGGTGGCGTCCTCGGCGTCGGCGGGCCGCCACACCATGCGCAATGCGAGCCGATAGATGGGGTCCTGCAACTGCCGGACGATTTCGCCGACGGCGGTGGAATCCCCGGCGACGGCGCGGGCGACCAGTTCCCGTTCGGCGCCGTCCGGGCCGCGATCGCCGTCCGCTTCGATCTGCATACGGCCAGCCTCGATGCGCGAATCCGACTCCGCAACCCCCCGGTTCGAATGCCGCGCGATCACACCGGAAAGGGATCGCGGGGCGCACCCCGAGGTTCGCCCCGCGATCAGCCCTGCCACGGCGATTTCAGGCTACAACGCGAGCCGTGGTGAGCGCGTGCCGCCGGATCCATTCCGCCACTGCGGTCCCGATGGCGTCGGGCTGGTCCTCGGGGCAGTGGTGTCCCGCCGGGCCGATATTCGCGAGCTCGGTGGACGCGAAGGTCCGCGCCGCCCAGTCGATCACTTCCCCGGACCCGAGGCCGACGCCGTGCTCGACGGCCATGAGCAGCTTGGGGACCTCCGGGGACCGCGCCATCCAGCGGCCGTAGTTCTCGACGATGGCGACCACGTCGGCCGGTTCGCCGCCGAGCGGGAATTCGCGCGGCCACACCAGCATCGGCTTGCGCGATTCCGGGGTCGGGTAGGGCTTGCGGTAGGCCGCGAGGGCTTCCTGCGGCAGGTTGCGGGTGGAGGCGGGCAGGTTGAACTCGATGAACATATTGCGTTCCAGCACCATCTCCTCGCCTTCGGGAGAACGGAAGCGGCGGAACAGCTCCGCGCCCTGCGGCGGCATATCCGACCATTCCAGCGGGCGGAGGAAGGTCTCCACCACCGCGATGCCGCGCACTCGTTCGGGATGCCGCGCCGCCCAGTGCATTCCGAGCGCACCACCCCAGTCGTGGCCGACGATGACCACCCGCTCCAGGCCGAGCGCGTCGAACCAGGCGTCGAGATAGCGGGCGTGGTCGACGAACCGGTAGTCGCTGTCGGGCTTGCCGGAGTCGCCCATGCCGATGAGATCCGGTGCCAGCGCCCGGGTTTCACCGCTGACGTGCGGAATCACATTGCGCCAGATATAGGACGAGGTGGGGTTGCCGTGCAGGAAGACGACGGGAATGTCACCGCCGCCGACGTCGGCGTAGTTGATGAACGAGTCGAGGATGTCGATGGTGGCCATGGGAGGCGTTCCTTCCGGGTGAATTGTCTGCACCTGGTTGGACACACCGAATCCGCGGCTGTGACTCGGCTCTTCAGTGACGCTCGTCACACGGCGGCCGAGACCGCTCGGCGGTCAGGCCGGGATGGATGCCGGGCGTGAGCCCATTGCCGACGGCGACCCGCTGTAGCAGTTCGACCAGCGTGGCCCGCTCGGCCGGATCCAGCGGTGCGAGCAGTTCCGCGTCCAGCCCGGTGACCGATTCCGCCGCGCGGGCCAGGAGCGCATCGGCGGCGGGGAGCAGATGCACTGCGTGCGCGCGCCGGTCGGACGGGTGCTTGCGCCGTTCCACGAGTCCGCGTTTCTCCAGGTCGTCGACGAGCCCGACCATCACATTGCGATGGATGCCGAGCGCCTCGCACAACTGCTGCTGCGAGAGGCCGTCATTGGCCTTCAGGATCCGTAGCGTGCCGAACTGCGGCGGTTTGATGCCGAGCGGGGCGAGCAGGTCGGTGAAGCGGTAGGAGGCGTGACTGCCCAACTGCCCGAACAGGAATGCGGCGTGCTTGTACAGCGGCGGATAGCTGGGCGCGGGATCGGTCACCGGCCCAGCGTACCTGAATGCACCGTTCATGATTGCCATATTGCAGGATAATCACTTCAGGTGCATAGTTTGAGGCGTCGCCCACCCGCACCGAATCGAAGAGAGACCGCCGTGGACACCGACACCGATACCGATACCGACACCTCAACACTCGACCCCCGCCGCTGGATCGCCTTCGCCGTGGTCCTGGCCGCCGGGTTCATGGACCTGCTCGACGTCACCATCGTCAATGTGGCGATACCGAGCATTCAGAACGATCTGAAAGCCGAGTACTCACAGATCGAATGGATCATCGCCGCCTATGTGCTGTCCTTCGCGGCGGTGCTGATCACCGGCGGCCGGCTCGGCGACAGCTACGGCCGCAAGCGGCTGTTCTTGCTCGGCATGGCCGGATTCACCCTCGCCTCGGCGGCCTGCGGGCTCAGTACCGATCCCGCCATGCTCATCGCCTCCCGGTTCGCGCAGGGCGCCATGGCCGGGCTCATGGTGCCGCAGATTCTGGCCATCATCCGGGTCACCTTCCCGAAGGGCGAGCGCGCCAAGGCCATTGCCATCTACAGCGGCGTCGGCGGTTCCGCGTCCGCGGTCGGCCTGGCCCTGGGCGGGCTGCTGGTGCAGTGGGATCTGTTCGGCCTGGGGTGGCGGCCGATCTTTCTGGTGAACATTCCGATCGGCATTCTCGGACTCGTCGCAGCGGCCGTGGTCATGCGGGATTCGCGGTCCGCGCAGCCGCCGCGGCTGGACATCATCGGCATGGCGCTGGCCGTCTCCGCCGTGCTGCTGCTGGTGTACCCGCTCACCGAGGGCCGCCGATTGGATTGGCCCGCCTGGACTTTCGTCATGATCGCGGCCTCGCTGGCGGTCTTCGCCGTGTTCGGCGTCTACGAGCGGTGGCGGGCGCGCACCATCGGCTCCCCGCTCATCGATGTCGATCTGTTCCGCTCCCGGCCGTTCACCGTGGGCCTGGCGAGCTGGCTGCTGTTCTGGATCGGCTTCGGCGGATTCTTCCTGGTCTGGAGTCTGTTCATGCAGGCCGGCCTGGGCTGGTCGCCCATGCGCGCCGGATTGACCTCGGTGCTGTTCGCGGTCGGCGCGGGCATCGGCGCCGGCGTCTCGGTGAGCGTGCTGGCGCCGAAGTTCGGCCGCTGGGTGCTGCTGGGCGGCGGGCTGGTGACCATCGCGGGCTTCGGGCTCTACGGCTGGCTGGCGGCGCGCTACGAATCCGATTTCAACTCGTGGCAGATGGCCTTGCCGCTCATCGTGACCGGCATCGGCTTCGGCTTCGTGGTGGCGCCGACCATCGACATGCTGCTGGGCCAGATTCCCGGTCGCGAGGCGGGGGCGGCGTCCGGGCTGCTCAATACCGGACAGCAGATGGGCATGGCGCTCGGTGTGGCGCTGGTCGGCATTGTGTTCTTCACGCAGCTGGATCACGATTCCGGGCGCGGCGCGGACGCCGTGGCGGCGCAGACGCGGACCGAGCTGGCGGCCGCCGGATTGCCCACGCCGGTGCAGGACGAGATTCTCGCCAATTTCCGTGCCTGCGTGCGGGATCGGTCCGCCGAGGTGGATCCGTCCGCGGTTCCCGCCAGCTGCCGGACCGGCGACGGCGATCCCGCCCTCGCCCGCACCCTCGCCGAGGCGGGCCTGGAGGCCAATGCCGTGAACTTCGCCCACACTTTCGATTTCACGCTGAAATGGGGTATCGCCCTGATGGCCCTGATGTGCCTGGGCTTCCTCGCGCTGCCCCGGGACGCCCGCTTCGAACTGCACGAAGCCGAACTCGCCGATGCGGAGCCCCAGCTGGTCTGACTCCGGCAGAATCCAGCCTTGTCACCGTCTTTCGACAGGAGCGAGTCATGCGCGCAGTCACGTGTACCAAGGGTGAATTCCAGGTGGAGGAGCTGCCGGCCCCCACCCCGGGCCCGGGCCAAGTGCTGATCAACGTGCTGCGCTGCGGTATCTGCGGATCCGACCTGCACGCCCGCAGGCACTGCGACGAACTCGCCGACCTCGCCGCCGCCACCGGCTACGACCACTTCATGCGCTCGGATCAGAGCGTGGTCATGGGTCACGAATTCGTCGGCGAGGTGGTCGATTACGGGCCGAAGACGCGCCGCCGCTGGTCCTCCGGCACACCGGTGGTGGCGCTGCCCATCGTTCGCCACGGCCGCCAGCCGCAGCTGACCGGATTGTCGGCGGCGGCCTCCGGCGGCTATGCCGAACAGGTCCTGGTGCAGGAGTCCATGGCCTTCGCCGTCCCCAATGGGCTGTCCGCCGACCATGCCGCCCTCACCGAGCCGATGGCCGTGGCCTGGCACGCGATCCGCAAGGCGCGGGTCGACAAGCGTCGGCCCGCCTTCGTGATCGGCTGCGGCCCCATCGGTTTAGCGGTCATCGCCCTGTTGAAGGCCTCCGGCGTGCGGACGGTCATCGCCAGCGACCTCTCACCCCGCCGGCGCGAGCTGGCCACCCGCTGCGGCGCGGATATCGTCGTGGACCCGGTCACCGACTCGCCGTGGACCGCTTCCCCCAAGAAGTCCCGGATCAGCGGTGCCACCGATGTGCTCAATCTCGGCTTCGACGCCATGGAACGCCTGCGCAGCCTGCCCGGCATCCCGTGGTGGTATCTGTTCCGTGCCGCCCACACCTTCAACCAAGGTCCGTCCGGCCCGGCCATTTTCGAATGCGTGGGGGTTCCCGGCATCATCGATCAGATCCTCGCGGGCGCGCCGCCGATGTCGCGTGTGATCGTGGTCGGCGTCTGCATGCAGCCCGACACCTTCCGCCCGGCGCTGGCCATCAACAAGGAGATCGAACTCCGCTTCGCCTTCGGCTACGACCCGGGCGAATTCCGCGACACCCTGCACATGCTCGCCGACGGCAAGGTGGACCCGTCCCCGCTCATCACCGGGACCGTCGGCCTCGACGGCGTGGACGCCGCCTACGCCGCCCTGGCCTCCCCGGAACAGCACGCCAAGATCCTGATCGATCCGCGCAGCAGCGTCGCGACCGTATGAGGACGCCTCAGCGATAGGGGCGCAGGCTCGGGAAGGGCGTGGTCGGCAGCTCGTGCAGGATGTCGAGCAGGCCCTCGGCGCTGCGGGCGGCGATCGAGCAGGCGGAGGCCATCATCTGATCGGCCAGCGGGTGCCGGGCGCGAGACCGCCACTTGTGCACAGCGGCAAGGGCTTCCTCGCGCTGGGTCGCCAGGTCGGTGTGGGCGGACAGGCCCAAGCGCAGATGCGGGGCGACGCCCGCACCGCCGATGAGCCGGTGCAACTCGGCCAGATCCGCCGCGGGCAGCGGTAATTCGTCGGCGCGCAGATGTCCGAGCAGGCGGAGTTCGGCGAAGCCGTGCACATCGGCGAGCAGGGTGCGCACGCGCGGGAGCAGCGCGTCGGCCGGAGTGCCCGGGTTGGCGGTGAGAATCCGGGCGAGCGCGGTCAGGGCGGAGTGGGCCTTCAATTCCTCGGCGCGCTGGGCGAATTGGACGTCCAGGACGGTGCGGAGCTCGTCGAGACCGGAGCGCGCGGTGAGCTCGGCGGCCAGCGCCTGGGAATCGCGCACCCCCAGGCGGATGAGGGTGACGGCCAGGCGGATGCCGAACAGGCCGAAGCGGGCGGCCAGGTGGGCGCGCAACTCCGGCGGGACGGGGAGCGGCAGGTCGGGGCGCGCGAAGCGATCGGCGGAGAGCAGGGCCGCGCTCAACTCGTCGACGGGCAGCGCGGCGAGCTCCTCGAAGGCCGCGTATTCGCGTTGCCGCAGGGTGGCGGCGGCGAAGGCGAGCAGGCCCGCGACCGGGATCACGGACTGGCACAGGCCGGTCCGCTCCAGCTCACCCGCGAACCGCGAGGCCACGTCGCGGGCGGAATGCAGCGCGTCGATGCGGCCCGCACCGATCTCGTCGGCCCGGGACACGACGCCGATCACACCCAGCGGGCCGGAGGATCCGCCGGAAAACCCGTGCACCGCAGCCGATCCCAATGCATTCGGCATTCCCCGCGCCGCGCCGTGGCTGCCGCCGCCCGCGCCGATCTGTTCGAGGAAGTCCACATCGGCGGCATCGAGCCTGCGCAGCAGATAGAGCACCGCGTCCGCACTGGGTAGCGCCGCACCCCCGCCCGGGGTGAGCAGCCGCGAGGTGCGCGCCGACACGTCACGCGAGAGGGAGGAGATGCCGGGCGTGTCGATGATGGTGGTCTGTTCCAGCTCGGCGGAGGGCCATTCCACCGCGAGATGGTCCACCTCCCGGGGCCGCGCCGAATTCCAGCGCAGCGCCGACAGATCGAACGTGAGCCCGTGCGCCCCCGGCAGCCCCTCGGCCCCGCGACCGCGCCGGACCACCACATCGGCGCGGGCGCCGTCCATCGAGTACGCGGTGACCCGCGGCGCCGCGCCATGGCGATACCAGGTGACCAGCCGGGTGCACTCGGTCGCGTCGGTGGGCGCGATGTCCTGTCCCACCAGCGCATTCAACAGCGTCGACTTACCCGCCTTGAGCTGTCCGGCCAGCGCCACCCGCAAGGGCTGATCCAGGCGGCGCGCGCATTCCTCCAGGTGCGCGCGCACGCCCGGCTGCTGCGCGAACGCGCGCCGCGCCGCCGCCACGAGCCCGCGGGTCTCGGGTCCCAGCCCGAATCCCGGTCCCGCTTCGTCCCTCATCGGCTCCCGATTCCGAAGCACGCCTCACCTCCACACATCGCCCCTCATTCGCGCGCACTCCGTCCGGCGTTAGCAATGCCCGATCTGAAATGACGGCGACCGGGACATGGTGGCGGCGACACACGGCGAAATCCCGCCACCATGTCCCGGTCGGCGATGTTTCACACCGCGCCGCCCTCGGGCAGCGCCCGCGGTGCGGGGGCGGGGGTGAGAATGGCGTCGGCCTGGCGGCGGAGTTCGGCCACCACACGCAGGCGGCGCTCGAGTTCGGCGCAGCGTTCGGTGCGGCGGGTGGATTCGACGGTAGCGGCCTGCTGGGCGGCGCGCAGGGATTCGTCGAGGGAGCGCAGGGTGCGGTCGGCGATGGCGGTGAAATGGTCGCGCAAGAGCCGGTGGATGCGGTGCAGGCGGTCCTTGGTCTCCTTGGCGGTGTGGAAGGCGACGTCGTCGAGGTAGCGGCGGACCGCGATCTTGGCGTCATTGCGGCGCTTGGCCAGGCGGGCCTGTTTGTCGTCGCGGAAGGCCTTGCCGCCGAGGATGGCTCCCGCGCCCAGCGACAGCGGGTTGATGAGGGCCATGCCCGCGAGCGTGCCGACGAGACCGACCATGACCACGCCGCCGTAGGAGCCCTTGACGCCCACCAGCAGCTTGTGGGTGAAGCCGAGGTCCGGTTCCAGATCCGCGAGGGTGCAGGATCCGGCCCGGGACGCCTTGTCCTCCAGGTTCTCCCGGACGTCGGGGAGGTCGACGGCACCGAGTTCGGTGAAATGGGTCGCCACCTTTTCGGCGAGGCGGACGGTGCGGGTGCTGGTCCACAGCAGGTTGTCGCCCACGGCGGTGCCGACGGTGGTGGTCAGCCATTCGTCCATGCTGTCCCAGTGCCGGCCCGGATCGTGGTCGTCGATCCAGTCCTCGGCGGTGCGGGCGATATTCCGGAGGCGATTGCGCAGGTCGTGGTCGATATCGCCGGCCAGGTCGGTAATGCCGTCGGCGAGAGTCTGCTGCCAGGCCGCGGTGCGGCGCTGCAACTGCTCGGCGGCGGATTTGGCGGAGTGCAGTTCGCGGATGGCGGCCGCGCCGCGTTCCGGATCGCGCAGCGCGACCAGCTCGCTGCCCAGCGCCAGGGCCAAATGCTCCGCCGCCGAGCCGATATCGAGGGCGACGGTGCGCCGCATGGCGGATTGATCACGCGCCACCACCTGGTCGCGCAGGAATTGGAAGACCGCACCGAACCCGGATTCGCGGCCGAGCTGCTCGTCCTGCAGGCGCAGCGCGTGGGTGCGCAGCACGGACGACACCGGCAGCATCGGCACCTCCAGACCGGCGGTGCGCAGATGCCGCTCGTTCGCCTCGAACACCTGCCGCCAGTGCGGATACAGGTCGATCTTGGTGAGCAGCACCGCGACCGCCGGGCACAGCTCCCGCACCTGGCGCAGGAAGTCCATTTCCGGATCGGTGAGCTCGGTGGAGGCGTCGGTGAGCACCAGCACCGCGTCGGCGGCCGGGGCCTGGGCGAGCACCGCCGCCCCGCCGCCGCTGCCGTGCGTGCCCAGCCCCGGGGTGTCGGCGACGACGATCCCGTCGGCGAGCAGCCGGTTCGGGGTCTCGATCTCCACCCGCAGCACCGGCCGCCCCTGGGCCTGCGGGGCGCGGGCGGTGCCGGCGCCGATCTGTTCGACCGGCACCGGCACCCGGGTGGTCTCGCCGCCCTCGTTCCCGGCGAGCACCAACTCCGCCCGCGCCTGCGCGCCGTGTGACAGCTGCGCCGTCACCGTCGTGGTGGTGTCATCTCCCACCGGGCAGATCTCCAGGTTGAGCAGCGCGTTCACGAACTGGCTCTTGCCCTGGTTCCCCAGCCCGGCCACCACGATCCGCCGCCGCGGATCGCGCACCCGCCCGGCGAGCGTCTCCAGTCGCCCGACCAGATCCCCGCGTTGCGCGTCCCGCGCCACCGCAATGGTTTCCGACAGTATCGACAGCAGCGGATGCGCGGCCACAGTCCCCGACACAGCGATATTCACCGATCCTTCAACAACTTTCAGCGGACGTCAGGAATGCAGCATGTCGCCGACGACATCCCCGCCGGCCCCGCCGCCGAACTCCACCCCGCCCTGCGCCCCGCCGTCCGCGAACAGCCCGCCATCCAGCCCGCCGCCTTCCACCCCGGCCCCGAACGCCTGCGAAACATCCACCCCCGCCCAAGGATTCGCCCCCACCGAAACCCCGGCCTCCACCGCACCCCCGCCGCCCACGCCGACCTCGACCCCATTCCCCACCGAGGTCTCCACCCCCGCAACGGCATTCCCCACACCGGTCAACCCGGTCTCCACACCGCTACCCAGCTCGGCCCCCGCCCCGCCGACTCCGTTCAGCCCAGCCTCGAGCCCGGTGCCCACCGCACCACCCGCGTTCGCGGCAGCATCGAGCCCACCGGAGATTCCGGCGTCGAGCCCCGAACCGAGCTGCGCCCCAGCGCCCACGGTGGTATCCACGGCACCCGAAAGACCGGTCTCCAGTCCGGCCCCGACCTGCGAGCCCAGTCCCAGCCCCGCGTCGACCCCGCCCGAAAGCCCAGCGTCCAGCCCCGAACCGAGCTGCGCGCCGGCACCCGCCGCGACATCGACGGCACCGGAAAGCCCCGTCTCCAAACCACTTCCGAGCTCTGCACCGGCCCCGACGGCGCCGGACAGACCGGCGTCCAGCCCGGTGCCCAGCGCGCCGCCCGCGTTCGCGGCCGCATCGAGCCCGCCGGAGATTCCGGCATCGAGCCCCGAGCCGAGCTGCGCTCCAGCACCGACGGTGGTGTCCACCGCACCCGAAAGCCCGGTCTCCAAACCACTTCCGAGCTGCCCGCCCGCTCCGACAACCGCGTCGACCGCTCCACCCAGCCCCGTTTCCAGGCCCGCACCCACCTGCCCACCGGCATCCACGACCGCGCCGAGACCGGTTTCCAGTCCGGCGCCCACCTGCGCACCAGCGTTCACGGCCGCGCCGAGGCCCGCACCGAGACCGGTTTCGAGACCGGCGCCGACCTGTCCACCGGCATTCACAGCCCCATCGACAGCTGTGGACAAACCCGCACCGAGGCCCGCACCGAGCTGCGCGCCCAAACCCGTTGCCGCGTCGATGCTTCCACCGAGACCCGCTCCTACCTCGAGGCCGGTGTCGATCCCGGTGTTCAGGGCCGTCTCGAGGCCAGCCCCCGCTTGCGCACCGGCGTTCACGGCCGCGCCGAGGCCCGCACCGAGACCGGTTTCGAGACCGGCGCCGACCTGTCCACCGGCATTCACAGCCCCATCGACAGCTGTGGACAAACCCGCGCCGAGGCCCGCACCGAGCTGCGCGCCCAAACCCGTTGCCGCGTCGATGGCTCCGGCGAGGCCGGTTTCGAGGCCGGCTCCTGCCTGGAGGCCGGTGTTCAAGGCGGTCTCCAGGCTTGCGCCAGCTTGTGCACCGGCGTTCACGGCCGCACCGATTCCGGCGGACAGGCCGGTTTCGAGGCCGGCGCCGAGTTGAGCGGCCGCGTCGATCGCGCCGCCGAGGCCGGTTTCCAGGCCGCCGGTGAGGGCGGCGCCCGCGCCGAGAGCCGCGCCGAGACCGGCTTCCAGACCGGCGGCGGCGTCGGCGGCCGCGGAGACGGCGGTGCCGAGGCCCGCCGACAGGTCCGCGCCGATGGTGGTGGCCGCGCCGACGACGCCGCCCAGGCCGGTGGCCAGGCCGAGGTCGAGGCCCGCGGCGAGGTCGGCGCCCAGGCCGACCTCGGCGCCGGCGCCGATATTCACGGCGGCTCCGGTCGTCCCCGCCGCGACCGTGCCGAGGTTCGCTCCGGTCGCGCCGTTCACGCCGAGCGCTCCGTTGAGGCCCGCGGCGCCATTGAGACCGGCGGCGCCGTTGAGGCCCGCGGCGGCCCCGGCCTCGGCGGCCGCACCGGCGCCCGCGGCAATGATGGCGGACAGCTGCGAACCTCCCGCTACCAGCGCGGATTCGGCGACCATGGGTGCGACGGCGGCAATGTCCTCGGGGGTGACGGCGCCCAGGCCGGCGGCGGCGAGGGCTTCGCCGGGTGCGGTGCAGTAGGCGGCGGCCGCGTCCTGATCCCGCAGCAGGTTGAGGATGAACTCGAGAATTGCGTTGGGGCTCATGGTTAATCGTCTCCTGGATGGGCGGGTCCGGTTGACCCGCGCTGCTCGAATTGCCTTTCACGCTAGGAAGCCGACGCGTTACGCCGAAACGGGGTGAAACCCCCGGGTTTCCTGTTGGTCCGGATTGGGGGGTTGGCGGCCATTAGGGGAATTTCCCCGAACCTGGGGGGTGAACAGTAACGACAGTCCCCCAGCAACCGACAGGAACGGTGGGCCGCCCGGCCTACCCACGGTTTTCGTACTTATCGGACTGAAGAGCTTTCGAGCCGCACGCGATTCACCCGACGCGTGTCTGGAAATGTGACAGGGGAACTCGAATGAGTCAGGGTCTGGCGCTCGGCATCACGGTCGGGTCGTCGAACACGGTCGCCGTGACGGCTTCGGGGGGACAGCGCACCGTACATCCGCTGCCGAACGCACTCGGCGGCGAACCGGAACTTCCGGAGAGCTTCCTGTCCCGGGTGGGGGACCCGGTGGACATCCGCACCAGAGACGGATCCGCTGTTCGCGCAGCGGATCTCGTGGCGCGCGCGATCGGCCGCGCCATCGACGCCACCGGGCCGGCCGCGGCCACGGTCGCCTGCTATCCGGCCTGGTGGCCGCAGCACACGGTGGAGGTGCAGCGGGCCGCGCTCGGCGCCGCCGGACTCGACGGCGTGGCGCTCGTCCCCGAGCCCGCGGCGGCCATGCGGTGGCTACAGGAAGTCCACGAATCCAGCCATGACGGCGCCATGGTGGTGTACGACCTGGGGGCGACGGGTTTGACCGTTTCCGTCGCCCGCACCGGCAGTATGTCCGGTTTGCTCGGTGAACCGGTGCGCGCCACCACGGTGGCCGGTGCGGAATTCGATCTGCTGACCATGCGCCACGTGCTCGCATTCGCGGTGGGCGAAAAGGATTTCGACCCGTTCGATCCTTTGCTGGAGCAAGAATTGTCGGCCCTGCGCGACCGCTGCAGAATTGCGAAAGAAACGCTCTCCAAAAAGACGGCGACCATGGTTCCCGTCCGTTTGCCCGCCCTCGGCATGGACGTCCGCCTGGTCCGCGACGAAGTCGAAGACCTCTATCGCTCCCGCCTGGTCACCTCCCTCGACCTGGTGCGCGAGGCCATCCGCCGCGCCGGCCTGACCAGCGGCGAGCTCGACGGCATCCTGCTCACCGGCGGCGGCTCCGCCATTCCGCTGGTCACCGAACTGCTCTCCACCGAATTCGGCATCCCGGTCGCGACCGCCGCCGACCCGGCCCACCTCAGCACCCACGGCGCCGCGCTGCTGGCCGCCGACCTGCTGGCCGACACCACCCCCACCGAACCGCACGCGGCATTGTCGGCACTGCCGGCCACCCGCGCCCGCCACCCCGAGGACCGCCCGGCCCGTCCCGGCGAGACCCGCAACGCCCCGGCCCGGATCGGCGAGTCCGGCCCCGCCGACGACCGCACCGGGCAGATCGCGGCGGTTCCCGCCGTCCGCGACGCACGCCCCGGCTCCGCCGAGAACGGTCGCACCACCGATGCGGACCCCGCCGCGGACCGGGCACTCCCGGCGCTACCGCGCGAGGCGGACCGCCGGGGCGGTTTCACGCACTGGCGGCGCGCGGCCGTCCTCGGCGCGGCCGCGATCGCGGTGGCCGCCCTGGCCACGGGCACGCTCGCCATGGGCACCGGCACGCAGTCCGCTCCCTCGGAACCCGCTGCCCCGCAACCCGCTTCGACCACGGCCGCCGCACTGGACAATCCGGAGACCCCGCAGTCCACCGGTCAGGCCGCCCCCGTCGGCAACCCGGTCGTCACGGCCGCGCCGCCGGGCGCCGCGGCCCCGGGTTCGGCGCCGGCCGCCGCCACCGGGCCCACCCCCGGTCAGCCCACCACCGACCCGTCCACCCAGCCCGTCGCCGCGGGTCCCTCGTCACCGCAACAGGATCCGGCCGCCCCCGCGCAGCTACCCGCGCAACCGCAGCCCGATGTGCCGCATGCGCCGTCCCTTCCATCGCTCCCCACCGGGGCCCTCACCGATGCCGTCGACCAGCTCGGCAGCGCGGTTCCCCCGGTGCCGGGCCAGATCCTTCCGCGTTCCGGCGGCTGAGAGTTGGTTTTTCGTGATAGGCAATTCCCCGGTCGCGCTCGAATCTCTCCCGTGCGCGCGAGAACTGTTGCGGGAGCTGGACTCCGATGATCCGGCTCCCCCGCTCTACCTGATCCGCGGCCGCTCCGGCACCGGCAAGTCCACGCTGCTGGCCGCCGCCCGCACCAGACTCCGCCAGCGCGGCCTCACCCTCACCGACAATCCGCGCGATGCGCTCCCCGCCGACGGTTCCGGCATCGCCGGCGCGCCCGCACCGTCGCACACGCCCGCCGGGACCGGCGCTCCGGTCGATCGGACGCGCCTGGCGCTGGTGCTGGACGACGCGCACACGCTGGATCGGTCCACCTTCGACGCGCTGTGCACCGCGGTCGAATCCGCCCGCTGCACGGTGATCATCACACTGCGCCCCCGGCCGCACGACGCCCGGCTGCGGGAGCTGGCGGATCTGGTGGCGCGCCGCGGCCGGGTGCTCGATCTGCGGGCGCTCGGCGTGGCCGAGATCGCACCCTTCGCACGTGAACTCGGCATGATGGTGCCGCGCGGCCTGGCACAGCACATCCACAGCCGGACGGCGGGAATTCACGGCGGCGTGGTGGCCGCGCTCACCGCCGCCTGCGCGACCCGCTTGGACGCCGGTGTGGCCGCCGTGGACGACGCCGTCGCCGCCTGGGCGCGCACGCGCCTCGACGAGGCGGACCCGGATCTGCTCGATACCTTCGTGGTGGCGGCCATCGGCGCGGGCCTGGACACCAGTGAGATCACCGAAGTGCTCGACGTCTCGCTCACCGCGGCGCAGTCTCTGGTGGATCGCGCCCGCGGCAGCGCCCTGATCACCGATGCGGACCTCCTGCTCGAACCGGCCGTCGCCGCCCTGCGCACCCTGGTCGGCGATCGCCGCTATCTCGCGGTCCAGCGCCGCCTGCTGCACGCCCGCCTGGATGCCGGACTCTTGCGCGAGCACACCGCCCTGCTGCTCGCCGAGTCCGGGGTGCGCGACCCGCAACTGGCCGAATTCCTCTGCACGACAGCCGAGAAGGCCGGAGACGAGGCCGTCCGCCACTACGCGGCCGCGGCGGCGGCCGGCGCCGACCGCGACGCCATCGCCGTCCGGTGGGCCGATGCGGCGGCGCGCACCGGCGATTGCGAGACCGCGCTGCGACTGGCCGAACCCGTCCTGGCCCGTGCGGACGTCGCACCGTCCGAATTGGCCGCCGCCGTTCGCATCTGCGCCGGCGTCTGGACCCGCCGCGGCCTGACCGCCCGCGCCGCGCAGCTCTACACCTGGCTCGGCCCGCACCGCATCGGCGCGGACTGGGCGGTCGGCGCTACCGTTCTGTCCCTCGCCGGTGACGCCGCGGGCGCCCGCACCCTGACAGCCTTCTCGTCGCACTGGCCGCCGACCGAGGCCACGGCCCGCGCCGGTTTGATCGCCGATGCGCTGTCGGGCACGACCACCACCGAGTTCTCGGTCCGGCCACCCGGTTCCGGCCCCGTGATATCCGACTCCGGTCGGCTGCCACACGATTCCGCTCCCGATCGGACCGGCACAGTGCACACGCCGCGCATCCGGGGCGCCTCCGACGCCGGGTATGCGACCGGCGCGGTCCCGGTCGCGCGGCGGGATGGTCCCGGCCCCGACACCACCCCTTCCGGCCGCACGCGCGCGGATTCCGCAACGGACGCCGCAGCGCGGCCGGCGTCCGCGGGCGACGGTGGCCTGCTCCCGGCAGCCCCGATCGTTCCGGGGGCGGGTACGCCTTCCGTGCGGCATGCGGGTTCCGCACCCGGTGCGCGTGGCGCCGCCATGGCGGCGGCCGCGGCGCTGATTCACGCCGCGAATTCCGGGGTGGCGCCCGCGGACAACGGCGGGGATCGGTTCCTGCCCTGCTCTGCCGTGTCGATCGCGACGCTGCTGTGCCTGAGCATGGGCGATCCGGGCCGGGCGGCGGATGCGCTGCGGGGCGGGGCGCGCGATCCCCAGCAGCGGGTGCTGGCCGCGTGGGTCGCCATGCTCGGCGGCAATGAGCAATCGGCCGCGGACGGGCTCGCCGAGGTCGACCTCGCGGCGCTGGATCCGCGGGATCGGCTGCTCGCCCACGGTGCGCTGGTGGGACTGGCGCGGCGGAGCGGCGACCACACCGCGCTGACCGTGGCGTGGCGGGCCGCGTGCCCGCTGTTCGACGAGGTGGGCGCGGATCTGCTGGCGCTGTTGCCGATCGGGGAACTGTGGCTGGCGGGTGTGCGGCTGCGGGACGAGGCGCGGGTGTTGCCGCTGGTGGACGCGGCGCTGGATCTGCTGCGGCGCCTGGGCGATCCGCCCGCGTGGGCGAATGCCTTCCACTGGTACGCGATTCAGGCCGCCATCGCGCACGAGAGCCCGGGCGATCTGCTGCCGCACGCCCATCGGCTGAAGACCGCCGCCGCGGCGGGCGATCCGCAGGCGGCCGCCCTGGCCGATGCGGGCCGCACCTGGGTGCTGGTGCTGCGCGGTGAGGTGGAGCGGGAGTCGGTGGAGGCGGCGGTGCAGCGGCTGGCGGCGCTCGGCGCCAGCTGGGATGCGGCGCGGCTGGCGAGCGAGGCCGCGCTGGCGGCCGATGACGCGACCACCGCGACGGCGCTGCTGAAGCTGGCCCGGACGGTGCGCGCGCAGTCGCGGCCGCCGGAGACCCCGGTGCGGCCGGGCGCGCCGGCGGCCCCGGTCCCGCGCCCGCAACCGGTGGTCGACGCCGTGCTCAGTGATCGCGAGCGGGAGGTCGCCGAATTGGTGCTACTGGGCTTGACCTATCGTGAGATCGGCGCTCGCCTCTATATCTCCGCGAAAACCGTGGAGCATCACGTGGCCCGGATCCGGCGCCGGATCGGTGCGAGCAGCCGATCGGAGTTATTGTCGATGCTCCGCGCCATGGGTCACGGATCACTCCTCGTATGATCACGGCGCGGGGAGGACCCGGACGCACCGAGTGAGGTAACGAGGATGGCCACAGGGGTGGGCCTGCGGATCGCGGACGACGAATGCGTCGTGGCGGTCGTCACCGGTGACGACTCCACACTTCCGGTGCACTACATCGTGCGCGAGTCGGTCCTGCACATGTCCGACGACGGCGATGCCGCGCTGGGCGGACCGCAGCCGGACGGGCATACGCATTCCATCAGCGGTTTCGTGACGGCGGTCGGCGATCCGGCGGGCATCCCGGTCGACGACGGCGAGGCGTACCGCGCCGAGGACCTGATGGCCACGGCCGCCTTCTGCCTCATCCAGTTGGCGGCCGATCACCTGAACGGCCCGGCCGAGTTCTACGCCACCCATCCGACCGACTGGTCCGAGGCGCATATCCGCGCCCTGCGCGAGGCGCTGGACTACCTGGGCCTGAAGTCGGTGGTGCTGGTCAGCGAGCGCGATCTGCCCCAGCCGGAGGGCGAGCCCGGAAAATCGCTCGCCTACAACGCCGCCCGCGCGGCCCTGGCCGCGGTGCTCTCCACACCGGCGGGCCTCACCCCGCCCGATCCCACCGCGAGCACCGAGAATGCCGCCGAGGTCACCGAGGTGCTGCCGGCACTGAAGTTCCCGGAACCGGTGGCGCAGGCGTATTCCGCGGCGCTGTCGATCTCCACCACCGCCGAGCCCGCCGTGCGGACCGATACCGCCGAATCCGCGGCGGTCAAGATCAAGCCGCGGGCCCATCGCGGCCCCTACGTGATCGCCGCGGTCACCGCGGTGATCGGTTTGCTCCTGGGTGGCCTCGGGGTGGCGGCGATGTTGCGCGCCGACGAGGAGAAGGCGGGCCCGCCGCGCGGCGAGGTGGTCTCCGATCCGGGGACCGCCGGTGCGGTGCCGCCGCTGCTACCGCCGCCGACGAGTTCCGAGGAACCGGCCCCGATCGCCCCGCCGATCGCCGAGCAGCTGGAAGTGGAGCCGACGACGGAACCGCCGAGCACCGCCAGCGAGACCACCACCGTCACCACGCCGCCGTCCACGACGCCGCCGAGTTCGACCACCACGACCCGTCCGGTGCCGCCGATCTACCGTTACCCGCCGGTACCCACCTTCGACTTGCCGATGCCGCCGGGGTGGGAGGATCCCTGGGCGCAGAATCCGCGATAGTTCACTGCGACCTTCTGTGGTTTGTGCCCTAAAGTGATGCGCTGACCGATGTTCCGCAATGTAACCGGATCGTCGGTCTGCTGGGTGCACTACGAAGGGACTCCATGCGCAAGTTCATGGCGCGCCGCGCCACGGTCATCGGGTTCGCTGCGGCCGTCCTCGCCGGTCCCCTGCTCACCGCCGCACCCGCCACCGCGGAATCGCCGAATCAGCTTGCGGCCGACAACCTTCCCGCCGAACTGGCGCAGGCGATCGAGCGCGATCTGCGGATGACGCCGGCCGAGTACCTGGACCGCGCCGCCAAGGCCCAGCAATTGCAGGACTACGCAAAGGAATTCCGCGCCGAGCGCCCCGAGGAATTCGCCGGCGCCTGGATGGGCGCCGACGGTAAGCCGGTGCTCGCCGTGACGTCTCTCGACGCCGCCCGGGTGGTGGCCGAGGACGGTTATCAGACCCGGCTGGCCCCCATCAATGCCGACGGCCTCGAGGGTTCCCTCGATCAGCTGAACAAGTGGATCAGCGGCCTGCCGCGCGAAATCTCCGGCGCCATCAATTCGGTCGCCATCGATTTCCTCAACAGCCAGCTGGTGGTGAATGTCGCCAACACCCCGGGCGGACATCTGCTGAATCTGCCCACCCTGATCGCGAATATCAAGGTGATCCTGTCCCCCGACGCCGGCGGCCCGATCGAGCGCCGGCCCATGGGCGGCGACACCTACATCAGCGCCCCCACCTCGCTCGGGGATTCCTCGCTGCAGAGCGTGGATGTGTGCTCCTTCGGCTTCAATGCCACCGACGCCTCCGGCAATGCGCTGAATATCAGTGCCGGGCACTGCAATCCGAATCTGGGCAAGGCGAACGACCAGGCCTCGGTCTACCTGCCCGACGTCAAGAATCTGACCGCCAGCCCGCAGGTCGGCACCTTCGTGCACTCGCAGGTGGGCGGCGGCGCGGCCCTGGACTACTCGGTCATCAAGCTCAATGCCGATGCCGTGGCCGCCGGCATGGACCAGCCCAGCGTGCGCGGCGCCAACGGCACCACGCTCGCCATTACCGGCATCGCCAACCCGATCACCGGCGCGCCGGTCTGCAAGTCGGGCCAATCCTCCACGTTCACTTGTGGTTTCGTGATCGCCGACCGGGTGGAGACGCAGCTCTACACCTCCGAGGGCCAATCCAAGACGGTCCGCGGTTTCGCCTCCAGCGCCTGCACCCTGGGCGGCGACAGCGGCGGCGCCATCGTGTCCGGCACCCTGGCGCTGGGCATCACCAGCGGATCGAATGCGGCCGACGCGCCGAACTGCAACGAGGCCAATGCGGCCATGGCGCAGTACGGTGGTACCGCGACCCTGGGTATTCCGATCCGCGCCATCCTGGCCGATATCGAGGCCAATTCCGGTGGTGGACTGGGCAGCGGAATTCAGGTGCGGACCAAGCCCAACGCGGGCTAGTGGGCGACACGCCCCGATCTTGAATCCGACACGCCGTTCGTTTGCCCTGCGAATACCGAATCGTCACCCGGCAATAAGTAGGCATAACGGGCCCGACACCATATAGTCGGCTCATGCTCCTGCCACGTATGCGCTTTTCCTCGCCTGCCGTGGGCACCGGCCCACGCTCCCTTGTCCGCAGAACAGCCATCGCGGCCTCCGCATTGCTGATCACCGGAACATTGGCGGCGAGCGCGCACGCGGAGCCCGCGACCCCCGATCTGCCCGCGGAACTGATCACCGCCATCACCCGCGATCTGAAGATCTCGCCGAAGGACTACCTGCAGCGCGCGGATCTCGCCCAGCAGGTGGCCGCCTTCGCCGCCACCGCGCAGCGCCAGTACCCGCAGGTGTTCGCCGGCGCCTGGCTCGACGAGACCGGCAAGGCCGTCATCGGCCTGGCCCCCGGCACCGGCCTGGAGGACGCCCGCAAGGCGGCGCAGGACGCCGGCTTCTCGGTCAAGGACGTCAGCAAGAGCGAATCGGTCCTGCGCAGCGAGAAGAACGCCTTCCAGAAGTGGCTGGAGGATCAGCCCGCCGATGTGTCGAAGGCCGTGCTCGGCGTCGCCATCGACACCGTGAACAACTCCATCGCGGTGCGCGCGGCCGAGCCCGGCCTGCCGCTGCCCGGTTTCGTCGACCCGGCCCGCGTCATCGTCATGCCGGTCCCGCCGACCGGCAGCGAGGAGCTCGACGTCCAGCAAGCCGCCGCCATCGCCGGTGAGGCCCCGGGCGTGAAGGCCGCCGGCGACGGCTACGCCTCGGTGGCGGGGCGCATGTCGCTGCGCTGCTCGCTCGGCTTCAACGGCACCGACGGCGCCGGCAATGTCGTGAACATCACCGCGGGACACTGCAACCCGAACATTCCGGCCACCGGCGGCGCGAATTCGCCCTCGGTGCACGAGATCCTGGCCGGGGACCGGGTCGGCCCGCAGATCGGCACCTTCCAGAAGTCGGTGCTGGGCAACCAGGACTACTCCATCGTGTCGGTCAACGACAATGCCCGTGACGCGTTCTCCAACAACCTGGTTCGCGTCCCGAACGCCGCGCCCATCGCGGTCACCGGCGTGGCCATCCCGGTGGTCGGCGCCCCGGTCTGCAAGTCGGGCTCCCGCACCGGCTTCAGCTGCGGCGTGGTGAATGCCATCGATCAGACCGTCCAGGTCGGCGACCGGCTGCTGACCCAGTCGTTCTCCGCCAATATCTGCGCGCTGCCCGGCGACTCCGGCGGCCCGATCGTGACCGGCACCCTGGCCCTGGGCATCTCCAGCGCCTCCTCGGTCGCCGACTACCCGATCTGCGAGATCCCCAACCTGATCGGCCTGCTGACCGGCAACACCCCGCAGCTGTTCGCCCAGCCGGTGAGCGTGGTGCTCTCCGACAACCCGGGCCTGCGGGTGCGCACCTAGAGCGAAACGGCAAGAGCCGCAAAGGCCGGTAGTCCCTTCGGGGGCTACCGGCCTTCTGCTGTCCACGGGAGTCCGTGAAACGAGGGGCAACCTCACAGCGGCGGCGTTCGGGCGGCACAGGGGCATTGGGCGGGCATTGCCGAGGGCATGGGCGGCGCCGCCGGAGGCATCGGGTGGGCACCGCCGGGCCTGCACGGGTATTCGGCTGATCCGGCATGCTGGAGGCATGTGTTTGGTGTTGGCCGGATGGCGGGCGCATCCGGAGTATCGGCTCATCATCGCCGCGAATCGCGATGAGTTCTTCACGCGGCCAACCGAATCGCTGCGCCGCTGGGAGGAGGTCCCGGGTCTGCTCGCCGGGCGTGACCTGGGCGCGAGCGGCGACCTCCCGGGCACCTGGCTCGGGCTGGCGGCCGAACAGCGCCGCTTCACGACCGTCACCAATGTGCGCGGCCGCGGCGTGGAGCGCAGGGGCGCCCCCTCCCGCGGCGCACTGCTACTCGATTTCCTGCGCGGCGATGCGGGTCCGGAGAAGTTCGTCCGCGGCGTCGCGGCGGCCCCCGACGACTACAACGGATTCAACCTGCTGGTCTCGGATCTGGAAACGCTGTGGTGGCACAGCAACCGCAGCGCACTCGCACCGCGCGAACTGGCGCCGGGCTTCCACGGCGTCTCCAACGGCTACCTGGTCGGCTCCCTGGAACCCGACGGCCAGGTCGTCACCGGCACCGACACCCCCGCCTGGCCCAAGGTCCGCGACGGCGTGCTGGCACTGCGCTCGGTCGTCGAGTCCAATCCCGCGAATGTGGCGGGCTACCTGGAAGTCCTGGCAGATCGCAAACGTGCCCCCGACGCCGAACTCCCCGACACCGGCATCGGCAAACACGCCGAGCGCGCCGCCTCCTCCCGCTTCGTCAACAGCCCCCTGCACGGAACCCGTTGCAGCACGGTCCTGCTGGTCCGCGAGGACGGCGCCTTCGAAATGACCGAACGCACCTTCGCCCGCTTCGGCCGCCGCAAGGGCACTGTCTCCCTCACCGGCCAACTCGAAATCCCAGCCTAGAAACCTCCCCGCAAGCACAGAACCGGCCCGCCCCGACGAGGGAGGCGAGCCGGTTGTGCAGAGCAGGACCCCCGGAGGCTCAGGGGCGAAGCCCTGAGAACTCCTGGGGTTTCAGGGGCGAAGCCCCAACAGCTCTTGGTTTCAGGGGCGAAGCCCCAACAGCTCTTGGTTTCAGGGGCGAAGCCCCAACAGCTCTTGGTTTCAGGGGCGAAGCCCCAACAGCTCTTGGTTTCAGGGGCGAAGCCCCAACAGCTCTTGGGGTTCAGGGGCGAAGCCCCGAGGTGCTCCTGGGGTTTCAGGGGTGAAACCCCTGAGAGCCCAGAGAGTTCAGTTAGCCCACTTGGTGGTGCCGTCCGGCGCCTGGATGACCTGGATGAGCTCCAGGCCGGCGGCGATCAGCGTCGGGCCGCCCACGGCGATGGTGCCCAGGATGCCGCCGATGCCGGCGCCCGCGACCAGACCCGGCACGCAGCCCGCGACGAAGGTCACGATGCAGCCGATGATGGCGCCGACCGCGGTGCCCACGAAGCCGCCGATGGCGGTCGAGATGCCGAACTGGCTGGAGAACTGGCTCATGGCGCGCTGGTTCTCCACCGGCGAGGCGATCTCGGTGGCGATGATCGGCCGCGCGGCGACGGGCTCGGCGCTCGGCTGGAAGCCGGCCGGCTTCTCGGGGGTGACCTCGAGAACCTTGCCGTCTTCCTTGACCTCGGCCGTGGTCGGGATCTCGACGCCGGCGTTGACGAACTGCAGCGGGAAGGTGATGACGGTGGCCCCGTCCTTGTCCTTCACATTGACCAGGGTCGTCTTCGGGTCCTCAGGAGTCGCACCCTCCTGCTCGGAAAGCTCGAACGTCCCGTTCTTCAGCGTGGAGACAACGGTCTTGACGTCCTTCTCGTCGATCTTCTGATCGATGAGCTTGGTGGAGTAGGAGATGTCCGCGGACTGCGCGGGCTGCGCAGGTTCGGCATCGGCGTGGGAGACCGTGGTGCCCATGGTCATTGCGCCGATGACCAAAGCAGCCGCCGCGGTGGTGCTGCGAAACTTCATTCGGTTTTTTCCAATCCGTCATCAGGTAGAGCCGCTGTGAGCATCTCCGACACGCGAGACCCAGGCTTCCCTCAGGCCTAGTCGCGCGCGAAACGAAACCTCCCCGAGCATGTGAAGATGCGCACAGCAATCGGACAGCGCGAGCCTACTCGAACACCCCGCTAGATGCGACATTCCTGCCAACCCCAACTGATCGGTAACCCAGAGCTTTTCGCAAGTAAGCCTGACCTTTGTTGGGTTTCGGAAATGCCGGGATTTACGGTGTCGGTACACCCTGGACAGATAAGTTACCGGCGGGTAACTTACTGTTCGTTAGGATACGAGCCAACCGGGCGTACCAGGACGTCCTCGGAAACTCGTAGGAAAGGTCGCGACATGAATGCCCTGACAGTGACGCTGGGCACGATTGGAGCAGTGCTCACAATCTTTTGCTGGGCATCGCTCATCGGTGGCGTACGCACGATCGTGCGCACCATCATGGTCGGTCAGTCCGCCCCCGACCGCTGGCGGCCGTTCTTCCCCCGCCTGAAGACGATGCTCATCGAATTCCTGGCGCACACGCGGATGAACAAGTTCCGCACCGTGGGCTGGGCGCACTGGCTCGTCATGATCGGCTTCCTCGCCGGGTTCATCCTCTGGTTCGAGGCGTACGGCCAGGTCTTCGACCCCGAATTCCATTGGCCGATCATCGGTTCCTGGGGCATCTACCACCTCATGGACGAGATCCTCGGCATCGGAACGGTTGTCGGCATCGTGACGCTGATCGCGATTCGCCAGCTGAACCATCCCCGTGTGCCGGAGCGCCTTTCCCGTTTCAGCGGTTCGAAGTTCGGCCCGGCCTATGTGATCGAAAGCATTGTCCTGGTCGAGGGCCTGGGCATGATCTTCGTGAAGGCCGGGAAGATCGCGACCTATCACCACTCCGCGACCTGGTCCGACTTTTTCACCGAGCAGGTCGCCAAGCTACTGCCCGAGAGCCCGATCATGGTGTCGATCTTCGCGCTGATCAAGCTGCTCTCCGGCGCGCTCTTCCTGCTGCTCGTCGGGCGAAATGTCACCTGGGGCGTTGCCTGGCACCGCTTCTCGGCGTTCCCGAACATCTACTTCAAGCGTGAGAACGACGGCGGCGTCGCGCTCGGCGCCGCCAAGCCCATGATGTCCAAGGGCAAGGCGATCGATATGGAGACCGCCGATCCCGACAACGACACCTTCGGCGTCGGCAAGTTCGAGGATTTCTCCTGGAAGGGCATCCTCGACGTCACCACCTGTACCGAGTGCGGTCGCTGCCAGTCCCAGTGCCCGGCCTGGAACACCGGTAAGCCGCTCTCGCCCAAGCTGCTGATCATGTCGCTGCGCGACCACGGTTACGCCAAGGCCCCGTATCTGCTGGCCGGCGGCCGCAAGGATATGGCCGGTGAGGAAATCGGCCTGGTCGATGCCGAGGGCAAGCCGAACGAGCGTGCGCTGGCGAAGATCTCGGAAGAGGCCCGCGCCGAGGCCGAGCGACCGCTGGTCGGCGGCGAGGATGTCAACGGCATCATCGATCCCGAGGTGCTGTGGTCCTGCACCACCTGCGGCGCCTGCGTCGAGCAGTGCCCGGTGGACATCGAGCACGTCGACCACATTATCGATATGCGCCGCTACCAGGTGCTCATCGAATCGGAGTTCCCCTCCGAGCTGGCGGGCCTGTTCAAGAACCTGGAGAACAAGGGCAATCCGTGGGGCCAGAACGCCAAGGATCGCCTGAACTGGATTTCCGAGCTGGACTTCGATATTCCGGTCTTCGGACAGGATGCGGAATCCTTCGACGGCTACGAATACCTGTTCTGGGTGGGCTGCGCCGGCGCCTATGAGGACCGCGCCAAGAAGACCACCAAGGCCGTGGCGGAACTGCTCGCCACCGCCGGCGTGAAGTTCATGGTGCTCGGCCAGGAGGAAACCTGCACCGGCGACTCGGCCCGCCGCGCGGGTAACGAATTCCTGTTCCAGCAGCTGGCCATGCAGAACATCGAATTGCTGAATTCGGTGTTCGAGGGCGTCGAGGATTCGAAGAAGAAGATCGTCGTCACCTGTGCGCACTGCTTCAATGCGCTCAACAACGAGTACCCGCAGGTGGGCGGCACCTATGAGGTCGTGCACCACACGCAGCTGCTGAACCGCCTGGTGCGCACCAAGAAGCTGATCCCGGTGTCGCCGGTGGCGCAGAACGTCACCTACCACGACCCCTGCTACCTGGGCCGGCACAACAAGATCTACAACGCGCCGCGTGAGCTGATGGCGGCCTCGGGCTCGACCCTGGTCGAAATGCCCCGCCACGGTGAGCGTTCCATGTGCTGTGGCGCCGGCGGCGCGCGCATGTGGATGGAGGAACAGCTCGGCAAGCGCATCAATGTCGACCGTGTCGACGAGGCGCTGAGCACCCTCAATGGCGGCAATGAGCCGTCCATGATCGCGACCGGCTGCCCGTTCTGCCGGGTCATGCTCACCGACGGCGTCACCGCCCGCAAGGACGGCGGCGAGGTCGGCCAGGGCGTGGAGGTCGTCGACGTCGCGCAGCTCATGCTGAACTCGATCGACCGCATCGAGGCCGCGCAGCTGAGCGAGAACCTGAAGGTCGTCCAGGAGCCCAAGGCCGCTGAGCCCGAACAGGTCTCGGCGCCCGAGCCCGCGACCGCCTCCGCGGCTGTCGCCGAACCGGAGGCTCCGGCCGCGCCGAAGGCCGCACCGGCCGGTGGCGGCCTGGGGATGAAGGGCGGCCTGAAGCCGCCCGGCGGCGGCAAGGGCCTGGCCATGAAGGGCGGGCTCAAGGCTCCGGGCGCGAAGGCGGACGCGGCTCCGGCCGCCGAGGCCGCCCCGGCTGCCGAGGCTCCGGCCGCACCCGCCAAGGGCCTGGCTATGAAGGGCCCGGCCAAGGCGCCCGGCAAGGGTCTCGCAATGAAGGGCGGCCTGAAGGCCCCCGGCGCCAAGGCTCCGAGCGCCGCTCCGGCCGAATCCGCCAGCGCCGCTTCGGCTCCGGCCGAGTCCGCTCCGGCGGCCGAATCGGGTGCGGCTCCGGCGACCCCGGCCGCCAAGCCCGGCGGCTTGGCCATGAAGGGCGGGCTGAAGGCTCCCGGCGCCAAGCCGGGCGGTCTGGCCATGAAGGGCGCCGCCAAGGCGCCGGGCGCCCAGCCCGCCGCCCCGGCCCAGCCCGCCGCCCCGGCCCAGCCCGCGGAAACCGCTGCGGCGGAGACCGCTTCGGCCCCGGCCGACACCGCTGCCGCCCCGGCTCCGGCACCGGCCGAGGCCACCGAGGCCAAGCCGACCGTCGCCGCCAAGGGACTGGCCATGAAGTCCGGGCTCAAGCGTCCGGGACCGAAGGCTCCCGGCGCCGCCGCTCCGGCTCCGGCACCGGCCGCCGAAGCGCCTGCCGCCCCGGCTGATCCGGCCCCGGCCGCCGAGCCCGCGACTCCGGCCGCGACCGAGGCCAATGGCACCCAGAGCAGCAGCCCCGAGGGCAATGGCGCGGCCAAGCCGCCGACCGCCAAGCCCGGCGGTCTGGGCTTCAAGTCGGGCATGAAGGCTCCGGGCAAGAAGAACTAGCCCGCGCATTCCGCGAAGGCGCGCTACCGATTCGGTAGCGCGCCTTCGTCGTTCCGGGGGCCGGGTCGTGCGGGGGCCCGGGTCGTTCCGGGCACCTGGCCAGGTTGTGCCATCCCGGATCGGAGACTGTAGCAATCTCCAAGCTGCCGGACGCTGGTTATAACCGCAGGCAGGCATGGCCGCGGGCCCGTGCGGCGGCGCAGAAGCGCCGCGCGCCGAACCGCGCACCGCTCACTCGACTGGGGAGACGTCCCTTGACTGGAATGTTGCTGAACCCCTAATTTCTGGAACGCCTTACTTTCAATTGTGATCCGCGTCTCAGACGCGGATCAGCGGGACACACGCCGGCCCCTGCGTCCCAGCCGTTTTCGAGGGAGTTTCAATAATGATCGGTAGAAAACTGCTGTCCACGGCCGGGGCCGCCGCCGGTATCGCACCGTTGCTGGTGGCACTGCTGCCCGCGGCCACCGCCAATGCGCACGGCTACGTCACCGGACCGGCGAGCCGCCAGGCGCAGTGCGCCGCGGGCACGGTCTCCTGCGGGGCCATCCGCTATGAGCCGCAGAGCGTGGAAGGCCCACAGGGCCAGCGCAATTGCAGTGCGGGCGACCCGAGATGGGCCGAACTGGACGATGACAGCAAGGGCTGGCAGGTGCACTCGGTCGGCACCACGGTCGATTTCACCTGGAAGTTCACCGCCAATCACCGCACGAAGGACTGGGAATACTTCATCGGCGGCACCCGTGTCGGCTACGTCGCCGGGAACGGCGAGAACCCGCCCATGTCGGTGACGCACAGCATCGACCTGTCGGGATTCTCGGGCAAGCAGAAGCTGCTCGCCGTCTGGAATATCGGCGATACGACCAACGCCTTCTACAACTGCATCGATCTGAACATAGGCGGCGGCGAAACCCCGCCCACCACAACGCCGCCCACCACGACCGCGCCGACCACCACGGCGCCGCCGACCACCACCGCGCCGAGCACGACTCCGCCGAGCACCACCACGGCTCCGGGCACCACCACCGATCAGCCCGCCGGCGGCGAATGGCGCACACACGCCTCCTACGAGATCGGTGACGTCGTCACCTATCAGGGCACGCGGTACCGCTGCCTGCAGGCGCACACCGTGCACGATCCGACCTGGACCCCGGACGCGACGCCCGCGCTCTGGCAGGCGCTCTGATCGAGCTCCCGAGGTGGCTGCCCGGTGATGCGAATGCCGTATATCGCCAGGCAGTCACCTCGCATGATCAATTCTGCTAATCCCGGGCAATCGAACCCGGCGCCGTTCGCCCATACTGCAAGGTATGACGGATGCGCGCACGGTTCGGGTCGAGATCGGGGTGGAGTCGGTGGCCGGGGTCCGCATTGCGGAAGCCGCGGGCGCGACACGGGTCGAACTCTGCACCGGACTATCCGCCGGCGGCCTGACCCCCGGGGCCGCGCTGGTCGAGGCGGCGGTGGCCGCGGCCGCCAGGACCGAGATCCACGTGCTCGTCCGCCCGCGCCCCGGCGACTTCCGCTACAACGACGACGAGGTGGCGCTCATGCGCGCCGATGTCGCGCGCATGCGGGAGCTGGGCGCGCACGGTGTGGTGGTCGGCGTGCTCGGCGAGGACGGGAACGTCGACGCCGGGGCGAATACCGAATTGCTGGCGGCCGCCGAAGATATGGAGGTCACCTTCCATCGCGCCTTCGATGTGTGCGCGGATCCGTACGGCGGCTTCGATCGGCTGCTGGAATTGGGTTTCACCCGGCTGCTCACCTCCGGCCGGCAGGTATCGGTGCTCGACGGCGCCTCGCTCATCGCCCGCCTGGTCGCGCTCGCCGACGACCGCATCGATGTGATGGCCTGCGGCGGCCTGCGCGCCGACAATGCCCGCCGCGTCATCGAGCTGACCAATGTGCGCGATCTGCATGCCGCCGTGCGCATTCCGGTGCCGGGCCTGGCGCTGGGGGACACCGAGGTCGACTTCGCCGAATTCGGCGTGCCGCGCGGTTTCGACCACTTCGAGACGGATGCGGCCGGGGTGGCCGCGCTCTGCGACGCCGTCCGCTGAAACCGGGTGTGGCGCAAGTGAGCTAGGCGGTTGACCAAACCATTGCTGGGACATATCTTTTAGAGCACGATTTTGCTTCAAAGTGATCCGGATCACCTTTCCGATCCGTCACGGGACAGCATGCCGGCCCCCGCTGCCCCACTCTCACAAGGAGTTTCAGGTGGTATGCAGCAGAAGTCTGTCCATTGCCGGGGCCGCCATGGTGATCACACCATTGCTGTTCGCTCTGATGCCCGCCGGTTTCGCGCACGCCCACGGCTATGTCTCATCGCCGATGAGCAGACAGGCGCAGTGCGCCCAGGGCGTGGTCGCCTGCGGCGAGATCAAATACGAACCACAGAGCGTGGAAGGGCCCAAGGGCCTGCGTAATTGCAGTGCGAACCTATCCAAGTTCGCCGAGCTCGATGATGACGGCAAGGGCTGGAAAGTCCATTCGGTCGGCGGCACAGTGGATTTCACCTGGACCTTCACCGCCCTGCACCGGACTCAGAACTGGGAGTACTACATCGGCGGCACCCGCCTGCACGCCGTCGACGGCAATAATCAGGCGCCGCCGCAGAGCGTCACCCATACCATCGACCTCGGCGGTTTCACCGGCAGGCAGAAGCTGCTGGCCATCTGGAATATCGGCGATACCGCCAATGCCTTCTACTCCTGCGTCGATCTGAATATCGGCGGCAACGGCGGAACCCCGCCCACCACAACGGTTCCCACCACACCGCCCACGACGACCCGGCCGACCACCGCTCCCCCGGTCACCACGACGCCGCCGACCACGACCCGGCCGACCACCGAACCGCCGATCACCACCCGGCCGCCCGCCTCCGGTGAGTGGACGGTCGGCGCGCGGTACGAGATCGGCGATGTGGTCACCTATCAGGGCCAGCGCTATCGATGCCGGCAAGCCCACACCGTTCACGACCCGGGCTGGACGCCGACCGCCGCGCCCGCGCTGTGGGAACGCGCCTGAGCTGACGAGTGCGGGTGGAGTACCACTCGGCAACACCACCCGCACACCGGGTTCCGCGGCCTACAGCCCCGACGGAGACGAGTTCGGCACGCACGGAACGACCAGCGGCGCTTCCGGATCCAGGCCCTGTACCGCCAGCGTCGCCGCCACGGGATCGCTGGTCAGGAACAGATGCCCGGTCATATCCTGCGGGCAGACCCGCTGCAGAATCACATTCGTGGCATTGGGCGCGTCCTTCAGCCCATTGGTGTACGGCACGACCTGGTTGTCGGCCTCGGTGAGGACCGAGTAGTAGCGGACCTTCGGCGAGTAGACGCCGCTCTCCTGCAGCTGCTGGATGAATCCGGAGCCGGTCAGCATGTCCACGCAGGCGGCGCACGGCGGATTCATGGCCGCGTAGACCTGGTTGTAGATGCCCAGCGCCCGAGCGGTATCGGACAGGCTCTGGGCGACTCGCGTGCCCTTCCAGATCGGCGCCAGCGACACCTGGGTGTCGACCAGTTCGTCCCCGCCCAGGAACTGGATGTAGGCCGCGGCCACCAGCGTGCCCTCCGACCAGGTCAGCAGCTTCACCTTCGGCGCTCCGGTCGCGGTCAGCACGCGATCCACGTACCGGGACAGTTCCGGCGCCGAATTCATGATCGGAATGCGCCCGCCGACGCCCTCCAGCAGCCCGCCGTCTCCCGGATACGTGCCATAAGTGAGCGCGAAGACGCAGTAGCCCAGGTTCTTCAGCAGCGGTGACACCGCCTGCCAGCTGTTCTCGCCATTGCCGGCGAGCCCGTGCACCAGGATCACCGGCAGCGGATGGGCCGCATCGGGTGTGCAGCTCCAGTCGTTGCCGCCCGGTGGATCGTAGGGGGCCTTGGCATTCACCGAGGCTTCGATGAACGGCCCCATGCCCCACACCACCGGCAGTTCCGCCGCCGCCGCGGTGCCCGGCGCCGCACCCGTCGCGGCGGCGATCCCGATGATCCCGGCGGCCACGATCATCTTGAATTTCGTGAGCATCAGGACAGCGCTCCTAACCGAAACGTGACGACGCTACGAACCAGGAAAACTGCTACCCCACAGCGATCTCGGGATGTGGGTCACCGTACTCGATCTGGTGATCAGGGCCTGGAATGCCGGCCACCGCCGCGCGGCGGGTTGGGCGGATTCGGCGGCTCCTGCGGCGGCCAGACGGGCAGATCCTCGGTATCCGGGTCGTACGGCTCGGGCGCCGGGTTCGGATTCAGCCGCACCACACCGGTATACGGATTCGGCGGCGCGGGCTCGGCCGGGGCGGTGGTGCGCGGCTCGTCGGCGGCCGCCGCCTTGCGCATCGACCCGGTCCGGGCCGCCGCGCGCGGCGTACCGGCCGACGCGGGCCGCTTGGCCGCGGTCCGGCTGCGCTTGGCCGGACGCTCCGGCTCCGGTTTGTGGCCGAACGGCCGCGCCAGCATGACCGCGATACCGGTGGTCAGCGGCACCGACAGCGCGAGCGCGATACCGCCGACCGCGGACCGGGCGATCTCGATGCCGACGGCGTCGCCGGTGAGCACATCGGTGATATTGCGGCCCGCCACGCTGAAGATCAGCAGCAGCGGCAGCGCGCCACCGGCGTAGGCGAGCACCAGGGTGTAGACGGTACTGGCGATATGGTCGCGGCCCACCCGCATGGCCGCGCCGAAAATACTGCGGCGATTGGCCTTTTCGTCCAGCGCCGCCAGTTCGAAGGCGGCCGAGGCCTGGGTGATGGTGACATCGTTGAGCACGCCGAGGGTGCCGATGATGAAGCCGGCCAGCAGCAGTCCGGTAATGCTGACGTGCTCCAGATAGGTGGCGACGTTGGTGTTCTGCTCCTCCGACAATCCGGTCAGATGCGTGACCTTCAGGGTCAGCCAGGACAGGAACGCGGCCAGGCCCATCGAGGTCAGCGTGCCCAGCAGGGCGGAACTGGTGCGCAGGTTCAGCCCGTGCGCGAGGTAGAGCACCACATAGAGAATGAGCGCGCCCGCCACCAGGGCGACCGGTATGGCGGGCTTCCCGTCCAGCAGGGCGGGCAGCAGGAATTTGACCAGCACGGCGAAGGCGAAGACCAGTCCGATCAGCGCCCGCAGCCCGCGCCAGCGCGCCACCGCGACAATGACCACCGCGAAGGCGATGACGATGACGGTCAGCGGCAGTCCGCGCGAATAGTCGTCGAACCCGTAGATGGGCGCGCCGGTCGGATCCGTGGAGCGCACGATGCGGATCTCGTCGCCCACCCGCAGATCGGGTTGCCCGGGGCCGGGCGCGATTTCGAACAGCGTCCGCTTGCCCTCGTCCGGCCCGGATTCGATGGCGACGATACTGCGCTGGCACTCATAGGCATTGGTGCGCGGCGCCTGCGGCTCGTCCGCGAACGGCTTGCCCAGCGACGCGCTGCCGCACGCCCCGAGGTCCTGGCGGATGACGGTGCCCGCCTCGGTCTGGAAGGCCCCGCCGCCCGCGCTCTGCATCGGCAGGGGAATGTCGACCCGCTGAGCGCTCGGCCACAGCCACACCAGCCCGGCCACCACCGCGATTCCGATGAGTACGAGGAGCCCGATGACAACGCGGGCGGCCTTGGCGCCGACCGGGACCGGGCCCGAATGATCGTGGTGGTGATGGTGGTGATCGCTCACTCGGGCGAGCCTAAACGAAAATCGTTCTCTGTTCCGCCTCCCCGGGACTTTTGCGCCCGGCCGAGAGCCGTCGACGTCGAGCACGCGTGGTGCGGTCGGGTGCCGAGCCGATTTTGGACGTACCCGATGAGTTACCCGGACCTCACGAGATCAGTTGTCACCTACCGTGCGGCCGGAATTCGGCATGAGGTCGGGATTTCCTGGAGGGGGCGGCGGAGAGCAGGGGGATGTCTCCGCCGCCCGGGATCGGCGGCCCAGGGGGGGTAGGCCGGCCCAATCCAGGGCCGGACGGCCCAGGGGGGGTAGGCGGTCCGGCCGGGCACTCGAGGTGCCGAAGACCACTGTACACAAAAGGCGGTTCTTTGCGCTAGCTAAGTCTCTAAAAACCCAACTTTTTCGAACCAGCGGTTTGTTTTAACCGGAAGTGATGCGGGGGTTCAACTCTCAGATCCCCTATCACTGCCGGTAAGAGGCGAGGAAGTTGCCGAACCGCTCGATGGCCACCGACAGGTCCCGCGCCCACGGCAGCGTCACGATGCGCAGATGGTCGTGATGCGGCCAGTTGAAGCCGGTGCCCTGCACCATCAAGATCTTCTCTTGCAGCAGCAGATCCAGCACCAGTTTCGAATCATCGTGGATCTCATGGACTTCCGGATCCAGCCGCGGGAACGCGTAGAGCGCGCCCTTGGGCTTGACGCACGAGACGCCCGGAATGGTGTTGAGCTTCTCCCACGCCACATCGCGCTGCTCGAGCAGCCGCCCGCCGGGCAGCACCAGATCCTCGATGCTCTGATGCCCGCCCAGGGCCACCTGAATCGCGTGCTGCGCGGGCACATTCGGGCACAGGCGGGTGGAGGCCAGCAGATCGATGCCCTCGATGAAACCGGCCGCGTGATCCTTGGGACCGGTGATCACCAGCCACCCGGAGCGGTACCCGGCCACCCGGTACGCCTTGGACAGGCCGTTGAAGGTCAGGCACAGCAGATCCGGCGCGAGCGTGGCCAGCGACACATGCTTGGCATCGTCGTAGAGGATCTTGTCGTAGATCTCGTCGGCCAGCAGCAGCAGCTGATGCTTGCGCGCCAGGTCCACGACCTGCTGCAGCACCTCGGCGGAGTACACCGCGCCGGTCGGGTTGTTGGGGTTGATCACGACAATGGCCTTGGTCTTGTCGGTGATCTTGGATTCCATATCGGCGATATCCGGCTGCCAGTCATTGGACTCGTCGCACAGATAGTGCACCGGCGTGCCGCCCGCCAGCGAGGTCATGGCCGTCCACAGCGGATAGTCCGGCGCCGGGATCAGCACCTCGTCGCCATTGTCCAGCAGCGCCTGCATGGTCATGGTGATCAGCTCGGAGACGCCGTTGCCCAGGTACACGTCGTCGACATCGAACTCCGGGAAGCCCGGGACCAGCTCGTAGCGGGTGAAGATGGCGCGCCGCGCGGGCAGGATGCCCTTCGACTCGGAGTAGCCCTGCGCGTACGGCAGCGCCGCGATGATGTCGCGCATGATCACGTCCGGCGCGTCGAATCCGAATGGCGCCGGGTTGCCGATATTGAGCTTGAGGATGCGGTGACCCTCGGATTCCAGCCGTGCCGCGTGTGCGTGTACCGGCCCCCGGATTTCGTACAGGACGTTCTGAAGCTTGGTCGACTGCTCCAGGGTGCGCGGGGACCGATGCGGTAGGTGACTGGAAGGGCTCACCCGAACAATGGTGCCATCCGCCCGCATGCCGGCTCGTCCACCGCCCGTTTTGGTCGCGGGCCTCGAAATGTGGACGTTGTTCTCACCGCGAGGTATCGGGCGGCAACATGCCCGTGGCGGCGGTGTTCCCGCAGAACTCCTCGATTCGCTCGTCCAGATACCGCGCCTCGACCGCATCCCGGAACTCCGGCCGGGTCAGCCGCTGCCGCAGCCCCGTGAGCCGTTCCTCCAGCTGCGCGATGCGCTTGTCCTCGTCCAGCCGCAGCACCGGCTGCAGCGCCTCGGCCGCCCCGTCCAGGCTGCCGTTGATCAGGTGCGCGGCCGCGCTGTCCACCCGGGCCAGCGACTCCGCGCCGTAGGAGCGCTGCTCGGTGGGGCCGTTGGCGTACAGGTCGATGGCGCGGCGGGTGTGCTCCAGCGCGGGCTCGGCCTGGCCGAGATGGATATAGGTGGCTCCCGCGTAGTAGTGGCTCTTGGGCTGGTTGAAACCGAATACGCCGCCGACCTCGTCGTGCAGGGTGTCGCTGGTCTCACCCTCGCGGGCGCCGTCGGCCTCCCGGATACACCGTTCGGTATCGGCATTGCTGCCCAGCTTGGACCAGATGCGGGCCTCGATATTGTGCAGCCGCACCCGCGAGGTGGCCGATTCGGCGTACTGCTGGCCGGACTGCGCGAGCAGCACCGCCCGGCGCGGGCGCTCCGACCAGTATTCGATGAGCGCCTGCATACCGCGGGTCCAGGCGCGCAATCCGTTGTGCCCGCACAATTCCGCGTAAGCCCATGCCGCCCTTGCCTGTTCGCCGGCGGCATCGACATAGCCGAGATCGGTGCTGGCATTGGCGAGCAAACCGGACAGCGTGCCGGCCAGCAGATACAGATGCCCGGTGTCGGCGGGCCGCTGATGGCCTTCGAGCAGGCGGTAGACGCGGCGGCGCACCCGCAGCATCTCCACCATCATGGGTACCGGCGGTACGTGCACATAGTCGTTGGCGATGCGTGTGACATCCGCATCGAGCTGTTCCAGCGTGGTCGCGCCGACATTGGAGCTCTCGGCCCTCCCTGCGTGCTCGCTGGCTTCGTGGGCTGCCGCCATGATCAGATCCCTCTCCGAAATCGCTGCTAACGCATCGCCTCTCATCGCACCCGTGTCGACGAGTGCCAGCAGTTCCGCGTCGCTGGAATAACTGGCTTGCACCGGATTGCCCAGACCCAACGGGGAACCGGGCCGGCGCACATCGAAACCGGGTACGGCGGGGCGGTCGATCAGAGGCTGGTCGATCAAGGCCGCGAACCGTGCCCGCACAACATCGTCGGACCTGGCCAGAGAGGTATCGAGGGCGGCCTGATTCACGGGACGGGGATGGACCCGATCCCCCCCGGCTTCCCACTTCGAAACCAAGCGTTCGTGCACGCCCAAGTGCGCCGCGAACTCTCGGATACTCATCCGCTTGGCATCGCGGAGGGCGCGGGCCTCTTTGCCTGACCACTGCCGGACCACGACGTCATCCTTCCGAACGAACTCCATGTCCAGGGTACGAGCGTGCGGTGCCTGCGGCTACCAGCGAAACCTACCTGGTACCAGGCTTTATACGGGTTGGTAATAGTGGCGGCGGAAGGGCAGCGCAAGGAGGGCATGCGGGCGTTTTCACAATGCCCCGGCAGCCGCGACCCTGTAACCGGGAGGCGAAGAGGAGCGGGGATCGTGAACGCGGACAGGCTGAGAACCATCGATGACTGGGTGGCGTACTACCGCCACGAGTTCGGGCTCCCGGTCACCGAGCGCGGCGGCTTCGTCATGCTTCCCGTCACCGGAAAGATCGGCGTGGTGCATTTGCCCGTCGCGCGCGCCGAAAAGGTCCGCACCGCACTGGAACAGCGCAAACGCGCCGGGCCCATGCTGGCGCGGCAGATCCGCTGGAGCTTTCTGACCGAACCCGATTCCACTCCCGGCGAGCAGATCATGGATGTCCTCAACCGCCTCGACATCGGCATACCCGCCATTGGCAGCGCCGTCATGCTCCCCACCGGTCTGGGCCGGTGGACTCGTGAAGGCTGCCACTGGGTTTCACCGCCCACCCGCGACCTTCGTCTCCCACCCCTGTCCGTGGTCATCACGACAGCTCTGGCGGTGGGAACCGGAAGCGAGGACTGAACGCAGCAGGTCCTCGCACCGGCGCGGCACCGCAAACTCCGCGGATGCGCGCCGGACCCACCGAGTCCGCCCCTTTCTGGCAGTCGACGGGGCGGACTCGGCGTGTGTGGTCAGGGTGCGGGAGCCGGGAAGAGCGGCGGAATGGTGGGAACCACCACCGGCGGCAGGCCCGGAATGATGGTGATGGTGTTGGGCCCCGGCGGCGGGGTGGTCTCCTCGGTGGTGGTCGGCGCCCAGCGCGGCGGCGGCGCGGCCAGGGACTCATTGGTGGCGTCCGTGGTGACCGGGACCTGGGTGGCCGGTGCGCTCGCGGCGGGGGTGGTGGTGGCCGGGGCCGAGGTGGTGGCGTCGGTGCTCTGCGAATCGTGTTCCAGCACTTGCGGACCCCAGCCCAGCGAGACGCCGATGGCGGCCACCACGACCAGAGCGCCCACCGCTACGCCGGCCACGCTGATCTCGCGGCGCCGGGTGAACTTCTCCCCGGAACCGGAGCTCGATAGCCAGGACGTCCCCGTCTGCGCGGGCGCCGGAGCGGCGTCCTCGGGCAGCAGGGCCGCCGGGAACGGCGCGGGCGCGGAGCGCTGCCGCACCGGGCGGGCCACCATGGCCGCGCCGCGGGCGGCGACGGTGTCCGGGCCCGGGGCCACGATCACCGGCACGCCCAGCCAGCGCCGCAAAACCCGTGCGACGAGCGGAATCCGGGCGCAGCCGCCGATCACGGCGACGGCCTGCACCGGCTGTTCGGAGCGCAGGATGACATCGCGGGTCATGCGCGCGGAGGACTCCACGGCCAGCATGATCAGCGCTTCGAAGTTCTCCTGGGACAACAGCACCAGGCCCTCGGTGGACGGCAGCGCCACCGCGCTGTTGGCGGACAGCTGCTCCTTGGCCTGCCGGCACAGCGCGTCCAGCTCGGCCAGACCCGCGGCGTCCGGCGGATGCGCGATGCGCCCCGAGGCGATCTGCTGCTCGCGGATCAGCGAATCCAGGTAGTCGCCGCTGATATCGCTGGTGCGCTCACTGATATTGATCTGCCGGGTGCCGGTGTCCACCACGGTCACCGACAAACCGGACGCGCCGAGATCGTAGAGCGCGACGGTACCGAAACCCTGCAGCTCACCGGAGTTCTCCAGGAACTCCAGGGCGGTGATCACATCGGGCACCAGCTCGTAATTGGTGAACTGCCGGCGCGCCAGCTCCGCCCGGACGGCCCGCGCGTGCTGTTCGTCGCGGTAGGCAATGGCGGTGGCGCTGATCTGCGGGTCCGCCGCCAGCACCGCGCCGACGGCATCGGCGACCAGCACCTCCACCGGACGGTCGCCCACCGGGACGGTCTGCACGTCGAAGGCGCGCTCGGCGGAATTCCCGGCAACGGGCCGTGCGACGCGAACCGCGCCCGCCCCCACCGAAACTCCCAGTACCGAACTCATCTGCAGCCCATCTCGTTTCCACATTCACCGAATCGAGCGGATGCCGTCGAACGGCCGACCGGCGTCGCGTCACGGTGCGGTGATCACACTTGCGGTGGGGTCACTGTACCTGTCGCGATCACCCTACGATGCCGAGAGTCCCGAGTACACCGCTACAGCTGTGGTTGGCCGTTGTTGGCCGGTGCCGGGGTAACGGTTGCCCGGCCCGGTAGTCGCGTACGTGCCCGGCGGGGTGGGCGAGATTCGGTTCCTCGCATCCCTGGCCGGTGGCGGCTACCGGTCGCCGCAGGCGCACTGGTCCCGGTCTGGTCGGTAGCTCTCACGACACGATCCTCTGGTCGTGTGCGTGTCACACCTTCCCGACGCCGGGCCTTGTGGCCTTGGGCGCGACGCCCGATCACGGTGGCGGCTGCCTCGTGCCGGGTGACGTTCTGGTACGGCTTGCGCCAGTGCTGGTCTCCCCACCTGCTCGTGTAGGCGGGGTTGACGGCGAGCAGGCGGATGCCGTGGTGGTGAGTCATGGCTTGGAGCCGGTGACGGAAGACAGCCGTGGGGATTCCGGCGACGGTGCGTCGAAATCGTTTGCCGCGCTGTCCTCGTCCCATGGTTTCCCGGCCGTGCTGGCGGGCATCGGCAAAGTCGAGGTCTTCGATGGCGATGGTGTCGACGCCGTGGGTGAGCGTGTAGTTGACGAGTCGGCTGATCGCGTGCCGGACTTGCGCGTCCCTGCGGGTGCCGAGACCGGTGAGGGAGAACTCGATCCGCACCGACGCACCGACCGGGTTTCCGTGGCTGTCGAGGCGGCGCACGGCGAGGTGACCGTCGTTGAGGTCTACAGCCACCACCGGCCCGGCAGCGCGCACGTCGCAGTCCTGGCCGGTCGTTGCGGGCGACGACCAGGCGGCAGTGAGGTAGATCCCGGCACGGTCGAGATGGCGGGTGAAGGTGTAGGAGACGGACTTGCCACCGGTGATCCGGGCCAGCCACTCGTCCTCGCGATAGGAGAACCGGGCTCGGTCGGACAAGACGTACCTGCCTTGCTTGGTATTGGCCAAGTGCTCCAACGGTTTCGGCAACCGCAGTGAAACCTCCCCTTCCGGAGTGACGGTGATGGTGAGGTTGCCAAATGGTTCATCGCCGGAACCATTGGCTTCGATCCGCCACCGGGCACACTCCCAGCGCTGCCGCCACCCGGCCTCACTCAGCCCGGCAGCGTCGAGATTGTGGCGGGCCTTGGCGAGCCGCTTCCCCCCGACCACCACCCGCACCAGTTTGTCGTCGCGCTTGCAGGTGGCCCGCGCGAGTTCGGCTCGAAGTGACTGCACACGGCGCTGTTTGGCGAACCGTTCGGACTGGGTTGAGTAGCCCGTCGGCAGACCGGCTTTCCGGCGGGCCGCTTGTTCCTGCTTCGTCAGCGTGTCCCAAGTCGGTGCCGCCAGCCGTTTCTCGATGGTCGGGATCGCTGCCCGCAATCCGGTGATGTGACGACGTTGCGCGTCACGGGCGAACCGGTACTGGTCATCATTGGCCCGGATGATCGTGCCCGCCCACCGCGAGGAAGACTGCGCCGTCAGTGTTGTTTTCCGATTGTTGAGCCGGTTACGGCGGGCCTGGCGCTTACCGTCGTCGTCCAGGCCCGGATCCAACCGGGCAGGCCGAGACATCTGAGCCAGATCAGCCCTGCGCAGACGACCCAGATGCTCGGCCACCAGATCGAGCACCCCCTTATCGGCAGGTGACAGCCGCAGCCGGGTCATGATCGCCGCACCAGCAGGAGCAGGCACCGAGGTGACCCCGCGCCACTCCCGCAACCTCTCCCCGCGAATACGGCATCACCCCCGTCTTTGCCAGCCCGTATCCCCATCGTCGTTCTGCTGCGGCGACGCTCTCACATGGGTCCGACAACAACCGCTGTGACCGACAACAACAAACCGAACACCCACCGTCAGAAATCCGGAGTTCGCACTGGGTTCATTTGCCTCCACTTCGCTCGGGTACGGCGCAGAGAGGTGGAGCCGGTCGCGCCACTTGTTCCGGGACCGAGGACCGAGGCGGAGCACCTGGCACGGACGTAGGTCCGATGATCTGTCGCAGAGCACTGGAGTCCCTGTGGCGCAGCAGAATTCAACTGTCATGCACTCGTCGAACCCCGGAGGCCATCCCCTTTGCACTTATCATGCTCGCATTGCTGTGGATACTGCGATCCGCGCACGAGCACTTCTGCAAACAACCCGCGCCCCGGGATTCGAAAATCAGGAGCCGACCGGGAAATTCAGGTAGGCGCGCGAGGGGGTCGGACCGCGCTGGCCCTGGTACTTGGATCCGGCGGCCGCGCTGCCGTAGGGGTTCTCGGCCGGACTGGTCAGCCGGAACAGGCAGAGCTGGCCGATCTTCATACCGGGCCACAGCGTAATGGGCAGGTTCGCGACATTCGACAGTTCCAGGGTGATGTGGCCGCTGAAACCCGGGTCGATGAAGCCCGCGGTGGAATGGGTGAGCAGGCCGAGCCGGCCCAGGCTGGACTTGCCCTCCAGGCGTCCGGCCAGATCATCGGGCAGGCTGCACACCTCGAGGGTGGAGCCGAGCACGAACTCGCCCGGATGCAACACGAACGGCTCGCCCTCGGCGGGTTCGACCAGCGTGGTCAGCTCGTCCTGCCGCTGCGCGGGATCGATATGGGTGTAGCGGGTGTTGTTGAACACCCGGAACAAACTGTCCAGCCGCACATCGATACTCGACGGTTGCACCAGTTTGTCGTCGAACGGGTCGACCCCGAGACGACCGGCGTCGATTTCCTTGCGGATGTCGCGATCGGAAAGCAGCACGCCGAACAGGGTAGTTGCTGCCGGGTGCGGCGCCGCGCCCGGTGCGGTCAGGGCTTGGTCGGGTCCGGGCCCTCCGGTGGTTTCGGCGGTAGTTCGGCGGGTGCGCCCGCCGCTTCGGTGACCTGCTGCGGTTTGCGCAGGCCGAAGGTGGAGTACGCCTCGGCGCGCATGCGCTCGATCATGTGCGGATAGTGCAGTTCGAAGGCCGGCCGCTCGGACCGCACCCGCGGCAGCTCGTAGAAATTGTGCCGCGGCGGCGGGCAGGTGGTCGCCCATTCCAGGGAGTTGCCGTAGCCCCACGGATCGTCCACGGTCACCAGTTCGCCGTAGCGGTAGCTCTTGAAGACGTTCCAGACGAAGGTCAGCATCGAGAAGCCGAGCACGAACGAGCCGATGGTCGAGATGGTGTTCAGCATGGTGAACCCGTCCATGGGCAGATAGTCCGAGTACCGCCGCGGCATGCCCTCGTTCCCCAGCCAGTGCTGCACCAGGAAGGTGAGGTGGAAGCCGAGGAACGTGGTCCAGAAGTGCAATTTCCCGATCCGCTCGTCCAGCAGCCGCCCGGTCATCTTGGGGAACCAGAAGTAGATGCCCGCGAAGGTGGCGAACACGATGGTGCCGAACAGCACGTAGTGGAAGTGCGCCACCACGAAATAGGTGTCGGAGACGTGGAAGTCCAGCGGCGGGGAGGCCAGCACCACGCCGGACAGGCCGCCGAACAGGAAGGTCACCAGGAAGCCGAGGGAGAACAGCATGGGCGTCTCGAAGGTCAGCTGACCGCGCCACATGGTGCCGATCCAGTTGAAGAACTTCACGCCCGTGGGCACCGCGATGAGGAAGGTCATGAGCGAGAAGAAGGGCAGCAGCACCGCGCCCGTGGCGTACATGTGATGCGCCCACACCGCCACCGACAGCGCGCCGATGGCGAGGGTGGCGTACACCAGGGTCGAATACCCGAACAGCGGTTTGCGGCTGAACACCGGGAAGATCTCGGTCACGATGCCGAAGAACGGCAGCGCCACGATGTACACCTCGGGGTGCCCGAAGAACCAGAACAGGTGCTGCCACAGCATGGCCCCGCCATTGGAGGCGTCATAGATGTGCGCACCCAGGTGCCGGTCGATGCCGAGCGCGAACAGCGCCGCGGTGAGAATCGGGAACGCCAGCAGCACAAGCACACTCGTCACCAGGATGTTCCATACGAAGATGGGCATCCGGAACATGGTCATACCCGGGCAGCGCAGGCAGATCACCGTGGTGATCATATTGACCGCGCCCAGGATGGTGCCCAGGCCGGAGACGATCAGCCCCATGATCCACAGGTCCGCGCCCACCCCCACCGAGTGCGTCATATTGCTGAGCGGCGTGTACCCGGTCCAGCCGAAGTCCGCCGCCCCGCCCGGCGTGATGAACCCGGCCGTGGCCATGGTGGCCCCGAACAGATACAGCCAGTAGCTGAAGGCGTTCAACCGCGGGAACGCCACATCCGGGGCCCCGATCTGCAAGGGCAGCACCGCATTGGCGAATCCGAACACGATCGGCGTGGCATAGAACAGCAGCATGATCGTGCCGTGCATGGTGAACAGCTGGTTGAACTGCTCGGGCGAGAGCATCTGCAGTCCGGGCCGCGCCAACTCCACCCGCATCAGCAGCGCCATCAGCCCGCCGATCAGGAAGAACGTCATGGCCGTGAACAAGTACATGTTCCCGAGCATCTTGGGATCGGTGGTGGTGATGGCCTTCCACAGATAGGACCCCTTGGGACCCATCCGCGCCGGAAACGGCCGCACGGGCTCGAGACGGGAGACTTCACGCGCAGGTGTCGCGGTCATACGTCCTCCTCGACCGCCGAGCAGGAGACGCCGCACGTCTCAGCAAACGTCCAGCATATCCAAACTACTTGTGGTGGACGGGTTTTCGATCTGCGAGGACAGTCTACGACCGGCCGTAGCTGAAACTCCGTGCTTCGGCGAAACAACCCGCAAGATCACCGGCGCGCCGCCCCCGGCCCGCCGCGGACGCCACCCCGACCAGGCACAACACCTAAAGAGTTGCGTCCCGTCAGCCCCCGTCTGATAGAGTCGCGAACGCACCTCGACCCCCCGGGGCCGAGCAAATGCCGATGTAGTTTAGTGGTAGAACATCAGCTTCCCAAGCTGAGAGTGCGGGTTCGATTCCCGTCATCGGCTCTTTCGAACCAGCCCCCTGACCAGCAGCAATGCGGTAGGGGGCTGATTCGTTCTCAGCGCAGCAGCGAGCGGGCGGTCGGGGCGAGGAACAGCTGCTCGGCCGGGGCGCACGACCGTTCGCGCAGCTCCGGCAGGACCCGCTCGGTCCACTCCCGCGATTCCCCGAGCGCGTCGAGGGCCGCGGCGCGCGCGTCCGCATCGGGGAACAGCGCGAACCAGGCGAACACCGTTTCCGCCCGCACCGGGAGCCGGGTGAAATCGTTCGGGGTGGGATCGGTGCGATAGCAGCCGATGGGGGTCACGCCCAGCGCCGGGCGCACCCGGCGGTCGAAGAACTCGGCGAAGTCCTCCGGAGCACATCCCGGGTAGTAGATCGTCGCCAGCGCACGGGATTTCGGGAGTTCGACGGCTCCGGCGGGTGGCCGCTGCCCGGACAGCTCGAAGGCGGAGTCCGGCCGCGCCGGGCGCAGTAGCAGCGCGTTGTCGGTGTCCACCATGGTCGCCCGCGCGGCGGGGGCGTGCTCGCGCCAGACCGCGCCGTCGACGTAGAACGCCGTCAGCGACGCCGTGCGGGCGGAGATGTCCGGAAAGGCCCGCATCCATACGAAGCGATCCGGATTCGATTCGTCGCGGAACTGCGCGACGACGCGGATGCCGACCTCCTCCTGCGTCTCCACGAGCTCGCGGTCGAACAGCTCGATCATGACGTCCCGCGTGCCCGGACGCAGCGTGTACTGCCGCAATTCGACTACCGGCCAAGGATTTTCCACCATGCGCCGACCTTGCCAGCGGCGGCGCCGGCCTTCGAGTGGCCGAGAGGCCGATATTCGTCAATATCTGGCCAGCGGCGCCGGATCGTCCGCGCCATAAGATCGTTCACATGGGAATCCAGCGCGCCACGGCCCGGGTCATCCTCGTCGACCCGGACGACCGCGTTCTGCTCTTCCGATTCAAGCCGCCGCCGCCCTTCGAACCCGATCCGGGCTGGCTCACCCCGGGCGGCGGGCTCGACCCCGGGGAGAGCCTCGAGGACGGCGCGGTGCGAGAACTGTTCGAGGAGACCGGATATCGCATCGAGCGCGCACAGCTGAGCTCGGTGGTCGCGGTCAGCGCCGGACAGTGGTCGGCCGAGGACGGCACGGTTTACGACGCGACCGATTCCTACTTCTTCGTGCGGGCCGCGGCCTTCGAGGTGGACATCTCCGGCCACGAGGAGATCGAGCGCAGGGCGCTGTCCGGCCACCGCTGGTGGGCGCTGCCGGACCTGCGCGAAACATCCGATCACGTCTTCCCGCTCGGCCTGGCCGGACTAGTGGAACGACTGCTCGCCGGCGACATTCCCGGCGAACCGCTGCGCCTGCCCTGGCGCCGCGACTGATCGCTCAGGCGCATTCCGAGACAACGCGACTGGTCGCCTTGCTGACCTTGCGGAAGTCATCGCTGGACAGGCCCAGCGTGGCCGGGTTGATGGTGATCGAACCGGAGCTGTAGCCCTCGTCGATGATCTTGCCCAGACCGCTGTGCGAAATGCCTTCCTCGATATAGATGTCGGCAATGCAATTCGCCGTCTGCTGATTCAGTTTCGCCTTGTCCTGCAACGACTTCGAGATCTGCTCGGAGGTCAGGACGCCGGACGCGACCGCACCGCCCGAGGCGGTCGTGACGCCGCCCGGCGCGGTCGTGGTGGGCGGCACGACGGCAGCCGGTGCGCCCGAGGTCGTGGTGACCGGCGCGGAGGTCACCCCCGCCGAGGTCGAGGGCGCGGCGACCGGTCCCGCCGGCGTCGACGACTCCTCGGTGCTACAGGCCGCCAGCACCGGCAGCGCCAGCAATGCCACGGCGGCAACGGTTTTCTTCATCGCAGTCCCTCGGATCTCCTGGGTGACGGCTCGTCACATCACCCAAGAGAGTGGGCGCGACCGCTTGGGATCGGGCAATGGATCGCTAAAACCGCAGGCCCCCAGGGCCGTACCGCGCGATCAGCTCACTTCTTCAGGCATTCCCCGACGATCTTGTTGGTGGCCGCGCGCGCCTTGTCCGCGTCCTCGCCGGTCATGCCGAGCTCCTCCATATTGGTGGCGGTGGCGGCCTTCTGATCATTCTTGATCATCAACCGCAGCCCGTCCTGCGAAATCCCCTGCTCCACATAGATGCGTGCCGCGCAGTCGGCCAGCGCCGCATCCTTGAGACCACCCGCCTGCAGCGCCTTCGACACCTCCGCCGGGGTGATGTCCGGCGCCTTGTCGTCACTGCCGCACGCGGCCAGCAACGGCAATGCGACGAGCGCGGCGGCGAGCAGGGAAATACGCACGGGTTCCTCGTTTCTCACGGAACTGGATATGCCGGAGAGACGATCTCACAGATCCATGGCCGCGCGCAGCGCTGTGTCGATCCGATCCGCGGTCTCGGCGTCGACGGCATCGATGCGCCGGGCCAGCCAGCCGCGATAGATGCGGCCCAGATTCCCGGCGTGCACCCAGCCGTGGCCGGGAATGGGCACGGCCAGGATGTCCTGCGGATCCTCGGCCTCCACCTCGGCGGCGATCAGCCAGGGACGCGGTGACTCGTTGATGCCGTCACTGCTGATGAGAATGATGTTGCGTGTCTTGCGAGTGCCGTGTGGGTGATAGACCCAGAGTTCACCCCTGCGCACGCAGCTCCTTCTCCGCGGCGGCGCGCTCTTGCTCGTCGGCTTCCGCGATGTCGACCGGGTCGGGGCCGGGGAGGCAGCCCGTGCGCACGGCTTCGCGCCGGGCGGCGCGGGAAATCCACGCCGAGGGCGACATGCCCGCACGAGCGGCTGCTTGCTCCGCATACGACCAGGCCGCCGCGTCCAGCGACAAGGTCACTTTCCGGGTTGCCATACCTTTTATCGTACCGCCGGACGGCCCTTTCCGGAGCTCTCGAAAGGGGTGGCATGTGGGGCCGAAAACCTCAATTGGCCGTGCGTAAACCGCTGTTAGGGTCAGACCGCAGGGACCATTTCCGGGGAGTCGACGATGACGACATTGAACTACTTCCGCGCGGGCAGCGGCGAACCGCTCGTGCTCGTGCACGGGGTCGGCAGCCGCTGGCAGGTCTGGGAGCCCATTGTCGGCGCGCTCGCCGAATCCTTCGATGTCATCGCGGTCGATCTGCCCGGCTTCGGCGGCAGCGAACCGCTGCCGCACACCACGGTGTCCACCCTCGCCGACGCCCTGGTCGGCTTTCTGGACGAGCAGGGCATCGAAAGACCGCATCTGGGCGGCAATTCCATGGGCGGCGGCATCGCGCTGGATCTGGCCGCGCGCGGGCTGGCCCGCTCCGTCACCGCGTACTCGCCGATCGGATTCTGGGACAAGCCCGGCCGCATCTGGTGCCAGCAGGCCCTGGGCCGCGCCAAGGACCTCAGCAAGGTGCTGCGCCCGGCGGTCCCCGGCCTGCTCGGCACCCTCGCCGGGCGGACGACCTTCATGGGCCTGGTGCTCGGCAAGCCGTGGGCGGTCGATGCGGACGTCGCGGTCGCCACCGTCGAGGCCCTGCTCGCCTCCGAAGGCTTCGAGCCCGCGCTGGCCTCCTTCACCGATTTCCGGCTGCCCGATCGCAGCGCCGTCGCCGATATCCCGGTAACCATCGCCTGGGGCAACCGTGACATTCTGCTCACCTACGCCACGCAAGCCCGGCGCGCCCGCGAAGTGCTGCCCGGCGCACGGCATGTCACGCTGCCCGGCAGCGGCCACACGCCGTTCTACGACGATCCGGCCGGCTGCGCCCGGCTGCTACTGGACCAGCTCTGACCCGGAGGAACGACCGTGAGCACCAATGTCACCCTCACCGTGGACGGCGATCGCGCCTACGTCGCGCTGGACCGGCCGGACAAGCACAATGGCCTCACCATCGAGATGCTGCGCGAACTGGTGCGCCTCGCCGGAGTCATCGCGCGGCGCAGCGATATTCGCGTGGTCATCCTGTCCGGCAACGGCCCCAGCTTCTCCTCCGGCCTGGATATCGCCAAGGCCATGGGCAATCCGCTCGACGTGCTGCGCGCCTTCGTCCCGCTGCCGTGGCGCGGCACCAATGTGTTCCAGGAGGCGTGCTGGGCGTGGCGGCGGCTGCCGCAGCCGGTCATCGCGGTGGTGCACGGACGTTGCTACGGCGGCGGCCTGCAGCTGGCGCTGGCCGCCGATTTCCGGTTCGTCACACCGGATTCGGAATTCTCGGTGATGGAGGCCAAGCACGGTCTCATTCCGGACATGACCGGCGCGGCGACCCTTTCGCGCCTGGTCGGCATTGATCAGGCCCTGTTGCTGACCATGACCGCCGATCCGGTGGATGCCGGCTATGCGGAGCGAATCGGCCTGGTCACCGAGGTTTCCGCGGATCCACGGGCGGCCGCGGAGAAGCTCGCCGACCGGATCGCCGCGCGTCCGGCGCATGCCGTGGCGGCCGCCAAGAAGCTCTTCGATCGCACGTGGCAGGCGTCGGTTCGCCGTACGCTGTCGATCGAACGTGCGACACAGCTGCCTCTGATCGTCCGGCAAGCCCTGAACCGAGGATCGAATTCGCACTGAGCAGGACTCGAATTCGCAAAAGTAAGCGAACTCACTGCAAACAATCCGGTTTGGAACCCCAACCTCCGGGGTAACGCTGTTAGCATTTTCACACTTTGCCAGCGAGTCGAACACTTTGTGCGGCCCGTCACATACGGTCCGGTCCGCGCACACCATTCGGCGAGACTCGGAGGAAGCACCGCATTGACCAAGACCGCCCCCCTGCTGCTGTCCGCGATAGCAGGTGCCACGGCCTTGCTCCTTACCGTGACCACCCCGGCCGCAGCCAACCCCAATGCCATCAATCCGATCCCGGTGCTCAACGGCACCAATGGTTTGCCGCAATTGCCCGGACGTTCCAAGGCGGTCTTCCAGGTCACCGGAATGGCCAGCCCCAACAACACCCAGAACTACAATGTGCTCGGCACCGACCTCGGCATCATGTGGGACAACGGGCACGGCGAAATGCTCACCGCCTTCGGTGACACCGCCGGTCTCGGCTTCCCGAATCTGCTGGTCGGCAGCACCTGGGCGTGGCGCTCGAACATTCTGGTGCGCTCGCACACCCAGAACCCCGCCAATGGCATCTACTTCGACAGCGTCGTGCGCGATATCTTCGGCCAGGCGCGCGATCTCATTCCCAGCCCCAAGATTCCGTGGCTGGAGATCAGCCGCATTCCCACCGCCGGCATCTCGGTGGGCGGCGTCCAGTACATGAGCCTCATGTCGGTCAAGACCTGGGACGACGTCGGCGAATGGACCACCAATTTCTCCGGCCTCGCCGTCTCCGGCGACAACGGCGAGAACTGGATGGAACTGCCCGCCACCCGGCGCCCGGACGACGGCGGCAACAGCAACTTCCAGATGAACGCCTTCCTCAAGGCCGACGGCTTCGTCTACGAATACGGCACCGCCTCCGGGCGCAACAATCCCGCGTTCGTGGCGCGTGTTCCGGAGGCCGCCATCGGCGATCTGGCCGCCTACGAATACTGGAACGGCGACAAGTGGGTGAAGGACGATGTGAACGCGGCCGCGCCCGTCATCGGCGGCGGCGTCTCCGAGATGTCGGTCATGTGGAACGACTACCTCGGCGAATACATCATGCTCACCACCGATCCGTGGAATTCGGTGGTCATGTACCGCGCCCCGCACCCGGAAGGCCCGTGGGGCGGCCCGGAGGTGCTCATCGACACCCGCGAACTGCCCAGCGCCTACGCGCCGTCGATCTTCCCGTACCAGACCGGGCGTGACCTGTACTTCCTCACCACCGTGCACAGCCAGTACAACGTCATCCTCATGCGCACCACGCTCTGAGTCCCATCGATCCGGCCGCGAACACCCCGCGTGTTCGCGGCCGAATCGTGTGCGGGCCCAGCCCATAGACTCGGGGCATGGACGCCGCCGAGTGGGACGAGCACTACGCCCGCACCGAATTGGTCTGGGGCGCACCGCCCAGCGACACCGTCGTGGAGCAGGTCTTCGGCCTCGAACGCCGGCTGCCGGCGGGCCCCTTCACCGTCGGCGAGCCGCGCCCCGAACTCCCCCGCGCACTGGACCTCGGCTGCGGCGACGGCCGCAACACGCTCTGGCTGGCCACCCACGGCTGGCAGGTCGACGCCGTCGACTTCTCCCAGACCGGCATCGACAAGGGCCGCACCGTGGCCTCGCGGCTGTCCCGGTCGGTGCGCGGCCGCATCAGCTGGCATTGCGCCGACGTCACCGAGCTCGACGGCACCGATCTCACCGGGCCCTACGAGCTCATCCTCATGGTGTTCCTGCAACTTCCCGGCGCCGACCGCCGCACCCTGCTGCTGCGCGCGGTCGAGATGCTCTCCCCCGAGGGCACACTGCTGATCCTCGGCAACGACACCCTCAACCGCACCGAAGGCTATGGCGGCGAACAGGATCCCGACCGGCTGTTCACCCCGAACGACATCGTCGACGAGTTGAGCGTGGCCGGCGACGAGATCCGCATTCGCGTGGCCGAACGCATCGCCCGGCCCACCGAGCACCGCGACGCCATCGACGCCCTGGTCGTCGCCACCAAACCGGGTCCCGTCCCGCCCGAAGATCCCCTGGCGCTGGAGGACTAGGCGTACCTCCGCCTTCGGCCTTCGCTCCGGCCGTGCGCGGGCTGGGAACGGCTGCGCCGACAGCGCCGCTCAGGGCGCGGCCCAGCGCTCCAGCCACGGCGCGACGGCCGCGGCGATCTCGTCGAATCCCGCGCGATAGGAATGCGCCTGGCCCGCGATCACCCGCACCTCGGCGGCATCGGCGGCCTCCGGAATCCCGAACGGATCGCGCGCGCCATTGACCACGACCACCTCGATATCGCCCGGCGCCAGCAGCTCCTCCCGCCGCGACTTCTCCGGTTTGCCCGGCGGATGCAGCGGGAAGGACAACGCGACGACTCCCCGCGCCCCGGCCTCCCGCGCGGTGCGGCAGGCAACCCGCGCGCCATTGCTGCGCCCGCCCTGGATCAAGGGCAGCGCGGCGAGTTTGGTCTTCAGCACCGTCTTCTTGCGCAGCGCCGCGACGATCTCCAGCCACGCCGTGTCCTGCGCCTCGGCATTGCCGGGGGCGCGCCGTCCCGCCACCCGGTACGGCTGCGTCACCAGCGCCACCACGCCGCCCCGCGCCACGGCCGAATCCCGCACTGCCAGAATGTCTTTCGCATCGTTGCCGCCCCCTGCGCCGTGCGTGAGCAGCAACAGGAACCGCGGCGTCCCGCCCGCGGGCCGGTCGATCTCCACCTCGGCCGGTCCGGCACTCGTTTCGATGCGCATAGCGCACGGTAACCGGGCCTGTCGGTGATCTCACAACGGCGCGCGCGGCCCGGCGAGAACCGCCCCTACCTGCGGTTCCGGGATCGCCTCGGGCTCAACGGAAACGCGCCGCCGAGCAACGCGCGTGCTTCTCGTCACAATCGCCCGTGATCACCTTGGCGACGGTTCTACCCGTCGGTAACATGGCGCATAAGTTACCCGCCAGTAGCGCTGCTTTACGGTGTCTACCCGGTGGAGACCTAACGGGCGGGAACGGCACCAACCGAACCGCACCCATCTCAATGGAGAGTGAGTACGACCATGGGTCACTACAAGGCAAACGTCCGCGACCTCGAGTTCAACCTCTTCGAGGTCCTCGGCATTCAGAAGCTGCTGGACGAGGGCGCGTACGGCGACCTGGACGCCGACACCGTCAAGGAAATGCTGAACGAGGTCCGCCGCTTGGCCGAGGGCCCGCTCGCCGACTCCTTCGTCGACGGCGACCGCAACCCGCCGACCTTCGACCCGGAGACCCACACGGTCACGCTCCCCGAATCCTTCAAGAAGTCCTACAAGGCCCTCGAGGACGCCGGCTGGTCCAAGGTTCCCGTCCGCGAGGAGCTCGGCGGCCTCGGCGCCCCGTCCGTCGTCGGCTGGGCCCTGGGCGAAATGATCCTCGGCGCCAACCCGCCGGCCCAGATGTACGCCGCCGGCGCCGGTTTCGCGCAGGTCTTCTACAACAACGGCACCGATGAGCAGAAGAAGTGGGCTCAGATCATCGCCGACCGCAACTGGGGCGCCACCATGGTGCTGACCGAGCCGGACGCCGGCTCCGACGTCGGCGCCGGCCGCACCAAGGCCATCCAGCAGGAGGACGGCTCCTGGCACATCGAGGGCGTCAAGCGGTTCATCACCTCCGGTGACTCCGACGACCTGTTCGAGAACATCATGCACCTGGTGCTGGCCCGCCCCGAGGGCGCCGGCCCGGGCACCAAGGGGCTGTCGCTGTTCTACGTGCCGAAGTACCACTTCGACTTCGAGACCCAGACCCTGGGTGAGCGCAACGGCGTGTTCGTCACCAATGTCGAGCACAAGATGGGCATCAAGGTCTCGGCCACCTGTGAGGTCACCTTCGGCGGCCACGGCGTGCCCGCCAAGGGCTGGCTGGTCGGCGAGGTGCACAACGGCATCGCGCAGATGTTCGACGTCATCGAGAACGCTCGAATGATGGTGGGCACCAAGGCCATCGCCACCCTGTCCACCGGTTACCTGAACGCGCTGGAGTACGCCAAGACCCGCGTGCAGGGCGCCGACCTGACCCAGATGACCGACAAGACCGCGCCGCGCGTCACCATCACCCACCACCCGGACGTGCGCCGCTCGCTGGCCATGCAGAAGGCCTACGCCGAGGGCCTGCGCGCCATCTACCTCTACACCGCCGCCCACCAGAACGAGGACATCGCGAACCTCGTCTCGGGTGCGGACAAGGATGTCGCCTTCCGCGTGAACGATCTGCTGCTGCCGATCGTCAAGGGCGTCGGCTCCGAGCGCGCCTACCAGTACCTGACCGAATCGCTGCAGACCTTCGGCGGCTCCGGCTTCCTGCAGGACTACCCGATCGAGCAGTACATCCGCGACGCCAAGATCGACTCGCTGTACGAGGGCACCACCGCCATCCAGGCGCAGGACTTCTTCTTCCGCAAGATCGCCCGCGACCGCGGCGTGGCGCTGGCCCACGTGGCCGGCCAGGTGCAGGCGTTCATCGAGCGCGAGGGTGGCAACGGCCGCCTGAAGGCCGAGCGCAAGCTGCTGGCCACCGCCCTCGAGGATGTGCAGGCCATGGCCGCCACCCTGACCGGGCACCTGATGGCCGCCCAGCAGGATCCGAAGGAGCTCTACAAGGTCGGCCTGGGTTCGGTGCGCTTCCTGCTCGCCGTGGGCGACCTGCTCATCGGCTGGCAGCTGCTGGTGCAGGCCGAGGTCGCCATCAAGGCGCTCGACAACGGTTCCACCGAGCCGTTCTACACCGGCAAGGTCGCCACCGCGCAGTTCTTCGCCCGCAATGTGCTGCCCGAGCTGACCTCGATCCGCACCGTGCTGTCGAACCTCGACAACGACATCATGGAGCTCGACGAAGCCGCCTTCTGAGGTTGAGCAATACCTGAAAAGAACTGCGGCCCGGATGCATCCGGGCCGCAGTTCTTTTTGCTTCCTATGACAACTCGGCGCCGGCCATGATCACGGCGTTGCCGCCCAGGCTTTTCGCTTGGTACATGGCGGAATCCGCGGCTCGGAGGAGTTGGTCGGGGGTGAGGCGGGGTTCGGGGGTGTCGTTGACGGCTATGCCGATGCTGGCGGTGATGGCGGTGCGGGTTCCGGTGGCGGTGGCTATGGCGCGGCGGATGCGTTCGGCGGCTGTGCGGGCGTCAGCGCGGTTGAGGTGGGTGATGATGACGAATTCCTCGCCGCCGCTGCGGGCTACGAGGGCGCCGGGGTCCACCGAGGAGCGGAGGCAGCGGGCGGCGCGGACGAGGACCTCGTCGCCGGCGGAGTGGCCGTAGGTGTCGTTGACCGCTTTGAAGCGGTCCAGGTCGACGATCATGACGCCGATGGGGTCGTCCGCGCCGGAGTCGAACCACTGGGTCAGGTAGTAGTCCAGGCCGCGGCGGTTGAGGAGCATGGTCAGCGGGTCGGACAGGGCGTCGGTGCGCAGCAGCCAGTAGAGGAATTGCAGGGCGGGCAGGACCAGGACGGTGGCGGCCGCCATGATCAGGATGATGGACAGGGCCAGAGCCAGGTCACCGGTATCGGTGATCACCATGAGCGTGCTGAGGGTCAGCACCGACAGCAGTGACCAGATGGTGTGCGCGGCCAGCACCCGCGGGCCGTGGAAGAAGGTCAGGTAGCCGCCGGTGACCACCAGCAGGATGGCGCCGAGTGAGCCGTAGACGCGGTTGCGGTCCATCAGGCAGGCGGCCGTCACGAGCACATCGGCGCCGCCCAGTAGCAATAGCGAGGTGTTCGCGCTCGGCCACGGCGCGATCCACCAGTACAGCGTCCACAGCCCGGCCCCGGCAGCCACACAGCCGAATACCACCTGACCGGTGAGACCGGACGGGCCGGCGGGCGATATCCAGGTCAATATGGAGATCACGAACATCATCGCGCCACCGGTCGCGACCACGATCTTGAAGCTGCCCAGTGCACCGCGGGCCTCCAGCCGATGCACCAGCCAGGTGTAGTCGACCGGATCTCGCCACCAGGTTCGCACCATCGCGCACCTGTCCGCCCGCGAGATGTGCACCGCCGACAACATCAACCCCTTCCCCTGATCCCCGGCCCGCCCGATGGGGCGAGCGCCGGAATCCCCAGTGTAAGTACGTTCAGCCCGGGCCGCTGCCCCCGAAACCGCAGGCCGGGGCGCTGTCCGGGCCTACTCGCACTTGACCACCGGAATGGGGTCGTACTTCACTGTGCGGGTGGTCCGGGAGATCTCCTTGCCGGTGCGGATGTCCTTGATGACGCGGGTGTCGGATGTGGTGAATCCGGGCGCGCCCTCGGTGGCGATGCATTCCTTCCCCTTGGGAAGGGTAATGGTCTGCGGCTCCGTCGGTTTCGTGCGGTCCCCCGTAATAGATTCCACCTCAACGGTTTTGGTGCTCCACAGCCGGACAGTCACCTCGGAATCGGTGGTGGCCGTCTCGATGAAGACACCGTAGGGGGTGTTGTTCTTGAACTTCAGATCGATGGCGCCGTCGAAGACGGTGGCCTCGCGGGCGGCCGGATACCGCGAGATGTAGTAGCTGTGCTCGGTGTGGCCCGCGTCCTCCATGCCCGCGAAATAGGCGGCGTTGTAGAGGGTGGTGGCGAACTGGCTGATGCCGCCGCCCACCGCGGTGCTGGGGCGGCCCTTGTCGATGATGCCGGACTCGACATAGCCCTGTTCGACTCCGCGCGGGCCGGTGAAGTCGTTGAGCGAGAAGGTTTCTCCGGGTTTCACCACCGCGCCGTTGACCTGGCGGGCCACCACCTTGATGTTCACGCCGGAGGGGCCGCTGAATCCGCTGGTGGTGAAGGTGCCGACCATCTGGACCACGCCGAGCTTCTCGGCGTCCTCGGTGGTGAGCTTGGGCTTCACCTGTTCGTAGACCACGGCCCGGGAGCGGTCGCCGGCGGAAACCACCAGGGTGTCAAAGGATTCCAGCGTCTTGTCCCAGGTGATGGTGTCGCCCACGACGGCGGGGACCACGGTCGGGCGGCCGCCGCTGAGGTTGAAGGTGGCGTCCTTGGGTTCCACCTCGGTGGGCTTCAGCTGGGGTTCGAGGGCGGCGATGAGCGCCTCGGAGTTGTACGAAAGTTTCAGTCCGCCTTCGCCGTCCGGCTGGAAGGACAGCGCGCCGGCGATCTGCGCGGGCTCCAGGACGGCATTGCCGCCCTTGCCGGTGAAGGTGATGGGCGCGGCGACCGCGGGGGCGGCCTTCTCGCGCAGCGCGCGGTCCACCGCCTCGGCGCGGACCGTCGCGAGGGTTTCGACGGCCGGCAGCTCCAGCACCGGTCCGTCGGCCCAGTGTTCCGCCAGCGCAACGCGGGCCGCGGGGACGTCGAGTACTCGACCGGGCACCGGCTGCACCGGCACGGGTCTGGCGTCCTCGAACACCACGCCGCCCTCCACCGGTTGCCGGTCGTGCGCTCGCAGCGTCTCCAATTGCGTGCTCATGGCGGCGTCGTCGATGACTGCGGCGGGTTGCACCGTGCGCGTGGTGAAGAACGACGCCAGGCGGGTGAGGGGATTCACGGGCTGGCTGCCGATGCGCTCCCAGGTGCCGTCCCAGTCCACCGACAGTCCGGCCGCGCGCGGCACCAATTCGGTTCGCACATCACCGATCTGGACCGTGAGCGGCTGCGCGGCGCGCTGATTCAGCACGGTCTCCAGCCGGGACTGCGCCAATTCCCGGTCCATACCGCCGATATCGATGCCCGCGACCTGCACCCCGCGCGGCACCTCGCCGGACGATAGCGACCAATCCACCGCGAAGGCCAGCCCGCCCGCCGCCATCAGCACACCCGCCGCGATTCCGGCGCGGCGTACGGCCGCGGAGTTCAGGATCTGCCGTCCGGACGCTGGTTCCTCGGCGGCGCTGCGCACACGCGAATGCCGCCCGGGACTACCGCTGGTCACGAACCATCCTCCCAATGGTTGAATGCCGACTCACACAGCGCGAGTTCACCGCCCACCATAATGGGCAACACCGACATGCGCGTCTCGGCCAGGCCGACAGCAAACTCTGTGCAACTGCTCACCCGGATACGAAGAGAGCTCCGTGCGGTTGCCGGGTCGGGGGTCTGGCAACAGCACGGAGCCACCCCGTCTATCGATGCCCGCTCGAGCGCGTTACACACCTTCTCGACGAGACCGGAAAAATCTTCCGCCCGGCGAACCTGGGACAATCGGACAAGTTGCCGCAACCAGGCAGTGAGACCGACACGAGGAGATGAGTCATGCAGCTCGGAATGATCGGGCTCGGCCGGATGGGCGCCAATATCGTGCGGCGCATCGTCGCGGACGGGCACACCGCGGTCGGCTACGAGCGCCAGCGACCGCATATCGACGAACTCACCGGCGAGCTGGGCGACAGCTTCGCCGGGACCACCGATCTGCCCAAGTTCGTGGCCATGCTCGAGACGCCCCGGGTGGTCTGGGTGATGATCCCGGCCGGCGCAACCGGCGCGGTCATCGACGAACTATCCGGTCTGCTCGAACCCGGCGACATCATCATCGACGGCGGCAACAGCCGCTACCACGAGGACATCAAGCGCGCGAAGGCGCTCGGCCCCAAGGGTATTCACTATGTCGACATCGGCACCTCGGGCGGCGTGTTCGGCCGCACCCGCGGGTACTGCCTGATGATCGGCGGCGAGGCCGACACCGTCGCCTACCTGGAACCGCTGCTGAAATCCATCGCCCCCGGCGTCGACGCCGCCGAGCGCACCCCCGGCCGCACCGGCGAGCCCAGTCCGGCCGAGCAGGGCTATCTGCACTGCGGCCCGGCCGGTGCGGGCCACTTCGTGAAGATGGTGCACAACGGCATCGAGTACGGCGCCATGGCCGCCTACGCCGAGGGCATGAACATCCTGCACAACGCCAATGTCGGCAAACAGCAGGATCAGGAGCACTCCGCCGAGGTCACCCCCTTGGAGAACCCGGAGTACTACCAGTACGACATCGATGTGCCCGAGGTCACCGAGGTGTGGCGGCGCGGTTCGGTGGTCGCCTCCTGGCTGCTCGACCTGACCGCCGCCGCGCTGCACGCCGATCCCGGCCTGGACTCCTTCGGCGGCCGCGTCTCCGACTCCGGTGAAGGCCGCTGGACCGTCGACGCCGCCATCGACGAGGGCGTGCCCGCGCCGGTGCTGTCGGCGGCGCTGTTCCAGCGTTTCTCCTCGCGCGGCAATGCCCTCTACGCCGACAAGGTGCTGTCCGCCATGCGCCAGGCCTTCGGCGGCCACCACGAGCTGCCCAAGCAGTAAGCGGCCCTTGGCACCCCGCGGCGCGCACGGCCAGCTACCGTCGGGGGCATGCGCATTGTCCCGGGGATCGTCCTCGCAATGACCGCGGTCATGCTGACCGCCTGCTCGGGCGGCGGCTCCGCCCCCTCCAACGAATCGGCAACCGGCAGTACCGAATCCGACAGCAGCACGGCGCCCACGACCACGACCGGGCAGCAGGACTGCGCGGCCGGCTATCTGGCGCAGTTCACGCTGCGGCAGAAGCTGGCCCAGCTGCTCACCGTGGGCGTGACCGGGGCCGCGGACGCGGAGAACGTGATCTCGACCGAGCAGGTCGGCGGCATCTTCATCGGCGGCTGGACCGATAAGTCCATGCTGTCCGGCGGGCAGATGGAGCAGGTCAAGGCCGCGGCGCGCACCCCGCTCATGGTGACCATCGACGAGGAGGGCGGCCGGGTCTCGCGAGTCAAGGATCTGATCGGCCCGGCGCCCGCCGCGCGGGAGATCCCGCCGACCATGAGCGCGGACGAGTTCTACCAGTTCAGCCTGGACCGGGGCCGGAAGTTGAAAGCCCTCGGCATCACCGTCGACTTCGCGCCCGATGTGGATGTCAGCAGCCAGCCCGCCGATTCGGTGATCGGCGATCGCTCCTTCTCCGACGATCCGGCCGTGGTGGTGGAGTACGCGGGCGCCTATATCCGCGCCATGACCGAGGCGGGCGTGGGCACGGTCATGAAGCATTTCCCGGGCCACGGCTCCGGCTCCGGCGATTCGCACACCGGCGCGGTGCGCACGCCGCCGCTGGCGGAACTGCAGGACAAGGATCTGGTGCCCTATCGGGAGCTGATCGGCTCGGGCGCGGGTGTCATGGTCGGGCATCTGGATGTGCCGGGACTCACCGAGCCGAATATCCCGGCGAGCATCAGCCCGCAGGCGATGGCGCTGCTGCGGCAGGGCGCGGGATACGGTGCGGCGCCCTTCGACGGTGTGATCTTCACCGATGACCTGAGCGGCATGGCGGCCATCACCAGCCGCATGGGCATTGCCGACGCGGTGGAAGCCGCCCTGGTCGCGGGGGCCGACAATGCCCTGTGGATCACCACGGACGCGGTGTCGAGCGTGCTCGACCAGCTCGAGCAGGCCGTCGCCGCGGGCCGGCTGCCGGGACACCAAGTGGATGCTTCGGTGCTTCGCATGGCAAAGTTCAAAGGCACCGCCCCGCAGTGCTGAGGGCCCAGTCGGCGAATCACCGGCAATTCACACTCACGGAACTTACCTTGGAGTAAGATAGGGGCTTCATCCCTGCTTTGAACAAGCACGGTCTAGGAGAGTGAATGGCAGGCGGAACGAAACGGCTTCCTCGCGCTGTGCGCGAGCAGCAGATGCTCGATGCCGCCGTGGAGGTCTTCTCGCGCAAGGGGTATCACGACACCTCCATGGACGCGATCGCCGCCGAGGCGAAGATCTCCAAGCCCATGCTCTACCTGTACTACGGCTCCAAGGACGAACTCTTCCGGGCCTGTATCCACCGGGAGAGCATGCGCTTCATCGAGGCCGTCGCGGTCGCGGGCAACCCCAAACTCACCCCGCACGAGCAACTCCGCGCCGGCCTCGAGGCGTTCCTGTCCTATGTCGATCAGAACCGGCTGTCCTGGCAGGTGCTCTACCGGCAGGCCCTCGGCCAGCAGTCCTTCGCCTCCGAGATCATGAACAGCCGCGACCGCATTATCGAGCTGACCGCCAAACTGCTCGAATCCAGCGCCAAATACGCCGAGCCCGGCACCAATTTCGAAGTGGTGGCGGTCGCGGTCATCGGCGCGGGCGAGGCCATCGCCGACCGGGTCGCCGCCGGGCAGGTCGATATGGCCGAGGCCGTGGATCTCATCGACAACCTCGCCTGGCGCGGTCTGGCAGGCAAGAAGAAGGACGTTTGACGTCCACTCCGGCCCGAGGCCGAAGATTCCTGCCAGCGCCCTCGCGGACGCTCTCGGTGGGTTCCTGTTTCACAGGGACTTGCCTTCCGCTACACGGAAAGACTGACGGTCCCTCCGCAGGCGTTTAGCCACTCCGCCCGTCCGGCGGCGTGAATGTTTCTGGCGGCATTCACATCCCGGTCATGGGTTGCGCCACACGCGGTGCATGTCCACTCCCGCACCGACAGTGGTTTCGGCCCGTCGATCGCCCCGCACCGCGAACACAGCCGACTCGACGGGAAGAACCGATCCACTTTTCCGAAATGTCGACCAGATCGGGCAGCTTTCTCTTCCAACATGCTGATGAACATCGCCCACCCGGCGTCGTACACCGACTTCGCCAACCTTGTACGAGCAAGACCTCGCACGCACAAGTCCTCGACGAACACCGCTTGGTTGTCGCGGATGATCGTCGTGGAGTGTTTGTGCGCCCAATCCCGGCGTGTGTCGGCCACCTTCGCATGACGACACCTCGCACAGCCACGCCCGCTCGGATGTCTTCTTCGCCTCGGTGAGTCGCTTCGACAGCTCCGAATCCGACACATACGGCAGTCCCGACAGATGCGCAGCCATCCGCGCGGCGAGCGCGTCGTTGAACGCGACCCGCGCGCACCCGAAAGCCTTCGCCAACAACTGCTGCTGTCCCACCGTGGGATAGAGGCGGAAGTTATAGCGAAGTTGCACCACCACAACGTAGCCCAGGCCACCGACACAAACTCGAACATCTCACCGCAGCAACACCTGGTTCAGGTCACCTGGCGATCGATTCCGGAAACGTCAGAGCCGCGCGCCGATTCGCGGTCCGGATGTCGAAACCCCTGCGTGGCGACATACGGTGGCGATTCGGAGCGCGGCTCTTGTCCCGCCCCTGAGGGGCCGACGAGGTCGGCTGCCCGACCCTACCTGGGGTCGGAGAGCCTTGTCGTGGTTAGCCGACTACTCGTCCCTAGTCGGCCCCGGCTCTGGTGAGCGTGTGGCGCATCTGCGCCACGGCCCCCGGGGTTCAGGGGCCTGCCCGAGATCCTCGGCTCCCGGGGTTTCAGGGGCTTGCCCCTGAGAGTCCCCGAGAGTTGGCCTTTGGCCTGCTCAGCGGATGGTGGCGGTGAGGTGCGGGTAGCCCTTCTTGGGGTGCTTCAGGGCGAGGTCCCAGCCGTCGGCGACCTTGTCGGCGTACACGTTGACCGTGGACGGCAGGAAGATCGGCTTGCCGAATTTCACGGCGTAGGTGGCCTTTTCGGGGATCCGGCCCTCGATGGCGCCGAGAATGGCCGCCGCCGACCACATGCCGTGCGCAATGGGCTTGGGGAAGCCCAGCGCCTTCGCGCCCAGCGCGGACATGTGGATGGGATTGCGGTCACCGGAGGCGGCCGCGTACCGGTGGATCATGCCCTGATCCACACGCAGCTGACGCAGCGGCCGCGGCGGCTCCTCATCCGGCTTGGGTTCCGGCTTGGGCCCGCCCGACAGCGAGGTCTTCTGCTGGTGCAGGAAGGTGGTAACCTGCCGCCACACCTGCTCGCGACCCACGCTGACCTCGCTGATGGCGTCCACCAGCAGACCCTTGGGGTGCTCGCGCAGGTTCTCGATGTGGGTCTTGATATCGAGCGGCTCGGAGACCGAGATGTCGCGAGTGCGCTCGATCAGGTTCTCCGCGTGCACCGCGCCGACCGCCACGAACGGGAAGTCGCGCTGCACCACCAGCGCCATGGCGAGCGGGAAGGTGAGCACGAACGGGTAGGTCAGTGGCAGCGCGTCGCCGAACCGCAGCCCGGTGGCGTGGCAGTAGGCGGCCAGGTGGTCGGGATCGACCTTGAACCCTTCGAGGGTCAGCGACCGGTCGGGGATCTCCTGCTTGCGGTTGGCGAGCCCCGGCACCGGCAGCGCGCCCAGGGCGGCCTTCAGGTACAGGCCACCCGCCTTGGGCACCTCGGTGAGCGTGTGGTTCTGGCTCATCATGCTCCGATCAGGCTCTGACCGCAGACGCGAACGATATTGCCGCTCACCGCATTCGAGGCCGGGGAGGCGAAGTAGGCGATGGTCTCGGCGACATCGATGGTCTGGCCGCCCTGCAGCAGCGAGGACATCAGGCGGCCGGCTTCGCGGGTGGCCAGCGGAATGGCGGCGGTCATGGCGGTCTCGATAAAGCCGGGCGCCACGGCATTGATGGTGATGCCCTTCTCGGCCAGATTGGGGGCCTCGGCATTGACCATGCCGATGACGCCGGCCTTGGAGGCGCCGTAGTTGGTCTGGCCGCGGTTGCCCGCGATGCCGGCGATGGAGGACACGTCGATGACGCGGCCGCCGGACTTCAGCGCGCCCGCGGCGACCAGGCCCTCGGTAATGCGGTGCGGCGCGGCCAGGTTCACATTGATGACCGAGTTCCAGCGGCCCTCGTCCATGTTCGCGAGCAGCTTGTCGCGGGTGATGCCGGCATTGTGCACGACGATGTCGATGCCGCCGAAGCGCTCGGTGGCGAAGGCGGCCAGCTTCTCCGCGGCGTCGGCGGCGGTGACGTCCAGCGCGAGGGCGGTGGCGCCGACCTTGTTGGCGGTGGCGGACAGCGCCTCCCCGGCGGCCGGGATATCGGCGACGATGACGGTGGCGCCGTCGCGGGCGAAGACCTCGGCAATGGTGGCGCCGATGCCGCGGGCGGCGCCGGTGACCACGGCGACCTTGCCCTCCAGGGGCTTGTCCCAGCTGGCCGGGGCGGTGGCGTCGTCCTTGCCGACCCGGAAGACCTGGCCGTCGACGAAGGCCGACTTGCCGGAAAGCAGGAAGCGCAGGGTGGATTCGAGGCCGGTGGCCGCGGCGGCGGCCTCGGGGTGCAGGTAGACCAGGTTGGCGGTGGCGCCCTTGAGCAGTTCCTTGGCGACCGAGCGGCTGAAGCCCTCCAGGGCGCGCTGGGCGATCTGCTCGTCCACGGACGCGGCCAGCTCCGGCGTGGTGCCGATGACCACGATGCGGCCGGAGGCGGCGATGCTGCGCATGGCCGGCTGGAAGAAGTCGAACAGCTGCTGCAGTTCCTCGACGGTGCGGATGCCGGTGGCGTCGAAGACCAGGCCGCCGAACTTCACGCCGGGGGTGATGGAGTCCACAAAGGTGTAGTCCGACAGCAGGTTTCGCACGGCGTCGGCGACGCGGCCCTTACCGCCGACCAGCACCGGGCCGGGCAGCGGCGGCTGGCCGGCGACGTAGCGGCGCAGGTTCTCCGGCTGGGGCAGGCCGAGCTTGCTGGCCAGGAACGCGCCCGGAGCGGAGTGGATGAAGGATCCGTACAGGTTGGGAGCGCCCTTGCTCTTGCTGGCAGCCACTTTTCCTACCTTCTCTGTCTCGGTTGACGGGTACCCGGTGTCGACAATGAACTTACTCCAGAGTAAGTTTAATGTAAACCGACCGACGCCGGTCCCGCGGGATCGGCCGTGACGGACATCCCCGACGAGATCTGGAGACTCGAGTGACCACCAAAGCCCGTTCGGCGAAGACCGCGGCCAAGAGCAGCAAGCAGGCCCGCCCCGTTGCGATCCTGGGCGGCAACCGGATTCCGTTCGCCCGCTCGGACGGCAAGTACGCGCACGCCTCCAACCAGGACATGTTCACCGCCGCACTGAACGGCCTGGTCAGCCGCTTCGGCCTGCAGGGCGAGCGGCTGGGCATGGTCGTCGGCGGCGCGGTGCTCAAGCGCGTCGGCGAGCACGGCATGATCCGCGAGAGCGTCCTCGGCTCCACCCTGTCGCCCTACACCCCCGCCCACGATCTGCAGCTGGCCTGCGGCACCGGCCTGCAGTCCATCGTGACCGTGGCCGACGGCATCGCGCTGGGCCGGCTGGAGAACGGCATCGGCGGCGGCACCGACACCACCTCGGACGCGCCGATCGGCGTCAGCGAATCCATGCGCGAGTGGATGCTGGACGCCAACCGCGCCCGCAACAACAAGGATTACGTCAAGCTGGTCGGCCGGCTGCGCCCGTCCATGGTGGGCATCGAGATCCCGCGCAATGCCGAACCGCGCACCGGGCTGTCGATGGGCGAGCACGCCGCCATCACCGCCAAGGAATTCGGCATCGCCCGCGAGGCCCAGGACGAGCTGGCCTACCTGTCGCACAAGAACATGGCCGCCGCCTACGACCGCGGGTTCATGGACGACCTCATCACCCCGTTCCTGGGCCTGACCCGCGACGACAACCTGCGTCCCGGCTCCACCCTGGAGAAGCTGGCCACCCTCAAGCCGGTCTTCGGCACCAAGCTGGGCGACGCCACCATGACCGCCGGCAACTCCACCCCGCTCACCGACGGCGCCTCCGCGGTGCTGCTGGGCAGCGAGGAGTGGGCGGCCTCGCGCAATCTGTCGCCGCTGGCCTACCTGGTCGACTCCGAGGTGGCCGCCGTCGATTACATCCACGGTCCGGACGGGCTGCTCATGGCCCCGACCTACGCGGTGCCGCGCCTGCTCGCGCGTAACGGCCTGACGCTGCAGGACTTCGACTACTACGAGATCCACGAGGCCTTCGCCTCCGTGGTGCTCGCGACCCTGCAGGCGTGGGAGTCGGACGAGTACTGCAAGGGGCGGCTGGGCCTGGACGGCGCGCTGGGGCCGATCGACCGCAGCAAGCTGAATGTCAACGGGTCCTCGCTCGCCGCGGGTCACCCGTTCGCCGCCACGGGCGGGCGCATCATCGCCCAGACCGCCAAGCAGCTGGCGGAAAAGGGCGGCGGGCGCGCGCTGGTTTCCATTTGTGCCGCCGGAGGTCAGGGTGTTGTCGCTATTGTTGAGCGCTGACAGCCAAGGACTTTCGCGTCGGTAGGTAGGCGCGGGGGATAAGAGGGCGGCATCGGGTCCCGGACGACGACCCGATGCCGCCCTTTCAACTCTCGTGGCTCTCAGGGGCTTCCCCTGAAACCCCTTACCAGCTCTCAGGGGGCTTCCTCCGAAACCCCTTGCCAGCCCTCAGAGGGCTTCCCCCGAAACCCCTTACCAGCTCTCATGGGGCTTCCCCCGAAACCCCTTACCAGCCCTCAGAGGGCCTCCCCCGAAACCCCTTTACCCACCAGTCGCACAGTGCGGGCGGCCAATTCGGAGATGCTGCTGCCGTCATAACCGGCTACCGCACTGCGGAGGCGGTCGTGCAGGGGGTCGGTCCAGTGGGCGGGGATGGCGGCGGCTCCGGTGTGGATGCCCGCGACCGAACCGGCGGTGGCCGTATTGGAGTCGGTGTCCCAGCCGCCTTGCACGGTGAGGGCGATGGTTTTCGTGAAATCGCCTTCGCCCCAGAGCAGTCCGGCCGCGATGACGCAGGCGTTGCCGATGGCGTGCACCCAGTTGTAGCGGGAGTGGCGGGCGCGGATCTGGGCGATGGCCTCCTCCCAGCTGCGGCCGTCGCCGTGGTCGAGCACCACTTCCGTGAGGGCGATGCCGAGGCGGGACTGGGCGGGGATCACCGCGTGCGCGGCGAGCAGGGCCTGTTCGGGGCCGGGGGCGGTGAAGGACGCGGAGATCAGCGCCGCCGCCCACATGGCGGCCCATAGTCCATTGCCCACATGGGAAACCGAGGCATCGCGGGCGGCGAGGGCCGCCGCGCGGGAGGGATTGCCCGGATTCGTGTAGCCATGGATATCGGCGCGGATGAGGGCGCCGATCCACTCCCGGTAGGGATTGCGATAGGTGGCGGTATCGGGCGGGGCGTAGCCGTCGATCAGATTGCGGTAGGCGACGCGTTCGGCGGTGTAGGTCTGCAGGAACGGCAGCCGCTCCAGCCACAGCGCGGCGACATCGTCGGCGGTGAAGGCCGGACCGTGCTGTTCGAGCAGGTGCAGGCCGAGCACGGTGTAGTCGAGATCGTCGTCGCGCGGGCAGCCGTCGATATTGCCCAGCGTGGATTCCGGCCAGGTCCAATGCAATTCGACATCCGGCGGCATGGGGTCGCGGACCGGCACGTAGTCCCGCAGCGGATACGCGCCGAGGGGGTCGAGGTAGCCGCGGATGCGCCGCGGCGTCCACACGAACCCGTTCTCCAGCGGCTTGCCCAGGGTGCATCCCACGCAGCGGCCCAGCCAGCCGCCGTGCACCCTGTCCGGCAATTCCGCCGAATGACGCAGCGCGGCAGCCGGACTCGCCACCGGGGTGGTCACGGTCCCGGCCGCCGGATCGAATTCCGCGGCGGCGTCCACCCATTCGGTGTACGGCCACTCGGGCAGCCGCGGTGCGGACTCGATGCGGTCCAGCAGCCGCCAGCAGGCCGCCTCGATGGGCAGGTCGGTATTGGTGAGCTCGCGCACCTCCTCCACGAAATCATCCACCGCATAACCGGATTCGCGGCGCTGACACCATTCGTAGTACAGCAGCGCCCGCGGATCGGCCTCGTGATGGCCGAAGAACGCCGATTCCACCGTGTTCGACGTCGCGTCCACCGGCATCAGAGCACCGCTCGGGTGGCGGCGACCACCTCCGAGAGCAGGGGCAGAGACTCGTCGCGCTGGGGTGCGCGCGCCCACCAGCGCCCCTCATGGGTATGCCTGCCGAAACCGGTGGGCAGGATGACATTGCTGCGATGTGGTCCGATGTCCACGCTGTTCCGCTCCAGTAGTTCGAGACATTCCTCCGAGGGGTATCCATCGAACACCGCGAGAAACGTTCGGCGCGGCGGTTTCTCCCGGACCAGCACGGGTCCGGGCGTGCCGCGCACGGTGAGCTCGCCGAGTATCAAGGCGCCCAAGGGTTCCGGCGTATTCAGGGCCGCGACGGTGTCCACCAGAGGTAAGACCACGAAGCCGGGTGTGGTCACGTGCACATGGGGTAACCCGAACAGTGAGCGGTATACCCGTGCCCACTGCTGCGGGGTCGTCAGCTCGTCCAACCGCACATTCCACCCCTCGTTCGGGCCCTGCTCCAACGACGGCGATGTCGATCGTCGGCACGAGAAGCCGACGTTTCCAGTGAAAACCGGACCGAGCCCCGGCACCACTGAAATGGGTGAATCGTTCGCAAACTGTGGAGAGACTGTGGTGCTTTCGTTCGGAGTGGCTACAAGTCCCGGCCGGGACCTGCCGCGTAGCGCGGGGTCCGTGCATCGCACTCTTTCCGGAGTAGTCTCGAACCGGAGACATGCGTTCCTATCAGGAGGTTCGTCATGCCGTGCGATTTGATGCTCATCGCCTACGACGGGTCCGAGAATGCGCGGCGGGCCGTCGAATACGCGGGCCGTTTCCTGTCCGCGAACAGAGCGGTCGTGCTCACGGCCTGGGAGCCGATGGTGCGCCAGGCGGCGCGCCTGTCCGGGCTGTCCGGGGTGATGCAACCGGAATGGGTGCCCGACGACGAGATCGAGGACGTCGCCTTCGTCGACGCCAAGAACATCAATGCCGAAGGGGTGCGGCTGGCCAAACTGGCCGGCCTGAACGCCGAGGCGCGCACCGCCGAATGCACCACCACCATCTGGAACGCCATTGTCGAGGTGGCGGACGAACTGGATGTGGACATCATCGTGGCGGGCACCCGCGGGGCCACCGGAATCCGGGCGCTGCTGCACTCCAGCGTGGCCGACGCGGTGGTCAAACACAGTCACCGCCCGGTGCTCATGGTGCCGCCCGGCAAGGAACCCGCGCCGAAACACTGAGCAAGTGGTGTACGCCACTCTTACTCGTTCGATTGCTGTTGTGCACCATCAAGAGTCCGCAACCAATACCGGTGGAGGACGAGCCGGCATGCTCCACGGTTTCACCGGCGCGCGGGCGGACTAGTGTCGAGCACATCATGGACGGATTCCTGCTCGCGACGCCCGACGGCGTCGTACGCGCCACCGGCGTCCGCACCGCGTTCGACAGCGCGAGTGCCGCCGCCGCGGCGCTGCGCATCGGATCCGCCGACCTCATTGTCGGCGCCCTCCCCTTCGATCCCGGCCGTCCCGCCGCGCTCTGCGCACCCGCCGAGGCGGCGCACACCGTGGGGCCGTGGCGGCCCGCCGCGCTGCCGGACCTGCCGCCGGTGCGGGTCGTCTCCGAAATGCCCAGTCCCGCAGAGCATGTGGCGCGCGTGACGAAACTGGTCGAACAGCTCGGCGATCCGGGACAGCCCCTGCGCAAGGTGGTGGCGGCCCGCTCCCTGCTGGCCGCGGCCGGCGCGCCGCTGGAGCCGGAGGTCATCGCGGCCCACCTGGTCACCCGGCATCCGCGCGCCAATGTGTACGCCGTCGATCTCACGCCCGCCGGACGCCCCGGCGAGGTGCTGCTCGGCGCGACGCCCGAGGTCCTGGTCGCCCGGCACGGCCGCACCGTCACGCTGCGCCCGCTGGCCGGGACCCTGCCGCGCCTGGCCGATTCCGGCGCGGACGCGGCGCAGGCCCGGGCGCTGCTGGCGAGCACGAAGAACCGCGAGGAGCACGCCTACGTCATCGAGTGGATCCGGCAGCAGCTCGCGCCCGTCTGCGTCGAGCTCACCGTCCCCGACGGCCCGGAACTGCTGAGCACCCCCGAGGTCTGGCATCTGGCCACCCCCATCACCGGCCGGCTCCGCGATCCGGAGATCACCGCCCTGGACCTGGCGATCCTGCTGCACCCCACCCCGGCCGTCTGCGGCACCCCCACCGACCTGGCCCTCGACGCCATCCGCGACCTGGAGGGCGACCGTGGCTTCTACGGCGGCGCGGTCGGCTGGTGCGACGACCGCGGCGACGGCGAATGGGTCGTGGCCATCCGCTGCGCCGAACTCGCCGCCGACGGCCGCTCGCTGCGCGCCTTCGGCGGCGGCGGCATTGTCGCGGCCTCGGATCCGCAGGTCGAACTGGTGGAGACCACCGCCAAACTGCGCACCTTCCTGGGTGGTCTGCACTGTGCCGTCCCGGAGTAAATGCCAGACGGTACGGACCTCGCTGCTTACTGGAGATCAACCTGCTAGGTTTGCTCGAGTTACGCATGCGTCGATGTATGGGAGTACCGCGATGAAGTTTGCCGTTCCTGGTGTAGCGAGCGCTGCCGGCGGAGCCCTCCTCGGCCTGGCCGCGGTGCTGGTCATCACGATGGCTGCGTCGCAGGACAAGCGTCCCGATGTCGACCGCAGCGGCGACGCGTCCTCGTCGCTGCTCAACAACGTTGAGTACGGCGCCCGCTGACAACCGGCTGACCTCCGTTCCACACGCGCCGACCGGTCCGGCCGAGGACCGGTCGCCGACTACCGCACCGCTGGGCCGCCGCTGGCTGCTCGGCACCGTCATCGCCGCATTCCTGCTGACCTTTCTGCAGGCGCCCGGCCGCACTGTCGCCGATACCAAATACGATCTGGCGCAGAATCCGCTCGGCTTTCTCGAGCGCGCCTCCCATCTGTGGAGCAGCCAGGCGCCCATGGGTCAGGTGCAGAACCAGGCGTACGGGTACTTCTTCCCGCACGGGGCGTTCTTCTCCCTCGGCAATCTCCTCGGCCTGCCCGCCTGGGTGACCCAGCGCATCTGGTGGGCACTGCTGTTGCTCGCCGGATTCTGGGGCATCATCCGGCTCTGCGAAATCCTCGGGATCGGCAGCAGGGGATCGCGTGTCATCGCCGCGATCGCCTTCGCGCTGTCCCCACGCGTGCTCACCACGCTCGGCTCCATCTCCTCCGAGACGCTGCCCATGATGCTCGCGCCCTGGGTGCTGCTGGCGCCCGCCGCACTCGGGGTGACGTTGCGGAAGCGCCGCGACGCGGAAGGCACCGCCGCACCACCCGACTCCGGCGACGGGCCGTCGGCCGACTTCGGGCAGAAGCGCCTGCGCGACCGAATGGGCGCAGCTACTCCGGCCGGCAGTGCACTCGCCTTGGCTCTCATGGGTGCTGTGAATGCCGTCGCGACGGCCGCGGCGTTCCTGCCCGCTGCCCTGTTCTGGATGTCGTATCGGCCCAATCGGCAGTGGTGGCGATTCACCAGGGCCTGGATCCCTTTGCTGGTGCTCGCCACCTTCTGGTGGGTCGTGCCATTGCTGTTGCTGGGCAAGGTGAGTCCGCCGTTCCTGGACTACATCGAATCCTCGGGGGTGACCACGCAGTGGGCCTCGCTCGGGGAGGTGCTGCGCGGCACCGATAGCTGGACGCCGTTCGTCTCCCCGGAGCGAATCGCCGGGGCGGTGCTGGTGACCCAGCCCGCCGCCGTGCTCGCGACCGGCATGCTGGCGGCGGCCGGTATGGCGGGGCTGGCCATGCGCGGCATGCCCGGCCGCGGGCGGCTCACGCTGGTGCTGTGCGTCGGCTTGGTGGGCATCTGCGCGGGTTACGTGGGCGAGTTGAGCGGGCCGTTCGCGGAGCAGGTGCGGGTGTTCCTCGACTCCGGGGGCGCGCCGCTGCGCAATGTGCACAAGCTGGAACCGCTCATCCGGCTGCCGCTGGTGCTGGGCCTGGCGCATCTGCTGAGCCGGGTGCCCCTGCCCGCGTCGGTGCGAATGCCGGAGTGGCGCACGGCCTTCGCGCATCCGGAGCGGGATCGGATGGTGGCGGTCGGCGCGCTCATTCTCACCGCGCTGGCGCTGTCCACCTCGCTGGCGTGGACGGGGAAGCTCGCGCCGCGCGGCGACTACGACAAGGTGCCGGATTATTGGCATCGAACCGCGGAGTGGCTGGCGGACAACGCCTCCGACACCCGCGCGCTGATCGTGCCGGGAGCGCCGTTCGGCAGTCAGGTGTGGGGACTGACCCGCGACGAGCCGATCCAGGCGCTGGCCAGTACGCCGTGGGCGGTGCGGGACGCGGTGCCGCTCAATCCGCCCGGCGCCATCCGGGCCATGGATTCCGTACAGCGATTGCTCGCCGACGGGCGGCCCTCCGCCGGGCTGGCGGCCACCCTCGCCGATCAGGGCATCGGAATCCTGGTGCTGCGCAATGACCTCGACCCGGAGACCTCGCGGTCCACCCGGCCCATGCTGGCCCATCGCGCCATCGAAGGATCGCCCGGGCTGAGCAAGGTGGCGGAATTCGGGGATCCGGTGGAGAGCGGGCAGGTCGAAGGACTCACCGCCGATGAGGATCTGCGGCCCGCCTATCCGGCCATCGAGATCTACCGGGTCGACGTCCGGGCGCCCGGCACGCCCGCCGAGGTGCGCAGCGGAACCGGTGCGCCCGGTTCGTTCCCCGGGGCGTACACGGTGCCGCTCGACGGCGTGCCCGTGGTGCAGGGCGGACCCGAGGTGGTGGAGCGGCTGCGCCGCGATCCGGCCACGCCCGGCGGACCCGCCCTGCTCGCCGCCGATGCCGCGGCGGCCGGGCTGCCCATCGAGAACCTCACGGTCACCGACACACCCATGGATCGGGAAACCGACTTCGGGCGGGTGGACAACCACAATTCGGCCCTGCGCGCACCCGGGGAGGCGCGCCGCACCCACAATCTGGTCCCCGACTACGCGGTGCCCGGCGCGCCGCTGGTGGAGGGCGAATGGTCCGGGGCCACCCTCACCGCCTCCAGCGCGGCCGGTGACGCCACCCAATTGGGCGGTGCCGCGCCCGCCAGCTCCACCGCCGCCGTGGTGGACGGCGATCCGGCGACGGCGTGGATCAGCAATGGCACCGAATACGCGGTGGGGCAATGGCTCCGGCTCGATCTCGACAAGCCGGTCAGCGCAGCCGCGCTGCGGCTGACCACCAGCGGGGCCACCATCGGCAGCCCGGTGAAATGGCTGGAGGTCGAGACCGCCAAGGGCACGGTGGCCGCCCGCGTCACCGAACCGGGTGCGCCGGTGTCGATCTCGCTGCCGCCCGGCGCCACCGACTGGATCAGGATCACCGCCAAGCGCACCGAGAACGGCAGCCGCGGCGGGCAATTCGGCATCAGCGAACTCAGCCTGTTCGACTACGCCGACCGCGACAACCCGGTGCGAGTGGACATCCGGCATCGCACGGTGCTGCCGCCCGTGCCCGCCGGAGCGCAGGTGCGGGGCTGGGCGATCGGACAGGAATTCCCCGGCCGCAGCGCCTGTTTCGACTCCCCCGACCGGGTGCGGTGCAGTAAGGCGCTCGCCCTCGCCGCCGAGGAACCCGGACTGTTCGAGCGAACCCTGCAAGTGCCCCAGCCGGTCACCGTGACACCGGAGCTCCTCGTTCGCACCCGGCCCGGGCCCGCGCTGGAGAATCTGCTCGCCGATCCGGATCGGCCGATCGCCCGCGGCCAGGCCGATGTCGCCGATCCGCGCGGCGCCGCGCTCGCCGCCACCGACGGCGATCCGCGCACCACCTGGACCGCGCCGGAAACCACGGTCCGCAGTCCGGCGGGCGCCAAACCCACGCTGACCATCGATCTGCCCGAACCGGCCCTGGTGACCGGCCTCGAACTGACGCCTTCCCTGGGCGATCTGCCCGCCCACCCCACCTCGGTCTCGGTCAATCTGGGCGACGGACCGCAGGTGCGCGAGATGGATCCCGCCGCGGGCGTCCCGACCCGCGTCGACCTGCATCCGCGCGTCACCGACCGCATCGAGCTCAGCCTCCAGACCTGGGACGGCGTACTCGACCGCACCGCACTGGGTTTCGCCCAGGAACAGCCGCCCGGCATTGCCGAGGTCCAGGTCCTCGGCCCCGACTACCCGGCCCCCGCCCCCGCGGACCGCCCCATCACCATCGGCTGCGCCGACGGACCCACCATCGCGGCGGCCGGGAAGATCCTGCACACGACGATCACCGGGACCGCCGCCGAACTGCGTTCCGGCGCACCGCTGCCCGCGCGGGTCTGCGCGGTGGAGGACGCCGCCGCACCGGGCGTGGACGGCGACACCGGCGCGGGCGATTCTCCGGCGACAGCCACCGACTCCGGCGATTCTTCTCGAACTGTCGTGGATACCGGGGCATTCGAGCTGCCGACCGGGCGCGTCGACGTCACTGTCGCGCCGAACGAGTTGTTCACCGTCGATGAGCTGCGTCTCGACCGGGTCGAACCGGGCACCTCCCCGGTGAGCAACGATCAGAACGCGCCGGACGCCGACCAGGCCGTGCCGGGTACCGAGCCGACCGTGCCGGGTACCGAGCCGACCGTGCCCGATGAATCAGCCGCCCCCGCAAGTGATCCGGCGACCTCCGGTGTGGAACCCGTACAGTCGCCGGCCGGTGCGGCAGCGCCCGCGGGTATCCGCGCCGCGCCCGGTACTCGGCTGCTGGTCCTCCCCCTCAGCACGAATGTCGGCTGGCGGGCGCAGACCGCCGACGGCACGCGGCTGGAGCCCGTGGTGATCGACGGCTGGCAGCAGGCGTGGCTACTGCCGCCCGGCACGGACGGACCGATCACCGTCTCGTTCCCGGCGGACCGCTGGTACCGGTTGTCCATCTTCGGCGGGTTGCTGCTGCTCATTCCCCTTGCGGTCCTTGCCTTCCGGGGTGCGCGCACACCGGTTCGGGATGCGGGTCCCGCGCCGCGCACCTGGCGCAGCCGCACCGTCGGCGCCGCCGGGCTGGCCGCCGCCACCGGCGTGATCGCCGGTCCGGTCGGAATCGGCCTCACCGCGGTGGGACTCGTCGCCGCGCGATTCCGGCCGCGCGGCTGGTCGCGCATCCTCGTCGGCATCGCCGGTGCGGGGACGGCGATCTCCATGGCCGCGCTGTCCACCGGACCGTGGCGGTCGCCCGAGGGCTATCTGGGCGGTTCGCTGTGGGTGCAGCTGCCCGCGCTGGCGGCGATCGTCGCGGTCGGTTTGGCCGCGCTGCCCACGCGGCGCGACTGATCGAGATCCTGCGGGGGCTTCAGCCGAAGCGGCGGCGGGTCCACACCCGCACCGGCTCCTCGATCAGCGCGTAGCTGGCGGCGGCCAGCGGCAGCGTGAAGAGCACGGTCAGCAGGTAGACCACCGCGAAATCGCCCCGGAACGGCACGATGCCGAAAACCGGGAACACGATGGACAACACGGCCAGATGCCAGATGAAGATGCCGTAGGACCAGCGGCCCAGGGCGGCGGCGGTGCGGCTCTGCAGCCAGCGGTGCGGAATATCCGGGCGCAGCACCAACGGCGCCAGCAGGCCGAAGCCGATGACAGTGCCCAGCGCCATCTTCCCGACGTACTGCCACGGCTGGCCGTGCGTGAGCCCCGGCGGCCCGGCCAGATCGGTGGTCGCCAGCAGCACGGCGGTCAGCGCGAGCGGCCACATGAGCCATCGATTGCCCGCGATCCGGCGCCACCGCGGCGCATCCTGATCCGCCAGCTCGGCCAGCAGCATCCCCGCGGCGAACCAGGGCAGATAGCCCGGCAGCCAGTTGTCGGCATTGGTGCCCTCGGGGGTGGGCACGGGCAGCAGATTCCAGCCCAGGCACAGCACGGCCAGCGTCAGCACCGCGGGCACCCGCCAGCGCGCCCGCTGCCCGCGCAACCACGCCAAGCCGAAGGCCAGCAGTGGAAGCACCAGGTAGAACGCGACTTCCACGGACAGGCTCCACATCTGGGTGAGGCCGTCGGTCAGCGTGTAGGGGACGAACACCTGCAGCAGACCGAGATTCGCCAGCCACACCCGCAATCCGGCGGTATGCGCGGCATTCGGCAGCAGGATCAGCACCGCGAACACCACGGCCCAATAGGCGGGCAGGATGCGCGCCGCGCGATGCAGCAAATACCGCCCCGCCTTCGGCGCGGCGCCGAGGCCGCGCGCCGCCTTGGCGTGCGGGCGCCACAGCAGGAATCCGGAGAGCGCGAAGAACACCGCGACGGCCATATCGAATCGCTCCCACACCCGACCGAGCACCGGGTGCGCGGTGGCGCCTGTCTGGAATGCGACATGGGTCAGGACCACGCCGAGGGCCGCCAGGGCGCGCATGCCCTCCAGCGCCGGGACGAAACTGCCCAGCCGGGGGCGTGCGGAGGTGGTCGTCGCGGCATCCGATGCCGCCGTCACCTGCGCTTCGGGATTCGCGACGCCCTCCCGCTCACCCGGTGGTGAGTCGTCCGCCCGAACCGGGCGGGCCGGATCGGAGGAGGGGTGCAGCGTCGAAGTCATAGGGGTCCAGTTTGCATTGTCCCGCCCGTATCTGAGCACCCTGTGTTTGACTTAGGCGCGTTTCGCCAGGTTTTCCTGCCTCGGGGAGACGCATACCACGCCCGGACTGTTAGTGTCGGGGCTCACGAGTGCTGCGCGGCGACCGCAACGCTCACAAGAACGACCTGTTCGGATGACGAGGAGAACCTGCATGGCACTGAGTGCCGGTACCAGAAGGACGGTGGCCTGCCTGCTCGTAGGGCTGGGTGCGATGCTGCTCGTCGCCGCGATCATGATCCCCACCTATACGGTGAGCCGGCTCGCGAAGACCCCGCTGGACCTGGAGATCACGACCGTCGCGACCAATGTCCCGGGGACTCCCAGCGAGGTGCTGGACTCCAAGTCCCTGACTTCGGCAGAGGGCTCGGCGAAGGTGGACACCAACGTCCCCCTGGTCTCGCAGCGCTTCGTCACCGTCGAAGACCCGGCGAACGCGGAGGAGCTGACCATCCAGGCCGGTCAGACCCTGCGCCGCACCGACAAGCAGGGCGACACCGGCCTGCTCACCGCCACCATCGACCGCGTCACCGTGGACCGCAAGAGCGGTGAGCCGGTCAGCGAGGTCGACGGCGGACCCAATGGCGCCATCGCGGTGACCGTGGACAAGCAGGGCCAGTCCGTCATGGACCCGGTCCAGCACATCGGCCTGCAGTACCGTTTCCCGATCGGCACCGAGAAGAAGACCTACCCCTACTTCGATCTCAACGCGCGCAAGACCTTCGACATCAACTTCGTCGAAGAGACCGAGATCAACAGCATGAAGGTCTACCACTTCCAGCAGACCATCCCGGTCACCGACCTGTCGACGGTCGCCAACGCCCCCACCAACAAGATCAGCGGCCTCACCGCCGCCAAGTGGGGCGTGGAAGGCGGGGACACCCCCATCACCATGACCCGCTTCTACACCAACACCCGCGACCTGTGGGTGGAGCCGGAGACCGGCACCGTGGTCAAGGGCGGTGAGCAGCTGCACCTCTACTACGCGCGCAGCGGTGACAAGCCCGAGGTGACCGCGCTCAAGGGCACCATCGTCTTCGACGAGAACACCGTCGAGTCGCAGATCGCCGTGGCCAAGGAGAACATCGACAAGCTGTCGCTCTACGGCCGCACCATGCCGATCATCCTCGGCATCATCGGCGCCATCGCCCTGATCGCCGGCGCCGTCATCGGCTTCCTCGGCGGCTCGGGCAGCGGCCCGGCCCCCGTGCGCCGCGTCGCCCCCGCGGGCGGCCCGGCACCGGCCCGGGGCGGCAATTTCGCCGATGCTCCGACCGAGCAGATCGACATCAGCAAGACCCAGCAGATCAATACGGACAAGAAACCCTGATCCGCTGACCTGATCGAGCGGCCCCGCACCCGACGGTGCGGGGCCGCTCCACATTCACCCCCGATTCCACTACGAAGGCTCCGCGCAGCACCGGCCCGCCGACCGCGGCACACGGCCCTCCCGTAGTACCCCCGACACCAGGTGGGAGCATGGCACCGTGTCCGTTGTACGCCGTCTGCCCGTAGTAGCGGACCTGACCCTGGTGACAGCAGGCGCGATGACGGCCAATATCGCGGGCTATCTGCTGCAACTGCTCGCCAGTCGCTGGCTCGGCGTCACCGGCTACAGCCCCTTCGCCAGCCTGCTGGCCGTCCAGCTCCTCTGCGCCGTCCCCGCCCTGGCCCTGCAGAATGTCGTGGCCCGCGAAATCGTCCGCGGCGCACCCCTTGCCGCCGCCCGCGGGCTGGCCCTGCGCTGCGCCGGATTGGTCGCGATCCTCGCACTGGTGCTCGTCCCCGTCGTGAGCGCGATCCTGAACGTCGGCCTGGCCGCCTCGGCCGCCGCCCTGTGCGCCGCGCCCGTACTGGTCCTGCTCTCCGGCGAACAAGGTGTCCTGCAGGGCCGCAGCCGCTTCCGCGAGCTGGCCACGGTGCTCGGCGGCGCGGGCATCGCGCGGGTCACCCCCGCACTGATAGTGCTCGCCGCAGGAGGCGGCACCGCTCCTGCCCTATGGGCGGCCGCCGCCGGTATCGCGATCGCCGCTGCCGCTGCCCGGCGCGCGGCGGACCTCACCGGTGCGCCCTCGGATTCGCAAGGCGCCGATGAGAAGTCCGCGTCGAGTCCGTCCGGCAGAGCGCGCGAGTATGCCGGGGACGTCGGCGTGCTGCCGGTGTTCCGCGCGGCGCAGGTGCAGGCGGCGCTGATGGCGTTGTCGTCGGCGGATCTGCTGGTGTCGCGCATTGTGCTCGGTGAGGACGAGGCGGGGCGGTATGCCCTCGGCGCCATCGCGGCCAAGATCGCCTTCTGGCTGCCGCAGGCGGTCGGGGTGGTGCTGTATCCGAAGATGGCGCAGCCGCAGCACTCCGCGCGCGCCATGCGGTCGGCGCTGGCCGTGCTGGTCGGTGTCGGCGCCCTCGGAGTCCTCGGCGCGGCTGTCGCGGCGCCGCTCGCACCGCTGCTCGCCGGGCAGGACTACGCGCCGGTGCAGGGCTACCTGTGGCTGTTCGCCCTGCAGGGCGCACTGCTCGCGGTCCTGCAGGGCGCGCTGCTCTCCGCAATCGCCGCGGACCGCACCGCCCCGGCCGCCATCACCTGGATCGGGCTGGCGATAGGCGTCGCCGTCATGCTGACCTGCGCCCACTCGGTGCCGACCCTGATCACCATCGCCACGGCGACAGCGGCCCTCACCACCCTGGTCATCTCGGTCATAGCCCTGCGCGCCGCCCGCACCGGCGATGAAAGCGCCTCGACCGTCCCCGATTCCGGATCGAACGGCACGTAGGGTGCCCGTGTGAGCGAGGAGCCGAAGCCGCCGCGAACCCGCCTGCTGCCCACCCCGGCCACCTGGGTCCCCGCGGCCTACAGCCTGCTGCTGGCCGCCCTCGTCCTCGGCCCCCTCCTGGGCTCCGGCTACCTGCTCCTCCGCGACGCCGTCAGCACCCCCCGCTCCTACCTCACCGACTCCGCCCTCGGCCTGGGCGACGCCGCCCCCCGAGCTGTCCCCCAAGACGCCCTGATCGCCACCCTCTCCACCGTGATCGACGGCGGCCTCCTCGTGAAAGCGATCCTCCTGTCGGCCATCTGGCTGGCAGGCTGGGGCGCGGCAGTCCTGTCCCGCGAACTCCTCCGAGCCCCCCTCGCCCCCCAACTGGTCGCCGCCACCCTCGCCATCTGGAACCCCTACGTCGCCGAACGCCTCCTCCAAGGCCACTGGAGCCTCCTCACCGGCTACGCCGCCCTCCCCTGGATCGCCGTGCTCGCCACCCGGCTTCGGATAACCACCACTTCAAAGCTCGGCGCAGGCCGCGTCCGCACGAGCACCGGCCTGGGCAAATCAGCGCGGTCCGCGCAGGACGACCCGGCACCACGCACCTCCACGGGCACGTCGGGCGACACACAAGACACCACTGGTTCGGCGTCGCACACCGCCTCGCACGGCTATAGCGCCGAGCGCGAGAGTGCTACCCATAGGCTCACATTCACTCCAACAAGCACCATGCGACTCGGCCTGACCTGGGCTGCGCTCGGCGGATGCCTGGCCGCGGCGGGGCTGACGCCAACCGGCTCACTGCTGGCGGCCTGTACCGCCCTACTACTGGTGGGGCGACGGAATCTGCTTGGCACGCTGGCACTCTGGATCGCCGCGTCCGCCCCCTGGCTGATGGCCACCGCCCTCTCGGGTGCAGGCGCCGAACCCTCCGATCCCGCCGGTGTCGCCGCCTTCGCCGCACGCGCCGAACCCTGGCTCGGGACACTCGGCAGCCTGGCCGGATTGGGCGGCATCTGGAACAGCACCGCGGTACCCGAATCGCGCACAACGTTTTTCGCGGCGATCGGCACACTCCTCCTGCTCGGCTTGGTCGCCACCGGCATACGCACCGTCATCGGCCGCACCCTGGCGCCCGCTGCTCTATCTCCCGGGTGCCCGAGCCCCGGCGGCGAACACGGCACTCGCGCAGGCGCATTCGATGCCGAAGGAACCGAGCCATCCGCCGCGCAGGCAGGCGAGGCGCGCACCGAGACCGCTAGCGCGGATCGGGCCGGGCACAGCACTCACGAGCGCCCGAGCGCGGATCGGGCCAAGCACAGCGCTCATCCGCCGAGCGCGAATCCAGCCGGACGCAACACCCATCCGCCGAGTGCCGAAGCTGAGCAGCGGCGCGCTCACCAACCTGGCGCGAGCGCTGCTGGGCAGAACCTCGATACGTCAGGTGCCGACCCGGGGCGGCTGGGCGCTCATGCACCGGGTGCGGGGGCTGCCAGGGCGGATGCCCAGGGAATTATCCGGTCGGCGCGGCGCAGGCTGGTGGGGCTCGCGGTGGTGGCGATCGTGTTGCCGGGGCTGGGGGCAACCGGGTGGGGGCTTTCGGTTGGGGAGTTCTTGGTGACGACGGTGCCGGGGGCGGGGCTGTTGCGGGATACGCAGAAGTTCGTGGCGTTGGCCATGCCCGCGTACGCGCTGTGTGCGGCGGCGGGGTGTCTGGCGGTCGCACAGTGGATTTCGGCGGCTCGCGCGCGGTCGTTCGCGGATTCTACGGAGGGCGGGGAGCGAGCCGAGGGCGTGAGCGAAGGGGCGGACTCGGTCGGGCAGGCGGCTGCGCTCGACCGGAGCGCTGTGCCCGGCAACGCGGGCGAGGACGGCAAGGCGGGTCGCCGTCGATCAGGCGGGGTGGCAGCGCTTTTCATCGTCTTGCTGCTCATCGCGCTGCCGGATTCGGCGTGGGGGGTGGGCGGAGCATTGCGGCCGGTGCACTACCCCGCCGGGTGGGAGCGAGTGGCGGCTCTGGTCGATGCACCCGGGACCGGGGATGTGGCGGTGTTGCCGGGTGGGATGTTCCGGAAGTTCTCGTATTCCGGGGCGGCGCCGGTGCTGGATCCGGCGCCTCGGATGTTGCCGCGGGATGTGTTGCAGACCGGGGAGTTACCGGTGAAGGGGGCGACGGTTTCCGGGGAGGGGGGCCGGGCTCGGGAGGTGGAGCGGGTGTTGTTGCGGGGTGGGTCGGCGGCGGAGCTGGCGCGGCTCGGGGTGGGGTGGGTGCTGGTGGAGGGTGGGACGCCGGGGCCGATGGGGGAGTCGAAAGACACGCTGGCGCAGTTGACTTCGGTGTACGCGGATCGGGATTTGCAGTTGTATCGGGCGCGGGGGGATTACTTTGCGGCGGAGGGGTTTCCGGGGGCACGGGTGATTTCCGGTGCGGCGCACCTGCTCTGGGCCGGGCTGCTGGTCACCGGAATCCTGGCGGCGGCGGCCGGGCGGATGCTGGTGCGGCGGGCGGGGGCCGGGTCAGTCTTCGGGGAAGCCGAGCCAGAATCCGATGGCGATCAGGATGGCGCTCACCACGGCGATCACCGGAATGATCCACATGATTAGAGACTACGTAGCGTAGTAGAGATTTGTCAGCGGTTCCGGCTGCTACGAGAGTTGTTCCGCGGGAGCGCTATTGACAAGACCCGCGACGCGGCCGCCGCGCGCGACCGCGGACAGCACCTGGTGCACGCCGTTTCCGGTTTGCTCCCAGGAGAATTCGCGGGCGCGGGCGCGCGCCTTCTCCCCCAGCACGGAGCGCGCCTCGTGGTCGTCGAGCAGATCGCCCACGGCGGCGGTGAGCTGGGCGACGTCATCGACGAGCATGCCGGTCACGCCGTCGACGACGGAATCGGTGAGTCCGCGGGAGCTGCGGTAGCCGACGGTGGGCACCCCGTGCTGCGCCGCCTCGATGACGGCCAGGCCCCAGCCCTCCTTGCGGGAGGGCAGCACGTGCACCCAGGCGCGGGACAGCAGCTCGTGTTTGCGGTCCTCGTCCACGTGCCCGTGGAAGGTGACGGCGTCGGCAATGCCGAGCTCGCGGGCGTGGGCGCGCAGGTTGTCGGCCCACCAGCCGTCGCCGATGACATCCAGGTGCAGGTCGGGAATGCGCGCGCGCAGGCCGGCGACGGCCGCCATGGCGTCCTCGATCTGCTTGTGCGGGACGAGGCGGGACAGCACCACGACGCTGGGGTGCGCGGTGCGGGTGGAGTCGTCCCCGGCGGGCAGGTGCGCGGGCACGGGCTCGGCGCCATTGCGCACCACCGCGATGCGGGCGGCTTCCACGCCCAGCGCGGTCAATTCCTCGGCCGAGGGCAGCGACACGGTCAGGTACTGATTGCCGCGATGCACGCGCGGCGACAGTGTGGATTCGATCCACCAGCCGATCCGCCCGATCAGTTTGCCGGCGACCGGCCACTGCTCGCGATGCCCGTGATGCACCAGCACCACGGTCGGCGCCTGGGTCGCGGTCCGGGCGAAGAAGGGAATCCCGTTCTGGGTGTCGATGACCGCGTCCGGGCGGATTCCGGCCAGCGGCCCGATCCCGAATCGCCCCAGCGCGATGGCCGCGAGCGCGCGCGGGTACACCGTGTACCGCCCGCCCGCCCGGCTGATGTCGATGCCGTCGATCCGCTCCCGCTTGGCGGCCCCCGGATACCGCGCGGTCCGCAGCGTGACCTTCACACCTCGCGCGGCCAGCTGCGCCCCCACCTGCTCCAGATACCGCTCGCTCCCGCCGCCCTGCGGATGCCCGGTGTCGCGCCAGCAGAGCAGCAGCACTTCACGCACGGGTTGATCTCCAGGGTCACGGACAGGAATTGCGGACAATGGGCTACACCCTATCGCCCGATGTCAATATCCGAGCCCTCAGTGGTCAAACGACCTGTTGATTCCGGCCGGACCCAGCGCGGGGTCCCGGGCCGCGATACCCGGGCAGCGGATGTCGCCGGCCGGTCGCTGTGCGAGACTGGCCGCCATGCTCCGCGCCGAAGACACCGGATCACGCCGCGCCGGACGACGTCCGCGTTTCGCCCGCCGGGCGACGCTGCGCCGGTCGCTACGGCTGCTCGGCAGCTTCCGCTTCGAGCAGACCGATCCGGCGCTGTTCTACGGCGGCGTGGCGACCGATACCGCCCATTTGGTCGGCGACTTCTACCGCGATCTGACCGGGCATTCGCTGCGTGGCGCCATCGTGCTGGATGTGGGCGGCGGTCCCGGCTATTTCGCCGACGAGTTCGGCAAGTCGGGCGCGCGGTATCTGCCGGTGGAACCGGACCCGTCGGAAATGCATGCGGCCGGGCTGCGGGTGGCCGGAGCCGTGCGCGGATCGGGCATGGCGCTGCCGTTCCGGGACGATGCCGTGGACGTCTGCATCTCGTCGAATGTGGCCGAGCACGTGCCGCACCCGTGGGTCATGGCCGAGGAGATGCTGCGGGTCACCAAACCGGGCGGCCTGATGGTGTTCTCGTACACCGTGTGGCTGGGCCCGTTCGGCGGGCACGAGACCGGGCCGTGGCATTACCTGGGCGGGGAGTACGCCGCGCGGCGGTATCGGCGCAAGCATGGCCGGGAGCCGAAGAATCGATTCGGGAAATCCTTGTTCGCGGTGCGCGCCTCGGATGGCCTGCGCTGGGCGCGGGAGACGCCGGACGAGGTGGAGATCCTGACGGTCTTTCCGCGGTATCACCCGCGCTGGGCCTGGTGGATGGTGCGTGTACCCGGATTGCGGGAATTGCTGGTCAGCAATCTCGTCGTGGTCGCCACCAAGAAGGCGGCGGCGAATCCGGCCGCGGCCGCGGTGAAACCCGTGGCGGGCGAACGGGATTCAGCGGTCCGCGCGACCGCGGCGCCAGAATCGGCGTAAACCGCCGTCGCATTCGGGTTCGCCCCAGGGTGCCTCCTGGGTTGCGAGCCCGACGGTCTCCATGGCGGTGAGCCCGACCCGGCCGGCCAGAACATTCACGGCAGCAACCGCTTCGGCCGCTTGCAGCGCGGCGGTGGCCTGTTCGGTGGTGAGGGTCCGCCCCGGCAGGAATGACACCACCCAGCCGCCGGCGCCCACGCTTTTCGCCTGATGAGGGGTCAGATCACTGGTCATCAGCGACTGACCGACCACTTGCACCGCCATGACTCGGACTCCCCTGTGCGGTAACGGTTCATGTGTCGAGCGAGCTATCCACGGTAGCTATAAAGCATGCTCGCTACGGGTGCCGAATGCAATAGTGCGTTCAGCGAAAAGCGAACCGACAGGTTGGGTTTGGCCCGATATGTGATGCTCGAAGTTAACCGCTGATTTGCGAGATCGCCTGCGCGCCCGCACTTCCGGCGGCACTCACAGATCCGGCACGACCAACCGCAGCACCGGCTGACCGTTCCGCGGCAACCGCGGCGTGGCCTCGACGACCTCCACGCTCCACCCCGGCGGCAAGACCTTCTGCAACTGGCTCGCAGCCCGATGCATGGGCGTGCTGGCGGGCGCGGCAGCCGGGCCGGTTAACTCCGGGAGAACGAAATCGTCGATGTTCACATTGGTCATGCCACTCGCCCACCTTTCGCGCAACGAACCAGCGGATCTCAACAGCTAATTTGAAGCAACCGACCAGATTGGCGGCAAAACCAGAATTACGCCGAGCATAAGCCACCGCGGGGCAAACCGAATTGCGATCCGCGATTCGAGCACGCGTGTCTGCTTGCCGCGGTTACAAACCGAGAAGTCGAATTTCATCGCGGTCCCACTGAGCGGGACGGAATCGAGGCTGATGCGGGGACGGTTCAGAGCCCAAAACTGTAACGTGTTCTCATGGATTACCAGAGTCTGTTCATCGGCGGCCGCTGGACCGCACCCGCCGGCGCCGAGACCCTCGAGGTGGTCTCGCCGGCCACCCTGGAAACCGTCGGCAGCGTCCCCGTGGTCACCCGCGCGGACGTCGACGCCGCCGTCACCGCGGCTCGGCAGGCCTTCGACCACGGACCCTGGCCGTCCACCCCGCCCGAGGAACGCGCCGCCCTGCTGGCTCGCGTCTCCCAGCTCCTGGACCAGAAGGCCGGCGATCTCACCGCCGCCCTCTCCGCCGAAATGGGCGCCCCCGCCCTGGCCGCCACCACCCTCAACTACGTCCCCGGCAAGGCCACCCTCGACTTCTTCGCCGGCCTCGGCAAGGAATTCCCGTGGACCGAGACCCGCACCGGCATGTTCGGCACCACCCGCGTCTCCCGCGAACCGGTCGGCGTGGTCGCCGCCGTCATCGCCTGGAACGTGCCGATCTTCCTGGCCATCAACAAGCTGGCCCCCGCCCTGCTCGCCGGCTGCACCATCGTCCTCAAGCCCGCGCCGCTGACGCCCCTGGCCGCCAACCTGCTGGCCGACATTTTCACCGAAGCCGGACTCCCCGAAGGCGTGCTGTCCGTACTGCCCGCCGACGCCGAGGTCTCCGAATACCTGGTCTCCCACCCCGCCGTCGACAAGGTCACCTTCACCGGCAGCACCGCCGTGGGCCGCAAGATCGCCGCGCTGGCCGGTAGCCAGCTCAAGCGCTGCTCCCTCGAACTGGGCGGCAAGTCGGCCGCGATCCTGTTGCCCGACATGGATATCGCCGATATGCCGAAGCTCGCCTTCGCCGGCCTGATGAACAGCGGCCAGGCCTGCGTGGCCCAAACCCGCATCCTCGCCCCCCGCACCCGCTACGACGAAATCCTCGAAGCCCTCACCGAATCCACCAAAGCCTTCCCCCTCGGCCTCCCCACCGATCCCGCCGCCCAACTCGGCCCGCTGATCTCGGCCGCCCAGCGCGACCGCGTCGAGGGCTACATCGCCGCAGGCAAATCCGAAGGCGCCCGCCTCATCCAGGGCGGCGCCCGCCCCGCCGACCTCCCCGGCTACTACCTCGAACCCACCGTCTTCGCAGACGTCGCAAACACCATGACCATCGCCCGCGAAGAAATTTTCGGCCCCGTCCTCTCCGTCCTCCCCTACGACACCGAAGAAGAAGCGATCTCGATCGCCAACGACAGCGACTACGGCCTAGCCGGCTCGGTCTGGACCACCGACATCGACCACGGCGCCACCATCGCGGCGAAGATCCGCACCGGCACCTACGCCATCAACTGGTACGCCTTCGACCCCTGCGCCCCCTTCGGCGGCTACAAAACCTCCGGCATAGGCCGCGAAAACGGCCCCGAGGGCCTGGACGCCTACTGCGAACAGAAGTCCCTGCTCATGCCCATGGGCTCCTAGCGCACTCAAAAACGGCCCGCCGCACCAAGAATGGTGCGGCGGCCGTTCATTTGTCAGTGGCGCGGCAGGCCGCTCGGCGATAGGGCGCGACAGGCCGCTAGTCGGTGGGGTGCGTACGGCCGCCCCGTCCGGGGACCGCGGGCCGCGCGTCTCGCGGCGCGGCAGCCCGCCCATCCGGGGGCGCGGCAGCTCGCCCATCCGGGGGCGCGGCAGGCCGCCCATCCGGGGGCGCGGCAGCTCGCCCGTCCAGGGGCGCGGCAGGCCGCCCATCCGGGGGCGCGGCAGCTCGCCCGTCCAGGGGCGCGGCAGGCCGCCCATCCGGGGGCGCGGCAGCTCGCCCGTCCAGGGGCGCGGCAGGCCGCCCGTCCGGGGGTGCGGGGGCTTGCCCCCGCATTTCCCCTTTTCCGGGGGTGTGGGGGCGGAGCCCCCACGACCGTCCGTCAGGCCAAACGCTGCTTCAGCGCCTCGAACTCGTCGCGCAGCCCCGAGGGCAGCTTGTCGCCGATGAACTCGAACCACTCCTCGATGGAGGGGATCTCCCGCTTCCATTCCTCGATGTTGACCGCGAGCGCCTCGTCGACGTCGGCGACGTTCACGTCCAGGCCCTCGAGGTCGAGGTCGGCGGCGTGCGGGACGTGGCCGATCGGAGTGGCCTCGGCGTTCGCGGTGCCCTCGATGCGGTTGACGATCCACTCCAGCACGCGGGAGTTCTCGCCGAATCCGGGCCACAGGAAGCGGCCGTCCGCGCCGCGGCGGAACCAGTTGACGTAGAAGATCTTCGGCAGCGCCTGGGCGTCGGCGTTCTTGCCGAGGGTGATCCAGTGGTTCAGGTAGTCACCGACGTGGTAGCCCATGAACGGCAGCATGGCCATCGGATCGCGGCGCACGGTGCCGACCTTGCCCTCGGCGGCGGCGGTCTGCTCGGAGCCGACGGTGGCGCCCATGAACACGCCGTGCTGCCAGTCGAAGGACTCGGTCACCAGCGGGATGGTGGTCTTGCGGCGGCCGCCGAAGAGGATGGCCGAGATCGGCACGCCCTGCGGGTCGTCCCATTCCGGAGCCAGGGTCGGGCACTGCGACATCGGCGTGCAGTAGCGCGAGTTCGGGTGCGCGGCCAGGGTTTCCGACTCGCGCTCGTACCAGTCGTTGCCCTTCCAGTCGATGAGGTGGTCGGGGGTGCCTTCCAGGCCCTCCCACCACACATCGTTGTCGTCGGTGAGCGCGACATTGGTGTAGACGGTGTTGCCGGCCTCCATGGTGGCCATGGCGTTCGGGTTCGAGCTGTGGTTGGTGCCCGGGGCGACGCCGAAGAAGCCGTATTCCGGGTTGACCGCGTAGAGGCGGCCGTCCTCGCCGAAGCGCATCCACGCGATGTCGTCGCCGAGGGTTTCGGCGCGCCAGCCCGGAATGGTCGGCTGGATCATGGCGAGGTTGGTCTTACCGCAGGCCGACGGGAAGGCGGCGGCGATGTAGTACGCCTTGTTCTCCGGCGAGATGAGCTTGAGGATGAGCATGTGCTCGGCCAGCCAGCCCTCGTCGTGCGCCATGGCCGAGGCGATGCGCAGCGAGTAGCACTTCTTGCCCAGCAGCGCGTTGCCGCCGTAACCCGAACCGTAGGACCAGATCTCGCGGTCCTCGGGGAAGTGGGTGATGTACTTGGTGTCGTTGCACGGCCACGGCACGTCGGCCTGGCCCTCGGCCAGCGGGGCGCCCACGGAGTGCAGGGCCTTCACGAACGGCTTGTCGGTGCCCAGCTTCTCGAGCGCGGCCTTGCCCATGCGGGTCATGACGCGCATGGAGACGACCACGTACTCGGAGTCGGTGATCTCCACGCCGAGCTTGGGGTCGGCGGCGCCGAGCGGGCCCATGCAGAAGGGCACCACGTACAGGGTGCGGCCCTTCATGCAGCCGCGGTACAGCTCGGTCATGGTGGCGCGCATCTCGGCCGGATCGACCCAGTTGTTGGTGGGGCCGGCGTCGGCCTCGTCGCGCGAACAGATGTAGGTGCGAGATTCGACGCGGGCGACGTCGGAGGGATCGGAGAGCGCCAGGTAGGAGTTCGGCTTCTTGGCCTCGTTCAGCTTCTTGAAGGTGCCGGCGGCGACCAGCTGCTCGGATAGTCGGACCGCTTCTTCCTCGGACCCATCCGCCCAGACCACGCGGTCGGGCTGGGTGAGTTCTGCGACCTCCTGTACCCAGGCAAGCAGTTCCTTGTGCTCGGTGGGCGCGGTGCCATCGTGAAGACCAGGAATGGTCGCTGAGGTCATGAAACAACTCTCCTGAGATGGGTGGCTCACGGCGCTCGCGACACCGCGTGCCACCAAATGCGGCAAGGCACCCACCTGACTTGCCAGATGCACGTCCTGGCTGGACGGCGTGTACAAGGACCAAGCGGACGCCCAGGTTCCTGCCATAGAGGTTAACGCCATATATCCCGGCGTATGGAATCGGGTTGTCCAGTCGGTACCGGGTCGAAACCTCGGACCTGCGGCTATGCGAATCCGAGTACGGCGAGGTCACGTTCGCATGCCGTGGTGAGACCCGGTCTGCGGTGCGCCGCCTGCCGCAACTGCGCCTCCAATTCCCCGACCCGAAGGTCTGTTTCGACCATGCGCGCGGTGGCCGCCCCGACCACCTGCTCGGTGAGCCGTTCCTCCGCCGCCACCAGCGCCGCGGTCACCCGCTGTTCCAGCTGCGCCTTCACGTTCACCAGCGCCTCGGAGACCCATTGCTGCAGGTGAGCGCGTTCGGCGAGGTGCCGGCGGGCGCGCACCACCCAGCCGGCGACCGCGACACCGAGAACCAGACTGACCGGCACGATCGCGTAGTCGAGTGCCTCCCACCACGCCAGCGGAGCCACCACGAACCGCCCGAAACCGAAGCCCGCGGACGCGCCGAACGCGATCACCAGATGGTCTTCCACACCCCGCCAGCGCGGCTGGGGATCCGGTCCCGCACCGGGGGCGCGCGGGCTCTCGCCGGTACCGATCTCCCATCCGGAAACGTCCAGCGACTGCTCGATTTGCCGCGTCAATTCGCGTATTCGACGGCGAACGAGGCGGTCTATCTCATATGTGAGTTTTTCCACTGTTTCCGCCACGCGCAATGGGAAACTCTTATGTCCGCCCCGCGGCAAACGTTCGACCTCACCGCGCAGCCCCGCATTCACCGCCCGAATTCGCGCACCCACTTCGTGCACCAAATCCACCCGCGCCAAATGCGTTCGATTCCGCACCATGGCCAGCGCCGCGCCGCGCCCGCCGTCCCCCGCCGCCAGCAATCTGGCCCGCTCCTCCCGCAGCGCCGCCACATCCCCGCCGTCCCGCAATTTCTCCAGCTGATGCGCGATCCGCTCCCGCGTCTCCGCGAGCACCCGCTCCCGCACCATGGCCACCTGATCCCCGGCCGCCCCCGCCCCGGCCGCCGCCACCAGCCGCGCATGCAACACCCCCACCCCGGACCGATCCACCAGCGCCCCGTCCCCCGCCGCCCGCCCCGCCGCCGCCAGCCGCGCCGACACCGGAACGATCTCGACCCCCGATTCACCTACTCCGGCTCCCGCCGCTCCGGGTATCTCCGCTCCCAGCAGGGCGATATCCCGCGCCTGCACCTCCTCCCACTCCTCGTGGGCATGAATCCCGTTCAACGCGAACACGATCCGCGTCCCATCGGCCCACAGCCCGCGCACGGTGCCCAGCATCTCCGCACCGATGGGCGACCCACCGTCGAGCACGACGAGCGCCACCGCCGGCGGCGGCACCTCGCCATCGCCAGAAGATGCCGGCCGAGTCGAATCACTCCCCACCTCGAACAAGTCGATCCGCGGCGTGAACCGCGCCAACTCGGACCGCAGCAGCATGATGTTCACATCGCCCCCGCCGATCAGCGCAACCGATCCACCGCCCGCCCGGGCAGCACTCCGCATCGCCCGCCACAACGCCAGCCCGTGCGGATTCCACCGCGCCACCACGGCCTCGACTCGCGCGGCGAGCTGCGCCGATCCGGAGTCCGGATCCTTCTCCAGCAGAACATCTTCCGCTGGTGCGGAGCGCCCATCGAGCTGCGACGCCGTGCCGCCACCCGAGCCATTGGGCGACCGCGCCCCACCGGGCGGCAGCGACTCGGAGCTCGGCGCCACCGACTCCACCGGCGGCAGCGACAGCGATGCGAACAATGCCGATATCGGCTCTGCCGTATGCGATTCCGGCTCGAGCGACCGCGCCCTCGCCCCGCCCAACGGCCCGGCGGGTGCCGGATCTACCGAATTCCGAGCCTGATCGGGCAACGACAACCCCGCCGAATGTCGCTCCCGCACCGGCTGGAGCGGCGCCTCACGCGGCCCGAACGACCGATCGTAGGGCAGCGCACCGGGCACCACGGTCGGCCCGGGAAGCTCCGTGCGCTCGGGCGGTTTCGGGTGGGCGTTCGCAGCGTCATGGTCCACCGTTGGTAGTTCGTTCCCGCCGCGGCGACGGCTTGCTCAGGCGGGCCCGAGCAACTCCGAGCGGCCTGCCGAAGGCTGCTTCCGCTCAGCCGGAAATCGCGATTCCCGGCTGCCCGGACCCCTCCCTCGTGCGATGACGCGCTCAGCACCGCTAGCGGTTCGAGCACCCGCCGACCGACTCGGGGGCCGCCCGGACCACTCCCACGTACGGCGACACGCTCAGCACCGCTAGCGGTTCGAGCACCCGCCGACCGACTCGGGGGCCGCCCGGACCACTCCCACGTACGGCGACACGCTCAGCACCGCTAGCGGTTCGAGCACCCGCCGACCGACTCGGGGGCCGCCCGGACCACTCCCACGTACGGCGACACGCTCAGCACCGCTGGCGGTTCGAGCACCCCGCCAAACAGCTCGGGGGCCGTCGGGTGGATCGGGGCCTTCAGCGGGGGGCAAGGGCCGGTTCGCGGCCCGGCGGTGGTGGATTGTTCCCGCGCCGGGACCAGCGCGTCCGGTGGCACGGACGAGCTGCGTAGAAAGTGCTTCATGCCGGGGTGATTCAGGATCGGCAGGGTGTCGATGTCAGCTCGTAGCGGCGGTGGAGTTCGTGGTGGACGGGGTCGATTCCGCTGGCGGAGTGGAGGATTTGCAGGAGGGAGCAGGGCGACAGGGAGGGGTCGTGGTGGAGGGCGGCCAGGGCGCAGGCAACGCCGTGCAGGGCCCAGCGGGCCAGGAGCAGTTGCCGGTTGGCGACGTCGGCACCCGCGTCGGGGGTGGTGAAGAGGTCCGGGGTGAGGGTGAAGGCCGGGTCGGTGCGGTGCCGGTGCAGGCGCAAGGTTCGTAGGTCGGCGTCGGTGAGGGTACCGGCGCGGGTGTGGGCGGCCAGGGAGGCGACCACTGGGAAGACCGGCAGGCCGAGGGCGGCGCTGTGGGATTCGGCGGCGGTCGCGGCATCGGACCAGCGGGTGCCTATGGTGTCGGCCTTGTTCAGGAGGACGAGCGCTCGGTCGGAGGGCACGGTGGCGAGGGCGCGACGGTCGGCCGGGCGGACGGTGCCGGCGAGGATATAGAGGACCAGGTCGGCGTCGAGTACCGGATCGGGTTGCCCGGGTTCGTCGATCGGCGCGGTTTCCTCGGCGGACTGCAGCGCCAAGGCATTTCGTACCGTGGTCTTTCCGGCGCGGGCGCGGCCGGTCACCTGGATGCGCAGAAGTCGCCCGGGCGGCACGCGGGCAGCCTAGTTCAGCGGTGTTGCGCGCGTGGGCGGTTCGGCCGGACGGGCGCGGATTGTCCGCTCACCGGGACTCGGCTCACCATGTGAATCGGGTCTACCTGTGCGGCAGCACAATTCGGTGCGACTACTCTTCACAGACCCCCGCGATTCCCCTAATGTTGCCTTTTCGTCGGCTGTTACGCCGATCACGGCTTCGGCGATATTCCTCTCGCGTCCGGCAGCCGGGACACGAGGAGGAGGTTGCGATGACGCTCAGTGCCGAGGCCCTCGGGGGGACCGACACTCCCGGCAGACCCACGGCTGGACGGCCGCTGCCGCCCAGCCGGGACCCGTTCTTCCGCGCGCCGCGGGGCTTCAATCTGCAAGCGCCGGGCACGATCCTGCGCAGCCGGCCGGTGGAGCTGGCGCTGCTGGGCGTCGTGCCCCAGCAGGTGACGGCGTGGCAGCTGCTCTATCGCAGCAGTGACCTGCACGGCCGGCCGGAGGTCGCGGTCACCACTGTGCTGCTGCCCAAGGGCGCCGCGCCGGATGCGGAGCGGCCGCTGCTGGCCTTTCAATCGGCGCAGGATGCCGTGACCGATCGGTGCGCGCCCTCCTATGCCCTGCAACGCGGCGCGCTGGCGCCGGGGTCCATCACGCAGTTGGAGTGGATGCTGGTCGCCGGTGCGCTGCGCCGCGGCTGGGCGGTGACCATTGCCGATCACGAAGGCCCGGACGGCAATTTCGGCGCGGCCCGCGAACCCGGGTATCGCACGCTCGACGGCGTGCGCGCCGCGCTGCGGTTCGCGCCGCTGGGCCTGCGGTCCGAGACCAAGGTCGCGGTGTGGGGATATTCGGGCGGCGGGATGGCCAGTTCGTGGGCCATCGAGATGGCTCCGGAGTACGCGCCGGAACTGCATATCGTCGGCGCGGTGCTGGGCGCGCCGGTCGGCGATCCCCGGAATGTGTTCCTGCGGTTGAACGGCAGCATGTACGCCGGTTTCCCGGCCATTGTGATCGCGGCCCTGCACCGGGTGTATCCGGCGCTGGCGGAGGTGGTGGCCAGGGATTTCACGCCCGAGGGCCGCCGCATCCTGGAGCGCGTGCAGAGCCTGGGGCCGATCGCGGCGCTGCCGCTGCTGATCGGCCGCCGCATGGAGGACTACCTGCGACGGCCGCTGGAAGAAGTGCTCCCGGACCTGGAGCCCATGTTCGACGACATGCGCCTGGGCAATTCGACGCCGGTCTGCCCGGTGCTGGTGGTGCAGCCGATGAACGATCAGATCATTCATGTGACGGGCATCGACGGCCAGGTGCAGCGGTACCGGGAGGGCGGCGCGGCGGTCTGGTACGTGCGGGACCGTCTCAGTGAGCATTTCTCGCTGCTGCCGCTGTCGACGCCGCTGAGCCTGGATTGGCTGGCCGATCGGCTCGCGGGCGAGCCGCTGCAACCCCCCACGACAAGAACCGTCTGGTCGGTAGCATTGGCTCCGTCGCGCTGGCGCGGCATGCTGGAAATGGCCACTACCGCAATGCGTGTCACGTTCGGCCTGGCCCTGGCGCCGGAGCCGGCGCCGCCGACCGCCGAGGTGTCGGGCCTGGCAGCCTGAGTGAGGGCACATGCCCGAACTCGTGGTCGATTGCTGCGCTAATCATCCAATACTGGACAATGGGCCCCGTGAACGACGCCGCGAACCACACTGCCGAGTCAGTCCCCGGGCCGCGGTCCGCCGACCGAGCCGGTGACGCCGATCACCGCACCGGCAACCGCCTCTACCCCCGGGTCACCAGTTTCCGCTCCCGCCGCGGCGCGCTGACGCCGTCGCAGCAGCAATCCTGGGAACGGATGTGGCCGCGCATCGGCCGGGACGTCTCCGACGAATCCCTCGACGCCGACGCCTGGTTCGGCCGTTCCGCGCCGCTGATCATCGAGATCGGCTGCGGCACCGGCACCGCCACCGCGGCCATGGCGCAGGCCGAGCCGCAGTTCAACCTGATCGGCGTGGAGGTCTACAAGCCGGGCCTGGCGCAGCTGGTGCAGCGGGTCGAGCGCGAAAACATCGACAACATCCGGTTGTTGCGCGGAGATGCGGTCGATGTTCTGGAACACATGATTGCTCCGCAGTCGCTGACGGGCGTTCGGGTGTTCTTCCCGGACCCGTGGCCCAAGGCGCGCCATCACAAGCGACGGCTGCTCCAGCCGGCCACCATGACACTCATCGCGAGTCGCCTGAAGACCGGCGGCGTGTTGCATGTCGCCACCGACCACGCCGATTACGCCGAGTGGATTGCCGAGGTCGGAGCGGGAGAATCCCAGCTCATCGGCATGAATGAGACCACCGGAGGGGATCCGGAGGCGTATCGTGAAAAGGCACCAATCGGTTTTGAACGCCCGATTACCAAGTTCGAAAGCAAAGGACTCCGCGCGGGTAGCGCCATCAGCGAGTTCATCTGGGGGAAGATCGAATCATGAGCGTCAGTGAGATGGCCCCGGAGGTCGCGGATGTTGCCGAAATAATGCACGGCACTGCCTCGGGGGAACTAACGGGCGGCCCGGGAATCACCGGCGGCCCCGCGGATGTGCGCCGCGTGCTGCTCGTCTGGGACGCGCCGAACCTCGATATGGGGCTGGGCGCGATTCTCGGCGGCCGGCCCACGGCCGCCTATCGCCCCCGCTTCGACGCGCTCGGCCGGTGGCTGCTGGCCCGCACCGCGGAACTATCCGTGGGCAGCCCGACCCGGGTCGAACCCGAGGCCACCGTCTTCACCAATATCGCCCCCGGCACCGCCGATGTGGTGCGACCGTGGGTGGAGGCGCTGCGCAATGTCGGCTATGCCGTCTTCGCCAAACCCAAGATCGACGAAGATTCCGATGTCGACTCCGACATGCTGGCCCATATCGAACTGCGCCGCCGCGGTGCGGGTTTGGCCGGCATCATGGTCGCCTCCGCCGACGGCCAGGCCTTCCGCGCACCGCTGGAGGAGATCGCCGCCACCGGCGTGCCGGTTCAGGTGCTCGGATTCCGCGAGCACGCGAGTTGGGCGGTCACGTCGGATATTCTCGAGTTCATCGATCTCGAGGACATCCCGGGCGTGTTCCGTGAACCGCTGCCCCGGGTCAGCCTCGACTCGCTGCCCGACGAGGGAGCCTGGCTGCAGCCGTTCCGGCCGCTGTCGGCGCTGCTCACCTCCCGTCCCGCACAAGGAGTCGCTTAGTGTTCACCCGCTGGGGCGACCTGGTCTACAAGCTGCGCTTCACTGTCCTGGGCGTAACCGTCGCCGGCTTCCTCGCCCTCGGCGTGTTCGGGTTGGGCTTGGAAAACCATCTCAGCTCCAGCGGATGGTTCGATCCCACCTCGCAGTCGACGAAGGCTGCGGAATTGAAGGATTCGGTCTACGGGCGCGATCACAGCGCGGACATCCTGCTGCTGTTCACCGCGCCCGATGGCAAGACCATCGACGATCCGGATTTCAGCAAGAAGGTCGTCGACAAGCTCAACAGCCTCCCCAAGGAATACCCGCTCATCACCAAGGTCAACGGCGCCTACTGGCAGACCGAGACCGGCGAGTGGATCCCGAATGTCGCGGGCAGCAAGGACAAGAAGTACGCCTTCGCCGCCCTGTCCCTCGAGGGCAATAACGACACCGAGATGCTGCGGAACTACAACAAGGTCAAGAACGCCTTCGAGATTCCCGGCGTCAAGGTCGAGGTGGCCGGTCTGCAGCCGATCGCGTTCACCCTCAACGACACCATCGCCAGCGACGTGAAACGCATGGAGCTGCTGGCGCTTCCGGCCGTCGCGGTGCTGCTGTTCTTCATCTTCGGCGGTATCGTCGCCGCCTCGCTGCCGCTGATCATCGGCGGGCTCACCATTCTGGCCTCCAACGGCATCATCATGGGGCTGACCAAGTTCACCGAGGTGAACTCGTTCGTCTCCGCCGTGGTGTCGATGATCGGCCTGGGCCTGGCCATCGACTACGGCCTGTTCATCGTGAGCCGGTTCCGCGAGGAGCTGGCCGAGGGCTACGACACCAAGGCCGCGGTGCGCCGTGCGGTCATGACGGCCGGCCGCACCGTGACCTCCTCGGCGACCATGATCATCGCCGCCAGCGCGGGCATGCTGCTGTTCCCGCAGGGCTTCCTCAAGTCGGTCGCCTACGGCACCATCGCCGCGGTGCTGCTGGCCATGGTCTCCGCGCTCACCGTGCTGCCCGCCCTGCTGAGCATCCTCGGTCCGCGCGTGGACATGCTGGGCCTCAAGTGGATTCGCCGCACCAAGACCGCCGACGAGGTGGAGAACAGCTTCTGGGGGCGGATGACCGCGTGGGTCATGAAGCACCCGCTCAAGGTCGCCATCCCGCTCACCATCGTGCTGCTGCTGCTCATTATTCCGGTGAAGAACCTGCAGTTCGGCGGTATCTCGGAAACCTATCTGCCGCCGGACAATCCGACGCGCCTGGCGCAGGAGCACTTCGACGAGGCCTTCCCGCTGCGCAAGTCCGATCCGGTGCAGCTGATCATCATCACCGACAGCTCGCGCGATATCGGCCCGATCCTCAGCCAGGCCAACCAGGCGCCCGGGCTGGTGAAGAACGCCCAGTTCCAGGTTCCGAAGAAGCCACCGAACGATTCGAACGTGTGGGTCACCGAGGCCACTGTCGTGGACAGTGCGCATCCGGAGGAGACCGTCGACTATCTGCGGTCGATGGAAGTCCCCGAGGGCGCGCAGGTCATGGTCACCGGTCAGCCGGTCATGATGATGGACTCCATCAACTCACTGCTCGATCTCATGCCCTTGATGATCGCGCTGGTGCTGCTGGTCACCACGGTCCTGATGTTCCTGACCTTCGGCTCGCTGGTGCTGCCGCTCAAGGCGGCGCTCATGAGCGCGCTCGGCCTCGGGTCCACCCTGGGCATCCTGACCTGGATCTTCATCGACGGCCACGGCGCGAGCCTGCTCAACTTCACGCCGCAGCCGATCATGTCGCCGGTGCTGGTGCTGATCATCGCGATCATCTACGGCCTATCCGTGGACTACGAGGTATTCCTGTTGTCCCGCATGGTGGAAGCGCGCACCCAGGGCGCGAGCACCACCGAGGCGGTCCGCATCGGCACCGCGCAGACCGGCCGCATCATCACCGCGGCGGCGCTCATCCTGCTGGTCGTGACGGGCGCGTTCGCCTTCTCCGAACTGGTGATGATGCAGTACATCGCCTACGGCATGGTGGCCGCGCTGTTCATCGACGCCACCGTGCTGCGCATGCTGCTGGTGCCCGCCACCATGAAGCTGCTCGGCGACGACTGCTGGTGGGCGCCCGCCTGGATGAAGAAGATCCAGCAGAAGATCGGCCTGGGCGAACCCATCCTCGACGATGAGCGCCCCGGCGGCGGTGAAGTGATCGACCTGGTCAAGACCACCCCGGTCACCGACCCGGTCACCATGCAGATGCCCGCCCTCACCCCGAGCGGCGCCCTCCCCCGCATCGGCCGCTTCAAGCCCAAGCCCCGCACCGTCGACGTCGACAGCGAGGCCCCGACCCAGAAACTGGGCGACGCCGCCCCAACGACTCCGGTCGCCAAACAGGCTCCCGCCCAAGGTGTTACGCCGCGATCGAGCGGCGGCGCCCCGGCGCGGCCCGGCAGCGCCGGACCCGCCGCATCCGGCAGCGGAGGCCCCCACCCGCCCGGCAGCACCGGCTCCCCCGGATCCGGCAATGCCGGTCCCGGCCTGTCCGGCAGCACCGGTTCCACGTCCTCCGGCAGTGCTGGTTCCGCCGCTTCCGGTGGTGCCGGTTCGGCAATGCCCGGCGGTGGGGACCCGGCCGCGTCCAGCGGAGGCGGCTCCGGATCGTCGAACGGCGCGTCCGCACCATTCGGCAGCGGGCTGCCCGGCCGCCCGGGCGGCGATGCGTCGCCACAACCGGGCGGCGGAATACCCGCTCCGCGACCGGCTCTCGGCGCCCAGTCCGGCGGTGCGCAGCCCGGCGGTGGCGCGCCCGCGGCCGGTGGTCGGCCCGACCGTGCCCCCGATGTGGGCTTCACGCTCTCCGGTTCCGGTGCGCCCGCGGCGAATTCCGGTCCCGCCGGAATGCCCCGCCCGGCAGGCGATCAGCCCGCCTCGCGCGGCCAGGACGGTTCCTTCGCCCAGCAGTCCGGCTTCGCCGCGCAGCCCGCGCAACCGGCCATGCCGTCGATCTCGCAGCCCGCGCCGCAACCGGCCTCCCCCGCGCCGCAGCCGGCTTCGCCTGCCCCGCAACCGGAATCGCAGTCGCAGGATTCGGCCGCCGGGGCGGACCGGGTGCTGCCGCCGCCCGGTGTGCCGAAGCTCCCCCCGCATCCGGCCACCCGCGCCCAGCTGTACCAGCCGCACGAGCCCGAGGCGGCCCAGCCCGCGGATGCGGCCGAACAGCCACATCCGACCCACCATTCGGTGGATGATCAGCCCCAGGCGGGCGGCGGCCGCAGCAGCATCGAGCAGTGGATGTCGGACCTCCGCTCCGCCAAGCGCCGCCCGGGCAAGGCGGATGACGAGGGCAAGCATCGCGGTGGCGAAGGCCGCACCGTGAGCGTCAACGAACTGCTCCGCCGCCAGAACCGCGACTGAGCCCAGACAGCGAACGCCCGGCCCGGACTTCGCGTCCGGGCCGGGCGCTTTCGTATCCGGTCACCCGCCATCCCGCCGGAGTGGCGAGGCGCGCGGAGCACCGCCGCCCGCGCGGCTAGTGTGACGGCGCTCCGTTATTGCCGGCCTCGGCGAAGGCACGGGCGTAGCGGGTACCGGCCAGCAGCAACAGGACGCCGACCACCAGGAAGGCCCCGGCACGAACCAGACCGTCCAGCGTGGCCAGGTCGAACAGGAACAGCTTGGCCAAAGCGGCCGCTGTGACCAGAAGCCCCGCGGCCAGAGCCACTTTCGCCTGTTGCGGGGTGCGCGACAGGCGGCGCAGGCCGAACAGCAGCGCCGTGGTCGCGGTCGCCATCCAGACGACGGTGGCAATGCCGTGCCCGGCGAGGAAGCCGTCCGGGTTGCCGGTGGCGACACCCACCGACACCGCCAGCGCGGTGACCGCGTACAGCCCCGCGATACCGCTGATCACCGCGAGCGCCGTGGTCTCGGATTCATTGGCCGCCAAGCCCAACCGGCGCACGCACCAGAACACCGCGGCCAGCACCGCGAGCGCCGCGATGGCGGCCAGCGCGGTCGAAATCCCCAGGCGTTCTTCGGCATACCGCTGCTCGGCGAGCATTTCCGGGGTGGCATTGGCGAGGAACGCCAGCGTGCCGAGCACGGTGAAGGCGGCACCGATACCCGCCGCCACCCGCGAGCGCTGCTGACCGGCAACCGCCAGGACGGCGAGCGCGACCAGGTACAGCGCGATCGGGAGGGTCTGCACCCGGGTCGCGCCCAGGCACGCCTCCAGCACGGCACACGCCCCGGCCACCGCGGCGACCGCCGCCAGGTGGCCCGGAATACGCACGCGGTCGGCCACTTTCGGCAACCACGGCAGCACCGCGACCAGCAGCAGCGCCACGGCGAAAGCGGCGGAGACGATGACGGCGGTCCTCCGCTCGAACATGGTGGGCGCGGCCAGCAGCGGCACGGTCGCCGCCGCGAAGGTCAGGCTCGCGGTGACATCCCCGGCACGGCGACGAACGACGAGGACCGCACCGGCCAATCCCACCACCGCCACCGCGACGGCGGCGGCGAGCACCTCGTACCGATGCCCGCGCGGTTCGTCACCGAGGCTCGCCATGGCGACCGCGATCAAGGTCGCCAGCACGGCGGGAACGGTGCGAACAATGTGCAGATACGGCCAGTCCCGCACCAATTGCACCGGCAGCGCCGCGATCTGGAGCACGATCAGGAAGGCCAGCAGCGCCAGCTCGGTGGTCACCGCGGGCGACAGCAGCGCCGCGCCGAGCACCACGAGCACCGCCAGCGCCTGGGAACGCCACTGCAAGGCGAGCCCCACACCACCCGCGGCAATCCCCAATGCCACCGCATAGCCGAGCACTGGATGCAGCCACCCGTAAACAGCCGTCACCGCGACGACATCCAGATATCCCCCGGCGATACCCGTAGCCGCCAGCGCGACGGCCCCCACCCGTCCCCCGGCCCTTCCGTGCACCCGCATCCCGACAGCCACCAGTGCTGCCGAGAACACCGCCCCCGCAACAACTCTCGGCACCGGCCCGAAGAACCCCGCCTGCGCCGCCAGCACCAGCAGCATCACCACACCGATCAGCGTCACCCCCACACCCGCGACCGCGAGCACCCGGCTGATCACCCCCTCCCGCTGCCACCACGGCGTCCGCGGCTCCCGCGCGGGTAGTCGGCGCGGCGGCTGCGCAGCCGGATACGGCTGATACATCGGCTGCCCGCCACCCATCCAGCCCGGCCGAGCACCTCCGAATCCCGGCCCGACCGGAGCCCCCGGCTGTGCCTGCCCGGGCAGCTGCCCCACAGCAGGCGGGATCGGTGCGCCCGCCGGGAAAGTCGCCCCGGACTCGGCGGGCTGCTCGGGCACGAAGGAGCCGCTCGCCGAACTGGCCTCGGCACCAGCGCGCCCACGCGCTGCGGCCTCGGTGGGCGAAGGCGGTCGACTCCAGTGCGCGAAGGCCGGATGCGACTGATCGGCGGGCTGCGGGGCGCCGGCTGCCTCAGAGGTGTTCCGCCCGCTGGACGGCGGCACGACCGATTGGCTCGGTGTGGCCCGGCGACCTGCTGCGGGCGTCCCGGTCTCCGTGGCGGTTTCGCTCTCCGAACCGGGTCGCGGCTCGCCGCGGAGGGCGGGCGGTGGCATGGTGCCGCCCGCAGTCCGGGGTGCGGCAGCGGGCGGGGTGTGGGGGTGGGGATCGGATGAGGTGTGGCGGTTGTATTCGGCGAGGACCTGGTGGTGGAGTGCCTCGAGGTCGCGGCCGAGCAGTCCCATGTGGGTGCTGAGCGAGGTGAATTCGGTCGACAACCGGGCGAGCAGTCGCGGATCGATGGCGGTATTCATGGCAGCAATGCTCGCGAGCTGCGGGTTTGGGCGCATGAGTAGAAACACGCGGGGGTGCGGCGATTACTACCCGAACATGGCGGGGCGGGGATCAGGCTGATTGAGGGGCGGTTGCCGCGCGGGCGGCGGTGGCGCGGATGTGGGCGGTGATGGAGTCCGGGTCCTCGAGCATGGGGACGTGGCCCACGCCGGGGAGGGGGCGGACGGTCAGGAGCGGTGTGTCGGTGAGGGGGGCGTAGACGTGTGGGGGGAGGACGCGGTCGTGTTCGGGGAGCAGGATGGTGGTGGGGGTGTCGAGGGTGTTCAATCCGGTGAAACCGAAAGGGAGAGCCGGATCTTCGGCCAGGTCGGCGAGGATGGTGCAGTTGGCGGGGGCGGCGGCCATGGCGGTGGCGAGGCGGTTGGGGACGGCCGCGGGGCGGTGGGCCAGGAGCGGGACCAGGAGGCTGCGGATCATGGACGGCATGGCCGGGGGGCGGTCGGTATCGAGGCCGATGAGGGGGCCCAGGGCGCGGTAGCGGCGGAGCAGGGAGGCCGCGGCGGAGGGGCCGGCCCACAGGCCCGCGGGGGCGACTGCGGTGACCGAGCGGGCGCGGCCGCGGGCGGCCAGTTCCAGGGCCAGCCAGCCGCCTACCGAGTTGCCGGCAATGTGGGCGGTGGCCCAGCCGGCCTCGTCGAGCAGTGTCTCCATGGCGTCGACCAGCGAGGAGAAGGTGGCGGGGCGGGTGGGCGCGGGGCCGCCCCAGTGGCCGGGCAGGGTGGGGGCGAGGATGTCGAATCCGTCGCGGCCGGCGGAACCGGCGAGGTCGTCGATGACCGGAGCCCAGGACTGCCAGGTGAGGACCAGCCCGTGCAGCAGGAGCAGTGGTTCGCCGCGGCCGATGCGGATGCAGGGTTCCGGAACCGAATCTGTCACGCCGCCTTCCACCATGTGCGTGACGATACCCGCCGTAAATTGTTGCTGCCCGGTCTGTTTCGTTGAGTGGAGTCAAGCGCCGTTGAAGAAGCGCTTCCACTGGGTGGCGAACGGATGCTTGGCGGTCGCCGATCCGAAGCGCAACCGGCCGTGCACCACCAGGTGCAGCGGGCCCATGGGCGGTCCGGTGCGCACCTTGTTGTTGATGCTGCCGCCGAGGACGTCGAGCCCGTTCAGATCGACGGTGGCCTCCGCGGGGACGATCAGCTCGATGGAGGTCATGAAGTCGTCCACCTGGATCTCCACCACCTGCGTGGACATGACGGCCTGGGTGAAGTCCAGGGTCACGCTGCCCATGAAGTCGTTGAGCACCAGCACCGGCGGCACCTGCCAGGTGCCCTTGCGGGTCAGGCCGGACAGCCGGGCCCGGATCACATTGCCGCCGACCTGCTGCGACCCGCCCTGCACCGGCGCGAAGCGCTGCTGGATGTGCGCGAACCGCTGCTGTGCGTGCGCCATCCGCGCCTGCGCGTGGGCGTAGCGCGCCTGCGCCGGCCCGAACGGCGGCCGCGCCGGGTACGGCTGGGCCGCGGGCGCGGGCTGCCCGGCCAGCCGGATGCCGGGCAGATCGACGAGCACGGCGTTCAATTCGCCGCGCGTCTTGGCGGCGAGGGCCGTGTCCATGCGTTCGGTGAATTCCCCCAGCGACAGCATGCCGAGCCCGACCGCGCGTTGCAGCAGCCGCCCGACATGTTCGCGTTCGACATCCGACACCCGCAGATCCCGGTCGCCGACCACGGGGGTCTCGACGCCGGAAACAGATTCAGGACCACCCATGGATTCGAGGCTAGCGAGCGGGCGGGCGCGCGCGCATCAGGGCAATCCCTGAATCCGGTCCCTACTCGAGGCCCTGTTCGATGGCATAGCGGGTGAGCTCCACCCGATTCCCGAGCTGCAGCTTGCGCAGCGTGGATTGCACATGGTTCTCCACGGTGCGATGGCTGAGACTGAGCCGGGTGGCGATCTGCTTGGCGGACAAGCCCTTCGCGACCATGCGCAGCACCTCGGTCTCCCGGTCGGTGAGCGCGGGCCGGTGCGGTTCGTCGCGATCGGGCGGGGTGTTGGCGATGCGCCGGTATTCGCCGAGCACCAGCCCGGCCAGGCCGGGGGTGAACACGGCCTGCCCGGCGGCGGTGGCGCGCACCGCGTCCTCGAGTTCGGCGGCGGAGGCGCTCTTCACCAGATAGCCGATGGCCCCGGCCTTGATGGCGTCGAGCACGTCGTCGCGTTCGGCCGAGGCCGACAGCACCAGCACCCGGGTGCGCGGGGAGACCCGCAGCACTTCGGCGGTGGCGTCCGCGCCATTGCCGTCGGGCAGCTGCATATCCATGAGGACGACATCGGGGGTGACCGCCGCCGCGCGCCGGCCGGCGGCCCCGACGCCGTCGGCGGTGGCGACCACCTCGAATCCGGCCTCGGCGAGGTCGCGGGCGACCCCGTCGCGCCAGATCGGGTGATCGTCGACCACCATGATCGTGATCCGCTGTTCGTCATCCGCTGCTGACATTCGTGCCTCCCGGCTCCTCATGCTCGTTTGGGTATCCGGAATTCCCACTCGGCTCCATCGTCCTCGCCGGCGGCGGCTTCGAAGAGCAGGTGCGCCGTCCCGCCGATGGCCGCGATCCGGCCGATGATCGACCGGGAAACACCCATGCGCCCTTGCCCTTCGGCCTCGGCGAGCCGTCCGGCCGGAATACCGGGCCCGTCGTCGCGCACGCTGACGATCAGTTCGCCGCCGGTATCCTCCAGCAGCACATAGGCTTTCGCGCCCGCGCCGGCGTGCTGGACGACATTGGCCAGGGCCGCGGCCACGGCGGCGGCGATCTCGCGGGCCTCCCAGCGGCCGATCAGCACCGGATCGCCGGGGGTGGACACGAAGACCGATGGCGTGGCCTGGGCGGTCAGCAGCGGGCGCAGGTCCTCCTCGGCGGCCCCGAGGTCGGCGCGTTCGCCCTGTTCGGAGAGCAGCACCCGCAGCGCCACCTCCTGCTCGCCCGCGCGTTGCGCCAGATCCGCAGTGGGCCCGCCGATTTCGGCGCCGCGCCGTTTGATGTAGCTGAGCACCTGGAGCACGCCGTCGTGCACTTCCCGGGCCAGCCGTTCGCGTTCCTGCGCGGCGGCGGTGAGCCGCACCGCACGTTGCAGCTGCTGCTGGGCCCGGCGCGCGGTATTGGCGGCCAGCCCGATGGCCAGGCCCACCGACACCAGGACCGGCAGCGTCGCATCGCGCCAGACATCCAGTTCCCATTGGGATCTGGCGGTGATGATGGCCCCCGAGACCAGCAGTCCGGAGCCGATGCCGCCGATCGGGCCCCACAGAATGGCCGAGGACATGACCGCATTGGCGGTCCACAGCGTGGTGGGCAGGGTCTGGTGGTTGTGATACCAGTCGTAGTCGGCCACCAGCCGGGTGGCGAAGATGAGCACGATGATGACCAGGTGGTCGCCGATGACGACCGCGGTGCGGGCCCGCTTCAGGTTCCGGAAGTGCGTCTGCGACAACAGCACCGCCGAGACGCCGGACCAGACGGCCATGGCGGCGATGAGCACCCAGCTCAGCCGCTGATCGGTGTAGTGCGGCACCGAGGCGATCTGCTGGCCGACCGCGTACAGCAGGGTGACCAGCCGGAAGGCCTGCGCCGCCCGCCACAGTGGGCCGGTGGCCGCGTCGTCGGGGTCGGGTTCAGTCCTTGCCGTCACCGCTGGAACTCCCGGCGCCACTGGGACTCTCGGTGGTGCGGTCGGCCGCGGCGGTACGGTCCTGGGCCTTGCCGTCGCGGCCGAGCGGCGGCAGCTTGTACCGGTTCGGGTCGGGCTTATCCGGTTCGGCGCTGTACATGCGCTGATGCGGGTCGGCAGTGGTCAGCTCCTGGTACAGCTCTTCCGGCGAATCCGCCAGCAGCGACCGGATGGCGGTATTGAGCAGCGCCACCAGCGGCACGGCCAGCAAACCGCCCGCGATACCGGCCAGCACCACGCCCGCGGCAATGGCGAGCACCACCGCCAGCGGGTGGATGCGCACCGCGCGGCCCATCAGCAGCGGTTGCAGCACATGACCTTCCAGCTGCATGACCGCGATGGTGATGCCGAGCACGATCAGGGCGGTGACCAGGCCCTTGGTCATGAGCGCGATGAACACCGCCACCGCGCCCGCCATGAACGAACCGATGATCGGGATGAACGCGCCGATGAACACCAGCGAGGCCAGCGGCAGCGCCAGCGGCACGCTCAGAATGGCCAGGCCCGCGCCGATGCCGATGGCGTCGACCAGGGCCACCAGCACGGTGGCGCGCACGAATCCGGTCAGCGTGCCGAATCCGAGCCGCCCCGCGGTGCGCACCCGCTCCCGGTTCCGCTTGGGAATGATGCGCGTGCAGAACTCCCAGATCTGATCCCCGCCGTAGAGGAAGAAGATGAGGATGAACAGGGTCAGGAAGGTCCCGGTGAACAGGTGCCCGATGACCGTGGCGGTGGTGAGCGCCCCGCTGGTCAGCGTGTCCTGATTCGATTCGATGGTGTTGACGATGGTGTTGCCCGCATTGCGGATCTGATCGTCGCTCATGTGCAGCGGCCCGTTGATGAGCCAGTCCTGGATCTGCTTGACGCTGTTCTTGAACTCGTCCGACAGCTGCGGCACACCCACGACGAACTGCTCCACGACGAAGGTCATGATCCCGGCGAGCAGCCCGAGCGACCCCACCAGCACCACGAACACGCCCAGCGAGCGCGGCACCCCGAACCGCTGCATCATGTCCACCAGCGGCGACATCAGCGCCGCCGCCAGCAGCGCGATGGCCAGCGGAATGGTGACGGTGGACAGCCGCTGCGCGATCCAGGCGACGGTGATGACGGCGGTGAAGATGAGCAGCAGCCGCCAGGACCACTCGGCGGCTTCCCGCACGATCGGATGGACGGCCTCGGCATCCCGGCGGCGGACCGATTTCGGCGTGCCGGAATCCTGGCCGGAATCTAGGGACCCTGCCTGCGCCTCGCTCACCCCAGCGAGCCTACTGTGCACAACCCCCTGCCGCCCCGACCCGCGCCTGGACATCCGCCGAGTTCGCGGGCGCTGAAGATTCGCGCGGGCGGGACCGCCGCTAGATTAGTGGGCGTGTCAGCGCCCTTGGAAGCGGTCAAACAGACCATGCGAACCCGCTGGCCGCTGTACCTCGTTTCGATGCTCGCGGCCAATGCGTTCGGTGCTGTCCTGGTGTGGGCGTTCATCCAGTACGGGCTGCCGGTGCCGGAGGGCGAGACGAGCGCGACCCGGGAGACCGGGCTGCTGATTCCGGGCCTGATCTTCGTGATCGGCGGGGTGCTGAGCCTGACGGCATCGGCGCTCATGCTGCGGCCGGTCATGCGCTGGCAGATGCGGGGCGGGCCGCCGAGCCGGCAGGAGCAGATGGCCGCACTGCACGCGCCGTTGCGGCAGTCCATCCTGCATCTGGTGCTGTGGCTGATCGGCGGCGCGATCATGGCCTCCCTCATTATCGTGCGGGCCCCGGAGCTGGCGGCCGCGGTGATCGTGACCGAATGCATGGCCGCCACCATTGTTTTCGGCTTCACCTACATGCTGGGCGAGCGGATTCTGCGGCCGGTGGCGGCCGAGGCGCTGACGGTGGGCGCCTTCGATCACACGCTGACCCCGGGTGTCGGCACCCGGATGGCCATGACCTGGGGCATGGGCACCTTCGCCCCGGTGATCGCCATCGTGCTGCTGTGCGTCACGCAGATTTCTTCTCGCGTTCAGTTTTCCGCGCAGTCGCTGGCGGTCTCCATCCTGCTGTTGTGCGGAGTGGTGATCATGCAGGCGCTGGCGCTTTCCATGCTCACCGCCTCGAGTATTTCCGATCCGATCCGGCAGCTCAGCCAGGCGATCGATCGCGTACAAGAAGGCGCGCGGGATGTACAGGTGGAAGTCTTCGACGGTTCGGAAATCGGTCTGCTGCAAGTTGGCTTCAACCGGATGATGGATGAAGCGGCCAAACGCCGGGAACTTCAGGAATTGTTCGGTCAGCATGTCGGCGAGGATGTGGCGCGGCGCGCATTGGAGTACGGCACCGAACTCGGCGGTGAAACCCGATTCGTCGCGGTGCTGTTCGTGGATATGGTCGGATCCACCGCGACGGCCGCGGAACGACCGCCCACCGAAGTGGTCAGCCTGCTCAACGAGTTCTTCCGCATCGTGGTCGATGTGATCGACCGCCACCACGGTTTGATCAACAAATTCGTGGGCGATGCCGCGCTGGCGATCTTCGGTGCGCCCCTGGACCGCCCGGACGCGCCCACCGCGGCCCTGGCCGCCGCCCGCGAGCTGCGCGAAGCCCTGCGCGAGGTGCCCGGACTGGATATTGGAATCGGGGTTTCCGCTGGTCTGGCGGTCGCCGGAAATATCGGTGCGGCAAATCGATTCGAGTACACGGTGATCGGCGATCCGGTCAATGAGGCGGCCCGGCTCACCGAACTCGCCAAGGAACGCCCGGAACGGGTGCTCACCTCACGCAGCGCACTCTATTTCGCCGACGAGAACGAACAGCGGCGGTGGCAGACCGGGGAGGAGGTGCAACTGCGCGGCCGCCGGCGGAAAACCCGGCTGGCCTGGCCCGGGGAAACCAGCGACCAGGTGGATGCAGACGTGGCCGCGGCCAGTTCGTTAGGCTGACGACGTGACGGCCCATGGTGACTTGGCCGGCGAACCAGCGCCGCCCGCGGAGAACTCCCGCCGTGGCAGGTTCTGGTGGGCCAAATGGATTGTCGGGGCCGGGCTGCTCGCACTGCTGATTTCCGAAGGCGTTTATCTATATCCGCGCCTGACCGATTCCTGGAAGAACCTCACCGAAATCCATTGGGGCTGGGTCGCGGCCTGTATCTGGATGCAGGCGATTTCCATGGCCGGATACGGGCGCATCCAGAAACAGCTGCTGCACGCCGGCGGCGTGGAGGTGAGCCAGCGCAAATCGGTGTCGGTGGTGTACGGCTCCACCGGGATGGCGCTGACCCTGCCCGCGGGGCAGGTGTTCTCCACCGCCTTCACCTATCGCCAGACCCGGCGCTGGGGGGCCAGCCCGATCGTGGCGTCCTGGCAACTGGTCATCTCGGGTGTGGTGGCGGCCGCGGGGCTGACCCTGCTGGGCGTGTTCGGCGCGCTGCTGGTCGGCAATCGGATCGGGCCGGGCAAGGTGATCCTCTCGCTCGGCGCGGTGGCGCTGCTGGTGTGGGGGTTCAACTACGTCTCCGCGCACCCCGGCGCCCTGGAATCGTCGCTGCGGCGAATCCTGCACCTGGTCAACCGGATTCGGCGCAAGCCCGCCGACGAGGGCATGGACAAGGTGGGCGAGATCCTGGATCAGCTGGAACTGGTGGATCTCGGCAAGCGCGACGGGGCGCTGGTGACGTTCTGGGCGATCGTGCACCGGCTCGCCGATGTGGCGTGCCTGGGCGCGGCCTGTTACGCGGTGGGCGCGGATCCCAGACTCGCCGGGCTCATGCTGGCGTTCGCGGCCGGAAAGGCCGTCGGCACCATTCCGTTCGCGCCGGGCGGCATCGTGTACGTGGACGCCACCCTCATCTACTCGCTCACCGTGGCCGCGAGCCTGCCCGCCTCCCAGGCGGTGGCCGCGGCCTTCCTGTATCGGCTGATCAGCTTCATTCTGGTGGCGATCGTGGGCTGGATCGTGTTCCTTTTCCTGTTCCGCAAGCCGCAGGCCGGGGATGCCGAATACGAGCGGGAATTCGAGCATCACCGCGCGGGCGGGCCGCTGGTCGCCGACCGGCGGCGGCCCAACCCGCCGCCCGCCCAGGAGAATCCGGGCGCCTGAGCCGGATGCGGCCGCGACCGTAGTGTGTGTCCCTGCAAAGCCCGCCGCGCGCCGCCCGTTAACCTGTGGCCCGTGAAGAAACTGGTGCCTTTCGCGGTCGATGCAGTGCTCGTCGTCGTGTTCTGCGCGATCGGCCGCAGCAGTCACGACGAGGCCGTCCTCGCCGGGCTGGTGCGCACCGTGTGGCCGTTCCTCACCGGCCTATTACTCGGCTGGGTCATCGCCGTCGCGGTGGCCGCGGGACGCGAAGGCATGACCGCCGCAAAGCGTTTCGACGGCGGCGCGGTCTGGCCCACCGGCGTCATCGTCTGGCTCAGCACCCTCATCGGCGGCATGCTGCTCCGCGTCGTCAGCGGCCAGGGCACCGCCTTCAGCTTCGTCCTCGTCGCCGCCACCGCCCTAGCCCTCTTCCTGCTCGGCTGGCGCGCCGCCATGAAAGCGCTCCGCTGAACCCAACTCTCGAAGCTCTCAGGGGCTCCGTCCCCGAACCCCCAACAGCGACCAAGGGCGGAGGGCCACTGAAACCAACTCTCGGAACACTCAGGGGCTCCGCCCCCCGAACCCCCAACAGCGACCACGGGCGGCGGGCCACCGAAACCAACTCTCGGAACACTCAGGGGCTCCGCCCCTGAATCCCCAAGAGCGACCGGGAGCTGTCCACCCGCACCGGACGCTCAGGGGCTTCGCCCCCGAACCCCCAAGAGCGACCAAGGTCGGTCCGCCGCGCCAGGGCTATTGGCTTCGCCCTCCAGCAACCGGGGCCCGTCCACCTCTCCCTCACCATGCAACCGGGCCCCGTCCGTTAGGACGGGGCCCGGTTTCTGTTTTCAGTCGTCGGGTGAAGCCAGTGCTTGGAGGAGTCTGGCCGCCATGCGGGCGGGCGCGTCCCCGCTGTCCACGTCGTCGATGTGGATGGCGAAGGCCAGGTCGCCCATGGTGGCGATGAGCCAGCCGCCGGAGCCGGCGGTGGCGCTGATGGCTTGGACGCCGGCGTAGCGGCCGAGGGCGGCGTTCTCGGGGGCGGCGGTGCCTTCGGCGAGCATGGCGCGGACGCGGTCGGTGACGTTGGCGGGCAGGGGCTGGATGTCGGCTTCGGTGGTGGCGGGGCTGCCGATGGCGATCATGGGGCGGGGCAGCTGGCCGTTGGCGATGGCCGCGGCCGCGATGGCCATGCCCCAGGGGCTGGCCAGCAGGGAGTCGGCCGCGCCGCCGCGGCTGATGGTTTCGGCGCCCTTGCCGGTGGGGAGCCGGCCGGTGGTCTCGTCGAGGCCGGGGACCTGGAAGTCCAGGCCGACGCCGAGCATGGTGGCGGCCTCGGCGGCATCGCTCACCGAGACGTCCTGCGGCGCTTTGTTCTTGGCGACCGCGGCCACGTTCTTGAAGATCTCGATCAGCCCGCCGACCGGGTACAGGCCGGTGAAGGCCACCGAACCGTGCGCGCTGGCGTAACTGTTCTGGGCCGCCGCGACCACCGCGCCCGAGGAGGGCTGGATGGCCACGATGGAGGCGGGCGTGCCCGCGCTCACCACGGCGTCCTCGGTGGCGCGCTGCAGGCGCTGGTCCATGGTGGCCGGGATATCCGGTCCGGGCGGGCCCTGCGCGCCGGCCAGCTGGGTGACGAAGGCGCCGTCGGGCTCGAACAGCTGCACGCCCCAGCCCGCGGTCTGATCGCGCGAGTCCTGCCAGACCTTGCGCAGCGAGTCCAGCAGCGGCGACCACACCCGGCGGTCCACGGAGATGAGCTTGGGCTGCTTCTCCAGCACCACACCGGGAATCACGGCCATCCGCGGTTCGAGAATGGCGAAGTCGCCGTCGCGCAGGTTCACCGCCACGATGGGTTTGCCCTGCGAGGCCGCCAGCTGCTGCAGGAGGCTGTCGCCGGTGATGAGCGGCGCGACCGGTTCGATGGCGGCGGCCAGCGCGTTGGCGGTGCCCACCTGATCGCCGGTCTTGGCCGGGTCGATCTTGACGACATTGATGGTCTGCTCGGTCATCAGCGGCGCGCCGACGATGTCGTTCACCCGCGGCGCGGGCACGGCGTAGGTGCGGACCAGCTTGACGGTCCGCTTGCTGTCCAGCTGCGGCATGATGAGCGCCGGATCCCACGAGATGCGCCAGCCGACACTGAGTTTGCGGACCTGGCCCTGCAGATCGAACTTCCAGTCCTTGTGCTCGCCGAAATTCCAGGCGCCGGTCATGGAGAACATGCCGGTACTGCCGTCGAGGCCGATGTACTGGGTGAGTTCGTAGTCGGGTTTACCCGGCTCCAGGCCGCTGAAGACCTGCTTCAGCGTGGTGGACGCGCCATTGGGGTAGGACGTCAGCCGTGCCGCGCCCTCGTAGTCCTTCTCGTCGAGCAGGGTGGCGAACCGTTCGACGACGGTCTCCGGGCCCATGGCCCGTTGTTCCCGAAAAGCACATGACCCCATCGCAATCGCGAGGGCAGCCACCCCCGCGAGCGCGATTGCGCCCCGTATACGGAAGCGGCGGGATCCCCACACATCCATATCGCCCACTCTTCACTCTTGCCACATCAGCAACAGGACCACGGTACCTCGAACTCTGTGTTCGAGGTTCCACCTTTCCACCAGGCGTACACCTACTACGGACCACCTTAGTGCCGATTTCAGCCGGGAGGGACCAGATACATGATCACCGGTCGGTTACAGACCCTGGCGTATTCGAGACGTCGCGGACCGCGCGGTTCGCACAGGTGACACGCGGTTCCCGATCTTCGCGGCCGCCCCGGTGAACCCCGTTCTCCCAGAGCGCAATCCATCCGCCGGGAAAGCACGTAATGTTGTAATCAGCATTACAACTCCATCCAGTAAGTGAGTGTGACCGCCATGAGACACGGACATCGCGGACGCGAATTCGGCCGCCCCGGCGGCTGGCAGCAGGCCGACCTTCCCGACGCCGCGGATGCCGAGGACTGGTTCGCTGGAAGATTGCCAGCCGACTGGTTCACCGGCCCGGTAACCCTCGAGATCGATCGCGACGAGATCGTCGTGATCGGTGAACTCCCCCTTCCCGCACCCGAGAACGGCGCGGCCGACGCCCCGGCCGCGGACGCCCCGGTCGATACGGCCAAGCCGGAGGCCCCCGCCGGAATCCCCAAGGCCACCGTCGAGGGCCTGATCTCCCGCTTCCGGGAATCCACCCGCCCCGCCCGCATGCAGATCGCGCAGGAGGCCCAGCACCGCTACCACCGCAGCGTGGCCTGGGGCATCACGGTCGGCGGCGAGCGAATCATGTTCACCCACCTGTCCGTTCCGGTCATGACCCGGCTGCGGCAGCCCGAACGCAAGGTGCTCGACACCCTCGTCGACGCCGGCGTGGCCCGCTCCCGCTCCGACGCCCTGGCCTGGACGGTGAAGCTGGCGGGCAAGCACGCCGAGCAGTGGTTGGCGGAATTGCGCACGGCCATGCGGCAGGTCGACGACCTGCGCGCGGAAGGACCGCAGGGTCTCTAATACAGTCGGCCCTATGGCTGACACCGGTCCGATCCTCGTGCTCAACGGTCCGAACCTGAACATGCTCGGCACCCGCCAGCCCGAGGTGTACGGCGCCGACACCCTCGACGACGTGGTGGAGCTGTGCCGACGCACCGCGGCGCGGTTCCACCGCGAGATCGTGGCCTTCCAGTCCAATCACGAAGGGGCGCTGATCGACCGCATTCACGCCGCGCGCGGCGTGGAATCCGGGATCGTCATCAACCCCGGCGGCCTCACGCACACCTCGGTGGCGCTGCGCGACGCCCTGGTGATCCCGGAGGTCCCGATCGTCGAGGTCCACATCAGCAATGTGCATGCCCGCGAGGAATTCCGGCATCACTCCTACGTGTCACCAATCGCCACAGCCGTCGTGGCGGGCATGGGCGTCCACGGCTACGCCGCGGCCATCGAGTTCCTCTGCACACGCTGATCCGCTGACGCGAAGACAAGGAAACAGCCCCGCGACCTAACGGTCGCGGGGCTGCCGCGTTGAGGGGGTTCGAGGGCCTGGCCCCGCGAACGTTGGGCCTGGCCCCGCGAACGTTGAGCCTGGCCCCGCGAACGTTGAGCCTGGCCCCGCGAACGTTGAGCCTGGCCCCGCGAACGTTGAGCCTGGCCCCGCGAAGGTTGGGCGTGGCCCCGCGAGGGGTTCGGGGGGCGGGAGCCCCATGGGGGTTGGGGTTCGGGGGCGGAGCCCCTGAGAGCCACGAGAGTTGTAAATAGCTTGTTCGCGGCGAAATGTAGTAGGTATGCTACATCTGATCCAATACCCACTACGGAGGGGTGGACGGCTATGACCGTCGGCGAAGGCGTCGTTCTCGACGTCCGAGAACTGCGAATGCGATATGGCACCCGGGATGTGTTGCAGGACGTCACATTCCAAGCGCATCGGGGCGAGGTGCTGGTACTGCTCGGGCCGAATGGTGCGGGTAAGACGACGACCATCGAAATCCTCGAGGGCTTCCGGATGCGTTCCGCCGGCCAGGTCGAGGTGCTGGGCACCGATCCCGCGCACGGCGACGAGGCCTGGCGGGCGCGACTGGGCGTGGTGCTCCAGTCCTGGCGTGACCACGGCAAGTGGCGGGTGCGGGAACTGCTCGACTACCTGGGCATGTTCTACGCGCCGTATGCCACGGACACCATCAAGAGACCGTGGGATATCGACGAACTCATCGCGGCGGTCGGCCTCACCGAGCACGCCGACGCGAAGATCATGACCCTCTCCGGCGGCCAGCGCCGCCGCCTGGATGTCGCCATCGGCATTGTCGGCCGCCCCGAACTGCTGTTCCTGGACGAGCCCACCGCCGGTTTCGACCCGCAGGCCCGGCGCGAATTCCACGATCTGGTGCACCGGCTGGCCGATGACCAGAACACCACCATCCTGCTCACCACCCATGATCTGGACGAGGCGGAGAAGCTGGCCGACCGGATTCTCATCCTGGCCGGCGGCCGCATCATCGCCGACGGCTCGGCCGATCAGCTCTCCCGCCGCATCGCCGGCGAGGCCGAGGTGAAGTGGACCCGCGACAACCAGCGCTTCGTGCACACCACCACCGAGTCCACCAAGTTCGTCTACGAGCTGTTCCAGCAGTACGGCGAGGACATCGGCGAGCTGGAGGTGCGGCGCGCCTCGCTGGAGGACACGTACATGACCCTGGTGCAGCGGTTCGAGTCCGGGCAGGGCGAGACCGATCTGCGCAGTCTGGAGGAGGTGCACCGATGAACCCGATGACGGTGGCCGTCAAGGCCGGATTCCGCCGCGGCGCAATCGAACTGCGGCAGTCGTTCAGCAATGGCATGGAGCTGTTCACCCAGTTCTTCTGGCCGCTGCTGACCCTGGTGGCCCTGTTCTTCATGCGCAACGGCACCTTCGAGACCAGCGGCCTGAACCTGGGCGCGCTGGCCCTGCCGGGCGTGCTCGGCATGCTGGTCGCGTTCACCGGCATGTTCGGCATCGCGCAGTACCTGACGCTGGATCGCGAGGACGGCACGCTGTTGCGCGCCAAGGCGACTCCCCATGGCATGGTCGGCTATCTGCTCGGCAAGATCGTGACCACCTCCGGGCTGGCGCTGTCCCAGGTGGTGATCGTGCTGGCGTTCGGCATGATCGTGGTCGGCGGGGTGGAGCTGAACAGCCTCGGCCGCTGGCTCACCCTGATCTGGGTGCTGGCGCTGGGCCTGCTGGCCACGCTGCCGCTGGGCGCGATCATCGGCTCGGTGTTCGAGAGCCCGCGTGCGATGGGTTTCGTCTCGTTCCCGATCATGGGTCTCGTGGCGATCTCCGGTGTCTTCTATCCGATCACCTCCCTGCCCGGCTGGCTGCAGGACGTGGGTCAGGTGTTCCCCATCTACTGGCTCGGGCTGGGCATGCGCTCGGCCATGCTGCCCGGTGACGCGGTGGCGGTGGAGCTCGGCGGATCGTGGCGGCATCTGGAGACGGCGGCGGTGCTGGGCGCCTGGGCGGTGGCCGGTCTGCTGATCGCACCGATCGTGCTGCGCCGCATGGCGCGCCGGGAGTCCGGCGCGAATCTGGCGGCCCGCCGCGAGAAGGCCCTGCAGCGTGCCTACTGAGGTCATCTACAACCGGATCGCCATGTTGCGCGCCGAGCGCGGTATCTCGCGCCGGGAGCTGGCCGAGGCGCTCGGTGTGCACTATCAGACGATCGGGTATCTGGAGCGCGGCGAGTACAGCCCGAGTCTGCATCTGGCCCTGCAGATCTCGCGGTATTTCGAGGTGCCGGTGGAGGTGGTCTTCTCGACCACCCCCTTCCCGCGGCTCGGCTCCGAAACCGCTTGAGCGGCACCGGGATCAGCCGGTGACGGGCGCGCCACGCAGGATGGCGTAGGTCGAAGCCCGCTGATCCCCTTGCTCATTGGCGCGCAGCGCCTTGCTCCCGAAGACGCGGGCCGCGTGCAGCAGGGTGGCGTCGACGCCGAGAGCTTCGCTGGTCTCGACGACGTGCCGGGCGCCCGCGTCCATCATGCGCAGATGCGCCGGATCGGTGAACCCGCCGGCGGCGGCCAGCGCCGCGACCCCGGCATAGAACGGCGCGGTATCGCCCATGGCGCGCTGGGCGTACGGCACGAACCGGTCGATCGGCTCGCCGGAGCGGTCGATCATGGCCAGCGCCTGCTCGTAGGCGAGCAGGTTGGGCAGAAACATGGCGTAGACCGCCTGGTAGTACAGCTGCGCGAGACCTTCGTCCGCACCGAGGTATTCGGGGGCGGACAGGTGGGCGAGCCGCTCCGCGTGCGCGTCGTAGGCCTGTTGCGGACCGCTGTAGAAAATGAAGGCCGCCGGCCCGCCGAGCCCTTCGGGCTGAGCCATGATGCCGCCCGCGAGGAACTGCGCGCCGTGGGCGCGCACCCAGGCCGCGCCCCGGCGGGTGTTGTCCGGCGTGTCCGAGGACAGGTTCACGATCACCCGCCCGGACAACCGGTGCGGGGCCTGACCCAGGACGTCGTACATCGCCCCGTACTGGGTCAGGCTCAGCACCACCAGCTCATTGGCGTCCAGCGCCTCCGCCACGGTGGCGGCGGACCGTGCCCCGAGTTCGACCATGGCAGTGGTTTTTTCGGGGCTGCGGTTCCAGACCGTCACCTCCAGGCCCGCCGCCAGGAGGCGGCGCACCATGGCCTGACCCATCGGGCCGAGACCTATCACTGTCACACCGTATTGCCGGGGCATGCTGTACTCCACCATGATTCAGTTCGCGCCGTCGCGAAGCAGTTCGTAGGTGGAGACGGCCCGGCCCGCCTTCTCGCTGGCGGCGACCGCCTTGCGCCACAGATTCTGCGCGGTGTGCGAGAAGACCGCGTCCACGCCGACCTCTTCGCTGGCGTCGATGATGTGCTGCGCGCCGGCGTCCATCATCTTCAGGCTGGCCACATCGGCCCAGCCGCCGTTCTGGTTGGCGACCGAGAACTCCTCCATGAAGTAGGGGAACGCGGCCGCGGAACGCACCGCGAACGGCACGAACTGGGCGATGTCGTGGCCGGAGCGGGAGATCATGGCGGTCGCCTGATCGAAGGCCAGCAGCCAGGGGTGGAAGATGGTGAGCAGACCCTGGTAGAAGATCTGCGCCAGACCGTCGTCCAGGCCCAGGTACTCCTGCGGGCTGAGCGGCAGCAACAGCTCGGAGACCTTGTCGAAGGTCTCGCGCGGCCCGCTGTAGAAGATGTACGAGGCCGGGTGCTCGATATTGTCGCCGGCCGACATGACGCCGCCGGAGATGAATTCCGCACCATGCTCGCGCACCCAGGCCGCGCCGGCGCGGGCCTTCTCCGGGGAATCGGAGGACAGGTTGGCGATCACCTTGCCCCGCAGGCGATCCTGGGCCTGGCCGAGCACGTCGTACATGGCGGCGTAGTGGGTCAGGCTGACCACGGTCACCTCGTTGGCGTCGATCGCCTCGGCGACGGTGGCGGCGCGCTTGGCGCCCAGTTCGACCATGGCCTCGGCCTTCTCGGGGCTGCGGTTCCAGACGGTCACCTCGACGCCGGCCTTCAGGAACGCCTTGACCATCGACTGGCCCATCGGGCCCAGGCCGATGACGGAGACGGAACGGTTCTGCTCAGACATGGTGTGTCCTTTTCGAAGATCGCGGTGATTGTGTCGGCGCCGGTATCGATACTGCGCGGAGTCGGTAATCTCGGGAAGACCGCACGTTCGAGTGGGGTTGCTTACCTGAAGGTTCGAAATACGGTCAGGAGTAGCGCGGTGAGCCAATACGGTGACGCGGATCACGATGTGTGCGGCATGTCCCTCGCCATCGATGTGGTCGGCGGGAAGTGGAAGCTGCACCTGATGTGGGTGCTCGGTGAGGGGCCGCAGCGGTTCGGCCAGATTCGCCGCATGCTGACGGGCGTGAGCGAGAAGGTGCTCGCGGAGAACCTGCGGCAGCTGGAGGCCGGCGGCGTGGTGCACCGCGAGATCTATCCGGAAATCCCGCCGCGCGTGGAGTATTCGCTCACGCCGCTGGGCGAGGAATTGAATCTCGCGCTGAAGCCCCTGGAGCAGTGGGGCGACCGCAATCGCGGCCGCATCCTCCAGGAGCTCAGCACCGCCGTGTAATACCGGCGGGTGGCGTCAGCGCGCCAGCCGCTCGCCGATCCGTTCCAGCAGGGCGGCGGCCTCGGCCATGGAACGGGCCGGATCGGGTTCCAGGTCCGACAGCGCGTAGGCGGCGCTGAATCCGGCGGATCGCACCTGGTCGGGAGTGAGCTGGACGCGGCCCGCGACGGCCACGACCGGGACACCGGCGTGCAGGGCGGCGCCCGCGACGCCGATGGGCGCCTTGCCGTGCAGGCTCTGCGCGTCCAGCGATCCTTCACCGGTGACCACGAGATCGGCCCCGGCGAGTTGCGCGTCGAAGTCCACCAGCCCGAGCACCACGTCGATGCCGGGCCGCGCGACCGCGCCGAGCACCGCGATGGCCCCGAATCCGGTGCCGCCCGCCGCGCCCGCGCCGGGCTTGCCCGCGAATTCCGGGCCGATGAGTTCGGCCCAATGGGTCAGCGCCACTTCGAGAACCGCGACCTCATCGGGTCCGGCGCCCTTCTGCGGTCCGTAGACCGCGGCCGCGCCGGTGGGCCCGAGCAGGGGATTGTCCACATCGCTGGCGAGAATGACGCGCGCCTGCGCCAAGCCGGGATGCAGGCCGGTCCGGTCCACCCGCACGGCCTGTGCGAGTTTCGCGCCGCCGCAGGCCAATTCCCGTCCGTCGGCGGTGAGGATCCGCAGGCCCAGCGCTTGCAGCAGGCCCGCGCCGCCATCGGTGGAGGCGCTGCCGCCCAGCCCGAGCACGATCTCGCGGGCACCGCGGTCCAGGGCGTGCGCCATGACCACGCCCAGGCCGTAGGTGCTGGCGTAGAGCGGATCCGGTATTCCGCCCGGTAGTTTCGCGAGTCCGCAGACGGCGGCCAATTCGATGACGGCGGTGTCGTCCCGCATGGCGTAGGCGGTGGCGAGCGGTTTGAGGGTGGGCCCGGGGGCTTCCAGGGGCACCCGCTCCCAGCCCGCCGCCAGGAAGGCGTCGACGGTCCCGTCGCCGCCGTCGGCGACCGGTAATTGCCGGACCCGGGTCTGCGGTGCGGCGCGTTCGATGCCCGCGGCGAGGGCGGCGGCGACTTGGGCCGCGGTCAGCGAGCCCTTGAACTTGTCCGGGGCGAGGATCACCCGGCGCGAGTGCGTGTCGGTCACTTCCACAGTGTGCGCAATATCGGCGATAACGACACGCCAGTCACAACCGTCTCGCAATACGGACAAATTGCAGCAAGCAAACGTTAGCGTCGTGGCTATGTCGAGTGAGTCGGACGCATCGATCGAGGTTCGCAAAAACACCGAGCTGGATCGCTTCGAGCTGTACGTCGACGGAAACCTCGCCGGTGTCACCTCCTACCAGGACACCGCCAACGAACGCGCTTTCGTGCACACCGAGATCTACCCCCGATACGAGGGTCAGGGCTTCGGGCGCAAGCTGGTGCAGGGCGCGCTCGAGCGGACCCGGGACGAGACGTACGGCATCATGCCGCTGTGCCCGATGGTGCACCACTTCGTGGAATCGCGCCCGGAGTACCTGGCGCTGGTGCCGCAGTGGTCGAGACAGCGACTAGGGCTGCCGCAGTGACAGGAATGAGCCAACTCTCGTAGCTCTCAGGGGCAAGCCCCTGAAACCCCGGCGGCCTCGGGGGTCCGGGCAAGCCCCCTGAAACGGTCCTCTAGTACGCCTTGACCGCGCCGTCGAGTGCGGTCTGCAGTTCGTCGCGCACTACCCGCGTGATCTCGGCCGGTTTGGTCGGCAGCTCCGCCACCGGCGCCCCGAAGTAGAAGCTGGCCGACGTGGCCTCCTCCTTGCTGGGCTCCACCTTCGGATCCCGCGGACCATAGCTGAGCCCCAGGCTCACCAGCACCGGATTCGCCCCGAGCTTCTTGGCCCGGAATGCGATGTGGCCGATGCCCGTACCCACCGTCTGTATCCGGGTGTGGTCGACGTCGTTGCAGGTCCCCTCCGGGAACACCGCCACCCCGTCCCCGCGCGCCATGCGCTCGGCGCACACATCGATCATGCGCTGCCCGGCGGCATTCACGGCGCGAATGCCGTGGTCCTTGCCGCGGAAGACGGGGATGCCGCCCATCATGTCGATGCGGCCGCGCTGCTTGGCCTCCAGGAACAGTTCGTCCTTGGCCAGCACCCGGGTGTGCCCGATGGCGGGCCGCAGGGCGCTGCGCCAGGCCGCCGCGGCCACGGTGTAGGGGTCCAGCTGGGAGAGATGGTTGATGGCGATGAGCAGCGGCCGGCCCTGGGAGATGAACGCCCGCAGCTGTTCCCGCGCGCCCGGCGCATAGGAGATGCGCGGCCGGTAGCGCCGACCGAGCAGCCAATAGGCGGCCCGCGCCTTCAGGAGTTGCTGCTGGTGATCCCGATAGAAGTCGTACACCGCGTCACTGTTCTCGAGGACCACCTCGGGACGTTCCATGCCGCCACCCTAGCGAGCAACCGCCGTCCGCGCCGCCCGGAGATTCGGCCCGCTCGGGCGGTGCGCGCGCCGTCCCCGGGGGCGTCGCGATGCGGCGCAATTGGGCACTCGAGAATTAAGGGCCGCAATTGCGCTGTGCCGGTGCGATGATGGGCTCTGTGGCACGCGCAGAGGAACACGGTGATCGTTCTCGACGCGAATTCCGGCATGAGGACCAGGTCGTCAGGCCCGGGACTCTGCTGGTGTCCGCAACCGACCTGGTGGAGCCCGCCTTCCGGCGGACGGTCGTGTACATCATCGAGCACAATGACGCCGGCAGCCTGGGTGTGGTACTGAACCGGCCGAGTGAGACCGCCATCCACGATGTCCTGCCGAATTGGGCCGAGCTGGCGGCGGCGCCGCGGGCGCTGTTCCTCGGCGGCCCGGTGAAACGCGATGCCGCCCTATGCCTGGCCACCGTGAAAGTCGGCGCCTCCTTCGCCGGCATTCCGGGCCTGCGCCGGGTGGACGGCCGGGTGGCGCTGGTGGATCTGGACGCCGATCCGGACGCCATCGGCCCGCTGGTCGAGGGCATCCGCATCTTCGCGGGCTATGCCGGGTGGACCTTCGGTCAGCTGGAGGGCGAACTGGATCGCGGCGACTGGATCGTGCTGTCGGCCCTGCCCACCGATCCGCTCGCGGGCCGGGTGGATCTCTGGGCGCGGGTGCTGCGCCGCCAGCCGCTGCCGCTGTCGCTGCTGGCGACCCATCCCATCGAGCTGGAGCGGAATTGAACTGAATCCACCGGCTGTGTCGTGGACGGGTGCGGAGGTGACCGATGCCCGACGATCAAGCGGCGCTGCTCCGCGCGCTCTACGACGAGCACGCGGCCGCGCTGTGGCGCTATACGTTCGGGCTGGTCGGAGATCCGGGGCGGGCCGAGGACATTGTGCAGGAGACCCTGCTGCGCGCCTGGCAGCGACCGGCGGTGCTCGACCAGTCCACATCCTCGGCCCGCGCGTGGCTGTTCACGGTGGCCCGTAACCTGGCCGTGGACGAACATCGCAGCGCGCGCAGCCGCCGGGAGTTCCGCACCGATCACCCGCCGGAGCAACCGGTGGCCGATCAATCGGATCGGGCCCTGGACGGCTGGCTGGTCGCCGACGCGCTGGCACGGCTGACCGTCGATCACCGCGATGTCATCGTCCGCGCCTACTACCGCGGCCTGTCCACCAATCAGATCGCCGCGGAACTGGAGATACCGGAGGGAACGGTGAAATCCCGCATGCACTACGGCATGCGGGCGCTGCGCCTGGTGTTGCAGGAGATGGGGGTGACGAGATGACCGAGAGCCACGAACTCTGCGATGGCTACACCACCTGGGACGGTGCGTATGTGCTCGGCGCCCTGGCCCGCGACGAGCGCCGCGAATACGAGGATCATCTGGCCGGCTGCGAATACTGCCGGGCTGCCGTCGGGAAGCTGGCCGGACTGCCCGGGCTGCTGGCCCTGGTCGACGAGGAGACCGCGGTTTCCATTGCAGCGCAGGAGAATCCGCCCGATTCAGTACCCCCGCCGCCGGAGCGCATGCTGCCGGGGCTGTCCGCACGGGCCGAGCGGCAGCGCAGGCTGCGACGGTGGCGCACCCTCGGCACGGCCGTGGCGGCGGCCGCGGCGGCGGTGCTCATCTCGGTGCCGGTGACCGCGGAGCTCGCCGGGCGGGACCGGCCCGCGACGCAGCAGGTGGTCGCCGAGGGCGAGTTGCGACCGCAGGTGGAGACGCCGATCATCGCGACCTTCAAAGTGCTGCTGGTGGACGGGCAGACCCGGGTGGACATGACGTGCAGCTATCCGCCGTCGGATCAGATCTACGCCTGGCAGCTGTCGCTGTGGGTGGTGCGGCAGGACGGGACGCAGTCGAAACTCTCGGAGTGGACGGCGAAACCGGGCGAGGTGTACACCCCCGACGGGACCACCTCGGTCGAGCCCGGCCAGTTGCAGACCGTGGAGATTCGCAATGCCGCCGGCAAGGTGCTGCTCGCCGCGGCGTTGTAAGTCCTTGGCGTAGAAGCGTTTCCCGGAACAGACGGAGGCGGCGCACCCCTCATCGGGTGCGCCGCCTCCGCTCCCGCGCCATTGCGGGGCCGGCTGGACTCAGGCGTCGGTCTTGCGCTTGAACGCCGACGCGGACCACAGGTAGCCGCCCACCCCGATGACCAGGATCCAGGCCAGGGCGATCCAGCCGTTCTTGCCGATCTCGGTGCCCATGAGCAGGCCGCGAATGGTCTCGGCAATGGGGCTGAAGGGCTGGTACTCGGCGAACTGCTTCACGCCGGTGGGCATGGTGTCGGTGGGCACCAGGCCGCTGCCGAGGAAGGGCAGCATGATGATCGGCATCGGCAGGTTGGAGGCGCTCTCCGGGTTCTGGGCGATCAGGCCGAAGGCCACGCCCAGCCAGTTGAGCGCGAAGATGGTCACGCCGACCAGGCCGAAGGCGGCCAGCCATTCCAGCACATTGGCGTCGTGCGAGCGGAAGCCGATGAGCACGGCCACCAGCGTCATGACGCCGACGCCCAGCATGCCCTGGATCCAAGTGCCGGCGACCTGGCCGGTCAGCATGGAGGTCTGCGAGATGTGCATGGTGCGGAACCGGTTGACCAGGCCCTGGGTCATATCCATGGCGACCGAGACCGAGATGCCCGCGACCAGATACGCCGGAATCATGAGCATCATGCCGGGGGCGAGGTAGTTGATGTACTTGTCACCGCCGGTGGAGGATTCGAGCGCGCCGCCGAAGATGTAGTTGAACAGCAGCAGCAGGAAGACCGGCATGACGATCAGGCTGATGGTCATGGAGGGATACCGCTTGGCGCGCAAGAGGTTCCGTCGGAGCATGGTGGTCGAATCAGCGAGTGCGGTGGACATTACGCGTTCTCCTTGGCGTAGCCGCCGGTGAGGGCGAGGAAGACATCGTCGAGGTCGGGGGTGTGCACGGACAGGCCTTCGGCTTCGACCCGGATCTCGTCGAGGCGATCGAGCACCGCGCGCACGGACTTCACCGCGCCGTCGCTGGGGATGGCCAGGGTGAGGTCGCCGTTGATCTGCGCGCTGTCGCCGAAAGCCTGTGCGGCGATGGCGAGTTGATCGGTATCGGCGAAGTCGAGCTTGATGTAGCCGCCGGGGACCAGCCGCTTGAGCTGATCGGCGGTGCCCTGGGCGACGATGCGGCCCTGGTACAGCACGGCGATCTGGTCGGCCAGCTGATCGGCCTCTTCCAGGTACTGGGTGGTGAGGAAGATGGTGACGCCGCCCGCGACCAGATCGCGGATGATGTCCCACATGACGCGGCGGCTGCGCGGGTCCAGGCCCACGGTCGGCTCGTCGAGGAAGATGATGCGCGGATCCCCGACCAGGGTCATGGCCAGGTCGAGTCGCCGGGTCATGCCGCCGGAGAAGGTGTTCGCGATCTTGTTGGCGGCCTCCGCCAGATCGAAGCGCTCCAGCAGTTCGTCCGCGATGCGCACGCTCTCGCTGCGCGGCATATGGTGCAGATCGCCCATGAGGATGAGGTTCTCGCGGGCGGTGAGCAGTTCGTCGACCGCGGAGAACTGCCCGGTCACGCCGATGGCCGAGCGGACGCCCGCCGGCTGGGTGGCGAGATCGTAACCGCCGACATTGATTTCGCCGCCGTCGGCGCGCAGCAGGGTGGACAGGATCTGCACGGTGGTGGTCTTGCCGGCGCCGTTCGGGCCGAGCAACGAGAAGATGCTGCCCTCGGCGACCTTGAAGTCGATGCAGTCGAGCACGATGTGCTCGCCGAAGGATTTGCACAGGCCGGAGACCGCGATGGCCGCCGGTTGCTCGTTGTACAACATGGGTCCCTCTCATAAATAGGTAGGCATGAATGCATGCGTCAGCTGGGCCGTGTCCGCTCGAGGCGGCGGACAAAGCGTTTTACCTGTTCAGTTGTGCGACAGCTGTGTTCGGATCAGATGCCGGGAACCCGGATCAGATGTCGAGATCCTCGACGCGATTGTGATCGGCGGCGTCGGCCACTCGGATGTACAGCTTTTCCGGGATCTTGCCCTTCAGGTCCTCGATCTTGTCGAAGACCTCCAGGTCGAAGTCGCCCCAGTCCTGTTCGCCGATGCCCAGGAAGCGACGCCAGTTCTGCCAGTTCTTGAGATCCTTGAGAAGCCCGGTGTCGACCGGGAAGTCGTCCCAGTTCGAGAAGTGGCTGTGCACCGCGAACGCGCCTTTGCGAGTGCGGTACACCCGGATGTTCTCGACGCGGGCGTCGGTAACCTGGTGCCACTCGGCCAGCAAGGCGCCGGAGAAGCGGACCTGCCGCACTCCGTCCTTGCCGACCTTGAGGATTACCTCGTCGTAACCCTCCAGGCGGCCTTCCTCGAGCTCGATGAAACGCCGCAGCGCCGTTACGATCGCGCCCGAAAGGTTGCCGCCGACCAGCTCTTGGGCCCGCTGGAACAGCTTGGTGTCCTCATCGGAAACGTAAATCGTCTTGTTCGGCATGAACCCACTATACGTAGACGTATACATACATGGCAAGAGGATTGGGCCAACTCTCGGGAACTCTCCGGGGCAAGCCCCTGAAACCCCAGGTGGGAGAGGGTTGCAGACGGCCCGGCAACCCGCGCGGGACAAGCCCCCGAGCCCCGGAGTAGGGCTGGTTGAGGACTCGGGGACCTCCCCCTGGAGCCCGGATGGGTTGGATCGACGCTCTCGGAAATTCCCGGGCCGAGCGCTCGGAGGAGCCGGAGCGACCCGGCCGGGCACGGCACTCATTGAACCGTCAGCTATCCGCGTTCGTATCCCGATATGAGACTCGGGCATCCGGTGCCAGCCACCGAAGGGAGCGCCGATGCACAGCGGAACACGGGTCGTGGACCACCTTGTGAAGGCCATCTCCCGGCTTGGCGTGCGACACGTCTTCGGGGTGGACGGGGCCAATATCGAGGATCTCTACGATGCCGCGTTCGACCATCGGGAGCTGATCACGGCGGTGGTGGCCAAGCACGAGTTCTCGGCGGCGACCATGGCCGACGGGTATGCGCGGTCGACCTCGGGGCTGGGAGTGGCGGCGGCCACCTCGGGCGGGGGCGCCGTGAATCTGGTGGCCGGGCTGGCCGAATCCTTCGCCTCGCGGGTGCCGGTGCTGGCGCTCGTCGGGCAGCCGCCGACCGTCCTGGAAGGCAAGGGCGCCTTCCAGGATTCGAGCGGGCGGGCCGGCGCGTTCGACGCGGTGCGGCTGTTCACGCCGATCACGCGGTACTGCGCCCGGGTCGGCGCACCAGCCGACCTGCCCGCTCACCTTGCCCGGGCCGTCGCCGCGGCGCGGGCGGGCGGGCCCGCGGTGCTGTTGCTGCCCAAGGATGTTCAGCAGGCCGATCTGGTCGCGCCCCCGTTCACGCCGCCGGCGCGCGGCTACCGCCGCGATATCGAGGGGTTGTGGCGGGTCCTGCACGCGGTGCGGGCGGCGCGGTCCACCGGGAAGGTGGTGATCATCGCCGGGGATCAGGTGGCCCGCGATGACGCGCGGGCGCAACTGGCCGAGGTCGCCGCGCTGCTGGATGCCGCGGTGGGCGTGGCTCCGGAGGCCAAGGATGTGTACTACCACGGCGATCCCGGATTCTGCGGTGTCGCGGGAAGTATGGGGCATCCGGAGCTGACGGACGCGCTGCACAATGCGGCGCTGTGCCTGCTGATCGGCACCCGCATGCCGATTACCGCGCGGGCCGGGCTGGACGAGGTGCTCGCGCACGTGTCCCTCGCCAGCATCGGGACCGCCGCACCGTTTCTGCCGTCGGCTCATGTGCGCAGCACCGATCTGGCCATCACCCTCGCCGAGCTGGGCGCCGAATTGTCGCGTCCGGCAACCACTTCCGGCGCATCGGCATGGCCACCGCCGACCGCGGCGGATTCGCGGCGCGGGCGGACGCTCACCGCCATCACCGTCCCGCCCTCGGATGGGCCGGGCCTGCGGTACCGGGAGGTCGTGGAGACCATCAATGCGGCGCTGCCCGACGGCGCGGACGTATTCGCGGACGCCGGGAACACGGGGGCCGCGGTGGTGCATCACCTGCGGTTGCCGCGCGGCGGCCGGTTCACCGTCGCGCTGGGCATGGGCGGAATGGGCTATGCGTTCGGCGCGGGGATCGGATCGGCGTTCGCGCGCGCACAGCGCCGGGACGGGACGCCGCGGCGGACCTTCGTCATCGCCGGGGACGGCGCGTTCTTCATGCACGGCATGGAAATCCACACCGCCGTCGAGCATCGGCTGCCGATCACCTTCGTGGTCCTCAACAACAACGCACACGCCATGTGCATTACTCGCGAACAGCTGTTCTACGGGGATCGCTACAGCTTCAACAGGTTCCGGCCGGCGTATCCGGGCGCCGGCATGGCCGCCATGTTCCCGGATCTGTGCACGCACGCACCCACCACCCCGGCCGGGCTCGCCGCCGCGCTGCGGCACTGCGGCCGCTCCGGACCATCGTTCATCGCCGTGGACTGCGATCCCGACGAAATACCGCCCTTCACGCCATTTCTGGCGGCCTCGAGGAGTTGACCGTGACCACCAGCGCTCTGCCCGCCCTCAGCGATATCCCCGAACAGGCAATCCCCGGAGTCCTGCGCATCGAGAACTCCGACCGCGAGGCCACCACTCCGATCATTCTCGACATGCTGCGATCGGTGTACCCGCACGAGCAGATATTCGGCGAATACTGCACGGTCCAGGGCTATATCGACGCGCCACCGCGCGAGCTGTACGACTACCTGGCCGACACCCGGTGCCTGGAGGAGTGGACCTACAGCCTGCGCGGGTTCACCGAAACCGAGGAACCAGGGCTGTGGATTTCCTATGACAGGCTGGGCGACAACACCCGCATCTACACGCGGACGGTCAGCAATCCACAGGCCATGACCGTGGATTACCACTGCGCCTGGGATCAGGGCGAGCACCTGTGGATGATTTACCTGATGCGGGTGGTGGACGCGCAGGTGGTGTTCGACAAGCCCGGGTCGGTGGTGCTGTGGACGAACTGTCACCACCCGTTCTACGAGCGGAATCCCTACGCCGACACCGCGCCCGAGAAACGCAAGGTGTGGGTCGGGGACTTCTGGGAGATGTTCTCCGCCGGGCATCAGCTGGAGCTGGACAACCTCAAGGCCATTGCCGAGTACCGGGTCGCACACGGACTGCCCGTGACACCCGCCTGGATGAAATGAGCCGGGCGCCATGGACTTCACCGATCCCGATCTGAGGACGCCGCCGGTCAGCCTGGTCGATGTGGCCGGCTATCTGCCGGGAGAACCGGTCGGCACCGAATATTTCACGCAGTTCTCCCGCTCCGAGCGAATGGCCAAGAACGTCATGTTCCGCGCGCCCAAGGCGCGGCACCACGTACGGCGCGACGAGACCGCCGTGGACATGGTGGAGCGCGCGGTCGCGCCGTTGATCGAACGCCATGGCGCGGCGGAGATCTCGACGATCGACGTGCTGCTGACCCACACCCAGCTGCCCGACAATCCGGCGCTGGGACCGGGCCCGGAGGTGGCGCGACGGCTCGGCATGCGGCCGGGCTGGGTATTCGATGTGCACAATGGCGGCTGTGCGGCCTTCGTGCACATGATGTGGCTGGCGCGCACCATTCTGCAGACCACCGGTGCGCGCACGGCTCTCATCGCCGCCACCCAGAACTGCGCGGGCACCGTGTTCACCCAGCCCGATATCCGCAAGCTGGCGCAGGCGCCGGTGCCCGGTGACGGCTGCGGGGTCGGCCTGCTGGTGAAGAACAACAGTGCGCCCATCCTCGATATCGAATGCCGCACCTACCCGGAGTTCGCCGGGGACATGGATTTCAGCACCGGCTCCGAGCGCAAGTACTGGGAGCCGGGCGAGGGTCAAGGGTGCGTCACCTTCACCGAGTCCAAGGTCGCCAAGGTGTTCACCCGGGGTAACCGGTTGGTGCCCGAAGTCGCTCTGGCGGTGTGCGAGCGCATCGGGGTGAAGGGCCGCGATATCGATACCTTCGTCACCAATCAGCCCAATCGGCTGTTCCTGCGCAACTGGACCGAGGCGCTGGAGCTGCCCGCCGAACGCCATCCCGACACCTTCGATCGGTGCGGAAACCTTTTCGCCGCAGGCATTCCCGTCACCCTGGACGCGGAGAACGCGGCCGGGCGGCTGCGCAATGGCTCGGTGGTGCTGCTGGCGGCCTTCGCGCACGCCGGGGATTTCGCGGGCGCCGCGGCCGTGCGCTGGGGCGCGGCGCGATGAACGCGCCGTGGCTGGACACCGCCGCGTACGACTTGAGTTTGAGCGAGAACCCTTTCCCGCCACTGCCTTCGGTGCGGGATGCGCTCGAGGACTGCATGCTGCGGGCGAATCGGTATCCGGAATTCCTGCCCCGGCGATTGCCGCAGCTGATCGCCGATCATCTCGGCGTGCGGGCCGATCAGGTGGTGGTCGGATCCGGTGCGACCGGCGTGGCCATGCAGATCATGCAGACGCTGCCCGCTCCCGGATCCCCTTTCGTCTATGCCGCACCGACATTCGACGGGTACCCGATCATGGCCGGGATGATCGGATTGCGCCCGGCGCCGGTGCCCCTCGACGCGAGCGGACGCCAGGATCTGTGGGCCATGGTGCGGGCGGTGGACGAGCGCACCGGACTGGTGGCGGTGTGCCGGCCGCACAATCCGACCGGGACCGTCGTGCCGGCCAGTGAGCTGAAGGCCTTCCTGTGCGCGATACCGCTGCGCGTGCCGGTCATCCTGGACGAGGCCTATGTCGAATTCCTCAGCGCGGCGGCGGTTCTCGACACCGTGGAGTTGGTGCACAGGCATCCGAATGTGCTCGTGCTGCGCACCTTCTCCAAGGCGTACGGGCTGGCCGGGCTGCGCATCGGATACGCCTTCGGATCGCCGGAGCTCGTGGCGCGGGTGCACCGGCTGCAACTGCCCTTCGGCGTGCCCGGCAGCGCCGTGGCGGCGGTGGCCGCCTCCTACGCGGCGCGGGCCGAGCTGGGCGAGCGCATCCTGCGCATCACCACCGAGCGGGAGTTGCTGCGGACGGCATTGCGGCGCAGCGGTATCCGGGTGCCGCGCAGCAGCGCGAACTTCCTGTACCTGCCGGGCCGCGATACCGGGGCGGCCCTGGCCCGGGCCGGAATCCGCGCGAAGCGCTATCCCGACGGCAGCGCCCGCATCGCGGTCGGCGATCCGGCGGCGGGCCGCGCGGTGCTGCGCGCGCTCGGTGCGCGACCGGCGCCGAATGTGCATCCGCTGCGCCGCGACGACAGCCGCGCGTCGGCGCTCACGGTGCGGTCCGAGCCCAGCGTTGTGCGAGCGCCGCACAGGTGATCAGCTGGATTTGATGGAAGAGCATGAGCGGCAGCACGATCAGGCCGACCGGTGACGCCGCGAACAGCACGGTGGCCATGGGCAGTCCGGTGGCCAGGCTCTTCTTGGAACCGCAGAACACCACCACGATCCGATCGCCCCGGTCGAATCCGGCCAGCCGCCCGGCGACCACGGTCGCGGTGATCACCAGCGCCAGCAGCACGGCGCACACCCCGGCCAGCAGCAGAATCCGCCATGGCGACAAGGTGTGCCAGATGCCTTCGACCATGCCCGCGCTGAAGGCGCTGTAGACGACCAGCAGGATCGAGCCGCGATCGACCAGCTTCGTCGGTTCCGCGTACCGGGCCAGCCAGCCCTCGATCTTCGGCCGGATGAGCTGGCCGAGGAAGAACGGGACCAGCAGCTGCAGCACGATATCGACGATCGCGGACGGATCCACCCGCGCCTGCCCGGTGGTGTTCATCAACAGGATCACCAAGGCCGGTGTCAGGAACACGCCCAGCAGGTTGGACAGTGTGGCGCTGACGATCGCCCCCGCCACATTGCCCTTGGCGATGGAGGTGAACGCGATGGACGACTGCACCGTGGACGGCACCAGGCACAGGAACAACAGCCCCGTATACAGATCATCGGTGAGCACCGACGGCACCAGTACGTGCGCGGCCAGCCCGAGCAGCGGGAAGAGCACGAAGGTGCAGGCCAGCACCACCAGATGCAGCCGCCAATGCCTGAGACCGGCGAGCGCCTCCCGTGGATGCAGCCGCGCGCCGTACAGCAGGAACAGCAATGCGATGGCGATCTTCGTCAGCCAGTCCACCACCGCCGCGGCGTCGCCGCGCGCCGGAAAGACGCTGGCCACAACCACGGTGGCGAGAATCGACAGAATGAACCCGTCGATGTAGAACTTGCCGAGGAATCGCACTTACCCAGGCTAATCACCTGGAAAACTCGCTTGTTCACAGCCCGCTCGCACGCGCGATACTCATGGTGATCGACTTTCCTGACGACTCCCGAGGGGGGAATCGCCGTGATCACCTGGACCACTCCGGCCGGGGCCGAACTCCTTGCCGCCGAATTCATTGCCGCCGATACCTGGGGAATCCCGTCGCAAGCCTTCCTCTGGGCCTACATCCTGGCCGGCTTCGCCGCCGTGAGCTACGGATTGATCCAGCGCGCCAGGATCATTCGCGCGAGCGGCGGCCCGGATCGTCCCGATCAGCCGCTGTATCCGATCGAGACGGCCATGCTGGTCGACGATCGCCGCCCGCTCCTGGTCGGGCTCGCCCAGCTGCGTGAACACCGGCTCATCGGACCCTCCGGCGCGCCCACCGGCCCCCGCACCCTGGATCAGCGGACCCTCGACCAGCTGTCACGGGACTTGTACGCACGCTTGTACTCCTCGAGCGATCGGAAGGTGACCGAGCTGACCAGCGCGGTGAAGGGACCGGTGGACGCGCTGCGCATCACGCTGCGAGAACGCGGCTATCTGTTCACCGGTGCCGAGCGAAAAGCCTTGTATCTCGCGGCCGTTCCGATCTTCGCACTACTGCTGATCGGTGGCCTGCGCGTCTACGCGGGCCTGGAGAGCGAGCGCGCCGTCGTCTGGCTCATTCTCGCCATGGTCGCCCTGCTCATCTTCACCCGCGTGGTGGTGCACGCCCCCCGCTTGACTCCGCGCGGTCGCGCCTCGCTGGACGATGCCCAGCAGCGCTACAGCTACCTCCAGCCCAACAACTCCCCCGCGTACAGCGCCTACGGCCCGGGTACCGTGCCGCTGGCCGTCGCCCTCTTCGGCGCGCAGGTGCTGTGGGCGGTCGATCCCGAACTCGCCGATGCCACCAACACCGTGGCCGGCAGCGACGGCGGCAGCTCCGGCAGCAGCTGCTCCTCCGGCGGCGGCGACGGTGGTGGCAGCAGCTGCGGCGGTGGCGGATGCGGCGGAGGCTGCGGCGGATGACCTGGAGGGAATACGGCCGCCGGGCACCAGGATTCGGCAGCAGCGACGCGCAACCGAGAAGCCGGGCGACAGCGCCGGGCAGGGAGCTACGGCCGGCGGTGCTGCCGATGCCGGGCGACACCGGATCCAAGCCGGATCGGCGGTCGACGGCACTCGGCCGTGCCGGCTCGGATATCGAAGCGCGGCCGGAACCGGCGAGCAGCGCCGGGCCGGCGGCAGTGCAGCCGACGGCGCCCGTGGACAGCACCGGGCCGTTGCCGGGTACGGCGCTGGGGATCGGGTGGCGGCCGGAGATCTGCGGGATCATCGGGGCGCTCGAAGGGATCGGGTTCTGCGAGGTGATCGCGGAATCGCTGGTCGCGCCGCAGCGCAAGCGGTGGCGGATCGGGGCCGGGGCGGCTGACGGCGTCACGATGCCCGACGAGCTCGCGGCATTGATCGCACAGGGAATACCCGCTGTGCCGCATGGCATTTCACTGTCCCTCGGCGGTGCCGATCCAGTGGACGGCGGTCGGGTCGCACATCTGGCCGATTGTGCGCGGGCGCTGGGGTCGCCGCTGGTGAGCGAGCACATCGCCTTCGTACGGGCGGGCGGTGTGGAGGCCGGGCATCTGCTGCCGGTGCCGCGCACCCGGGAGGCGCTGGATGCGCTGGTGCGCAATATCTCCCGGACACAGCGCGCGCTGGAGGTGCCGCTGGCGGTGGAGAACATCGCGGCGTTGTTCGAATGGCCGGATGCGGAATTCACCGAGGCGGAGTTTCTCCAGGAGCTGGTGGAGCGCACCGGCGTTCATCTGCTGATCGATATCGCGAACGTTTATGCCAATGCCCGCAACAGGTCTCGTGATCCGCTGACCGAATTGCTGCGGTTGCCCGCCGAGCGGATCGCCTACTGTCATGTGGCGGGCGGGTGGGAATCCGGCGGCCGCTATCACGATACGCACGTCCATCCCGTGCCGCCGGAGGTGCTGGCGCTGGTCGGCGAATTCACCGCGCGCCATGCGGTTCCGCTCATGCTGGAGCGCGACGGCAACTATCCGCTCGCGGCGGAACTGCTCGCCGAGTTGAACGCCATCGCGGACGTCTCGCATCGTCCGCCGATCACCCTCCGCGCCGGAACGCTGTCATCATGAGCGATTCCCCCGCGAGCCCACTGGCACAGCAGCAGGAGGCGCTGGTCCGGGCGCTGGTCGCCGGGGCGGAGGTCCCGCCGGGTTTCGATACCGCCGATCTCGCCGCCACCGCGCATGCCTTGTTGCACAAGCGCGCCGGGGAGGTGGCCCGCCGCTTCCCGCTGCTGGCGCACCGCTGCGGCCCGGACTTCACCGCCCGCTACGTCGACTGGGCGCGCACCCGCCCCAAGATCACCACCGCCGCCGATGCCGCCGCCTTCGCCGCGCATCTCGGCCTGCCCGACCCGCGCCCGCCGCGCGGCGCGCGGGCCGCACTGCGGCGGTTCCTGCCCAACCGGTGAATTCATGCACAAGTGCTAATGTCGGAACTAGTTTGCTGGAGATGTCCTTACCACCCGGAAAGGAAGTTCCATGACTACCGCACATGCCGCTCACACCGACCACGCCCATGAGCACGGTGCGAGTTGCGGCCACGTCGCCGTCCCGCACGGCGACCACGTCGACTATGTCCACGACGGCCATCTGCACCGCTCCCACGACGGTCACTACGACGAATGCGAGCCCTCGGGTCACGTCGCCCACGACAGTCACGACCATCGGCACGGCGAGGGCTGCGGCCACGTCGCCGTCCCGCACGGCGACCATGTCGACTACATCCATGACGGTCACCGCCACGCCGCCCACGACGGCCACTACGACGAGCACTGACCGCTCGCTCCCCCGGCCGCTACGCGATGATGCGGATCATGCCCGTGTTCCACCGCGATCCGCGTAGCGGCTTCCGGCCCAATCCGGCCCCCGCCAGCGGTACGGCCAGCCGCGAACTGGCCCGATTCACCCTCGCCGGCCGCGAATTCGTCCTGCGGCAGACCCTGGTCGACCCCGGCGGGCACACCGGCTGGCACTTCCACGACGGAACGCTGCTGGTCCTGGTCACCGGCAGCCCTCTCGACCACCCGGGCACCGACTGCGTGCCGGTCACCAAGCGCCCGTGGCGCATCTTCCGCGAACCCAGCGGCCCCGGCCACGCCCACCTGGCCCGCAACACCGGCACCAAGCCCCTGCGCCTGACCGTCCTCTATATCAACCCACCCGGCAGCCCGCTGTCCCGCAGCATTCCCCCGCCACCCTGCGCCGCCGAGCCGCCCACGGCCGATCCGGCCCGGTGAGGCATGCTGACCTCATGATCGAGGTCGTCACCGTCTCCACCGAACAGGAACTAGCCGACGCCTACGCCATCCGCGTCGAAGTCTTCGTCACCGAACAGGGCGTGCCCGAGGACCTCGAACTCGACGAACTCGACGCCACCGCCGACCACTTCCTCGCCCGCCTCGACGGCAAACCGGCAGGCGCCGGACGACTGCTCGTCCGCGAAAACACCGGCGTACTGGGCCGTTTGGCCGTCCTGAAGGAAACCCGCGGCACCGGCCTGGGCGTCGCGCTGGTCCGCGCCATCGAGGACCGCGCCCGCCAGCGCGGCTTGACCGCAATCGAATTGCACTCGCAGACCCAGGCTCGAGGCTTCTACGAACGTCTCGGTTACTCGGCCTACGGCGATATCGACGACGATGCCGGTATCCCGCACATCTGGATGCGTAAACCCCTGGAAAGCTAGGGCAGAAGTTGTCCTAGGCGGCTTCTACGGTGGATGTCATGAGCGCAGAGATCACTCCCTTCCGCATCGAGATCCCCCAAGAGCAGCTCGAGGATTTGCACCGGCGGCTGGATGCCACCCGCTGGCCGGACGAGGATCCCCGGGCGGGTTGGGGGCAGGGCATTCCGCTCGGGTACACCAGGGAACTGGCCGACTACTGGCGGCATACCTACGATTGGCGGGCGCAGGAGGCGCGGCTCAACTCGTTTCCGCAGTTCCGCACCGAAATCGATGGTCACAACCTGCATTTCGTCCATGTCCGCTCGGCGGAGCCGGAGGCCTTGCCGCTGATTCTCACGCACGGCTGGCCGGGATCGATCGTGGAATTCCTCGAGGTGATCGGACCGCTGACCGATCCGGTGGCGCACGGCGGCAAGGCGGAGGACGCGTTCCACGTTGTGGTGCCGACCATTCCGGGCTACGGGTTCTCCGGGCCCGCCGTCGGCTGGTCGACGGCGCGGGCCGCGCGGGCGTGGGCGGAGTTGATGCGCCGGCTCGGCTACGACCGGTATGCCGCGCACGGTGAGGACACCGGGGCGGCCATCACCCGTCAGCTCGCGGTCATCGATGCCGAGCACCTGGTCGCGATGCATCTGACGGATATCGCGTCGGCCACCGTCACCGCCGAGACCGCCGATCCGGACGATCCGATCGAACAGCGCGCCGTCGAGCGGGCACAGCGCTACCAGTACGAATTCGGGGCGTACGCAATGCTGCAGGCCAGCCGTCCGCAGACGCTGTCCTACGGTCTCGCCGATTCGCCGGTGGGCCAATTGGCGTGGATCGTCGAGCGATTCAAGGACTGGACCGACTCGACGAATGCGCCCGAGGATGCCGTCGACCGGGACGCCATGCTGACCAATGTCATGGTCTATTGGCTCAATGGCACCGCCGGTTCGTCGGCGCGCTATTACTACGAAGGCGCCGCCACCTGGGGCGCTCCCGAACCGGACACCAGCGTGCCGACCGCGGTGGCGGTCATGCCCGAGGACATCGGCGTCCTGATCCGCCGCGTGGCTGAGCAGAACCACAACATCGTGCGCTGGACCGAGTTCGAGCGGGGCGGGCACTTCGCCGCCATGGAGGAACCCGACCTCATCATCGACGACCTGCGCGCCTCGTTCCACGACTACCGCAAGTAGCGAACAGGTCTCGGCGATCGGCCGGTGGCGCGGGTCAGCTGCTACCCGCGCTGCCGGTGCCGCTGCCGGAGAACGGCATATTCGCGAATTGCGCGAAATCGCCCTGGGCGCCGCTGTAGACATTGATGTCCGTGCCGCCGGCGATACCCGGGACATCGCCGGAATCGGTGTACTGCCAGAAGGTCCAGGTGGGCCAGCCGCCGGGGACCTCGGGTTGCTCGTTCCCCCGATAGTCGGCGATCCAGAGCGGGTAGCGGGTGAACTGGTTGGAATTGGCCATGGCCGTCTTCCAGAAGTTCGGATAGGTGTAGATGACGGGCACGCGGCCGGTGAGGGCCTGCACAGTATTCAGATAGCGATGGGTCCAGTCGATCAGCGCGTCGGGCGCCAGCCCGCCGGAATCCTCCAGATCGAGCACGGGCGGCAGGTCCAGGGGTCCGTTCTGGCCCAGCACGATGGTCGCGTAGAGGGCGGCCTGCGGTTCCGGCGGCAGCGCGGGCCGCGCGTAGTGATAGGTGCCGCGGGCCACCCCGGCCGTGCGCATGAGCAGGCTGTCCTGCACGAAGTACGGGTTGACGTAGTTCAGGCCCTCGGTGGCCTTGACCATGGCGAACTGGTGACCGGCCCCGCGGACGGCGAACCAGTTGATCATGCGGCCGTCGATGTGCTGCCAGGACGAGACGTCCGGGCCGTTCTCGGCGGTTGCGGGTGCAGCGGAGATTGCCGCGAGGATGCCGGCCGCCGCGAGACTGAGCAGAACCAAGCGGTTTCGTCGGACCATGCAGACGCACGGTATGGGGGATTACCTGCTTTGACCACCGGACTCGGCCGCGTGTCGCCCGAATGTTAGCTAGTTCATTGCCAACATCAGCCCAACCAGTCGAGAACCGATGCGGCCGTCCAGGACTGCTGCATGCTGCCCAGCGGTGCGCCGGTGAACGGCTCGTAGTACTCGGCGAAGCTGCCGTCGCTGGCCTGGCGCAGGCCCTCGGCGCGCAGCATGAACGACCGCTCGGCCCAGCCGCGGCGGGCGAAGACCCAGGAGAACAGCCAGCTCATGACCGGCCAGACCGGTCCGCGCCAGTATTCGCGGGAACGGAAGTCCTTGGACACCGGCGAGGTCGACGGCGGCAGGGCGTAGCGCAGATCCGGATGACCGCACCAGCGCGGGCCCTCGAACAGGCGCAGCAGCCGGCGTTCGGCGTCGCGGGACAGGCCGCCGGACAGCAGGGGCGCGAAGATCGCCAGGGTTTCGGTGTCGATCCAGCGGTCCGCGCGAATATCGAAATCGCGGGCCGCGCCGGTGCGGGCATCGGTGGTAGCGATGACGCCGGCGCGGAAGTAGTCCGACCATTCGTAGAGCTCGCGCACATCGGCGCGCGGCTGCTTGTAGTCCTCGCCGATATTGGCCAGCACATCGCAGGCCAGGGCGAAGATGGCCGTTACGAAGACGTCCTCGACGGCGAAGCTCATGGTCGAGGCGAGCTGATAGTCGTCGTACCCCGCCCGGCGCATCTGCTCGACCAGCCACATGTACCGGTCGTATTCGCGGTCGCTGGGCCGCTGCGTCGGATCGCCGACCACATGCAGGTCCTCGCGCACATACGGCGGCAGGTCCGGGCCCGGAATCACGTTCTCGTAGGCGCGATCCCAGCGCGGCGAGTTGTCCATGCCGGATTCCCAGCCGTGGTACAGCGTGATGCGCCCGTGCTGCTTGGGATCGCGGGCATAGGCCAGCCAGCGATGCCAGCGCATCAGATCCGGCCAGCGCCGTTGCAGGAATTCCTCCGCGACCGCCCGGGTGCTGCGCCCGTGCCGGCGGGAGTGATCCAGAATCCGTTGCACCGCAATGGCATGCACCGGCGGCTGGGTGATGCCGGAGGTGTCCGGCCCGTCCGGCGCGTCGGCGGCCAGGCGGCGGCATTCCCAGCGGGACGGCCCGGGGAAGTACCCGTCCACCCCATTGGCGAACACGATGTGCGGGATCATGCCGTTGCGCCATTGCGCGGACAGCAGCGTGTCGAGCTCCAGGGCCGCGCGCTCCACGCTCAGCGGGGCCAGGCCGACCGCCACGAAGGCGGCGTCCCAGCTCCACATGTGCGGATACAGCTTGGGTGCGGCGCTGGTCATGGTGCCCAGGTCGTTGCCGCGCAGCAGATAGGCGGCGCGGGCCGCGAGCTGAGTCGGGGTGAAACCCGGGTGTGTCATCGCCCTATTCTGCGACGGAACTCGCAGGTATGCGCGCTGGGTGTACGGCGCGGGGTGGCGGGGGGACAGCGCCTGATCGCCAGATTGCACTCTGTTCGCCTTTTCGTGAATCCGCTGCTTCGATTCCACTCGTGCACCGCTGCCGCATCGATCCGGGCGCGCCGCGACTGCCACGCCCGGAGCATCGTCACCGTCCGGCCCCCAGTTACCGTGATCGCATGGCGAATTCCGTAAAGAACGGCGACACTCGGCCGGCCGCGCTGATCACCGGCGCCAGCCGGGGCCTGGGCGCCGCGATCGCGCGGGAACTCGCGCCGACGCACACGCTGCTGCTGGGCGCCCGCACGGCGGAGTCGCTGAAACCGATCCTGAGTGAATTGCCCGATTCCGCCGGTTGGCCGGTCGAGCTGACCGACTATCCGGCGGTTGCCCGCGCGGCGGAGCCGATCGAACGGCTGGAGGTCTTGGTGCACAATGCCGGGATCGCCGACCTGGGAACAATAGCCGATTCGTCCGTTGCACAGTGGCGGAATACGTTGGAAGCCAACCTGATCGCCGTCGCCGAGCTGACCAGGCTGCTGCTGCCCGCGCTGCGCGCCGGGAACGGGCATGTGGTGCTGATCAATTCGGGTGCGGGGCTGCGCGCCAATGCGGGCTGGGGTGTGTACGCGGCCAGCAAGTTCGGCCTGCGCGCCTTCGCCGACGCGCTGCGGCTGGAGGAACCCGGGCTGCGGGTCACCTCGATTCATCCCGGACGCATCGACACCGATATGCAGCGCGCCATCGTGGCGGACGAAGGGCGCGAGTACCGCCCGGAGGAATTCCTCACCGCCGAAACCGTGGCGCGGGCCGTGCGCCAGGCGGTCGAGACCCCGCCCGACGCCCATCCCACCGAGGTCGTGCTGCGCCCCATTGCGCGGTAGCGCACAAGGCCCACTGCGCGGTAGCGCACAAGGCCCACTGCGCGGTAGCACGTCAGGCCCGTCGCGCCGGACCCGGTCCCGCCCAGTGGGATTCCCGCCCGATTCGCGACGAATTCCGGGAAAACGTTGCGGAATAAGAGGTATCGCCTATGCCGGAGAGCAAGGTCATCGCTATCCTCATGGGCGGGTCGGGCCAAGAACAGGAGAGTTATTCATGGGCCATCGTTTCGCACTGGGCGTCGGTGTGGCGTCCGCACTGCTCACGGCAACCGTCGGGCTCACCGCTCCCGCGGCCGGCGCTTTCCCGCTGGGTGGCGGTGGCGGGATGACCCCGGGCCTGAAGTGCTCGGGCATCACCTGCACCAATAACACCGACCGCGTCTACCTGGTGAGTGGCACCGTGACCTGCCAGGACGAGTTCGGCACCAACTTCGGCACCGTCAGCGCCCGCATCGAGCCGCGCCAGACCGTGGATCTGCAGTACGTCTGCGCCGCCGCCAGCGTGCCGGTCGGCGAGCCCAACGTCATCGGCACCTTCGAGGGCTGATACCCGCTGCGCGACTCGGGCCGGTACGCATGGCGTACCGGCCCGAAAGCATGGCGGCGGTCAGGGATCCGCCGTCAGGCGACGATGTTCACCAGGCGGCCGGGCACCACGATGATCTTGCGGGGATCCTTGCCGCCCAGCAGTTCCGCGATCTTCTCGTCCGCCAGGGCGGCGGCATGCACCGCGGCCTGATCGGCGTCGGCGGGGACGCTGACCCGGCTGCGGACCTTGCCGTTGACCTGGATCGGGTACTCCACCGAATCCGCCACCAGCAGCGCCGGATCCGCGATCGGGAACGGGCCGTGGGCCAGAGATTCGGTGTGGCCCAGGCGCTCCCACAGCTCCTCCGCGATATGCGGGGACATGGGGGCCAGCATGAGCACCAGCGGCTCCACCACCGAGCGCGGCGCACCGTCCGGATAGGTCTTGGTCAGGTGGTTGGTCAGCTCGATCAGCTTGGCGCCGGCGGTATTGTCGCGCAGGTTGGCCAGATCGTCGTCCACGCCGGCGATCGTCTTGTGCAGCAGGCGCAGGGTTTCCGGGGCCGGCTCGGCCTCGGTGGCCTTGACCGCGCCGGTCTCCTCGTCCACCACCAGGCGCCAGACGCGCTGCAGGAAGCGGTGCGCGCCGACGACATCCTTGGTGGCCCAGGGGCGGGAGGTGTCCAGCGGGCCCATCGACATCTCGTAGAAGCGGAAGGTGTCCGCGCCGTACAGATCGCACATCTCGTCGGGGGAGATGGCGTTCTTCAGCGACTTGCCGATCTTGCCGTACTCCTGGAACACCTCGATCTCGGCGCCGGATTCATTGGTCCAGAAGAACTTTCCGTCGCGCTCCACCACCTCGGCGGCCGGAATGTACGCGCCGCGCTCGTCGGTGTAGGCGTAGGCCTGGATGTAGCCCTGGTTGAACAGGCGGCGATACGGCTCGTAGCCGGTGACATCCCCCAGATCGAACAGGACCTTCTGCCAGAAGCGGGCGTACAGCAGGTGCAGCACCGCGTGCTCGACGCCGCCGACGTACAGATCGACGCCGCCCGGATCCTTGGGGCCGTGGATGGCGGGCTTGGGGCCCAGCCAGTACTCCTCGTTCTCCTTGGCGCAGAACGCTTCGGTATTGGTCGGATCCGCGTAGCGCAGCTGATACCAGGAGCTGCCCGCCCAGTTGGGCATGACATTGGTGTCGCGGCGGTACCGCTTGGGGCCGTCGCCCAGATCCAGGGTCACGTTCACCCAGTCGGCGGCCTTGGCCAGCGGCGGGGAGGGCTCGGAGTTCGCGTCGTCCGGATCGAAGGTGACCGGGGCGAAGTCCTCCATCTCCGGCAGCGTCACCGGCAGCATGGATTCCGGCAGCGCGTGCGGTGCGCCGTTCTCGTCGTAGACGATGGGGAAGGGCTCACCCCAGTAGCGCTGGCGGGCGAACAGCCAGTCGCGCAGCTTGTACTGGATCTTGCCGTGCCCGTGGCCGCTGGCCTCCAGTTCGGCGATGACCTTGGCCTTGGCGGCCTCGATATCCAGGCCGTCCAGGTAGCCGGAATTCACCAGCGGGCCCTCGCCGGTGTAGGCGGCCTCCGAAACATCGCCGCCCGCAACGACTTCCAGGATGGGCAGGCCGAAGGCGGTGGCGAAGTCCCAGTCGCGCGCGTCGTGGCCGGGGACGGCCATGATGGCGCCGGTGCCGTAGCCGCTCAGCACGTAGTCGGCGATGAAGACGGGCATGCGCGCGCCGTTCACCGGGTTGGTGGCGTAGGAGCCCAGGAAGACGCCGGTCTTCTCCTTGTTCTCCTGGCGCTCCAGATCCGACTTGGCGGCAATCGACTTGCGGTAGGCGGCAACGGCTTCGGCCGGAGTGTCGGCATCGCCGAAGGTCCAGCGGGCATCGGTGCCCGCGGGCCAGGCGGCCTCGGTCAGCCGGTCCACCAGCTCGTGTTCGGGGGCCAGCACCACATAGGTCGCGCCGAACAGGGTGTCGGGGCGGGTGGTGAAGACCTCGATCAGCTCGGAGCCGGCCTCGAACTTCACCTGCGCGCCGCGCGAACGCCCGATCCAGTTGCGCTGCATGGACTTGACGTTCTCCGGCCAGTCCAGCTCGTCCAGGTCGTCGACCAGGCGATCGGAGTAGGCGGTGATGCGCATCATCCACTGCCACAGGCGCTTGCGGAACACCGGGAAGTTGCCGCGCTCGGAGCGGCCGTCCGCGGTGACCTCCTCATTGGACAGCACCGTGCCCAGGCCCGGGCACCAGTTGACCATCGAATCGGTCTGGTAGACCAGGCGATGGGAGTCGATCAGGGCATTGCGCTCGGCCGGGCTCATATCCGACCAGTCGCGGCCGTTGTCGGAGCGCTTCCCGGCCTCGAACTCCTCGATCAGCTCGCCGATCGGGCGGGCCTTGCCCAGCGCCTCGTCGTACCAGGCGTTGTAGATGCGCAGGAAGATCCACTGCGTCCACTTGTAGTACTCGGGATCGGTGGTCGCGAAGGAGCGGCGGCGATCGTGGCCCAGGCCCAGGCGATCCAGCTGCCGCTGCATGGTGGCGATATTCGACTCGGTGGTCACCCGCGGGTGCGCGCCGGTCTGCACCGCGTACTGCTCGGCCGGCAGGCCGAAGGCGTCGTAACCCAGGGCGTGCAGCACGTTCCGGCCGTGCATGCGGTGATACCGCGCGAACACGTCGGTGGCGATATAGCCCAGCGGATGCCCGACGTGCAGGCCCGCGCCCGACGGGTACGGGAACATGTCCTGGATGAACAGCTTGTCGGCCGGGCTCTCACCGGCCAGCGGGCCGACCGGATTAGGGGCGTAGAACGTTCCCCGTTCCTGCCAGTTCTGCTGCCACTTCTTCTCCACCTGCCCGGCGAGGTCGGCGTTGTAACGGTGTGCAGGAACGTCGCTGGTCCCCGCCGCGGCCGCGGTGGGCGTATCGGTCACACGTGAGTCCTGCACGGTCCTGCCTTCTTGTTCCTAGCCGATCCCCGATAAGGTCGCTCACCAGGGTAAAGCGTGCGTACCTTCACACCCAAAAGAGGTCTGTGTCCCATTCGCCCTCCGCTTCGCTCCGGGCAGGGTTCGGGCCCCTTGGTCCCGATTCTTCCCTCCCTCCGCTCCCCCGCTTCGCTCCTCCGCTCCACTCAGTCCAGAATCGGGACGGCCCGAACCTCGAGCGTGGTCGAAACTGGCGACGATGTAGCCTGACGTGGTGTTCGTGGTGGCGCTCATCCTCTTCGCTCTGTCGGCGGTGGCCGTTGTCACCGGACTCCTCGGCCTGACCGGGACCCTTCCCGGCAACCGCTACTTCGGAGTCCACTCCGAAGCGGCCTTGAAAACCGAGGAGAACTTCAAGCTGGCCAATCGCGTGGCCGCCCCCACCACCATCATGGCCGGCGTCCTGCTCGCCGCCAGCGGCGCCGTGGCCCTCGTCGGCTCCGGCATTCCGGGCCTCCTCATCCCGGCCGTGGCCGTGGTCATCGCCGTCTTCACCCTCGGCGCCGGCGCGGCCGCCGCCGAGAAGGCCATGGCCGCCAACGCCCCCGCCGAGGAAATCGGCGGCTGCGGCAGCTCCTGCGGCGCCTGCTCGCTGCGCGACGCCTGCCAGCCCGCCGGCTGAGTCCTGTCCCGTCCATGACCTCCGCGGTCATGGACGGCCCGGCTCGGTGACAGCACAGTGGGACCTGCCCAGTCACCTAGACCCGGAGGACCCCCCATGGCGCAGTCCGCCCTTGCGACCGAACTCGGCGTCGTCGAAGGAACACTCGGGCACGGCCTGCCCTACCTGGCATCGGGATCCGGGCGCCCACTGGTGTTCCTGCGCTGGTTCACCCCGAATTTCGCCAATCCCACCGGCTGGATGCGGGATTCGGAGCTCAAAACCCTGCGCCCGTTCGCCGAGCGATTCCGCGTCTACGCGGTGAACCGCGCGCCCGGCACCCCGGCGGGCACCACCATGGCCGACGTCGCCGCCCAGCACGCCGCCGCCCTGCACGCGGAATTCGGCGAACCGGTCGACGTGATCGGTGTCAGCTCCGGCGGCTCGATCGCCCTGCAACTGGCCGCCGACCACCCCGAGGCCGTGCGGAAACTGGTGACCGTCTCCTCGGGATACCGGCTCGAGCCGCACGCCCGGGCCGCACAGCTGAACTACGCGGAAGCGGTCGCAGCAGGCCGTCGCGGACTCCACCACGGCGCGGCGATCACCATCAAGAATCCGGCGTTCGCCCGCCTGGCCGCACCACTCATGTGGCTGGTGGATCCGTTCGTGCGCCCCGAGGACCCCGCCGCCATGCTGAACTTCATCCGCGCCGAAGACGGCTTCGACCTGACCGACCGTCTGAGTGAAATCACCATGCCGACACTGATTCTCGGCGGTGACAGCGACGCCTGCTATCCGATCGCGAACTTCCATCACACCGCCGACGGCATCCCGGACGCACGCGCGATCGTCTACCCCGGAGCATCGCACCTCAGTGCCATCAAGGATCCCCGCCTGATCGCCGACGTCCTGAATTTCCTCAGGTGTGACAGTCGATGGACGTGATCAGTGTGTCTTCCGGCAAGTGTGCGATTTGTTCGGTAACGAACGTCGTCCACTCCGCTGCCCGCACGTCGCTGACATCGGCCCGCAGACCGAGGTCGCCGCGTTCGTGCCACAGACCGTCGACGACGAGGTAGGCGGGATGCCACGTATTGCGGGCCAGGTACTCACCAGGACCTAACGACACACCGCGCCGCAGTTGGTCATGCGATCACCGGGAACTGGTGGCGGCATTCCGCGAGAAGGGTCCGCCACCAGTTCCCGGTCGACGGTGTTTCAGATCGAGTGACGGTGCGCGAACTGGGCGATTCGATCGGCATGCCCGAGCAGCCGCTCGAGTTCGGGACTGTACAGGTCGGTATCGATCATGAGGCCGTGCTCCGTTCGGCGTCGACGCCGGTCGTGCGGGCGTGCACGGTCTCCGGCGACAATGTGACCACAGCGGCCACGGCTACGAGTTCGGGCGGGATTTCGCCGCCAGCGAAGTGGGCGGCGCTGGGAACGAAGACGGCGTCGACGCCGAGCCGGTCCACGCTGACCCGCAACCGGTGGATGGGCCGGTCGGTGTGCGGACCGAACACAATTGTCTTGCGCAGATCGAAGCCGAGTTTGGCTGCGCTACCGCGGATCTCGTTTTCGTCCCACTGTTGCCGCGCCCCAGAGACATCCGAGCGCAGGTAGCCGGTAGCACTGGGCTGCTTGAACATGTTCAGCACCCCCGCCCGAGCGGTACGTAGGTGCGTGACGACTCGGCAGCTATCCGCGCCTGGATCTGCGCGACGGTCGGCCCATGATGGTGGCGTGTGGTGCCTGTCTGGATCGACGTTGCCACCGCCGAAACCAGAACGAGCGCAAGAAGTGCGGCGGTGAGGATGATTTCCATGTCGGGACCTCCGGCTCGGTGCAACGGATGGAGTGCACCCGGCCACAAGGATGAAAGGGACAAGCTGGCTTCGAGTGCTGAGATCAGCTTCACCTCAGCGGGATTCGGCCACAATGGCACTTTCCGCGATGACCGTGCGGAAGTGCCACTGGCAGCGCGTGGGCAACCTTCGATCGGAACCCGAGAAGAATTGAGACTCAGTATTCGAGCTTGATGAGGTCGGCCAGCTCTCGCATGTCGTCGGTGAGGGTTCGCCGTTTGGTTATCAACCGGCCGAGCAGATCGCGCGCGAGTCGCTGCTCCACCAGCCAAGGTCGTGCTTCACGCGAAAGTTGCTGCAGGACTTCGAACACGGTGTCATAGCGGCGCAACTCCAGGTGAGCGGAGGCCACGTCGAGCAGATGTCTGTTCCGGTTGTCCGATGTAGGCCGGAGCCCAGGCGGTACGTCACGAGCCAGACGCAGCGCCAGATCCGGTCGGTCGTCGACCACGGCGTTCTCGACCCGCTTCATGGCGACCGTCGCCGGACCGAATGTTGTCCAGTACTGGTGATAGCCGCCGGACTCGCGGCGTATCGCGATCGCTCCAGCTTGTGCCAGCCGCATCATGTCGTCGGCTTCGTCTGAGCGGTTGTCTCGTATCGCTGCAGCCGATCCACGCAACAGCAGCCACCCCCACGTGGAGATCTCCTGCTCTGTGGCCACCGACAGCCGCGGCTCCACACGGTCCGCCCACTGTGCGGCCAGGTTGCGCACCTGCTCGAACTGTCGCTCGACGAGCAGCAACCAGCACAACGTGATCACTGCCGATCCAGCATCCAACACGTTTCCGGTCGTCTCGGCCTCGGCGAGAGATCGTTCGAGCGCCACCCGGGCAGGCTGAAGTTGCCGGGTCTGCACCATCACCGATCCGGCCAGTTGCAGAATGCGAGAGCGCATCAGGGGGGATGCGCCTTCGCCTTCGTTGACCAGTCCGGGCAGGATTCGAGATAGATGGTCGTATTCGTTGTCGTGGTACAGCTTCACCGCTGCGATGAGTGATTCGCCGAGACCGCGTTCCTCGGCCGGGTCCAAGGGTTCCGCCGGACCTGGTGTCGTAATGGCATGACAGGCGGCCTGCCAGATCTGGCCTGCGCGGCTCTCCGGCGGTGCTGGATTGGGGCCGAGAAGCGTCGAAAGCGGACATTGCAGCGCGACAGACAAGCGGCGAAGCTTGTCCATCCGAATGTCGTCGCGCTCGCCTTGCTCGATCTTCCGAACGAAGGACAGGGAGACACCCGAGATCTCAGCAAGTTCGCGCTGACTGAGTCCCTTCCGTTTCCGCACAGACCGGAGGCGCTCCCCCAGATCCCCGCTCATGGGCTCCAGGCTAGGACGGTCGGCCAGTTTCTGCACCGTGTTGGCAAAGCCCAGGTGGGATCAGGCGATGCGTCCCTATGCACCCCGTGTCAGCCGCTCTGTCAGGCCGGTGACTGCCCGGTGTCAGGACGGCAGGCGAATGTTGCTCCCGTGATCAGGTCCCGCCCGGGGACAGCGGATTCGAAGGAGCGCAACGCCATGACCATCAACCTCACCGACCAGGATCGTCCGGAACTGCGAAAGGTCCTGCGGGACATGATCGAAGCCGGATTCACCGGCGTGTCGCTGCGGGTGTGCGACGAGCAGGGCGAGTGGGCCGCCAGCGCCGGGGTGGCCGAGCTGGGCGGGCACACCGAGCCGCCGATCGACGGGCACGTGCGGATCGGCAGCAATACCAAGACCTTCACCGCGACCGTGGTGCTGCAGCTGGTGGCCGAGGGCAGCATCGAACTGGATGCCCCGGTGGCCGGGTACCTGCCGGAGCTCGGGTTGGACGAGCGGATCACGGTGCGAATGGTGTTGCAGCACACCAGCGGGATCTTCAACTTCACCGGCGAGTACTTCGAGGACGGGACCGTGGTGCCCGGCATTCCCGCCACCACCGCGGGCAAGGAGTGGGTGGACAACCGGTTCCAGACCTACACCGCGGAGGAGCTGGTGCGGTTCGCGCTGGCCAAGCCGGCGCGCTTCGAGCCGGGCGCGGACTGGAGCTACTCCAACACCAACTACGCCCTCGCCAAGCTGCTGATCGAGAAGGTCACCGGCCGTTCGTTCGCCGCGGAGGCGCAGCGGCTGATCATCGGGCCGCTCGGGCTGTCGGGCACCGTGGTGCCGGGCACGGATACCGAGGTCCCCGAACCGCACGCCCACGCCTACTACCGCTACGACGATCAGACCGTCGATGTCACCAGCCAGAACCCGTCGTGGATCTCCAATGGCGGCGACATGATCTCGACCACCGCGGATCTGCGCACCTTCATCGCCGCGCTGGTGGGCGGCAAGCTGCTGCCGGCTGCGCTGCTGGCCGAGATGCTCACCCCGGAAGCCAAGGTCGGCTACGGCCTGGGCGTGTTCGTGCAGCCGCTCGCCGGAGGCGGCACCGTCATCACCCACAATGGCGGGGCCGCGGGGCACGGCGCGCTGATGTACAGCACGCCGGACGGCGGCACCATCCTGACCGCGGCGCTGAACTACATCGACGACGCCGACCTGTCGCTGGCCCCGGCGTTCCAGGCCGCGACGCAGCAGCTCGTCGACGCGGTGTTCGGGGGCGAGCAGGACTGAGATCTCGACAGCAGCGAGGGTGGACCGGCTCCGAGCCGGTCCACCCTCGTCATGCGTTGTGCCCCTGGGGACTACACGCCGATCTCGCCGCCCTTCTTCCAGACCGCGACCACGGACGGACGCGGCTGGTTGGCGCCGCCGTCGGGCCAGTGCGAGGAGGGCTTGTCGGCCGAGGCGCCGTCGGTCTCGCCCGGGTGCTGCACGCAGACCAGGACGCGGTCCTTGGTGATGATGGGACCGCAGGTCTCGGCGCCGATCGGCACGGTGAGGAACTGCTTGGTCTCACCGCGCTTGGCGCCCTCGAGGGCGACCGAGAACAGGCCGTCATTGGACTTCAGCGCATTGCCGTCGGTGGAGATCCACAGGTTGCCGTGCGGGTCGAAGGCCAGGTTGTCCGGGCAGGAGATGGGGCTGACCTTGGTCTTGTCGAAGCCGGCGAAGTAGGTGTCGGCCTCCTTCGGGTCACCGCAGACCAGCAGCAGGGACCAGGTGAACGAGGTGCCCTTGTGATCGTCGACGAGCTCGAGGACCTGGCCGTTCTTGTTCTGCTTGCGCGGGTTGGCCTCGTCCACGCCGGCCTTGCCCTCATCGCCGCGGTTCTTGTTGTTGGTCAGCGCGACATAGACCTTGCCGGTCTTGGGGTTGGCCTCGAAGTCCTCGGGGCGGTCCATCTTGGTGGCGCCCACCTTGTCGCCGGCCAGGCGGGTGAAGACCGCGACCTCCTCGGCGGTCATGCCGTCGACCAGCGACTTGCCCTTGCCGTCGGCGCCGGTCTCCAGCAGCGGAATCCACTGGCCCTTACCGGTGAAGCCCTGGTCCGACGGGACCTTGCCGCTGCCGTCGATCTGATCCGGGTGATCGCCGGTCAGCTTGGCGACGTACAGGGTGCCCTGATCGAGGATGGTCATGTTCGCCTTGCGGGCGGCGGCGGTGTCGCCCTTCTCGATCTTCTTGGACGATACGAACTTGTACATGTAGTCGAAGCGCTCGTCGTCGCCGGAGTAGGCGACCACGGTGCCGTCCTCGGTGACGTAGATATTGGCGGCCTCGTGCTTGAACCGGCCCATGGCGGTGTGCTTGATCGGGGCGGAGGAGGGGTCCCACGGATCCACCTCGACCACATAGCCGAAGCGGTTGGACTCGTTCGGCTCCTGCGCCACATCGAAGCGCTTGTCGAAAGTCTCCCAGCGCCGGGGCATTTCGCCCTGACCCGCACCCGGGTGGCCGAGGCCGTAGCGCTTGCCGCGGGCCTGCGCGGCCGGGTCGGCCAGCACGCCGGCGAAGTACTGGTTGAAGTTCTCCTCGCCGGAAAGCACGGTGCCCCACGGGGTCACGCCGCCGGAGCAGTTGTTGAGGGTGCCGAGCACCTTGGTGCCGGTCGGGTCGGCGGAGGTCTTGAGCAGATCGCTGCCCGCGGCCGGGCCGGTGAGGGTGAACTCGGTGGTGCCGGTGATGCGGCGGTTGTACTCGCCGATGACGGGGGTGAGCTTGCCCGAGCCGGCTTCGCCCTTGACGCCGACCACCGAGAGCCCGTGCGCGGCAAGGGAGATCTCGAACTGCTCGCGGGTGGGCGCGTCGGGGTTGTAGCCGGCGAACATGAACGGCTCGGTGGTGTATTCGTGGTTCACCACCAGCAGGAATTCATTGTCCTTGCCGGGGACCGGCAGCAGCGCCGCGAAGTCGTTGTTGAAACCGAACTGCTTGGCCTGGGCGGCGGCGGTCTGCTTGCCGAAGTCGAACTGCGGCGCGTCCTTCAGCACCGGATCGCCCCAGCGAATGACCACGCCCTGCTCGTAGCCCTCGGGGATGACGACCGCATCCTCCTTGTTGGGGGCGACCGCGGTGAAGTCGGTGCCGGTCCCGGTGCCCGCCTCGGCGGCGGTATTGGTGGTGGTGTCGTCGCCACAGGCGGCCAGCACGCTGCCCGCGCCGACCGCGAGCACTACGGCCGCGCCGCCCTGCAGTACGCGGCGACGCGACATGGCGGCCACGATATCGCCGAAGTACTCGTTCTTCGAGTCGTTGGGGACCTCGTGGAAGCACGCGTTGCCACACTTGTACTGGCAGGTGACCGACGCACGCGAGGACGCGCCGTCGTGCTTCACGAAGAGGGCCAGGGGTTTCAGAGTCACTGCATGCTCCCAAGTTCGGTCGTTCGGGCGCACGGTAACCAGGTTAGGAGAGCCGGAGGAGACGGCCAGGTGAACAACCGACCAATTAGGTTGCCCTTAGTTAGCCGGGGGGATGCGGCAGGCCGCCGCATCCCGCCTCCGGTTCAGAGCACCTGGGAGAGGAACTGCCGCAGGCGCGGCGTCTCCGCATTGTCGAACAGTGCGTCCGGGGTACCGGTTTCGACCACCCGACCATGATCCATGAAGACCACCTGATCGGAAACCGAACGGGCGAAACCCATTTCGTGCGTCACCACGACCATGGACATACCGCCCCGCGCCAGCTCCGCCATGAGCGCGAGCACGCCCTTCACCAATTCCGGATCCAGCGCCGAGGTGGCCTCGTCGAAAAACATGAGCTGCGGTTTCATGGCCAGCGCCCGCGCGATGGCCACGCGCTGCTGCTGTCCGCCGGACAGATTGGCGGGCCGCACATCGGCCTTGCCCGCCAGCCCCACGGCCTCCAGCTGCTCCAGCGCCAGGGCGCGCGCCTGCTCCTTGGACAAGCCGTGCAGCTTGCGCGGTCCCAGCGCGATGTTCTCCGCGACGGTCATGTGCGGGAACAGATTGAAATGCTGGAACACCATGCCGATCTTGCGGCGCAACTCGTCCGGGTTATCCCGCAGCACTGACTTCCCGTCCAGCAGGATGTCACCCTTGCTGGGCTCGTACAGCCGGTTGAGCACCCGCAGCAGCGTCGACTTGCCCGAGCCCGAGGGCCCGATGACCGTGGTGGTCTTCCCCGCGTCGACGTGAATGTCCACGCCGCGCAACACCTCGTTGCCGCCCAGCGTCACATGCAGCCCGGTTCCGGTGAGGGAGGCACTCATGCGGCAGTGTCCTTTCGAGCATGAGCGGGGCGCGCCCACCCGTCGCCCGACCGCCACCCCCCATCGAATCGCTTCGCGATGCGGTCGCTGACGGTTACGCTCCGCTGCCTCCTCCGCGCCTGACCGCTCATGCTCCACGCCCTTCCGTGATCACGGCCTGCTCGACCGGGTCGATGGTCTTCTCGTCGCGGCCCGTGCGCATCCGGTTGTCGATGTAGTTGACCAGATGCGTGAGCGGGATCGTCAGCACCAGATACACCAGGCCCGCCGCCACCAGCGGCGACAGATTCCCGGTCTGCGCGTTGAGATCCCGGCCCACCGCGAACAGCTCGCGCTGGGTCGCCAGCAGACCCAGGAAGTAGATGAGCGAGGAATCCTTGATGAGCGCGATGAACTGGTTCATCAGCGCGGGCAGCACCCGGCGCACGCCCTGCGGAATCACCACCAGGGTCATGGCCTGCCGGTAGCCGAAGCCGATGGCGCGCGCCGCCTCCAGCTGACCGGCCTCCACGGACTGGATGCCGGAGCGGAAGATCTCGCCGATATAGGCCGAGGCCAGCAGGCCCAGCGCCACCGCGCCCAGCCAGTACGGATTATTGCCGGTGAGGTTCTTGACCACCGGGCCCACGCCCAGGCCGATCAACAGGATGATGACCACCGCGGGCAGGCCGCGGAAGATATCGGTGTAGACCCGGGCCGGCCAGCGCAGCCAGCGCGTGCGGGAGATGCCCGCGACCGCCAGCAGCATGCCGATCACCGTGCCGAGCACGCCCGAGACCACCGCCAGGATCAGGGTATTGGGCAGACCGGTCTTGATCAGGTCCGGGAAGGCCTTCTTGTAGAGCTCCCACTCGAAGAAGGTGTCCTTCAGCTGCGCCAGCGTCGACTTCGGCTGCACCGCGGAGTTGTCCGGCTTGCCGTCGGCATTCTGGGCCGCGATGGCGGCGAAGTCCGGAAGCTGCGGCGCGGGAGCGGCTTTCGAGCCCGGCTTCCAGCCCGGCGGCAGCTCGCGCGGCACCCAGTCCTCGTAGAGCCGGCTGTAGGTGCCGTCGGCGATGACCGCGTCCAGCCCGGCATTGAGCGCGTCGATGAGCGGCTGGTTGTCCTTGCGCACCGCGTAGCCGACGAAGTTGTTGAGGCTGAAGGTGTTCTGCACGATCGAGGTCGGATCGCCCGGCTTGATGGCGCCCACCGCCTGCGCCGACGGAGCCACCCAGGCGTCGATCTGCCCGGTCTTCAGATTCGCGTAGGCGGTGTTGTAGTCCGGGAACTTCACCGGGTCCAGGCGCAGCTCGTTGACCACGTACTCGTCCTGCACGGTGCCCTGCACCACGCCGATCCGGGTGCCGCTGTTCAGGTCCGAGAAGCCTCGGATGGCACTGCCGTTCGGCACCACCAGGGAGAAGTAGCCGAAGTCGTAGCCATTGGTGAAGCCGACGGTATTCCGGCGCGCGTCGGTGGTGGTGATATTGGACGAGCCGACATCGAAACGCCCATTGGCCACCTGCGCCAGCAGGCCGGCGAACTCGGTGCCGGTGAACTCCACCTGCAGGCCGATTTTCGCGCCGATGGCCCGCAGCAGCTCATTGTCGAAGCCGGTGAAGGCGCCCTTGGAGTTCACGCAGATGCTCGGCGGCGCGTCCGAGAGCGTGCCGACGCTGAGCTTGCCCGGCGTAATGAGGCCGAGCTTGCTCACGTCGACGCGATCGAGCGATTCGGTGCGCGCCGTCGTGTACTTGTCCGAGGACGGCGTCTGCGGCCCGGTCGCGAGATTGGTGGGCGCCGCGCTGGCGGCCGACAGTCCGGGTGGCGAACAGAGGTCGGTGTTCTGGGCCACTGCGGGCCCGGCTCCGGCCGCCGCCAGTCCGAGAGTGACCAGCAACACCCCCGCGACCGCCAGTACGCGAGGTCGCCGACCTGTATGCCGGGACCTGGACGTGCGCAAGCAAACCATGACAAACCACCCTAGTGGGGGTGGTGGACATGTCCAGAGTTGCGGTCAGTCAGAGTTCTGGTCGCGCCAGCGAATGGCTTCCTCGACCCCGCTCAGGTCGTACTTCGGGCCACTGGAACCGATCGTGAACAGCGACACTCCCTGTTCCACGTACGCCGCCGCCTGCTCCGGACCCGGCCAGCTCACCGACTTCTCGATGGCCGCGGCATCGGCGCCGACCTCCGCGCAGTGCTCGGCCAGGATGCCGGTCTTGCGCCGCAGCACCTCCAGATCGGCGAAGCTGTGCCAGATATCGGCGTACTGGGCGACCAGGCGCAGCGTCTTCCGCTCACCGCCGCCGCCGATGAGGAGGGGGATATCGCGGGTCGGCTGCGGGTTCAGCTTGGCCAGGCGGTCGGTAATGCGGGCCAGGTAGTCCTTCAGCAGCGCCAATCGCGTTCCGGGCGTACCGAAGTCGTAGCCGTACCGGTCGTAGTCCTTCTGGAACCAGCCCGCGCCGATGCCGAGGATCAGGCGGCCGTTGCTGATGTGGTCGACCGTGCGCGCCATATCCGCGAGCAGATCCGGATTGCGGTAGCCGCCGCCGGTGACCAGCGCACCGAGCTCGACCCGTTCGGTCTGTTCGGCGATGGCGCCCAGCATGGTCCAGCATTCGAAGTGCGCGCCCTCGGGATCGCCGGTCAGCGGATAGAAGTGGTCCCAGTTGAAGACGATGTCGACGCCGGCGTCCTCGGCCCGGCGCACCGCATCGCGAATCAATCCGTAATCGGGCGCGTGCTGCGGCTGTAGTTGAACTCCGATACGAACCGGTCGGCTCATGTACATCCTCTTTTCAGGGATCCGGCATCGCGAGACCCATTCGAGGCTACTGCGTTCACATCCACTCCGCCCGGACTGTTCGCCCGCCGCGAACTACCATCGTGGCCGGAACCGGCACGCCGCCGGGCCCATCCCTCTACAACGGATCGTCCGGCACGTTCCTGCCGGTGAAGGGTTGCACCACCATGGCAACAGTGACTTTCGACCAGGCCACCCGGCTGTACCCGGGCTCGGCCAAACCCGCCGTCGACCAGCTGAATCTGGAGATCGCCGATGGCGAATTCCTGGTTCTGGTCGGCCCCTCCGGCTGCGGCAAATCCACCTCGCTGCGCATGCTCGCCGGGCTCGAGGAGGTGAGCGACGGCCGGATCCTCATCGGGGACAAGGACGTCACGCACGCCGAGCCCAAGGAACGCGATATCGCCATGGTGTTCCAGAACTACGCGCTCTACCCGCATATGAGCGTGGCCGAGAACATGGGCTTCGCCCTCAAGATGGCCAAGGTCGCCAAGGCCGAACGCGATCAGCGGGTGCGCGAGGCCGCCAAGCTCCTCGACCTGGAGCAGTACCTGGACCGCAAGCCCAAGGCGCTCTCCGGAGGTCAGCGCCAGCGCGTCGCCATGGGCCGGGCCATCGTGCGCCAGCCCCAGGTGTTCCTCATGGACGAGCCGCTGTCCAACCTGGACGCCAAACTGCGCGTGCAGACCCGCACCCAGATCGCCCAGCTGCAGCGCCGTCTCGGCACCACCACCGTCTACGTCACCCACGACCAGGTCGAGGCCATGACCATGGGCGACCGCGTGGCCGTGCTCAAGGACGGCCTGCTGCAGCAGTGCGCCTCCCCGCGCGACCTGTACCGCAATCCCGCCAACCTGTTCGTGGCCGGTTTCATGGGCTCCCCCGCCATGAACCTGTTCACCCTGCCGATCGAGCAGGGCGTCCTCATGCTGGGCGGCTGCCCGCTGCCGCTGCCCCGCTCGGTCGCCGATGCCACCGGCGGCACCGTGGTGGTCGGCATCCGGCCCGAGCACCTCGAGCCCACCGGCAATGGCACCGGCATCGCCATGGAGGTGGACGTGGTGGAGGAGCTCGGCTCCGACGCCTACATCTACGGCCGCACCCTGGGCGCGGTCGGCGGCGACGAAACCATTGTGGCGCGCGCGGATTGGCGCAACCCGCCCGCCAAGGGCACCCGCCTCAATCTCGGGGCCGGGGCGGAGCACATCTACTTCTTCGATCCCGCCGACGGCCGCCGGCTCAACTGATCCATCGCATCGGCTGGCGTCGCCCTCACGTGCGGGGGCGGCGCCAGTTCTTGTTCACGCGGACGCGCAGATTCTCCAGCGGCACTTCGTGTCCGGCGGCGCTGCGCAGTTCGACGCGCACCGGTTCGCCGGTCGAATCCTCGAGCCGCTCCAGCGGCGGGGTGCCGTCCTGCAGGTATTCGTCGCCCCATTGCCACAGCGCGACCACCGCGGGGAGCAGATCCGAACCCATTCTGGTGAGCACGTATTCGTGCCGGGTGCGCTTGCCCTCTTCCCGATAGGGCCGCTTCTCCAGCAGCCCGGCCTCGGTCAGCTTGCGCAGCGCGCTCGACGCGGCCGCATCGGTGATGCCCAGCCGGCTCGCGAAACCGTCGAACCTGCTGGTGCCGTAGTAGGCCTCGCGCAGGATGAGCATGGCCGACCGGGTCCCCACGATGTCCAGCGCTTTGGCGATGGAGCATGCGTCGGGCTTCCACGCGCTCAGGTCTTTGAGCGGTCCTTCGAGTACCAGCGGCATGGTGCACATCATACCCAAGCTGACTTGCCTCCAGTATTGTCAGCTCCTACGCTGGCTTTAGAGCAACGAAGCCAGCCGGGGCTTCGGGGGCTGCGCCCCCGACTCCCCCACCCTTCTGAAAGGGATCTCCATGAGAGACGCAGTCATCGTCGAGGCGGTACGCACTCCGATCGGCAAGGGCAAGGCCACTGGGGCCCTGCACGGCGTGCATCCGTCCGATCTGTTCGCGCACAGCCTGCGGGAAGTGGTGCGCCGCAGCGAGATCGATCCGGCCCTCATCGACGATGTGATCGGCGGCGTGGTGACCGCCGTCGGCGAACAGGGCTCCAACCTCACCCGCCGCGCCGCCCTGGCCGCGGGCTATCCCGAATCCGTCCCCGCCACCACCGTGGACCGCCAGTGCGGCAGCAGCCAGCAGGCCATTCACTTCGCCGCACAGGGCGTCATCGCCGGGGCCTACGACATCGTGGTCGCCGGCGGCGTGGAATCCATGAGCCGAGTTCCCATGGGCGCCAATCTCCTCGGCGCGGAGGACGTCAGCGGCGTCGGCTTCGCCGAGCGGTACCCCGAGGGCCTGGTCCCCCAGGGCATCAGCGCCGAGCTCATTGCCGCCAAATGGGGCCTGACCCGCACCCAGCTCGACGAGTTCGCCCTCGCCAGCCACGAGAAGGCCGCCGCCGCAACCAAGAACGGCTCCTTCGAATCCCAGCTGCTCCCGCTCGCCGGACTCACCGCCGATGAGGGCATCCGGGTGGGCAGCACCCTGGAAACCCTCGCCGGCCTGCGGCCCGCCTACTACAGCGAGGAGATGGCAGCCCGCTTCCCGCAGATCGGCTGGAACATCACCGCCGCCAATGCCAGCCAGATCAACGACGGCAGCTCGGCCGTCCTGATCATGACCAGTGAGCGCGCCGCCCAGCTGGGCTTCCGCCCGCTGGCCCGGCTGCACAGCTTCGCCGTGGCCGGCGACGATCCCCTGCTCATGCTGACCGCCGTCATCCCCGCCACCCGAAAGGTGCTGCGCCGCAGCGGACTCGACCTCTCCGACATCGACCTCTTCGAGGTGAACGAGGCCTTCTCCTCGGTGGTCCTGGCCTGGGCCGAGGAAACCGGCGCGGATATGTCCAAGGTCAATGTGAATGGCGGCGCCATCGCCCTGGGCCACCCCCTCGGCGCCTCCGGCTCCCGCCTGGCCACCACCCTCGTGCACGCCATGCACGAGCGCGGCGCCCGCTACGGCCTGCAAACCATGTGCGAGGCAGGCGGTCTGGCCAACGCCACCATCTACGAACGCCTCTGACCCGCACCCGGCCCGCCGCTCGCCTCGGCACAGCGGCGGGCCAACCGCGCGAAGGCCTCCCGCAGGAGAGGCGGCCCGACGACCTCGATATCGGCGTCGAACCGGCCGAACGCGGCGGCCAGCGCGGGCCATGACCACGAGCCCAGCACGACCCGGCAGCGGTCCAGTCCGAGCGCCTCCACCAGGCCCTCGCGGGTGAATTCGAGAACGACCGCGGCGGGGAGGTCGAGAATCACCTCACCGCGGCACGGCCAGCCGCCGGTGCCCTCGGAGCCCTGGAACCTGCTCGCCACGAACGCGGCCACGTCCCCGCCCGGCAGCGCACGCGGATCGAAACGCGGGCCCGTGGGAATGCGCGGGGTGATCCGGTCCGCGCGGAAGATGCGCCAATCCTCGCGATCGAGGTCCCAGCCGACGAGATACCAACGCCCGCTCCAGGTTACGAGGTGGTGCGGCTCCACCCGGCGGGGCGGTACGAGGGAGCCGTCCGTCTCGGCTCCCGCCCCCTGGGCATAGTCGAACCGCAGTACCTCGCACGCGTGCACGGCCGCGCCGAGTGCCATGAGCACCGCGCTGCCGACCTGCGGGTCCGGCAGAACCTCGGGGCCCGGCACGGCGGTGACCTCGAGCATGTCGATCCGGCGCCGCAAGCGCGCGGGCATGACCTGTCGGACCGTGGTCAGCGCCCGCGCCGCGGCCTCCTCGATTCCCGCCCCCGAGGTAGTGGCCAGCTGTAATGCCACCGCGAGCGCGACGGCCTGATCGTCATCGAACAGCAAGGGCGGCAATTCTTTTCCGGCATCCAGCCGGTATCCCCCGTCCAGACCCTTGATCGCCGCGATCGGATACCCGAGCTCACGCAGGCGATCGACATCGCGGCGCACCGTGCGCGGGCTGATGCCCAGCCGATCGGCGAGCAATGCTCCCGGCCAGTCACGGCGGGACTGGAGCAAGGAGAGCAGCGCTCGCGTGAAAGCCGTTATCTCACACCGATATCGCGACCATCGCAGCCAGTAGACCCAGCACCCACGAAAAGGCCAGCAGCGGGAAGGCCACCAGCGCCGTCGGCCACGCCCGCTGCCCCGATCTGCGCGCCTGAAGCATCCAGAGCGGAACGACCATGAGGGTCACCACAATCCCGAACCAGGCGATCGCGTACGCGACGGGCAGGTACCGGGCCTGCCCCGGCTCTCGGACCAGGCCCTCGTACTCCGGGACGAAGGCCGCCAGCACCCAACCCGCGGCGCACGCGAACAGGTAGATCAGCGCCGCGGCAACAAGATCGGCCCAGCCCCATGGCGGCCGCCACCACTCCGCCATACCTCCAGCATCCCCGGTCTCCGGGGGATGCGCCATTATCCGCGGGACTCACACGAGGAAGAATCCGATCGCACCGCACACGAGGATGATCGGGAGCGCGAGGGCGGACCAGATCCAGGCTTTGCGGCCGGTCATGGCGGCGACGGCGGTGACGACGAGCGCTCCCATCAACGCGAGGGACATGCCGCCGCCGGCAATGAGCAGGCCCAGCAGAGCCGAACTCGGCGGACGCTGCACCACGCAGTCGACCGAGAAGTCCCGCGCCACCACGGTGCACTTGTTGTGGACCAGGTCGAAGACCTTGCCGAACAGGGCATAGGACCAGCCCGCGACCGCGATGATGTCCACCACGAACAGCAGTGCGCCCAACAGCACGTCCTTGCGGCGCAGCGATGCGGACGCGCCCCGCGGCGCGGCTTCCGCGGCGGAATCTTCTGGGCCGCTGTCCATTCGGGCAATCGGCGCGCGCTGGGTGGGGCCGTCGGCATCGAAGGATTCACCGATGGTCACCGGATACTGCTGCGGCAGTTCACCACTCGTATTCGGCCCGAAAGCCGGCGCACCCGGAGCGCGCTGCACGGGCAGGCCACCCGTTCCCGGTCCGCGCTGCACAGGCAGACCACCCGTCCCCGGTCCGCCCGGATGTGACGGCGGGCCACCGGGACCCGGCGCCCGCGAGCGGTCACCCGGCCCCTGAGGAGGTGCGCCACCCGGACCATGCCCCGGACCGCCCGGACCTCGTGCAGGTCCATTCGGACCTCCCGCGGGTCCGCCCGGACCTCCTGCGGGGCCGTCCGGACTCTGCGGGCGCTGCGGGCCACCGGGCATCGGATGCCCAGGGCCGCCCGGGCCCTGCGGACCGCCCGGCCCCCGCGGATGTGCGGGAGCGCCCTGATCCTGCGGACCACCCGGCCCCCGCCCATGTGGGGGAGCACCTTGATCCTGCGGACCGCCCGGCCCTCGCGGATGTGCCGGAGCACCCTGATCCTGCGGGTGCCTGGGGCCCTGCGGAGGCGGACCACCCGGGCCCTGCGCTCCTTGTGGACCACCCGGGACCTGTGGACCACCCGCACCCTGCGGTCCCTGATGACCACCCGGCCCCTGTTGCCCCTGTTGCCCGCCCGGGCCTCGAGAGCCTTGCGGACCGCCCGGTCCCTGCGGACGGCTCGGCCCTTGCGGATTGCGTGGTCCGCCCGGCGGCTGTGGTTGACCCTGCCCGCCCGGATGCCGGGCCTGGGCCGGATCACCCTGCTGCGGTGGCAGATCCGGACCGCCCGAGATGCGGATCTGGCCCGGGTCGCCGAGGCCGCGCGGGTAGGGCGCATCGCCCGGGCCGGGTACGGAATTCGACCGGGGATTGTCCGCACCGGGACGCCGCGGTTCATTGGGCGGGTACATATCGCTGGGCTCCCCCGGTGTCGATGGTCGGTCTCTCGCATTCTGTCCTCGCCACGGGCCCGCCGCCACCCCGTTACCCGCTACCTGGCCGAAGTCCGCCGGATACCCGCCGCGAGTAGGCTCCCCGGCAATGACCGAGAGCGCCTCCGCACCCGATTACGACGCCGCGATCGTCTACGCCATTCCCTTGCGAACCCGGTTCCGCGGGATCATGGTTCGCGAGGGCATGCTCATTCCCGGGCCGAACGGCTGGGGCGAATTCTGTCCCTTCCCCGAATACGACGACCGCGAGGCCGTCGCCTGGCTGGCCACCGCCGTAGAGCAGGCGACGATCGGCTGGCCGGAACCGGTCCGCGATCGGGTGCCGGTCAACTGCATCGTGCCCGCCGTCGGCCCCGAACGCGCCCGTGAGATCGTCGCCGCCTCGGGCTGCCGCACCGCCAAGGTGAAGGTCGCCGACCACCCGGACTCGCTGTCCGAGGACCTCGACCGGGTGGCCGCGGTACGCGACGCCCTCGGCCCCGGCGGCGCGGTCCGCGTCGACGCCAACGCGGTGTGGGATGTGGACACCGCCGTCGAACGGATCAAGCAGATCGACAGGGCGGCAGGCGGTTTGGAATACGTCGAACAACCCTGCCGCACCGTCGAGGAACTCGCCGCCGTCCGCCGCCGCGTGGACGTGCGCATCGCCGCCGATGAATCCATCCGGCGTGCGGAGGATCCCCTGCGCGTGGCAGTGGCGGGCGCGGCCGACGTCGCCGTCCTGAAATGCACTCCCCTCGGTGGCGTCCGCCGCGCACTTCAGGTCGCCGAGGCCGCCGGCCTGCCCTGCCTCGTCTCCTCCGCGCTGGAAACCAGCCTCGGCCTCGCCGCCCAGATCGCCCTGGCCGGAACACTTCCCGACCTCGATTTCGCCTGCGGCCTGGACACTTTGTCGCTGTTCACCGGCGACCTGGTGACCGACTCGGTGCGCCCGGTGGACGGATACCTGCCCGTCCCCCGGCACGCACCGGTCCCCGACCCGGAACTGCTGAACCGATATCAGCACCCCGACCCCGAACGCGTCACTTGGTGGCGTGACCGTCTGACCCGTGTCCGCGCACTGCTGGCCACCTGAGCGCGTACACAGAAGCCTCACCCGTCATCCGGCACGCGCCCTCACCCGTCATCCCGGCATGCTTTTGGCCGGGATCTCCTACGGTGCTGCGGATTCCGGCCAAGAGCACGCCGGAATGACGAGGAACTCAGTCCGCGATGAGGGCGGTGCGCCGGTGACCCCTGGCCCCGGAGGTGCTCTCGCGCTGGCGACGGATCAGGTAGTGGCCGGGAGCGATGCCGCTGCCGCCGTGCTCCGGGTGGAGGAGGTAGGCGATGTCCTTGGTGTCCAGGCAGCCGAGGGCGAGCCCCTCACTGTCATGGACACGGGTCGTCCAGCGGCAGCTGCCCGGATCCGCCACCAGGACATGCGGGTTCGCGCAGCTGCCGCCGCGGATGATCTCGACCCCGGCCGGGGGCACTTCGGTCCAGCGCACGCTGGGTACGCGCACCTGCGGGAGCAGATCGAGCGGAATGACGATCAGATCGCCTTGAGCTTGGATACCGGCGAGGACCGGGATGCCGGCTTCGCGGTCCACGTGGTCCAGAACCTCCACGCCGGTGCGGGCGGTGAGATCGGCGAGGGTTGGCGCGGTACTGGTTGAAGTCACGGTAATCACCTCGGGTATAGGAAGGTTCGTATTCAGGTGCGGCGCAGCAGCTCTGCGTACTGCGCACCGGAGAGCCCGTAGGTCCATCCGGCGGCCGCCAGCGCATCGTCGAAGCCGCCGGGCACGTTGAGGCCGTAGCGGCGACGGGTGCCGTCGCGTTCGCGGGAACCGTTGACCACCAGCAGCAATCGGGTAGTGCCGCGCCAGCCACGGTCGGGTGATTCGTAAAGTCGCAATTCGGCACCCGGATTCCCGGGATCGGGCGCGTGCGACAGCAAGGTGAGCCCGGTCTGTTCGATATAGGGATCCCAGCCGATGCGTTCGATCGCGGCGCGGCGCACCTCGATACTCGGCGTCTCCCGGATCCGTTCGATAGTCGGCGCGGTCATCACCCACTCCGGCACCGGCGTCCCGTGCAGCACGAAAATTCCTGCACCATCGGCGAATTCGACCGCACGGCACTGATCGTGGTGCAGCCTCACCTCACCTGACAGCGCCCCCGCCTGCGGTTCGGTATACACCGCGATCGGGCGTTCGGCCATGACGCATCGACGCGGTCCAGGCCACCACCAACCCGTCGACCGGCCCAGCTCCGCCCAGTGCGCCAGCTGCTGCGCGGCATCGCGGCGATAGCCGAAAAGCCCAGCCGTCTGGCAGATATCGAAGAACGCGGTCTCCCACAGGTCATACCGCTCGTATCCGGCAATGCCGCCGCTGTTCCCCGCTTCGCCGAGCAATGCGGTCCGCAGCGGCCGATACACGCTGTCGGCCAAGGTTTCCCGCAATGGCTGGTGCACCACCGCCTCCAATACGCGACGGACCGAGACGCCCGCGTCGAGCATTTCCCGGGGCGTCATGGTGGTGAGCTCACCCAGAGAGACAGCGGCGCCGAACATCATCCACCCGTCCGTGGGCTCGATGCGCGCCATTATCCGATGCCGCATTTCGGATCTCAGGACGATCAGTCGCTGCAGGAGCGGCCATTGCCGAATGGGTTTGCCGTGGTCCGGGCGACCCAGTCCATCCGGCAGCCTGCTCGGATCCGACCGGAGTACTTCGGCTGCTGCCGTGGGCGAGGGCACCCACACGAATTCCGGTGGTGGTTCACCCAATAGCCGGTACAACTCGGTGACGGCATGCTCGGCCGCATCCCGATCGGCTGGTTCTGTGGATAGTCCGATGCGCAGCCATTCATCCCGCAGTCGACATGCGGTCTCGACTCGATCGGCCAGGGGAATCCCGCGGGCATTGCGCCGCTGCGGGGATGACACGGGGGTCACCGCTTCGAGGCGGTGGCCGCCTTTCCGTAGAAGGAGATCATGTTTTCGATCATGACATCGGATTCCGGATCACGCAATCAGGCGATGCGCACGCCACAGGAGTACATAGTGGTGCGCAGCAGCAGCGCGGCCTCGGGGCCGATGATGCCGTCCACCAGATCCAGGTAGCGGGCGCAGAATTCGGGGCCGTGCGCGGCGGTCTCGGACCGGGCGGGTTCGAGATGGTGGGCGAGTTCGTGCAGGATCACCAATTCTCTGAGCGCCCAGGCATTTCGGCGGTGCACCAGGCTGTCGGCGCGGTTGACGCTGCGCAGCGGGACGGCCAGCACGGCGCCCTCGACCTCGTAGTGCGCGGCCTCGGCCCCGGCGCGCGCCCGGACGGTCACCGGTTCGGCGGCCCGATCCCATTGCGCGCGTACCCAATTCAGCGCCAGCACGCGATCGACGTAGGTCTGCACCGATGCCACCGAGCCGAACCGCCGCTCGATCGGCAGGGTCAGGTTCGACCCGTGCATCTCGATGGTGCGCGTCCCGAACTCGTCGGCCCGGTCGAACATGCGCCGCACCAGCTGTTCGGCGTCGTAGACCCGCGACCGCTGCGCATCCCGGACGCTCACCCCGCGCCCCGGGGGAGTTGCCCGCGCGCCCCGCCCAATTCGGCGGATTCGCTCAATCGGGCGGCGCGTCCGGCGCGATCCCCCGCCCGCCGGGCCGCCGCCGAATACCCGGCGGACTCCTGCGGCCCGCGCCAGGTGCCGCGCGCCTCGGAGGTGCTGGTGTAGAAGTCGACGAGTTCGAGCTCCTTGTTGCGCAAGGCCAATGCCGTGCCCGTGCTCGTGCCGGTATCGGTGCGCACGGCCTCGGCTTCCACCTCCGCCTTCACCTCGGCGAGGCGGCGGCCGATGCGCTCGGCGAAGGCCATCTGGAAGTTCAGCCGGGCGGTGACCGCCGCGACCGGCGCCTGCACCTTGCGCTGGACCTTCCGGCCGAAGCGGGATTCGACCACGATCTTCTCGGTGGTGGCGCTCCGGTAGGACCCCGATTTGATGTAGTGGTCCGAGGCCCGCACCATCTGCACCAGCAGGCTCGTGTACAGCGATTCGCAGGTGTCGATATCGGAGTCGAATCCGTAGGCGTACACCGTGGTCGAGGTGCGGGTCACATCACAGCGCACGTCATTGGCCGTGGCGATGGCCACGAACAGCTGCACATAGGTGCGCAGCCCGCGCTTGCCCGCCGCGCCGATGGGGATGACCCGCTGTACCGGGACCGGCCGCCGCTCCCGGCTCGCGATGTGCGCCCGCGCCACCGTCAGATCGATGGCCGAGCGAGTCGCCAGCCTCTGCGCCGCCGCGAGGAAGGCCTCGGCTTCGTGTTCGTTGTCGGTGGATTCGGCCTGGCGCAGCAATCCGCCGATTCGGGTGAGGAGTTTGTCCTGGGAAGCCATCGGCACCCAGCCTAGCTGGGCCTATACGCGCCGCGGGTGGTGCGAAGTCCGAGGTAGTCCCGGCGCGGGGAACCTCCACCATGTATCTTCCCTTGTGCAACCGGCTGAGTGTGCTGCCGCTCACGTCTCGATCTGGAGTATCCGCGATGGTGTTGAAAAAGGTGTCGTCCCTACGATCGTCGCTCGTGCCGCGTGCTGCCATAGCGGTCACGTCGGCGGCGCTGCTAGCGGCGACTTTCGCCGCAGGCTGCTCCAGCGACAGTGGTAGCAACCCCACCTCGCAGAACCTCACCGGCCGCGGCCCGATCACCTATGTCGAGGGCAAGGACACCACCGAGACCGGTGCGGTCAAGCAGCTCATCGAGCGCTGGAACGCCACCCACCCGGATGAGAAGGTGACGTTCAAGGAGCAGTCCAACGACGCCTCCCAGCAGTACGACGATCTGGTGCAGCATCTGCAGGCCAAGTCGGCGGACTACGACGTCATCGCCATGGACGTGCCGTGGACCGCGGAGTTCGCCGCCAAGGGCTGGATCCAGCCGCTGAAGGACTCCTTCGCCATCGACACCTCGACGCTGCTGTCGCCGCCGGTCGCCTCGGCCACCTACAACGGCACCCTCTACGCCGCGCCGCGCAATACCAATGGCGGCCTGCTGTTCTACCGCAAGGATCTGGTGCCCGAGCCGCCGAAGACCTGGGCGGAGATGCTGTCGCACTGCCCGCAGGCCAAGGCCGAGAACATCGGCTGCTACGCCGGGCAGTTCGCCCCCTACGAGGGTCTGACCGTGAACGCGGCCGAGGTCATCAATGCCTTCGGCGGCAGCTTCGTGGGCCCGGACGGCAAGTCCCCCACCGTGAACAGCCCGCAGGCCCGCGCCGGCCTGCAGACCCTGGTCGACTCCTACAAGAACGGCGACATCCCGAAGGAGGCCATCTCCTTCAAGGAGCCGGAGAGCCAGCAGGCCTTCGTCAGCGGCAAGCTCATGTTCATGCGCGGCTGGCCGTCCTCCTACGGTGACGCCGGCTCGGACGCCTCGGCGGTGAAGGACAAGTTCGGCGTCGCCCCGCTGCCCGGCAAGGACGGCATCGGCGCCTCGACCCTGGGTGGCTACAACGCCGCCATCAGCTCCTTCTCCAAGAACAAGGCCACCGCGCTGGATTTCCTGCGCTTCCTGATCTCCGAGGACGCCCAGCACATCGTGGCCTCGGGCGCGCTGCCGTCGGTGCGGGCCTCGGTCTACGACGACCCGGCGCTGATCGCCAAGATGCCGTACCTGCCCGCGCTCAAGGAGTCCATCGCCTCCGCCGTGCCGCGGCCGGTCACCCCGTTCTACACCGCGGTGTCGAAGGCCGTGCAGGACAACGCCTATGCTGCCCTGACTGGAACCAAGTCCGTCGACGACGCGATCATCGGTATGCAGAAGGGCATCGAGACCGCCGGGTCGTAGGCCCCGCCTGCCGAGTCTTGTCGCCCGCAGGAGAAGAGAAAAGGTGTCACGTCCTTCGGGAGCGGCCGATGTCGAGCCGCCCGGCATGACCAAGTCGTCCGCGAAACCCGAACCGTCACAGCGCAAGCGCCGAGCCGCCCTGAGCGACTCGGCCAAGGCGTGGCTGTTCGTCACCCCGGTGCTCATCGCACTGGCCGTGGTCATCGGCTATCCGGTCGCCCGCGCCCTGTACATGTCCTTCCAGAAGGACTCCGGGCTGGATCCCGCGACCGGCATGTTCGTGGAGGGCGGCAGCGCCGGCTTCAGCAACTACACGCACTGGCTGCTGCAGCAGTGCACCAACAGCCTCGGTGAGACGGTCAGCTGCCCGACCGGCAATCTCGGCTCGCAGTTCTGGCTGGCCATCGGCGTCACACTGTTCTTCACCGTGGTGACGGTCACGCTGGAGGCCACCATCGGCCTGGGCATGGCCGTCATCATGGGCAAGACCTTCAAGGGCCGCGCCCTGCTGCGCGCCGCCGTGCTGATTCCGTGGGCCATCCCGACCGCCGTCACCGCGCGGTTGTGGGAGTTCATGTTCCAGTACGACGGCGTGGTGAACCGGGTGCTCGGCACCCACATCCTGTGGACCGCCGATGCCTGGCCGGCGCGGTTCGCGGTCATCATCGCAGACGTGTGGAAGACCACGCCGTTCATGGCGCTGCTGATTCTGGCGGGCCTGCAGGTCATTCCGGAGGACGTGTACGAGGCGGCCCGGGTGGACGGCGCCTCGGCCTGGCAGCGGTTCGTGCACATCACGCTGCCGCTGCTCAAGCCCGCGCTGCTGGTGGCCATCCTGTTCCGCACCATGGACGGGCTGCGGTTGTACGACCTGCCGGCCATCATGACGCAGAACAATCCGGCCACCCGGCCGATCTCCGCGCTGGTGGTCGATCAGGTGCGGGTGGGCGCGAACAGCGCCTCGGCCTTGTCGGTGATCACCTTCCTGTTGATCTTCGCCGTGGCTTTCATGCTGGTGAAGGTGCTGGGCGCCAATGCGGTTCGCACCCAGGAAGCACAGCGGGAGGCGCACTGATGAACTCGGCATCGCGAAGCGATTCGGCGGGGGGCGGCGGTCGGGTGACGGCTGGGCGTATCGATATGGCGAAAGGTCCTGCGGGAGCGCCGGTGCCGGTCGCGAGAACCACTGTCCGGCAGTCGGTTCCGTGGACGAAGAGGCTGGCTTCGGGCCGGGTGTACCTGGGCGCGCTGATCGTGCTGATCTGGGGTCTGGGGCCGTTCTACTGGATGGTCGTGACCGCCCTGCGCGATCCGGTCTACCAGTTCGACAACACGCCGTGGCCGACCCACCTCACGCTGGAGAACTTCCGCAACGCCTTCGACACCAGTCGCGGCAACGATTTCGGGCGGGCGCTGGGCAACAGCGTCATCATCGGATCCATCACCACGGTGGTCGCGTTGCTGATCGGCGTCATGGCGGCGTACGCGCTGGCGCGGCTCACCTTCAAGGGCAAGTACCTGGTGTCCGGGCTCATCCTGAGCGCGTCCATGTTCCCGGTGGTGGTGCTGGTGACGCCGCTGTTCCAGCTGTTCACCAATATCGGCTGGATCGGCCAGTACCAGGCCATGATCATTCCGAACATCTCGTTCGTGCTGCCCATGACGGTGTACATCCTGGCGTCGTTCTTCACCGAGCTGCCGTGGGAGCTGGAGGAGGCCGCGCGCATCGACGGCGCGTCGCGGTTCCAGGCCTTCCGGTTGATCATGCTGCCGCTGGCCGCGCCCGCGGTGTTCACCACGGCCATCCTGGCGTTCATCGCGGCGGTCAACGAATACCTGCTGGCGCGACTGCTCTCCAGTGACGCCACCGAGCCGGTGACGGTGGCCGTCGCCCGGTTCTCGGGCAACAATCCGCAGGTCCAGCCGTACGCGGCGATCATGGCGGCGGGCACCATCGTCACCATTCCCCTGGTGATCATGGTGCTGCTGTTCCAGCGCCGCATCATCTCCGGTCTGACCGCCGGTGGTGTGAAGAGCTGACGCCCTAGGCGTGCAGGGGGTCCGGGGGTTAAGCCCCCGAACCCCCTTAGGCCTGCGGCCCGCGGCCCGGCCCCCGGGTCCCTATTCCCGTCGCCAATTCCCCGGACACCGTCGGTGTGTCGTCTAGCATGGGTCGCGCCGCACGCTGATTCGCGGCGTCCTGAAGCAAAGCAAGCTTTTTCGACGCTCCGAAAGGGGATGCTCGTGAGCTCGTCCCGCAAGCGGCGCCGCGGCGAACCGGCGCCGTACGCCACCATGGCCGGGTGGAACGAGCTGGCGACCCAGGCCTCCCGGCGGCCGCCGACACACAGCAAGCCGCGCCGCCGCCCCAAACCTCCCAAACTGCCCGCGTCCAAGATCGCGCCGGGAAAGACGCGCGGACAGCGCATACGACGGGTCCTGCTGGCGCTGTTCTGCATTTTCTTCGTGGTGCCGGCGCTGCTGCTCGGACTGGCCTACTGGAGCGCGGAGATTCCGGATCCGGAAGCGGTGCAGACCAATCAGATCGCCACCATTCTCACCTCGGACGGGCAGTCGGTCATCGCCAAAGTCGTTCCGCCGGACGGCAATCGCACACCGGTTCCGCTGGACGACGTCCCGGAGCACATGCGGCTGGCCATGCTCTCGGCCGAGGATCGCAACTTCTACACCAATCCGGGCTATTCCACTTCCGCCTTCGTTCGCGCGGCGCGGGACAATTTCCTGGGCAAGGAGGACGCCGGCGGCGGCTCCACGATCACCCAGCAGTACGTCAAGAACGCGTTCCTCAGTTCCGAGCGGACCCTGAGCCGCAAGATGCGCGAACTCATCATCTCCGCCAAGATGGCGCGGCAGTGGTCCAAGGACGACATTCTCGCCGCGTATCTCAACACCATCTACTACGGGCGCGGCGCGTACGGCATCGCGGCCGCCGCCAAGGCGTACTTCGCCAAACCGGTCCCGGAACTCACCCTCGCCGAGAGCGCGATCCTGGCCGCGGTGGTGCGCACGCCGTCCATCCTGGATCCGGAGACCCACCTCGATCAGCTGCGCGCCCGCTGGGTGTACGTGCTCGACGGCATGGTGGAGATGGGCGTGCTCAACCGGAACGAGCGCGCCGCCACCCAGTTCCCGGACATCGTCCCGGTCACCGAGCTCAACGACAGCATTCCGCGCGGGCCCGAGGGCCTGATCCGCGCCCAGGTGCTGCGCGAGCTGCGCGACTCCGGCATTTCCGAGTACGAGCTGAATACCGGTGCGCTGCAGATCATCACGACCATCGACGCGCGCGCCCAGCAGGCCGCGCTGGATGCCGTGGGCGGGGTGCTGGGCGGGCAGCCGGGTGAGCTGCGCACCGCCGTGGTGTCCATCGATCCGCGCACCGGCGCGGTGCGCGCCTACTACGGCGGGCCGGACGGCATCGGCTTCGATTTCGCGCAAGCCCCCTTGCAAACCGGTTCCGCGTTCAAGACCTTCGCCGTGCTGGCCGCGCTGCAACAGGGCATCTCGCTCTCGTACAAGATCGATAGCGAACCGCTCACCGTGAACGGCCAGAAGATCCAGAACGTACACGGCGAGTCCTGCGGCACCTGCTCGCTGGGCGAGGCCTTCAAGCGCTCGCTGAACACCAGCTTCTACCGGCTCACCCAGGCGCTGTTCGAAGGCCCCAAAGCCATTGCCAATGCCGCTCACCAGGCCGGCATTCCGGAGCAGATTCCCGGCGTGCCGGGCAAAACGCTGACCGAGGAGGACGGTCCGCCGCTGCCGTCCATCGTGCTCGGCGCGTATTCGGTGCGCCCCATCGATATGGCCTCGGCCTACGCGACACTCGCGGCCTCCGGCGCCTACCGCGCCCCGTACTTCGTGCAGAAGGTGATCACCGGCGACGGCCGCGTACTGCTCGACCGCGAGGCCGACCCGCAGCCCTCCGAACAGCGCATCACCCCCGCCGTGGCCGACACCGTCGCACAGGCCATGCTGCCGATCGCCGCCTACTCCGGCAAACCGCTGGGCGGCGGCCGCGCGTCGGCGGCCAAGACCGGCACCACCCAACTCGGCGAGACCGGCGACAACAAAGACGCCTGGATGGTCGGCTTCACCCCGTCGCTGTCCACCGCGGTGTGGGTGGGAACCGAACAGTCCCAGCCGATTCGGACCGCCCGCGGCGGCGCGATCTACGGATCCGGTCTGCCCGCCGACATTTGGAAGCAGACCATGGACGGGGCCCTGGAAGGCACTCCCGCCGAAGCGTTCCCGAATCCGGAACCCATTCCGGGCTCGCCGCCCAGCAATGCCAATTGGGACATCCTCAATCCCGGTCCCGGCGGCCAGCAGGAGCCGATCGTCATCATCCCGCCGGCGCCCCCGCCGCGTCAGGTGGAAATCTTCCCTGGCCTCAGCATCCCGGTCCCGGGTTAGATGTATTCGCCCACCCCGATTCGGGGGGTGCGGGCCAACGCCCGCGCAGTTGATCATGAAATACAACAACGCGCCCCCACGCGCGCAACGGCGGATATTGTGGAAACCGGCCACCGGTGCCATCGACTCCGGACGACGGTGGCAGGATGCGGGTTGGGAGCAGGGTGGGGTCGGAGACAGCACGAGACATAGGGGCGACGCCGGTGGATTTCAATGTCGTTGAACGCCACGAGACGCTGGTGGCCGGAACGGTGCTACGCAGCCCGGCGCTCGCGGTCGAAGGACCGCGCCGCGCCAAGGTCGAGGAGGCGTGGAAGCGCAACCTCGCCCGCAGCCTGCCCGGACCCCCCGCCACCGCGTATGTCGATCACGCACCCGAGATCGGCTCCTATCTGACCCACATCGTCGGCTACCGGCTGCGCACCCTGGACGACCTGCAGCCCGGCGATGTGCTGGCCCGCATTCCGGCGGGAAAATTCGCCCGCTTCACCCGCAGTGGTGACAATCTGGGCGACACCATCGCCTCCATCTGGCGCATGGTCTGGGATCTCGAGGCGTCGGGCACGCTGGTGCGCGCCTACACCGGGGATTTCGAGCGCTATCCGGACGTCCGGACGGTGGAGGTTTTCGTGGCGCTCGATCCGAGCGCGGAGGGGTAGGGGCCGTGGATTTCGAAATCGTCACCCTGGAGGCGTTCCTGGTCGGCGGGCTCACCATTCCGCTGGCCGGGCGCGAGGTGACCGCGCGCGATCTGGATCTGGTGAACTTCACCTGGGACCGCTATCTGGCCCGTGAGAAGAAGGCCGAACGCGTCGCGGCCTACGTCGGCCAGAACGATCACGCCGTGGCGGTGCTGGGCTACGAGCTCGCCGACCTCGACGGCCTCGACATCGGCGATGTCATGACCCGCATCCCCGCGGGCCGCTACGCCAAATTCGTTGTCTCCGACAAGCCGTACGACCTCCTCCGCACCGCCTGGGCGAAGGTCGCCAAGGCCGAGAACGCGGGCACCATCACCCGCTCCCACGCCGCCGAAATCGAGCGCTACACCGGACCGACGAGCGTCGAGGTCTACGTCTCCCTCGACTGAGGTAGGGAGGTCCTTGAGGGCAAGCCCCCAAACCCCCGAAAAACCAAGGGCGGCCCCGCGATTGAATCGCGGGGCCGCCTTCGAGGTTCGCGGGGCATGCCCACGGCCCCGTGTCTCCGGGGTTCGGGCGCTTGCCCTCGGCTCTCCAGCCTCCTCGGAGGTGTCCGGGGCCGAGCTCCTACCCTTCAGAGTTTCAGGGGCCTGCCCCTGAGCTTCCACCCTTCGGGGTTTCAGGGGCTTGCCCCTGAGCTCCACACCTTCCCGGGGTTTCAGGGGTTTACCCCTGAGAGTTACGAGAGTTGTTATTCGGCCCCGATGATGAAGGCCTCGAGCTGCTCGCGGGCCACGTCGTCGGCGAGCTGCTTCGGCGGGGACTTCATGAGGTACGCGGAGGCCGGGATGACCGGTCCGCCGATGCCGCGATCCTTGGCGATCTTGGCGGCGCGCACGGCGTCGATGATGATGCCGGCCGAGTTCGGGGAGTCCCACACCTCGAGCTTGTATTCGAGGTTCAGCGGCACGTCACCGAAGGCGCGGCCCTCCAGGCGCACGTACGCCCACTTGCGGTCGTCGAGCCAGCCCACGTGATCGGACGGGCCGATGTGCACGTCGTTGGCGCCCAGTTCCTTCTTCAGATTGCTGGTGACGGCCTGGGTCTTGGAGATCTTCTTGGACTCCAGCCGCTCACGCTCGAGCATGTTCTTGAAGTCCATATTGCCGCCCACGTTGAGCTGCATGGTGCGGTCCAGCTGCACGCCGCGGTCCTCGAACAGCTTGGCCATGACGCGGTGCGTGATGGTGGCGCCGACCTGCGACTTGATGTCGTCGCCGACGATCGGCACACCGGCGTCGACGAACTTCTGCGCCCACACCGGATCGGAGGCGATGAACACCGGCAGCGCGTTGACGAAGGCCACGCCCGCGTCGATGGCGCACTGCGCGTAGAACTTGTCGGCCTCCTCCGAACCCACCGGCAGGTAGGAAACCAGCACGTCGACCTTGGCGTCCTTCAGCGCCTTGACCACGTCCACCGGCTCGGCGTCGGACAGCTCGATGGTCTGGGCGTAGTACTTGCCGATGCCGTCGAGGGTCGGGCCGCGCAGCACGGGGACGCCGGACGGGGGCACATCGGAGATCTTGATGGTGTTGTTCTCGCTGGCGAAGATCGCATCGGAGAGATCGAAGCCGACCTTCTTCGCATCCACGTCGAACGCGGCGACGAACTTCACATCGCGCACGTGGTAGGGACCGAACTTGACGTGCATGAGGCCGGGAACGGTGGAGTTCTCGTCCGCGTCCTTGTAGTACTGCACGCCCTGCACCAGCGACGAGGCGCAGTTGCCCACGCCGACAATGGCCACGCGAACTTCGGTGGCGCCCTCAGCCGTGTTGATTTCACTCATGGCCGATATTTCCCTCTTTCTGTGGTGCCGCCTTCGTCGATTGCTCCGCAGCAATCAACTCGTTGAGCCAGCGCACTTCGCGCTCGCTTGATTCGAGACCGAGTTGATGGAGCTGGCGGGTGTAGCGATCCAGTTGCCCGCTGGCTCGTTTGATCGCCTCCCGCAGTCCTTCTCGGCGCTCCTCGACCTGCCTCCGCCGCCCCTCCAGGATCCGCATCCTCGCTTCCGCGGGAGTGCGGCTGAAGAAGGCCAGATGAACGCCGAAGCCGTCGTCGGTGTAGTTCTGTGGTCCGGTATCGGCGAGCAGTTCGTTGAACCGCTCCCGGCCGGTGTCAGTCAGCTGGTAAACCCGCCGCGCACGGCGGGTGGCCAAACCCAGTGGTGTCTCCTCAGCGATGAGGCCGTCCGTCTGCATGCGCCGCAGGGTCGGATACAGCGACCCGTAGGAGAAGGCTCGGAACGGACCTAGCAGGCCGGTGAGCCGCTTGCGCAACTCGTAGCCGTGCATCGGTGATTCGAGGAGCAGCCCGAGGATTGCCAACTCGAGCACCGGGCCTCACCTCCCTGACTGTTCTTCTCAGATCTAACCGATGGATGCAGTTCCAAACTATATCGCGCCGATATAGTTACGCCACTCATGTGGCGGGAGAGGGCCGCGGGGGCCGAAGCCCCCGCACCCCCGAAAGTGAGCGTGCGCTGACTCCGTGAGAACCCTGAGAGTCGATCGGGGGCGTGCGGCGGGCATAGGCCCGCAAGTACTCTGGGTCGCGTGCGAATACAGCGGCAGGTAGTGGACTATGCGCTTCGGCGCCGGTCGCTGCTGGCCGACGTCTATGCGGGGCGGGTCGCGGTCGCGGAAGTGTGCGATGCGAATCCCTATCTGTTGCGTGCGGCCAAATTCCATGGGCGGGGGAGCGAGGTCACATGCCCCATCTGCAGGAAAGAGCAGCTCACCCTCGTAAGCTGGGTCTACGGCGACGGGCTGGGACCGGTCGCCGGCTCTGCCCGCACACCGGAGGAACTGGTGCGGCTGGCCGAGACTCGCGAGGAGTTCTCGGTGCATGTCGTGGAGGTGTGCCGGACCTGCAGTTGGAATCATCTGGTGCAGTCCTATGTGCTGGGCGTGGCCCCGGCGCCGACGGGACGCCGCCGGACCGGCACGCGCCGCACGGCCGCCGAATGAAAGGCCACGTCGACTGCTGATCCGCGGGCACGGAGCACGTGCCCGCCGCGGTGCACGTGACCGCATCGAGCCAACAGGACCGTATTTTCGAGTAGTTATTGGAGATCCAGGCTGTGACATCGCCCTATGACGACGGACCGCACGGCGGCCGCCCCCAGCGCGGCGGTTCGCACTCCGGCCCCGGCGGCTACCCGCCGCCTCGACCGGCAGGTCCGCCCCCCGGGGCACGGCAGCCGATGGGTCGTCCAGGGCAGGGTCCGGGCGCGCCCGGGCGCGGTCCGGTCCCGGGTCCCGGCGGCGTGCCGCCGCGCGGACCCAATGGCCAGCCGCCGCGCGGCCCGGTGCCGCCACAGGGCGGTCAGCCGCGCCGGCCGGTGCCGCCGCCGCAGCAGCGTCCCGGCAATCCGGATGCGACGCGCAAGCTACCCCACCCCAATTCCGATGCCACGCAGAAGGTGAACACGGGAGCGCGACAGGCTGTGCCGGACCACATTCAGCGCGCCGCCGCCTCCGATCGCAATCAGCGCGTGTCCGATCGCAGTGTGCGCGCGGCCGGTACCGGTACCCGCCCGCGCCCGGCCGATGATCGCACCCGTCCGCCGACCGGGCCCAATACGGCCGCGCGCCGGGCACAGGCCGCGGCGCCCGGCGGTCCGCCGCCGCGGCGGCCCGGCGGCGGCAATGGTTCCGGCGGTTCCGGCGGCCGGGGCGGCCGTCCCGCGGGAGCACCGAAGAAGCGTTCGGTGTGGCGGATTCTCCGGCGCATCTGTTACGTGGGCCTGGCGCTGTTCATCGTGGTGCCCAGCACCGCGTTCCTGATCGCGTACTCGACGGCGAGCGTGCCGCAGCCCGGCGACCTGAAGACCAATCAGGTGGCCACCATCTTCATGTCCGACGGCACCTCGGTGCTGTCCAAAGTCGTTCCGCCGGAAGGCAACCGGACCGATGTCTCGATCGACCAGATTCCGCCGGCGGTGCGCCAGGCGGTGATCGCGGCCGAGGACCGGGACTTCTACACCAATCCGGGCTTCTCCATCTCCGGCTTCGCGCGCGCCCTGCGCGACAATGTGATGGGCAAGGCCAGCGCCGGTGGTGGTTCCACCATTACCCAGCAGTATGTGAAGAACGCGCTGGTCGGCAATGAGCGCTCGCTGACGCGAAAGCTGAAGGAGCTGGTGATCTCCGCCAAAATGGCGCGCGAGTGGTCCAAGGACGACATTCTCACCGCGTACCTGAACACCATCTACTTCGGTCGCGGCGCCTACGGCATCGACGCGGCGGCCAAGGCGTACTTCGGCAAGCCGGTGGGCGAGCTGAGCGTGACCGAGGGCGCGGTGCTGGCGGCCACCATTCAGCAGCCGTCCAATCTGGATCCGGAGAAGAATCCGACCGGCGCCAAGACGCGCTGGGAGTACGTGCTCGACGGCATGGTGAAGGCGGGCGACATCTCCGCCGCCGACCGCGCGGGCATGCAGTACCCCGAGGTCATTCCGGCCTCGCAGGCCCAGGGTGACAAGACGCTGGACAGCGGGCCCGAGGGCCTGATCAAGACGCAGGTGCTCAATGAGCTGTCGGCGGCCGGTATCAGCGAGCACGAGCTGAACACCGAGGGTCTGCAGATCACCACGACCATCGACCCCAAGGCGCAGGCGGCGGCGGTCGACGCGGCCACCAGCAATATGCAGGGCGAGCCGGACAACCTGCGCACCGCGGTGGTTTCGGTGGATCCGCGCTCGGGCGCGGTGATGGCGTACTACGGCGGCACCGACGGCCAGGGCTTCGACTTCGCCAATGCCGGTCTGCCCGCGGGCTCCTCGTTCAAGGTGTTCGGTCTGGCCGAGAACCTGGAACTGGGCAAGCCGCTGTCCACGCTGTACGACTCCTCGCCGGTCACGGTGAACGGCATCAAGATCACCAACGTCGAGGGCGAGCAGTGCGGCAACTGCACCATCGCCGAGGCGCTCAAGCGGTCGCTGAACACCAGCTTCTACCGCATGATGCTGGACATGCCGGGCAACGGCCCGCAGAAGATCGCCGATATGGCGCACAAGCTCGGCATCCCGGAATCCATTCCGGGCGTGGGCAAGACGCTCACCGAACCGGACGGCAACGGCCCCAACAACGGTGTCGTGCTGGGTCAGTACCAGGTGCGGCCGCTCGATATGGCCTCCGCGTACGCGACGCTGGCGGCTTCGGGCGTCTATCACGCGCCGCACTTCGTGCAGAAGGTCGTGACCTCCGACGGCACCGTGCTGCTGGACCGCGGCGAGGTCGCCGGTGAGCAGCGCGTCTCGGCCGCGGTCGCGGACAATGTGACCGCCGCCATGAAGCCGATCGCCGCCTGGTCGCGCAACCACCAGCTGGCCGGCGGCCGAGAATCCGCCGCCAAGACCGGTACCCACCAGCTCGGCGACACCGGCCAGAACCGCGACGCCTGGATGGTCGGCTACACGCCGTCGCTGTCCACCGCGGTGTGGGTCGGCACCGAACAGGGCGATCCGCTGCGCGGCACCAGCGGCATGATCTACGGCTCCGGCCTGCCGTCCGACATCTGGAAGGACACCATGGACGGCGCGCTGCAGGGCACGCCGAAGGAAGAATTCCCGAAGCCGGGCGCCATTGCCGGCCAGGCGGGTGTGCCGTCCTGGTCCGCGCCGTACACGCCGAACTCGACCAGCAACGCGCCGCTGGCGCCGCCGGTGATCACGCAGTCGCAGGTGGAAATCCTGCCGGGGATCACGATTCCGGTGCCGGGGCTGGCGCCGAATCCGCAGAACCAGCGGACCCAGGAGCCGCAGCAGGATACGCAGGACAGCGGCCCGCTGCCCGGACAGCCGGTGCAGCCGTCCGACGGGGCGCCGCTGACCACGGTGCCCACCACACCGAACGGGAACGGGGGAACCGGTAATGGGAACGGCACCGGAAACGGCAACGGGCGCAATCGATAGCCTGGCTCTGTGATCGAGCAGGAACTGGTGAACCGGCCGGCGGCCCGCGGGGCGTCGGCCGGTCGCGCACCGGAGGCGGGCGGTGACGGTGTTGCGGAACTGTATGTTTCGCCCGCGCCGCCGGCGGCCGATCTGCGCTCCGCCGACGATCGGGACAAGCCCAGCCGCACCGATGCGCTCACCTCGCAACTGGCCGATGTGATCGGCGGGCCGGTCGGCGACCACGCGGTCATCGGGCGCGTCCGGTTCTGGACGCCCCTGCGGGTGATGATGGCCTTCGCGGTGGTGTTCCTGGCCTTCAGCTGGTTCGGCAAGGCCGCGTGCATCCAGCAGACCGATGTGGACGGCGCGCTCGGGCTGGACTGGAACAACGGCCGGCAGTACACGGCCATGTGCTACTCGGACACGGTGCCGCTCTACGGCGCCGAACGCCTGAACGAGGGCGCGTTCCCGTACAAGAAGAAGTGGACCGAATTCGACGGCAATGGCCGGCCGCAGGTGCGGTACATGGAGTACCCGGTGCTGTCGGGCCTGTTCCAATACGGGGCCATGGGAATCGCCAAGGCGTGGAAGCAGTCTCCGCTGCCGAGCGCGCTGGAAGTGGTCATCTACTTCAATGTGGTGGCGGTGCTGCTGTCCATGGCCTGGCTGGTCACCATCTGGGCCTCGGCGCTGCTCGCGGGCGGGCGGCGGGTGTGGGATGCCGCGCTGATCGCGCTGTCCCCGCTGGTGCTGGTGCATGCCTTCACCAATTTCGACGCGCTCGCAACGGCTTTCGCGGCCGGCGGGCTGCTGGCGTGGGCGCGGCGGCGGCCGGTGCTGGCGGGCATCCTGCTCGGGTTGGGCGGGGCCGCCAAGCTGTATCCGCTGCTGCTGCTCGGCCCGATCCTGATCCTGTGCCTGCGCGCCGAACGCCGGAGCGAGGATTCGCAGACCTTCGGGCCGCTCGGCCCGCTGCGCGTGGGCGGCGCGACCGCGGCGGCGGCGGTCATCACCTGGCTGACGGTCAACGCGCCGATCGCCGTGCTCTACCCGAACGGCTGGCGAGAGTTCTTCCGGCTCAATACCGAACGCCACGCCGACCCGGATTCCATCTACAACGTGATCACCTCGTTCACCGGCTGGACCGGTTTCGACGGCGTTCTCGATCCCGGCGAGACCCCCGCCGTCCTGAACGCGGTCTCCCTGCTGCTGTTCGCCGCCGCCTGCGCCGGCATCGGCTGGATCGGCCTCACCGCCGCCCGCCGCCCCCGCCTGGCACAACTGGCCTTCCTGGTGGTCGCCGCCTTCCTCCTCACCAACAAGGTCTGGAGCCCCCAGTACTCCCTGTGGCTGGTCCCCTTGGCCGTCCTGGCCCTCCCCCAGCGCCGAATCCTCTTGGCGTGGATGACAATCGACGCCCTCGTCTGGGTCCCCCGCATGTACTACTACCTCGGCACCGACAAAAAGGGCCTCCCCGAGCAGTGGTTCACCGGCACCGTAATCCTCCGCGACCTAGCGGTAATCGCCCTCTGCATCCTGGTAGTCCGCCACATCTACCGCCCCGCCGAAGACCCGGTCCGCCGCGACGGCATAGACGACCCCTCCGGCGGCATCCTCAACCACGCCCCAGATCCCGTGCACCCGTGGCTCCCGCCGCTCCTGCGCCCACGCACCCCAACCACGGTGAGTTGAAACAACTCTCGTAACTCTCAGGGGCAAGCCCCTGAAACCCCAGGGAGAGGAAAGCGGGGGCTAAGCCCCCGAACCCCCTTAGGGCTCCGCCCAGGAACCCCACAGGCAGCAGCAACTGCCGCCCCTCGGGCCAGCAGCACCTGCCCCTCGAGCCAGCAGCACCTGCCCCTCGAGCGAGAGCACCTGCCCCTCGAGCGAGAGCACCTGCCCAACCAGCGGAACCCCATCGGGCTCCAGCCACCGAGCCCCCGTACCTCGCGATTGAAGAGACCCCGCGCCTCGGGCGCGGGGTCTCTTGTGTTCGGGGGTTCGGGGGCGGAGCCCCTGAGAGTTGCGAGAGTTGTTTTCTACACCCCGATGAAGCGGCCTAGTTGGGGGACGGCTTCGCCGGGGTGTTTGGCTTGGAAGCCTTCGCCTATGGCTTCCATTTTCCAGTCGTTGGTGCCGCCGGCGCGGTAGACCTTGGCCATGGCCATGGCGGTGAAGGGCATGCCGCCGGCGAGGGTGTAGCGGGCGAGTTCGGCGTTGTTGGTGCCGTCTATCAAGCGGCAGAAGGCGTTTGCGACCTGTTCGAAGGTGTGGCCTTTGTAGGAGGTCACGATGAACAGGAGGGTGGTGATGTGCTGGGGTATGCGGGTGAGGTCGACATGGATGACCTCGTCGTCGCCGGCGCCTTCGCCGGTGAGGTTGTCGCCGGAGTGGCGGACCGAGCCGTCCTTGGAGGACAGGGCGCCGTAGTAGACGACGTCGGCGGGGTTCATGTCGGCGAACATGATGACCGAGGCGTCGAGGTCGATGTCGACGGCGCGGCTGCCGAACATGCCGCTGCGCTTCACCGGGTCCCAGCCGAGGCCCATTTTCACGAAGGTGAGCTCGGCGCCGCCCTCCTTGCGGAGGTTGACGCGCTGGCCCTTGACCAGGCTGACCGGGCGGTCCTTGGACAGGTTGATATCGCCGGAGGGCGGGGACTGCTGGCCGGGGCCGGACGGCGCATAGCCGCCGCCCTGCGGGGGCGGGTAACCCTGACCGGGAGGCGGATAGCCCTGGCCGGGCTGCGGGAAGCCCTGGCCTTGCGGCGGGATTCCCTGGCCCTGCGGTGGAAAGCCCTGTGCTGGAGGCGGATAGCCACCGCTTTGCGGCGGGTAGCCCTGGCCCGGTGGGGGATAGCCGCCGGTCGGAGCGAACTGCTCGGTGGGCGGGGGATACGCGCCGGTGGGGGCTTGCTGGGCAGGCGGGGGATAGCCCGCGGGAGCGGGAGGCGGCGGGGGAGCCTGCTGGGTCTGCGGGGCTTCGTTCACCGTGACGCCGTGATCGGTGACCAGGGCGGCGAATCCGCCCGCGTAGCCCTGCCCGACGGCGCGCACCTTCCAGCCGCCCTGGCGCCGATACAGTTCCAGCGCGATCACGATGGATTCGCTGCTGAGTCCTTCGATCCGGTACTCGTACAACCGGTTCCCGCCCGCGTCGGAGACGAAAACGCTGGGCGCGCTGATGCGCCCGAAGCTGTTGCCGGGATCGTCGAGGGTGATGACGGCGCGGACCTGCGCGATATCGGCGGGCACCGCGCCCAGCGACACCTGCAGGGCGGCGGGCTGTCCGCCCGGCCCGGGTTGCAGGTTCACACCCGGTCCGCTGGGCTGGTTGAAGAACACGAAATCGGCGTCCGATCGGACCTTGCCGCTCTCGGTGACCAGCAGCGCGGACAGATCGGCGGGCGCGGCGATCTGCATGCTGATCACCACGTCATTGACGTTCACAGGGCCGTTCTGGCCCTTCACCAGTGTTGCGGACAAGGTCGACCCTTCGCTTGTCGGTGCGTTCGTTGCCACTCTACGAGAAATCGGCAGTACCAGCCGCCGACCGATCGGTTAGGGTGGCGGCACAGTTCGGATTACGGGGCGGTCGATGGCGCAGCTGTTCGAAAAATCGAAGAAGGTGATCGAGGCTCATCTCGCCGGAACCAGTATCCGCGCGATCTCCGGGTCGATGGTCGCCTATGAGGGCAATGTCCAGTTCAAGAGCGCCGGTTTCGGCGGGGGCGACGGTGTGATCGCGGGCCTGAAGCGCCGCGCCACCGGCGAATCCCTCTCCCTCATGGAGTGCACCGGCAACGGCCGGGTGTTCTTCGCGGTGAACGGCCAGCACGTCACCGTGGTGAACCTGAACAACGAGACATTGCAGGTGGAATCGCAGCAGTTGCTGGCCTTCGCCGGAAACCTGCGCACCGATGTGTCTTTCGCCGGCCTGCGCGGCGCGTCGACCGGGCAGGGCCTGTTCACCACCACGGTGAGCGGTGTCGGTCAGGTGGCCTTGCTGTCGGCGGGCGGTCCGCTCATCCATCTGGAGGTGTCGCCGCAGTATCCGCTGGTGGTGGATCCGGATGCGTTCGTGGCCGCGCGCGGGCAGCTGAATCAGTCGTTCATCACCGATGTCGGCTGGCGGTCCGTAATGGGGCAGGGCGGCGGAGAGGCCTTCTCGCTGCGCTGGGACGGGCAGGGCGTGGTGTTGATCCAGCCCGCCGAGCGGTGAGGTAGAGCGAATGTTCGAGCAGGTCAACGGAAAAGTCGTCAAGGTCGACGTGGGTCGGGCCGGGGGCGTGGTGGCCCGCACCGGCGCCATGCTGTTCTACACCGGCGATGTGTCCTTCGCCCCGCATCAGGTTCCCGGCGCCGGCCAGATGGGCGGCATGGGCGGGCTGATGGGCATGGCCGGGCGCATGATGGCCGGCGAGCACGAGCGCACCATGCTGGCGCAGGGGCACGGCGAAGTGCATTACGGCTTCGCGGGTCTGGAGACCCATATCGTGCACATGCAGCCGGGTGCGGTGCTGCGGGTGGAAGCCTCACGGCTGCTTGCCAATACCGCCGCCCTGCAGAGTTCGGTTGTGTCCGTGGCGAGTTCGGGCGGCGGCCAGGGCGGCGGCCGCGGCGGCGGCCTGATGGGCGCGCTGCGCGGCGCGGCGGCCGGCGTGCTCACCGGCCAGGGCATGTTCACCACGCAGATCTCCGGTCAGGGCAGCGCGGTGCTGCTGGCGCACGGCGGGTTCATCGAATTGCCGGTGGGCGGCCAGTATCCGGTGGTGGTGGATCCGCAGGCGTTCGTGGCCGCGTACGGGAATGTGCAGACCGAATTGAAGTCGGCCATGAGCTGGCGGGACGCGGTGGGCCGCGGCGCGGGTGAGGCCATGCAGCTGCACTGCATCGGTCAGGGCGTCGTGTATGTGCAAGCCTCGGAACAGAAGCTGTGAGTGTGCGATGAGCCAGATCCTGAACCCGATGACGCTCGGCGAGAGCGACAATATCCCGGGCAACGACTACGCCTACTGCATCGATCTGCGCAAGCCGTGGTTCATGCGCAAGGGCGCCATGATCGCCTACTACGGGCAGATGGAGTTCCGGGCGCTGACGCACGGCCTGCAGGGCGGGCTGATGCACATGGTGTCGCAGCAGTTCTCGGCGCCGTTGTTCACCAATGACTACGTGGTTGCCGAAGGGCACGGCAAGCTGGTGATCGGCGATCGCGGCTACAACATCAACTCCTTCGACCTGGACGACGGCAATCTGACCGTGCGCGCGGCCAACCTGCTGGCCTTCGAGCCGGAGCTGTCGCTGAACCAGTCCATCGTGCCGGGCTTCCTGACCCTCATCGGCACCGGCAAATTCCTGGCCTCGTCCAATGGCCCGGTCATGTTCGCCGAGCCGCCGCTGCGGGTGGATCCGGAGTCGCTGGTCGGCTGGGCGGACTGCCCGTCGCCGAGTCATCATTACGACCAGCGCTGGGTGTCGAGTTTCCTGGCGGCCGGGGCGGCTCGGTTCGGGGTGAGCTCGGGGGAGGAACGGCAGTTCGACTTCACCGGCGCGGGCACGGTGCTGATCCAGTCCAGTGAGAAGGTCATGGACGATTCGCATCTGGTGCGGTCCATCGAGGGCCAGCTGCAGAGCGGGATCACCCCCAGCGGCCTGCAGCGCTTGCAGGCCACCATCGTGCAGCAGCTGGGCGGCCAGCAGTACTGAGGGCCGTCGCCGGTACCGGGAGCCACTGCCGACCAGGGCACGCTGGGTATTTGCTGTACTTACGCTGGTCGGTCGCTTACCCGTGGCAGTATCGAGCGAGTGAGCGACGGTGAACCCGTGGACACGCACGAACAGTACCTCCGGGCCTTCCGGCATCCGGCCGTGTCCCGCGCACAGCTCGAGGATCTGCTGGACGCGGTGAACGGCTTCCTGGACACGGTCACCCCCAAGGACGGCGAGTTCGTCCCGCAGGGCGGCTGGGCGCCGGAATCCACCGCCATGGCCTTCCAGATCGGCCGCGCGGTCGAACAGGTGCTCTCCGAACGCGAGGACGCCGAACGGGAAGTGGTGCGCCGCCGCGATATTCGCGACCGGCTGGTGGCCGCGCTGGACGCGGTGCTGGACTGCCTGCGCACCCTGCCCGATCTGGCCGAGACCGAGGTCTCGCTGGGCACGACGGCGGTCAACGAGGGCTTCCAGGTGTACGAGGACGGCTCGGTGCGCACCACGCCCGCCCAGGAGGTCCTCGCCGACCTGGGCGCGCTGGAATCGCGCCGCGCCGAACTCGACGAGCAGATGACCACCGCGGTGTCGCGCCGCACCGGATTGATCGACGACACCCTCGACCTGGTGCGCGAACGCCTGGGCGTCGCCGATGTCGGCATTCCGTGGGTCATTCTGGCCGCTACCCAGGGCGGCCTCGACGTCTCCGAGCCGTTCGAGTTCGCCGCCCACCATCTGCCCGATTGCGAGCTACGCGATCTGATGGTGCAACTGGTGACCGATATCGAACTGGCCCGATCGCTGGAGGAGGGCGCTCCCGAATAGCCCGAAACCGGCACCACGCCCGCGCCCGGAGTGCCAATCTGACCGGAGGGGATCCGAACCGGCCTTCGCAGAGGAGAATTCGGTGAAGAAGCTGATCAACGACCCGGCCGAGGTGGTCGACGCCGCGCTGGCCGGAATGGCCTCCGCACACCCCGAGCTGCGCGTGGACGCCAAGGCGCGGATCGTGGTGCGCGCCGACGCGCCGATCGCGGGCAAGGTGGGCCTGGTCTCCGGCGGCGGCTCCGGTCACGAACCCCTGCACGCCGGTTTCGTCGGCCACGGCATGCTCGACGCCGCCTGTCCGGGCGAGATATTCACCTCCCCGGTGCCGGATCAGATTCTGGCCGCCACCACCGCCGTGGACGCCGGGGCCGGGGTGCTGCACATCGTGAAGAACTACACCGGCGATGTCATGAACTTCGATATGGCCGCCGAACTGGCCGCCGCCGAAACCGGATCGCCGGTGCTGTCGGTGGTGGTGAACGACGATGTGGCGGTGGAGAACAGCACGTACACGGCCGGGCGGCGCGGGGTCGGGGCGACGGTGATCCTGGAGAAGATGGCCGGTGCCGCCGCCGAGGCGGGCCGCCCGCTGGCCGAGGTGGCCCGCATCGCGACCGCAGTGAACGACAATTCGCGCAGCATGGGCATGGCGCTCACCTCGTGCACGGTCCCCGCGGCCGGGCGGCCCACCTTCGATCTGGGGGAGGGCGAGATGGAGATCGGCATCGGCATTCACGGTGAACCGGGCCGCCTGCGCGTTCCCCTGGCGCCGGCCAAGGACATTGCCGAGATGCTGGTCGAACCGATCCTCGCCGATCTGCCGTTCGCCGCCGGTGATCGCGTGCTCTGCTTCGTCAACGGCATGGGCGGGACGCCGTTGCTCGAGCTGTATCTCATGTTCGACGAGGTGGCGCGAATCCTGCGCGGCCACCGGGTGGAGATCGCGCGCTCCCTGGTCGGCCCGTACATCACTTCCCTGGAGATGGCGGGCTGCTCGGTCACGCTGACCAGGCTCGACGACGAGCTGACCGGGCTGTGGGACGCACCCGTCCGCACCCCGTCGCTACGGTGGGGAATCTGATGACGGGCGTCGACGTCGCCGCCTGGGTCCGTGCCTTCGCCGCCCTCGTCGACGCCAACGCCGAGGAACTCACCGACCTCGATGCCGCCATCGGCGACGCCGACCACGGGACGAATATGCGGCGCGGTCTGACCGCGGCCGTTGCCGCCCTGGATGATTCGGCCACCGCCGCCGACGCGGCCAAGCAGACCGCCATGACGCTCATCCGCAGCATCGGCGGCGCCAGCGGCCCGCTCTACGGCACGTTCTTCCTGCGCTTCGCGGGCGCCGTCGACACCGGTTCGGATATCGCCGATTTCGCCCGCGCCTTCCGCGCCGGCCTGGACGGCGTCATCGCCCGCGGCAAGGCGGATCCGGGTGACAAGACCATGGTCGACGCCCTCGCCCCCGCCGCCGACGCCCTCGACAAGCACGCCGCCGCAGGCGATTCCGCCGCCGCGGCCCTCGATGCCGCCGTCCACGCCGCGGACGCGGGCCGAGACGCCACGATTCCGCTCATCGCCCGTAAGGGCCGCGCCTCGTACCTCGGCGAACGCAGTGCGGGCCACCAGGATCCGGGCGCGACCAGCGCCGCCCTGCTGGTCCGCGCGGCGCGCGAGGCGCTGCGGTGATCGGCCTGGTGATCGTCTCGCACAGCCGCGCCCTGGCCCGCGCCGCCGTCGATCTCGCCACCGAAATCCTGCCCGACCAGCGGGTCCGCATCGAAATCGCCGCCGGGCTCGACGAGCACACCTTCGGCACCGATGCGGTGGCCGTCGCCGATGCCATTACCGCCGCCGATACCGGCGACGGCGTCCTGGTCCTCATGGATCTCGGCAGCGCCGTCCTGTCCGCCGAAACCGCCCTCGAATTCGTCCCCTCCCCCGACCAGGTCCGATTAAGCGGCGCGCCGCTGGTAGAAGGCCTGGTCACCGCGGTGGCCGCGGCCGGCGGCGGCGCCACCCTCGATTCGGTCGCCTGGGAAGCCGACCACGCCCTGGCCGGCAAGCTTCTGCAACTCGGCCAAACCCCCTCCCCCACAGCGCAATCCGGCAGTCCGGACACCACCTCATCCGCCATGCGCCGCGAAGCCGTCATCGAGGTGACGAACAAGGACGGCCTGCACGCCCGCCCCGCCGCCGCCCTGGTGGCCGCCCTGCGGGCGCTCGACGCCGAAGTGGACCTCCGCAATGCCACCACCGGCGCCGGCCCGGTCCCCGCCGACAGCCTCACCCGCGTCATGACCCTCGGCCTGCTACCGGGCCACCGACTCGGCGTCACCGCCTCGGGCCCGCAAGCGGCCCAGGCCATTCAACTGATTCGCGACCTGGCCACCGGCGAGGCGCCCGCCTAGCCGAGACGAACTCCTTTCGCACCGTGCGCCGATAGAGCAGGATCGGCGTATGACGTTGAAGGAGAAGGCCGCAACATTTCTGGGACTACACAAGCCGGGCGATCCGGTGATCCTGCCGACCGTATGGGACGCATGGTCGGCGAAACTGGTGGAGGAGGCCGGGTTCTCGGCGCTCACGGTGGGCAGTCACCCGCTGGCGGATTCGCTGGGAAAGGGTGACGGCGAGGGGATGACCTTCGCCGATGTGACCGGTCGCGTCCGGGAGATCACCACGGCCGTGAGCATTCCGGTGTCGGTGGATCTCGAATCCGGGTACGGGCTCGAGCCGTCCCGCCTCATCGAGGGCCTATTGGAGGCGGGCGCGGTCGGCTTCAATATCGAGGACACCGTGCACGGCGAGGGCAAGCGGTTGCGCGAGCCGAAGGAGCATGCCGATCTCATCGCGGAACTGCGCCGGGCGGCGGATGCCACCGATGTGCACGTCGTGATCAACGCCCGCACCGACGTGATCATGCGGCCGGATGTCACCGGCGACAAGATCGAGGAGGCGCTCTCCCGGCTGCGCCTGTGCGCCGAGGCGGGCGCCGATGTGCTCTACCCGGTCGGCGTCCACGACGCCGAGACCCAGCGCCGCCTGTGCGCGGAACTCCCGCTGCCGGTCAATGCGATCGACTTCCCGGAGAAGGCGACTCGCGCCCAGTACGCCGAACTGGGCGCCGCCCGAATCAGTTTCGGCCCCTTCCTGCAGCGCGCCCTGGCCGCCGAGGCCAACCGCCTCTTCGAGGCCTGGCGCTGAACTGAAACGACGCCGACCGGGAACTGGTGGCGGGGGCTACTCGCGAAATGCCGCCACCAGTTCCCGGTCGATGCAGTTTCACTCCTCGGGGGGCGCGGATTTGATGAACCAGTTGATGATTTCCTCGCCGGCGAGAATGCCGGTCGCGCGGGTGATGGTGAGGTTGGGGTGGGTCCAGTCGAGTTGTTCGAGTTCGCCGTGGCGGGGGCGGATGGCGGAGTCGGCGGCGCGCAGCATTTCGGCGTCCAGGGCGCCGTCGCCGGCGGCCAGCAGGCGGGCGTCGGGGGAGAGTTCGCCGGAATCGGTGAGGCGGCGGCGGACTTCGGCCACCGCGCGGCTCTTGCAGACCGCCAGGGGCATGGTGTAGATCTTGCGGCCCTGCTGGGAGGCGGACCAGCCGCGGGGGCGGCACCAGGCGTCCCATTCGGCGAGGAAGCCGTCGGGGACGTGCTTGGGTTTGACCACCAGGTAGCAGAACAGGTGGTCGGCGACGCGGAATTTGGTGACGAAGGAATCGTCTATGCGGGAGCGGAGTTCGGCATTGACCTCGGAGAGGGTGGCGCTGGTGGCGCGGACCTCGGCGTCGAGGTCGATGCGCCAGCGCATATCCGGAATGCCGTTGACCAGGATATTGCCGCCATTGGTGGTGATGGCGTAGCGCCAGGGGGCGCCGGGCAGGCGAATGCGGTTGAACTGCTTGATGGTTCGGGTGGTGGTGGGGATGACCGCGGCGGGCCGGGTGAGGGTGCGCATGCGGTCGGCGGCGGTGATGGTCATGAAGGACAGCGGTGCGCCCTCCAGGTGTTCCACGCAGACGGTGGACAGCTCGGGCGTGGCGTCGAAAGCGTTGCGGGAGTAGATCATGGTGCGATCAAGATCGGTCGCGACCAGGGTTCTTCTGCGGGATAGTCGTCTTCGGTCCACGATTACTTCTTTACATCCTTGATCAGGCCCATGCAGGCGTAGGCGAGGTCGGGCACGACCTCGACGGGAACGCCGCGGGCCGCGGCGAGCATGCGGATGTGCGCGTGCTCGGGGGCGTCGGGCTCGCGCACCAGCACCCGCCACGGGACGCGGCGCAGCAGCACCCGAGTCGTCTCGCCCACACCGGGTTTCACGAAGTTCACGCTGGCGATGCCATAGGCCTCGCGCACCTTCTCGACCGACGCCCAGCCCGCCCAGGTGGGCGTGCGATCGGCGGCCCGGACCGCGGCGAGGTGCTCGGCGACCCGGGGGCGCACGGTGTCGAAGGCGGCGGACACCGTATCGAGCAGGCGACCGGAGACATCGTCACCGGCGAGTTCCCGATAGAACTTCGCCCCGTGGAACTCACGCGGCCCGATCAGCTCGTCGTTCAGGACGGTGCGCGAAACCAGGCCGGACACAGTGGAATTCAGGCACGCCGAGGCAATGAGGAAATCATCGCGGGTGCCGTACACGCGCACACAGCTGCCGGGATCGGCCAGCACCGCGAGCTCGTCGTTGAACCGCGCCCCGCCCGCCGCGTGGTAGGCGTCGAGCGCCTCGGTGAGTTCCCGGGTGATCGCGCCCTTGCCGGTCCAGCCGTCCACGAACACCACGTTCGCCGGATCATGATGGCGGGCAAGGTAGTCCAGTGCCACCGCGTCGATACCGCGATCACGCACGATGGACACCGCGTAGTGCGGCGCCTCCACCCCCCGCGCCGCCAGCCACCGCCGCATGAGAATCCCCACCGGCGTCCCAGCCCGCGCCAGCGACACCAGCACGATGTCCTCGCCCCGCTCGGCCACCACCAGCTCCGACACCGTGGCCACGGCCAGCGCCAGCCGCTCCGCGCTCTCGGCCAGCACCTTGTCGAACAGCTCCCGATAGGCCGCGTCCGGCTGATACTCCACCGGCAGCGATTCCGCATAGTGCGCGACCCCGGCCTGAATGCGCTGCTCGCGCTCGGCCACATCGGCTTCCAGATCCACGTCGGAGAGATCCTTCAGCAACCAGGTCACCTCGTCGGCCGCATACGACCCGAACCCCGGTCCCTGCAAGGGCTCCGGCAGAGCGTGCTGCCCGGCCGCCGCAGGGCCTCGATCACCGCCCTCGGACGACGCGGACACGGGGCTTCCCAGCACGGCACCCTCGCCCGCCGAGGGCTGCGACATGCGCAATACACCTTCCCCCGCGTCCATATTGTCCTCTGCCGCATGCGGATCCCGCCCGCGAGGGGTGGCCATCTCCGAGGCCGCGGGCCGTCGTCGCCGGTCAGCCACTTCGTCGAATCGCGCCGCCCCCTCGCGGGCCGCGACCGATAGTGCCGGATCAGGTGCGTCGACGTCGCCTGTCTCGTCAATGTGGCGCGCTGCCGCCTCTCGGGTGGCTGCCAGGGCTCGCGGGTCGGCCGCGGGCAGGACCGCGAGGGCGACGTCGGCGCCGGAGGCGGTCAGGACGTCGATGACGCCCCCCGGAGCGGTGAGCTGGTCGGTGTCGGCCGGGTCGTCGACGACGACGAGCAGGATCGGGTCGGCGGGGGCGGGCTCGGGCCAGTGCGCGTTGTAGAGGTAGCGCGGGGCCTCGGTGTCGGGTTCCGGTGCGGTGAAACGGAATCCGCGGCGCAGCGGGTATCCGGGTTCGTCCAGCACGTAGGCGGGGGAGCGGGTGGTGGTCTGGTAGCGGACCGGGACGCCGTCATCGGCCAGGGCCGCGGCCAGGCGCAGCGGCAGGTACATGAGTTCTTCGTGGCCGAGCACGATGACGGGGCGCAGACCGGCCGCTCGGTCGGGGGCGGCATCGGGGGCGGTGGCCCAGGGCAGGGCGTCGAGTTCGCGCCACAGCACCTCGGCGGCGTGGGACAGCGCCGCTTCGAACGGTTTCGCATCGGAGGCGAGAATCCCGTGCCGTCCGCCCTCGGGAACGGCACTCGGCCAGGGGAGTTCGATGCGGGCGAACTCGCCGCGTACGGCGGCGACCGGGTTGAGTTGCGGGTCCGGCAGGGCGGCAACGGAATCGACCAGGTCGGCGGGGAGCAGGGTGGCGCCCGAGGCGAGGCAGACGGTGTCGATGCGTACGCCCAGGTCGGCGGCGGCCTTGTCGAAGGCCGTCTTGTCGGCGTCGGTCCGCATGTCCACCAGCGAGGCCAGGATGTAGTGCGGGCGCGGGGTGAACTCGTGCAGGGCGCGGATGGCGTCGATCGCCGTTGCGCCGGTGGAGATCTCGTCGTCCACCAGCACCATGGGGAGCTGGTTCATGAAGATCGCGGCGGGGGCGGGCTGGAGCAGGTGCGAGGTGGCGTGTGAGTGGCCCTCTTCGAATCCGGTCAGCGTCTCGGCGGTCGGCACGTCGCGCCGGGTGGAGTGCAGGTAGCAGTCGGCCTGGATGCGGGCGGCCACGCAGTGGCCGAGACCCGTTGCGGTTTCGGCGAATCCGAGGACCACGGCCGGTTGGGTGCCGAGCACCTCGCGGACCAGGTCGCCGAGCCGGTTGCCCGCGTCGATGACGCGGTGCGGATCGGTCGGCAGGTGCTTGCCGAGCACGGTGGAGACCAGCAGGTGCGCCCGGCGCGGATTGCGCCGCAGCCCGGGTTCGATGAGCGCGGGAATCTCCCAGCGGTCGGGCACGTAGGAGTTCTCGTGCCGCAGTCCGAGTCCGAGTTCCCGGGTAGCCCAGGGCGCGGAGTTCACCGCGCCGCCCGCCGAATTCACGAGGCCACCAGCGCTTTCAGCAGATCCACGAACGACACTCCCTTATTGGTCACCCCGAACACCCGCGCCCGCAGCATGGTCTGATGCGCCCAGCTGCGATGCGGTTTCATCTCGTTCATCTTGTTGCGGTACTCCGAGGCCGCGACACCGCCGGAGTCCCGGCCCAGAATGTCGAGGGCGTCGGAGTACTCCTCGTGCGTCACCACCGCCAGCGCGTGCACCACGGCCACGTGCGAGGGGTGGATGACGGTCTTGCCCTGGATGCCGTTGGTCCGGTCGAGCACGATCTCGCGCAGCAGGCCGTCCAGATCCCGGCTGACCAGGTACTCCCGGAACAGCACCGCGTCCACCTCGGCGAAGGGCGAGGTGCGCAGCAGCGGCCGGAACATGCGGGCGTGGTCGGCGAAGTACTCCCAGACCGGCCCGGTGATGATGAAGCCGGTGCCGTCGGTGCGCCCCAGATAGTTGACGATATCGGCGATGACGTCGGCCACCACGCGCACGTCGTAGATGGTCAGATCGCGATCGCGGCGAATGCCGAAGGTGGAGCACATGTCCGTGGCCCCGATGCGCACCGCGAGCACCCGTTCCCGGTGTTCGGTGAGCATGGCCTGGATGCGGTGCAGTTCGCTGTCGCGGGTCTGGCGATGCACCAGCGACGGCGATTCCAGCACCGGCATGCCGAAGACGGTGCGGCCCAGCCGCTGCGACGCCGCGGCGATGGCGTCGAGGTATTCGGCCCCGGTGCTGCTGTCGAATTTCGGGAACACGAAGCCGGTGAGCACGCGCGCGCCCGGTCCGAGCCGGTCGACGATCTCGCCGATGGTCTCGGCGTCGCGCACCCGCACGAACAGCAGCGGGTACAGGTCGGTGCCCGCGCCGAGCTCGTCGAGGGTGGCGGCGGCCTGTTTCTTGCCGAACTCCAGATCGTGGTCGGCGACGGCGTCCTCCAGGTCGATGACCATGGAGATGACGCCGCGCTCGGCGCGGCGCACGATGGTGGCGGTGAGGTCGGCCCGGGTGGCGGGCACGTACAAGGTCGCGCCCAGCGCCATGGCGAGCAGTTCGCGGTCGGTGGAGTCGCCGAAGGGCTCGGGCAGCTGATGGAACAGCAGCCGTAGCTCGGGCCCGGGTACCTGCCGGAAGTGCCGCATGGGCTGGCGCTTGTGCAGGGATACGGGGGCGACGTCCGGGCAGGTGGTGATAATCGCGGTCATCGGCCCCCAATTCCTCCTACTAGTCGGTCGGTTCAGCTATCGGTTTTTCTCATTCGATCGACAACACCCGCGATGAACGCCGAGATGGCATCGAGTTCGGACACATACGCCCAATAGTCGGGATGCCGCCCGGTGAGGCTGCCGGAGACCCGCTCCAGCCGATCGGACTGGGCATCCAGCACGGTCCCCCACTGGGCGACCAGGCCGTTGTTCACCGCCAGCATCTGCGCGTCACGCAGTTTGAACCGGACGGCCTTGGCCTTGTCTTGCGGTTGGGCGCGCACCTCACGTAGTAGTGCCAACCGGTCGGTGACGGCGTCGGCCTGTTCCTCGGCAGCGGCGAGATGCGCGCGGGCGGATGTGGTCAGCTCAAGGGTTTGCTCCGGGTCGTTGTTCTGCAATGCGGCCCGGGCTCGCGACAAGTCCGCGTCCGCGGCGTCGATGGCTCGGTGGGCTTCCCGTTCATTGTTGGCCAAATCCGCCGAACTCGCAGCATGGAACTCCCGGAGCAGCGCGGACATGGCCGGCGGAATGCGCTCGGCGCGATGCCGGGCCGCGGCCAGCCGGGTCCCCGCCGAGGCGAGCGCGGTGGTCGCCGAATGCTGTTTGCCCGGTGCGTCTTCCAGGGCCCTTGACAGGGTTCGGGTCGCCGCCTCCAACTGCGTCGCGGCCTCACGCGCCACACCCGCACCGGCGCCGACCGCCGCCTCGAGTGTGACCAGACCCTCATCCACCGCGGCCGCGGCGCGGCGCACCGACGGGTACCCGGCATACGGCGAGGCCTCCGCCGCCTGCCGCGCCTGCTGGGCGGCGGCCCGCACCTGGTTCACCAATTGCGGCACCGCGCCGTAGACGGCGACGGCATGCTCGAGGTGCGCCTGATTGGCCACATAGAACTCGTCGACCCCGCGGGCGGCCTCGGCCAGTTTGCGCACCTGCGCGTCGAGTTCGGGCTGCGGTATGACGGCGCCGTCGCGTTCGGCCTGGTCGAGGCGTTCGCTCAGAGCCAAATAGCTGCCCGCGGCGTCGTAGCAGCGCGCCCGCACCGGTTCCCACCGCTCGATCAGCCCGCGTTCCGGGAACATCTGCGCCGAGGCCGCCACGCCGGCGTCGGCAATGCTCTGGCGGCGATCCATGTCCAGGAAGGCGGCCGTGAGCGCCTGCCGGGCCTGTTGAACCCATTCATTGTCCCGAGAGGTGCGGAACCATCCCCGCCTACGGCCTGCCACGCCCCGATGGTAGGCAACCGTTCACACCATCGGCGAGTATCACGATCTGTACAGGGACATGTCACGCGACAGGGTTGTCACGCATGATGTCCTCGGTTTGTTCATGCGCAGACCCGCCGAAAGCTACTACTGTCGTACTGGCGGACACCGGCAATTCGGACATTCCGCGATACAAACAACGCTAGAAACGCATTCCAACGGAAGGGATTCCCCGCATGGGTGTCAGTTTGTCCAAGGGCGGCAATGTTTCGCTGACGAAGCAGGCTCCGAATCTGACCGCCGTGTCGGTCGGCCTGGGCTGGGATGTGCGAACCACCACCGGGACCGACTTCGACCTGGACGCGAGCGCCATCGCGACCGGTGCCGACAAGAAGGTCGTTTCGGACAAGCACTTCATTTTCTTCAACAACCTGTCCTCCCCGGAGGGCGCCATCGTGCACGCCGGTGACAACCGCACCGGTGAGGGCGAAGGCGACGACGAGGTCATCAACGTCGACCTGCAGGCGACCCCGCCGACCATCGAGTCCATCTTCTTCCCGGTCTCGATCTACGAAGCCGAATCGCGCAGCCAGTCCTTCGGCCAGGTCCGCAACGCCTACATCCGCGTCGTCGACCGCGCCAACGGCACCGAGCTGGCCCGCTACGACCTGAGCGAGGACGCCTCGACCGAGACCGCCATGGTCTTCGGCGAGCTGTACCGCAATGGCGCCGAGTGGAAGTTCCGGGCCATCGGCCAGGGCTACGCCTCCGGCCTGGCGGGCATCGCCCGCGACTACGGCGTCAACGTCTAGACCGAGTAATCCGACGCACCAGGGGGGCTCGGGCGTACGGGCCCTCCCTCGTGCGACGATCCTCGGCGCAAGCCGACGATAGAACCCGAGCCTCGAACGAACTCGCGGCACAACCCGAAAGGCCCCCTAGCGGTGCGCATATTTGGCCTCTCCATCATTGTCACGGTGCTGTCCCTCGTGGTCGCATTCGTGTACGGCGGACCGACAGCGCTGGCACTGTGCGCCATCCTGGGCATCCTCGAGGTGTCGCTGTCGTTCGACAACGCCGTCATCAACGCCACCGTGCTACAGCGGATGAGCGAATTCTGGCAGAAGATCTTCCTGACCGTCGGCATTCTCATCGCCGTCTTCGGTATGCGCCTGGTGTTCCCGCTGGCGATCGTGTGGATCACCGCCGGCCTGAACCCGGTGCAGGCCTTCGACCTGGCGCTGAACCCGCCGCCGGGCGATGCGCTCACCTTCCCGGACGGCAGCCCCAGCTACGAGAAGCTGCTGACCGACGCGCACCCGCAGATCGCCTCCTTCGGCGGCGCCTTCCTGCTGCTGCTGTTCCTGAACTTCATTCTCGAAGAGCGTGAGATCACCTGGCTCGGCTGGCTGGAGCGGCCGCTGGCCAAACTCGGCAAGCTGGATATGCTCGCGGTGGTCGTGGCCCTGGTCGGCGTGGTGCTGGCCGCGGAGTTCGTCGCCGATGAGGCGCACCGCTCCACCGTGCTGCTGGGCGGCATCCTCGGCATCGTGACCTACATCGTGGTGGACGGCCTCGGCTCCATGTTCCACACCGAGGAGATGGTCGAGGAGGCCGAGCACGCCGGACCGTCGGAACTGGCCAAGGCCACCGGCAAGGCGGGCTTCTTCCTGTTCCTCTACCTGGAGGTCCTCGACGCCTCGTTCTCCTTCGACGGTGTCATCGGCGCCTTCGCCATCACCTCCGACCCGATCCTGATCGCGCTGGGCCTGGGCCTGATCGGCGCCATGTTCGTCCGGTCCATCACCGTGTACCTGGTGCGCAAGGGCACGCTGTCGGAGTACGTGTACCTCGAGCACGGTGCGCACTGGGCCATCGGCGCGCTGGCGGTCATCCTGCTGATCTCGATCGGCGTGCACGTCAACGAGCTCTTCACCGGCCTGATCGGCGTCGGCTTCATCGGCGCGGCGTTCATCACCAGCATCGTGCGCAACCGCCGCGAGGGCGGGGACGAGCCGGAAAGTGTCAGTGACAAGGAAGCCACCCCGGTAGGCTGAGCGGACAACTCCGCGAACTCCCGCGCCCGTCACGCGAATTCGCGTGACGGGCGCGGTTCGTTTCATGAGAATCCCTGAGGGGGGATGGTATTCATGACGTCTCAGCAGCCCGGTTCCGGCGGCGTCAACCTCGGTAAAGTCACCCTGTCCAAGACCACCCCATCGGTGACGCTCACCAAACCCGGTGACAGTCACGGGGTCATGCGGGTCAATCTGAACTGGTCGCAGGGCAAGAAGCGGGGGTTGTTCAAACGTTCCGGCGCCATCGATCTCGATCTGGCCTGCCTCTACGAGCTGTCCGACGGGCGCAAGGGCGTGGTGCAGGCGCTGGGCAATAATTTCGGTTCGCTGCACCAGCCGCCGTTCATCCACCTCGACGGCGACGATCGCAGCGGCCAGGCCGCCGGCGGCGAGAACATGCACGTGAATCTGGAGCGGCCCGAGATCTTCAAGCGCGTGCTGATCTTCGCCTATATCTATGAGGGCGTGGCCAACTGGGCGGCGGCGGACGGCGTGGTCACGCTGTTCCCGACCGTCGGACCGCAGATCGAGGTGCGCCTGGACTCACCGGTGGACGGGGCGCGGTCCTGCGCCATCGCGCTGCTGCGGCACACCCGCGGCGGGCTGACGGTGCAGCGGGAAGTGCGCTACATCAACGGCAATCAGCGCGCCATCGACGAGGCGTACGGGTGGGGCATGAACTGGTCGCCGGCGCGCAAATAGCTCACAGCATGCGGCGGGGCAGCGCCATGTGCTTGGCCCGCCGCACCGAGATCCGGGACCAGACGGCCTGCTGGAACGACAGCGTCGCCCAGCCCGCCGCGGCCATGCCCGCAATGTTCACGACCAGCTGCAGGGTGCTGCCCCATACCGCCGAACCGACGCCGAATGCCGTTCCGAGCGCGATATTTCCGGCCGCCGGAATGGTGGTGACCGAGATGAAGACGCCGGACAGGCCACCGGCCTTCTCCGAGGTGAGCGCGAGCACGCCCGCCGCACCGGCCACCACCGCCACGATGAACGACCACTTGTCCGGGGTGTAGATGAACGCGGTGCTCGGGCGCTCACCGGTCACGTCGTCGATGGTGATCCAGCCCAGCCCGCGGCCGATGAGGACCAGCCCGATGGTGATCGCGATGGCGGCGATGAAGCCCAGCAGCAGGGTGCGAATCGCCAACCGCCCCAGGACCCAGCGCCGCCGCACCAGGGCCACGCCCAAGGCGGCGATGGCGCCGAATTCGGGGCCGAGGACCATGGCGCCGATCACCAGGATCTGCGAATCCAGCACAATGGCGATGGTCGCGATAATGGTCGCCAGCGTCATGAAACTCAAGTAGGTCCAGTTGAGTTCGCTCTCCTCGTAGGAGCGCTGCGCCACCTGCGACCACACCACGGCATCGGCACTGCTGCCGGGTGTGCGAATGTCCGCTTCGAACCCCTTGCGCGACAACCAGGTTCCCACCGGCTCCAATTCGATGGAGCCGGCGTGGTGCACCCGCATCAGGCGCAGGTTCTGCACGATGTCGTTGGCGCCCTCGCGGGCCACCTGGGCCATGATCAGATCGCCGGCCGGGCGGACGGCGGCGCCGCGCAGGACGGCCAAGCCGCTGACGGCCTCGTCCTTGTCCAGCAGTCCGACGATCTCGTCGGTCATAGTGTCGGGAGCCATGACACGCAGGTGCAGCATGCCGAACAGTTTGCCCTGCCAGCGGCTTTACGGCTTCTTATCGATGTGAAACCGGCAGTGGTGTCGCGGGTTCCGGGACGGGCGTGGGTGGTGTCGCGCGGCGGGAGGCCAGCACCATGCCGACCAGGCCCGCACTCAATCCGACAATGGTCAGCGGCCCGACCCGCTGATCGACCAGCCACCAGGCCAGCACGGTGGTCGCGGCGGGCGTGGCGAACAGGAAGCGGCCGACCCGGGTGTTGTCCCAGCGCAGCAGCATATGGTTGAACAGCAGGAACGCTGCCATGGAGTTGATCAGCACGATCCAGGTCATGGCGGCGGCGAAGCGGCCGGGGTCCGAGACGTGGAAGTCGTGGCCCAGCGCGGCGATCACGCCCGCGAACGGGGCGCTGACGGCGACGTGCAGGGCGGTGGCGGCGCGCGGGTCGATGCCGGGGGTGAAGCGTTTCTGATAGACGGTACCCAGGCTCAGGCCGGCCAGGCCGATGACGCACAGCAGCAGGCCGATCAGGGAGAACGCGGATTGGTCGACGACCGCCAATCCGACTCCGAGACCGCCGATTCCGAAGCCGAGCCATTGCCGCGGGGTCACGGTTTCGCCGAGGACGCCGGCGAAGACCGCGATCACTACGGGGCTGAGGCCCTGCACGAGCGAGATGACGGCGGCGCTGACGTGCTGGCTCATGGCGGTGTAGAAGCCGCCGAACTGGACCATCTGCATGAGCAGGCCCGCGATCAGGGTGTGGGCGAGCAGTCGGCCGCGCGGCCACACCGCGCCGGCGAGGAGGGCGTAGACGAGCAGGAGGGCGCCCGCGACGGCGAAGCGGGTGCACAGCACCAGCATGGGCGGGGCGGATCCGACGCCGATGATGCCGGCGATGAAAGCGCTGCTCCACATGAGGATCAGGGCCGGAGGGGCCGCGAGTTCGAACAACCGATTGTCCACAAAGCCTCCCACCACGTAACCACCTAAGACGGTTATCACCGTGGCATCGCCCTCGGTAACCTGTCAAGGCGGTTACTATGGAGGGGTGTTCGGCTTCGTCAGTGGCAACCTCGCGCTCGACTTCATCGGCACGGTGAAGGGGCGGCGCAGCTATGCCGCGGAACTGCTACCGACGCCCGCCGACTTCGGGACCTGGACGGTCGCGGCGGGACTGCTCGACACCGCGCCGGAGTGCGATGCGGACACGCTGGCGCAGGCCGTGGCGCTACGGGAGGCGGCGTATCGGATGGCCCTGGCGGCCATGGCCGGCGAACCGCTCGCGCTGCCCGATCGCAAGGTCGTCAACGCCCTCGCGCACGGGGCGCTGCCGGAGATCACGCTGCGGGCCGACGGGACCGTGCGCCGTGTGGGCACCGCGGATCGTGCGCTGACCGAAATCGCCCGCAGCGCAATCGAATTGTTCGGCGGGCCGGATCGGAATCGAATCAAGGAATGCGGGCGGTCGGAATGCACCCGGCTCTATGTCGACACCTCACGCGGCGGTTCGCGTCGCTGGTGCGATATGACCGTATGCGGAAACCGAGCCAAGAGCGCGGCCTTTCGCGCCCGGCATACCGAACATTCCTAGCGTGCGCGACGGGGCCGAGACGAAGGCGAAGAAGAACACCACCAGCAGTACCGCCCGGCCCCAGACCCCGAATTGCACTATGTGCTCTTCGAATTCGGCCGGATAACCGGAACCGAGTTTGTAGAAGTAGCGGAAAACGCCGATGCCGATGGCCGCATCGGCCAGCAGATACACGCCGATCAGCGACCAGCGCACTTCCAGGAGCACCAGGAACGGGATCAGCCACAGGGTGTACTGCGGTGAATGCACCTTGTGGAACAACAGGAATCCACACAGCATGGCGCCGCTGACCCCGACCCACGGGAACACGCCGGTGAGCACGTGGCGGCGCATACCCAGCCAGACCGCCAGCCCGAACGAGGCCAGCACCAGCAGCGGCGAGGCCGTCGACACCACATCCTGGAAGGTGGCCTCGGAGTCGGCGCCGGCGCCGAACATGGGCCGCAGACCCCAGTACCAGATGGAGTTCGTGGTGATGTCGGCCTGACGCAGCTGCTGGAAGGTGATGGACGCGCGCCAGCCCTCGTAACCGGCCAGCGCGAACGGCAGATTCACCAGCACCACCGTGCCGATGGCCGCCGCGGCCACGGCGATGGCGCCGCGCACGTCGTACCGCCGCACCTGCCAGTAGTCGGCGCGGTCCGGCTCGCCGAGCAGCACGTGAATCAGCAACGGCAGCACGAAGATTCCCGGATACAACTTCAGGCAGAAGCCGATGGCCAGCAGTACCGCGGCCGCGATTCCCCGGGCCCGCAACGAATACCGGGTCATTGTCGTCACCACATAGATCGCGGCGACCGCGGTGAACACCACCGGCAGTTCCCAGTTGTGGAACGCGTACAGCACCAGCGGCGGCCCGGCCGCCCACAGCAGCGCCGCCCGACCCGCCAGTTTGGTCAGCATATAGGCGGTGAGCAGCGCGAACGGCGCCAGAATCAGCGCCGTGTGCAGCAGGAACGCGGCATCGTCGTGCGCGCCGATGGCGCCGAGCCACATGAGCAGCCCGCTCAGTACCGGATATTCGACGACCCCACCGGTGAGCGCCCCGTCCGCGGTGATGCCGCCGGACACGTACGGGAAGACGTGCTCGTTGATATCCCGTCCCAGCCACAGCAGCTGGATATCGGAATAACAGACGTTCGCGTCCTTGTAGATATCGAAGATCGTGCTGCGCCCCGAGCCGTCGAACGGCGGGCCCGCGCACCGCGCCTTGTTGAAATAGGCCAGCAGCAGCGTGAACGCGCACACCAGCACCGAGGTGAGCGCGATCACCGAACCCGCCGCACGGCCGGTGACCGGAGCGCTGGTGGCGGGTCGGTTCGACATGGGGACCACCCTAGGCGGCAACACCCCGCCCACGCCCGTTCTACTCGGCGAGTATGTGCGAAGTTCGCCCGCTCGGCACCCGATTTCGCTGCTCAATGGGGGTTCATGTAGCCTTGGCGGGTTGCTGACGCAACGAACCCTCCTGCCACGGAAAGTCCGTGGCCGTTCACAGTCCACAGGAGGTGATGAGGTCCGTGCGTCATTATGAAGTGATGGTTATTCTCGATCCGAGCCTGGACGAGCGCACCGTTGGCCCGAACCTGAACACGATGCTCGGTGTCGTGGGTCAGGAAGGTGGCAAGGTCGACAACGTCGATATCTGGGGCCGCCGTCGTCTGGCTTACGAAATCGGTAAGCAGAGCGAAGGCATTTACGCGGTCGTCACCCTGACCGCCGAATCCGCCACCGTGAGCGAGCTCGACCGCCAGCTGGGGCTGAACGAGTCGGTGCTGCGCACCAAGGTGCTGCGCCTCGACAAGAAGTAGCCCGTCCTCCCGCACGTGCACTCGTAACCGTCGGTGCCTGTCTCTAGGCTGACTGGCAACAGCGCGAGTGCAATTGCGGACTGCACCGGAAAGCAGGAGGAACCATGGCAGCAGGCGACACGGTCATTACCGTCATCGGAAACCTGACGGCTGACCCCGAGCTTCGATTCACGCCCGCGGGCGCGGCCGTCGCGAACTTCACCGTCGCGTCGACTCCCCGTGTGTTCGACCGTAATACCAATGAATGGAAAGACGGCGAAGCGCTTTTCCTGCGCTGCAACATCTGGCGTGAAGCTGCGGAGAATGTCGCCGAGAGCCTGACCCGGGGCTCGCGAGTGATCGTGAGCGGACGACTCAAGCAGCGCTCCTACGAAACCCGCGAGGGTGAGAAGCGCACGGTCGTCGAACTCGAGGTCGACGAGGTCGGTCCTTCGCTCAAGTATGCGACCGCGAAGATCAACAAGACCACCCGCGGCGGTGGTGGCGGTGGTTTCAGCGGCGGCGGCCAGGGCGGCGGCGGAGGCTTCTCCGGCGGTGGCAGTGGCGGAGGTCGTGGCGGGCAGCAGAGCGCCGGCGACGACCCGTGGGGCAGTGCGCCCGCGGCCGGCTCCTTCGGGGGCGGCCAGATGGATGACGAACCGCCGTTCTAAGAGAACGGCTCTCAGACTTGGAGTAAAGACAATGGCCAAAGCACCGGCACGCGAAAAGGTGCTCAAGAAGAAGGCCTGCACCTTCTGCAAGGAAGACAAGGCAGGCAAGAAGAACAGCACCGCCGGCGCCAAGATCGATTACAAGGACACCGCGCTGCTGCGCAAGTACGTGTCCGATCGCGGCAAGATCCGCGCGCGCCGGGTGACCGGCAACTGCGTGCAGCATCAGCGCGATATCGCTGTCGCCGTCAAGAACTCTCGTGAGGTGGCGCTGCTGCCTTACGTGTCCACGGCTCGCTGAGAAGGGAAGACACAGCAATGAAGTTGATTCTGACTGCTGATGTGGATCACCTCGGTGCGCCCGGCGACACCGTGGAGGTCAAGGACGGTTACGGCCGTAACTACCTGCTCCCCCGCGGCCTGGCGATTGTCGCCACCCGCGGTGCGGAGAAGCAGGTCGAGGGCATCCGCCGGGCGCAGGACGCCCGCAAGGTGCGCGACCTGGACCACGCCAACGAGCTGAAGCAGGCCATCGAGGGCCTGGCCGCCGTGACGCTGTCGGTGAAGACCGCCGGCACCGGCAAGCTCTTCGGTTCGGTCACCGCCGCCGACGTCGCCGCCGCCATCAAGGCCGCCGGTGGCCCGGTTGTGGACAAGCGCAGCATCGAGCTGCCGAAGGCTCACATCAAGAGCACCGGCAAGCACAACGTCGTGGTGCACCTGCACCCGAGCGTTGCCGCCAAGTTCGACCTGCAGGTCAACGCCGCCGAATAACTCGGCTTCGATTCGGAGGCCGCCCTTCGTACTTCACCGTGCGTGGGCGGTCTCCGATTCTCGTTTGCCAGGTAGTGCTCCCGGTTTGCCCGGGAGTCGCTTTTTCGCGCCCCGGGCAGCGGTGGCGGGCTTTCGCCGTGCATGACCCGTAGCGTTTGCCCAGGGTGTGGATTACGAAGCAAACCAACCATTCTCGTTGTGCGCCAGGTCACAAGCTGGGCATATGCTGTTCACCCAACACGCCCGGACGGCGTCGTCCAGCGACACGCCGCACAGTTTTGATCCACAGTTGCGAACAGCGAGAAATAGGTCACTACCTGCGCGTTGACCAGTCGAACCCACTGTTGTCCCCAAGTAATACACAGGGGGTGCACAACAGCGGGTGAACAACCCCCACCTTGTCCACAGTTGTGTGCACAGCTCGGTTTGGCAGCTGCCCATCCGGTCGCCTAGGTTCGCATCCATTGTCGTGACCACAGCCCCGGGGACGGCACGATTCCTCCACCACCACCCGGCACCAAGGGTTTGCCGACGCGCGCCCGCGACTCGCCAGAGCCGCCCGCGTGCCTGACCGAACCTGTCGGTGCACAGGCGTACAACGGGTGATCGAGGGATATCGAATCCGGGCCGAGGAGAGAGGACGGTCGATCTGATGGCAGTCATCGACGATCGCGGCCACGATGATCACGGGCCCTCCGAATACCAGGACACCCCCGGCGAGGACTTCGGCCGCCAGCCACCCCACGACATGGCCGCCGAACAGTCCGTCCTCGGCGGCATGCTCCTCTCCAAAGACGCCATCGCCGACGTAGTCGAGGTAATCCGCCCCGGCGACTTCTACCGTCCCGCACACCAAGCCGTCTATGACGCCGTCCTCGACCTCTACGGCCGCGGCGAACCCGCCGACCCCGTCACCGTGGCCGCCACCCTCGACCGCCGCGGCGACCTGAAGCGCATCGGCGGCGCCCCCTACCTCGTCACCCTGACCCAAACGGTCCCCACCGCCGCCAACGCCGGCTACTACGCCGAAATCGTTGCGGAGAAGGCCATCCTGCGCCGCCTCGTCGAAGCCGGCACCCGCATCGTCCAATACGGCTACGCCGGCGCCGACGGCCAAGACGTAGCCGAAGTAGTGGACCGAGCCCAAGCCGAGCTCTACGACGTCACCGAACGCCGCTCCAGCGAAGACTTCATGCCCCTGGAGGAACTCCTCCAGCCCACCATGGACGAAATCGACTCCATCGCCAGCCGCGGCGGCATCTCCCTCGGCGTCCCCACCGGCTTCACCGAGCTCGACGAACTGACCAACGGCCTGCACCCCGGCCAGATGATCATCGTCGCGGCTCGACCCGGCGTTGGTAAGGCGCTGGCCCTGGACACTCCGCTGCCGACTCCGACCGGCTGGACCACCATGGGCGAGGTCGAGGTCGGCGACGAACTGATCGACGCGCACGGTCGCCCGACCCGTGTCGTGGCCGCTACCGAGGTCATGACCGGACGCCCTTGCTATGAGGTCGAATTTTCAGACGGCACAGTCATAGTCGCGGACGAGCAGCACCAGTGGCTGACGGAAACGCGGGCATCGCGCCGCTCGGCCCAGCAGGCCGCGACCGGATACCATCGCTACCGCAATCAGCGCACCTTCGCCGAAGTCCGCACAACCGCGGAAATCGCCGCGACTGTTCGCTGCGCCACCGCGGACCGCCGAATCAACCACTCGATCACCAATGCCGAGCCGCTGCAGCTGCCCGAGCGCGAGCTGCTCGTCCCGCCGTACACTCTGGGCGCCTGGCTGGGCGATGGAAGCTCTGCTTGCGCTCAGCTGACCACAGCCGATCCCGAAATCCTCAGTCGCATAGAGAATGAGGGCATCGTGACGGTGCCGTCGGAGACGGTCGCACTGCGCTACAGGCTGCAGCTTCCTGCCGAGGACGCGATCCGGCCGCGCAACTGCGTGGTCTGCGGTTCCGAATTCGTCCCCTTCACCAGCGAAGTCCGCACCTGCGGACGCTCGTGCGGTGGCAAGGCACGCTTCGTCTCCGCCGCGGTGCCCGCTCCGACCTGCCCGCACTGCGGGGGTCCGTCGATCGGGCTGCGTATGTGCCAAACCTGCCGCAACAGCATCGGATCCGTACAGGCCCGGCTGCGCACCATCGGTGTCCTCGACAACAAGCACATACCGGTCGACTACCTCCGTGCGTCCGAACGGCAGCGGCGGGCGCTGCTCGCGGGCCTGCTCGATACCGACGGCACTGTCACCAATGGCGGATCGGTGCAATTCAGTGTCACCAACGAGCGCTTGGCCCGGGATGCCGAGGAACTGATCGTCAGCCTCGGTTACCGCTGCCAGCTGTCCACGAAGCGTGTAGCGGGCCGCACCGAGGCTTCGTCGACCGCCTACACCTTGACTTTCGCGACCGAGGACGAGGTCTTCGGCCTGAGCCGAAAAGAGCTGCTGCACAAGAAACGTCGTGGCGCCACGAATACCGCGCGCTCCGGCTCCCGTTTCATAGTCGACGTCCGCCCCATCGACAGCGTCCCCGTCCGCTGCGTAGAGGTCGATAACCATGGCCACCTCTATCTGGCTGGCCGCTCGATGATTCCGACCCACAATTCGACCCTGGGCATGGACTTCATGCGCAGCTGCTCTATCAAACACGGCCTCGCCAGCGTCATTTTCTCATTGGAAATGAGTCGCACCGAAATCGTCATGCGCCTCCTATCCGCCGAAGCAAAAATCAAACTCGGCGATATGCGCTCCGGCCGCATGAGCGACGACGACTGGACGAAACTCGCCCGCCGCATGAGTGAAATCAGCGAAGCCCCGCTGTTCGTGGACGATTCGCCCAACCTCACCATGATGGAGATCCGCGCCAAGGCCCGACGCCTCAAGCAACGCCACGATCTCCGACTAGTCGTGGTCGACTACCTCCAGCTGATGACGTCCGGCAAGAAGGTCGAGTCCCGCCAGCAGGAAGTCTCCGAATTCTCCCGTAGCCTCAAGCTCTTGGCCAAGGAGCTCGAGGTCCCGGTAATCGCCATCAGCCAGCTGAACCGCGGCCCTGAACAGCGAACGGACAAGCGCCCAATGGTGTCCGATTTGCGCGAATCGGGAAGTTTGGAACAAGATGCCGATATGGTCATTTTGTTACATAGGCCCGATGCCTTCGAACGAGATGACCCGCGCGGCGGCGAAGCCGACTTGATTGTGGGTAAGCACCGAAATGGCCCGACTGCAACGATTACCGTTGCACACCAGCTGCATCTGAGCCGATTCGTCGACATGGCTCGCGGATAGGCCGCGAGTTCAGACCAGATGGTGGGGGCAGCTTCTTACCCGATCAGATTCATCCATTCATTGGCGCCGGCGCGATAGCCGAACCGGGTGTTGAGGCGGCTGCTCGGCGAGCGCGGGTCGATGGCCGTCGAGCACACGCCAAGCACGCCTACTTCGATGAATCACCCCGCAAAGCCCCACGAGCTCGAGCGGTGGATCCTCGGCCCTTCGAGGGAGGGAACCAGGGGTGGCCGCGAGGGATGGTGGCTGGTTAGTCGCTGGGGCGGGTGGAGAGGGAGTGGATGATGCGGCGTTCTACGGCATAGCGGGACCGCACGTAGGCGGAGACTAGTTGCCGGAACATTGCTAAACCCTTCGTCGTCGTCATTGCGGAGAGAAGGCTAGCAGGGGGTGGTGGGGGGTGAAAGGGATTATTCGGGGTGGGTCGGGGGCTTCAGGGGTCCCGCGCGGGACGGCTGGCCGGGCCGGCCTCAGCGGTTGGAGCCGGTGGAGGAGCCGGAGACGAGCATGGACATGATCCAGGTGAAGGCTTGGCCGAGGTTGGTCATCCAGTCGCCCGCATTGAATGAGCCCATGGGAAGTGCCTTTCGTCGTGGGCGTCAGTGGCCTGCACCGGGGTGGATCGTGTCGCCGGTGGCGATGAGATCGCAGGAGCTGTCGTCGCTCAGGTTGCCGCCGGTCGAGATGATCTGGGCGAAGACCGTTTTGCAGTTCTGATCACCGAGCGTGGAGGTATTGGCGGTAATGGTGGTGCCGCGCAGGATGAGCGTGCCCATGGCGGGGTTGACGGCGTCGGTCAGTTGGTACGGGAGGGTGTCCAGATAGGCGGGGGCGATATTGATTCCGCCGCCGCCGTCGGTGGCCGAATTGCGGGTGACCAGCGAATCGATGAGGACCACCTGCCCGATGCCGCGAATATCGAGGCCGCCGCCGCGCCCGGCGAAACCGCCGGGGCGGTACCAGCGCACGGGGTTGGTGACCCGATTGTCGGAGATGACGGTGCGGGTGAAGGTGCAGGTGTTGTCGCAGCGCACGCCGCCCGCTTCGCCGGAGGCATTGTGGGTGACGAGGCTGTCGGTCATGGTGAGGTCGGCGACCGGAATATTGAAGATGCCGCCGCCGTAGTCGGCGGCATTGCCGGTGACCGTGACGCGATCGAGTCGCAGCTTTCCGGAGTTGGCGATGCCGCCGCCTCCGGTGTCGTAGAAGGGGATTTCGCGCTGGGCGGTATTGCCGCCGGTGATGGTGAGGTCCGCGAGGGAGATGCGGGCGGTGGTGAGCATGACGCGGTCGATGTGGCCGGCGTCGATGATCGTTTCGTCCTGCCCCGCCCCGATGACGGTGGTGTCGGCGGTGAGATCCAGGTCGCCGGTGGTGGGGTCGATGAAGGGGCCGTTGATGTTCAGCGGGTTCGGGGGAATGGTCAGCCGGTAGCGCCCGGGCGGGATGACGATGGTGCTGCCCGGGCGGGCATTGGCCGCCTGCACGGCCGCGCGCAGCGTGCATTCACCGGTGTGGGTGCGGCATCGGCCGTCGAAGGGGTCGGCCGCCCGGCCGTCCGCGGTGGTGGTCACGGTGAACGTGGCCGCGATCGGATCCGGTTCCGCCGCAGCGGGACTCGTGGTCAGGAAGAGTCCGCTCAGCAGGACGGTGCCGAGTACGGCCAAGGATGAGTTCCTCATCGACGTGCTCCCACGCAGAACAACGCTTGTACACCGGTCGTTCTACCCGCTCCGGCCAGCGGTTCGGAGCGGAATCGTGGAATGTCGTCACTGTTCCCAAAGCGGTTGTGCACCAAGCACAACCGCCGGGCGAATGGGCCTCAGAGCGCGCGGGCCAGGGTGCGGGCCAGGCGCTCGATGGTGTCCCCGGGCACCGGGTCGGCGTCGGGACCCGCCGCGTAATAGCGCAGAAACGCCTGATGGAAGCAGGTGCCGTCGAGCAGGGTGGCGACGGCCTCCAGATCGGCGTCGGCGGAGACGCGACCCAGTTCCTTTTCGGCGCCGAGATATTCGGCAATGCGCCCGATAGCGCGTCCCGGACCCGCCCCGTGGCGATTCATCTGCTCGCGATGGGCCGCGATGCGCGTGTGCTCGGCGAGCAGGCCGCCGAACAGGGGCAGAGCGCGTTGATAGAAGGCCGAGGTGGCGCGGGCCATGCCGGCGAGATTGGCTTCGACGGTGGCCGAGCCGGGCGTCGGCTGCAGTCCGTCGAGAGCGGGCATGCGCTCGCGCAGCACCTGCACGATCAGGTCTTCCTTATCGGCGAAGTTCTTGTACAGGGTGGCCTCGGAATAGCCTGCCGCCCTGGCGATTTCACGCGTGGTAGCGCGCGCCACGCCGCGCTCGCGCATGATGTCGGCCGCGGCGTCGAGGATGCGGTCGCGTGCACTCATCCGAATCTCCCTGTTGACAAGTGAGCAAGTACTTACTCACTATAGGTGAGTAAACACTTACTCACCTCAGAGGGGTACGAAATGCGAATCACGATCTTCGGCGCGACCGGCGGAACGGGCAGCCGGCTGGTGCGGACAGCACTGGCGGACGGCCACGAAGTGACGGCCGTCGTGCGCGGGCGGCACACGCTCACCGCACACCGGAACCTGCACGTCGTCACGGCCGATGTGATGAACCCGGGCGAGATCGAGGCGGTGGTGGCCGAGGCGGACGCGGTGCTCGACGCGGTGGGCTCCCGTGACAAGGGCCCGACGTCGGTGGTGGCGGATGCCGCCGAATCCATCTGCAAGGCAATGGAGACCACCGGCTCCAAGCGGCTGATCATCACCAGCAACAGCGCGCGCATCGCCGGACCGGGTGACGAACCCTTCACCCGTTTCGTGGTGAAGCCCCTGATCCTGCGCCCGCTGCTGCGGCACAGCCTGAACGATATGGCCCGGGCGGAGGAAGTCGTACGGCGCAGCCGCCTGAATTGGACGATCGTGCGGGCGCCGCAACTGACCGACAACAAGGCCAAGGGCAGCTACCGCACCGCCGTCGAACGCAATGTCGTGTTCGGAATCCGCATCACCCGCGACGATCTGGCTCGCTGCATGCTCGATCTGATCGATGCGCCGCAAGCGATCCGGGCGCACGTCAACGTCGCCAATTGATCGATGCGACAACGGCGTACGGGGATGGCCGCAACCGGGGCGGCCATCCCCGTTCAGGCCGCGGCGGGGCGGTAGGCGAGGACGACGGCTCCCGAGCCGAAGGTCTGGGTGGTGGACAAACGCCAGGTGGTGGGGCTGATGCCGGTGTGGAACAGCCGACGGCCGACGCCCAGCACGGCTGGGTGGATGCACAGCCGGAGTTCGTCCACCAGGCGGTGTGCGATGAGCTGGTTGACCAGCGCGATGCCACCGTAGACGAGCAGGTCCTGCCCCGGTTCGGATTTGAGTTTGGTGATCTCGGCGGTGAGCTCGCCGTCCAGGACGATCGTGTTCCAGCCCGGCCGGTCGAGCGTTCGCGACACCACGTACTTGGGAATCTTGTCGAGGCGGTTGGTGAACGCCTCGGATTCGGTGCGGGCGTGCCACATTCGGGGCAGCTGCTGATAGGTGACGCGGCCGAGGAGCAGCGCCCGGCTCGTCATGAGCTGCCCGAGCTGATATCCGGCATGGTCGTCGTTCCAGAACGGAGCAGTCCAGGAAGGGTTTTCGACGACCCCGTCCACGGACATGTCCATCAGGACGACGATCCTGCTCACCGGCGCGCCTCTCTGTTGCCGTCCATTGCGTTCAGTTCCATTACAGTGCAATGCCTTCCAGGGTGGGCGGCGCGCGTGCGGCGGACAAGATCGGAATCTGGCACGCTGTATTGAGCGGTGCTTCACGATGCGAGGATGGAAATGCTGGAACGGATGGAGTTGGAGGCGTTCCTGACCCTCGCCGAGGAATTGCACTTCGGGCGCACCGCCGAGCGGTTGCATGTGACGACCAGCCGCATCAGCCAGACCATCCGCCAGCTCGAAAGGCGGATCGGCGCACCGCTGTTCGAGCGCAACAGCCGGACGGTGGCCCTCACTCCGGTGGGCAAGCAGCTGCGCGACGATCTACGGCCGGCCTATGAGCAGATCGCGGCGGGCGTCACGGCGGCCAGTCGCGGCAACAATGTCCAACGGGAGATCACGGTCGGATTCTCGGCGCCCTGGTGCGGGAACCTCATTGTGCGGGCCACCGATCTGTTCCGGATCCGGTATCCCGACAGCGTCGTCACCGTGGAGGAGATCCAGCTGGCCGACCCGCTCGGCCGGATGCGCTCGGGTGCGGTGGATCTACAGCTCACCGAGTTCCCGATCGCCGAACCGGACATCACCACCGGACCGATCATGTTCTCCGAACCGCGGTCGCTCATGGTCCCCGCGGGGCATCCGTTCGCGAGCAGGGACTCGGTCTCGATGGAGGACCTGGCCGATGCCACGCTCATCACCATGGCCGCGGACAATATCCCCCGCTACTGGATGGACTACTACTTCCCGCGCCGCACCCCGTCCGGCCGCCCGATCCCGCAGGGCCCTGCCACCACCTTCTGGATGGAGGTGCTGGTGCACGTCAGCAATGGCATGGGCGTCAGCACGGTCTCCGCGCGCGCCGAGCGTTTCCATTCCCGTCCCGGCCTGGTCTTCGTCCCCTTCCACGACGCGCCGCCGATCGACTACGGCCTGATGTGGCCCACCGCCGGCCGCAACCCGCTCGTGCAGCCGTTCATCGAGACGGTCCAGGAGGCGGCCGCCGGCGAGTGATCGTTGATCCTCGCTTCACGATCCGTTCCGAAAGCGCTTCTTGTCGAAGGGCTTCCATACCAGCGATGCTCTGGTGGTCGACTTGGACGACCTCCGGCCACGAATCACACAGTGCGCTGGATCACACCTCCCGGTGCGACGGCGGCGATGAGTTTCGCGGGCTGCCGCCGTCCTAGTTCTCGACCGCGCATTCGGACGAAAGAGATCGGATCATGGAATCCATTACCACCCTTGCGGGTATCACGCTGGCATTCGATCGTTATGTGGGCGGAGATGCCGGCACGGTGATTCTGATCGGCGGCGCGTTCAGTTATCGGAAGTTCCCGAAAATGGTCGAGCTGGCGCAGAAGTTGGCCGACGAGTATCGGCTCACCGTGATCAATTACGATCGGCGCGGGCGCGGTGACAGCGGTGATTCGCCGGGCGTTTACGACGTCGAGAACGAAATAGACGATATCGCCGCGCTGGTGGAGGCGGTAGGCGGTTCGGCCGCATTGTTCGGCTGGTCGTCGGGCGCCGGTTTGGCCCTGCTGGCGGCGGCCTCGGGCCGGGTCCCGGGCATCACCCGGGTGATCGCATTCGAGCCTCCCTTCGTGGTGAACAGCGAGAACTTCGTTCCGCCGGCTGATCTGCACGTCACGTTGCACGAGCTGATCGCCGCGGATCGACGCGCCGAAGTGGTGCGCTTCTATATGACCAGCGGGATGGGCATGCCGCGCGCCCTGGTCGCGATGATGCGATTCACGCCGTTCTGGAAGAGTTTGCTGGCGACTGCGCCTGCTACCGCCCACGATTGGGCGATCATGGGCTCGTATATGCGCGGTGAAGCGCTGCGCGCGGAGGACTGGAACAGCGTCAAAGTGCCGACCCTGGTCATTTCCGGCGGCAAGAGCGGCGATCTGCTGCGCACCGCGGCGCGGGCCATTGCCGACGCGCTGCCCGATGCCCGGCATATCGAGCTGCCGAAGCTGAGCCACAATCCGAATATCGGGCTGCTGACCCCGCCCGCCGGTGAATTCCTCACCGAATCCGCCTGATTCACCCTTCCAATACACGATTATCAGGAGTAATCCCATGCGCAAAATCACCGCGGGCCTGTTCATCTCGCTCGACGGCGTCATCGGCGAGCCGCAGGACTGGCACTTCCCCTACTTCAACGACGAGATGGGCGCGGCCGTCGGCGCGCAGCTCGGCTCGGCCGACACCTTGCTGCTCGGCCGCATCACCTACGACAGCTTCGCCGGCGCCTGGCCCGAGCGGGAAGCGGCGGGCGAGGAGGACGCGGCCATGGCCAAGTCCCTCGGCGATGCCCGCAAGATCGTTGTCTCGCACCAGGATCTCTCCTTCACCTGGCGCAATTCCGAGCAGCTCCGAGGCGACCTGATCGAAGCCGTCACCGCCCTGAAGCAGGAGCCGGGCGACACCGATATCGCCATGAGCGGATCCCCGTCCATCGTCCGGCAGCTGCTGGCCGCCGGCCTGCTCGATGAACTGCACCTGCTGGTGCACCCCATCGCCGTGCGCCACGGCCTGCGGCTGTTCGACGAGGGCGCCCCGATGCCTTTGCGCCTGATCTCCGCGCAACCGTTCACGACCGGCGTCCTGCATCTGGTCTACGGCCCGGCCGAAACCACTGCGGAAGGCGGCTACGACGAGGCCAAAACCCATCTGCCCCAGGCGGATCAGCTCACCGGCGAGTCCTCCGCCGAGGATCGGAAGTGAAGCCGTGCGCGCTTTCTCGACCAGAACGCTCTATACCGCTGCCGCCGTCTCGCTTTCGGCGATCCTGCTGACCGGCTGCGGCACCGCCGACAACAATGCCGCGACGACCCCCACCTCGGCGGTCAGCCGGCCGGACCAGCCGAGCGCCGACGGCAAGGGCTACTACGCACCGGTCAACGGATTGCGGCTCTACTACGAGGTCCACGGCTCCGGCCGGCCGCTCATCCTGGTGCACGGTGGTCTCGGCACCGTCGACTCCACCTTCGGCGCCCTGCTGCCGGAACTGGCCAAGACCAGAAAGGTCATCGCCGTCGAATTGCAGGCGCACGGCCACACCGCCGATATCGACCGCCCGCTGCGCTACCAGTCGATGGCCGACGACCTCGCGGGCCTCATCGGCCACCTGGAACTCGGCAAGGCCGATGTGCTCGGCTACTCCCTCGGCGGCGGCGTCGCACTCCAGCTCGCCGCCCGCAATCCTGATCTGGTGCACAAGCTGATCGTCACCTCGGCCCCGTACCGCAGCGACGGCTGGCTCCCGGAAACCAGAGCGGGAATGGCGGGCATGAACCCCGAGCCCATGCTCGGCACCCCCATCCACGCCGTCTACGCACGGAGCGCCCCCAACCCGTCGGATTGGCCGGCCCTGGTCACCAAGACCAGGCAACTGCTCGGCGAGGACTACGACTGGACAACCGATCTCGCCGCCATCGAAGCGCCGACGCTACTCGTCACCGCCGAATCCGATGCCCTGTCTCGCGCGCACGCCGAGGAGATGGTCACCAGGCTCACCGGCGCCGATAAGGGTACGTCCACCCTGGCCGTGGTCCCGGGCACCACCCACTACGACATCATGTACCGCGCCGACCTGCTGCTACCACTGTTCGAGCCGTTCCTCGGCACGTCGTCGAGCTAGCGCCGCCGTCCGCGGCGGGCGAGGGCGGCGCGCACGGCGGCTTTCACGCCCGACGCAGCGAGGATGGCGGTCAAGGGGATGAGGAGATCGATCCAGTGGCTGTGGATGGGCCGATATCTGGTTGTCCCACCGGTGATCTCGATATAGCCGAGGGGCCGGGCGCCGACTCCGCCACCGCCGCCCCCGCCGCCCGCGAGTTTCTCCACGCCGGAATCGCTGCCGGCGCCGCCGCCGAAGCCGTAACCCACGCTGGCGACCGGGACGACCGTGACGCCGTCGTGCGTGATCGGCTCCCCGAAAACGGCCTCCACCGAGGCTCTCCCGCCGAGCCCGTGGGTCAGCCGTTCCAGTAACCGGGCGGCGGCATCGGCCGCGTCACTGGTGAATCGATGCTGTTCGAGGTTCTCCGGAATGGTCATGACGACCCCCACTCTCCGTAGTGCCCTCCACGATAGTCCGGTGGCACAACGTCATTGGGCCGTTCAACCGTTCGCCGCGGCGGTCAACCGCGCTCGGCGATCTCGGCGAGCCTGTCGATGGATGCCAGCAACCGGTCGGAGGTGGTGGCACGGGCCCGCACGATGCGCTTCTCGTCGGTGAGGTTGGTCCAGTCATAGGTGTGGGTCACCCGGGTGCGGCCGTCGTCGAGCGGCTCGAGCTCCCACGCCCACCGATGCCCCGGAGGCCGGCTGCCGGGTTCGGCGGGCAGCCAGGCGATCCGCCGTCCTTCCTCGAATTCCACGACGTGGTTCTCCCGAATCTGCCCCTGGGTGAGGGTCATGGCGAAGACCTCGCCGACACCCTGAACGCGCTGACCGGCCGCGGCCGCGGCGAGATTGTCGTTCCCGTCCCAGCGGGGTTGCCGGGACGGATCGGCGATGAGTTCGAAGATCTCCTTCGGCCCGGCCGCGATATCGCGGGTGGCGCTGACAATGCGGGCGACGGTGTCATCGGTCATGGACCGATCGAAGCACTCGGTACGGGCGGCGCGCCAGCGGGCGGGGGCGGACGGAGTTAGTGTCGCTGGGTGGGCTTCGAAGTTCGGGTGGACACTGCGGGGGCGGTCGAGATCGTCAGGGCTGCCCTGGAGTTCAAGTGGAAATGGAATTCGCGGGATATCGCCGGATTCGCGCGGCAGGTGGGGTGGAGTGCGCCCGAACCGGTGGGGACCATGCGGCGGGGAGCGGTGTTCTCGCGGACCGGGCTGGGGGTGTGGTGGGATTCGGCCATGTTCTGGGGGAGTCCGCGGGTGCTGGGGTATGTGCGGGCGACGGTGTCGGATTGTCCGGCTCGCAGTGGGTTCGGTAGTTCGGAGCTGCTGAGCGACGCGTTGGGGCGGTTGCGGGAGACGTTCACCGAGCGGTGGGGGGAGCCGGAGAACGGCGCCGGGCCGGAGGAGGGGCCGGGGTGGGTGTTCCCGAATCTGGTTGTGGGGCTGGCGATTGGGGACAATACGGTCGATGTGCTGTTGGTGAATCCGGCCGAGCAGTTGTTCTGGATGGAGCGCAGGCACGAGGGCGCGCGCCGACGCGCCGAACTCGGCGGGTGGGGGCGGCTGGCCGAGGATCTGGCCGGGTTCCTGGAGACATTGCCGGCGGGGGCGCGGCTCGTGATCAGTGCGCCGGGCGGTCGGTATGTGCAGGTCAATGTGTCGGGGGAGGAGCTATACGCGGAATTGAGCCGCAGTGAATTCGTCGATCCCACATGGCGATACGGGGCCGAGGTGGAGCAGCGGCTGATCGCCGGCGGGTGGGCGGCGCCGGGGGATGCGAACTGGTGGCGGCGATTGCCGCGGAAGGCGGGCACGCTGGCGGTGAGCCGGTTCGCGACCCGGCTGGTGGAGGGGTTGCGGGCGCTGTCGGTGCGGGCGACCACCGATCTCGTCGCCGATGCCTGGGTGGAGGGCGGGGCGGATCTGGATATCGCGCCGCTGGGGATTCCACTGCATCCGACATCGCGGTCACAGCGTGCCGAATTCCTGCGGCAGCACGCCATTTCCGCATTCGACACCGGGCCGCTGGCGGTGGACGTGCCGGGCGGCATCGAGATCGCGGCAGCGGCGCGGGCCTTCGATTGGACCTGGAAGCGCGGGGACCTGCAACGCTTCAGCGAGCGGGCCGGGTGGACTCCGCAGGGCACCGCGGCCGCCGCCGACCGCACGGCGTGGGCGGGCACCCCGCTGCACATCGACGAGGCCCGCGCCCGCTTCACCTTCGACGGCGATCGCCTCGAATCGATCCGCGTCACCCTCAGCGACAGCATCGAATCCCACCTGTTCGACGAGGGCCTCCCCGCCGAGGTCGGCGAACAGCTGACCGCGGCGTTCACCCGCGCCCTCGAGGGTTTCCGCGCCGAACTCGGCACCCCGGTGCACGGCGTCATCGGGCAGGCGCACGGCCCGGTATGGGCCACCCCGGGGCTGACCCTGGGCCTGGTGGCCGAGCACGACACCGTCGACCTGTACCTGGTGAATCCGGCCGAACGCGCCCGCCGGCTCGTGCTCGAACAACAGCACACCGGTCAGCGCGCGGCCGGGCGCGAATGGCGGCAGTTCTTCGACGATCTGGCCGGCCTGGTTCTCGAAACCCCCGAGGACCAGGAGGTGATCGTCGATGCCGGAACCCGCGGCTCCACCCATCTGGTCCGCACCCCGGACGCCCTGCTGGTGCACCTGGACACCGAAGCCGCCCTGGGCCTGGCGCCGCGCGTCACCGATCTCATGCTCGGCAACGGCTGGCAGCGCCCCGGCGTCGACCGCGCCTGCTGGCGGCACAGCATGCGCCTGCCCGCCCTGTTCCGCGATCACCGCCATTTCGTGGAGTTCGCGCTGTGGCCGCTGCGCACCCGCATGACCCCCGATACCACCTGGTCCGTCCGCATCGACGGCATGGACCAGGGCCTGCGCTCACCGTCGACGGGTGCGACCGGCTCCTGAGTACCGTTGTGGCGTGACCGAAGTCGACGATGTGCGAGCCACCCGGGACGCGTATGACGCCGTGGCCGAGCTGTACACCACCCTGTTCCGGGACCATCTGGCGACGAGCCCCTTCGATCGGGCCCTGCTCGAGGTGTTCGCCGCCCATGTGCGCGAGGGCACCCCCGGCCCGGTCGCCGATCTCGGCTGCGGCCCCGGCCGGCTCACCACCCACCTGCGCGACCTCGGCCTCGACGTCTTCGGCCTCGACCTGTCCCCGGAGATGATCCGCCTGGCCCGCATCGAGCACCCCGGCATCCGCTTCGAGGTGGGCTCGATGGAGGAGCTGGCCCTCGACGACGCCGCCCTGAGCGGAATCGTGGCCTGGTACTCCATCATTCACACACCCCCGGAGCGCATACCCGCCATCCTCACCGAATTCGCCCGCGTCCTGCGCCCCGGCGGCCACGCCCTCTTCGGCTTCTTCGCCGCCGAAGACGGCGTCCGGCAGTTCGACCACAAGGTCACCCCCGGCTACCGCTGGTCCCCGGACACCCTCGCGGAAACCCTGAACCGCAATGGCTTCCGCACCATCGCCCGCCTGATCCGGGAACCCCGCCCGGACGAACGCTTCCAGCAGGCCTGCGTCCTGGCCGTCAAGGAGTGATCGGTTCCGCCGCCCGCGCCGCCCGCTCGTCGAACCGGGTTCGCGCGGCGGTGATCTCGTCGACATTGCGCAGCGCCCACTGCCCCATGGCATGGGTGAGCCGCCCCAGATCCGCCCCGAGCGGCGTCAGCGAGTATTCGACGCGCGGCGGGACCGTCGGGTAGACGGCCCGGCGCACCAGGCCGTCGCGTTCCAACTCGCGCAGTGTCCGGGTGAGCATCTTCTGCGTGATCCCGTCGAGCCGGCGGCGCAGTTCATTGAAGCGAACCGGCCCCTCGCTCGCCCGGAGCACGCCCATGACCAGCAGCACCCATTTGTCGGCGAGTACCGCGAGCACATCGCGGGCCGGGCACCGTTGCAGGTAGTCCTCCACCAAGTTGGCGGATTGCCGGACGTCGGAGACGGTATCCATCGGGAACCTCGGGATCGTGAAAGTGCCTTCTTTCCAACAGATACCACTACTGCGAAGAATCGTGGGCATGAAGGCGATCAGTCAGCGAACCCTGGGCGGACCCGACGTGCTGGAGACCGTGGAGGTGGACATCCCGCGCCCCGGCCCCGGCGAGGTGCTGGTGCGGATCGCCGCCACGTCGGTGAACGCCGCGGATCGGAAACTGCGCTCCGGTGCGATCGACAAGCTGGGCCCGCCGCCGTTCACCCTGGGCCTGGACGTCTCCGGGGTGGTCGCCGCGGTCGGCCGGCAGGTCACGCGATTCCGGCCGGGCGACGCGGTCTTCGGCATGGTGGTGAGCAGCGCCGGCGCGTATGCCGAATACACCGTCACCCCGGCCGATTTCCTCGCCGCCAAGCCCGCGGGCATCGATCATGTGCACGCCGCCGCCCTGCCGAGTGCCGCGCTGACGGCCTGGCAGGCACTGGCCGGGGTGCGCCCGGGGCAGCGGGTCCTGGTGCATGCCGCGGCGGGCGGGGTGGGGCATCTCGCGGTGCAGATCGCCAAGGCTCGCGGGGCATTCGTGGTCGGCACCGCCCGCGCGGCCAATCACGAATTCCTGCGCGGCCTGGGCATCGACGAGCTGATCGACTACTCCACCACCGATTTCACCGGCGTTCTCACCGGCATGGACGTGGTCCTGGATCTCGTCGGCGGCGACTACACCGCACGATCGCTGACCGTTCTGCATCCCGGCGGCCGGCTCATCGATGCCCAGGGCGAGCGGCCTTTGGCCGATCCCCGCTATCACCGTCACTATGTGGAGCCCTCGAGCCGGGACCTGCGCGAACTGACCGATGCGGTCGAACGCGGACGACTGCGAGTCGAGGTACAGCGGGTCATGCCGCTGGCCGAGGCGGCCGAGGCGCACAAGCTGAGCGAAGCCGGGCGGGTGCGCGGCAAGATCGTGCTCGTGCCGTGGGCGGAGGTGTAGCGGCGGGCAGCCTACAGTCGAAGGCATGACTGAGGCACCGGCACGGGCTCGGTATGACGCGGTGGTGGTCGGCGGTGGGCACAATGGCCTGGTCGCGGCCGCGTATCTGGCTCGGGCGGGACGCTCGGTGCTGGTGCTGGAGAAGCAGGACCACACCGGCGGCGCGGCGGTCTCCGAGCGAGTGTTCGCCGGGGTCGACGCCCGGCTGTCGCGGTTCTCGTATCTGGTGAGTTTGCTGCCGCGGCAGATCGTGGACGATCTCGGGCTGCGCTTCCAGACCCGCCGGCGGCGCATCTCGTCGTACACGCCGGTCGGGGAGCACGGGCTGCTGGTGGACAACGGCTCCGAGGCGGGCACGCGGGAGAGCTTCGTCCGGGTCACCGGGTCGGATCGGGACTTCGTCGCGTGGCAACAGTTCTACGAGACGACGGGCCGCCTCGCGCAGCGCGTGTTCCCGACCCTCACCCGGCCCTTGCCGTCTCGTGACGAAATGCGCGGCATAGTAGGCGATTCCGCGACCTGGGAGGCGATTTTCGAACGCCCCCTGGGCGAAACGATCGATGCGACCTTCACCGATGACACCGTGCGCGGCGTCGTCCTCACCGATGCCCTGATCGGGACCTTCACCCACGCCCACGATCCGAGCCTGCGGCAGAATCGCTGCTTCCTGTACCACGTGATCGGCGGCGGCACCGGCGACTGGGATGTGCCGGTCGGCGGCATGGGTGCGCTCACCGACGCCCTGGCGGGGGCGGCCCGCGCCGCGGGGGCGGAAATCCTGACCGGTCGGGAGGTCACCGGAATCGACACCGACGGCGATACCGCCGAAGTGCGGTTCACCGGCGGCACGGTGGCGGCCCGCCACGTCCTGGTCAACGCCGCACCCTACGAACTGGCACACCTGCTGGGCGAGCAGGCGACCAAACCCGAAGGCGCACAACTCAAAATCAATATGCTGCTGCGCCGTCTGCCCCGGCTGCGGGATGCCTCGGTGGATCCGCGCACGGCCTTCGCCGGAACCTTCCACATCGCCGAGTCCGCGACCCAGCTCGAACGGGCCTACCGGGAGGCGGCCGACGGCCGCCTCCCCTCCGCACCGCCCTCGGAGATCTACTGCCACACCCTGACCGACCCGTCGATTCTCGCGCCCGACCTGATCGCCCAGGGCATGCACACCCTCACGCTGTTCGGATTGCACACTCCCGCACGCCTTTTCACCGACGATCCGCACGGCGTGAAGAAGCAGCTGGTGGATGCCACTGTGGCCCAACTGGATTCGGTCCTCGCCGAGCCCATTCGCGACTGCCTCGCCGTGGACGGCAATGGCGAACCCTGTATCGAAGCGAAGTCCCCGGTCGACCTGGAGCAGGAGATCGGCCTGCCCGGCGGCAATATCTTCCATGCGGACCTGGCTTTTCCCTTCCGCACCGCGCCCGCGGACACCCCGGCGGCGCGGTGGGGCGTCGCCACCGGCCACCGCAATATCCTGCTGTGCGGCGCGGGCGCGGTCCGCGGCGGCGGGGTCAGCGGTATCGGCGGGCACAATGCCGCCATGGCGGTCCTCGACCGCTAATTCCGTTCGGCGGCCCCGCGCGAACACACCTGCACACAGCAGCGAATGAACTCGCGCACCACCGGATCGGCATCCGAGGCGCCGGGCCAGGCGATGGCGACCCGGCTCGGGCCGATGCCCCGCACCGGGCGGTAGACGATGCCCGGACGCGGGTAGTAGCGGGCCGAGGCGGCGGGCGTGAAGCTGAGGCCGAACCCATTGGCGATGGCGGTGAGCCATTCATCGGTGTTGTGCCCGATGGCGCCGATGACGGCGGTCTCGGCGGGGCGGGCGTCCAGCCCCATCCAGAAGTCCCGCCACCCACCGGCTTCCGGCGGGGCGGCCACGAACGGCTCGTCCCACAGGTCGCGGAATTCGATCTCCGCCGCCGCGGCCAGCCGATGCGTGGCGGGCAGGGCGATCCAGCGCGGCTCGGTGAACAGCTCCCGGGCGTGATAGGCGCCCTCGCCCGGAAACGGCAGCCGCACCAGCGCCGCGTCGACCTCGCCGTCCGCGAGCCCGGCGGTGGGATCGAGCCAGCCGAACTCCCGCATGTCCACCCGCCAGTCCGGATGGGCGCGCCGGAAGGCCGCGATGATCTCGGGCGTGAACTCGTTCGCCGCGCTGGCGACGAACCCGATGCGCAGCACCTTGCCGGCCTGGCTCGCACCGCTTTTCGTCACCCGCAGCAGATGATCCCAGCCCGCCAGCACGGCGGGCGCGTGCGCGGCGAAGACGCGGCCGGGTTCGGTCAGCGCCATTCCGCTGCGCGAACGCACGAACAGTTCCACGCCCAGCTGCTGTTCGAGCTGTTTGATCTGCTTGGTCAGCGCGGGCTGGGAGATGTAGAGCCGCCGCGCCGCCCGGGTCAGATGTCCTTCCTCGGCGACGGCGACGAAGTACCGCAGCAGGCGGGTGTCGATATCCATCAGGAAGTCCTCCGCCCGTCCTGCCGGCTCATGATGTCGGTGCAGCACCGGATGAAGTACCGCACCACCGGATCCGCCTCCGAGGCGTCCGGCCACACCAGCGCCACCCGGGTGGGCCCGATGCCGTGCACGGGCCGGAACACCACGCCCGGATGGGCATTGGTGCGCGCGGTGGACGCGGGCGTGAAGCTCACCCCGAAATCATTGGCGATGGCATTGAGCCATTCCTCGGTGCTGCGCGCGATGGCCCCGATGATGGCGGTGTCCGCGGGCCGGGAGTCCAGGCCCATCCAATAGTCGCGCCACCACCCGGTTTCCGCGGGGGAGGCGACATAGGGCTCGTCCCACAGTTCCCGGAACGCGATGTCCTCGCGGTCGGCGAGGGGATGATTCTCCGGCAGCGCGATCCAGCGCGGCTCGGAGAACAGCTCGCGCACGTGATAGCCGTCCTGGCCGGGAAACGGTAGTCGCAGCAGCGCGACGTCCACATCGCCCTCGTCGAGTCCCGCGGTCGGATCGGTCCAGCCGCCGGAGTGGATGTCGACCTGCCAGTCCGGGTGCAGCCGGTGGAAGACCCGGATGATCTCGGGGATATAGCCTTCGGCCGCGCTGTGCACCAGGCCCAGCCGCAGCACCCGCGCCGCCCGGCTGGCATCGCTCTTGGTGTCGCGCAGAATGCGATCCCATCCGGCCAGCAGGCCCGGCACCTGCGCGGCGAGCACCTTCCCGGCGGCGGTGAGCGTCCAGCCGGCCCGGGACCGGATGAACAGTTCCACCCCCAGTTGCTGTTCCAGCTGTTTGATCTGGGTGGCGAGGGTGGGCTGGGCCACGTGTAGCCGTTGCGCGGCCCGCGCCGGGTTCTCGGTATCGGCGACCGCCAGGAAGTAACGCAGCAGTCGCGTATCGATATCCATGCCACCAGGTTATGGACGGACCGCCCCGTAGGCATAGCCCGCCGGAGTGCACACGTTAGAGTCTATTTGCCATGAAGTTGCTGTATCGGTGAACCGGAGCCACCCCAAGTTCGCGGCCCGGCTCGGTCTGGACTGACGGAGCGGGGGAGCGAAGCGGAGGAGCGGAGGAGGGAAGACCGAGCTTGCAGGGCCGCGAACAGCCGGAGCGAAGCGGAGGCAAAAGGGTACGGCCACGGCCCGCGCCCGGCGCCGTTCCGGTCGGCAGGCGGCTGACCGGCATGGCCCGCAGAGCCGGTGGGGTATTCGACGATTGGCTGGTGCGCCGGGTGGTCACCCGCGCCGGCGCGCACGAACCGCACGATCCGCCGCCGCCGGAGGAGCCGCCGGTCTCCGCGGATCTGCTCAACCTGCTGCGCCTGCTGGGCGTCATGCTCATCGGATCGGGCGAGACCACCGATCGAGTGCAGCAGATTCTGGACGACACCGCCAGCCGCTACGGCGCCGGCGAGGTGCAGTTCTTCGTGCTGCCCACGGGCGTTTTCGTGCGGGTGCAGGATTCCCGGGGCTCGGCGGTCGATCTGCAGACCGCCTCCGCCGACACGCTGCGGCTGGATCAGATCGCGGCGATGTACCGGCTGCTCGACACCATGAAACACGAACTGCCCCCGCCGACCGAGGTCACCGAGCAGCTCGAGGCCATCCTCGCGTCGCGGCGCCCGACCGCGGTCTGGCTCATGCTGGTCGGCAATGTGGTGCTCACCGTCGGCCTGGGCCTCATGCTCAACCCCACCGTGCACGCGCTGACCGGGTACGCGGTGCTCGGCCTGGTGGTGCAGCTGCTGGTGCTGCTGGCCGACCGCTTCACGCTGCTGTCGCTGGCCCTGCCGGTCACGGCCGGTGCGCTGGTGACCTTGCTGGCCTTCGGTTTTCCGCACGCCATCGGCGGCGGCACGCCCTCGCAGCTGCTCATTCCGGCCGTCGCGGGCCTGCTGCCCGGCGCCACCCTCACCAATGGCGCGATCGAGCTGGCGACCGGATCCATGGTGGCGGGCGCGAGTCGCACCATCGCCGGAATGAACAAGCTGCTGCTGCTCGCCTTCGGCATCTACATCGGCCTGCAGTTCCTCGGCCCGCAGCCGCCGGACAGCCCGTTCGGCTCGCAATTGGGCTGGTGGGCACCGATTCTCGGCGTGCTGCTGATCGGGATCGGCCATTCCTGGCGCTCCAGCGCGCCGCCGAGATCACTGTTCTGGCTGCTGCTGGTGCTGTACGTGACCTTCCTCGCCCAGCAGTTCGGCATCCGCACCGGCGGTGCGCTGCTGGGCGCGTTCCTGGGCGGGCTGATCGCGGTGCCGACCGCATATCTGGTGCAGCGCAATCGCAATGCCCCGCCCTCGCAGGTGGCGTTCCTGCCCGCGTTCTGGATGCTGGTGCCCGGCGGCATGGGCCTGACCGCCGTCTCCGAGCTGGTCACCAATGCCGGCGCCAATGGCCTGCAGGTGCTGGTGAACGTGCTGCTGTCGGTGCTGGCCATCGCGCTCGGCGTGCTGGTCGGCTCCGGCCTGATCAACACCAAGAAGCCGGGCACGGCGTCGATGGTGGACTGGTTGTTGCCGCCCGCGCAGCGCAAGGCGGTGCCGGCGATCGATCGCGCGGTGGTCCCGCCCGCGGACCCGAAACCGGTCTCAGCGGACGACGGGCAGCCCTGAGGTCGGTTCGGTCAGCCACAGCAGCCAGTGCGGGGCGAGCAGTTCGGCGAATTCGTCGTAACCGGCGGCGCTCGGGTGATAGCCGTCCCCGGCGGCCACATCCCCCATCCAGGTCCGGTTGGCCCGCAGCGGCTGATGCACCTGCACATAGGGCACGCCGACGCTCTCGCAGTGCGCGGCGAAACGTTCATCGAGATCGAGCAGCCGATCGTTGTGCTGCTCGTCGATATTCGGCGGCGGCGCGACCACCAGGGTGGTCCAGCCCTTGTCCGCGGCGCCCGCCAGGATGGCCGCCAGATTCCGCACCGACCGCTCGGATTCGACCCGGGGACGGCCGTTTTCGTGGACGCTGTCGTTCACTCCGGTCGACACCACCAACCGGCAGTCACTGCCCTCGGGTAGTCGCGGTGTGCATTCGGCCGACCAGCGCGCCCGTAGCTCGTCGGAGGTCTCCCGGCGGACGCCCAGGTTGTAATAGGTCATCGGCTGCCCCGCGGCCATGGCCCGGGCCGCCAGCCGGCCCGCCCAGCCCAGAGCTTTCTGATCACCGACCCCCGCGACGAACGATTCACCAACGAAACACACACGGAGATCGAGCACCACCCGTCGATCCTTGCACGCGGGCCCGGTGATCATCGAAAGTCCCGAATAAGCAGGATAAACAGACACGCCGCGCGGCGTGGCGGGCCGGGGCGTCTCACCGGCGTGGCCGCCACGGGTTACGGTAGCGACGTGGATGGACGGTGATCCCGGCCGCCGCCGCAGACCTCAGACCGACCGACCATGGGACCGAAGCAGTTCCCACGATCCGAAAGCGCCTATAGGACATGCGAGTCGACGGACGGGAGATTCCCGTCTCCGGCAGCCTGCTGCAGCCGCGGATCCGGCGGACCAGCGACATTCTGCGTGTCGTGCTGTCCGTAGCCGCGGTCGCCATCGTCATCGTCGGCTCGCTCATCACCCGCGCGCAGTGGGAGAACCTGGAGAAGTCGGTCTCCGAGATCGTCGGCTTCCTCACGCCGCAGCAATCGGATCTGGTCTACATCCTCTACGGCATCGCCATCCTGGCCCTGCCGTTCGCCATCCTGGTGCGCCTGGCCTGGGGACGGCAATGGAAACTGCTGGGCGGCTTCCTGTCCGCGGGCCTCATCGCGGTCTTGCTGTTCTCCTTCACCGGCACCGGTTTCAATGCCCCGCGCTGGCATCTGTCGCAACCGCAGCAGGTCAATACCTTCCTGTCGCAGTTCCTCGACGATCCGCGCTGGATCGCCATGCTGGCGGCGGTGCTGACGGTCGCCAGCCCGTGGCTGCCGCCCACCTGGCGGCGCTGGTGGTGGACGCTGCTGCTGGCCTTCGTGCCCATTCACCTGGTGGTCAGTCTCGTCGTCCCGGCCCGCGCGCTGCTCGGGCTGACCGTGGGCTGGTTCGTGGGCGCGGTCATCGTGCTGCTGGTCGGCACGCCCGCCCTCGAGGTGCCGCTCGACGCGGCGGTCCGGGTGCTGGCACAGCGCGGATTTCAGGTGATGGCGTTCAAGGTGGTGCGGCCCGGCGGCCGCGGACCGCTGGTGCTGTCGGCGACCACCGACGCGGATCTGCTCACGGTGGAGATGTACGGCCAGAATCAGCGCAGCCGCCGCGCGCTGCGGCAGCTGCGGCGCTGGCTGACCCTGCGCAGCAGCGAGGCCCCGGCCATGTTCGCCTCCATGCGCCGCGCGGTGGAGCATCGCGCGCTCATGGGCATCGCCATCGGGGATCTCGGGCTGGGCAGCAACAAACCGCTCACCGTGGCGGCGCTGGATCGCGGCTGGATGCTGTACGCGCACACCGTGCCCCAGGGCCGCCCGCTGGCCGCCGACGACGGCGAGAAGATGCTCACCAAGGTGTGGCAGGCGCTGCACACCATGCATCAGGCGCAGATCTCGCACGGCGAACTGCGCGCCGAGGACATCCGGATCGTGGACGGGGAGGTGCGTTTCGGCGGTTTCATGTCCTCGGAGTTCGGCGCCTACCAGGTGCGCTTCGAATCCGATACCGCCCAGCTGCTGCTGTCCACGGCGGCGCTGTTCGGCATCGAGCCGGCGGTGCGCACCGCCATCGAGGTGATGGGCACCCAGCCGGTGCTGGACGCCTCGCGGCGGCTCACCAAGACCGCCATCCCGGAGACGGTGCGCAAGGCCGTCGCCGCCGATGCGGGCCGGCTCATGAAGGACACCCGCGAGGAGGTGGCGCGCCAGACCGGTGAGGACCGGATCGAGGCCGCCAAGATCACCCGCTTCTCCCGCAACCAGTTCATCCAGCTGGTGCTGCTCATCGGCCTGGTCTACGTGGCCTACCCGTACATCAGCTCGGCGCCGACCTTCTTCACCGAATTGCGCACCGCGAATTGGGCCTGGGCCGCACTGGGTCTCGCGGTCTCGGCGCTGACCTACGTGGGCGCGGCCATGGCGCTGTGGGCATGTGCGAACGAGGGCGTGAAGTGGCGGGATCTGCTGCTCATGCAGGTGGCCAATACCTTCGCCGCCACCACCACCCCGGCCGGTGTCGGCGGCCTCGCGCTGAGCGTGCGATTCCTGCAGAAGAACGGGCTGGGCGCGGTGCGCGCCACCGCAGCGGTGGCGCTGCAGCAGACCCTGCAGGTGCTCACCCATCTGGTGCTGCTGCTGTTCTTCAGTGTGGCGGCGGGTGTTTCGACCAATCTGGAGCATTTCGTCCCGAGCGCGACGGTGCTGTACCTGGTGGCGGGCGCGCTGCTCGGGCTGCTGGGCGTGACCATGTTCGTGCCCACGGTGCGGCGCTGGATTCGCACCGAGGTGCGGCCGCAGCTGGCCGAGGTGGTGGAGCAGCTGCGCGATCTGGCCACCCGGCCCGCGCGCCTGGCCATGATCGTGGGCGGCTGCGCCACCACCACCCTGGGCATGGCGCTGGCGCTGTGGGCGAGCATCGAAGCCTTCGGCGGCAGTACCGGATTCGTGACCGTCACCATTGTCACCATGATCGGCGGCACGCTGGCCTCGGCCGCGCCGACACCGGGTGGTGTCGGCGCGGTGGAGGCGGCGCTCATCGGCGGTCTGGCGGCCTTCGGGGTGCCGGCCACCATCGCGGTGCCCGCGGTGCTGCTCTACCGCGTGCTCACCTGCTGGCTGCCGGTGTTCTGCGGCTGGCCGATCATGCGCTGGCTCACCTCCAACGACATGATCTAGAGCCGCAGCCGCTCCTCGGCCTGCTTGGCGAGAAGGCAACCGTCGGTGGTCAATTCGAGGCTTGCCAAGGCCGCCTCGTGGGCGGCGTCGTGCATCGAGACCATGAGGTCGGCGATGGGGTGCACGAAGAATCCGAGATCGGTGGCGTGGCGGGCGGTCTGCTCGACCGTGAGATTGGTTGCCACACCGGTGATCAGCAGCGTGTCGATATCGTGGGCGACCAGCCAGTCCGGCAGCGCCGAGCCGGCCAGCCCGGACAGCTTCTGATTGTCGAAGACCACACCGGCCGCCGCCTGCTCGGCCATCTCCGGAATGATCTGCGTCCCGGGCGAATCCGGCCGGAACTCGGTCTGCGCCGCGGCGACCGAGCGCATGAACCCGGTATTGCGCACCAGCTCGCCCTCCCCGACCGGAATGGTGAATCGGGTGAATATCAGCGGTAATCCGGCCGCCAGGGCCTGCTGGTGAAAGGCCACCGCCCGGTCGACGACGCCGCTGTCGGCGACCGGTGCGGCGAGCATGGGCCCGAAGAACCCCTCGGGTTTGATGACATTGACCTGCCAGTGCAGGGCGAGCACGGCGGTGCCGCGGCGATCCAGATCCATCCCTCGATGCTGCCGTACCGCCGGATCCGACGCGAGCTTTCGTGATCAGGCCAAGAATTGCTTGCGCAGTTCGAATTTCACGACCTTGCCGCTGGGGTTGCGCGGGAGCTCGGCGACGACCACCAGATCCTTGGGGTGCTTGTAGCGCGCCAGGGACTCGTTGAGGAACGGCTCGAGCTCGGCGAGGGTGAGCTCCTCGACGCCGGGCGCCAGCGCCACCACCGCGACCGGCACCTCGCCCCACTTCTCGTGCGCCTTGCCGATGACGGCGGCCTCGTGGATCTTCGGATGCGCGAACAACACGTTCTCCACCTCGGCGCAGTAGATGTTCTCACCGCCGGAGATGATCATGTCCTTCTTGCGGTCCACCACCCAGACGAAGCCCTCCTCGTCCTGCTTGACCAGATCGCCGGAGTGGAACCAGCCGCCCGCGAAGGCTTCCGCGGTGGCCTCGGGCTTGTTCCAGTAACCCGACATCATGGTCGGACCGCGGTAGACGATCTCGCCGACCTCGCCGGGGGCGACATCGTTCATGTCCTCGTCGACCACGCGGGCCTGAACGGTCGGGATGGGCTTGCCGACCGAGCCGAGCTTGCGCAGCGCGTCCTTGCCCTCGAGCACACAGGTGATGGGCGACATCTCGGTCTGCCCGAACACCGCCACATTGAAGGCGTTCGGGAAGCAGTCGGCCATGGCCCGCAGCACCGTGTCCGAGGCCGGGGCCGCGCCCCAGCACAGCGCCTGCAGCGCCAGCTTGCGCTCCTTGACCGTGGGCTCCTCGCAGATCATCTGCCATTGCGCGGGCACGCAGAAGGCGGTGGTGGCCTGTTCGGCCTCGACGGCGTCGAGGAATTCGGTGGCATTGAACGCGCCCAGCGGATGCAGCACGGTCTTGCCGCCCAGCACGAAGTACGGGGTGAGGCTGCCCAGGCCGGCGATGTGGAACAGCGGCGAGGTGCAGAAGGCCACCGACTCCGGGGTGATCTCCATGGCCCGGATACAGGTGAGCGCCTGGGCGTTCATGTTCGCGTAGGACAGCACCGCGCCCTTGGGGCTGCCGGTGGTGCCCGAGGTGTACATGATCAGGCACGGGGTGTCTTCCGGAATGTCCAGCGGCGCATGCGGTTCGCCCGGCTCGGCCAGGAAGTCCTCGTAGCCGATGACGCCGTCGCCGCTCTGGCCGTTGATCACCACGCAGGTGGCCAGTTCCGGCGCCTGCGCCCGCACGGCGGCGGCCAGCGGCTGCAGCACCGCGTCGGTGACGATGGCCTTCGCGCCGGAATCGCTCACGATGTAGGCGACCTCGGGCGGGGTGAGCCGGAAGTTCACCGGCACCGCGATGGCCCCGAGGGCGTTGATGCCGAATACCGCTTCGATGTACTCGACGTAGTTGAGCGCCAGAATCAGCACCCGATCGCCGAACCCGACCCCTCGACGGGCGAGCGCATCGGCGAAGCGTTCCGACCGCTCGTGCAGCTGCGACCACGTGGTGTCCGTGCCCTGGAAGCGGAAGGCCACCTGGTCCGGGCGCATGGCCGCGTGGGTGGCGACCTGGTTGACCCAGTGATTGCGCCGCGACCGGATCGGCTCGTCAAGCGGCTGGAAACCCGCGCTCATGTGCAGAACTCCTCTCGGACCGTCGGCCTGTGTGCACCGGCTGCTCCGGCGGCGTCGACGGGTGATCGAGCGCGAGAATACCGCCTAACTTCTTGGCGTGACAAGGGTTACAGAGAAGGTTTGGGCCGAAAATTATCATTCGTTCAACTCCCAGCTCAGAGCCGGTAATACGATCTTGACACCGAGATCTTGCGCGCACGGTTATCCCCAGGTCGGGCGGCACAGCGCTGTTTCGAGTGCAAACTTCGACTCACATCGGGGTTGAACCGCATATGCAACTATGCGAGTATCAGGCCAGTTGCGAGAGGTAGGAGAGGACACCGTGACGCTGCGTACCAGGTTCACCGAGACCTTCGGGGTCGAGCACCCGATCGTGCAGGGCGGCATGATGTGGGTCGGCCGCGCCGAACTCGCCGCCGCCGTCTCCGAGGCCGGCGGCCTCGGCATCATCACCGCGCTCACCCAGCCCACGCCCGACGATCTGCTGCAGGAGATCGAGAAGGCGCGCGCGCTGACCGACAAGCCCATCGGCGTGAACGTCACCATCCTGCCGTCGATCAACCCGCCGCCGTACCAGGACTACGTCAAGGCGATCATCGAGTCCGGCGTGAAGATCGTGGAGACCGCCGGTTCCAATCCGGAGCCCTTCCTGCCGTACTACAAGGAAGCCGGGATCAAGGTGCTGCACAAGTGCACCAGCGTCCGGCACGCCCTCAAGGCGCAGAAGATCGGCGTCGACGGCGTCAGCATCGACGGTTTCGAATGCGCCGGCCACCCGGGTGAGGACGATGTTCCGGGCCTGATCCTGATTCCGGCCGCCACCAAGGCCCTCGACATTCCGGTCATCGCCTCCGGCGGTATCGCCGACGCCCGCGGCCTGGTCGCCGCACTGGCGCTGGGCGCGGACGGCGTGAACATGGGCACCCGCTTCATGTGCACCCAGGAGTCGGCCATCCACCAGACGGTCAAGGAGCAGATCGTCGCCAACTCCGAGCGTGCCACCCAGCTCATCTTCCGCACCATGCACAACACCGCGCGCGTGGCCGACAACGAGATCTCCCGCAAGGTCGTCGAAATCGAGAAGGCGGGCGGAAAGTTCGAGGACGTCCGCGATCTGGTCGCCGGCGCCCGCGGCCGCCGCGTGTTCGAAGAGGGCGATCTGGACGCCGGCATCTGGTCCGCCGGTCAGGTGCAGGGCCTCATCGAGGACATCCCGACCTGTGGCGAACTGGTCTCGCGCATGGTCGCCGAGGCCGAGGAGCTCATCAAGGCCCGCCTCGCAGGCATGCTCGCCTGACCCGGCGTCCCCGAAACACGCGAAGGCCCCGCGGCGATTCATTCGCCGCGGGGCTTTCACCGTTCGGACTGGTCGAAAGCCCGTACGTCCCAGACAATTCCGGTGAAGATCGCTTAGCAAAATCTGCGAAGACTCCCGCCAATCGGGTGACTGCGGCCCGCCGATCCGTCATGCTTTCCTTACCGACGGACGTGCGGAGGTGCCGAAATGGCAATCACTCGTATCTATCTCGACGACGATGCGCTGCGCCGGACCATGGCCATCTCGGGGGTACGCACCGAACAGGACGCGGTGAACCTGGCATTACGGTTCTTCAGCTCGTACGCCTCCACGGAGGACCTCGAGCATCCCTTTCCGACCGCCTCGTAGTCACTGACCCCGCCCGCAATGGCGGGTGACAAGCACGTACCCGAAAGCTCTTCTGGGCTCGCCGAAATCTTGGCAGAATCGCGGGGGTACCCCGGCGAGCCCGCCGGACGCGGGAGGGAATTCCTGTGCGGCAGAGTACGAGAGCATCCGATTCGGCACCGCGGGCGGTGTCCGTCGTCGGGGTCGGCTGCCGGGCGCCGGGGATGGATTTCGATCACGACTGGTTCGGGATCGGCGATATCGAAGCCGCCGGGCTCGGACCGCGCCAGCGCGTGATCCTGGAAGTCGCGGTGGAGGCCCTGGACGATGCCGGACTCGGCTGCCTGGCCCCCGGCTCGCGCGCGGGGGTGGTGTTCGGGACCGCGGGCACCTCCCGGCGGACGGTCAATAGCGCACATCAACTCTCGAAGGCCCTCGACCTGCACGGGCCCAGTCTCATGGTGGACAGCGACCGAGCTTCGCCCTTGGTGGCGGTGGATACCGCCATGCGGCTGCTGGCCGATGAATCGGTGCCGTTCGTGATTGCGGGCGGCACGAATCTCATCCTGCTTCCCGACATTTCAGGCATCGAGATACCCGGAGACCGGGATCTGTGCACGGTGCTGGTGCTCCAGCGCAGCACCGATACCGCACACCGCAGAACCCGGCAATACGCCCAAATCGCCGATAGCGGAATAGGTTTCCCCGCTCCGTCGGATCTCGAGGCCCGGATCGCACTGTCTCGCCGCACCACCCTCGGCTCCCGCGCCCGGCGCGATCCCGCGCCACCGCGACCCGATGACGAGCAGGCGATACTCATACCGCTGTCCGGGCGCGATCCGGCGGCCGTGCACGAGCTCGCCCAGCGGTGGGCCGACACGGTGGGCTCGGCGCGCAGCCTGCACGAATTCGCCGCGGCCACAGCGCGACTCACGCCCGAGCCGGTGCGCGCCGCCGTGCTCGCCCACGACCGCGCCGAGGCGAAGGCGCTCCTGCACGCCCTGACACAGCACATCGACCCCACCGCGCGCACGACCGCGGGTTCGCTCGGGCACTCCGCCGCGCTCTCGGCCGGAATCCTCCCGGCCGCCGTGAATCCCGGCCAACAGCACGCCGGGATGACGAAGGCTCCAACACGGGAGGCAGCAGCGCGAGAAGCACCGGCACGAGAAACGACGGCGCAAGAAACGGCGGCGCAGAAACCTCCAGCGCGCGAAGAGTCGACGCCGAGAGAGGCGACCCGAGAAGCAGCGACGCGGGGGGAGGCGGCGCACTCAGCTCCCACTCGCAAGGAACCAGCACATACAACTCCCGCGCGAGGGGAACCAGCACATACAACTCCCGCGCGAGGGGAACCAAAACACACAACTCCTGCGCGAGGGGACGCGGCACACGCAACTCCTGCGCGAGGGGACGCGGCGCACACAACTCCCGCGCGAGGGGACGTGGCGCACACAACTCCTGCGCGAGGGGACGCGGCGCACACAACTCCCGCGCGAGGGGAGGCGGCACAAGCGACTCCCGCGCGAGGAGGCTCCTTCTTTCCAGCCGGCCGGGAAAGTTCCCGCAGACCCGGCGGCGGCGACGTTATCGGAGTATCCGCGAGCCGGCGCGGGGGTGGAGTGCTGTTCCTGTTCTCCGGCGGCGGCGCGCACCCGCGAATGGGCCGGGTGCTGGCCGCGCGTTATCCGGTATTCGCCGCTGCGCTCGCCGCGGCCGCCGACGCGATTGCCGCGGCGGGTGGAAGGCGAGTGTGGTATCCGCACAGTGGTTTCGAGGTCGGCGAGGCCGGGGTGGACAACACCCAGCCCGCGGTGTTCGCCTTCGAGCTGGCGCTGGCCGAACTGCTGGCCGCCTGGGGCGTGCGGCCGGACGCGGTCGCCGGGCACGGTGTCGGCGAGATCGCCGCCGCGGTGACGGGCGGTGCGCTGTCGCTGGCGGACGCGGCCCGCATCGTGGTGGCGCGCGGCCGCATACTGACCCTCGTCGGCAACCACGCCGCGGCGGCGGTGCTGGAGGCCACGCCCGCGGAGGCCATGCGCCTGGTGGAGCCCATGCGCGAGGTCATCGGCGTCGCGGCGGTCGACGGTCCGAGCTCGATCACCGTCTCGGGCGAACCGCGCTATATCGACGCCCTCGTCCGGCGCGCACACCGGCGCGCGATCTTCGCCCAGCGCATCAGCCCCGACGGCCCGGCCGCCGCCGTGCACATTCCGCGTATGAGAAATATTGCCCCGCAACTGATCATGGACCTCGCGGGGATCGAAGCACTGACTCCGGCACTACCCATCTACTCGACGACCCGGCGCGGCGCGCTGATCGGCGAGCAGGACACCGCACCCACACACGACGTGCGGGCGAGCGGCCTCGCCGGTCATGGGCCCGGCGCGAACAGCGGCCTGGCCGGCTACGAACCCGGCACCGACAACGGCCTCGCCCGCACGGCGACAACCGGCGCGGCGGCCGAGGGGGCCATCGGGGTGCGATCGGCGCTGCGCATGGACGCGAACTACTGGGGCGAGCATGCGGCGGGCCCGGTGGAACTGGCCGCCGCGTTGGAACGAGCTGCGGCAGAGGGTATCTCGACCGTGCTGGAGATCGCTCCGCACCCGATCCTGGCGCCTGTGCTGCGCGAGCACCCGGTGTTCCGGGAGGCGAGCTATCCGGTGGCCTCGCGCACCGACGAGTGCGGCGACTTCCTGCGTGCGATCGCACGACTGTATCTCGACGGGCGGCCCATCGATTGGACCGCGCTCGGCCCGCACACCGCCGCGCCGCCGCAGCGGCATTGGCGGAGCCGGACGATTCCCGATCCGCCGGGCCCGCGCTTCCCGTCGGTCACCATCCGGCCGGAGGGGACCTACGTGGTGGCGGGCGGACTCGGCGAGCTGGGCGCGGCGGCAGTGGGCTGGCTGCTGGACTCCGGCGCCCGCGATGTGGTCGTGCTGGCCCGGGTGCCCCGGGCGCTGCCTCCGCCATTGGAGGGGTTGGAGGATCGAATCGTGGTGGTGCGCTGCGATACCGGCGACCGCAACGATCTGGCGATCGCCCTGCAGGACATCCGCGAATTCGGCGTCCCCATCCGCGGCGTCGTGCACGCCATCCGGGAACCGCAACCGGTCGCCGCCTCGAACCTGGTCGAACTGACCGACGGCGACCCGACCGACTTCACCGTGGTCTGCGCCCCCGCGGGTGCGGCGCTGGTGCGGGCGCTCACCGACGCGCATCCACGCCGGCGGATCATGACGGCCGGCTGACCGCGCGCCCCATCCGCCGCTGGACGGGAGAGAGAACCGGATCGTCGGGGGCGAGCGGGGATACCGGTGGCCGCCTTGCATCTCGTCGAGCCGGCCGACGGCGATCCGGCCGACTTCACCCGTGGACTTCGGGGGTGCGGGCGCTCGCCGCCATCCACGTCGCCGGATCATCCTGACCAGGTGAGTTCGCGTGGCGTGTCGGGCCGGGGTGGCCGGGCGGCGCGGGAATGATGGCGGGATGTCATCGGAGCCGACGGTCGCAGTGAAATGGAAGAGCACGCCGGACGAGCACGACTATCCGGCGGCGGCGGACTATCTGGAAATGCTCGCCGAGCCGAGCGTGGTGAAGACCGTGGTGGAGGAGTTGCGGGCGGTCGAGCTGTCGCACAAGAAGGCCAAGGATCTGCTGCGGGCGGCGCAGCTGGAGCTGCTGCCCATGTACAACCTGCACGTGCGCAAGGACATGGAGAAGATCGTGGCCGGGAAGGCGCTGTCGCCGATCTTGATGGTGCGCGGCGACTTCCGCAAAGGCGTACCGGCGCAGATCGTGGACGGGTACCACCGCACGTGCGCCATCTACTACGCCGACGAGAACATCGCCATCCCGGTGAAGATCGCCTCCATGCCGTGAGCCGAGGCGCTCAGTTCTCCGGGGTGCGGCCGAGCAGCCGATCCGTTTCGCGGCGTTCGCGTTTGGTCGGGCGGCCGGAGCCGCGATCGCGGCGGGGCAGGGCGGCCACGAGTTGCGGATCGGGCGGCGGCGGGCTCTTGTCGATCATGCACTGCACCGCCACGGCCGCGCCGACGCGTTTGGTGATGAGGCGCTCGACGATCACGATGCGCTCCAATCCGCCTACGCGGACCCGGATTTCGTCACCGTGCTTCACAGTGTGGGCGGGCTTCACGGCGACGCCGTTCACGCGCACATGCCCGGCGCGGCAGGCCGTGGCGGCCGCGGAGCGGGTCTTGAACAGCCTGACGGCCCAAACCCAGGAATCGACACGGGCTTGGGCCGCTTCGCTCGGTAGAGCTGAGGTCACGGGTTAGACATTACCCACTGCGCGCAAGCCGTTTACGGCCGCGCCAGGCGCCGGTGATTACGCGACGCGGCGCGCGGTCACCACCATGTCGGGGCGCAGAGGGGTGTAGGAGACGGGAGTGCCGGACTGGACGGCATTGAGAAGCTTGTTGTCGCCGGCGTAGATGCCGACGTGGCCGCCGCCATTGGTGATGACGATATCGCCGGGCTGCAGGTTCTCGTAGGCGACCGGAGCGCCGACGTGGGACTGCTCGAAGCTGGTGCGGGGCAGTTCGACTCCGGCCTGCTTGTAGGCCCACTGGACCAGACCGGAGCAGTCGAAGCTGTAGGGGCCCGAGGCGCCCCAGGAGTACTGCGCACCAACCTTGGTCTGCGCGGCCTCGAGGGCGATGTTCGCGGGGGAGCTGGGCTTCATCATCTCCGGCAGGCCGAAGAAGCCGGAGTTATTGTTGACGCCCGGATTGTCGATATTGGCCTGCGGGACATTGGCCGCGAAGTCCTTGACCGCCTGGTTGAACTGCTGCACCTGGGGCGTGAACTCGTCCGGCACATCGAAATTGCCGATACCCGGAATCTCGACGGTGGCGGCCTGGGCGGTGATCGCCGGGAACGCGCCGGTCGTCGTGGCCGCGAGAGCGCCCATCACAACGGCGCCCTTGACGGAATTCGGCAGCCGAGATTCTCGCTGCAAGCTGTGCTTACCCACCGACCCGTGTCTCCGATCTTCCTTGCTCTGACCACCGACCGGGTTAGCTGACGGGTTCGGGCCAGCAAGTAGGCCCTACTCCGACGGCTTGCGGCCGAAGGAGATTCACCCCAACACGAGTGGGTCCCCGGCTCGAGGACGAATTTGAGGCTCGTCTCCGATTAGGCGGTAACGTCGCGGGCTGCCTCTCCGATGAAGCAACAGACTCCGCTAAGTCACGAAGAGATTACGACTAGGCGGCTGCGTTGTCCACCCAAACGGCCGCGCGTGTTGCGTGTCGCGGCAAAACGCCCGGCAGACACGCGATTTCCGATCCCATTCAGCGGGTCACGACTCGGCATAGCGGACTGTTAACGACCGTTACCGCGGCCCGTCCACCGCGCGCTCCAGCTCCTCGATGCGCCGCCGCGCGTCGGCCAGCTCCACTTCCAGTTTCCCGAGCGCCATGACCAGCGGGCCGACCGCCAGATCCGCCACCAGCTGCGGGTCGTCGTACCCGCGCTCGATGGCCACCAGGATGTTGTTGCGAATGCGCGCGGCCACGGTCGCCTCGGCGGGCACGTTCCAGGATTCGACCACCTCCGCGACGGTGGGCACTGCTTCCTCCGACATGAACCCTCCTGCGCTGGATCGACCGCGACTCGGTCATAAGAGTAGAGACCGGAAGCGACTCCGGGAGTGCGAAAGCCCGGCGCGGGGCGGCCGGACCCGCGCGGTGTCGCAGGGGCGGCCGCGCGGGGTGCATGCCGATCGATAGTCGCCTCTAGGGTCTTCGATAGATGCCCGGATAATCCGGGATTCTCGCGCTACGGTTGACCGGCATGGACCCCGTGCGCAATCCGTACGCCCCCGGAGCCGGCCAGCGCCCACCCGAATTGGCGGGTCGTGACCGCCAGCTCGACGCCTTCGACATCGTGCTGGAACGCGTCGCGCGCGGCCGCCCGGAACGCAGCGTCATGCTCACCGGCCTGCGCGGGGTCGGGAAGACGGTGCTGCTCAACCAGCTTCGCTCGGCGGCCCGGGCGCGCGGCTGGGGCACCGGCAAGCTGGAGGCCCGCCCGGATCAGGAGCTGCGCCGCCCGCTGTCCTCGGCGCTGCACATGGCCGTGCGCTCGATTGCGGCGGCACACCGCAATCCGGAGCAAATGGACGATTTCCTCGGCATTCTCAAGGCTTTCGCACTGCGCTCCACCGCCGACAAGGGCATGCGCGAACGCTGGAATCCGGGCATCGACGTTCCGGCGGTCACCGGCCGCGCCGATTCCGGGGATATCGAGATCGATCTGGTCGAGCTGCTGCTGGAGGCCGCGCAGCTGACCCGCGACACCGGCGTCGGCATCGCGCTGTTCATCGATGAGCTCCAGGACCTCGGCCCCGCCGATATCTCCGCGCTGTGCGGCGCCTGCCACGAATTGAGCCAGGACGCCGCGCCTTTGATCGTGGTCGGCGCGGGACTGCCGCATCTGCCCGCGGTGCTGTCCGCGTCCAAGAGCTACTCCGAGCGCCTGTTCTCCTACCACCGCATCGACCGCCTGGATCGCGACGCGGCCGATCGGGCGCTCATCGCCCCGGCCGAGCGCGAGGACGTGAAGTACAGCGGGGAGGCCCTGGAAGCGCTCTACCGCAAGGCCGACGGCTACCCGTATTTCGTCCAGGCGTATGGAAAAGCGACCTGGGATGCCGCCGCCCAGTCGCCGATCACGGCCGAGGACGTGGCGGTGGCCGCGCCGACGGCCGAGGAGGAGCTGGCGGTCGGCTTCTTCGGCTCCCGCTACGAGCGCGCCACTCCCGCCGAGCGGGAGTACATGCGCGCCATGGCCGATTTGTCGGGAGACGACGGCCCGGTCGCGACGGCGGCGGTGGCCAAGCAGCTCGACCGCAAACCCGCCTCGCTGTCACCCGCCCGTGACGGTCTGATCAAGAAGGGCCTCATCTATTCGGCCGAGCGCGGCACCATCGGTTTCACGGTGCCGCATTTCGGCCGCTATTTGCGCGGGGTGCAGTAACCAGGAATTCGCCAGTCAACCAAGATCATTGCGTAACAAGGGTTTTTGATCTTTGCCAATGACTACCGGTGGGTAACAAAGGCTCCTACACTCGAATGTGATTCTCATCACCTCCGAGGAGGAGAAAAATGGCGACCACAGCGAAAGTCGACGCCACCGAAGAGCAGGCCCGGGCACTGGTCGAGGAATCCCGCGAAACCACTTGGGCCAAGCCGTCCTTCGCGAAGGAGATGTTTCTCGGGCGGTTCCGGCTCGACCTCATCCACCCGTTCCCCCAACCCGGCGCCGAGGACGCCGCCAAGAGCGCGGCGTATCTGGCCCGGCTGGAGGATTTCTGCAAGACCATCGATGGCGCGCGGATCGAGGCCGAGGGACGCATTCCGGACGAATATGTCAGCGGGCTGGCCGAATTGGGCTGCTTCGGACTGAAGATTCCCGAGGAATACGGCGGTGTCGGACTGTCGCAGGTCGGCTACAACAAGGCGCTCATGCTGGTCGGCTCGGCGCACGCCAGCCTCGGCGTGCTGCTGTCGGCGCACCAGTCCATCGGCGTGCCCGAGCCGCTCAAACTGGCCGGTACGCCCGAGCAGAAGCGAGAGTTCCTGCCGCGCTGCGCGAAAGGGGCGGTGAGCGCCTTCCTGCTCACCGAGCCGGATGTGGGCTCGGACCCGGCGCGCATGGCCTCCACCGCCACCCCGACCGCCGACGGGGAGGCCTACGAACTCAATGGCGTGAAACTGTGGACCACCAATGGCGTGGTCGCCGAACTGCTCGTCGTCATGGCCCGGGTGCCCAAGAGCGAAGGGCATCGCGGCGGCATCTCCGCCTTCATCGTGGAAGCCGACAGCCCGGGCATCACGGTGGAGCGGCGCAATGCGTTCATGGGCCTGCGCGGTATCGAGAACGGCGTCACCCGCATGCACAATGTGCGCGTCCCCGCACGCAATCTGGTGGGTCGCGAAGGCGACGGCCTGAAGATAGCGCTCACCACCTTGAACGCGGGCCGCCTCGCCATTCCGGCCATGTGCACCGCGGCTGCCAAATGGTCGCTCAAGATCGGCCGGGAATGGAGCGCCACCCGCGTGCAGTGGGGCCGCCCGGTCGGCGAGCACGCCGCCGTCGGCGCCAAGCTGTCCTTCATCGCCGCAACGACTTTCGCGCTGGAATCGGTGCTCGACCTGTCCGGCACCATGTGCGACGAGAACCGCAACGACATTCGCATCGAGGCGGCGCTGGCCAAACTGTGGGCCTCGGAAATGGCCTGCTCGATCGCGGACGAACTGGTGCAGATCCGCGGCGGGCGCGGCTACGAGACCGCCGCCTCGCTGGCGGCCCGCGGCGAACGCGCCGTCGGCGCCGAGCAACTCGTGCGGGACCTGCGCATCAACCGCATCTTCGAGGGCTCCAGCGAGATCATGCGGCTGCTCATCGCCCGCGAGATGGCCGATGCCCATATGGCGGCGGCCGGCGCGCTGGTCGACCGCAATGCCGCGCCCAAGGACAAGGCCAAGGCGGCGGTGGGGGCGAGCGGCTTCTACGCCAAATGGTTCCCGCAGCTGACCGTCGGCTCGGGCACCGCGCCGGTGAGCTTCGGCGAATTCGGCCCGCTGGCCCGGCACCTGCGCTTCGTCGAGCGGATGTCGCGCAAACAGGCCCGGGCGCTCATGTACGGCATGGCGCGCTGGCAGGCGAAACTCGAATACAAGCAAGGGTTCCTGGGCCGCATCGTGGATATCGGCGCGGAGCTGTTCGCCATGGCGGCCGCCTGCGTGAAGGCCCAGTCCCTGCGGGTGGCGGGCGATCCGGACGGAGTGGCGGCCGAGGAACTGGCCGAGGTCTTCTGCCGGCAGGCGCGGGTCCGGGTGCGGCAGCTGTTCGAATCGCTCTGGGACAACACCGATGCGGCGGATACCGAGCTGACCCGCGGCATCCTCGAGGGTCGCTACAAGTTCATCGAGGGCGGCGCGCTCGATCCGAGCGAGGGCACCGGGCCGTGGATCGCCGAATGGCAGTTCGGGCCGTCGACCGAGCAGAACCTGCTGCGCACGTTCCTGCCGTCGACCAAGGCCCCGGCGGCCACCTAGGTCGCGGTCTCGAGGAAAATCTGCCCCTGTCTAGCTTCATGGCTAGACAGGGGCAGATTGCTATCGCGAGCGGGCTTTCGTCAATATCTACAGGTTTCTAGCATGATCACTAGATTTATTTAGATTTCCCATGAGACTCCGGGGGACGGCCGGGGAGATCGGGAGTCCGCACGCCGCGCTCCGCTTGTCGATCATCGGCGGCAGTTGGACAACTTGTACATAACGCCTGGTGTAGGCGGTTAACGGCGCGGCAATGACTATCGACAACCGGGCAAGATGCGGACTCGTCAGGAGCACGTCATGTCCACCCACTTCATCGTCAGCGCTGACGACGGCGTGCCGATCGCGGTACGCGAATTCGGTTCGCCCGCGGCCGAAGTCACCGTGGTGTTCCTGCACGGCCACTGCCTGCGCACCGAATCCTGGGCGCTGCTGCGCGAGCATCTGGCGCCGCGCTGGGGCGAGGGCATCCACATGGTCTTCTACGACCATCGCGGACACGGGGATTCGGGCGATGCGGATCCGGCCACCTACACCATCGAGCAGCTGGGCCGGGACCTCGACGCCGTGCTGCGGGCCGTCGCCCCCACCGGACCCGTTGTGCTGGTCGGCCATTCGATGGGCGCCATGACGATTCTGGCCTACGCCCGGCTGTTCCCGGAGGCCATCGGCTGCCGGATCATCGGCGTCGGGCTGATCGCGGGCGCGGCCTCCAGCGTCACCCGGGTCGGCGTGGGGCGACTGCTGAACGGACCGGCCGTGGCCTCGCTGCAGGCGGCGGTGCGGCGCGCGCCGCGGGCCATGCAGGCCTCCAAGCATTGGAGCCGGCGCATTTTCGAGCCGATCATGCGGGAGGCGGCGCTGGGCACCCGCAGGGTGAGCCCGCGGGTGCTGGCGGTGGCGACGGCCATGCTCAACGAGACCTCGCTGCTGACCATGTCGAGCTTCCTGGATTCGCTCATGCGCTTCGACGAGAACGAATCCCTGCACCGGCTGGGGCGGATTCCCGCGCTGGTGCTGGCCGGCTCGGCCGACATCGTCATTCCGTTCGCGCATTCGGTGGTGCTGGCCTCCCAGCTCGGCGACGCCGAACTGGTGCGGCTGGACGGGGCCGGGCACAGCGTGATCCTGGAGCGCGCCGAGGAGGTGGCGGCGGCCATCGCGGGGCTGGTGGATCGGGCGGTGGCGGCCATGCGCGGGCGGGAGCCGGAGTGCGGGACGGAGTACGCCATCGCGGGCTGAATCGCGGGTCGGCCACAGCTCGGGACAGGCCCCCCACCTGCGGTTATGTCATCGTCGCGAGACGGATTCACTATCGTCGCGTACTGTGTTGTAGATCATAATGTGTGGTCTGTCACACGGCTCGAGGAGGTTTCGATGACACGCAGCGAGATTGCGGAACTCCGCTACGCGGTCGGCCAGCTCCGGCAGTGCGTCAGCGCATTGCGCTCGCAGTACGGCGAGGCCAATATGGTGCGCCGGTTGGAGAACGACCTGGAACGACTCGTCATCGATGCCGAGGAATTCGAGCAGGCGCCCCCGCCTCAGGTCACCCGCAGCGGACAACAGGAAGTCATCTACGTCCCCGACAGCAAGTCGGACGAAGCCGCCTGGATGGGCGCTCAGGACGAGGGACTCGGCTTCCACTCCCGTCCGCGGACGAAATAACTCTCATAGCTCCCAGGGGCTTCCCCTGAAACCCCTTTCCCCCAGGACCCCGGGGGACCCTCCCTCGCGCGCACCCAGGGAAAGCCTCCCTCATAGGCCACCCGGAAGCCCTCTTCCACCCATGGGGTTTCAGGGGCTTGCCCCTGAGAGAGTTACGAGAGTTGTTCTCTCCTAGGCGCGGTGGCGGCCTGAGCGGCCTCTGCGCCCGCCGCCGTGGAAGCGTGCGCCGCGTGGGGTCGGCGCGATCGGGAGGGCGTGGGCGGATTCGAAGACGGCGGCCAGGGCGTGGGATGGGCCGGTCGGGGTGGCGGACAGGCCGTATCCGCCTTCGCGGCGAGCCAGTTCATGCAGGAGGGTGGTCACCATGCGCAGGCCGGCGGCGCCGCCCGGGTCGCCGAGGGCGATGGCGGCGCCGTGGACGTTGAGGCGTTCGGCGGTGTCGAAGGCCCAGCCGTCGCGTTCCCAGAGTCTGGTGAGGGCCAGGACTTCGACGGCGCTGGTCTCGTCGATCTCGGCGAGGTCCATATCGGGGAGGGCGAAACCGGTGCGGGACAGGGCTTTGCCCACCGCCGCGCCGACGGCGGGGACGATGGCGTCGGTGTCGCCGGTGCTGCCGGCGGACCAGCCGATCAGATAGCCCATGGGTTCGAGGCCGAGGTCGACCAGGCGCTCCTCGGCCACCACCAGGCAGGCCGAGGCGGCGAGGGTGCGGGTGCTGCTGTTGCCGACCGTGGTCACGCCGCCGGGCCGGAACGGGGAGAGCATGGCGAAGGCGCGGTGCGAGACATCGTCGCGCAGGCCCTCGTCGCGATCGACCAGTTGCACCACGCCGGAATCCGGGTCCCCGGGAACGGCGTTCACCACCACCGGCGCGGTCTCGGCGCCGAAGACGCCCTGCCGCCGGGCGCGGGCGGCGCGGCGGTGGCTGGTGGCGGCGAATTCGTCGGCGGCGGCGCGGGTGATGCCGTAGTGCTGGGCGAGGAGTTCGGTGTACTGGGATTCCAGCGGGCCGCGGGCGGTTTCGGCGGCGGCCCAGACCGCGAGGTGCTCATCGGTGGTCGCTTCCGGTTCGGAGTCCGCGGGCGCGGCGCCGATCATGGCGGTGAAGATCGCGCGGGGCGCGGCTGCGGGCTTCGGGATGAGTGACTCGGATATTCCTGTGCCCGTGGGGTATTCGGCGCCGAGTGCCAGCACGACGTCGGCGGAGCCGGTTTGCACCATCATTGCCGCGGTAATGAGGGCGCGCAGTCCGGCGCCGGGACCGCCGCCGAGGGGGAACTCGCCGATACTCGGCGACAGTCCGGCCAGCGGCGCCGCGGCGCGCACGGCATTGGGTTCGGGAACCGCCGCGACGAGTTGTTCGACGCGGTGCGGATCGATTCCCGCGCGGCCCATCACGGCGCTCAGCACCGTGGAGATCAAGCGCGGCGGCGCCACCGCCGCCAGCGCGCCACCCGGCAGGCCGACGGGCGTGCGCATCGGCATTACGATCGCGGCTCTCCTCATCAACCGGCTCCCTTCACCCTCATCACCGGCGTCCCCCTTGCGAGGGTTGTCCTACTTCCGGGACAGGGCACCACAGAGTTGTTGCCCCCGTGTGACGCCGCGCGAATCGCAAATCGAGCCCTGCACGACGCCGCCACCCCCGCTATTCGAATCTCACTGGGATGCTGCCACGTTCGTGAGATAGCCGTTTGTTCACTCAGCGAACGATAAACCGCAGAATTCCTAAAATGTGGCGCAAATCACGGGATCACGAATTCGCAGTACCGAACGCGGTTGATAGCTGCCCTGTCGTAAGGTGCTCACCATCACATTCGATGCCGGAGGTAACGATGACGTTCCACGGGATAGAGCAGCGAGGCATCCAGCAGTGAGCGCAGCGCCTATCAAGGCTCCCGAATCGGGCACAACCGGAGTTTTCAGCAAGAGCCGCGCCGCCATCGCCGCGCGCACGCTGCGCACCGACCGCTGGTGGGTGCCGCCGGCCGCGACGGTGGCCGGGCTGGCCGCGTTCGTGATCTACGCGACCATCAGATCCTTTGTGCGCGACGCCTATTGGGTCGCGGACTATCACTACCTGACACCGTTCTACTCACCGTGCATCAGCGATTCCTGCGTCGCGGGATCCGCGCACTTCGGCACGCCGGTGGGTGAGCTGCCGGGGTGGATCCCGCTCGGCTTCCTGGTGCTGCCGTTCCTGCTGCTGTTCCGGCTCACCTGCTACTACTACCGCAAGGCCTACTACCGGTCGGTGTGGTTCTCGCCGCCGGCCTGCGCGGTGGCCGAGCCGCACGCGAAATACACCGGCGAGACCAAGCTTCCGCTCATCATCCAGAATTCGCACCGGTACTTCTTCTATATCGCCGGCATTGTCGCGGTCATCAATACCTATGACGCGATCCTGTCCTTCCACGCCAAGGACGGCGGCTTCGGCATGGGCCTGGGCTCGCTCATCATCACCGGCAATGCGCTGCTGCTGTGGGCGTACACGCTGTCCTGCCACTCCTGCCGGCACATCGCCGGCGGGCGGCTCAAGCACTTCTCGGCGCATCCGGTGCGCTACCGGTTCTGGACCGCGGTGTCGGCGCTCAATACCCGGCACATGCTGCTGGCCTGGACGACGCTCGGCACCCTGGTGCTGACCGACTTCTACGTCATGCTCGTCGCCAGCGGCACCATCAGCGATCTCCGATTCATCGGCTGACCACCATTCCCTTGTCTGTCAGGAGTATTCGGTTCCATGCCTGAAGTCGAACGGCACAAGTACGACGTCGTCGTGATCGGTGCCGGTGGCGCCGGCCTGCGTGCGGTCATCGAGGCCCGCGAGCACGGGCTCTCGGTGGCGGTGGTGTGCAAATCACTGTTCGGCAAGGCGCACACCGTCATGGCCGAGGGCGGCTGCGCGGCCGCCATGGGCAATGCCAATGAAAAGGACAGTTGGCAAACCCATTTCAAGGACACCATGCGCGGCGGCAAGTTCCTCAACAACTGGCGCATGGCCGAACTGCACGCCCAGGAGGCGCCCGACCGGGTGTGGGAGCTGGAGACCTACGGCGCGCTGTTCGACCGCACCAAGGACGGGCGGATCAGCCAGCGCAACTTCGGCGGGCACACCTATCCGCGGCTCGCGCACGTCGGCGACCGCACCGGCCTGGAGATCATCCGCACCATGCAGCAGAAGATCGTCTCGCTGCAACAGGAGGATTTCGCGCAGACCGGGGATTACGAGGCGCGTATCAAGATCTTCCAGGAATGCACCGTCACCGAACTGCTCAAGGACGGCGACCGCATCTCCGGGGCCTTCGGCTACTGGCGGGAATCGGGGCGCTTCATCCTCTTCGAGACGCCGGCGGTGGTGCTGGCGACCGGCGGTATCGGCAAGTCCTACAAGGTGACCTCCAACTCCTGGGAGTACACCGGCGACGGGCACGCCCTCGCCATGCGGGCCGGGGCGACGCTGATCAATATGGAGTTCCTGCAATTCCATCCAACCGGCATGGTCTGGCCGCCCAGTGTGAAGGGCATCCTCGTCACCGAGGGGGTGCGCGGCGACGGCGGCGTGCTCAAGAACACCGACGGCAAGCGGTTCATGTTCGACTACATCCCCGCGGTGTTCAAGGGCCAGTACGCCGAGACCGAGGAGGAGGCGGATCAATGGCTGAAGGACAACGACTCCGCCCGCCGCACTCCGGACCTGCTGCCGCGTGACGAGGTCGCCCGCGCCATCAACGAAGAGGTCAAGGCCGGGCGCGGCACCCCGCACGGCGGGGTGTACCTGGATATCGCCTCCCGCATGCCCGCCGCCGAGATCGTGAAGCGGCTGCCGTCCATGCACCACCAGTTCAAGGAGCTGGCGGATGTGGACATCACCAAGGAGCCCATGGAGGTCGGGCCGACCTGCCATTACGTCATGGGCGGCATCGAGGTGAACCCGGATACCGGTGCGGCCACCGTGGCCGGATTGTTCGCCGCCGGTGAGTGTTCCGGCGGGATGCACGGTTCCAACCGGCTCGGCGGCAATTCGCTGTCGGACCTGCTGGTGTTCGGCCGTCGCGCCGGGCTGGGCGCCGCCACCTATGTGGAGGGCCTGGCCGCGCGGCCCAAGATCTCCGACACCGATCTGGCGGCCGCGGCCAAAGCCGCTGTGGCGCCGTTCAATCCGCCGAGCAACGGGGCGGGGGAGAACCCGTACACGCTGCACATGGACCTGCAGCAGATCATGAACGATCTGGTCGGCATCATCCGCAAGGAACACGAGCTGAAACAGGCCGTCGAGAAGCTGTCCGAACTGCGCGACCGCTACGACAATGTCACCGTGGAGGGCCACCGGCAGTTCAATCCGGGCTGGCATCTGGCCCTGGACCTGCGCAATATGCTGCTCATCAGCGAATGCGTGGCGCAGGCCGCGCTGCTGCGCACCGAGAGCCGCGGCGGCCACACCCGCGACGACCATCCGGGCATGGACCCGGCCTGGCGCAGCAAACTGCTGGTCTGCCGGGTCGATCCGGACGAGGTCGGCTTCTCGGTGCCGTCGGTCACGGTGACGCCCGAGGACCAGGAACCCATGCGGACCGATCTGCTCCAGCTCTTCGATCCGTCGGAACTCGAAAAGTACTACAGCCCAGCCGAACTCGCTGCCGTGCGGGACGGCGCCGGAAAGGCGGAATAGCCATGGGTTACGACGCGAAGTTCAAGGTGTGGCGCGGCGACACTGACGGCGGCGAACTGCAGGACTTCACCGTGGAGGTGAACGAGGGCGAGGTGGTGCTCGACATCATCCACCGGCTGCAGGCCACCCAGGCGCCCGATCTGGCGGTGCGCTGGAACTGCAAGGCCGGCAAGTGCGGATCCTGCTCGGCCGAGGTGAACGGGCGGCCGCGGCTGCTGTGCATGACCCGCATGTCCACCTTCACCCAGGACGAAGTGGTGACGGTGACGCCCATGCGCACCTTCCCGATCATCCGAGATCTGGTCACGGATGTGTCGTTCAACTACGAGAAGGCCCGGGAGGTCCCGTCCTTCACGCCGCCGGTGGATCTGAAACCGGGGCAATACCGCATGCAGCAGCAGGATGTGGAGCGGTCCCAGGAATTCCGCAAGTGCATCGAATGCTTCCTGTGCCAGAACACCTGCCACGTGGTGCGCGATCACGAGGAGAACAAGCAGGCGTTCTCCGGGCCTCGATATCTGATGCGCATAGCGGAGCTGGAAATGCATCCGCTCGATGTGGCGGACCGGCGTGAACTCGCGCAGGAGGATGCCGGGCTGGGGCTGTGCAATATCACCAAATGCTGTACGGAGGTGTGCCCGGAGCACATCAAGATCACCGACAATGCGCTGATCCCGCTCAAGGAGCGGGTGGTGGACCGGCGCTACGACCCCATCGTGTGGCTGGGCAACAAACTGTTCCGGCGCTGAGACGAAAAAGTGGCCCGCAGGTCTCGCACCTGCGGGCCATTTTCTTGTTCACAAGGTGACGCGAAACCTCACAACATCGCAACTACGCCCAGTGCGACGGCGCCGACGAGAACACCTACGGCGAGCGCCGACATCAATGCTCCGGTGAGTATATAAACGCCTACGGCCGATACCGCGAAGAGCAGTCCGACGATCAGTCGTTCCACCCAATCGTCCGGACCAATTTTCCGGTACCGGGGACGGTGATAATTCTTGAGTCCTCGGTCCACGCATAGAGTGATACCCATGCTTAGCCCGGGCAAACATGTTTTCGTTGTGTAACAGCCGCCGATTCGTGATCTTCCCGCGGATCACTCCTCGAAGCGGCCGTTCGCAATGCCCGCGGTGAACGAATCCCAGTCCCGCGCGCCGAAGACCAGTGCCGGGCCCGCAGGATTCTTGCTGTCCCGCACGCCGACCCGCTCCCCGGCCAGGAATGCCACCTCGACGCACTCCTTGCCGGCCCCGCTCCGGCTGCTCTTGAACCACCGGGCCGCCGCCAGATCCTTGCTCATGCCGAATACTCCTTCGCCACCTGCCGCAGCAGGTTTCTGCTGTCCTGGATGTCCAGCGCGCAGCGTTCCAGGCATTCCTGCGCCCGGCGATAACGCCGGACATCGCCCTGTCTTTCGAGATACAGATCGCCGGTGAACCCCTCCACATAGACGACCGCGGGCTCCACCGGTTGCCCCTTGCCGTCGGTTCCGAACTCCAGAATCACGAACGGACCGGTCGAAAGCCCCAGTGGGACACCGGCAGTGAAGGGCAGGATGCGCAGCGCGACATTCGATCGAGTACTCAGCTCGGCCAAGTGCCGGATTTGCGCCGCCATCACCCTTGCATCTCCCACCGCACGGCGCAATACCGATTCGTGCAACACCATGGCGACCGACGCCGGATGCATGCGCCGGGTGATCAGCGCCTGCCGCTGCAACCGCAGCTGAACACGCCGATCCAGTTCCGCCGCACTGTCGTTGGGATAGCCGAGCCGGTTCAGGGCCCTTGCGTACTCGGCGGTCTGCAGCAGCCCGGGCACCAATTCCGATTGGTAGCAGGACAACTGCTGCGCGGATGCCTCCAGTCCGACGTACACGTCGAAGTTCTCCGGAATGAGATCGCCGTAGGAGTGCCACCAGCTCTTGACGGCCGCCTGCTGCGCCAAACCCTTGAGGCCCTCGGTGATTTCGTCGGGGATGCCGTAGATCCGGCACAGCTCCTGGATGTCGATGGTGCGGATGCGATCGGCATTGCCCTTCTCCAGCCGCTGTAGCGTGCTGGCGCCCCATTCCATGAGCTTGGCGGCCTCGGCGATGGTCAGGCCCGCCTGGATGCGCCAGTCCCGTAAATAGCGCCCGAGCTGGCGGCGGGGCAAGGTCGATGACGCGGGGCTATCCGACACAGCACACTCCGTTCTCATCGCGAGCGTGAGCCGCCTGCGCCCCCACAGGTCCCCCTGACCAGGTGCGATAGTGTTGCGGTACAACGGCTCCCGCCCGGCGCACGTCCTCGGATGTCACTCGTAGAACCGGCGGGGGGCTTCGTCCACTATGGAGAATCTTCCTCCCCCAAGTGGATCCGGTGCTGGGAATTCGCGCAATTTTGCGTTCTCCGCACCGATTTTCGCCCGCCGGGCGTCTGCTCATGGTGTGCTGGATATGTGCCCGGAGCGGTAGTCGCTAGGCCCCTTTCCTTTCCTGAAATGCTCCGGGCACTTCAGGAACCACGTAGGAACGAGGAGTCATGCAGCTGACCGCCCTGAACATGCATGTCGCCGGATTGCTGCGCTGCCGCAGGGATCCGGGCGTCATGAGCGCCGACGAAGCCCACTCAGCAATGCAACTGCATCTCGATTGCACCGTCGAAACCTGCAAGGTGCGACGGCGGGCCCGCGCGACGCTGGTGGAGGAAGGGCGGTGCGTGCTCGATGAGCGCGCCCTGCCGTGACTCCCGCGGGCGAACCGCCGCCGACCCGGTATTTCGCCACACCCGCTACGACCGGGCGCTACACCGCCTGCTGTGGTGGGTCATGGATGCCCGGCGCGCGCTCCGCGCGCCGTTGACTTCGCGACCGGGGACGACCGGGGAAGGCCCCCTGCCGCGATAGACGCTGCCGCACCGCATCTCCAGACGCCTCGCACCTCCCCTCCGGGTGCCGGTGGCGTATTTCCGCCGCGTGCCGCAGCGCGGTTCGGCCCGGCCGCTCACAGACGGCGGCGGGCCGAACCGCACCCACCTACTCCCTCCGCCGCCTACTCTGGATCTCATCGCATCCGCGCCGGTGAAGGGGAACACCGTTGTTGGCCTTCGAACAATCGCCAGTTCCATTGTTCCGGGGCGCGCGCGTGTCCGATCTGCCCGCCATCCAGGCCATCGAAACCGCCGAGTTCGATCGGCTCGCCTACCCCTATTTCGTTCTGCGCCAGCTCTTCGAGCTGCACGGATCGGAATGGATCGTCGCCGAGGACGACGGCAGCGTCTGCGGTTACGTCCTCACCGCCATCGCCACCACGGGCCTGGCCTGGTTCATGGGCTTCGCCGTGGCCGGCTCCTGCAAGGGCCGGGGCTACGGCCGGGCCCTGCTGGAATCGGCCCTCGCGCACTGCCGCACGGCTCGCGTGGACCAGGTCTTCGTGACCGTCCGCCCGGGCAACCGGACGGCCTACCACCTCTACAAAGAGGTCGGCTTCGTCTGGGCCGAGCACGAGATCGACTATTTCGGGTCCGATGAGCCCCGAGATGTCCTGGTACGCAAGCTTTACCATTGATCATGCTGGAAAAGGCAGCGCCGTCGTCGCCCTTCGTCGCGGCCATGAGCACGCGCATCGAACGGCATGCCGACGCCTATGCCGCCGAGATCGCCGCCTTCCTCGATCAACCGCACCGGCTGCGGCGGCGGGCCACCGAACAACCGCTGCTGGACACCTTCACCCGCCATGTGGAGGCCGTGGTGGCCACCTACGACCCGCCCGGCATCCGGCGGGTCGGGGACAGCCTGGTGTTCGGGCACCTGTACGCGGTGGCTCTGCGGCAAACCACCACCGGCGCACCGGAAGTCGTGCCGGTGCCGACACTGCTCGCCGCGCTGGTGGCGGCCGAGGTGGAGTTCCGGGGACCGCTGCGCTTGAGCCGCACCCAGCAGCGGCAGCTGGCGGAGAACTATGAACGACTGGGGCGGCGATTGGTCCCGGCCGGGTTGCCCGCCCATGCGGCGCTGGCGTTTCAGCGGGCGAGCGGGCTGTACCGGATCGACGAGGATACCGACGCGGAGGACCGGTGCGGGCTGGCCCTGGCGCGGGCGCGGCGGAAAGCGCAGCCGGTGGCGTGGCGGCGCGTCGGGGGCTGGTTCCCGGATCTGGTGTGCGGGTATGGATATCGGCCGTTCCGCATGCTGTGGTGGATCACCTTGCAGCTGGCGGTGTTCGTGTTCGCGATCTCGTTCGCATCGGACCAGCGGTTCACCACCGATGTGTACGAAGTGCTGGTGAACTATCTGAATCCGCTGGGCCCCGGCGATACAGAGAAGTTCGGGCCCGGCGGGCGCATCATTCTGATCATCGAGTCGTATCTGGCCACGGTGACGACCTCGGTGTTCTTCGCCCTGCTGGTCCGGCGGTGGTTCCGGCTGTGATCACCACTCCGCCGTGCTGATCTTGGAACTGCGCAGGGCCGCCAGTGTCGCCACCGCGAGCCGGTCGCGCAGCTGACCGACCTGCGCGGTCCACTGGCGGGAGAAGCCGGGGTCGGATTCCAGGCGGGTCCACAGTTCGCGCAGGCGCGGCGGGGTGTGGGCGCCCGGCATCCACAGGTGCACCAGCTCCTCGAGCATGGGCGCCAGGAATTGCACGGTATCGCGGTGGGGTCCGGCCTGGGCGGCGTCGTTGAGCAGGGTGTCGAGGGTGGTGAGCAACCAGTCGTGGGCGGCCAGATCCTCGCAGAAGCGTTGCACCCCGGCGAGATCCCGGACCGTCGGCACCATGATGCGGACGGTGCGGGTGGTCTCGTCCTCCAGCCGGAAGGCGAACAGGGTCCGGTTGCGCGGCCCGCCGCCCACCGGCGGCGCCACCCGCGCGGCCCAGCGCAGCCGGGTGGTGGTGGCGCGCACCGGGGGCTGCTGGTCGAGGCGCGGGTCGATGCGCACCCTGGTGAGCAGCCGGTCGCTGATGGAGCCCAGGTCCAACGTGGTGCCGCTGGACGCCTCCAGGAAACCCTCGGTGAGATCGACCGCGGCGGCGGTGTCGTCGCCGAGGCGCGGGATCAGCTCCATAGAGCCGACCTGGGTCAGATAGTGCGACCACGGCCGCCGATTGGAATTCGCGGCCCGCACCACCCGGGTCCCCGCGGAGCTCTGCACGATCCTGCCGCCGACCAGCACCGCGTGCGCGGCCACGGTGCCGATGGCACGCGATTGCGACCGGGAGACCGTCGCCAGCTGACAGTCCACCCCGACCGCCGAACTCGGCGAAATCGCCAGTGCCAGCGGACGTTCCCGCATGAGCACCCGTTGACCGGGCAGCAGCGCCAGCAGTTCGGCGACCTCGCGCGGCGGCAGCGCGTCGGCGGTGGGCAGCAGTCCGGTGCGCACCTCGCCGAGCAGAACCAGCGGATCGGTCATGGCGGGCTCACGCGTCGCCGAGGAAGACGTGATTCAGCCGCTGCGTGACCGCGCGCGGCACCGTCACCGGAACCCGTTCGGCCGCACCGCGTTCCGCCAGCTTGGCGTAGACCTCCTCATCCAGTTGCAGATGGTCGAGGATGACCCGCACCGCGTGCTCGATGCCCAGATAGCTGTGCGGCAGCAGCGATACCGCGCGATAGGCCGCGAACGGCGCCGCCTGCGGGTTCAGCTTCACCACCGCGGGCAGCTTCCACCAGTCCTCCGGCCACGGCTCGGTCCAGGCCAGCGGCGCGGCCACCACCGCGCCCTCGTGCCGGATCATGCCCAGCCGCAGCAACTGCCAGATGGCGGCCAGGAACGGACACGACCAGCGGGTGCGCTCCACCGGTTCGCCGCCGATCTCCTCGGTGTAGCGATCCCACAGCTGCACATCCAGGAAGATCGAATGATTGCGCGCCCCGAACTCCTCCGGCGGCCGGTAGGGCCGCACTTGGGTGGCCTGGCGCGGATCGTATTCCGAGGACCGCCGGCCATTGCACAGCCAGCCGTTCTCGGCCGTGGGCGGGCGCCGGCCGGTGGAGTTCTCCTCCGGTTCGGCCACGATGCGGGCGGCCATCATCTCGGCCAGCCGGATCGGATCGCCGATGGGTTCGCTGTCGATGAAGACCGGCACCTCGGCGCACCCGGCCTCGCGCGCCAGATAGTCGATGCGCACCCCGCATTCCTCAGCGGCACCCAACAGTTTGGTGAGGATCTCGGTCGGATCGGTGTCGTGCTTGAAGTAGTCGTCCACCAGGAAACAGGTGCTCACCCGTGCGCTCGGCCCGAACTCGGCGCGGGCCACCTGGGTATAGGCCGCCACCAGCGGCGCGACCCGCTTCAGCTGCGCCTTGATGCGCTCCTCGCCATTGAGCAGATCGTCCATGTAGAAATGCCCGGCCTCGATGGACAGATGCGACAGCGGCTGGCCCGCAACGCGATGGCGTTCACCGGCCTCGCTGTAGTCGGTCGCGGAACTCACTATTCTCCCAGCCTTTCCCAGATGGCCGGATTGGTGAGCCCGGCGGCGAGCTTCCGGAAAGCGAGGACGGTCTTCTCGTTCGCGATCCGCGCGGACACATCGGCGTCCAGGATCACCTGCTCGCGCCATTGCAGCATGGGTTCGACGGGCGTCTCGCCCAGAACCACGGTGGTGCCCAACTGATATCGGGTGGCGGCCCGGTTGAGGGTGGCGTTCTGCTCCTGCAACCAGGCTGCCTGCGCGGGCCGCAGGCCGGCCGGTTCGTTCAATTCCGGCACCGCCGTCCGCACGTACCGTATCGATTCCAGCAGCAGCTCCGGATCGTGTCTACATGCCGCGCCGGTTTCCAGCAGCCCGTGCGGGCCGTGCACCAGGCCATTGGCGGCCACGATGTGCTGGCGGGTCCAGCGATGGAACACCAGCCAGCGCACCACGGCCGCGGACAGCTGCGGCATGCCGGTGGCGCGCAGCGCCAGCATGAGGGCGATGGAGCGGCCTGCGCTCAGATCGACCAGGGTGACATCGAATTCCTGTTCGCAGGTGACCAGCAGCTCGGTGCAGCGGCGCACGGCGGCCTCGTCGATATTGGCGAATTCGCCGCCGCCGCGATCGCCCGGGAACAGCACCAGGCGACCGGACGGGTGCCGGGAATGCCGCAGTTCGGTGCGATCGGTCTCCGAGCGGACGCTCAGACGCCCGGCGGGCGCGGTATCGCCGAGCAGATACGAGTGCAGGCCGTCGTCATCCGGTGTGCCGCGGTCGATCCGGCTGATCTCGAAGATGGCGCCCACGGTCGGGGAGCCGAAATCGAAGTCCAGGTAGGCGACCTTCAACCCGTCCATGCTGAGTTGATAGGCGATATTGACGCTGGTGACGGAGCGGCCGGTGCCGCCCTTGTCCGACGCCGAGAAGACCAGCACCTCACACGCTCCGGGTGGCGTCGAAGCGGGCGTAGGCGAGCTCGTCCAATTCCAGCAGGGCCTGGGTGGCCAGGCTCAGGGCGGTGCCGGGTCGCTCGTCGATGAGCCGCCGGGCGCGTTCGAGCCGGCGTTCGGCCAGGGCCAGCGCGGCGCGATTGGAGGAGATGTCCTTATCGCTGAGTTCCAGGAGTTCGCGATTGAGCAGGTGCTCGGCCTCGGTGAGCAGTTCCATGGCGCGCAGCACCAGGATGGGCGAGCGCAGCGGCGGATCGCGGAACATGCGGGCCGCGGTCACCAGGCATTCGATCACGCGCTCGGTGAGATACCAGGAGGGCTCGTGGATTTCGTCGCCGCCGAACAGGCGGCTGGGATCGTCCCACAGACCGGTGATGCGGCCCTCGCGGAAGGCGCGGCGGTCCAGATGCTCCATGGTGTCCTGGGCCAGCTCCATCAACCTATCGCGGGTCTCCATGGTGCCGGAGAGCCGGGCGGCCTGCAGTGTCCGCTTCAAAAGCACGGTGGCGTAGTCGGATACGGTCCACACCAGCAGATGCCCGCCATTGACGTCCTCGGAGCCGTGCAGCCGCAAGCGCACGCCCGGGGTGTGCATGGCGCGGGCCGGATCGTTCTCGGTCATGCGGCTGACAATGCGGCCGCGGCGCGCCAGCTCGTCGAGAACCGGTGCGGCCCTGTTCAAATCGTCGTCGCTGGCCTCGCGATTGAGCAGATCCTGCATGAGCACGGCGGTCACGATGAGGGAGAAGTAGTCGGATTCCTCGCCGTCGGAGGTGCGCCACGGAATGTCCTGCAGCGGCCAGCGCCCCGCGCCGAAGCGCGCCACCGCGGACCAGTAGCGCTGCGCCAGATCCCAGCGCAATTGCAGCGCCTCGGCCAGGCGGCGCTGCTCGCCGTCGAGCAGATCGAGTTCGCGGGTGCGAGCGGAGGTGAGGTCGTTGATGCCGTCCAGGGCCACCACCGTGAAATGCAGGTACGGGCGTGCGACGGCATAGCCGGCCTCGGTGGCGATGGGCATGTCGATGAAGTCGATGGGCGCGGCCTCGCGCACCAGGCTCCAGCTCCAGCCGCATTCGAACAGCAGGCCCTCGTCGAAGAGGTCCACGCCCGGCGTCTGGCTGAGGGTGACGTCATTGCGTAGTCGGACGCGCACGCGCTCCAGGCGGCGCGCGACGGATTCGACCACCGTGGAGGTCGGGGCGCCGGTCTGATTCAGCATGGAGAGCATGGCCGCGCCCTCCTTGGACTCCGGCGCGACGGTGTTCACCACGAAACTGCGCACCAGGCCGACCATGGCGGCGGTGAGGCGGGTATTGATGCGCTCGTCGAGGATGGTGATGCGGGCCGCCAGTTCGCGGCCCTCCCGCCGGGTCTGCCCGGCGACGAACAGTTGAAAACCGCGCAGGAACTTCAGCGCGGCCAGGCACAGGGTCAGCGACATGGAATAGGAGTCGACGACATCGAGGGCGCGCTGCTCCGGTGTGGGATCGTGCGCTTCGGCCGAGGCCAGATAGCTGCCGGCGGCGAAGACCGGAACGTCCTTCTTCGCGCCCGCGTCGGTCTCGACCACGGTGGTGTAGCGGTCGATGTACTGCTCCAGCACGTGCACCAGGGTGGCGCCGATACGCGGGCCATTGCCCATGGGCGCGAGCACGGCGCGGATGTCGTCGGCGATATCGTCGGGCTTGTCCAGCTCGAAGCCCTCGATCTCGGTGGCCGGGTACAGCAGGCACAGCAGCTGTTCGGCATCGCTGATGGAATTGGCGCCGTCCCTACCGCCCCACACCCACTCGCCATCGCGGTAGCAGGCGGTCAGCAGCGACCGCCACACACCGAGAATCTGCTGCCGTGGCTGAATTCTCATCGACGCCGTCCCCTGCCGTCTCGTGGGGCCCCGCCTCGCCGGGGCGAAAACTATCATGCGCCAACCGGGTGTGGGCTCGCATGCGAAGTGCGGGTCCACCGGTAGTTTCGCGATCATGAACCGGGTGGTTCCGCGGGACCGGAGAACACTGGCGCAGATCGCCACGAGCTACGCCCTGCTGCTGCCGAGCCTCATCGGAGTCGGCGTCTTCCTGCTGGTGCCGATCGCGGTGGTGCTGTGGTTGAGCCTACACAGCTGGAATCTGTTGGGGCCCATCGAATTCACTGGGCTGGATAACTGGCGTTCGGTACTGACAGACCGGCAATTCGGGCATTCGGTACTGGTGACGCTGGCCTTGACCGCACTGGTGGTTCCGGCGCAGACGGTACTCGGGTTCGCCGTCGCCGCCCTGCTGGCGCGGCGCGGGCGTGGCGGCACGGTGCTGCGGGTGGTGTACGCGCTGCCGTGGATGTGCGCGCCGGTGGCGGTCGGCGTGGTGTGGCAGTGGATCTTCGCGCCCACTGATGGGGCGCTGAATGCGCTGCTGGGGAGGCGGATCGAATGGCTCAGCGATACGGCCCTGGCCTTGCCCGCGGTGGCGGTGGTGATCGTCTGGATGAATGTCGGATATGTGGCCTTGTTCTTTGTTGCCGGGATTCGGGCGATTCCTGGAGAGATTCTCGACGCGGGCGCGCTGGACGGAGCCACCGGATGGCGGCGCATCCGCTGGCTGATTCTGCCGCTGCTGCGGCCGACCATGTTCTTCGTGCTCGCCACCGGCGTCCTGAGCGCCTTCCAGACCTTCGACACCGTGTACGCGCTAACCAAGGGCGGGCCCGATCATCACACGGATGTCGTTGCCATGCGCATGTATTCGGAGGCCTTCCAGGCGGCGCAGCCGGGGCGCGCGGCGGTCATGGCGGTGGTGGTGTTCGCGGTCATGGTGGTGATCACTGTGGCGCAGCATCGATACTTCCAGCATCGGACCAGCGATGAGTACTGAAGTGCGCGCGGCGGTGTCGCGGTCGGGAATCGCCTACGCCGTACTGGTGGCGGGCGCGCTGCTGACGGTCGCGCCACTGGTGCTGAGCGCTTTCGCCGCGATGAAGACCACCGAGCAGTTCACGAGCGAAACCACGCTGACGCCACCACACCCGGTGACGCTCGACAATTTCCGGACGGTGCTGGACCAGGGTCTCGGACGCGCGGTCGTGGTCACGGCGCTCATGACGGTCTGTATCACCGGCGGGCAGTTGATCACCTCCGTGCTCGCCGCGTATGCGTTCGCGCGCACCAGCTTTCCCGGCCGCGATGTGCTGTTCTGGGGATATCTCGCGACCATGATGGTCCCCAGCGTCGTCACGCTCATCCCGCTCTACCTGATGTTCGCGAAGTCCGGCTGGCTGAACACCTTCTGGGCGCTGGTGCTGCCGTTCGTCTTCGGCTCGCCGTACGCCATATTCCTGCTGCGGCAGTACTTCCGGGGCATACCCGGTGAGCTCATCGACGCGGCCCGCATGGACGGGGCCGGCACCCTCGACATCCTCTGGAATGTCGTGGTGCCGATGAGCCGGCCGATTCTGGCCACGCTGACGATCATCACCGTGGTCTCGCAGTGGAACAACTTCATGTGGCCTCTGGTCGCGGCCAGTGGGCCGAAATGGCAGGTGCTGACCGTGGCCACCGCGAATCTGCAGACCCAGTACAACGCGCAGTGGACGCTCGTCATGGCGGCCACCACCCTGGCGATCGCACCGCTGGTGGTGCTGTTCGTGGTGTTCCAGCGGCAGGTGCTGCGATCCATCGCCTGGACGGGACTCAAATGAGGATCAAGGATTCGACGCGGGCCGTGCTCGGCATCGCCCTGGCCGCCGCGCTGCTCATTGCCGCGGCGTTGTGGCTGGGCCACGATACCGACGGCTCGGGGCGCACGGTGGTGCGAATGCGGATCTGGGATCAGGGTTTCGTCACCGCGTACCGGGCCTCGCTGGACGAGTTCGAGCGAGCGAATCCGGATATCGAGGTGCGAATCACGCTGGTGCCGTGGGCTTCTTATGCGCAGAAGCTGCGGCTGGATGTGGCGGGCGGCATCGCGGACGATCTGTTCTGGACCAGCCTGTACGAGGACTACGCCGACAGCGGGCATCTCGTGGACATCGGTCGGGCCCTGGGTCCCGAGGCCGCGCGGGCGTGGGATCGGTTCGCGGTCGAACAGTTCACCAGGAACGGAACACTCTGGGCAGTACCGCAATTCGTCGACGGCGGCAGCGCGGTGTTCTACAACCGGGACCTGCTCGCGGCGGCCGGTATCGATCCCGCCGAGCTGAACGCGGCCCGCTGGAGCCCGGACGAGGCGGCCGATACCTTCCGGCCCTTGCTACACCGCTTGCGGCCGGTCGCACCGTGGCCGTACAACGCCGCCAATGACTTCCAGTCCATTACGCTGCCCTATCTCGGCTCAGCCGGTGGCAGTTTCCAGCGGGACGGGCAGTTTGCATTCTCCAGCCCGCAGGGGCAACAGGCCTTCGGCTACACCGTGCGGCTGGTCGCCGATGGGCTCTCGCCCTCGGCGGCCGACACCAACACCAGCGGCGACTTCGCCAAGAACGCCTTCCTGCAAGGCAGGATGCCGCTGTTCCAATCCGGCAGCTTCAATCTCGCGACCGTTCACGAGAACGCCGGATTCCGGTGGGGATTGGCGATGATTCCCGCGGGCTCGCGCGGCCGGATCAGCGCGAACAACTCGATCGGCGTGGCGGGAAACGCCGCGAGCGAGCATCCGGACGCGGTACGGCGCGTGCTCGCGTGGCTGGGCAGTGCGGCGGGCAACCGCTACCTCGGCCTGGATGGGGCCACCATTCCCGCCGTCACCTCCGAACAGCAGGTCTACCGGGACTATTGGGCTCGCCTGGGCGTGGACGTGTCCCCGTTCTTCGAGGTCCTGCGCGACGGGTGGATCGCCGCCGGCGGCGGGCCCGGATTCCCGGCCGCACTCGAAACCATCGATCCGATCCTCGACGAAATGTTCCTGGGCCGGATCCCCGTGCCACGCGCCCTGGACCGTGCGCAGCAAGCGGCAACCGAGGCAGCCGATCAGCGATGACGACACACCGCGCCGCAGTTGGTCATGCGATCACCGGGAACTGGTGGCGGCATTCGCCGAGAAGGGCCCGCCACCAGTTCCCGGTCGGCGGCGTTTCAGATCACCACAGGCGATCCGCAGCAGGAGGAGCCAACTGCTCGGCAAGACGAAAGTGCTGCTCCATGCTCAACCCATCGAGCGGCACGATGTCGCTCGCGCAGTACCCGGTCAGCCGGATCCTTTGCGACTGCAGCCGCGGGGAGTGGGATGCATTCACCGCTGGAGTCGCAGCAGACGAACTCGGCAGGAACGGGTAGCGGCAGTCTCAGATCCGGCTGTGGTCGGTGTAGGGCGTGCGCGGGCCGAACTTGGGTTTGCGGGCGAAGCCGGCCAGGCCGAGCAGGCGCACGGCGCGATAGCGGTGCGGGCGCAGGGGTTCCAGGTATTCGACCATGGCGTCGTCGTCGATGGGGCGGCCCAGCAGGGTCCAGCCGACGATCGAGGCGAGGTGGAAATCGCCCACCGACAAAGCATCCGAATCGCCGAAGGCGCGCTGGGCGATCTCGGCGGCGGTCCAGACGCCGATGCCGGGCACCGTTTGCAGTCGATGCGCGGCCTCGGCATGACCGAGGTGCGCTGCCTCCTCCAGCTTCGCGGCCATGCGGGACGCCAGCACAATGGTTTTCGAACGCTGGGGGCACACATTGGCGCGGTGGTAGACCCAGGACGGGATATGCCGCCAGGTCTCGGCGTCGGGCATGACCCGCAGGCCCTGCGGGGCCGGGCCCGGCGCGGGAGTGCCGTAGCGCCACACCAGTTTCCGCCAGGAGTCGTGTGCGGTCCTGGTGTGCACCTTCTGTTCCAGCACCGAGGGGACGAGCGCTTCGAACACCAGATTGGTGCGCAGCATCCGCAATCCCGGATTGCGGCGGTGCGCCTCGGCGACCTTCGGATGCTCGGGGGCGAAGTCGGTGACGTCCTCGTCGAGGCACAGCATGACCGGGAGCTGCTCGAGGAACTCCTCCGCGCCCGGGCCCCACGCCTTGGCTTCGATGGAGTTCCGGTCGGCTTGCCGCAGTCGGTAGGTGACCGGGCCGCTCGCCATTCGGGAGGCATGCCAGTGCGCGCCGTCCGGCGTTTCGCGATGGCACGGATCACCGAACCCGCGTCTCAGCGGGGTGATGGTGGCCGCGAGATCGATGGGGCGCTCCGACCGCACCATACGGGTGCGTGCAGTGGCGGTCGGCGCTGAAGTCACCGGGACATGCTAATCCGCCTCCCCGGCACTTCAGCGCCCAGCAAAGTGCCGTTGACGGACACACAGGCGTGCCGGCGATAAGTGCCGAACCAATTCTGGGCGTACCCCGGGAGTTACCCGGACCGCACGAAATCAGTTGTTACGTCCGTCACGCAAAAACTGGGCCAGATGTTGTGCGGACCAGCCGGCGAGTTGACCGGCCTGCGTGCGGCAGGAGAAACCGTCCGCGAGCAGGATGGCGTCCGGGGGTGCGGAGCGCAGGGCGGGCAGCAGGCTGTTCTCGGCCACGGCCACCGATACCTCGTAGTGGCCGCGCTGCATGCCGAAGTTTCCCGCCAGTCCGCAGCATCCGCTGAGCTCGGTCACGGTCGCACCGGTGCGTTCGAGAATGCGGCTGTCGGCCGCGAAGCCGGAGACGGCGTGCTCGTGGCAGTGCGGTTGCACGATGACCGTCGATCCGGTGCGGTCGGGCGGCTGCCAGCCGGGCTGCGCTTCGAGGAATTCGGCGAGGGTGCGCACCGCGGCGGCGACGGCCGCGGCCCGTTCGTCGCCGGGCAGCAGACGCGGCAGGTCCTCGCGCAGGGCCGCGGTGCACGACGGCTCCAGGCCCACCACCACGCCGCCCGCCAGGACATGGTCGGCCAGCGCGGCCACGGTGGCGCGCAAGCGTTTCCGGGCGCCGTCCAGCTGGCCGGTGCTGATCCAGGTGAGTCCGCAGCACACGCGACGGTCCGGGATCCGGACCGAGTGGCCGAGGGATTCGATCAATTCGACGGCTGCCCAGGCGATCTCGGGGTCGAAGGCATCGGTGAAGGTGTCCGCCCACAACATGACGCCCGTGGTCGGCCCGGCCTCTGTCATCCCGGCGTGTATTGGTCCGGGATCCACCCTGCGCCGCTGTGGATTCCGGCCAAAAGCACGCCGGAATGACGAAGGGGCGAGTGCGGGGACAGGTCGGCGCGAGTCGATCCCGGCCGCCCGCAAGCCGATTCGGCGGAGCGGGCCGGCGGCCGTGAGGGCATTGAGCGCACGAGGCATGCGGGAGGCGGCGGAGAGCCATTGCGGGAGGCGGCCGAGGGTGTAGTGGTCGGCGGGGCGCGGGCGGCCCTGATAGCGGCGGTACAGGGTCTCGGATTTGTAGGTGGCCATATCCACGCCGGCCGGGCAGTCGGAATGACATGCCTTGCAGGACAAGCACAGATCGAGAGATTCGGCGACGGCGTCGTCGCGCCAGTCGAGCGCACCGCGCACCACCTCCTGCAGGACGCGGGCGCGGCCGCGGGTGCTGTCCTTCTCATCGGCGGTGGCCAGGTAGGACGGGCACATGAAGCCGCCGGAGGCGCGGGTGTCGGCTCGGCATTTGCCGACGCCCACGCAGCGGTGCACGGCATTGGCGATATCGCCGTCCTCCGGATAGGCGAAACCATCGGACAGGGGCAGCGGAGGCAGGCCCGCCAGTCGCAGGTCCGTGTCGATGGGGCCGGGGTCGACCAGCACGCCCGGATTCAGCACATTATCGGGATCGAACAGCGCCTTGAATCCGGCGAAGGCGCGCAACGCCTCCTCGGAGTACATGTAGCGCAACAGTTCCGAGCGGGCGCGGCCGTCGCCGTGCTCACCGGAGAGCGAGCCGCCGAACTTCACCACCTGCTGCGCGGCATCCTCCAGGAAGGCCCGGAAGCGTTGCGGCGCATCGGCTATCGGCAGATCCAGGCGGACGTGGATGCAGCCGTCGCCGAAATGGCCGTACAGCAGGCCGTCGACGCCGTGCTCGCGGGTCAGCTGCCCGAACTCGCGCAGATAGTCGCCCAGCCGATCGGGCGGGACGGCGGCGTCCTCCCAGCCCGGCCAGGCCGGATGCCCATCGGGCGTGCGGCCCGCCAGGCCCGCCCCGTCGGCGCGAATGCCCCAGAGTGCCTGCGCCTCGGCCTTGTCCACGACCACGCGGGAGTCGACCGCGTGTACCGAGCGGCGCAGCTGTTCGGCGGTGTGGCGGGCCGCCCCGGCGGTCTCGGCCGCGAGCTCGACCAGCAGCCAGCCGCCGCCGCGCGGCAGGTCCGGCACCGCGCCGCGATGGGTGCGCACGACATCCACCAGGCGCGCGTCCATTCCCTCCACCGCGATCGGCCCGACGGCCATGACGGCGGCGATATCGTCGGCGGCCTTGGGCATATCGGGATAGCCCAGCACCACCAGCACGGTGGCGGCGGGTACCGGCACCAGTTCGACCGTCGCCTCCAGCAGCAGACCGCAGGTGCCCTCGGTGCCGACGAAGGCCTTCGCGACCGACGAACCCCGTTCCGGCAGCAGGTGTTCCAGGCCGTAGCCGGAGGCCTGCCGTTCGAAGCGGCCGAGTTCGGTGCGGATCACCGCGAGATTCGCGCGGGTGAACGCGTCCAGCCCGGGTACCGCCGACAGCTCTGCGCCGAGCCGCCGCTCCACCCCGCCGCCATCGAGAATCCGCAGCTCGCGCACGGTGTCGGAGGTGCGCCCCCAGGCCACGGCGCGCGGACCGCAGGCATTGTTGCCGATCATCCCGCCGAGCGTGCACCGATTCTGCGTCGAGGGGTCCGGCCCGAAACGCAGCCCGTGCGGTGCGGCCCGGCGTTGCAGCGCCGCCAGCACGACGCCGGGTTGCACCCGTGCGAGGCGCTGCTCGGCGTCCACGTCCAGAATCGCGGTCATATGCCTGCTGAAGTCCAGCACCAGTCCGGGCCCGATGGCATTGCCCGCCACCGAGGTTCCGCCGCCGCGCGCGGTGACCGCCAGTCCCTCGGCGCGCGCGAAGGCCAGGGTTTCGGCCACATCGGCCGCATCGCGCGGAAATACCACCGCGGTGGGCGGCACCCGATAGTTCGAGGCGTCCGAGGAGTACTCCGCGCGACGGCGCGGCGAGGCGTCGACCTCGCCCGCGATCCTGCCGCGCAATGCCTGCTCCACTCGCGCAGCACCGGCCCGCTCCACCGAATCGGTCACTCGGCCAGCCTATGACGCCGGCATCCGGCCCAATGCATTCCCCGCGATTCGGCTCTCATCGAATGCACCGCACGGCGGCGGCCGGGCGAGGACAATGGATCGATCACCCGTCCGAGGGGGCCAGATGAGTCTCAGCGCCGACGATGTCCGCGGTGTGGCGTTCCGCAAGCCGCCGTTCGGGGTGCGCGGCTATCGCGAGAGCGATGTGGACGCCTTCCTCGACCGGGTCGAGGCCACCCTGCGCGGCGCCGACCATCTCACCGCCGACGATGTGCGCGAGGCCGCTTTCCGCCGGCCGCGCCTCGGGCAGCGCGGCTACGACGAGCGCGAGGTGGACGCGTTCCTGGACGTGGTCGAACGGACCCTCGCCGGATAGCGGTTCGCTCTGGGCGAACTCCGCCGCCCGCCGGAAGCACTTGATCTGAACCATTGTTGAGGTCTTAGTGTCGGTGGCCTGGGGTTCGATGGAACTCCGACGGTGAGGAGTGCGGGATGAGTATGGAATCCGTGGCGTGGAATCAGCTGTACCGGCAGATGAACGCGCCGACCGAGCAGCGGCCGCTGCGGCTGGTGACCGCCCGGCGGATTCTGGCGTTCGCGAAGCCGCACCATCGGCGGCTGGCGGCCTTCCTGGTGTTCAGCATCGCCTCGGCGCTGCTGGCGGTGGCCACCCCGGTGCTGGCCGGCGAGGTGGTCGACGCCATCGTCGGCGGCGGCGCCGCGCGCACGGTGATCATGCTGGCGGTGATCATCGCGGTGGTCGCGGTGCTGGACGCCGGGCTCGGACTCGTCATCCGGTGGCTGTCGTCCCGCATCGGGGAAGGACTGATCTTCGATCTGCGGACCGCCGTCTTCGATCACGTGCAGAAGATGCCGATCGCCTTCTTCACGCGCACCCGGACCGGCGCACTGGTGAGCCGGCTCAACAATGACGTTATCGGGGCGCAGCGGGCCTTCAGCTCCACACTGTCGGGGGTGGTCACCAATGTGGTCACGCTGCTGCTCACCCTGGTCGTGATGCTGCGCCTGTCCTGGCAGATCACCCTGCTGGCGCTGGTGCTGCTCCCGGTGTTCATCCTGCCCGCGCGGCGCATGGGTGAGCGGCTGGCCACCATTCAGCGCGAGGCGAGCGGGCTGAACGCGGCGATGAGCACGCAGATGACCGAGCGCTTCTCCGCCCCGGGCGCCACCCTGGTGAAGCTGTTCGGCCGGCCGCACCAGGAGTCCGCGGAATTCGCGGTGCGGGCCGGGCGGGTGCGCGATATCGGGGTGCGCACCGCCATGCTGCAGACCATGTTCGTCACCGCGCTCACGCTGGTGTCGGCGCTGGCCCTGGCGCTGGTGTACGGGCTCGGCGGCTACCTGGCGCTGCGGGGCCGGCTGGAACCCGGTGCGGTGGTGGCGCTTTCGCTGCTGCTGACCCGGCTGTACTCGCCGCTCACCGCACTGGCCAGCGCCCGGGTGGACATCATGTCGGCCATGGTGAGCTTCGAGCGGGTCTTCGAGGTGCTGGACCTGAAGCCGCTCATCCAGGACGCGCCCGATGCGAAACCCGTTCCGGACGGGCCGGTGTCGGTGGAACTGGATCGGGTGAGCTTCGGCTACCCGTCCGCGGACAAGGTGTCGCTGGCCTCGCTGGAGGATGTGGCGACCCTCGACACCCGCGGCGGTGAGGAAGTGCTGCACGAGGTCTCGCTGCGCGCCGAACCCGGCCAGATGGTGGCGCTGGTCGGCTCCTCCGGGGCCGGGAAATCCACCATCGCCCAACTGGTTTCGCGGCTCTACGATATCGACTCCGGGGCGGTGCGCCTGGGCGGCGCGGATGTGCGGACCCTGACCGGCCGCTCCATCCAGGACACCGTCGGCCTGGTCACCCAGGACGGGCATCTGTTCCACGACACCATTCGCGCCAACCTGCTGCTGGCCCGGCCCGAGGCCACCGAGGCGGAGCTGTGGGATGCCTTGCAGCGGGCCCGGTTGCGCGATCTCATCGCCGCCCTGCCCGATGGGCTGGACACCGTGGTCGGCGAGCGCGGCTACCGGCTCTCCGGCGGCGAACGGCAGCGGCTGACCATTGCCCGGCTGCTGCTCAAGCAGCCACGCGTGGTGATCCTCGACGAGGCCACCGCCTCCCTGGACTCCACCTCCGAGGCGGCCGTGCAGGAGGCGCTGGGCGAAGCCCTCGCCGGACGGACCGCGCTGGTGATCGCGCACCGGCTGTCCACCATCCGCAATGCCGACCAGATCGTGGTGCTCGAGCAGGGGCGCATCGTGGAACGCGGCACCCACACCCAGTTGCTGGCCGCGGGCGGCCGCTACACCGAGCTGTACCGCACCCAGTTCGCCGACGTCAGCGAACCGGCCGCCGCTTAGGCCGCACAGCCGGACCGGCGGGCAACGCGTCGCGCACTCCGCGCGGCGCGTTTGCCGAACCGGCAAAAGAAGTAGTCCGCCGCGGACTCTCGCGGATAGCGTCGAGAGCATGGGCGCACATACTCACGGGCATTCGCATGGGCACGGGCACTCGCACGGACACGGGCACGGGCCTACCCAGGACGGCATCGACTGGGCCGCGAAGATCGCCCACCTGCAACAGGACGACGCGATGGGAGCGACCGCCGCGGCGCGCATCGCGGAACGGCTGATCGGACTGCCGCGCGTGGACGGCGAGCGGCCCACGATCGTGGATATCGGCGCCGGCGCCGGGGGACAGAGCGCGGCCTTCGCGCGCGAGCTCGCCGGGCGCGGCGGCGGACGGCTGATCATTGCCGACGCCGTACCGGAATTGCTCGAGGTGGCCCGCCGGGCGGCGGAGACCACGCTCGGCGACGACGACCGGGTACAGGTCGAAACCCTGCTCGTGGACGCCACCTCCGACGAGGTGGTGCACACCGTGCCCGCGGCCGATGTGGTGTGGGCCTCGCGCATGGTGCATCACCTGCCCGATCAGCAGGACGGGGTGGACCGGCTGGCGAAGCTGGTGCGGCCCGGCGGGTGGCTGGCCCTGGTCGAGGGCGGGCTGCCGACCCGTTGCCTGCCTTGGGATCTCGGGGTCGGCGCGCCGGGCCTGGAGGACCGGCTGCTGGCGCTGCGCGATGAGCGTTTCGGCCGCATGCGCGCCGAGATCCCGGAGGCGGTGCCGATGCCCTACGGCTGGGGCACCGCCCTGGCCAAGGCGGGTCTCGGCGAGGTGACCTCGTTCAGCGTGCTCACCGATCATCCGGCCCCCGCCACCCCCGCGATTCGCGAAACCGTCACGGCCCGGCTGGATTCCATGCGCGAGCACGTGGGCGAGGAACTCGGCGCGGCGGATCGCGCGGCCCTCGAGGCGCTGCTCGATCCGGCGGCCGACACCTATATCGGCAAGCGCGAGGACGTCTACCTGCTCGGCGCGGTCACCGTGCACCTGGGCCGCCGCTGAATCCGCACGCGCCGCCGCGGCGTTCGCGGCCGGAGCGACATCGGGATGTGACCGTACTGTTAGACACCGGCAGGTCCGAAAAGTCCAGCTATACGGAATAATTCGACTTCCCTGGCATCGCCAAGATCATCGTTTCACATGCCGGGGAAGGAGTTTCGGTGAGCCGTACCACAGCACAGTCACGCCCTGAGGCGCTCTGGCGCATGCCCGTCGCCGGGCGTCCCCGGCAGCCGGTGGAGGAACCACCGCTGCGGCTGCGGGTCGACGGCGGGACGGCGCGCACCGACGACCAGTGGACCGTACCGAAAACTCTTCTCGCCGAGTCGGTTTCCGGCAAACTGGTGATCGACTTCACGCGGGCGCACTGTGTGCGGCGCGAAATCGACGTGCACGTGCGCGCCGGAGCGGGGGCGATCGTCATGATCGTGCCGCGCGGCTGGCGCATCGACCTGGACGGCGTGCAACGCGGCGCCGGCACCGTGACGAACAAGGTGACGCTGCCGCGCTTCCCGGGCGCTCCGTTGATCCGGGTGCAGGGGCAGGTGGACACCGGAACGGTCAAGGCGCGCTACGCGTATCGCTCCCCGCTGAACTGGTTCCGCCGTTCCCGTTGAGCTCTCGTTCCACACTGCGGGCGGTGCCCTGCGCGACGGCGCAGAGCGCCGTCTCGCCCTCGTCGCTGTCGGCGAATATCTCGCAGCGGCAGACGGCCTGGCGGCGAGTGGCATCGATGACGGTGGCCTCGGCGCGCAATCGCACCCCCGCGGCCGGACGCAGATAGGTGATGGTGAAACCACCGGTCAGCACATTCGCACCGAGCACCGTGCCCGCCGCATAGGTGAGGGCATTGTCGGCCGCGTAGGCCAGGACGCCGCCGTGCACATACCCGAACTGCTGGCCGAGCTCCGGCCGAATGGGAATCTCCAGGGTGGCGCGGCCATTGCCGAACGCGGTCAGCTCCGCGCCGACCAACTGGCTGAACGGCTGGGCCGCAAGGACTTTCCGTCCCAGGTCGAGATCCAGTTCTACAGTCATCACGTCACTTTCCGCTCGGTTCGGGAGTTCGGAGCACCTGCCAGGCGGCGTCGGCCAGTTGCGGGGCCACCTCGATCGGCGCGGTGACGAATTCACCGCCGAGCCAGTGCCGCGAGTACACCTGCGCCGGGCCCAGCCACAGCGCGTAGAGCAGATCGAAGTCGAGTTCACGCACCGCGCCGTAGCCGGCGTGCGTACGCCACCAGCGGGCGACGCCGCGCATGAACTCCCGATTGCCGTCGCTGTCGCGCATGCCCGGCGGCCGGGCGGAGGTGAGCACCTTGGCGCGGTACTGGTTCTCGCTCACCCAGCGCAGATGCTCGGTGACGCCGGCGCGCACCCCGCCCTCGGCGTCGGCGCTGTCGCGCACCGCCTCCCAGAAATGGCGCTGATAGTCCTCCAGCGCGAAGGCCCACACCTGCCGGTACAGCTCGGCCTTGTCCGGGAAGTGGTGATACAGCGCGCCGACGCTGGCTCCGGCCGCGGCCCGAATCTGGGTGAGCGTGGCATCGAGAGTCCCCTGTTCGGCGAACTGGCGCTCGGCCGCCAGCAACAACCGATCTCGAATCTTCATGACCAGAATTTAGTTCTGTCTCGGCGAGCAGCACAACCCCCTTTCCCGATATTTCGGCAGACCATGCGGTATGACGGAGGGGTGGCGCGCTGGCTGTTGCACGTCGACCTCGACCAATTCCAGGCCGCGGTCGAATTCCGGCGGCATCCGGAACTGCGCGGGCAGCCGGTCATCGTGGGCGGGAACGGCGATCCGGCCGAACCGCGGAAGGTGGTGTCCTGCGCGTCCTATCCGGCGCGGGCCTTCGGGGTGCGGGCCGGGATGCCCCTGCGGACAGCCCTGCGGATCTGCCCGGACGGGGTGTTCCTGCCGCAGGATCTCGCCACCTACGCGGAGGCGTCCGAGGAGATCATGGCGCTGCTGCGGACCTTTCCGGGGCGGGTGGAGGTGCTCGGATTCGACGAGGCCTTCCTGGCGGCCGATACCGATGATCCCGAACAGCTGGCGCGCGAGATTCGCACGGCCATCGAGGAATTGGGGCTGACCTGTGCGGTCGGCATCGGGGACAACAAGACCCGGGCCAAGCTCGCCACCGGGTTCGCCAAGGCGGTGGGCAAATCCGGCGACGCCGCGGCGGAGGCCGCGGGCGGAGCGGGCGTCTTCCGGCTCACCGCCGACAACTGGGTCGAGCTCATGGCGCACCGCCCGACCACGGCGCTGTGGGGAATCGGGGCGCGCATCGCCAAACGCATGCGCGCACTGGGCATCGAGACGGTCGCCGATCTGGCGGCGGCGGACCGGGACCGGCTGGCGGCGGAATTCGGGCCCAATACCGGACCGTATCTATGGGTACTCGGACACGGTGCGGGTGACACCGATATCGCCGAACCCCGGGAACCGGTGGGACACAGCAGGTCCGAGACGTTTCCCGAGGATCTCACCGAGATCGCCGACCTCGAGGCCGCCATTGCCCGGCTGGCCGCCCAGGTCGCGGAGGACACCTTCGCCGACGGGCGCGCCATCGGCCGGGTCGGGGTGACGGTGCGGACCAAGACGTTCTTCACCCGCACCAAACAACGCAAACTGCCGCAGGCCACCACCGATGTGGACGAGGTCGTGCGGACCGCGCTCGAGGTCCTGCACCGGTTCGAGCTGGACCGGCCCATCCGATTGCTCGGCGTGCGCGTCGAATTCGCCCCGGGCATGCGGTGATCGACGCGTTTGACATGCTGTGGTCAGGCATCCGACGGAAGGCACCCATTCGATGACCCACGTGTACGAGAACATTCTGTTCGAGCTGGACGGGCCCATTGCCCGCATCACGCTCAATCGGCCCAATGCCGCCAATGGAATCGATCAGGCCCTGGCCGATGAGCTGGCGCAGGCCGCCGCCTACTGCTCCGACGATCCGGCCGTCAAGGTGGTGGTGCTGACCGGCGCCGGGAAGTTCTTCTCCGCCGGCGGTGACGTGCGGGCCATGGCGGCCGCCGACGACACCGGCGCGTTCATCGACAAGCTGGCCGAGACCCTGCACCACGCCGTGTCCTCGTTCGCGCGCATGGACGCCCTGCTCATCACCGCCGTCAACGGCACCGCCGCCGGGGCGGGCCTGAGCCTGGCCATTGCCGGCGATCTGGTGGTCGCGGCCGAATCCGCGTCGTTCACCATGTCCTACACCAAGGTCGGGCTCAGCCCCGACGGCGGTGCCTCCTACTACCTGCCGCGCCTGATCGGCGTGCGCCGCACCCAGGACCTCATGCTCACCAACCGGGTGCTCACCGCACACGAGGCGCTCGACTGGCAGCTGCTGCACCGGGTGGTGCCCGATGCCGAACTCGCCGGGGCCGTCGAGGAACTCGCGCGGCAGTTCGCGAGCGGCCCCAAGCTGTCCAATGCCAATGTGAAGAAGCTGCTGCTGGTGTCCTCCCAGCACACCCTCGAAGAACAGCTCGGCACCGAGGCCGCGTTCATCACGCACTGCGCGGAATCGGCCGACGGCGCAGAGGGAATCGCCGCATTCCTCGGTAAACGAGCACCCAAGTTCGCCTGAGCGATACCCGACCGGCATTGCCGGTCTTATGCTCGGTCAATGGAGTTCCAGGCGATGGTGGCCCACGAAACGGACAGCGGTATCGCACTCATTCGCGAAACGGTGAACGACGACTTCCATGGGCCCGGCGATGTGACGATCAAGGTTCATTACTCGGGCGCGAACTACAAAGACGGTCTGGCCATCACCCCCAAAGGCGGCGTGATTCGGGAGTATCCACTCATCCCGGGCATCGATCTCACCGGCGAGGTGGTCAGTTCCGGGAATCCGGACTTCGCCCCGGGTGATCTGGTCATTGCCCACGGCTACGAGCTGGGCGTCTCGCATCACGGCGGCTACTCCGAATACGCCAAGGTCCCGGCCGAATGGGTGGTGAAGCTCGAAGGCCTGACACCCCGCGAGGCCGCCGCCATCGGCACGGGGGGGTTCACGGCGGCCATGAGCGTACAAGCCCTGCTCGACCACGGACTCACACCGGCCGCCGGTCCCGTTCTCGTCACCGGCGCCACCGGCGGCGTGGGCAGTGTGGCGGTGGACATTCTGTCCGGTCTCGGCTTCGAAGTGGTCGCCTCCACCGGCAAGATCGGCGCCGGTGAACTCCTCGAAACCCTGGGCGCCGCTGCGGTGATCGGCCGCCTGCCCGCCGAGGGCGAGAAGCTGCGCCCGCTCGGCAAGGCGCAGTGGGCGGCGGCGGTGGACAGCGTCGGCGGCCAGTCGCTCGCCCACATTCTCAGCACGATCAAGTACGGCGGCGCCGCCGCGGTCAGCGGTCTCACCGGTGGTCCGGAGCTCCCGACCACCGTCATGCCGTTCATCCTGCGCGGGGTTTCGCTGCTCGGCATCGACTCGGCCCATATGCCCATCGCGGCTCGCCGCGAACTGTGGGCCCGCCTCGGCAAGGACCTGAAACCGGCGCATCTGAGCCTGCTCGAGAACTACGCGCCCATTACCGAGGCCGAATCCGTGCTCCGCTCCATCCTGGAGGGCACCCACTCCGGGCGCACCGTGCTCGGCGTGGCCGGGGAGTTCTGAGGCGGCCACGAAATACGAACGGACCGCGCGGGTTTCGGTTTCATGTGAAACAAGCGCGGTCCGTTGCTATTCGGTTGTGCTATCGCGTCCCGCCGGTCAGGCGGTGGCGCTCAGCGCCGGACGGTCGAGGTCGGACTCGATGACAGGTTCGATGGCGTAGGCCAGGATGTCGGCCACGTCGGCGACGGGGCGCACATCCAGGGCGGCCAGCACCTCGCCCGGGACCTCGTCGAGATCCGGTTCATTGCGTGCCGGGATGAAGACGGTCTTCAGTCCGGCGCGCTGCGCGGCCAGCAGCTTCTGCTTCACGCCGCCGATGGGCAGGACGCGGCCGTTCAGCGTGACCTCGCCGGTCATGCCGACATCGGCGCGGACCTGCCGGCCCAGGGCCAGCGACACCAGGGCGGTGACCATGGTGACGCCCGCGGACGGACCGTCCTTCGGGACCGCGCCCGCCGGGAAGTGGATGTGGATATTGCGATCCAGCACCTTCGGCTCGATGCCGATCTCCTCCAGGTGGGAGCGGACGTAGGTCAGGGCGATCTGCGCCGACTCCTTCATGACGTCGCCGAGCTGGCCGGTCAGGGTCAGCGAGCGATCGCCCTCGGCCGCATTGGCCTCGATGTAGAGGACGTCGCCGCCGGCGCCCGTCACCGCCAGACCGGTCGCCACACCGGGGACCGCGGTGCGTTCCACCGAGTCCGGGGTGAAGCGGGGACGGCCCAGGAACTCCGTCAGATTGTCCAGGCCGATGGCGATGGAACCGGTGTCGTACCCCAGCTCCTTGTCGTAGCCCAGGCTTTCGGAGCCGGCGGGGTCCGCCGATTCCGACAGCTTGGTCGCCGCCTTGCGCAGCGCCTTGGCGATCAGGCGCTCCATCTGCCGCACACCGGCTTCCCGGGTGTAGTTGGCGGCGATCTCGCGCAGCGCCTCCTCGGTGATGGAAACCTCCTCGGCGGTCAGGGCATTGCGCTCCAACTGCCGCGGAATGAGGAAGTCGCGGGCGATGGCGACCTTGTCCGCCTCGGTGTAACCGTCCACGGTGATCAGTTCCATGCGGTCCAGCAGCGGGCCGGGGATGGTCTCCATGACATTCGCGGTGGCGATGAACAGGACGTCGGACAGATCCAGGTCCAGATCCAGGTAGTGATCGCGGAAGGTGTGGTTCTGCGCCGGATCCAGGACCTCGAGCAGGGCCGCCGCGGGATCGCCGCGGAAGTCCGAGCCGACCTTGTCGATCTCGTCCAGCAGGACGACCGGATTCATGGAGCCGGCCTCCTTCATGGCGCGCACGATGCGGCCGGGCAGGGCGCCGACATAGGTGCGGCGGTGACCGCGGATCTCGGCCTCGTCGCGGACGCCACCCAGGGCGACGCGCACGAACTTGCGGCCCAGCGCGCGGGCGACCGACTCACCCAGCGAGGTCTTGCCCACACCGGGCGGGCCGACCAGCACCAGCACCGCGCCGGAGCCACGGCCGCCGACCACCTCCAGATTGCGGGCGGCGCGGCGGGCCCGCACGGCCAGGTACTCGACCATGCGGTCCTTGACCTCGTCCAGCCCGTGGTGATCCGCGTCCAGCACCGCGCGAGCGGCCGAGACATCGGCGCTGTCGGTGGTTTTCACGGTCCAGGGCAGGTCCAGGACGGTGTCCAGCCAGGTGCGGATCCAGCCCGATTCCGGGCTCTGATCGCTGGCCCGCTCCAACCGGCCCACCTCGCGCAGCGCGGCCTCGCGAATGTCCTCGGGCAGGTCGGCGTTCTCGATGCGGGTGCGGTAGTCGTCGGCGCCGTCCGGCTCGTCCTCGCCCAGCTCCTTGCGAATCGCATTGAGCTGCTGGCGGAGCAGGAATTCGCGCTGGCTCTTCTCGACGCCCTCGCGCACATCCTCACTGATCTTCTCGCTGACCTCGGTCTCGGCGATGTGCTGCTTGGTCCACTCGATGAGCTTGGTCAGCCGGACCGTGGTGTCGACGGTCTCGAGCAGTTCCCGCTTCTGCTCATTGCTCAGGTAGGGCGCCCAGCCGGCGGTGTCGGCAATGGCGGACGGCTCGGTGAGCTGGTTCACCGCGTCGATGACCTGCCAGGCCTCGCGACGCTGCAGGACGGCGACGACCAGCTTCTTGTATTCGGCCGCGAGTTCGGTGGTGCGGCCGTCGGCGGCGGGCGCCTCGACGGGCTCGGCCTCCACCCACAACGCGGCGCCCGGGCCGGTCACCCCGTGCCCGATCTTGGCGCGGCCCTCGGCCTTCAGCACCGCGGCGGGCGCGCCACCGCGCATGCGCCCCACCTGTTCGATGGTGGCGACCACGCCATAGCTGGCGTAGCCCTCGTCCAGCCGCGGCGCGACCAGCACCTGGTTGACCTTGCCCGCCCGCGCGGCATCGATAGCGGCCTGCGCGGATTCGTCCAACTCGATCGGCACGATCATGCCGGGCAGCACGATCGGATCGGTCAGGAACAGGACCGGCAGGTTCTGTGGTGTAGTCACGACTTCGACCCCTTCCAAGGTTGAGCGATACCTACTCAACCCCGGCCCCGGTGGTCTTGTTCCATCCGGTTGTTCGCCCCGGGCGAACAACCGGAAGTGCATGTTCTATCGAATTAAAAACGATCATTTCATAGACGATCATTTCTGATACGATCGACACCATGCTTCGCAGGACCTGGTTACTCCGGTTGTCGATCGCCGCCGGCTGCGTTATCGCGCTGGCACTGTCCGCGGGGGCCTGGGTCGTCGTCGCGAACGACTTCGCCTTCACCGAGCAACGGGTCACCATCCCGGGGCCGGAACAGGACCTGCGGGGCACCTTGGTGCTGCCGGAGGATCAGCGCGGACCCGCCGGACTCGTCGTGTTCGTGCACGGTGACGGGCCCGCCGACGCCGATCGCGACGACTTCTACCGGCCGCTCTGGGAATCGTTCGCGCGCGCCGGATACGCGTCGCTGGCCTGGGACAAGCCCGGGATCAATGGCGCGCCGGGGAATTGGCTCGAGCAGTCCATGCACGATCGGGCCGCGGAGACCGAGGCCGCCATTGCCTGGGCGGCGGCACGTGCGGATATCGATCCGCGGCGCATCGGGGTGTGGGGGATCAGCCAGGCGGGCTGGGTGCTGCCCGAGGTGGCGGTGCGGCATCCGGAATTGCAGTTCATGATCGTGGCCGGGCCCGCGATCAACTGGCTGCGCCAGGGTGAGTACAACACGAATGCCGAACTGCGGCACCGGAACGCGACCGAGTCCGAGATCGCGGCGGCGAACGATCGGCGCCGGGCCGTGCTGGAGTTGCTGCGCGCGGGCGCATCCCATGAGCAGTACCTCGCCGCGGGAATCGACGATGACCCGATGTCCGCCGACCGCTGGCGGTTCGCGAGCAGGAACTACCTCGCCGATGTGAGCGAGTACCTGCCGCGACTGCGGATTCCGGTGCTGCTCGCACTCGGCGAACAGGACCTGAACGTGGATGTCGCCGAAACCGCCCGCGTCTACCGGGAATTGGTGCCGGCCGGACTGCTCACCGTCCGGATGTATCCGGACGCCTCGCACAACATCGTCAAGGCGGATCTGGACAACGACCGGGGGGTGCGGTCGGTGCTGGTCGCGGTGTTCGCGCCACGCTCGCTGTACGCGCCCGGATATCTGGACGACCTGCGGGAATTCGCCGAACAGCAAGAGCCATCGATCGTCAGGAGCACGAAATGAAAGTTCTCGCACTGGGTGGGCCGGGCGCCATGGGCGCCGTCGCGGTGCGGATCGCGGCCGGGCTGGCGGGTCTCGAGGAGATCGTCATCGCCGATCGCGATCTCGGGGCCGCCCAACGGCTGGCGCGGGAACTGGCGCATTCGCCGGTTCCGGTGCGCGCGCTCGAAGTCGACGTCACCGCTGACTCCGCGCTGCGGAACGCGCTGTCCGGCGCGGATCTGGTGCTCAATACCGTTGGGCCGTATTACCGTTTCGGCCTGACCGTGTTGCGCGCCGCCATCGAGACCGGAACCCACTACCTCGATATCTGCGACGACTGGGAACCCACGCTGCAGATGCTCGATCTGGATGCGGCGGCACGGGAGCAGGGCGTGTGCGCGGTGATCGGCATGGGGGCCAGCCCGGGCATGAGCAATCTGCTCGCCGCTCTGGCCGCCGCCGAACTCGACACCGTGCGCGACGCGTACACCGCCTGGGCCGTCGACGCGGGCGAGACGCCGGTGGATATGGAGGAACAGCTCCTGCGCCCGGACGGCGGCCCCACCGCGGCGGCCGTGCACTGGATGCAGCAGGCCAGCGGCATCATCACCGTCGTGCGCGACGGTGCGCCGGCCGAAGTCCGCCCGCTGCATCCGATTCCGCTGGAACTGCCCGGCGGGCGGCGCGGCACCGGCTACTCCATCGGCCATCCGGAGCCGATCACCTTGCGGCGCAGTCTGAAACTCAGCGGTGACGCCATGAATCTCATGGTCATCAGGCCCTGGACCCTCGCCTATCTCGACATCCTGCGCCGCGATATCGACAGCGGCCGGCTGACCAACGAGACGGCCGCCGCACTGCTCACCACACCGAATATCGCGCGCACCCTGCGATCGATCCCGGCGGCGCTGCGCACCGCGGGCCCCGGCGATCTGCCGCCGTTCTTCGCGCTCGTCTCCGGGACCAGACAGGGACGCGACCACCGGGTGCTGGCCCACCCGAACCTGACCGGCCCGAGCTCGGATCCGCTGCACGGCCTGCTGACCGATATGGCGCGCGCGACCGGAATCCCCTTGGCGCTGGGCCTGTATCAGGTCGCCGACGGCAGCGTGCGCACGCCCGGCGTGCACGCCCCCGAGGAAGTCATCGATCCGGCGCGGTTCTTCACCGACCTCGGCCGCACGCTCGGGCGGGATCCGGGCACTCCGATCTACCTGGTAGAACAGGAACCCTCCGCAACCGCCGGGAGGTGAACGCATGGACAGCGCACAGCACAATGACACCGAGATCTCCACCCGGACCCTGGTCGAGAGCATGATCCGCGCCGACGCGACCATCGACGCGGGCGAGCTGTACGACGTCGCCGCCGCCCTCGGCATGAGCGATCAACAGGTCCGGCTCTGCATCAAGCGGCTCGTCGCGGAGGGGCGGTTCACCCAGGACGGACGCGGCCGCAAGGCGGTCCTGCGCGCCACCGACACGACGCGCGGGCTCATCGAACCCGACCTGGAATTCGTCCGCTACATGTACGCGCAGGATCGCGGGCAGGCGCCGTGGGACGGAACATGGCATCTGGTCGCCTTCGGGGTGCCGGAATCGGCGCGGCAGGCGCGCGACGCCATGCGCGATGCCATCCTGCGGCTGGGCGGGGCCGCCATCCAGGGCGGGCTGTACGTGGCGGCGAACCCCTGGGAGGAGCTGATCCGTTCCGCCGCCGCGCGATTCGGGGTCAACGACCATGTCACCACCTTCACCAGCACCGATCTCACGGTCGGCGGGCACAGTGCCGCCCGCGATCTCGCCGAGCACCTGTGGCCGATCGAGCGGATCGCGGACGGGCACCGGCGGCTGCTCGCCACCGCCGAGCGCATCGGGCCGCGACTGCCGGACGCCTCGCACATCGAGCGCCTGACCATGGCCATCACCCTCGCCACCGAGTTCAACCGGGCCAACGAACCGGATCCGCTGCTGCCGCCGCAACTGCTGCCGCAGCCGTGGATCGGCGCCGCCGCGCGGGCGGCCACGGCGGCCTGCTGGGCCGAACTGCTCACCTCTGCCTCGGCACGACCGCTTCAACTGTTCCGCTGGTATTCCGATGTGCTCGAAGAGGTTTCGGCGCCGGCGCCGATTTCCTGAACCGAATCCCGTCCCCTCGCCACCGCCATGACAGACCATGGAAGGGGGCCTAGCGGGAGGCGGGCAGCGTCATGGAGCAGTTCCGGTTCGAAGGCATCCGGGTCGCCTACATCCAGCGGGGCGAGAGCGGGCCACCGGTGGTACTGCTGCATCAAGCGGGCGGATCGCATCTCATCTGGACGCCCCAGATCACCGCGCTCGCCCGGAAATACCACGTCTACGCCCTCGATCTGCCCGGGTACGGCGCCTCGGACAAACCCGCCGGCGGCTACGGGCTCGAACTGTATGTGAACACCGTCCGGCAGTTCCTGCGCTGGAACGAGCTCACCGATGTCGCGCTGGTGGGAAACTGCGTCGGCGCCGCCACCAGCCTGACCTTGGCGCGCCGCTACCCGGCCCTGGTGCGCGCGGTCGTCGCGGTCAACCCGCTGACCGAATCCACCGCCATGCAAGGCGAACAGGGCCTGCCCGCACGGCTGACCCGCGGCATGCCCGCCCTCGGCGTCCGGGCCGTGCAGCGGGTGCACACGCCGAGATGGCTGGCGCGCACCGCGATGCGGTACTGGTTCAGCAGCCGGCGCGCCTTCCGCGAAAGCCCGTACGTGGCGGCGCTGTCCGCGGGCTTCCCCGTGCGCGCGCTCACCGGGCTGGTGCGGGACCTGGATTCCTTCGCCGCACTGGATGAGTGGCCCGACCGCGCCGCGCTGCCGCCGGTCTGCACCATCTGGGGCACCGGCAATCGCGTGCTCTCCGCGGCGGCCGGGCGCGCCCTCAACGAGAAGCTGCGACCCGAGCGCGCGGAATGGCTCGACGGCTGCGGGCATGTGCCGATGCTGGAGCGCCACGCCGAGGTCACCGCCATCATCGACGAATTCCTCACCGCGCATCCGGTCCCGGCCCATCCCGCCGGGCACGGCTCCGACCGGGAAAGCTAGTCCGGCACACCCGGCTTCGGCCTACCATGGCGCCGGAAAGCACTGCCGCACGATCGTTCTGAGGAGTCCATGACCATGCTGGCCGCACGACTGCATCTGGGACCGAACCGCAGCCTCGAACTCGACGAGGTGCCGGTGCCCGAGCCCGGAGCCGATCACGTGCTGATCAAGGTCGAGGCGGCGGGCGTGTGCCTGTCGGACGTGCACCTCATCGACGGGACGCTGACCCCGCTGTTCCTCACAGGGGACGTCGTGACCCTCGGGCACGAGGTCGCCGGGACCGTGCACGCGCTCGGACCGGGCGTCACCACCGCCAAGGTGGGAGACCGCGTCGTGCTGCAGGCCGGGGAATCGCGCGACGGCGCGACCTACACCCGCGGCGTGGACTACGACGGCGGCTGGGCCGAATACACCCTGGCCCGCGTCGACACCCTGGTGCCCATTCCCGACGATCTGCCGTTCGAGCAGGCGTGCTTCATTCCGGACGCGGTGTCCACGCCGTGGGGCGCCATTACGGCCACCGGCGAGGTGAAACCGGGTGAGCCGGTGGGCGTCTGGGGTGTCGGCGGCCTCGGCGCGCACGGCGTGCAGCTGCTGCGCATGATCGGCGCGGCGCCCATCATCGCGGTGGATCCGCTGCCGGCCGCGCGCGAACGCGCCCTGGAGTTCGGCGCCGACCTCGCCTTCGATCCGGCCGATCCGGATCTGCGATCCAAGATCTTCGCCGCCACCGGGACCGGGCTCGCGGCCGCCTTCGACTTCGCGGGTGTGGCGGCGGTGCGCGAGCAGGCCGTCATCTGCCTGGCCCCGCACGGTCGTCTGGTGCTGGTCGGGCTCACCGACAAGCCGATCACCATCACCCACGGCACCGCGTTCAGCTTCTTCCAGCAACAGCTGCGCGGGCACTACGGCTCCGCGCCCGAGGATGTCGCCAAACTCGTGAAGTTGCAGGGCCTGCACCGGGTCGAGTTCTCCCGTTCGGTCAGCGCGGTCATGCCGCTGGCCGACGCGGCCAAGGCCGTGCACGCCTTGGAATCCAAGGAGGGCAACCCGATCCGGATCGTGCTCAAGCCCTAGCACGCACTCCCCGAACACATTTCGCCCCGGAACCGCTGTGCGGTTCCGGGCCCGGAGTCGTTCTTAAGCCAAACGACGCTGGAAGGCGTTGGTGGCCTGCGCGGTCGACGGATCGACGGTGAACACGCCGATATCGGCCGAGGAGGGCGTCAGGTCCAGGGTCATGAAGCCGACGTCACCGAAGTTCTGGAACAGCGCCGGATTGTCGCCGTGCGCGGACGTGGTCTTGGCGGCCGCGCCGGAGACGATCTGACGCGTGCCCTTGCAGGCGGCATTCGGTTCGAGCACCTGCAGGCAGTGATCGTGCCCGGACAGAATGAACTGGGCGCGACCCAGCACGTGCGCCTCGAAGAACTCCTTCACCCAGAGGCCGTTGGCGGGCTCGAACGGAAGGCCGTCGTATTCACCGGCATTGCCGTGGCTGCCATTGCTCAGATACGGGTGATGGGTGCAGACGATCTTCCATGTGGCGGTGGACTCGTCCAGCGCGCGATCGAGCCACGCGGCCTGTTCGGTCATGAACTGGCCGCCCTTCGACCAGTAGGCGTTGAACACCGGCGGCAGCAGCGCGGCAATGGGATTCAGGTCCAGCACGAAGAATTCGACCACGGGCTGCTCCTGCGGGACGCGCACCGAGTAGTAGCGCGCCGGCATCCACCAGCGCCGCGACCGCGCGTGATAGGCCACCTCGTGATCGCCGCGCAGCAGCCAGCCGCCGTCGCCGGGCAGGACCGCGGTGTTGTCGTGATTGCCCTGCACCATGATCCAGGGGAAGTCGAGATCGTGATTGGGGTCTTCGAACTTGGCCGCGAACTGGGCGTCGTCATCGGACCACGGGCCCTGTTCGTAGACGTTGTCGCCGAGGCCGAGGCCGAAGGAGAACGGCGTGCTCGCGTGCTGGGCGCGAATGGCGTCGGCCACCGCCCACTGCGGGCGGGATCCGGTGCCGGCGTCGCCGGTGACGAGAATGCGGAGATCGCGGGCGGCGGGGAAGGGGAACTTGTCCACGGTCGGCGCGGGTGCGGGCTGCGCCCAGGCCGGTGCGGCGGTGGCGACGGCGGCCAGACCGGCGGCGGTGGCCGCACCGGTCAGGAAGCCACGGCGGTCCACGGTCATCAGAAGATCTCCCTTGAGTTCCATCCTGGTCGGCTGACCAGTATTCCTGGTCACCGGGGAATGCGCTCGCGATGCGCACAACGGGCTCACCCTAGCGGCCCGACACGCCGCGTTCTTCGAGGCCACACCCCTTTTGACAGCACTCCGAACCGGTGAGACTGTTGGATGTCCGTTTTCTCACCAACCGGCTCGGCCTCAGGGGGACGCTGCAATGACGACACTGGCCTCAGGGTTGTTCCTGGACTGGGAACAGCTGACCGGCCAGTCCCGTTTCGTCGTCGATCTCGTCAGCTTCCCGCTCTTCAGCGCCATCGCCGGCTGGCTGACCAACTGGACCGGCGTGCTCATGCTGTTCTGGCCGATCTACTTCCGCGGCATCCGAATTCCGGGACTCGACATCCTCTATCCGTATCTGCCGCGGCGGGTGCAGGTGCTGCCGACCTTCTCCGGCGACGGCAAGCGGCTCGGCTTTCAGGGCTTCATTCCCGCGCGCGCCGAGAAGATGGCCAGCATCTGCGTGGACGTCGCCATCATGCGAATCGGCAGTCCCAAGGACTTCATCCACGAACTCGACCTCGACGGCATTGCCGACTACATCGCCGAGGTCGGGCGCAAACAGGTGCCGTCCATGGTCAACGAGATCATGTACCGGGAGAACCCGGACCTGTGGGGCGCCGTCCCGCGCGCCGTGCGCAATGTGCTCTACCAGCGTGTCGAACGCGAGCTGCCCACGCTGGCGCGCCGCGCCTTCGAACAGCTCGGCGACAATGTCGACCAGCTCATCGACATCAAGAGCTTCGTCATCCGGTATCTGCGGGAGAACCCGGAGATCCTCAAGGACCTCACCACCACCATCGCCGCGCCCGAACTCAAGTTCATGGTGCGCATCGGCCTGCTCGGCGCGCCCTTCGGTGTGCTGCTGGCGCTGTACATGCATGTGCACCACAGCATTCCGATCCTCGGCTGGCTGCCGGGCTGGGTGGTCATCCTGACGGCGGCGGCCGCCATCGGCGTCATCGTGAACGTCATCGCGGTGAAGATGGTGTTCGAACCCGGCGATCCGCAGCCGCGCTACAAGTACCTGTGGAAGCAGGCGCTGCTGGCCAAGCGGCAGCCCGAGGCCGCGGCCGATCTCGCGCGCATCCTGGCCTACCAGGTGCTGACTCTGCCGAATCTGGCCAAGGAACTGCTCGAGGGCCCCAATGGCGACAAGACTCGGCAGCTGCTGGAACGCCTCATCGCCGATGAGATCCACCGCCAGCTGGGACCCACCCACACCGTGGTGCGCACCGTATTCGGCAAGCGGCAGTTCGACAATCTGAAGGTCGGCGCGGCCGGCGCGGCGGCCGGGCTCGCGCCCAGCCTGGTCGAGGACGCGGAATTCGCGGCGACCCAGGCCAAGAAGATCGACGATTTCGCGGCGCGCAAGCTCAAACAGCTCACGCCCGGCGAGTTCATGGAGATGTTCTACGCCTCGGTGGAACAGGACGCCTGGCTGCTCTACCTGCACGGCGCCGCGCTCGGACTGGTGGTCGGCGCGGTTCACCTGGTGCTTTTCGGCTGGTAGCACACCCCTTTCCAAATACAAGCATGCGTGCTTGGATTACCCCTATGGCCGACCTCGAGGCGCTGCTCGCCGATCTCACCGCCGAATGCGACGACCTGGATCGGCTCATCGCGGATCTCGATGCCGCCGAATGGCAGCGCGACACCCCCGCCGCGGGCTGGACCATCGCCCATCAGATCGGGCATCTCACCTGGACCGACCGGATCGCGGTCATCGCCGCCACCGATGCCGAGGCGTTCGACGAGGCGGTGCAGGCGGCGCTGCCGAAGGCGCTGACCTTCGTCGACGAGGCCGCCGAGGAGGAAGCGCGCACTCCCGCACCGGAATTGCTGGCCACCTGGCGGCGGGACCGGCGGGCGCTGGTCGAGGCGCTGCGCGCGGTGCCCGCAGGGGTCAAACTGCCCTGGTTCGGCCCGCCCATGAGCGCCGCCTCCATGGCCACCGCACGCCTGATGGAGACCTGGGCGCACGGACAGGACGTGGCCGATGCGCTGGGCATCGCGCGCACGCCGACGGCCCGGCTGAAGCACATTGCGCACCTGGGCATCCGGACCCGCGACTTCTCGTACCTGACACACGGGCGCACCGTGCCTGGCGAGGAATTCCGGGTCGAACTGACCGCCCCGGACGGCACCGTCTGGACCTGGGGACCCGAGGCTGCGGCGCAGCGGGTCAGCGGTCCCGCCCTGGATTTCTGCCTCCTGGTGACGCAGCGCCGGCACCTCGACGATCTGGCGCTCGCGGTACAGGGTGCGGATGCGGCCGAATGGCTCGGCCTGGCACAGGCTTTCGCGGGTCCGCCCGGAACGGGAAGAGCGGCGGGTCAATTCGCCTGACCCGCCGCCCGTCTCCGGCCTCCGGCCGAATCCCCGATTCCCACTTCGAGCTCAATTCAATGCCCTGACGAGGGCTTGCCTCGATGAAGGGAGCGAGCGAGCGCCTACCGTGGGTGCGCCGTGCCTGGTGCCGACCGGACGCCGTTGGCCGGAGGTCCTCGATGGCAGTCGAGTCGGCGCTCGCCGCTATGCCCTTTTTACCCAGCTGTCAGATGGCGGAAACCTGTGTATCTTGTGGTGGCCGAGATGTGATCCCAGTCTCTCGTGAACACATGTAACCCGCCGTTACTGAAGTTCGCGATCTTGCGGGAGTAATCTGGACGGGCGTACGGCTTTCAATGGTGCGGGTCGTTGCGTCGAAAGACGCAGGGGGACCAGGGGAGAGGGAAAGGAACGCACCAATGTCGCAGCACACGGCGACGACTGCTGCCCGGACACCCCGGCGCACCAGGCAGGCGCTCCGCTTCAGCGCCATCATCACCGCGGGCATGGCCAGCATCGGGCTGACCGTCGCCGCGGGTTCCTATATCGCCAATCAGATGCCCGAAGCCCAGAAGTCCGGCGGCATCCTCGCCGCGCCCGCCGGACCGCGCGGGCCGATGCCGTTCCCGGACGACGCCGGTACGGAGCCGGCGCCCGCGGATTATCCGGCGGTCGCCGAGAACATCGGGCTCACATCATTTTTCACCAGCTATCCGGCGCGGTCGCACGAATTGTCCGTGCCGCCCGCACTGGCCGCCGGGGCGGCGCGCGAACCGGTGGTAGCGCAGCGCCCCGCCGGGATCACCGGACAGGTCCGGCTCGGCAATGCGTACGTGGGCGCGCAAGTGGCCCCGGCGCAGCGCAATTCGGTGACCCTCACACTCGACACCAATGTCTTCGCCGCCGTGGCAGATCTGGTGTTGCGCGGAGAACTGGGCGACACGCTGGGCCTGCAGGCCGATCCCACCGCCAACACCCAGCTGCGCACCGAATTCGACACCCGGCGCGGGGAATTCACGATCACCGTGACCGATCCGGCCATCGGCCAGCACGGTGTCCAGGTGGCGCGGCGCAATGCGCCCGCCGCGGCCGAGCAGCCGGAGGTCACGGCCGAGGACACCGCGGGGCAGAGTTTCGCGGTCGACGGCGCGCCGGTGCGGCCGCTCGCCCATGGCGAGGACGGCACGGTCACCGCTGTGTGAGACTGCGTGTTGTGTACGACTACTGCGTGATCGGCGGCGGCATCGTCGGGGTGGCCACGGCGCATCGCCTGCTCGAGCGGCATCCGGGCGCGAGCCTGCTGCTGCTCGAGAAGGCCGATGAGTTCGCCGTGCACCAGACCGGGCACAACAGCGGGGTCATCCACTCGGGCATCTACTACGCGCCCGGCAGCCTCAAGGCGCGGCTGTGCCGACAGGGTGCGGCGTGGACCAAAGAATTCGCGGCCGCCCACGACATTCCTTTCCAGGAGTGCGGAAAACTGCTGGTGGCCACCGATTCCGCCGAATACGACCGTATGCTGGCGCTCTATGAGCGGTCGGTGACCAATGAGGTCGAGGTGGAGTTGCTCGACGCCGCCGAACTGATGCGCCGTGAACCGCGGGTGACCGGTGTGGGGGCGCTGTTCGTGCCGAGCACCGGAATCATCGACTACACGCGAGTGACGCGGGTGCTGGCACAGCAGGTGCAGGCGGGCGGGGGAGAGCTCGTGCTCGGCGCCGAAATCACCGCCATCAGCGAAAACAGTGACGCGGTCACGGTTTCCGGGCCCACCGGCAGCTGGCGGGCGGCCCGGCTGGTGGTGTGCGCGGGCCTGCAGGCCGATCGGCTGGCGCGGCTGGCCGGGCTGCGGATCGACCTGCGCATCGTTCCGTTCCGGGGTGAGTACTACCAGCTGCCGCCGCACCGCAAGGATCTGGTGCGCACCCTGATCTATCCGATTCCAGATCCCGAATTGCCGTTCCTGGGCGTGCATTTGAGCCCCACCATCGACGGGGAGCTGACGGTCGGGCCGAATGCGGTGCTGGGCCTGGCGCGCGAGGGTTACCGCAAGGGCAGCGTCAATGTCCGGGATGCCCGGGAGATCCTGGGGTTCCGCGGTTTCCACCGGGTGGCGGCGGCCAATGTGCGCACCGGATTGCGGGAAATGCGCAATTCGCTGTTCAAACGCGGCTATCTGGCCGAATGCCGGCGCTACTGTCCGGAGCTGGCCGTGGCCGATCTGCTGCCGCGCGAGGCGGGCATTCGCGCACAGGCGGTGCTGCGGGACGGGACCCTGGTGCACGATTTCCTGCTGGAACGGACGCCGCGCTCGGTGCACGTGCTCAATGCCCCCTCGCCCGCCGCCACCTCCGCGCTCCCGATCGCCGCGCATATCGCCGCGCAATTCGACGATTGACCGGCAGGAATTCTGCTGCGGACTTGCTGGGAATCGCGGGTCCGCACCATTAAAGAGGATTTCTGTAGTACTTTTGGTGGCAGCCGTGGGAACGGGAGCACCTATGGGCCACTTCAAATACGCGAGCGACGTCGGGGCGCCGGTGGAAGTCGCGTTCACCTACACGGACAACCATCAGTTCGTGCCGGATTGGGCCTTCGCCGTCGCCGCCTTCGAACCGATCGGGGACCTCGATCACGGGGCGGGAGCCGTCTTCGCAGCAACCCTGCGCGCCGGCCTCTGGCATCCCACGGTCGACTGTGAGATCACCGACTACCGCCGCAATGCGGTCATCGAATACACCCTGCGCAGGCGCCGGAAGGGGAAGCCGGCGCCCGCGCAGGGTGCAGCGGGTCACACTCCGCCCCTGTGTGTCATCACCCTGCGGTTCGACCCGCTCGGGTACGGTCGCGCCGTGCTGACCTCGGAAACCGAGTACTGGGCGCCCCGGCACTGGACCGGACGCCTGCTCTCCCGAATGCTCGCCGCCGCCGTACAATCGGCGGTGCGGCGAACCGAGTCGCAATTGCGTAGGGAGATAGAGGAATTCCACGGAACGGATCTTGTCGGCCGGATTGCGTAGGGTGGCGAGCATGATCATCGTGAGCACCGACGGATCGTGCCTGCGTAACCCGGGCGGAGCCATCGGCTGGGCTTGGGTCAATCACGCCGGCGGATCGGCCAGCGGCGGTGCGCCTTCGGGCACCAATCAGATCGCGGAGCTACGCGCGCTGCTGGAAGCGGTACGCGCCCATCCCGGCTCCGAACCGATGCTCATCGAAAGCGATTCCCTCTACGCCATCAAGTGCGCCTCCGAGTGGATCAACGGCTGGCGCAACAACGGGTGGAAGACCTCCACCGGTGGAGCGGTCAAGAACCTCGAGCTGATTCAGCAGATCGACCGCGCCATTGCCACCCGCCCGGGGCCGGTGCGCTTCCGCTGGGTCCGCGGGCACGTCGGCAACTACTTCAACGAACAGGCCGACGCCCTCGCCGGACAAGCCGCACGCCAGGTCGCCGCGACCGGAATCGGGACCGACCCGGAACCGGATCCGGTCACCGAACCCATTCCGGTCGAGCCGAGCACCGAGCCGATTCCGGTCATCCCACCGAGCGAGAAACCCGCTCCCACCGCCGAGAAAATCGCGGTCGGCCAGACTCACCCGGCGCCACAAACCCCGCGCCGCCGCGCGGCGGCCGCGAAAGCACCCGCGCCCGAAGCACTCACGCTTTTCTGACGAGAAGAGGTAAGGGGAATGGGGGTTAAACCCCCAGACCCCCTTAGGGCTGCGCCCGGCCAACCCCCGTTCTGCGCCCAGCCAACCCCACGCGACACGCCCAGCCAAACCCACGGCGCTTGGCCAAACCCACGCGACGCGCCCGGCCAACCCGCGCCGCAGCCGACCGACCCACGCTACGGCCGACCGACCCACGCTACGGCGGACCGACCCACGCTACGGCCGACCGCCCACGCTGCAGCGGACCGACCCACGCTACGGCGGGCGGCCCGCGCTGCGGCCGGCGCTTGGGTCTGGACCTCGCCGCCGCACCGACCGGGCCGGGGTTGCGGGTGATCGTCTGCTGGGCGGCAGGCCGTGTGCCCATGAAAGAGGCCGCCGCCGATGAATTCTCATCGGCGGCGGCCTTTGTCTTGTGGTTGTCAGTTACCGGGCGCGGGGGCCGGGGCCTGGGTTGTCGGGGCCGGGGCTTCGGTGGTGGGGGCGGGGGTGCCGCCGCCTCCGCCGGTGAGGCCCTTCATGGCGGGGGAGTCGAAGTTGGCGACTTTCCACTTGCCGTTTTCTTTGACCATGTCGGCTACGCCGGGGACGGTGAGCATGTCGGAGCCGGCGGCTACACCGTTGGAGCGGACCTGGGTGAGGATGAGGACGACCTTGGCCTTGTCGTCGCTGCCGGATTCCCAGGCGCAGTGGATCTCGTCGAGGGTGGACTTGGCCTGGACGCTGGCCATGGCTTCTTTGAGGGCGTCGGAGGCGCCGCCGAAGAATTCCAGCCATTGGCCGGTGGAGAGGTCCTTGACGCGAGTGAAGTAGTCGTCGAGGTTCTTGGCGTCGTAGTTGGAGACGGCCTTGCCGAAATCGCAGGCGGCGGCGGTGGCGCCGTCGCGGGCGTCGAGTTCCTTCTGGTTGTCGGAACCCTTCTTCCAGAGCACGACTCCGGTGGCCACGGCGGCGACCAGGAGCACGCCGGCGGCGAAGGCGGCGATCACCGGGACCAGCGGGAAACCGGGCTTGGAGTCCGAGGATGCGGACGTGGCGGCCGCCTTGGCGGCCTTGGCGGTAGCGGCCTTGGGCTTGTCCGCCTTCGGCGCATCGGATTTCTTGCTGAAGTCCGGCTTGGCGGCGGACTTGGCGTCCTCCGCGGGCTCGGCTTTCTCGGCCTTCGCCAGGACCTCGGTCTCGGCGTCCTCGGTCTTGCTGTCCTCGGCGGGGGCTTCCGCCTTCTTGCTCAGGTCCGTCGTGGCGGACTCGTCGGCAGCGCCCCCAGGCTGTGTCGCGTCGGCCTTGCCGGCCTCGTCTTCAGTTTTCTTGGTGGCGTCATCCGACATGAATCAGTCCCCACACTTTCTGGCGCGCTGCGGACGCGCCTGTTCGTTTCGGTCTGCGAGTATGCCGACCCGGAGATCACTGCTCCGGGACCGGGTTTGTTTTCACCCTCTTCACTTGATGGGCGGCAGCGTCCGCTCGTTCGGATCGGCATCCGCCGGCGGCAGTGCGCCATTGTTCGGCACATCCGGGCGCGGCGCATTGCCCGAACCACGAATCTGCTGATCGAACGGCGGATTCGTGCAGTAGCTGGCCCACCGCGGCATGGTCGACTCGGTGGCCGCCTCGTTGCGCACCTTCTTGGTCGGGTAATCGCACCAGGTACGCGGCCAGATATCGACGATGGTGTAGAACTCGCCATCGTGCGCCGGGGCGCCCATGGCCTCGGTACCCACCACCAGCGCCGGGAACAGCGCCCGCAGCGCCGGGACACGCAGTTGCGCGGCCTTGGTGATGGCCACGAAATTGGTGACCAGGCTGGTCATCGGATCGGCGGTCTTGTCGAGCACCGCGCCGAGGGTCTGCATCTGCCCGGGTGCCTGCTCCAGGATCCGCTGGAGTTCGGCATTGGCATCGTTGAACTGTTGGAACAGAACGGACGAGTTGGCCGTCAGCGTACCCAGATCCGGCTGCGCGAGCGAGGTCGTCGCATTGATGGTCTGCAGATTCCGGATCAGATTGGTGGTCTGCGGCAGCAGATTGTCCAGACCGGTGGTGGCGATGCTGATGCCGTCGATGAGCGAGCGCAGCTGGTCCTGGCCGCCGGAGAGCGCGACATCCAGCTCGGACAGGATGACCTGGAACTTGTCCGGATCGATCTGGGCGATGAGCTCCACCGAGTTGTCGAGCACCGACCACACCGGAGTCGGCGTCCGCACCTTCTCCTTGTCGAACTGCACCACCGAGCCGTCGTGCAGATACGGCCCCTGATCGGTATTCGGCCGGAAGTCGATGTACTGCTCGCCCGCGCCGGAGAGCGCGCCCACATGGATCTGGGTGTCGGCCGGAATCCGGTACTTGGCGTCGATCTGCGCGGTGGCCGCGATGGCCGCGCCGCCGTCGACCAGCTTGATCTCGGTGACCTTGCCGACGCGATAGCCGCGCAGCGTCACGTCATTGCCGGACTGCAGACCGCCGGAGCGATCCAGATTGACCGTCACCGAATAGGTTTCGCGCAGCGGGTTCACCCGCATCACGCTCACCGCCAGATAGGCCGCGCCCACGATCAGGATCAGCGCCAGCGCCGTGTTCGACACCAGGTTCCTGTGCCGCTTCACCCAGTTCATCTGTGGCCCCCGTTGATCCGGCTGTACACGATCTGCAGCACCTGGATGAGGCTGCCCGCGAAGTCGGCGAAATCGTGACCGTCCGGGAACTTGCTATTGGCCGGATCGGTGATCAGGCCGATATCGAGCATGGTCAGCGTCGCCGCCACGGCGAGGGTATTGCCCTTGAACGAGGCGTCCACCGCGGGCCGCAGCTCGCTCAGCGCGTCCAGCGCCGGTCCGAGGTTGGCCTCGGTCTGCGAGAGCGCGTTCATGAGCTGGTGCACATTGTCCAGCAGGCTGGCCAGGTCCTCGGAGGTGGTGTTGGCGTAATCGCCCAGTGCCGCACTGGTGGTCGAGACCCGGGTGAGCAGATCGCCGATGGCCTGGTTGTTCTCGGCAATGGCGCCGATCATGGAGGGCAGGCTGTCGGCCACCTGGCCGAGCTGATCGTGATTGCCCTCGATGGTGGTCGCCAGCGTGCTGAACTGGGTGAGCACGGCGTCGATGTTCTGGCTGTTGTTGTTGAGACTGCCCACCACGCCGGTCATCTCGGTGAGCAGATGCGCCAGCTGCGGCCCGCGGCCGCCGACAATGGAATCCATTTCGGCGGTGAGCTTGGACAGCGCCGCGATGCCGCCGCCGTTGAACAGCAGCGAGATGGACAGCAGCAGTTCCTCGACGGTGGCGCCGGCCGAGGTATTGGTCAGCGTGTCACCGTCTTTCAGCAGCTGCTGGCCGGGCGCGTCCTTGGGTTTGGACACCGCCACGAAGACGTCGCCGAGCGGAGTCGCCTGGCGCAGTTCGGCGGTCGAGTTGGCCGGCAGTTCGATGTCATCGCGGATCTCCAGATCCACCACGGCCTGGAAGTTCTTGGTCTCGATCTTGGTGACCACGCCGACATCGGAGCCGCCGATCTTGACCTTGGCCTGATCGGGCAGGTTGAGCGCGTTCTCGAACACCGCGTGCACGGTGTAGGTGTCGTCGCCCGCACCGGGTTTGGGCAGCGGCAGGCTCTCCACGGTCATCCCGCAGCCCGAGGCCGCCAGGGTCGCGGTGACGGCCAGCGCCAGGGTGGCGCGCCGGGCTCGCCGGGTGATGCGCAGGTCGCGGCGGAATCGATTGCTCATCGCGTCAGTCCCAACATGGCCGCGGTCAGACCGAAGTCCGGACCCATATCTTCGATCTTTCCGGTCCGGCAGCCGTCGGCCTTCATCTGGATGCGCTCGCAGAACAAGCTGATGAGCTCACCCGACAGCGCGGTGCCGATAATGCCGTGCAGGCGGACGAAGCCCTTCTCCTTGTTGACCGATCGATCCAGGTTCTGCATGAGCAGCGGCGCCACATCGACGATCTCGATCACCCCGGCCGCATTGGCGCGCAGCTGGTTGGTGACATTGGTGAGACCGGTGAGCGTGCCGTTGAGCTGCTCGGAGTACTGCGAGAACGCGCCGGAGGTATTGCCCAGGAAGGCATTCAGCTGATCCAGCGTGGCCTGCAGGCCCGGGGCTTGTTCGGCGAGCAGGGTACTCATCTGGGTGAGCTTGTTGCTGAAGTCGCGCACCGACTGGTCGTTCTCGGCCAGCATGGTGGTGAGCTCGTTCAGCTTGATGATGATGGTGGCGACGGCATCCTTGTTGTCCACGCCCACCTTCAGCGCACCGGACAGCGAGTTCAGCACCTCGCGCATCTTCTCGCCATTGCCGTCCATCATCGGGTACAGCACCCGGCCGGACAGCGGGCCGATGCCCTCCTGTCCCTCTTGCGGTTTCAGCGCCGCGGCGAAGGCGTCGATGGTCTTGATCATCGTGTCCAGCTCGACCGGGGTCTTGGTCTGGCTGGTGGTGAGGTGCGCATTCTCCTTCAGCGTCTCCCCGCCGGTGTAGACGGGGCTGAGCTCGATGTGCCGGTCGGTCACGATGGACGGCGAAATCAGCGCCGCCACCACGTCCTTGGGGATCTTGATGCCCTTGTCCACGGTCATGTGGACCTCGACGTACTCACCCTTGGGGATGATCTTGTCGACCTTGCCGACCTCGAGCCCGAGCACGGTGATCGGATTGCCCTCGAACATGCCCGCGATATTGCGGAAGTCGGCGGTGAAGTGCTGAGTCTGCCCGGCAGCGTCCTTCACCCCGATCGGCACGATGGAGCAACTGCCCACTGCCAGCGCCGCCGCACCGATGAACGCGCCCTTGGCGATTCGGGCCAGTGTCGTCTTCGTGATCGCTCGCATTACTGGCACCCCTCGTTCACCTGCGCGAAGCACAGCCAGTTGTCCGGGAACAGCCACGGCAGGGCGACCTCGCCGTAGTTGCCGTTGCCGAAGACATTGTTGAAGGTCCGCACGGACACCGGCATGATCGACAGCATTCGATCCAGGTTGTCCTTGTTCTTCTGCAAGCCCTCGGCCATGGTCTGCAGCTGAATCAGGGTCGGGCCGAACTGATCGTTGTTCTCGGCGCCGATGGCCTGCAGCTGACCGCTCAGCGTGGCGATATTGTCCAGCAGCGAGCGCAGCAGGGCCTGCCGCTCCATCACCCGGTTGGCGATGGCCTCGCCCTGGGTGATCACCAGCAGCACGCTGTTGCGGTTGTCGCCCAGAATGGTGGTGACCCGGTCCAGGTCCTTGAGCAGCTGATCCACCGCGTCCTTGCGATCGTTCATGGTCTTGGCCAGCGCGCCGATGGAATCGAGGGCCTGCACGGTCAGCTGCGGGGTGTCGCCCAGCTGCTGATTGATCAGGTCGAGCGACTGCGCCAGCTTCTGCGTGTCGAGGGCCTCGAACTTGGGCGTGCCCTCCTGCACCACATCGGCCAGGTTGTAGGGAACGGCGGTATTGGACTTGGGGATTCGATCGCCCGGCAGCCCGGAGCCGTCGCCCGGCTCCAGGTCGACGAAGCGGGCGCCCAGTAGCGTCGCCATCTTGATGGCGGCGCGCGCGTCCGGGCCCAGCTTCACGTCATTGCTGACCGAGAGCGTGAGCAGGACGTGGTCGCCCTCGAGTTCGGCGCCGGAGACCCGGCCCACCGGGACGCCGGAGACGTCCACCTTGTCGCCGACCTTCACGCCGGCGGTCTGGGCGAATTCGGCCTTGATGGTCTGCTCACCGACCCCGAGCATGCGGAAGGTGCTGGAGAAGATGAGCAGGGCGACGACGAACGCGGCGCCGAGCACGCCGAGCCAGAAGTTGCGGTTGGAATCGAAGCGGGACTTGAGTTTCGCGATCATGGCCGGCACACCGCCGAGTGGGAGTTGCCGCCGATCTGGCTGAACAGACCGCGCGGGAAGAGGACACCGTAGAGCGAGACATCCAGGGAGCAGACATACGCATTGGCGTAGGTGCCGTTCTGGGTGAACTTGCCGATATCGGCGAGGATGGCGGGCAGGTCCACCGCGACCCGATCGAGCTTCTCGCCATTGGCGATCAACAGCGTCAGCGCATCGCGGGTGGCGTTCTGCGCCAGCGCCAGCTTCGGCTGGATCTGCCCGATCATGCCCACCAGCGCCGTGGTCGCGTCGGCGATCTGCACCGTCGAGGCCTGCAACGACTGACCCTGCGCATACAGCCCGCCGATCAAAGCGCGAGTCTGGGTCACCAACGTCTCCAACTCGTCACTGCGCCGCGCCAACCCCGACATCACACCGGACAAATTGGTGATCACCGACGACAGGATCGCATCGCGCCGCTGGAAGTCACCGGCCAGCGCCGCCGCCTGGGTGATGAACCCGCTCAACGACACCCCGTCACCCTGCAACGCCTGGATGAACGTATTCGACAGACTGTTCACCTGTTCGGGCTGCAGCACCTCGAACAACGGCTGGAACCCATTGAGCAGACCCGAGATGTCGAACGACGGCTCGGTCCGCTCCAACGGAATCGACGCATTGTTGCGCAGCGGCGTGTGATCGCCGCCCTTCTTGTCCGGGGCCAGCGCGATATAACGCTGCCCGATCAGATTCTGGTAGCGCACCAGCGCCTTGGTGTCGCCGAACAACGTCTGATCACGCTGCACGATGAAGGTCACCTTGGCATTGTTCTGCTTGTCCAGCTCGATGGACTCGACCTTGCCGACCCGCACACCCGCCATGCGCACGTCATCACCCTCGCGCAGGCCCAGCACATCGGAGAAAGTGGCCGAATAGGTATTGGTCGACCCTTCCACGGTGCGGGCCAAGGTATTCCAGATGACCGTGGTCACCAGAACCGCCACCACCGCGAAGAGACTGAAGCCGATCAGCGGTTTGCGATAGCTCACTTGGCCGCCCCGCTTTCGGTCACTTGCAACGTTCCACCCCTCAGAATCGAGCTCAGCAGCAGGTATTCACCCGCGGTGGGCTTGCGACCCAGCATCGCGATGATGGCCTGCTCGGTATTGAGCGAGATCGGCCCGGCCGCCGCGGGCACCGTGCCCTCCGGATTCGGCTTGGTCTCCGGCTGCGCCCCCGGCACCGTCGGCACGCCGAACAGGTTCGGGAACAGATCCTCGAGCGGGGTGCCCGAGAGCGGATTGCCCGGCTGCGCGCCCGGCACGGTGGGCTCGCCGGCATTGAGCCCCGGAATGACCGGGAAGCCGTCCGGCACCGGCAGATTCGGCAGTCCGGCCGCCGACTCCAGGGCCCGGGGCCGCAGCGATTCGGGCAGCACGCCCGGATCCGATTCCAGCGGCGCGGTGAAGCAGCTGGGGGCGGCCAGCTCGCCGTAGCGCGGGCAGTCGGCCCGCGTGTACGGCTTGTACGGGGTGAAGGTGAGGCCCATGTTCCACACCATCTGCTTCTGCGGACCCCAGTGGAAGGTGGTGGCCAGCGCGCGCACCGACTTGTTGAGGTTCTCGATGGCCTTCGGGATGGCGCTCGGATCGTCGGACATGGCGCCGAACAGCGCGCTGGTGCCGGTGGTGACTTCCTTGCCCACATCCGGATTCCGTGCGAACAGGGCGTTGACCTTGTCCACGGTGCCGGAGGTGCCCGCGATGAGCGAGATCAGCTCGGCGCGGCGATCGGAGATGGTCTGCGCGGTGCGCACCGAATCCGCCAGCACGCCCATGAGTTCCGGCGCGGACTGGTTCAGCGCCTGGAAGGCGGTGGAGAAATCGGTCAGCATGACGCCGAGATCCGGAATGGACTCGTCCACCGCCAGCAGCCACCGGTCCACCCGCTCGATGGTGGAGCCGGGCATGCGGCCGCTGCCGTCGAGCGCGTAGGACAGCGTGCCCAGCACCCGGCCGAACTGCACCGGATCGATCTTGCTGAGGATATTGCGCACCGTGGTGAGCGTGTCCTGCAGTGCGATGGTGCCTTTCGAGGTGTCCTCGGGGATCTGCGAGCCCTCTTTCAGGTGCGCGCCGTCGGGCCCGTTGTAGACCAGCTCGACCGAGGTGACGGCGAACAGGTTGGACGGCACCACGCGGGCGGTCACATTGGCCGGGATGCTGCCGGTGTACTCCGGCTTCATCTCGATGTGCACTTCCTGCTTCTCGCCCTTGGCGGCGACCGAGACGTCCTTGACCGCGCCCACCAGCACGCCGCGGAACTTCACATCCGCCTTCTCGGGCAGACCGTCACCGGTGGTGGTGAGATTCGCGGTGACATTGACCTTGTCGACGAACTTGCCCTGATAGCGCGCCATCAGGAAGCCCAGCACCAGGGCCATGACCGCGAGGCCGCAGATACCGGCAATGATCAGCTGCCGCATCGTCGGGCCGCGCCCGCTCGGATCGATGATCATCGTGTACGCCCCCTATCCCGAGATCCGGATGCCGGGGTCCACACCCCAGATGGCCAAGGTCATGAACAGGTCCGCGAAGACCACCGCGATGATGCTGAGCTTGATCGCGCGGCCCGCCGCGACGCCGACGCCTTCCGGGCCACCCGAGGCGAAAAAGCCGTAGTAGCACTGGATGAACGTGGTGATCGCAACGAACAAGATCGCTTTCAGCAAGGAGTACAGCACATCCTGGGGCACCAGGAACTGATAGAAGTAGTGCTGGAAGGTGCCTGTCGCGGTGCCGCCGATGAGCGCCACGGTCAGCGAGCAGGAGATGTAGGCCAGCGGCAGCGCGATGCAGTACAGCGGCACGATGGCGATCATGGCCGCGATCATGCGGGTGCTCACCAGATACGGAAGCGGGCGGATGGCAACCGATTCCAGCGCGTCGATCTCCTCGGAGATGCGCATGGCGCCCAATTGCGCGGTGAACCGGCACCCCGCCTGTGCCGCGAAGGCCAGGGTGGCCAGCATCGGGCCGAACTCGCGCGTGGTGGCGAAGGCGGAGATGGCGCCGGTGAGCGGGCTCAGGCCGAGCAGATTCAGCGAGGTGTGGCCCTGGATCGCCACGGTCATGCCGCCGAACGCCGACAGGATCAGCACCACGCCGATGGTGCCGCCACCGACAATGAGATTGCCGTTGCCCCAGGTCACATCGGACAGCAGCCGCCAGACCTCTTTGGGGTAGTGCTTGGCGGCCATCGGCATGGAGCCGACGGACCGCAGGAAGAAGAAGACCTGGTGGCCGACGCGCGCGATGAAGTCCACCGGCGACTGCGCGACACCCTTGATGCGCTGGAACGGCCGCAGCAGCGGCGGAACATACGTTGCTGACACGACTCAGACCATCTGTGGGGGGAAGAAGGAGTTGTAGAGCTGGGTGATGATCAGGTTGACGCCGAAGAGCATGACGGCGGACATGACCACCGCGGTGTTCACCGCGTTCGCGACGCCGCCCGGGCCGCCCTTGGCATTGAGCCCGGCGTCGCAGGCGATGATCGCGGCGAGCAGCCCGAAGATCAGCGATTTCAGCAGTGCCACAAACAGATCGAAGGTCACGGCGAACGAGGAGAAGGTTCCGACGTAGGAGCCCGGGGTGCCGCCCTGGGCGAAGATATTGAAGATGTAGCCGGTCAGGAAGCCGACGAAAACCACGAAGCCGCACAGCAGTACGGAGACCAGCATGGCCGCCCCGAGGCGCGGGGCGACCAGCCGGCGCATGGGATCGACGCCCATGACCTTCATGGCGTCGATCTCCTCGCGGATGGTGCGGGAACCGAGATCGGCGGTAATGGCCGAGCCGACCGCGCCCGCGATCATGAGCGAGGTGACCAGGGGCGCGCCCTGCTGGATGATGCCGAGGCCATTGGCCGCGCCAATGAACGAGGTGGCGCCGACCTGCCCGGCCACCGAGCCGACCTGGATCGAGACGATGACGCCGATCGGAATGGCCACCAGCAGGGTGGGGGCCGCGGCGACGCTGGACATGAACGCGCACTGCCGGATGAACTCGCCGAACGGGAAGCGCTTACGAAAGATGGCGATGAACAGCTCGGCCACCGCCGACACGCCCATGCCCATCATCCGGCCGCCGGTTTCGAGGGACCGCTTGGGATGGTCCTGCCAGTACTCCTTGGCCCAGTTCACGGCCGTATTCATCCGTGATTCCGTTGGGCTCCCCTGCCCACCCAGGCTTTTGGTCAACTGCACTGGCTACCCCTCTCGACGCCGGGAACCCGCCGCCGGCGACTGTTTGCTTGACGCACCTTACTACGGAGTTAGGAAAAACACATCACGCCCATGTGGTTCCGGTCATAGAGCCGGATCACTTTCGGCGTTCTGTTGTGAACAGCCACATCACAGTTGGTTTACAGCCCAAAGAACCGATCAACGATCTAGAACTCGTTCTAGTTTCTTCACCGAGCCATAGCAATCCGGTGTTGTGAACAACCGCCGGGTAAGAATTAATAGGAAATAATTTATCGGAAATCCGCCCGGCTCGAGGAATGTTCCGATAACTCCCTATCCAACTAGGTGAGCGAGCCCGGGAGCGGGAGGACACGGCTCGGCAACATGTGGCAGTACAACCAGCACCCGGGGACGAATACTGACAGGATGAGTGCAGCAACAGGTCGATTCGAGCGGCTTCCGACGTCTGGAGGGTCATGATCAGGAAACTTGCCGGGGTGGCCGGCGCCTTCGCCCTTGCGCTGAGCACCGTGCTGCTCAGCGCCGGAACCGCGAACGCCGAACCTTCGGCAGTCATCGGTGGTGGATCGGGGATCATCATCGACGATATGTACGAGTGCACCGTGACCACCATCGGTCACGACAATGCGGGCCGGCTCGTGGGTCTCACTGCGGGACACTGCGGCGATCCGGGCGCACAGGTCTACGCGGAGGCCGCGCGCGGCGCCGGGGAGATCGGCAAGTTCGTCTATTCCAACCACGAACTCGATTACGCGGTCATCCAGTTCGATCCGGACAAGGTCGTCCCGGTCAACCGCATCGGCAATGTGACCATCACCGGACTCGGCGGTCCGCCCGGATTCCCGATGATCGTCTGCAAGGAGGGCCGCACCACCGGCAATACCTGCGGGCTGTCCTGGGGTGACGTCTTCGGCTCCGGCATCGAGACCTGGAGCCAGATGTGCGTGGTGGAAGGCGATTCCGGCGCGCCGGTGGTCGTCGGCACCACGCTGGTCGGCATGGTGAACGCCTACCTGGCCATCGCCTGCTTCGGGCCCGAGGTGGGGACGAACATGTCCACCATCATGGAGAACATCAATGCGCGCGGCGGGATCGGTGCGGGGTACTACCCCATCTGATCGGGCCGAAAGCGCCGGAAAGGGGCGGTGATCCGAGGATCGCCGCCCCTTTCCCGTTGCCCCTAGAGCGTATTGACGCAGACGACGAACTTCCGTTCGTCGTAGGTGCGGCCCTGCTCGCCCAGAGTGCAGTCGTCGACGCTGGTGGTGTTCTTGACGATCTCCAGCACCTTCACGCCGTCGATGGCGGTGGCGCTGGTGCACTCGATCCGCTTCGGCATGGTGTCGCGGTCGCCCATATCGATGCAATCGCCGATCACCCAGTCGATATCCAGGCAGATCGCGCCGGTCTCGACGCCGGCGAGGGTCTCGTAGTACGCCTGGTCGACATCGGCCGGGCACTGATCATTGGTGCGGGCCTTGGCCACCACCTTGTAATTCGACTCCTTGCTGCCGCAGGTGGCCTTGGTGATGGTGGCGTCCTCGCTGGTGCCGCCCAGCTTCACGCAATCGCCGATGGTGGCCTGGAAATCGGTGTCCCCGCCCTTGTCGGCATTGGTGGTGGTGGGCGCGGCCTTGGTGGTGGGCCGGGATTTGGTGGTGGACGGGGTGGTCGCCGAGACCACGGCGGCCGAGTCGTTCGAGGCGATGGCGGTGCCGTCGACGGTGGTCCCGCAGCCCGCGAGCAGCAGGGCGACGGCGGAGATCACCGGAACGGCGATCCGGGCGGAGATCTGCTGACGCAACACAAGCAGTCCTATTTTTGATCTTCGGGTTTACGCGGACATGCTTACACGCCCTCACCGACAGCGTCGACCCGGTACTTCCACCGAACCGGGGGCCCGGCGACCTCGTATAGGAGGGCATGAGCACCGCTGCGGACGCCCGGCCCGCGCTCCGGGAACCACGGCTGGTCCCGCTGCACGCGCTGGCCGCCGGGATCGATTTCGGCCGCTACTTCCGGTGGCGGCACGAGCGCGACGGCGACCCGTTCCTGGTGCGGTTCCCGGGTTTCGGATCGGTGGTGTTCACCGGAACGCCGGAGGGGGCGCGCGAGCTGTTCCGGGCGCCCGCGGAGCTGCTGCGGCCGCCGCTGCCCAATCCCATCGAGCCCATGGTGGGCCCGGCCTCGCTCATCCTCTCGCGCGGGACCAAGCACCGGCAGGACCGGGCGCTGTTGGCTCCCGCATTTCATCGGAGCCGAATCAGCGCGTACGGCAACGTTATTCGCACGGCGGCGCGGGCGGAACTGGCCGGGGAACGCACGGGCGCGGCCTGGCGGCCCGGGACCAGAATCGATGCGAGGGCCGCTGCGCGCGCAATGACACTGCGCGTGATTCTGGCCGCGGTGTTCGGAATCGAAGAATCGCGACGGCGGGACGAATATACAACGGCAACAACGGAATTCTTGAACTCGTTCGGCGGGGCGCTGTTCCTGGTTCCGGCATTGCGGCGCAATTTGTACGGATTGTCCGGATGGCAGCGGTTCACCGCCGCGCGTGATCGTTTCGACGAACTGATCGACGGCGAAATCCGGCGCCGCCGCGCGAACGGCGACAACGGGACGGACATTCTCGGCCTCCTCCTGGATACGCGGTACGACGACGGCAGCCCCATCACCGAGTGCGACCTGCGCGAACAGCTGCGCACCCTGCTGGTGGCCGGGCACGAGACCACGGCAACGGCGCTGGTCTGGGCGCTGTACCGGCTGCACCGCACCCCGGAGACACTGGCGCGGTTGCGCGCGGAACTGGACACGGCCGGACCCGACCCGGATCCACTGGACCTTGTGAAACTTCCCAATCTGGATGCGGTATGCCAGGAGACGCTGCGCCTGCACCCGCCGGTGCCGATCGTATTGCGCAGGCTCACCGGCGATTTCGAGCTACGCGGCATCCGGCTGCGGGCGGGGGACACCATGGGCGTGGCCCTGCCGCTGCTGCACGCCGATCCGGCGGTATGGCCCGAGCCGGGGCGGTTCCGGCCCGAACGCTTCCTCGAACGCCGGTACGGCCCATTCGAATTCGCGCCCTACGGCGGCGGGCACCGGCGCTGCGTCGGGGCGACGCTGGCGGACTACGAGCTGCGGATCGTCCTGGCCGGCATTATCGGCACGGTGCGGCTGCGGCTTTCGCCGCGCTTCGCGCGCGGGCGGATACCGCTGACCGTGCCGCACAATATTGCGACCGGTCCGCGTGCGGCCATCACCTTCGATGTCCTCGAACCTTGATGCGTCCTCGAACCCCGATGCGCCATCAGTGATTTCGATCACAAGCAGGTTTGACCGGGGGTGCGCCCGGCGATCTGGCACGGTCCGGGACCACATTCCGACTCGCCGACCTGAACGGCGCATACGCATCACATGAAAGGCGTGCACCCGGTGATGTGACGCGTCGCACACCCGCAGGTCTGTATGCATAACTGCCAGAACGCGATTGGCACACCCCGCATCGCACTGTAGGAATGAGTGCGGGGTTGGGGCCTACCGCGGACCTTCGTGCGTCCGCACTCTGCGTGTGAACGAGGATCGGAAGGACCAAGCTGTGCGCATTACCCGCTACCGGAAGACGGGACTGATCGCCCTCGCCGCCATCGCGGCGACCGGAGCCGTGGTGGCAGCGCCGGCATCAGCGGCCCCCCTGTGGCCGGGTGGCCCGGAGGTCCCCGGCGTGCCCTCCGCCGTCATGCCGCAGCCCACTCCGGGCGATCTGCCCACCGCCCCCGGCGCGAACTCCCCGCTGCCGCCCGCCAACTTCACCGCGCCCAACATCACCCCCGGCGACGGCGAGGTGGTCGGCGTGGCGCAGCCGGTGATCATCAGCTTCAAGGAGCCGGTGACCGATCACGCCGCCGCCGAGAAGGCCATCCGCATCACCTCCACCAACAAGGTGGACGGCCATTTCTACTGGATGGGCGACAAGCAGGTGCGCTGGCGGCCCGAGTCGTTCTGGCCGGCCGGCTCGCAGATCACCGTCGAGGCGGGCGGCACCAAGGTCGCCTACGAGATCGGCGACGAGTTCATCGCCACCGCCGACGACACCACCCACCAGATCACCGTGACCCGTAATGGCGAGGTCGTGCGGGTCATGCCCACCTCCATGGGCAAGGTCGGGCACGAGACCCCGAACGGGACCTACATCGTCAGCGAGCGCAATCGCAAGATGATCATGGATTCCTCCACCTACGGCGTGCCGGTGACCGCGCCCGAGGGCTACAAGCTCGAGGTCGAGTACGCGACCCGCATGTCCAACAGCGGCATCTTCGTGCACGCGGCCCCGTGGTCGGTGGCGCAGCAGGGCAAGTCCAACTCCTCGCACGGCTGCCTCAATGTGAGCACCGAGGACGCCAAGTGGTTCCAGGAGAACGTGAAGCGCGGCGACCCGGTCATCGTCATCAACACCAATGGCGGAACCCTGAACCCCGCCGACGGCTACGGCGACTGGAACTGAGTCACCTGCGGTAATACTCGATGAGCCCCACCCTGAAACGGGTGGGGCTCATTTGCGTTGGCTATATCGACCGTGAAACAGACTGGGCGGATTTACCATTCGTCCCATGTCCGCGCCGTCCGCGGATGCACCCGGTGAACATACGGTTGCGCCCGCGCGCCGACTATTCAACCGCCAGGCATCCCACCGTTACCGGCTATTCGCCCGCAACCGACACAGTGCGCGGGTGAGATCGAGTCCCGAACGAGTACTGCCGCAGCCCCGCGGGCGCGGTTGGCGCGGCAGGCCCTGGCAGGATTACGCACTGTTCTTCGTGCTCGTCGCCCCGAATCTCGTACTGCTGTCGGTATTTGTCTATCGGCCGCTCATCGACAATATTCGGCTGTCGTTCTTCGACTGGAACATCTCCGATACCAACGCCACCTTCGTCGGCTTCGACAACTACACCGAGTGGTGGGGCCGCGACGACTCGTGGCAAGTTGTCAGCAATACCGTGGTCTTCACCATTGCCGCCGTCATCGGCAGTATGGTGCTGGGTTTGGCCCTCGCGCTGCTGCTGGACCGGAAGCTGTTCGGGCGCAATGTGGTCCGCTCCGCCATCTTCGCGCCGTTCGTCATCTCCGGCGCCGCCATCGGCGTGGCCTTCCAGTTCATCTTCGAACCCGGCTTCGGGCTGGTGCAGGACGTGCTGCACAAGCTCGGGGTGGAGAAGGTTCCGGACTTCTATCAGGACCCCACCTGGGCCATGGTCATGGTGACCATCACCTACCTGTGGAAGAACCTCGGGTACACCTTCGTCATCTATCTGGCCGCGCTGCAGGGCATTCGGCAGGATCTCATGGAAGCCGCCGAGATCGACGGCGCGAGCCGGTGGACCAGCTTCACCCGGGTGCTGCTGCCGCAGCTGCGGCCGACCACGTTCTTCCTGTCCATCACCGTGTTGCTGAACTCGTTGCAGGTGTTCGACATCATCTACACCATGACCCGCGGCGGTCCGCTGGGCACCGGCACCACCACCATGGTGGTGCAGGTCTATCGCGAATCCTTCGTCAACTTCCGGGCCGGATACGGCGCGACGGTGGCCACCATCATGTTCCTGGTGCTGCTCATCGTGACGCTGTTCCAGGTGCGCGTCATGGATCGGGGCGAACAGTGAAACTCGGTGCGGCCCGGCTCGATCGGGAAACCTGGGCGAAGATCTTCGGCTACGCGGCCATGGCGTGCGTGCTCGTCATCGTCGGCGTCCCGCTGTTCTGGATCGTGATCACCTCGTTCAAGGACCGGCCCGACATCTACGTGCAGCCGGCGGTGTACTGGCCCCGCGTCTGGCATCCGGAGAACTATGCCGACGCCACCACCACGCTGCCGTTCTGGACCTTCCTGCGGAACTCGATCATCGTCACCGGCGTCGTCTCGGCGGTGAAGTTCGTGCTCGGCGTGTTCAGCGCGTACGGCCTGGTCTTCCTGCGCTTCCCGGGCAAGACCGTGCTGTTCGTGGTGATCATCGCCGCCCTCATGGTGCCCAACCAGATCACCGTCATCTCCAACTACGCGCTCATCGCCCAGCTGGGCTGGCGAAACACCCTGCAGGGCATCATCGTTCCGCTGTGCGGCGTCGCCTTCGGCACCTTCCTCATGCGCAATCACTTCCTGTCGCTGCCCAGTGAGGTCATCGAGGCCGCCCGCATGGACGGCGCGGGCTGGTGGCGGCTGCTGACCCGGGTGGTGCTGCCCATGTCCGGGCCCACCATGGTCGCCTTCGCGGTGGTCACGCTGGTCAACGAATGGAACGAGTACCTGTGGCCGTTCCTCATGGCGGACGGTCCCGAGGTCGCCACCCTGCCGGTGGGCCTCACCCTGCTGCAGAACACCGAGAATCCCAGCGTCACCAACTGGGGACCGGTCATGGCCGGAACCATCCTCACCATGCTGCCGATTCTCGTCGTCTTCCTGGCACTTCAGCGTCACATGATCAAAGGCCTCACCTCCGGTGCGGTCAAGGGTTAACCCGGAAAGAGAGAATCCCGTGTCCGAATCACCATCACTCAACGGGCACCGCCCCGCTCTGTCGCGACGTGGGTTCCTCGGCCTGGCCGGGGCCACCGCGGCCGGGCTGGCGCTGACCGCCTGCGCGGGCACCGGCGGCGGGGACAAGCAGGGCGGCGATGCCAACACCATTACCTTCTGGTCCAATCACCCGGGCACCTCGAAGGATCTGGAACTGGAGCTGATCAACCGCTTCCAGGCCAAGTACCCGGACCTGAAGGTCAACCTGGTCGACGCCGGCAAGAACTACGAGGAGGTGTCGCAGAAGTTCAATGCGGCGCTCTCCGGCGGTGAACTGCCCGATGTGGTGGTGCTGTCCGACGTCTGGTGGTTCAACTACGCGCTCAATGGCACCATCGAACCGCTGGACAGCCACTTCGGTTCCGCCGGAGTGCAACTCGACGACTATGTGGACTCCCTCGCCGCCGACTATCTGTTCAATGGCAAGCACTACGCGCTGCCGTACGCGCGCTCGACGCAGATCTTCTACTACAACAAGGACGTCTGGGCCAAGGCCGGACTGCCCGACCGCGGCCCGGAGAGCTGGGCCGAATTCGACGAGTGGGGACCCAAGATCCAGTCCGTGGTGGGCGCCGACAAGTGGGCGCACGGCTGGGGCGATGCCAAGAACTACCTGGCCTGGACCTTCCAGGGCCCGACCTGGACCTTCGGCGGCCGCTACTCCGACCAGTGGACGCTGAAGTTCAACGACGCCAACACCATTGCGGCCGGGAACTATCTGCGCGACAGCATCAATGTCAAGAAGTACGCCAGCATCCGGCCGCAGATCGCCACCGACTTCGGCACCGGCATCATCGCCTCCACCATCGCCTCCACCGGCGATCTGAAGGGCATCCAGAAGAATGCCGAGGGCAAGCTGGAATTCGGCACCGCCTTCCTGCCGCGCCCGAACGGGCCGGGCGCCACCACCGGCGGCGCGGGCCTGGCCATTCCGTCGCGCATCTCCGATCAGCGCAAGGCGAATGCGCTGAAGTTCATCGAGTTCATTACCAATGCCGCCAATACCGCGTACTTCACGCAGGGCACCGGCTACATGCCGGTGCGCAAGTCGGCGCTGCAGGATCCCAGCGAGCTGGAATTCCTGGCCAAGAACCCGAAGTCCAAGACCGCCATCGACCAGCTGGCGCTGACCCGCTCGCAGGATTACGCGCGGGTGTTCGTGCCGGGCGCGGACCAGATCATCGGCACCGGCATGGAGCAGATCGGACTGCAGAACCGGGATGTGGCACAGGCTTTCGCCGATGTGACCACCCAGCTGCAGAACATTATCGACCGGCAGATCACGCCCAAGCTGCCCAAGTAAGAGCAACCACTCGCGCCGACGTCAGGGGCCGGAGGCGGCAGCCTGCGTAACCACGCAGGCCCCGGGCGGCGCGAAAATCGAGCAGGGAGACCCGCCGGCATGGCGACTGTGCAGTTCGAGGGCGCGACCCTCACCTACCCGGGTGCGCCCGCCCCCGCGGTCGACACCTTGAACCTGGAGATCGCCGACGGCGAATTCCTGGTCCTGGTGGGCCCGTCCGGATGCGGCAAATCCACCAGTCTGCGCATGCTGGCGGGCCTCGAGGCGGTGACCGGCGGGAGCATTCACATCGGCGACCGCGATGTCACCGGGCTCCCGCCCCGTGCCCGCGATGTGGCCATGGTCTTCCAGAGCTATGCCCTGTACCCGAACATGACCGTGGCCGAGAATATGGGCTTCGCCCTGCGCAATGCCGGAATGTCCAAGGCGGACACCCTGGTCCGGGTCAAGGAGGCCGCCGCCATGCTGGAGCTGGAGGACCTGCTCGAGCGCAAGCCCGCCAAGCTCTCCGGCGGCCAGCGCCAGCGCGTCGCCATGGGCCGCGCCATCGTGCGCCGCCCGCAGGTCTTCTGCATGGACGAACCGCTGTCCAATCTGGACGCCAAACTGCGCGTCTCCACCCGCTCCCAGATCGCCGCGCTGCAGAAGCGACTCGGCACCACGACCGTTTACGTCACGCACGACCAGGTCGAGGCCATGACCATGGGCCACCGCGTCGCGGTGCTGCGGGACGGCAAGCTCCAGCAGATCGCCGCGCCGCGCGAGCTCTACGACGATCCGGTCAATACCTTCGTCGCGGGCTTCATCGGCTCACCCGGTATGAATCTGCTGACCGCCCCGGTCGAGGACGGCCACGCGGTGCTCAACAGCCTGCGAATCCCGGTGCCGCGCACTATGACCGGCAAACGGGTGATCGTCGGCATCCGCCCCGAATCGTGGGAGGTCACCACCGACGCCACCAATGCGCTGGCCGTCGAGGTCGAGCTGCTGGAGGAATTGGGCGCCGAATCCTTCCTCTACTCGCACGGCGTCACCGGCCAGTGGTCCAGCCGCTCCGGACGCGTCGTCGCGCGGGTGGACCGGCGCTTCCAGGTGGCCCTGGGCGACCGCCTGCTGCTCACGCCGAAACCGGACGAGCTCTTCTTCTTCGACGCCGAGACCGAGTTGCGCATCCGCTAGCGAATCGGCTGGGTCGGTCCTCAGAGGAGGGGCTCGGCCTTCGCCAGGATCGCGTCCACGGTCTCCTCGACCGTGAGATCCGAAGTGTCCAGCCATAATCCGATCCGCGGCGTGGTGGTGCGCAGTCCCACGTCGAGGTCCTCGACGGTGAAGTTCTCGTCGTAGGCGTTCTTGTTCCGCCCCGCCTCCCGGGCCGCGACGACCTCCCGCCGCGGCGCCAGCACCACCACGTAGCGCGGCCGGGTCTCGATCTGCTCGGCGAACCAGGGCAGGAACTCGCCGAGCACCACATCCTGGACGACTGCCGAAAAACCCTGCGCCGCATATGCGTCGGCCGTGCGCGCGGCCAGCCGGTAGCGCAGCCGCAACTGCTCGAGGGCCTCCTCCGGGGGTTCCGGCCGCATTTCCTCGCGCCCGTTCACCACGAACCGGCGGAAGACGTCGCCGCGCACATGGGCCGAGCGCGGCAGGCGCTCGGCCAAGGCCTGGGCGACGGTCGACTTCCCGGCCGCCTGAATCCCCGTGATCAGATACACCGCGCTCGTCATGATGATCATGATCGTCGCGGCGCGCTCCGGAGGCCAGCGAGTTTCGGGCCCGGCGCACGCCACCGCGGGCGAACTACCAGATCTTCACGCGCTCGGCCGGATCCAGATACAGCGCATCGCCCGGCTCGACGTCGAACGCCTCGTGGAAGGTGTCGAGATTGCGGACCACGCCATTGCAGCGGAACTCCGGCGGGGAGTGCGGATCGGTGGCGAGACGGCGGATGGCCTCCTCCTTGCGGGCCTTGGTGCGCCACACCTGGGCCCAGCCGAAGAAGACGCGCTGCAGACCGGTGAGACCGTCCAGAACGGGCGCCTCGTCGCCATTGCGGCTGATCTTGTACGCCTCCAGGGCGATGGACAGGCCGCCCAGATCGCCGATGTTCTCACCAATGGTGAACTCGCCGTTGACCTTGTGATCGTCGGAGAGGTCCTTGGGGGAGAACTGGTTGTACTGGTCGATGAGCGCCTTGGTGCGCTTACCGAACTCGGTGCGATCGGACTCGGTCCACCAGTCGACCATATTGCCGTCGCCGTCGTACTTGGAGCCCTGATCGTCGAAGCCGTGCCCGATCTCGTGGCCGATGACCGCGCCGATACCGCCGTAGTTGGCGGCGTCGTCGGCGGTCATATCGAAGAACGGGGGCTGCAGAATGGCGGCCGGGAAGACGATCTCGTTCATGCCCGGGTTGTAGTAGGCATTGACCGTCTGCGGGGTCATGAACCATTCGCCGCGGTCCACCGGGCCGCCGAGCTTGTTCAGATCGCGGTCGTGCTCGGCGGCGTAGCCGCGCCGGAAGTTGCCGACCAGATCGGAGGGATCGATCGCGACCGCGGAGTAGTCGCGCCACTCGTCCGGGTAGCCGATCTTGGGGGTGAACTTCTCCAGCTTGGCCAGTGCCGCCTGCCGGGTGTCCGGGCCCATCCACTCCAGCTCGGAGATATTGCGGCGGTAGGCCTCCTGCAGGTTCTCGACCAGCTCGAGCATGCGGGCCTTGGCCTCCGGCGGGAAGTGCCGCGCCACATAGAGCTTGCCGACCGCCTCGCCCAGCAGATCCTGGACCAGGGAGACGCCGCGCTTCCAGCGTTCGCGATTTTCCGGAGCGCCGGTGAGGGTGCGGCCGTAGAAGTCGAAGTTCTGCTCCACCAGGTCGGCGGTCAGATAGGGCGCGCGGGCCTTGAGGACGCGCCAGGTGGCCCAGGCCTTCCAGTCCTCCAGCGATTCCGCGGCCCACACCCGGGCGAAGGTGCGGACGTAATCGGGCTGGCGCACGACCAGTTCGGCGAACAGCTCCGGGCCCGGGCGGTCCAGGCTCTCCGCGAGCGCCGACGTCCAGGCGTTCCAGTCGAATTCCGGATTCTCGGCGGCCAGGGCGGCGAAGGTGGTGAGGTTGTAGCTCTTCTCGGCGTCGCGGCGGCGCACCACATCCCAGTGGCCGGCGGCCAGCTTGGCCTCCAGATCGAATACCCGCTGCGCGTCGTAGTCGATATCGGCCAGCGCGAACATGCGGCGGATGTGCGCGATGTACTTCTCGCGGATCTCCGCGTACTCGTCCTTGTGGTAGTAGGACTCGTCGGGCAGGCCGATACCGGACTGGGTGGCGTGCACCAGGTAGCGCGCGGAGTTCTTGTCGTCGGTGTCGACGTACACGGCCAGCGCGCCGCCCACGCCGGTGCGCTGCAAGCCGCCCAGCAGGGCCGCGAAGCCGCCGCGATCGGTGATCTGGCGGATGGCCGCCAATTCGCCCACGATCGGAGCCAGGCCGTGTTCCTCGACCTGGGCCTCGTTCATGTAGCTGTTGTACAGATCGCCGATCTTGCGTTCTTCGCTGCCGAGCGGGGCATTCGCCGCGGCCGCCTCCTGGATGATCCGCTGGACATCCTTCTCCGCCTGGTCGTAGAGGGTGCGGAAGGCACCGTCCACGGCCCGGTCCGCCGGTATCTCGTACGTGTCCAGCCACTTGCCGTTGACGTGCGCGAACAGGTCGTCCTGCACTCGCACGTCCGCGTTCTGGAAGGACAGGTCGATTCCCGAGGGAGGCGTCAGCTGCGAAGTCACGATCCCCAGTATGCCGACTCCGCGGGCACCTGGCCGGACTCCGCTCAGCCGGACACGGGAATCCGATCGAACTCCCCGTCCCTCGCTCCGGCCAGGAACGCCGACCATTCGCCAGGGGTGTAGACCAGGGTGATCTCACGGTGGCGCAGGGCGGTGTGACCGTCGGGGGCGGTGTGTGTGGTCAGGTCGCCGGTGGGGGCGGCCGCGTCGTTGCGGCCCAGCACCAGAGCGAGGAACGACATCCATTCGCTCGCGCTGACGGTGATGATGGGCTCGGCCTCTGGGCGATGTTCCGGGTTACGCCGGTACTTGCTGTCTCGGATGAGCACCGCATCACCGTCGAAACGAACCTCCACACACTGATTTCCATTGTTGGTGCGAGTCGACGTGAACCAGCCGGTGGATTCCGGTTGGTGTTTCGCGGTGGTAAGCATGGGCAGCATTTTACGCGCGCACATGTGTCTCCTACCCTTGCGAATAATTCCTGATCAACTCCAAAGACTCTGAACGGCTGAGGGATTGGTCGAGTGCACGCACGAATGCGAACCCCAAATCGCGAACCTGCTCGGAATCGTCCACGGCACCACCGAAAACCGCGCTCTCGGCCCACGCGAAGGTGGGCAATGATTCCCCGGCGAAATCCAGCAGGTGAAAACTGGAACCACCGAGAATCGCACCGGCGGTGGCGGTGAACGGAATCACCCGCACCGTGACCGAATCCTGTTCCGCCAGCAGGCTCGCCAAATGCTCGAGCTGCCCGCGCAGCACCTTCGGGCCGCCGATCTGCTGTAACAGCGTGGCCTCGCCGACCACGGCGGTGAATTCCAGGCGATCGTCGCCGCGCAGCCGTTCTTGTCTTCGCATGCGCACGGCCACAAGTTGTTCCACTTGCACCGGCCGGATCATGACATCGGCGCTGATGAGCGCCCGCGCATACTCTTCCGTCTGCAACAAGCCGGGGATCACCAAGCTGTCGTAGCTGCGGATACTCTCCGCACCGAATTCCATACCGTAATAACGCTGCAACTCCGTGCCGATGAGTGCGGAGGATTTGACCCACCAGCCGCGCTCCTTGCTCGCCGCGAGGAGTTCCTGCAGCTCGGCGCGTTCCTCATCGTCCACCTCGAGCAGTTCCAGCACCGGACCGAGCGTATTGACGGTGAGCACCCGGCGGCCCTTTTCGACATGCGACCAATTCGCCGGCGTGAAGCCGACGCGTTTGGCGAAGGTCGCCGAATCGAAGCCGCGCTGCTCCCGCAGTTCGCGCAGGCGCAACACCAGCTCCCACCGGGCGACAGTGGGCGAGACGGGTGCCATGCCTGCTGACTCTACGCCCATAATTCGCTGGCGTGTGACTATTGTCATACCGATTGCCGGCGAATAGGGTCGGTAGCAGGAGGTTCGCCATGAGCGCGCTGGACCCATCCTCGTACACCGAAACCCAGGAAGCGCTGGCCCGCTGCCGCCGCTACCGCAAGGAGCACGGCCTGTACGGGGTCGTGGATTCCCAGCTCGGGCGGATCATGCTCGAGGTCGGCGCGGTCGGAGCGGTGACCATGCCCGCCGATATCGGAGCGCGCGTGCGCGACCACCTGAAGGCAGTGCACCGCTGCGGTCCGGTGATCGTTCACCCGCGCTCGCACCGCTGGACCTTCCTGACCGGGCCGACCGACGGGTCCTATCTCGATATGGCGTTGTTCTCCGACCTCTTCCGCGACTGCGCCGCGGTGGCGCTGCCCGGTAGCCACATCGTGCTGCCGTCACCGACCGATGAGCACAGCGGCTACCGACTGTGGATCTGCCCGCCGGAAGGGGACTTCCGGCCCGAACTCGCGGAGGTGGTGGCGGCCACCCGGGAATGCCGGGGCGTGCCGCACTAGAGCTCTAGGGGGCACCGCCCAACCCCCGAAGAGAAGGGCGTGGGGGCTTCCCAATCAGCCGGCCCCCACGTCCGCTACCGCTCAGTTGGTGGGCTGGGGCGTCAGCGTGATGCTGAACTTGTCCTCCACGCGCTGATTCCAGTCGCGCTCGCACTGATCGAGCTTGGCCTGATCGTTGCCGGCATTGCTGACGCATTCGATGAAGTCCTTGCCGCCGGTCTCCTCGAACACCGTCCAGCCGACGATCAGGAAGACGACCGAGCCGGCCAGGCCGAGCAGGCCGAGGATGAGACCGGTGAGCGCCATGCCGAAACCACCGGCCCGGCCGGACTTGGACTTGACCATGGCGATGATGCCGAAGATGAGGGCGAACAGGCCGAACAGGATGCCGCCGAGAATGCTCCAGAAACTCAGCAGCGCCAGAATGCCGAGCACCAGGGCGGTGATGGCCAGGCCCTTGCCCTTGGGGGACTCCTGCCAGTACTGCTGGCCGCCGGGCGCTCCGGGCGGGGGATAGCCGCCGGGCGGTGGGGTCGGGTATTCGCCGTAGGGACCGGAGGGGGGTGGCGGATACTGCGACATGAGGGGTCCTTCCGTCGGTGGTGCTCCCGGTATCGCGAACGTGCGAGCGAACCGTTAACGTGCCCGATTCGTCCCAAATGCTGCGTTCATCACGAGCCGCTGTCGATGCTATTGCCCACCCAGTCGGGCATGCATCTCCCACACCAGGATTTCCGACGGCAGATTCGCGGTGATGCGCTGCCCGCCGCTGCGGGCCATCCGCACCGCATCGCCCTCGTAGAGCGGGCCGACGCCCTCCATCTCGACCTCGCCGTGCGCGACGAACAGATGCAGGTAGGGCGCCTCGGGTAGGCGCACCTCCACCGGTTCGGACGGACCCGCCATCCGCGCCACGTGCAGCGCCGAATGACTGCTGTTGATGGCGATGGCCGTCCGGTCGCGATAGCGGGGCAGCCCGGAGGCCACCGTCACCAGCCCGCCGCCGGCCAGCTCGTCGTCGATCTCCAGCTGCTGATAGCCCGGGGTCAGGCCGGGTTCGTCCGGCACCACCCACATCTGGACGAAATGCACCGGCTCCTCGTGCTCGGGTGCCGTGCTGATCCGCCAGGAATCGTTCTTCTCCGAATGCAGAATGCCGGTGCCCGCGCTCATGCGCTGCGCCAGGCCCGGATAGATGACCCCGCTGTGGCCCAGCGAATCCTGATGAACCAGGCTGCCGCTCAGGACCCAGGTGACGATCTCCATATCCCGATGCGGGTGGGTTTCGAATCCCTCACCCGGCAGCACGATGTCCTCGTTGTTCACCAGGAGCAGGCCGTGATGGGTGTTGTCGGGATCGTAATGTTCCCCGAAGGAGAACGAATGCTTCGAATCCAGCCACGCCACACGGGTTTTCATGCGGTCGCCGCCACGATGGACATCGATGTGTGGTGTCGTGAGCGTGGACACCGCCGTACTCCTCTCACCGGCGAGCACCGATCAGAATCCAGGGTAGGGGCACTATCCATGGGTCAACCTGAATTCCCGGTAAATTCTAACGTGCGGGCAGCACCGCCCCGCACCCCGCCGACCAGGCAGTTCGCTACCGTCCTCGCAGGCGGGCAATCACCCGGCGACCGGAACCGGCGCGTGTCGCTACCCCGGCGACGACCGGGCGGCGACCGTATCATGATGGGCCGCAAGTGAAACCGGAGGAGGGCAGGGGGATGCGACCCGAGGTACTCGCGGGCATCGAACGCGAACTCCGGCAGCAGGCCAGCAGCGAGGGGATCAGCCACTTCGTGGTGGGGGTAGCCGTGTTCCGCGGTGGGAAACTCCTGGTCGTGCGGCGTGTCGCCGACGACTGGCACGGGGGCATGTACGAACTGCCCGGCGGCGGCGTGGAATCCGGCGAGAGTTTCGCCGAGTGCGTGGCCCGGGAACTGCACGAGGAGACCGGGCTGCGGGTGCGCCGCATCACCGATGTGCTCGGCGGCTTCGACTACGCCACCCGCACCAAGTCGCGGGTGCGCAAATACAGCTTCGTCGTCGAGGTCGAGCCCGGGGAGGTCTCCCTGGCCCCCGGCGAGCACGACGAGTTCCAATGGATCGACGCCGACGGCCTGGACAGCCTGCCCATGGCCGAGGATATGCGCGCGGCGGTCTTCGCCCTGGTGACCACCCACCCGACGCGGTGAACACACCCACACCGGAACCACTTCCCGAACCGGATACCCGGCCCGTGCCCACCGGATCCCGACTGCGAGCCGCACTCGCCACACTGCGGACCGGGCTGCGCGAGAACCCCGGCGCGCTGCGGCTGAGCACCGTGCGCTTCGCCGGCCAGTTCGGTGACGGCATGTTCCAGGCCGCGCTGTCCGGGGCCATCCTGTTCAATCCGGAACGCGAGACCGATCCGCTGGCCATCGCGGGCGGATTCGCGGCGCTGCTGCTGCCGTATTCCCTCATCGGGCCGTACGCCGGGGCGCTGCTGGACCGCTGGGACCGGCGCATGGTGCTGCTGCTGGCGAATCTGCTGCGCGCCCTGCTCATCGGCGTGGCGGCGGTGGGCCTGCTGGCCGGCGTCCCCTCCGGGCCCCTGCTGGTGCTGGCCCTCGCCGTCGTCGGCATCTCGCGGTTCGTCGGCGCGGGAGTCTCGGCGGCATTGCCGAAAGTGATCGCGCAGCGCTGGCTGGTGCCCATGAACTCGATCCTGGCGACGGTGGCCTCGGGCTGCGCCATCGTGGGCGCGAGCCTGTCCTTCGGGATCATCGGGCTGATCGGCGCCGGTGATCTCGGCTCGGCGGTCGCCGTGGCGGCCAGTGCGTCCGGCTCGCTGCTGGGCGGCTGCGCCGCCGCCGGATTCCGGCCGCGAGCGCTGGGCCCCGACATAGCCGAGCGCACCCGCAGCTCGGTGCGCGCGGTGGCCGCCGGGCTGCGGGAGGGCGCCACGGCGGCCTGGCACTCGCGCGAGGTGACCACGGCCATGCTCGGAATCGGCGCGCATCGCATGGTTTTCGGGGCCGACACGCTGCTGATGGTGCTGGTGCTGCGCCGCGGCGACGGAGCGGACAGCATTGCCCGCTTCGGCGTCGCCATCACCGCCACCGGGGCGGGCATGCTCGCCGCGGCGGTGGTGGCGCCCTTCCTGATCCCGCGCCTGGGCCGCTCCCGGACCGTGGTGACCGGACTGATCACCGCGACCGTGGTGCAGCTGGCCCTGGTCACCCCGGTCACCATCGCGACCGGTGCGGCCGAGCCGCGCGCGGAACTGCTGCTGCTCGCGGCCGCCTTCCTGCTCGGGCTGGCGGGGCAGACCATCAAGCTCACCGGCGACGCGGCCATGCAGATCGATATCGACGACGGGCATCGCGGGCAGGTCTTCGCCCTGCAGGACACCGTCTTCAACATCACCTACGTGCTGGCGCTGGCCGGCACCGCCCTGTGGATTCCGGCGGACGGGCGGGCGCCGGGGGTGGTGGTCGCGGCGGCCGGAATTTACTGGATCGGTATCGCCGCCATCGCGCTCAACACCCGGCGGCACGCCGGCCGCTGATACGGTGAGGGCGATGATCGCCGACATGTCGCGCCCCGGAATCCGTGCCGCACTGGCCATCTCCGGTGTCCTCACGGTCGGGGCCGTCCTGCTGCCCGCCGTGCGCGGCGGCGCCGAGGAGCCGGCCTGGGTCCCGCCCGTGAACGAGTGCGGCGAATTCGGATTCGATCCGCTCTTCCGCGGCACCAGACCGGTACAGGCCCAGCCGCAACCGGATCCGACCATTCGAATCCCTTATCCCGTACCGGATTTCGTGCCCGTCGAGGTGCCGGGTCCGCTACCGGACAACACCCGCATCGATCCCGAGGCGCTACCCGCCGATCCGTGCCGCAACCCCTGCCCGGATATTCGGGACATCCCCAAGCCGATCGCCGAAACCACACTGCCGGAAGGCGATCCGTCCGCCGCGCCGATCACCGGAACCAGCGCGCCGACGACCGTCACCGAACCGCCGTTCCCCACCTCCGAGCCCAGCGGCGCCGGCGCGGACGGCCCGCTGCCGCCGCGCACCGCCGAACTCGTCCCGCAGACCGAGATCGTCCCGGTCCCGGTCCCGGGCGGCCAGGCCCCCGAACCGCAGCCCGCGCCCGCCCCGGCCATCCAGCCGCCCGAACTCGCGCCCGCCGCGCCGCCGCCGGTCCCACCGGCCGTCGAATCGGTGCGGCTGGTCAATCAGGTCACCGGGCACGGCTCCACCAATCGCACCGATATGCGCTGGTCCGTGGACGGCACCGACCTCGGCCTGTTCTGGGAGAACCAGCCCGGCGAGGTGGCCGTGGTCTTCGGCGACACCTTCGGCAAGGGCTGGGAATTCCCGGGCGCCGGCAATGGCGATCAGGACTGGCGCAGCAACACCATCGCCTACAGCACCGACCGCGACCTGTCCGACGGCCTCACCCTCGACACGTTCGTGCAGAACAGCCGCTGCCACGCCGCCGAGATCCTGGACAGCCGCAAGGTCGACAACTTCGAGATCACCACCATCCCGACCTCCGGGTTCACCCTCGGCGGGCGCCAGTACCTCAGCTATATGTCCATCAACCGGTGGAGCCGGTATCAGCCCGGCATGTGGTGGACCAATCTCGGCGGGATCGCCTGGTCCGACGACAATGGCCGCACCTGGACCAAATCCCAGTGGGCGACCTGGGAGAACCTCTTCGGCCTCAGCCGTTTCCAGGTGACGAGCATGGTCCCGCACGACGGGTACGTCTACATGTTCGGCACCCCGAACGGCCGCTTCGGCACCATCGGCCTGGCCCGGGTTCCCGCCGATCAGGTGCTGAACAAGTCCGCGTACCAGTACTGGATCTCCGGCGCCTGGATTCCGGCGGTCGGTCCCGCCGAATTGTTCGCCACCCCACTGATTTCCGGCACCGCTAGTGAGCTCTCGGTCCGCTTCGACCAGTCCAGCGGGCTGTGGCAGATGGTCTATCTGGACTTGCAGCGCAATGAATTCGTGCTGCGCACCGCCACGTCACCGCAGGGCACGTGGACCGAGCCGGTCGCACTCATCGACACCGCCGACTACCCCTCGTCCTACGGCGGGTTCATCCACCCGTGGTCGACCGGCACCGACCTGTACTTCACCATGTCGCACTGGGCCACCTACAACGTCTATCTCATGCACGCGGTGGTGAACCCCGGCCGCTGATTCAGCGATACGGGCGGAAGCGCAGCGCCTGGCCCGGCCGGGCCTGTGCCACCAGGTCCACATCGGCGTCGACCACCACCCCGATCACCGGATAGCCGCCGGTAATGGGGTGATCGGCCAGGAAGACCACCGGCTGACCGCTGGGCGGAACCTGGATGGAGCCCAAAGCCATGCCCTCCGTGGGCAATTCACCGGTATCACGGCGGCGCAGGGGCGGGCCGTCGCGGCGGTCCAGGCGGGCGCCGATGCGGTCGGTATCGGAGGAGATCAGCCACTCGCCCTCGAACAGGGCCCCGGTGTTCGCGAACCAGTCGTCGCGCGGGCCCGGAATCACCCGTACGGTGAGCCGCTCATTGACGGGCGCGGCCACCGGGGCGACATCCACGATCGGATAATCGCGCGGCGGCGTGCCCACCGGCAGCACATCGCCCGGTCGCAGCGGCTCCGGGCCGATCCCGGACAGGGTGTCGCGACTGCGCGATCCCAGCACCGGCGGTACGTCGATGCCGCCGCGGACCGCCACGTAGACGCGCAGGCCGGAGGTGGCCATACCGAGCCGAAGCCGTTGGCCCGGTTCGAGTTCCAGGACGCTGGCCGCGCCGACCGGACAGCCGTCGACGGTGGCGGGGGCGGTGGCGCCGGTGACGGCCAGGGTGAGATGCCGTTCGGCGAGCAGCTCGACGCCGCCGAGCAGCGCCTCGATGGCCGCCGCGCCCTCCGGATTCCCGACCAGGCGATTGGCCAGGCGGAGCGAGGCGCGGTCCGCCGCACCCGCCGTGCCGACCCCGGAGTCGAACCAGCCGGGGCGGCCCAGATCCTGGATGGTGGCCAGCGGCCCCACGTGTTCCACGCGCATCACGATCGGCTCACCCTCCGGCTTTCACGAAGCGGACGCGAGTCCCCACTCGCACCAGAGCGGGCGGATCGCGATCGACGTCCCACATGGGCAGATCGGTGGTGCCGATGAGCTGCCAGCCACCCGGGCTACGGCGGGGATAGACGGCGGAATAGCCACCGGCCAGCGCGACCGCGCCCGGCGGTATGGCGGTGCGGGACTGGGTGCGGCGGGGGACCGTCAAGCGGCCGTCGGCGGATTCCAGATAGCCGAATCCCGGCGCGAAACCCACGAAGGCGCAACGCCATACGGTGCCGGTGTGCTGGGCGATCACCTCATCGGCCGTCAGGCCGAGGTGGCGGGCGACCTCGGGCAGGTCCGCACCGTCGTAGCGCACGGGGATGAGCACCGGTTCGCCGCGGGAATCGTTGCCGTCCACCCGATCCCCGGACGACGGCCGCGAGCCGGATACGCGGGCGCCCGCGGCGACCCGGGCTTCCGAATCCAGGCGGGCCAGCAGGGCGGCCAGCTGCTTGCGCACCGGATCGGCCGCGGCGGAGGAAGCCAGGGTGATCAGGACGGTTTCGGCCGCGGGCAGCACATCCACCACGCCGGTGGGGTGCGGATGCAAGGCCGCCACGAGCTCGGGCAGCAGCGCGTGCCGCGGCGGGATCACCAGCAGGGCGCGGTCACCCGCCGGGCGGATGTCGCCGATCGCGGGGGAGGTTCCGGTATCGCTCATCTCGTACCCGTCAGATGAAGGGCCGCACCGGGATTCGCGACTCGTCCAGGGCGGTGCGAATACGGCGGGCCATCTCGACGGCCGCGGGGGAATCGCCGTGCACGCAGAGGCTGGCGGCGGTGACCGCCACCGTGCCGTCGTCGACGGTGACCGCCTTACCGGAGCGGGCGATCGACAGCGCCTGCGCCACGGCCGCATCCGCGTCCAGCACCGCGCCCGCCAGACCGCGTGGCGCCAGCAGGCCCTCCGCGGTGTAGGCCCGATCGGCGAAACCCTCGGCGAAGAAGCGGATTCCGGCCTCCCGGGCGGCGGCCTCCAATTCGGTGCGGGCCGGGCCGAGCAGCACCAGGCGCTTGTCGAATTCACGCAGCGCGACCAGCAGGGCATCGGCGAGCGTCCGGTCGGCGGCGGCCGCGTGATACAGCGCGCCGTGCGGTTTCACATAGCGCACCCGGTCGCCGGCGGCGCGGGCGAAGGCATCCAGACTGCCGATCTGATACAGGGTCTCGTCCCGCAGATCCGACGGCGACACCGCCATCGCCCGCCGGCCGAAGCCCGGCAGATCGCGATAACCGACATGCGCACCGATCCGGACGCCCTTCTCCACCGCCAGCGCACAGGTGCGGCGCATGATCGACGGATCGCCGGCATGGAAGCCGCAGGCGATATTGGCGCTGGTCACCAGGTCCAGCATGGCGGCGTCATCGCCCATGGCGTACGCGCCGAAACCCTCGCCCAGGTCGCTGTTCAGATCCACGCTCATCGTCCCTCCCAGCTCCTGTCCTGCATTGTGGCACGCGTCATACGGTGTGGTGTCACGTCCGGCGGGCATTACCTGTCCCATGGATATGACCGATACGAAAAAGGTACTGCTGGCCGGGGCGCGCGGCGTCCTGGGCCGCCACATCGCCCATGCCCTGCGGCAGCACGGCTACACCGTCCTGACCCTGGGCCGCGGCGCGGACGCCGACATCACCGCCGACATCATGAATCGCGATCAGCTGCTGCGCGCGGTGGAAGGGCAGCGGATCGACACCGTGATCCACGCGGCCACGGCGCTGGCCGAGGCGCCCATGAAGCACCGAGACATGTACGCCACCAACGCATTGCGCATTACCGGCACCGCCAATCTGGTGGAGGCCGCGAAACTCGTCGGCGCCCGGCGGATGATCGCCGAATCCATGGTGTTCGGCTACGGCTACCGCGACTTCGGCGACCACGTCATCACCGAGAGCGACCGGTACGGCGCGGACGGCGACAAGGCGGTGGCGCCGCATCTGGAAGGCATGCGCGTCAAGGAGGAGCTCATGCTCGGTACGCCCGGAATCGAGGGGATCTCGCTGCGCTACGGCCTGTTCTACGGCGCGGGCGGCACCGAGAGCCTGGTCGGCATGCTGCGCAAACGCCGGCTGCCGGCGGTGAACGACCACGGCCGGGTACTGCCCTGGGTGAACCTCGCCGACGCCGGTACGGCCGCCGCGCTCGCCGTCGAAGGCGGTACGCCCGGCGCGGCCTACAACATCGTCGACGACAGCCCGCTCGGCTTCGGCGCCCACATCCGGCTGCTGTCCGAAGCCTTCGGCACGCCCGCGCCGTTCACCGCACCCCGCTGGCTGCTGCGGCCGATGTCCTACATCCACACCGTCACCGGCGTCAGCATGCGCGTCACCAATGCCAAGGCCAAGGCCGAACTCGGCTGGAAGCCGCGGTACCCCGCCTGCACCGACGGCGTGCGCGCGCTCGTGCAGGCCTGAACCCCGCACCCGCACAATTCAATACGAATAGACCTCGACCTCGGTCGCCTTCACCGCGAAGTACACCCGCAGACCGGGGGCCAGGCCCAGCTGCGCCACCGCCGCCGGAGTCAGATCCGCGGCCAGGCCCGCCGCCGCCCCGGGACCGTCGGCGCCGCGCACCCGCACGATGCCGCCGCGATCCTCCAGATCCTCGACCCGCACCCGGAAGACATTGCGGGGACTGCCCTCCGGATGCTCCCGGTGCACCGCGACGGCGGCGGGGGAGAAGACCGCCGCGGCCCGGCCCGCACCGGTCCACGCCGCTTCGCTGCGCCCGAACACCGTGGCCTCGCCATCGGTGACCGCGCCCAGCCCCGCGGTGCCGCCGCTCACCGCCGTGCCCTCGATCAGGTTCACCCCGGCAATGCGCGCCGCGAATCGGCTGCGCGGGCGGGCCAATACCTCGGCGACCGGACCGAATTCGACGATTCGCCCGGATTCCACCACCGCCACCCGGTCGGCCAGCGTGACCGCGTCGATAATGTCGTGCGTGACCAGGATCGTGCAGTCGGGCCGCGCCGCGGGCGATCCGGATGCACCGGGGGCCTCACGCAGGACGCGGCGCAGCAGCGTGCGCATGGCGGGGGCGGCGGTCACATCCAGCGCGGCCATCGGCTCGTCCAGCAGCAGCACCCGGGGATCGACGGCGAGAGCGCGCGCGAGCGCCACCCGCTGCGCCTGACCGCCCGACAGCGAACCGGGCGATCGGTCCGCCAATTCCACCGCGTCCACTTCGCGCAACCAATGCCGCGCGACCTCGTGCCCGGCCCGGGCGCGCAGGCCGCGACTGCGCGGCCCGAAGGCCACATTCGCCGCGACCGACAGGTGCGGGAACAACAGGGCGTCCTGGGCCAGCAGTGAAACATCGCGCCGATGCGGCGGCACCGCAATGCCCGCCGCCGTATCCGTCAGCACCCGGCCGCCCGACCGGACCGACCCGGTATCGGGCACGACCAGACCGGCCACCACGTCCAGCAGGGTCGACTTGCCCGCGCCATTGGGGCCGAGCACGGCGAGCACCTCACCCGGCGCCATGGTCAGTTCCACGTGAAACCCGCGGTCCGCCAAGCTCGCCGAGACCAGCAGTCCGTGATCGGTCGTCACCGTGGTGCGGACCGCCGCGGCCGAATCGCTCATGCCGTCACCTCACGCCGGCCGCCGGCGGGACGAATCGGGTTCGCGGCGCGCGCACCGCGGTAGGCGACGAGCACCACCGCCGTCGCCGCCAGCACCAGCAGCAGGGAAAGCGCCACGGCGGCATCGGGATCGGCCTCGCGCTGCAGATAGATCTCCAGCGGCAGGGTGCGGGTACGGCCCTGCAGACTGCCCGCGAAGGTGAGGGTCGCGCCGAATTCCCCCAGCGCCCGGGCGAAGGCGAGCACGGTGCCCGAGATCAGCGCCGGGCGCAGCAGCGGCAGGGTCACCCGCCACCACACGGTGCCGGGCCGCGCGCCCAGCGTCGCGGCAATGCGCTCGAAGCGATCGCCCGCCGTGCGCATCGCTCCTTCCAGCGTGATGACCAAGAAGGGGAGCGCCACGAAGGTCTGCGCCAGCACGACCGCCGTTGTGCTGAAAGCGATCCGGATGCCGACGGCCTCCAGCTCACGACCCAGCAGGCCCTGGCGGCCGAACAGATACAGCAGGGCCAGACCACCCACCACCGGCGGCAGCACCAGGGGCAGCAGCACCAGGGCGCGCAGCACCGGCAGGGCCCGCCACTGCGACCGGGCGAGCACCGCGGCCATCGGGACGCCGAGCAGGACGCACAGTGCGGCGGCGGCCAGCGACGTGCGCAGGCTCAGCTCCAGGGCCTCCCGGGAGGCGGGGGAGGTGATCAGCGCCAGGAAGTTCGACCAGTCCACCGCCCCGGTCAAGGCCACCAAAGGTCCTGCCACCAGCACGAATCCGAGTGCGGCGGGGAGCAGGAGCCAGCGGGGCAGACCGGTGCGCGGCATCAGGGCGCGCCGAATCCGGCCTCGGTCAACGCCTTCCGGCCCTCCGGACCGGTGACCAGTCGCAGGAATTCCCGCGCCGCGGCGGAAGCGGGCGAATCAGCCACCACCGCAATGGGATAGGTGTTCACCGCACTCATGGACTCCGGGAACGGCACGGTCGTCACCTTCGCGCCCGCGCCCGCGGCATCGGTGACATAGACCAGTCCGGCATCGGCCTGGCCCGCGGTCACCTTGGCGAGCACATCGCTCACCGAGGACTCCTCGCTCACCGGCGCGATGGTGACGCCGGCGGCGGCGGTCACCGTGCGGGTGGCCGTACCGCACGGCACCTGCGGCGCGCACACCACCAGTTGCACACCGGGCTTCGACAGATCGGCCAGCGACGCAATGCGCTTCGGATTGCCGGGCGGGGTCACGATGGTCAGGGTGTTGGTGGCGAAGGTGGTCGGCGTATCGGTGATCCGGCCGGTCTTCACCACCTTGTCCATATTCGCGTTGTCCGCCGAGGCGAACACATCGGCGGGCGCGCCCTGATTCAGCTGCGCGGCCAGATCCGAGGAACCGGCGAAGGAGAATTGCACTGTCGTCCCCGGATGCGCGGCCTCGTAGTCGGCGCCGAGCCGGGTGAACACCTGCTTCAGCGACGCCGCCGCGAAAACCGTCACCGTCTTCGTATCGGTCCCGGAATCCGGGGAACCGCAACCGGACAGCACGCCACCGCCGAGCACCGCGGCCGCGGCCAGCGCCGCCGCCGAGCGGAAACCTACTCGCCGCCACCGCTTTCCGTGGCGGTCTCCACGACCACATTGGTCGCCTTCACGCTCGCCACCGCGATGCTGCCCGGCCGCAGACCGAGTTCGCGCACCGCCTCGCTGCTCATCAAGGACACCACCGTGAACGGTCCGCATTGCATCTCCACCTGTGCCATCACCGTATCGGCCACCACACGGGTGACCAGTCCGGGAAATCGATTGCGCGCCGAACTGGCGCTGCCCAGCCGGGTCAATGGCGGCCTGGCCTGCTCGACGGCCAATTCCGCGAGCTCGGCCCCGTCCACCACCAGGCGACCGGATTCGTTCTTGTGCGCCCGCAGCAAGCCGGTGTCGACCCACCGGCGGACGGTGTCATCGCTGACTCCCAGCAGCAGAGCGGCGTCGCGAATCCGAATTTCGGGCATGAAGGGGAGAATAGATCCGCATCTGCGGAACTACCAATAGGATGAATCCGCAAATGCGGAGCCTTGCCGCTATACCGGTTTGGGAGAGATCGACAAGGATTGAATTGGAGTGGCCCAGGTCACTCCGGAGTATCCGGAGATGTCACTACCGGCCAGTACCCTCGAAGAAATCATGGCCACGTATTTCGATCCGAAGGCCTGGTCACCATTGCGGGCGGTGGACCTGGGCATGGACCTGGGTAAACGCCTGTTCGATCAGAGCTGGGTGGAGCAGTGGACCAGCTTCACCACCGCGTGGCTGGATCCGGTGGCCGATTTCGGGGCCGGGACGGTCACCGCCCTCATGCCCGACGTGCTCATGACCCTGCTGTCGGAGGGGATCCTCAGCCAGTTCGGCGGGCAGGAAGTCAACGCCACCTTCCTCGGCCATGAGCTGCGCGCCACCCTGCACACCCTCAAGGTGCGGCGGCGGGGCGCCCACTTCCAGACCAAAACCGTGCTCACCCAGCTGCATTGGAACCGGCATCCGATCGAGGAGCTCACCGTCATCGCCCACGGGGTGCGGCTGATCCCCGGCGTGCCCACCAAGATCCGCGCCGCGCAACTGGATCTCACCGGAGTCATCTCCGTTGCCGCGCTGGTGGATTGGATCAATACCTGGCAGCCGGACTGGAAGCTGGAACCCGCCGAGGACGGCCTCATCCTGGCGCAACATCGCCGCCGACGCATTCGCGCCCTCGCCGCGGCCGAAATCACCGACAACGTGCTCACCATCACGGTGCACAGCGCCCACTGGCGCAAAGTTCGCGCCCCACGCCGGATGACCAGGCTGGACTCGATTCCCTTGACGGACATGCCGAATCAGGCCCGCATCCTGCGCGCCGAACGCCGCGGCGACTACATCCACTTCGCCGCCGACCTCCCCGGCCTGACCGGCTCCTTCGACCTGGCCCAAATCCGCTCGGCCATAGTCGCCGGAACGACGCTGATCGTCTTCTGAAAGAAGGGGTACTTGGGGGCTACGCCCCCAAACCCCCAGAGATCGAGGGGGTTCGAGGCCGAAACCCCAGGGTTCCGAGAGGTTCGAGGGCGAAGCCTCCCGGATTCCGAGGGGCTCGGGGCGGAGCCCCAGAGATCGAGGGGATTCGAAGGCGAAGCCACAGAGATCGAGGGGATTCGAAGGCGAAGCCACAGAACTCCGAGGGGATTCGAAGGCGAAGCCCCTGAAAGTTACGAAGGGGTTCGGGGGCGAAGCCCCTGAGAGTTACGAGAGTTGTTCTCTCCACCACTCGAGCAGCGCTGCCTCGGCCTCGTCGCGGTCCATCGGGCCGCGGTCCAGGCGCAGTTCCTTCAGGAACTTCCAGGCCTTGCCCACGTCCGGGCCGGGGCGTAGGTCGAGGAGTTCCATGATGGCGTTGCCGTCGAGGTCCGGACGTACTCGCGCCAGATCCTCTTGCTCCTGGATCTTCGCGATGCGTGTTTCCAGGTCGTCGTAGGTGGAGCGCAGCAGCGCGGCTCGGCGCTTGTTGCGGGTGGTGCAGTCGGCGCGGACGAGTTTGTGCAGGCGGGGGAGGAGGTCACCAGCGTCGGTGACGTAGCGCCGAACGGCCGAATCCGTCCACTGGCCCTTGCCGTAGCCGTGGAAGCGCAGGTGCAGGTAGACCAGCCGCGCCACGTCCTCGGTGAACTGCTTCGGATACTTCAAGGCGCGCATGCGCTTTCGCACCATTTTCGCGCCGACCACCTCGTGGTGGTGGAAGCTCACGCCGCCGCCGGGCTCATTGCGCTTGGTGGGCGGCTTGCCGATGTCGTGCAGCAGCGCGGCCCAGCGCAGCACCAGGTCCGGATCGCCCTCCTCCTGGTCGATGGCCTGCCGCAGCACGGTCAGCGAATGCTGGTAGACGTCCTTGTGCTGGTGGTGCTCGTCGATCTCCAGCTGCATGGCCGGCACCTCGGGCAGCACCCGCTCGGCCAGCCCGGTCTCGACCATGACATCGATACCGTCGGTGGGGTATTCGCCGCCGATCAGCTTGTCCAATTCGGCGCGCACCCGCTCGGCGGTGATGCGATCGATCTCCGGGGCCATATCGATGATGGCCGCCCGCACCCGCGGGGCCAGCCGGAAACCCAGCTGCGAGACGAAACGCGCACCGCGCAGCATGCGCAGCGGATCGTCCTGGAACGAATCCTGCGGCAGCGCGGGCGTATCCAGCACGCCCGCGAGCAGGGCTTCCATCCCATTGAGCGGGTCGACGAACTCCAGCTCACCGAGCCCGCCGATCCGCACCGCCATGGCATTGACGGTGAAATCGCGGCGCACCAGATCGGCCTCCAGGGTGTCGCCGAAGGTGACCTCCGGATTGCGCGACACCCGGTCGTAGCTGTCGCTGCGGAAGGTGGTGATCTCCAGCTGCTGCCCGTCCTTGGACGCGCTCACCGTGCCGAACGCCAGCCCGCCGGTATCCCACAGATGATCGGCCCAGCCGCGCATCATCTCCTGCACGACCTCCGGCCGCGCATCGGTGGTGAAGTCCAGATCGGTGCCGAGCCGGCCCAGGATGGCATCGCGCACGGTGCCGCCCACCAGGTACAGCTCATGCCCGCGGGCGGCGAACAACTCCCCGAGCGGGGTCAGCACCTCCGAGAGCCGGCCGACGGTTATCGCCGCCGCGGCCAGCAATCGGGTACGGCGATCCACGCTTGCTTCCTCGGACTTCGGCGAAACCACGAAAATGCAGCTTAGTTGAGTAGGGCAAATCGTTTCCGCACCCGTGCCGTTCAACCCCCTTATAAAGCGGAACGAACGGCACCGGCCCGCATGGGGCGGTCCGGGGCAACCTGCCCTATAGACTGGCGCAGTGTCCCCGGCCGATCGCGCGAACAGTCGACGTCGCCAGCCCCGGCGCCGTGGTGGTTCGGCCGGTGGTGCTGCGAAGAGTGGTGCCGCGAAACAGCCGCGCATGCGCACGGTCCGCGAGACCTCCGCGGGCGGGCTGGTGGTCGACGGGCTGGACGGGCCGCGGGAAAAACGCTGTGCCGCGCTGATCGGCCGCACCGACCGGCGCGGGCGACTGCTGTGGTCGCTGCCCAAGGGACACATCGAAGAGGGGGAGACCGCCGAGCAGACCGCCATCCGGGAGGTCCAGGAGGAGACCGGCATCCACGGCACCGTGGTCGCCGAGCTCGGCAGCATCGACTACTGGTTCGTCACCGAGGGCCGCCGCGTGCACAAGACCGTGCACCACTATCTGATGCGGTCGCTGGGCGGGGAACTGTCCGACGCGGACGTGGAGGTCACCAAGGTGGCCTGGGTTCCCTTGAGCGAGCTCGATTCCCGCCTCGCCTACGCGGACGAACGGAGGCTGGCCGAAGTCGCGAACCGGCTGATCGACCGGATGGAGAACGGCAGACAATGACGCGTGCGGGGTCTGGGTATCCGGACAGGGACACCGCGGCGGCACACTCGACTCGAACCGAGGGGGTTCTGCACCGCTGGATGCTGTCGCTGGTCGCGGTGGCGCTGACCGTGCTGTCACTCGCCGCGGCCGGGCCGGTCGCGTGCCCGCCGCTCGCGGCGGCGCAACCGACCGGCAATGGCTCCGGCAACGGCAACGGCCAGCAGACGGACTCGAAGTTCCTGAAGATGTCGCTGGATTCGGTGACGCCGTCGACCATTACCGCCACCAGCGATCCGTACTTCGTGGTCTCCGGCACCGTCACCAATATCGGCGATCGCCCGGTCTCCGATATCAGCGTCCGGATCCAGCGCGCCGCCGCCGTCAGCACGCCGAGCGGGCTGCGCTCCACCCTGCGGCTGGACCAGATCAACTACGACATCACCGGCGAATTCCAGGACATCGCCGAGAAATTGACGCCGGGCCAGCGAAAACAGTTCAGCCTCACCGTCGCCCTGCACTCCTCCGCCGCACTGCCCAGCGAGATCTCCGCGCTCGACATCACCGAGCCGGGCATCTATCCGCTGCTGCTCAATGTGAACGGCGAACCCGCCTACGGCAGTCAGGCCCGCCTCGACGACGCCCGCTTCCTGCTTCCGGTGCTCGGGGTGCCCGCGCCCGCCACCGACCCGGGAGAACCTGCGACGCAGTCCGTTCCGGCCGCACCCGCGCCGGCCGCGCCGGTGGCCACCACCATGCTGTGGCCGCTGGCCGACCGGCCGCGCCTGGTGGCGGGGCGGCCCGGATCCGCCGACGGTCAGGCGCTGCTCACCGATGACGATCTGGCCGCCTCGCTCACTTCGGGCGGACGCCTCGATCAGCTGCTCTCGGCCCTGGAGACCGCGCTCGAACCGGGCGGCGGGCGCGAGAAGACGCTGAGCGGCGCGCTGTGCCTGGCCATCGACCCGGATCTGCTGATCACCGTGTCCGACATGGTGAACGGCTACCGGGTGCTGGCCAGCCCCTCGGATCCGGACGGCCCCACCCGCGCGGGCGGCGGCGCGCACGCCGCCACCGAATGGCTGGAGCGGCTGCGCACCCTGGCCGCCCGAATGTGCGTGGTGGCCTTGCCGTTCGCGCAGGTCGACCCGACCGCGCTGGCCGCGGTCGGCGATGTGACCCTCGCCGACCGGGCGCTCAACGGCCCCGCCGACCTGGTGGATTCGCTGCTGTCGGTGAAATCCGTGCGCGGCGTGGCCATTCCCGATGCCGGGACCATCGACGACGAGGCGGCCGCGCTGTTCGCCCACCACGGGTTCACCACCACCGTGCTGGCCGGCAATGCGGTCGAGCAGGCCGGCGGCCAATCCAATCTCACCGCCGCCCGGACCCCCGAGGAGCCCGCCGAGCCGCTGAACCCGGATGTGGTGCGGCTGGCGGGCATTACCGGACCGGCGCCCGCCACCGACGGCACCCCGCCCCCGGCCGCCCCGGAACTGCGGGCCGCCACCTTCGACATCTGGTCGGCCACCGCGCTGGCCGCGGTCGGCTCGCATCCGCCCACCCCGCCCTTCACCCCGGAGGCGGTGCGCTACGACGTCACCAACGACTCCCGCGCCGCCCGCCTGCAGGACGCGCTGGGCGCCATCTCCTGGACCGCGCTCAATCCACAGCCGGAGCGGGCGCGTTCGGCGCTGCTCATGCCGCCGCAGCAGTGGGGCGCCAACCGGGACGAGGCCACCGCCCTGCTCGGCCAGCTCGAACTGCTCTTCCGCAACAATCTCGCCACGCCCCGCGCCTTCGCCGATCTGCTGGCGCAGCCGGCGGACCCGCAGTCCTATGTGCTGGACTACCTGCCGCAGGCGGCCGACGAGGCGGTGCCCGCGCACTTCGCCGAACCCGTACGGCAGCAGGCGCATCGGATCACCGAGCTGATGAACGCGCTCGCCGAGGTGCCGCAGCAGGAGCTCGGCCCGCGCGCCTTCCTGAATCCGCTGCGCGACGACCTGATCCGGGTGCTCACCCTCTCCGACCGCCGCGCCGCCTCCAGCGGCCCGGACACCACCGCGCAACGCCGCATCGACCAGACCACCCGCACCCTGACCGAACTGTTCGGCTCGGTGACGGTGCTGCCGCCCGGCGGCGTGTACACCCTCGCCTCCGAGCAGAGCCCGCTGCTGCTGGTGGCGCGCAACGACCTGCCGGTCGCCATCCGGGTGAAATTCCGGATCGACGCGCCCGCCGAGACGAACATCACCGATATCGGCGAACAGGTATTACCCGCCAAGGGCACCCGGTCCTTCCAGATCCCGACCGAAGTGTCCGACAGCCGGAACCTGGTGATCCCCATCGCACTTACCACGCCGGACGGCGTGCCGCTCGGCAACGAGGTTTCGGTATCGGTGCGATCCAACGCCTACGGTCGTGTGTTGGCAATAATTACCGCGTGCGCCGGGGCACTGCTGCTCCTGCTGGCCGGCCGGCGACTGTGGCACCGCTTCCGGGGTCAATCCGACCCGGCCGATGAGGGCTTCGACCCGGAAACCCGACGTCGGGTGAACCGGTTCCGGCGCGCGCGGAAACGCGAGCTGCGAAAGGAGGCGTGATGAGCGAATACGGCGATGGCCCACGCTCATCCGGCCGACCCGAAGGCAGCGACGGGCCACCACCGCGCCGGGCGCCCTCCGCGCCCTGGGAGCGCGGCGTGCCACCGCAACGCGGGCCCCGGCAGGGTCCGCCGCCCGGTCGGCGACCCCAGCCCGTACCGCGTCCACTGCAACCAGGGGAGGAACCACTGCAACCCGGAGAGGGCCGACCGCAGCCAGGACCGGGTGGTCCGCAACCGGGACCGCGTGCGGGCAGGCCGGTTCCGGGCGTCTCCCGGCCCGGACCGCAGGGACCCGGCCCGCGCGGGAACGTTCCCCCCGCGGCGCCCGGAAATCCGTACGGGGCGCCGGGGCGCCCGCCATCGGGTCAACCGTCCGGTCCGCCACCGGTGCGGGGACCGCGACCCTCCGAATCCGGGCCCATCATGCAACGCCCCGGACCGCCGCAACGGCCCTTGCCACCACAGCGCCCGGCCCGCCCGGCCCCGCCGGAACCCGAAGAGCGCTACCACTGGGGCCATCGGGATCCGCAGGACCGAAACCGAGCGCCCGGACCGCAGCGCTATCCGACGCCGCCGATGTCGAACCCGCAGCGACAGCCGTTGCCGCGCAAACTGCCCGGCGCGACGGCCACCGCCCAGCACGCGAAAGCGCCCGCGAAGACCGAGAATTCGAAGTCCAAGCTGGTCCGCGACACCGGGTCCATCGCCATCGCGACGCTGATCAGCCGCATCACCGGCTTCGGCAAACAGCTGCTGCTGCTGGCGGTACTCGGCCCTGCCATCGCCTCCGCCTTCACGGTCGCCAACACCATTCCGATGATGATCTCGGAATTCCTGCTCGGCGCGGTGCTCACGGCGATCGTCGTCCCGACCCTGGTTCGAGCGGAAAAGGAAGACGCCGACGGCGGTGCGGCCTTCGTGCGGCGGCTGTTCACCGTCGCATTCACCGTGCTCGCGATCGGCACCGTCCTGGCGACCGCTGCGGCGCCTGTGCTGACCACACACATATTCCTGTCCGAAGACGGCCAGGTCAGCACACAGCTGACCACCGCGCTGACCTTCCTGCTGCTGCCGGCCATCGTCTTCTACGGCATGTCGGCGCTGCTGATGGCCATCCTCAACACGCACGGCGTATTCAAGCCCGGCGCGTGGGCTCCGGTGCTGAACAACGTCGTGGTGCTGACCGTCCTGGTGTTCTATGCGCTGACCCCGGGTGAGATCACTCTCGATCCGGTTCGCATGAGTGAACCCAAACTGCTGGTGCTCGGGATCGGCGTAACTCTCGGCGTGATCGTCCAGGCGGTCAGCTTGGTGCCGGCCATCCGCCGCGAGGGCATCGACCTGCGGCCGCTGTGGGGGATCGACGCGCGGCTCAAGCAGTTCGCCGGCATGGCCGCGGCAATCATCCTGTACGTCCTGATCAGCCAGATCGGGTTCATCGTGGCTACCAATGTGTCGTCCAGCCACGACCTCGCCGGACCGGCCATCTACCAAAATGCCTGGCTACTGCTGCAATTGCCGTATGGCGTGCTGGGCGTGACATTGCTGACCGCCATCATGCCGCGGCTGAGCCGCAATGCCGCCGCTGACGACACACCGGCGGTGGTCGACGATCTCGGCACCGCCACCCGTCTCACCATGATCGCGCTCGTCCCGGTGGTCACCTTCCTGACCTTCGCCGGACCGCAGGTCGGTGAAGCCCTGCTCGGCTACGGCCGATTCACCGACAGCGCTGGACGGCTCGGCGAGGCGGTGTCATGGTCGGCATTCACGTTGATTCCGTACTCGCTGGTGCTGATTCATCTGCGGGTGTTCTACGCACGCGAACAAGCGTGGACGCCCACCTGGATCGTCCTCGGCATCACTTCCGTCAAGATCCTGCTCTCGGTACTGGCGCCTGCGTTCGTGTCCGCCGACCATGTGGTGATCGCGCTCGGCGTTGCCAACGGCCTCGGCTACGTAACCGGTGCGGTGATCGGAGGCTGGTTGCTGCACCGCAGTCTCGGTGATCTGCACATGGCCAATGTCGGCAAGACGATCACGCGCGTCGTCCTGGCTGCCGTGGCGGGTGGCGCGGTCATGCTCATCGCCGACACCGTGATCGGGCTGGATCGCCTGTCGGAATCCTTCGGTGGCATCGGCTCATTCATCCGGGTCGGCATCGACGCCATCGTCATGTTCACCGTCGCCTTCGGGCTCATGCGCCTGGCCGGCATTCCGGAGATCGTGGCCATTACCGTCGCCCTCTCGCGCCGCCTCGGCATCAGCCCGCCCAAGCCGGATCTCGGCCTCGACGGCGAGCCGATCGAGGACCTGCACGACACCACACTGCTGCCGAAGCCGGATCTGCGTGCGGCGCCGTACTACTACCGCTTCGATCCGTATCTCGACGCGCAGACCATGGTGCTGCCGGTTATCCGACCCGATGCGGTTGACATCACCGGCACGGGCGAGTTCCCGTACCCTGTTCCGCAGAGAAGCGCAACCGCCGGATCCGGCGCCTCCGGCACCCGCGCGGATGCCGGTGCCCGCACCCCTTCGGATGCCGGCGAACCGGTTGCGGCCCCGAATTATCGGTCTTCGACACACCAGGGCGAAGGAGGAGCGAGGGTGAGCGACGACGCGGCGGGCGGTGTCCCGGCCGCCGAATCTTCAGCGACCGCGGGCGGCGGGCTCTCCACGGATACGCCTCCGACAGCCGGGAAGCCGGGCGGTCCGCCCGCCTCCGCCGGCCGGACCGCGGACGGCTCCGCCGAGCACGCGCACGAGGAGCCGGAACACCTACCGGAGGACGACGAGCCCGAGACCGGTGGTCCGGAAACCGGCGTCTACGAGGCGGTTTCGCCGCAGATGCCGCCCATGCGGGTGGAATCGACCAAGCGAATCCAGCGCGGCCCAAAGCTGATTCCGGGCGCTTCGGTGGCCGGTGGCCGCTACCGGCTGCTCGCCGGTCACGGTGGTGCGCGCGGGCTGAGGTTCTGGCAGGCCCTGGATGTGAAACTCGACCGCGAGGTCGCTCTCACCTTCGTCGACGCCGATCAGAAGGCCGCCGACAACTCCGGACACGATGGGCCGCAGGCGATCCTGTCCCGCACCCTGCGTCTGGGCCGGATCAACTCGCCCGGCCTGGCTCGCGTGCTCGATGTGGTGCGCGGCTCCTCCGGCGGCATCGTGGTGGCCGAATGGACACCCGGCCGCTCGCTCAAGGAGATGGCCGATACGGTGCCCTCGCCCATCGGCGCGGCGCGCGCCATCCGGGCGCTGGCCGCGGCGGCCGAAATGGCGCACCGCGGCGGCGGATCGCTGTCCATCGACCATCCGGACCGGGTGCGCATCAGCGCCACCGGTGACGCGGTGCTGGCCTTCCCCGGCACGCTGTCCGATTCCGACGCGCAATCGGATGTGCGCGGCCTGGGCGCCATGCTCTACGCGCTCATCACCGCGCACTGGCCGATCCGCACCGGTGGCCTCACCGGCAGCGCGGCCACCGTCGGCGGGCTGCCGCTGGCCGATTTCGGCCCGGACGGAACTCCGGTGGAGCCCAGGACGATCCGGCCCGAGGTGCCCTTCGAGATCTCCGCGGTGGCGGTGCGCTCGCTGGAGTCCAACAAGGGCGTGCGCACCGCCGCCACCGTCCAGCACGTGCTGGAACAGGCCTCGGTGGTGGATCAGAAGACCGATTTCATTCCGGTGCTGCGACTGGGCCAGCGGCCGCCGAGCGCACCGGACGAGACCCTGGCCGATCCGGAACTGCTCGCCGCCGAGAAGGAACGCTCGCAGCGGATGATGTGGATCCTGGTCGGGCTCGGCGTGCTGGCCGCGCTGGTGGTGGGCGTCATCATCTGGTGGCTGCTGAGCGTGTTCGCGCCCGGCACCTCCAGCGAACCGCTCAACGAACAGCGCAATATCGGCCTGACCACCTCCAGTTCGGCCCCGGCCGTACCCGGTGCGAGCCCGGCCGAGACCTCCCCGGCCGAGGCGGCCACGGGCGGCGTGCCGGTGCCGGTCACCGGGGCCATGGTGTTCTCGCCGGAGGGCACGCCCGACAATGTCGGCAGCATCGGCGCCGTGCTGGACAACAACCCCAGCACGGTGTGGCGCACCGACGCGTACTTCCAGCAGTTCCCCGCGCTCAAGAAGGGCGTGGGGGTGCTGGCCACGCTGGGCAGCCCCTCCAAGCTCACCAAGGTGATCATCGACTCGCCGTCGCCCGGCACCCAGGTCGAGATCCGCACCTCGCCGACCGCCTCGCCGACCCTCGATCAGACACAGCTGATCGGGTCGGCGACCCTCGGCGACGGGGTCACCGAGATCCCGGTGAAGGCCGATCAGCCGGCCCGCTACGTTCTGGTTTGGATCACCGCTCTGGGTAACAACGGGGGGCAGTTCCAGTCGGCCATTGCCGAAGTGCGTTTCGAAGCCGCGCCCTAGGAGCGCCCTAGTCGTCCGGTTCGCCCGATGCAGCGCCGCTAGCTGCACTTTTCTGGGCCAATCCATTGCTACCGAATCGTTATCTTCGATATGATCTTGCCGATTTCTTCGGTAGGGGATCTACCCAGGATCCGATTCTCGGTCCTGGTCGACGCATGTAGCAGCGCCCGTCTTAGGGGTCGTATGTCGGCAGCGAACGAATACAGGACAGCGACGGTCGAAGCCTCCGACCGCGAACTGCTGGCCGCGCACGCCATCGGCGAGCGGCACGCATTCGCCGAACTATTGCGGCGCCACCGCGATCACCTCTACCAAACCGCGCTGCGGGTGTGCCGCACGCCCGAGGACGCCGCCGACTCGCTGCAGGACGCCATGCTGTCCGCGCATCGCGGCGCGGCCTCCTACCGGGGCGATGCCGAGGTCCGAACCTGGTTGCACCGCATCGTGGTCAACGCGTGCCTGGATCGGATACGCCGCAACAAGACCCGCCACACGGTAACGTTGCCCGCAGAGTCGCTAGCCGAACACCCTTATGCCCGCGACGATTTCGCGGACCTGGAAACCACGCTTGTGGTCGACGCCGCGTTGTTCACGCTGCCCGCCGAACAACGCAGCGCGCTGGTCGCCGTCGAGCTGGAGGGTTATTCGGTCGCGGATGCCGCTGCGCTGCTGGGAGTTCCGGTCGGAACCATCAAGAGCCGGTGCGCCCGCGGCCGCCAGCGCCTCGAAGCACACCTGAATTCCATGGACATTTGAATGCCATATATCGGACCCGATCTGGAGGGGCGATGGATGCGAACGTAGGAGGAGCAATGGCGGCCGGGACGATCTCCGGCCCGCCGTTCTCCCCCGAACTGCTCGCCGATCTGCACGCCGGCAATGTGCCGGCCGAACTGTCCGAGCAGCTGTGGTCCGCGGTCCGCCGCGATCCGGCCGCCATGCGCTATCTGGCCTCGCTCGACCAGGTGAACTCCCGCCTGCACGACCTGGCCCGCGACGAGAACATCGCCCACCCCATGCCCCCCGCGGTGGCGGCCAAACTGGAACGCATGATCGACGATCTGGTGACCGCCGACCTCACCGACACCGGCGAACAGCAGATCGGCACCGTGCACCACTTCCGCGCCCCCAACCGCTCCACCCATCCGGCTCCGCCCGCCACCGCCCCCATGCCCGCCCTGCGCACCCCCGACTTCGATACCGGCCAACTCGACCTCAGCGACCTCGACGAGGACGCCGACACCCCCGAATTCGCCCCCCACCCCTCACGATTCGACGAACCCACCTCCCGCCGCCTGCGCTGGCTCACCGCCGCCGCGGCCGCCATCGCCCTCCTGGCGGGCGCCGTAGTGGCCGTGGACGCCGTCCGCAGCCGCAGCGCCACCCCGAACCCACAGCCCGCCACCGAATTCCAGCTGGCGGCCGATCTGCCCGCCACGGACGTCCTCACCGCCATGGGGCGCCACGACATCACAGGCCCGCTCGCCACCGGCAACGCCCTCACCGAATGCCTGCGCGCCGCCGCCCTCGACCGCCCCGTCCTAGGCTCCCGCAATGTCACCTTCTCCGGCCAGAAGGCCGTCCTCGTCCTCCTGGCAGGCCCCGAAGCACCCCAAATCACCGCAGCAGTCCTCGGCACAAGCTGCACCGCAACCAACCCCCAGGTCCTCGCAAGCTCCGACATCGGCTAGCGCACAGGGGCGGTAGCCCAAAGGCCGGGCGCAGCCCTAAGGGGGTCCGGGGGCTTAGCCCCCGCCCTAATCCCCTTCTCTTGGGGGGTGTGGGGGCGCAGCCCCCACCTACCAGCCGCGAAGGCACCCCGGGAACAACGCCGTTTAGGCTGTTGTTGACCGACACGCTTGTTTCACAACTTCCCCGGAGGGCCCTTTGAGTACGCCTGTTCGCGACCTGATCATCGTCGGTTCCGGACCTGCCGGCTACACGGCAGCTGTCTACGCGGCACGTGCGGAACTCGAACCCCTGCTGTTCGAAGGCACCCAGTTCGGCGGCGCCCTCATGACCACCACCGAGGTGGAGAACTTCCCGGGCTTCCGGGAGGGCATCATGGGCCCCGACCTGATGGAGGAGATGCGCGAGCAGGCCAAGCGCTTCGGCGCGGACATCCGCACCGAGGACGTCGAGGCCCTCGACCTGTCCGGCACCATCAAGAAGGTCACCGTCGGCGGCGAGACCTTCGAGGCCTACGCCGTGATCCTGGCCATGGGCTCGGCCGCCCGCTACCTGAACGTCCCCGGTGAGCAGAAGCTGCTCGGCCGCGGCGTCAGCGCCTGCGCCACCTGCGACGGCTTCTTCTTCAAGGGCCAGGACATCGTGGTGGTCGGCGGTGGCGACTCCGCCATGGAGGAGGCCATCTTCCTGACCAAGTTCGCCTCCAGCGTCACCGTGGTGCACCGCCGCGAGGAGTTCCGCGCGTCCCGCATCATGCTCGACCGCGCCAAGAACAACGACAAGATCCGCTTCGTGCTGAACGCGGAAGTCACCGAGGTGCACGGTGATTCGAGTGTCACCAGCCTGACTCTGCGCGACACCCGCACCGGCGAGACCTCGGAGCTGGCCGCCACCGGCCTGTTCGTCGCCATCGGCCACGATCCGCGCAGCGAGCTGGTCGCCGGCCAGGTCGACCTGGATCCGGACGGCTATGTGAAGGTGCAGGATCCGACCACCTACACCTCCGTCCCGGGCGTGTTCGCCGCCGGTGATCTGGTCGACCACACCTACCGGCAGGCCATCACCGCCGCCGGCACCGGCTGCCGCGCCGCCATCGACGCCGAACGCTGGCTGGCCGAGCAGGGCGACATCACCAGCAATACTCTCGAACACGCCGGTCAGCCGGTCGAAGTGAACAACTAAGAGGAGTCCCCATGTCCGACGCCAAGACCACCGCCACGAAGACCGTCACCGACGCCACCTTCGCCGACGATGTGCTGTTGAGCGAGAAGCCGGTCCTGGTCGACTTCTGGGCGGCCTGGTGCGGTCCGTGCAAGATGGTCGCCCCCGTGCTGGAGGAGATCGCCGCCGCCAATTCCGACAAGATCACCATCGCGAAGGTGGACGCCGACGCCAATCCGGAGACCTCGAAGCACTACGGCATCCTGTCGTTGCCTACCATGGTGCTGTTCCAAGGGGGCAAGGAAATCAAGCGGATCGTCGGCGCGAAGGGCAAAGCGGCCCTCTTGCGCGAACTCGAAGGTGTTCTCTAACGACGCGCCGTAGGATGCCTGCACTCGACAGTTGCCGATAATCCGTCCGGGTCTGCGACAATCGACCGACGCTCCGGTCGTGCGCAGGTGTGAACCTGCGCATGAGTGGGTACCCGGGTTGGCGGAAGGAAAGGGCTCTTACGCATGCACCGACTTCGTCACGGCGATACTGGACCAGCCGTAGCTGAGGTTCGGAGCACCCTGGCAAGCCTCGGATTCCTGCACACCCACCCCCATTCCGATCCGGTCGGCGGCAACGGGGAGTACTGGAAGGACGCCGACGCCACCTTCGATCACGATCTCGATTCCGCGGTACGCGCTTTCCAGCAGCATCGCGGCCTGCTCGTGGACGGCGTGGTCGGCCCGGCGACCTACCGGGCGCTGAAGGAGGCGTCCTACCGCCTCGGCGCCCGCACCCTCATCTATCAGCTGTCGGCGCCGCTGTACGGCGACGATGTCGCCACCCTGCAGCGGCGCCTGCAGGACCTCGGGTTCTACGTGCACCGGGTGGACGGCTATTTCGGCCCGCACACCCATGACGCGCTCACCTCGTTCCAGCGCGAGATCGGCCTGTCCTCCGACGGCATCTGCGGTCCGGACACGCTGCGCTCACTGGACCTGCTGGGCGCGCGCGTGACCGGCGGCAATCCGCACCGCATCGCCGAGGAAGAGGTGGTGCACCGGGCCGGGCCGCAGCTCACCGGCAAGCGCATCGTCATCGATCCGGGCCTGGGCGGTCCGGACAAGGGCGCGGCCGTGCCCACCGAATTCGGTGACGTGTACGAGTCGGAGATCCTGTGGGATCTGGCCAGCCGGTTGGAGGGCCGCATGGCCGCCACCGGCATGGAGACCTTCCTGTCCCGGCCGTGGGGCGCCAACCCCTCCGATGCCGAACGCGCCGAGACCTCCAATACCTTCGACGCCGATCTGATGATCTCGCTGCGCTGCGCGGGCAATCCGAGCGGCGCGGCCAGCGGTGTGGCCAGCTTCCATTTCGGCAATTCGCACGGCTCCACCTCGATGATCGGCCAGGTGCTGGCCGGCTTCATCCAGCGCGAGATCGTGGCGCGAACCTCCCTGCAGGACTGCCGCACCCACGCCCGCACCTGGGATCTGCTGCGCCTCACCAAGATGCCCACCGTCCAGGTCGACATCGGTTATCTCACCAGCGAATACGACGCCTCGGTCCTCACCAACCCGCGCATGCGCGATGTGATCGCCGAAGCCATCCTGATCTCGGTCAAGCGCCTGTACCTGCTCGGCCAGGACGATCAGCCCACGGGGACATACACTTTCGCCGAGCTGCTGGCCGAGGAATTGGCTGCGGCAGACAGGATGTGAGAAGAGGGTGAGAGCTTCCGCTCTCACCCTCTTTTTCAGAGCGTCACCATGCGGGTCGGCATCGTCAGCTCCGCCGCCGCCAGCAGCTGATCCAACGCCCGCTCGACGTCTTCCTTCCACAGATGGTCACTGTCCAACTCCAGCCGCAACCGCGGGAACCGGTGATGTGACGCAACAACTTTGAACCCGACATCCTCGAGGAAGTCGGCATCGATCATGCACGCCTCGGGCGAGCAGCCATCCGCATGCGACGGGCTGCGCGGCGCCCGCAGGGGAGTGGGCGCGATGCGCTCCAGGAACATCATGGACCCGCCCCGCTCCGACATGGCGGTGGTCGGCGGATCCCAGCGGATCCCGAACGCCTCGATGGCCCGCACACCGCGACGCATCAGATCGCCCACCACGGCCTGAATCAGCTGATGGGCTACATCGGTCTGCTGATATGGTTTTTCGGCCCGCAGCGTGGTCAGCAGGACCGCATCCGGGCTCACGGGGGAGGTGGGGAACAGCCCGGCCCGCGGCACCACCCGCGGCGGCGCGTACAGCGCACATCCGGCCGACTGCCCGTCGACCAAGGCCACCTGCCCGCAGGATCCCCATTCGAGCATGACGGTGGAGAGCCAGGCCTCCTTCTCGAAGACCGGGTCGCTGAAACCGCGGGAGTCCGCCGCCACGGCCGGATCCATTTCCCAGAACACGCAACGGCGCGCGTGGCCCGGGAGTTTGTCGAGCCCGCCGAGGGTAAGTGCGGTAACGCTGGTCGACACCGCTCTGCTCAGCCTCCAGCTGTCCGATTCATCCACACTCACGCCGCATCAATATCTACTCGCCAGCAAGAATAAGCGATCAAAGCAATCACGCCTCTTCCATAGTGTCAGGACCTGACGTCGAGGGCATCAGGCCCCGCGTCACAGTGACGTTTCGGCCCCGACCCTCTGGGTGGGGCTCCGCTACAGCTTCGACTGCTCCATCAGGCTTACGATTCGTTCCAAATCGTCGATCGAACCGAATTCGACGGTGATCTTGCCCTTGCGCTTGCCGAGGCTCACCGTGACGCGCGTATCGAACGACTCCGACAGCCGCTCCGCCACATCCTGCAGACCCGGCATCTGAATCGGCTTGCGCTTGGGCGCCGGGGGAGTGACCGCGGCATCCGGATTCCGGTTGGACAGCGTCACGGCTTCCTCGGTCGAGCGAACCGACAAGCCTTCCTTCACGATCCGTTCCGCGAGGGCTTCCTGCACCTCGGCTCCACCCTCCAGGCCGAGCAGTGCGCGGGCATGTCCGGCGGAGAGCACGCCCGCCGCCACCCGGCGCTGCACCGGAATCGGAAGCTTCAGCAGGCGAATCATATTCGTCACGACCGGACGGGAACGGCCGATTCGGGAAGCCAGTTCCTCATGGGTGACGCCGAACTCCTCCAGCAGCTGCTGATAGGCGGCCGCCTCTTCGAGGGGGTTCAGCTGGACGCGATGAATGTTCTCCAGCAACGCATCCCGGAGTAGCGACTCGTCGGCGGTCTCGCGCACGATGGCCGGAATGGCGGACAGGCCCGCCTCCTGGCTCGCGCGCCACCGCCGCTCGCCCATGATGAGCTGATACTTCGGCTCCGGCCCGGACTCGACCTGGCGCACCACGATCGGCTGCATGAGGCCGAATTCCTTGATGGAGTGCACCAGTTCGGCGAGCGCCTCGTCATCGAAGACCTGACGCGGCTGCTTCGGATTGGGCTCGATATCGCCCGGCGGGATCTCCCGGTACACCGCGCCCGCATCCACGCCGTCCGCCACATCGGCGGGATCCGGAACCCGGTGCAGGAAGGCCGAAGCCGGCTGCGGCCCGATCGGATCGAGACCGATGACGACGTTCGCGGCGGCGCTGCCCAACCCCTGGGTGGCCGCGGGCCCGGTCGGGATCAGTGCGGCCAGACCGCGTCCGAGTCCACCCTTCTTCGCCTGACTCATCGGTCTACCGACCCCTTTCATCGTCACCTGCACCCGATTGCGCACCGCACCGGATTTCACTGCACCGGAAATTCACTACATATCGGATTCTGCGTCGGGCGGCGTCCCCGCCGCGGTCCGACTCGCCGAGCGAGCCGCCATCTCTCGTCCGGCATCGAGATAGCTCATCGCACCACGCGAACCCGGATCGTAATCGAGCACCGTCATTCCATAGCCGGGCGCCTCGGAAACCTTGACGCTGCGGGGGATGACCGAGCGCAGCACCGCATCGCCGAAGTGGGTGCGCACTTCCTCCGCCACCTGATCGGCGAGCTTGGTGCGGCCGTCGTACATGGTGAGAACGACGGTGGAGACATGCAATTCGGGATTCAGGTGCGACTGCACCAGACCGATATTGCGCAGCAGCTGACCCACGCCCTCCAGGGCGTAGTACTCGCACTGAATAGGGATGAGGACTTCCTTGGCGGCGACCATGGCGTTCACCGTGAGCAGGCCCAGCGACGGCGGGCAATCGATCATGACGTAGTCGATGTCGTACCCGGCGAGGTTGGCCTCCTGGATGGCCTGCTTCAGCCGGCCCTCGCGGGCGACCATGGAGACGAGTTCGATCTCCGCGCCGGCGAGATCGATGGTGGCCGGAATACACAGCAGCCGTTCACTGTGCGGGCTCTGCTGGATCGCCTCCTGCACGGTGCACTCGCCGATGAGCAGTTCATAGCTCGACGGAATTCCGGAGTGGTGCTCGATGCCGAGCGCGGTGCTGGCATTGCCCTGCGGATCGAGATCGATGACCAGCACCCGCATCCCCTGGATGGCAAGCGCGGCGGCCAGATTCACGGCGGTCGTGGTCTTGCCCACGCCGCCCTTCTGATTGGCGATGGTAATGATGCGCTGTTCCCGCGGCCGGGGCAGCGACACATTGCCGGGATGCAGCACCTGGCTGGCGCGCTGGGCTTCGGCGGCAATGGGAGTCTCGTTGGCGGAGATGTTCCCGAACGGAGTGCGGCTGAACTCCTCCACGTCGAAGGCTCCGGTATCGAGCATGCCGGGAACCCGGGACGTTGTTTCCCGTGAAACATTCGCCGGACCGTTGGACATACAGGCTCCTAACCCCGAGAACTCAAAGACACGTGGCCGAGCTGATTTCTTCCGCACCTGGCAGCAGCCGCGACAGCGTACGTGATGGGGGAGCGGAGTTGCCATCCCAGCACGCAGCGCTGCGTTGGAACCGAGGAGGTACGAGGTGCGCGATCGATACCCATTCCGGACGCCGTTCCCAACTGACGTGCAGTCGATTTCGAGCCTGCCGGGCATCGCAGGTGTGCGCTCACGCTCGACGATCACTAGCTTGCCAGTAGGAGACACAATACGGAAGTTGAACGGAGACGAACTTGGTGCGACACGCAAAATCGCCGAGCTCGTACGAAATTTCGGTCGATGTTTCACATGAAACAAGGCGATCGATCGATCCCGAAGGGTAGCCCAGCTTCGTCACCGTGACGATGTTTCCCGTGAAACATGGCCACCGGGCGGCGAGACTCAGTGCCGCTTGGCTCGGTCCGCGCGCTTGGCGGCACGGTGCGCGCCGCGGCGTTCGCTGCGGGGGAGTCGCTCGGCGCTGATGACGAAGGTGGGGGTCTCCAGCACGCCCGCACCGCACTCGATGACTTCGGCACGGCCCGCGCCCGCCTTGGTCAGCTCGGCGCGATCGCGTTCCAGTTCCTCGGCGGCGCTGATGCCCTTGAGGGCGATCATCCGACCGTGCTCGTGCACCAGCGGCATGGACCAGCCCGCCAGCTTCGCCAGCGGAGCGACCGCGCGAGAGGTGACGATATCCGCGCCGCCGGCTTCCTTCTTCACGCCCGCTTGCTCCGCGCGCCCGCGAACCACCGTCACATTGTCCAGACCCACCTCATTGATGAACTCGGCGAGGAAGACGGTGCGGCGCAGCAAGGGCTCCACCAAGGTGATCCGGAGATCGGGCCGGGCAATGGCGAGGGGGATGCCGGGCAGTCCCGCGCCGCTGCCGATATCGACCACCGACGCACCCTGCGGGATGAGCTCACCGATCACGGCGCAATTGAGGATGTGCCGATCCCAGAGCCGGGGCACCTCGCGCGGACCGATCAGGCCGCGCTCCACACCCACGCCCGCGAGCGCGTCGTAGTAGCGCCGGGCCATATCCAGCCGGTCCCCGAAGACCACCGCGGCCACGGCGGGCGGTTCGACCGGACCACTCGGCTCGGTCACCTCGGTGCCAGGTTCCACGTGAAACATCCTTCCGACTTTGCTCAACTCTCGAGGCTCTCAGGGGCTTCGCCCCCCGAACCCCCGGGGCAGAAGTCGCAGCGCCTGCTTCGACTCTCCGAATCCGGGGGAGACGGCTGCGGGCGGGGGAGGGGCCGACTCGGTACAAGCGTAGGGCCCCCGGTCGGTTCGACGCGGGGGCCCTGGCTCGAGGCGGGGTGCGTGTCAGGCGGGGAGAACCACCACGCGGCGGTTCGGCTCCACGCCTTCGCTCTCGCTGACGACGCCGTCGAGGGCGGCGACGGCATCGTGCACGATCTTGCGCTCGAACGGGGTCATGGGGGAGAGCGCCTCGCGCTCACCGGTTTCCAGCACCCGCTTGCCGGCCTCGGTGCCGAGCGCGCTCAGCTCCGAGCGGCGCTTGGCGCGCCAGCCGGCCACATCGAGCATGAGGCGGCTGCGCACACCGGTGGCCTGCTGCACGGCCAGCCGGGTGAGCTCCTGGAGCGCGTCCAGGACCTCACCGCGACGGCCGACCAGCTTCGTCAGATCCTTGCCGCCGTCAATGCTCACCACGGCGCGATCGCCCTCGACATCGAGGTCGATATCGCCGTCGAAGTCGAGCACGTCGAGCAACTGCTCCAGGTAGTCGCCCGCGATCTCACCCTCTTCGATGAGCGCTTCCTCGGCGTCGTTCACGGCGTCCGTTGCGGTATCCGATGCCGCGGTCGCAGCCGTCACTGTGGGGTCCCCTCCGTCGGTTTCAACAGTCATGGTTGTTTCCTTCATCTGGAGTTGTCGGCGCACTGCGCCGTCGAAGCTTTCGAGGCAGGCTCAGCGGCGGCGCTTCTGATTGGCGCGCCCGCGATTACCGGACCGCTTCTTGCCGCCCGCGGGCTTGGCGCCGGCCGCCGGCTTGGCGCCGTTCTGCGCGGCCTTCGGCGTCTCGCCGTCGACGGCATCGGAGACGGCATCGGTCTTGGCGGCGTCCTGCTTCTTCCGAGTATCGACCGGCTTGGCGCCGGGCTTCGGGGCATTCGCGGCGCGGCGCTCCAGCGCGGCTGCCTTCTTCTCCTCTTCTTCCTTCTCCATGCGGCCGAAGACGAGGTGCTGCTGACCGTAGGTCCAGATGTTGTTGGAGACCCAGTAGATCAGGATGGCGATCATCAGGAACGGGCCGCCGACGAGCACGCCGAGCGGGAACACCCACAGCGCCAGCTTGTTCATCAGCGCGGCCTGCGGGTTGGCCGCGGCCTCCGCGCTCTGCCGGGCCACCGAGGCGCGGGCATTGAAATGCGTTGCCAGACCGGCGATCACCATGAGCGGGATGGACACCAGCGCGATGTTCAGCTTGTCCGGGATGCCGCCGTAATCGGCGAAGGACTGCAGCACGCTATTGGGCTCGGTAATGAACGAGGACAGCGGAGCGCCGAAAATACGCGCCCGCAAGAAGGACTGGACGTCATCCGCGTTGAAGAGATAGTTCGCGGTGTGCGCGTTGTCGTAGGGGCTCATGCCCAGCTGGCCGAAGCCGTGCCCGGTGCGGTTGAACGAGCGCAGCACATGGAACAGGCCCAGGAACACCGGAACCTGCAGCAGCACCGGCAGGCAGCCCATGAGCGGGTTGAAGCCGTGGTCCTTCTGCAGCTTCTGCATCTCGATCGTCATCTGCTGACGATCGTTCTTGTACTTCTTCTGCAGTTCCTTGATCTGCGGCTGCAACTCCTGCATCTGCCGGGTGGTGCGGACCTGCTTCACGAACGGCTTGTAGAGCACCAGCCGCAGCGTGAACACCAGGAACACCACGGCCAGCGCCCAGGCGAGACCATTGTCCTTGCCCAGGGCGAACCCGAAGACCCTGTGCCAGAACCACAGAATGGCCGACACCGGGTAATAAATGAAGTCGAGCACGGCTCTATGCACTCCCGTCGTTCGTATCGCCGGTCACCGCGGGCGATGACCCTTCACAAGCTTGTGCCGGGTGCCGGTGACGTCGTTGCGGACGCTCCGGTACCGGGTCCCACCCACCAGGGTGCCAGGGCGCGCATTTGGCCAGACGCACGGCCGCCAGTCCGAGGCCGACGAACAGCCCACGCGTGCGCAACGCCGTCACCGCGTACTCGCTACAGGTGGGGGTGAACCGGCACACCGGCATACGAGTGGGGGAGATATAGGTCCGATACAGCTCGATGAGAAATATCAGAGCTTTGGCCGGGAATCGGGCAGCGGCGCGCAGGGCGTTCATGCCGGCCCTGATTCACGGGTGAGAGTGCCGAGTTTGCGCAATCCGCTCTGCACCTGCCGCGCCAATTCGGCGGAGGGAGCATCGGCCGCGCCCGGCAGCGCGCGAAGAACGACATCGGCGCCGTCCGGCAACTCGGCCGCCAGGCTCGCGCAGATATGACGCAGGCGGCGGGCCACCCGGTGGCGCACCACCGCCGGACCCACCGCCTTGCTGACGATCAGGCCGAAACGCGGACCGCCCACCCGGATGACCGGGTCGGAACCGTGCGCCTGATCGTCGTTGTGTAGCAGTACGTGCACAACGAGATCCCGCCTCCCGATCCGCCGGCCCTGGCGCACCGTCCGGGAGAAGTCGGTACGCCGATGCAGCCGATACGGCTCAGGAAGCACCTGAGCGTCCGGTGTGCGGGCGGGTAGGGGACCAGAGACCGTACGGCGAACAAGACGTGATACGCCGCATCGGGTGATTACCGAATCAGGCCGTCAGCTTGGCGCGGCCCTTGGCACGGCGCGCCGAGACGATGGCGCGGCCCGCACGGGTGCGCATCCGGAGGCGGAAGCCGTGGACCCGCGCCCGACGACGGTTGTTCGGCTGGAACGTCCGCTTGCCCTTGGCCACGGTCAACACTCCTCTAGGTGGTGGGCGTCCGGTGACGCCCGAAGCTTTTCGGTGGAACTGCCGCATCGCGTGGAATCGGGATGATTCCTCGGTGCAATACCCTTGTCGGCACGGGCAGCAGGCAGCCGCCACCGCACCATAGGGTGACTGTAGAAGGGTACTGATCTGCTGGACGAGGGTCAAACTCGGGGTCAACCGGCCCTTTCCCGGTCCGCCCGGGCGGTTGGGCGCGCCGTCTCCTGCGGGTTCGTGTCGCCGGGGGTGGTTCGTGTACGGTCCTTAACCGGCGTGCCGGAGGTTCGACACCAGGCATTCGAGTGACCGCGGGAATCTTTGCCGAAAGTTTGCTGAAGAACCGCAGGTCCGCGCCCGATTCGGGGGATTCGACGCGATGCGACGCGTATCCCCAGGTTTTCCACATCTGTGGATAATTGTGTGGAAAGACCCCTGGAGTGGCATATTCGTAGGGCCGACGGTGCCTCGCCGACGCCCGGTTTCCTGGTCTCCAGTCATCATTCCCGGGGGAGCCGAGCAGTGCCGACCGTCTGCTCCTATCGACCTAGCTCCGGGGAGGACGACGTTC